>NZ_BMQW01000005.1 GCF_014648315.1 Shewanella ulleungensis
GCTGCGTCGATGATTTAACGCAACTCTACCCATGTTATGGCAAGGATGTTTGACCGTATTATCAACTAGCCCCCAGCACGTCGATAGCACAGCAAACAGACTAATAACAATAAGCGCACAACATCTTACATCCTTGCCGCTTTATTTTTTTACCGTTAATTGCACGTTTATTCAGGACGAGTAGCAAGGCGTTAACACAACAGTTCAGGCGTTATTGGGTCCCCAGACTCTATATCCAATAACGTCATTTTTATTCATGCCATTGGCAGAATTGAGCTAGAGCCACAAATAATATCCTCTAAGAAGGATAAAAGAGCTTAAGCAATAACCATAAAAAAGCACAGGCAATGCAAACGAAAGCCCCACAGCAATGGATGCTCTGGGGCTTTTATTTTATCAATCAATAAAGGTGATGTTATTGTCAATCTTAATGCTATTTAACGCGTTTCGGTTTGCTCTAGCCAATACATTACCTTGTGTAAAAAGGCCCCTTTATCTATCGGCTTAGATATAAAGTCATTCATTCCTATGCTTAAGCACCTTTCGCGATCGCCAGCCATAGCATCTGCTGTCATCGCAATAATAGTCACTTCAGCCATAACATCGCCAGCATCCCCTTTACGGATAAGCTCTGTGGCTTTATAGCCGTCCAATATAGGCATTTGCCCGTCCATTAAGACTAACTGCAACTCATTTTTATGTCTGATGTTCTTCAAAAAGGTTATCGCTTCAGCGCCATTATTTGCAGTATGGACAATGACAGGTAATTCTTCTAATAACCCTTCGGCAACAATGCGATTAATTTGGTTATCATCAACGACTAAAACACTGTACTTTTTATCTTTGGTTTCTGGAGCTAGATTGTCATCACGTTGCGGTAATAAAGAAGCACTTTCACTATTTTCACTTAACAGTTTACTGTAAACATCCATCAGCTGAATAGGCAATACAGGTTTGATTAGATGTTTACAACAAGCATTTTCAAGAACTGCAATATCCACTTCGTCGCGGCCAATCATTAACAACAGAGCACCATTGGCTGCTTGGTAATGCTTAACCCATTGCTTAGTCTGGCCCACCACTAAGCTATTATCAACAATCACCACATCGACATGTTGCTGTGCATTCGCTTCGACAAGTTGTTGATAAGATTGAATGAGGGTCACATTGACAGACCATGACTCACAATGTTTTTGCATCAAACTAGCCGTTAGTTTATCTGCAATAAAAATCAATACAGATTGATTCGCCATAGGTAACACAACGGGTTTATTGTTTATGTCGCGATTTTGTTTAGCACACACGTTAAACGTGAAAGTACTCCCTTGATCTAAAACACTACTCACTCCAATATCGCCACCCAGTAATGTGACAAGTTGCTTCGAAATAGAGAGTCCTAACCCTGTGCCACCAAAGTCACGCGTGATAGAGCCGTTAGCTTGAATAAAAGGTTTAAATAATTTTTTCTGCTGCGCTTTGGTTATCCCAATGCCATTGTCAGTCACTGAAAATTCAACATTAATATTGTCGGGTTGATCGTCAAAAGCACGCGTACTCACCTTTACAATCACATGGCCTTGTACTGAAAATTTAATCGCATTACCAATAAGGTTAACCAAAATTTGTTTGATCCTATAAGGGTCACAAATTAACTTTCTGTGCCTTAGCTCAACGCTGTCGAGCAATAGAATTAAGCCTTTCTCTTCTGCTCTAATCGACATCATATTCATGACGCCGCAAACGTTTTCGAGTAAATCGAAAGAGTCTAGTTCAACCTGTAAATTACCCGATTCAATTTTAGATAAATCCAGTAAGTCATTTATCAACACAGTTAACGTAGCAATGCTATTTTTAGTCATCATTAAATAACTAAGCTGTTTCTCAGATAAATACTCCCGCTTGAGTAATTCAACCAAACCACTGATACCATTTAATGGAGTGCGTATTTCGTGACTAATATTGGCAACAAACTCACTCTTTAATTGATTAGCAGAGATGGCTTCAGCCGTTGCAGCTTCAAGCTCTTGAGTCCGAGCAATGACTTGTTGCTCTAACGATTCGTTCATTTGCAGAATTTTTTTCTCACTGCGTCTCGAATCAGTTACATCACGAATAATCGCAGAAATACTGCTTATTTGTTTTGAGTTAACGGCGATCACTGGTGATAAACTCACGGTTAATACTTTGCTTTGTCCCCCATTAAATGCAGACTCAACCGTGACTATCGTATGCTCTTTGGCATCAAATACATCAGCAATTAAACCGTGGTTCAATATCTTTTCATTCGTTGCTTCACTTACAGTTTCATCAATAATGTCTAATAAGTTGCTCTTGATTGCCTGGCCTTGTGCAATACCAAACAAAAATGTTGCTGATTCATTCCAGCTGAGTATGAGCCCTTGACGATCAATACTAATAATGGCATCCGAAGAACCGGCAATAATGGCTTGATACAATGATTGATTGTCATACAAGACAATAATTTTGTTCACGTATTTTTGATATACAAGAATAATGATTACAACTATGCCGTAAATAACCAGCATCAACAGCAGCATTAAATTGCGTTGAGGTTGCCATAATGTATCAACCGCTGTTTTTGGAAATAAACCGATTACCGTTAATTGCCGATCTTCAACAGTCGATAAAGAAATCGTTTCACCAATAGACCAATAATCTTGTTTATCCATCTTAACTGGTTGAATGCTACCTAAAGTCGGCAGTGGAGTATTGCCGGTTTGTGCTTGCCATGTGGCATCAGGGATCTGCAAGTCAAACCCAAATCGCAATGCTTGATTTGGGGCTGCGATAAAGTAACCATTAGAGTTTAAAATAACCAAATCAAACAACGAATGTTTAAAGTCTCTTTGTAGCTGTTCAAGCAATAAGCTGGCGTCAATATTAGCGATAACAAAACCAAAAAAATCACCGTTATCGTCAAGTATCGACCTTGCGACTCTAAATGTCGGCCAAGTTGGTGTTTCAATTACCCCATACTCGCGGTTTAAACTGATATCAGAAATATAATGTTCATTAGAATTTAAAGCTGCAATATCCAAATAATAATCGGTATCGCCCTTATCTTGTAACAAGCCCTCAGGCACCACCACAATTTTGCCATTACGCTGCTCAACTCGAACAACTTCATGACCGTTATTTAAGCGACTAATAAAGCGTAATTGACGTACTTCGGGGTTAGTTTGAATAAACGCGGTAAACATATCTTGTAAACGGCGCGTCCATTGTAAAGTTGTAGTGCCGTCTATAGGGTCTATATCGCCATGTTGCATGGTTCTACTTATACCACTGACAGAAGCAGTAGAATGTAAAAACAATACCTTGTTAACATACACATTAAAGACATTTGTCATCTCTTGTGCAGCGGTATGACTCAACTGTACCAACGTTTTTTTATTGTTATCGATAATTGTTTGTTTGGCAAAATTAGAAAACACCAAATAAAACATCAAACAACAGCACCCAATGACAAAATAACCTAAGTAAGACAATGTTTGGTATCTAGCCTTATTACTTCTGTCAAACCATTGTTTGAACATAGTCTTCCTTTAGCTTTCGCTCGCTAACAAAAAAGTATTAAAGTCTTTTGCAGATAATGGGCGGCTCAATAAATACCCCTGCCCCATAGTACAATCAAGTTCGAGTAATGCCTGGCGCTGTTCTTCGGTTTCTACGCCTTCAGCTATTAACGCAAGTGACATTGATTTTCCTAATGAAATAATCGTTTTTACAATTTCATAATCATGTTTATTATTGAGCATGTCTTTAACAAATGACATGTCAATTTTCATCACATCAACATTAAACTTTTTCAAGTAAGATAAACTTGAATATCCTGTGCCAAAGTCATCAATCGAAATCTTAATACCTAATGACTTTAACTGACTTAATTTAGTTTGCATTTCAGCGGCATCAATCATTAACGCCGTTTCTGTAATTTCAAGTTCAAGTAAATCAGCAGGCAACTGATAATCTGTTAAGGCTTTTTCAATCATATTGGCAAGATTAGGATCAGAAAATTGTGCTACAGCAACGTTAACTGACACAGGGATAACTAGTCCCAAATCAAGCCAGCGTCTGGCTTCTGCACAGGCTTTAAACAACACTTGCTTACCCAGCTTGATAATTAATCCGGTCTCTTCGGCTAACGGAATAAATTCTGTCGGTGAAATATATACCCCATCAGCGCCCACCAGCCTCACTAATGCTTCTGCCCCAATAATTTTCTTTGTGGCCAGATCGAATTTGGGCTGGTAATGCACAAGAAGTTCATCATTAGCGATCGCATTGCGTAAGCAAGTTTCTAACTGGTGTCGTTCGCGAATGCTACTTTCTAAGTCATGAGAGAAAAAGCTAAACCGATTTCGGCCTTCTTGTTTAGCTCGGTACATCGCGACATCGGCATGGCGCATTAACTCTTCGGCGTCGGCAGCATCGTTTGGGTAAACACTAATCCCGATACTGATCGACACACTGAATTTTTGATCGGCTAAAATAAAGGGCTCATGCATTGCCTCAACCAATTTAGAGGCTAACACTGATGAAGCTTCAACAGAGTGAGTGTCACTCATCAAAATAACAAACTCATCACCACCGAGTCTTGCAAGTGTATACGAAGGTGGAATTAACGAACGCAAACGCTGCGCCATTAAACAAATCATTTCATCACCCAGTTGATGCCCAAGTGAATCATTTAAGTATTTAAAGTGGTCGATATCGACCAGTAATGCAGCCGCTTTAGTACCAAAAGACTGCGCCGTTGAACAAGCTACACTTAGGCGGTCCTGTAATAAAATGCGATTGGGTAAATCGGTTAGTTGGTCATGGTTTGCCAAATGGCTCATCTTCATCGCCATCGCCATCGTTTCACTCACATCATGAAACACCATAATGGCGCCGATCACTTCACCGTTTTCGTTACGAATAGGTGCAGCCGAATCCTCAACAGCAAACACTTGGCCACTTCGAGCTGTTAGCTGACTATTTAATGCCATCGCCACAATACGTTGTTCACGCAGCGCGATGTAAAGTGGATTGAGTAACGTATGTCGAGTGTTGGCGTCACGCAGTTGCATCACGGTTTCAATTTTTTGGTGCAACGCGTCTTTAATGCGCCAACCAGTCATACGTTCAGCTATCGGGTTCATAAAGGTAATGAGCCCTTTGGTATCAGTGGCAATCACAGCATCGCCAATAGAGTTTAGCGTGACGCGTAAACGTTCTTTTTCTGAGTATAAGGCTTGTTTTGCATGTTTAACTTCAGAGACATCAACAACAGTCACTAAGTAACCATCAACACCAGCGCTTGATTTCATTCTTGACTGAAAAACTTCATAGAAGCTCATGCCCGGTTTATCGGTTACAGTGACGATGTATTTCAATGGTTCTGCTGTGACTTCTTGTTGATGTATTAGCACCGCACGACTGAGCTCATTTGGAAAAACATTAGAAATATGCTTGCCATTGACCTCACCAGATAAGGTGTCAAACCATGCACCCGAATAATCATTACTAAATAAGTTATGCCCCTCGTAATCCCAATAGGTAATCAACATCGGCACTTGATTCACCAGTTGCTGTAGTTCTTCTTTCGCTTTGACAATCAAGTGGCTTTGCTGCCTAAACTTAAGTTGAGTATGCACTCGCAGACAACAAATAGACGCATTAAAGGGTTTAGTTATAAAGTCGACACCACCACTTTCAAGTGCCAGCTTTTCGAATTCTGGTTCGGTATGCCCAGTAATGAAGATAATAGGAATATCACTGTAACGCGGGTTAGATTTGAGGGCACGACAAACTTGCCACCCGTCCATGTCGGGCATTTCAATATCAAGTAGAATGACGTCAGGCTTAATTTTATCCACCAAAGCCAAAGCATTGCTGCCAGACTCCGAGAAATAAATATTACCTAAAGGAGATAAAATATCTTCTAAAACAAAAATATTTTGAATATCGTCATCAATAATCAAAATTCGATATACGGTATTAGCTAACCCAGACAACAACATGATCGTCTTACTCCTTGTTATGACTTAACATCCATTTACCCTATACATATTGTCAGGTTTTTAACGACTTAGTCTATATTTACATTGTATTAGCAAGTAAAAAACGGTTAGGGTTAAATCCATTAAGCTTTTTCAGCATTCATTCAGCGACGCACATTCGAAACAGGTAGCATTATGCTTAATACGTTTAAAAGGGATGCACAGTCCAATACTTACAAATGGGCAAACCTAACCTCTATTTTACTCTTAATCATTGGCTTGTTTATCGCATTTACGCTCAAACACAATACCGAGCAACACAATACCGTATTGCTGCAAAACAGCTTAACTCAACACCTAAACAAAGTCAGTCAAGAGGTGGTCGAACGAGTTAATAAATTTGAGTATGGCTTACAAGGGTTACGAGGTGCAATCAACACTGTTGGCCTTGATAACTTTCGTTACCCACAAAACTTAGCTTACTTTCAAAGTCGAGATTACGCCAGAGAGTTTCCAGGAACTCGTGGTTTTGGTGTGATAAAAGTCGTGCAAAAAAAAGACTTAAATGATTTCTTACAACAAGCACATCTTGATCGAAACCAACAGTTCAAGCTAAAGCAACTAGACTCACCACAAGACCCTCTATTTATTGTGCAGTATATTGAGCCAGAACGCCCTAATGTGGAATCGCTAGGGTTGGATATTGGCTCGGAGCAAAATCGCCGTAGAGCGGCCTTATCCTCAGCTATTGCAAACAGTGCAACACTCACAGCCCCTATCACCTTGGTTCAAGCAGACAAAAAAATGAATCATGGTTTTTTATTATTGCTACCAATTTTTGAGCCTCTGAACACACAGAGTTTAGCGACTCCAGAAGTGCTTGGCTGGGTCTATACACCTTTGCTAATA
Organism: Shewanella ulleungensis; assembly: GCF_014648315.1. Lineage (GTDB taxonomy): Bacteria > Pseudomonadota > Gammaproteobacteria > Enterobacterales > Shewanellaceae > Shewanella > Shewanella ulleungensis. The sequence continues at coordinate 6,915 of NZ_BMQW01000005.1, forward strand.
AATGAAATTCTAGCGACATTGACAGAGCAAAACAATGGAATAAAACTTGAGATAACCGATATTAGCCCAACTAATAATGTCCAATTTTTCACCTCCTCTTTGACAAATACCACAGATCCGTCAGCTCAATTAGCGGTAGACAGTCGTTATGTACACCAACAATTAATACAAATTTATGGACGTGACTGGCAAATTACGTTCACCCCATCAACACAATGGATAGCAGATCTTAACTTAGCAGACCCAGAGCAAGTATTGATCATTACGCTGGGTTCCACATTATTATTGATTGTAATACTTCACAGTTTATTGCGTTATATCACTAGAAGAATGGACAATATTAGGCAAAAAATATCCTTATCCTCTTTTATCGACAACTCCTCAGAGTGTTTAATCGGTGTAGACAGCAGTTTTGCCATCTTAAATTGGAATCATTCTGCTAAAACTATTTTTGGTTTGAGTAATACATCGTACCAAAAACCAATCATTCATCACTTAAGTGGCAGCATTCCACTTGATGCCTTGATAGCTTTTTTTAAAAAAGTCGCTCGAGGTGAGCGCGTTAACAAAATTGAGTTTACCTATCAACCCAATAACGAAACAGAGGCACGATCACTGGTGCTCGACATCACTCCCCTATTAAAAGACCATCATTTTTTAGGTGCTAGCTTCACCATCAATGACGTGTCTAAGTTCAAATTACTACAACGTCAATTACAACAACATAACAGTGAGTTAAAACACCAAGTTGATGAAAGTAACTTAGAAATTGAACAAGCAAACTTATTTCAACAAAACATTTTAAACAGCAGTAAAGTGGTCATTATTGCCACTGACTCATCTGGTGTGATTTCTTTTTTTAGTAGCGGTGCTGAACAAAGTCTTCGTTTTAGTCACGATGAAATGGTCGGCAATCGTAATCTAACTGAGCTGATAAAAGACATCGGATTACTCAACATTGAAAATGGTGAAACAAGAGCGCGAGAGGTTAATACCCCAGACAGTAAAAAAATATTCAAATTTTTGCATCATCATTTACAGCAGCAAGACCACCTCACTTTATCATGCGCTATAAAGCAAAAATATGGCGACCATAAACAGGTGTATTTGCATGTCTCTGCAATGAAACAGCACACATTAGGCACAACAGGTTTTGTATTTGTTGCCGAAGACTTAACCGAAAAAAATGCATTAATTAAACAACTGTATTTAGTAAGCAGTGCAGTGGATTGCTCGGATAACATTTTATTGTGGGTGAATAAAGACGGTTATATTGTTCATAGCAATAAATATGCACAACAGATTTTAGGCTACAGCAGCAAAGACATACAAAGCCAAAACATCGACAGCATACTCGTGCACGATAGTGAACAAACATGGCAAGACTTAAAACTTAATTTGCTCAATGGGAGCAACAAGGAACTTGAATATAAAATTCATACACTCAATAGCCCTTCACTACCCGTGCAGATGTCGGCAACATTAATCCGTATTGATAATGTTGAGTTTGTTTTTATAAAAGTAAAAAATATCGCAGTACAAAACACCAAAGTACCTTTAGCCGCCACAACAGTAAAAAGTCTAAATACTGAACAAACATTACCTAGTTTACCGCGTCACAACACCGGCATCTCAACCTCTACTGATGACGCTATTGAAGGACCTATTGAAGATTCAGTAAAAACCTCTGCTGATGACGCTATTGAAGGACCTACTGAAGATTCCATGAAAACCAATGTTGATGACGCTACAAATGCACCTAATAAAAACATTGTTGAAGACAGTATTGAAGGCTATTGCGAGCAACAGAATATCGACTATCAAGGCGCATTATCTCGCCTGAGTAACAACAAAATCGTCTACCTGAAAGCGCTAGAGCTGTTTATGGAAGATTTAACTCAATATGCGAGATTAGATGTGTTGTCGACAAATGCTAGCAATGAATTCAAAATAATGTTTCATACTCTTAAAAGTTCATCAGCTACATTGGGGTTTACTGAATTATCGCACTTTGCGAAGCAGCAAGAAACGGAAATAAAAACCGCCGAGAACTTCGATTTAGCACAAAGTTACATCACCCTTGTTGAACAAATAAACCTCACATTACCTATCGCACAGAGCTTGTTAACTCAACTGCAAGGCGGACAGCCTGTTGCAAGCGAGTCTGCCGTCCTGCAATCGACAGAAATTACCGATGACGTATTGAAATTATTTCAAACGTTACAAGAAGAAATTGGCACATTTAATATGAATGCGACGAATACATTTCCTCAAATAGCCCATATTCTTAAAACATTTGAGCCAACTCATTACGAATTATTAGCACACTCAATCAAAAACCTTAAATTCCAACAAGCCGAAGAGATCCTTAATAATATTTATCCTAAGTTACTGCAAAGATAAGGAGCATAAATCGAAAAAATTGATAAGGCTGCCAATGTTATATTAAGGCAGATAAAAACAATAAGTCGCATAAAGTGATTACTAAACAATACTTAAGTATTAGTATTATTGTTTGATTTTATTAAATAAAGGCTAAATAACACAAATATTTACCAACAAAAATTGTTACTATTACTACACTTAAACATACCCCATACTGATTGAAAATAATTAATGAGCGCATCGTTTAAAAACTGTGTTTTTTTAATCTTCGGCATTAGCATCCTATGTTGTATTGTTAGCTGTGATTTTTCAGCTAAGTCAACGTCGCTAACAGCTATATCAAAAGAAAAAATAACCATTGCCGTGTCTAACACACCATTATCAGCTCCTTTTTTTATAGCTGAGAAAATGGGCTTTTTTGCAGATAACAATCTTAATGTTGAATTAGTGCGATTTGATGGCGGTGTAAAGTGTTTTAATGCTCTGATCAATCAACAAGTTGATTTTGCAACATCATCTGAAACGGTAGTGATGTTTAATAGTTTTAAACGTACTGACTTCTCGGTAATTGCTAGCTTTGTCGAATCAGACAATGACGTTAAATTACTCAGCTTAACGCCAGAAAAGTATCGACAACTGAATAATATTGCTAACACACGTATCGGCATTGTTAAAGGCAGTGCCAGCGAGTTTTTTTTAGATACTTTATTGATTATGTATAACAAGACCCACCTGCCTATCGATCGCGTATATTTAACCTCAGACCAGCTTATACCGGCATTACTCAATGATAGAGTAGATATCATTTCGGCTTGGGAACCACTGGGCTACATGCTGTCAGAACATATGTCGCAGGCTGCAGATATTATTAATAGCCGTGGTTTATATCACCTATCATTTAATTTAATCGGGCTTAAACATACCAGTGTTGATGAAAAGCATAAACTTGCATTACTCAAAGCCATCAGCGATGCCACGGTATATACCCACAAGCACCCAAAGCACGCTCAAAAAATCATCAGCCAAGTTTTGAATATTACACCTTCACAAATCGAATACTCATGGGCCGATTATACTTTTAGACTATCACTCAGTAACGCACTGTTTTCTAATATTCAAACTCAAAGCCAGTGGGCCATTGATAATCAATTAGTACCTGTAGAAAACCGGGTCGATTTCAGGCAAGTATTTGACCGCAAGCTACTTGAAACCTTTAATAATAAAGAGGCAGGCTGGTAAGTTATGATGTTATCAAAACGCCTTAAATGGACCGCCATATTATGTGCAATGTTGACGTTGATTGTCGGTTTATCGCTTATTCAAGTACACAATTATCAACAACAAATTTATCGTCAACTTAATTACTCCATGAAGCTGCAACTCAGTATCGATAGCTTACGCAGTCAATTGTGGTTATATCAAGAATATACAGATAAACAAGGGCTTATTGAACTTAACAACCGTCAGGCAGAACTGGCAGCGGAGTTATCGCAAGACATAGATTGGGACGTGCAGCAAAAAATAATTATCCAAAATCTGAATCGACTTAACACCAACGTCAGAGCACTGATTAATACTCAAAATAGTAATCACAGTACACAAGTCGATGATGCTAGTACATTAATAGCCGAGCGCTTGTTTAAAGCAAAATACAGCATGGTTATTGAAGAAATGACCGAAGAAATGTTTAACCTGCACCAGTTATCAATTAAACACGCCAAAAGTAAACAACAAACCTTATTGTGGTTGGTTGGAGCTGTATTATTAGTACTCACAGCTTTAATCACCGCATGGTCATTTATGACCTTGGTCCGTTTTAGACATGGCTTATATTCCTTAAATCAAGGAATGGAAGCACTGGCATCGGGCGATTTAACCAGTCGTATTGTATTTAGCGACGACGATGAGCTGTCAGCATTAGCGAGTAACTTTAATAGTATGAAGCACTCACTAACCCAGATCACAGTCAAAAAAGACAGCCTAAAACAAGAAGTCGACCGACAAACTCATAAATTGATAGAGCAGCAAGATCGACTTATTTTTCTGGCCGAACATGACGAGCTAACGGGCATATATAATCGGCGTGCTTTTATCAAAAAAATCGATAATGCCATCGCCAGAGATTTACGTTCAGACGATCAAGCAGCATTATTATTTATCGATTTAAATAAGTTTAAACAGATAAATGACACTTTAGGCCACAGTATAGGAGATGAAGTTATTGTCACACTCGCTCAGCGGTTAATGAGTAATCTGAGAGCCACCGATATTGTTGGTCGGCTCGGAGGTGATGAATTTGTTGTGTGGCTAGATCTAATTGCCGAACCTATCGATATCGACCAAAAATTAACTCAGCTATTAAATCTCATCAAACAACCCATTAATATTGGGCCCCACACCTTAGAAGTGGGTGCAAGCATTGGTGTTAGTGTGCTACCTAAACATGGATTAAGTAGCAGAGAATTAATCAGTGCTGCCGACACAGCCATGTACCAAGCTAAAGCGGACAATAGTATTGAGTATTGCTATTACGCGGGCGATCATGGCATATCAACGTTGGCCAATTCGTAAGTCTGAGTATTCCAGTCAAAATAATACTCTACCCCTTGCCACTCATATACTGTACCACTCTCGCGCTGAATCACTTTGGCGTTCTCGGGTAAGCTGCGTAAACCTTTATTAACCTGAGTCACTGTGGTTGTTTGCTGTGGTACTGATATACGGGTAGGCACAATCACAGGCTCATCAACTTCCTGGTAACGTGTTGTTGGTACAACATTTACGTTACGGTAAGGATAAATCCCTTCGTTTTGCTGACGATAGTCATAACGATCTCCATAACGCATTCCAACACCATAGGGCCAACTCATACCTATAGTAGGGCCCCAGCCATTGTGAATGCCTAACCCATTACTCCATCCCCAAGCATTATTCCATCCTAATCCTAAGCCTATGCCCAAACGCCAAGAATTTCGATGGTGAGACCGATGCTGAGAATGTCGTCTTACATCATGTTGGCTACCCACCGAATGTGATTCGCGGTTGAGGCGATCATAATCGACAGGAGCCTTAGCGTGAACAGGCACAAATACGCTTATTAATAAACAAGCACTTACCGCTACCACACTCAGTAATGATGGGGATTTAATTGTTAGCATAGGTTACCTCAATGTCGTCATCGACAATATTCATTTTACGCTAAGTCAAGATAAAGTCGATATCCTCTATTTTGGCTTAACCCTAAATTAGAAAAATGCTATAGTGCGCGCAATATTGGATTTGATATTCAGGCGGTAAACATGAGTTTTAAGGACTTACGCAGCTTCATCGACCATTTAGAAGCAAACGGCGAGCTAAAACGTATTAGCTATCCTGTTGACCCTTATTTAGAAATGACTGAAATTGCTGATCGTGTTTTACGATCGGGTGGTCCCGCGCTGCTATTTGAAAATCCTAAAAATAACACTATGCCTGTATTGGTTAACCTATTTGGTTCACCCAAACGCGTTGCAATGGCATTAGGCAAAGACGATCCCTTAGCACTACGTGAAGTAGGCGAATTATTGGCTTTTTTAAAAGAGCCTGAGCCACCAAGCGGCTTTAAAGATGCAATCGCTAAAATTCCTATGTTTAAGCAAGCACTCAATATGCCGCCTAAAACGGTGCGAAACCCGCCTTGCCAGCAAGTGGTCAAAACAGGTGATGAAGTTGACCTCACCAGCTTACCGATCCAACATTGTTGGCCAGGCGATGTTGCTCCACTCGTGACATGGGGATTAACCATCACTAAAGGTCCGCGCCAAAAACGTCAAAATCTAGGTATATACCGTCAGCAACTATTGGGCAAAAACAAGCTCATTATGCGCTGGTTAGATCACCGCGGTGGCGCATTAGATTTTAAAGACTTTAAACAACTACACCCAGGCGAGCGTTATCCTGTCGTGGTAGCACTGGGCAGTGATCCTGTGACTATTTTAGGCGCTGTAACGCCCGTGCCAGACTCAATGAGCGAATATGCGTTTGCGGGTTTACTGCGTGGAGAACGCACTGAAGTATGCAAAGCAATCAGCTGCGATTTAGAAGTACCGGCCACCAGCGAGATTATTTTAGAAGGTTATATTGACCCAGATGAGACCGCTGAAGAAGGTCCATATGGCGATCATACTGGTTACTATAACGAAACAGACTCGTTCCCAGTATTTACCGTCACCCATATCACCCACCGTAAAGATGCCATTTATCACAGCACTTACACAGGCCGTCCACCAGACGAACCCGCCATGTTGGGCGTAGCATTAAACGAAGTGTTTGTGCCAATTTTACGCAAACAATACCCTGAGATTGTCGATTTCTACTTGCCGCCCGAAGGGTGTTCGTATCGCATGGCCGTCATATCTATTCGCAAACAATATCCAGGGCATGCTAAACGGGTAATGATGGGGGCATGGTCTTTTTTGCGTCAATTTATGTACACTAAGTTCATTGTCATTGTTGATGAAGATGTGAACTGTCGTGACTGGCAAGACGTCATCTGGGCCATTACTACCCGTATGGATCCCACGCGTGACACCATGTTAGTCGATAATACTCCTATCGATTATTTAGACTTTGCCTCTCCAGTGGCCGGTTTAGGGTCAAAAATGGGCTTAGATGCAACTAATAAATGGCCCGGTGAAACTACTCGAGAATGGGGGACACCGATTGTGATGGACCCTGAGGTCAAACAAAAAGTAGATCAAATTTGGGATGATCTTGGTATTGATGAAAGACCTACGCTGTAACCAGAGTGATCCAATTAGGATGCTATTGGCTATAAATAAGTGATTGATACAAAATAAAAAGGCCTTAAAGGACGTTAGATGAAAACCATTCGTTGTCAGATTGAAAAAGTCACCCCGTTTAATGACGCTGTTTATCAAGTGTTGCTAAAGCCAGAAACCGCCTTCGACTTTAAGGCTGGTCAATACTTGTGTGTCGTTATGGGTGAAAAAGACAAACGTCCTTTTTCAATAGCCTCTGCACCTAACGCGGCTTTAATCGAGTTACATATTGGTGCAGCAATCAGCGAAAGCTATCCAATGCAAGTTGTTGAACGCTTAAAGACATCAACTCACATCGACATTGAAGCTCCTGCAGGCGATGCATATTTACGCAGCGACAGCCACAGACCGCGTATTTTAATTGCCGGCGGCACGGGTTTCTCGTATATAAAAAGTATTGTGGAACAGCAAATTGCTAACGGTGAAACCATCAAAACAAAATTGTATTGGGGTTGTCGTAACGAAGATGCCATGTACTACCAAGAAATTGCACGCCAATGGCATGCTGACTATGAATGGTTAGAGTTTATTCCTATTGTTGAAATAGTTAGCGACACTTGGCAAGGTAAACAAGCCAACCTGCTTGAACAAATTAAGAATGATTTTATTAGCTTAAACGGTTACGACATCTATATCGCAGGCCGTTTTGACATGGTTGGTGCTGCACGCGAGTTATTCCGTGAACTTGGTGTCGAAGAAGCCCACTTATACGGCGATGCGTTTGCATTCATTAAATAACCTGAGATCAGGTTAACTAAAGCTGTCAGTAAATCGTCATAGAACCGGCAAACTTGCCGGTTTTTTTATTCGATTAACACTTTGTATTCAACGACTCATTTATTTAAAATTACGTCACATTTATCATTAAGGTAATCCTATGAAACTCAGTCAATTAACTCAGCCACTCTATGACCATTTATATCGCGATATTTTTGAGTTTCGCAGCACGTTTGATTTACCGGTTAACGACAGTGCTAGCTTAGATGATAAAGCCGACACGTTGCACACTTCATTAATTATTGAAGAAATGACTGAACTGGCTGAAGCGGACTCACGGATTGAACAAGCTGATGCGATTGTTGACTCAGTTTACGTTTTAATGGGCCGTTTAGTACACATAGGTGCGTCTCAGGTAAGCGATCGTCTAGAGATAAGCTATCTTATCGATTTATTGCTTAACGTGGCTAAAAACCGTGAAATAGACTTCATTCAATGCTGGGATGAAGTACACTCCAGCAACATGAGCAAAGTGTGCCGTAACCAGCAAGAATTGGATGAAACCATCGCCTTTTACGCCAAACAAGGTGTTGAGATAGTGGGCAGCACTAAAGGTGAGTTTATTATTGCTAAATGTGCTAAAGATGTTGAAATGGCAGGTAAAGTTGTTCGCCAAGGTAAGGTGTTAAAATCAGTATATTATCGCCCTGCAGAGTTAACTACGTTAGTGCGTGATTAATAAAAAGTTCAACACCTGCTTATTCGTCTTATAGAAGGTAATAAAAAAGAATGCGCTTTAATCAGCGCATTTTTTATGGCTGTTTAATGCTATGCCGCTTGCGATAATTTAACATCATTAAGTGCATTAATTAACTGCTGAGGTGCATCTACACTCAAATGAATTACCGTCATCGGTTCCGGCAACTGCCCCATACCACCATGATAAACAACCGGACGGTTTAACGTAACGGTGACATTGCCTCGCCCGCAACCAATTAAAATGGTACCTGGTTCATCCTTATTTAACTCAGAAGACCCTTGAGGCTCCACACTGGCAATATCCGCCATATTGACCACCATAAATCCCCATAAAGAATTATTAATAACAAGATTATCTCTCATTAAATACAACGAGTAGTAACGTGACAATCGATGGTTAGCCACAATAGACATTAAGGTATAGCCAATAATACTCGAGACAATAATGGCTACCCACTCGCTCCATGAAACCAATAATAAATAGCTGCTACATGATGCAACAATACAACCGGTTATTAAAAGCAACACATGCCATCGCGCTGCACTCTTAAGGTTAATATTGGTAATTACAGGCGGATGATTGCGTGAAAACCACGGAATAGAATAAAACCAGTTTGTCGCCTCACTGGCCATAATAAGCGCAATGGTTAAACTTTTATCATCACCTTCACGATAGGTTTCAACTGCGCCAACTCTAGGATCGCCCTTAAGCTTACGCACCTTTAACAACCCACGCACCACACTCACAATCAAATACAATTCAATGACCAGCAATACTGCAATAATCGGATAACGTAACCAGGCAATAAATTCAAAATAATGCGCAATTTCAGCAGGGAAACTTAACCGCGCAACTAGGCTGCTTAAGCTGAAAATAACAATCAACTTCCACAGTTTTTGTGCCCCCTTTTTAATAATGCAGTACCAATAACTTAAAGGCAGTAACACAAAATATAATGCAGAAATAAAGTACAACACTCGCTTATCGGTATCGCTAGCTAGCGTCTCTGGCGTCCACTGAACACCTATTACAAAACTCAACACCATTAAGACTAAAAACACTAGCCGATACTTCACTGTCACTCTCATTCGATACTCATCCTTGTGCCATTTTAATTACATTAATACCGTGTTCTAAACAAAGATATTGGGGCAATATCAATTTAAACAAGTTATTAACATAACAATAAAAGTGATCGATAAGTACATTGGTTACGTGCAAAGTTGTTACAGGAAATAATCAATACCTATGAGCTCGCTTTATTTAACTTGAACTAATGCGCCCGTTTAAATAACCACGATAAGCCATGGATAGCTGTCGTAGGAAATGCCATTGAATGATCTGCTTCTGAGATCACCAATATTTTCAGTTGTAAGATGCCCATTTTGGCGGAGGGATGGGATTGAAGTATTTGATAAAACGCTTGCGCATCGGCGACCATTTGGTGCTTATCGTGAGTATAGGGCGGTCTTTCTAATTCGCCAATACCAATAAATACCTTAGCGGATATTGCTGGCATTTGATTAAAGCCTTGAATAAATTGTTGTAACAATAGCTTATTGTCAAACCACAACGAAGGGCTGCCCAATACATAATGGGCAAATAATGTTGGTTGTTCTAATAAAATATAAGCACCGAGTAACCCACCCAACGAATTCCCCATAAAGGTATTTTGCTGTGTATCAACACGATAATGATGCTCAACAAAGGGCATTACAGTGTCGCGTATAAAGTGAACATGCCGCTTTGCCTCACCAGTATTGAGCTTCCAACTTGGATCGTGGCTTGGAGTGTAATCTCGGATACGACTCGATGCACCTTTACTGCCCTTTTGATAGCCTATAGCGACCAAAATGGCTTGATGCATCATATTACTGTTCATCGGAAACCGCGTTGCCCCTGATACCACTTGCATACTGTACATTGCATCTGTCATGTAGATCACAGGGTAATGATGAGTACTATTTTGCTGATAATCTTTAGGTAATTTGATCATAACCTGATAATCACGACGACCATCTTTAAGGGTAAATTGGCGGGTGCGAGGAATATTAACCGCAGAGGCCGAAGCATAAGCCTCGGCCCACTGAATCGCTGGATCGGATTGCACATTGTCGCTGCTGTCAGCACTTGCAAATAAGCTATTTATCAAGAAATAGCTACATAGCAAAAGACCAAAAAAGCGGTATACCATATTATTTATGCATCCTTGCCATAACCCACACCAGATTACCTTAAAAAATGTAGTCCAGTGATAACGAAATAAACAGTATCATTCCTGCCCAGTTGTTATTTAAAAAAGCTTTAAAACACGGCGCGCGCTCACGGCGGTAAATAAGGCCTTGTTGGTAAACTGCAAAACCAATAAAACTCACAATACCTAAAGCGTAAATCAGTCCTCGCTCAGCCAACACACCTGCCATAATGAAACAACCTAAAGCAGCAAGTTGAAATAAACCAATAATCTGCCTATCGAATCGACCAAATAAAATAGCAGTAGACTTAATACCGACCTTTAAGTCATCGTCACGATCGACCATGGCATACATAGTGTCGTAAGCCACTGTCCAGCACCAATTAGCCATAAACAACCACCAAGCTTCAACAGGGACTTCTCCCAGCTGTGCTGCATAGGCCATCGGTATAGACCAGCTCCATACTATGCCTAAAAACATCTGTGGCATATTGGTAATCCGTTTCATAAACGGGTACATAACCGTCAATATAATGCCAACAACTGACAGCTGTACAACCAGCGGATTAAGCCATAACACTAAACTAAATGCAGCTAAACCAAGCACCACAAATAGACTAAGCGCCTCTTTGATACTAACTTCACCCGACACTAATGGGCGCATATTCGTGCGTTCCACATGGGCATCTAAATTGCGATCAGCATAATCATTAATAATGCAGCCGTTAGCGCGCATTATGACCACGCCTACAATAAAAATAAGCAGCACAGTAATATAAGGCATGCCCTGCGCTGCTAATACTAACGCCATTAAACAAGGCCAAAGTAAAAGCAACGTACCTATGGGTCTATCTATTCGCATTAATCGCGCATAAGCACGAAGTTTGTCTTGCAATGACATCTATGTCATATCTCCATGATTTCGCATGTTGACAGCTTAACAACGCTCTAACTTAGCGAGTGATACCAATAACCATTTACTGCCGAAATCAACAAAATTAACCTGCACACGGCCTTTTTCACCCGAACCTTCAAAGCTTGTCACCACACCTTCACCAAACTTAAAGTGTTTCACTTTAGAGCCCACTTTATGGCCAGTATCATTAAACCCATGAGGCTTTTTAGTCGCAACAGCATCTGCCGCTCGCGAAGGGAAACGCTGACTAATAGAAGGCTTAACTTGAGCACGGATACGTATTTGCTCAACAAATTTTTCTGGAATTTCATTAATAAAACGTGATGGACTGGCATAATCCTCACGGCCGTAAATACGGCGCGATTCTGCATAACTGATATACAGTTTTTTCATCGCACGAGTCATGCCCACATAACACAAACGACGCTCTTCATCTAAACGATCGCCCTCGTCTAACGCCATCTTGCTCGGAAATAAGCCTTCTTCAACACCCGCCATAAAGACCATCGGGAATTCAAGCCCTTTGGCTGAGTGTAATGTCATTAACTGAACAGCATCTGTAAATGCATCGGCTTGACCTTCCCCAGCTTCTAGTGCCGCATGTGATAAAAAGGCATTAAGCTCGCCCATATCTTCAAGCTCTTCTGGCATTTCAAAGCTACGTGCCGCCGTCACTAACTCGTTTAAGTTTTCTATACGCGCTTGGGCTTTTTCGCCTTTTTCAGCTTCGTACATGGTTCGTAAACCAGAACGTTCAATCACGCTATCAGCCATACGATACAGCAACATATCGGCAGTATCTGTGCGCATCGAAATGATCAGTTCCATAAAGCTACGTACTGCATTGGCGGCACGACCAGCTAATACTTTTTCTTCAATTAAACGTACACTAGCTTGCCATAGCGTTAACTGATGTTGCTTGGCTGTAGAGCGCAAAATATCCAAGGTACGATCGCCAATACCACGTGCAGGCGTATTCACAACACGTTCAAATGCTGCATCATCGTCTTTGTTATTGATAAGACGCATATAGCCCATCGCATCTTTAATTTCTTGGCGTTCGAAGAAGCGTAAACCACCATAAATTCGGTACGCTAAACCTTTATGTAAAAAGGCTTCTTCGAGCACACGTGATTGCGCATTTGAGCGATATAAAATAGCGCATTCACTTAGGCAGCCACCTTTTTCTTGCCAGTCACTAATACGTGCCACAATAAACTTGGCTTCGTCCATTTCATTAAAGGCACAATAAACAGAAATAGGTTCGCCATCTTTATCTTCGGTCCACAACTCTTTACCTAAACGGTCAGGGTTATTGGCAATCACTGCGTTAGAGGCATTCAAAATATTCGCGGTTGAGCGGTAGTTTTGCTCTAATCGAATAGTTTGTGCACCTGAAAAGTCTTTCAAGAAACGATGCAAGTTCTCAATTTGCGCACCACGCCATCCGTAAATAGACTGATCGTCATCACCAACAATCATCACGTTAGCTGTATTACCTGCTAATACACGGATCCAAGCATATTGAATGGCGTTAGTATCTTGGAATTCGTCAACCAGAATATGGCGAAAACGTTCTTGATAATGCGCTAACAAGTGTGGCTTGTTGAGCCATAACTCATGTGCACGTAATAAAATCTCAGCAAAATCAACCAAGCCTGCGCGATCGCACGACTCTTGATATACTTTATAAATATTCAGTAAATTTTGCTCAATCGGAAATCCACCTGCATCAATATGCTTAGGGCGTAAACCTTGGTCTTTTTTGCCATTGATATAACCTTGGGCCTGACGAGGAGGATATTGCTTCTCATCTAAATTTAGGCTCTTAAGTATACGTTTAAGCAAACGTAACTGGTCGTCAGAATCAATAATCTGGAAAGTTTGCGGTAAATTAGCGTCTTGGTAATGGGTACGCAATAAACGGTGAGCTAAACCATGGAAGGTGCCTATCCACATGCGCCCCATGTTAGTGCCAACCACTTTTTCCACGCGTTCACGCATCTCTGCAGCCGCTTTGTTGGTAAAGGTAACCGCTAAAATTGAATATGGACTTTGCTGTTCTACTTGCATTAACCACGCAATACGATGAGTTAATACACGGGTTTTACCACTGCCGGCACCCGCTAACACCAACATATTCGAAAGTGGCGCGCCAACTGCCTCACGCTGCTTATCGTTTAGGCCGTCTAATAATGATGATACGTCCATTTTTCCTCCCAGAAATCTGCGAGGCATTATATACCCAATCAACCTGAAGATATATGTTTCAGAGCTTTACCGTGTTTTCAATACTAGGCGCGGTAATGTAGGCATCTTATAAATTAGCGCAACAACGAAGTGGAAATACGCTGAAATTCCCATAGGGCAAATTTTATACGCGTTTATGCTGCTATGCTGCGACTTTTGTTAATTTAGCTGATTTTGGAAAGGGAATAACCATTACATGCAATCAATGCTTTGCCTAAAGGCTTATAAATTTTCGCAAAAATCGAACATCCTTTGGTTGATTGGGTACATATCAATTAGCGTTAGAAAACCGTGTAATAATTTAGCTATTTGAGCGAGAAACATAGAATGCAGCGAATGGCAGAGCTTGGAGCAATATTGTGACTAAATTGACAATAACAATCACGAAAATTACTATACAAAATAAGAGACTTACTTAGGCTGACACATTGAACATCAAAGATTTAGAACTGTTTATTGCCGTGGCTAAATTAGGTAGCTTTTCTAAGGCGGCCAAATCACTTGATACCCGTCGAGCCTTGGTGAGTCGGCGTATTGCGGATTTAGAAAAACAACTTGGCGCCCCGCTATTTACCCGCACTACTCGAGTGATGGACCTAACTGCATCGGGAAAACGTTATTTAACTCAAATAACACCACTGGTTAACCAACTAAACCATGCTGGCGACGTATTTAAACATCGTCACGACGACGTGCAAGGCAAACTAAGAATTGGCTTACAACCGTTTGTTGATAAGTTAATGGACAAACACATTGCCCACTTTGTACATGCCTACCCGCAGGTACAATTAGAAGTCTTCATTGTGCCAGGACAATATCAAGACATAAAACGCTTAAATTTAGACTGCATGATTAATGCTGGAGAAGTGAGTAAAGGAAATATTAGTAAACAAAAGCTCATGACTTTTGAGCGAAAAATGTATGCCAGTTGCCTATACTTAGAAAATTCATCGGTGATAGAAACCATTGACGATTTACATTACCACTCGTTACTTGGTTATCGCGATGCAGAAGGCGTTTTAGAGCATCAATGGAATTTCCAACATACAAACGTGAGCGCCAACTACAAAATCATTTGCAGTGATTACAATTCTTTGTATCACTTTTGTTTAGGTGGTGCTGGAATTACCCTCCTACCCCAAGTCATCGCCGTGGATGCTGTTGAAAATCAACAGCTCATCAACGTACTGCCAGAGTTAAGCGCGGGATTTACCGATATCAATATTTTCTCGCCAAAAGACACCACACTCTCACCTGTTGCCAAAGTATTTATCGAACACCTTTGCGACATAATTAATTAACGTCGACTAACCCTAACTAGATCAACGAATCTAAAACGAGTGCTGAAAAAACAAAAAAGGAGTCAGCATGCTGACTCCTTTTTTAGCATCGTGTAACATCATTCATACGATGTCATCATGGGTAAAACAAAACGTTTAAACTCAGCTGACAACCTACTTAATGAATAATTTTGACCGCCTATTTTTTATCGTCTTTCAAACCAATACTGTCCATCCAGTATTCAAAGTTCACCAAGTTACCGGGTAATACAATACGACTGTCTTTCTTGCTAAGACCATCGAGTTGCTTCATGTATTGCTCACCAAGTTGCATACGTAAAGCACTTTGTCCGCCTTCGGATGAAATCACGACCGCTAAGCGCTCAATTGACTCTGACGTGGCTTTTGCTAAGGTTAAAATCTCTTGTGCCTTACCTTCGGCTTCGTTTATCCGTCGCTGCATTTCACCTTCAGAACGGTTAATCGTTTCAGCCATTACACCTTCTGAACGATTAATTTTACTTTGTTTATCACCTTCACTTTTAGCTAATAATGCACGGCGCTCACGTTCTGCGTTAACCTGCATTTCCATTGCGTTCTTAACGGTTTCTGGTGGCGTGATATTTTTAATCTCGTAGCGATGAACCCGCATTCCCCACATAGAACCAGCTTCATCCAGTACTTCTACTACTTTAGCCGAAATTAAATCACGTTCTTCAAAAGTACGGTCTAAATCTAGCGTACCAATGACCGAGCGGGTAGTGGTTTGAGCAAGCTGAATAGCAGCATAACGGTAGTCAGTAATGCCATAACTGGCTTTGACCGGGTCGGTAACTGAAATATAAATTACGCCGTCGACTTCTACATTGACCTCGTCACTCGAAAAACACTCCTGCGGTGGAACATCAATAGTTTCTTCTTTTAAATCATGAATGTAAGCCACTTTATCGACAAAAGGGATAAGTGTATGAAAACCGGCATCTAAAGTACTGTGGTACTTGCCTAAACGCTCAACAATATAGGCAGATTTAGTGGGTACTAAGCGAATCGATTGAAAAAGTTTCAACACAAAAATGGCAAAAATAACGCCCCAAATCACCATCACAATAAAATCAGTATCAATTCCGTTAATCGACATTAGCGTGCTCCTTTCGCTGGTGAATTACTTACCGCATGAGTCACTTGCTCCATGCCTTCAAAAAAACCTTCTAGCTTTGCCATCTCCGCAGGTACTACAGACACTTGAGACTCAGATAAAATCTTACCTACCTGACCAATAAACTGCTCTTTAAGCAACATGTTCATGGCATCGTTACCGCCATTGATGGTCAATGCTTTACATATCATTTCCATACCTTCAGCTTTAGCATTGGCCACGATTGAAATTTCTTGTCCGGTACCAATAGCCTCATTAATCCGTTTTTGTTTTTGACCTTCTGACAGATTAATCGCTTCTTGACGCTCGCCTTGCGACATATTAATCATCGCCGCTTTTTCCGCGTTGGCTAAGGTAATCTCAGCGCGCTTACGACGCTCTGCTTCCATTTGTTTTTCAAGGGTATGAATAACATTATGTGATGGGGTAATATTTTTAATCTCGTAACGTAATACCTTAATCCCCCATGGATCTGACGCTTTATCAATCTCACGCACTATCGATTCGTTTAAACTGTCACGCTCAGAGAAGGTTTGCGATAAGGTTAGCTTACCGATTTCTGAACGCATCGTGGTTTGCGCAAGGTTTACTGCTGCACGGCGATAGTTTTCAATACCATAGCTGGCTAATTTGCCATCCATAACTTTAAGATACACCAGCCCATCAACTTCTAACTGAGTGTTATCTTTTGAAATACAGCTTTGCGGTGGTACATCGAGGACTTCTTCACGGGTATCGTGTCGATAAGCCACTCGGTCCACAAAAGGCACTAAAAAATGAAATCCAGGCGATAATACGGTACGAAATTTACCTAAGCGCTCAATCACATGCACTTCGCGCATTGGCACTATCAACATCAACTTGTATAGAATAAACATGATAAATAAAAATGCGATGGTTAACACAAACATATCCACTTCCTTTTTGTAATTTAACTAATCCCTAAACAATCATAACTAAACAATCACTTCTAAATAGTAACGTCTAAACAATCACTTCTAAACTGAATCGATAACGGGTTCAACCACAAACCCAATATTGTCGCGACAGATAATTCTTACCTTGGTACCAACTTTTATTTCAGTGCCGTCCCCTAATGCAGTCCAATCGGAACCTAAGCAATGAATTCGCCCAGTTTGCTGTCCTGGCCCTATTGCTTCTTTCACTGTGGCAACCTGATTATACAAATCGACTTCTTCGTCGGTATTTGCCACATGTGCATCTCCGCCTACAAGGCGTTGAGTTACATGACGAAAACTAAGTAATAACACCATTGATGCCATAAACCATAGCGTCATGCTTTGTACAAATCCGTCAATAATCCCTAACGCTAATGACGATGCAACAATAATACAAGCAGCGCCAAGCAAAATGACGATGCCACCCGGAACAATAATTTCCGATATCATTAATAACAGCCCAAGCACTAACCAGACTGTGATCGGATTAGAAAGCTCCATAAACCCTCCTCAATAAATGAGTA
The DNA here is from genome assembly GCF_014648315.1 of Shewanella ulleungensis. Classification (GTDB taxonomy): domain Bacteria; phylum Pseudomonadota; class Gammaproteobacteria; order Enterobacterales; family Shewanellaceae; genus Shewanella; species Shewanella ulleungensis. The sequence continues at coordinate 24,876 of NZ_BMQW01000005.1, forward strand.
TGCCGTGCATTTACTATATCAGTTGCTTTTTATTATTGCGACATAATATGTCAAGTTAATCACAAACAACTCATCCCATAAATCAATAACCGTTAACATAACAGTATCAAACATTTAGTCCAATGCTTCACATCACACCGCAATGGTTAAAAGTGTAAAGTCAGATTTTGCTGTCTACAAAACGCTGAAATCTGCTGATGTTACTTTGTTTTTATTGTGCTGATTATCATTTTTGAATATATTGCGCCCCATTGTGCACGATCGGGAATAATGTAGGTTGCTTTTTCGTCTCGATTAAGCTGAATTTACAATCATTATGGCATTGCTGCCACTTTACGAACCGGAATAAAAATGAAAAAAATCTGCCTTTTAGCAACACTAGTGCTTTCACCAAACGTGTTTGCAAATGATGTTATCCAATGGTGGGATGCGAGCGCAACTGTCTTGCATGGCGAAAACTACGACCTTGCACCATCAGAAAGACAAACCACCATTACATTAGAGACTGCAGGTGGTTGGACATATGGCGATTGGTTCGTATTTCAAGATTTTATCAACTTTAATGGTAATAATGGCGGAGTTGATGACTCGAGCTACGGTGAAATTTCACCGCGTTTTAGTGCCAGTAAAATTATCGGTAAACCTGTTGGTTTTGGTGTAGTCAATGATGTGTCATTAGCATTAACGTACGAGCAAGGTGACGGTCCAGTTGAAAGCATGCTTTATGGTGTGGGGCTTGACTTTGATGTGCCATTTTTCACTTACTTGCAGCTCAATACTTATCGCCGTGATGCTATTAGTAACGCCAATATCAGCGACGGCTGGCAGTTTACTCCAGTATTTAGAATCGATATGCCAATTGGCAATGCGAATATTATTATCGATGGCTTTATTGATTGGGTATTTGTTGCAGACAACAATGGCTACGATGAAAACTTACATTTTAATCCACAGATTAAATATGATTTAGGACAAAGTTTATTTGGCGAGCACAAAAAGAATAAATTGCTAGTCGGATTTGAATACGATTACTGGAAAAGCAAGTATGGTGTTAATGGTGTTGACCAAAATACTTACTCTATTATTGCCCAATATCATTTCTAATTGGTGAAAATGAGGAACAAAAAAGGTGCCTAGGCACCTTTTTTACTGTTTACGCTTTAACTGCTAGGCTGAGCAATCAGCCATAGTTAACGTGCGACTAAATAGCATTACGCTAATAGTTTTTTCGCAGCAGCAACAACAATAGAAACTGCACTCACTTCAGTTTTCTTCATTGTGGCTTCATCTGGAATTTCTTGCTGTGTACGGTTCACAATCACACCTGCTACACATGCTGCACGCCAGCCTTGAGTTGCACACATAGTAAATAATGTGGCTGACTCCATTTCATAGTTCAACACGCCCATTGACTGCCACTCTTTCATAGAGCCAACATAACGCTGAGTAATGCGACCAGAAACAGTATCGTAACGCTCTTGACCTGGATAGAAAGTGTCAGAAGAAGCGGTAATACCGATATGCGGTTCTAAACCGGCATCGCGACATGCTGCAACCATAGCTGTAGTGCAATCAAAGTTTGCCGCTGCAGGGAACTCTAGCGGAGCAAAATGCAAGCTGGCACCATCTAAACGAACAGAAGCCTGAGTGACAATAACATCACCCACGTTAACATGTGGCTGAATTGCACCTGTAGTACCTACGCGTAAGAAAGTTGTCACACCCAGCTGTGCTAACTCTTCAACTGCAATAGATGTTGATGGACCACCAATACCTGTAGAACACACCACAACTGGCTTACCATCAATGTAAGCTAAGTAACTGGTGTATTCACGATGGCTAGCTAGGAACGTCGCGTTCTCCATAAGCTCGGCAATACGCTTAACACGTTCTGGATCACCAGGAACGATTGCTAAGGTTGCACCATCTAACATTTTTTTGGTTAATCCTAAGTGAAATACATCGGACATTTTGAAAACCCCTTTCATTTTTGAATATTAAATTCTTATATCCCAGACTTTAACCTAGTCTTTAGGGGGATAAGGTTAACTTGATCACATATAAATTCATAATAGTTAATATTGTTTCGTTAAATTATTACCAATATATGACCAAAATCCACAAAAATCATGGCGTTGAGCATAGTTGAATACAGTGAAAAACAACAAACTATTTATCTAACTTAAAAACCATTAACGTGATTCACATCAAGTTAACTTAATTACATTTTAGTCGCTTGCGCGTCTAAAACAAAAAAGGACGCTAGGCGTCCTTTTGACTGGCTATTATCTTGTTACAAATAATAATCTTTTAACGGTGGAAAACCATTAAAACACACAGCTGAATAAGTTGTTGTGTAAGCGCCTGCAGTTAACCAATACATGCGATCGCCTATGGCTAAATCCGTTGGTAACCCATAGCTATAGTGCTCATACATAATATCAGCACTGTCACACGTAGGGCCGGCAATAACACACTTATCTAACTCACCGTTACGGTCTGTATAGATAGGGAACTTAATCGCTTCGTCCATGGTTTCAATTAACCCAGAGAATTTACCCACATCAGTAAACACCCAGCGCTCTAATGCTGTATGTGACTTACGAGAAATCAATACAACCTCAGAAATTAATACACCGGCATTTGACAACAACGAACGACCTGGCTCTAAAATAATTTCTGGTAATTCATCACCAAAATCTTCTTCTAGGAAGTGCTTGATCTGTTGTGCATACACACCTAATTCATTGGTTTTATCCATATAGTTGGCAGGAAAACCACCACCTAAATTGATCATCTTAAGCACAATGCCGTGTTCTTCTTTTAAACGGTCATAAATACTTTTAACTTTACCAATCGCAGAATCCCACGCACCGATATCACGTTGCTGTGAACCAACATGGAAAGAAATACCATGTGGTTGTAATCCAAGCTCTTTGGCCAAAACCAATAAATCGTAAGCCATTTCATTTTGGCAGCCAAACTTACGTGATAAAGGCCAATCAGCAGTGTGCGTGCCTTCTGTTAAAATACGCACATACACTTTGGCGCCTGGTGCTTCTTCTGCAATCATACGTAAATCAGCTTCAGAGTCTGAAGCAAACATGCGCACGCCTTGCTCATAAAAAGAGCGTACATCTACGCGCTTTTTAATGGTATTACCGTAACTGATACGGTCAGCAGAAACACCTATAGAGGTGACCATTTCGAGCTCATAAATAGATGCAATGTCAAAGTTTGAGCCCTTGTCACGCAGCAAAGTAAGAATTTCTTTGGCCGGATTTGCCTTAACCGCATAATAAACGTTTGCGAAAGGAAAATTATTAACCATGTCATCGTATTGTTTCGCAACGATTTGGGTGTCAATAACTACAAACGGCGTTGGCTTATCTTTAGCAAATGCCTTAATGCGGTCAAACGTGTCCTTGTCATAATAATCTGCAACATCAATCGATTGAAATTGGCTCATTAGGCCAGTGCCTCCTGTTAGTTGGGCAATAAAAGTGCGTTTTCAGGTTTGTAAAAACATGCGCAGTAAACGATATTTCTAACCAATACGCAACGAATTTTTATGCAAAAACTGTACTTTTTTATTCCTGCATAAATGTCATTAAAACTCAATAACCTATTTAATTAGTCAACAAATTTGATGCTGAGTTCAACAACCTTAAAAGTATAGTCGCAGTTCAATAAAATAGATTTTAAAAACAGCGAAATATTCGCTAAAAACAACAACATTTTTTTGTTTTACTGCGACTAGATTAACACAATTATTACATTTACCTTGAGTCAAATCCAAAAAAAATGACCTAGGACACATTCGACAACCAGTATCAAAATAAAAATAACACATTGATATTTAAAGATTAAATTACATAAACTTAATAGAAAAAAGGGATATAAATGGTCCCGACTTTGCACAATAATGAACACGACTTCGCAATGTATACAACTAATATTAGACAACTTAATACTGAAATATACCGCTTTAATTTTGCCGGTGACAGATCAATTAAGTGGTAAAGGTTATCGCTGCGAAAATAGCAAAAATACATTGATATCAACCAAAGTAATCTCACATTAAATATGGTGATAATGATGATAGTGCTTACAATGATTATCACAAAAACTACACTGACCTCTAGCGATAACCATTAGTCACTTTGAATAGGGGTGACTGTCATACTGATTAGGGCAAAATACGGGGCAGTGGAATTGACCATGATCATGACCAAGTCCATTTTTATTGAACTCATCACGAAATTCATTCATCAAGCGGATGATAAGAAGGAGATTTTTCATACTAAATGTTGATAAAAAACTATCAATCGAAAGTTTTATTGCTATAGTAGTTATTGTTAAAGAACAGCTTTCAATAATAGTCAGTACATCAACAAACAGCACGCCGTAAGACTGATGTTTGTTTGAAATATCAAACACAAAATTGACTATTTACTTTTCAATATTTAAATGACTTAGGCGAAGGGATTATGACTCAAGTTGCATATCAAATAAATGAGCGTCGTAATAAGGACATATTAAAGCACGACGAGCATTGGGATTTAACTACTGCAGATCAAAAACTCGCATTGTATGATTTACACCGCTTTGGTTACCGCTTGTTGTTTGTGCGTCATATGCTCACAGGCCCTGTCGCAGTAATAAGTCAACAAGATGATATTGCGGCAATTTATGCCGATGGTGAAGTAGATTTACGCCCAAAGATTACCCTGCGCGATATTCATTAATATTACCATTAGGCAATAAAACCTACCCCAATTGGCGTAGGTTTTTATACCTTGCTAACGCTGGTTTTTACGCTTTGCGAGTCAGTTTATAAACGGCTTCGTTTAACCAAGGCACCTGCTTATTCACAAAGCGAGGATTGTCTGCCAGCACATCAACACATTCTAATAATTCCACATCAAAGTGCGGCGCAAGATGAGTATCAACCCAGTCAGGACTGACAGCAAATGGGGGCCCTTTAAGGGTATCTTGTGGGTAGTCGAGAGTAATTAATAAACCACTCACATTTACGGGGATCAACTTAGCTAATGCAGCGGCATATTGTTGGCGCATAGCTTCTGGCCAGGCAATTAATGCCGCGCGATCGTAAAATCCACCAATACCTGTGGTTAACTTATGCGGCAAGGTAAAAATATCACCTTGATAGATACGAACTTCATCGGCGCTAAACACACTATGCTCGCCAATCTGCTCAACCTGGTACGCTAAGTCGTTGTCAGTAAAAAAATGCTCCACCGCGATGGGATTTAATTCGCAACCTATAACACGGTGACGTTGCTCTGCGAGGTAACACATGTCGAGTGACTTACCGCACAATGGTACAAACACCTCAGCTTGTTCAGCTAAACTTAAACGCGACCAGTATTTAACTAAAAACGGATTAACTTGTTGCTGGTGAAAACCAATTTGTTGTAATTGCCATTTTTCATGCCAAAAGCGTGGTTCCATGATGGTCTCTTTAGTCTATTTACCAATATTGCAGGCTACTTTAAAGACTAAAAAAAACAGATGCAACTAAACAAATGAACTTAAGCTTTACCGTCTAGCGTTAATTGAACTTGTCTTAACCAACGGCAATTTTCGCACTGGCATTTACGACGCGACATATGGTGTGGACTCAAATTAGAGTCAATAAAATCAACCGCAATAAGCAACTGTTGCTTGAGTTCGTCGACAGATTTCATTTCGAGTGCAACCATTTCATCATTATGATTAATCCATAGGCACTCTTCACCTTGATGACAAGTAATACATTCCTCATCACTGTGATTGAAAAAGACGGCATGAGGACAATGAGTCACTTCCATCGATTGTAAAATACGGGTCCTAGGAAAATTAAATAATTGAATTAGTTGTGCTTTATCAATATTAGGCATAGATACCTCTGCTAAAAGCGTTAAATGATCTTACATTCAATACTACCTATTGTTGATTGATTTTGATTTGATGTAGGTCAAGGTTTACATATCGTAATTTTTTAGCTAGGAAGCGCTTGCCGCACAAGGGTGAATCAAGGTTTAATGGAGAGATAAATATCGAGGGATAACTTTGCAAACACCACAGCTACAGCACTTTTATATCAATGAAGAGCAGTCAATATACTTACTCAGTGCCAATGATGCGCGCAAGCACAAAGCATGGGTACGTTTATGTAAACAACAGCTCAGCAAGTTGGGATACCAGCAAATTGAATTTATTGGTAAAGGTGCTTATGGATTTGTGTTTGCGGGAATAAACGAATTTGGCCAATCGCATGTGTTTAAGTTTTCACGCGTTAATCTGCCCCAAAGCGTGCAAGATAGGCTTGAAGAAGAAGCATATATGCTTAGCCAGGTTAAACACCCAAATGTACCCAGCGCGATAAAGTTTGAGCGTGTTGGTAAGCAAGGCATTTTAGTCATGGAGCGGGCAATAGGTGAAGACCTAGATAAAATTTGTCAGCGCTTAGGTGCGCTCCCGCCGGTAATGGTAGTGAGTATCGCTAGGCAACTCGCCAATATTTTGTATTACCTGCGCAAGGGTAAACCACTGGTACATGGCGACATAAAACCCTCTAATTTGGTATATGACATTGAAACAGACAAACTGTCGTTAATCGATTGGGGATCTGCGGTGTTTGCCCAACGCGATGAGCATAATCGCGCAGTAGATGACAACGTTATGTCGTTATTATCTAGTGATCAACAACACACCAATGCCCGTATGGGCGATGTGTATTTTATTGGTGAAGAACAGCTAAGTGGCGCTTTATCAACCCCAAGGTTTGACGAACAAGGTGCTGCTGCAACCTTATATGCTTTGGCATCGGGACAAATAAGTCGGTTTGGTACTAAAGTAATCCCTGCCACCAGCATCGGCTTACCCATTGAATTAGCTAAAACACTAGACGCCATGTTAAGCGATGATGTTGAACGGCGTAACCTTGCTGGCGACTATTTTTTAACAAGCCTACGTCATAGCCATCGAATGCATTTACCCATTTTGCCAGAACCGCCGTTAGTGCCTGATATTCCCGTATGGGCGCAGCCACGTTCAAAAACAGTTGAGACCGTAAGTTACAGCTCGCGTAAATCGTTTTTAAAAGAGCACAACACTCAAGACCCTATTGCCAAGATGGATGATGTCCAGCTAGAAAAATACTACCGAAACTTTATGGCTGGTATGGCAGATACTGAAAAAGGGTTTATTGCGGCTGTGGGACGTTTAGCTCAATATCCTATCGTGGGAGGTTTGGTGATCCGCTGGCAAGAGTCTGGAGTATTTATTGACTCAAACTTAGCAATTTACGACCCCGACAATAAAGCACCGCTGACTTTAGCGGTGAATAATATGGTCACGATGGCACGTGGTATTAAACGTATTGGAGTATTTAAAGCTTGTTTCTTTAATGCCAAAGACACCTTGCATTTAGAACGCAAAAGTACCGAACATGAATACACCATCACAGGTGAGTTACAACTGCCATTTGAAGTCGGAGATGTACCCACGTTAGAAGACAAATCTAGGCTACATTCATACTTTGAAGACGGAAAAGATCCTGAAGAAAACCTCGAATTACCTGCCGAGATCATGACCGAATTAGGTTGGTTAAACCAAATACATCATACCGGCTGTATTATTTTTGAAGCGTTACCCAATCATTTAAAAATCCACAGCTATTTGCGCTTACTGAATCCACGTAAACAAGCTGCATTTAGGGCCTGTCTTGACCGTATTATTTCCCACGCCAATAAAATTCAGGGGCATGGTATTTCTGGGTTTATGAAGCTGCCTTACCGAAATACACGCCAGTTTAGCCATCTGGATCGTAAGGCCGATCGCTTTTATCCTAAAAACCCTAAAGCATTCGACCAACAAGAACATTAAGATTCAATTTCAAACATAAAAAATGCGACCTTTCTCGGTCGCATTTCTTATGTTCAGCTAAATAGGCGAGCCTGGCGGCATTGCAGCAGGCTTGTTGATGAGTCTAAAATCTGGATGTTCTAAACCGTTAACAATACCTTTATACAACCAATCGTAATGAGCCGATTGGTAGTCGCTGCCACGATTGCTGCGACGCTTTAGTTGTTTCACAATATAGTCAAAACGCGCAGCTAACTGAGCTTGAACCTCTGGCGCTGTTTTTGGATCTCGATAGGCTGTCAACATCGCATCAACCACCACAGCATTAACACGCATTTGTATCGCTAATTCACGGCCATTTGGCAAATCTTGATAAAGGCTTCTGCCAGCAAGTTTATCGATTAAAGTGACTACCGACAGCTGCGAACTGTCTTCCATATAGGCTTGGTTTACTCTATTTAAACGTTCTGGAGTCAATATTAGGCTCGCAATATGACGACTCAACATTTCAGCCATGGCGACCGGATCGCTCACAACACCAAGATTAGAAGTGAAGCTTTCACGGGTTTTACGATAATTACCTGCTTTAGGAACCAATATCTGAAGTACATTGGTAGGGATCGCCAAACTACTGCTTTGTAAACTTCCCAATAAACCCTCTAATGCCGCTAATTGCATTTTAGGCGGTACATAGCTCCACCTCACTCCGCCGCCAACTTGCTGATAACTATAATCAGTACCTCCTATCCATTTGGCTGCAGCCTCAATCTGGTAGCGAGTGAGTAAATACATTGGCACAAAGACATCGGCAAGCTCACCGTTTGGCTCACCAGCTAATAACGCATCTGAATTAAATTCATTAATGGCTTTTAAGCGGACAGTTTCTAAACGCAATAATTCTGCCACAGCGTCGTTACCACGGTCCCATAAACTTGCATAAGCATTACTGGCACTCGTACGTCGAGAATCTGCTTCACCAATATATCGAAAACCTTTTTCTAAACTTGACGTTAATAACGCTTCTGCTTGCGATGAAGAACCATATCCATAAGCGATGGTGTACTTATCCCATTCACCAATACCTTCACGATATGGCTGGCTAATATCAATTTGCTTACCTTCAATGCTGGCATAGGGATGTGGGTAATCCATCACAGACGAATTATCGTTAGTCGATGCGGCAAAATTATGATCTAATCCTAATGTGTGGCCAATTTCATGGGCTGCAAGTTGGCGAATACGTGCTAGCGATAATGCCATTGCCGCTTCATTTGCTGCGCTACGATCTGGCCAACCTGCGGTTAAGCCTCTTGCTATCAAATGATCTTGGCGCACTCTAAGACTGCCCAAAGTGACGTTACCTTTTATAATTTCGCCCGTACGAGGATCGGTTACCGCAGCCCCATAAGACCAACCACGGGTTGCACGATGCACCCATTGGATCATGTTATATCTTACATCTTGAGGATCCGCGCCCTCAGGTAGTAACGCCACTTTAAAGCCATCAATAAAACCGGCTGCAGTAAACGCATCTTCCCACCATCGCGCTCCAGCTAATAATGCGCCTCGAATAGGCTCTGGCACGCCAGGATCTAGATAATACACAATCGGATTAACCACTTTGCTTGGGGCATCACCAGGAATCACTTTTTGCAGGCGATGTTTTAATAAATGACGTTGCACTAAAGGTTGATCAACTGCGGTTGAATAATCGATATATTGATCAGATAAATAACCGCTCATTGGATGATAACTACGCGGCTCAAACCCTTCATCGGGCAGTTGTACAAAGGAGTAACGCACACGTACAGATAAAAACTTAGCATCGGGTGTCACGCTCGCAACTTGCTCGCCTGCTTTGCTGGTCGTGAAAGTTAAATTAACGTCAACATCTGCATTATGTTCAAACGATTTAATCCCTTGTGGCAATATAACCGAACGGTTGTCATCTAAACTGTATTGGCCTTGTTTGGTCGCAGCAAGAACATCAACAACACCATGTAAGTCATTAATCACTAAATCATTTAAAGAGACAATAGCCTGTTTACCCGCAACGATTTTTCCACGCCATAAAATAGACTCAGCAAATGCTTGGGTAACGGCCTGTTTTTCGGAAATATTGTCGCTTGATGCGCGAAAATCGGTATTGAGCTGCTTTAACACGAGATAGGGCCCATGTTGCTCAAATTGCACCATACGGGTTTGACCTAGTTGACCACGGTCTAAGCCAATATCGTTAGAGCCTACGCCGTGAGGCAAACTGGTTAACATTAAGAAGGGTTGGTTGAGCTTATCGACCTCAAGATATAATTGGCCTGCTTTAGCATCATAAAACAGGTTAATAAACCCTTGGGAAGCTTGCGATTGTTTTATGATTTTTTGTGCTGGATCGCTCGCTGCAACCGCAACGCCTGAAAGAAACGTTGCTGGCGCTATTGCCAGTAAAAGTGCCAATGAAATACTGCGGCGGATCATAAATTATCTCCCTGTCGTGAACATCCTATCAACTAAAATAATGCGAGTAAGGCTTCGTATTTAATCGCATTATTTATGACTATTCTTATAAGTAATCCAATGCGACAACGTTTCAAATAGCTCCGTTAATACAATGGGTTTGGTAATGTGCGCGTTCATTCCCGCAGCTAAACTTTTTTCGCGATCGCCAGACATTGCATGTGCGGTCATGGCAATAATCGGCATTTGCTCTTTTGTGTAACGCTTACGCAGTTCGGTAGATGCGGTTAAGCCATCCATTACTGGCATTTGAATATCCATTAAAACTGCATCAAACGGCTTAGAATCAATGATGTCTAACGCAATTTGACCATTATCTGCAATCACCACTTCATAACCTGCGCTTTTAAGCAGTTCTGAAGCCACTTGTTGGTTAATGAAGTTATCTTCAACTAACAAAACTAACCCAGCATCTTTACTCGGTTCATCCGCTTCAATGATTGGCATTGCATTTAACTTTGGCTCTTTTGCAAATGCATTAATAATCTCATCGAATAAATCAGATGCTTTGAAGGGTTTTTGTAAGATGGCATAGACACTATTTTTAGCCAGTTCTGTATCTAAAGGTTCGGCCGAATAGGCGGTCATTAGAATAATAATCGGTCGTTTCGCTATCACACCATCACGGACCATTTCATCCAAGACCTTAATCGCATCACAACCATTCATTTCTGGCATCATCCAATCAAGCAACAGCAAATCAATAGGCTTTTTACGCAAAATATCTAAGGCCTTTTGGCCACTGTCAGCCGTGTCGACACCAAAACTGAAGTCTTGCATTAAGGTCGAATACATTTGTAATGCACTTGGATTATCGTCAACAACCAAGGTGCTTAGGTTATTGAGTTGTTCTGGCACCACTAACGGCTCAATGACTTGCTCTTCTGCAATTTCAAAACTAATGGTAAAGCTAAAGGTGCTGCCCACGCCCATTTCAGATTCTACCTGCATGGTGCCGCCCATCATCGACACTAAGTGCTTACTGATAGATAACCCTAAACCGGTACCACCATATTTACGGGTCGTAGAGCCATCGGCTTGAGAAAACGCATCAAACAGCATGGCTTGTTGGTCTTTACCAATGCCAATACCGGTGTCACGTACCCAGAATTTCATAGTGATCCGGTCGTCACGTTCACCGACATCTTCACAACCAAGTTCAACTTCACCGGTTTGGGTAAACTTAACCGCATTAGACAGTAAGTTAACCAGTACCTGGCCTAAACGTAGCGGATCGCCATTCAAAATTAACCCTGCTGTCACTGGCGCATAAAGTAGCAATTCCACACCCTTTTCTTGGGCTTTAATCGCATTAATATCAATGACATGGTCAAGCACTTTATCTAACGGAAACGCGACACGTTCTAATTCTAATTTGCCCGCTTCTATTTTCGAGAAGTCTAGAATGTCATTAATAATACGTAACAGCGACTGCGCCGAGAAACCAGCTTTATTGAGATAATCTTGCTGCTGCGCCGTTAAGTTAGTTCGTTGTGCCAATTGCACCATACCAATGATGGCATTCATTGGTGTACGGATTTCATGGCTCATGTTAGCTAAGAATTCACTCTTATACATGTTGGCTAACTCGGCATCTTGCTTAGCTTCTAGCAAGGCAACTTCGTTACTCTTTTGGCGAGTAATATCTTTATGGGTACCCAGCATACGTTTGCTACGACCGCTTTCACTAAACTCAACCGCACGGCCACGAGACAATACCCAGTAATACTTGTCATTTTTGCCAAGCATTCTAAATTCTATTTCGTAAGTTCCATTCGGATTATCAACATATTCATTGCGATACTGCTGCACACGTTCGCGATCATCTGGGTGGAATAACGCATCAATCGACGCTAATAGCGGCGGAAACTCATGTGCTTGATATCCCAACATCGAATAAAATGCAGGGTTACAAATAATCTGCTCGGAATCGATATACCAATCCCATAGACCATCTTCTACCGCATCCATCGCTAAGTGATAACGTTGCTCCGACATACGTAATTGTTCAGCTGCATCATATTCTTTAGTGATGTCGCGCCACACTGAAATTAAGCCTAGTAAATCACCTCGACGGTTATAAAATGGCAGCTTAAAAGTGTCGAGCAAAACGGCTTTGCCTTCAATATTTACTCGCTCTTGATAGCGTAATGAATGCTGTTGGCTAAGTACTTTTTTATCTTCTTCGCGGATACGCTCACCCTGTTCAGGGCTGACGACTTCTGACGAGGTTAGGCCAATAATTTCATTTTCGCTGTAGCCAAGCATACGTTCAGCCGACTTGTTACAGCCTAAGTATTTACCTTCTTTGTCTTTAAACACAATCGCTTCAGGGATCGAGTCAATTAACGATCGTAATAATGCGTATTCACGCTCTCGTCGCTCAGTCGTTTCACGCAATCGTTGAGTACGCCTAGCAACTAAATTATCTAGGCGTTTATTTTGCTCAGCTAAATGGTGAGTATATTGGCGGTTTTCTTCAAAAATACGACTCACTAACGCGAACCAAGGCTCCCAACCGTGGGTGATCTTTTCTGGCGGCCTGATCGGTTCTTGTGAACACGCCTCAAGATGAGTTAATAACCGTGATGCAGGGCTAACGAATGCCCGTCGCGTTTGCCAATGCACGATAGTCACCAACAGCGACAAAGCCAAAACAACTAATAAAAAGCTTAGCTGTAGCTTTTCCCACGAGTCTTTAAATAAGTCGTCTTCATCTTGTAAATACAACAAACGCCAGGGAGCATTATGCAATGCCACAGAATGAATGTAATAACCATTACGGATGATCCCTTCGTGGGCATCAAACAATTCAGATTCAGACAATGAATGCAGCGCAGCTGGAATACGCTGACTGATGTGGTACACCTTGTTCATTTCATTAGAATCAAAATCACTGTGCGATAAAATATTATTTTGCTGATCCAGCAAAATCACCGTGCCGGGCATTTTAAAATAAGTACGTATTTGCTTGTCTAATGACGATAAAGTCATGTCGAGATTTATCGAACCAATAAAATCATCTTGTAAATATACTGGCAGACCAAGGGTGGTAATTAAGCCTTGATGAGCAGAGTCAATGTAGGCTTCGCTCCAAAATACACTGCGTTGAGGATTCATCGATGGTGTCGATAATTGAAACTGTTTTTTATTCAGTAGCTCATCTCTAAAACGTAAATCGTTATTTTCCCAAGGGTAAAACGACATCATCCGGCGTTTAGAAATATAATAAATTGACGAGGCTTTTGGTGCGGCTTCTTTGGCTACCGGAAACGATAACGACAACTCAAACAGCATTTCCAGTTCTTGATAAAAACTCTCAGCGCGATCGCTAAGTGATCCCGCTCCGGTGATCCTACCCATATTGGTAAAAGGCACATCACTTTGGCCATACATTGGTTCTAAAGTAAAATACTGACCGTCTTCATTAAACTTTTCATATTTAGGTAGGCGGTCTTTGCGCACGAACTCACCCAAGCGCAAGTGATCAACCGCCACATCTCGCAGACTTTTAACTGCTCTAATACTTGATTCAAGCAATAAGTCAATTTGCAATACATGCCGTGCAACTTGCTCTTCTCGCTGTTGAATTTGCTGCTCTTTTTGGCGTTCAAACATCATTCCGGCTGACAATAAGGCCATCACAATTACCCCAATGTAGGTGTAAAACACCGCTTGGTTATAATTGCGCTGAATCGGAGATTTTAGTTGTAAATCTGGCTCTGTCGGTTTCATTAACAACCCTTGATACAGCGGAAAATAACGCGCTGTCGAACGAATAACACCAAAAAATAGGCAATAAAAAAACGAATGGTCATGATATCAGGAAGATAAGCTCAAGCACATGTAATAATAACCTATTAACGACTTGTCCAACCTCAAAAATGGCGTTGTAATCGAAGAATAAAATATAGATAAAAATAAATAAGGTTACCAAGGTAACCTTATTTATTTAACAACATATTATTGTACAGCGGTTACAAATGTTCCTCAGCAAACTCTGCTAAGCGTGAACGTACTACGCCGTTTAAGTAAATATTAGCGCTGCCCTCAAAATCTTTAAAACGTTCCACTATATAAGTAAGGCCAGAAGTAACAGCGGTCAGATAAGTAGAATCGATTTGCGCTAAATTGCCGCTACAAATCAGCTTTGTGCCCTCACCCATACGTGTAATCATGGTTTTAATTTGTGATGCCGTTAAATTTTGGCATTCATCTAAAATGACCACAGAGTTTTGAATCGATCGCCCGCGCATAAAATTAATCGACTTAAACTGAATGTTAGCTTTTTCCATAATGTAATTCACACTGCCAGTGGGGTTAACATCATTTTTATGTAATACCTCAAGCGTGTCGGTAATTGCCGCTAACCATGGCGCCATTTTCTCCTCTTCAGTACCCGGGAGAAAACCAATTGATTCAGCAATGTCCGGTGTATTACGAGTCACAATAACCTTGTCATAAAGCTTACGTTCAACCACTAGCTCAAGCGCAGCAGCCATCGCCAATAAGGTTTTGCCACAGCCCGCAGGACCGGTCAAAATAATCAATTCTATATCGGGATCGAGCAAGGCATCGAGCGCCATACCTTGATAGATATTTTTCGGTTTAACCCCCCATGCTTCATGATGCAGCAAACGATCACGACCGCGATCAATAATCTCAAGATGGTTTTCGGTTTTACTGGCGACTCGCCCACAAAAATCTGAGTTTTCATCGATAAGATATTGATTAAGATAATAGTGTTCATTGCCTAAATGTTCCAATGGCACCTGATGCACAGTATGTCGTCCTTTGCGATCAGTAGAAACATTATCGACATTTTGCCAAAAATCACCTGGGAACTGATAAAAGCCTTTCGCTAAAAAGCGAATATCGTCAATAAGCTGATCAGTACGGTAGTCTTCAACTCGCTCGATACCCGCACCTTTGGCTTTTAAGCGCATATTAATGTCTTTAGTGACGAGGACAACAGTACGAGGAAAGTGAATTTTTTGTAGATGGAGTGCGGTATTGATAATGCGATTATCGTTATTATCGCCTGGCAGAGAGCCAATGATAAATTCTACTTGATGATCAGGAAATATGGATAGATGGCCAGATACTTCAGAGTGTTCTTCGTGGGTGGGTAATGCTACACCTTTCAAAATCTGTTCAGGAGTCGTGGGGCCGCCAAGAATATCTTCTAATGCACGTATGGCGACTCGTGCATCGCGACTTACATCGCGCTTTCTATCTTTAATACTGTCGAGCTCTTCTAACACAGTCATTGGGATGATTACATCATGTTCTTTAAACGAATATATCGCTAAAGGCTCATGAAGTAATACATTGGTATCCAGTACAAACAACTTCTTGTCGTGTTGTTCCATGGCGCCTCCAGTGTGCTCTCAATTAATTGATATCAACTTACCTACTTAAACGATTAACTTCTAAGGGATAATTTATTTCATTATTGAAAACAGGCTTTATATTTAGCCATTGGTAAACTTAACATGACTCATACATGCCTAAAATAACTATGGCACCGTCGCCGTCATAACTCAATAAAATATCCCTATCTCCACACTATGACGTCAATGTGACACAGAAATGTCAAATTGTTGTAAAAACACCCAACTGATAGATAAATCGATGCTAGAATTTCAATCTGCATGGGTTTGGTTTAACATACGCCCCCTTTTTGTTTCCCCCGCTTCAAATAGAGAATTAAAGATGCCTTTTGCTTTAGGTCAACGCTGGATTAGTGATACCGAGTCGGAGCTCGGATTAGGAACCGTCGTTCAAATTGAAGGCCGCATGGTTACGCTGCTGTTCCCTGCCACTGGAGAAAACCGGATGTTTTCTCGCAGTGAAGCTCCCTTAACTCGGGTTATTTTTAACCCCGGTGACACCGTAGAAAGCGGTGAAGGCTGGAGTATCACCATCAATGAGGTTGAAGAAAAAAGCCAATTGGTGATTTATCACGGGATTCATAGCGAAACCCAAGAAAACGTCAGCCTTCGTGAAACAATGCTGAGCCATAACATTCGCTTTAATAAGCCACAAGATCGTTTATTTGCCGGACAAATCGATCGTTTAGAACGTTTTGGTGTGCGATACCAGTGCCAGTTATTGCGCCATAAATTAGCCACATCAGATTTACTGGGGCAACAAGGTCCGCGCGTTGGACTGATTGCCCACCAGCAATGGATTGCTCATGAAGTCGGCCGTCGTTATGCGCCTCGTGTATTACTTGCTGATGAAGTGGGTTTGGGTAAAACCATTGAAGCTGGCCTGATTATTCATCAGCAGTTATTAACCGGTCGCGCGGAACGTATTTTAGTCATTGTGCCAGACACACTACGTCATCAATGGTTAGTTGAAATGTTGCGTCGTTTTAACCTGCGCTTCTCGGTATTTGACGAAGACCGCTGCGTTGAAGCTTATGCCGACAATGACAATCCGTTTTATACTGAACAGTTAATCATTTGCTCACTTGATTTGTTGCGTAAGAAAAAGCGCCTAGAGCAAGCTTTAGACGCTGACTGGGACTTAATGGTTGTTGACGAAGCACATCACTTAGAATGGTCTGAAGACGCGCCAAGCCGTGCCTATCAAATCGTAGAAGCATTAAGTGAAGTAGTGCCAGGTGTATTGTTACTCACCGCAACCCCAGATCAATTAGGTCATCAAAGTCACTTCGCACGTTTACGCTTACTCGATCCTGATCGTTTTTACGATTACGACGCATTTTTAGCTGAAGAGTCAAGCTATAAAGATGTTGCTGATGCTGCTGAAGCATTAAGTAAAGATGCCAAATTACCCGACAGTGCGATTAATAGTTTAACCGAGTTACTTAGCGAAAAAGACATCGAACCAAGTATTCGCTTAATCCAATCAAAAGATGTTGATATCGAGCTACAACAAGCTGCTCGCCAAGACTTATTGCAAGAATTACTCGACCGTCACGGTACTGGCCGCGTGCTTTACCGTAACAGCCGCGCCTCGGTAAAAGGCTTCCCTAAGCGTTTCTTTAATGCCTACCCGCAAGAAATGCCAGACCAATACATCACAGCAGAACGTGTGAATGCCATGATGGGCAGCGCGAAAACTGCGCAAGCAAAAGCGATACAAGCGTTAAGCCCAGAAAAGCTATATCAAGCTTTTGAAAACGACAGCGCCAGTTGGTGGAAATTTGATCCGCGCGTAGATTGGTTAATCGCATTCTTAAAATCTCATCGCAGTAAAAAAGTACTGATTATTGCCAGCCAAGCAGAAACAGCCCTTAGCCTTGAAGAAGCTTTGCGAACTCGAGAAGGAATTCAAGCAACAGTATTCCACGAAGGCATGTCGATCATCGAACGAGATAAAGCGGGAGCTTACTTTGCGCAAGAAGAAGGCGGTGCACAGGCACTAATTTGCTCTGAAATCGGTTCTGAAGGACGTAACTTCCAATTTGCAAGCCACTTAGTGTTGTTCGACTTGCCGCTTAACCCTGATTTACTTGAGCAGCGTATTGGTCGTTTGGACCGGATAGGCCAACAAAACGATATTCAAATACATTTACCTTACTTACGCGACACTGCGCAAGAACGTTTAATGCGTTGGTATCATGAAGGTCTGAACTCGTTTGAATTAACCTGCCCTAGTGGGCATGTGTTATTTGGTGAGTTTGCCGATGAGTTGATAGGCGTACTGAGTAATGACGATGAAGATGCCATGGTGCAGCTACTTAACCATACACAACATCGCTATAAAGAACTCAAACATGCTATGGAGCAAGGCCGCGATAAGCTGCTAGAGATTAACTCTCATGGTGGTGAGCGCGCCAATAAATTAGTGCAACGTTTGTCCGACAGCGACAACGACACACAACTGATTGGTTCGGTTATCCGCCTTTGGGACATCATAGGTGTTGATCAAGAAGATCGTGGTGAAAACTCGATTATTTTACGCCCTAGTGAGCACATGATGTTTCCAACTTACCCAGGCTTACATGAAGATGGCGTAACGGTAACCTTTGATCGAAACACTGCCTTATCACGTGATGATATTGCGTTTATTTCGCAAGAACATCCACTAGTACAAACAGGCTTAGATTTAATCACAGGCTCAGAAACAGGCACCACAAGTGTGGCAATCCTTAAAAATAAAGCACTGCCTGCAGGCACATTATTTTTAGAATTGATCTACATGGCTGACGCATCTGCTCCTAAATCAACTCAGTTATACCGTTATTTACCGCCAACACCAATCCGTGTGTTACTCGATAAAAACGGCTTAAACATGGCCGATAAAGTGGATTACGCCAGCTTTGATAAACAGCTAAGCGCAGTAAATCGACATATAGCCAGTAAGCTAGTCAATGCATCGCAGCCAATATTGCATCCTTTATTTGCTAAAGGTGAAGAGCATGCAAAACAGGCGCTTGGCGATTTAGTCACCGATGCACGCACTAAAATGACCCAACAATTAACCGGTGAGCTTGAACGCCTTGAAGCCTTAAAAGCCGTTAATCCGAACATTCGCGAAGATGAGCTAGAGTATATTCGCAATCAAATGGTCGAGTTAACTGGTTACATGGACAACAGCCAGTTACAGCTTGATGCAATCCGCATGGTGTTAGTGAGTCACGTTTAATCCCGGTTGCCACAGGGAAAACATATAGTACTTTGATAATGCCCTGTTTTCAGGGCATTATTGTTTTTAGATTCTCTTTAGATTGTTTGCTGGTGAGGTTTTTGTGCAAGTAAGACATGTTTGCCACATATTAATTATCGCAGTTGGGCTGTGGGCACTGATCCCTAACGCAAGTGCGCAGCAAAAGTATGCTCACTTAAACAGTAATGAAATTAAGTTTATTACTGTCGATGGTAAACAATCAGAAGTATTAGTGCGCTCATGGCAAAGTAAAAAGCAATTTGGTTCGCTGATGATTGTGGGCCCATCAGACACCGATGCCGACGCTAACGGGCTGGCGAGTTATTTACGGACTCAAATTAATACTCGTGGCTGGGCCAGCATCAGCTTAACCCCGGCAAAAGGGCTTTATCGCCCAAACTATGCCACCAAACCAGAAGATATAGCCAAAGCCGGCAGCGAGCAAATCACTCTCAGTACCAATAAAAGTATCCCCAAGTACACCTCTGAACAATTACTCGAATTACGTAATTTTCAGCAAGCAGCACTCAGCGAAGCGATAAATCAGCTCGGCTCAACCGTAAGCTTATTCCCCGGAGCCAGTATCTTAGTTGCCATTGATGACAGTGCGGGTATGGTAACCAACTTACTTTATGACAAAAAAATTCCCGCTCCAGATGTTTTTGTGGTGGTAAACCCTTACCGCGAGTTTGAATATTTGATCGATCCGCAAAGCCAACGTAAATCGATCGCCGAGCAATTAGTCACCATGTCACTGCCGATCCTCGATATTCAATCAAGCGATGCCCACCCCATTTCGATCACCGAAGCGCCCACCAGACTTAACTACAACCAGGTCAAGCCCGCTCGCTATTATCGCCAATATCAAATGAGTTTGGATTTTAGCAATCAAAGCGGCTGGGAAGAAGCTCTCAATCAAATAGAAGGTTTTTCACGTACTGTCATTGGCAGATAATGAGCTCTTATCACCTCGGATGATTAGCGTTTATCATTACCACCACGATTGTCGCGACACGTAGCTCTTGTCAGGAGTCTTAGTTTGTCTAATCGCTGCAATCACTCGATTTTTACCCATAAGCAAACGAATTTGACTCAGTGATTCACGCGCTAACAAACTGCGGATAGACCCTGTCCAACTTCGATTGATACTTAGCTTAATGGCGGCATTTGCATCTGGAGAAGTACACATAATTTTATGGGCTAATGCCACCGCAGCTTCATGAGGTTTATCACTAATTTGAGTAATCATGCCAAGCTCAAGCGCTTGCTGAGCCGTTAAGATATCCGCGCTATAAGTCAACAATAACGCTTTATCTTTAGGTATAATTTGACGTAACGCCACTAACCCTGCCATATCGGGAACGAGCCCCCATTTAGCTTCCATAATGGATAATTTACATTCTGCACTAGCAATACGAATATCCGCACCTAGTGCAATTTGAGTTCCTCCGCCATAACAACAGCCTTCTAACACAGCAATCACCGGTATAGGTAAACGTTGCCATCCAATAGACACTCTTTGCGCAAGATTGGCATTACCTGGCAACCATTTAAACAACAATTTAATGGCTTTACTCGGCGAACTCGCCACACTTTTAACATCTAAACCAGAACAGAAATTCCCCTCAGCACCAGACAATATCACGGCATTGACACGTTTATCGCTCGCGAGCTGTTTAATCACTTTATCAATTGCGATAAACATATCGTAACTGAGCGCGTTAATTTTACTCGGGCGATTTAAACAAACATGCGCAATCCCGTGTTCGATACTAAGCTTAATTAAATCCTTTTCCATAAATGGGTTCCGCCTATCTGGTCAGTCCAGTTTTCAGGTTAACATATCTGGACTATCTGTCGAATAGTAATAACATGACAAATAAGCGTCATTGGTCAAAATATTGCCACGACTTTTATTGTAGAATGAATGAGAAATGTATTCTTTCGATTAAACCTCATGGGTAACATCGAGATTGATAACGCTAGTAATGGGAGTTACGACACATTTTATGTTAAAAAAATGTTTTTTAATGCTGCCATACTGCCCATTTTATTAACAATTACGTATAATGAATTTTCAAAGACGAAGTACTGTAAAACAGTCTTAATAATAACTATAACGCCTCGCACCACTCGCGACTGCATTTAAGAGTGCTTTTCCCTAAAGGCGAATTAAGGAACACCTGTCACAATGACCATACCAATATTGATATGTGATGATTCTGCATTAGCCAGAAAACAAATGGCACGCACCCTACCGAAAGATTGGGACGTTGAGATTAGCTACGCCACAAATGGTGCAGAAGGTCTCGATGTTATCCGTGCGGGTAAAGGTGAAATAGTATTTCTCGACCTTAACATGCCCGTAATGGACGGTTACGAAGTACTCCAAGCAGTACAACAACAAGATTTGCCAGCACTGATTATCGTGGTGTCAGGCGATATTCAAATTAAAGCCCATGAACGGGTTAAAGCATTAGGTGCGCTCGACTTTATTCAAAAGCCTGTTAGCGCCGATGCCATCAGTAACATCTTGCAAGAGTATGGCATCCTGACTCTAACCCAAGGCAATAAAGTCGACGAAACACCAATGATGAAGGTGGATATGCGCGATGCATGCCAAGAAATCGCTAACGTTGCGATGGGGCGCGCCGCCGATTTATTAGCTAAATTACTCGATGTCTTCGTATTACTGCCTATTCCAAATGTTAACGTACTTGAAGTGAGCGAGCTCACCATGGCATTGAAGGCGACTGAACGCAGCTCTACTGTGTCTGGGCTTTGCCAAGGATTTATTGGTGCAGGCATTGCTGGTGAAGCACTGTTGTTGTTCCATGACTCTAGTTTTGAGGACATGGCGAAGCTCATGGGGTTAGACAACCCAAATGACGCGACTACCGAAATAGAAGTGATGATGGACACTGGTAATGTGCTCATTGGCGCTTTTTTAAATGGTATTTCAGAACAGCTCGATATGAAGTTCAGTCAGGCACATCCAGTGGTGCTTGGTAGACATTGCAGCGTTAACGAACTCATACACGATAATTCGGAAAAGTGGCAGCGTACTCTCGCAATGGAGATTAATTACCGCATTGAAGATTACAATATCCAATGCGACTTATTACTACTGTTTACAGAAGATTCAATCCCTACGCTTAACTACAAGCTCGGCTACCTACTCGACTAACGCTGGATAATTCTATTATGTCAAATGACCAAAGTGCGATGAACGAACTACACTGGCTAATCGATATGGTACAAACCATTGAAGTAGGTCTAGTGGTACTCGATCGCGACTATAATATTCAGCTGTGGAACGGGTTTATGGAAAACCACAGCGGCGTGTCGCCTAATTCAATTAAAGGCGATAACTTATTTGAAAAGTTTCCCGAGTTGCCTGCTGATTGGCTTAAGCAAAAGATGGAGTCGGTATTTGTATTAAAAAACCGGACTTTTATTAGCTGGGAACAGCGCCCATATGTATTCAAATTTAAAAATTATCGTCCGGTTACTGGCCGCGCTGATTTTATGTTCCAAAACATCACCCTGTTACCACTAGCATCGCTTACTGGGCAAATTACTCATATCAGCATTATTGTTTATGATGTTACCGACATCGCGGTCAACAAATTACAATTAAAAGCCGCCAATGAGCAATTAGAAGAGTTGAGTCAAACCGATGGTTTAACCCAACTGCACAATCGTCGTCATTGGCAGCTTTGCATGGAAAAAGAGTTTGAGCGTCATTCACGCTATGGCGATACCTCAACATTAGTCATGATCGATATCGACAACTTTAAACAAGTTAACGACAAATATGGCCACCCTGCTGGCGATAAAGTCATTCAGCATATTGCATATCTATTAAAACAGTCGCTACGCGAAACTGATTGCGCAGGCAGATACGGCGGAGAAGAGTTTGCGGTTGTGCTGTCAAAAACCACGGCTGACGAAGCATTACACTTTACTGAGCGCCTAAGACAACGTATTGAAGAGTCTGAAGTTGCATTCGATAACCGCCTCATTAAAGTCACAGTCAGTTTAGGCATTAACGATCTTAGTTC
Source organism: Shewanella ulleungensis (assembly GCF_014648315.1). GTDB lineage: Bacteria > Pseudomonadota > Gammaproteobacteria > Enterobacterales > Shewanellaceae > Shewanella > Shewanella ulleungensis. Next base: position 47,969 of record NZ_BMQW01000005.1, read on the forward strand.
GCAAATTGATAACAGTTCTAACTGGTTATCTGGCGCAGACAAAGCACTATATATTGCTAAACAAGAAGGCCGTAATAAGAGTGTGGTATTCAAGTAGCCAGCGCTAAATGACAGGCATAATCATTAGCACAAGTGATAAATGTAGAACCGATCAATAAAAAAACGCTCATCATTGATGAGCGTTTTTTTATTGTTTACAGAAGAGGATTAGTGAAACGAATCAGCATCATCTTCGTCAAAATCATCATCTTCAAATTCGTCATCGTCGTCTTCAGCATCTGCTTCATCACCGACAAAGTAAGTTCCCCAACCGTCGTAATCAACTTTTTGCTTAACGGCAAGCTGAATCAACTGTTCACATGCCTTATCAAGCAATGGCGTTTCTAACTTATGATGCGCAATAGCGTCAAAGCAAAAAATGACTGAACCATCGTCTAATTCCATTTCTTCGGCATCATTAACTTCAAAGCCAAGCTTAAATGCATCAACAGCGGCCTTTTCTAAACGATCAAAGTTGGTCGCCGAAAAATGATGTTCAATTGTATATTCCGCATCAGGCTCTGAACCATCAGCAAGTAAGGCATCAACAATTTCGCGGTTTTCAGCAAATTGCTCTTTTAACTGACGCTCGACAGACATGGATTACTCCGTTAATAAACACATATAAATTTTAGCTAATTATACCCAAACTAAAGTAAGTTGCGAACTTATCAACGCAGCTTAGTTTTTAACGGCTTGATTTAATGCTAAAGCTTCTTTATTTAATTCTACCAGTCTTGCTGACATGGTTTCATGAACTTCAGCACTAAAGGCTTTAACGTCATTTTTAGTTAATCCTTCCGTCGGCATCGGCGCCATCATTTCAACAATCACGACACCATTATTCCAACGATTTAACTTAATATGGTTCTGACATGAAGCTAATACCGGTACTACAGGCACTTGTGCAGCGATAGCCGTGTGAAATGCGCCCACTTTGAATGGTAATAAACCGCGACCGCGTGAACGCGTCCCCTCAGGAAAAATCCACACAGATAACAGCTTAGTTTTCATTTTCTCGACCGTTTTAGCCATCGTATCAAACGCGCTATGACGGTTTTTACGGTCAATCAGAATATTGCCAGACAACCAATAAATCTGCCCAAACAATGGCATCCACGCCAAACTCTTTTTACCTAGGCTTACGGTACCTTTTGGTACAGCAGAGGTGTGAGTGAACAAATCGAAGTTGTTTTGATGGTTTGCTAAATAAATGCACGGCTGTGGCATATCACTGACAGGATGAACCCGAGTAATCACTTTTATACCCAGCACTGGCGCAACAGAGGAAAAAATCTTAGCCACGACATGAACGTTATTGCGATGCATTGGCCTTAAAAGGCAAAAAAACATCACAAAAACAAAGGCTAAAAATAATAGCACGGCGAGAATAATTAAACGAGCGATTAGCAGCACAGCATACTCCTGCAAAATAATTGGCGACAGTATAACGATGCAGGTCTAGGGACTCAATTATTTTGTTTACATATGTACGCTGAAATACTCTGCCCTGCTATACAGGGCAGAATAACACGTTTTATGTGACAACCATGCGACATTCCTAGGCTACAGGAATGTCGCGATGTCTAATGATGTAATAGCAACGCTACTAACTAAGCCGTTGTAGGACGAAGTTTGAGTAATTGCCTAAACACTAGCGCGCTGATCGCTAATGTCGCGACAATAGCTGCACCGCTAGGTAGGTCATAGTTAGCAGATAATAATAAGCCTGCAACATATCCAATGATACCTACCGTATAAGCCCATCCAAGTTTATATTTACCTAAGTATTTGTTTAATGCCAATGCCGGTAAAATAAGGGTGCTAAACACTAAATACACCCCTACTAGTTCTACCGATAAAGTAATCACTAACGCAAATAAAAAGTAAAAACCTGCCCCGTCGAGTATATTGGGCTTTAGCGCAATGAATGCCAAAATAACAACAGACACCACAGCAGGTATCATTAGCTGTGACCAACTCACCCACAAAATTTGCCCAGACATAAGCTGTTTTAATAATTCAGCACCATGAGGGTCGTTTGCCAGCAATAACATAGCCGCCACTGCGCTTAACACATAAAAGCAGCCAATCATTGCTTCAAGTTCACCTGTCAGTCGCTTGGCCATCCATGCGATAACGCCAGCACCTGCAAGCGCAAACAGTGCCGGCATCCACATATGAACAAAAGGTAAACCTTCTACATCATGATCAATGTGAGACACTATCGCACCTAACGCTGCCACTTGTGCAATAGCCAGGTCGATAAAAATAATACCGCGCTTCAGCACTTGTTGGCCTAACAACACATGAGTTGATAACACCAACAAACCTGCCGCTAACGCTGGTAATAATATCGATAGAAGCTCAACATCTAACATGGCGTTATTTAACCCCGTTAAGTAGAGTAAATAAACTGTCATATAGGCTGAATAAGTCTTTGCTTTGATCATTACCACCAACAGACATAGGCAACATCACAACAGGTAAATTGGCTCGTTCACCTAGCCATTTGGCACCACGCTCATCTTGGTATGACGCAACAATAACCGCCATAACATCGCCTTTTTCTGCGCGAGTCAATAAGCTTGCTAAGTGGCTACTTGTTGGTGCTAACCCTGGTTTAGGCTCAAGATCAGCCACTTGCTCTATTCCAACCCAGTTAAATAAATAACGGAAACTAGAGTGATAAGCGATAACCTTTTTACCGGCTAAATCTTTAGCTTGAGCCTGCCACTGGGGGATTTTAGCCTCCCAACGTTGGCTAAAATCAGCTAAAGATTGTTGATACTCACTACTATTTTGTGGATCAATTTCAATCAATTTTGCGCTAAGGGCTTTAGCAACACTCAACAAACGTTGTGGGTCTAAATGCAAATGAGGATTTCCCTTTGCATGAACATCGCCCATTGAGCGGTCAACGCTGGTGAGTTTATCTAACGTATCGATTTGCTCTGCGGCAAAAAACAAGCCTTTATCGGTTGATTTAACCTTAGGGTTAGATGCCTTCATCTGCAGCATCGGCAACCAGCCAATTTCTAAATCGGCACCGGCACACACCACTAAATCAGCCTGGCGCATTTTAGCAATTAAGCTTGGACGCGCCTGCACTTGATGAGGGTCTTGCATGGCTGTCGTTGCTGAATATACGTCTGCCGACGGCGCTAAGGTTTTAGCTAAGGCACCGTATTCAGCTTCACAAGCAAACACGTTAAGTTCCGCTTTTGCTGTCGCGGTAAACAACAGTGGCATTACTGCCACTGCTAAAAGCATTTTAGAATTGATGCGCACCGTGAGCTCCTAATGACATGACATATTGTAAAGTAACGATATTATCGTCTTCGAAACCATCAAAGTTAGTACCTTGCTGATGGGTATACTGCAAGCGCACAGTAGAGAAATGGCTGCTGTGCCATGCTAGGCTAACTTCAGTTTCTTTCAGCTTTTGCGGATCTAAATGATCTTCATGAATTTCAAACGTATCCACTTCACCATAACGCACACCGGCAGACCAGCTTGGAGAGAACTGATAAACGCTGCTTAAATACCAACCTTCATGATAATCATCACCGCTTAATTCATGGTCATGGTCATCTACATCACCGACATCATCAACATGTCCTGGTTCTTCACCAAAAATGTCTGTCACTCTGAAGTATTCACCGCTTACAGTAAGATTTTGGTACTTGTAGTTACCATTAGGTGCCCACTTGTAAACAAAATCAGCGATGTAAGTATTTTCACCTGTATATGAAGCACTGTGGCTGTGCTCATGCTCATCAGCGACTTCCTCTTCTTCATCGTCATGTTCTTCGGCATAGCCTAAGCCATTTTCATTGCGTAAATAACTCAACCCTAGCTGCCATGAACTCTCAACCCCAATATCGCCACCAATTTTGGTTAACGCAGTAAACACACCGACATCGTCAAAATCACGCTCGCCATGTTCGTCAGCAGCGCGCAAACTGTCCCCGCCAAATGCTTCAAGGCCCATGGTCCAGTACAGATCAGTTGGGGCAACATAACTTAAGCGCAAACCATCATCAAAATAATGACCGCCTAAAAAAGCACGATATGCTGCAGGGCGCTCAGAGAATGCATCCGTATGTAGATGTTGATTATTTAAGTAACCAACATCAGACAAGAAACGACCCGCTCGCACAGACAAACCACTTGGTAGCGCTAACGTTTGAATAAACGCTTCTTCTAGATTTAATTCAGTTTCACCGTCGTGAGACTCCACCACTGCGGTCACTTTCCCGTAGAACATTTCATCAATATTGGCACTTAACGCCAATTCCGTTTCACCTAAACCAAAGCCTTCGGCACGCTCAGCCAGTGGGCGATCGCCCGTTTGATAATAACCGTCTAATACAGCACTAATATTAGGATTCGTTAAGCTTGAGTCTTCAGCCATTGCCGAATAAGAACTAACAGCACAAGCCAGTGCCAATAAAGAAACGCGAGTGTTTAACGCAGACATGATATCTCCAAAATACAACAAATAGCCGACTTTCTAAGTATGAATACACCGGCTGAATAACAGAAAAATTGGTTTACCTAAATCTGGGGTAAAAGATTGATAATCTTATTGATTAAACGCTGTTAAACTTGCTATTTAGCTTTGCTAATTACTGTGAATTAACACCGCAATAGCTTATCTATTGCAGATCAATAAACACTACTAGCAAAGTAAAAGACTGTTTTAGTGTCGTTTACTATCCCGAATTTAGGTTAAATACTGTGTTGGATTAACGAGATACTGGCGGGGCGCGGCTTTGGTAATAAGCATGAAATACGCTAAGCAGAAATGGCAGCGTAAATTGTTGACGTTCGAAGGTTTGCTTACTTGCGGTAAACACAAGTTCGCTGCTGTGAATGGTTTTATTTAACTGATGTTGGTGAAAACATAAGGTACAGTGATTTTGCACCCCATCATCAAGATGGCGAACCGAGTGCGCAGATGCAGCAATAGACAGCACAATCAAAATGGCACTGAGCCAGATTGCGATCGTTTGTCTAATGTGGATGCGTGAACTCAAAAGATTCTATTCCATCAGGTTAATAAATGTGAGTACTAGTGTAAAATAGCCGTGCTGAAAAGCAACACATAGATTGTGACAAATCATGACCATGAGTGACAAATAAAAACATCATTGTCGACTTTTTCATCACCTTGGGCGTTTTTAAGATAAGCTTAAGCTGTGGCTCATACCATTAACAAAATAGACAATACCAATTCAATAGGACCTGCATCATGGCACAATTTATTCGCGACAATATCGGCATCATATTAGTTATGGTCATCGTAGGCATTGTCGTGCTCGGCGGAATTTACTATGTAGAGTCATCATTAGAAAGCCAAGTTATCGTGGTAGACTAAACGATTCCGACCACGCTTATTGCTTGTTTATGCTAGCGTCATCTTCTGGCGCTTCAACCATTTTTAAATGATCCATAATGTGTGACAACCCTACTACAATCACCGCTAAAATAATCAATGGTGTGGTGATATGGGTAATGTCTTCCAAAAAATAAGCGACTAACGCCGCTATCACACCACTATAAAAACCGATTATTTTAATCAAGGCTAACGCTTTATTGTGCCCAAGCCATGCAGCACAGTGCGGGCATTGCACCTCAACCGATAACCCTTTGCCGCGGCTTTCTGTGACTTTTGCAATAGAAAAGTGTTTGTAACAATGGGCGCATTGCAGTGCCATGTTGTGTACCTTTAATCAATAATGGCCGCAAGTTTAACAAATAACCCGGCTAATAACATCGCTGAACGTAGCTCCACTAGTGGTTTTCTACTATCATAATCGCAACTTAGCCTCATAGGACGCGCTTAGATGTTACGGATTATACCCACAATACTTTTATTAATGACCACACTGTTAATGGTGCCATCTATATCGGCACAAGATTCAGCAGTCGCTTCAGAAACAACCAGTGCCGTTATCGACACTAACACGCTTAATAAAATGACGTTGCTGCAACAAACCATTGATCATGACACACAGTTATTATCGTCGGCCAAAGGCGAAATGCGCACCATTACCGAATATAGAATTAAAAATAAGTCTTCACAACTGCGTGATGAAATCGACCAGTTAATTACCTCCGGCACAGCAGATCATCAATACCTTATCCCTTTAGTACAAAATCAATTGGTATTTTTACGCCAAGTAATTACCTATTTAGACGCCGATTTATTGTTACTAAATAGTAAATTAGGTAGTGACGATGACAGTAAAGTCATTGTCGCCATGTCTAATCGTGAGTTTGAACGTGACCACTACTTAAAAGCAACATTAGAAACGCTGCAATGGGCAGAAACATTAGCCATTGATGTCACTACGCAAAAGCAAACGTTTACCGACTTTATGCTACAGCGAGCCGATCAATTTGACAGTTTAGTGAATTACACCCAAGACGAATTACAAAAAGCCGTTGCTGAAGCTGCCGCAGCAGGTGCAGATATCAGCACCGAACAAAAAGCAAAAGTGCTCGCGTTAAAAGAGCGCTTAGGTCAAAACAGCTCTAGCTTAGCGATTTCTGCATCGATTTTAGAAAGCCTAGGACAAAATGTATCGCAAATAAAACAAACCTTGTTTAGTGTATCTGGCGACATTACTCAGGATGTGTTGAACTTTAGCGTGGCGTCGAATTTACTCCAAGGCTGGGCAAAAGTAATTAAAGATCAAACCATCAATAACGGCCCTAACCTAACATTTAAAATTTTGGTTTTTTTATTCATTCTATTTGTCACCAGTTTAGTGGCTAAAATCGTTACTCAAATTATCGCCAAAACCGTCCGCGCCTCTAAACTACAATTTAGCCAACTGTTACAAGAGTTTTTTATCTCACTGTCAAGTAAGGTGGTTTATGCAGTAGGCTTATTAATCGCCCTATCACAACTGGGGTTTGAACTAGGCCCATTACTGGCAGGCTTTGGTATCGCTGGTGTGATTATCGGTTTTGCATTGCAAGACACACTGTCAAACTTTGCCTCGGGTATGATGATCTTAATTTATCGTCCATTTGATGTCGGCAACTTAATTAATGCCGCCGGAGTAACTGGCCGTGTAAGCCACATGAGCTTAGTGTCTACCACTATCAAAACGTTAGACAATCAAAGACTGATTGTTCCTAACAATAAAATTTGGGGAGATACCATAAATAATATTACCGCCGAGCATCAACGCCGAGTCGACATGACCTTCGGCATTAGTTACAGCGACAATATTGAACATGCGGAAACGATTTTAAAAAGTATCGTTGAACAGCACCCTAAAGTTCATGCCCAACCAGAACCGATTGTAAAACTGCATACCTTAGGCGAATCATCTGTCGACTTTATCGTCAGACCCTGGGTCAACCCTGATGATTACTGGGAAGTGTATTGGGACATTACTCGCGCAGTTAAAATGCGCTTTGACGCTGAAGGTATTAGCATTCCGTTCCCACAACGCGATGTGCATATTTATCAAAAATAATAAATCGTTATAAACTAAAAAAGCTCAAGTCACTGACTTGAGCTTTTTGCTATGAGTATCCACGCTTATAAGTAGGTCACATTGCCCTGCAAGTGCGGTCTGCGCCCTTTAACGTCCCGCATTTCAAAACGTTTACCGTTTTCAATACTTTCAAAGCCAAAAGTGACTTCTGATGGCATAAACACAGGCAGCTTAAACTCAACATCAACCTGGAAGGGTTTATCCCCAATAAAAGTCATTAATTGTGATAATGCACGTGCTTTAGACCACATACCATGGGCCAGCACTCGCTCAAAGCCAAAACGTTTCGACAACAAAGGGTGCAAGTGTATAAGGTTATAATCACCAGAGGCTTTAGCGTAACGACGGCCTAAATCTTCAGTTAAACGCCATTGTTTCACATCTTGCCAAGCCATTTCCGACGCTTTCGGAGGGCGAGCACGACGACCTGGGGTGTCGATACGGTAAAGATACGTCGACAACGCTTGCCATACTAATTCATCCGCTACAGATACCTTAGAGACTAAATCGAACTCAAGCCCTGAATCGGTATTACGACTGTCAGAAAGTTCACATTGTACCGTTAAGGTTTCATCTGATCGCACAGGACGAAAAACACTGATACTATTTTTAAGGTGGATCATCCCCAACAACGGGAACGTCACCGCTTTATGAGTAAAAATAGTCGCATGTAATCGAAATGCCCACACATATAAGTACGTTGGTGGTAACGTAACACCGTCAAACTCAAAGCCACACACTTCAGCATATTGGCGAATTTTCTCTTGTGACAACATCACATTTGATGCTTGCACATAAATCGTCGGCAGCGGTTGCTGATCCCACCCAGGCTTGCGCCCAAAAAGGATTTTGCGATACAAAGACAAAAGCGAAGGCATCGCCTTTAATTCGATAGCGTAATCGTGACTCACAATATGTACCTTACATAGGCAGCCAAAATACTAAGCTGCAAAATGGTTAATAGATCATTATACCTTACAGTATTGAGGTTACTAAATAGCTAATTGTTAAATGCGTTTAATATCCGTTGTTGCGATAATCCATATTGATTTATCAGTAAACTTTTCATTACTGTCTGTACACAATTGATGATTTTTCTTTACCTTTTTAAATTCACAATGAGACAATTACAGCACTTAAATTGATTAAATAACGTGATGGTACTGTGCAAGATAAAAATTTCGATAAACTCAGTCAAAAATTTGCCAAAAACATCTACGGTACCACTAAAGGTGAGATCCGCGCAGCCGTGTTATGGCGAGACCTTGCCCCTGAGCTAGATAAGCTTGGCAAGCAACGACTACGGATTTTAGATGCCGGTGGTGGGTTTGGTTTTTTGAGTCAAAAGCTGGCGGCTTTAGGCCACGATGTGGTGCTTTGCGATATTTCAGAACAAATGCTCGCACTGGCACAACAACAAATTGCAGCAGCTGATACACCATTATCGATAGAATTAGTCCATAGCCCTATTCAAGCATTGACGGCAACACAATATGGACATTTTGATGTCATCTTGTGCCATGCTGTGGCTGAGTGGCTTATCGATGCCAACACAACTCTCAACGGACTATTAAGTTTACTTAAACCTAATGGTTTATTTTCGTTGATGTTTTATAACAAAGAAGCATTACGATTTCACAGCCTAGTGTCAGGTAATTTTGATTACGTTAAACGCAATTTGGTAGTAAAAAAGAAGGTCGGCTTAACCCCTACACACCCACTATATATCGAAGATGTGCGCCAGTGGTTTGCCCAATGGCAACTCACAATGGTGACTCAGTCAGGGGTAAGGGTTATTAACGATTACCTAAAAAAACATTTACCGCCTGATTTTGACACTAAACAGTTAATCGAAATGGAATTGGCCTACTCGCAACGAGAGCCCTATTTATCATTAGGTCGTTATGTTCACTTTTTAGCGCAATCAGCTGCAAAATAACGCTAGTTATTATTACTTATGAACAATATCAACACTGCAGCAAGGTGCATCGAGTGACTATTGCACCTTGTTGTCTAAGCAAATCAGGAATAGCTTGCTGACCGACAATATGCCCTGCTCCCACCACTATAAATAGTTGGTTTTGTGCTTTACCTTGTAACAATTGGATTATCTTTTGTGTCATAGAATGATTGCGCTGCCACAATAACTTTTCTAAAAATTCATCAGACTCTCCCGCTTGCGCTTCCATAATCCGTGCTAACGCCTGAGCATCACCTTGACGCCAAGCGTGGATCAAATCAAGCATTTCAGCGTCGCTGGCGTTAATAGCATCGTCGAGCATTTGCAATTGGGTTTCTGTCGAGAATGATGAAATGAGTTCAAATTGAAACTGAATGCTTTCAAGCTCAATCAAGGCTTTTCCTTCTTTATTAGCCGTAAAATAAGCGTCCACGCCTTGCTCAGCGCTATAGCCCAACTCAGCAAAACGGTTTACGCTAATCTGCGTTGATTGTAACCAAGGCGCATATGGCGCTAACGCTTGGCACATCGCTTGATGACCTTGGCAATATGTCTTACGCGTAGCATCGACATCGGCAGCGATTTCTGGCGACAACACCCCGTATTGTTGCAATAACGCCGCCGCATTCCCTTGAGTAATATCAGCTTCAACTACCAATGCATCCGACTGTTTAAACGCCGATTCGATGTGTTGCGCTAAGGGATAAAAATCTGCCTGACCAATATGAATCGAACCTAGTAAGTAGGCTTGCTGTTGTTGATATTCAACTTTATAAAAAACAGGTGAATCTAATGCCGCTGCAGGGAGTGCCACTAAGCACAATAACAATGCCACAAATCTGTTGAGATTTAGTTGTAAATGACGACAAATCAAATTGATATTCAAATTAAGCCGACTTTTCCTTGTTGCTTGCATAGCAGCTCCTTATAATTAGTTATATTCTTTACCCATGCACTATGAGGCAATTATGCCGTACACCAATGTTTTTCTACAGATAAAAGAAAACCTGCAAATCGCCTATAGACAAGCCATTGATTCAGATGCCCGCCTAGACGAGTTGCGTAAAGCCGGTCATGGTAAATTTGTGGCGATCTTTACTGAAGATCAAGGTTTTACCGAAAGCAGTAATCGCTTTTTGCCTTACGTACAAGAGCTTGTCATTGAATTTGATAAGATGCAAAACAGTACGCATGTGGCGCAAGAAACCTTAGAAGCTTTTGTAAAAAAGCTCGCGACTCTGCTACAAACACTGCAAGTGTTTAAGCTTGCTAAGTAAATAAAATCAAGTTTCTTTAACTTTGGTTACTTTACTGGCTAATTAAAAATAAAAGCTCCAACTGTGGAGCTTTTATTTTTTTAGAGATAAACCAATAAATACTATAACTTAGGTTCAACGCTCTTTTGTAACCAGTCAGTAAAAAGCGTGGTTTCATACTGAAACGGCCTGTCATTGAAACGATGAGAACTATACATAAAGCTCATATCAGTAATTTTCTCATCACCGCTAACAATGACTTTATCACCCTCATTTACCGTAAAACTAAATGTCGCTCTTGGCGGATACAAATCTTTTACGATACGTAAATCACCCGGCGTTGCACCAAAGGTTGGGCGCATATCACCTGCTAAATCCAGGTTAGTCACTTGCATGCTTAAGGTTTGACCAGGTTTAAGCGACTTTTCAGCTTGTTTATTAATATTCTTGGTTAAGGTTTCAAATAAGCGCTTTTCAAAACGAGATTGCAGCTCTGTAGACGTCTTAATATCGCGAAAATCTTTTGGGTTTTGCCATTCAATTTTTACTACACCGACTTCAGTTAGTGGATTAGGTTCTGGCGCATCTTCAGCCATTGCGACTTGCCCCGTAAATACCGAAGCCAATAGTAAATATTTAACGTTCATAATAAACCTCCAAAATGACAATTGAACTCGCATCTCAATGTAATCACTTTAGCGCTATCAAGCTGAACCAGCGCTTAACAAGAGTCAGGTCGTTACACGCTTAAAATGGAAACCGTGCACTTAATAATGGATAAGTTTGACGCATAATTTTGGGCTTAGTGCTAAATTTTTTACCCACTGGCGTATTTTGTCCAGACGGTACAAAAGGTAATTCATGCTCAGTACGGTCTTCATAAATTTGCCCGGCGATAAGGTCATAATCTTCAACAAATGGATAAGCGTAATTATCCACTAACGGCCAGTCGTTTAACTCGCCTAAGCAATCAGGGTTTTCTACCACCTTGTCATACCATTGCTGGCCTAACGATAATAAAAAGCACCTAAATTCGGCAAAGGCATAATCGCTATCACACCCAGTAATAATGTAAGCAGCGCCCCAGACTGACCATAAATAACTGCGACGTAATTGTTGGCCGAACATTTTATCAAACGCCTTTAGCGAGTCATCGTCTAAAGCGGTTAATTTATCACGCAGTTGTTGCGCGGTTTCATCAGAAGATTGGCTCGGTTGCTCACGTGTAACCAGTACCCAAAAATCGTTTTCAGTCATCAAAATATACCCACTTAGCGTGTTTGTGCGATATTCTACCTCAAATTTTATAGCCAGATGACCAATATGAATCAGATAGCACAATCCGCCATGCCGTTAAGAGTAAAAATTCTGGTGGCACTGTATGCACTACTTACGCTAATCGCGCTTTGGCGTATGACCACTTTTTATGCTTTTGATTTGCTCACCCTAGGTGTCTTACCGCTATTATTTGGTATTTTGAGCCGAGCGCAGTGGACGAAAGTGGTACTGTTTTTTTATGTCGGTCTACAAACTCTTGGCTTAGCTGCTATCAGCACAACCGCTATCATTGCGTATCAAATTACTCCAAATGACGTTAATTTAGCGTTCCAAGGATACGACATTCCACTTATTCCCTTATGGTTATTACTCTCAGCGCTTATTGGGTTTCAGTGGTGGGTTGGACTATCAACTGTTACCGGCACTTATTTAGCACAAAAGCAGAGCAAAACGACATAACATATCCTGTCGTCTATAATCACCTAGTCAGTTTGAGTTATCAGTTATTTAACACCTTATAACCCAGCAACACTCTAAAAATTAAAATAATAAACACATCAATGTGGAACGTTAATTATGAAAAGTTTATCTCCCAGCGAGCTGTCCATTCTGTTAGTCGAACCGTCTGACACGCAGCGCAAAATAATTATTAGCCGCTTGCAACAAGAAGGCGTTAGCAGCATACAAACTGCCGCCACAATTACCCAAGCAAAAGAGATTATTCAACGTCATAAACCCGACTTAATTGCCAGTGCACTGCATTTGGTCGATGGTGAATCAACTGAATTATTGCAATATATAAAAAACACCCCTGGGTTAAGCGACATTCAATTTATGTTGGTTTCCAGTGAGTGTCGCCGTGAACAATTAGAAATATTTAGACAGTCTGGTGTAGTCGCTATTTTACCTAAACCATTTAACGCTGAAAACCTAGCCACGGCACTCAACTCCACCGTTGATTTACTCAGTAATGATGAACTCGATTTGAGTCACTTTGATGTACACAATATTCGCGTATTGGTGGTCGATGACAGTCGAATGGCACGTAACGTTATTAAACGAACTATCGGCAATTTAGGTATGCAACTCATCACAGAAGCAGAAGATGGGGAGCAAGCAATAAGCTTGATGAAAGAAAACATGTATGACTTAGTCATCACAGACTACAACATGCCGTCTGTAGATGGTTTAGCGCTCACTCAGTACATTCGTAACGAAAGCCAGCAGTCGCATATTCCGATTTTAATGGTGTCATCTGAAGCAAACGATACCCACCTAAGTAATGTATTCAGTGCTGGAGTTAACGCCTTATGTGATAAGCCTTTCGAGCCGCAATTGGTAAAGAAAATTCTTTACCAATTGCTAGAAGAGTAAATTGATCACCATTGGGTTGAATGATTTAGGCTTATTTTGCTCCAAAACCATTACAGATACTGAATTTATAGGATAAAGTGCTTTTAAACCTGCATGGCTTGTGGCATGTTAATGATGTTTTAAAAAACACTTCTATGGAAAGCAGAGAATATCAATATGAACAAAAGTGAATTAATAGCAAAAATCGCAGAAAATGCAGAACTAACTAAAGCTGAAGCTGGCCGCGCACTAAAATCTTTCGAAGAAGCGGTAACTGAAGCCATGAAAAATGGTGACAAGATTTCAATCGTTGGTTTTGGTTCATTTGAAACCACTCAACGTGCAGCTCGTACTGGCCGTAACCCACAAACAGGCAAAGAAATTCAAATCGCAGCAGCGACAGTGCCTAAGTTTAAAGCCGGTAAAACATTAAAAGACAGTGTGAATTAATTTTCGCTAATGCCTTTTGACGAAAACCTCCCTTGGGAGGTTTTTTTATATCTCATATTCCGCTCCTTACTTACACCACTGAACCAGCCTTACCCACAGCACCTTACCCCTTTAGCGACAGACTACATATTCCGATAGGATTTGTATTAGCGCCTTAAACAAATTGAGAGCGCCCTACCCCTAAAACATGCTCACTCTTTGCACAAAATAAGTGCAGCACTGCATCATAAAGCCGCAAGCTTAATGCTTCAAAATGTAGCATTAAAACTCAACATACTGATTTAAAACAATTAAAAAAAGTGGCATGCGATTCGCTAATTACTCATCAGACAAAACCAACATTGAGTATGTTTAAGTATAAATAAATGACTCAGTGACAATAAAACGTTAAGGGATGAAGATGAAAAAATCACTATATCAAGCAATTGCGTTATCAACAGGCTTACTATTGAGCGGCAGTGCCCTTGCAGAAGTCACTGGCAATATTGGCGCGACGTCTAACTACTTATGGCGCGGTACGACGCAAACCAGTAATGAAGCGGCAATTCAAGGTGGGCTAGATTACGCACACGATTCAGGTTTTTATGCCGGTACTTGGGCTTCAAACGTCGATTTTGGAGATGAAACAAGCTACGAGTTAGATTTCTATGGTGGTTACGGCGGTAACTTCACAGAAGACCTAACTTACGATGTAAGCTACCTTTACTACGCTTACCCTGATGCTGAAGCAAGCATTGATTTTGGTGAAATCTCTTTCGTACTCGGCTGGAAATGGTTAGACGTTGGATACTCTCAAGTTGTTAATGCAGACTCTGATGTATCAGGCGCATCAGACGAAAAAGATTGGAGTTATATCCAAGCTAACGCTAGCTTCCCATTAACTGAAAAGTTAAGCGTAGCGTTTCACTACGGTTACTCACAGGGTGATGTAGTAGAAGATTTATTTGGCGATACTTACACAGACTACAACGTGACATTAAGCGCAGAAACAGACATTGGTACAGTGTCGTTCATGGCGTCTGATACTGACCTACCAGACAGCGATGCTAAAATTGTTTTAGGCTACTCATATGGCTTTACGCTATAAGATATCCGCAATAAAATTGAGCTATCCTGCTCTTTTTATTTAAAAAAATGCCATTGCCATACGCAATGGCATTTTTTGTCTTGGCGATATATGTCACAAATTTTAGCGGGCTATATAGCAACAAAAAATTTTAATGCTAAGCTCAAAATGAAAGGTGAAAATAGCTGTCCATATCAGACAAAAAATTTTACTTTTCTATTGGTGTTTTTTTAGTTAGAAAGTGCTCATTGAATTCGTTTCGTTTTTACCATTCAACTTGAGGGTTTCGTTATGGCTAATCTTACAGATCGAGTGCCAGATGACACAGAAATTGACGCGATGACAACGCCTAGAGGCAGTAAGTCAACCGAGTCATTACAGCATAAGCGTCAAATCAAACGTAGGTTAGAGGATTTTCTCGAGCAGGCGCAATTACGCAAAGCAATTGGTGATGACGACTTTTTCTAATAAAAAGGGATAAACATTGTGTTTATCCCTTCTTCGTATATCTCCACGCCGTTATGGAATGTTTTTTTCTACTCTACCGCCATGCCTGTTTGCCTGAGTTTGCGTTAACAACAATTCAGCTTTTGCGCCAAGGTAAACATAAATGCCTAGGCCGACCAACAACCCCACGACGGCAAGCATCATTAAAATAGCAGGTTCAATATATTGTTTCTCACCTAATGATGCTTTAAACATTGTCAGTAAGGCTTCAATCGATATCGCGATTAAAATAGTCGAAATAAATCGGGTAATGGTTCTACGAGTCGAGCTGTGCCTAAAAATATCTTTATGCATAAGCACTTCCTCTTCCAATATGGTCTTACCCAAGTCGAAAATGGCCAGTGCCAAAGTTAAAAAGATAATAATTCCAAAGGGCTGTAGCGGATCACGTCGTGCAGACGCTTGGCTAAAGAGCTCGTAAATATCTAATGTGACTGTCCACATTAGTACGGTCACCAACACAAAAAGACACAACACAATGGCAGCATAAATACTCTTAAAGAATGGCGACATTTTACGCCTTGCACTGTCCCCCATCATAAACTCAATGAGCCGAGTTAAATTAACATCTATCACCACAATCCCCGTCTCACCCGTTGATGAAGTTAAGATTTGCGACGCCGATAAACACAAACCACCACCAGCATTAGATAAATAAGGCCGGGTAATATGTGCAGTATTGGCTTGAGAGAGTTGAGTAAAATAAGGCCGCTGACTTCTATCGGCCTTTTTACCATTATTGAGTAGCTTAACCTGTTGATTAACAACACTGATATTAGGGCTAACCTGTATTCCTTGTTCATCGAGCAAGTAAATGAGTTCCACAAATGGATAACTCACCGCCATATCTTCAAACACTTTTGCTGAAACAGGCTTATCGAATAAATTGACATCACCTACACCCACTAAAATGGACTCAAGCAGTTCGTGTACTAGATTTTCGTATTCGTGATAACGCTCAATCACGCTTAAATAACTCATTGCAGCCATATGCTGTCCTCTTAATCGACACGACAATTAAGCAAAGCAGTTTTGATGCCAACAAGTAAAACCTTTATTTTCAATACTATACAATATAAATTAATATCGCTTTTACTCCTTCAACACGCAACCTGCACCAAAACAGGGCTTATAACGCTATATTTTTTCATTGCTATTTTGTGATCGACTTCTGCTAATATAAGTTTATTAGCATCAGGGATATGCCACAAAACATCATGGCACAGGTTTTCTAGATTAGGAAAAGACAATGTCTGACTCTTTATTGCGTTATCAGCAAGATATTCGTCGTTTTTCTGATGAATTAATTCGTATCCAAGCACCCATTAAAATTTTAGATTCAATTAAGTGGCCTAAACAAATTGAAGATGACTTTTTAGCCAAGCAAACTAAAGTATTGCCCAATGTCAGTAATGATTTTTATCAATCGATTCCGTTGTCATTTAATGCCGCTCAAACCCAAACCGATCTACAAGGTTTAAAAAGTGCCATTGAACGAGGCCTGGGTAAACGCGATAAATTAGGCAAAATTCTCCTGGCTAACATTGATCAATATCGAATCGTGATCGACATGCTGCATAATCGCGGTAACCCTACCTTTGGAAAACTCAGCCAAGAGCTATACGGCAGTGCAAGCCATAAATTGCATGGCGACCGTCATACACTTCGCCAATTAGGCGACCGCTTAAGTCATATTTTCTCGTTGCCAGCAGCGCGCCATATGAGTAATCGTCATCCTAAAATCATTACCGCCCCAGAAGCCGTTAACGTACTGAGTGATCGCTTAGTCAAGTATTTCCATAACGATGAAATTCACGTCAAATTAAGTGATGGTATTGCCTCTGACGCTGCAGTCGGTGGTGATACAGTTAAACTGAATACTAGCGCAATGTTTAGTGAATCTGATCTTAATGTGTATGAAGTTCATGAGGGCTGGGTTCATGTGGGCACTACGCTCAATGGTCGTGCTCAACCACATGCAACTTGGCTCAGTGTCGGGTCGCCACGGGTTACAGCTTCGCAAGAAGGCCTAGCCGTACTAATGGAAATGCTCACTTTAAGCTCAAACCCCGGACGTGCTCGTCGTATTAGCGACCGAGTTTCTGCGGTCGATATGGCAGAACAAGGCGCCGACTTTATCGAAGTGTATCGCTACTTTAGAAACCTTAATTTAAGTTCAAAAGACAGTTACCGAGTCACTCAACGGGTGTTTCGTGGCGGCATGGTCGCTGGCGGTAGCTTTTTTACTAAAGATATCTCCTATGTACGCGGTTATGTGGAAAATATTAACTTTATTCGCAGTGCCATTAGCACTGGCTTGCCAGAACTGATCCCGATGTTATTTTTAGGCAAGCTCGCGATCGAAGATATTCCGGTTCTTTATCAAGCTTACCAAGATGGCATCATTGCCAAGCCGAAATATTTACCGCCGATGTTTGAAGACATCAGTGGCCTTTATGCTTGGTTTGGTTTTGCTTCAGGGATCGGTAATATTGATCTTAAAGGGGTACAACGACACTTTGCTCGCCAATTTAAACACGTGGCACCATCACTGGCTGTCGACTTGTTTGAAGACTCAGAATTTGACAATAACTTTGAGTAATTATTACCGGTTAATTATTACCGATTAATTGCTATTGGCGAGTCTCATTTTCTAAGACTCATTGGCTAAGTGTGGCGTAAATCACACTTAGCTGGCTCATCAAATGCAATGCTATAGTGTAATCATATCCTTATATGAGACTTGCTATGAAGCATCTGCTATTTTCAGCGTTCTTATCCAGTGTAATAATCCTCAGTGGTTGCACACAGTCCACGCCCGACCAAGCCTTAGGGACCTTAGAGCGCGATCGCGTACTCCTGCGCGCGACAGCCGCTGAAATCATTACCGCCCAACCCATCAAAAAAGGCATGTTAATTAATCAAGGAGATTTATTAGTTCAATTTGATACACACAAGCAAGCTGCACGCTTAGCCGTTATGCAAGCCGAAGTGGTTAAAGCAAAAGCCTATTTATTAAAGCTTACCAATGGCGAGCGACCAGAAGACATAGCCAGTGCAAACTCGGCATTAAAAAGTGCCAATGCCGCCAAGATTGAAGCGCAAAAATCCTATCAACGTACAGCCAGTTTATTGGTTAAACGTTTAGTCAGCGAAGCCGAACGCGATCGGGCTTTAGCCCTTAGAGATCAAACGACTGCCGAATACGATGCTGCAAACGATCGCTTAACGGTTTTAATCAAAGGTGTTCGCCAAGAAGATATCTTTCAAGCTCAAGCGGCACTTGATGCCGCCACTGCAAATTTAAGCTACGAGCAACAGGTTTATAGCGATTTGAGTATCCGCGCTACACGCAGCGGAAAATTAGACAACTTGCCATACAATATCGGCGAACGTGTTCCCCTGAGTGCTGTTGTGGCGGTAATCCAGGCCGATGCCGCGCCTTATGCCAGAGTGTATATCCCTGAGCCTTACGCCGCTAAACTGACGATAGGCCAAAGCATGTCGGTAAAGGTAGACGGTATCGATAACAGCTTTAACGGCACGCTTCGTTGGATAAGCACCGAACCGGCATTCACGCCCTATTACGCACTCAACCAAACGGATCGTTCGCGACTGGCCTTTTTAGCTGAAGTCAATTTAGATAACACCGCCAGTAAACTCCCTACAGGTATTCCTGTTCAAGTTATTTTACCGGCTAAAAAATGAAGCCATCGACAGACCCTCACTGGGTAATTCAAGCACATAATCTCACTAAACGGTTTGGCGACTTTGCTGCAGTTGAACACTTAAATTTATCTGTGCCTAAAGGCCATATATATGGCTTCTTAGGTCCCAACGGCTGTGGTAAATCCACGACGATTAGAATGCTAACCGGCTTATTAACACCTAGCGAAGGAGAGATTAATGTCATGGGATTAGCTATCCCTAGACAAGCAGAAGCGTTACGTCATCAGATAGGTTACATGACGCAGAAATTTTCGTTATATGACGATCTCACCGTCAAAGAGAACCTGCAATTTATTGGACGAATTTATGGCATCAATGCAGATCAATGTAAAAAGCGGATTGATCAACTACAAAGCACTTATAAGCTCAATCAATATCAACACCAATTAGCCGGTACACTCAGCGGCGGGCAACGGCAACGACTTGCACTGGCATGCGCCTGTTTAAATCAACCTTCACTACTATTTCTAGATGAGCCAACTTCAGCGGTCGACCCACAAAATCGACGCGACTTTTGGGAGCAGTTATTTGACTTATCAGAGCAAGGTACCAGTATTTTAGTGACCACTCACTATATGGATGAAGCCGAGCGCTGCCATAAAATCGCCATTATGGAAAAAGGTCACATTAGAGCCGATGACACACCAAAATCATTAATGGACAACATCAATGCCCACGTTGTTGAAATCACCACAACTGATTTAAGGCAATTAAAACAAATGCTAATTGCCATTGAGCACATCACCTCAGCAGCGCAATTAGGCCATCGCCTACGAGTATTAGTGAGTAAGAATATCAGCGATCCCATCCCCTGGATATTGCATCAATGCCAGCAGCACAATCGCCAACTGAACCCGCAAGACGTACGCCTAGTAAGCGCTAATCTAGAAGACGTGTTTGTGAGCCACACGGGGCAGCCAGTATCAGCCCAACATATGCAACACGAGGGCTAATATCATGGCTAGTTTGTTAAACAGCTTTCGTCATAGCTACTTGCGCATTTATGCCATTACTGCCAAAGAAATAAAACAACTGAGCCGCGATCGCATTACCTTTGCAATGGTCATTATGATCCCGCTCATTCAATTGCTGTTATTTGGCTATGCCATCAATACTGATGTGCGTGCAATTCCCGTGGCTATTGTTGACCAAATTGATTCTGCTGCAGGGCGCTGGATAGTTGAAGCGGTTAAAGTGACTCAAGTGGTGGAGGTAAAACAATATTTAACTACTGCAGAGCAAGCACAGGCCGCCATTAGGCGAGGCGACATTAAAGCCGCGTTAATTTTACCGCCAACGTTAACTGAAAAATTAGCGCATAACGAACCTATAGGGCAATGGATTGTCGATGGTTCAGATACCATGATAGCTGGTGCGATAAAACAGCTCAAAAACTTGTCGCTAAATGATATTGTACCAGAACAAACCAGCAGCCAATCCCGGTTTGAAGTGAGCCTTTTTTATAATCCAGAGCAACGATCGGCGGTCAATATTGTGCCGGGACTCATCGCCGTGATCCTTACCATGACCATGGTGTTATTTACGTCGTCCGCCATTGTGCGAGAACGAGAGCGCGGCAATTTGGAGTTATTGATCACCACCCCAATTAAACCGCTTGAATTAATGATAGGTAAAATTTTACCGTACATTGTTATTGGCCTTATACAAATGACCATTATTCTAGGTTTAGGTAATCTTATTTTTGCCGTGCCAATTAATGGGGCTATTAGCCATTTACTTTTGGGTACATTACTGTTTATTACGGCAAGCTTAACCCTAGGTTTAATCATTTCAACTATTGCACACACTCAACTTCAAGCCATGCAAATGACCATTTTTATCTTGCTCCCTACCATATTGTTGTCGGGATTTATCACCCCACTAGAAGCCATGCCAACCACAGCCCAATGGATTGCAGAAGCACTACCTGGCACCCACTTTATGCGGGTCATTCGGGCAATAGTGTTAAAAGGAGCGACCATAGGTGAGCTAATCAAGGATATTTTATGGTTAGTGGGATTTACGTTAATTGGATTGTGGGTAGCAGCTAAGCGCTTTAATAAGCGCTTAGATTAGTACCTATTACTGAGCAGCAATAGGCTAAACCTGTGATGAATTAAAAGCCTCTATCAATACTATAAGCTTCGCCATTACATTCTAAATAAGCACTACAAGATGGATCAACAAGGCGACCGCATTGCTTCATCACAATCGCATTTCCCCCGCGCTGCGACACTTGCACCTTAAGTGACTTCGCCATAGACGACAAACTGGGTAAATTATCCAATTTCGCAGGGTTTAATGAGTTTTCGCAATAATATGTCGTGACTTCACCTAAAAACCTCGCTTTAAACCTCGACATCTCTGCAGAGGTATATGTGTCCACATTACCAGCCTTTACATTACCTATCGCGATATCGCCCGCATTGGTTCTCAATCCAATATTAGAGCAACCAGATATAAGTAACGCCGCGAATGCGGTTGCGCCTAGCGTGGCAAAAAATGCTTTTTTCATGTAAAAATCCTTTTAAAAAAAGCATGCTCACTAAAAATAATGAACATGCCTAAACTGAGTACCCAATTGATTAGCGTCTCTAACAGAGCTTATTGATTATAAGATTAATTTAAAGCAGAAGTTCAACTGTCCTCATTAATCCTGCCTAATAAGCTCTTTGTAGTTAGCAAATTACATTAGCTCTGCGCTTTGAGTGCACGCTGCTTGATAAAGTACTCTCGGGTTAAACTAAATACAACTGGACTAAGTAACACTAACGCGATTAAGTTTGGAATTGCCATCATGGCATTTAGTGTATCGGCTAATAACCAAATAAACTCTAAAGAACTCACCGCACCTAATGGCACAACTAAAGTCCAAATTAAACGAAATGGCTTAATGGCTTTGTCACCTAACAGATATTGAACACACTTTTCGCTATAAAAGCTCCAACCTAAAATGGTGGTAAAGGCAAAAATAGCCAATGCGATAGCCACAATATAATTACCCATTGGCAATGCATGAGAAAAAGCAAACGAGGTTAATGCCGCGCCATTTTCGCCCGATGTCCAAGCACCTGAAACCACAATAGCTAAACCGGTAATTGAGCAAACAATTAAGGTATCGATAAATGTACCTAACATAGCCACTAAGCCTTGCTTTACCGGATTATTAGTTTGTGCTGCAGCGTGAGCGATAGGTGCACTACCTAAGCCTGCTTCATTTGAAAACACACCACGAGCGACACCAAAACGAATCGCCGCCCATACCGCTGCGCCTGCAAAACCACCTTGGGCAGCAACTGGGTTAAATGCACTTTCAATAATTAACATAAAAGCCGCGGGGACTTGGTCGGCGTAAACAACTAATACAGCAATACCCGCGGTAATATAAAACACCGTCATTAATGGCACTAACTTACCGGCAACTTCAGCAATACGCTTAATACCGCCCATTAGTACCGCACCAACCAATACCATTAGTACCAGGCCTGTCACCCAATTTGGTACGCCAAAGTTACTGCTCATGGCATCGGCAACTGAGTTAGCTTGTACTGTATTACCAATACCAAAACCGGCAATAGAACCAAAAATAGCAAAGGCTGTACCTAACCAAGCCCACTTGCTGCCTAAGCCATTTTTAATGTAATACATTGGGCCACCAACATGGTTGCCGTTAGCATCTGTCTCACGATATTTTACCGCCAGTACGGCTTCAGAAAACTTGGTAGCCATACCTACGAGCGCAGTACACCACATCCAAAATAACGCGCCAGGGCCGCCAATAAAGATTGCAGTGGCAACGCCCGCAATATTACCCGTGCCTATCGTTGCAGATAGCGAAGTCATTAACGCATTAAACGGACTCACATCGCCTTTTTCGCTTTCGTCAGTCACTTGACGACCAGACCATAATAATTTAAACCCGCGGCCAAGTTTTAAAATAGGCATGAGTTTTAGCCCAATAGACAGGAATAACCCTACGCCTAAAATCATAACCAGCATGGGGATCCCCCATACAATACCGTTGACCGTACTGACAAAACTTGTGATTGCTTCCATGTAAAACCTCATAATGAGTAATGACTAATGTCGAAGTTATTATTATTAGATGTTTGGTTATTTTTATTATCGTGACAACAGCCCAACTCCATTGCCATGATTGGATTTTTTAGATTACCCCGATTAAGTTAAACATGGCAACCCACTGAATGCTCTAATGAATCATCTTCACGATGACTAGAGTACAAACGCTATCTGAATTACTTTTCGAGTATCACTTTTAAAGTGTCTAAACCTTGCTGTAAATCAGCACCAATCATGGTTTCAAAATCAACAAATAGAAACATCAAGTTCATTGGATAAGCCATCTGGCCGTTAAAGTCCCAATCCACTTTAGTTTGATTACTATTCACAACTTCGGTTGTCATAAAAGCAGGTGAAGTTGCTTCAAACGGTGAGATAAATCGTAATTCAAAATCGATACGTTTACCTTCATCTATGGCGACAATCTCTTGCTCGCCGACACCAACTTCAGGATTTTCACTGGCCCATGCAGACACAAAACCGACAGTGGCGTCGGTGCCACGATACATTTTGACCATTTCTGGGTCTATTTGAGCCCATTTACTAAAATTATCTTGGTTTTTTAGATGTTTAATATAATCAAAAACCTCAGTAACAGGCTTGTCTATGGTAACAGTGCGGGTAACGGAGTAATCCGTTTTAATAAACAACGCGGCGATAAAAGGGATAGCGATAATGATTGCTAACCCTAAGAGAATTTTTTTAAACATTATTATTATCCTCAAATATTGAGGTTTTAGTATACCTACCAAGCGCTTGTAAACAACAAATAATTAACAATTCAAATGAGTGCAGACAACAATGACAAGAACGGCGGATCACGGGATGAATAATTGTACAGCAGACGGCTCTGTAGCTGTAATTAGTGCTATTTTCGCTAAGCAAGAAACACAGACACATTGATCTGAACGGATGCTCTTATCTGGATATGCCGTTACATACTGCTGAATCAACTCAACCGCATGATAAGAAGAATCGACACACCAACAACTTGAAATATCTTGTCCAAGCGCCATTGAGCAGGCATTTTGTTGATGACAAATCGGGCATAGACCCGCTAATTCCGACACATTATATTCCTCGCTAACATAATCAAACTAGCCGGCATGTTATAACGTTAAAGCATGAGGCGGTACTCAATAAACAGCGATATAAACACAATATAAATAAAAAAGCCTTCTGTAATCATGTTACAGAAGGCTTTTTCACGTCAATGTAGCCCAAAAATCTTACTTCGGACGCACACCTAATGTGTGGCAAATCGCATACGTTAACTCTGCACGGTTAAGGGTATAAAAATGGAAATCTTTAACGCCTTCACGAGCTAACACTTTAACCATATCAATTGCCACGTTTGCACCAACCAATTGACGTGTAGCCGGATCGTCATCTAAGCCTTCAAACTGGCGGTGTAACCAATGTGGTATGGCGACATTGGTCATATCGGCAAAACGTTTAGTCTGCTTAAAATTAGTCACAGGTAAGATCCCAGGAATAATCTCAACATCAATACCAGCGGTCACACAGCGATCCCGGAAACGTAAATAAGATTCAACATCATAGAAAAACTGCGTAATGGCGCGGTTAGCACCTGCATCAATTTTTTTCTTTAAGTTAATAAGATCAGCTTGAGCATTACGTGCATCAGGATGCACCTCAGGATATGCAGCAACCGAAATGTCAAAATCAGCAACAGAGCGAAGCAGACGTACTAAGTCATTAGCAAAACGGGTTGGTTTTGGGCTGCCGTCAGGTAAATCACCACGCAAAGCAACAATGTCTCTAATGCCTGTATTCCAATAATGTTTTGCTAACTCAATTAACTCTTCATCACTGGCATCAACTAGAGTTAAATGCGGCGCGGCTAGCAGGTTAGTTTCTTTTTGAATACGCTCAATCACACTGTGAGTACGATCGCGTACCCCAGAGTTAGCACCATAAGTTACCGACACAAACTTAGGGTTTAATGGTTCTAAACGACGAACAGAGTTCCACAAAATCTCTTCCATCTCAGGTGTTGAAGGCGGGAAAAACTCAAATGACACATTAATATCATTCAGCTCAGACAAGCTCTGATTTAACGACTGGGCATGTTGTGCATGATGAAAAGCCATAATGTATTCCTTCAACTTCTGTAACACTTCGGAGTCTATACCAAACGACTAACTTGATTAACTTAGGTTATTTTAACCAACCCATTTAGCCGTTTGGACGTCTATATGTCCATATACTAGTTTAACTGCATGCTAAGTCAAGCTAAAAAAACATCAATCACAAGATTTAGCGACAAACACACTTAACCCGCGAGTAAAATCGATGTAAATGAATCAATTTTCAAGACGTGATAGAAAACAGAATCAATAATATAAGTCTACTAAAAGCAAAAAAGCGACCTATGAGGTCGCTTTGGGTTTAGCTAAAATGTATCAATTACTCATAATCAGAAGCGTAAGTTTCTTCATAAGTATGCGAGTAAAACTCAAATAAATTGCCAAACGGATCTTCTAGATAAACCATTTTAGCTGGTTTGCTCTCATCTTCAGGGTGATAACGCATAATATCCATACGTACTTTGCCTCCATACTGTTCAGTACGCGCAATAGCCCCTTCAAAATCATCAGTTTGCAAACAAAAGTGGAAAATACCAAGACGCGTAAAGTCAACGTTGTGTCGTTCTTGACGATCGATCATTTCAAATAATTCAACACCAATACCGTCTGTTGTCACTAAATGCGCAATGTTAAAGCCTTTAAAACCCTCACCAAATACTGCAACACACATTTTACCGATTGCCGTTTGACGCTCTTCCTGTACTTTGGTATTACCCATGACCACTCGCAACCCTAGCGCTTTGGTATAAAACTCTACCGCTTTATCCATATCGCCAACCATCAAACCTACATGATTCATTTTCATCATTCGCTCCTAAAAAACATTAGTGATTAATTCGTCATTTGTTTCGATGGAATAATCTTACGGCGAATAAAACATTAATAAAAATTATCAAATCTTATTATATTAATAACTATAGATTATGATTATTTAGCTTTATTCTGCCGCCAAGCTTAGCAAATGTGAATGATGATAAAGCGAACACAAGTTTTTGAGTGGTGGATGGTGCCATATTAATAAGGCTATTAATGACTCTGCCGTTCAATTTCAAGCTCAATTAATAATGCAGAATGAGCGTCATTTGCCGCATACTTTTTCTGGTGATCATGTAGAGGGAATATTGACCAATTTGATTGCTGTGCACTCTTAGAAAGACGTTGTTTAAACAGCATCGCAACTGCAACTCTAGCACCAACACGTTGCTTCACATGGGCAAAACGCATCACTTTTAAAGCAAGCTCCTCTGTATTAACTAACGTAATACCAAATTTTCTCAAGAGTATTTTTCTGTCATCTTTTAAACCAAAGCCCACCTTTTTTATCATAGGATCCGATAGTATTTGAGCAATGTCAGTGAAGTGTTCATAAAACTGAGTAGGAAATAAAAACACTTTGGATTGAGTGGCGATTTGAATTAAATGAGGTCCATCACTGACCTCACCTTTTATAAAACAAGGTTTGCTCTCGGTATCGAATCCTAAACAAGAATGTGTTTTTAACTCTGCTATGGCACTAATCGCGTCAGCTTTGTTTGTAATAACGATGATATTCTCAAGCGCAATACCGTCATAAAGCGGTAAATCTCGAATTTGCTCCTTTGTTGGCCGTTGCATTGGATATCCTTTAAATACAAAACTGCACTAATAATAAAAGACAAAAAAAAAGACCATGTAACATGGTCTTTTCAGTCAGCTTACTCTTGCAGTAAGTCTTTACAAATATGAACTAAATCAGACTGTACTGCTGCAGCGGTTACCTCACGCCCAGCGCCTGGGCCGCGGATAATCAACGGGTTACCTTGATAAAATGCACTGCGAATAACAAACACATTATCGCCAGGAGTTAAGTTGGCGTAAGGATGATTATTGTCAACCCATTGTAAACCAACTTCGGCTTGCAGTTTACCCTCTACTTTATCTAACGAGGCCACGTAACGGAGCACTTTATTTTGCTCAGCAGCTGCAGCGTATTGCTGCAACAGAGCCTCATCTAACTCGCTAATACGCGGTAAAAAAGCGTCTAACGACAACTCAGCTAATGCCTTAGGCACTAACGAATTCAAAGTAATGTCATCGAGCTCAACCGCTAACCCAATCTCCCGAGCTAAAATAAGCAGTTTACGCTGCATATCTCGGCCAGATAAATCGTCGCGAGGATCAGGCTCAGTAATCCCTAAACCACGGGCCTCAAGCACTAATTCAGAAAACGGTTTACTGCCATCGTAGTTTTCAAATAGCCAACATAATGTACCAGAAAAAATCCCACCAACCGCTTCAATGGTATCGCCACTATTACGTAAATCGTTTAATGCATGTTGTATAGGTAAACCCGCGCCACAACTGGCGTTATAACGCCAAAATAAGCGACGATTGCTAAGCTGTTGCTTTAATTCGCGGTAAAAAGGTAATGGTCCAGAACCCGCCAGCTTGTTTGCACTCACCACATGAATGCCACGTGCAAATAACTCAGGATACTGCAACGTTAATGTTGCACTTGCACTGATGTCTAACGCGACAATTTCATCACAAGACAATTGCGCTAATTGCTCAAACAATGAATCGTAGTCCCAATCAGTAGCATGTGCTTGATAATCTTGCTGCCAATGATCAAGACGTATACCGTCATTTGAAATGAGTGCCTTTTGCGATCCAACCACACCTATCAGCTCTACCGACGCTTCAAGTTCGCGATCCAATGTGAGACTGGCACGCTTGAATAAATCTACCCAGGCTTCGCCAATATTGCCGACACCTAGCAGCAACACGCCGATGCGCATTCTTGGGCCTGCGCAACGTCGATGTACCTTTTGGGTTAACAAACTCACCTGCGCTTGAGGTACTAAGGTCACTAAGCTTAACGAGTCTTGATAAACAGGTTTGGCATCACGACTTAATAAACGGGCAAAGCTACGTCTAAAATGGTGGGCATCTGCACTGACCAAAGCCACTAAGCCTAGATCTGTTTGTATGGTTAATTCATCAATCGCCCATGTTTCGCCATGTTTAGCTAAAAGCACTTGAACCTGCTTTTGGCATTCAAGGGTAAATGCCAGTTCAAATTTATGTTGGGCTAGCTCCCAATATGCTAATGGCGTCAGGCCTGCTTCATCTAAAATAGTCAGCAATGGTGCAATGTCAGTATTCAGTTTAAAGCTAAATAACACCACTTGATTAAGGTTAGTCACCACTGGTGCACTAGCCGATGAGCTCAGGGGAGCAATTAACGTAAAATCGGTGTGAGATGCGTAGCTTGAACGAACGGCTAAGCTGACATCGGTGTTAAACAGCGGCTGCAAAGTACGTGAGTGCAAAACAGGCGAACCTAAACGCGCTAGGCGATCGGCCTCTGCTAAGGACATACTTTTTAATAATTTGGCATCATTAATCTTGTTAGGGTCAGCATTAAACACCCCTTCAACATCAGTCCAAATGGTAACGCGTTCAATGTCTGCCAAACTGGCAATTAGCGTGGCGCTAAAGTCTGAACCGTTACGGCCCAGTAATAAGGTGTCGCCATGGCGATTAGCACAAATAAAACCGGTAATCACTAAACGCTCTTGCGGATGCAAAGCCAACAAAGCTTGTACTTTGTCGCGCGACTCTTGCACTAAAATATTGGGTACAGAACCTTCTTCGGCAACCAAAATAGAACATGCATCAACATGAGTTGCTGCCACACCGGTTTCACGCAGTAATGCAGCCATTAAGCGTGCAGACCACCGCTCACCAAAGCTCACAACTTGATTCAACTGATAATCGTTGTGTTGTTCTAAAGACAACAAGCTAACTAATTGAGCTCTGTCAGTCGACAAGCGCTCACGCAAATCGCGCGCCTGCTCGTTTGACAAGAGTTGCTCAATTAACGTTTGTTGGTAACTAATGAGTACTTGCAGTTCTTCCTGCCAAAGTTGGCCGCTGTCACGCAAACTGAGTAATTTATATAAGAAGTTAGTCGTTTTACCGGCAGCAGACACCACTACAAGATCATCACTGTTACCGTGAGTCAGTAAAATATGGGCAACACGGCGATAACAATCAGCATCAGCTAAACTAGAACCACCAAACTTATGTAAATGACCTCGCGCCATTACGCACTCCTTAAACAACTACGACTTTTTTTATTGCGGCTGCTATTTTACTTTATTTAACAAAAACTACAGCTAACATAAACGTAAATTAAGCTTATTTAATTGCTGCAACTGCAGCTAAACCGGCTTTAATATCAGCAACTAAATCTTCAGCATCTTCAATTCCGACAGATAGTCTCAATAAAGTGTCTTTAATACCAGCCTCTTTGCGTGCTTCAGCATCCATTGCTCTATGAGTCATGGTGGCCGGAACGGCGACTAAACTTTCCACTCCGCCTAAACTTTCAGCAACACTGAACAAAGACAAGGCGTTTAAAAATGCGACCACTTCGGCCTCGCCACCGTCTAATTCAAAACTTAACATAGCGCCAAAGCCTTGTTGTTGTTTTGCCGCAATTTCGTGACCTGGATGGTCTTTTAAACCGGGATAGTACACTTTAGCAACCACGTCGCTGGCATTAAGTAATTCAACGATCTTTTGCGCATTACGTTGATGCTCTCGAATACGTACCGCAAGAGTGCGTAAACCGCGCAAGGTTAAATAACTGTCAAACGCAGAACCCGTTAATCCAAGCGTATTTGACCACCAATGTAATAGCTCACCTAATTCAGGATCTTTGGCAACAACCGCACCACCAACCACATCGCTGTGGCCATTAATGTATTTAGTGGTTGAATGAATAACGATGTCAGCCCCAAGCAATAACGGTTGCTGTAAAATGGGTGATAAAAAGGTGTTATCTACTGCAACTAATGCACCGACATCGCGGCAAGCGCGACTAATCGCTTCAATATCAACAACCCGCAGTAATGGATTTGATGGAGTTTCTAACCACATCAATTTAGGCTTTTGCGCTATGGCTTGAGCCAATGCTTGAGCATCGGTTTGATCGACAACCACTAATTTAAATTGGCCCTTTTTCGCCAAATTGGTAAATAAGCGATAACTGCCACCGTAACAATCGTGCGGAACCACTAATAAATCATCTGGGCCAAGTAAACTGGTCACTAGCGTAATGGCTGCCATGCCAGTGCATGTCACAACACCAGTGGCACCTTGTTCAAGTTTTGCCAGCGCATCACCTAATATGCAGCGAGTAGGATTGCCTGAACGGCTATAGTCAAATTCGCGCGGATTTTTGTGGCCGTCAAACGAATAATTAGTCGATAAATAAATCGGTGGGACTACGGCTCCGTGTTGTGTGTCTGATTCAATACCTTGACGAACGGCCAATGTGGCGCTTTGATGCTTAGTCATAAAGACTCCTAAAAAAATTCACAAACACACAAGTAGATGTCTAGACGTCTAAATTTACCTAAGAGGTTAGCCTACGTCAACCTAAATTAGACGTTTAGACGTCTAAACATAAAGAAATCTATTTGCAATCATCACTAAATAGTAGCAATAATTTGACTAGAGATTGTAAGGGGTTAAAATCTGCCCCGTATTTATCGTTAAGGGTAAGTTAATGACTGAGTGGAATGGCGAATATATCAGCCCATATGCCGAACATGGCAAAAAGAATGAACAAGTAAAAAAGATTACGGTTTCTATCCCTTTAAAAGTATTAAAAGTACTAACAGATGAGCGCACCCGTCGCCAGATAAACAATCTGCGTCATGCGACTAACAGTGAACTGTTATGTGAAGCATTTTTGCATGCATACACAGGTCAACCATTACCTCATGACGGTGACTTATCTAAAGACGAACCGGATAGTATTCCAAGTGAAGCGAAAAAGTTAATGGATGAGATGGGTATTGAGTGGGAAGAAATGGAATAACCCACAGACTTAATCAACAGACTTTGAAGCGACCCTAATAAGAAGTCGTGATATTTTTATAGAGAAATTATGATGTCATTTATCGATCCATCTACATTGATACTGGCATCAGCTATCGTTTTTTTTGGCGCGCTAACTCAAAGCTTAATTGGCTTTGGGTTAGCCGTTGTTGCAAGCCCTCTTTTATATATCGTTAACCCCCAACTTGTGCCCGTACCGATTATTGTCATGGGATTTGCCATTTCGGCAATGACCTTATATAGGGAACGTGGTCACCTGCAATTTAACGGGTTGCAATATGCCTTACTTGGACGGATCCCCGGTGGATTTGTTGGCGCAGGGTTATTGCTATTTGCTCCACAAGCCATACTCGGCTTAATTATTGCCGCTATCGTGTACATTGCCGTTATTCTTAGCGTGTACAAATTTACCGCCCCAATCAACCGTGTGAGCTTATTTATTGCTGGAGTATTCTCCGGTATTTTTGGCAACATCGCCGCCATTGGTGGCCCACCGATGGCGATTTTATTAGCCGGACAAGATGCCAGCCAATTTAGAGCCGCATTGTCAGCTTTTTTTGTATTTAGTTCACTGATTGCTTTAGCTATTTTAGCAGCTGTTGGTTTAGTGGAGATAAAACATTTGTGGTTGTCACTGATGTTATTACCATCTGTGATTGGCGGCTATCTTGTCTCTGGTTTATTAATCAACCATGTCGATAAAAACAAAACCCGCATAGCGACTCTAGTGTTATGCAGTGTCAGCGCAACAGTATTAGTAGTTAAATCGATTAGTGCGCTCAATCACTAAATATTTAGCTCGCACCATCAACTATTTCTAGATAATCAACATCACGGTGTGCCCTAACAAGCTCTCCCCAAATAAGCAATAGATCTGGATCACACCCACTCCATTAGATTTTTTTCAATTAACTTTTTTTCAATTAGATTTCTCTCATGAATATGATCTACTTCAAATTAACAATACTCCTTTTTAGGTAACATTATTTACAGCAAAGAAATACAGCCATATTGCTACAGCACTACCTATAAAAAGCCCATAGAGGATAAACATGATGAACAATTATATGAAAGTTGGTATCGCAGTCGCTATTGCATTATCTCTCGGTAGCCAGGTCATGGCAGCCGATGGTGGCAACCCTAAAAAAGGTAAACACCTATACAAAAAAGAATGTAAAGCCTGTCACAGTGCCGATAGTGAAGGCCCTGAACTCACCCCAATGACCAAAACCATGAGCCAATGGGATCGTTTCTTCTCACGCGACAAACACAAAGCAAAACCTGCCGTTTTTGAAGCATTGTCTGAACAAGAACTAAAAGATATCCAACAGTTTTTGTATGACCATGCTGCCGACTCAGACCAGCCTGCAACCTGCGGCTAAGTCAATCCTGCTGATTTACGTTTAATCGTAAACACCAACATCAGCCAGTAACCGAATCGAAAAAAAACAATGGGGCTTAGCCCCAGGGAATCTTACAACCAAAATTTGCTTAATAGATTTAATTTTAGGCAAATATGGGGAGAAACATAATGAGAACACTTATCTCAATACTTGTTGCTAACGCGCTCTTTATGAGTAGTGCAGCCATAGCAACTGACACCGATGTACAAAAAATTGCCGAGCTAGAAAAGCAGTTGGCCGAAATATCTGAAGATTTAGATTACTTAAACTCACGCGTTGACAAAACCGAACGTCATAGCGCATTAGACAGAATCGAAATTACCGGTGACTTCAGGACTAAAGCGCATTCATTGCACTATCAAAATGTCACCTGGAATCCTGCAATGAACGTCAACTTTTCTGACTTCGCCGCTAAAGCAATGGCAGGTGAATTTGGCGATCCAAGCAGTGCCAGCTCGCCTTTAGGCCAAATGTTGATGGCTAACCCTGATTTAGCCGCCGCGTTTCAAAGCGGTATGCTTCAGGGAGTGATGCCAATGGCGTTGGGACAAAAAACCCAACAAGATATTGATAATGATATCTTTTACACTACCCGCCTTCGCCTAAATCTTAACGCAAAAGTGTGGGACAACGTGAGCTTTGCAGGGCGTCTTACCATGTTCAAAAGTTGGGGCGACTCAACAGGCGTTAAAGTATTTGATTCATGGAACTCATTTACCATGGACGGTACCAGCAGCGGCAGCACTAGTGGTGATGAATTAAAAGTCGAGCGAGCCTATTTTAACTGGAAAGACATTAATGGTAGCGGTGCATATCTTTCTATTGGACGCCGTCCTTCAACCTACGGCCCACCAAGCCACTACCGTGAAAATGAGCTTCGAGGAGGTACCCCATCTGGCCACTTAGTTAACTTTAACTTCGACGGTGCAACATTAGGGTATGACTTAACCGATATTACCGGCATTGAAGGCCAGACGGTCCGCTTCTGCTACGGCCAAGGCTTTGAATCACAATACGGCAACGGTGAATTATTTGGCGATATCATTACCAAAGATACCCATCTAGGTGGATTTAATATCGACGTCATTAATGATGGGAACCATTTCTTACAGTTCACCTTGTTCGGCGCCAAAGATGTAAACGATGGTTTTACTGGCACCATGGCATTCCCTACACAGCTCGCCAGTATTTTTGCACCAACCATGTATCAAGACATGCAAAAGTTTGAAAACTTTAACTTTGTCACTCGAGTACAACCTAGCGATGTCATTGGCGACATGTACCTAGGCGGTTTAGGTTATGCCTATGAATCTGACGAAGACATGAAGCTGTTTGCTTCACTCGGTTGGACCCGTGCTGAACCTAGCGGCAATGCAGGCATGTTCGGTGGAATGCTAAGTGATGCCGTATTTGAAGCGACATTAAATAGCACAGGTACTGAAATTATTATGGTGCCAACAGAAACTGTCGATAGCGATACAAAAGATGGTTACGGCGTATATGTGGGTATGCAAATTCCTGCACCATACGGCAAGTTTGGCCTAGAATATAACTATGGTTCTAAATACTGGAGCCCATTCACCCAAGCGCAAGATGACCCAATCGGCAGCAAATTAGCCACTCGAGGTCATGTTGCAGAAGCTTATTATATCTTTGATATTAATCCTAAAATGTTTATCAAGTTAGCCGGTTTGTATTATGACTATGAATACACCGGAAGTGGGTCTCCTGTTGGTGCACCACAAAAAGTAGACGATGTAATTGCCGGTACAGCTTACTCAATGCTACCAGTGGTTGACACCGCCTACGACATCAACGCATCACTGACCATTAACTTCTAACCTGAACTTCACATTGGTCCCCCTGAGTGCAAACTCAGGGGTAAGGACACATATCATGAAAAAATTCACCGCACTGGCAGTCATACTGTTGCTTAGCAGCAGCGCACAGGCAGCCTTTAACCATAAAGATGCACTGCAAGGGCCCTTTGCTAATGGCCCGGAAGTGACTACCCAATGTTTAACCTGCCACAAAGAACATGCCGAAGACTTTATGAAATCTTCCCACTGGACATGGGAACTGGAGCAAGAGTTACCAGGACGTACAGTTAAACGCGGTAAAAAGAACAGTATTAACAACTTTTGTGTGTCGATTTCAGGCAACGAGCCCCGCTGCACAAGTTGTCATGCCGGTTATGGTTGGAAAGATTCAAACTTCGACTTTAAAGACATGACCAAAGTGGACTGTTTAGTGTGTCACGACACCACGGGGACTTACATGAAAGACCCAGCTGGTGCAGGCGAGGTATTTGGTAAAGTAGACTTAGCCAGAGTGGCACAAAATGTCGGTGCCCCCGTACGCGATAACTGCGGCAGCTGCCATTTTTACGGCGGCGGTGGTGATGCGGTTAAACATGGTGATTTAGACTCATCAATGTCTTACCCTGATCGCGCAACCGATGTACACATGGACACCGACGGTAATGACTTTCAATGTCAAGAATGCCACGTCACTGAGAAGCATCAAATCAGTGGTAATGCGATGGGAGTTTCACCTGGAGGAGAAACCAAAATTGGTTGTGTAAATTGTCATGATGAAGCACCGCACCAAAACAAAAAGCTCAACACTCATACTGCAACCGTAGCTTGCCAAACCTGTCATATTCCTACTTTTGCTAAAGTAGAACCAACAAAAATGCGTTGGGACTGGTCTGTTGCTGGCCAAGATCTTAAAGACACTACAGATGAAAATGGCAAGCACACCTTTAACAAAAAGAAAGGCAGCTTTATTTGGCAAAAAGATGTCCCACCACAATATGCCTGGTTTAATGGTAGCGCCGATGCATACATGGCTGGCGATAAAATTGACCCAACTAAAACGGTAAAACTCGCTTATCCATTAGGTAACATTAACGACCCTAAAGCCAAGATTTATCCTTTTAAAGTGCATACAGGCAAGCAAATCTACGACTCAGAGCTTAATATCTTACTGACACCAAAAACCTACGGTGAAGGCGGATACTGGGATAAATTTGACTGGGATCTAGCGGCTAAATTGGGCATGGAAGCTAACCCAATCATGGTAGAGAAAGGCTTAAAATACAGTGGTAAACATGGTTTTGTTGAAACCGAAATGTGGTGGCGTATCAACCATATGGTTACTCCAAAAGACAAAGCTCTGCAATGTAACGACTGCCATAATAAAGGCCAACGTTTAGATTGGAAAGCTCTTGGTTATGATGGTGACCCTATGAAAAACCGCAAAGGGGTTAAACACGCTAAGTAAAGAGCATACCTAAATGCTAGAAACCAAACCGCCATCGACTTATCGATGGCGGTTTTATTTCATAGACACAATTTAAATCATTGCTAACAAATCTAATCCCTGACACTCATAGTCTTGCTCAATTCCACTGAGTGGATCGCTAAAACGTAAACGCTTGGCCAATAACTGCAATGGCTTATCATAATTATCTGGCCCTTTAGGCTGTAACACCGGATAAAATCGATCATTGAGTATTGGCATCCCCAAGCTCAACATATGCACTCTTAATTGATGAGTTTTACCAGTAATAGGGCTGAGCTCAAACAAACCTAAACCGTCTTTTACTGCTACGAGGCTTATTTCTGAATGACTGTTAGCTTCACCTTCTACTACTTGCATGGTAAAGCTAGGATTAGCGGCAACAATACGATTTTTTACTGTCCAATGCAGCGGCAATTCACAGGTTTTATCAGCTATTTGCGCTAATAACTCTGGAGTAACCTTGGCAATAGCCTGGTAGTTCTTCGTTATTTTGTCGTCTAAAAATAACTGGTGATATGCATGACGGGTTTGTGGATTGAGCGTCATCAACATCACCCCCGCGGTGTCTTTATCGAGTCGATGGGCAGGAGCAACAGTATCTATTTGTGTGGCAATCCGTAATCGGTGCACCAGGCATTCGTTGACAAAATTACCGCCAGGCGTCACTGGTAAAAAATGCGGTTTATAAACAATAATAGTGTCGCTGTCTTGATAGAGTATTTGCTCATAAAACGGCACTTTAGTTTCAGCCTGAACCTCGCGATAGTAGTACACTCGCGCAGTCGCTTGATACACGCTCGTCGCATCTATTAACTCACCATTTTGCCAATGCACCTTGCCATCATTAATACGCTGCTGCCATACGCTGGCCTCAATTTGCTTAAAATGATCAACCAAAAACTCAAGTACGGTGAGGTATAACTTATCCGCCAATTCACTTTCTCGAGGCAGCACAATATACGAAGGTTGCGCCGCTATGGCTGAGGTTGAATGTGGGGCTAAATCGTTTGAAAGTGAATCGTTTGAGGCTAAATTTGGCATAAAATGGACTATACATACAAACATTGAGAAAGATAATTCACACTATGTTATCAGTGTATCGCCCACCATGCACCGCTTAAACATCGACATGAGACTTAAGCAGCTGTAATACAAAATCCATAGTTTTATGGCAGTTCGGTTGCTCAACTAATACCAACTTATCGCGGTTATACATAGGTAACACCTCTAGCCAACGTTGGCTGACCCAGGTGGCATCCTCTAAATGCACTTGCGAATACAACTCAAGTAAATCTGGGTTGACTTGATAAAACTGCTCCAGCGCCGCACTGATAATTTCAAACTCACCAGCTATCGGCTCTTGGCTCCAATTTTGACAAGGTAATGCACGTGCAATCCAACTACCATCGCGCTGCTGAGCTGCCGATAAGATTTTAACTCGTTGCGATCCTTCAATCACAATGCTTAAGCTGTTGTCTGCTAATTGATTAAAATCGATGATATTGCAACGAGTGGCAGATATGTAACAAGGGAGTTCGCTATTGGATTTTAGCGCTGCAAAGGCAAGCTTATAATGACCCTTTAACACTTGGGCTATCATGCTGAGATCACACGGTGACACAATACGGATCTCGAGTCGCCCACCGGGTAATAACACGCCATCTTGAATTAATAACGCCATTTCTTGTGTTTGCATAGCAGCCTCCCACACCAAAGGTGAAGTTACTGAACCAAAATCAAATCAATAGAATAAGTGTAGCAGTGGTCAATATTTCAACAACATAAGCACAATAAATAATGCTAACTAACGACATTGACACATAATTTGGCACACTCAACTAACTAATTAGACCTAGTTTAGTCTGGCTATATTTCAGTCAAACAACAAATTTACACAAAAAGTTAATTTTCACTCCAGCTTACAGGCGTTCAATCCTATCCATAATGTTGCCCTTTGCCACTATTTCAGCAAACTCATCAGCAAGCACTTGGCTTTGTTGCACACTTTGTTGCCAGTAAGCAATACGACTATCGCTGTCGAGGTGTTTAAAATCTTCTCTATCTGGAATTTTTCCAAAAGGTAAGCTGGCAATAAATTGCTTACTCGGAGCTAAAATGAGTCCGTTATGATAATTCGCTTTCGCTTTACGCCACAGTAACGACTTATCAAACCAGCCAGGGCTCATGTAAGGATAAAAATGGGGATATAAACTCAAGCCAGTCGCCGCAGGCAGTGGCATATCAAAATGGTAATCGGTAATGCCACCATCGTAATAATGACCTTTTGGTGAACCTTGTAGATCTTTCACTGGATCAAGTAGCAAAGGGATCGACCCTGTCGCTAATAAGCCATGACGAATATTGTCTTGAGTCAGTTCAACATGTTTGGTCGGTAGGTCTTTTAAGCGTCTAAACGGTGACGCCGCATCTTTGTGGCTTAAAATCACCCGCTCAAAATGCCAGCCTAAACTTTTTCGATTAACAATATTACTCACCGCGGCCATAGACAGCCCAACCATTAGGCCAAACTTAGCGTGGATGCGATTTAAATGGCGTGCACGACACGCCACCATATGATGTCGAATTAATGGGTTTGCTAAAATATCAGCACCCTGCTGCTCACCTAAAATACCGTCAACAATCTTAAGCACTTGCGCACTCACTTGCTCGCGTGTCGGTTTAGCTACATCGTAGCGTTGATTGATATAAAAATGCTCAAATCGTTCATAAGCAGCCAATGGGTTTTGCTGCGCCATACAGGCTAATCGCCACGCGCCAGAAGATGCTCCCATGGTATAAAGCGGATCTTCTCGCCCTTGAAAAAATTCGCTAAATAAGTATTTATCTAACCCAGCAATAGCAAGCCATTTGGGGCCACCAGAAGCAGCAAACAGCTGAGTAAATAATGATTGTTCTAAGCCATTCGCTTCTATTTGTTCATAAGCGGTTGGTCCAGCAAGTAAACGTAATGCAGGCAATGTACAATCCTTCTATTTTTCTAATGCTGATATTTCTGTAAAACTTTATACTCTTACAAGCTATCATGTTTTTACGGTTTATATCTTACGGAATTTTTATGATTGTCGATACCCTAGCAAATCGTCACCTTTATACTCAACTTAGCCCGCGTTTAGCCACGGCATTAGCGCACTTAGCTGACACAGATTTTAGCCAACTTGAAACGGGTAATTACCCATTAGATGGCAAAGATATTTTTGTGATTGTAAATGACTACCAAACTAAACCAAAAGAAACACAGCCTTTTGAGGCCCACGAAAAATACATTGATGTGCAATACGTGGTTAGTGGCGAAGAAGAGTTTGGTTATTTACCGTTAGCAGACCAAACCCCATCAAAAGCCTATTTTGCTGATCATGATTACGCTAATTACGACTATGAATCAAACAAGCAAGAGGCAGCGTTTATTCCATTAAAAGCAGGTATGTTTGCATTGTTTTTCCCTGGAGATATCCATATGCCAGGCACTAGCGCCTTACCGCAACAAGTGCGTAAAGTCGTAATAAAAGTGCGTGTGTAACGTCAACGTTTACTGCTCATAATCGTTGTCCAAAAAATCAGCAGCTGGTCTGACTCCTTATTAGTGCAAGTTCTGCTAAACTGTTTTTAGTGACATAATTTTTTACTGGCATGAGCTTTTAGTGACATAAAAAGGTCAAAAGTTTTGCACATTAAGCGTATCTCATTTGGTCAATAAAAAGCTGACATGACATACAGATGAGCAATACTAGAAGCACAACAACATGCCACAAGTACGCATACCCTGAGTAGCATAAAAAAGGCCCCGAGACTCTCCGCTTGGGGCTTTTTTTATGCTTAAAAAACCCAGTCTGCATTTTTTAATGCGATGACGATTAATCCTTGTTAAAATCAGCACAACTTTATAGGAGAGTCTTTCAATGGCAATGTATGTAGTGGGTCACAAGATCCCTGATTCAGATTCAATTTGTGGTGCTATCGCATTAGCATATTTAAAAAACCAAATCGGCGAGCCAGCTATTGCTGCACGTTTAGGTGAATTATCACCAGAAACCGCCTTTATCTTAGAAAAATTTGGTTTTGAAGCGCCTGAATACAAAACCAGTTATGCTGGCGAAGATGTGTATATTGTCGACCATTCTGAAATCACTCAAGCTCCGGACGATATTGCCCAAGCCACTATCGTTGGGATTGTTGATCACCATAAACTCGGCGATTTAACCACTTCTACTCCGCTAGAATGTTGGATCCGTCCAGTTGGTTGCAGCAACACTGTCATAAAAATGATGTACGACTTTTATCAAGTCAAAATCCCAGCCAATATCGCTGGCATCATGATGTGCGCTATTTTAAGCGATACCGTTATTTTTAAATCACCAACCTGTACCACGGCTGATATTCGCTGCGTCGAAGCTTTAGCTGAAATCGCGGGCATTGAAGACTTTAAAGAAGTCGGTATGGACATGTTTAAAGTCAAATCAGCTGTTGAAGGCACGCCAGCTCGTGATCTTGTTATGCGTGATTTTAAAGACTTCAACATGAACGGTAACCTAATCGGTATCGGCCAATTAGAAGTTATAGACTTATCTGTATTTGACGACATTAAAGCTGACTTAGAAGCCGATATTGCTAAACTAAAAGTAGAAGGCAATCGTCACAGCGTATTACTACTGCTTACCGACATCATGAAAGAAGGATCAGAGATGTTAGTGGTTTCTGACTCAGCGGATTTAACAGAGCGCGCCTATGGCAAGCCAACCGTTAATGGCCGTGTGTGGTTAGACGGTGTATTAAGTCGTAAGAAGCAAGTGGTTCCGTCACTGCAAGACGCTTTTGCAAAGTAAGTTCTGCACATATCTAGACAAAAAAAGCTGAATCCATTGATTCAGCTTTTTTTATGTTCAAAACGGGCTTTATGATTATAAAAATCTAGCTCATTATTTGGGCTCGCAGCCCTAATTTTGTATGTCACAAGCCCACAGCTCTATCGAGGGTTGCGCGGTTGTTGGCTCTCCCACCCAAAAACTCATTGGTTGACACTGTTGCTCTTGGTTAGCTGATGACACACATAATTGGTAATCACCCGCCTCAGGTGTACGCCCCAACTTTAGCATAGGCAAAACCGGCAACTTAGGCTGATAATGCCAGTTGCCGTCAATGAGTACCGCATCAGCGGGAATTTCCATTCCAGCGCCGCTGCCTTTCACTCTGGCTTGTTCAAGGATAAAGCCGTCAGGCAAAATGCGATAATCTTCTGCCCAACGCACCTTCTCAATGGTATGAGTCCAAGATAATGTCAATTGCTCAGCAGGCACTTGCGCCCAAATGCTGCCAGCTAACCCTAAACACAACCCTAACATTAGCCTTCCTGCGCCAAGCGTTTAAGCTTACGAGCGCGCCATGCATGTTGTAAAATAAATGCTAGTGCTAAACCAAAACCAATTTCATCACTTAATGGCGTGGCTAAAATTAGGCTGCCACCCGCAATAAAGCCTAAAATACGCTCCCATAGGTACAGTTTTTGCAATAAGTAGCCGGTAAAAATAACCCCCCAAATGCCAATGGCGACCGTGGCTTTTAGCACCACAAACACGGTGGCAAGCACGCCGCCACCTTGCAGCATTAACGCAGGGTCGTACACAGCCATAAACGGAATAATAAACCCAGCTATGGCGATTCGAATGGCCCATAAACTGATTTTTAAACCTTTCTCTTTCGCAATTGGCGCCGCGGCAAAACAGGCCAGTGCTACTGGCGGTGTTAAATCGGCCATAATGCCAAAATAAAACACGAACATATGCGACACAATTAACGGCACACCTAAGTCTAATAAAGCCGGAGCAGCAATAGAGCTGGTAATAATGTAGTTAGGAATAGTTGGAATACCCATACCTAATACTAAACACGTCACCATAGTTAACACTAACGACAAGAATAGGTTGTCTTGGCCCACAGCCAAAATGTAACCCGCAAAAGTGGAAGCAATACCGGTTAACGATACAATACCAATAATCACCCCAACCAACGCACAAGCTATACCCACAGGCACCGCATGACGCGCACCTTCAACAAGTGCATGTACACATAATGTAAGTGTTTCTTTGCCGCCTTTTACAAACCAGCTAATCACCACCAGCAAAGCAATAACACCAAATACTACGCCAATCCCTAACTGAAAAAAGCCTGCACATAGCACGCCTAACGCTACCCAAAAAGCAAAACGCATGATCTTTGACGACACATTTAAAATAATCGCTGAGCCTAAAATCACAATCGCAGTTAGCGCTAAACCGACCATGCCAGAAAACAACGGCGTGCGGCCAGAAAACAACAAACCAATTAATATAAATAGTGGAATAAGTAAGTACCAGCGAAGCTTAATAGCCGCCCAAGGATCAGGGCACTGGTCTTTAGGTAAGCCAGATAAGTTGGCGCGCTTAGCTTCTAAGTGCACCATCCAAAACACTGAGCAGAAATACAACACTGCAGGGATCATTGCCGCTTTTGCAATTTCAATAAACGGTACGTTAATCGTTTCGGCCATAATAAAAGCCACTGCGCCCATGATCGGCGGCATAATTTGACTGCCCATACTGGACGTGGCTTCTACACCACCAGCAAATGCAGACTTATAGCCAAAACGCTTCATTAATGGAATGGTAAATTGCCCAGTAGTCACTACGTTGGCCACCCCAGAACCGGTAATCGTGCCCATCAGTGCAGATGAAACCACCGACACTTTTGCCGGACCACCAACCTTATGGCCAAATAATCCCATAGCAAAGTCGGTAAATAAGCGGATCATCCCGGCTTGCTCTAAAAATGCACCAAACAAAATGAATAAGAAGATATAAGTGGCCGACACATACGTTGGTGTGCCGTATAACCCTTCAGTACCAAAGGCTAATTGGTTAATGATCTGGTCAACGCCATAACCACGGTGCATTAACTCACCAGGCAAAAATTCACCAAACAAACCATAGGCTAAAAACAAACCACAAATGATCGGCAAGGCAATCCCCATCACTCGTCTGGCGGCCTCAAACACAAGCACCACCAGTATGGTACCGATAATCATATCGCCTTGAGTTAGGTCACCTGAGCGTTGAATTAAGTCAGCTTCAAACACCCATTGATAGGCTGCTGTCGCCATACCAGCTAAGCCAAGTACCCAAGCTAGAGGCTGCCAAGGTTTACTTTTACCGACCCCCGGATAACTGATAAATACCACTAACAATAAAAAGCCCACGTGCACAGCACGTAAAACCTGGGTTGAAACCGGATGAAACGCGGCAGTGGTTATTTGGAAAATAGAAAAAACCAATGCCACTACAAATAAAGCTTTTGGCCAATCACGAGTGTCAGCACTTAAGCCTTGCTCTGACAAAGTGTTCTGGTTAATGGATGGATCGCTCATGGTATGCCTCTACGCTGACTACGGCTAAAAATCGGTATGCATTAAAAACAAATAAGCGCTTGCTTGGTATGTGTTATCCAAACAAGCGCTTCAAGGTAGAAAAAGTGAATTACAGCGCATTCACTTCTTTGTAGTAGCGCTCAGCACCTGGGTGCAATGGTATAGGTAGGTTTTTAGTCGCTTTATCTAGACTAATATCTTTAGCGGCAGAGTGCGCAGTACCTAAGCGTTCTAGATTGTCGAACATCAGCTTAGTCATTTGATACGCCACTTCATCAGACACTTTGCTGTGACTTACCAGTAAGTTTTGGATCGCAACCGTACTAACATCCTCAGTTTGGCCTTCATAAGTATTAGCCGTAATCACCCCCACCTGATAAGCAGGGTTATTAATTTTAGCGACAACATCCTCAGGAATGGCAACAAAGTTAATGTCCATTGTTGCGGCTAAGTCGCGAATCGCCGCCATACCTAAACCAGATGATTGTAACGTGGCATCAAGTTGACGGTTTTTAATCAGCTCGACAGACTCGGCATAAGGTAAAAACTCCACTTTTCCCATGTCGTCATAACTTAAGCCGGCAGCAGCAAAAATAGCGCGGGCATTAAGCTCAGTACCAGATTTAGGTGCACCAACAGAAATACGCTTGCCTTTTAAGTCAGCCAACGTCTTGATACCAGCATCTTTATTGGCAACGATTTGAATAAAGTTTGGATATGTTGCAGCAATCACACGTAACTTTTTCAATGGTGCTTTAAAGCCAGCTTCAGTATCGCCTTCCCATGCTGCAGACACAGAATCACCCAGTGCAAGCGCTAATTCACCACGGCCAGCTTGTAATAAGTTAAGGTTTTCAACTGAGGCTTTAGTGGCTTGTACTGAAGTTTTAGAGCCTTCAATACCATTACTGTAAAGCTGGGAAAGCGCAACACCAATTGGGTAGTAAACACCACTGGTACCGCCGGTGAGAATATTAATAAAAGTAGGAGCGGCCATGACTGCGGTACTGATTGATAACGCAGCCGCTGCGCCTATCATACAAAAGCGTTTAGTTAATTTCATTACAATATCCTTATTTCTTATATGGTTATCTGTCTTATTGTGCTGATACCCTAACACCGACATTCAGTGTGATCTATATAGACTAAAGGCTAATGCCGTAAACCTAAATATTATTTGTTTTCGAATTCAGTGACTTCGGGCATCGATGAAAAAACCTCAATCAAATTAAGCAGGCTAATAGCGTGTTTT
Organism: Shewanella ulleungensis; assembly: GCF_014648315.1. Classification (GTDB taxonomy): domain Bacteria; phylum Pseudomonadota; class Gammaproteobacteria; order Enterobacterales; family Shewanellaceae; genus Shewanella; species Shewanella ulleungensis. The sequence goes on from NZ_BMQW01000005.1 coordinate 92,585, forward strand.
ATCGTCCATTTAAGGGAACAATAATGCCGTAATCTCGAGTATAGTTCGCTTAATAAAAAAGGTGCCAACAATGTTGGCACCTTTCGTCATGGTATTTGTGTTAAAAGACGTTGAACACAAACCGTTGCGGTTGATGATCCCAAATCTATGTTCGTTACATTCCCATGCAATTAGCATAGTAAGTGACAGTAGCAGGCCAATCGGAAAAGATGCCTATCACACCCACATCTTTAGCCAGCACATCAACCAACTCATAGGTGTCACCTTCATTATCAATTACATCAGCAATACTTTGATAATACCAACCGCCACCGCCCTGACTGAGCAGGCCAGAACGCTCTAGCGACCAAGCAATGATTTTCAATCCTGCTGCATTCGCAGCATTCGCGTATTCAGAAGGCACAATAGTGTTATTGTCATCTAAGGTGACCAACATCCACAGTGGCGGCGCAATAATTTTTACACCATCTGCGGCTAAAGTATCCATGCTTGGTGACCAAGTCGCACTATTTTGTGGATCAAATCCAGCCTCACTATCACGACCATCAAGGTATACTGCTTGCTCAGCAAACTCTGGGGCATTCGCTATCCAGTACTTCACATCATCTAAATTAAACGATTGTGGGAAAACCTGCGACGCATCAACACCTGCAGCGGTATATTCATCAAGCATTTTTTGCGCATAATCTTGTTGGCTAAAACCATCAAATGGCATAGTCACACTGGCAGATTTAAGCTCAGGTGTCATTTTTACCCCAGCAGACTTAAATAACGCAATACTTTCTGCGTGAGTCATTAACGTGCCAGTGGCCGCATATAAGTCGGTGCGCCAGTTCGGAGTGCCATCCATAAACTCAGCAACTGTGGTCGCATTAGGGTTATAGCCATCCATTTTGCCTTTTAAGGTTTTAAACTCAGCAAGACTAATGTCGCTGGTACAACAGGTCGCGGTTGCACTAACACCGTTAGCCGCATCTGCTGGCGTAAAGGGTACAGAGCACTTATTGGCTAATGCAGGAATAGATAAAATATTAGTCGTGGTGGCTAAGTCGCATTGTGAATGACGGCACACTAAGGCTTTGTCGTTGGTAAAGGTCACGTCACACTCAACAATACCTGCACCAGAATCAATAGCGGCTTGGTAGGCTTCTTTAGTGTGTTCAGGAAATTGCATTGAGGCACCGCGGTGACCAATAGAAAAGTCGCTACGATAAAATGGCCCAGACTCGCATTGAGCTAACTGGGTTTTCAATTCGCTATCTTGCATTTGATCAACTAAAAAAAGCGGCCTTGGCCCCACTTGCGCACTGATACTTTTATCAACATCCGTTGATGATGTATTGTCGCTATCGTTACTGTTACACGCTGATAAACAAAATAAACTACTCAATATTGCCAACGCACCCAATGTTATCTTGTTGTTCCTTGTCATTCCATCACTCCTTAACTGTAATCATTAATCTAACGTTACTGACGTTGTGTTGCACCATTTAAATCAACAGGCTCTCACCATTAATTTGAATGGCATAGATTGTGTAGATGGCATAGTCTATTAGTTAAATGTTAATGAAATAATGAAGTTATATGACAATTAAAACGCCTGAGATTAGTACTGCCAAACCAACACTGTATTATGTTCACGATCCTATGTGTAGCTGGTGCTGGGGCTACCGCCCTACATGGGACATACTGCAACAAAAGTTAAGACAAGAATTTGGGCAGAAACTTGATGTCACCTACCTTGTTGGCGGCCTAGCACCTGACTCAGCGGAGCCGATGCCAGAAGCGATGCAACAGATGCTTGAGCAAACATGGCAAAGAATTAACCAGCAGTTAGGCACTCAGTTTAATCACGATTTTTGGCGTACATGTAAGCCACGGCGTTCTACCTACCCAGCTTGCCGAGCAACACTAGTTGCCCGCCAACATGGCCAGGAACAAGCCATGGTAAATGCGATTCAGCATGCTTATTATTTACATGCCAACAATCCGTCAGATATTGACGTGTTGTGTGCATTGGCCGAAACCTTAGGCATTAATGTTGATCAATTTAAACAACAATTGTTAAGTGAACAAACTGAACAGCTTCTACAAAAAGAGATTCACTTTGCCCGTAAACTGCCAATCCAAGGATTTCCGTCGTTAGTACTCGTAGCCAATAATCAGGCTTACCCTATAACGCTTGATTATCAACAATGGCAAACCAGTTTGACTGACATTCAAGCCCTGCTTTCTAAAATTTAGGTGCTCAGGATTGATACTCAATATTAGAATAGAGAACTAAGATAGAAAGCAAGTATAGAGAGCTAGAAGCTAGGGCTGGCATCTTGGTTTAAGCTTGCGTGGTTGTATCGCTTTAATTAGTGATATTCTATACTCCTGCGCGTTGAATACGACGTGATATCTAACATGAGGCAATGCATGGCAAATCGTAAGCGCGGTTTTTTCGGATGGACCTGGTATTTTACATGGCGCTTTTTAGCTTTACTGACGCTTTTTTTGTTGTTGCTAAGATTTGCACCACCTCCAACAACCTCATTTATACTACAAAGCGATTATCCGGTTAGCCAAGATTGGGTCAGCATTGATGAACTGCCTGCGCATATACCACTTGCCATGGTCGCCTCAGAAGATCAACTTTTCCCTCAACATTATGGCGTCGATTTTAATGCTATCAGCAAAGCGATTGAGCAATACGACGACGGTCAAGGCTTGCGTGGTGCCAGCACGATTACTCAACAAACAGCCAAAAACCTCTTATTATGGCCAGGGCAAAGCTTTGTTCGTAAAGGATTAGAAGCCGTGTTAGCGTTAGGCCTTGAAGCTATTTGGGGCAAAAAACGCATTTTAGAAGTGTACGTAAACGTGGCCGAATTTGGTAAAGGCATTTATGGCGTAGAAGCAGCCAGCCAACACTATTTTAATAAACCCGCAAAATATCTTAGCAGCAAAGAAGCGGCAAAACTGGCGGTATTGTTACCTAGCCCGCGTAATCGTAACCCAAACCACTTAACTCCATATCTTAGCCAACGTGTGGTATGGGTTGAACGGCAAATGCGCCAACTGGGCACGGGTTATTTAACCCCTATTCTTAAATAGCCTGAGCTTAGAGAGCTTCCTCTTAAAAAATGGAAAGAGAGCAGCATATTACTCATCATTGTGGTCTTAGCCGTAAACTGCGCAATATTTTGCACAAAAGGCACGGTTCTTCCGAGTCGCTAACGCTGCAGACCATTCAAGATGAAAGCCTTAATTAAAGGGATTTGAGCCATTTTTACTGCTAGAATGCAGCCTTATTTCTATTGGCTTTACGATAAAGGCAGGCTATGACCGTTCTTCTGATGACCCCTCCAATGACCCAACTTAATACGCCGTATCCAGCAACGGCGTATTTAACGGGGTTTTTACGTTCACGAGGCTATGAAGCGGTTCAGCGAGATCCTGCCATTGAGTTGTTTCTTGAAATGATGACCGCACCTGCGCTAGAGGTGATCCGTCAACATGTAGAAGAAAACTTCGAGCAATTTGAAGACGATGAATTACCTGATGTTATTTTTAATTTTTTAGCCGAATTTGACCGTTACCACCTCACGGTAGAACCCGCAATTCGCTTTTTACAAGGCAAAGATCCAAGCCTTGCCATGCGCATCAACACCCGTCGTTTTTTACCCGAAGGCCCAGCATTTGACGCCATAGCACAAATGGAAGCTGTGTCGGGCGACGTGCTGCAAGCTGCTTTTGGTAATCTTGGCGTGCAAGATAAAGCCAAATATCTGGCCACGTTATTCATTAACGACCTGTCGAACGTCATCACCCAAGGGGTTGATCCGTATTTTGAAGTCAGCCGTTATGGCGAGCGCCTCGCCGCGGCCAACCCAACATTTGATAATTTATATGACACTTTAATGGGTGAACCGAGTTTTAGTTCGGACATTTTAGAGCAGCTCGTCGAGCAATATTTAGAAGAAACTCAACCTAGCGTAATCGCATTAACCGTGCCGTTCCCTGGCAATATGCTTGGCGCATTACGCATTGCACAAACTTGCAAAGCCATCAATCCTGAGCTGCCTATTGTTATGGGTGGCGGCTTTGTGAATACTGAGCTGCGAGCATTAAAAGACCCAAGAGTATTCGAATTTGTCGACTTTATTTGTTTAGACGACGGCGAACGCCCATTAATTACCTTACTAGAATACTTTGAGGGCAAGCGCGAAGTCGATGAGCTAGTACGAACTTACTTTTTAGCAGAAGATGAAAACGGCGAGCCTTACGTTCATCTTAATCAAAATACTGAGCTACACGACATTCCACAATCTGAGGTCGGCGCACCAATTTACGATGGTTTGCCATTAACCGAGTACTTGTCGTTATGCGAAATGCTCAACCCAATGCACCGCATTTGGAGTGATGGCCGCTGGAACAAATTAACCATCGCCCACGGTTGTTACTGGCGTAAATGCAGCTTTTGCGATGTCAGCCTAGATTATATCGACCGCTACGATACCGCGGGTGCAGATGTTTTGGTCGACCGCATCGAAGCGCTCATCGCCGAAACCGGACAAACTGGTTTCCATTTTGTCGATGAAGCTTTACCACCAAAAACCTTATTCGCATTCGCCAAACGATTGATTGAACGTAACGTAGTGATCAGTTGGTGGGGCAATATTCGTTTTGAGCGCACCTTTAGCCCAGCACGTTGCCAGCTATTGGCAGACTCTGGTTGTATCGCCGTCAGCGGCGGCCTTGAAGTCGCGTCAGACAGATTATTAAAGTTGATGAAAAAAGGCGTCAGTGTTGAACGCGTCGCCCAGGTTACCAAAGCATTTAGCGACGCGGGCATTTTGGTACACGCTTATTTAATGTATGGCTTCCCGACGCAAACCGAGCAAGAAACGATTGATGCATTAGAGATGGTGCGTCAGTTGATGCAACAAGGCTGTTTCCAGTCGGCCTACTGGCATCGTTTTGTCGCCACCGCACACAGCCCAATCGGCATGAACCCGGAAGAGTTTGGCATCACCCTAGATCCACGCCCAGAGGTATTTTTTGCTGAAAACGATGTCGACTTTACCGACCCAACCGGCACCGATCACGACATGCTCGGCGAAGGATTACGCAAAGCGCTCTACAACTACATGCACGGTATCGGTTTCGATCAACCCATGAGCTTTTGGTTTGATCAGCGAGTATCACGCACCACAATGAAGAAAGACATGATCTCAAAAGCAATTAGCAATTTTATTTTGAGCCAAGAAGAGTAAATAGAAAGGCTTGGGTTAACCCAACAGTCATTCCTTGATTTCGTCATATTCCAGCAATGCTCAGACTCTGTCTTTCCGGCAATGCTTTTGAGCCGGAATCCAGCTCTACGCCGTCATCCTCGAGTGCTGTTATCGGGGATCCAGGTGTTTGCTTATGTACTTTTTGTACTTTTTGTACTTTATGGCCTGCGGCCACTAACGTCGTGGCGCTTCGCTTAGTACAAAAGCAGGAACAGTCATATTTAGTTTTATTGGCGAACCATGACATTCACTCAACGACACGCAGCACTTCTTTTGAAATAAAAAGTTCTTGTAGCTCGGCCGCCTGTCTGATGTGAAGGGATTCACAAATGCCGCGATGGCATGGTAAATGATGTTACCTACATCACATGACATTTCCCATATCCATATGAGTCAGATGCCAAAGAGCGGCCATGGGGCGGACGGTCGCCTCGCAAATCATCATGATTCAGCTTCTCGGTATTATCTTAATCTGCAGAAATAAAAAACTCAGTCAAAATTAAAAATGGGTGGTACGGTTAGATTCTTCGGAAGGAATCCAGCTCTACGCCGTCATCCTCGAGTGCTTTTATCGGGGATCCAGGTGTTAGCTTTGTGCTTATGTACTTTTTATACTTTATGGCCTGCGGCCACTAACGTCGTGGCGCTTCGCTTAGTCAAAAAGCAGGAACAGTCAAATTCATTAAATTGGCGAACCATTACATTCACTCACCGACACGCACAAGTACATCCTTGTAGCTCGGCCGCCCCGTCCATGGGGCGGACAGTCGTCTCGCAAATCATCATGATTCACCTTATCGGCATTACCTTAATCTGCAGAAACTACAAAACTCGGTCAAAAATTAACAATGGGTGGCACGGTTAAATTCAGCACGGTTAAATTCAAATGTCATAAGTACAAAACACAAATAGAGCGGCCTACAGCTAGAAACCATTGCCGCGAAGCAATAAAAAGCCTAATCACTACAATATTCGTACTGATTAGGCCATTACTAACAAAAAGCTATTTTACGCTAAACGGCCCTGTCGAATTGACATACAGTACCACTTCGGTTTTAGCATTAATTACATGCTTGCCCTGCGCGTCTGAGCTAAAAAAGCTGCTTGGGGTTAATGCTGTTAGTGTTTGTTGATTATCCCATTGATAGGTTGCACTGCCTTTTACCACCACAGCTTTAAGTGCATTGCCGCTTTCAATCGCTCCTTTAAAACCTGCGGGAAGTTTAACAAAACTACCATTGGCGGCGTCTGGTTTGCCCCATAAATAACTGATTTGCGCATTGCCCGCTTTCAGCCAGGTTGCATCTTTGACATTTAACCAAAACAAGTTGCTTTCAGTCATGTTAATCGAACGCTCACCATTATCAAATGCTTGCTCTACTGGTTTAACTAAATAAGGGCCGCTGTCGATTTCGAGGTATATCAGGTTATCGTCGCCATTGGCCGCTGTGATATGGCTCTCGCCTGCCGGTTGAGTCCAAAACGAACCACTTGGTAGCCACATTTTTTCAGCGCTTGGATCATCGTTATGCATTAAGCCATCAATAACGATACCGCGGTAAGTGATGTTATGAATATGAGGCGGTGATGAAAAACCTTTTTGAAACTTCACCAGCATTCCGGTCGCCACATCTTTAGTGCGGTCGCCCCAAAGGTCTGCCGCTTTGGGGCTGGCGCCTCCGCGTGCTGGGTTAAGCATGCCCCACTCTATATTATCGGTCGAAATAACCTTATAATCATTGGCCATCACGGGTAAAGCCATCGCACCTATAAGAGCTGCAATCGCAGTCATCGTTAATCTATTCATGAGTGACATTCCATCTTAGTTAAAATGAGCACAATACCGTGGCCTGATTTTTTCGACAGAGTGAATCCCCCGCATTTATGGCACCTTAATGGCAGCACTAGGCCAAACAACGGTATTAACATCGGTGTAATAGTGTCATCTTAGTCTTTTACATTTATTCGATAAACGGGGTAATCTTTAATATACTTTCGCAAAAACGTGGATAATAAAATCAAGTGATAGCTTAAACTGTAAAAAATCACTTGAGCTAAGAGGAAACAATATGAAGATGGCAGATTTACGGGTAGTGATAAAAATCGCAGAGCTTCAATCTATCACGGCCGCTGCGAATCAACTCGATATCAGCTCATCTGCAGCTAGTATTGCGTTAAAACGCATTGAAAACGAAGTTGGCGCCGCGTTATTTGTTCGCACCACGAGGCAATTACGTTTGTCTTCTGAGGGGGAGCGCTATCTTCCGTTATGCCAGCAGGCGCTGGATTTATTACAGCAAGGCCAACAGGCAATTAACGACGAACGCCAATCCATCAATGGTGAGGTTCGTATGGCGATGTCGTCTGAAATGGGCCGCAACCTCATGCGCGACTTGTTAAATGATGTATTAGCGCACCATCCAGATGTGACTTTACGTCTGCATGTTAGTGATACCCAAGTTGATTTTTATCGTGATTGCGTTGATGTAGCGCTACGAGCAATGATTGCAGGCGCGGCAGACGAGTCGAATTTTTATGGTTTTAAAATCTGTAACATCCCACATTTTTTATGTGCTTCGCCTCAATACCTCGCCAAACACGGCACACCAACTAATCCAAGCGAACTCATGGAACACAATGCATTACTTTATAAGTTGTATAAGGTGACCCATGACAGCTGGTTGTTACTTCATGGCGACCAAGAGCATAAAATTAAGATGATCAGTAATCGGGCGTGTAACGATGGCGATCTGGTGCGCCGCTGGTGTGTTGACGGTGTTGGCATTGCAAAAAAATCAGCTATTGATGTCGCCCAAGACATGCTCGCTGGACGACTACAAAGAGTAATGCCAGATTACCAAATCCCAGTGACAGAATTATGGTTAGTATTACCGAGCAGGCAGATGATCACACCCGCTATCCGTTTGATCCGCGATGAGCTAAAACAAAAAATTAATGGGTTGAGAGCAGAACTCGTTGAAAACCATATTCTAGCCGAACACGAGTGGCCAACTGATGATTCAATTGTAGGTTGATTTATCACTGTTGTGCGTAGAAAATAACGCCTAGTTAAAGTAATAGTTAAAGCAATTGTTAATGTGATAGTCAAAGCGATAAATAACGCATAGGAACAGCAATAAGATGATGACAAAATGGGCGATACGTTTTTTACAAATGGCCGAGTTAGTAGCATCTTGGAGTAAAGATCCCTCCACCCGAGTTGGCGCGGTAATCACCGAAAATAATCGCATCGTCTCGCTAGGCTTTAACGGTTACCCTCACGGAATATCAGACAGCGCCGAAACCGATAACCGTGAAATGAAACTGCTCAAAACGCTCCATGCAGAAGAAAACGCCATATTGCATGCCAAACGAGATCTCAGTAGTTGTGAGATTTGGGTGACACACTTTCCTTGCCCAAACTGCGCTGCCAAGATTATCCAAACTGGATTACGTGCAGTACATAGCCCAAAACCCAACGACGATTTTTTGTCACGCTGGGGCGATAAAATTAAAGTTAGCGAAGATATGTTTGAGCAGGCAGGCGTGCAAGTCGATTGGATGCAAGTCGATTAACCCTATTTTTCAACGTCGTTCCGGCAATGCCGTTAAGCCGGAATCCAGGTGTTTGCTTTTTGCATTATTGACCATTGCCAATTCCTAACGCTTCGAAACAACAAAGACTGAACAATATAACGTTATTATTAGCAATGACTTGCAGGTTCACTTGAGGCTAACCCTAACGTCGTTCCCGTTAGAGCTACAGACTTTCAATAAAATAGGGCAAATTTCAACCACAAAAGTTTGTAATTTAATTGATTGTCATGTGACCTCGCGCTAACATGTACAAATAAACGTACATGAACAGTTTGGAGTTAACATGGATGCGATAAGCTATACATCAGCTAGAGCAAATTTAGCAAATACAATGGCGAATGTTTGTAATGATCACGCCCCGATTATTATTACTCGTAAAAGTGAGGCACCTGTCGTTATGATCTCTTTAGAAGACTATAACGCAATGCAAGAAACGACCTATTTACTTCGTTCACCAACTAATGCGCGCGAACTTTTAGAATCTATTGCCGAACTTGAAGCAGGTAATGGAACTGAAAGAAAGCTAATAGAATGAAGTTAACTTTTTCAACCAACGCCTGGGAGCAATATCTATATTGGCAAACGACAGATAAAAAGGTACTTAAACGTATTAATCTGTTAATTAAAGATATTCAACGGACTCCAACAGAAGGTATTGGAAAACCAGAACCACTTAAACACGGTTTGTCAGGTTACTGGTCTAGACGAATTAATGATGAACACAGAATCGTATACAAACCCCAAAATGATACCATCCTGATTGCACAACTACGTTACCATTACGGTACATAGATGCTTTAGCGCTGGATTAGTGGTTCGAATGCTCAATGGGTGCCATTAATGGTTAACCATTGCCAGTAAACTTGTTTTCCATTGAAATTAACGCGGCAAGAATACCACTAACAATAAATGCAACAATGCCAAAGCTAAATATCATTCCAGCAAAGGCATAGAAACCGGGTGAATGATCAGCCCCTAAGATCATTAGTCCATTTTCTAGTGGTATTGGTTCTGTTGTTTTTCCAAAAAAGAAACCATAACCAGCAGAAAACAAGGAAACGACGATGGCTAAACAACCACAAATAGCAATCAGCCTAGCGGCAAAAAGTAACAAGCCTAAGTTATTAGTTTGAATGTTTGAAAATGGGTAGAATTTCATACAAGTCCTTTGTAATTTTATGACTTACAGATAAGTATACTCAGCAAAGCCAGTCCGTTAACTTATTCATTAGTGTCATCCTACATCTGCTATCTTATTGTTGTAAAGCAATAAAATCGCAGGGTTAGAACAAACCGAATTTACATAATTATTTTAACAATAGCTGCTCGGTAAATGATTATTGGCGGGATAATTTCATTTTATTGATGGTTCTAACTAACCCAGATACACCGCAAATACCTGAACAGATTAGCCCGATTTGAAAAGGACTAACAGAGTTGAATCTAAAATCATTTGAATAGGCAACAAGCCCCAATAAATGACCAGACTGAAAAAGACCTACCAGTGCTGCGGTTGAAAAAACGCCTAACCAAAACCAATTATAAAATCTTTCTTGAAGTATCATAACGCTTCCTTGCCTCTTTAAAACTAACGATTAAATATCGTTGGCTATCATGTTTGTAATCCATTATGTCAACAATAGGTGTCATGTTTAATGCGATACAACAAAGACTGAACAATGTATCATGATAATTAGCAAAGGCTAATATTCACTCTGCGACTCTTAAAAATGATTTGCTGGTTCACTTGAGGCTGAACCTAACGTCGTTCCGGCAATGCGGTTGAGCCGGAATCCAGGTGCTTGGCTAAAATATGGAGCAAAGCGGAACCGAGCCAACAATAACGAATCCGGCTTAAAAATCTTGTTACTGCACTATTTTAAGGATCTTATTTTTATGTCCATCAAACACATAATCAATTGAAACGCACTGGCCATTTTTAATGAAATTATCGTTATGCAACTTTCCATGAAAATAGGGGCCGACATCATAATTACTGTAACTAAACTCAACGTCTTTAATAACGAATGACTCAATTAGCGTACCAGGCTTTGGGGTTTGTTGTTCATAGTGACTTATACAACCTTTAACTTGCTTAAACTCTTTTTTTTCAACGATATTAATTACTTCGACTTTATCTAAATAGTTAAAGATTTCACTTAACGTTACAAACAGACATACGCAAAAAAAAGCTTTAACCAACGTTTCTCTTTTTATCTTTGTTACATCTGAGGCTACTTGAGATATAACAGGAAATTGAAGTACAAAAAACAATACTACAAAAAAAGGGATTAGACCTAAGAAATGGTCAATACCCGGGTTTATTGGTGGTTCAAAATAAACACTCAACTTTCACTAGTCCAAAGAGCCTGCAGAATGACTCGTGTTAACATTTATTTTGATTAATGCATCAACACTATCTGAGCTCATAATGTTATTCAATCAAAACTCATTTCAACTGTACACAAAAATAATATAACTAGCTTAAAGGTTAATGTAATGGCGGGAGCAGAATATAGAGAAGCGATTTTACCCACGCAAATTTAGCCATTTTTATGTATCTAGCAAACAAACGGCGTACTTCCAGTGGTTCGCAACAATAAGCGCTTTGGTTTTTTCGTTCGAGATGAGTTTCGTCAGAATAAATGTTATTGAGTTAGCAGCCAATCTAAAGTGTTCATCACATTTGACTATAATTAATAGCGCCGTTAACTTGAATACTACAAAGTTCATCACAAACGATGACGCATCAACCCAAAGGAAACCACATGAATACACCACAAGGTTTTAACCTACTGTCCACCAGCATATTAATGTGCAGTTTATTTTTCAGCGTGGGAGTGTTCAGTGCGGAGGTGTTAGGTGTAGTGAGTACGGCAATTATCGACACCAGCAAACTGGGTGATATAAAAGCGGTTAAATTTAATAACCCACAAGTGATGACCTCGGGTTTACCCACAGAGCCGCAATTTGCACAACTCGCTCAGGCGGGTATAAAAACTGTGATAAACCTCATTCCTAACGACAACCCAAATGCATTAGCCAATGAGCAGCAAATCGTCACTCAGCTCGGTATGAACTATCACAATATTAGTGTGGACTGGCAAAACCCTACCCAAGAGAATCTAGCGCAATTTTTTAGCCTAATGCAGCAAAATGGCGATGCACCAGTGTTGGTCCATTGCGCAGCTAATTACCGAGCCTCTGCCTTTTATTATTTGTATCAGACCAGTCAAAATACCGCGCCGTCTATGGCCGAGGCACTGACACCCTGGGGCGACTTACAACAAAGCTTTGCAGAATACCCACAGTGGCAAAAATTGATAGAAGACGTACAAGCTCAATAACATATTAGTGCATAAATCGATAATATTGATGGTACGATAATCTTGTTAAAATTTCAGGAACATCATGTACCTAACGTTTGTTTTAAGGAAAAAACAACTATGTTGAAATCGATTGTCGTCTTTATTTGTGTTTTATTTTTAACTTACTTTTGCTACTCATATTTTAATCAACAAGATAATAAATCTATTATTCTGCCAAATGTCGCGTCTTCAATAAGCTCTGAGACACAAACTTCATCAAGTAATATACCGAATATAAGTAATGAGATAATCGCAGAAGCACCCAATGATATTGAATTAAACACAAGTGTAGTCGCCGAGGATAATGAAGATTTCTTTAACCAATTTAACCATTTGACTAAGAGTCATTTTCAGAGCGCTGAACAGTTAACATCAGGTTTCATAAATGAAGATGGTGAGGTGTCTAAAGCTGCTCTAGAGGATTCATTTAAAGTGAGTGATTTTGATGAGTTCATTACGAAAGTTGATGCCATAGAAAAATCAGAAAATGCTGCAATACGTGAAGCCACTTTAGCTCAAAATTTATATCAGTTAGAAGATATTCAAGTTTATTCTGAACGTTATTCTTGCGCAGGAAAAATCTGTTTAGTGTCTTTTAACTTTGATGGTAATGATGAAAACACTGCAGAATTGTCTAAATTTACTGACAACTATTCCTTTACCAATATCACTGAAGGTGAAAATGGCGTTAAGCAATTTAAAGCTGTTTACATTGAAACAGATGACCCATCTACTCTCAGCCTGAGCTACTAGTAGTTTAGATTAAGTTCAATCGTTCTAAAAAATGTTATCAGAAGACATCACTGAACTTAAAGAGAAGTTATTGGGCTAAATGATTCGTGTGCGTGTGCAGCAGGGATGCTGCGTTCGAGCCTATAGGGATATATTTACGGCGTCACACGAACAATGAGCTAATAGCTGACACCATTCACCTCTGCCAAACATAATAGCGAAGCGCCATTGAGATAGTGGCCTCTGGCCATAAATGCGTAGCATAAAAACTCACCGCAACGCTAAAGAACCCGCTTTTAAGCATTCGGGATGACGGCTTAAAGTATAACCCTTGTATGTAATTATATCTGACCAATGTTTGTTGTGTCTGTGTCAGTGCCAGTACAAATAATGTTATCTACTGCAGCGTACTAGCCCCATTCAAATCTACTTTATACAAAGGCGCTGGGAGCATTTCAGAAGTAATATAAATACTATTACCGTCCTGACTAAACCCTACTGCTTCGGCTTGTTTTAGTGCGGGTATAGCGATTTCCTGTGGCGTGGTTGAAAACAAGCTTAACCAATCACCAGGCGTGGCTTGAGTAAAATAAAACGCGTGGGTATAGGTTAATATCACCGCTGATAAACCATCTGCCGAGACATCCATCGCGGTGGGTTTTCCGGCAAATCCTGCCCAGGTATAAATACTGACATAATCAAGCATGGCTGTAGGCAATGGTGTTATCTCGCCTAGCCTTTGGGCTTGCTGCTTAATTTTTTCAGCAGATGAATTATTTGATCCACTTTGCTGCGTGGGTGCGATTAATGGCAACGCATATAATATCGGCAGCGCGTCACGTTTGGTCAGTAACAGTATTTTTTGTTTCGCAACATCTACAGCAATGGATTCACAGTCGTGGGCGCCATCTGGGTATGTAAATGTCATGCTCCAAACAGGTTTGGCAGACAGATTTTTTTGACCATTGAGTAGGCTTAAATCGGGTTCTTTGATCAAATGTAACTGATACTGTGATCGCTTTGCCTGGTTATCACCCACATCGGCTATCAATAGGTATGATTCCCCCTGGTAAACAAACGAGGCAATGTCTTCCCAATCGTTATTTTTTACACCTGTAATATTGAGCGTCGCTAATTGATTGCCTTGAGTATCAATGGCGAAAATCCTTGCCGTGTCGCCGCTGTCGTTATGTACCCACAATATTTGATCATTAATCCGCGATATCGCTAAACCACTCGCTTCATCAATAGATGGCGCAGTAATGCTACCCGCTTGGCTCATACCCGTTGGCATCGCGCAGGCACTGGTTGATATCGCTAAGATGACATATAAAAACACAGTAAGACGGTTGAACATAATGATAATTAACTCGGGCTGCAGCGACAAAAGAGAGCTGTATTCTAGCAACAATATATTGAAAAAGATTGGTAAAACATTTCGTTCAATAAACGATACAATCACAATAAGTAAAACAAAAAAGGCCACTTTCTTTGTTCCGAAGAAAGTGGCCGTGCACGTTTTTAGTGATTGAAATGATGAGTAAAAACCACTAAAAACCAGTACTCTTTTAATCTTGTTTATTCACGTATTTAGTACTCATAGCTAAACTGTAACGTGTATTCTGTGCCTGGGTCTTTGGCATACACTTGGTAGCTTTGCTGCTCGTACTCTGTAGTTTCACCTAAGATATTCTTCGCTTTTAACTTAACCGTGGTACTGGTTGTTGGGAAGAAAGTATAAGTAAAATCTAGGCTGTGAAATGGCTTTTCATACACATCGTCTAGGCCGCCACGTCCACCATAAGCAATACGTTCACCAAACACGTTATACACTAGTGTGGCACTGTGGTAACTGTCAGACGAATCGTAACTGAGCTGCAAGTTTGCTACCCATTGCGAATGACCCGTCATACGACGAGTGTTATTTGTGGGGTCAATCTCACCGTTAGGTTCAATTTCAATTTCTGAGTCGCCTACGGTTAAATTACCGGCCACAAAGAAGTCTTCCCAAATACTGCCTTCACTGCCCAAAAACTCAAGTTCTTGTAAAAACTCGGTTTCAACACCGTAAATGTAACCAGATTCAGCGTTATAAAACTTAAGCTGACGACCCGCTTCAGAAATACGTTGAATCGGCTCAATGGGTGCATCGACATCTTTATAAAACGCACCAACACTGAAGTTATTACCGTTATCAGAGTAGTATTCCCAACGTAAATCAAGGTTCAGAATATCTGAGCTTTCTAACTCTGGGTTACCAAAGAAATCAAAGCCTGTTACAGGGTCTTGGAAACGCACAGGTGATACTTCACGCAAGTCAGGACGAACAATCGTTTTACTCGCGCCTAAACGCCATTGCGTGGTGTCGGTTTGTTTCCAGGTTAATGATAACGATGGGAACCAACCGTCTTCTGCGATGACATAATCGGCTAAGTCGTAGCGGCCGCCTTCGTCTGAAATTTCACCGTCAGGGTCAATAGGCAATGTTACACGGCGAAAATCTTCGTAACGCACACCCGCATAAACACGCCATACGTCGTCAAAGTCGATGTCCATACTCACAAAAACAGCATCATTTTTTTCTGCTGCTATGTAATCTTCGGTGTCGGTTGAGGCGTCTTTTAGCTCTAAATCCAATGTGTCGTTAGTGATATTGCTGTCTGAGAAAATATCATCAAAATCACCGGCTAAAATACTGCCATTAGCATCTGTTGGACTTAAATTAACGTCTAAACCTAAACGAGTCGCATAGCTTTCACGAGTGCGTTCAAAATATTCATAACCTGTGGTGAGCTTAACAATTGCATCATCGAGATTGATTGGATAACTCAGATCCCAGCCGTAGTTGATGCTGTCGTCGTTGAGGCGGCTGTACACATATTTAGGCGCGTCTTGCGTGTTAAGGTTACGAGATAACAACTCATTATTGTCGTCTAGCACCACGTTGTAAGTGTACGACACTTCATTAGGGGCGTAACGTTCAGAACGTGCGTCAGAGTACTTCCAGTTAAACTCGGCATCATTTAAGTCTTCAATAAAATGATGGCCTTTAATCTGGTTACTGATTAATGTGCGTTCTTCATAATCGATATTATAAACTTGCAGCGCATTTGGCTCGCCAAGAGTATCGATGGTTTCTTCAATACCGAGCGACACATCATCAGAGGTGTCTTGTAGATAGGTAGTGAAAGTTTCGATTTTGTGGTTGTAGCCAATTTCTAACCCTAGGTTAAGCATGCCCGACACTTGCACAATCGAGTCGGTGCCCACTGTGTCTTTTTGGTTTTCAATTTGCACCTGGCTGCTGTCGCCGTCTAACTCAACTTCTCGCTTGGTGTAGTTTTCGGCTTGTTTTTTATAAGACACTGCCGACAAAGCACCAAAAATAATGTCGTCGGTAATGTCCCAACGGTCACCAATGGCAATATCACCACGTACTGCTGGATCGGTACTTTGATTTTGTATTGTCATATCGCGATATAAGCCCAAGGCTAGGTCGCGGTTAATGGTTTGTGCAGCCTGATAATTAACAGTACCGTTTGAGCCACTTACGATATCAATTGGGCTGATGCCACCATATTGTCCAATGGTGTCATTAATGTTACTCGGCATGCTACGTGTGCCGTCATCTTGGCCTGTCCAGTCATTGCCACCACCATTGTAAGTGTAACTGTCGTCTGAGTCGTTGGTATTGTAACGGCCGCCCACTGAGGCTTTAAAAAAGAAATCAGCAGGAATGGATTTAGTACGAATATCGACATGTCCGCCACCAAATGCGGCAGGAGAATTAGCAGACGCTGACTTTTGCACTGACAGTGATTCGATAATCGATGCTGGAAACATATCTAATGGCACAACATTACGTGTTGGATCTGGCGATGGCACTGTGGCACCGTTTAATGAGGTGCTTGAATAACGCTCACCTAAACCACGTACATAAATAAATTTACCATCTTTAAGAGTTAACCCAGTCACACGACGCAGCGCTGCGGCAGCGTCACCGTCACCCGTTCTTGAAATTTGTTCTGAGCCCATAATATCGGCTACAGCAATTTGTTCACGACGTTCTTCAGTGGCTTCTGAGGCTGAGCTACGTAAACGCCCGGTCACTGAAATAACCTCAATCGGTTCAATCGGAATCACTTCACCAGGATCGCGTACTGGCGTGAGTTCAGGTTCTTGCGAGTATACGGGGGTAGCTGCTAATAATGTCGCCGCAGAAATCACAGAGATAATGGCAAGGCTTAACTTATTAACGGTAAAACTCGGCTTGGTTTTCATACTTATACTATCCTGTATGCGGTTCAGAGATAGCCGCCCTTGCGAGCGGCTATTAATAGGTCACTGATTACTTAATCAAGGTGATTATTGTGGGTCAAAAGCCCAACCTTGACGCCAGTCAGTCTGGCCATCGAATGCACCAATGTAATTGGTTGATTCGAAGAAGCTGTCATCCGTGCTTAAGTCTTTACCAGTACCAAGAAGCGTTGTATCTGTTGCTGCTGGCATACCATCGGTAATGCTGACAACCGAAGCAGAATTACCTTCTTGGCCTAAGAACCAAGTTTCAGTTCTTATTTCTGTCGTACCAGAAGTTTTGAATGGCTCATTACAGTCAATGATTGAGTGAGTCATTACTAATGTACCCGCATTAACGTTATCAACTAAGCTAGATACTGAACCGTCTAGTTCTAAACATTCACCCGATTCAGTTTCAGCAGTGCTACCTTTACGGCCTTGTACCAGCACGTTATAAAGCTCACCTGCAGTACCAACACGTAATAAGATGCCTTCACCACTATCGCCACTCGCGTTAGCGGTATCTGTTCCAGGTAGAATAGTGAAGTTAGATAATTTAGGCGCAGACACTGGCGTAGCTGATGCTCCTGAACTGCTACTATCAGCTTCAATACCACGGTTTGCGTTACCATCTTCATGAGTGATGTAAACGAACTGGGCTTTACCTGTCCAGCCATTGGTCCAATCTAATGAGTCATCAAAGTTTTCTGTTAAGTAAACGTATTTCAAGTTGACAGCGCCACCCCAAAACTCTACGCCATCGTCGCCGTTAGCATGCACTTGGATATGGTCCACTTGTGTACCGCTACCCACTGCTGCAAACGAGATACCGTTCATTTCTTGAGTGTCATTAACTTTAAAGCCAGCGTATTTAACAACTACATAGCTGATTTGACCGCTGTTATCAGTATTGTCGTTACCACCATAAGGGAAGTCGCCTACTTCAAACGATGCATCACAGGCATTTTTGTCTGGGCATGTGTTAGTTAATCCATTACCCAGAATAACCAAACCACCCCATTGACCACGTTCACCTTCAGCACCAGCAATCACATCTTCTTCAGAAGTCATGATAATTGGATAATCAGCAGTACCTTGGGCCATAATTTTAGAACCACGGCTAACCGCAATGTAGCTGTTAGAGGTAGCAAACAACTTAACACCTGCTTGAATCGCTAATGTTGCCGATGTAGATTTATCTGCACCTACAAGTACCGCGCCACCATCAATTTTGTACATCACATTTTGGCCTGCAAGCAATGTGGTATTGCTTAGCACGTTGCCTTCAAGCGTACAGATTAATGTGACTGATGAGTCTTTATATAAGCCTGCTACAGCATCAGATGCAGTCGTTCCTACCGGACAAGATGTCATGACAGGTAATTCTGCTGGTGCGGTATCTACATCATCATGAATAGCGGTAGTCCAACCGACAGTCCAATCATTTGTGCCATCAAAAGCACCGATATAGTTAGCATTTTCTAAACGAGCATCAACATTGCTTAAGTCTGCTTTACCGCCAGTTAATGCAACAGATGATGAGTTAGGCATATAATCTGTAAGATCAGATGCACCAACTAAGTTGCCATCCTGGCCGTTAAACCATGCTTCTACATCTAGTGCCAATGTTGTGCCTGCAGTTGCATCTACTTTTGCATCTTTAAATGGCTCAACACAGTCAATTAAGCTGTTTTGCATAGTTAACTCTGCCGTATTGGCATTGCTCACTGTGGTGTCATCGTTAATTTCTAAACATTCACCTGAGTCCACATCACCTTTAACTAAAACGTTATAAGCATGAGCACCAGTGCCTTTACGGAATAAAATCCCTTCAGCATCGTCGCCGCCGCTGTTAGTTCCGTTAGCAACTTGAATTGTAATGTTAGCTAAAGCAGGTTGCGACATAGGTGATGCCGATGCATCGCTGCTGCTGTCTGCTTCTATACCACGGTTAGAACCATTGTCGGCTTGACGAATATAAACGTGCTGCGCGCTACCTTGCCAACCGTTAGTCCAATCTAAAGAGTCATCAAAGTTTTCAGTCAGTACTACATTTGAAATTGAAACATTACCGCCCCAAAATTCAACGCCGTCATCGTTATTTAAATGAATTTGAATATGATCAACTTCAGTACCAGCACCTACACCAGCAAAGCTAATACCGTTCATCTCTTGGGTGTCGTTGATTTTAAAACCACCAAACTCAACACGAACATATTTAATTGAACCAGAGCTATCTTCTGTGTCATCACCGCCGTAACTATAGTTACCGACTTCAAATGATGCGTCACAATTGGTGAGGTCTGGACAGCTGTTTACCGGTGCATTACCCAGTAACACTAAGCCACCCCATTGACCGGCCTCGCCTTCTTCACCTAAACCAGCTTCAACAGAAGTAAATACGATAGGTTCAGCTGCAGTACCTTCAGCCATGATTTTTGAACCACGATTAATCACTAGGTATGAATCGCTACCACCTAGAATGGTCGTGCCTGGTAGAATTGATAACTCAATCGAGTTTTCGTTATCACCGCCGGCTATAACTGGGCCGTCTAATTGCCATACAACGTCATCGCCTAACATGATTAGGTCGCCATCTTGGCCGCCGGTGGTAATAGTTGATGCCGCTGTAGAAGGCGCAAGTGTCCCCTCTAATACCCAAACTTCTTTACCACCAACCGTTGTCGAACTTTTTGTCGCAAAGCCGCTGTAAGATAATTCTTGAGCGCTTTGCGTTGGTGTTGTTGGCGTAGTAGGGGTAGTCGGTGTTGTGGTTTCAGTACCCGTGCTGATATTGATATCACCACCACATCCAGCAAGACCTAACGTGGCAGCAAGCGCTGTTGAAAGAGCAGTTAGTTTAAAAAGGTTTTTCAGTTCCATTGTCATCTCCGAAGACGGACGTAAGCATGTGAGTTAGTTGGCTGGATGACAAGCTAACCTGCAAAAATGACAAAAAGACTGCGCAAAAGTGACAATAACATTTCAATAACATTGCAGAATTATGCAAATTCAATGGACATGCGGCTTAGGAGGGATTTATCGCAGAATAAAATCTTAACAAAAAAGACAAAAAAATAACTTTAATTGAATATCGACAACACAAAGCGGTTCATATGATGCTTGTGTAGAGTGTCCATATACCAAATGTTAACGCAGCAAGTCCTGCAGGCTTAAACCAACTGACGCAATGCTTTGCGGCGGATACGGCAAATTTTTTATGGTGTTTTTCTGTCATGAAGACTAATGCAATAGCAACGAGAAACAATAAGTTACCAATAAACTCAAATATAAGTGGGTAAGCAGTATTATGGGCGTCTAATAATAAAGCGGCGCCAATAGCTAAGCGCGAAATGATTTCGAAGTAATGGAAGTAGCGTTTACGGCTAAAGACGATAATAGCATCAGCAAATGCGACCGGTTTATACAGCATGAACAGCCCAAAAAAACAGATGCTAACGCCCCAAATACTAATTAATATGGCCATGTTGAGTCTGTAATATAATGTCCTTACACCATATTAACACCGAACAAATGTAATAAAAATGTTAATCTTTGTGGGCGATTTTTACTACACGATTAAATTGACCAGCTGACTATATTAGATTGTAGAATAAGTGACTTTTGAGTCAATATTATCAGCGGAACACGCTCAAAACATACAGGAAACGCCACCTGTCACACACGTAAAAATCTTAATTAAGTTAATCTACAACTCATTGACAATAAATAAATAAATATTAATAAATACTCATAAAACCAGTTTAGTCTAATTTAATGCTAAAATAGCCATAAGATACAGTCTTACTTGCCTATGGAGTGCCAAGATGCCACCAGACATTATTATATTAGGAATATCAATTCTTATTGCTATAGGCATTTTACTCCACCACCCATCTAAAACATTGGGCTTACCATCGTTATTGATTTTTATGGGCGTTGGCCTGGCTTTTGGTAATGGTGAGTTTGGTTTTGTTTACGATGATTTACAGCTTACATCGGTTATCGGCACTATTGCCTTAAACACCATAGTGTTCGTGGGAGGGCTAAACACCCCCATGAAGCACATACGCTTTGCCTGGAAAGAAGGCGGCATGCTGTCTAGCGCAGGCGTTATCTTTACCACTATTATTTTTGGCTTTATATTGAATGCGTTACTCGATTTCAATCTCATTACGTGTATGCTGTTTGCTGCAGTAGTCTCATCTACAGACGCGGCTGCGGTCTTTTCAATTCTAGAATCTAAAAAGCTTAAATTAAAGCATGGAACGGGTACTATTTTAGAGTTCGAATCGGCCACCAATGACCCCATAGCCCTGCTCATGGTAATAATGCTAACTGACTTTATTATTAACAGTGCTAGTGGTACGCCAACGGCTTTGTCTATTGTCACAAGCTTAGGCCAGCAAATTGGTGTTGGTGCGGTAATCGGCTTAATTATGGGAAAACTGTCAGTTTGGGCACTAAACAATATCAAACTGCCAGAATTTGGACTTATCCCAGTATTTATTCTGGCAGCATTTACCATTACCGTTTCCAGCACTGAAATTTTAGGCGGCAACGAGTTAATTGCGGTGTACATTGCAGGTGTCATCATTGGTAACTATTTAAAGAAAGGAGCAGAAGTTAGTAAGCATTTCTTTAATGGCATATCGTGGTTAGCGCAGTCATTAATGTTTATTATTTTAGGCTTACAGATAT
The DNA here is from genome assembly GCF_014648315.1 of Shewanella ulleungensis. GTDB lineage: Bacteria > Pseudomonadota > Gammaproteobacteria > Enterobacterales > Shewanellaceae > Shewanella > Shewanella ulleungensis. Next base: position 114,564 of record NZ_BMQW01000005.1, read on the forward strand.
TTCCTCAACAATTAATGCCTGTATTCACTGTCTCATTATTGCCTGCCATACTGCTTATCTTGGTTGCTAGGCCATTAGCAGTACAGTTATGTTATTTACCCTTTAGGCAAGCCAGCTGGCGTAAGCGTTTATTTGTTTCCATGATTGGATTAAAAGGAGCGACACCGATTGTATTTGCACTGATCCCAGCAGCTGCTGGCGTTGAAGGCTCGCGAGAAATGATCCACATGGTGTTTTTCATTGTGCTAATTTCGGTCATTATTCAAGGCGCAGCAATTGAACCCTTGGCAAATAAATTGAAATTGAATTTAAAACCCAAAAAGCCTCCTCAATAATCATTAGCTACAAAAAAACCAGTTGGGAGTACCAACTGGCTTAATAAAAGTTGTCTACCTATTTTAAGGTTAGACACACCCACTAACGTTTATTTAAATACGCAATGTTTAGCGTAATCAGCGGCTTCATTTGCGGTCCAATCACCACTTTCTTTTTCTTTCATTTGCTTACACCAAGCATCGCTGCCCACTTCAGGAGCACAAGCCGTTAAGCTAAGAGTTAATAATAATGCGCTTGAAGCTGCAACTAATTTTGATAAAGACATAAATAAGCCATCCTTTTCTAATAAATATTCGGAGTTTGTTGACTGTTTAGGCATCAGCAAACCATAAACTAACACTTTGAACGTTTAGCAATCCACGCAATAGCATCTTGTTTTTGCGATAACGGAAACCATGCTACCTCACCTTGCATAAATGGTCCCATTAAACGTACAGCATTACCCACCCAGTCTGGGCCGCCAACAAAAACTAGTGCGTCAAAAGCAGGTAATTGCACTTCGCCACTGCCCGTTAATGAGCCAAAGTCCCAGCCTTCAAGCAATACGTCGGCTTCGATATACAAACAGACTTGACCCCAATCTTTACGATAGGCACGAATAGCTGGCTGCAAACGGGTACGGTAATCTGGCGCAGATAAGCGACCACTGACAAATAAACTAATGACACCCTTGGTAATATCGGGAATTTGACACAACATAACGCTAACTCCAGCCTTATCATCAGGCGATAGAACAGGCTTTATACGGTGATGCTATCGTGTAAAGCAATAATGGCGCTCATAATAGCAAAACTCTGCAATTGATTTCATTAAATATGCAATAACTCAGAGCACAGTCAGATTTTTAGTTCTGCCATTCAAAGTTAACACCCAGGCGGATAAATACCCAGCGCTGAAATACATGGTTAATTACGGTATAATGAGCTGATATTGAATAAATTTAAGGGGACTTCCTCAACAGAATGATACAAATTACTCAACGAGTCATATTGCAAGACAACGAAGTCGAATGGCAGTTTGTGCGCTCAAGTGGCGCAGGCGGTCAAAATGTCAATAAAGTATCGACTGCGGCCCAGCTTAGCTTCGATATTGCGTCATCGTCTTTGCCTGAGTTTTACCAACAAAAGCTGTTAGCTAAAGCCGATCACCGCATTACTAAAAGCGGGAAAATCGTCATTAAATGCCAACAATCAAGAAGCCAGGATTTTAATCGCCAAACCGCGTTAGAACAATTTATTGAGCTGGTAAAAAGTGTCGGCATTGTACAAAAGAAGCGTATACCGACCAAAGCGACCAAAGGCAGCCAAACAAGACGGATAGAAACCAAAAAGCAGCGTGGCGCCACCAAAGCCATGCGCCAAAATAAAACCGGCTATTAATACATCTTTAGCCATTAGATGAACATTTTTAGGTTTACCACGCGCGCATCTTCAGTAAGAATGGAATCAATCGCTTAATCGTCCACAATACAGGAAGTCCCATGAGCAGCACTGCCAAAATTTTAGTGATCAATGGCCCAAATCTAAATTTGCTTGGCCGTCGCGAGCCGGGTCATTATGGCCATCAAACCTTAGCCACCATTGTGAGCGATTTAACCGCTGCCGCTAACCAAGCAGATATCAGTTTAGAGCACATTCAATCAAACGCTGAATACCAACTTATTGATGCTATTCATGCAACTGATGCCCAGTTTATTATTATCAATCCAGCAGCTTTTACCCACACCAGTGTTGCTCTGCGTGACGCGATACTCGGCGTTGCTATTCCGTTTATTGAAGTGCATTTATCAAATGTGCATGCGCGCGAGCCTTTTAGACATCATTCGTATTTTTCTGACAAAGCCCAAGGGGTTATTTGCGGCTTAGGTGCACAAGGCTATGATTTTGCTCTGCAAGCGGCTATAAAATACCTAAAAGAGCACAATAAAGGATAAGGTTTGAGTAAGCTAAAAGCCGACGTCAGCATTATCTACAGCGGCATATTCAGCCAGTGGGACAACCAGAGTGATGACTTGCCACGTTTTTTAGAGGCGACGGTTCACGTTCCAGCGATTATTGATACTGAGTTTGGCTTTATTGTTCGAATCAAAAAAGCCAAAAACCAGGTGCTCACTTATTGCATATATCATCCTGATATTCCAGACGACCAAGGTAATGTGCGCCCACCGTTTGATGGAGAGGTTTTCATTAAAGAAAACGATTGGCGCTTTTACTTAGGCGATTGCATTTGGGCACCTGTGAGTAATAAGCTTGGTAACTGGCGAATGACGCTTGAGCTCAATGGAAAAATTGTTGCCGATAAAACCTTTAAGGTATATCTCCCCGAATAAAGTGAAGACGCTCGATTTCAGCAAGAGTTTACACGCTTTTAGGCAACACATTGATTGCAGGTAATGGTTATTCCCTTTCCAAAATCAGCTAAATTAACAAAAGCAGCATAAACGCGTGTAAAACTTGCCCTTTGGGAGCTTCACCGTGTTCCCCTGATTTTTAAAACAAGAGCGTTGTTGCGCTAATTTATAAGGTACCTACATTACCGCATTAACGCGCCTAGTATTGAAAACACGGTGAAGCTCTGAAACATGCATCGTCAGGCTGATTGGGTATCGAGAAAACGATTGGCGCTTTTACTTAGGCGATTGCATTTGGGCGCCTGTGAGTAACAAAGTCGGTAATTGGCGAATGACACTTGAGCTCAATGGCAAAATTGTTGCCGATAAAACCTTTAAGGTGTATCTCCCCGAATAAAGTGAAGCTTTATCGATAATTTCACCGCCACATTCAAGGTGATTGTTTGCTATACTCCGCGCAAATTGCCCCGCCATTATCGAGTGTCCATGTCTATTCAAGCTGTTTTAACCGATGCGTTAGCGAAACGCGCTGCTTTTTTTGAGCACGCTAAGCAACATAACACCGATTGTTATCGGGTATTTCATGGCACTGTAGAAGGTGAAAATGGCCTTAATATTGACCGTTACGGCGATGCTTGGTTAATCCAAACCTTTCACCAGACATTATCAGACGAACAACTAGCAGAGATTTCTGGTGTGCTGACCGCTCATGCGGACTTTCATATTGTTTACAATGATCGCTCAGGCAGTCACTCACGAGTAGCAAATGTTAGTGTGAATGAAGCTCAAGATTACGCCCAAACAGAACAAGTTATCCGTGAAAACGGCATCGCGTTTACCTCTAAGCTACGCCATGAAGGTCAAGACCCACTGCTGTTTCTAGACATGCGTATTGGGCGTGAATATGTGTGCGACAACAGCCATGGTAAAACCGTGCTAAACCTATTTTCGTACACTTGCGGCATTGGTATTGCGGCCGCTATGGGCGGCGCGCGTAAAGTAATGAATATCGATTTTTCATCCTTTGCATTAGCTGCTGGGCAAAAAAATGCTGAGTTAAACAAGGTTACCGATGTATGTGAGTTTGTGCAAAGCGATGCCTTTCCGGCGCTGCGTCAATTAGCGGGGTTACCGGTTGGCGGACGTCGTAATCAAAAACTGCCTAAATACCCAAAACTGCGGGCCATGCAATTTGATTTAGTGTTTTTAGACCCACCACGTTTTGCTAAAAGTGCTTTTGGTATTGTCGATTTAGTCAATGATTACCAGGGTTTATTTAAACCTGCAGTGTTAACCACTAAAGCAGGCGGTAAAATTGTGTGTTGTAACAATGTCGCTAAAGTTGATCGCCAGGCATGGTATGACAGCCTAGTACGCTGCGTTGAAAAACAAGGCCGTAAAGTCACGGCAACACAGTGGTTAGAATGCCATCAAGACTTCCCTGCATTTGATGATAATCATCCATTAAAAATTGTCGTGCTTACTATAGATTAATCGACACTTCATCGACCATTTATAATCATTCAGCCACCCTTAAGGTGGCTGAATAGTTTTAGTTAATCAAAAAACTAACTTACGACATTGCCACGACTTGTGGATTACCCGCCGCACTTGTTGCGCTGTAATTACGCGCATCTAAACTGGCAAAGGTTGTGTCTAAAATGGTATCGACGTATTGCCAGTCACTGCGAACTTCATCGGCGGTAAAGGTCAGGAGTAAATAACCACGATCTTTTAAATTCGCGTATTTAAGATCGCTGATCAAACTCACAATAGCCGCTTCGGTTGCTGGCATCTCAGCATCAGACAAGCCTAAGTAATACTCAAGCCCTGGTGATGATACGGAGCTAGTAGCAAACTCAACACCTACGGTATCGCCATTGGTGTCTGTTAATTCACTCGCCCACGCATTATGGGTATCGCCCGCGATTACCACTAAATTGTGATTTAACGACTTAGCTGTGGCGTATATCACTTCACGTTCATAAGCATAACCATCCCATGCATCGAGATTGTATGGAATTGAAGGTAACTGCAATAATGCGATAACTTGTGGTGTTAATTGGTCTTGATTAGCTTGTAGGTACGCCAATTCTTCTGTGGTTAACGTAGTGTCACCAGCCTGAGCACGTGCGGCTAACTGAGCAATTGCTGCGAGCTCCGCAAATTGAGGAATACTCATTTGTTGAGTCGCTATCGCGGCTGGCATTAACATTTTACCCATTAGCACCTGCTGGCCTAATACCTGCCATTTCGCTGTAGACTGCAACAAAGTTTGTTGTAACCACAATAGCTGTGTTTGCCCTAATAACGTGCGATTGGTGTCAGTGACAGCCGCCAAAAAGTTATCACTATCAAAGGTGCCCGTTGTTGCGTCAATGTAGTCGCCGTATTCTAATTGTTTGTCGCGACCCAGTACGCGAGTATCGAGCATGTGCAAATCAACCAAGTTACCGTAATTAAAGCTTCTGTAGATTTCTTCATGGTTCCCTTCACTCCAAGGTCTAATGGGTAGCCATTCAAAATAAGCTTGTAGCGCTGCCTCTTTACGTTGATCAAAGTCACCTTCACCGTCGTTATGATTTTCAGCGCCCTCTTTCCAAGTATCGTTAGCCACTTCATGGTCATCCCACACAGTTATAAAGGGGACTTTAGCATGCAGTTTTTGCAAACTACTGTCACTACGGTACTGGCTGTAACGTGTACGATAATCGGCTAATAGAAACAGCTCACCTTCAGGCAAGACTTCACGGCCTAATGCGGCTGCATTTTCGCTGGCGTATTCACCACGAGCATACTCATAAAGATAATCCCCTAAATGCACCACAGCATCTAAATCATCTCGCTGAGCGGCCATTTCGTACACATTAAAATAACCCGCAGGGAAATTGGCGCACGACATCACCGCAAGCTTAACTGAATCGACACTACCCTGAGGTAACGTGCGGGTTTGGCCAATCTCAGATACGTTTTCACCTGCTTTAAAACGATAAAAATATTGCTGGCCTGCGACTAATCCCACCGCATCAATTTTAACGGTATAGTCACGACTATCATTAGTTACGGTTTGTCCATTAGTCACCAAATCAGTAAAGTTACTGTCGGTGGCGACTTCCCATGACACCGTTATATCACCTGGCGTATCTGGGGTGACTCGCGTCCATAAGATCACGGCATCAGCTGCAGGATCGCCACTGGCAATACCTTGTAAAAACTGACCAGATATAACCTCATCGTCGTCATTACTATTGCAACCCATTAGTCCGTAAGACACTACAACAGCACCAACGCCTTTTGCTGACATAGCCAAAAAATCACGACGAGTGACAAACCTTTTCATATCATATCCTTATTTTTATCGTTAACGCGTGGCCATGGTTAGCATGACCTATGAGGTCTAATGAGCGGTTATTGTGAGAGCGTTGAATGACATTACAGTGACAAAAGCATGACAAACCCGACTTACCTGCAGCCTTAATAATTTTCAAACCAAGACTGCTGGTGCAACACCTTTTTAGGCGAAACAAACTAGCCGAAATTAAATTGCACACAATGTAGTTGCATTTTATTTTCCGCTTAGTTATAGTGAACACAATTAGATTGTGCACAACCTAAATACGCGCAGCTTAGAATAGTTTACTTTTACACGAGGTTTATTATGTCAACGTTATACACCACTTCAGCAACAGCATTAGCCGGCCGTAATGGTCAAGTTTCTACCGACGACAAAAAAGTCGACTTACAATTAAGCTACCCAAAAGAAATGGGTGGCAGCGGCGAGTTTACTAACCCAGAACAATTATTTGCCGCAGGTTATGCTGCATGTTTCTCAAACGCAATATTGCACGTAGCGAGCCAAGGTAAAGTGGCTATCAAAGCGGCACCGACCACAGCAACGGTAGGCATTGGCCCTAACGATAATGGCGGATTTGCACTAACAGTCGCCCTTGCGGTTGAACTTGATTTAGACCAGGAAGCAGCAGAAAAGCTGGTTAAAACCGCGCACCAAGTTTGCCCATATTCAAATGCAGTACATGGCAACATTGATGTAAAATTAACTGTAAATGGCCAAGCGATTTAACGTGATAGCACGATGAATTAGGCACGATTAGACAACAAAAAACCAAGACATTTGTCTTGGTTTTTTGTTGTCTAATCGTTCAGATTATTTAACCTGAGTTTGGGATAAGGAATGAACTTATATCATTTAAAATCAACACGTTAACCCTTCTCACTTTCAAGCTTGTCATTTGTTCTGCTAACAAGGCGAATTGACTTGCAATAGCTAGCCTATTGCAAGTCGATTCAACGCAGTTAGCAGGGCAAAGGACTGTTTGAAAGGCGTTTATTATCCCGATCTCAGGTTATTTATCTTTAAGCATACTAAGCTTAGCTAAATAGTTGCGCTTACTGGCGGGCATGTCAGTTAACGCTATCGCCTGTTGTAAAATATCTTGTGCTTTTTTATGCTGCCCTAAACCAACGTGAGCACGGGCAAGTGCATAGTATGCAGGATGAAAATACGGCGCACTGTCGATAAACTTTTCTAAAAATATCACGGTAGTTTTATAATCTTTAAACTCGAGCGCTTCAATGCCCAAACTGTAATAGCTGTATGGATTACTCGACTCTATTGCTAACAAATGTTGATTAATGTTCTGTGCTTCCGCGGTTCTATTTTGCAATTCCAACAACAAACGATAATTGCTTAATACACTAATCGAATTTGTATTATTGGCTAAGGCGTAGCGATACAGTTTTTCAGCCGTGTGTTCATCGCCTAAACGACGGTGAGTAATGGCCATCATATTGATTAATGCCTCGTAATCTGGGGCCAGCGTTAACCCTTTATTCAGCAGTAAAAACGCTTGTTGATATTGTTTCTCAAGCATGGCATCTGCCGCTAAATTACGATAAAACATCGCTAAAAATTGTTTTTCCGATACGATTGCGCCCGTTCTATCAAAGCGATCTGGGAAATAATCAATCACCGTCGCCACGCTACCACTCAAAAAGTGCCCATCAGGTTTTTCATCGTACAAAAATGTACGAACATGATCCGAGGTCACTAAAATATCAGACGTAATATTGGTCAATATTGGCGCGGCATGCACTACTTGAAACACCGTATGCACGTTAAGCTCTTTTGCTACCGAATAGGTTAATAGTGCCAATGCCATACAATTACCAGACTGGTTTTCCCAGGATTCTGTACTGGTATGATTTTGCCCTTCGTAATTAAAATTCATCATTTTATGATTGATAAATTCAGCTACTTTTAATCGGTTTGGTAATACTTTAATGCTGTCCCTCAATACAAAAGCCGCTAACTCATCCCGCTGCGATAAGGTTAAATACGTTAAGCTCGCAATGGCTGGTACGTCATTAACCTGCTCAGCTGACACTAGTGAATAATTAAACGAAGGCAAAGCCGTTGATTGTTGGTTTTTGGCAGGATGCAGTGAGCAAGCACTTAATAAACCCATCAGTAGGCACAACATGATATTGTGCCAACTGAATAGCAGATGACTCGATAAGGGCATTAACAACATTCCATGTAGTTGATTCGTTGTTCGAATATGCAACAGATATCCCTCTATGGCAAGGTTGTCTATCTTAGCCCCAATAAAAGCGGCCCTACGATTTTATGCTCATTAAAATATCTAACGCGCGTAAACGATGTTCATTGCTGTATAAATCGTTAGTGAACATCACCTCATCCACGCCAAGCTGTTCAACAAACACCTCTAAACGATGCTTAATGGTCGCAGGGCCGCCGCAAATAGATAAGCTTAATAAACTATCGACATAGCTTTTTTCTTGCTCACTCCACAACCCATCCATACTATCGACAGGCGGTTTTAGCCACATTTCTTGACCACGAATAAGCGCTAAAATGCGTTGTTTTGATGTGGTGCTAAGGTATTGCGCTTCAGCATCGGTAGGCGCTGCCACTAACGGTAGCCCAACCATCACATAAGGTTTGCCGAGCACTGCCGACGGGACAAACTCACGGCGATATAACGCAATAGCCTCAGATAAAAACCGTGGTGCAAAATGGCCCGCAAACACATACGGCAAACCACGTTGAGCCGCGAGTTGCGCACTGAATAAACTTGAGCCTAATAACCAAATCGGCACATTGGTATTTTCGCCCGGAATAGCCCTTACCGCTTTAGCTTGCTCTATTTGGCGGGCTTCACGTGGGCCAAGCAATGATTGCAGCTCACTGACTTCATTCGGAAAATGCTCCGCCCGCTGGGTATCACGATTAAGCGCTAAGCTGGTTACCGGATCACTGCCCGGCGCACGGCCTAGGCCTAAATCAATTCGGCCTGGATACAAACTGGCTAGGGTGCCAAATTGCTCTGCCACCACCAGCGGTGCATGATTAGGCAACATAATGCCACCCGCGCCCACTCTAATGCGCTCAGTGCCACCCGCAATATAACCGATTAAAATCGATGTTGCAGAGCAAATAATGCCCGGCATATTGTGGTGTTCGGCTAACCAAAACCGATTCACCCCTACACGCTCAGCATATTGAGCATAAGCTAAACTGCCTTTTAGGGTATCGGTGATGGTCGAGTCTTCGCGCATTGGCGCAAGTTCAAGTAACGAAAAAGGAATATCTGCCAATATTGACATCATGGCTCCTTATTTGAGGAATGAAACATCAGCCTAAAAGGCTTGTAGCATCTCGGGGGTGAATTCGTCGGTATCAATTGTAAACCCAGCAGCTTCAATAGCTTGCTGTAGTTTATCCAGTTCATTATTGACGTTAGACATGGTTAAGGTGTTGTTATCTAGCTCATACACCAACGCCAAACTTTGATAATAAAAACTCAATATCACCAAAGCATCACGATTATTTTCTTTGCCCGCGTGTTGCACCGCTTTGAGTTTACGGAAAATTTTGTTTTGCAGCTGCTTAAGTTGCCACACGTAATAGACTTCATAAAACTTAGGTTTTTCACGCAGGTTACGGATCAATAAGCTGCATACCATTAAGGCTAAAATGACACCGGTAAAGTTAAGATGAAAATTCCCGGTAGACTCTGCACCAGGTAACGGCTTAACGCCAAAAAAATAAATCATTAACTGACCAAACACCAACGACAGAATCGCCAAAGTGATCACTAAACCTATTTGCACCTGATTGTTAACCGAACGGTACTGGCTTTTATCTATTTTAACTAACTTCATCACTCTACTCGCAAAAACACACAACAAATGAATGCATAGCTTAACGCGCCCTAATGGGAGAACAAAAGAGTAAATCGCTTTATATCAGAATAAAAAGACACAAGCCCTTAAATCATCAATAATTTAAGGGCTTACAGTAATTACAACAATCAGCTTATCAATCGACTTGTAACCCGATTAAAGGTTTAACTTAATTACGGCCAGCCATTACGCCGCCATCAACATCCCAAATTGCGCCTGTCACCCAGCCCGCTTGTGAAGACAATAAAAACGTTACGCTGTTTGCAACATCAACAGGACTACCAATGCGACCGATAGGGTGGAATCCATTAAAGCCTGCCAATGCGCTTTCAACATCTTTTGGCTCAATAAAGGCTTCATAAATTGGGGTGTGCACTACCGCTGGTGACACGGCATTCACGCGGATATTATGCTCCGCTAATTCCATTGCCATATGCTGAGTCAGTGCATGTAAACCGGCTTTTGCCATAGAATACGCACTTGATGGTGTGGCTTTAATTGCTTGCTTAGCCCACATAGAGCCAATATTAACAATGCTGCCACCGCCATGCTTAATCATGTTTTTGGCGACAGCTTGCGAAATCACAAAAATCGCTTTGTTAAGCTCCATGTAAATGTCGTAATCACTCAATTGATGATCTAGAAATGGCTTAGGATTAAAGTAACCTGCCGCATTGACTAAATGATCGATACCGCTCTCCATTGCATCAATCATCTCAACCACACGTTGCAGATCTTGCGCATTGTATAAGTTTGCTTGAACGCCACTGACTTTGCCTAGTATTGACAATTGATCAACCGCTGCGTCGAGCTTTTGAGCATTGTTACCCACGATAATGGTAGCGACACCTTGAGTAATTAATTGCTTAGCGGTTTCAAAACCAATACCACTACTGCCACCAATAATTAATGCCGTTTTTGGGGTTAAAGTTGTCATTTGTTCACACCTAATTTACGAGTAAGTGTGATAAGCTTATTGATAAACTATCCGATTGAATAGTAAGTACAATTTAGTTCCATAGGTACTTTTAGGTACATATTGATGAATACAAAAGAAAAATTATTTGCACGAAAGTCTGCACCCGAAAAGTCAGCCAGAATGGTCGAAACGATTTACGGCTGCAAATGGTCGTTAACGGTATATCAGTTACTCGCTAATAATATTAATCGTCCCGGTGAGATGGTTAAATCGGTTGATGGACTCAGCACTAAAGTACTGAATCAGTGTTTAAAGAAAAACATTGAATTTGGTATTTTGAATAAAATTAACTATCCCGAAATTCCGCCAAGGGTAGAGTATGAGGTGACAGAGTTTGGTCAAAAATTCATGCGGATTTTAGACGACATTGAAAAGCTGCAAAATGAAATTGATGCTTAGCCCCCAGGCTAAGCACCATTAGTTGAGTTCAAGTTAATTAACCTATTAAGTTTCAGATGTGTCACTGGCGGCATTAAGCCAAACAAACTTAGGCAAAGCGGTTAAATCTAAACAATCTCCTCGCTTAGCAATCGCACTGCTTTTGGGCTTAGTGGCCTTATCTTGATTAAGCGCTTGAATTAACACTTGTTGTGCTTCAGGTTCACCATGTACCAATATAATGGCAGGTGCATCTTCAAAGTGGTGGTACCATCGCAATAATTCAGCTTGGTCTGCATGGGCTGACAAACCGCCTACGGTGTGAATACGTGCCGCGACTTTGACACTTTGACCATGAATGGTCAGCTCTTCTGCACCATCAACCAGTAAACGTCCCGGTGTGCCTAACGCTTGGAAACCACAAATAATAATGTCGGCTTCTTTTCGCCATAAATTATGCACAAAATGGTTACGAATGCGTCCACCATTACACATGCCGCTTCCCGCAATCACAATCAAACCTTGATGAATGTCGTTAAGCTCAATCGACTCCTCTGTGCTGCTGACAAACTCAGCACACGATAGTAGTGGATGTTTGCCGGGAGACAAGCGCGTAAAACGCTTAAAATCTTCGTCCATCAAAGGATAATTGTTAACGTAAACCTCGGTGGCTTTAATCGCCATTGGGCTGTCTAAGCAGATACGCCAGCGCGATAAATCCCATTCTTTGGCATACAGATGAAATAGATACAGTAACTCTTGCGCTCGGCCGACTGAAAATGCCGGAATTAAAATATTACCGCGGCTTTCACTAATGGTCGTTTTAAAAATAGATTTAAGCTCAACTAGAGTGTCTTGCCAGCTGCGGTGCAAACGATTACCGTAAGTGCTTTCCATAAGTACCAAGTCGGCTTTGTCGATAAAGGTTGGATCATCCAAAATAGGCATGCCAGCACGGCCTAGATCACCACTAAAGACCAGCTTTTTTTGTTCAGGCTGTTGTCCTAACCACAATTCAACCACTGCAGAGCCTAAAATATGCCCAGCATCAGATAAACAGACTTCTATTTCGTCTGCCACTTTTACCCGCTGACCGTAATCTAAAACCACAAACTGGGTTAACACTTGCTCGACATCTTCTTCTGTAAACAATGGTTCAAGCTCTTCTAAATCATGTTTAGCACGCTTTTTATTTGTCCTTTCTGTATCACGCTCTTGCAGCATAGCCGCGTCACGCAACATGATATTACACAACTGAGCTGTAGCACGTTGGGTATAAATGGGGCCGGTATAACCTTGCTTGACCAAATAGGCAAGTCGTCCTGAATGATCAATATGAGCATGGCTTAACACCACCGCATGAATCTGCTCCGGTTGAAATGGAAAAGGATCATGATTACGTAATTCATCAGCTTTACCGCCTTGAATTAATCCGCAATCGAGTAACACTTGCTGGCCACCTACATTCAATAAGTGGCACGAACCAGTGACTTCTTCTGTTGCACCAAAAAATTGTAATGTCATTTGCATAATGCCACTCCTTTTCAATTTACGTTTTAAACAAACCCCGTAAATTAAGCGTATGCCATTTTCAAAATAAAAGGGCGATCTAGGTCAAAGAAACATCCAAAAAGTGACCACAGCTGCACACGAATAAAAAATCATATATATTGCATAACAAGACGACGGGTAACAATTGCCCACACCCATTAACCACTTGTTAACACAGCTTTGCGCTAAGTCATTGATGATTAAATTTTATGAGCAATATCGCTATTTTGAGCATATTTCACTTTGAGAAAAGTTAATGTGTTTGCTACTCTCCATCGCCTCAATGGATAGATGTGTTAATGGACTAAACTGTGCTGACTCAAACAACAAGACAAGAGATGAAAATGAAAAAGACTTTAGTTGCTGCATTAATTTCAAGCGTTCTGATTGCGCCTTCGGTTTCGGCAACAGAAATTTTTAAAGACGATGTTAACGCCGTTCAAATTGGCGGTTTTGTTGATGCTCGTATCATCAATACTCAAGGCGAAACTGAAGTCGTTAATGGCGCATCACGTATTAATTTTGGCTTTACTCGCCAGCTACAAGATGGCTGGAAAGCCTATGCGAAATTAGAATGGGGTGTAAACCCTGTAGGCAGCACAGACATTGTTTACAACAACCGTTTTGAATCAATTCAAGATGAGTTTTTTTATAACCGTTTAGGCTATGCCGGTTTGTCTCACGACGAATACGGTAGCATCACAATTGGCAAGCAATGGGGTGCTTGGTATGACGTGGTTTATGGTACTAACTACGGCTTTGTATGGGACGGTAACACAGCAGGTGTTTACACTTATAACAAAGATGACGGTGCTGTTAACGGTGTGGGTCGCGGTGACAAAACCGTGCAGTACCGTAACAGCTTTGGCGACGTAAGTTTTGCCGTACAAGTACAGCTGAAAAACAGCGCTTTTTATACTTGTGACTTCGAAGAAATCACTCAAGATGCATGTGAAGACTTATGGACTTCAGGCGCTAGCGAAGCACAAAAAGTTGAGTATAACTACACTTATGGTGGTTCGGTTACTTACCAAGCAACAGACAAATTAGTGCTGGCTGCGGGTGTTAACCGTGGTGAATTTGATGTGACATTTGGTAACGGTAACACCTCTACCGCAGAAGATATCATTTACGGTGTGAGTGCCACTTGGGGCAACTTTGATCAAACCGGTTTTTATGCATCGGCAAACATCAACAAAAACGAAAACCACGACACAGATAACATTGGCCGTTTAATTGATAAGGCCGTCGGTGTTGAGTCGTTATTCTCGTATATGTTTGATAACAATATCCGTACGTTCGTGTCTTATAACATTCTAGATGCTGGCAACGACTATGTGATTCAACCTAACTACAATGCAGATCCTGATGACGTATTTAAACGCCAGTTTGTGGTTGTAGGTTTACACTATGTGTTTAACCCTGAAACGGTTGTTTATCTAGAAGCTCGCCGTGATTACAGTGACTTCACTAGCAACGACAAAGACCAACAAGCTAGAATGGAACTGTCTGAAGACGACGGCGTCGCTATTGGTATTCGTTACTCACTTTAATCGACACGCGTTAGATTATTAGTAAAAAAAGGTTCGACATCACTGTCGAACCTTTTTTATTACGTACCATTCAAATGACTCATTAGTGCAGCACTTATGCGACTGAGCTCTCGTCAACAATTGTGACTTTCTCAACTATAATCGGCTCACGCGGCACATCTTCATGGCCTGCCACAGTAGTGGTTTTTACCCGCTCCATTTGCTGAATCACGTCCATTCCGGCAGTCACTTTGGCAAATACAGCATAACCCCAACCAGCATTAGTGGTGCCTGTATGGTCTAAAAAGTCATTGTTAGCCACATTAATAAAGAACTGCCCAGTCGCTGAATGCGGCGCATCGGTGCGCGCCATAGCTAAAGTACCTATCTCATTTTTTAGGCCTTTGTTGGCTTCGTTAGCAATGGGATCGCGGGTTGGCTTTTCTTTCATTTTGGCTGTTAAGCCACCGCCCTGCACCATAAAACCTTTAATCACACGATGAAAAATCGTGCCTTCGTAAAAACCTTCCTGACAGTATTTTAAAAAGTTTTTTGACGACACTGGCGCGCGTTCCATCTCCAGTTCTACGGTAAAATCACCAAGGTTGGTACTAAAAATAATCATAAAATGCTCACACAAGGTTAAAACAATAATAGCGACCATTATAGCCGCTATTAGTGTTATCACGTTTGAGTTTATTGCGCTGTTTGATTAAATAAATCCATTGAGGTGCGAGTCATGGCACGCCCGTGCGGATCGTTAATGGCATAAATAACCGGGGCAAACTGACTCGAATGTAAACGTTCGAATTTATTGCCCTGTTTTTTGATTAAATAAATCAATCGCAGTGCGTGTCATCGCCCGAACACCCGTGCGGATCGTGAGTGAGTAATCAGGTGCAAACTGGCTAGAATGCAACGATGGCAATGCTTCACCTGAGTCGACACTTGCCTGATATTGCTTAGGGTCAACGCCGCCAAGCCAAAATATCGTAATCGGGCGTTTTTCTGGCGTGAGACCATACAAACCAAAGTCTTCACCCGCCATAACCGGAGGGGCAATTAACACATTTTCTCTGCCAATTTCGGCCTCAATGCTGGCTTTAACTTTTGCGGCGAGTATTGGGTCATTATACGTTGATGGAATGGTTTCATCGTCGTGTACATATACCACTGGCGCCAAGTCATCAGGTAAACCAGCACTCATCGCAATACCCGCAGTGATGCGTTTAATCGCCGCTATTTGTTGCTCGCGTACTTCAGGGTTATATGAGCGCAAGGTAAGCTGTAGCTTTACTTCATCTGAAATAATATTGTGCTTTGAACCACCATGAATAGAGCCAACCGTGACCACATTGGGCTCTAACGGCGACACTTCGCGGCTCACAATGGTTTGTAAGGCCAGCACAGTGCGCGCAGCAAGCACCACAGGGTCGACGGTGGCATGCGGATAAGCGCCATGGCCACCTTTGCCCTTAATAGTAATATCAACCGAGTCGACATTAGCGAGTGCATAACCGCTTACGGTGCCAACCTTGCCCGCAGGAATTGATGCGCTTACATGCAAACCAATGATGCTGTCGGGCGTAGGGAACTGACTAAACAAGCCTTGTTTAAGCATGGCTTTAGCGCCGCCACCGACCTCTTCAGCAGGCTGAGCCACCATCATTAATGTGCCTTGCCACTTTGCTTTATGTTTAACCAACTGCTCAGCAGTACCAATAAGGCTAGTCATATGAATATCGTGGCCACAGCCGTGCATAATGCCCACAGTATTATTGTTAGCATCGACTGTGGTGACTGTTGAGGCATAATTTTTCCCGGTTTGTTCAATAATCGGTAAGCCGTCAATGTCGGCGCGGATCATCACCACCGGCCCTTCGCCATTTTGCAATATGCCCACCACCCCATAACCACCAAAATTTGACGTCACCTCAAAGCCAAGCTGTTTAAGCTCAGAGGCCATACGTTCGCTGGTGGCTTTTTCTTGATATGACAGTTCAGGATGTTGGTGCAAATGCAGGTAAAGCTTTTCAAGCTTAGGTAAGGCTTGAATCACTGATTGATCTAGAGTGGGATTAGCCACAGCATTAAGTGACAATGTCGAAGCAGTAAGCGCAAGCGCCAATAAGGGATAAGCAATGCGTAGGCGAGCCATATTATTATTCTTAAATGTCGGGAATTGAGTATGTTAACCTAGCACAAGCTCACGCTAGGTTGTAAGGCGTTTTAGCGACATTCTTGCCAATGTATAAGAAAAATAAGGGAACCAATGAAGGTTATTACTGAAACACCCAGGTTGATTATTCGAGAATTTACCCTTGAAGATGCCCCCGCGGTATTACACTTTAATACCCCGGAGCAAGTGAATCGATATACTGGCGATGCGGGCGTTTGCACCACATTAACAGATGCCGAAAACATCATTCGCAATATTTGGTTAGTAGAATATAACCAGTACGGATTTGGGCGTTGGGCGATGGTACTCAAAGACACTAATACTGTGATTGGTTTTTGCGGTTTTAAAAATGAGACTCGCATTAATGCGGTTGATATTGGCTATCGCTTACACCCCGATTATTGGGGCCAAGGTTTGGCAACCGAAGCCAACCTAGCTTGTATTGATTATGCTAAAAAGCACATGGATTTAGACACAGTTTATGCCGATGTGGTAGACGCTAACACAGGCTCAATTAACGTTGCCACTAAGCTTGGTATGGTTTATCACACGCAGTATCAAGAAGGCGAATTTAATGTTAATCGTTATGAGATTTCGCTCAAGGCAAACTCGCTATAAATTCATTCATATGATGCCAATAAAAAATCCCTTAGTAGACTAACCACTAAGGGATTTTTAGTATTCAGATTGAAGTCTGTTACATTTTTAACTGCACATTCGAAGTCATTTTAGTTGAACATGCCAACACAAAACCCGCAGCGATTTCTTCTGCGGTTAATGCCATCTTGCTAGACGACACCGTGGTGCCTGAAACAACCTGACATTTACATGCACCACATACACCCGTTCGGCAAGCCGCAATCATCGGTAATTTGGCAGACTCGATGCCATCAAGTAGGCTTTGATCGCCAGTTAACTGCACCTGCTTATCACCAATACTCAGCATAAACCGTTCTGTTGATGGATTACTGTCTAGCGCCGCTTTTAAACCCAGAGCGCTACTTGCGCCAAAGCTTTCTTGATTAAACTGACTCATGTCAAATTCAGCAGCTTCAAGCATTAATTTTACCGCAGCCATGTAGGGTTCTGGTCCACATACAAATACAGTACGTTGTTGATAATCTGGCACTAATTTGACTAAAGTGTCTAAGCTTAAGCGACCACCTTCGCAACCTGTGGAGGTATGCTTGTCGGTTAAATCTTGCTTATTACTGTCTGACTCAAGTACATAATTAAGATTAAAGCTCGGGCTTCGAGATGCCATTGACGCCATCGAATCGGCAAACATAATGTCATTAACCGTTTTGGCACTGTGTACAAAGGCAATATCGCTGTCGGTCGTGGTATCGCAAAGCCAGCGCGACATAGAATGCATAGGTGTCACACCGCAACCAGCACTTAACAATAAGTATTTGTCGGCTTCAATGTCGATCAAATTAAATATTCCATCAGGGCCAGTAACCGTCACTTCATCGCCAACATTGAGCGACTCAGTTAAGTAATTAGAGACCAAACCACCAGCGATTTTTTTAACCGTAACCACTAACGAAAATGGTCGTGAAGGTGATG
The DNA here is from genome assembly GCF_014648315.1 of Shewanella ulleungensis. Classification (GTDB taxonomy): domain Bacteria; phylum Pseudomonadota; class Gammaproteobacteria; order Enterobacterales; family Shewanellaceae; genus Shewanella; species Shewanella ulleungensis. The sequence continues at coordinate 132,665 of NZ_BMQW01000005.1, forward strand.
ATGAAATAGTATAACTGCGGTAAACCTTGTCGCCATTAATGTCGAGTTTAAAGGTAATAAACTGCCCCGGTTTAAAATTAAACTTAACCGGTTTAAGTCCTTGAAATCGAAAACTCACCACATCATGGGTTTCATTCCATTTTTCAATACAGCGCAGTTGCACCTCACCTCTTTGCCAGTTTTCAGCAGCCAAAAGAGCCTTTGAGCCTGTCAATGCAGGCGGTTGCACCGTAGGCGTACTCTTGAAAACAGGGGTCTCGATAACAGGAGTCACCTTTTTTGCCGCTTGGGCAGAAAGCGCTTGTGAAAATGAAAAACCAATTGAGGGAGTACTACTCATTTTGACACCTTTAACGCAGTAAAAAACACAGAGCGCGATATGAAAATCTCATATCGCCTGTAATCGTTATCGTGCAAATACGTCTAACATAAATGCACGATTTTTAGGGCTAATTACGCCACTTTCATCATGGCTTTTAAGTCTGACTCAACATCGGTTGTGCCACGCAAACCAAACTGTTGCTCTAAAATATTCATTAGATTTTCAGATAAAAATGCTGGCGCAGTAGGCCCTGTACGGATGTTTTTCACACCAAGCGATAACAAGGTTAATAGCACCACAATCGCCTTTTGCTCAAACCACGACAACACTAGGCTTAGTGGTAAATCATTAAGGTCGCACTCAAAAATATCTTTTAATGCTAACGCTAACTGAATTGCAGAATAAGCATCGTTACATTGGCCCACATCTAATAGGCGTGGTACGCCATTGATGTCACCAAAGTCTAATTTATTGAATTTGTACTTACCGCAGCCTAAGGTCAAAATAATTGAATCGTCAGGCACAGATTTAGCTAAATCGGTAAAGTAATTACGCTCTAACTTGTCGCCATCACAACCACCAATGAGGAAGAAGTGCTTAATAGAACCATTCTTAACATTTTCAACTACCGTTGGCGCTGCTGCCATTAAGGCGTTACGGGCAAACCCGATGGTGATCATGTGTGGAATTTCATCATAAGCAAAACCTTCAAGTTCAAGGGCTTTGTTAATCACTTCGCTAAAGTCTTCACCCTCAACGTGAGTTACACCAGGCCAACCAACAATACTGCGTGTATAAATACGGTCAGAGTACTCACCCACTGTAGGGTCGATAATACAGTTTGAGGTCATTACTACAGCACCAGGGAAAGTCGCAAATTCTTTTTGCTGATTTTGCCAAGCGCCGCCATAGTTGCCGACTAAATGTGAATATTTCTTAAAGGCGGGATAAGCAAGTGCTGGTAACATTTCGCCGTGAGTAAAGACATTAATGCCCTTACCTGCTGTTTGCTCAAGAATAAGCTCTAGATCTTTCATGTCGTGACCAGACACTAAAATCGCTTTACCTTTAACAGATTTAGTATTCACTTGTGTTGGCTCAGGATGGCCAAAAGAGGTGGTTTCGCCTAAATCTAACATCGCCATAATGCGGTAGTTTAATTGGCCAATTTCCATTGCAGTAGCAAACAACTTGTCAGCATCGACTGAGTCTTCGCCTAAAAATGCCATGATTTTATGGAACTCGGCAGCCACATCAACATCAGTTTGATCTAATACGCGAGCATGCTCCATATACGCCGCTGCGCCTTTTAAGCCATATAGGCATAATAAACGTAAGCCTAAAATGTCTTCATTTACGTCACCGCGGTTAAGCAGTGCAACGGGTGCTTGAGCTAATATTTCTGGTTTAGATGTAGCCAGTAATAGTTCACCTTGGCCACTCACCATTTCAGGCTCAACGCCCTTGCCTTTACAAGCTGCAATATAAGCCGCTTTTAATTGGTCGCGATATGTTTGTGCCTGATAGGCATAATCAATTAACCGTTCATCATCGAAGTTTACGTTAGTTAATGTGGCAAAAAAGGCTTTCGGCACAAAAGTGTCAATGTCGTTGTCTACAATGCCAAACTCACGCGCTTTAACAGCATAAGCCGACACGCTTTGTAGCATATAAATTAATAGATCTTGAATATCAGACGTCGACGCTAGCTTGCCGCACATACCTTGCGAGTAACTACAGCCATTGCCTTCTGGTGTTCTAATGGTTTGCTCACATTGCACACAAAACATAACTCTACTCCTCAAATATTATTTATTCATGTATAAATTTTACATGTTAAGGATGAGTTTACTCTTTACTCTGTAAATCGAAACCCGTTTTTAGGGCCAATGTTGCGTTTTATGAGCTAAATCACCTTAAGCATTTGCTAATGCACTCGGATTTTTTAATCCTAAATAGACCGTAAAAATCTCGCATAGCAAGTGAATAAACAAAGCAAGTCAACATCTACTAATGGTCTAAAATATTTTCCTGTTAACCCTTAAAAAAACGTAGAATTACCCCATTAACGACTTTTAAATCAGGATGAATAGATGAAAACCAAACTTAATGCGATTGCATCAGCCTTCTTTTTATTATTAGCCCCTGCGGCAATGGCTGCCGATGTTGCGGTGATCACCTTAGAAAACGGCACTAATGTTCGCCTAAAAGACGATTTCACCTGGGAATACATCATCACCGAAACAGTGGCGCAACCTGCTGCGGCCATTCAAACACCCACAGCGACTGCTGCCGCCACTGCACTAGCTGAGCCAACAACCAGTGCAGTGAATACTGCTGATGCCAAAATGGCTGTCGATACCACAAACGCCAAACCTGCGGTTGTGGCAACTGAAGCACCAATGGCTACAACACGCTTAACCGCTAGTGCAATGGCGCAGCCAGAATTACTGGGCAGCACAGCAAAAGAAGGCATTACAATCACCCTTGCAAACACGCAATGGAAAGGTGATAAATTAGGACTTATATTTAATTTTGACAGCACCAACGACGAACACGTCACAGTGGTTAATGTTGAAGCCAGCTTTTTTAATGACCAAGGTGGCCTAATTAAAACCGAAACCTTAGAAGCGTGGGAGGCTATATTTCGCATGCCCGAAACTTATTTACGAAAAGGTCAGCACCGACAATCGTCAGTATTGTGGGTAGAGGGAATTAACAAACAGCAATGGCAGCAAAAGCTAATCAGCTTAAAAATTGTTGAAATTGAATCGCGCTAAGGCGGTTGTTCTGATGAATCAAATTAAGCTTTAATCTTTAATCTTTAATCTTTAATCTTTAATCTTTAATCTTTAATCTTTAATCTTTAATCTTTAATCTTTAATCTTTGAACATATAAACTAAAAAAGCCCAAGTGAAATACCATTTCACTTGGGCTTTTTTATCAAAATCAAGTCACACTAATTCAATAATTCATGTTCTTTAGGTAACTGCTTGCTAATCCACAGTATCAATTTGTGTTTACGGTTGGGGCCGTCGTCTTTATCTTCGGCAAGCGGTTGAATGAGCTTGTCTTGCACTAATAATCGATAAATACATTCCACTTTATCTTTCGGTGATATCCCCTTACCAAAGTCATCAAAGCCACGTTTCTGTGCGTAACCCACCCCAATCTCCATCGCGAGCTTGAGTAATTGTGTATCATGCTTACCAGCTTTCATCTATTGCCCTCATCATAGCTTTTCTATCTTTTAAACTACGTGAAAACTCATAAATAGCCACTAGAATTCATCATAAACAGCACTAAAACCCAACAAACATCACCATTGGTAAGTTTGGTTACAAAATTTACTCTTCGTTAATCGCATTACCCTATGCCTACAGCCACATGCTTGGTATTGTATCAGGGTATTTACTTTCGTTTTTATGGTCACTATTTTGCGGTAATAACCACATTTGAAATAGGCATAAAAGCACTTCAATCGGGCCGTGCCCAAGGATATATTAATGCGTAAAACTCTTATTACCACTGCCGTAAGTGCGGCATTGATGCTTAGTGCATGTTCAGAACAAACAGCAGATACCGCAATGGCAAGCAAAACCACAGCAGAAGCACCTACAACAACGACCAAAGCACCTGCAACCGCCGAAAACGCGCTGTTAGTCCCAAGCCCATTACAATACATGGCGCCGCAGTTCGACAAATTTAACGCTGCAGACTATTTACCCGCCTTTGAACAAGGTATGAAAGAGCATAAAGCTGAAATCGCAGCCATTACCAACAACGCTGATGCACCAACATTCGACAACACCGTTGTTGCACTTGAAAAAACCGGCGCGATATTAGACCGTACTCAACGCGTGTTTTTTAACCTTACAGGCTTAATCTCAGACGACAACTTCATTAGTGTTGAAGAACAAGTTGTGCCTAAGTTAACAGCTCACATGGACAACATTTATCTTGATGAAAAGCTTTTTGCTCGTATTCAAGCTATTTACAAAAACAAAGCCACATTAACAGGTGAAGATTTACGTTTAGTAGACGTTTATTACGATCGCTTTGTGCGCGCAGGAGCTGAATTGTCAACAGAAGACAAAGCCCAAATGCGTGAGCTAAACGGCGAGCTTGCTAAGCTTGAAACCAGCTTCTCACAAAACGTTTTAAAATCATTTAAAGACGACGTAATTGTAGTTGAAGACAAAGCCATGCTCGACGGCTTGTCAGAAAATGACATCGCATCATTAGCCGCTGCAGCAAAAGCAGCAGGCAAAACCGGTTACATGATTACCTTAGTTAACACCACAACCCAACCGCTTCTGTCTAGCCTTAAAAATCGCGACCTACGTAAAAAGCTTTGGGAAACGTCAGCTTATCGCGCAATGGACACAAACAGCCCGCTTAATATCAAAATAGCCCAACTGCGTGCCGAAAAAGCCAAACTATTAGGCTACCCAACATGGGCAGCTTATTCTACAGGCGACCAAATGGCTCAAAACCCAGAAGCGGTTTATGGCATTTTGGATGACTTAGCGCCTAAAGCATTAGTTAAAGCCAAAATTGAAGCGGCAGATATTCAAGCTGAAATCGTTAAAGACGGTAAAGACTTTACCCTTGAAGCATGGGACTGGGCTTACTATGCCGAAAAAGTGCGTGCGGCAAAATATGACCTAGACGACAGCCAAGTTAAACCCTACTTTGAAATGAACACCGTACTCACCGACGGCCTGTTTTTCGCTATGGAAAAACTTTATGGTATCACCTTCAAGTCACGTAACGACTTACCTGTATGGCACAAAGACGTTACCGCTTATGAAATCTTTAACAAAGACGGCAGCTCGCTAGGCTTGTTCTATCTAGATATGTACGCACGCCCAGGCAAGCGTGGCGGAGCATGGATGGATGAATTTGTTAGCCAATCATTCTTGCAAAATACTAAGCCAGTCGTGTACAACGCGCTTAACGTACCAAAGCCTGCTGAAGGTCAACCTACCCTGTTAACGTTTGACGAGGTAAGTACATTGTTCCACGAGTTTGGTCATGCTATTCACGGTTTATACTCACAAGTTAACTACCCAAGCTTAGCTGGTACCAAAACGGCACGTGATTTTGTTGAGTTTCCATCACAAGCTAATGAAGACTGGAGCATCGACCCTGCCGTGCTAGCAAACTACGCTAAACACTATCAAACAGGCGAGCCGATCCCTGCAGAATTACTGGCTAAAGTATTAAAAGCGCACACCTTTAACCAAGGGTTTGGTACGGTTGAATACCTAGCGGCTGCATTGCTTGATATGGAATGGCACTCAATTCCTGCTGGCACTGAAATTGCCGATGTTGCTACCTTTGAAAAACAAGCACTAGCAAAACACGGTTTAGACTACAGCCCAATCGCACCGCGTTATAAAACCACCTACTTTAGCCACAGCTTCGGCGGCGGTTACTCTGCGGGTTACTACGCTTACCTTTGGACCGAAGTATTTGCAGCAGATGCGTTTGCACACATGATGGCGCACGGCGGATTAACCCAAGAGAACGGTCAAAAGTACCGCGACACCGTATTATCAAAAGGTAACAGCCAGGATCTAATGCAAAGTTATATCGACTTTGCCGGTAAAAAACCATCTACTGACGCATTATTAAAGCGTCGTGGTTTAGTGCACTAATCGTTACTGAAGTTACTGTCTCTCTCGTTAGCAACAAGCTATCGAGAGAGACTCACTATCGCCAACAGAGCTAATAATAAATTAATCGCGTTAAAAGTGTAAATATTGTCCAAACGCGCCTCTTTAAAGGTCATTTTGCACATTTGTTGTGCCATTGAGCACATCAAGGCTTTACATTTTTTAGAATACCCTTATTATTCACCGCGTTCGGAGGGATGGCAGAGTGGTCGAATGCACCGGTCTTGAAAACCGGCAACGGTTTATCCCGTTCTAGGGTTCAAATCCCTATCCCTCCGCCACATTCTAAAGTGAAAAAGCCATTGATAATCAATGGCTTTTTTGCTTTCTAGCATTTGAAAAATCATATTCTCAGACCCAAAACGGATGACTGAGACATATGTACCTATTCAGAGCCACAAATTGTACCTATTACACCCGCATGGTGTTGCCTGCTTATCTGCGTGATATAGGCTTTGCTGCCGACCTCAAAGTATCCTTGCTCACTAAACAGCGCTCAATCGCGATAGGCCGTAACCTTGTGGTTGCGGGTATCTTACGACCATTAATCAGCAACTTAACCCCACAATCACAGCCAGATGCGTTTAAAGCACAAGTGAATCAATTGATTAATGATGCCCGTGCAGGCTTTGTTGGGGTAACCGAAACGCTTGATGAAAATGCCAAGCCAGTGCGGGAAATCATTCAGTTTATTCCCACTCGGCCAACGCAATTAGCACATAATAGTGCGACATATGACAATTGTCCCTCACTAACAAACTTGGCATTCTCAAATAATTCGAGTAGTAAAAAGCAAACAAATTCAGTTGCTAACGTCACATTAACTGATGCACTAATTAAGTTTATTGCGTCTAAACAAAAGCAGTCTGTCTCAGTGTTAACGGTAAAGCAGCTTAATCAACGTATAGGCCACTTTATTGAAAGAACCCACCTAGATGATGTATTCGACATAACCAGCGCTGAGGCGATGGAATACAAGGATTGTTTACTTGAAGAGGGCAGAAGCCACAAAAGTAACAAAGACTACCTAGCAGCGGTGTCGCAGTTCTTTAAATGGTGCAAATTGATGCGCTACACCAGCGCTAACCCGTTTGATGAGGTGAAACTGTCCAAGCCAAGTAACCAGGCTGGACATGATTTAGCGCGTCAGCGCTGGCAACCAGAGCAACTTAAACACGTACTGCAATCACAAGACTTTATTGATAAGCACCCGGACTTTAAATGGATAACACTATTGATGCTGTATCACGGTTTACGACCTTCAGAGGCTTGTCAGCTACACAGCAATGATATAACCGTAATCGATGGTATCAGCGTCATTCACGTCACCAATGAAGGCGTGAGCCAACAACTCAAGACCGCACAGTCAAAGCGAACCGTTCCGCTACATCAAAAACTCATTGAGCTTGGTTTTATTGATTTTGTTCAAACCATTACTGACCGAACATCAAAAAGCAGTCAATTAACAAGCAGCCCGTTATTTCATTACCAACCTAGTAGTGATGGCGTTTGGTCACACAAGTTTTGCCGAGAGTTTGGAAAATTACTCGACCAGCTTAAGTTTATTGCAGGTAAGCGACCTACAGCCTATTCATTCCGTCACACCTTTATTGATGAACTCAAGCAACTGCAAATAGAAGAATCGATGGTGGCACAAATCGTTGGACACGTTTATCACAACATCACCTATGGACGATACGGCAAGCAATATGATGTGAAAACACTCAAACCAGTGGTGGATAAAGTCAGTTACACATTGAATTTATTTCTACCAGTATAAGAAGTGGGATTATATGAGAGGATTTTTGCTGAAAAGCTCAACCGTAGAGGGTTAATCATGACAACAGTCAGTATATCCTGAGTGACTTTATACGCCAAAATTTGCTCTCACAGAACCAATAATCAGCCTGAGAAATGATGAAACCTACCAGCGGCATCATTTCTCAGCAGCACTTATCAAATCCTACGGGCGTAAATCGATAATAAATCTTGCTGAGAAATCGAATATTCACCTTTTCCGCGTTAATTTCACGCTCATTTCACGTAACTGTTCACTTAAAGAATGCAATTTAAACCGTTTCGCACTCAGTGAGTGCGAAGCCAAAGCAGCCCACTTAAAAAGTGGGACTACAGCGAAACCCGGTACGCTCCTATCCCACTTTTGTACCAAAAGGTCGGATAGGAGCTACGGGCAAGGGGAGAACCCCTTAACCCCAACAGCCACATGCTGCGCATGTGAAAAAGTCAAAAGAGTGAAAGATAAAATCAGCTGGGACACTTTTATATGGTACGCACTGTTTTTATGTACAGTTATAATGGGATTTCATCGATTTACAACTAAAAAACGATTTAAAATCGTTCTTTAGTTGTATCGTATTAAAAATAGAAAAATCGTAATCATCTGATATTAATGCCTTTAATTTTTCTGGCGGTGACCACAAACTCTACTTTAAGCGCAACCTCGGTTTGTTTTTGTCTGTTAGGCACAATTAATTGCTTTACTTCAATAAGATAGCAAATGTAGGATGATATTAATCAATAACTTAAACGGCCGACTTTAAATTTATTTGGCCCTTTAATAAGCTGTTGAGGCTGTAGAATTACTCATTTTACAGAAAAACAGCCTTTATTATGGGTTCCAAATGCATTACCTAGTGTTTTAAAAGGGTTTAGGATTGATTTCAGGAGCTCGTTTTTTAATTGAATTTGGCTGTTAGAGTTATTCTACAGTCTCGTTATATTTCAAGGAGGATTAGTGAAGCATTTAGTTTTAGTTTTTTCTTTTCTGGTTGTTGGCTGTACCAGTTTAAAAGATGCTAGTGAAAGCCGCCATAATCCTGAAGTTTTTGTTGGTATAGAAGATGGAAACCTGATTTATCAAGGTGAAATAACTGAAACATCAAATAATGTGATTTTTTCATTGTTTAGGGCTGCTGAATTCAAGCCAAACCGACTGATTATTTCGAGCCAGGGCGGTGAGATTGGTGCCGGAATGAATTTAGGTCAGTGGGTTAGAGATAATAATTTGGATGTTGAGGTCACAAGAGTATGCGCTTCTTCTTGTGCTAACTATGTATTACCAGCTGCCAATACGAAGTACTTAAGAAAAGACTCGATTCTGATATGGCATGGTAGCGCTTGGCAATCCAATTGGCATGTCGATCAAGAGCACCGTGAAGCTTTCAACACTTATATAACTTTAATGCGTAAAAAGGAAACTGATTTTTACGCAGATATCGCAGTCGATAACCTACTAGCTACTTACGGCCAGTCTAAATTTAATTTCTTGGACTCCACTCTGGGCTTTTTTGGTAAAGGAACTGTTGGTTTTGATTACTCTAAAGCTGATATGAAAAAATTTGGACTAGTTAATATTGTACTCTTAGATGGCGAATGGGATTGGAGAAAATATCGGCCTGATAGATCAAATCTGGTTAAGCGTATCAGGGTTGACGATGATTTTGAGTTTAAGCTTCGTAGATTTGAAATATAACAAAAAAATTTTATCACCAGCAAAAGGCGCTGGCTGCGACGTCAACCCGCTGCGTGGCTTTCCGCGCTAAATTTGGGCGTTAATCATTGACAACCTACTCAATAAATATTTAAATGTCATATATCAACTACGAATGTTCACTATCTGAGATGTGATTTTACGATTAGTTATTGATTATAATGAATTTTAATTTTATTTTGTGGCTGATTTCTTGGGTTCAAATCCCTATCCCTCCGCCACATTAAAATAAAAAGGCCCGCTATTTATAGCGGGCCTTTTTATTGGGCGAAAGATAGGACTTTGAACCCACGGGTTCCTCTTTATTACAAGCAAGCTATCCCTCCTCAAGATTCAACAAAGTCTTCGAAATTAAAACATGGTCATCCACTTCAACTGATTCGAGAAGATAAGCGTGGAACCATTAGCTCAAGCAACCATGAGATACTTAATAGACTACACATCCCTGCAGAGAATTGGCTTAAAATCACTACTGAATTTGGCGCATTATTTAAAGGTGTTGTCGGAGCATTACCCGCATTAACCGATATTGTGAGCATTTAGAGCAAAAACGACGACAAGGCGCTGCAAATTGTCAGCGCTGGCGGTGCGCTTAAGTCATAATCTCCAATCAAATTACAATTCTTTTAACACTTGATGGTTATCAAGTTTTTCTGCTGTGCTAAATTTCTTAGATGACTATAACTTACTAATTTAACGATAATATTTTAGCTATATCGATAAAAATTGATAAGTTGATCACATCGTTCGTAACCCTCGCCAAAGCTATGAAAACGAGTTATGTTACTTGTTCAAATAATGGGTGGCTTCGTTTTTCTTTTTATGGGTGGCTTCGTTTTTCTTTTTAAGAGTAGCGCTTTTTTCACTCGATGACCCTAGATCAAAGCGACCAGTTTAGTGATGTTTTTTCAAGTGATAGCGTCCACAGTTTGGCTGCCATGTCTTGATTAAGTGCGATGCTATCGAGTTTATTTTGATCCACCGGCCCAACAGTATTGGCGCGTTTAGTTGGGCCATAAAGTGCAGCCGATTGCAGCCCTTGCTCTGTTGCACACATCACCTCTGGCCATGCGCCTTTTTCTGCAGATTGTGCTATAACCCGAGACATCACCGCCCATAAAATCTTGTTAAAAGTACTGGCAGTATCTTTTAGCAAGTTTGTGCGAGAAGCGCCTGGGTGACACACTTGTACCTCTACATTTTTGTCTGCTGCTTTTATACGACGCTGTAGTTCGTAACCAAACATCATTTGTGCCAGTTTACTTTGTGCGTATGAGTCCCAAGCGGTGTATTTGTTGTCAAAGTTGAGGTCTTCAAATTTAATGCGCTTAAGGCCCATCTTGTAAGCGTTGCTACCCACCATCACAATGCGACCCTTTGACTCATTGATACGATCAAACAACAGCCCGCAAAGCAAAAAGTGACCAAAGTGATTGACCCCGAGTTGGTTTTCAAAACCATCAACGGTTATTTGTTGTTTTGCGACCTGTGCAATGGCGCCATTACAGATAAGCGCATCGATTGACGGCGTTAAGTTAAGTAACGCGTTTGCCGCAGTGCGCACCGAGCCTAGCTCACCTAAATCGACCTGAATAAAGCTTACATCAATGTGCTGGCCTAGAGACAATTTTAGCGCCTCAATGGCCGTTGCTGACTTATCAGGGTTTCGGTTCATCATCACAACCTTGGCACCTTTACTCAGCAAAATGCGAGATGCCTCAAAGCCTGCGCCGCTGTTAGCGCCAGTGATCACATAGGTTTTCCCCTTAAGTGAGCCAATACGCTCTGGGGTCCAACCTTTTTTACCAAATTGTTTTGTTAGCATATTTGTCATAATCGTTACCTGTGTTGTGATGCCCTGCGATATCACCGTTAATTCATTTGCATGTTGCTTTTTGCGGTAGTATCGTTATCTTGAATATACTATAACTCTCAATTTTGGCTTAAAATAGGTGTATTAGTGTCTAAAATATGCCTATTTGTATCAATTTTGTTTTTAGGTAAAAGTGATGAGACAAAAAATAAAGCAGTTAGTCGAAAAACGCATTACTGGTGAGGGTATGATTGAAACCAGTATAAAGGGGGTGAGTTTGTTCAGGGTCACTCAGGCCATTCCATGCTCGCCAGCGGTTTATGATCCCACCATCATCGTCATTTTGAATGGCAAAAAAGAGGCGATTCTTGAAGGCGAAAGGTATATCTACGACAACAGCCAGTACATGTGTTGCACCGTTTCTTTGCCCGTAGAGGCAGGCACGCCAGAAGCCTCAGTCGATGAGCCACTACTGGGTGTTTACATCTCACTGAATACTAAAGTAATGACAGAGCTTGCTATCGAAATGGAAAATACCATTGGTACCATTAAACAACCTAAAAGCAGCACACAGCCACAAGGGCTTTCTCTTGCAAACTGGGATGACGCCTTTGCGGATGCGTTACTGAGACTATTGCAACTCGATGGCACCTCGGATGCCTCAATACTAGGCGAAAGCCGATTGCGAGAGCTGTACTACGCCGTATTAAAAGGGGACGCAGGGATTTCAGCCAGACGGGCGTTTGGTGTGGGTAATGAGATTGCGCGCTCTATTGATTATTTATCTGTTAACCTGGATAAAAATGTCACCATAGATAATTTAGCCTCGTTAGTGGGCATGAGCCGGGCGGTTTTTCATCGTAAATTTAAACAAGCCACCAGAATGTCGCCTATTCAATTTATGAAATCGATGCGCCTTAACAATGCCGCCATGAGAATCGCCACCGGTATGAATGTCAGTGAAGCTGCTATGAAGGTAGGTTATGTCAGCTCGTCGCAATTTAGTCGAGAATTTAAGCGTATGTATGGCAAGTCGCCTAAGCAATGGAGTCATTCAACCCCCTTACTCGAGTTAGAAGCTAAAATCGCACATTGATACAAATAGGCATGTTTTAGACAGTATATCGCCTAGTTTGATACTGATTTGAGCGCTAAAGTTGTTTGCTTAAAGGTAATGCAGGGGACTCATTATGAAACAACTCATCTTATCGATAGGAGCATGCATGGTCATGGCATCAACAGCGGCATCGGCCAGCGGTATCAACAGCGAGTTATATAAACTCGACAATACTGTTCAAGACAGAGAAGGTAATGTGTACCTCACTGTGAGTATTGGCGATCAAGTTTGGCTTGCTGAAAACCTTCGCAGTACTCAGTTTCAAGATGGTTCAGCGGTGCGTTCGGGCGCAGTGCTAAATGATGATGCGGCAAACCTATTAACATACGGCCGCTTGTACAACTGGCATGATGTGTCAGATGAACGAAACCTTTGCCCTGCGGGCTGGCGAGTTGCCACCGATGAAGATTGGAAAGTCCTAGAGCGCACCTTAGGCATGCCTGAAAATGAATTGCACAAAAACGGTTGGCGCGGCGGTGAGCAACATATTGGTTTACAGTTAAAAGAGGCTCAAGCTGATGGGCTATTGACTAAATTCGAACCATCGCTAGTCAATAAGCAGCAGTTTTTTGCAAGACCTGCAGGCGTTAAATGGAACGGATTTTACATTACACAGGGGGCGTACACCGAGTTTTGGACCGCAACCAGTGCAACCGATAACCAAGCTATTATTCGCACACTTGCATACTCGTGGTGGAATGCGCATAAAACTGAAATCCGCCGTGCGACCAGCTCAAAAGAGTATATGTTTTCGGTGAGGTGTGTCAGAATTTAATGTGGGTTTACGTTAAGAGAAGCGCAAACACATCAAGCTTTAGCGCTTTGAGGAGGATGACATGGAAAATCTAATTAAGTCTGTTACAGCAACACTACAAGCTGGGGTTGCTAAGTCAGATGGTAAACTCACTCTGACCACATCACATATCAATTTCGAACCATACAATAAACAGCTTGGCCTTGGCCCATACACATTTGAACTCTCTCACATCATCAAGGTTAAAAAATCTATGGCCAAAGGTGCTGGGATTTTACCTCTCTCTACTGATGCCATTGAGTTAACGTTTACAGATAACCAGATAAAAACATTCATTTTAGCGAATGCGGATGAGTGGATGAGGCTATTGACTCCTGCCGGCTAGCAAGCGCATTTAGACTAATCAATAATCAGCACAAAAATGTGATCATTTTTACTGGTTAACATCGCTTATAACGTCGTTAGAAATGTTGAAGGTAGAACAACTCGCACGCTGCAATATCTGCCTTATTCTAGCGATTTTCTACGCAACCTCTGATCGCCTATTTATCCTGATTGGGTATAGATACCCCAAGTTTACTGTGATGTGGTTAATTACTTACAGGCACAATTCTGGCTAATCCTGATTTCGACAATATTATTGGGTTATTTGAGTCTGTTCACCGTGCATTTGACGCATTGTCTCAGGTAGTAGTAACACCCTGAAAGCTCACGAGTAATGGAGTTCGAGCTAGATAAACAGTTAAAACCAAGGCCTTTATTTACGCTATTATAAATAAAATCTTAATTCTGTTTGCTTGGGCGTGTTATTTATTCATATAAATAGATGTAATAAATTGAGCTCCTCGCAAGGTGATAGTGATCACCGAGCCACAGAATAGGAGTGTTACTCATTATGTCATTTAATCAATTACAGCAAGCGCGTGCCATTGCATTACCGTCAAGAGAAGCCATGTTACGCCGCGATCCATCAGTACATCAGTTTTGGCATACCCATAAAGCGTTGTTCAGTGATGCCTGGAACGAGTGGCAACAATCCGAGCAAGATAACTTACTTACACTCGACAGTTCATTACTTGATAAACGTTTGCGTGATGCGGTCACTCAAGCATGGCAAGACCCAAGTAAAGAAGTGGCAGTTAAAGAGCTGCTGCAAGAAGTGGCTCCTGGCGTATTTGAGTTGCAGTTTTTCGACCCTGAGCGCCTAGCGGATTTGCGTGAATATTTAGAGCGCGTATGGGATGCACAAATTCCATTGCGTCCACCTTATGGCATTGTGCTTAATCGCCGTGGTGCTATGCTCGACAGCCGCTCAGAAGGCTACCTTGCCGCACCAAATTTCCAAGCATTTTATCGTGAAATGTTAAATACTTATATGCGCCCAATCGCGCGGATGCTATTTCCTGAAATAATGGGCTACGACACGCAAACATTTGGTTTTTCGATTCATTATCAGCCAAATACTGACAGCTCTATTCGTCCTCATACGGATGCATCGGCGGTCACATTAAACATTAACTTAAATTTGCCAGACGAAGCCTTTACCGGTTCTGCAGTCGACTTTTTTGATTTGGCTTCAGGGCAAAAACATAGCTTAACCTTTAAACCAGGTTCTGCGATGATCCACCGTGGCAATGTGGTTCATGCTGCTCAGGCAATAACAAGTGGCGAGCGCACTAACTTTGTGTTGTGGCTATATGGCGACCGAGGCCAAATACCACCACAAGATGCTAAGCGACCAGCCATAGATGCAAGCGAACGTTGGACAACACCAACGGCTGCACTGGATAGTTTTGCCCCGTTTTAACTAGTTTATGGCAAAAGGTTAAATACACCCCCCTCACGTTGTCCCGGCATTACTTTGAGCCGGGACTCTTTTTTATGGCCTGCGGCCACTAGCGTCGTGGCGCTTCGCCCATTGCAAAGCATATAACTGCAAGGTTTTATTTGGCTTCAACATGGCATTCACTTACCGACACGCACTAGTACAACCATGTAGCTCGACCGACCCGTGCATGGGTCGGACTGTCGGCTCGCAAACCACCATGATGAAGCTGTTAATGTTTGTCTTATCAGCAAGTTTTAAAGAATAGTTTAGTGAGGTGCATGCGTTGGCCAGCTCACGTATTCTTTTGGAAAAAGTCTTCAACGGCCTCAAGTTCAAAGTTGAATTTGGGCTTTTTACAAGCAATATACGTAACTCATTTATGCACACAAACTGTGTTTCAAATATGGCCTGCGGCCACTAGCTTCGTGGCCGCAGCCCACACCAGATTAAGGCAGTAAGTTGCAACTTACGCAGGTTAATTGAATCGTCGTCCCGGCAATGCTTTTTAGCCGGGATCCAGGTGTTAGCTTTTGTTGTTTTGTACTTATGGCCAGCGGCCACTAACATCATGGCGCTTAACCCTGCTTCAAACTACACCTTAACTGACTTACAAATGTCCGATAGATATCCAGTGGCAGCTAGTATCTCACTTTTATATTGTGTGTACCGTGTATAAAAACAGCTGTAATAGTTTTTAGTAACTTCTCAAGCCAAATCGGCTAATAATCAAGCTAAAGTTGCACAAAATACAAACAGAGATTTTCTTAATGCATTGAAATTAATGAATTATAATTTCCTAGCGAATATAGAGCCCACTTTTAACGCGCAAGCCTGCTTTTATTTGTAAGTGACGTCAAAGAAAACTGCTTTACAACAACAGGATAGTAAATGTAGGATTTTATTAATCAATAACTTACAGGGTAACTTTAATTTTCATTTGCCCTTCAATAAGCGTTATGTTCCTTAGAAGGGAGACTCAATTCAATGAAAGCAAGGAATGGACTGTATCTTGGTTTTGTGGTTGGCTTTCTAGGTTATCTTATTCAAGCTACGTCGGGTTCAGAAATATTAAAACCTAGTATTTCGGCTATATTATTTGAATCACTCGCATTTGGAGCATTCTCTGGCGTGTTATTTTGGTTAGGTACTTTAGCATTGTCAGGTAGAAGTCACGCTGATATCGCAAATGCAGAAGATGAACCGGTTAAGCGCGCACAAACCAACGAAAAGATCATCAGTAATGATAGCAAAGAAACATAATCGGGTAGCCGGAGGTATCTAGCCCCCACACCACCCTGCATGCGGCTCCGCACAGGGTGGTTCATTTAGAACACATAACTAGCTTTCTGGTTAGCTAGTTATTACAATAATGAACTGCGATCCATCCATCTCTTAGTGAATATAATCCTGCTTTTATCACTATTTATTCGAGCTTGGCATTACTCAATATTTTTCTGTGTTCCTGGTCACCATTGAAAACCAGAGTCGAGCTACGCCAAGGGCCTTTACTTGTAATACCACAAGCAACAACTGCTTGGATCTTGACGCCACGTTTAAGTGTTGTGGTTGAAGATACCGGTCGAATAATTCGAGAAGATAAGCGTGGTGCTTTTAGCTCTAGCAGTCAGGACATACTGAATAGACTCAACATTCCAGAAGAAAACTGGCTTAAAATCACTACAGAATTTGGCACATTATTTAAAGGTGTTGTCGGAGCATTACCCGCATTAACCGAATATTGTGAGCATTTAGAGCAAAAACGACGACAAGGCGCTGCAAATTGTCAGCGCTGGCGGTGCGCTTAAGTCATCATCCCACTTAAATTACAATTCACCTGACACTTGATAACTATCAAATTTTTCTGCTGTGCCGAATTTCTTTGATGACCATAAATCACTTATTTAACAATGATATTTTAGTTATATCGATTGAAATTGATGAGTTGAGTACATCGAGCGTAACCCTCGTCAAAGCCATGAAAACGAGTTATGTTACTTGTTCAAATAATGGGTGGCATAGTTTTCGATTTGATTATGATTACTATAAAAACTTTGAAAGGAACTATTAATATATGTTTCAGGTTAGGCGATTCCTATTTCTAGCTGTTTTGGGAGTTACTGCGTGTGCTCATGTTGTTGTGGAAGAGAGGTTAGTACCATCCACAACAGAATGGGAAAGAGTAGTGGATACAAATAATTATAACCCCAAGGAAATCTCACATATTTTAGATATGGGTAAAGTAGAGTTATATGTTTATTTGAACCACTATCAAACCAGCTACAGAGGTTCGGAAGTCATTGGTTTGGAAGTAAGCAAAGAACCCAACCCTAACTTAGATAAAGGAAATGTTTTTGTCATAAAAATGGGTGTTAGAGGAAGGGTAAATACTCAGGAATACTCTTTTTCACCGTATAATGTTTCGGTGGAATTAAATGGTGCTAAGTCAAGCATGAAATACCAACCAATTACTGTTCTTAAAACTGAACGATCAGTTGTTTGTGATTTCGACTATGATGGTCAAGCTTGGGGCACGAATAGTGAGAAAATGGAAAATAAGATCTTAAATATTTCCAAAGCAAAAGTAGATGATAAGTTTGACTGCTTTAATTTAGTTTATGAGTTAGATAACCCAAAACTTAATAAATTATCAATAAGCTTTGAAAATACTTTGCTTCCGTTGAATAAAAAAAAGATTTATTTTAATCCTAAAAAAATAAAATGGATTCGTAGTAATTAACTGAATAAAGTCAGATTTACTTTTTTATTTCAACCACCCACAGTAGTTGCCCGAAGGTTTGGCTTCTTTGGGAGCAAAGCAAACACTAACGAAAACCAGCGGGAGCTGGTTTTCTTTTTTTCTGGCGTTTGGGGTTTGCGCTTCGCTTCCTTTGGGTTGGTGCCAAAGCGAGCAGGCGCTTGTGGGCTAGTTGAGTTTAATCAGTCCTGTTCGACTTATACTTCATTATGATTAAAGTTTTAGATGCACAAATTAGCGCTTTTAAAGGTCCATAATTATTGACTTACTTCAACTTCAATCATATAGTCAATGTCAGTTAGCAATTGCAGGCTTTGAAGGTTTTTATCTCTGCAAGTAAATGAATTTAAACGACTATTTTAACTATTTAATTCGAGAGTCTGGGTTCCTCTTTATTACAAACAAGCTATCCCTTCGCAAGATTTAAGACAAAGACGAAAAAGTATCATCAGGCATTGCAGATAAAACGAAACATTGGTTGGATAACGATGTACTATTGTTCAGAATATGAGTGACTCCATTTTAATCGTCCATTGTTGATCGAATACGTCACGATACTTATTATCTATAATTTAACTGCCCATAATGAATAACGACATATATTCTTAGAGAGCGTCTTTAGATGGAACCTAAATACGAAAACTACAGCTTTGAAGAGCTTCTAGATGTGCGAAAACATATCGACAAAGATGCTTTTCCTGAACGCTCGGAAAAACTAGAGATTGAGATCAAACTAAGGCAATCGATACCTAAACGTATCAGTACAGTGGATACTGTTACTATCATTGATATTGAAGATACTGGCGTACATTTAAAAATCATAAAAAAAACTGAGGACTGCTTTCTGTTCCAACTATCCATAACTTATAACTTCATCATTTCTTATCAAAAAACATGGTATGAAATGGAGTTTAGTAAATTAGCATTGTTAACCCTCATAAATGATCTGCGTGAAGGCAATCAATCTTGGCATGGAAACAGCAACATTTGGTCAGCTAACAAAATTTTTATCAAAAAGCTCAATCATCCTTTTCACTTTAGGGATGTTCGTTTGTACAGACGTTGGTTTATCCTTGGATTTAATATTGTACCCACAAGCTTATCAGGCAATTTGTTAGGTGTGCTGTATCGCGTCGAGAGCGAATAAAAAAGGGTTTTCGTTAACATTATCATGCGACTATTAAATTCTGACTCAGAGCGACTTAAACGCTATTGTATTAAAATCCATGCTTCATGAGACGAAAAATAGATATTTCACCCTTGAGTTTCTCTTATCACAAGTGACACATTTCAATCATACATACTGACAAGCAAATACCATCAAAGTAAATATAGATGGTATAAACGATAAAACGGCAAAGGGAGAATACATTGGTTGTTATTAATACATCACCTTCACCGAAGGGTGAATATGTTATTTTACTGAATTAACATGGCCATATATGGCTTCGTTTTTGTTCGGTAAAGGCGATTTGACATTTACTGATGGTGCTGGGGCAGGCATTAGTACTGGTTTAAACGTCGGTTATGCTGCCTATTTTTTTGTAAATCATACATGGCTTATTGGACGGGGATTCTTTTGATTTTTACAATATTTTGTGTGCTTGGCTTTCTAGTTTTGATGTATTTAGAAGGTATTTTCGCATCCCAGATTCATGCTAGATTGGCACTTCAAGATAGCAAAATAACACTTGAAGATGTCAAGTCAGCAATTAAGTCTGGCAACAAATATAGTGGGCTAATCAGCAGCGAAGAATATAAAAAAATGACTTTCTTTAAGAGGATAAGGATTTTTCTGATACTTTTATTCTTGATATCTTTCATATTTGTTAACTGAACACATATCTCTAAGCGCATGACGAGAAGATTAGTTGAGAAAGCATTTTTGAAGGCTTACCGCTTGCGAAAACCACCAAAGGGCTTAGTGTTTCATCGCGATAGAGGTTCTCAATATACCAGCAAAGGCTATCGGCGCTTATTAACCAAATTTGACTGCCGAGCAAGCATGGGGGACGTCGGAGCGTGTTGGTACAATACTGTTGTGGAGCGATTTTTTGGTAGTTTGAAACACGATTGGTTATTAAAACATATGCGTGATGATGTGGCGAAATATATGAAATATTACAATGTAGAACGGCTGCACTCGGCAAATGCTGATCAGTCACCGATTGATTTTGAAATTTCTTTTAGAAAAGTGTCCGGTTGGACTTGACCAGAACAGAATATGCTGCCCTAAAAACAGTACAAAAAATGGCTGCTATAGGTTTTCTTGATGCTGCTATGACTATCGCTGCACCTCCTTCAAGATTAGCTACAGTAACTCCAAATCAATTGTCAACTTCTGCAGAATGGGTGATACAAAGAAGTATTTACGCCAAAGAGTTTTGGAAGCCTAAAACTAAAGCATTGCCTACAAAATAAATATGAGGGGCGAAAAATTTTGTCAAACTACTTAAATAAAAACTCATTGGCTAGCGGGTTATTTGTAACGTTCCTGTATGTTGTAGCTGGAATAATCTCACTTACTTTTGACTATGAACTTTACTCATTTTTTTATTATGTGTTCTTAGCTATAACTTTAGGATATTGGATGTTTAACAAAAGTAACAATGAGGAGCAATCACTTAAATTTGCATCTCATTATTCATTATTCTTGTTTGGATATTGGGTTTTTTTTCTGGATTTTATTTATAAAAAACCATTTCAAAATATCAATTCAGTGTTATTTATTTTGTTCTCAGCCATTGCTGGTTTTAATGTGTATTTAAATTTAAGGGCGAGTCCTCCTAAGAATGTGCTTTTAGAGTACATAGCTATCAGTATATGTTTATTGGCTATTGTAGTTTCTTTTTTACTATTTTTATTTGGTTTGGTAGGTTTTTTCTAAAGTAAACAAGGCTATATATGGACGCTCCCGGTGAGTCAAGATAATACTCTGCTCACCGAAGTTTTTTTTGGCCTTAGTTTTCTATACAACATTCTCACTCTTATCGTTGCTTTTGATGTGCTCATTTACCGCTAGAAGCGGTGGTACTGTCCTGATGTTTATACAGCAGTGGACTTAACATTAAAGCTGCATCCCTAATGAAATCCGTACCACATTGAGTCATCTCATAAAAAATGAACGCAAGTATTGTTAGCTCAAACAACGGTGACTCATCTTATTTTTTTATTAGCACTGTGCTTTTCAATACACCCTCAACAAGGAGCAACGAGAAAGCCTTATGAAAAATGATGAGACTTTATAGTATTTGTAACATCTAAACCTAGGGTTAATATTTATAAAAAATTCTTATCCCTTCTAGACATCAAAGGCAAAAGACTGAAAATATAACAGAGCCTCTTTGTTTCTGATGGTCAGACATTTAGCTTAAACGTTCTCGGTCTGTCAATATTATTGCGTTGGGACTAAGGCTTCTATCAAATGTGGTCGCCATTGCTTAGTATTATTATCATATGCACCAAAACTCGATGAGTATTCCCAATATGCCCAACTGATGTTCCGTTTTTCTGCTTCGCGTGCAATAAAAGCTGTCCAAGCTTTTTGCTGCTTAGCATCCGAATAGCGTGAATAGACGCCAAACTCACCCAAATAAATTTCAAAACCACGATTCGCTTTCGAGTTCCAACGAGTCATATTATCCAATAACGTGATTAACGGTGCGGTTTCGCTTTCTGTACCTAGCCACGTCGTTCCGATCCATTTGTTTGAACCATTAACCCATTTAGCTCCTTGGTGCGTAAAATGAAAGGGTTTATAATTGTGCACTGTAATAATGGTATTATATTTATTTGCGTAGTGTGGCAATGACAATTTAGGTAAGGTATCTGGTACATTCCAATAAGCAGTACCTACCATAACGATACGTTGAGTATTATATGTGTATGGGATAGTGGAATCGCCCCAAATAACTGTCAATAAACGTTCAACAATGTCGTTCCAATCATTGTAATGAATACTGTCTTTCGGTTCGTTTAATAGTTCAAAAATTAAATCCGTTCTTGAATATTTAGCAAGTGGAAACTGCGCATTAATTTGTGTCCAAATACCTTCTAAACGTAAAATATGCGACACTCTTTCGTCGCCTGTAGCACGCATCAATTCGTCATAGTGGTGTACGTTGATAATCGCTTTAAGCCCAGCGTTATTAGCCCATCCGACAACCTCTTTAATACGACTCATAAATGCAGAATCTATCGTATAAGGAAAGGCTTGCTCAGCATGAGCGCTCCAGCGGATAGGAATTCTTACGTTTTTAAAACCTGCTTTGGCTATTATTTTAAAATCATCTTCTACCAGGACTTTACCACCTGTCCAACTCCCCTCATAAGGCGCTTCTAAGTAATTGCCAACGTTTATTCCTCTGCCTAATTGTGTTTGGGCTAAGCCACCACTAATATTCCAAGAATACAAATCATTATAATAATGACTAGATAATACAACAGGAGTAGACGCTGAAGTGTTATTGATATTAGTGTTTCCACAACCCAATAAAATTGACATTATTAAAAGCAACATTATAGGCTCTACATATCTACCTATAAATAAGCATGTTGATTTAACTGTTCTGCAAGTACAATTAAGCACTAATTGAATAATATTCCTTTGCGCGAATCCTATTACCTCAATGTTGTAAATACTTACTCCATATTGTAAAGGCGAAATATTGTAGAAAGAGGCTGTACTTTTAACACTGTTAGTTATTCGCTTTAATATAAACATCGTTTATCACCAATAAATAATAACTCAAAACCAAATTAACAATTCACAATCTATCAATATTTTACGGTAGTGACGATTAAAGCCTAATCACCAACTTACTATATCAATATTGAGACGCAACGCATTTAATTTTAGACCCTATGGACCGATTTATGATTTTCATGGTTTAAATTTAAGTGAACTTATTATTACATTAGCCCCTTAACGACAAAATATTCATCACATCATTGATCATTTTTAAAGGCTTTCTTTGGCTTCAATGTTACGTTATCGTCTGATTTATCGCTTCATTAACATGATACGTAGCTTGGGCCTCTAGACCTGACACACACACCTTAGGAATTGAAACGATGAAAAAAATCTACCTGGTTTTATTGGCTTTTTTCTCAATACCTTCATTTGCTGATGACATGGAGTTGGCAGAGACGATGAAAGCGCTTGATACGGCGGTGTTTGACTCATTTAACCATTGCCAAAAACCGCAAGAGCTAGATAAGCACGCAAGCTTCTTTGCAGCTGATGTTGAGTTTTATCATGATAACGGTGGTGTCACCTGGGACCGCGCTAGCATGATCGCCAATACTCAAAACAATGCTTGTGGGCATTACAGCCGCAAATTGGTTGACGGCTCTTTTAGTGTGCACCCCATTAAAGATTTTGGTGCCATTACTGAAGGCGTACATGTATTTTGTCAAAATGAAACCAACAAATGCGAAGGTGAAGCTGACTTTGTCATGATTTGGCGTAAAGTAGACAATAAGTGGGAAATCACTCGAGTATTAAGTTACGGCCACCGTAAAAATAACTAAAGGACGATGATAATGTATAAAAAAATAACCATAATATCACTCAGCATGATGCTATTAATGGGCTGCTCTGGCACTGTACCCACCTTAGGTGTCACCGCAGGGAAATTAACGCCATGCCCAGATTCGCCTAACTGCGTTAATAGCCAGCAAGCAACTATAGATGAAGAGCATTACATTGAACCGATTGAATTTAGTGGCACATCTCAACAAGCTCAAGTGAGCCTATTGCACGTATTAAAAGCGGCTGAGCGAGCTGATATTGTAGTGGTGGAAGATAATTATATTCGGGTTGAATTTACTTCGCAGATTATGCGCTTTGTTGACGATGTTGAGTTTTACTTTCCTTCTGTTGAGTCAGGTAAAATCATAATTCAGGTAAGATCAGCCTCACGTGTTGGCCACTCAGACTTTGGAGTTAACCGTGAGCGAATTGAACAGATTAGAAGCGAGTTTAACGCGTTACCACAGTAATAAACTGCAGTATTAAAACAGTAGTTACACTTCCCTTGGCGCAGTTAATTCATTCTTTAAATTGCGCCAATCAAATGCTCTTTAAACAATTATAATACTAAATAAACAGCATAACTGTGCCCATTTTGTCATATAATCATTATCCGAGTGGCGTATTGTTAAATGTTATTCTAACCATGGGCAATGAATGAATTTAAAAACTCTACCAAGCAACAACCAATCAAACGTTAGAATGCAAAGACGCTCTAAAGTTGATTTACTGCTTGGTGTGTCTTTTATCATTACTATGATTATCTTGTCTTTTGCATTTGACATTGAGTTTGTCGAATCGCTTTATCAGTTAACTAGAGACCATGAAGACTGGGAGTTAGACGAGCTCATTTTCAGTTTTTTATGGATAGCGATAACAGCTACCATATACGGTATTAGGCGTGTGCTTGATATTAGAACCATTAATAAAGAAATTACCTTCCACGCTTATTACGACTCTATCACTGGGCTGCCTAACCGCAGTTTAGCTCAGTACCAATTAGAAAAGTCATTGTATTCGGCTCAACGTTCATCCCTCACTATCTGTGTTATTTTTTTAGATTTAGACAACTTTAAAGATGTTAACGATACATATGGTCATGATTCTGGTGACTTGCTAATCAAAAAAGTGGGAAAGCGCTTAGCTTCCATAGTCAGAAATAATGAAATAGTTGCGAGACTTGGCGGAGATGAATTTTTAATCATTGCTGAGTTTCCTAAAAACTCCGCAAATATACAGACGCTAATAAGCCGTATAGAAACCTGTCGTGAAGAACCATTTGATATCAATGGTATCAGTATCTCCGTTGGTTTTAGTATCGGCGTAGCACTTTCACCTCAACATGGGACTTCAGTACATGAGTTAATGGTTGCTGCTGATAGTGCGATGTACGAAGCAAAGAAAAATAAATTAATTTCGGCCTGTTACTACACAGATGAGATTGGTAAAAAGATTGTTGAGCGTTACCGATTGTCTTCACAACTTAAGCAGGCCATAAAAAGTAATAACTTATATTTAGTTTACCAACCTATTGTTTGTTCAGTGTCTGGAGATATCAAAGGCTATGAAGCCCTTACTCGTTGGAATTTAGATGGTACACACATTAATCCAGAGGTGATCATTTCGCTTGCTGAAGATATAGGTGTATCAGAGGACTTTTTTGAATGGCTATTGAACACTGCGTTACAAGAGTCAGCACTTTTTGTAGGGTATGGTCAATTTATCGCTATTAATGTTTCAGTGAGGCAATTTTTAGATACTAGTTTCCTAAGCAACACTAAACATATAATTGATAAGCATCTTGGTTGCAACATTGAATTTGAGATCACCGAAAGCTCATTAATTGTTGATTTTAAAGAAACAATAAATAAAATCAATGCGTTAAGTGCTCTCAATGTTAAAGTTATGATTGACGATTTTGGTACCGGTTACTCATCTTTAAGTCGACTCAAACATCTCAATGTAGACAAGATTAAAATTGATAGGGAGTTTTTAAGTGATGCTTGTCACGATCCTAAAAGCGCTAAAATTTATGAGGCAATTGTAGATATCGCTCACAAACTCGATATTAATGTTGTAGCTGAAGGAATTGAAACCCTAGAACAACGAGCCTTTTTAAAACAATTTAATCCAATTTATATGCAAGGGTATTTATTCCAAAAGCCACAAATTAGTCGTGAACAAACACCCGAGCATATCATTCGTAAAATGGTAATCGATCACTAACCATTATCAATAACATGGCTAAAAAGTGACTTTACTTAGCAAACTTATCAGCCATTAACTCGAGTCTATCTTGCCCCCAGAAAGGTTCATCTAAATAGATATAAGTTGGCACGCCAAGTAATCCTTTTTCGATGGCGTCAGTGGTGTTTGCCTCATATATGTTATCGATACCACTCGATAATGCCTGCTGTATCACATTGTCAGCATCAACGTTAATTGAGGTCAGGATCTGCTGAATGACGGTTACATCAGCTATATTTTGCTCTTGTGCCCAGCATGCCGCCATTACATTGGCAACAAACTCACTTGGGTCTTTGCCCATTTGTTGTAACACAATGGTACATCTATCGGCCAAACTTGGATCTGCTGGGAAAAAAGCAGGATGAAGATTAAGGGGTAATTGGCGTTTTTTAGACCATCGCGCCAGTTCAATCAAACGATAATCTTGCCTTGCTTGTGGGCGTTGCTTTACCGGTAATACACCCAATACCGCGAACAATTTAGCCAGCTTTATCGGTTTGTAGTTAATGGCTTTTTGATGTTGATTTGCCATTACATTAAAGGTTTGGTGGCCTAAATAGGCGTAGGGAGACAGATTAGTAAAGTAATAATCAATTGCAGTTTTCATAATTAGCATGACCTATTTTATGACGGTGATGAACGTGATGGCGTAAAACATTAAGTAATAACAACCGTTTGAAGTTAACTTGCAAATCCCTTTAAGGTCTAGTGATCTTTTGTGAGCAAATGTTGTATGAACACGAGTCTGCAGAAAATAGCTCACTGGGCCAGTAAGGGCGCAAGTTCAGTCAATTGGCCGTCAATCGGTTCGCTAATGGTTAAGCCTAAAATATGCGCAATGAGTGGGTATAGATGAATATTTTCGGCAAACTGTATTTGCTGCTGATTAAATGCTGGCCCTTTTGCATATAACACAGTATTCATGTCACTGATAACATCGGCGTCGTATCCATGTTTACCTGTCACTCCTACTCGCGCATCGGTACTGGTAATGTAATGTTGGTTGCTGATGAGTACTGCATCGCCAATCGATAAATTGTCGCTAAAGTGTAAGTTGGCAGGCACAACGTCACGGCGATAAAATCGCAAGCCTGGCACTTTATTAACTAACAAGGCTAATGCGTCTAAATCTTGTTGTTTATTATCGCCAATTGCAGTGATTAACGAAAAAGCAGCGTCGTTATTAAAGCTAAATTTGTCTTTTAATGCTGGAGCTTCATCAAACAGTTTGTCGGTATACATTCGTGGAAATTGTTCAACATTCGTCATGCCATGATCGGCAGTAATAATTACGTTTACCTGATAGGGCAATGCATTAATACCATCCAAAAGCTGACCTATTGCATGGTCTACTTGGGTGACTGCTTGGTGGGTGCTATCCGAAGCTGGGCCATAAAGATGCCCTGCCGTATCAACATCGGAGAAGTATAATGTCACAAATTGGGGGCGCTGAGCTTGCGGTAAATTAAGCCATTGCAACACTTGTTCAACCCGCTGATTATTTGGGGCATCGTCATTATAGGGTAACCAATAATCTGGGCGCTGACCGGCAATTTCCGCTTCTGATCCTGGCCAAAAATACGTCGCACTTTTCATACCTTGTTGGCCCGCCAATGACCATAACGGTACGCCTTGATAAAAACGTCCGTCGGTAACCGATTGCTTTATATTCATTGCATAGGTTTGCTGCAATTGTTGATGATAAAAACGATTGGCAACAATACCGTGATTCGCAGGATAAAGCCCTGTCACCAGGGTAATATGATTGGGAAAAGTGACACTAGGAAATGAGGGTTTAAAATACGTTACTTGAGCTGCATTTTGTGCAAATTGAGTAAGATATTTAGGTTTATGTAATTGGTTATAATCATGCCGATAACCATCAATAGACACCAGTAGCACATAGGGTTTGTCGGCTTGCGTCATGTTAATTGTTGGAGATGTACACCCAAAATTTAACCATAGACCGCTAAATAGCAACCCGATAACTCGCTTTACCTTCATAACAATATCTCAATGATTTTAGTGATTATAATAACAATAAAATATGACAGCTTTATTGATATTGATAAGCTCTTGATACAACAACTTTACCCTATAGTATTTCTAAATTTGAGGTAAGCGGCAGTTACCGCACTGGCATCTTCTACTTGAGGATAATGACCTAATGTTGGTAAGGAGGTAACATTGGCATTGGGGATCAATTGACAATAGCGATCGATCATATGTTGACCCGAAATCGGATCTAGCGCTCCTGCAATCAGCTTTACTGGTACGGGACTGTTCACCAGCGCCCCAACCCAACGTTGACGATGTTGTTTACGTTGAGTCATATAGGTGATGATTTTGTGCATCACTGCAATACCATTATTATGGGTTAACAATTGCCAAAGCGTATCGACTACCTCTGGCGTTGGCGAGGTTGATGGACCAAATATATGCTTTAAGTTGGCAGCAAATTTTGGCTTGCTGATCCTTTTCGCCACAAAGGCCCCTAGCGGTGATAATAATAACTTTTGAATCAATACCGGTTTGTGGGTTTCAGGAAATAAGCCGCCATTTAATAAACACACGCTGTTAATGTGTATTTTTCGGTCACCATCAACTTGTCTTGCCAATAACTCTTGCGCGACTGTATCACCGTAGTCATGGGCTAAAATATGATATTCACTCACGCCTAATTTGGTTAATAATGCCTGAAAAATATCGGCTTGTTGACTAATTAAATACTCGGAATTTGTCGGTTTATCAGACAAACCAAAGCCAAGCATATCTAAAGTGATAACATAATAATGTTCAGCGAGTTGTGGCCACATGCCTTCCCAATCCCAGCTTGCGCTAGGAAAACCATGAATAAGCAATAATGCAGGAGCTGAAGACTTGCCCCCTGTACGCGTGAAAATTTGTTGATTATTAATCGGCTCAAACTGTCCATGTTGCTGCCATTCACCCAAGGTTATCATGGTGACATCATCCTTTAACTTATCGCTATTCTTGTTACCTCATACTGGCGGGGTTTACTCATCAGCACAACATTCATTTTGTAAAAAACTAATCACCTACTGCAAGCTACCGTAGTCGGCAATACAAAAAATCATTCGTTTTTACGTTGCAGGGGTATTAAGCATGCCGAGGCTAAACGAGACATATGGTGCGGCAGTGTTTAACTAGAGAAATGGCACTTATCGGCAGAGCGGGCCAGAATTTAACTGAG
Source organism: Shewanella ulleungensis (assembly GCF_014648315.1). Classification (GTDB taxonomy): domain Bacteria; phylum Pseudomonadota; class Gammaproteobacteria; order Enterobacterales; family Shewanellaceae; genus Shewanella; species Shewanella ulleungensis. The sequence continues at coordinate 161,441 of NZ_BMQW01000005.1, forward strand.
GGCGATATTACTCAAATCGGTTGTAAACATACCCTAGTTATCACTTTTCTTGTGATGATGTTATCAATGGTAATGCTCGCAAGTGACTTACAGCTATATTTTTAGGGATAGCGATATTGCACTTTTATGGTATATCTGGGCTATGTGGATATCATTAATTGTCTAGATTACCCAATGCAGACTAACGGTATTATTTCGGTCTATTCATTCTTAATACTGGCTATTTAGAGCTTATTATCCCTCGCACATCTATATACATAAATGTTCTTGCTCAATTCAATTAGAGCAGTGCACTATAAGTCCTTGATGAATTTAAAGACAAGCTCAGTCAAACACGTGATGCAACAGAGGCAATAATGTTAACCGACCCAATATTTTGGCTTGTTGCCATACCGGCCGTACTCATTACTGGAGTATCTAAATCAGGCTTTGCTGGCGGCGCAGGCGGATTAACCGTCCCATTATTAGCACTCGCGATTAGCCCTGCTGCAGCTGCGGCAGTGATGTTACCCCTGCTAGTGTACATGGACTTTTTAAGTGTCCGCTCTTGGTGGAATAAACAAAGTAATCATCAATTATTGATTCTATTACCCGCTGCCATTATCGGTATTGTGGTGGCTTATTTATTATTTGATCAACTTAATGAGCAGTATCTTCGCGGTATTTTAGGGGTTATTTCGTTAGTTTTTGGCGTTTATGGGTTAACGCTTGGTGAATGGTCGCAGCGTAAACCGTCAGCTTTAGTTGGTCGAATATGCGGAACACTTGCGGGGTTTACCAGCTTTGTCGCCCATGCCGGTGGGCCACCATTAAACGCCTACTTGATACCACTTAGATTAGAGAAAACACAATATCTTGGTACTGCCGTAATGTTTTTTGCGGTTGTAAATGCGGTGAAATTAATTCCCTATACCATGCTGGGACAAATTAATCTGAACAATTTACTTATTTCCGCCATGCTTGCCCCCATAGCTTGGATTGGGGTAAAACTAGGACTACGCATTCAAGATAAATTTAATGAGAAACAATTTAAGCAGATCATTCTGAGTTTGATGATCGTAGTAGGTTTACGTTTATTGTGGACCGCATTGACGCCGTCGTAGTGAAAGGACATGTTATGAGTACTGAAAATCGATTTTTTTATGAACCTAGTAAAGGTCATGGTCTCCCGCATAACCCATTAAATGCGATTATAGGCCCTCGCCCCATTGGTTGGATTTCAACACGTAATTCACAGGGACTACGCAACTTAGCCCCTTACAGCTTTTTTAACTGCTTCAATTACGACCCACCTATTATTGGTTTTGCTAGTACAGGTTGGAAAGACAGCGTGGCTAATATTGTAGAAACGGGCGAATTTGTGTGGAACTTAACCACCCGAAGCCTAGCTGCACAAATGAACCAAACTTCTGCGCCATTAGCTCACGGTATTGACGAGTTTGAATTTGCCGGACTCACGCCTATTGCAGGTAATATTGTCGCCGCTGATCGCGTTGCGCAAAGTCCAGTTAACTTTGAGTGTAAACTAACTCAATGCATTCAACTTACTGATGCAAAAGGCAATAAAATTGATACCTGGTTGGTTCTTGGTGAAGTGGTCGCTGTACACATTGAAAAACATTTACTCAGTACTGAAGGCATTTACCAAACAGCATTAGCAGAGCCAGTGTTACGCGCTGGCGGGCCATCGGCTTATTACGGTATTTCAGACGAACATCGTTTCGACTTGCATCGCCCTAGCCTTTAATTCCATTATAATGAAACAATTAAGGCTACCATTGGTAGCCTTAATTGTTAGGATTTATTGAATTGATAATTAGAATTGGTAATGTAAACCTAATGCAAGTTGCTCGATTTCAGCATCAATATCATCAACATAGCCATATTCATCGATATCAAGATCACCTTTGCTCATATCGTAACTTAAACGAATGTTGAGGTTTTCGGTCAAAGCCGCATTTAGGCCAATGCCGTAAGTAAAGCCAATACCCGAAGCGGTAAAGTCATCATAATAACCATCAACAACAACCGCCATTGATGCGACACCCACTTTAGCAAAAACCGAAAATGTCTCATTAAAACGTGCAGTAAATGTAGGAGTAAAGGTCAGTGCGCCAGCGACAACATCTTCATAGTCATCACCTACATCGGCGGCAAAAAAGTTACTTTCCAAGCCAAACCAATCGTTAAATTGATAGCCACCGTATATCCCAAAACCCGTAGCATCGACAGAGCCACTGGTATCATCAGAACCAAGCTCTGTTTTATTTACCGCGCCACCGATATAAAAACCGCGGTTATCTGATGTTGATGAGAGTGTATCGGTGTTGGCAAACGCTGGAGAGACTAAAACAGCACACAAGGCTGTGGCTAAAAGAGAGATTTTGTACATCATTGTTCTTTAATGATAGTGAAAAAACTGGCGAATACTATCACAAAAAAATTTAACGTAAACAGTTAATATCAGTACGTTTTACTAATAATCCCCGGTCATATACCGCGGACTTATATAAATATTGTATAGCCTATTTATGTGTCGTGATTAAGGTACTAAAAAGCCCAAGTGATAATCTGAATTAGATTAGCACTTGGGCTTTTTTAGCTGGGATGACTGATTCTTTAATGGCTTCATTTCACCAAAAAGATCGCTAACCCTTTAACGTTAAATTAAAGATCAACGCCTAATGCTTTCACCGTTTCGATATTGATGTATTTATCGGTTGGTAAGTTATTATCATTCTGGAACGCATTGACTGCTTTTATGGTATCAACACCAACTACACCATCAATTTTCCCAGGATTGTAGCCTTTCGATGCTAATGCCTGTTGAAGGTCTGAAATGGTTGAGCGAGTCATGTTGGTTTCACATAAAATTGGACGCCATTCCATAAAGCCATCTTTATCAATACGGCTCAGTGATACGGTTTCAAACTCTGCAGGAATTTCGGTACGAAGCTCTTTAGTTTCAGAAACAAGCTTAGTCACATTCATAGTTTCATATTTTGCTTCAATATCTACACGCTGAGTGCTTGCAGGACTAACCACAACACGACGACTAACAGTTTCATACTCAGCTGGCGTTGCTGTTAAACAAATCTTATTACCTGTACGAGTCGCTTTAGGGTGTTCGTCGTTATGCACTTCATGCCATACAAACTCTACATCAGCTACTTTTTGCGTTACTTGTACATCTTTGTATTTAGCTGGTACTTGAGTGCGAACCTCTTTTGCTTCGCTTACTAACTCTTTTACACGTACTGTTTTATATTCTGCAGGAATATCAACCGTACGCGCTGCGGCTGGCGACACTAATACACGCTTAGTGAGCGTTTTATAGGTTGCTGGCACTTCAACTAAACACATGATTTCGCCAGTGGCTTCATCAATTTTCTGAATAGGGCCTACGCCTTTTTTCCAAATAGTATGAGCAGGTACATCGACCACTTCTTCTGTCACTGTTTCATATTGTGCTGCCACTTGCTCCATACGGGTACTGGCTTCTTTAACTAAAATACGCTTTTCTACCCAACGGAATTCTGCAGGAATAGTTTCAACGACTTCATAGGCTTCTGCCACAAGCACTGACTCACCTTTTTGCTCATAGCGAGCAGGCATATAATGCTCATGGAAACACATGCCAGCAGTAGCATTATTTAAGTTAATACCATGATCGGTTGCTGCTTTAAGTAATTCGGCACTGGCTGGTGCACTACCTTTACGAAGATCCACTAACCATTGCTCGCCTGCTGCACGAACTAACTTCTGTTCGGTGACTACATCGTAAGTTGCAGGTACTGCAATCATGTTGAAACTAGCGGGTTGAACTTCAATGGTTTCGGTCACTTGTTGATATTGCGCTGGCACAATATCAACTTTTTCACTGGCTTCTTTTACCATCACAGTTTCGGTGTAGTTTTCGTATGTTGGCTCAACCCAAACACGCGCATAACATTCACCAGGTTTTGCATTAGGTGGCAATAATTCGCCTTCTGGGCCCGTTTTAACGGCTAACGCATCTTGCGCTTGCGCTTCGCGCTTAGCGACCGCTTTTTCTCTTTCTAGCAAGGCATTATTACGTTGCGCTAACTCTTCAGCATTGTATACAGATACATTGGCTGGTTGTGACAAGTTACTACATGCACTCAATAAAATAGCAGCAGAAAGTGTGCTCAGTTTGAAAATGGTTGTCCTTGCAGTGGCCATGATTACTCCTGGTTCAGTTAGGCGAACTAGCTAATACAATGTAACAAAATGTAAACCTTTGTTACATTTTGCGCACAGGATACCGTCAAATTACTGACTATTCAACAGCTGAACATAAAATAGCAAGGCTAATATAAACAATAACTTGCAATAAACCCCCTTTAACTTCGTCATTTAATCGTCACTTTAAGTGAAACAATTGTTTCTAAAATAAAACAAAAGAATGTTAATAAAGTGTTTTAAAACAACTGCTAGGTTGCTTATTAAAACATCAGTACTCTTACCTATATCCCCCACTATCAGTCACTATTTCTACGCATAAAAAATACATTAGAAAAATATTATTAATTTTTATATTCATTCAATTGATTATCATTAAGTGAGCATAAACACCAAGGGATAAATTAAAGGCATTGCAGATAAAGTGAACATTGGGGAATAGTTAGGCCTATATTTGAAGTTTGTTACAATAGGTCTTAGTCAATAATTCAGAGACAAGCTTAACGATGCCAAATAAACCAATATCCCAAAATGTTTTACAACGCATTAGTCGAGCTATTGGTGTAACTCACATCAGCCATGTGGAACTCATACAGCCACTCTGGGGGAATTATGGGCAGTTATTCAGAGCGTATGTTGATGAAAAACCCTATCCGTCTGTCATTGTAAAATACATCCGCTTGCCCCAACCGAGTTCACACCCGCGAGGTTGGAATACACCGCTGTCGCACCAACGAAAATTACAATCGTATCAAGTGGAAGTAAATTGGTATCAATACTATGCTAATGCGCATTTACATCAGCCATTGAGCCCTTTGCCTCATTGCATACATGTAGAGCAGCGCACTGATGAAATCTTACTCGTATTACAAGACTTAAACACGATTGGATTTACTCAGGTTAACCCCCATCCAACTCCCGCAGTTGTGCGTGCCTGCTTAACCTGGCTAGGTTATTTTCATGCGCAATATATGTCAGCCAAACCCAACGGACTTTGGCCAACAGGCACTTACTGGCATTTAGACACTCGCCCAGATGAATATGCTGCGTTACCTGATAGCGCATTAAAGTCAGCGGCTGTCATGATTGACCACGTATTAAGCCAATGCCCATTCCAAACACTGGTCCATGGTGATGCAAAGTTAGCTAACTTTTGTTTCAATGAAAACAACCAAGCCGCAGCAGTCGACTTTCAATATATTGGCCAGGGCTGCGGTATGAAGGACGTCATCATGTTGTTGAGCAGTGTCTTGGACTACCATGAACCAGAAAGCATTATTAATGGTTATCTGGAACATTACTTTACCGAACTGGCTAACGGACTCAGCAAGTTTCATCCGCACATCAATCCGCAAGATGTCCAGCACGCTTGGCGACCATTGTACTCTGTTGCATGGGCTGACTTTCAGCGGTTTGTGAAAGGCTGGAGTGTTGAACACGTTAAAATAAATGCTTATACCGAATCACTAACAGCATTAGCCATAAAACAGCTCACAACATTCACTTAGACCGAACCCTTACGCTTGGTATTGTCAATATAACCCAATATGTTTTGCTGATTTATTAACCATCTAAACCTCAATTCACACTTGCCATTGGCAAAGCTCAATATAGCCGTCTACAGTTGATTAACACCTTATTTTTAGCATCCACCGAATTAATCCGCTCGCGCTTGTTAGGCTATATTTTGCCTATACCAACTCAAATAAGAAGACGGCATATGGAAAGTCCATTTACGTACATTTTGATTACCTTATTTTTTTCGAGTATTTTGCTGTCGATTATCTTTTACATGACATGGCAAACGATGGGGAAACAAAAGTACGCTCTGATGTTTTCGTTATCTTTTTTAGCCTCAACCGTTCTTTGGGCCAACGCATTAATTAAAAGCCTGTTTTTGTCACCTAATTTGTATTGGATGATTGGTTGTAGCATGTCGATGTTGTCTGTTTTATTGGGGACCTGGGGGCATTGTTTACGAACTCACACGCAAATCCATCCTGCGGCCCTGTTAATGCTGGGAATTATAGGAATGGCATTAACCTACTATTTTACTTTTATCAGCCCACATTTAGGATTACGCATGTCAGTGTATTTATACATTGATGTCGTGTTCTTAATGATTACGAGCATCGTCATTATTAGGCACCGTAAACAATCTCGCCCCGCAGAAATTGGCACTTCTATCATGCATTTTTTGTTTGCGGGATGTTTGTTTATTGCTGCGAGTATTGCATTATCTCAAGGCAACAAATTTGATGCCGAACTGATTAAATTGTATTCCATTATTAACTTTACCGCCTTACCTGCGGCCTATGTTGGCATGTCGGTGTTTGTTATTTATATGTTGGCATCTGACTTAGCAGAAGAAATGAAACTGTTGGCCATGACGGACTCGCTGACAAACTGCTTAAATCGACGAGGTTTTTATGTGCATGCCAAACAACAAATACTTGAACTGCAAAAACAAGCGCAACATGTTTGTTTGATTTATTGTGACATTGATAAATTTAAAGCCATTAACGATCGATATGGTCATGCCGGCGGCGATCAGGTGTTAGTGAGTATTAGTCAGATGATCAAACAACACATTAAAAAAGACGATTTGCTAGGCAGAATGGGGGGCGAGGAGTTTGTTATTTTAATTGGGCGCACTTGCTATGACGACGCTAAAAGTGTCGCAGAGCGATTAAGAAGCATAATAAATGACACACCGATTCAATATGGTGAGCTACACATTAGTATCACCGCCAGCTTTGGTGTCGTCGAACTCAGCTCACAAGACGTTAGCGTAGAGCAAGCAATCAATCTTGCCGATAAAGCACTATACCAAGCCAAAAGCAGTGGCCGAAACAAAGTGGTGTTTAGCTAACCTAAACACCGTAAAGCTTACAGATAAACGATCAATCAAGCTTAGCTTTTTATGTTATTTAGCAACATCAATACGGATATTGTCACTTAAGGTTTCAAGTTGAGATATGAGTAATGCAATGGTGACGTTTTCAGGCAATCTTAATGTCAATTTTGCACTGTAAACCGTTTTGCCTAAACTGGTGACCTGAACGCGATAACATTCTTGATGATCCACGCTGATTTCAAGATCGTTGAGAATTTCATTCATGTCATGAGTTAAGCCCGAGCGATCATTGCAATCTAAAGTCAACTTACACTCTGTCGACAAATGAATAGCCTCATGGGCATATTCTGCATAAACAAAAGTCAATTGACTAAACTGTTGCTCTAACGCTTGCTTTAACGCCACTTCTTTATCGGCATCAATCATAACTCGCATCATTGCTACAAATTGTCCATCAAGCTTAATGACTTTACTGGTTTCCCAACTCGCACCCATTTCACGACTCACTTGAGCCAACGATTGCAATAAATTAGGTTTTAATGTGCCTAATACTGTTGTAATAAACTTATGTTGCATAGCGTCTCCGTTGAGAAATAACTCTTACTACAGATTATCTACCAGCTTAAACCTCGTCTGTGCACTGGGACACAATTCACACAAAACCTTCGAGTAAAACAAGCCGAGGCATTAACAGCCTTATATTAATTGGTACAAATTATTGATTTTGCATGCACTCACACACTTAGCGTATTAGTGTTGCTTACATCACAAAAAGCCCCCCTGATTACACCCATTCAATAACATCTTAAGCAGCGCTAAACTTGCTGTTTTTGAGTATGGTCACATCAATCAAAACGACTAGGGGTAAATCACCCAACAGTTGTGTTGTTTGCTATCCAACTGAATTTAAAAGACTTATTAACTCAATATTCACCCCATCAAAAACACCACAAACAGAAACACCATAAGGCATTGATTTAAAAGGGTTTAAGTGAGCCTCGACATTATAAACAATACTCATAACGAGTTATTGCTACTAAAGAACGCTTTCTCTAAAATGCGCGCCTTGCCCAATAAGGGTAAAGATTAACTTTTAGCGGCTCCATGAGCCCTTGAACTTTCCATTAAGGGAACACGATGTCTACAAAATTTGCGAATCCAGCCCCATTAGGTTTAATGGGTTTTGGCATGACCACCATACTACTGAACATCCACAATGCGGGTTACTTTCCAATTGATTCGATGATCCTTGCAATGGGGATTTTTTATGGCGGTATTGGTCAAGTTATCGTGGGTATGATGTGCTTTATGCGTGGTGATACTTTTGGCACGACAGCGTTTACTTCGTATGGCTTATTTTGGTTAACATTAGTGGGCCTTATATTAATGCCGAATATGGGTATTGCGGCCAGTCCTGCACACTTTATGGGGTGGTACTTAACCCTATGGGGCACATTTACTGCCTTTATGTTTGTCGGATCGTTACGTTACCCGCGCGCCAAGCAGTTTGTGTTTGCATCGCTCACAGTATTGTTTTTCTTGCTTGCTATTCGAGACTTTACCGGCAATGAATTAATCGGCACGATTGCAGGGTTTGAGGGCATTATTTGTGGCGCCAGTGCCATTTACTTTGCTATGGCGCAAGTACTTAACGCTGAATATGGTCGTACTATTTTACCCGTAGGCGAATTAACTCAAGCTAAAGTATCAACTGACAATCACAGCCAGCCACAAGCTGTTGTAGCTGAGACTGTCGCATTACACTCAGTTAACGCTTAACGCGTATCATCCTGTTTTTTAGTCGTTAAAAAGGCCGATGTAATTATTGCATCGGCCTTTTTATGTTGTTTCATCTTGATGACTTAATGCACTAATGCATTTAAAAAATTTAAAGACTTAGTGCACTAAACGGCATCCACACACAGTATTGCTAGGTTGAAAGAGCACAATCGCATAGTCTTTTGTTTCATCACGTTCAAGCACCTGGACACTCAACGAGTGCATCCCATTTTTGTTTAAATGAATGCCACTGATATACGACAAATACTCATAATGCTCTGGTGTCGCCTGACCTTTTGCTCCCACGTACTCTTGTTTTGTGGTTACTGAAATATCAAACATTTGTCGTTCAGTGTCGACTTTATTCACCTTACCTGTCATCGATAAAGTCCCCGCGGAATTACCCTCTAAATCATAATAGCGATAGTTAATTTGGGCTAAGCCATCTTTAGAGACTAAATCCACCAATAAATAGTGATCACTGTCGGCCTTGCCTGCTTGATGATTAAATAATTCAGAGCTGCAACTGAGCATAAAATTAGCAGGCTTAGTTGTCAGTGAGTATATTGCTCCTACGCAACCGAGTAAGCACACAAGTACCACAATATTGATGGCCCATAATCCTTTTCTTGTCATTTACTCGCCTCCTCGTGACCGACTCGATAGCGCGATTTGACTACTTGAAGTACTGCAAATGTTCAGTGTTTCTAACCACTGCGCTGTCACAAATTGCTTTGGCTGACGCAAATCACTAATTTTTAAATTACGAATAAGAGATTGGCCATAATGATCTCCCCTAAGAGTAATATTAAGCACCTGCTTGTCGTGCGATAGCGATAAAAACACGCGAGTCCATATTGTTACTGGGCATAACTGTAAACCTTGAATCAACTGCTGGCTTTGTTCTATAAGGAGTTCATTATTGGTTTTGGAGGGCGAATATAAAATGACATCGACTTGCTGGCCTGAGGTTAATGTGACCGTTTCTACGCTTAATGGTAACACCTGGCCATCGGAGTCAGTAGCTAGATTGGCCCACCATAATACCGCGAGTAGTACACTTACAAGCGCAATTACCACCAGCAAAATTTGCAGTGGTTTTATCAATGCTTTTAACCATTGTTTGTCGGATTGTTTACGGGCACGATGAGGCCGAAGCAGGTAGCCCTGCCCTTTTACCGTTTCAATCAGCGTTTCATATTGTGGGCCAAGAAAAGAGCGTAATGTAAAAATCGCTCTGGATACCGATGCAGAACTTAACTGCAAGTCATCTTCATGCCCAGACTCTAGTAATGGCTTAGCAACGACTTTACCTTGATATTCAACCAATAATGTCAGTACATGTAATTCAGCTCGAGGAAGATGCCACACCACACCTGTGTCTTGGTTAATCAAATCCCCTTTGCCAATATCGAACCTACAATGGCCCAATTGCATTTTGACCGCCTCAATAATGACTTAAACGTCGACAAATACAGTGTATGCAAAAAATCTGATGAATTCTGTGATCCTGATATCTAAGCGCTTTATTCCTTATAAAAAGTAAGCGTTTAAATTTACAATCTAATCAATCCGTGAGCCATGTCACTAAATTTAACAGAATTAAAATGAGTAGATTTGCCATCAAATAAGCATAAATGCATCAAATAAGGTGACTTGAATCACGTTTTGTATTCGTTTTATGCAATTTTGGCGTCAATTAGCCGCAGCAATGATCACATTTCTTATATTTTTTAAACCACTGCTTTTATCTGTTTTGAATCACACCATTAATTACTCCATCCCTTATTGTTACCCCATCAAGTTGTTAAGCAGATTTTGCTAACAGCTCTATAACTCCCAACACAAGCGATTGGGAAAAATAAAATAACGATGAATGAATAAAGGGTGATTATTATGAGCATAAACAGACGTCAAGCATTGACACAGATTATTGGTATTAGCACCGCCGCTGCTGGAGCAACCTTATTAGGTACTTCTGCTTTTGCAGCAACAGACGCAGATGGTAACTACACCCTAGCATTAGGTGAAAAGTTAAAATATATACCACTTGATGCTATGGCTACCGCTAAGCTTGCTTATGAAACAGGCGGCGGCTGTATGCACCAAGTGTTCCATGCCATTATCAACATGCTATCGACATCAGCCAGTGCCGATGCCTCTAAATTTGCCACTATCCCGACTGCATTAGCAGGCTATGGTTGGGCTGGCGTTGTCGGCCAAGGGACCTTATGTGGCAACCTGAATGCTGCCGGAATGTTAATTAATATTCTCGATGATATTAACGGTCAAAATACTGCCATTATTGGCGCCTCGTTCCGCTACTACGAAACAACAGATCTGCCATTATCTTCTGCAGAATTTATTGCTGGTATTGGTTCTACTGAAGCTAAATCTCTTGAAGTAGGTGCAACCTCTATTGCTAATAGCCCATTGTGCCATTCATCAATCAGTAATTGGTCTGCCGCATCAGGTAAAGAATTTGCATTAAAAGGCGAACGCTGCAAACGCCTCTCTGCCAGCATGGCTTACTATATTGTTGATTTACTAAACCGTGCTTACGGCGGAGAAGATATTTCAGCGTTAGCCATCGCTAAACCGTCTGTAGAAGCACAGGCTTGTCAGTCATGCCATGGCGTAAGTTCAACGATGGGCACAGCTGCCAGCGTGAAAACAGATATGGAATGTACTACTTGTCATACAGGGCATTTCAATTAAGGAGCGCATCATGAAGATCAAATATCTTAGCGCCATTTTAGCCAGTAGTTTGCTAATCTTTGGTTGTGGCAGTGATAACGATGACGAAGACATCATTACCGTTGAACCGCCTGTCGTAGTGACGCCACCTGTAGTTGTGGTGCCTCCAGTGGTTGTCGATCCCGTGAGTGAAGCCGTTACTGTAGATGAAGCCACCGATATATCGATGCAGCTTGACTCATTTGATGCGGCAACAGGGGCATTAACGTTCACATTGACCGATGCCGATGGTAAAGCTATTACCAATGCCAGCGATTATGACATTGTGTATTTTGGCTTCCCAGATCCAGCGTCGCCTTCCATTAAGCCCAAAGCGTGGAAGCGCTGGCATGTAACGCAAAGCTTCCAGTGCGATAAAACCGACAGCGACAACTGTGTCGGTCTACTTCAAGAAACTGATGTAGAAGGAAAGTATACCTTTGATGCAACCGACCTCGACCTTGGCAGTAAAGCTGCTGCTGGAGCTGTCGAAGTATTCAAAGTTGCGGTTCAAATTCATGGTTCTATTGCCAGCAATGAAATCACCCTTATTGCCGCGGATGAATGATGATTCCCCCCACTTTAGTTAGGTACACAGCCAGTTCACCTAACTAATCTTGGACCTCTGCCGTAGCGTGTTGCTGCGGCTTTTTTAATAAAATATATTAATCTTTACCCCAAAAAAAAGGGCCTCATGTTTTGAGGCCCTTTAGTATATTTAACACAATGAATTAGCGAAGTTGCTGCATTAAATACGCATAAACCATTGAGCTTAACTCGGCTGCTTGGGTATTGTCTGCTGCCCCGGCATGGCCACCCTCAATGTTTTCGTAGTACAACACATCAATGCCCATATCTTCCATTTTTGCCACCATCTTGCGCGCATGCGCTGGGTGTACACGATCATCGCGGGTTGAGGTTGTAAAGAACACTTTTGGGTATTTCACCCCTTGTTTTAAATTATGGTATGGCGAGTAAGTTTTAATGTATTGCCACTCTTCGGCAATATCAGGGTTACCGTATTCACCCATCCAACTGGCGCCCGCCAGTAACTTGTTATAACGCTTCATGTCGAGCAAAGGCACCTGACACACAACAGCATTATACAGCTCAGGACGACGGGTAAAGGCTGCCCCCATTAACAAACCACCATTACTGCCACCTTGAATGCCTAAGTGCTGGCTAGAGGTAATTTTTCGGGCAATTAAGTCTTCGGCTATAGCTTCAAAATCTTCATACGCTTTATGACGATTCTCTTTTAACGCAGCTTGATGCCAAGCAGGTCCATACTCACCGCCACCACGGATATTGCCTAAAACATAAACACCGCCTTGCTCAAGCCAGTTTTTACCTACAGTAGCTGAATACGCTGGCAAGCGTGATACTTCAAATCCACCATAGCCATATAGTAAAGTTGGATTGCTAGCATCTAGCTTGATGTCTTTAGCCATCACCACAAAATACGGCACTTTAGTGCCATCTTTTGACTTAACAAAATATTGTTTGGTCTCAAATTTATCTGCGGCAAACTGTTGTGGCATGCCTTTAATTTTTTCTGTTTTTAACGTTGTACCGTTTAAGCGATATAAGGTTGATGGCTCTAGAAAACTGGTGTAATCAACAAAAAACTCATCGCTGTCACGCTCAACATCAAACACGCTTAGGGTGCCATTCGCTTCAAATGGTGCGATTTCGCTTTGCCACTCGCCTTTGTCGTTTTGCATATAACGCACAAGCTTACTTTTGACATCGTCTAACCAGGTCACAAAAATGGCGCTTTTACTGAAGTTAATTTGTGAAATAAATGAGCTGGCTGTTGGTGAAACAAACTCACTAAACTCCGGCGTTTGCGCAATGAGCTTATCCACTGGCGTCATGACCACTGCGCCTTGTTTAAACGTGGCTTTGTCGGTGACTAACTCACTCTTTAACTCAATATAGAGCTGACCTTTAAAGTAGCCTTTAATGTCGGCATCTGCAGGCAAAGGTAACGGAATAAGTTTATCGTTTTGATATACATAATGTTTTGCAGTATAAAACGTTAAGCTTTCAGTGATAATATTGAGTGGTGTTTTGTCATCAAAAATGACGTAACCCGCTGACGCTACAGAGGCTTTATCGCCAGTAAAGATGGTTTTTGCTTCAGATAATGGCGTGCCCCGCTTCCATAATTTCACTAGGCTTGGGTAGCCTGAGTCAGTCATGCTTTTGCCATCGCCAAAATCGGTACCAATAAATACTGTATCTTTATCAATCCAGCTAACAATCGATTTAGCTTCATTTACTAAAAATGGCTTTTGTGCTGTATCGACAAAGGTTTTAGTTGTTAAGTCGAACTCACGCACTTCAGCAGCGTCTGCGCCACCACGTGATAACGACACAAAACAACGCTCATTAAGCGGGTATTGACAGTTCATGCCTTTGTATACCCAGTTAACACCTTCGGCTTTACCTAGCGCATCGATATCAAGTACGGTTTCCCACTTAGGCTCAGGTTTTGCGTATTCTTCTAGCGTAGTACGGCGGTAAATGCCACGAGTGTGGGTTTCGTCTTTCCAGAAATTATAGAAATATTCGCCAATGCGGCTAGCGTAAGGAATACGCGCTTTATTATTGAGAATATCAAGGCTATTTGCTACTAGACTATCAAATCCTTTGTAAGCTTTGATATGGGCAGCTGACACGTCATTTTGCTGTTTCACCCAGCTCATAGGTTTAGCACCTTCAACGTCTTCTAACCAAATAAATTTATCTTCTTCTGCTTGAATTGGTGTGGCCATTGTCATCGCACTCGCTACGCATAAAGGTATGATTCGCTTAAGCATCTAATTATCCTTTTAGTTGTTTGCCTGCGTTTTTTATAAACGTGCAACTACTTTATAGAATTTATGCAGATGTTCAATCGATAAGCTGCTACAAACTGTTACACGCGTATTATTGGGGAAAATAATGCCAAATCTCACCGTTAAACAGTTATAATAACCACGACATTTTTTATCTCTAGTTTACCCCCAATACAGGCATCAACATGGCTAAAACGGCAGCAGCGTTACATATTTTAGTGAAACACCAAACTCAAGCTGAAGACCTGATTAAACAACTAAATAAAGGTGCTAAGTTTGATGTGTTAGCCAAAAAACACTCGAGTTGTCCTTCCGCTAAAAATGGTGGCAATTTGGGTGAGTTTAAAAAAGGTCAAATGGTGCCGCAATTCGATAAAGTGTGTTTTAACGGCGAGCTAATTACCCCGCATTTGGTTAAAACCAAATTTGGCTGGCATGTGGTCAAAGTGCTTTATCGCACTTAATGTCTATAAAAAACACTGCATTGATTGCAAGTAAAAGTAGGCGAAGAGACAGTGTGCTGCAGGTAACTGGACACTGTCATCAAGACTTATCGGTTTAAATATTTACTCACGCAATTTGATGTACAGCTCGCCATCCCGAATCTGGATATCTTCAACACCATCAGCAAAGGTGTTCCAAAAACCTCTATCGCCAAACTCACTCACCAAATTAACGTTTTTCATATTACCTAGCCATGCATTGGGGATCGGTACTCCCATCAAACTCACACCAACTAGCGCGACAACTGGACGACGATTAGCATCTAAGCGGATATCTAGGCCGGTATTTACCCGTAAAATTTCACCCGCCATGATAGGAAAGTCTTTTGGGATAGGGATCAGCATGGTCGCACTAGCCAAGTTATTTGAAAAATCAATCGCTACGCGCTGGGCAAAATCAGGGTTGCGGCCAATCATTGAGTTGACTTCTTTTTCGCTAAAACTCACTTGACGATCTGCATCAAACTCTTGGTATGCCTGCGGTGTTAACTCTCCTGCAGCATTATACTGAGTATTTTTGTTACTCGATGAATGGGCCGAATCTGTAGAAGAAGATGCTGAAGATGTCCTAGAGTCAACTTGCCAACCTAGCTGAGTTAATTTTTGGTCCAGCTTTTGTGCTTCTTTTACGTTTAACGTCACAGGCGTCAAAGGGGATGGAAAAATATAAGTACGGATAATAAAAAACGTCAAGCCTGCAGTGACTAACACAGTGACTAATATAATCAGTAAAAGTTTAACACCCGATGCGCCAGTTTGTTTATAACGTGAGGTTAACAGGTAATTGGGTGATGCCAGCATTAGCTATCCTTATCTTATTTGTTTGAGCCATGGTACTTCCCTGCGAGGTTAAACAGCAAATAAAACACAACTTTAGTGGCACAGACCAAGAATGTACATTTTCACCTACACCAGTATAAGCCGCTATGGTAGTTAACAATTATGTAAAATTTGAGTTACAAATAACACGATTTATAATAAAATCCTTAATAGAAAGTAGGTAAATCAACTTACTTATTTGAGTAAAATAAAGGATTATTTGAATGCAGTTAATCTCTCGCAGCACCTTAGCGCCCTTCATTATTGGCACGAGCCTTTTACTTACAGCGTGTGGAGGCGGAGGCTCATCAAGTAATGATGATAACACCTCAGGTACAGCCGCACCGCAATGGGTCTCAGGGACATTTGCTAATTATTCCAGCCTAGCCAATCAATGCAGCGCACCATTAACCCAAAAACTGTGGTTACGTTCTTGGAGTAATGACACCTACCTTTGGTATGACGAAATCGTCGATCGCGATCCAGCACCTTATAGCGTTGCCGAATATTTTGACCTACTGAAAACCAATGAGCTATCGGACACTGGGAGTCTAAAAGATAACTTCCACTTTTCGATGTCGACCGAAGAGTGGGAACTGCTTAATGGTTCTGGTGCCTCTGTAGGCTATGGTATGGAATTGAGCTTACGTCAGGCATCTGCTGGCGTGAGTAGACAAGTCACTGTGGCTTATAATGAGCCCAATACTCCAGCGAGTAATGCGGGTGTAAGTCGTGGAGCGATTATCGTTTCTGTAGATGGTGTCAATGTCGCTAATGCCAGTGATAGCGACAGCATTGATACCCTTAATGCCGGTTTATTTCCTAGCGATAGCGGTAAACAAACGGTATTTGTGGTGCGAGATTTAAATGCCCAAACCGATCGCAGCGTTACGCTAACGGCTGCAACAGTGGTATCAACTCCTGTACAAAATACTAAAACAATTACGACTGACAGTGGCAAAGTGGGCTATTTACAATTTAACTCACATATCGCAACAGCTGAAAAAGGCTTATATGATGCGATGACCACCCTAAGCAACGCACAAGTTGATGATTTAGTATTAGATATTCGTTACAACGGTGGTGGACTACTGGCAATTGCGAGTCAGTTGGCTTACATGGTTGCGGGTGACACAGCGACAGCAAACCGTGTGTTTGAACGCACCAGCTTTAACGACAAATATCCAACCATTGATCCGGTCACTCGTGACACATTAACACCAATGCCGTTTATCCCTGAATCACTTGGGTTTAATACGTCATTACTCAGAAGCGGCGTATCGTTACCTACATTAAATCTTAAACGTGTATTTGTATTAACGACACCTGGTACCTGTTCGGCCAGTGAAGCATTAATGAATGCATTGCGTGGTATTGATGTTGAAGTGATTCAATTAGGCGATACGACTTGTGGTAAACCATATGGCTTTTATCCAACAGGTAACTGTGACACAACCTACTTTACTATTCAGTTTAAAGGCGTGAATGATAAAGGATTTGGTGAGTATTCAGACGGTTTTGTGCCATCAACAAATCCAACCGTAGACAGTGAAGTTCCTGGATGTATGTTAGCAGACGATCTTGGACATGCATTAGGCGATACAGATGAAACACTATTAAGTGCGGCATTATATTATCGAGATAACAACAGCTGCCCAGCAGCGGCAACGGCAATCGCCCGCGCACCAGTTAAAAATACTTTTGTTGACCCAGGCTTTATGCTGCAAGACGTCCGTAATCAGAATGTATTGTTAAACAATCGCATTTTAACGCCACAGGCTTCGGAGCAATAATGCTAAAACCACTCATAGGACTTATTGGTATTACACTTATAAGCGGTTGCGTGGCGACAGCAAGCGAGGTTAACGCCTCGCCTCAAGCTGCGACAATAACCAATCCAAGTGAGCAAACCCACGTTGAGTTGCAGCAAGTCATTGCACACTTATTAGGTGCCAGTAGTGTGCTTATTAGCGACAGTGCCTTTACACAATACAGCCAAGAGGTGATTGAGCGTGCACAACACAAAGATGCCAACGGGTTATTGATAATGGGCCGCAGTAACGAAATACCTGATGCGGTTCAATTATTAAAACAAGGTGATAGCTGCCTATTGCAACATGTGCAAAGCGGTAATACTGCAAAATTAACGCAAGTACGTTGCAAGTTTGAAAGTGTGCAGTAGCGCTAACTTGAGTGTTTTGATATGGCTGAGTCTATTGCCATAAGCGAATAAAAAATTAGGCCAGAGCATAATTAACAATATGATCTGGCCTTTTTATTACCTGTTAACTCATTGCACTATAAAGCCAAATCCCGCCTTTTATCATGATGGAAAACCCAACTCCCATCACAAATAAATAGCTAAATATAAAACCAACGGCACCGTTTGAGCCTTTTGTAGCGTCAGGACCATCTAAGCTAATAATGAGGTTACTGATACCAAACAAGATAAAAAAATTAATGACGATACTTAATAAAAAATAGTCACCTAACAAAGGCATCACACCACCGGCAACTGAAGCAAAAAATAGTAGAAAATCACCTAGCTTCTCTTTGAGAGGATATTTTTTCTCTAATACAGAAATAAAAAATACCGCTAACATTAGTCCTAAATAATACAGTGAACTGGTTAAAGCGGAGAGGATCCCTTGCGATGCGGTAATGGTATTCGGGTCTGCTACCGCGGAAGCATCTGTTACGCTTGAGTCTGGAAAAAAACTGGCTATCCAATGACCAATACCAAAGATAATCAACCAAGCAAGCATAAATGAAACAAGCCCACCGTAATCAATCGGATGACTGGCTTTACGATCGACTATCATTGCCAATAATACGCCTATCAAAACCACACCAGCCAACAAACTGAGTGCATACCAGTATTGGTCTAAATAAAAGAAGGCAAAACTAGGAGATATGACTAAAAAAGATTGATTAAACTCATTATCTTTAGTGGTTACGCCAGTATCTTTATAAAAAGCGAAATATACTACAAGGGGTTGGAACAGCACGAGTACAGTGCAGAGGGTTTCAATATCCATATAAACGTCCGTAAAAAATCCATGTAAAAGTGGTATTAAATCAACAAAACAACACGCTAAAACGAGAACAGTATAAACACTAAAGTTGTAAATTCAATCGTTTATCGAATGGTGTAATGTATAAACGACACTCAGAGCAATATTGCTCGGAAGCTCACTAGAGTCAAAACCTACTGGATCGATTTTTAAGGTCTGCGGATCTTTCAAGTTTTTTGCTGCCAATTGTTGGCCATTACTCACATATACAACTGCGAGGCAGAGACTTTGAGGTGAAGTTATTCTACATAATAAATCGATAACATCGTAAAAATGGCCAACAAACGTTGTCCGATTATGCAATCGCTATCTTGCCCTCAACAGGCAAAAACATGATAAAATCTCACCCTACTCACTTTAACCAAACAAGGTAACGCAATGAATCCTATTATTGCCATCTTAAAAGAACACAATGTCACAGACGCTCAAATTAATGAGTTGTTTCAAACATTGACTGAAAATCCATTTGCCGCAATGGCAACAATTGGCCAATTAGGTATTCCTGCGGACAAACTTCAGCAATTGATGGGCATGGTGATGCAAAACCCAGCATTAATCAAAGAAGCCGTTGTAGAACTTGGCTTAGATTTCTCGAAAGTTGAAGCAGCAAAAGCGCAATTGCAGCAGTAGTTTCCATGCTCGTGGCTCAATAGAGATAAAACGGCCAGAATCTAAGATTCTGGCCGTTTTTTGTTAAGTCGAATTTTAGCGATTTGAATAAACGTTTTGAATTGTTTCTTTTATTTTATCACTAGAGAAATCATAACTGTTCAATTCTTTCTCTATAGCTCTGTATACTGATGGGCTTCTGCTCGCAGCAGAATAAAAAAGCTCGCCTACTAATGAATCAGCACTAGACGGTTGAGTTGCACTCCACTGAATTAATGCTGCAGTTGCTTCATACTGCCCCATATTGGCCAATGTTGTTAACGAAACTTGGCTGATTTCACTATTTGGTTCTCGTGTATTAATGATGTTTTGTAACTTGGGAACAAGCTTTTCTTGAGTAATGAATTGCATACTATTCATTACAATAACAGACTTATTAGAAGCTGCATCAATTTGATTTATAATAAAATCAAAACTTGATTCAGATGCATTCGTAGCTATTGCATTGGCAATATCCGGCAGAAAAATATTATCACTATTCATGTTACTGAAAGTAGACTGAAACAAATTCATATGGGTATCAGTACGGGCTATTTTTTGTATCGATTTTTTCGCTGAATAGATTGCATTAGAATCTAATATCCGTTCACTTTCAAGATTGCTAAGTAGCAAGGATACAGATTCAGCACTATTTACCGATGCCAGTAAACTCAATAAATACTCTTGATTTCTAGAGGTTAAATTATCATCTGGTTGCTGTAATAATTGACTTACCTCTAAATAAACATCTGAGTTAGACCTTTGCTTTAATGAGTAAATAAGCTGTTTTTCAAGAGAAACATCTACTTTCCCATCACTTAAAAGCGTCTTTATTTCACTCCACATAACAAGCGTTTGCTCAGGAGATACCGTGTTAATGACCCCAGAAGATGTTGATTTAACGTCCATACCTGTTTTGGTGTTAACTAATGAATTAACAGGTTCACTAACTGATTTATCCTTATTGCTTTGTGCAGGTACAATATTTGGGTCTTGGTCACTTGTATCAGAAACGACATAAGTGGTAACAGATGTAATAACAATCATGATTATGAGTAACTGCTTTTTCATATTACTGCTCCCAACCAATCTGTACACGAACTGATTCAAAAACCGAGTATAAATCACTCACTTGTTGAGTCTGTTCTGTATGGATTACATTGTATGCCGTACTAGAAAAAGATAAATCAACATTTCGAGCAAAAGGAGTCAATAACTCACTAATTTGCTGGCTATAAGCAGGCACAATTCCATCACCTACAAAACTAGCTCTTGTTTGGCCATTCTCAATATAACGAAGAGTACTAGGATGTGGATGATCGCCGACAAACCATGCGCCATAATCATAAAGGTCATAATCATTACCTAATCCAACATCTTCAGCTAAAATACCAAAGTTTGTACCGCGATAACTCAATTGGCCAATAACAATATTATCCAGTGCGAGGAGATTATCATTTAGCGCCTTTATCTCTGTTGATTCTGGCGATAAAAAGTCGATGCTAGGCACTAGCAAGTCCATTTCCTTTTTGCCAATTGGAATGCCAAAAAAAGTTCTATCTCCAGCTAACAGCTCTATAACTTCCCAACTATCTTCGCAAACACTATTATCCTGCCTATAAGTAGTTTTAGGCGTGCAATTATCATCCATATATTTATAAAAACGTCCCAGAGGCGAACCTTGATGAGGAGTACCAGTAGTAATTAAACTTTTAACGTATTCTTTATATTGTGAATCTGAGTTTTGCAAATAAGCTCTAGCTGCTAATCCGCCACGACTGTGGCCAAGTAAAATAATTTCAGTATCTACACCTAATTCAGTCACAATCTGAGTGACCGCATATTCCACTTCTTCACCTAACACATTAAAACGGGAAAAGTCACCATTGCATCCGCCTACTACAATACATGTTTTACCATCCAAACCAACTGTAGCCAGGTTACTGTCTCGATCATAACCGCCAAAATCAAGCCTAAAACAATATTCGCCTTTACTATTAACCTGCGGTAACTCGGTTAACTCATCATCGAGACTCAACGTAGAACATGAACCGGCAAAAAAACTATCATCACTAACTAGATGGCTCCAAGTATCAGCACTTGACGCTAGGCCATGTAATAGCAGGCTCACTTTACTAACCACTATTTCATCTAAGATAGCTTCTAAGCGGTAACCAGAGTCCTCCCTTGCGACAACAGCAATAAAATGTTGCTGACCTTGCTTAAGCCGCTGAAGACATTTTTCTGTGTTTGTAAAACTATTGTTAGAGCGGCAATCATAATCAAACTTGGTAGGAATAGAACCTTGTTTTACATATAAATCTACATCTCCAGTTAACTGCGACAAATTAATATTTAATAAAATATTATCGGGCGTTGTCAGTTCAAAATAATGCCATTGTCCTGCAAGTAACACTTCAGTTTTAGATTGACCAAGAATTAACTCGCCTGGATTAGCTTTAGTATGACGGTCGACAATATAAGGATAATTATCCTGTTCATTCGGAATCCCATCACCATCAATATCACCATCTTCACTATCAGCAACACTATCGTTGTCAGTATCTAATTCAATTACATTAAGCGAATTTCTAACTGTCGTTTTAAAGCTATTAACATCACTCTGAATGTTGGCATATTTAGTGACTTCAGCAGAAATATTTAGCGGATTAAGTGTTACTTGGACTAATGCTGATGGTGTTGTAGGGAAAATATTTAATCTTACTAAATCTGCAGCAATTAATGTCATGCGCTCATTATTGGTAGCAATGAAATCACTGAGTAAATCAGTTTGTGATATTTGTAACTCATTTGATACTTGTATGATTGCAGATTCTAATGATAATCCTGATTTCATTTTGATATATACAAGAGTGGAAAATGGTGTCACGACCCTCTCACCTGCTGGTGCCGCTAGGGTAAAATGATTCGTAATCAATCTATTTAACCCTTTATCAAAAGTAATAGCTGGTTTTGCCTCCACAATTACAGGGAAATTTGTAGCAATAAAAGTATCTGGAATACTTAAAACGGCTTCTCCATTTTCATGTGTTTGAGATGTAGGATTAGTTGAAGAATAATTTCCTGAATTATTTACATCTAACCATGCTGTGGCATTTTCTAAATAACCATCAATGGCAACAATAGTGTAATTGCTGTAGGTTACTGGGGAAGTTATTGGGGGTGTTTCATCAGGTGTATCAGAAGAAGATCCGCCGCCACAAGCTGATAAAATAAAAATAAACATTGATGATAAAATCAACACTGTCATCCGTTGACATACAAACATAAAGCATCCATTCCTTAAATAAAACATATAAAACAATAGCTAATACTTAAATATTAACATAGAAAAAACATGATGTTAATTATTTGGATGTTAACTAATTTAAATTAAACATTTTTTATTACCCTCACTCGCCTTCAAAAGCCGTTAGCCAAGTTTTGAGTAATTGGTTTAATGCTGGCACCTCGTTGGCGGATAAACTGGCAACGAGTTTGTGCTGCACTATCGAGGCAAAGGCAGACTAAACCGTTGCCGAATCATATAATCAATATTGTCATAGCCTTAACTTTACTTTGAGTAAGCTTTTATATATTCTGTCGCGGATTTTATAAGGAATACGATTGGCGTAAACATTAATGTTGTTAGGTAAAACTAGCTCGAGTTAATCTGTTTCGCTTTCATTAACAAGGATGTCAGGATGTTAGGGTTACTCATTTTAGCGCTGCTTACCGTAGTACCGGTAAGAATTGGTGCTCAGTTATTTGATGCAGACAATAAAGGGCTTGGATATTGCCTGTTAGCTGTGGTTATCGGCACCACTTTAGCCACTGCGTGCACTGCACTTATTGGTGGATTAACAGGACTGATATTGGCATATTTTTTGGTGTCTATTGTCTACTGTAAAATTTTCTTACTGTCTTTTGGTAGCGCATTATTCTTTACGCTTGCGGTATTTTTGATTCAAGTTGGTTTGACACAAGCACTAACTGATTTAGGGATATTCATCCTCAATAGTCGCTTTTCTGTGTAGCATCATGCCTATTACCCATTGCAGTAAACATATTTTTAAGACAAAAATAGGATAAATAACATGTCATTTGACACTATTTATCCTATTCGTTTTCACAATGATTACTGCATTATGTACTGCATGCGTTCAATAATCTGCTCAAATTAATAACCGCTACAACTTACTTAACCGGCACTTTATAAGGCATAGCACCTAAATAGTCTTTCTTGCCAACCTCTACGCCGTTGTGACGTAAAATGGCGTAAGCCGTGGTGATATGAAAATAGATATTCGGAACTGCATGCTCAATGGCAAATTCATACCCGGTTAAGTATTTACCTTCCCAACGAGGTTGCGACACATGTACCTTATCGGCATGGCTAAAATCAGCCTCACTAAAACCGTCAAGATATGTCAGCACTGATGCAATACGCTGACGCAATTCTGCTAATGTCGTTTCACTATCATCGTGCTTAGGCACTGTGTCCATGTTTCCGGTTAAACGAGCTACACCCACTTTTGCCGTATCGCAAGCAATCTGCACTTGGCGAATAAGGTTAAACTGATCAGGCGCTAGGCGAGAATTTAATAACACAGCCATGTCGACTTTTTTCAGTGCAGCAAAGACTTCTGCTTTATCAAGAATATGGTTTAAATTATTCAACATTTTGCTGAATTGCACTACAGTCAGATCGTAAAGCATGAAAAATCCCTCAATGAAGCTGCAAAAACTGCAGCGTGTAAGTAGTAACTAGTTAGTAATGACGAATCAATATTAACGTGCTTGATTGCAACAAGATGAACCTATTTCCATACTCATGCAACACAATAGTCCGCCTGTATATCTTGAATATTTACAGTAATGCCCGTAACGCATTAAGCGCATCAACCGAGAAGCCCTGATCATAAAAGTAAATCACTTTACCCTGTGCATCTAATAACACAACGCGAGCATTATTGGGTTTTTCATTACCAGTAAAAGCTTGGACTTGCTCACCATCTTGATACACAGTCACCACTCCCTTCCAAAACGGTTTAGGAATGCCAGATCGCATGCCATTATTAATGACAGTGCTAAACATCCGTGGAAATACCCCCTGAATAGTCGGCACTTCGTACACTGCCACCTGAGTTTGGGTCATGTCGAGTCCAATCAACCAACGGTCAATATCAAACTGAGAATCTTGTTTGTAACCAATTAACAGTAATGATGCTGTCCCTTGTAAATCGTCCGGCAATGTCATCGCTTGCTGCTCAAGGGTTTCCCCCGATACAGAAGGAAAAGCCTGTCCTGTAATCACCTGATTAGGGTAATGCGTGCTACAGGCACTGAGAAGTAATATGGCAGTAATTATCATTAAAAAACGCATGGTGAAGTCCTTTGATAGCAATAACGATTACTTATATACGCTGACAAGCAGTAAAAAGATTGTAGTACCCAAATTCAGTTTAGAAGTATGAGCTTCAACACACTAATTATTATGACTCAAATTAAACTGTACCTCATATTATGATGACGATATCGAATTACCGATAACCAGTAACGCTTTTGCCTAAGTCTATCGACTACCGCATGGCTCGAACAATTAACTTACATCCTTTAACGTTTACGATTATATTACTGATTTAAATTATAATTTTTATCTACACTACCTCGATTAGGAAAATATCGCCATGGAAAGAGGCACGTTAGTTCGTTGGAACGATGAAAAAGGCTTTGGTTTTATCAAACCAGAAACGGGTAATGATCAAGACGTCTTTATTCATATCTCAGCGCTAAAGCACATGGCCAGGAAGCCCAAGGTTGGCGATGAGATTGTATTCCATCGAGAAAACCAGCCTGACGGAAAAGTCAAAGCCATAAAAGCCAGCATTGAAGGTGTTGCCGTTGTTGCGAATACCCTGAATGCGACAACTCACACCGCCGCACACAACCGCCATTCTCACCAGCACGCTAATAAAGACCATAACCACAGTACCAGTAGCCCACTACTCGGCCGTATGTTCATGATTATTATTTTTCTTGGTGTCGGGATTTTCGGCTATAAACAGTATGAGAAAATGACTGAGATCCCGATACCACAACCAGAGACAACTCGAGAAGTCTTTCAAGAGGTCAAGCCAGAGGAGTCATACACACCAGTTTGGCGAACCAAAGAGCCTAATTCAACACAACAAAATTTTCGTTGTGAACCAGGTAAAACACATTGCAGCCATATGCGCTCATGTGCCGAAGCTAAGTTCTATTTAAAGAACTGCCCAAACACTAAAATGGATGGTGACAGAAATGGAAAAGGGGACGGTATTCCATGCGAAAGACAGTTCTGTAATTAACGTTTAAGGATTTACGATTAACGCAGCTTATGTATTTGTTTACGATACTGGCTTGGGGTCATATTTTTACAGCGTTTAAAGCTGTGACTAAAATTGGCTCCATTGCTGTAACCAAGCCTTTCGGCGATTTCATCTAGGTGCATTGGTGTTAATAGTAAGGCCTCTGCAATACCCACCCGCACATTGTCCCGTACTTGACGCCAACTGGTTTGTTCCAGCTTGAGTTGCCGATGCAAAGTGCGAGTCGTTCGAGCTAAATGCTGGGCGATATCTTCCATTGATGCTGTTAAGCCTAGATGCACTAAGGTGTCTTTTACCAATTTGGCGACGGGTTTCCAGTTTTGTTTTTGCTGTAATAATTGGCTGCATTGCGCTTCGCACAGTCTGGCTGTGGCTTCATTGGCTTTGGTTAACGGCAAATCGAGCAGAGGTGCTAAATGAGCAAAGCCATTGTAATCAGCATTAAATCGAATATTAACCCCGAGTTTTTGTTCAATATCCGCTATTGGTAAGTTCGTGGGCGGAGCGGAGGTAAACTGCATAGTGATGGGTAAATCGTTTTGTTCAAATACCTCGCGTTGGATCATCGCCGCACCAACCATGTCTCTTATCAACACCAGTTCGCCCAACTCGCCCGGTACGTCACAGAAAAACGTCAGCGCAATATCATCATTTAGCTGGCTTAAGGTGATTTGCGAAAAAACATAGGTTAAATCTAAATAACGTAAGCCCAGTTCAATCGCTTTTCTGGCGGTACTGCTGGCTAAAAGAGCGTAACCCATGATGCCATAACTGGTTAAATGGTATCGACTGCCTAAGGCTACGCCAACGGTAAAGGGAGACGATGTATGCTGCATCAGGTTATTTAACACTTGTAATTCTTGCGTATCCTCAACCAGTTGTTCGTGATCGTTTAATTGCGTCCCCGTCAACCCAGAGCCCTTAAGTAATTCGCTCTCTTCAATACCCAGCTCAATGCCGTAGGCCACAATAATTTGCACACTGGTAATGCTGCGAAATGTCATTAGTTACGATCACGATGTCTTAAAATCACAAATATACGTCCATTTTAAGCGTAGATCAATTAAGCGTAATTTCCTATGCTGGGTAATCTAAAACAATTTATTAACAATGTTTGCATGCTCATACAAATAAGATATGAGCATGCTGAATAATAAAAGAAATCGCGATAATGATAATAATTGAGGCCCTATGACTCAAACAAAACGCAACCCGTCGGTGGTGATTATTGGTGCAGGTATGACAGGCATCTTAATGACCATTAAACTGCGTCAGGCAGGCATTACCGACATTGTTGTCCTAGAGAAAAAAGAGTCTGTCGGCGGTACCTGGCGAGAAAACACCTACCCAGGCGCGGCTTGCGATGTACCCGCGCACATGTATACCTATTCGTTTGAACCTAACCCAAACTGGAGCCGTTTTTTTGCCCGCGGACCAGAGATAAAACAATACTTTGAGCACGTGGTCGATAAATACGATGTCGCGCGTGATATACGTTTTAATGAAGCGGTAACCGACGCCCACTATAGTGATGGAAAATGGACCGTTAAAACAAACAAAGGGCAAACTTACATCGCCGATTTTGTTGTGTGTGCCACTGGCATTTTACATCATCCACAATTTCCCACTATTGCTGGGCTAGATGATTTTAAAGGCGCTAAGTTTCATACCGCGCAATGGGATCATAGCGTCGAGATATCAGCCAATACTCGTGTTGGGGTAATTGGTACAGGCTCTACTGCGGCGCAAGCGATACCAGAACTCATTAATACTGGTGCTGACGTGTCGGTATTTCAACGTACACCGCAATGGTTAATGCATCTGCCCGATTATGCGTTTTCAACCACCATGCGAAAACTCATGACCCGTTATCCCATTATCACCAAAATTCATCGCAATACCGGCAAATTCATTTTAGAGCATTTTTTTACCAAAGCCGTGACAGGCCAGTTTATCCAAAAACATCTGTTGAGCTTTTTATGTAAGGCTAACCTACGATTAAGCATTAAAGACAAAGGCTTACGGGAAAAGCTCCGCCCTCATTATCAAGTCGGCTGTAAGCGTGTCATTATCAACAGCACATTCTATAAAGGCATTCAAAAGCCCAACGCACATTTGATCACCGAAGGCATTGAGCGCATTACCGAAACCGGCATTATCACCAAAGATGGCAACCACCACGAACTGGACGTGTTAGTGTTATCGACCGGATTTAATGCGTTTAACTTTATGCGTCCAATGAACTTAGTCGGCCGCAATAATGTACATATCGATAAAGCCTGGGCGCATAAAATCAAAGCCTACCGCTCAATGCTTCTTAGCGACTATCCAAACTTCTTTTTAATGCTTGGGCCCAATACTCCCATTGGTAACTTTTCGGTTATCGCCATGAGTGAAGTGCAAACAGAATACGTGATCAAATTAATTGATAAATGGCGTGCACATGAATTTGATGAGTTTGAAGCCAAACCACAAGCCATTGATGACTTTACTGCTTATGTCAGAGAGGGTTTAAAAGGCACAAGCTGGGTGGGTGGCTGCCAAAGTTGGTATTTAGACGTCGATGGCGACCCTATTTTATGGCCATACACCTGGCAGCGTTGGGTTGATGAAATGAAAGAGCCGCAAATGGAGCATATCAATACCACCACGTTTTAATTAACTTGCGTAAGGCTAACGAGTGTATGAATACAAACACAATATTGATTACAGGCGCAGCGTCTGGGATAGGATTAGCAGCGGCTAAACACTTCCACTCTTTAGGCTACGTGGTTGGCATGGCAGACATTAATTTAGTCTTATTAAACCAGGTCACTCAACAATGGGATAATACTCGATTGAGGTTATTTCAACTTGACGTCTGTGATTTTGCGCAAGTAAAACAGGTTGTGATGACATTTTGCTCTGAGCATAACAACAGCTTAACCGTACTACTCAATAACGCTGGCATCCTAGAGATTGGCGCGTTTGAAGCCGTTTCGATTGAACAACATCAACGCACCCTTAATATTAATGTTAACGGGGTAATGAATTTATGCCATGCGGCCAGGCCTTATTTAAAAAACCATAGCAACAGCACTGTAATTAATATGTCCTCAGCCAGCAGTGATTACGGCGTGCCAGAACTGGCAAGTTATTCCGCCAGTAAGTTTGCAGTAAAAGCACTGACTGAAGCGCTCGAGCTAGAGTGGAAAAAGTATGGTATTAGCGTATGCGACGTCATGCCGCCCTTTGTGGCAACTAATATGCTTACATCACAACAAAATAGCGCCAAAGTGCTGCATCGCCTTGGGGTGAATATCACCGTTCAAGATGTGGTCGCAGTTATAGACAAGCAAGTTAGGCGCCCAAAAACACATCGAACCGTCAGCGTGTTTTATGGGGTATTACACCGCCTAAGTAACGTATCACCAGCATTTATTAATCGGTTAATGATGAAATGGTTAAGCCGATAATCCCTTTCAAGCGGATAAAATACACATCAAAAAGGCGATAAAAATGGACAACAATAATAAGCCTCAACCGTCACCTGACAACACAAAACCACATTCAACTAAACTCGAATCATCGCAGTTAAGCGCCGCAAAAATGTTGTCATTACTGCCTTTATATAAACTCCCCCTTGTCTTGTTTAGGGTTATCTATGCCGCAATGGATAAGCTGGTTGGGCTCAATAAAATTGTCATGGATAAAGTGATAGATTTATCCATTCCAATCAGCACAGATCTTGGCGGCACAAATACTATTAAACTGCGGATCTATCACCCCTGCCGCAGTATTCCCAAAAAGACCTTAGTGTATTTTCATGGTGGCGGTTGCGTGATTGGCAGCATTAACACTCATGACCGTTTTTGCCGGTTTTTGGCTAAGCACGGCAACATGAATATCATCTCGGTAGGTTATCGTTTAGCTCCTGAGCATAAATTCCCTAGCGCCATTTGTGATGCTATCGAAGCCTGGAATTACATTAACGACAATCATCAGCAGCTCAATATTAATCCAGATTATATTGGTGTTGGCGGCGACAGTGCGGGTGCGTATTTGGCCTGCATTATTGGCTTGCCGTCATTACAAATATCGCTACCTGTGCAAGTCAAAGCAGAGCCGGCATTTCAATTTCTCATTTATCCCATGGTCGATTTACAAGGACTCACCGAGTCTTACCGTTGTTTCAATAACCAGTTATTGCTAACACGCGATTTAATGGATTTTTTTAGAGACCACTATGTCAATTCACTCGACGAAGTCACCCTGCCCTTAGTCAGCCCACTTCAAGCCGCTGATATAAGCCAATCGCCTAGCACTTACTTATTAACACTTGGGTTTGACCCTTTAAGAGATGATGGTATTGCCTATGCTAATCGATTAAAACATGCCG
This sequence comes from Shewanella ulleungensis, assembly GCF_014648315.1. Classification (GTDB taxonomy): domain Bacteria; phylum Pseudomonadota; class Gammaproteobacteria; order Enterobacterales; family Shewanellaceae; genus Shewanella; species Shewanella ulleungensis. The sequence goes on from NZ_BMQW01000005.1 coordinate 191,652, forward strand.
GCGTTAACATCCACCACGAGCACTATGATGATTGCATGCACGGATTTATCTCCATCACCACACTCAGCAAGCGTGCCAAACAGGCTTGTCACAGTATTGCCGCAGCATTGAAGCGCTTTAATGATTAAAATTAAATAGTGTGCTCGTTTACTCCTGTATTCTAATGAGTAAGTAGAGCAACTTATGCTAAAATTCGCCCTCAGCTTGATGAATGTGCAACTCATTTATTTGACTGAAAGATTACCCCAAACAGTCATAAAAATGAGGATACAACATGAGTAAGCTAAATGCCGAAGAGCGTAAAGCGCGAGATAACGATCGTTTTTCAAAACGTGTCGATGAACGCAGAGTCAAAGGCGAAGATGTCGTTGCGTATGCACTTGCCAACGAAAAAGCGTTTAAATTTTTGACCAAGACTGAAAAGCACAGCTTTAAAGAACGACAAGCCACGCTTGCAGAAGAAGCAAAATTGAAAAAGCAGCAACACTTTGAGCTTAAAACACAGCAAGAACTCGAAAAGGCTGAAGCAGAATTTACTGATACTGAGCAGTAAACGAAGTGTAAACACCAGCCATTTCAAGCTAAATGGCTGGCTTAATTTAAATAAACAACCCAAACGACCACTCAAGCCTTAACCTTTAAACTTCGCGTTTTGTACACACAAACAAGGCATTGCCTGAGGCTGAATCCCACGGGATGATTCTGTCGTAATCATGTTCAAATATTTGCACGTCAAAATAAGGGCTTAACAATGCTTGTAGTTCAGTAAAACTCGTCGCGACCATAGCATGAGAGTCTTGCCATAGTTGTGTGGCGTCAAGCTGGGTTTTGGCAATGCTCAAATTGAGAGCCTGCATCTCACCTGCACCGCTGTAATGCCAAGCCGACTCAAACACAAACTGACTACCTTCAAAATCAGCACTATGGCGCACTAAAGCATTATTATTAATCTGGTGTTTATCAACCGAATTAAAACAAAATAAGCCACCAGAATTTAAGGCCTTATGTACGCTTGCAATACACGCCTTAAGCGCCTCGATGCCTTGTGAATAATGGATGGAGTACAAAAAACAGGTAATTAAATCCAGTTTCTCTTCAACATAAAACTCAGTCATATTTTGCAAACTAAACTGCGCTTCAGGGCAACGACGCATAGCAATATCGAGCATAGGCTGATTAATATCAAGGCCACTGCTTTGAAAACCTAAATCAATAAAATGCCTAACATGCGGCCCAGTGCCACACGCTAAATCTAAATGTTGTTTACCCTCGTTGCCCAAAATCTGATGCAAACGAGCCACGCTATTGCTTTGTTGTTGATAATTAATATCGCAGCACATTAAATCGTAATAACCAGACAAGTCGGTATAAAGAGCATTAGTAGACATAAAATGAAATCAAAAACAGGCTAAATTTAGGGTGGCGCATCATATATCAATTAGTCTATTTGAGACATCATTAATATCTACCCACTCAGTAAAAACATATAAGCTCAATGCTGTAGAGAAAGGTTATATAAAGTGTTTGCTTAGGTAATAGCGTGCACAACATGCTAATTATTGAATGTGATTAACGTTGATTTTATTCACTCATGGTCAGAATACCTATCTCGATCACATATTTGTAATACAATATTATTGTAGTATTCTGACAACCTATTTAGTCATAATCCTGAGGGACAATTCAATGAGAAAGATCCACCTGAGTTTGTTAACCGCCAGTATGATTGCCGGCTCTGCCGCAGCTTCGATTGAACTTGATACCGCCAAGCAATTCAATCTTGACCCAACACATGCTCCGTCACAAAACTTCGATCTATCAAAATGGAAAATCACCTTACCGGAACTGTCGACTGAAAAAGCAGGTAAAGCGTTAGAAATAGACAAGCAACAACTCAGCGATACTCAAACGCCTTACTCTCATCCGCAGTGGTTTTATACCGATAAAAATACCGGTGCATTAGTGTTTATTGCCCCTAATGAAGCACCAACAACCCCAAATAGCAAAAATACCCGTAGCGAATTACGCGCCATGCTGGCCGATAAATACGATGAGCCTAAAAACAATTTCGTCGTGGCATCGCACCCCAATGCCAGTGAATATGGCGCTATTGGCGGGCAATTAAAAGCTACCTTATCTGTGGACCAAGTCAGCAGTAGTGGTAATGACAAAAAGAATGGCGCATTTGCTGTTGTCATAGGCCAAATTCATGGCTCTGACAACGAACCGCTTAAAATTGTTTATCGTAAACTGCCGGAGCATGAATATGGTTCTTTAGCTTGGAGCTACGAGCTAAACCCTGAGCCCAAACTACAAGATGCACTAGACAGTAATGGTAAAAAACTACGTCAAGATATTCGTCACAATGTATTTGGCAAATACAACCTGCGCAAAGGGGCTAGCGATCCAAAAGATGGCATTAAATTAGGCGAAATATTTGCTTATGAAGTGAATGTTGAAGGCGACAATATGAAGCTGACATTTACCAAAAATCCAAACAGCGACAAACCAATAGTCAAGACCTTCGACGTCAACCTAGCCCAGGGGAATTACCAAGACAACAAGGTCGATCTAGGCTATAAAAATGATTGGATGTATTACAAAGCAGGCGTTTATAACCAATGCAACACGAATAAAAGCAGCTCAGATTGCCAATGGCGTGGCATGGAAGCTGGCGATTACACCCAAGCAAGTTTTTATCAGCTTGAGTTAAAGCAATAATTTAACCTTATAAAAAACCAAAAGCCTGCTAATTATCAGCAGGCTTCTTGTTTAGTTAAGGTGACTGTGTCGAACTTAATAAAACACCTACCGCACCAAACGCATCAGTTCATTAGCATCTAACACCGCGGGCTTTCTTGTAATGAGTACACCTTTAGAATCAAACAGAAAGACTTCAGTAGAGCCGGCATTATGCTTAGCAATAAACGCCTCGCCCTCTGGCGTTGCCGTTCTGGCAAGTAAAAAGAACACATTATCACCAAGATGATCGCGCGCTTCATTCATTTGCTCAGTTTGGGTGATACTCGACACGAGGTTAGGATCGTAGACAAACACAACAGCAGGTTTACCTGTGCCTATCTGCTCAAGCTCTGACGTAAAGCCCTTGGGCATCTGCGTTACGAGTAGGCCAAACAACAACGCTATAGATACAATGATACCAATTGCAATCCAGGGCATTTTTCGCTTCGTATTTGAATTCACTTTATCCATAATGATCAGTCTCTGTGTTAAATGTTAAAATCCATACTCAATCAAAACAGTGTAATAAATCAACCTGAGACTGAGATTAAAAATTAACAATAATAAACCAGTAGGTGCTTTAGGTAATAATAAGGTTTATTCTGCCACTCAATCGGCATCTTATGGGTTGATGCAATACATTATGCATCATATAAAGTGCAGAAATGACATCTTATCTAGCTTGCCATAATATGTCAGCACAGTTAAAGTTCACTATCACATTATTTTACAGCAATGGCTCGATTGATTTTTAGCGTATTTATTTGAAGGGTTACTATTTTTATGGAACAAATATTTGAAAAATTGATGTATGCATCACGCTGGATCATGGCACCGATTTATTTAGGATTAAGCCTAGTCTTACTCGCCTTAGGCATAAAATTCTTTCAAGAGATCTTTCACATCATTCCTATTATTTTCACCATTGCTGAAGTTGATTTAGTGCTCGTGACCCTATCACTCATCGACATCACCTTAGTGGGTGGCCTACTGATTATGGTGATGTTTTCAGGTTATGAAAACTTCGTGTCACAGCTTGATGTCGGTGAAAACAGTGAAAAACTCAGCTGGCTAGGCAAGATGGATTCCGGTTCACTTAAAAATAAAGTGGCCGCATCGATTGTCGCTATTTCATCAATTCATTTGCTCAAAGTCTTTATGAATGCCGAAAACATCGAAAACGACAAAATCATGTGGTATTTGCTCATCCACATCACCTTTGTGTTATCGGCCTTCGCCATGGGGTATTTGGATAAGATAACCCGTAAGTAATAACTGAATTTCGTCGTGGAAATAGCATAACAATATCGTGGGGCAGAAAGTTTGTTCTGACCCAACATAATTATGACCCAACATAATTAAGTGAGTTGGCTTTTCCGTTACCGAATAGGCAATAGGAACACAAACCCCACAAAGCTGGTATTGGGAAGTTACCCTGATTTGTCATTGGTAAATGCGCGGAAGAAGCGTGAAGAAGAAGCAAAAACTAAGCCACCCATTGTTGAACAGGGGAAAGTTTATTCTGGCCCCACTTATGATAAAGTGTCAGTGAACGTCCTTGAGCTGCTAGTGATGCTCGAATGAGAAAATGCTGCTTTCGGTCATCAAGATCTGACCAATCGATATGAATGATTGGTTGCTTCATTTTTCCGACTAGCAAATAGGTCATACGGGTGTATATGAACTCGATATCACGATGTAAGTGACCATTGCTACAAAGCCAATCCACACGTTTAATCTTATGTTTTTCCATGGCTTGACTCTCAATATCACGGCCAAGACCCGTGATTCATAGGGAGCCACCATTCATTGCGCTTTCGATTGCAGAGAATAAACTCTGTCGGCGAGTTTTGTGCATTAACGGGGTGACAAACGATAGGCATTTTGATAAAACTTGTTTCGCATTCATGGCATTTACTCATGGTAATTTTTGTTTGGCGATAAATTTGATCACCAAATGCCATGAATGTTCCTTTCTTTTTTACTTATCTCTTTATTTATTCAGTTCTTTTTGTGGGAATTCGTCAAATTTAGACCCCACTTATTTATGATTAATTGAATTATTTTTTTGCATTTTTACGAGCGATTTCCTCGACTCTGCAATCTATAAACTTCTTATACATTGATTGTGCGGACTCAGACTTTACAGTGTCGACTTTAGTTGAAAATAAATTATAGTAAACCCTAAATAAATCTTTATCATCAGTGTAATTTTTAGACCACATATTTACAATTCCTGCTTTTTCCCATTCTTTTCTTTGAGCCTGATTTTTGTGTATTGGAAATGTTCTATTTAGAACTTCTTTATAGGCTGAATTATTAATTTGCTTAACGATTGAACGTAAATTCTGTGCAACTAACCCCAAATCATTCATATTCAAATTCAATGGTTTTTCAAATAGTGCGCTATGCTTATCAATGCCAAGTTTCATAGCATTTTTTGCACCTAACTTACCAAACCGATGAACACAACAATGCCTCAATTGACAAATTTTGTTAAATTCAGTTTCAGCTTGGTTATTAAGAGATAATTTTAAATCCAAAAGATCACTAAATGTTTTTTTTATGTTATCGCTGTGAGTAAAAGAAAACTCATCCATCAAAGCTTCTGGAAGTAACTGTTTAGTGTGATGTAATGCTGCTCCAAATGTAATTTCCCTTAACGAAACTGATTTTTGAGAATGTATATCTACTTGAACTAGCCCCCTCACTAAAGCTCGAACATAACTCTCTACGGCAGACATATAACCAAGAAAAGCTATAGTAGCCATCTCTCTCGAAACGTCAGAACTTGATACCCAAAGCAAATTGATTTTATTTGCATTTGTTAAAAATTGATCAATAGGAGATATATTTAGCTCTTTGTATTCCCTATCAAAAAGATTCTCTGTATCTATAGTTTGCGTAATGGCCTGAACTTTTACTATTTCCGAAAAATCTAGAGTGTTAATTTCATTTATCATTGTAAAAAGTCATCCACAAAACCTGTTACTAATTTAATTATTTTCTCAGCTCTGACTTTGCCAATTCGCTTCGCCTGTCTGAGCTCTTTGCTTGGGTCTTGAGAAGAAAGAAAGTCACCAATGTTTTTAAACTTTGGAATTTCTTTCTTTATTTTATTCATTTGCCAAGTCGTTAATCCCGGAACGGTATGTATAGGTAATGCCATACATTGCTCAAATGTCGATATATCAATCAATTCTGACCCGCAATTATGACAAAATTTCTGTGATTGATTAATCCTATCCATACCACAAGAGCCACAAGGAGGTAAATTAAACGCCAATGACTCTAGCTCATCTTTTGCCATCAAAGTGGAAATCGACCGCCGTAGAGGATGTTTAGTCGAAGGTGACTTAATAATATCAATAGTTGTTTTTGCTGAAGCGGTCTTCTCTTTTGAAATAAAGGCTTTTTTATTTAACAATGCTGATAAATGTGGAATATATCGGGTGTACCCTCTCTGAGAACCATGAGAGACCACTTCAGGAATCTCAAACAACAAACCAGCTTCAATCAAGAGATTAAACATACGTTCTACATATGGATTAGTTTGGGCATCAGAGACTCCAACTCGAAGCTGTTTGTGTCCACTTTCAATCGCTTTGCTATTATTAATTTTAACTTCTTTACAAATTGTATCAAAAACAGATTCTCCCGTTTCCAAGAGTTTTTTCAACTTTGGAGACTTCAATTTAATAGACCGAAACTCCTCAATTCTTGCTTCAATATGATGTTGAACTATTCTATTGAGACCTTGTTGTTGCGTTTTAAAGTCACCAGCTAAAAACTCTTGCATCATCCCTAGAAAAGCTCTGGGTATACCAAATGCAGCAAACTTTAAATACTCTCTAACTTCTATCGGAACATCATTAAAATTATGAATTCTTTTTTTTGCTATATCTTCCATTATTTCACTGTATAAAGGTTCCTCCACCGAGATCCAAACAGGAATAAAGTCGCCTTCTTGGGTAGGATGAAATCTAGCACCATATTCAGTAGTCCCGGGATATACAGAGGCCTTTGGAGATATATGAGGTGATTTTAATGTTCTGAATATATCGAAAAACTCTTTCATATACTCTGGGGTTAAAGTCAACGCAGCATCATCAAGTAGTAATACTGTACGCGTTCGGCCACTAAGCACTCTTAAATTATCAATTATATTTTTGACATTAGAAATTGATAATTTCCTAACTTCAAGCTGCTCCTCTTCAGTTAAGGAAATCCCCTTTTCCAATTGATTTATAACATTACCTAATGAATTTACATCCAAATAGTTCAAACTCTCAAATAAATCCTCATCAGTAAGTTCATGATTTATTTCTTTTATTGTTTCATAAGAGGAAACGACAATCCTAGCCAAAACCCAAGAGTGAAATAAATTTATTGCATCAATTTTAGATGTGAGCAACGGCTCTAGGCGATAATATCGATTAAAAGACACATAAACAGCAAAAGGTTTAGACTCATTTTCTTGGCATAATATCGATGCATAACGCATCATATGAGTCTTCCCGCAGCCTCTTGGCCCCACTATTAGCGTAGTTTGCCTTTTGATCAAACTATCAATAACTTTATTAAAAATATCATTGTCAGCCGTCTCAGCTTTCAAATCACCGCTTGGTATGAAATCAGCTCTCTGTTCTATTGCTTCTTCGAGAAGGTCCTGCTCTATCGTATCCACTATTTTCACCATTCAAATATTTGTAACAGGTAAACTTAATAACCGTTCCATTGTTAAATACTTTGCTCCAGTCCCATGAATTCGTGACTGTATAGCCGCCTGGCCGACCTCACTAACAAGAAACTCATACACTAAGTCACGCCATTTAAAAGGTATTACTAATCGATAAATACAATCAGATATGGGAGCTTCCCCTTTAGACACAATACATATTTTTTTAGTTAAATTTCTACCTACTCTAGCCATCAGAATATCGCCTTCTTTCGCAATAACATGCCTAGATTTTTCAGACCCTATACCGCCTGAAAATAACTCTAAATTTACAAATTTCATATCATCATGAAAATCAACGGTATGAAATATCCTCTGATGTGACTCTCTACACTGTTTTGAGTTACTTACCCCTCTAGAAACAGAGCAGCCTAATTCTGACAACGTCACACAATTTTTCGTTCTACCTTTTCTACCCTGATGATATGAATAATCTAATGACTCAATTCCGTCATTTTTTGGTATTACTATTTCCTTTGATGTATTACCTAAAGACTCAAGCTCCTCAAGACTTATAAAGCCATTAGTTCCGCCCTTGGTAATAATCATAATATGGGCTTGAGCATTAGTACCAACAAAAGCATTTGTTGGAAGTTTGACAACTTTTTCGATAGCATTTGACTTTAAAATGAACTCTCTAAACTTTCTATTTCTCTCTCCAGAAATAAAACCATCAGGAATTATTAAACCTAACTGCCCTCTAGGCTTCAGTGATGCCAAGTTCTGAACAACAAATATTACTTCTGCAGATAGTTCTTTTATACCTATAATTTCTTTTGGTAACCCTGCATTAACCAAAAAGTCATGATGTTTTTTCTGCCATTGAGGCCTAATAAATGGAGGATTACAAATTGCTAAATCAATATTTTCTGGATATAGGCCGATATCGCTGATCAATGATGGCTCTAGTGCATCCTTAAAAAAGTGTTTGTGACTAAGTTGGTGTCCTGAAGTTGGCATTAATTCTAACGATGTGTTGCACTCGATATCGACCGTTATGTACTGAGCCTTTGCCCATTTCTTTGCCGCAGCTTTAGACAGAGAGCCATCTCCACTTCCTAAATCTAATACTATCTTGGGGTTTTTAATTGATAAAAAAGAAACTAAAACTTCACTAACCCTTTCTCTTGTGTAATATCGCCCTAATGGATCAGAAAAAGTGCTCACTATTGATGACATACAATAACCTTAAAAATTCTTTTACTAAATGGTGAACAGATAGTTAGCATTTGTTACGCGTCATGAAATTTTAAGTTAAAGGATAACAAAAAAATCAGCTGAGATAGCGTTGCATCAACTATAGAAAGTCACTATAACTTCAATAACACTAAAGTATCTCAAAAACTTGGATTTCGAAGTCACAGGCTTCCGCATAGAGCTAAAGATAACATTAGTTTCTCGCTGGTACCAGCCACAAATTTTAGTACCGCTAAGTGGGTATTAACAGTCATCACTTTTAGATAAATTAGGTCAGAGTAAAATCACCCAAATAACCAATAAATAAAAGCCCCGACACTGTTAAGTATCGGGGCTTTCTCTTTTCTTTTTACAAGAAGTTTGGCTTTAAGCTTTTAGGCTTTCGACCAGCATACAATGCATCTAACGCAGGAAAAATGGGCTTAGAGCAAGGCTTTTTGTAGCGACGTGTAGCGTTTTTCTACACGAGCTGCAAAGTAACGCCGCTATAACCCATTTTAACCAGTTAGATTACATCATGCCGCCCATTCCGCCCATACCACCCATTCCACCCATATCTGGCGCAGACTCTTGTGGTACTTCAGCAATCATCGCTTCTGTTGTGATCATAAGACCTGCAATAGATGCTGCAAACTGTAGTGCGCTACGAGTCACTTTAGTTGGGTCTAAAATACCCATTTCTAACATGTCACCGTAAGTGTCGTTGCCAGCGTTGTAACCGAAGTTACCGGTGCCGTTTTTAACAGTGTTAGCGACAACTGATGCTTCTTGACCAGCGTTAGTTGCGATTTGACGTAAAGGCGCTTCCATTGCACGTAATGCGATTACCACACCGTGCTTTTGGTCTTCGTTGATTACTTCAACGTCTTTAATTTTGCTTGCTACGCGAACAAGAGCAACACCACCACCGGCTACCACACCTTCTTCAACCGCTGCGCGAGTTGCATGTAATGCATCTTCTACGCGCGCTTTTTTCTCTTTCATTTCAACTTCAGTTGCTGCGCCAACTTTGATTACTGCAACACCGCCAGCTAGTTTAGCCATACGCTCTTGTAGCTTTTCTTTGTCGTAGTCAGATGTTGACTCTTCAACTTGTTGTTTGATTTGAGAAACACGTGCTGCAATTTGTGCTTGGTCGCCGTTACCATCAATGATGGTGGTGTTATCTTTAGTAATGATAACGCGCTTAGCTGTACCTAAATCTTCTAGAGTGGCTTTTTCAAGTTCTAGGCCAATTTCTTCAGCGATAACAGTACCGCCAGTTAGAATTGCCACGTCTTGAAGCATTGCTTTACGACGGTCGCCAAAGCCAGGTGCTTTAACAGCAGCCACTTTAACGATACCACGCATGTTGTTTACCACTAGCGTTGCTAATGCTTCGCCTTCAACGTCTTCTGCAACCATAAGCAATGGCTTACCGGTTTTAGCTAGACCTTCAAGGATTGGCAATAATTCACGGATGTTAGACACTTTTTTGTCTACTAACAAAATGAATGGGCTGTCTAGTTCAACACTGCCAGTTTCTGGCTTGTTGATGAAATATGGTGATAGGTAACCACGGTCAAACTGCATACCTTCAACAACGTCTAATTCGTTTTCAAGCGCTTGGCCTTCTTCAACGGTGATAACGCCTTCTTTACCAACCTTTTCCATTGCTGTTGCAATGATTTCGCCGATTGATTCGTCAGAGTTAGCAGAAATTGTGCCCACTTGAGCAATGGCTTTAGTGTCAGCACAATCTTGAGAAAGGAGTTTAAGTTCAGCAACTGCAGCGATAACCGCTTTGTCGATACCGCGCTTAAGATCCATTGGGTTCATGCCAGCGGCTACTGCTTTTAGGCCTTCAACAACAATAGCTTGTGCTAATACTGTTGCAGTAGTTGTACCGTCACCCGCTGCATCATTGGCTTTAGAAGCAACTTCTTTCACCATTTGTGCGCCCATGTTTTCGAACTTGTCTGTTAGTTCGATTTCTTTGGCTACTGACACACCGTCTTTGGTGATAAGTGGCGAACCAAAGCTTTTGTCTAAAACAACGTTACGACCTTTAGGACCTAAAGTTACTTTAACTGCGTTGGCTAGGATGTTAACGCCTGCAAGCATTTTTACGCGTGCGTCATTACCAAATAAGACTTCTTTTGCTGCCATTTTTTGATGTTCCTTTAAATTTAATGATTAATTGGAAAGTCGATTGATGCGTGAGGCTTAGCCTACAACAGCCATCAGGTCAGCTTCTGACAGGATCAAGACTTCTTCACCGTCAATTTTTTCTTTTTTAACGCCGTAACCTTCATTGAAGATCACAACGTCACCCACTTTAACGTCAAGTGGAGTAACTGTGCCGTTTTCTGAAATGCGACCATTGCCTACTGCAAGGATTTTACCGCGAGTTGATTTTTCAGCTGCGCTGCCTGTAAGCACGATGCCGCCTGCTGATTTTGATTCAACTTCTAAACGTTTAACGATAACGCGGTCATGTAATGGACGAATATTCATCTATGAACTCTCCTAATGATTTGATGCCCAAAAAACGAGGCTATTAACTAACAAAAAAGGGTTTTCCCCTTGATGCATGTGATATGGGGGTGATTGATCACAGATCCAAGGGGAATTTAAAAAAAAACTACACTTTTTTTAAGTCTGTTTTATTAAAGCTGAACTAATCCTGATAGAATTCGACACCTTTAAAACCCCAGACGTTAGAGAATAGATGAAAGACAGACACGGGTTGCTCAGTGCACCTATTGGTCGTGTATTATTTAATATGACCTTACCGAACCTGATTGGAATAATGACCATTCTGGGTGGCAGTCTGGTAGACATCTTTTTTATCAGTCAGTTGGGGACTGAGGCATTAGCTGCGGTGAGCTTTACCTTCCCTGTTACCTTGGTTATTTCAAGTATTGGTATTGGTATTGGTGCAGGGGTGTCGACTAACCTTGGGCGTTTGATTGGCTCAGGCCATGCGCCAGAATCCAAGGTGTTCTTGTTTGATGCCTTGTGCATGACCTTATTGATTATTTGGGGTTTATCAATACTCGGTTGTGTGTTTATTGAGCCTATTTTTAGCTTACTCGGTGCTAACCAAGCCAGCTTACCGTTAATTAATGACTATATGTGGTACTGGTATTTGGGCGCTCCCGCACTGGTGTTGTTGATGGTAGGCAATCAAGGATTACGTGCCACTGGCGACACTCGCTCCCCTGCAAAAATTATGATGCTTGCGGCAGTGGTTAATTTAATTCTCGACCCGCTGCTTATTTTTGGCATAGGCCCATTTCCACGCTTAGAAATACAAGGGGCTGCGATTGCAACTACGCTCTCATGGGTTGTGGCTATGTCGTTGGCCGGATATTTAATTGTTATCAAACGCAAGTTGGTTGAGTTTGCCAGTTTTGATATTGGCCGGCTTATTTTGCACTGGAAAGCCCTTGCGCACATTGCTCGCCCAGCTGCCTTAATGAATGTAATTAACCCTATTGCTAACGGCATTATTATGGCCATGCTGGCACGCATTGATCATGCTGGTGTGGCTGCATTTGGAGCAGGGATCCGCTTAGAGTCGGTGTTATTAATTGTGGTGATGGCTTTGTCATCAAGCTTAATGCCGTTTATTGCGCAAAACTTAGGGGCAGACCAGCCAGAGCGAGCAAAAAAAGCCTTATTGATGTCGCTACAGTTTGTATTTGTGTTTCAAACCCTATTATTTATTCCGCTGTATTTTAATGCCACTGCCATTGCTCAACTGTTTACCAACGACCCGTTAGTGATCGATTGGCTAAGTTTTTATGTGATGATATTGCCTGCAGCCTATGGCCCATTAGGTATTGTGATTGTTGTTGCCACAAGCTTAAATGCTTATCACAGACCATTAAGCTCGCTAGTCATTAACCTTTGCCGATTAATGTTGATCATGCTGCCTTTAGCGGCATTAGGGGCATATATTGGTGGCGTAAAAGGGATTTTGCTTGCATTGCCAATCACTAACACTTTTATGGGCATTGCTTGTTATTATTTGGCCACTCAAATTAGCGAACCCGAGCACATTAAGCACAGTGTGCCATACGGTGATAAAACCAATCAGTCTAATAATGGCCAACGTTATAATAACAGCCATGACAATCAGCCAGATAACGGTAAAGAACTGTTGCGCACTTCAGTGCCGTCTAAATCTGCGTCAAATAACCTCGTAGATTAATTCGGCATTAACCTTATACCTAGTGCTTGCCTTTAACTGGCGTCAGTGAGTTAATATCAGTCATTATTATTTATAACATTCAGCCATATTATTTATGAAAAATTCCCTCTATGCCGCATTATTGTCGGCCATTATATGCCCTGGTAGTGGTCAGGTTTGGTTAGGTAAAAAATGGTTAGGCTGGGGGTTTATTAGTGTTAGCTTGCTGTGCGTAATGGTGCTAATGAACCACATTATTAGTCGTGCACAAGTGATTGCTGAACAGATTTTAGCCGGCTATATTGGCAACGATTTAAGCTCCATTTACACCGAGGTATCTAAAGCCGCACTCGACACACAATCGACCGATTTATCTGGCATCACTTGGTTGTTTATTGCTAACTGGGCGCTGAGTATCGCGACTGCATTCTGGTTAGGTGCGAAACAAGATAAACAACTACAAACAAAAACAGCCGACTAAATTATGTAATAGTCGGCTGTTTTTTGTGGAGTTATTGATAATAATATTTAACTAGATCAGTTACTTTTTATCGTCTTTAGGGTCTACCGGTTCAACATCGATAATATCGTCGTCAGATTGTTTTTGCTCTATATGATGGCTGCGTGGTTGCTCGTCTTTTCGCTCAAAATCACCATCAAAAGTATTGCCATTTTGCTCATGTGGGTTTTGTCCACCAAATGGACCTGATTGACCAAATGGGCTTTGTCCTGGGCCAAAACCGCCTTTAAAACCACCATTGGCCACCACGCGAAGTTGCATACGTTTATACAAAAACGCTGCAATAGGAGCGCGCGTAAACGGCGTTAATAAAATTAAGCCGATAAAGTCAGTCACAAAACCTGGGATAAGTAATAACACCCCTGCGGCGGCTAACATCATGCCTTCAACAATTTCTTGCCCTGGAGCTTCACCACGGGCTAATTTTTGCTGCACGCTCATTAGGGTGCTTAACCCTTGGCTGCGCACTAATGACACACCGACAACGGCTGTAAATAATACTAAGCCGACCGTAGTCCATGAGCCAATTGAGCTGGCTACTTCAATCAGCACATTGAGCTCTACAACCGGAATAAGTACAAACACTAACAATAAAATAAAAAACATATTGGCCTCTAATCATCGCTTTTTGTTACATTTGGCGACTGGGTAAATAATAAAGTAGCGACGTATAATAATACGTTAGCGACCTAAAAAATTAATGCCGATGAAACTTAAATGGGGGTTATCGGGTCTGTTTTCAAGACAGGTCACGATTATCGTCTCTGTTTAATGAAAATTCAGCTAAATAAGCGTAATGTGATAACGCTTTTAGTATAGCGCCATTAACTTAAGTAAACTTTAAGACAACGTATGTATAAAGCTAAGCAATTACTGATTTTAACGACTTGCCCAGATGTTGAAACGGCAAACAGTATTGCCAATGCACTTGTTAAAGCGCAATTGGCTGCCTGTGTGCAGATAGGTCAAGTGATAGAGTCTGTTTACTGTTGGGACAATGAAATTTGTCAGTCACAAGAGGTGCCATTGCAAATAAAATGCATGGCAGAACAATATAATGCCATTGAGCAACTTGTGATCCACATGCATCCTTATGAAGTACCTGAATTCATTGCCACTCCGATTATCGGTGGTTTTGGCCCTTATCTACAATGGATAAAAGACAACTCACTATCATGAAAAAAATCGTCGCATTTTGCCTCACATCATTGTTATTGATGTCATCAATTATACTTTCACCAACGGTACACAGTGCCAATGCCACGAGTAACACCTTTAGCTTTTTAAGCAATGAGCCCAAGCTAATGCCGGTAAACGAGGCATTTGCATTTGATTATGAGCAACAAGGTAATCAACTTAAAATAAGCTTTGTGATTGCTGACGGTTACTACTTGTATCGCGATAAGTTGCAGTTTTCTGCTAACGGAGCGGTGATTGGGGATATTGACTTACCTCGCGGTAAAAACCATAACGATGAATATTTTGGTGATCAAGAAGTTTACTACTCGTTTGTTGAAATCCCAGTAGCACTAAAACAGGCTGACGCTGACGCCTTATTCCAAGTGACGTTTATGGGTTGTGCAGAGGGTACATTATGCTATCCACCAACCAAAAACGACGTGAAATTAACGGCTGTTGCTGACAACGACGGTAACATTATAACCAAACAAGTCATTGGTGCGCCTGAAGCAACACAATCAGTAGCTGCTACTAACACTGCAAAAGCACCGATTACCCAGCAAGACACGCTTAACCAGATGCTGCAAGACGACAGCCTACTATGGACCTTAGTGATTTTCTTTGGTTTAGGTATTGGTTTAGCACTGACACCTTGCGTATTCCCTATGTACCCTATTTTGTCGGGTATTATTGTTGGCCAAGGTAAAAAGCTGTCTACAGCTAAAGCATTCACCTTATCAATGGCCTATGTGCAAGGTATGGCGATTACCTATTCATTATTAGGACTAGTCGTTGCCTCTGCCGGACTTAAATTTCAAGCGGCGCTTCAGCACCCTGCTATTTTGATTTTCTTGGCGGTAATGTTTGTGCTGTTAAGTTTGTCGATGTTTGGCATGTACGATTTGAAACTGCCATCCAAGTGGCAGGAAAAAATGAACTCAATGTCGAATAACCAAAAAGGTGGCAACCTTATTGGCGTGTTCATGATGGGAGTCATTTCAGGGCTCGTCGCTTCACCATGTACTACAGCGCCATTGTCTGGCGTGCTGATTTATGTGGCGCAGTCTGGCGACTTACTACAAGGCTTTTTAGCATTATATGTGCTTAGTATGGGTATGGGCTTACCGTTATTAGTGATTGGTACTTCTGGTGGTAAAATCTTACCGCGTGCCGGTGCCTGGATGGACATCATTAAAACCATATTTGGCTTCTTACTGATTTCAGTCTCTATTGTTATGATTGGCCGCATTTGGCCGGGTCTAGTATCGGACTTGCTATGGTCTATATGGGGCGTTGCGTTAACCGGCTACTTAATGCACCAAAACAAACTTAGCGAGTTTAACTGGAAACAAACTACCCGTGGCGTGTTGTTATTACTGACATTGCTAGCCAGTTTCTCGTATGGTTTCCAAGCGCTTATGACAGGTTTTGGCCACGAGACACCAAGCATTACTCAAGCGGGCCTTGAGGGTAAAGGTAAAGCCGAAGAGAATCACTTTATTCGCATTAAGTCGCTTGCTGATTTAGAAGTCGAGCTTGATAAAGCCAGTATTAGCGGTAAAACGGTAATGTTAGATTTATACGCTGATTGGTGTGTGGCATGTAAAGAGTTTGAAGCGATTACTTTTAAAAATAAAGAAGTCGCTATGCGTATGGATCAAATGGTATTACTGCAAGCCGACGTCACCGCCAGTGATGATATTGATATTGAATTACTGGAGCATTATGGCGTGTTGGGTTTACCCACTTTATTGATGTTTAACGAGAATGGCGAGCAACGTGAAGACCTACGCGTAACCGGCTTTATGGGGCCAAAAGATTTTGCCGCTCATTTAGACCTGTTATTAGCTAAGTAGATTTAAAATTAGCTAAATAGATTTAAAAACACAATTTAAAACAGCATCTTTAATGACTAAAGATGCTGTTTTTTGCATTTACGACATTAAAGTCATCGAAAGTTTAACTTTTTCTTATACAATGTGGTTTTGTATTCTTCATCCAAGGAGTTTTATGGAACCCGCTATTCTTATTATCACCTTATTATGCGGCATGTTGGTGAGTCGAGTTGGTTTACCGCCACTCATTGGATATCTTGCCGCGGGCTTCGTATTATTCACTTTCGGCATAGAAGACAGCAGCTTACCTATTTTGCAGCAACTGGCTGATTTGGGTGTCACCTTACTATTATTTTCGATCGGTCTTAAGCTCGATCTTAAAAGCTTATTCAAAGCTGAAGTGTGGGCCGGTTCAAGCCTACATTTAATCGGTTCTATCCTGTTTTTTGTACCCATACTCAAACTATTGGGATTTTTAGGCATAGAACAACTCGACGGATTTTCGATAAATCAACTGATGTTAGTGTCATTCGCACTGAGCTTTTCAAGTACTGTATTTGCGGTAAAAGTGCTTGAAGACAGTGGTGATATGCAGTCGCTTTATGGCCGAGTGGCGATTGGTATCTTAATTATGCAAGATATCTTTGCGGTGATATTTTTAACCATTTCCAAAGGTAATATCCCTTCAGTTTGGGCCTTTGGATTATTGTTGCTGCCACTTGTTCGTCCGTTGATTTATAAAATTTTCGACCGAGTTGGTCACGGTGAAATGCTGGTGCTCTTTGGCCTAGTCATGGCATTAGTAGTGGGTGCTTGGTTGTTTGAGGCCGTCGGCTTAAAACCAGATTTAGGCGCGCTTATTATTGGTATTTTACTGGCAGGACATGCTAAATCATCAGAATTAGCCAAGTCGATTTACTTCTTTAAAGAGTTATTTTTAGTCGCTTTCTTCTTAACCATTGGTTTAAATGGTCTCCCCACTTTGGCCGATATTGGTTTAGCGGCTATTTTGGTCGCATTAGTGCCCGTTAAAATTATGATGTTTTTATACTTACTCACTCGCTTTAAGTTACGTTCGCGCACCTCATTATTGGCCTCGTTTAACTTAGGTAACTACAGTGAGTTTGGCTTAATTGTCGCAGCGGTCGCGGCACATAAAGGTTGGTTACCACCTGAATGGCTGATTATTATTGCTGTTGCATTAAGTATTAGCTTTTTATTTGCTGCACCGCTTAATAATAGCGTCAGCAACATTTACCAACGTTATCAAGCCAGACTGAGTAAGCTTGAGCGCCATCCGTTACACCCAGAAGACAGACAAATCCGCATTGGTAACCCTCGCTTTTTGATTTTAGGGATGGGCCGAATAGGCTCAGGTGCTTACGATGAGTTACGCGCTAAATATACCGGTGAAATTTTAGGGATTGAACACAAGCAAGAGTTGGTAGATTTTCATCGCAATGAAGGGCGTAACGTAGTACAAGGCGACGCAAGCGATACTGACTTTTGGGAAAAGCTTGAACGAGCACCGCATTTAGAGTTGGTACTACTGGCAATGCCACATCATGTGGGTAATTTATTTGCAGTAGAGCAACTACAAAAAATGAACTACGAAGGTAAGATTAGCGCCATTGTGCAATATGCAGAAGATGGCCAAGCGCTCAAAGAGTCTGGTGTTCACACTGTGTACAATTTATATGAAGCCGCAGGCGCCGGTTTTGTTGACCATGTGATTCATGAGTTGTTGGACTCCCCGCCAGAAATTGTGCCTGAATATGCTGCGGCTAATATGGTCGACAATGTGGCCGAAAATGTAGTCGAAACCGATAACATAGATGTTGAAGCGCAACAGGTTAAGTCGCCATCATAAAACTAATCAACCTGAACTCAAGATAACAAAAACGCCTACAAATTAAAGTAGGCGTTTTTGTTTGCGACACAGTATTTTCATTTTTGCTTCAGATAAGAAAATCTAAGTTACAGACACCGTAAAGTCATGCTATAACTCAAAGGTTCTTGTCACTTTTTTGTTGGATTTTTTGAAGTATGTCAAACCCTGCTCAACGCGCGACTAAATTGTTTGTTCAAACATTCGGCACCAAGCCTGACGAGTTATATCAAGCGCCTGGCCGAGTCAATATTATGGGTGAGCATACTGATTATAATGAAGGGCTTGCGCTGCCCGCTGCCATTAACTTTCATACTGTTATTGCGGTTAAACACCGCGATGATAATGTATTTCGCGCGGTCACTACTGCATTTCCTGGTAAAATTGAACAATGGCATTTTGGTGAAGAAGGCACTGTTGCAGCCGGTGATGATTGGACACATTACTTAAAGAGTGTCACGGCAGCGATGAATCAATCTGGTTTACAAGCCAAAGGGTTAGACCTCGCGATTGTTGGAGATGTGCCTCTTGGCGCCGGATTATCTTCGTCTGCGGCGTTAGAGATTGCCTTTGGTACGGCCATCAGTTATGCCAGCCAATTACATTTATCTCCGTTAGCCATTGCCCAATTGGCCCAGCGCGGCGAAAGCCAATTTATGTGTTTAGACTGCGGCATGATGGACCAAATGATCAGCGCAATGGCCGAGCCAGACCATGCATTATTAATTGACTGTTTAGAGCTCGAGAGCGAGCCGGTGTTATTACCCGAAGAGCTCAGTATGATCATTATCGACCTTAAACAAGACAGGCAGGCGTTTGTACAACAATTTGAACAACGTAAAAAAGAATGTAGCCATATTACGCAATTGCTTGGGCTCGATTCATTACGCGACTCTTCATTAAGTTTATTGAGCCAAAGCAAAGAGTTACTCAACGATGAACAATTCCGCCGAGCTCGTCATATCATTACTGAAAATCAACGTACCAGTAATGCCGCTCGCGCCTTACAACAAAACAATATTGCCCGCTTTAGCCAGTTGATGGCACAGTCGCAAACATCAATGCGTGATGACTTTGAGATTATCACTCCAGAAATAGACACTTTGGTCAGCCTAATTTCCACCTTGATAGGCGAACAAGGCGGTGTGCGCATGAGTGATGGTTGTGTACTGGCGTTAGTGAACCATGATTTAAGCGACGATGTGATTAATTTGGTTGAAAATCAATTTTTTACTCAAACCGGAATTGAAGCAACCATTCACTTATGTTCAGCCAGCGGCGGTGCTGGACGCATCCGCTAAATTAACCAAAAGAGAGAGGCGTAAATGGTACGTTTTAGTGTACTTGAACCTTGGCAAGATCCCCGTGGTGGAGAGATTGAGCGGGTTAGAATTGATAATGGCATCATTGCACTTGAAGTATTAAGTCTAGGCGGCATCATTCGATCATTATGGACACCCGATCGAAATGGCGAACGTAAAAATATTGTTTTAGGGTGCGATAGCGCTGAAGACTATTTAACCCAACAAGCCCATTTAGGCGCTGTTGCTGGTCGTTACAGTAACCGTATTGCCAATGGTGCTATGGAATATCAAGGCCAGCGCTACTCGCTGAGCGTCAATCAAGCTACCAACTGTTTACATGGTGGCACGGAAGGGTTTAACCGTAAATTGTGGCAATTAGGCACCTTAAGTGACGGGGTGCGGTTAACGTTAAAAAGCCCTGACGGCGATATGGGGTTTCCAGGTAATTGCACTGTGCAACTAGACTACCGCTTAGTCGGCAATAACTTATATGTTGAAATGCTTGCTAGCACAGACAAAGCTTGCCCAATTAGCTTAACCCAGCACAGCTACTTTAATTTAGACGGCAACCGCAGTGACACCAATACCGAGCACACTCTGCAAGTAGATGCTAAAACCTACCTGACCATGAATGATGTTGGTATACCAACCGCTATTCAACCTACTACAGGCAGTGATTTAGATATGGCTGTTGCCACGCTTATGTCAGTACAAACTCAACGAGCTGCCTTAGCGGCCACTAAGGGGTTTGATCACTGTTATATATTAGATAACCCCGGCGCAGACTTACAACGCTTTGGTTGCTTAGCGAGCCACAATAGTGGTCGCCGTATGACAGTATATACAAACCAGCCTGGAGTGCAGGTATATGGGGCTAACTTTTTACAAGGTACTGTGGCTAAAAAACAACGGATATTAGCGGATCATCAAGCGGTGTGTATTGAACCGCAAATGCTGCCAGATTCACCCAATCAGCCGCATTTACCTGGTGCCAGTAATGTCTGGGTTACACCAGAAAGCGTCTATCACCACATAACGCGTTATCAGTTCGATGCCAAGTAATCCGCCAGCAAAGCCCACCTTTAACGCCGAAGATATTGGCCAAATCGCTGTTGGGGCTTTTGCTCTATCTGTACCGATAGCATTTTCAGAAGAAGCATGGCGATTATCGGCCAGTTTACCGACGTTAAACTTAGTACTTGTGGTGTTTTTGTCGTTGGCGTTTATCACATTATTTGCTTATCAGAGTGTGTTTCAAGGCAATATTATAAAACGCAGAAGGGCATTTTTTTTACGGGTGGTTGCCGCGTATTTTTTGACATTAATCGTGGTAGGGATCGTATTGTTAGCGTTAAATAAACTGCCGCTATTAACCGACCCTATTTTAGCATTAAAGCGGATTATTTTAATTGCGATGCCCGCGTCGATGGGCGCGATTATTGTCGACAGTTTTGATAAAGAATAACGACATTAAGTTTGGACAATTCTATTTAACGCTTAAGTTTTAACGCTTAAGTCTTAACATTTGGCCTTTGAACTTTAGCCAAAAAGAAACGGCATAAAGAATCTTCATTCTTTATGCCGTTTTCACAAGTGGGTATACAATCTGATAAATCACTACTAAATAATATGCTGTTAGCAATAACACCATATTATCCACGCGATTAATCGTCTAGATTGTCGCCCATTTCATCGAAATCATCACCATCGTCGTCATCAGAGTCATCAAAATCTGGAATGTCATCATCTGAATCTACAACTTCATCTGGCTCAGCTACAGGTTTAGCTTTGCGAGGTGGTGCCGTATCTGGCACTTTTGACAAGTCTATCCGTGATTGGTGCTTTAACATAAACTCAGCACGTGCAGCTTTCCAAGCATCCCCAAACTCAGCCATAGCAGCTTTTGTTTGTTCGTCATCTAAGTCGTGTAAGTTAACTTTAACGATGTCTTCTACAAATTCAACAATCGTATTGCGCGTAGTATGAAACATATAAACGCGCCCAGGTGACGCTTGTGGTAGTTGATTATCATGAACCACGATAGTGTTACCTTTCGATGTTCTTAATTCACCAAACCAAAGTTGTTTTTTTGCTGTGTTATACATATATGCTAACGCCCTTAAATCAACACATATACTAAAAATGATGCAATGTAATGAGTTAAAACACCTCATTTTGCACCACGATTATCTCTTCTGTATTTACGTGGGTATTTAAACAGAATATTTCTGAGAATCAATGCCTAAAACGATGAATTTTTCGCGTAACGGCATAAAAATGTCAATCTTAGTAAAATTTGTCCGGATAAAGACCATTACCATTACTAAAAAAGAGGTCTTTATGCTGTCTACCTATACGATTGAATTGCTACCGTTAGTTCACAGCCCCAATTGAGCTTTGCTCAACTGACTCACAACAATGTGACGTCATGGGCTGCATTAGACCCTCTTAATAAACATCGATAACAGGACAATAGCTGAAATAAAACAGCCTTCAAGTTTTTTATCTAAAAAATTTTATCGGCATCGCATTATCTTTATAACGCTTTTATACAGCTCAACTCGGCACTCATCCTAAAATATTAAATGCTGACCAAATTGAACTGTATAAAATGATGCTTAAAACTAAGCCTGTAAATCTAATACTATCTTACCCTTATGCTTACCTGATTCCATTAACTCATGTGCTTTAACCACCTGCGAAAACGGAAATACACTGTCGATTGGAATGTTCATATCACCATTATTTAATAACGGCCATACGTGCTCTGCTAAGCCTTGAGCTATTTGTGCTTTGTTGGCGACACTTTGCGGGCGTAATGTTGAACCTGTCCACACCACTCGTTTTGCCATGATACGGAAAATATCGATAGTCGCTTGTGGGCCTCGTTGCATTGCCACTGACACCATACGCCCTTCTGTAGCAATGGCTTTGAGGTTTTCATTGATAAAGTCGCCACCGGCAATATCCATAATAACATTAACGCCAACCCCTTCTGTGGCGGCTAATATAGGCTCAACAAATTGTTGTTCATTATAATTGATCGCAACACTGGCACCTTGATCTAAACAATATTGGCATTTTTCATCGCTGCCAGAAGTTGCAAATACTTTTGCACCTAAACGACTTGCCATTTGAATGGCTGTAGTACCGATACCACCAGAACCACCGTGGATCAAAACCGTTTCACCCGCTTTCAATCCGCCGCGAATAAACAAGTTACCCCACACAGTAAAAAAGGTTTCTGGTAACGCAGCGGCTTGCACAAAACTGTAGCCCGTTGGAATAGGTAAACAATGTGCTGCGTAAGTGTTTACTAACTCGGCATAACCACCTCCAGGAACCAACGCACAGACTTTGTCGCCCACTTGGCATTGAGTTACATCGTCTGCCAACGCGACGATTTCACCCGCGACCTCTAAACCAATAATTGGGCTGGCACCTGCTGGCGGTGGATAAGCACCTACACGCTGCTTAATATCAGGACCATTTACACCGGCGGCATAAACCTTAATTGTCACCTGGCCTTCTGCGGGCATTGCTAATGTTGATTGAGCCATTGTCATCACACTTGGAGCACCTGGTTGCTCAACATGCACATGGGTAAATTCTCTGCTTATTGTCGCCATAAAATATTATCTCGGTTAATTGTTATCAAAAAGTAATCAGCATTAAAAGCCTGTTATTGTTGCTGTGTGCTTGTTCGCAAAATGAGCGATAATGTTAGAGAGTGCTAAAGTAGTTTCTTTTTTAATCAAAAAAACATTGCCTATAGTAGCTGAACAATTACTATACCCGGCCGTTCAAATCATGGAGCACAATAGTTGTTTAAGTACCTGTTGATACTACTGTCGTTAATCGGTATTCACGCCCATGCAACACCAATCCGTATCGCGTCGGATATTTGGTGCCCTTATATATGTGAAAATGAAAAGGGCTATGTTGTTGAACTAACAAAACGCGCTTTTGAAATTCAAGGGCAAACGGTAGTGTTTGTTACTATTCCTTATAAACGCGCCCTTATAGAGCTGCAACGAGATAATATTGATGCGGTACTGGCATTAACGCCTAGCGCCATTACCAATAACCAACTCATCGATGCTGATATTATTATCGGTTACAACAGCAATGACTTTTATACCCTCATAGGTGAAGACGAGTCGTTTGAAACCATTGCCGATCTTAATCAAACTTTACAAGCAGCTGTGGTCAGCGGTTATAACTACGGCGTTGAACTTGATGCTTGGCTAAATGCCCATCCTAATACCTACTTTGCCTCAGGTAACGATCCGTTAGCGATGAATATCATTCGGCTAGTAAAAGGTCGACATTCGGTTATTGTCGACAACAAAAATGTCATCGAGTACACAGCAAGTCAATTAAACTTAAGTCAACAATTGCGCTATGCTGGCACTATTGGCCAGCCAGTGCCTTTGCATGTGGGCTTTAGTCAGCTAAACCACGCCAATGCGAAAATGTTTGCTAACGGCATTGAGATGCTAAAAGCAAACGGTGAGTATCAAGAAATTATTAATAAATACAAAATATTACCTAGCGTTTCAACAAATAAAGCGCGCCATAAGCACTTACAAAAATTTCTACCCGTCATAAATAAGTGACACGACACTATTTATTAAGCACGCAACAATCGACTTTAAAGTGCAAACTTTAGTAACATTATTTCTCTGTATATTCACTTCAACTTAGTTACACTCTGCCCACAAAAAATACAATAAATCATCATTTTGGGATATTGGCACTGGTTCGCTAGTGTCAAAGGAGTGTTTATGCGCGTGTATAGTCAACTGCTAGTCTTGGCACTGACCAGTTCAGTAATCTTTACCATTTCGGCTTCAGAAATCGTCCAAAGTAAAGGCCATTTTGTCGATAAATTTCGCCAACTTGAAGAAAGCCTACCAACCCCAAATGATTACCGAAATGCAGCTGGCGAGCCAGGTAAAGAGTACTGGCAGCAGCAAGTTGACTATAAAATTAATGTCACTCTAGATGAAGAAAAGCGTCGTATTGAAGGTGAACAAGTGATTACTTATCACAATAACTCTCCTTACACGCTTAAATATCTCTGGTTACAGCTAGAACAAAATCGATTTAAATCTGATTCTATCGCCGAACGAAGCAGTACTTTTTATGGGGTTGATGGTAGCGTGAGTGCCACCAACACTTATGGTGATAATGCATTTGCAAAAATCAGCCTGCAAGACTTACGACGCCAACAGTTTTTAGCCGATAACAACTTGGGTTACCAAATTACTGCGGTAACTGACACTAATAAAAAACCACTCAAATACACCATTGTCGGTGCTCAAATGCGAGTCGACTTGCCAACGGCCTTAGGTCAAAACCAATCGACTCAATTGCGCATTAATTATGGTTACAACATTTTAGAAGAAGACGCCGTTGGCGCTCGATCTGGCTTTGAGCATTTCCCCGACGATGATCGCAAAGGTGGGAACGACATATTCTTATTAGCGCAGTGGTTTCCGCGAGTGGCCAGTTATTCAGATTACGAAGCGTGGCACAACAAAGAGTTTTTAGGCAGCGGCGAGTTTACCTTGGAGTTTGGTAATTACGATGTGAGTATGACAGTGCCTAGCGACCACATTGTTACAGCGACTGGCGTATTGCAAAATAGTAAAAAAGTATTGTCATCAGAACAGCTTAAGCGGTTAGATAAAGCAAAAAAAGCCGATAAACCAGTCTTTATTGTGTCTGAAGATGAAGCGATCGCAAATGAGTCGAGCACAGCAAAAGGTAATAAAACCTGGCATTTTAAAGCCGACAATGTACGCGACTTTGCATGGGCATCGTCACGTAAATTTATATGGGACGCTCAAGGTTATCAGCAAAAAGACAGTAACAATCCGCACGTAATGGCGATGTCGTTTTACCCTAAAGAAGGTGGCGAGCTGTGGCAACGCTATTCAACCGCTTCAATTATTCACACCCTTAAAGTCTATTCACGCTTTACCTTCGATTATCCCTATCCTGCGGCCATTAGTGTAAACGGCCCTGTTGGCGGCATGGAATACCCGATGATCAGCTTTAATGGTCCACGCACCATTTGGCACGACGATGACAGCCGTACTTATACCCTATCGGAAAAGCAATTCTTAATCGGTGTGGTGATCCACGAAGTTGGTCATAACTATTTCCCAATGATTGTAAACTCAGATGAGCGTCAATGGACCTGGATGGATGAAGGTATAAACAGCTTTTTAGACGGTATTGCGACTCGCGAATGGGACCCTAACCTCTCTTGGGGACGTGAGCCAAGTGATGTGATTGAATATATGAAATCTAACGTGCAAGTGCCTATTATGACTCAGTCAGACAGTGTGCTGCAGCTTGGCCCAAATGCCTATATTAAGCCCGCTGTGGCGTTAAACATTTTGCGTGAAGTGATATTAGGCCGTGAATTATTTGATTTCGCTTTTCAAGAATACAGCAACCGCTGGATGAACAAACGTCCAACACCAAGCGACTTTTTCCGTACCATGGAAGAAGCCTCTGGGGTTGATTTAGATTGGTTCTTCCGAGGTTGGTTTTACAGCACCGATCATGTTGATATTTCGTTAGACCGCATTTATAAACTGCGCCTAGACACTAACAATCCAGACATTGATTTCGAGCGCCGCCGCCAAGATTATCAAGGTAAACCCATGCCTTATTCGGTGGAACGTAATCAACAAAGTGGTCAAAAAAGCTGGGTTGAACTGAACTCAGACAATCTTGATTATCATGACCAACATGATCAATTTAGCGTCACCAATAAAGAACGCAACAAGTACAACAAAAAACACGCTGAGCTCGACGAATGGGAGCAACAAGTGCTCCCTCGAGCCATCAAAGAAGATAAAAACTATTACGTATTTAATTTTTCTAATCTTGGCGGCCTTGTGATGCCCATTTTACTCGAATTAACCTTTGAAAATGGCAACACTGAGTCATTGGTTTTACCTGCTGAAATTTGGCGCCGCTCACCATTTGAAGTTAGTAAGCTAATAGTGACCGACAAGGACAATATTTTAGTGTCGGCGGTGGTCGATCGTCGCGGTGAAACAGCCGATGTCGATATTGAAAATAACTATTATCCACGTCAAATTATCCCTTCACGTATCGAAGCCTTTAAAGAAGAAGAACGTAAGGGCAATCAGTATCGCGATATTATGCATGACAACAAAGAAGCGCTTGAAGAACCCGAGATTAAGGTGAAAAAGAAGTGATACGTCAACTAGCCTTACTATTAATCAGTATGGTAGGTTTGGGTTTCTTTACAGGAGAAGCCCTTGCCCACCAGCAAAAAGAAGCTTACACCAGTATTGTGTTCAATCAGCGCAGTGGCATGCTTGAAATCCAACATCGATTTTACTTACACGATGCAGAGCATGCCGCCCAGCAAGTGATCGATAAAAACACGGATTTGATCAGCGATCCGGTTGGTCGCGATGCTTTTGCTTATTACGCTATTTCGACATTTTCGATGCAAGATCAGCAACAACAACCGTTAACTCTGACTTATGTTGGCACAGAGTTAGAAGGTAAGTATTTGTGGGTGTACCAAGAAACACCGATTACCGCTGATATGGAAGGTTTTTACCTAAAAATGACTGCGCTACAAGAACTGTGGTCAGAGCAAACCAACCACATTAATGTAGAGCGTAATAAACGTGTCACTTCAGCAAGACTGCATATTGCTGACTCTTGGCATTATATTGAAGTCGCTAAACCTACCCAGTAACTAAACCTGCTAAGTAACTAAACCTGCTAAGTAGATATGGCTTAAACACCGTTAATCGTTATAACAGAACCATAATAAGCAAACTTATATGGTTCTGTTAACTTTTCACTATATCGTCTAGCGCATCTGTGAGTGTTGAATAAGTTACACAGTGCACTCCATCGGGTTTAAAACCGGCTTTTGCCAGGGTTTTAAGTGGCTGAAATTGAAAATCAGCCAACAATACTCGGGTATTATCGTGCTTACATTTAGCAATGTATTTGTACAACGCCGAAACTCCACCCGAATCTAAAATAGACACCCCGTCGAAATACAACACCACACCATCTTGGTCAGCACTTAAATGAACCAACTCACCAAATACCCCATCGGCAGCGGCAAAAAATAATGGCCCGTTGATTTTAAATACTTTCCAGCGCGGCGGTAGCTCGACATGAATATGCTTTTTCTGCTCGCTAATGTCTTGTACCTTTGTCATGTCGGCAACTTGTTTCATAAACAGCAACGATGCCAAAATAATTCCAGCACTAATGGCAATCACCATGTCAAAAAAGATGGTCAACAACAAACACACCATCAATACCAACACTTCACTGGCTGGCGCTTTTTTCACTAAGTGAATAATCTTGGGTGCTTCGCTCATATTCCACGCCACCATGATCAATAATGCCGACATGCCTGCCATTGGGATATACGCCAAAATGGTACTCAATGATAACAATGACACCAACACCACCAACGCGTGGATCATTGCGGCAATGGGGCTCACCGCGCCAGATTTATAATTGGCTGCCGAACGTGCAATTGCAGCGGTAGCCGTAATACCACCAAAAAATGGGGCAATAATGTTACCGATACCCTGGCCTAGTAACTCACTATTGGCGCTGTGCTTTTTACCCGACATACCATCTAAAACTACGGCGCACAGTAACGATTCAATCGCCCCTAACATGGCAATGGCAAATGCGGCAGACAATAAGTCACTGACCAGTTGCCAAGTGAATACCAGCGGCATTTCGCCCATTTGTGCCCGCTGCCAAGGCCACTCAAAATCTGGCAGCATTGACGGTATACCTGCACCGACAGAACCGTCGGCTAAGGTAAAACTGAAGGTTGAGCCTATCGTCGATACATGAAATCCTAACAGGTTTAACATCAAAGCCACCACACTCGCCGCCATCACTGCAGGCAAATGAGCGGGTATGTTTATCTTGAGTTTGGGCCACAAAATAAACACGACTAAGGTGCTTATCCCCACCAGCATCGTCGGCCCGGAAAACCCAGGAATTTCTTGTATTAACGTGGCAACTTTACCCACAAAGCTCTCTGGCATGTCAGTAATGTTTAAGCCAAAAAAGTCTTTAACTTGCAATACTGCGATCACGACAGCAATACCACCGGTAAAACCTAAAGTGACCGACTCAGGAATATATTGAATAAAACGTCCTAAGCGAAATAACGCCATAACGATTAACATCAATCCAGACAAAATGCTGGCAAGCAGTAACCCAGACAAGCCATATTGATGCACGATAGGATAAAGAATCACCACAAAAGCGGCTGTCGGCCCTGACACGCTATAACGCGAACCACCAGTGAGCGGAATAACAAACCCGGCAATAATGGCGGTATATAAGCCATATTGCGGCGCAACGCCTATAGCTATCGCCAGTGCCATAGCTAACGGAATAGCAATAATGCCAACGGTTAAGCCGGCTAATAAGTCTTTAGTGAATGCATTGGCATTGTAGGGAGCGTCTTTTAAAGACTCTCGAAGTGCATGCCCGATACGAAGAGAAAATAAATGTGTGCGGTATTTCATTGCGGCGATCCCATAACCTAGTACGGCGTCAAGATACCCCTCATTATAGGCCGTTCGTCCGCTAGCACAATCAAATTAAGTTACCACTTGATGATAACTTTATTATCATTACATTATAATAAATAAATTCGTATCAATAAAAAAGCCACGCTAGGTGGCTTTAGTGATTAGCTCAGTCATATCAAAATGCGATTAACCTACCGAAAAATCGATAGACACCTTACGGCCGCGATTGGTTTCAATATTTTGATACTGCCAATCATATTGTTTAATTAACCGTGTGGTGAGCTCTAGCCCTAGGCCAAAACCTAAGTCTTCACTGCTATTAGCGTAAGATTCGCACTGATTAATAATGCTGACAGTGTAACCATTCTGCACAATGCTAACACTGCCTTTCATGGTATGTTGTAGCGCATTACGGATAAGGTTGGTCATAATTATGCGGCATAATGTGCCTGGTAGTTGTTGAACAGAGTCGTCTGTTTCAATACTAATATCGATGTCTTTACCTGTTGCTAAATAGGCCAGGTCACTCACTAGTTGACGAATAAGTTGGTCTAAACACACCTCTATGACTGGTAAGCTTTTATCTTCACGGCGAGTTAACCATAACAGCGTTTCGGTAAGGTCGGTCATCGTCAGTCCGGCGCGCTCAATCCGTTCAACCACTTGTGCTTGTTTTTCAGCGCCAGCTCCTTTGGCGATTAACTTTTGTAATAGTTCAGTATTGGTACGGATCACTGCAATAGGAGTGCGCAGTTCGTGACTGGCATAACTCAAAAACTGTTGCTCTCGCGCTAAACTGTCTTGCACTGTACTTAAGCTGGTTTTGATGATTACGGCCAAGGTGTTAAGTTCGCTGTAGTGAAAGTCTGGCATCGGTTGTTCGAGCTGTTGAGTATTTAGACCTTTTGCCCAATTTTTGAGTCTTTCTATCGGCAGCGTAACACGGCGCATCACCAAAATTAGCACTACAGTAAAAGCAATAATGCCTAATATTGCCGTTAGCAAAATGATTAAAAAATAAGGCGGACCATTTCGCTTAAAGGCACCGATTTTACTGCGTTCAAATACCGTTGAAACAAAACGTATTTCATTACCATATTCCACTTTCATCGTAAAATAACCCGCATCAGGTGGGCTTATTAAGTTACCGCCAACAATCACCTTATTCAGTACATTTAATTCTGTTGGTGGCTCAAGCATAATTTGGCGCACTTTTTCGGGTAGATCTTGCCAACGACTGGCGACTGTAAATGATTCAAACTGATAGGGTTTTCCGTCTGCTACATTTTGTTGCTGGCCTTGGGCATACATCGATACTCGCAAAGACGCATCCATGCCCGCGATAAAATAATGCAGGCTTAATGCAGATAAAATCAAAATGGTACTGATACCCGTAATCAACATTGCCAATAATATATAAAGCCGAATGCTAGGGATTATTTTCATGATGAATGGCTTTCCTTTATCGCAAAACCGTAACCGCTAATGGTGTGCAGTAGCTTGTGATCATGCTCGGCATCGACTTGTTTACGCAAATTAAATATGTGTACTTTTAAGCTGTTACTGTCGGGCTGTTCATCACCCCACACTGTTTGCATTAACTTTTCCCGTGACACTGGGCTGGGGCTTGCACGCATTAAGACCGTCAAAATTTTCAATGCGGTCGGCGACAGCTTTAATTCTACTGTTTGGCGAAAAGCTTGTTTTTGCTGTACGTCGACGGTTAAATCGGCCACGCTCAGGCGTTGTACTTGGCCACTGCGACGACGGGCTAGTACCTTAACTCGGACAATAAGCTCTTCCATGGCAAAGGGTTTCACTAAGTAATCATCGGTGCCATTGGCAAAGCCACTGAGCTTATCGTCTAGGGTGTCGCGCGCTGTCAACATTAATACCGGTACATCAATACCTTGAGAACGTAATGACTCACACACCTGTAAACCATTCATTTTGGGTAAATTTAAATCCAGAATCACCGCGTCATAATGATTTTGTTGAATTAAATTAAGTCCTGCTAAGCCATTAGCGCTGTGATCACACAAAATGTCTTCTAACTCAAAATACTCGATAACCGCTGTGGCTAGGTCGAGATCGTCTTCGACCAGCAACAATTGCAACTTATCAGTTGTCATCAAGTTGGCTCCTTAGTGTTATGCCGATACTGTTGCGTCATTATTAGAACGTAACTTGTTAATTATACGAGTAATAAAGTCTTTTGTTTCACTTTGAATTAATAGTAATGATGGTGTCAAAATCAAGGTTATGACCGTGGCAAACAAAATACCATAACCCAGCGCAGCTGCCGCGGGAATTAAGAACTGCGCTTGCAATGAGGTTTCCCCTAATAATGGTGCTAACCCAGCAAAAGTAGTAACTGATGTTAACAGTACGGCACGTAATCGCCCGGTGCATGATTCAACAATGGCATCATGTACCGAAAAGCCTTCTTCTTTAATCAATTCATTAAAGCGTGACACTAATAATAGGCTGTCGTTTACCACCACACCACTTAACGCCAATATACCATTTAACGATAAAATACTTATGGTTAAGTCGTTCAACCAATGGCCTAGAATGGCACCAACAATGCCAAATGGAATTGCGGTCATGATAATAACAGGTTGCACATATGACTTAAGCGGCACGGCCAGCAAAGCATATATAGCGATTAACGCGAGCACAAACATAGACTCAATAGAGCTAGTGGTTTCTGCCTGTTGTTCTGCTTCACCGGCAAAGTTAAAGCTTACCCCTGGATATTGCACTTCAAGCTGCGGGACTAACGACTGCTTTAATTGACTCACTAACTCATTGGAAGCAATTTTATCTTTGTCTAACACCGCACTAATATACACGGCGCGTTGACTGTCTATGCGGGTAATATTCGATGGTTGATAATCATTAACTATTGTTGCCACATTGCTTAATGGCACTATGGTTCCGTCGCTGGTACGCACATTGGCAAGCTTAATATCACCTATGGTTTGGCGGTCGTCATCAGGATATCGAACACGGACTTTAACCTCGTCTTTACCACGTTGAAAACGCTGAACGACACCACCGCCAAACGACTGCAGTATTTGAGCCGATAAGGTTTCGGTATCAAATCCTAGGGCGCGACCTTGTGCAGTTAATTCAAAACGATATTGGGGCTCACCTAAGTCTAGGTTGTTATCAATACCGCTCACGCCGTCCATGGTTTCGATTGCCGCTTTTAACGCCTGGCCAGCAGCAAAAACCGACTCCGTATCACTGGCTTTAATTTCTACTTTAAAATTATCGAGCATTTCTTTTTTTGCTAATACTTTAAGCTTTTTCACCCCTTCCATTTGGCCAACGGCCTCGGTCCATTTAAGGGTAAACGCTTTTAGCGTATACGGGCTATTAGGGGCTAACTCAACTTGCACTTGGCCTGAGCTACTGCTGCTGGCCAACACATGTAAGCTTGTTAGATAACTGTCTTTAACCTCGCTATCGCTATGCTCGGTAGCTACTTGCGCTGAAAGCTGTGCATCAACTTCTTTTGCTACGCGCTCTAAAGTGGTTAAGTTTTTATAGGTTTGACCAAAACTGGCATCATTTTGCATTGAAAAGTCAGCCACTGCAGTATCACCGGTAATATCAGGGAAAAATGCCACTCTTACACTGCCAGTTATCGGCATGCCGGCCACAATAATAAACATCGCGATAAAGACCATAACGACGGCATAACGAAAACGCAGGGCAAACTCAATTAATGGCTGATAAATAACTCGGCTAAACCACTTTAAGCCACTGTCTGCCGCATGTTGAAGATGATTAAACCATGACTTTTTAGCACGTTTTTTAGTATCAATATGCGCTAAATGTGACGGCAGAATAAATTTAGACTCCACCAGCGACAACATTAAACAAATTGCTACCACAGTGCCAAACTGGGCATAAATTTGCCCTAAGCGCCCTTCTACATTGGCTAACGCCACAAACGCCACTACGGTAGTTAACACCCCAAAAATAGTTGGCGTTGCCACTTTAAGCGTGCCTTTAATGGTGTTGTCGATGTTGTCGCCGTATTTTTGTCTGGTGCTATACACACTCTCGCCGACGACTACTGCGTCATCAACTACGATCCCCAATGCCATAATAAAGCCAAAGGTGGTCATTTCATTTAGGGTTAATCCGGCAAAATTGTTGGTCATAAAAAACAAGGTACCGAAGAACACAAACGGTAAACCTGCAGCAACCCAAAACGCCACGCGAAGGTTTAAAAACAACGCCAAAATAATAAACACTAACGCGATACCACTAAGGGCGTTTTTAACCAGTAAGCTTAAGCGTTCGGTAATGAGGGTACTTTTGTCGTGCCAAGTGGCAATGCTGACATTGGCAGGCAACACAGTTGAATTACGCCACTTTTCAACTACCTGTTTTGCTTGCTCAACAATATTTACGATATCGCCGCTTTCATCCATTACAATTTCAATTGCGCTTGAGTTAGCTTGGTTATAACGCGACAACACAAAGGTGTCGTCGGCAAAACCGTCTTTTACTGTAGCAATATCGCCTAAGGTAATTAACGATCCTTGGCTGTTAGTGATGATGGGTAGAGCCATAAAATCTTGTTGTTGGTAGGCCTGATCTGACACTTTTAAACGTACGGTTTTATCGTCGTTATACAAACTAGTCGAGATTGATGTCGCTGATTCGGCATTTATCGCGCTGGCAACGGAGGCAAGCGTTAATCCATAGGCTTGCAGTTTGGCTTCATCAACTTCAATCGAAATCATTGGCTCAGCTTTGGCTTTAATCTCAAGATCATGAATCGCATCTTGGCTGAGTAAATCCGACTTTAATTGCTCGGCTAATGCCTGTAATGTTGCACGGTCTGCATCACCGTAAATCTCAATCCATAACGCATGGTCTTGCATGCGCATCTTATCAATTACTGGATTTTCAGCTTCGCTTGGAAAGTTATAAATGGCATCGACATTGGTTTTAATGTCAGTGAGTAAAGTATCTAAATCATACGAGCTGGTTTTCTCAATAATCACACTACTGCCATTGGCATTAGAGGTTGAGGTGATGCGTTTAATTCCGGGGACGGTTTCTAAAGCATCTTCGATTTTAATCGCGATGCCTTCTTCAGCTAGCACTGGGTCACCACTGTCGTAAGTAACAGACACTGTGACGCGATCAGGTTCTAGGCTCGGAAATGCCTCTTTACGTAAACTATTAAGCGAGAATAGCCCTACAACAATAATACCAATTAACAGCAAGTTAGCTGCTACTGAATTTCTGGCAAACCAGGCAATTGCCCCTGTATGAGTCGATTGAGGAACTGACATCACTATACCTCTACCTTAGCCAACACTTTGGTGCCAACCTTAAAGCCACTTAACGGACGTTTTACAATTTGCATTGTGGCTGGCATGCCTTGTTTAGTGGTCATAGGCATCACGTATACAAAACCTGCTTTTTCAAAAACTATAGTGGCAGCAGACTTAGCTAATAGGTCATTATCGTCAACAAACCAAATATCGCCTTGCTGCGAAATAGCCGATGAAGGTAATTGCCACAAATTGTTTAATGACTTGCCGTTTATCTGCGTTTTAACAAACGTACCTGGATACAAGTCGGTTTGCTGTGCCAACGGGTCATCGACCACCACAACTAATGAACGTTGGCGGCTAGTTTGGGTTAAATGCTGCTCTACCCGTTCAATATATCCTTGCCATTGCTTTAGGCCATCGGTGCTTTGTAACGTCACATTCCAAGGCGTCTTGGCTAATTGGGCGTTATCAAACGCAGGTAAATTTTTCCATTGTTGCTCAGACAATGGGACGTTGATTTCAACTTCGGCAACACTGTATAACGTGCCAAGCTGCGTGCCCGTTTGCACATAGCTACCTGGCTGAATATCACGGCTGATAATCAACGCATCAAAGGGTGCGGTAATTTGGGTATAAGCCACATCTTGTTGGGCTTTTTTTAGTGCAAGCTTAGCATTTTCTAATGCGGCTTTGGCCTGAGCTAATTGTGGGGTACGTAATACGAGAGGTGATGCTGGCTCGCCAGATAAACCTGAACGCAACCACTCAGCTTTCGCTTGCTCACCTTCGCGTTGCTCTTCTAATAAATCCAATTCAGCCTGGGCTACATCGGTTTTTGCCTGGGTTAATGCTTGCTGGTAACTGGTGTCATTAATTTGGCCTAATACCGTGCCTTTTTTGATCACTTGGCCTGATTCAAATTGACGATTTAGATCAATCACCTTGCCGTTCACTTCAGCGCTTAACGTTAACTCAAAGCGCGGTCTTGCTTCACCAAAACCAATCACTTCAGCTTGATACTCTTGGCCAGTAACTGCCACTACGCCAACTTGCGGTAACAACGTTGCCGGCACACTTTTCTCAAGCGGTTTGACCGGTGATTCAGCTGAGGCTTTTTGATTAGGCGCTGGCGGTAATTTAGAGGCGGTATAACCTAATGCAGCAAAAATACTGCCCACAGATAATACAGTGACGATAACGTTCATACGGTTAAGTTTCATGCGGATACCCCTAGACCTAATGCAAGGCCTAAATCAATGCGGTTAACAAGACGGTTATAAATGGTGGTGGCAAGCTGCGCTTCAATATCATAGGTTTGCTGCTGCACTGTGAGTAGGTCAAAAATATCCACTAAACCTTGGCGATACTTTTCTTCGTAACTCACAAAACTACGCTGAGCACTCATTTGTGCCTCTGTTAAATATTGTTGCTGTTTAGCAAGGGAATACTCTTGGCCAACTGTATTTTCAACTTCGTTTACAGCATTGAGTAAGGTGTCTTGATATACCCAGTAATGCTGCTCAGTGGTTAAGCGAGCTAATTCGGCTTGCGACTTCAATTTACCACCTTGGAATAACGGCGCCGATAACTGCCCAAGTACACTCCATAACGGACCCGTGAGTAAGGCATCACTTGGCGACTCTGCCATGTCAGTTAAGCTGGCAGATAAGCTGATCGACGGTAACATTGCCTTGTAAGCAGCATCGGTACGTAATGATTCTGCTTCAATATTATAAAATGCCGCCTTAACGTCTGGACGACGACCAAGGTTTTGTTGACCAAGTGAACTAATTGGATTGATGACAGTAGGGAATTGCGCTGAGACATCTGCCACTAAATTTTTGCCCGTCCACTGCCCGGTAAATAAGGTTAAATCACGTTTACTTTGCGCAAGCTGCTCATGGTAGCTCACTAATGTTGCGCGAGTGCTAGCGGCGCTAGTATTGGCATTATCAAGGTCTTCTAAGCTGCCTAAGCCCACCCTATAGCGCGCCATAATCAGTGCCTGGTTATTTTCGAGTACCGCTAAACGTTGCGTTTCTATGGTCACTAATTGTTGCTGAAGGCTAATGTCTAACCAACTGCGCATCACATTAGCTGCCACCAAATCCTGAGCACTTTGTAAACTGGCTTGCGAACTGGCAATATCTTTTAGCGCAGCATTACTGCTGTCAGCGATTTTTTGCCATAAATCTAATTCCCAACTCACGGTAATGTCAGTGGTGTAACTGTCGTCACTGTCTTCTGTTGATGAGCCACTAAAGCTAGCATCTACCGATGGTAAACGACTCGCTGAAGTTATACCGTGCTGAGCATAAGCCATATTTAACGCGACCACGCTTTGTTGCAAACTGGGGTTGTTTTGCAATGCGGCTTTAATAAACGTTTGTAGCTCTGGAACGTTAATTAAATCGGTTAATCGTGCTACGGGTTGGGCAAGTATATCTTGTGAACCAGAAGCCGAACTCGCTAATAGCTGTTCAAGTAACTGCTGGCTTGTTTTGGCTTCTGTTTGCCTAGCTTGCTCGGCGTAATGGGTATTATCAAAAGCACTGCAACCCAACAGGCTCGACACCATCAGTGCAAGTATTGCTTTTCGTACAGCAGGTTTAACCATCATCAAGTGCTTCTCCCAGCTTGTGTATTACACAATAATGGAACAAGCATACCGATGGGCTGGTTAAGGAGAGGTTAAGGCTAAGATCAAATGACAAATAAGCGCTATCGATATGATGGGAAGTAAACCTAAAAAGAGGCTGCACATTTACATGTGAGCCTTAGCTTTAGAGGAAACATAAATTTGCTGAAAGACAAATTATCGCCTGAACTAGTTATTATATTTTAGTTTTAACCTATTCTATAAATAAAGATTATCAAGTACCTTAATCTTTAGGTTTACTTATTGACTGGTTGGTTGTTATCAAGGAATACGTTAAATGGCGATAGCGCAAAATCAAACGATTACTAGCAGTATGGGCCGCTGGATGCTCTTCGCCATGGCTGCACTTTTGATATTTGTTGGTATCTGTTTCCTCTGGTTTTCGAGCCATTTAATCAATTCACGCTTTGATAATTTTGACGCTAAGTTTTACGAACAACAACTGATGCGAGTTAACGGTATATTTGAACAAAACAATTTAGCATTTGAATCAAGTCTTATTGATTACGCACATTGGGATGACACTGAAGCGTTTGTTCTCGGTAATAACCCGACTTATATCGAAGATAACTTTACAGCTGAAGCACTCGATAATATCCAAGTAAATGGCCTTATCCTTACTCATTTAGATGGCAGTAAAGTGTCAACGCCTCTGATAACACAGGCAGGAAACTTAGTCTCGATGCCTGCAGATTTATGGGCAATACTGCAGCCTGTTATACCATCGTTAATGTCACCAGAACAAACAACCGTGACCAGTAAAATGATTTGGCACAATAACGTCGGGATCATGATATCTGGCGTGGCGATAACCAACAGTTTTAAAAATACTCCATCAAGCGGCTACTTGTTTTTTATTCGAATTTTAGATGAGCCGATGTTAAACAGTTTACGTGAATTAACCCTCGTACCTTTTGAGTTAACAAAAAGTCCATCAAGCCCGCAGTCGACAGTATCAGTCACAATGCAAAATAATGATGGAAATAAGCTCTGGTTAGCCACTAAATCGTTAACTGGCTTAGCAGCAAAAACTGAAGTGCAAGGTGGTACACACCTACAGGCAGAGCGAGATCTCACCTTTACATTATTATTGTTTAGTGTGGCGGGTTTAACACTGGTCTCACTTATTGGTAATTATTGGATTGTTCACTTTAAAGTCTTAAACCGACTGCATATATTTTCAAGACTGGCTGACCAATATAGACAAGAGCCGCATTCTTCCATTCGTTGGCCAGTAAAAGGTCACGATGAATTAGATAACCTGGCACAATCTCTTAATGAATTTA
Source organism: Shewanella ulleungensis (assembly GCF_014648315.1). Lineage (GTDB taxonomy): Bacteria > Pseudomonadota > Gammaproteobacteria > Enterobacterales > Shewanellaceae > Shewanella > Shewanella ulleungensis. Next base: position 230,073 of record NZ_BMQW01000005.1, read on the forward strand.
TTGCAGAGGTAGAGGTACGGCATGAAGATTTACATCACCTTGCTCACCATGATCCACTAACAGGTATTGGCAATCGACGCCTATTACAGGCAAAACTCGACATTAATATGCATCAACATGCGCTAACGCCTAATTTTTCTTGCACGTTGCTGTTACTCGACCTTGATGGTTTTAAACTGCTTAATGACGGCTTAGGGCACGCGGCTGGTGATCATATTCTTAAATTAATAGCCCAAAGAATGACGTCTCAAGTGCGGATTGATGACACAGTAGTGCGTTTAGGCGGCGATGAGTTTGCTATTTTATTAGAAGACACAGATCCCGACGCAGCGCATCCATTTGCTGAACACTTACTTAAGAAAATTGCTGAATCTTTTGAGTATGAAGGTCATAAACTAAACCTACATGCATCAATCGGGCTTGCTCCGCTCAAATATGCGGCAACGAAAGAAGATGTCATTCGCAATGCCGATCTCGCCATGTATGAAGCTAAACGCAGAGGAAAAAACCAAGTTGTCGTCTTTAAAATTCATTTCCTTGATATCGTCTCTCGCCGTATGCAGCTTGAACAAGCATTGCGAGAAGCATTAAATGAACAAGAGCTAGACATTTGGTTTCAGCCTATTATTGATGCAAGAAATGGCAGTGTTATAGGCCTTGAAGCATTATCTCGTTGGAAATTATGCAGTGAATTTATCCCGCCAGATGAATTTATTGGTATTGCTGAAACATCAGGGATGATTACCAAACTAGGGCAGCAAGTATTTAATAAGGTGGGCGCTGCGCTGCAAGAACTGCGTATTGATTACCCGGAACTGCAATGTAATGTCAATCTGTCACTGAGGCAGTTTAGGGATTCCGATCTAACAAAAGATATTATGCAATGTATTGAGAAATACCAATTACCGCCTTCTGCAATGCACTTAGAGCTTACCGAAAGTATGATTGCTGAATCTGAAAGCGAGATATTACCCACCATGCAAAGCTTAGTGAACCATGGGTTTAAATTTCATTTAGATGACTTCGGTACCGGATACTCGTCACTTGAACGCCTAAAAAACTTACCTTTTGACACCTTAAAAATTGATCGTAGCTTTGTTGCCCCTTTAGGGAAAAATGATCACGTTATGGTCAAAAACATTATTAATATCGGCCATGAATTAGGCATGAATTTAATCGCTGAAGGAGTTGAAACGGAAGTTGAAGTGAACAAGTTACTTCAGCTAGGCTGCCATCAAATTCAAGGTTATTATTTTGCTAGACCTATGCCTTTAGATGCTCTAAAAGTCTGGATGTTAGACAATCAAACACAGCAACTATCTGCACACACATCGACTAAAAATGGCTAAAAACACCCTCAAAAAGTCTTAATGACCCTTTAAACGTCGGCTTAATGCGCTTTGGCTGATCCCCAATATTTGTGCTGCTGCGGTTTGGTTATTGGCTGTACGGCTCATAGCTTCATCTAAAAGTGCTTGGTTCATTTGGGTAATAGTAGGCAGTTGCTTAGGAAATACAATACGGTCTTGCGGCGTAGCAGTTAATGATTTGTGTTCATTAATCGCCTCCATAAAAGCAGAGGTGTTCAAGGCGATACCGTCACTTCTACTCACGGCATCAAAGACCATGCCTTTGAGTTCGTGTAGGTTACCAGGGAAATCATAACTGGCCAGTTTTGGTGCTAAATCTGTTGGTTGAATAGGCGCAGGTAAGTTCATTTCTACTGCTGCGATGGAAATGAAATGATTGATTAACATCGCAATATCTAATTGCCTTTCGGCTAGTGGCGGTAATTTAATTTTATGCGCCCGTAAACGATAAAGCAGATCGCTTCTAAACTGCCCAGCTTGATGAAGTTTAAGTAAATCATCTTGGCTCGATACCACAAACTTACATTTAACTGGGTAAGCGGTGTCACTGCCTAGAGGGTAATATTGTTTACTTTCGAGCAATGCTAAAAGTTTAACTTGTGCATCAAGCGACAACGCACCAATTTCGTTAAGATAAAGTACGCCACTTCCGACTTGATGCAATAGACCCGCAACAGCTTCAAGCTCACCATTATGGTGATGATACAACTGGCCACACATTTTTTGTTCAAAAAACTCACTACTCATGCCCGCGAGGTTAATGAAAATAAATGGCTCATTTGGGCTATAAAGTGCGTGACAAGACTTTGCAAACTCACTCTTACCTGTACCGCTTGCTCCGATGATAAGCAATGGCTCAGAGCTACCTGATACGGCCTCAAGATAGCGAAATTGATCTAATAATTGCGGCTCACAGGTTAAGATATTATTGAATGCTTGTGGGTTATCTAAGGTGCGACTCAAGAACTTCTCTTTAATGTATAAATAGTTACGTTCAAGACCAACAACCTCCAATGCTCGGCGAACTGTCCGAGCAAGATCGTCAACATTATCTGTTTTAATAAAGTAGTCGTAAGCTCCGTTTTTAATGCAACGTACTGCAGTATCAACTTCATTAACACCAGTAACAATAATGACGCGAGTATTAGGAAAATCACTGCGGATCATCGCTAACAGTTCTTCACCTGAATGAAATGGCATCGTTAGGTCGACCAACACCAATGCATAGTCACCTACCTGTAAGCGACTTTGCACTTGGCGACTATCAATACAGGTATCAATTACAGCCTCAGGCACCAAACGGTTTAATGTCACGGCGAGTGTGCGTAACCATGCGGCCTCATCGTCAATTAACAGAATATTTCTAGCTAACTTCATGGGTTAAATCCTAGTTTAATGCGCTAAAGCAAACGTTAAGCGAATGCGGGTGCCGTGGCCTAACGTTGACAATATTTGCATTTCGCCTTGATGCTCTTTAATGATTTTACTGCATACCGACAACCCAAGCCCGCTGCCACCTTCGTTGCGCCGAGTGGTAAAAAAAGGTTCGGTAATTCTTTTTAATGTTGCGCTATTCATGCCACAACCATTATCTACAATGCTTAATATTGCCTTATCATCTTGTACGCTGGTTTCTATAACTATCTCGGCTTGTTTTGCAGCACTGGCGTTACAGGCATTTTGAATAAGGTTAATTAATACTTGATGCAATTGTTGAGCGTCACCGTTAATACAAGGTGAAAGTGCAGATAATATGATACTCACTTGATGAGCTTTGGTTTGATTTGCCGTTAACCGCTGCGCGACTTGAACCACATCATTTAAACACACGCGGGTATATTCATCGGCGATATGCGGCATGGCATAACGTTTTAAATCATTCACAATTCGGCTAATACGTTTAGCACCCTCTTCAATGGAGCCGCAACTGTATTGCAATTCTTTAATGGCAACATCAGGTTGTAAACCAGCAATAAGCCAAAAAGGATTTTGTTTTTGATAATGGCTAGCGGCAGGAGTTAAGTCTTTCATCGCGGCGCTAAATAACGACACTGCATGGACAATTAACCCCGTTGGATTATTAATTTCATGGGCTATCCCAGCAGACAGCTCACCTAATGACGCTAATCGACTGGCTTCTTCATTGGCCTGACGTAAGCGATGCTGCTCGGTTGATTCCTCGAGTAATATGACGACTTGGTCGTAAGCAATAGGGTGAAGTTGCAACTGCCAAAATTGTTGCTGATAGCGCATGTCCGCAGTGAATGACGTCTGGCTGGATAATACGTTGAATACTGCTGTTTTAAGATTAAATACATCATTGTCGATGTAGTAAAACTCAGCAGAGTCTAACAAATGAATATTATTATCGTTACTCCATAAATGCTGCAAGGCTTGATTGACTATGGTTACGCCATTGGGAATACCATCGAGCACTGATTGAAACTGTTGCGACAGTTCAGATATCTCTGCCTCAATCAGTTTACGTTGTGTTAATTCTGCATTTAGCGCTTTAGCATGACGACGTAAACTAGCACTAATAAATCCGGTGTAAACCAAACCCGCAGCAGAAATGAAGGCAACCACAATCGCAAGCGCGAACAGGCGTTTTTCAGTAAAGGTTAAATCGACTTTTTCGCGGCCAGTGCCAAACCATTTATTGACCAGTAGATCATATTCACCCGACAGCTTTAATTGTCTTAATGCATCATTAATCTGGTTCATCTGTTCGGCTTTAGTGGCATTGGCGACAAAATTAAACGCACCGTAAATTAAAGCATCGCTGGAGCTTCGCACCGATGGATACATAGGCTGTAAGCGCCGAGCAACAAAACTTTCTGCAATCACCACGTCGACCTGATTTTTAATCAGTAATTGAAAGCCTGTCTCATAAAGGTCAACATCGACCCGATCAAATTTTTGTAGTTTGTCAGACAAATATACATCAACAAAAGCACCTTTTTTAATGGCGACACGCTTACCCACTAAATCCGCCCAGTTATTGATTAATGCCTTACCCTGTAAGGTATAGGCTTTAGCATGGGTTGCATAAATAGGATCCGATTGCGCTAACTGACGGTCCATATTTACTGGGCTCACCACAGTAATCACATCAATGTCGCTATTTGGGTTATGCACATCGTGCAACAGTTGCTGAAAACTTTTGCGACGAACAATAATCCGCTTGTTGGTTAACTGGCCAATTCGATTCATTAGCTCAATATTAAAACCTTGATCGACTCCATTATTACGCCATTCAAGCGGCGCCGTATTTGAGTGCACGCCAAAAACAATGCTGTCTTGCGCCAGCACTGGCAGAGTCATACAAATAAGGCACAACAATATCAATCTCATGTGTCCATGTTATCGATTTAGCCAAAATGAAACTGTGCAGCATTCCGCATATGAGTAAATCATTATGTACTTCACTTTGCCCTGTGTGATCTAGCGCCACATTCACTATGCAAAATTGCATATACCCCTTTATAGCTATGCATGTTTGCATAGCTCATTTTGAGGCCTGTGATTTAGCAGTCATTTCCTTCCTCGTAATAGCCTATCTCGTTGCTGGTTTTAGCCTTATGGGTGAAGCTTATTGTGAGCAAAGTAAATAGCTGATCAACTCGATTCAACATAACAGCGAAATTATAGAGTGGAGTGAAACTCACTTCAGCCTGGTTAAAACAATAAAAGAACTTCTATCATTAATAGGCAAATGTCATTAAGGAATAGAAGGGGGAATCAACATGAAAAAGATGAAACTTGCAGTATGTCTTGCCACATTAATGGGCACAGCAGGCTTAATGGGTAATGCTGTCGCGGCTGACAACTTAGCCGACTTCCATACAGAAAACCAAGAGTGTGATAGCTGCCATACCGCAGATGGCGAGCTATCTAATGACAGTTTAACCTATGAAAATGCCCAATGTGTATCGTGCCACGGTACATTAGCTGAAGTAGCTGAAACCACAAAACATGAACACTACAATGCCCACGCCTCTCACTTTCCTGGCGAAGTGGCTTGTACTTCATGTCATAGCGCTCACGAAAAATCGATGGTGTATTGCGACTCATGCCACAGCTTCGACTTTAACATGCCATACGCTAAGAAATGGCAACGTGACGAACCTACTATTGCTGAATTAGCCAAAGACAAAGCAGAACGTCAGGCTGCACTTGCAAGTGCTCCGCGCGACACAGTTGATGTTGTTATTGTCGGTTCAGGTGGTGCAGGTTTCTCTGCCGCAGTTGCAGCACATGACAACGGCGCTAAAGTTATTCTTATTGAAAAAGAACCCGTTATTGGTGGTAACGCTAAGTTAGCAGCCGGCGGTATGAATGCAGCTTGGACTGACCAACAAAAAGCCAAAAACATTACTGATAGCCCTGAAACTATGTACAAAGACACCATGAAAGGTGGCGGAGACATTAACGACCCTGCTTTAGTTAAAATCTTAAGCTCACATTCTAAAGATTCTGTTGATTGGATGACCAAAATGGGTGCCGATTTATCAGACGTCGGCATGATGGGCGGCGCCTCAGTTACACGCTCACACCGCCCAACCGGTGGTGCTGGTGTAGGTGCTCACGTTGTACAAGTACTTTACGATAATGCCGTTAAACGTAACATTGACTTACGCATGAACACTCGTGGTATCGAAGTGCTTAAAACTGATGACGGTAAAGTAAAAGGTATCCTCGTTAAAGGTATGTATAAAGGATACTACTGGGTTAAAGCTGACGCGGTAATTTTGGCAACCGGTGGCTTCGCTAAAAATAACGAGCGTGTTTCTAAGCTAGATCCTTCATTAAAAGGCTTTATCTCTACCAACCAACCTGGTGCAGTAGGTGATGGTTTAGATGTTGCTGAAAATGCCGGTGGCGCGTTGAAAGACATGCAGTATATCCAGGCGCATCCAACACTATCTGTTAAGGGTGGTGTGATGATTACCGAAGCGGTGCGTGGTAATGGTGCGATTTTGGTTAACCGTGAAGGTAAGCGTTTCGTCAACGAAATCACTACGCGTGATAAAGCATCTGCAGCCATCTTAGAACAAACAGGCAAAACCGCTTATTTGATTTTTGATGACTCTGTGCGCAAATCACTGTCTAAAATTAACCAATATGTCGGTTTAGGTGTCGCTCCATCGGCTGACAGCTTAGTTAAATTAGGCGAAATGGAAGGTATTGACGGTAAAGCATTAACTGAAACTGTCGCCCGCTACAATAGTTTAGTCACCAGCGGTAAGGACACTGATTTTGAACGTCCAAATCTACCACGTGCACTAAACGAAGGTAACTACTACGCTATCGAAATCACACCTGGTGTACACCACACTATGGGTGGCGTGATGATCGACACGAAAGCCGAAGTCATGGATGCTAAAAAACAGGTGATTCCTGGTTTATATGGCGCTGGCGAAGTCACAGGTGGTGTTCATGGAGCTAACCGTTTAGGGGGTAATGCGATTTCAGACATCATCACATTCGGTCGCTTAGCGGGTGAAGAAGCTGCAAAATATTCTAAAAAGAACTAAGCAATTTAGAATTAACTGATTTGCTAGTATCAGTGAAGCCACAGCCCAGTGCTGTGGCTTTTTTTATTCAATAATACTCAGTAAAAAGAGTTAAACACTCAATGCCATTTTTTGTTGCTGGCGCCAATGAGACTGCATAACGGGGATAGTAAAGCCATAGCACAACACCACGATTAACGGTTGAATTTGAAAGCTCAATTCAGGCCATAACTGAAAAGCAACCACACAGGCAATAGTGCGAACAATAGCATGTACTATGGCAATTTTTTGCGCAGCTATCACGCCATGGACTAACCACATTAAGCCTGTTTGAATCGCTAACACAAAAGGGAGTGCAAGATAGTTTTCCATAAAAAATGGAATGCTAATACCAAAGGTTAAAAAGCTCATCCCTACCGCGGCTAAAAACACATTGTCGAACCAATTTCGATTAGCCACTTTCTTAAAACCAAAGCCTTCCCCCGTTAGCTTAGATACCCCCATGGCCAAATACACAATTGAGCCTGTACCGATAAAAATTGCCATTACCATTTGTGAGGCGGGTAACATAAAACTTAAAGCAAATAAAATACTCCAAACAATCATGCCAGATAAGGGCATAGCTAAAGCACGTTGCTGACGGTATTCAATTAACTGTTGATCCAATGATTTATGTTGCATGATAAAGCCTCCTTGTTGGTATGGATTTATTATCAGCAAAACACTAATCGAGCAGTAGTGTGCTTTGTCAGCAATAAGCAATGACAAATGTCATTTGCTGCAGTGAGCTTAAAGCAGAGTTTTAACCATCAAAAAGAGCACCTAAGTGCTCTTCTTTAACAAACCTGGTGCATTCATCTCCTGCAACAGCTATAACGATTCAGCAAATCGCTCACTAAACTCTTGAATACGCTTTGCATTTACACCCGCATCGCCAATACCTATGCGTGATACGCTGCGTAAATCAATACGGCTACCCTGCTCTATTCTCGTCACCACGACAACAATATCGTCAGCAAAATTGAAAAATGGCGTTCTCGCGGTCGCCTCAAACCGCAGCGTTTTAGGCTGTTGGTCTACAATCACCCAGTCCATTGCTTTAGCAGCATCAAGGGCTTTTGCAAACGCAGCCTCAGCGGGTAAATTCGACTGTATCGGTTGAATATCAGGATAGGCTTGCAACTGCTGCGCGGCAATGTCGGCCCCGCCATACACTAAAGTATTTTTAGCACCGATTCGGCTGTCGGTTAAAAACTCAAATTGCGGAGGACTCTGTGTGTCTGTCGTAATGTCATGGATCGGTGGGTACTTTACCGGCTCGATAATGAGCCCCTTCAACATGGGCGACAACATCGCGATCCCCAATAGTAATGCTACGACTGACTTTGCGGTACCGCGTGTTTTAGGGTTATCAGTCTTCATCATCATACCGCTGACTAAACTCATTAGCGCCAATGCCACCACCATATATCCGAGCACATTATGGTATTTACGACTCGCAATAAAGCCCGTTATCGGGTCCCACAGCCCCATAGACGAACCAAACACCATCACACCAGCGGCGATTACCGCAACCAATGCAACCACCAACGCAATAGTACTAATAACATTTTTTTGCATTACATCCATCCTGTAAAAAAATCATGATTATTGTCTATATTGACCTACGTTTATGAGAAAAAATTTCTACTCTCATAAGAAAAATCATTCAAGTATCGCATAGCCTAACAAAACCAACCTCACACCCAAACTAGTTGACACAATCAACCAAGTGCAATATAGTTGACAAAATCTACTATATAATTACCTTATTTTAAAGACTTGAGAATCATAATGCACTCACAAACAGTTACCACATTGCCCATGCTTAATCCTAAAAAAACGCCATTGGCGTACAAAATCCTCGTGGTAATGGCAATGATGATTTTAATGGGCGGTTCGTTAATCGGTTTAATGACATACATCAATATTGGATTTAGCGAGACGTTTTTCAATGATTGGTTAACATCATTTCTACTTGCTGCAGTAACCGTAATGCCTGCGGGGTTTATCTTAATGGCTGTATTAACTCAAATTGTTGAAAAATGGCTGCCCGATACCAGTGAGAAAAAGCGCAACATTATTGTCGGGCTGTTTATGGCGTTTACCATGGAATCTGCAATGGCACTGTCTACTTCGATTAATAACATGGGTTTTAACAGTTATTCTGCACTGTTTAGCCACTGGCTTGATGCGCTACTCGCCGCGCTGCCATTAGGCTTAACGTTAATGGTAATCACATCATTAACCATAAAACCTAAAATTGAACGATTTTTAAAAAGTTAACTTATTTACCCATAACTTATTGAGGAATTCAGCATGAGCAAAGAAAACCAATATCGAATTACCGTCGAGCAAATTCATCCAGATAACGAAGCAGCTCAACCATTACAGTTTGAATTCCAAGACCGAGAAGATCTGTTTAAACTCGTTGAGAACCTTAAAAAAGGCAGTGGACTCCCGGAGTCAGAAGCCACTATCTTAAGTGTTGGTTTACGTTTGTTAGGCCCATTAATGATGCAAAACCGTAAACACCCGCTGTTTATTGATTTTATGCCTCACTTTAAAACCTTTATGCAAAACTTAAAAACCACCATTAAAAGTATACTGAGTTAATCGTTCATTATTTATGGCTAAATACTCAGTATTGAACACTATACCCCACGGGTTTATACCAACATAAACCCTGCATAGGGGTCTATATCCAAACGGCGCATGGTACGAATGAGGTTGCTTCGGTCAAGTTTTAACGTTCTGGCTACCGCAGCTAAATTGCCCCGCTCCTTAGCTAATACCGCTTGAATCACTTGGCGTTGGTATTCATCGGTTGCATTGCGTAGTCCGTAGGTTTCTATATCTGCAAATTCGATTGTTGAAGGAGTATCTTCGCTGTGCGCTTTGGTTAATTCGGATGTGACTTGAGATTGTTGTGTCGTAAACTCCATTCCAAGATGAGCACAATTGATACTGATAATGCTGGCATGACGACCTTGTTCGCTTATCGCCCTTAATGCTGCTCGGCTCAATAGATGCTCTAATTCACGTACATTGCCAGGCCAATCATAATGCATAAGCTGTTCTATCGCTGTTTGCTGTAATCTCAGTTTGGTGACGCCCAATTGATGCTGACATTTTTCTAAGAAATAACCCGCGAGTAAAATCACGTCTTTACCACGTTCGCGTAACGGCGGCACAGGTAAAGGATAAACACTCAAACGATGATACAAGTCTGCCCTAAAACGCCCTTCTTTAACTTCTTGCTGTAAATGACGATTCGTTGCCGCAACAATCCTGACATCGACCACAATAATATTGTCACTGCCGACGCGTTGGATTTCGCCATTTTGCAGTGTTCGTAATAGCTTAGCCTGTACCGCTAGTGGCAATTCGCCCACTTCATCTAAAAATAGCGTGCCACCATCAGCCAGTTCAAAACGACCACAGCGATCACTTACCGCCCCAGAAAACGCACCTTTAACATGACCAAACAACTCGCTTTCGACAATACTCTCAGGCAATGCAGCACAATTAATTTGCACTAAAGGCTGTAAATTACGCCGTGATTGCTGATGAATACTCTTCGCGACTAACTCTTTGCCCACACCAGTTTCCCCCGAAATCAGCACAGATAAATCACTGCTGGCTACGGTATCAATATCGGCTTGTAATGCGTTTATCGCCACACTCTTGCCAATAATAGTTGAGGGTCCTAAGCTTGCCTGAGCAACTTGATGACTTTGCTCAACCTTGGCCTCAAGTGCCTCAATATATTCGCTGGTTTTAATCGCTGCTGCCACCCCTGCAATATATGCTCGGGTTTCTGTTGGATTAAGAGCATCAAAGCTGCCCGCCTGCATCGCATCAAGGGTGAGTACGCCCCACACTTTGCCATCAACATAAATAGTGCTGCCCATACAATCATGTACATGCAATTGCTCACTGCCATCATCAACCAAACCATCATAAGGATCGGCAAGGCTGGAGTCGGCATCAAAACGGGTAATGTATGGGCTGGCGAGTATTTGCTGTAATCGTGGATGATGATGAATAGAAAATTGTCGAGCAAGCGCTTCTTGTTTTAGCCCAACCACTGCCACTGGCACTAAGTAATCCTGCTTGAGTTTTAATAAAGCCACAGCATCACAAGGAATAGCGCGTTGAATCGCTTTAATGAGTCGTAAATAACGCTCCGATTTAACCAAGTCGCGATTTAAATCTTCTACAATATCAATGAAAGGAGAAATATTCATAGTAAGTCAAATTAACCCAATTTAGGTTAATTTGACACACTTGTTGATCTAGGTCAATTTAACCTTTAAGTATATTTTTATATATAAAACAATTGCATAAATATTGGCACATTATGTGTATCACAAGAGTATCGCAGATAAACAATTGAAGTTTATCGCAATTTAATCCCAAAAGGACTCATCAATGTTAGATACTGCAACTGTACAAATTATTAAAGCCACAGTGCCAGCACTGCAAATTTACGCTAATGACATCACTAGCCATTTTTATCCTTTATTGTTTGCTCAGCACCCTGAAGTGCTACCTTTTTTTAATCAAACGAACCAAGACAAAGGCACGCAACCTAAAGCATTAGCAAACGCAGTGATTGCCTATGGCGCCAATATTGATGAGCTAGGTAACTTAAGCGATGCCGTGAGTAAAATTGTTCAGAAACATACTGCATTAGGTATTTTACCTGAGCAATACGACGCAGTGGGCAGCTGTTTATTACAAGCCATTAAAGCCGTATTAGGTGATGCCGCCACAGATGAAGTGATTGATGCATGGGCCAAAGCATACGGCCAATTAGCCAATATCTTGATTGCTGCAGAAGAGTCTATTTACACGGCCAACGAGCAAAAAGAAGGTAGCTGGCGCGGCGAGCGTGAGTTCATTTTAGTGAAACGTGAAGATGAAAGCTCACTTATCACCTCGTTTTACTTTCAGCCTTTTGATAACCAAGGCTTACCCGATTTTGAAGCGGGACAATTTATAACAATCGTGTTTGACGATCTTGATGGCGTTGCGATGCGTCGTAATTACAGCTTGTCAGATGCTGCAGGCAAAGATTATCTCAGAATTAGCGTCAAACGAGAGCCAAATGGCATAGTATCCAGCCATTTACATAACAATATTCAACTTGGTGATAAAGTGAAGTTACGCGCACCAAGCGGTGACTTTATCTTACGTAAAAATGCAAAACCATTAGTGTTGCTCACTGGCGGTGTCGGGATTACTCCAGCCATCAGCATGCTAAACACTGAAGCAGAATCTGGCCGTGACATTCGCTTTATTCATGCCGCGATTAACAGCGAAGTACACGCCTTTAAACAGCACGTAGATGAACTTGCCGCAGTCAACAGCAATATCAAGCCGCTCTATATTTACAGCCAGCCAGAAGCACAATGCCAACCGCATGTTACAGGATTTATTGACGCCACAATAATTGAAGCTCAATTGCCAGCAGACCGAGATGTAGAGTTTTATTTGCTCGGCCCCGTTGGATTTATGAAAGTCGCGTTAGCTATCGCCACCAGCTTAGGTGTTCCGGCGAACCAAATTCATTATGAGTTCTTTGGCCCAGCTGAATCATTAACCGCTTAACTGAGCCACAGCATCAACACTTGAGTTTGAGCGAAGAGATCAAAAAAGCCCTGACATTACTGTCAGGGCTTTTTATTAACATTCTAAACTCAGAGCTAAGCCTCCGGGCTAGAACGGAATATCGTCATCCCAACCTTCATCCAAATCTGGAGTGAAGTTTTGTGCAGGCTGTGGCGCTGGGCGTTGAGCCGGTGCATTTTGTGGTTGGAAATTACCTTGTGGAGCAGCAGGCTTAGGTGCATAAGCAGGAGCTTGTTGCGCTGGAGCTGGCTGCTGATAACCACCTTGTTGACCAGCATTTGACTGACCTTGGTAAGTATTGGTATTTCCTGCCGGTGCAGCTTGGTTATACTGCGGACGTGGCGCAGGAGCAGCACCTGATGCGGCAGGAGCCGGACGAGATGGCTGACCCATACTTTGCTGACCCTGGCTTGGGTTTTGGTTGTACTGGCCTTGGCCTTGGCTTTGATTGTACTGACCTTGACCACCTGCGTTATCACCACCGGCATTACGACCGTCTAGCATTTGCATTTCCATCGCATTGATTTCGGTTTTATAACGATCTTGACCAGTAGCCTGATCCTGCCATTTGCTGGTCTGCAATTTACCTTCTAGGTAAACTTTAGAGCCTTTCTTTAAATACTCACCAGCAATTTCAGCAAGACGACGGTACATCACAATATTGTGCCATTCAGTGCGCTCTTGCACTTGACCTTGTTGGTCTTTCCACGACTCACTTGTCGCTATTGTAAAGTTGGCTACGGCATTGCCGTTTGGCATGTAACGAACCTCAGGATCTTTACCTAAGTTACCGACCAAAATCACTTTATTCACACCACGACTAGCCATCGAAATCTCCTGAGATTTTTATCTGTTTACTTTATCTGAATTTATTTAATCTGAATTCTAACGAAATGATCTACACGACCTATTGTACAGAGCCTAACACAGCTCGCGCTTCGCTTAAATTGAATTTATCATCGGCCTTTAAATAAGCGACCTTCTCTTCTAACACTACAATGGCTTCAACTACACCCGCCAATTGCGATAATTCGGTGGCCATAATTTGTGCATCATTTTTATCTTTTATATTGGCTTCAAGGGTATAGCTTTTTAACAACACAGGCTTTTGCATACCTATCGTTAATAACAACCACACAAACATCAGTCCTAAAGCTACAAAAAATACCCCTGAGGCTCCCACTAATTGATACGCTCCACCGCCTAACATACCACCACAAAATGCACCTAAAAATTGACTGGTGGAATACACGCCCATCGCGGAACCTTTTTCACCGACAGGGCAAAATTTAGCAATTAAACTTGGCAGCGAGGCTTCAAGGTAATTAAAACCAGTAAAAAATAGCACAACAGCAGCGCTTAGCATCCAAATATTGTCCGCAAAAATCCCCATGATGGCCAAGGCCAACATCATAATCATAAGTGACAATTGAAACATGGTTTTGGTGTTATTACGCTTAACGCCAATAATGATGAGTGGCACCATTAAAAAGAATGCGCCAACAAATGCAGGGAAATACAGCATCCAATGCTTTTCTTTTATTAAACCGGCATCGACTAAATCTAGCGGTAAAGCAACAAACACGGCAGTTAATACTAAATGCAAAATAAAAATACCAGCATCTAAACGGAATAACTGCGGGTCTAATAACATGCGCTTTAATTTAGTTGGAGTGGCAACTGTGTCACCTTTAGGCGCTTGAGTAATAGGATTAGGTACAAAAAATTGCACTATCAACATACCTACTACCGCGAGCACAGCTGTTAAGAAAAACAGCCCGGTTAAGCCCATGTATTGCGCCACAATCGGCCCAACAAGCAGCGACAATGCAAAAGAAAAACCGATACACATGCCTATTACGGCCATCACTTTAGTGCGTTGTTCGTCGCGGGTTAAATCAGCGGCTAAAGCTAACACGGCGGCAGCAATAGCTCCCATACCTTGTACAGCACGGCCAAACACAACACCGTAAATATGATCAGACGAGGCAGCAATTAAGCTACCAATGGCAAATAGCACCAAACCGCCTAAAATAATCGGCTTACGACCATACTTGTCTGACAAAATCCCCATTGGGATTTGCAGCACAGCCTGAGTGAGTCCATAAGCACCAATAGCAATACCCACCCATAACGGTGAAAAGCCTTCTAGGTGCTGACCATACAACGCGAAGACAGGCATGATCATAAACAGCCCCATCATTCGTAAACCAAATACGCTGGCTAACGAAAAAGCGACTTTTTTCTCTATACCTGACAGTCCATTACCGGCCATGCAATTGCCCTTCGAAAAATGATTCAATGAAACGATTAGCTGCGCATATTATCACAGCGCCATAAATTAGCTCAAAAGGAAATCGTAGTTTGCGACCTATGCTTCATTTAGTTCATGATTTACTAAACTTAATCGCTCATTAATCCGTACTGTTAAAATCATTCTTAACAAAATTGATCTGAAGTACATCCATATCTATGCGATACTGATCATCGTTTTGTTTACACTAGTCATAGAGCGAGATAGATGGATAAAATTGAAATTCGCGGTGCCCGTACCCACAATCTAAAAAACATCAATCTTACAATCCCACGTGACAAACTTATTGTTATTACTGGATTATCTGGTTCCGGGAAATCATCTTTAGCCTTCGATACCTTGTATGCAGAAGGCCAGCGTCGTTACGTAGAATCTTTGTCAGCTTATGCGCGTCAGTTCTTAAGTATGATGGAAAAACCCGATGTTGATCATATCGAAGGCTTAAGCCCAGCGATTTCAATCGAGCAAAAATCAACATCGCATAATCCACGTTCTACAGTGGGCACCATTACCGAAATCTACGATTATTTACGCTTGCTATTTGCACGTGTAGGTGAGCCTCGCTGCCCAACACATAATTTACCCTTGTCGGCACAAACGGTCAGTCAGATGGTTGATAAAGTCTTAGCTATGCCGCAAGACAGTCGCCAAATGTTACTTGCTCCTGTAGTAAACGACCGTAAAGGTGAGCACGTTAAGCTACTTGAAAGCTTGTCTGCCCAAGGTTATATCCGCGCCCGCATTGACGGCGAAGTGTGTGATTTAACCGACCCACCGACGTTAGACTTACACATAAAGCACACTATTGAAGTAGTTGTAGATCGTTTTAAAGTGCGTGATGACATTAAACAGCGTTTAGCGGAGTCATTCGAAACGGCATTAGAACTCTCTGGTGGTATCGCAAAAATTGCTAGCATGGAAGACTCTGATACCGAAGAGTTAGTGTTTTCGGCTAATTTTGCCTGCCCACACTGTGGTTATTCAATGGCCGAGCTTGAGCCTCGAATTTTTTCGTTCAACAATCCTGCAGGTGCTTGTCAAACTTGTGACGGCTTAGGCGTACAACAATTTTTTGACCCAGACCGTGTGATCACCAACGATGAGTTATCATTAGCCGGTGGCGCAGTTAGAGGTTGGGACAGACGCAATTTTTACTACTTCCAAATGCTCAGCTCATTAGCAGAACATTACAAATTTGATGTTGAAAAGCCGTTTTCCGAGCTCAGTGATAAAGTGAAAAAGATTGTCTTGTACGGCTCAGGCAAACAAAACATTGCCTTTAAGTACATTAACGATCGCGGCGATGTGGTGGTGCGTAACCATCCATTTGAAGGCATTTTAAATAACATGGACCGCCGTTATCGCGAAACAGAAAGCAATTCGGTACGCGATGAGTTGTCTAAATTTATTAATATGCAGCCTTGTAACAGCTGTGGCGGATCGCGTTTGCGTGAAGAAGCCCGCAACGTGTTTATTGGCGAACTTAATTTACCGCAATTAACCACCTGGTCTATAGGTGAAACTAAAGAGTACTTTGATACTGTCGAGTTTGAAGGTCAACGCGCGCAAATTGCTGAAAAAATCTTAAAAGAAATCAGTCAACGTTTAGGTTTTTTAGTTAATGTTGGCCTCAATTATTTAAGCTTATCGCGCTCTGCAGAAACCTTATCGGGCGGCGAAGCACAACGTATTCGCCTAGCCAGCCAAATTGGCGCAGGGCTTGTGGGCGTAATGTACGTGCTGGATGAACCCTCTATTGGTTTACATCAACGCGATAACGAACGTTTATTGCAAACGCTTATCCACCTGCGAGATTTAGGTAACACCGTCATTGTGGTCGAACACGATGAAGATGCCATTCGTCTAGCTGACCATGTTATCGATATCGGTCCTGGTGCAGGTGTACATGGCGGTGAAGTGATTTGCGATGGCACATTAGAAGACATTCTTAACTGCGAAGAGTCAGTCACTGGCCAATATATTTCTGGTAAAAAACAAATTCACATCAGTGATGAGCGCACACCAATCGACCCTAAAAAAGTCATTGAGCTATTTGGCGCTTCTGGGAACAATTTAAGAGATGTCGACTTAACCATTCCGATTGGTCTGTTTACTTGCGTTACCGGTGTATCAGGCTCAGGTAAATCAACCTTAATTAATGATACCTTCTTTAAAATTGCCCATCGCATGCTCAACGGCGCCACGGTCGATGAACCCGCACCTTATAAAAGCATTAAAGGTATGGAGCAATGTGACAAAGTCGTCGACATCGACCAAAGCCCAATTGGCCGCACTCCGCGCTCAAACCCTGCAACTTACACGGGTATTTTTACCCCAATACGTGAACTATTTGCCGGCACGCAAGAATCGCGCACCCGGGGTTATCAAGTGGGCCGCTTCTCGTTTAACGTTAAAGGCGGGCGTTGTGAAGCTTGCCAGGGCGATGGCTTAATTAAAGTAGAAATGCATTTTTTACCCGATGTGTATGTGCCTTGTGACTCATGTAAAGGTAAGCGCTATAACCGCGAAACCTTAGAAGTAAAATACAAGGGCAAAAACATTCACGAAGTGCTGCAAATGACCGTTGAAGATGCGCGTAGCTATTTTGATGCTATCCCATCCATCGCACGTAAACTGCAAACCTTAATCGACGTTGGTTTGTCTTACATTCGTTTGGGACAGAGCGCGACAACCTTATCTGGCGGTGAAGCACAGCGCGTTAAGCTGGCTAAAGAGTTATCTAAACGCGATACAGGCAAAACCTTGTACATTTTAGATGAACCCACTACAGGGCTTCACTTTGCAGACATTCAACTATTGTTAGATGTATTGCATCGCTTAAAGTCGCATGGCAACACCGTTGTGGTGATTGAACATAATTTAGATGTGATTAAAACCGCAGACTGGATTATTGACTTAGGCCCTGAAGGTGGCGCTGGCGGCGGAATGATTTTAGCAACAGGCAGCCCTGAAGATGTCGCCGAGCATCCAGAGTCGCATACCGCTCGATTCTTAAAACCAATGCTTGCTATTCATAAGCAGCGCGCGAAAAAAACGAAAACAAAAAAGTAACCCAATAAACGGCAACCTAGCCACTTAATCATTCAGAGGAGAATACAAATATGGTTCAACCTCTCATGTATTATCGAGTGGCTGGGTTACTGTTATTTACTAGTCTCATAGGCGGTTGCAGTTCAAACTTGCCCGAATGTTCATCCGAGCTAATCACTTCGTGGCCTGACGCCGAGCAACAAATCAGCCAAGATATAACTCAACTTACCTCCGCAGAATTTCAAGGGCGTAAAACAGCCACAGCGGGCTCACAAGCCACGCAAGCATTTTTGATAGCACGCTTTAATCAACTTGAGCTTAAGCCTTGGCGAACAGAATTTGCGATACCTTTTATTTTTGACTATCAATTCTCAACAGTAACGGGGACTAATTTAGTCGCCACTATTCCAGCAAAGGTACCATCACGTCGCTGGCGTATTATTACTGCCCATTACGATCATTTAGGCCAAAAAGGCAGTCAATTTTTTCCTGGGGCAGATGATAACGCCTCTGGGGTAGCGGGTATGCTCGCTATAGCCCAGCGTTGGCAACAGCACGCTCCAGTAGATGATATCAACTTGATGTTGGTCGCAACCGATGCAGAAGAACCGGGATTATTTGGCAGTTACGCCTTAGTAAAGTTACTGCAACAAGATCCCACTGTTGAAGTGGAGTTAAGCGTTAATCTTGACATGATTGGACACCCTAATCGGCGCCGAGCGATATATATGGAAGGGGAAAAAAATCTACAGCAGTTTGAATATATTCAAGCACAATTGATGCAACAAACCCAATTATGCATTCGTACTCACCATCGTAAATTACTCAGCGGAAGCTTACAAAAAACCGATTGGTTAAGAGCATCAGATCATTATCCGTTTCACAAAGCGGGCTATAAATGGGTGTATTTTGGCGTGCCGCCACATGCGCAATACCACACCGAAAATGACACAACAGACACCCTTGATATCGAATTTATCGTTGCCGTGGTCGAAACCGTATATCAACTGTTAAGTATCGATAAACTCACTGTAACGCCATAAACACACCATAACATGCAACAAGCGCTCATTTTTCAAGCAATTACTGCGTGCCATAAATCAAGAATCAGGCCAATCTTAACTATTATTGTGCAAATTAAGGTTTATTTTTAGTTTTTACGTGGTCAAATCGCATACTTGCTGCTATAATATGCCCCCTTATCGGCGCGGGAAATCGACACGGGGTTGATTTTCTGTCTGTGAAACTTTAGCACGAGCTTCCGAACTTCGTGCGCATCCACAAGGCTACAACTCAATGTCATCCAATGAAAGAACTTTCCGCGAACTCGGCCTGTCTGAGTATTTGTTGCGTTCACTTGACGAGCTTGGTTATGAAAAACCAACTCCAATTCAGTCTGCTAGTATCGACCCGCTTATGGCTGGTAAAGATATTATCGGTCAAGCGCAAACCGGTACAGGTAAAACAGGTGCTTTTGCCCTGCCTTTACTAAACAAAATCGACATGAAAATCAATGCTCCACAGATTTTAGTGTTGGCTCCAACTCGTGAACTAGCCGTTCAGGTTGCAGAAGCTTTTGGTAGCTATGCAAAACACATGAAAGGCTTCCACGTACTGCCGATTTACGGTGGTCAAAGCATGCAACAACAGTTAAACGCCCTTAAGCGTGGCCCACAAGTGATTGTTGGTACACCTGGTCGTGTAATGGATCACATGCGTCGTGGCACACTAAAATTAGACTCATTAAAAGCATTAGTGCTTGATGAAGCTGATGAAATGTTAAAAATGGGCTTCATCGATGATATCGAATGGGTATTAGAGCACAAGCCTGCTGACAGCCAACTTGCATTATTCTCAGCAACTATGCCAGAGCAAATCAAGCGCGTAGCAGCTAAGCATTTGAACAATCCAGTTAACATCAGCATTGCTGCCAGCCACACAACGGTAGAGTCAATTGACCAACGTTATGTGCAAGTATCACAACACAACAAACTTGAAGCGTTAGTTCGCGTATTAGAAGTTGAAAATACTGAAGGTATTATCATTTTCGTACGTACACGTAATAGCTGTGTTGAATTAGCAGAAAAATTAGAAGCACGCGGTTACGCATCATCACCACTACACGGTGACATGAACCAGCAAGCACGTGAGCGTGCTGTTGACCAATTAAAACGCGGCAAGCTAGACATTTTGATCGCGACTGACGTTGCGGCACGTGGTTTAGACGTTGAGCGTATTGGCCACGTTGTAAACTACGATATTCCTTATGATTCAGAAGCCTATGTACACCGTATCGGTCGTACTGGCCGTGCTGGCCGTACTGGTATGGCAATCTTGTTTGTAACCAACCGTGAAATGCGTATGTTACGCACTATCGAACGCGCTACAAACAGCCGTATTTCGCCAATGAAAGTCCCTAGCCCTGAAACTGTTGCAGAGCGTCGTTTATCTCGTTTAGGCGAGCAAATCCAAGAAACCATCAATGGCGACTTAGATTTCATGAAAAACGCAGTGGCTGAATTATGCCAACAGCTTGAAGTTGATACAGACTTACTTGCTGCAGCATTGTTACAACAAGTGCAGCAAGAACGTCCATTACAATTACCAACTATTACTGAACGTCAACGTGACTCACGTGACGAGCGCAGTGATCGTGGTAGCGACCGCGGTGACCGCAACAGCGACCGTGGTGACCGTCCACGTCGTGAACGTAGTGATCGCAGCAGCCGTCCAGCACCAACCAGCTTTGGTAGTGCAGACACACTAAAAGATAACCCAGACGTTAAAATGAACCGTTATGTTATCGATGTGGGTCGTGAAAATGGCGTTGGTGTAGGTAACATCGTTGGTGCTATCGCTAACGAAGCTAACATTGACAGCCGTTTCATTGGTCAAATCCAATTATTCGACCAAGTAACGACTGTTGACTTACCAGACGGAATGCCAAAAGACATCCTTGCTCACCTAAGAAAGGTGCGTGTATGTGGTCGTCCGTTAAACATTCGTGAAGCTGGCGATGAAGTATTTGTAGACTCAGGCCGTGGTGCTCCACGCAAGCCTCGTAGCGACCGCCCTCGTGGTGATCGTCCACGTGGTGACCGTCCTGCCGGCGACCGTCCTGCAAGTGTTGAACGTCGTCCACGTAAGCCACGCGACAACGGTTAATCATTCAGTTGAATGACACAAAAAAATGGAGCCTAAGGGCTCCATTTTTGTTTTCTGCATTTGGTTAAACCCATTTTTTTATAAGTTAAGAATGATAAAACCAATTAACACTAATTAACCTGAGTTCGGGATAAGGAATGAACTTATATCATTTAAAATCAACACGTTACCCACCCTCACTTTCAAGCTTGTCATTTGTTCTGCTAACAAGGCGAATTGACGCGTCAATAGCTAGCCTATTGCAAGTCGATTCAACGCAGTTAGCAGGGCAAAGGACTGTTTGAAAGGCGTTTATTATCCCGATTTCAGGTTAATTAATTTGGCAACTAAAGGGATGTAGGTAATATAATTACTCTCGAATGAATTAACCCGATAGGTAATCTAAATGGATTTTTTAGCCTTCATTTTACAGATAGTTGGTGGCTCGTCACCTATGGATCTAGCTCAATCAGCTAAACAAGATAAAACTTTATTGTGGATGATTATCATTGGCGGCGTGATTTTTAGCGCATTCTTCTTAATGCTCTATTATCTTGCTAGTCAATACTAAACAAAAACTACAATACAGTTCTAAACGCTTTTGCCTGCTTACGCTTTTGATACATAGGAACGATTTGCACCGTAAATACTGCGCATACAATCAACACAATGCCCATCAATGATAATAAATCGATATTGGCACTGCTAAAGACTTCGCTCCACCAGCCTAAACTCACGACAATCTCAGTAGCCGTAAAACTCAATACTGGCGTTAACGATAACATGGCACTCACTTGCGCCGTCGGCCAATAATGTAACGCCTGACCAAAACAGCCATAAGCAATTAAGGTGTTAGCACCACAAAATAATACTATCCACCATTGGTTTAATGTCATGGCCTCAAACTGACTAAAATCGCAAAACGGCGCCATAGCAACAATACCTAATGCATAGATAAATAACAGCACATTACTGGGCGACAACTGTTGGCTCATCGATTTTTGTAATAGCGCATAACTGGTCCACGACATCACCGAAAATTGTACAATCATAATGCCGATAAGCACTTGCTGATCACGAGCTTGATCCATATCGAGCTGCGGATGGAAAAACATCAACATGCCAAGTGCAAGCGTGGCAAAACAACTGAGCTGAAAAGCATTAAAACGTTCTTTAAAAAATAATACGCCACCAAATGCCAAGAAAAATGGTGCTGTTTGAAAGTTAAGTTGCGCAGTACCTGGCGCTAAGTATCCCAGTGAATACACAAAAGACACGTAATTACACATCAACAACACACCAGCCAACGTCAGTTTCAACCAAGTAAATCTTGGTAATCCTACAAATTGCCGTAGTGCACCCAATTTCCATTGAATCAACAATGTCACAACTAGCGCCATTAAAAAGCGAAACCAAGTTAATGTCACTGGAGTAATAAAACCGCCAGACAACTTTAATGCTATAGGTAAAATGCCCCAAAAAAACACCGCTATAGAAACAAAAATTAATCCTAAACGAGTATTCGCGCTTTCTTGATTGCTGTTCACGTTGGTTTATCCATAACATCATTAAGGCGTGAATTTTGCCTGATTAACCTAATAAAGTCTTTATCTAGAAAGGCTAACCTTATGGTTGATTGTTCGCATAACAAAAAAGCCTATTTTAGCCACTCCTTTTATCGTGCAAACGCTTTGAATGCAGGTAAAATAGCCGCCATAAAAAACCTATGTGCCCTACTACCTAAGGAACACTCGCATGAGTCTTGCCGATTCCGTTCTTGCCGTGAACAATGATTTACCTATCCGTACCGACAAGCCAGTCCACAGTGGCAAAGTTCGCAGTGTTTATTGGTTAACCGATACCGATAGCCGTCGCTTGATCCGCGATAAAGGTTACGATGTCCCAGAAGACACTCCTCTGGCGATTATGGTGATCAGTGACCGAATCTCTGCATTTGATTGTATTTTCCATGGCGAAGGTAATTTGCAAGGTATTCCAGGTAAAGGCGCTGCATTGAATGCGATTTCCAACCACTGGTTTGGCTTATTTGCTGAAAACAATTTAGCCGATAGCCATATTTTAGATATTCCACACCCGTTTGTGTGGATAGTACAAAAAGCCCGTCCAATTAAAGTTGAAGCGATTTGTCGCCAATACATTACTGGATCAATGTGGCGCGCCTACTCAAAAGGCGAGCGGGTATTTTGTGGCATCACTTTGCCAGAAGGCTTAACTAAAGATCAAAAACTGCCAGAGTTACTGATCACTCCTTCAACCAAAGGCATTTTAACTGGTATTCCAGGCGTGCCTGCGCAGGATGACGTAAATATCAGTCGCAGCGACATTGAAGCCAACTATCAGGCATTCGGTTTTGAAAAGCCACAAGATATCGACCTATATGAAACCTTGCTCAAACAAGGTTTCAAAGTTATTTCTGACGCGCTAGCAAAACTTGATCAGGTATTTGTCGATACTAAGTTTGAATTTGGCTACGTCAATGACAAAAATGGCCAATCAAAACTAATTTACATGGATGAAGTTGGTACGCCTGACTCATCACGTATTTGGGACGGCGCCGCATATCGCGACGGTAAGATTGTTGAAAACTCAAAAGAAGGCTTCCGTCAGTTCTTACTGAATCATTTTGACGATGCCGACATTCTATTAAACAAAGACAGAATGCCTGAGCGTGAAGCCCTTGCCCGTGACAATGACCTGCCACTTGAAGCCATGATGAACGTGTCGCGTACCTACACAGGCGTGGCTGAAAAAGTTACCGGTAGTGGCATTGCATTACCAGCAAACCCTAAAGCGGACATAATCAAAGTGCTGCGTGAGCAATATGATTTAATCGATTAATCTGATAACTAATCAACCTGCGCTCGGGGAAATAAAAAGGATGACACTATGGTCATCCTTTTTTATTAATGCTTAGCCGTTAGTAAAAATTAACTGCGACGGCGTAAGCCTAATGCACCTAATAACATCAATGCGAAGTAGCCTAAGCTGCCACCATCACTGTATTTCTCTGGTTCTACTGGATCTGGTGTAGGTGTTACGACTGGCGCTGGGTAGCTTAATGCAATGATCACTGGGTCGTGATCAGATGCTGAAAATGCATTTTCAGACTTCGCTAACTCACCCGTGTACTTGCTGCCATATTCAAACAGGTTCGATTCAACCGAGTTAATGTGCCAATCATCAATACCGACTAACTTAGCTGCTAAGCTCGCATTACCTAACGCGTGGTCTAAATTACCTAATTCACCGTTGTAGCTATATGAGTAAGTGTCTGCACCGTGCGCTTGAGTATTTAAGTTAATTAATCCGTAACCTTTATCAATAACACTGCCTTCACGTTCATACACTTTACCGTCTAAGGTAGTCCAAGATGCTGTGCGAATTACATGGTCAGTTGCTGATGCATCATAGTCTGTTAATACCGCGACAGGATCTTCTTTGCCATAAGCATTTAAGTCACCAATCACTAAAACATCGCCATTAACATCTTTAAGTGACTCACCTAATACTTTGGCAGCTGATACGCGAAAAGCATTACATTTGCCTTGTAAATCAGCAGGCTCAGAGTTGTCATTAAACTCTGCCCAGTCTTCAACACAACCTGAACCTTTCGATTTAAGGTGATTAACCACAACAGTTAGGGTTTCGTCATTGATACTAAAGCTTTGCACTAAGCTATGACGTTGAAATACGTTATAGCTAGGGCTAGATTCAACGACATCACCTTGTTCACGAGTTTCAGCACCTTCAGCAGCGTGCTGCTCTGGTGTCGCAATAACTTGTGCTGCTCCATTTAAACTAATGCGTGCAGGGCGATATAGCATGCCAACAGTAATGGCATCACTGCCAATATACTTACCGTCATACTTGTCAGCATCTTCAATTTCAACAAAGCGATATGCTTGCTCGTCTGTCAGTTCAGCATTTAATGCATCAACTAAGTTTTGAATCGCACTTAGCTCGCCAAAACCGTTGTTAGCAATTTCCATTAAACCAACAACATCAGCATTCATAGCAACTAGCGCAGTCACAATCTTGGTGCGTTGTAATACCATTTCGTCTTCAGTTAATGCGCCGCGGTTACTGTTTGATGGGTTAGCATCGCCACCCACAGCGTCATTAAAGAAGTTAAGTACGTTAAAGCTTGCAACACGAATGTCGCCCATGTCTGCCACAGTTGGTGCATCGGTGCGATCATCAACACGGATAAAGTCACCCGCAGTGATAGTATTAGTCGCTAGAAGACGGTATGAACTGTAGCTGTAGCCAATGACACCTTCAAGATTAGTTAACTGATCACCAACGCGGATATAACCTGTTTCTGCATTAAAGTCAGGGAAGTAAGGCACTTCGCCGTCTTTGGCCTTATAGTCAGACTCAACAAATAGCTGGTTAACTAAATTGGCTTCACTTAATGCTACCGCTTCTGCTGAGTTTGGCTCAAATACTTGAGTCGGTTTCATTAAGGGGGCTTTATGCGATAACACCATGTTGTTGCGATAGCTTGAGTAATCGAAACTAAAGGTACGAGTGACTTTCATGTCACTGCCTGCATCTAGCTTCACTTTCATGCCTTCAACGCGCTCTAATGCTTGTGCAAGAGTTTCGCCATCAGCCACATAGAATTCAACAGCAGCAGGTACATCACCTAATACACCCACTTCAAATTTTTGATCGTCTTTAATATCAATTTGAGTTGAGCCGAAATACTCTTTAACTTTACCTTGCACACACACTTCAGTACCAGGTTGAACAGTGTCTGGTGCAGCTTCGTTCAAATAAACAAAAATACCGTCAGAAGTATATGGAGAACCGTCACCTTGAGCATCTTGAATAAAGAAACCTTTATATAAACTGTCACTTCTAGCGCTAACAATGCCTTTAACGGTCACTTCATTAGCCGACTCATAGCTGCCACTAACGATTAATGGGCTTGAATCACCTGCGCCTTGGATGTCATAAATATTGGTAAGTGTAGCGCCATTACAGGTAAACGTGCTTGGCTCTGGAGCCTCTGCAGCTTCTAGCGTACCTAAACCACCAAAAGTATCTTTTTCTAGCTCAACCCATTGGGCGGCAGCGTAAGTTGTACTTGCTGTTAAAGCGTCCAAATTACGTTGAAAGGTAGTATCTAGTCCCCAGCCACTTGGCGTAGGAATATCGCCAATCACATCAACCAATACACCGTCTTTTAATAGGCCAACTGCATCGCCGCCATTAAAATAAAGGTTACCGGTCATTGAGTCGGTACCGGCTGGCAAAGTAATTGCCGCACTTGGATGTAAAACCACTTTGATGCTTTTCGCTGCAATAGAATCAGCAAGGTCGACCATATCTGTCGGTGTTGTATCGCCGTCTTTATAACGGACTAATTTATAACCTGTTAAATCAACGGCTGCGTCACCGTTGTTATAAAGCTCAATAGCTTTGTTGTTTGAGCTACCTTCAACGTATTCACTAATAAGCACATCTGCATTTGCCATCATTGGCAATGCAGCGGCTACTGCGAGTGAAACAGCCGTTAGTTTCGTCAGTCCTTTCATATTTTTAACCCCATATTTTGTAATAAAAATGCTATTTTTTTGTAATATGCGGCCAGATTGTCCCAAAGTTCTGTTACATAAAAAAGAACATTGATCACATAAACTCACTATGTAAATTCACTATCTACTTGATTAGCCGAACAAAATAATCCTCCCCAAAGAATATGGCTAAAAATGTGATCAAATACTCATTAAAAAACAAAAACTAAGCAAAGAACAATACTTGTGACATAACAGAGCATTAAGATAACTTTTGTAACACTTATTATTTAAAATAAGCCAATAGCATTACAAAATGCTGTTTTGTAATGGAATTATTTTCATCTATTTAATCGTTTACTCTTGAAACAATAAAATAATGCGGGGATGATAAAACAGGTTACTGAATGAATTGACGTATTTAAAAGTACTGTTTGTGATGAACTTGTAGCAAATTAGATGCATAGCGCACTGAGGCAATGCAGCAGAAAAACAAGAAATCACTTTAGCTATTCGATTTATTGTCGATATCAATTTAGAATAATTGTAATTTAGCTCATAAAAACTATATTTGAGCTCATAAAAACTGTAGTTATGCTTAGTATTTAGTATCAAAATACTTCAGGCTCATCTACTATTTGCATCTATTGTATTTACCGATTTAGGTACCCTCGCTATGAAACAAGTTGATTTCAGAAATATCGATAAACTCTTCATCAAAATGTCTATTAACGATAAGTTTTGGACTATTTTCGGACTGTTTCTTATTATTTTGTCTAGCGTTTCCATCAGCAGTTATTTCAGCAAACTAGAGCTAATTGAACAGCGTTCAGTACAGATGCTAGAGCAAAAAGCCGCATCAATGGTGCAGGCGCTTGATGCGACAGGTCAGCTCGAACAAGCTGCGAGTTTAGGCTTGCAAGTCTCTAGCCGTACCCAAACGAGTACTCGTTCACAAGACACGGTAACCGCGGTATATGCCTCTGCAGGCCAATATTATACTTTGAGCGAATCAGTTTATAACCAAGAGTCTGACGCTAAACAAGCAGCGATGACATCCATGCTAATGGCATTTTTATGGATATTGCCATTTGCGTTGGTGATTTATTGGAATGCGACCTTTATTGGTGGCGCACTCTGGGTGTTATGGGATACCACTGAAAAGATTGCTAAAGGTGATTTAACATCACGTTTAGGTTTTCACCCTGGGCGTGACGAATTTGGCACCATTGGCTGTGCATTAGACAAAGCCATGGACACCTTAAGTGAACTAGTTATTGCAGTTAAAACTAACACCGACACATTGCACTCTACCTCAGACTCTTTTGCTCGCGATGCAGAACAAAGTGCAGAACAAATCGACCTTCAGTACGCATCACTCGACTCTGTTGCTACCGCAATGGAAGAAATGACCGCCTCTGCCGCTGAAGTATCTAATATTGCGCGTAACTCTACCGAGCGTGTTGAGCAAGACTCAGAATACACTCGCCAAAGCTACGACAGAGCAAAACGTGCAATTAACGAAATTAAGCAATTGTCTTCATACATTGAGCAGACCTCTAACTCAGTTAATACCTTAAAAATCAATGCCACCAATATTAATGAAGTGATCACTACCATTAATGCTATTTCAGACCAAACCAATCTGCTGGCGCTTAATGCCGCAATTGAAGCTGCACGTGCAGGTGAAATGGGCCGAGGGTTTGCCGTGGTTGCCGATGAAGTACGCACCCTTGCAGGTCGAACTCAAGCTGCAACAGTAGAAATTCATAAAATGATTGAGTTACTGCAAAGTGAAACACTCAACATCGACAGCATCACTCGAGACACCGTTAAGCAGGCGCAAACGAGTAGTGATTTGATCAGTAATATTGGCACTGACATTGATGCTATTGCCGAGTCTTCACGCTCAATTATGGACATGAGCTTCCAGATTTCAACATCATCTGAGGAGCAAAGTGCAGTCGCGAATGATATCGCCAAAGAACTGACTGAAATTCGCCACAAATCGAATGTTATCCGTGGGCTATCGCAGCAATCATCACATGGTGTGAAAGATCTGACGAAAGCATCGGCTAACTTAGGTAAAATTTTAAGCCGTTACCGCACTAACTAACATGAGCAACTAACACGATGCGTTTGCTATAACCCATAACAAACGAGTGCTCAACTCTCTTCGGCGTGACATCAACAGATGTCGCGCCGTTTTTATTTATACTGAGACTTGCTTTTGCAGTATACTTTTCAACCATGCTGGATCTATACCTTTTATGACTTTCAGGTATAATCCGCGCAATTTTGTCGCCAACGTTAATCGTAAACTATATGTGTGAGATCTTATGACAGTTGAAACTTTTACACCGAAACAAACAACCACGCTCGATATTCCAGTCAAAACCCTTGAAGCAAACAGCCCAAGCACTCCAAGTACTGGTAATCGAATCGGTTTTGTTTCCTTGGGCTGTCCAAAAAACCTCGTCGACTCAGAACGGATCCTCACTCAATTACGTACCGAAGGTTATGACGTTACTAACAGTTATGACGATGCCGACCTCGTTATTGTGAATACCTGTGGCTTTATTGACAGCGCAGTACAAGAGTCTTTAGAAACGATTGGCGAAGCATTAGCTGCAAACGGTAAAGTGTTAGTTACTGGCTGTTTAGGCGTTAAGAAAGACGAAATCATTGAGCTACACCCTAACGTGTTAGGCGTAACCGGCCCACATGCCTATGACGAAGTGCTTAAACAAGTGCACTTGCATGTTGAAAAACCAAAATACAATCCACTTATGGACTTAGTGCCAGATCACGGTGTGAAACTTACGCCAAAGCATTATGCCTATCTAAAAATATCTGAGGGTTGTAATCACCGTTGTACCTTCTGCATTATTCCATCAATGCGTGGTGATTTAGACTCTCGCCCAATTGGCGATGTACTCGGTGAAGCACAGCGTTTAGTGAACGCGGGTGTAAAAGAATTATTAATTATTTCGCAAGACACTTCAGCTTACGGCGTTGATGTAAAACATAAAACGGCATTTTGGGACGGCATGCCCGTTAAAACCCACATGCAACAGCTTTGTGAAGAGTTAGCCAAACAAGGTGTATGGGTACGTTTGCACTATGTTTATCCTTATCCGCATGTGGATGACATTATTCCATTAATGGCTGAAGGTAAAATTCTGCCTTATTTAGACATTCCATTTCAGCATGCTAACAAACGTATATTGAAGTTAATGAAACGTCCTGGTAGCTCAGACAGAGTATTAGAGCGCATCGCTAAATGGCGTGAGATGTGCCCAGAATTAGTGATCCGTTCAACCTTTATTGTTGGTTTTCCTGGTGAAACCGAAGAAGAATTTGAAGAGCTATTAGACTTTTTGGAAGAAGCACAATTAGACCGCGTAGGTTGCTTTAAATACTCACCGGTGGAAGGCGCTAAAGCTAACGATTTACCAGACCATGTGCCAGAAGATGTCATGGAAGATCGATTGCAACGCTTTATGGCTCTTCAAGCACAAATCAGTGCCGACAAGTTGCAAGCGCGAATTGGCCAAGAGTATTTAATCTTAATTGATGAAGTGAATACCGAAGGTGCTATTGGTCGGTCATACATGGATGCGCCAGAAATTGACGGAAAAGTGTATTTAACCGACGAGTTTGACGTGCAACCAGGTGACCAAGTTTGGGTACAAATTATTCACGCTGATGAACATGATGTCTGGGGCGTAAAAGTTGAAGATGAAGACGAATAAACTCCATAAGTCAGCGTTATAACCCGTTAACACATAAAAAAGCCGATATCATTGATATCGGCTTTTTAGGCTTTAAACTGGCTTAATTACTGCTTTGATACCGTATTAAAGACCAGCTTTAGGCTCAATTATTCTAATGACGTTAATCTATGACCTAGTGCGCTTTCTGTATCTGGCGTCAGTACAAAGGTAAAATTGTTGCTACCACTGATACTCATTGATTCAGACTGATACACCAATGTTTGAGTGCCATTGTCATCTTCATACACTATGTTAATTTCATAGTCATCAGAAGGTAATGTTAAGCTCTGTTGTTCAACAAAGTCTAAGTCAGTCAAGGTATATTCTGCTGTTTCAATGGTTTCTGAGTCACGGACAAAGTACACAGTTAAATCATCGTAATCATATGATAAATTAACAACATCGACTTTATATTCGTATGCTCGTGGACGTAAGTCTTGAGAGATAACCATGCCTTTAACAGAGCTGTCAGCTTTTTGATAAATCAGTAACGATTTGACGTCATCTTGGTTAAAGGTTACCAATAAATTATCAAATAACTTGGTTTTACTTGTGGCATCTCTAACCGTAATACCATAATCGTTGAACGAAGTTGATTGGTAATCTGTTACTGCAAAAGATGCAACATCGTATAAGTACTGAGTTTCTTGCTTACTCACCACATCAACATCGATGTTTTGAGTTTCGAGTCCGTTAAACACTCGGTAGTCTGCAGTGGCTTCTAACGCTGCATAGTTATCTGGCGTTGTTGTTGAATCAACACTGTCGATGGTGACTTTAATGTCACCTGCGCCAAAGCTGTTACGGATCACTAATTTGTAAACCGTTTCAGTGGTAAGATCCATACTGCCGGTTGTGTAAACCACGTCTTTAGTACCCGTTGTGGTGAGGTACACAATGTAATCATCAGTATCAAGAATGGTTGAGTCGGTATACGTGCTATATGCTGCGCTACCAATCATTACCGCTTCGTCAATACTTTGAGTATCAAGTGATATATACGCATCAAATGTGCCTTCGTCTGTTGCGACGTTAGCGACTAACACCTGCATTTTACTGTATTCATAATCATCATCCGCGTTAAGCTCGTCCATATCATCGCGGTTGTAGTTTATATCCAGTAATTGTGGGTCAAGGTAATCACCGTATAACACGAATAAATGATTATCATCATCCTTTAAACTTACAGTGTCACTGTAAATTGTGACTGTTTCGCCATCTTCATCTTGGCCATATATCTCTAAATCTGTGCTACCCACACTGTAACCATATCGAGGCATTGCATCAGCAAAGTCGATTGCTGTGTAAGCGTAATCATCGAGCACTAACGAAGTTGAGGTACTGTTAGGTGATGCATTGTAATATTGTACATAAGCAACATCACTACTACTGCTATCAGAACTATCAGAGCCACACCCTAAAAGTACTGCTCCAACCGCTGACAACATTATCAATCGGCTTACTTTCTTGTTAAACATAATTACTCCATTAACCGCTTAGCTACATTTTCAGTATTATGACTCTTTGCATGCGTAAACGACTGTCAAGAAAGGTAAAGTAGATATATAAAGCGTCAAGAAGGCCTATTTTGGTTATAAAAAAACCCCTTATCGGCCGATAAGAGGTCTTTTGCTCTCAATATTAACTAAAACTAATGTAACATCCCTAAGCTATTACGCACTTAGCGGAGTACATTTGTAAAAAATTAGTTACCGGCAATCTTCATTTCACTGAGTAAAATACCACCAGTACGAATAGAAGAACGCAAGTCGCGATCTTTGCCAATACCTTGAATGCCTTTAAACATGTCTTTTAAGTTACCTGCGATGGTAATTTCTTCGACTGGGTACATCACTTCACCGTTTTCAACGTAAAAACCTGCCGCGCCGCGCGAGTAATCACCGGTAACACCATTAACACCTTGACCCATCACTTCAGTGACAATCAAGCCCGTGTTCATGGTTTTAATCAGATCATCGAAAGTTTGATTGGTGTGGCTTAATGTCCAGTTGTAGATACCGCCGGCATGGCCAGTGTTAGTCATACCGAGTTTACGTGCTGAGTAACTGGTTAATAAATATGTTTCTAGGTTACCACGATCGATAATACGACGGTCTTGGGTAGCAACACCTTCACTGTCGTAATTAGCGCTGGCCAATGCCCCCATTAAATGCGGCTGTTCTTCAATACTAAACCAGTCTGGGAATATTTGAGTATTCAAAGCGTCCATTAAGAAGCTCGACTTACGATAAATACTGCTACCACTAATTGCGCCGATTAAATGCCCCATTAAACCGGTAGCGATTTCTGGTGCAAATAATACTGGCATTTTTGCCGTGGCAATTTTACGTGCATCTAAACGGCTTAAGGTTTTATTTGCTGCCTGTAAGCCTACAGCTTCAGGTGACAGTAAATCATTATATTTACGAGCAACGGTATAGTCGTAGTCACGTTGCATATTGCCGTCAGACTCTTCGCCAATGACGACACAACTTAAGCTGTAACGCGAGCTACAATAACCGTTTAAAAAACCATGGCTGTTACCATACACTCTAGCTGCAGTATGTGCATTGGCACTGGCACCATCTGAGTTACGAATACGACTGTCTACCGACAAACTAGCCACTTCTGCACGAATCGCTAATTGTGCTAGTTCTTCAGCATCAATATCTTGTGGATGATATAGCTGTAAATCGCGAATATCTTGTGCCATTAAAGCGGGATCGGCCAAACCACTAAATGGATCTTCTGAGGTATATTTGGCAATACCATCTGCCGCTCTTACGGCTTCACGGATAGCTTCAGGGCTTAAATCTGAGGTTGAAGAGTTACCTTTGCGGCCATCACGGTAAATAGTAATCCCTAATGCGCCATCCTTATTAAATTCAACTGTTTCAACTTCTTTTTCGCGAGTCGATACCGACAAGCCTTGTTGCTTGCTAATTGCGACTTCTGCGGCAGTGGTACCCAATTGTTTGGCGTACTCTAATGCAACGGCTACGGCATCTTTTAGTGCCGATAATTCAGAATCAATTCTAGGTGTTGGTTCGCTGGCGCTAGGCGCTGAAGAAGGATGAGAAGCCACAAATTTACTCTTTAATTAGTCTAATTGTCGCTAGCATATCAAATAAAAAAGGCGATTGATAACCAACCCGTTATCTTGAATAAAATCTGCATATTCAATGCCAAATAAATGCTATCATTAAGGCATATTGACTCGAGGTTTAAGACTATGAAGATTGTTGGCGATTCTGAACTGTTTCAGCAGCCCTATGATAATGATGACAACTATGTCAGCAGAACAGGTGAAAAAAAAGAAAGTGAGGATGCTCAAGCACTTGGCATGCGTTTAGTGGCGCTGAGCAAAACTCAATTAGACAAAATGGGTTTAGATGAGTTTCTCTATGATGCGATTCTAAAAACAAAACTGATTAAACAAAAAACCGAAGCTTATCGCCGTCATTTACAATATATTGGTAAATTAATGCGCGGATTTGAGCATGAACCTATTGAAGCGGCACTCGATAAAGTGTTGAACAAGAACAATAATGAAGCAGCTCAGATACAGATTTTTGAAAAAATGCGTGAGCGTTTATTAGCTAATGGTGACGATGAAGTTCAAAGCTTATTAGACCAATATCCACAATTAGACCGTCAAAAATTACGTCAATTGATCCGCCAAGCTAATAAAGAATTAGCTAAAGGCCCAGAATCAAAGTCGTCAAAAGAACTGTTTAAATATTTACGCTCTGAAATCAAAGACTAGGGTCTGCTCTCAATTTATCTGATTAACCAAAATAAGGATGTTGCTAATGCGGCTTGAAACAACGATACGTGCACTTTTTCTATCTCTTGCTTCAATGTTGGTATTTACAGGTTGTAACGGTGCCGCTGATGGCACCGACTCAGATACTTCAGATGACAGCTACAACTTGTCGGTCAGTTATCAAAACGTGGTCAATGGCCAATGCGATACCAGCACCGACAGCTTAATTTTTGATATCGAAAACAGCTTTTGTGCGGTAGCGCAGCTTAAATTGGGGAGCGCTAATGTTAGCGGCGCACTAATTGAGTTCACTACCAGCAATGCCACGCTAAGCACAGCGTCAGTATTAACAAGCACTAGCGGAATAGCCTCAACGATGGTGAGCTCCACCAGCACGGAGGCCGGCACGTTAAGCGTGACCTATTCGCCAGATGATGAAGACTCCGTCACTGCCAGCCGTAATTATCAGTTTAAAGAATACACCACTACAGCGCCTGTAGAAGCAATCAACTTTACGGTCTCAATTAGTGACAGTAACGGTGTAATTACACGTTTTAATGTCGGCGACACAGTACAGTTAAACGCGACACTAACTGACAGCAATAACCTAGGCATTGCAAATCAAATAGTAACCTTTAATGCTGGTAGCGCCACGTTAACACCTACAACAGCATTAACTAAAGCGTCTGGTATCGCCACGCTTAACTTTACTCCGACAGATTCAGAACTAGGCGCTAGCTTATTAACCGCAACCACAGAATACGACAGCACCACTCTAACCAGCACTAGTGCATATGAAGTGTTAGCCACAAGTGATGTGACCACCGATGGCACAATAAAAATTGGCTCGTATGATGCCACAGGTAACTTTGTTGAAAGCGTCTTAGGGACAACCTTAACTGCTGACGAAAATGGCCAATATACCATTAGTGCAGGCGGAACTTTTGGCGTTACAGCCACGCTAGTGACTGAAGACACTGATGGAAATATTACTCGTTTACAAAACCCAACCAGCATCAGCTTTAGCTCTGATTGTAATACCAATGCAGACGCCAGTTTGGATTCGCCAGTAACCACACTGTCAGGTTCTGCAAGTTCAACCTTTACCGATAATAGTTGCAGCGGTAACAGCGAACGCAGCGACACCGTTGTGGCAACCACAACCGTCAATGACATCAGTTTAAGTGCTAGCCTGCCTTTCATTCTGGCTCGCCAAACCTTATCAGACATTAGCTTTGTGTCTGCAGAACCAACCCAGATTCGCATTAAAGGCTCTGGCGGTACTGATTCGAGCGAATCATCGTTAGTTACCTTTTTAGTAAGCAGTGCAAATGGCCAGCCAGCCGCTCAACAAGAAGTGACTTTCACTCTCGATACCACTGTAGGTGGTTTAGTCTTTGCAAATGATGATATAACAGACAGCAGCATTACTAACTCAGAAGGGCTAGTTAGTGTGCGTGTACAAGCAGGCACAGTGCCCACACCTGTACGAGTTATGGCCTCAACAACGGATAGCGACACCCAACAAACGATTACGACTCAATCTGAGCAACTTACGGTCAATACAGGTTTACCGCAGCAACTTGGATTTAGTATCTCAGCATCGAGCTCGAACCCTGAAGCCGGCGATTACAATGGTGAAACAGTCATCATGACCGTTTATGCATCAGACAGTTTTGGTAACCCAGCGCCAGATGACACCACAGTTAACTTTACAACAGAAGGTGGCCAAATCGAGCCTTCATGTAGCATTGTAAGCGGTACCTGTGCCGTGACTTGGACATCAGCATCACCTCGAGTAAGCAATCATCGTATAACCGTTTTGGCTTATGCTCTTGGCCACGAAACCTTTTTCGACACCAATGGTAATAATGTATTTGATGATGACGATGGCAGCGCAGTTAATGGCTGTTTAAGCGGTACAACGTCTGTTGAGTGTAGCGGTAACGGTATGGATGTTGAAACCTACCAAGACAGTGGCTTTGTTGATTTACCAGATGCCTTTAGAGACGACAATGAATCTCGCATTCGCGATTCAAGTGAGCCGTACTTTAACCTTAAATCTAGTACGTCATATCAAGCTGCTGACGCTAAATTTAATGGCCCACAGTGCCAAGGAAATTTATGCGACAGTACAGCCATGACAACCTATATTCGTAAAGCCTTGGTGTTAACCATGTCAGGCTCAACAGCCAGCTTTACCGTAAGTCAAAATGATACAGTAATTAATGATTACAATAGTGATATTCAAGCGATAACAAACGGTGATACCGCAACATTTGAAGTGCAGTTAGCTGACAGCGCTAACCAAATATTACCTGCAGGCACTACCTTAGCGGTAACAAGCACATTGGGTGACTTGCAATTTGCAGGTTATAGCGTCCCAAGTCAAAACTCAGAGGGTGGAACCTCTACATCATTTACACTAAAAAATGATGACACGCCGGGTATTAGCCAGGTGACCTTAACCGTTACAACACCAAAAGGTGTGGTCACTACATTGAGCTTTTTTGTTACGTTATTGTAGTACCGTTTGCTTATGACAATAAAAAGCCTGCTGAATAAGCAGGCTTTTTTGTGGTTGGCATTCGTTGATAAGTTGTTACAATAGCGGCCGAAATACGGTAAAGATACTTTCCATATTTTAATCTGCTATCCAAAAAAAACCAATTTATAAACAGGGCTAGTTTATTAATACGAGGGACTGATAAATGTCTTTCGACGCATACTAAGGAAAAATAATGCGCAAACTTTATGTACTTTCTACCTTAACCGCAGGTGTGCTTCTAAGCGCTTGTGCCGCTAAACCACCTATCGTGGCACAAAATAAAACTGTTGTCGTTAATGACCAGACTATCATCTTTGGTGGTATATACGACAAAGAGAAAAATAAACTACAACTTATTGCTAATGGCGATGCAATCATGCAAGGCCAATTCCCGCCAATGACCCCTACTCAACACCTTAACGCTAAATACAAAGGTATGGCTGTTAAGGGCGATTGCTATTTTGGTTCGGTTTTAGGCGACCAAGGTGGAGCATTTGGAGTCGTTGCCAGTATTGTGCAATCAGCTAAAAACAGCACTGCAGACAAGTGCGACATCTTTATTGATGGCGAGCAAAAAGAAACACTTTATTTTTAATTAATAAAACTAACTAAGCACTAGCCCTGCTTCATATTACCTAACCGATACTGCCTAAACGATACTGCACTACCGTGGTGCGCATATTTATCCGCTAGGCACCATCTCGACTCAATACCCCTTAGTCGATTACTTAACATCTTGTTTTAAAATCATATTAACAATGGTCTGATCTTTGCTGCAATAATCATTAACCCTCTAATATAGTTGTCAAATCAGTTTAGTGGTTAATACGAGTTTAGCGGCCAATGTTAATTGTTGATAATCACCCACCAATGATTATTATCCGTATCATTTACCCTATGCAAAGTCATTTATTGTTGTTGAGAATTGAATGCTGCCTTTACACACTTCTATGCGCGGTTTACGGTGTTTTTGCGTTGCTGCTGAATGCTTAAGCTTTAAAGAAACGGCTAAAAAGCTGTACTTAACGCCCTCTGCGGTAAGTCATCAAATTAAGCAGTTAGAAGAGACATTAAACCAAAGCTTGTTTATCCGCCAAACACGCTCAATAGCATTAACTGAAGTAGGTGCACGCTTTTATCAGGCCATCGAACCTGTTATGCAGCAACTGGTCAATACTGTTAGCGAATTTAATCAGTCAGATCGAATGCTCGAAGTAAGCATTTCCATGCCTGAATTTTTCGCCAGCGAACTGTTTATGCCAAAACTTATCGGTTGGTCATCAAAATACCCTAATATCAATCTAAAACTTGAAACCATTAAGTCGCGTAGTGATGTTATAAAGCATACAGATGTGTCGATTATGTTGTCGGGAAAACAGCAACCGAATGACAATGTTTACGATTTATTTCCCATCACCTATATCCCAGCGTGTAATCCACACCTTCACAGCGAACTGTATTCGCAAGGTTTTAAAGCATTGACAAAAGTTCCGTTAATACTGCACAAAGCCAGACCTTACGCGTGGCACCAATGGGCCGAAAATGTCGGTTTTGAACAATTCAAACCCAAACAAATTATTCAATTAGACAGTATGTTTAGCGTCGCCCGTGCCGCAGAGCAAGGGCTAGGGGTTGCATTAATCCCATTACCGATCAGCCAAGCATGGTTTGATAACAACACTCTTATCCCACTCTTCTCTCACCCACTTTACAGCCATGACCGTTATTACCTTACCCGCCACACTAACGAGCAACAGCGCCCCGAAGTGCAACTGCTTATCGACTGGATCCTCAAAAGCTTCCATGATGAAAGTCATTAGCTAACGTCAATCCCATACTAATCGGTACAAAAGTTAGCCAACGTTGTTGCACCATACTTGCCTTATGTTAACGACGACCTTCAGCCTTTTCCATTCTCCAGGCTATATAGGGGAATTGGATCCAAAATGAAAAGTAGAAAAAGCTTAAATACCAATAAGTAAAAACAAAATTGATACCTAACTCTTTATACACTCCTAGTAGCAAATAATCGTAAATAAACAAAGGTAAAGTTAAGTAAAACGCCAGCCAGCATGAGTTAATAACATGTCTCCCATCACTCCAATACTTTCTCAGCGTAATCTTAGTAATAGGAATGTATAGCAAGGTCACAAGTGGCAATAAGGGTAATTTTATCCAAAATGGCTATTGTTGATAATAATCAGGCAGACCAATCAGATAAAAACTTAGCCAGGTAACAAAGCTATAACCAAGCAGTTTACAGTGTTGATGTATTGTCATTATTATCCTTATTATATCCTCATCGATTTAGCTTAGCGCTCCAGTATACAATGAGGTTAATTTCCTGATTAATGTTAGGGTCTGTAGAGTTTTCAAGGTTATTTTTGTAGCGAATTGCTGACAACTTTACAAGGCAGACACTTTGGAGTGTGCAGTGATTATACATAAAGAGTTAATGACGCAGTAAGGCACTACCTTGTTAGCCTGCCCATTGTCCTTCACTCGAATCTATATCGCTCTTGGTTATTTTTACTATGCACAGTGAATCACCGCTTACATACCTCTTTATGTATAGATGAATATTTTTAACCCATTAATGCGTTTTTTATCGTTTGTCGCCTGTATGCCTTTTCACTAAAGTTCACCTGTAGCGCGGCGCTACAACAACTTTAAAGGAGCTACACCATGAAAAAGAGCATTGTTAATGGCCTAATTTGTGCCTCAGTATTACTTACCACTTCAGCAAGCGTGATGGCTGATATTCAAGGTCAAGAATTCAGCAGCACAGCTTATAAAATGGTGTTAGTTGAAGATGTACCAGGTGTAACGGCATTGCAAACAGGTAATGTTGAAGAAGGTTTAACAGCAACACTATCTGCAAGTAAATATACGGTAGACGACTATTCGCGTAATGTGAACTTATGTGCTGGTTACGTACAAATGTCAGATATGGAAAAAGCGGAAAAAGCGTGTAGTGCTGCGGTAAAAAGTGCACGTTCTTTAGTGGCAATACCGTCCATGTCTGTTCGTGCTTATGCTTATAACAACCGTGGTGTAATGAAGTTAATGAATAATGATAATTTAGGTGCATTAGCTGACTTTAAACGCGCTGCAAAAGTCGATAACAGTAGCATTTATAAGCATAACCTTGAGCGTTTAGAGGCGGCTTTAAACACAGTTCAAACTGGTATTTTGTAATTGGAGAGTGACCAAATAACCGCTACGGTTAACACCAACCAGCTTACTTACCTTTTAGGTAACTCACATATCACTGAATGTGATGGAATAGACAGGTCAATCATTTGATGCCTGTCTATTTTTATTGTCTAGGGCATGCAGCTAACACTTAACTACTTATGCCAATAGCTTGCTTTTGTTTTTGCGCAACAGCAAACACAGCAAGACAAATAAATACCGCAAATAATCCCCAAAGTTGTAGCCATTTTGGCAATATTGCTAACCAGCCAGCGCCTAATTGATTTAACTCTAGCATACCCATAATGGCTGGTACGGCTGGAATAACCTGTGAGACGACGACTAGCGGTTCTGGGATCAAGGCAATGGGCCATACAAATCCAGACACAAATAACACCGGCATAGACATGAGTAAGTACAGTTGAGTGGGTAAATCACGGCGCATAAAAAAACTACTTAGCACAATCCCCAGTGCGCCTGTGGCTAATAAAAAGGGGAGCATAAATAAGCCCACCTCGATGATAGTTGCTGCGACACTGACTTGATACCAATAAAAACAGTAACCCAAATAAAAACTGCTAAACACACTATAAATTAATAAAAAAACGCTTAATCGCGCCAACACCAATTGAGTAGAACTCACATGCTGCCAATAGCCTTTTTTGCGCCACTGCCCAGCCCCTAAAATACCGGTACCAATTAATAATGTTTGATGCAATATGAGTAAAAAAAGTCCGGGAACTACATACGGGGTATAGCCTAAGCTAGGGTTAAATACCGGCACAGAGTTTATATTTATTGAGTTAACGCTTTGCTCTGCCAATTGTGGGTTTTGTCCACGAGACAACAAACCAATTAACTGTACGTCTTTACTGGCATCCATACCTGCTGCGACTAAACCCTCTGCCACGGCGGAATAAATTAAAAAGTAACTGGCATCGCCGCCATAACTTAACGTCGCGCCCTTTCCTAACAATAAATCTCGTCTAAAGTTAGCCGGGATCACTAACAAACCATAAGCCTTCCCGTTACTAATCCAGGTCTTAGCTTCATCAATACTACCCAAATTAGCTACAACATGGATTTTGGCACTGGCATCAGCGTGACGCGTCACTAAGCGGCTCAACGATGAGTTATCGTGGTCAATAACAACCACTTGCTGCTCAGTAGGCACTTGTTGTAAATATGGCAGCGGATACAATACTGAATAAAATAACACTCCACCAAATAAGGTCACCACAATGGCTTTGTCAGCCAAAATCGCCTTAAATTCAGCCAGCATCAATTGCCAGAAGTTCATTGATTAACCTCCTGACCTGCAGTTGTGACAGCCAACTCGCTTCGTGGCACTTGTTTCGCTTTATGGGCTAATAACACAATGATTGGCAATAATAATAAAAAGCCCCAGTATGAACTGACTTGCGTTAACACTTGAGGTAATTGCGCACCATAACTAATCACGCTCACATGAGAGTCGATATAATGGCTAGATGGCATCACTAAACGCCACCACTGCGCGAGCTCAGGCATATCATTAACCGGAAAAGTAATCCCCATAAATGCAAAAGCGGGGGCAAATAATGCAGTGCAAAAACTCACTGTACGCGCACCATCTCGCATGGCCATAAAAATCACCAGCACCAATAACCACAACGCCAGTAACATCGCCAATTGCGCCAGCACTAAATCAATCAAACCGCCAGCGGCAGGTAGGCCTAAGTAGTGATATAGCCACAATAAAATAAACCCGCCATGCAACAACATTATCGGGCTGTAGAATAAGATTTTAGTGACAACTAACGCCCCTATGTTACTCGGTAAGTAATAGCGGTCTTGGAGCAAAATAAGCTCTTTATTTAAGCTATTAACGAACACTAACATCGATAATAATTGCCATAAGGCAATCAGAATGGGCGGCACTAAAAAGCCGACATAATTATTATTACGATTAAATAATGCCGTGGTTTGATTGGTGATTGGCGTTAGGCTGACATCTACAGTGGCTTTAGTGGCACCATTAAGCAGCAAACGTTGCTGACCGATTTGGGTAAGCCCTTCTGCTAGGCTCAGCTGTAATTGACTTGAAAGTAACTTACCCACCAGTAAAAATTGGCTGTTATAACGAATATCAATAGTGGGCTGATGACCCGTTAACAGATCTTTTTTTAACTGATAAGGCAACACAACCATCGCGTATACTTTAGTTTGGCGCATAGCATCTATCGCCAGTGCTTCATTAGCAAACGACTGAGGAGCAATCACCGAATTGGCAGAAAGTTGCCTACTGAGCATTCGGCTAATTTGGCTATTGTCTAGATCAACTAACGCCACAGGAAGTTGACGCGGCAAACCAGCACTAAACAGCCACCATAGCGCCAATACACCAATCAGCGGAATATAACTCATGAGAGCTAATTGCCATGGAGAGTGCCATACACTTTTAAGTTCTCGCTTAATTAACTGTCTCATCATTAAGCCTTGTGATGCAACTTATTGGTCAAGTTTGTCGATGCGAAATAACACCGACATACCAACACGCAAGTCAGCAATAGGTTGCTTTGGAGTCAACTCCACTTCAAAAGTACGCATATCAAAATCGTGACCACTTTCGGTTGAACGCCAAGTGGCAAAGTTGCCCATTACGCTAATGTGCGACACCACAAACTCAACCTGTTGCTGAAGTGCTGGGATTTCTAAGGTTAAGGTTTGATCTTGTTTAAATTGGCTCAGCTGATCTTCACGTACTTGCATTACAGCCCAAGCATCTGACATATCAATAATACTCACCAC
Organism: Shewanella ulleungensis; assembly: GCF_014648315.1. GTDB lineage: Bacteria > Pseudomonadota > Gammaproteobacteria > Enterobacterales > Shewanellaceae > Shewanella > Shewanella ulleungensis. Next base: position 272,762 of record NZ_BMQW01000005.1, read on the forward strand.
AGGAAAACCACTCGGAGCAAGCTCACCAGCTTGAAGTAGTACGTCACTGACCTCTGCCTGTTTAGGCGAACGCATTTGGCTGTCGGCTAAAATGGCGTTCACTTCTTTTACCGCACCTTCTGCCATGCGAGTTTGCCCTGCAGCAGCGGCTTTGGTTTCGCTGCGTGCGCCCTCTTGTGCCATTTGATACATAGCATAAGCCGCTTGCTCAGTATATTTAGCGCCTTGCCATTGGGTATAGGCTTCATCGCGCTTTTGCCTGGCGACTACGCCTTCATCAAATAAATTTTCAACCCGTTGATAGGTTTTAACCCGTAATTCAGTAGCCGCTTTAGCTTTGCGCCATTGCTCTTGTGCGGCGGTGACCTCTTGTTGTCTGGCGCCGTTATCCGCTTGTTGCTGCATCGCTGTTGCCGCATCTAAGCCACCTTGAGCTTGCATTAATTTAGCATCTAACTCTGGGCTACTAATGGCAAACAAAATATCACCTTGAGCGACCTTGTCACCTTTACGTACGAGTACTTGTTCAACACGGCCAGGTACTTTAGATGAAATATTGTATTCTCGTGCTTCAATTTGTCCTTGTAGCACCAATGGTTTGGGCGTAAATGCTAGCATGACGCCGTAACCGAGCAATAACAATAACAGCACCAATGCGAATACTGCGATAACTCTGTTAGTCCGCATGTGAAGCTCCCTGAATTTGAGTTCGATTAACATATTCGTCTACTTGACCGCTCACGGCCATGACTTTGGCATACGCTTGCATATATCGATACTTTGCCCCTAACTGCTTGGTTTTTACTGCCGTTAAGCTTAGCTCTGCATCTACACGGTCAATTGAGGTTGAAAGCCCTTGATTAAAGGCTAATTCACGTAAACGAAGGTTTTCAGTAGCAAGAGCGAGCGAAGTGTCGAGTGCATCAACTTCTTCCTTAGCTTGCAACATTTGCCGATAGCTTTGGTCTATCAACAAGCTTAAATCTTGTCGAGTTTGCGCCTTGGTATACCGTGCTTGTAGTAACGCACTTTTGGCTGCAAGCACTTTACCACTGCGGCCGTCACGGCTAATAAGTGGAATACTCACACCAACCCCAACCATCCAGTCTGGTTCAACTTGGGAAAATAAACTGTCATCTTCATACAAGGTGTAATTACCATATAAATACACCGTTGGAAAATAGCCGCCTTTTTCTAAATCGACCAAACCATTGGCTTGTGCTTCTTTAGCCTCAAGTAATTTTAATGCTGGATGTTGCGTTAAGGTAAGCTGGCTCAAGCGCGATAAGGACGGCTGCTGTTCAAGCATAAATAATCCAGTAGTAGGATTAACCGCAGGCACGTGTAACATTCGCGCTAATGCAATTTCGGCCATTTCATATTGACGCTTCGCTTTACCCCAATCCACTTTGGCATTTTCGAGTGCGACTTGTGCATTGAGACGTTCAACTTTGGCAATCTGTCCTTGTTGCTCAAGCTTTTCTGCATGTGATGCATGTAAGCTTAACGAGTCCACCAGCTGTTTTTGCGTTTCAGCCAACGTTTGCGTCACCGACACTGCATAGTAGCGGTCAACTAATTGTAAAAATAATTCACGGCTGGCTAAAGCAAACTCTTGTTCTGACTCTGACACTTGCGCAGCATGAATACCTTGCGCAGCGGTAATTCGTCCACCAGTATAAATAGGCCACATAGCTTGTAAGCTAGCGCGAAACACATCTTGTTCGGTAAATGGTGTGACATACATTGAGCTAGGGATAGTGGCTAACACATCGGTAATAGCACTCGGTAATGTGCTCACATCGAGTGAAGCGAGTGGGTTTAAATCTTGTAAATCTAACTCAATCGGTTTTTCTAGGCGGGTATAACTTCCTGCGACATTTAGCGATGGATAATTTAACGCATCACCTGCACTCTCTTCCGCTTTGGCTCTGTTAACGTGTTGGTTTTTGGCCTGCAGTTGATCGCTCACTTGTAACAGCTGCTGCCAGGCTTGTGGAAAACTCACGGTTTCAGCATAAGAAAAACCTGTAAAGATTAGCGTACTAATGCTCAAAGTAACACAGCCAACAAAACGTGCTGGCTGCTGAAAACATTGGCCAATAAGACTTATTAACACCATAATCACCCTTAGAGTTTTTGCTCTATTTTATTGATGAATTATACCCTGAATCTACATTGCTTATCAGCCAATCGTTGAGATCCACTGCACAGGTAAGGAATACAGTTACCCTTAGAGAACAAATCTTTTCAATGCATAAACGATTTGATGAGCTTAATTAGCGATAGCACTCAGCATTAAGCTCATCCGTTAACGCTCTTTACGCTGTACCACCAACGGTTAAACGATCAATTTTCAATGTAGGTTGACCCACACCTACCGGCACACTTTGGCCATCTTTACCACACACGCCCACGCCTTTATCTAATGCTAAATCATTACCGACCATTGAAATTAACCCCATGGCTTCTGGACCGTTACCAATTAAGGTCGCACCTTTAATGGCTTGTGTTACTTCACCCTCTTCGATTAAGTAAGCTTCTGAGGCTGAGAATACAAATTTACCCGAGGTAATATCCACTTGTCCGCCGCCAAAATTCGGTGCGTAAATACCTTTTTTAACTGACTTGATAATGTCGGCTGGGTTAGATTCTCCGGCATTCATATAGGTATTAGTCATACGCGGCATAGGTAAATGTGCATATGATTCGCGGCGACCATTACCTGTTGGCGCTTGGCCCATAAGACGTGCATTGAGCTTGTCTTGCATGTAACCTTTTAAGATACCGTTTTCGATTAAGGTCGTCTTTTGGCTTGGGACTCCCTCATCATCAATACTCAACGAACCACGACGATTCTCCATGGTGCCATCGTCGACAACTGTGACTAATGTTGAGGCGACTTGCTGACCAATTTTACCGCTAAATGCACTGCTGCCTTTACGATTAAAATCGCCTTCTAAACCATGACCTACTGCTTCATGCAATAACACGCCAGGCCAGCCATTACCGAGCACGACGGGCATTTCGCCAGCAGGTGCATCAATCGCATGAACATTAACCTGAGCTTGGCGCACCGCTTCACGAGCAAATTCAAAACTAAGTGGTAAACCCGCCTCATCAGTGGCTAAAAACACACTGTAGTCATGACGACCACCACCACCGGCGCTGCCACGCTCACGCTTGCCTTTATCTTCTAAAATGACGCTGCAATTAAAACGCACTAATGGACGAATATCGGCGGCTAATGTCCCATCGCTAGCGGCAATTAATATCTCTTCATGCACACCAGATAAACTCACTACGACTTGAATAATTCGACTATCGAGGCTGCGAATATAGGCATCGGTTTGCTTGAGCAAATCGATTTTTTTTACTTCATCCATCGCTGCAATAGGATCTGCACTGTCATAAAGCTTATGAGCAGTTTGACGAGTAAATGCTTTGACTTTGTGTTGTTCACCCGCGCTAGCAATACCCCGTGCGGCTTTAGCTGCAGCATCTAATGCTGCTGGTGTAATCTCATCTGCATAAGCAAAACCGGTTTTTTCACCGGTAATGGCACGCACACCCACACCACGTTCAATGTGAAAGCTGCCTTCTTTTATAATGCCATCTTCTAGTACCCAAGACTCATGACGACAAGCTTGAAAATACAGGTCTGAAAAATCAATATTGTGTTGATGAATGATATTTAAGTAACCCTGTAGTCCATCTAAGGTTAATCCATCTTGCAATAAGCTTTGCTCTACTTGAGTTAAAAATGGCATTCAAATTCTCTTTTATTAATAGCTAACGCGTAGTGCGAATGAGGTCTTAAGCGCCCACCTAAACAGGGGTTAATTGCGGCGCAACGAAACGATTATGGCCGATCACCGGCATTTGTTGGCGTATACGTTGTAGCTCACTGAGCTCAACCTTGGCTTGTGCCCAACCGCACTCGGTGGCACGTTCGGCAATGACTCTACCCCATGGGTCGACAATCATGCTGTGGCCCCAGGTTTCTCGGCTACCTTGATTATGCTGGCCCCATTGACCTGCACCCAATAAATAGCATTGAGTTTCGATGGCCCGAGCCTGTAATAATACTTGCCAGTGTGCCTCTCCGGTCACTTTAGTAAAAGCTGAAGGTAGTGCAATATAATCAGCTCCCGCTAAACGCAGTGCCCTAAACAAATCGCCAAAGCGAATGTCGTAACATATGGCTAAGCCTACTTTACCAAAAGGCGTATCAACAACACACAGGTGATCGCCGGGATGAAAGGTGTCACTTTCACGGTAGGTTTTAGTACCGTCGGCAACATCTACATCGAATAAATGCAGTTTATCGTAATGACCTAGGGTGACGCCATGATCATCAAAAAAATAACAGCGACTGAACACTCTGCCATCATCGGCGCGCATCGGAATAGTGCCGGCAATTAAATACACTTGGTATTGCTTGGCCATATTAGCTAATGCCGTTTTCAGCTCGCTTTGGTGTTCACTGCCAGCATATTGTAATTGCTGGCTCTCATGGCCACCAAACAATAAACAACACTCAGGCAATACCACCAATTGAGGCTCGCCTAGTTCACGCGGTAATAGCTTAAGCTGCGAGTCGATAAAAGCTAGGTTGGCTTGAACGTCGCGACTGCTCTGGCATTGTAATAAGCTGATTTGCATATTGTGCTCCTTGTAGCGTAACGACATTGCTTATATTTGTGTTTGCAGGTGCTACTTTGGTTGGTTCGTTAGCGCTGGATTGTACGTCTGGTACTACGCTGTCACTAACTTTATCTTTGGTGTTTGAGCTTACACCTTCAACCGCATCAACACTGGTTTCATCTGGTTGTGGCAAAATAGCCTTTGGAATTTCAATCTCTTTACTCTTGCGCTCTAATTCTTCTAACTCAGGATTGTCCATAGTGCCGGTAACCCGAAAACGAATTTCAGAAATCACTTCAATTACCGGTTCTAACACTTTGGTTAATGCAAATGCCCCTAAACCTAATGTCCATGCGCTAGTGCTCAGCAAGACCACTGTGGGGACGCTCGAGGCTAATTGCGGCACAAAGCGAATATCATAATTTAAGCTTTGGGTCGTTAAGTCGGTATATCCCCTCACTTTCATATTACCGGCGATAGCATCCATTTCGGTATCGGTGGTTTTTACCACACCGTTATCAATGGTCACATTGCCCGCAAAAGTATTAAAATAAAGCCCTTGACCAAACACGTCTGAAAAATCTAACGACAATTTACGCAGTAATGAGTCTAAGCTAAACAATGAAAATACTCGCGCGCCTTTATCGCTGATTTCCGATAAATACCCTTTGCCTAAGTCGAACTTGATTTGACCATTTAAGGTGTCGAGCGAAAAGTGATAGGGGGCTGCCTCCCATGATACTTTACCACTGAGATCTAAGGGCGCATCTTTGAGACCGGGATTAATGCCTAGCGTGGTCGATAACTCGTCGAAGTTTTCTGCCAGCAGTTTGACATCAAACTCAGTGCTGTCGACACCCTCATTCAATGACCATAAACCATCGGCCTGTAAAGACAGTGTTGGTTTAGTTAATGATAGCGTTTGGAACTGATAACCTTGCTCAGTTGGTACACCTTGTAGTACCAAATGCCCTAAAGAGAGGTCATAAACACTAAAATCATCAACATCAATGGCTAGCGTTGGTATTTGATCTAGCATGCTAGTTTTACTAGCAACATCAACAGGCTCACTTGCCGTTGCGGCTTGAGTAGTCGGTGATAGATGGAGTTTATTTGCCACCACTTTTATGCCTTGCTCGCGCCAATTTGAGTAAAAATCGATTCGGCCGTCAAACTGCTCAGATATCGCATCAAAACGCCATACGTATTCCGTTGGCTCGGCATCAAATTGTAATTGGTCAAACGACTGGCCTAATACATTTAGCTGAGCAACATTGGCATGGATCCCAACGAGTGGAGGAAACGCAGCTGGAACAGGGATATTACTCGCAGTTGCTAAGGTGGTGTTGTTTATAGTGGGTAATTCGGTATCAGTTAAAATCCTGTCTCGTACTGATGAAGCGATGACTTCAGGTTCAGCAGCTGAACTAAAACGTTTTATCAGTGGTAACCATTGCGCTAACTCAACTTTTGGTAAATCGAGGTGTAAATGGCCATATTGCTTTCTGAGCTTGTCACCTAATTTAAAATGACGACCTACCATCACATCGTAAAACGCCAAATGGCCATTATTTTCGGCGTTAAATCCGCCCCAAAACTCAACATCGTTACCAAGTTTAATGCTCAGTGATGACTGTTTATTGTCGCCAATGAGATCGGCACGTAGTTTTTTAGGCTCGTCTGCTGATTTGGCATAAGGTGTGGGTAAATCCAGTGCGACACCGACTAAGTCTGAATTGGCCGATACCTGTAAACTGTAACCGCTTGGGTCAAAAATCATTGTCAATGCGCCATCCCAATCAAGTTCACCATGGTATAAACCTGTCATGGGGTTATTCAGTTGATTTGATAATGTATCAAGATCCCAGCGACCATTCATATTGACGTTTAAAGCAAAGTTATCATTTTGCTTACCTGTGCTTACACTAAAAATGAGCGGCTGTTTAAACAATGTTGCTTTGATATCTTTGGCTTCAATGAATTGATTGATAAAACTGACTTGTCCAGTTACTTTTTGTAAATCTAGGCCGGGACTCGCGATAAAGATAGGGTTATCAGCTAAATTAATCTGGCCTTTTATTAGTTGCTGCCCTCCATGATATAGCGGAATGGCTAAGTCTAAATTAATGCCAATAGGTTTTTTTATTTGCACGACATCTAATGTCGTACCGACAGACTCTTTGAGTGGTGATTGATTAATCACTTGAGTCGCGGCCTGGCCATCTGCGGTGATATCGGCTTCGACTTTTAATAATGATTCTTTACCAAGTTGCGCAATAGACACTTTTGCACCATCAACAACGACTTTACCTAACAGCCCTTTTTCAATATGCAAGTCCATTAAGGCATTTTCAAACAGTGCCGACAAGGTTAAGTCACTTACTGCTGGCCAATTAGGTTGGAATTTAAAATTACCTTTCTCTAACTCAAAATCTGCTTGGAATACGCCACTACTGTCTTGATATGGGTAACCGCTTAACTCACCGTGCCACACCACCTGAGCATTTTCGATATTGCCAGCTTGTAAGCCATCATTAAGGTAATCCACTAAACTTGGACTCATGGCCATTAACGGAAAATATCGCCCGGCATGGGCAACATCAAAAATACTCATATTGGCGGCTAACGCTAAATGTTTAGTCTCGCTTAGATCAAGGTTTACCCCTGCCTGCAATTCAATATCGGCATTGCTTAAGCTGATATTGGCAATCGTAAGGCGTTGCTTGGTGAAATCCATTCGACCATTAATTGCCTCACCTTGTAATGCCAGTGGATGACTAAAACTGTCACCAAAATCAAATTGGTAGGCTTGAGGTGGTAGCGCAAAATCAAGGTGATTATTAGCCCATGTAAGGTGTATATCAATTGGGTTTAAACCCGGAATTGCATCAAATGGTTGCCATTGTAATTGTTCAATATCTGCCGTGGCTATTAGTGGTTTTTGTACTTGTTTGTATAATCGAATGGGCCCTACAACCCCCTGAGGATTAAGTTGTTGCCAACTCTTAACTTGTTCTAGACCTAAATTGGGGATTAAAGGCAATAAAGGCGTTAATAATGGTGGGACAATTTGATTGATAAAACCAAAAAATTGCCCTTTTTGAGCACCAAAGGCCAGTGTTAATTGTGGCCATGCTTGCTCGTTAGTCGATAGTGCTAAATCGTTACTGTGTATTTCCCAACCACCTTGCTCAGGTGTCCACTGCAATACTCCTGAATCAATAGCAAATTTTTGCAAACTATCACTATCTCGCCATTGCAACCAACTCGGTTTAAATATCAATACACCATCACGCAGTTTACGGTTAGCAAACGTCATCCAGGCATCTAAATTTATAACGCCTTGAAACTCGATGTTGTCGGTGACTTGTTGAGTTTTGTGCTGACGAGATGCCCATTCACCCAAATCGAGCGATTCTGCAGACACATATAACTGCCCGTTAACGGACTCAGGCTGATAACCATCACCACTTAGGTCAATTCGAAGTGTCAGTTGTTCGTTGTTCGACTCAAGTTGATCAACATGAATAACCCCTTGTGCCCGGTGGCGATTTTGGCTGTTATGCCATTCAAGGTTATCAATAAAAATAGGCCGATAATCATGCTCACTACTCATTAATTGTAATGATGCATCTGTAATAGAAAAGTGAGCTAACTGCTCTAATAACAAGTGATAAAGCCAATCTAGATTTGCTTGTGGTTGGCTATTGTCGCTGACGCCATTGGCTGGCAGTTGGTCCAAATTTAATACCACTTTCACACCGTCAAATACCACTGTTTCAACTTGTGGACTAAGGGTAAAAAGAGACTGCCAAAAGTCGAGCTTAATGTGTACGTTTTGGCTGATAACCGTAATAGGCAGCAACTCTTGAGGAGGCAAATTTAAGTTTTTAATAGTCAGCGCTGGACCAAAAGCTTGCCATTCGGCATTCAATTCATCCATTTGTACCTGTAAATGATACTCAGAGTATAAATAGTTAACTAGCTCGGTACGCACTTCAGGAATATGCGGTAACAACCCACGAATAAGGCTAACAGCCAGTGCAAAAAGCACTAGCGTAATCGCCAATATTTGCCAACAGATCCTGTTGATAGTCGCTACCCGGGTTGTTGACACTACATCATCACCACATCATATTTGCTTTGAATGTATAAAGGTTCGTTTTGAAGGCGGATGCGTTTACCGATGTAAACTTCAAGTTCTGCCAATAAATGCGACTCTTCACCGCTAAAACTCATGTAAACCGCAGGCGAACAATACAATAAAAACTCGTCGGCTTTATAAGCTCGGTTTAAGCGAATAATTTCACGGAAAATTTCATAAGATACCGTTTCGATGGTTTTCATGGTCCCAGTACCTTGACACGATGGGCATTCGCCACAAACTACATGTTCAAGACTTTCTCGAGTCCGCTTACGAGTCATTTCAACTAAGCCCAAACCTGAGAAACCACTCACACTGGTTTTAACTCGATCAAGAGCAAGTGCAGCGTTTAAGCTTTCGAGCACCCTTGCCTGATGTTCTTTATTCAACATATCGATAAAGTCGATAATGATGATGCCGCCCAAATTACGAAGCCGCAGTTGTCTGGCTATGGCTTGCGTTGCTTCGAGGTTGGTATTAAAAATGGTTTCTTCTAAATTACGATGACCAACAAACGCGCCAGTATTGATATCGACAGTAGTCATGGCTTCGGTTTGGTCGATAATTAAATAACCCCCCGACTTAAGCTCAACTTTACGCCCTAGTGCGCGCTGCACTTCGTTTTCGACATCGTATAATTCAAAAATGGGGGCAGGGCCTGCATAGTGCTCAATTTTGTCAGCTATTTCTGGCATAAATTCTTGAGCAAACTGCTGTAACTCAGCATAAGTACGGCGTGAATCGACCTGAATATGATCAAGCTCTGTGCCAACAAAATCACGAATAATCCGCACAGGTAATGCCAGATCTTGATAGAGTAACGTGGCACCTTTGCGTTTGCGGCGCTCACTAACTTTAGCCCACACTCGACGTAAAAATGCCGCATCTTGTGCTAGTTCATCTTCACCAATATTTTCTGCTGCAGTGCGAATAATAAATCCGCCGTCATCGTCGACGTACGGTAAAGTGATATTTTTAAGGCGTTGGCGCTCTTCTTCAAGCTCAATACGTTGCGACACCCCCACATGGCTAGATCCAGGCATGAACACTAAATAACGTGACGGTAAGGTAATGTCGGTGGTGAGGCGAGCACCTTTGGTACCAAGCGGGTCTTTAACCACTTGCACCATAATATCTTGTCCTTGGCGAACCAGTTCGGCAATGTCACGCACCACAAAATTGCCTTTTTCGACATCGGCAACACATTCGGTATGAGGAACGATATCAGAGGCATGTAAGAAAGCAGCTTTGTCTAAACCAATATCCACAAATGCAGCTTGCATACCTGGTAGCACGCGACTAATTTTGCCTTTGTAAATATTACCCACCAAACCGCGCTTCATGCGGCGCTCGATGTGGACTTCTTGCAACACACCATGCTCGACTAATGCAACACGCGCTTCGGTTGGCGTAACATTGATGAGTAGTTCTGTGCCTTTTTTACGTTGTGCTTTTATGTTCATAGGCCACCTGTATTCAGGTCATGCTCCAATCGTAATATTGACAGCAGTTGCGCCACCGTATGAAGACCGATTAAAGCAAAAGGTTAAGTTTGCTGCATCATGCAGGCTAATAATTCTCGTGTTTCAACTAACGGTAAGCCAACTACTGCAGAATAACTCCCAGTAATAGACTTAACAAAGCAGCCACCCAAAGCTTGAATACCATAAGCACCCGCTTTGTCCATAGGCTCGCCTGAGGCAACATAAGCATCGATGTCTGTGGCTGATAATTCGCAAAAGCTGACTTGAGTACGGCAAAGGCGATTTAAAGTGTGCTTGCCATCGGTTAACGCTACAGCGGTCATCACTTCATGTGTGTTGCCAGATAATAAGGTTAACATGCGTTTAGCGTCGTCAGGATCGACAGGTTTGCCTAAAATAACGCCGTTAAACACCACAATCGTATCTGAACCTAGCACTTTTGGCTGACTAAGCTGTGCACTTAATGCCAGTCCAGCTTGAGCTTTTTCTATGGCGAGCCGACACACATAATCAGCAGCTAACTCATTGACCTTAGGTGTTTCATCTATATCAGGCGCGACAAGTTCAAAGCTAAATTCTGTAAAACTAAAGCCCGCTTGCGCCAGTAATTCTTTTCTTCTTGGTGAAGTTGAAGCCAGTACCCAAGTCATGTTTACTCACTCTATTGATGCCATTAAATCAGGGGGCCTGATTAACGCACTTTATATCGACGGCGTATATTGCGTAAAATCCAAAATACCCACCACCAAATAAATAAACTCGACACGGCAGGTAAAAACATATTGAAATCAAACGGTGTAGCGCCAACAACCACAAACTGCACCCAGAATATCACGGCATGATAAATACATATCAAGGTTGCGATAACAAGCGACTGTTGCCAGCGAGGATAGTTACGAAGGCGCTGGCAAATTAGCACTACAATGTAAATAACCAAAGACAATGCTAGTGAGCGAATACCTAACGTCGCGCCCAACAACACATCGAGCATCACCCCAAGTATCCACGCGGTCAGGATACTGTATCTATGTGGTAGTGCCATTGCCCAATATACCATGACCATTAATAGCCAATCTGGTCGCCAATTTTCTACCATGCTCGGCAACGGCATAATTTGAAACATCATCCCAATAAATATCGTTAGCCACACCACTAAGCGGCCGCTGGCGATGTGCGCACTCATTGGTTCACCTCATTAGTTGGCGTTGACGGTGAAACGGGTTGGTTTGCTGCATTATTGCTTGCTGGGTTTAGCGTTGGCTGATTTGTATTCGGCGCGCCCACTGAATTAGAGGTTGTATTAGGGGTTATATTATTCGCAGCCGGATCGGTTCCAGTTGTTGGTGATGTAATGGTTTGTGTGGTTGGTTGCTCGCCATTAACTGGCACGATATTTTGCGGCACATCAGCAGGATCGGTTGCAACAACGCCGACCAAGTCAGCTGGTAACGTAAATGGTTTAGTTTCATCTGGCCAAATCAATAACACATAACGAATGCGGTCTAACGCCGCTAACGGTTGAGCATTAATCACCGCATAGCTTTGCCCATCGTCACGAGATACACTAATCACCCTCGCCACAGGATAGCCTTCAGGAAATCGATTTCCTAAGCCTGACGTTACTAATAAATCACCAGCAATAATGTCTGTACTTTTAGCCACATGGCGCAGTTCTATTTGGTCAATATCGCCTGTACCATTAGCAATAGCACGCACATCATTACGTGTAACACGAACCGGAATACCATGAGTCGTATCAGACACCATTAATACGCGGCTGGTGAATTCACTGACTTCAATAACCTGCCCGACTACCCCTTGCGCATCAACCACTGGCTGACCAACATAAACGCCAGTTTGTGAACCATGATTGAGCACCACAAACTGACGAAACGGATCACTGGCCACTTCCATGACCTCGGCAACCACTTTGCGTGAATCCATGTGAACAGGAGAACCGAGCAATGCGCGTAAGCGTTCATTTTCTTGGCGGACATGCTCAAAACGCTGCAAGCGTTCAGACATCATCAATTGTTGACGTAACAGTTCTTTATTTTGTAATTCAAGCATATTACGAGTGGCAAATGCTTCAGCAGACCAATCTAGCATCACACCTGGTACATTGGCTAAATATTGTAGAGGACTTAATATTGAGGAGAGCGATTGGCGGATAGGGTCAAGGCGATGATTAGAAACAAGCAAGGCCACCGACAATATTATTGCCAGTGTCAATCTAAATTGATGAGAAACGCCACGAACGAAAATTGGTTTCATAAATTGTGCGTGGCTCTGTTAGGGCATAATACGGTTAACAAAGCCACTGTGCAGTTAATCATTAATTCTCTTCAGAGAATAAATCACCGCCATGCATATCGATCATTTCAAGCGCTTTACCACCACCACGAGCCACACAAGTTAACGGATCGTCGGCAACCATAACTGGAATACCGGTTTCTTGCATCAGCAAACGGTCTAAGTCACGCAATAGTGCACCACCGCCGGTTAACACCATGCCTCGCTCTGAAATATCTGATGCTAATTCTGGAGGAGATTGCTCTAAAGCCACCATGACTGCACTCACAATACCAGATAGCGGTTCTTGCAGTGCTTCTAATATTTCGTTGCTGTTCAAAGTGAAGCTTCTTGGAACACCTTCTGCAAGGTTACGACCACGCACTTCGATTTCAAGCACTTCATCACCAGGATAAGCGGTACCGATAGTATGCTTAATACGTTCAGCTGTCGCTTCGCCAATTAAGCTGCCGTAGTTACGACGAACATAATTGATAATCGCGTCGTCAAACTTATCGCCACCAATACGTACAGATGATGAATACACCACACCGTTTAACGAAATGATTGCCACTTCAGTAGTACCACCACCGATATCAACAACCATCGAGCCCGTTGCTTCTGACACAGGAAGACCTGCACCAATTGCAGCAGCCATTGGCTCTTCAATTAGGTAGACTTCACGTGCGCCAGCGCCCATTGCTGATTCGCGAATTGCGCGGCGTTCAACTTGGGTTGCACCAACAGGTACACACACAAGTACACGTGGACTTGGGCGAAAGAAACTGTTGTTGTGGACTTGTTTAATAAAATGTTGAAGCATTTTTTCAGTCACATAGAAATCGGCGATTACACCATCTTTCATTGGACGAATTGCTTGAATATTACCAGGCGTTCGGCCTAGCATTTGTTTTGCGTCTCTACCCACAGCAGCAACTGACTTTGGCCCATTGCTATTGCGTTCGCCACGAATGGCAACTACTGAAGGTTCGTTTAGCACGATACCTTCATCGCGAACATAAATAAGAGTGTTTGCCGTACCTAAATCGATCGATAGGTCGTTAGAAAAAATGCCGCGCAGCTTTTTGAACATGTATCAGGCCTGTATTCTGTGAAGTCAGAAGAAAGAAAAATCAGGTAACTTTATCAATGACACCCCTATTCTACAAGACCGAACAGGTTAACAATTGCTAATCTGGCGTTTTTTTTTTCAAAAGCCTGTAAAAAAACCATAATCGCTCACATTTAACGCTAAAAAGCATCAAACAGATGCTTTATCATTCAGATTATTGGCCAACTTCACGCCAGTAAATGATCCGATCATGGCCTCGATAACGACCAAAGAAAGCACTTGCTCTTGGGTCATACTGTACTGTTGCGCTGGATTGATCCCAATTCCAATACCATTTGAGCCAATCATCAACTTGCAGCGGTGCAGTAACTTGTCCTCGATACGCATCAGAACCTGTGTTTTGCCACAATAACGTAAGTAAGCCATTATTGACTAAACTGCCACCATCACTGCGTATTACCGTTTGGCCAGTCGTTAATAACGGAGAGTAGACCTCTGAGCCATCGAGAGGATCGGTCACTTGAGTACAACTGTCATTAATATTGGTAATCCAGTCACTACCATTCCAATATTGGGCATACGTTGGCATACGCAAAATTTCATTTTCAGGGCCAAAAGTATTATCCATTACAACTCTGCCATGACGAAAATCTTGAGTCGACAATAATTTAGCATTGCAATTATTGCTGTCACTACAGATCGCGTTAGTATCTGCTCGCATATCAGGCGAGGCAACAAATGACACATTGCCATCGTTATCGACAACCTGAACACCAATATCTAATTGACCAAAAGGCCCATCAACACCAGGAGCAAGAGTACGACTCAGATTCGCTTGATACGTTATGCCAACACTCGCCTCACCTAAACTCCATGAACTCGCATCAATAGGTAAAGCACTTAATCGGCTGCTCAACTCAACACCATCATTAGCATTTTCGGCAACCAAACTGGCACTTGCTTTGGCAAAGCTGCCTTGATAATTTTGAGTAGTATAAGTACCTGTATTATGTGCGCTTAAAGTAAGTGTTAATCCAAAGGGCTGATCCATATAGGTAAAACTACCGCAACTTGGCAACACACTGGAGCTTGTAACCGTAAATCGGTCTGGCACAAATCGACCTATACTGGGTGATATTGCCAATGGGATGTCATAAAAACTAGAGCCTAAATAACTACTTGGAGGATTAGCCGTAAAGTTAAAAACCCCCACTTCACTGACCGATTGAGAAACAGTATTACTGTTTGTTGCTTCTGCCACCTGGTTATACTGTGATGACCCAACAGCTCCTAATACACCGCCCGAAGGTGCCACTAATTGGTGACTTAAGACTATATTATTGTGGGCATAATTAGGCGTATTGGTGTTATCGCAATAATTAGTATCAGAGTCAGACTGCCAAGCTTTACCTTGAATAATCAAATCAAACGATTCACCAGCCTTTTTGTATACATTACAGCTACTGTTACCCGCCGAGCATTGGGCGCTATCATCTTTAGGGGTAATGCATAACCCCACTGGGAAGCTCACAAATGAGTCGGAACCCAACATAACTAAACCAGCTTCATCGCCAGTACCGGTGTACTGAGCATCGAGTTGCATATTGCCTGCATCAGGGTAGTTAACATCAATATTGGCCTTGCCAGTGGCGTCAAAATTTAAGGTAATGCTGGTTGCTGCCGAGCTTTGTTTGCCCACAGTAGTACTGTTAACGGTTATTGATTGACCGTTAATTGGCGTAATGGGCTCCAGGTACGTGCTCCAAAAACTGACATCTTTACTTGTGTCTGCAAAGGTAGGTACACATTGAAGCGTATCATCTGACTTTTTCACAGCACTGATTGAAATATTACCCGTGGGTTTGTTTGCTAGCTTGTCTGGTACATCAAAAATAAAACCACTGTCGGCAAAGACTAAATCACAGTTTGCAGCCGTTGCTGAGCCGCCATTAATACGGCAAAGGGTTTCACTAAACGCTTTCGTACTTGGGGTTGAACCTGTCACATCAAGTGTCACTGTACCGGCTGTATTACTACGTAACTGTAAATCTGACTTTTCACCACCGCTAAACGTAACGGAATTGCCCCCCACCCAGCCGCCGCCACCCGTAACGGTTGCAGGGCTTAGGGTCGCGGTAACACTGTCATTAACCGTCTCTGTACAATCTGCATTAGCACAAGCTTTTATCGATAACGTTTTTGGCGTACACGTTAGTCCTGTACCTGAATACGAATACTCAAAATGATCAATTTGCACACCGATGGGGCTAGATTTCAATGCACATATTTCAACATTATCAATTTCATGAATATTCGTTGCTCCGCCTGTAGACCCAGTTAAAGACAATAAAAAACTTTCAGGTAAAGCGGCTTGGCTAGTAAAAGACGCAGCATCAAATTCTGAAATAAGTTCAACAAATCCACTGCCGCTATCGCGTTCAACTTTGACTAACGATTGACTGGCAATTTGTGAGTCAACAGTGATCCGATATCGATGCGCTGGAGTGACATTATTTTTATCGATAGTTGGCGATAAGCAGTCGCCACTCGTATTGGTAGTGCCATTTGAACAAGTACCGCGTAAATAAGGATAACCAGATGTACCTGAGCCAGATCCTCTAATAGCAACCGATTGTTTACGACGCCCAGGGCCACCAGAGCCACCTTCTCTTGAAAAATTACCGTATTCGTCAATACCAAAACCTAACCAACCACCCGCAAAACCATTTTCGTTTGAGCGAGCGCCATAACCTAAAGGTCCACCATAAGCGCCTGCTTGAGGGGTAATCGTGCTATCAGACAACACAAAAGCAATACCATCTGCACCGGTGCCGTTATAAGCATAATGATCAAATTCGATGGTGACGAAATTGTCTGTTGCAGGGAAAAGGCGTTGGTAAGTTGACGAAGTGGCTTGACTCGTTACCGCTTGAGTCACTTGTAAACGATTACTCACAATGGATGGCGTAAAGCTGCCTCGACTAGTGGAAACAACCCAATCATCCCCAAGATCTGTACGATCAAAATTATCCTTAAAACATTGGAATACCGGCTCAACGTTTTCAAAAGCAACAAAGCTGTAATTCTCCCAGCGATGTTTACGGTCACTATCTTTATAAGTATCTTCATCAATAACCATGCTCACTGTGCTGTTTGTTAGCACGCATCGACGCAGCCAGCCACCATCACCACCTAAGCGACTATTCTTACCTGCTACCAATGTGGGAATATCAGTAAAGCCTTTTAAAGGCGTGGTATAACTACATTGAGAAGTAATATCTTCGGTACCATTAGCAGTAAATGTTTGCGCTTGGCCAAAATGAAAATTTGTATCAACACCATTCAATATCATGGTACCGCTAGCCGCGTTCAACGATAAATAGCCAATGGTTTCATTTTCAATTTGGTTGTTATTTAAAACTCCCGGCAGACATTGTTCATTATTTCTATCGTAAACTTCAGACGTATCTAACCCAAGTTGAATCCCTGTACTCGTAGTTTCTGATGTACTGGTAAACCAACAATTATTATTTTGAGTTTGTATTTGGTTTAGCACCACATTTTGAGTCGAAGGCAAAGTCACAGGTGTATAAGGATCACTATTACCAAAGATGGCTTGATCATAATCAACCGAACCAGCAATTAATGTGATGTCGTCGGTTAAGTCATAGGTACCCGCTGTGACCGCAATCCAATGTATTTCGGGCATTTCAACAGATTTAACATAACGGTTACTGGGTGAATCAGGCTCTTTTTGAGACCAAGTGAAACCTTGTGGCGTTACGCTCTCAAGGAATACCGATGCGGGGCCATCACTGTTATCATCTTCGATGGTCGGCATTAAGAAAATTAACGGAGTGACATCATCAGGAAAAGCACTGTCAAAAGTGATGCTATTTGCCGTCGATTTACCGTATTGAATATGGAATGCTGTCTCTGTTGGGGCAGTATCAGTTATTGAAGATGTCGTATTCATTTCAAGGTAACGTGATGAGACTCGTCCCTTAATAGCAGAGCTAGCGTTTAATTTTAACCTTTCATTACTGTAAATGTTTGCAGTGACATCAGAAGTGCCAGTCAAATCTATATTGTTATAGCCAATTATTTTTAGATCGAACAAAGCCGCAGCATTAACGGTCGTGCTATTCAAATTAATATCGTTCTTAACAAAAATTCTTACATCACCGTTTAATACAACATTAGAATTACTATTAAGGGTTAGAGATTCAATAAAGTAATCCCCTTCACTAAGTACTAATGTCGCACCACTACCTATCGCTATCGATTTAAAGCGATATTCAGAAAGGATTGACGACATTGTTAATGTGCAAGCTGAATATAAACTCACACTATCAAATTGACTATTTCCATCTTGCCCTAAAGTTAAACTATCACTTGCATTACAGTACCCAATACTTCCCCCTCCCCCAGAACTAGCCTTAAATGCATTGTCTCCGGTTAAATCAAGACCAATTAAATCAATACCCGTTACTGTACAGGCACTATTTACACCTAATGAATCATTACAACTGTCACTTGGGACACTGGAGCTATTGATGGAACAAAATGATAAAATGCCACCGACGACACCGTTAATTTTGGCGCTGTTATAAAGCGCTAGTTGAGGAGCTGTAATACCAGTACAAGCTAAGGGATCTGGACTACCATATTGGTGATGACCTTGCGCAACATTGGCCCAAGTGACAGACTCATCGATAACCCCAAAGGCAAAAGTGTTACTTGCACATAATAATACACTCAAAGCAAACCAAGCTTTTTTTAGTCGTTTAATTCCCACGAGCTTCAACCTCCACTTGACGACTCACTCGTAAACACGTTGAGCTGCTCGAGTCTCCAGCACAATCACCGGTTTCGCATACCGCTACACTATTAATTCTATATTGAGTCACACCACTAGTGCTGGCAGCATTACAACTAATGCTAACTGTACAACTATGAAATCCAACCGCGTTATTGGGTGGCGACCAAGTTGAAGCCACATCGGTACACGTTGCTGCACTGCCACTGAGCGGAAATAACTGTGCTAAAGCGGCATCAGCACCACTGTTAGCACTAAACAATGCTCGCGTTCCCCACACTTCCATATTAACTGACTCGTCCGCATCACCAACAATACGAATTAAGCTCGCGGCAACCAGAAACATCACGGTTAACACAAAAATACCAATGATTAATGCGCTACCACGTTGAGAATGATGAGTTAACTTATGGTTAGGGAACATTCATCACCTGCACTTGATGTTGATATTGAAAAGTCTCACCATTAACCGCAAATAGAGGCTGCAAATGTACAATAGCATTAGTGACTAATGTCGCTGGGGTTAAAATAATGGCGGGGTTAACGGTTAAGTTATTGGTAACATTTTGCGCCATCAACACACCAGTCCCCATAACAGTCGGTGATGGTTGGCTCGATTGGTAACCATACTGTTGATAAAGGCGTAATTCCACATTGCCCGACGTAGAAACAAAACAATAACTTAATGGGCTGTCCGCTGCATATAAACGCTTTAAGGGCGAGGCTTCAGTAAAGCGCACAGATTGCGTTAAAGTGATGGTTAATTGATCGCCTGCTACATCGACGCTTTGTACTGTAAAGCGTTTTGCCGTTGCCCCTTGAGGATTGTAAATCTCAGCATTGGTTAGCGGGTAAATCAATACTGACTGACCAGCATTAATTGCTCGTATACTGTTAATGGCTGTGAGGCTATTGCGCGCAGCTTCGGGTATAAAAGGTGCGTCAAGGTAAGAAGTACTGGCTGAAATGGGCAGTAATTCAATACATTGATAACTGCCATCTGTGGCTGTGAGCACTCTGATACTGTTAGGCACTGCACGGCGAATGTCTCTGGTCATTCGTTCTATTCCAAAGCGGCTCTGACTCAACACCTGATCGACCGCGCTTGACTCAACAAAAATACGCGTACCAAAAATAACAAAGCCACTGACACCGACAATGACAATACCC
The DNA here is from genome assembly GCF_014648315.1 of Shewanella ulleungensis. Classification (GTDB taxonomy): domain Bacteria; phylum Pseudomonadota; class Gammaproteobacteria; order Enterobacterales; family Shewanellaceae; genus Shewanella; species Shewanella ulleungensis. The sequence goes on from NZ_BMQW01000005.1 coordinate 292,390, forward strand.
AAAATCAAAATGACAGTGACCATTTCAATTAAAGTAAAACCAGCCGTTTTCACATGTGAATTCAATTGCATCAGTAATTACTCCTTACCGCTTGGTAAGTAATCACTTCATTGCTAGGTGTTGTAACATCTACTGTAATTAATTTTTCAGCTTGCGTTGTTGTATCAAGATAATTCACTGTGACAGACAACGTAAATCCTGGATAAGCGTCGGCATAGGTTTGGCTTGAATCGAGCATAATGCTCGATTCGCTCAATCCATGGTAATCATCCACATCATTAAATGCATCACGACTTTCACCATCATTGCCCATTGTTGCAGAGCAAGCTACTCCTGTAGGTGAATTACAGGCTGGCACGCCGCCATTGGCATTTGTTTGTTGATCATAACGCTTGCCCCAAATCTCATTCATGACCGAATGAGCAAGTTCAGCAGACTTTACCCGCTGCAGGGTAGCAGCAGCTCTGTCAGCTTGCGGATATAACATGCTGGTTAACATAACAATACCAATTGCAATGACCATCATGCCAATAACCAATTCGATTAAGGTAAAACCCTTAATGCGCAGAGTTTGATGACGCTGAAGCTTATTGAGCATAAATATACCCCTCTGACTCCACCGCGATTGCTAGGCTTTCATCCGCCACCGCATTAAAGCAATGACCAGAACATGCAGGAGAAATCATTCGCCCAAGGCTGTCAAAGGTAATCGAAAAGACTTGGCTCGCAGAACTGGCAAGTGCGATATAGGCACCTCCACTGAAAGTTTGCGGTTGCTCGGTGCGAAATGGGTTACTGCAGCTATTACCCACTCTGTCATTAAAATAACGCAAAGTATAACCGCTTGCGCTCACGTCGAGTTGGTAACATTGATCGGTATTTTGAATCGCTTTTAACTGTACATATCTGAGCTCGCTAATAAACTCATTACGCAGGGTGTAAGCACTATAGGATGAAGCAGAAAATAGACGCGGTAACACCGCCACGGCAATAATACCAATCAATATAATGGTGGTGACTAATTCAACTAGGGTAAAGCCAAGTTGAACCTTGCGCTGCAGACTCACGTAGATGATACCCTCTATTTCGCCACTAAACATTTTGACACTAGCCAAACTAAACCATAAGAGTGTCAGAGACTTATACTAGCCGATCCAGTATGGCAAAAACAGCCAATATTGTCTGCTTATTTGTGTATTGACTTGATAAGCTGTGGCTACAATGGTGGTTTTTTTAATTGATAAAAAACTCAAAAAAAAACCTGCCGAAGCAGGTTTTATTGTCTAGGTTTATATTAGCAGTTACCAGGATCTGATTCTGCTACATAAGTTGGAATTGTATTTGCGTCTGCAGCTTCTTCATAGACCAAAATACAAGTATCTGGGGCACCACGTTGGTAAATTGTAACTTCACCATCTGTTGTGTCATCAATAATCCAATCATTAGTACCGGTATCAACATCAGCAAGAGCATCAAATGTAACATCTAATGCCTCTTCTAAATCACTTTGTTTTGCTTTCATGTAGCCATAAACAATGTTCAAATCTTCAGCACCAGAACCAATATCTAAAGTTTCTGTTGCATCACCCTCTTTGCCAGCCAAAGCAGCCTTAGAATAAACTAGGGTATTTGCACCTTGAATTGCCGCTTTCATGCCGCTTAAAGCTGACACACGTGCATCACCCTGTAAGTTAATAAACTTAGGCGCTGCAGTTACCGCTAAAATACCGAGGATAATGATCACAACCACTAATTCGATTAACGTAAAACCTTGTTGCTTTTGCATATAAAAATACCTCTATTAAAATAAATCTCTATCCATTCATGAATGGATCAATCGACTTGGTGGTTAAAAATTAGTTATTGCTAAAAGCAACAACTTGTCCAGTACCTGGGTTGTATGTTACGCCTTTGGCACCAGAAGTCGTTAAATCTGGTGTTGGTGAAGCCACACCACTTGTGTCATCTAAAGCTAATGATGCAACTTGATGATATACACATACATCAAGGTTGTTGACGGTTACGCCATCAATACTGGTTGATGAACCACCAGCGCCACCTTGCACACTCACGGTATAACGTACATCGCTTGCATCTTGATTAACAAATACGTTTCTTGGTGCATTTTGTAATACCGAATCAAATACTTCTTGGCATCTCGCGTTTGTCATCGCTGTTGCGCTGGTGTTAGTTGTACCTGTCGGGAAACCAAAACGCGTATCTAATGATATGGTAGTGCCATCTAAAACAACGCTTGTGTTACGACGGCCATCAACTTCCCACTGTGCACGCACAAAACTCACTGCCGTGGCTAAACCGCCCGCCACACCATCAACACTGGCATCTTCGGCATCATCGGTAACATTTAAAAAGCGTGGAATTGCTGTCGCAGCTAATAAGCCTAAAATGACAATCACAATAACCAACTCGATTAATGAAAAACCTTGTTGTTTTAATTTCATATTACCTCACTCTTTTAAATGTTCTTATTAATAGACAAAAATGCTAATACGCCTATAACTTACATAATATTAGCAGCTTATTAAAATTTTAACGCCAGCGATAGCTTTTTTACTTTTCTGCCGATAAAAATATGACTCGCCCGCTTTGTAACTGATAACTTAAACTCGATTGATTAGGTGAAACGTAACGACACACCTTCTCTGTTTTTTGATACACAACGGTTAACGATAATTCAGTGGCGCTAGTCGCCAGCAATTGCTGCCAAAGTTGCTTACAGCCCTGGTCATCATAAGTGTCAACAATAGGCCAACCGTTAGGTGATAATTTAACCCAATTGTTTGTGCCTATTAAATCCGCTTCAGTATAATCTAATTGTGCTGAAGCGCTTAACTGTCCATTTTTTGACGATTCCGTGCCAGCATTACCCTTAGTGTTGGTAAGCACATTTGGTGCCACATCATACCAAGACAATAACATTTTATCGGGTCTGCCCGACGTTAACCACTGGCTGCGTACCATAGCTAAGACATTCAAAAGCCGATTATGTTCAAATGCTAAACTCTGGCTGGTTAAATTTGGCGCAGTGTTAATATAACGCGCCCCCAATATCAACAATACAATCAGTAGCACTATGATGGCGACAATTTTACCGTACACGCTAAGCAAATCATCATCGGCCTTTTGCTGACTTAACATAGTGTTATCCAATCTAGTGTGAACATCGTGAGTTTACCCACCTTTCACTACTTTTAGCATGTCCCACATAGGTAAATAGATACCTAGCGCAAGAATCAACACAATGCCGGCAACAAAACCAATTAAAATAGGCTCTAATTTTGCGGTTAGGTTTTTTAAATCGTAATCAACTTCACCCTCATAAAAATCAGCAGCATCGTTTAACAGCTGATCTATTTGGCCGGTTTCTTCACCCACCGCGACCATTTGCAATACTAATGGTGTAAATAGATGGCTAGCATTTGAAACTCTTAACATAGACTCGCCAGATTCTATTCCGCGGCGCATCCCGACAATTTTATCGTGCATATATGCATTATCGACCGCATCGGCAACCAAACTTAAAGCTTGTGTCATTGGCACGCCAGCACTGAGCATCATTGAAAAACTACGGCAGTAACGCGACAAGGTAGATCGTTCAATAATTGAACCAACAACCGGTATGTGTAACTTCCATAAATCCCACTGTTTTTCGCCCTTTTCGGTATGATGCCAATAACGAATACCAATAATGGTCCCCATCAAGATCACCAACATCAACGGCCAGTAATTCACAAACAGGTTTGAGGTGGCAATAAGTATTTTGGTTGCCCAAGGTAAATCAGCGCCAAAACGCGAAAACATATCCGCAAACTTAGGAATAACCATAATATTAAGGATAACCATCGCGATGGTTATCGCTATCAGCACAAAAATCGGATAACGCATTGCCGCTTTAATACGTCGACGGGTTTCTTGTTCGCGCTCGATGTAATGCGACAGTTGAATAAAAGCATCTTCCAATTTACCCGTGTTTTCACCAACATGGATCATTGAAACAAATAGAGAATCAAATACATCAGGGTGCTGGTTCATTGATGACGATAAAGGCCGACCTGATGTTAACTGCTCAGAGATATCATCTAGCGCATGCTTCATTCGCTGCGAGTGAGTCGTTTCAGATAACCCAGCTATAGCACGTAAAATAGGAATGCCAGAACGTGTAAGCGAGTACATTTGTCGAGTGAAAATTTGTAACTCTTCTAACGACACTTTGCTCTGAAACAACGCCATAGAAAACGATTGCTTAGGCTTAACTTCATTGAGTTCTAACGGAATAATGCCACGCGACAACAATATATCTGCCGCAGCACTCTCATTTGCAGACTCTAGCAGTGCGGTTACCGATTTACCTTGCGCATCACGACCACGGTATTGATAAGTAGGCATAATTACGCCCCAACGCCAGGCTGATTAACTAAGTCTGCTGATAATGCCATGTTTGACTCAGTGACATCTTCGACTAACTTAGCCACCTCTTCTAACGTGGTAGTCCCTTGCAATAAATATTCCATTGCCGAATGGGCCAAAGGGATAAAGTTAGGACTACGCAAAGCTGCACGGGCAAAGTCTTGTGGGTTACCGGTGCGCATAGCATCTATCATATTTTCATCGAGTTCTAAAATTTCAAAAATACCAATTCGACCTCGATACCCTGAGCCATTACACGTTTGACAACCACTACCGACTTTAAAAGTCGCACTGTGAATATCTTGCTTAGTGACACTAGACAACCAGCTGCGCTCTGCTGCCGTAGGTTGGTAGTCGACAGCGCAATTGTGGCAAACTCTGCGCACTAATCGCTGGGCAATAATTACTCGCAAGGCACTCGCAACTAAGTAGCTTGCCGCGCCCATATCAAGTAGTCGCAAAGCACTGGTTACCGCATCATTGGTGTGCAAGGTTGATAATACAAAGTGACCGGTTAATGCGCCTCGTAAACCAATTTCAACGGTTTCTTGGTCACGCATTTCGCCCACCATGATGATATCGGGATCTTGGCGCAAAGTGGTACGCAGTACATTCGAAAAGTTTAAGCCAATTTTGTGATTTACTTGCACCTGATTAATACGCGGTAATTGATACTCTACCGGATCTTCCACAGTAATGATCTTTCGATCTGGTGTGTTTAATTCACTTAAAATACCGTACAAGGTCGTGGTTTTACCGCTGCCCGTAGGTCCGGTAACCAATAACATGCCGTGAGGGCGTTTAATTTGTTTACGAATACGCGCCACAATGTGCGGTGGCATACCGGTTTCATCTAAGGTGCGTAAACCCGTGGTTTGATCTAATAAACGCATTACCACCGATTCGCCATGATAAATTGGCATGGTCGACATACGCACATCGATTTTATGACCTTTAATTTCGATATGAAAACGGCCATCTTGTGGCATACGCTTTTCTGATATATCCAGGCCAGCCATGAGCTTAAGACGAAGTACTAATGCAGAGGCAATATTCACTTCACTTAGTGTATTTTCATGTAATTGACCATCAATACGCTGACGAATGCGCAGCACTTTTTCGCCTGGCTCAATATGAATGTCCGATGCCCGCATTTGCACTGCATCTTCAAAAATAGACTGCAACAACTTCACCACGGTGGTTTCGTTATCGGCATCGCCTTCTGTTAAGCTGCTAAGGTCGAACATGTCGTCGGCGGCATATTCTTCTTCAAGCTTGCCGGCAATTTCTGCAATTTGGCCAGTACGACGATATAAGTTATCAAATGCATCTAACAACTGTTGCTCTGGAGCTACCGCCAGCATTAATTGCTTAGGAGCGACCAACAACTCTAAGTTATCAATGGCTTGTAAATCGGCGGGGTCGCTCATTGCAATCAATACATGATCGGCACCGCTTTCAACCACTAGGGCACGAAAACGACGAGCTTGTACCTCAGGAAGAATGTTAACCACTTCTGCAGCAATAGGCCTACGGCTGATGTCTAAATAAGGTAAATTCAGCTGCTGAGACAAAAACTGCAGTAATTGATCTTCGCTAATACTCTTAAGGTCAATCAAGGTTCGGCCGAGTTTTTTACCGCTATTACGCTGTTCTGTTAATGCTTGCTGTAATTGTGCTTCGGTAATAATAAGCTCTTGCACCAGAAGATCACCTAAGCGCATCTTTAACTTTGGTTTCATCGGTTTTCTCCTAGCTGAGCTAATCGGGTTTCAATAAAATTCATGGCTGACATCGACAATCCTTCATAGCTTAGTGCAGAACGATAAGCTTGAGCTGCCGGGATGTATTTTTGTTGGGAATCTAACGCATACCCAAGCCCCATCCACCAGCGAGCCTGAGTCGATTCTGCTTGCAATAAATTGCGATAAGCTTGCTCTGCTAAGATGTAATCTTGATTACTTTGCGCTAACTCAGTTTGTGCCACCCATTTATCGCGAGACCAACTTGAGTTGTCTGGGATTGAAGCCAAAGTGATATTGGCACTATCAAAGGCTTTCATTTCAACTTGAATCCGCGCCAGAATGACATAAAACTCCCATTCCTGTGGAAACATACTAATGCCACTTTCCAATAAACGCATAGCAGTAGTGGTATTGTTTTGAGCATAATATATAGCCACCAGTTGCTTGCGGGCTTTATGTAAACTCGGCTGTAAAATAATGGCTTCTAAATAAAAACTGGCTGCATCATCGACATTTTGTACTTTTTCAGCATCAACCGCTTTACGGTACTGTAACTGCGCCATTTGAGTTTTGGTTAATACAACCTCTTTAACCGTCATGTCATTGGAGGCTGCTGTTGAAACGTCAGGCTTATCGCTGGCTACAATTTGTGACTGATTAGTTGTTGCTACAACACGATTTACATCATTAATATTTTTTGCTTTATCTGTTGAGGTTGAAGTTAACTTAGTTTTACTAATTACAGGTTCATCGGCTTGCTTTAAGGGCGTAGCCTCATTTGAAACTAACGCCACTGATGTATCCTGAGCAGCAACCATAGCGTCAGAAGCTCGCTCAGTAGGCTCTTCCTCGCTCACCGTTATCGCGGCAACACTCGCGGTTTTGGCTACGCCATTATCATTATTATCATTAACAGCAGTAGTTGTTGTTACGGAGTTACTGATTTGCGCATCTACACGCTCAACTTTGCTAATTTGCACTATTCCTGAAGTGCTAAGTTGCATATCACCAATAGGTTGAGCAGGCATATCTTCAGCGTTATCGTCTGCACTTCGAATTGCGGCATTTGTTACGCTCTGCTCAGCCAATTGCGGCTCAACCGTCGGGTCAATTTTTTGGTACATTGACACACCAAACCATGCAACAGGGATTAACAGCAGTAAACCAATACCGACGGCGATTAATGGCGAGCGAGACTTTTCAGTTGGATAATATTGAACTTGCGGACGAACAAACTCCCCCTTCGACTGGGAGGTCGCTGGGTCTGATTGCGCTGAATCTGGTTTTTCACGCTGTTCTAAATCTCGCAGCATTTTTATTATCACACTCATTAATACTCACTTATCCGTGTCAACCACTCACCACCTAAATCCATGAATCCCAGCATTAGCATCAATGTTAATAATAAAATAATCACTAGTATGCTAGAGCGTGAAAAACCTGAGCGTTCGGTTAAATTAATATCTTCAGTGTCACGTATTGCTGCTCGACAATGCTTGGTCGACACTCGTTGGCTCCCTTCTCCGTAACAAAGCAGTAAACTTTTATGCGCCAATATATTTACCAAACGTGGAATGCCTCGAGCGGCTTTAGCTAACAATTTAATATCGCTTACACCAAATAAATCAGGCCCTTGATAACCAGCAATGCTTAGCCGATATTGAATATAAGCGCGGATTTCATCCCAACTCAAAGGGCGTAAATGGTAACTAAACGTGATCCGTTGACGTAACTGTCTAAATTTAGCTTGTCCGAGCCGCTCATCTAACTCGGGCTGACCAAATAACACCACCTGCAACAACTTACGACTTTCGGTTTCTAAGTTCGTAAATAACCGTAATGCTTCAATACTGTCGTCGGGTAATGCTTGGGCTTCATCGAGCACTAACACAACATGAAAGCCTTGATGATTTAATTCGAGTAACCGTTCATGGATCAAACGAGTTAATTGTTGTTGATCGAGTTTATTAGGTAGCGCTAACCCTAACTCTGCCGCTACTGCAAAACGTAACTCTTTTGGTGTTAGGTATGGGTTAGGCAAATAAGCACAGTGATATTGAGTCGGTAAGTCATTCAATAATTTACGGCAAACTAATGTTTTCCCTGTTCCCACTTCGCCGGTTACTTTAATAAATCCCTCACCGGTCTCTAACGCGGTTTGCAACACTTGTAAGGCTTCTACATGGGGTGCTAAACCAAAAAAGAACCCTGTATTGGGCGTCAGCGTAAAAGGCAGCTGCGCCATGCCAAAGTGTTGCAAATACATACTTATTTACGTTCCATCATCACTTAGAAGGATACCAACGCTCAATCAAATCTTGCGAACGCTTGAGCTCATCTTTCCAGGTGTCTAAACCCACGACTGTTGGCTTAAGTAAAATAATCAATTCCGTTTTTTGCTTGGATTTACTGCGGTTAGTAAAGGCTTCGCCCAAAAATGGGATATCACCTAAAAATGGTACTTTCGATACAGTTTCGATGTTTTCACTCTTCATTAAACCACCAATCACCACCACATCGCCCGATGCAGCTCTAATGACTGTATCAGACTCGCGGATCTCACTTTGCGCTAATGGTAGCTCTAACGTCGAATCACTAATTTGAATAATTTTGGTTTGCTCTTGCACGTCAATAACCGACGGATGAACGTGTAATAGTACATTGCCATTTTCGTCAATTTGCGGCGTAACATCTAACGCAATCCCTGAGAAAAATGGTGTTAACTCAACTTCTGGCGTAGTCACTGTTGTGGTCGATGACACAGTAGTGGTCGACACATCAGTAACAAAATATTCGTCATTACCCACTTTAATCACCGCTTTTTGGTTGTTGGTCGCGGTCACTCGTGGGCTGGATAGCACATCAACATCACCTTGAGTGTCGAGCAAGCTAATCATGGTACTAAAATCTGTACCTGTAACGTTAAGTGAGGTTACACCACCGATCACTGAAGAAATGGTATCACTTAACCCCTGGCCAGCTGAGGTACTGAAATTAATATTGGTACTATCCACATGGCCTAATAAATTTTCCCACTGAATGCCTTGCTGATAACCATCAGACAAGGTCACTTCTATTATTTTGGCCTCTAAAATCACCTGGCGTTGCAAATGGCTTTCAGCTGTAGTCAAAAAAGCCCGAACTTGTCTTAACTCATTAGGAAAAGCGCGGATGGTCACTAAACCTGCTTGCGGAGTTACAACCACCTGGCGACCGCCACCTGTTTCACCAATAATTGACACTAATGTGGCTTGTAACTCACCCCAAAAGTCAGTTTTAGTAGTGGAGCGGATAAAGGTACCGTTGCTTTGTTCGTTACTGCCCGAGCTGCTGCTATTGCTGTTAGAACTGCTTGAACTGCTGTTGCTGTTACTATTACTACTTGAATTGTCATTATCATCTGAGATACGCCCTGAACTCACGGATGTTAACGATAAACCTTCACGCTGCATATACAGGTAGTTGAGTGGAAACGTTTCAGTGCGCATTCCTGATGGGAAGACCCGTAAAATACGCCCTTGGCGGCTCACTTCGTAACCGTAGATATCTTCTACAACTTGTAATGCTTCAGACAAAGTAACCGCTTTTAGTGATAGAGAAATAGTGCCTTGCACATCAGGATGCACTGCCACACTTAAAGGAGTGTCTTTCACTAAACTAGGGAAAAAGACGCGAGCATCGACATTATTTGCCGACACATCAAAGCGACGCTCGGCAGGAAGCGCTTTTGCAGAGGAAAGCACATTGCTACCATTTAACTCACGCTGCACTTCAGCAGGCATTGTGGCTGGCGGCGGAGTAACAGCAGCATTAGCTTGCGCTTGTTGCATTGACTCAGCTAATGCTGACTTAACCGTTTCAGGCTCAGGCCTATCTGTTGTTTGGCAAGCAACCAAACACAGCGACATCAGAGGGGTAACATATTTAATTACTTTCATTTTTATTCTTATCCTATCGCTCTGTTATCGACTGAAACAGCTGAAGTTTTCTGCCATCTGACAAGGTAACGCTGTCTTGGCCTATCGAGGTCACACGTAGCCCGACACCACTAATCGTGTCACCCACTGAGAGAATATTGTTATTAATCACCGCATATGCTCGCTGCCCATTAACGATACTGTTGAGCACCATTGTTTGCTGAGGAACGGCATTCGAGCTCACTGCAACATAACCCTGACTTGGCAAGGTTGGGTCTCGCAACGATTGTGCTTCTGCAGGGGAAGCAAACATCATTACACTACTGACCATCACAGCCAGAGCGTTAAGGCTAATTCTGTTTAGCAACACTGATAAAGTCCTTATTCACACTCAGTGTGTAAAGTTCTAATTGAACTAGCGCATTTGGATGTGTCTCAACACGATAATCCAAGCGCTTCCAATACAATTTGTCTGGCATATTTTCCACCGCTGAGACAAACGCTAAAATGGCAAAATAATCACCTTGTAAGCTCAACTTAATACCATGACTGTATAAATTAACGTTACTGTCTTCACCCATATTTAATAATGGCGTAGGTGTAATAGAGGCGAACGATTTAAGGGTTACACCTTTTACATTACCCAGTAAGTTGGCTAATACTGTCGGCATATAATCTGCTGGTACCATATCAACCATTTGTGCATCTAATTCAGCATCAATGGCTAACATCTGCTCATTCACTAACAATAAACGCTGCTGGTAATCTTTATTAGGATCTAACTGCAAGCGCTCTTCATATAAAGCAATTTGTTGACGTGATATATCGTTTTCTTGGCTTAAAGCAGTCAATTGTCTTTGCATCAACTGTTGCTGTTTCCAGAGTGATTCCAATGGTAAATACAACAACATGCCAATCACAACGATACTCGCAAGCGCAATTAAGACTCGCTCCCGCTGGCTGAGTTGATTAAATTTTTCTGACCAAGTTGCCCATTGTTGCTTCATTGTGAGGGCTCCTTATCAGCAGTTTGACTGGTTAATTTGAACATTAATGGTTGATCATTACCTCTGTCCATCGTCATCGCTGAAAAAGCATACCCCTTTAAAGTCGATGTGTTTTTTAGTCTATCAATCCATAACGGAATGCTTTGCGGGTTACGGCCATAGCCTTCAAACTCTATCCGCTGCGGGGCATTATCTTGCTGAGAAATACTGATATGACTAAGCCATACATTAGCATCAGCGACGGCGGCCAAATCAGTCAACATAGGCGAATAGCCCTGACTGATAAGGTTTTTGCGTTGACCTAGCTCATCTTTCAAGCGTATTTTTAAATCAAGGCGCTGCTCATCCAATTCAACTTGGGCAACTAGGGCTGAATCAGGTTTTCTCGCGGCGATTTGAGCTTCTAACTGTGTTTTTTGTGCCGTTAGCTGATTTTTATCATTACTCGCCTGCAGTTGAACTGTGTGTAACTGATTTTGCTGCCACCAACCGAAACCATAAAAGGCAATGCATACTCCAACAAGGAGCAACAATGTCAGCATTAGTCGCGTCAAGGTTAATCGCTGCTGTTGCGGCAATAAGTCGACAGTATATAAATTAACGCTGGTTTTTATCACGCATCACCTCGTGTTAATTCTTGTAATGCTAACTGAGCGAATAATCCACTCATACCATCATGGGTTTGTGCATGCACTTTTTGATTGAAGTTCGCCCCGACCAAGTTAGCCAGTGCACTGCTATCACCATCTGCGGCAATCGTAATAGACGTCACAGGCGCTTGACGGAGTTGGCTTTCGAAATAATCCATCGAACGTTGAATTTCAAGACTTAAGTTATCAGCTAAACCTTGTTGTAATTCGTCATAAGTTGCTGTGCTCAGCTGATTAAAACCCCGCACTCTGCGCTGCATTAACACTTCACCGGCTTTCACCACCATAAGTAAGAGCTCTTTTTGCGGTAAATGTGCAACTAACATATGAGCCATACTATCGTTAGGCAGCATATGCCGTAGCACTAACTCTTCTATGCTAATGCCTGCAACGGTTAAACTATTTGCTTTACAAGCAGAAGCAAGTTGCATGAGTAACTCACGGCTCGACACTACGACACTGAGTTTGGCGTTTGGAATAATGCTGGATTCAAAATAATCTAAATGAATATTGCCCACAGGCTCTGACACCATGTCTTTAATCGCCCAAATTAATGCCTGGGCAATTTCTGTTGAATCAACATTGGGTTTGTCAGCTTGTAAAAGTTGATAATGAGCATAGGACAAGACTAATTGCATTCGAACATGGCCAAATTGTACTTTTAACTGTTCAAAAGCTTGGTTCCAATTGTTTTTCACCACCGGAATTTGCGTAATGGTATTGGCAGATGTGCCTTTTTGAGCTTTACACACCCATAACGAACTGTCAGAGATAAAAACACCGACATCTCCGGTTATTTTGGATGATTTCCAAAAGGCTAATTTACTCAAAACACCACTTTTCATTACGCGTCCCATACTCACTAACGTGATAATTATTCTAGATTATTGGTTTACTATACGATGAAAAAACTCAATAAAACCCATTCTACCCCAAAAATCCTGAACATAACGATGACTAAAACAATATCTCATTAGTTGGTTAGTGTTGTCGCGCAATAGCTCATACTCAAATGATAAAAACTTCACCTCGAACACATTGTTAATGTTTTAATTTTGTTACATTAATAACAATATAGCATACCTAATTAAAGGCCAATGCAAAAGCGAAGATACTTTAATATTGAAGTATTGGACTTTTTAAAATTAGCTCTCAGTTATTTGATCTAAATATTCACCTTGTGCCGCACTTACGCCTAAAATTTTCAGCGTTTGCCACTCTTCAAAACATTCTACGCCCTCAGCTATCACCTTTACCTCTGCACGGTATAACCCACCAATTAAGCTTCGAATAAATAGCTGATTTTCAGAACGCTGATGCACCTGCCTGACAATAGAACGGTGTAATTTTACTAAATCAAAATGGTGCTCTTGGATATAGTGTGTCCCAACAACATGTTGGCCAACATGATCTACGGCTAATTTCGCCCCCATCTTTCTCAACATATCGAGTGACTTAATGAATGCAGGGTTACTTTGGTGTTTAACAATAATATCTTCTGACACCTCAAAAATGAGTCTTGAGGCCAGGGGCCTATGTTCAAGCAAGGTGGACTGTACCCAACGAACAAAAGCCCTGCTTACCAAAGTGTCCAGGCTCAAATTAATACAGTAAGTCGCATCGTTTTTAGGCATTAAACCAAACAATACTTGCTCTAATATTTGCCGTTCAATTTGTGGCATTAAGCCACATTTATTGGCCATTGGAATAAACAAAGTGGCGCGTACATCATTACCCTGATTATCACGAGCTCGACTAAAGACTTCATAATGTAAAATACGGTTATCACTGTCGACAACAGCTTGCTGCAGGGTAAAGAAACGTTTTGCCACCAATGCATTTTCAAGAAAACTGCGCCAACGCACAGAGCCCTTGGCAATTTCTTCATCGACAGCACCTTTATCATACATAAACCAATTGTTTACTCGTTGTAATTGTGCGGCACGAAGTGCCATTTCAGCCTCTTCGATGAGTTGAACCTGTAAGTCACCCGCTTTAAAAAATGCACTGCCTAAGTGCAAAAAGTTATCCGGATTGCCTAAACCATAAAAAGGTAATGCGAGGCAGGTTTTCAGTACCCGCTGAGCCAACTGGTCGGCTTCAGTAAGCGATAATTGAGGAATGACAATCACTAACTGTTGATAACTTCGACGGGCAAAAATACTGTCTTCGTATTGAGCTAATACTGCTGTTATGGCTTCTGTGGTTAAAGTAAACATGGCTTTAAGGCCACTTTCACCTAATTCCTCTTCAACTAAATCCATGTCGTCAAACTCAATCAACATCAATACCCCATGGGCAATCATTTTTTGATTATGGCTTAATGCATCTAAGCGATTTTGAAAAAAGATGCCATTCCCGATTTGAGTTTGTTTGTCTAAAAAGGTGTCTTTGCGAATAAATTGGTCTAAACGTCCGCGTTCTTTGTGAGCATCATCTAGATCGCTCAATAATTTACTAATCGCCCGATTGATCATTCGCGGCTTACCGTTTGTGGGCACTTGAGCCGCTTGAACTAAATCGCCCTCTAAAATCAGCTTACTGCGCAAAGCGAGCTGTTCAATACCATCAAGCTCACGTGAATACCAACCATACCCAAAACGTACAAAAATCCCTATTGCAGTAAAGCCAATGATAAGAATAATCAACTCATACCAACCAAGGTTATTTAAAGAAAACGGTGGCGGCATGGTAAGTGATAATCGTAAACCATTATCAAGCTGATTCTGATATAGCGTTAGGCTGTTTTTAGTAATTCTAAGATTGTCATGATGATATTCATATAATAATTTATCCCCCTGACTTAAGCTGAAATCAACGGCATTATAAGCAGACAATAATGGGGGTAACCAAGTAGATAGCGGGCTATTATCTTGCTGTTTACTGTGCGCAACTAGCATGGTTTCGAGTTCAGTGACTTTTTGTTGCTGAAAAGTATAGGTGAGCTGTATGAAACTCATGATAGCGCACAGAAGAAACACAAAAGCCACTGCCGCTAATGAAAGTAACCAAAAACTGGTGATTTTTTTTGTAAGGATCTTGGTAATTTTCATTTATCCGCTACCCTGCTGGATTTATTTTTATAAGGTGTAACGCAAATATAAAGACTAACGTCAATTTGCATCAGTATAGCGATTGTGCCATATAAATTCACTGAACGTTTAACCCACGCAGCAAAAAGGGGCTCTCGCCCCTTAGTTTATCGTCAGTACAGCTTAAAATTTAAATCTTATATTCACTCGGTAATGTAGTGATTTTAGCTACGCCAGAATCTATTGCTGCTTGCGACACTGCGCGGGCGACAATCGGAAGTAACCTCGGGTCCATCGGTTTTGGGAGCACATATTCTGCACCAAAGCCTAATGAGGACACTTTAGGGTAAGCCGCTAGTACTTCTGCAGGCACAGGCTCTTTTGCTAAATTAGCAATGGCATACACCGCCGCTAATTTCATTTCATCGTTAATCACAGCGGCACGTACATCTAATGCACCTCTGAAAATAAACGGAAAACACAATACGTTATTAACTTGATTAGGATAATCACTGCGCCCGGTTCCCATAATCAGGTCATTGCGGATGGCATGTGCTAATTCCGGTTTAATTTCAGGATCGGGATTTGAACACGCAAAAATCACTGGATTAGGCGCCATTAAGGCAATGTCTTCAGCCGCTAACAAATTTGCACCAGATAACCCCAAAAACACGTCTGCATCTTTAATCACATCTTGCAAAGTGCGCTTGTCTGTATTGTTGGCAAACAGCGCTTTGTATTCGTTTAAATCGTCACGTCGAGTATGGATCACCCCTTGCCTGTCGAGCATATACACGTTTTCGCGCAGTGCCCCACACTTAACAATCATGCTCATGCAGGCAATGGCCGCGGCCCCAGCACCTAAGCAAACAAATATCGCATCATCAATTTTTTTACCTTGGATTTCTAAAGCATTCAACATTCCAGCGGCGGTAACAATGGCTGTGCCATGTTGATCATCATGAAAAACAGGAATGCTGCAGCGCTTAATGAGTTCGTGTTCAATTTCAAAACACTCTGGTGCTTTAATATCTTCTAAGTTGATTCCGCCAAACGTGTCAGCTATCGACTCAACAGTATTAATAAAATCTTCAGTGGTGCGATGTTTCACTTCAATATCAATAGAATCAATATTGGCAAAACGCTTAAATAAAAGCGACTTACCTTCCATAACGGGCTTTGAAGCTAATGGACCTAAATTACCAAGGCCTAAAATAGCAGTGCCGTTAGTAATCACCGCGACAGTGTTGCCTTTATTAGTATAACGATAGGCATTTTCAGGGTCTGAAGCAATTTCGCGCACGGGTTCTGCCACACCTGGGCTATATGCCAAAGCAAGGTCGTGACTCGATTGGGCTGGTTTGGTGAGGCACACCGCCGTTTTACCTGGTACTGGGAATTCATGATAATCGAGAGCTTGTTGACGAATATCTGACATTGTATACATCCTGAAATGCGCTATTTAGTATCATTAAAATTGTGACTAGCATTAAGAACACATTGATTATGCTAATCATCGAAAGTGTTGTAACGATACGCTATTACAGTGTCGATAGAAATCAAAAACTGAGTGATAGGATGTGTTGACCGCCTCAAACAAGCTTAGGTTTTGTTAATCAAACTAAACCAACATGAATATATATAAATCAAAGAGTTAAAAATGTAGGAAAATAACAAGATTTATGAGGATAAACCGTTTTAACAGGCGTTTATTGTTATTTATTTTGCTTAAATAACAATAAAAAGAGTTTTAGGTGTTTTTGCATTGTTTACAGCTTAAAAATAAGTTTCCATTACAGCACAATGTCATTATGCGAACGCTAAAAACAAAAAAGGCGCCAAAGGCGCCTTTATAAAGTTAATTGCAGGGCAATTACTTCTTAGCAAGCACGCTGAAACGCTTGTTGAACTTGTCAATACGACCACCAGTATCAACAATTTTCTGAGTACCAGTGTAGAACGGGTGACATGCGCCACATACGTCTAAGTGCAAGTTTTTACCAGCAGTAGAGTTTACTTTAATGATGTTACCACAAGTACAAGTTGCAGTGATTTCAGCGTAATTTGGGTGAATACCAGTTTTCATTTGGAGTACCTTAAATTGAAGGCCATGTCGCCATCACAACCCGAAGTTGGACACCACATGAAGTTAATAACAATATGTTTTAGGCGCGAGATAATACAGTGTCTGACAAGCCCAGACAAGTAGAATTTATAAACGCTCAAGCTTTAGTAAATTAAGATCGCCTCTGCTTACGCTCAAGAGCTTCATAAGTCAGCTGATCTTTAGCAGCGTTTTGGTATTGTTGTAACGCCTTGTTTGATGGGCAGTCTAAGCTGCTGTCAGCCATTAATAGGTAAATTTTCTGTTTGAAAAATGCATTGGGGTTGGCATGGTATAACGCTAACATTGCACCATACACATTGGTGTTTAGCTGTTGATGATTGCGCACTGCAACACGCCATAAATTGTCGTCTGGGCGCTTATCAATTGAGCATTGCTGTACACTTTGATGTTCTAACGCATCGACTTTTACAACGTCAGTCACATCGGTAATATCAATACGATTACCCGTAGTAACATCAGCGTCTATCTTAGTATGATCGACAGAAACGGCAATTGCGTTAACGTGTATAGGTTGTGGTGCTTTTTTAGGAACTGCACGTTTTGACGCTTGGGCTATCGCGCTAGTTTGACCTTGCTGACTAGCAACCAAGTCATCAAATGTCGCCCTATCAGCATCTACATTTTGATACTTCACTAATATATTGGCTGACGGGCAACGCAATGAGCTGTCTAGCTGTAACAGACTAATTTTGCCTTGGTAAAACGCTTGTGGGTTTGCTTCATACAGAGCCAACATTGCACCATATATATTAGAGCCCCACTGTTTGCGGTATCTCACTGCGATTTTCCATAAAGAGTCATTCGGTTGCTTAAGTATATTGCAACCTTCTAATAACTCTTGGGTTGCAGCCAAAACAGGTGTTTTAGCCACAACGCGAGTTATTTCAGCAACCTGAGGGGCAGACGAAGATAATGAAGTGGGTAACTTCATTTTTTTAATAGCAACAGGCTGATGACTACTGGTTTGTGATAGTTGATTAAACAATGGCACTGGAGAATATTGCTGCCATTTAGCATTGCGATACTCAGAGACAATCAATGCTGAATCGGGGTCACGCAGTTGTTCTTTACCCGACAAAGTAAACACATCGTTCCCTTGGCGTTCAACATCAAGCTTTTCTAATACAATATTATCTTGGTAAATTTGACGTAAATAGAACGTCAACCGCGACAAATCATGATGCTCAGTCACAACATTAACGGTTAATCTGGGTAATTGACCTTGTTCAAAGGCGGCTGTATCAATACTAATATGACTGACTTCTGCAATCACTGTTGGATTATAACCCACAGCGAGTAATGCCATTATGGCTAGCACCTTTACGCCTTTCATCAAATCAATCCCTTACTTCAAACGGCTTAAAAACAACGTGACTAACGTTGTAAATTCACTTAATACAGTGTTTATTGTTGTTTATCACTATCGAGATAATATTATTGAATTATTTGCACATTGACTTATTTTTGCTTAAATAACCTGTATTAACGCAAACAACTATATAAATTAACACCCACGGCTGCAACCAATTACTGACCAATAAGAGTAATTACTCAACACTTTGTTTACCTTAATCACAGTTACACATTAAATAAGCTATCTCGCAGCATGTTTAGCTTCTATCACTTCAAATACTTTTTTATCGACAGCTTTATTATCATATTGAGCCAATATTTCTGTCGACGGGCATGCTAATACTGCATCTTTAAGCAATAAATGAATTCTTTGTTTAGAAAAAGACAGCATATTCGCTTCAAAAATAGCTAACATTGCACCGTAAACACTGGTATTCCATTGATCTTTATAGCGATCAGCTATGCGCCATAGGGTATCTGAATTATCTTTTATAATCTGGCAATTATCTGGCTTTCTGGGCTGTAAAACAGCTTCGCTAACGCTATTTGTTTCAACCTCTTTTGCCGTACTGCGTTTAATCGTGCTTAGCGCGACTTGATTCCCGTCAGATACGACTTGCTCTGAAGTTTCAGCTAAAGGCGCGTCCGTAACCTTTAATGGCTGAGCCTCAATAAATGCAGCGCTTTTAAATGAAAGTGGCGCATCAAACAATGCTAGTACAGCTAATAACACCGCTTTGCTTTGCTGGTTCTCAGTAATCACTAACTGCGCATTACTGTCTGTCACTGGCACTTTGCCATCAAGTTGCACTAAAAAACGATTAATCGGCTGTATCGATAACCTTTGTTGCTGCATGTCACCATCAACTTTCTGCCGTAAATAAAAACTAAGCTGTGACCAATCATCATTTTGCGCGACTAGATTCACTTTTAATAACGGCTGCTGACTCAACTCGGACTGACGGCTATTAATGCTGACATGATTTACTTGCGCCAACGCTTGTTGAGCATTAACACATAATCCTAAGACGAAGAATAAGACCATATAAAGTCTTTTACGCATAACACTTGCCCTATATCTTTGATGACACTTAGAGGTAAACTGATCCACAATCCCTAATAGAATTGAAAAATGTGAAACCCTATGCCCGTGTTTGTTGAAGTCGCCTTACCAGTCCCATTACGCCAAAACTTTAGTTATCGTGTAAAAGACGAACAGCAAACAGCACTGCAAATTGGTTTGCGAGTTAAAGTGCCTTTTGGGCGCCAGCAACTCATTGGGTTAATCACTGCAATCACCGACACTTGTGATTTAGCTCCGCAACAAATTAAATCTGTTACAACCGTTTTAGATGATGCCCCATTACTGCCCGACTCGCTATATAAATTAACGCTTTGGGCGGCGAGATATTACTTTACCTCGCAAGGCCAAATGCTCAGTCAAGCCCTACCCGTCGCCTTACGTAAAGGGCTAGATGCTACACCACAGGCGATGGTTGAATATCATTTAAGCGAACAAGGTCGTCAATCTGATTCAAGTGTACTTAAGCGCGCCCCTGCACAAAAAAAACTGTTTGATTTATTACTTGAAAATCCATTAACTCAAGACGAATTCACGACCCAAGCATTAAGTAAATCTGCGCTAAAAGCATTGCAAGATAAGCAATGGATAGAACAAAGAAGTGCGGTCATTACTCACGACTTAAGCTGGCGTCAACGGTTAATCATGAACGAGTCGCCACACAAATTAAATAAGCAACAAGCCGTCGCTGTTTCTGTTCTCACGCAGCAACAAGGGTTCCACTGTACCTTGCTAGAAGGTATTACGGGATCAGGTAAAACCGAAGTCTATTTAACCTTGCTTGAAACCATTTTAAAAAAAGGAAAACAGGCACTTATTCTTGTTCCCGAAATCGGTTTAACCCCGCAAACCATTAATCGCTTTAAACGTCGGTTTGAAGTAAAAGTGGCGGTGATTCATTCAGGATTAACCGACAATCAACGACTCGAAGCCTGGCGACAAGCACGCGTGGGTGAAGCGGCCATTATTATTGGTACTCGTTCCGCGTTGTTCACCCCGATGGCATTTCCTGGTCTCATCATTTTAGACGAAGAACACGACAGCAGCTTTAAACAACAAGAAGGTGTGCGCTACCACGCCCGAGATCTAGCCGTAATGCGTGGTCATTTAGAAGATATTCAAGTGGTTCTTGGTTCTGCTACACCATCACTTGAAACCTTACAAAATGCGTTGTCTGGGCGTTATCATCACCTTGAGTTAAGCGAACGCGCGGGAGCGGCGCAAAAAGTGAAGCAAGGCATTATCGACATTACCTCACAGCCATTAAAAGCCGGTATGTCAGCATCACTCATTAACGAGATGCGCATGCATCTTGATGCCGGCAACCAAGTGTTATTATTTTTAAACCGTCGCGGGTTTGCACCAGCGTTGCTGTGCCACGAATGCGGTCATTTGCATGAATGCGATCGCTGCGATGCCTTTTTTACCGTGCATCAAGGTTTAAACGAAATTTGCTGCCATCACTGCGGTAATCAATATGCTATCCCCAAACAATGCCACGAATGCGGTAGTACCATGTTAATGGGACACGGTTTAGGTACCGAACAACTCGAACAGGAGTTAATTAAACTGTTTCCTAAACATCCAGTTGTGCGTATCGACCGCGACACAACTCGGCGCAAAGGCTCCCTTGAACAACAGTTACAAGGGATTTACATGGGTAAATATAAAATTCTGGTTGGCACACAAATGCTGGCTAAAGGGCATCACTTTCCCGATGTTACTTTAGTGGGCTTATTGGATGTTGACGGCGCGTTATTCAGTGCAGACTTTCGTGCGCCTGAGCGTTTTGGTCAGCTATACACTCAAGTATCAGGCCGTGCTGGGCGCGCAGACAAACCAGGTAAAGTGCTATTGCAAACCCACCAAAGTGACAACCCTATTTTACGCGATTTGCTGCAACGGGGTTATGGCGAATTTGCCCGAAGTCAGCTAACAGAGCGCCAACAAGCATTATTGCCGCCAGCATGGCACATGGTATTGATTCGTGCAGAAGCACATTTAGCCCAAGACGCCGATGCCTTTTTAGCCCAAATAAGCCAACTCATCCCCCAAGATAAAGAACTTGAGGTCATTGGCCCTATACCTGCACCATTAGACCGTAAAGCCGGAAAATATCGACGCCAATTAATGTTACAAGCCAAAAGCCGTCATCGATTACAAAGTGTATTTGAGCATGTATTGGCTCAAATGGAACAATTACCAGAAGGTAAACGCTGCCGCTGGACCATAGATAGAGATCCGCAGGATTTAATGTAATTTGACTTAATCACTGAGCAATCAAGAGCCATAACATCGGTAATAAACTTCAATTAGATTGTTATTCAAGTTGAATTAAACAAAAAAACCAATATTTCCGCTAAAGCAGATAGCAATTCAACCCCATAAACGGCTAAAATACGCGGTTCCGTCATGTCATTCATTTAACGAATTAGTGCAAGCAAACGCCCATGAAATCACATATTGAATCTTTACTAGAACAAACCCTCGAATCTTTTAAACAGCAAGGTATTGTGCCTGCTGATTTTCAAGCGCGCATTCAGGTCGATCGCACTAAAGATAAAAGTCATGGTGACTTAGCGACTAACCTTGCAATGATGCTGACCAAAGTAGCCAAAAAGAACCCTCGCGAATTAGCTCAATTGATTATCGACACCTTACCCGCATCATCTCACGTTGCTAAAGTCGAAATCGCAGGCCCAGGGTTTATTAACTTTTTTATCGACGACAATGCATTAGCAGACCAGCTACAACAAGCATTAAACGATGACCACTTAGGCGTGATCTTACCGACTAAGCAAACTATCGTTGTCGATTATTCATCGCCAAACCTAGCCAAAGAAATGCACGTAGGCCACTTACGCTCAACCATTATTGGTGACAGCGTTGTCCGTGCACTTGAGTTTTTAGGTCATAACGTGATCCGTCAAAACCACGTTGGTGACTGGGGTACCCAATTCGGTATGCTATTGGCATACATGGAAGAGCTACGCGCCGCCAATGGCGAACAAGCCAAAATGGAATTGTCTGATCTAGAAAGTTTTTATCGTGCAGCAAAAGTCCGCTTTGACGAATCAACCGAGTTTGCCACCCGCTCACGCCAGCTAGTGGTTGCCTTACAATCGGGTGATGAATACTGTAATAAACTGTGGCGTGAGTTTAACGACATCTCACTCAGCCACTGCCATGATGTATACAAACGTCTAGGTGTGAGCTTAACCCGCGCAGATGTTCACGGCGAAAGTGCTTACAACGCAGACCTTGCACAAGTGGTTAAAGATTTAGATGCTCAAGGTTTATTAAGCGAAAGTAATGGCGCTAAAGTGGTATTCCAAGAAGAATTCCGCACTAAAGAAGGCGAACCTTTACCGGTTATCATTCAAAAAGCAGATGGCGGTTATTTATATGCCACCTCAGATTTAGCAGCAATGCGTTACCGCTCAAGCGTACTCAAAGCCGACCGCGCGTTGTACTTTGTCGATTTACGCCAAGCGTTGCATTTCCAGCAAGTATTTAACCTTGCCAAATTAGCTAAATTTGTCCGTGCAGACATGTCTCTAGAGCACACAGGCTTTGGCACCATGAATGGCGAAGATGGTCGTCCATTTAAAACCCGCTCTGGTGGCGTAGTTAAACTAGTCGACTTATTAGATGAAGCTAACGTACGTGCACTTGAACTGGTACGCAGTAAAAATCCTGACATGGACGAAGCAACACTCACTGAAATCGCCCGCGTTGTCGGTATCAGCGCAGTTAAATACGCTGATTTATCTAAAAACCGCACTAGCGATTATATTTTCAGCTTCGAGCAGATGCTCAGCTTTGAAGGTAACACCGCACCATATTTGCTCTATGCCTATACTCGCGTAGCCGGCATTTTCAAACGTGCTGAAGACATCGATTTAAGCCAGGCGAAAATCGCCCTTGAACACGAAAAAGAAAAAGACCTCGGCACCAAATTAGCTCAGTTTGGTGAAGTCCTTACCCGCATGACAGACAAAGGGTTACCACATGTATTGTGTGGCTACCTATATGAACTTGCGAGTGAGTTTTCAAGCTTTTACGAAGCCTGCCCAGTACTTGCCGCAGACACTGAAGCGCAAAAGCAAAGTCGTTTATTGTTATCGCAATTAACCGCTAATACGCTAAAAACAGGCTTGTCATTGCTTGGCATTGAAACTTTAGAGCGGATGTAATCATGAGTCGCGACTACGCAAACCGCAAACCCAGAGCAAGTAAACCGAATAAAAGCCGTGCGCCAAAGCGTAAAAAAGCGCCTGCGCGTAGCTTTCCGTATTTGCCTGTATTTGTTGTGTTAGCGCTTATTGTCGGCTTTGGCTATTTTTTATGGTCGATTAACGGCAGCTCAGAAACACAAGTCACTGAGCCTGCACAGCAACCAAAAAAGAAAACCGTACAAGCCGAAGTCACGCCGACACCTGCGGTCAAAAAAGTGGTTAAGCCAGACCCAAATGCATTACCACCTAAGCCACAAGAGAAATGGACATACCTTGAAGAGTTAGAAAACAAGGAAGTTGAAATTGATCTGCCGGCAACTGGGGTCGTTTCCAGTGGTATTTATCAAATGCAATGCGGCTCGTTTAGGCAAGAATCACAAGCCAATGAAATGAAAGCTCGTATTGCCTTTCAAGGAATGGAAGCACAAGTACGTCGCAGCGAAGGCGCTAACGGTATTTGGTACCGCGTAGTATTAGGTCCGTTCCCGAATAAACGCGAAGCTGAAACCAATCGCCATAAAATGCAAAAGTCTGGTATTAACACCTGCCAAATTTGGTTATGGCAATAGCGCTAATCGGCCTATTAACGTGATAAATAATCAGCAGCCCTGTTCACTCGAACGGGGCTTTTTTTATGCTGTCCTTGATATCTATCATTTTGACCCCATATCCAATTTAATCATGAATCAACAATTGCATTCGTTGATGCATTTAAAGAGGATTTACCGTGACTACTATTGTATCCGTACGCCGCAACAACCAAGTTGTCATCGCTGGTGATGGCCAAGTATCTTTAGGCAATACCGTCATGAAAGGCAACGCACGTAAGGTGCGTCGTTTGTATCATAATAAGGTATTAGCTGGATTTGCCGGTGGTACAGCCGATGCATTTACTCTTTTTGAGCGCTTTGAAGCCAAGCTCGAAATGCATCAAGGCCACTTATTAAAGTCTGCAGTTGAGCTCGCCAAAGACTGGCGTACCGACAGAATGCTGCGCAAGCTCGAAGCAATGCTTGTGGTTGCCGACGCTGAAGCCTCACTAATTATTACTGGAAACGGTGATGTGGTTCAGCCAGAACATGACTTAATAGCTATTGGCTCTGGCGGTAACTATGCCCAAGCATCAGCGTTAGCGCTATTGCAAAATACCGAATTAAGCGCTCAAGAGATTGCAGAGAAATCTCTGACCATTGCTGGCGATATTTGTGTATTTACCAACCAATTTAAAACTATCGAAAAGTTAGACTACTAATTCGAGTGTTAATAAAGGAACAGTTATGTCTGAAATGACTCCACGTGAAATTGTTCACGAACTAGATTCGCATATCATCGGCCAGAATAATGCCAAACGCTCTGTAGCAGTAGCCCTACGCAACCGCTGGCGCAGAATGCAACTTGAGCCAGCATTACGTCATGAAGTGACCCCTAAAAATATTTTAATGATTGGCCCTACCGGTGTCGGTAAAACCGAAATCGCGCGTCGTTTAGCTAAACTGGCTAACGCGCCGTTCATTAAAGTAGAAGCTACAAAATTTACCGAGGTGGGCTATGTCGGTAAAGAAGTAGAACAAATCATTCGTGATTTAACTGACTCAGCGGTGAAAATGACCCGCGAGCAGCAAATGAAAAAATGCCGTCATCGGGCTGAAGAAATGGCCGAAGAACGTATTTTAGACGCGCTATTGCCTAAAGCAAAAGATGATTGGGACACTGAGCCAAAAGACGACTCAAACACCCGTCAAGTATTCCGCAAAAAACTGCGTGAAGGCCAATTAGACGACAAAGAAATTGAAATCGATGTAGCTGCGCCGCAAATTGGCGTTGAAATCATGTCACCTCCTGGCATGGAAGAAATGACTAACCAGCTACAAGGTTTATTCCAAAATCTTGGTCAAAGTACATCTAAACGTAAAAAGCTCAAAATTAAAGATGCCTTTAAGCAATTAGTTGAAGACGAAGCCGCCAAATTAGTTAACCAAGAAGATCTTAAAGAACAAGCCATCGAATTGGTTGAACAAAATGGCATCGTATTTTTAGACGAAATTGACAAAATCTGTAAGCGCGGCGAAAGCTCTGGTCCAGATGTGTCTCGTGAGGGTGTTCAACGTGACTTACTGCCTTTAGTTGAAGGTTGTACAGTGACCACTAAACACGGCATGGTTAAAACCGATCATATTTTGTTTATTGCATCGGGTGCATTCCAGATGTCAAAACCGTCTGATTTAATCCCAGAGCTTCAAGGCCGTTTACCGATCAGAGTTGAACTCGACGCCCTTACTGCGGCTGATTTTAAACGTATTCTAACAGAGCCATTTGCCTCGCTTACAGAGCAGCATGTCGCTCTGATGAACACCGAAGGCGTAACGATTGAGTTTACTGAATCAGGCATTGAACGTATCGCAGAAGCGGCATGGCAAGTAAATGAACGCACTGAAAATATCGGAGCTCGTCGTTTACACACTGTGATGGAAAAACTGATGGAAGAGATCTCTTACGATGCATCTGAGAAATCAGGCTCAACCTTCATCATTGATGCACAATACGTTAACGACCACCTTGATACCTTGGTACAAGATGAAGATTTAAGTCGCTTTATTTTATAAGCCTAAGCTTAAATCACGTCGCTATTGATATAGCTTATATCGACATAAGGCGATGGGCGCTAACCGTCACAAATAGTCTTAACAACAATAGGATTAACAGCAAAATCGCGTATGATAATAAGCGATTTAGTGTTAATCCTTTTTTATAGGTATCCCCATGACTCAATCAACGCCAACTGTTAGTGGTATTAAGCTTAAGCGCCAATCTAAGTTATTAGAAGTCACATTTGATAACGGTCAAACCTACAACATCAGCTGCGAAATGCTGCGAGTCTTCTCCCCGTCTGCTGAAGTGCAGCGACATGGAGACCCTATATTGGTCACTCACAAGAAAGCGGTTAATATCAAAGCACTCGAACCTGTGGGTCATTATGCGGTAAAAATTACCTTTGATGATGGTCACGATACCGGCTTGTATTCTTGGCAGGTGCTATACAACTTATGCAGTAATCAAGCTGAGTTATGGCTACAGTATTTAGCCAGATTGCGCGCGGAAAAAGGCTCAAGAGAACCACTGATTGATATGAATATTAAGTATTCGTAGCAGTAGTCGCGTTAACCCTTTGCGTAACTTTACACATCATGGTCAGCGGTTGACACTCAAACGATTAATCTAGGTATTATGATTCAATCGTAATGAGGTTTTTATGAAACAGTTAATTCCCACACCAGCATCAAAAGTTAAAGTATTGCTAGTAATAATGACCTTGGTTAGCTTAAGTGGTTGTGCTCCATTTTTTCACCGAGGACACTTACAGCCCCCTGTAAATAAAGTTGTAACCCAAAAAGTGATCGTCGTAAAACCAACGGCATATAACATTATCAACGTTGATAACGCGCACAAAAAAGATGTTGTCATCATTCGAAAACGTTAAATGACGCTAATAAAAATGCCAGCATTTCTGCTGGCATTTTTAGTTCAACTATTAACTAGTTCAAACTTAAACAGCTGATTGGAAAATCACGCTGTCGGCTTTCTTAGTGTAAGAGTCGATCTGGTCGAAGTTCAAATAACGGTAAGTATCAGCTGCTGTTGCATCTAATTCTTTAGCGTAGTTTTGATATTCTTCAACTGAAGGTAAACGACCTAGTAACGCTGCTACAGCGGCTAACTCAGCTGATGCTAAATATACGTTTGCGCCAGTACCTAAACGGTTAGGGAAGTTACGCGTAGACGTTGATACTACAGTAGCACCTTCAGCAACACGTGCTTGGTTACCCATACATAGAGAACAACCAGGGATCTCGATGCGAGCACCGACACGACCGAAGATTGAGTAGTAACCTTCTTCCGTTAACTGATCGCGATCCATCTTAGTTGGTGGTGCAATCCATAAGCGTGTTGGCAGTGTTTTGGCAAACTTGTCTAACATCTTACCGGTAGCACGGAAGTGACCGATGTTTGTCATACAAGAACCTACGAACACTTCGTCAATCTTAGTTTGTGCAACGCTTGATAATAATACTGCATCATCAGGATCGTTTGGTGCACAAAGGATTGGCTCTTTGATGTCGTTTAAGTCGATTTCGATAATTTCAGCATATTCTGCATCTTTATCTGCTTCCATCAACTCTGGGTTAGCAATCCACTCTTGCATGGCGGTAATACGACGTTCAATCGTACGACGATCGCCATAACCTTCACTGATCATCCACTTTAACATCACGATGTTAGAGTTTAAGTATTCAATGATTGGCTCTTTGTCTAACTTAATAGTACAACCAGCAGCGCTACGTTCTGCAGATGCGTCAGAAAGTTCGAATGCTTGTTCAACTTTCAGTTTTTCAAGGCCTTCGATTTCTAATACACGGCCAGAGAAAGCATTAATTTTGCCTTTTTTCTCAACCGTTAACAGACCCATTTCAATCGCTTTTAACGGGATAGCATGTACCAGATCACGTAGTGTGATACCTGGTTGCATTGTACCTTTAAAGCGAACTAAAACTGATTCAGGCATATCAAGAGGCATGACACCTGTTGCTGCAGCAAATGCCACTAGGCCAGAACCGGCTGGGAATGAAATACCAATTGGGAAACGAGTATGCGAGTCACCACCAGTACCTACGGTATCAGGCAGTAGCATACGGTTTAACCACGAGTGAATAACACCATCACCTGGACGTAATGCTACGCCACCACGGTTCATAATGAAATCAGGTAGCGTGTGGTGTGTGTCAACGTCAACTGGCTTTGGATAAGCCGCTGTATGACAGAATGACTGCATGGTTAAATCAGCGCTAAAACCTAAACAAGCTAAGTCTTTTAACTCATCACGTGTCATTGGGCCGGTAGTATCTTGCGAGCCAACAGAGGTCATTTTAGGTTCGCAATATTGGCCAGGACGAATCCCTTTTACGCCACATGCTTTACCAACCATTTTCTGTGCAAGGGTAAAACCCTTGTTAGTCACAACAACATCTTGTGGACGTACGAATACATCAGATGCTGGTAAGCCTAATGTTTCACGAGCACGGTCCGTTAAGCCACGACCGATGATTAATGGAATACGACCACCAGCACGAACTTCGTCTAACAAAACGTCAGTTTTTAGTTCGAACGTAGAGATAACTTCGTCAGTACCGCCACGCTTTACAACGCCTTCGTATGGATAAATGTCGATTACATCGCCCATTTCCATTTTATCAACGTTAAGCTCAATCGGTAATGCACCCGCATCTTCCATGGTGTTGAAGAAAATTGGCGCAATCTTGTTGCCTAAACAGAAACCACCAGCACGCTTGTTTGGCACATAAGGGATATCATCGCCCATGAACCACAATACTGAGTTAGTGGCTGACTTACGTGAAGAACCTGTACCAACAACGTCACCAACATAAACAAGTGGATGACCTTTTTCTTTTAGGGCTTCGATTTCTTTAATTGGGCCAACTTCGCCAGACACATCAGGTACGATACCGTCACGGGCATTTTTCAGCATGGCAAGTGCATGCAATGGAATATCTGGACGTGACCATGCATCTGGTGCAGGTGAAAGATCATCAGTGTTGGTTTCGCCAGCCACTTTAAATACAGTTAACGTCACTTTGTCAGCAAGTTTTGGACGGTTTAAGAACCAATCTGCATTTGCCCAAGCTTCAACAACTTGTTTTGCTGATGCGTTACCCGCTTGCATTTTCTCAACCACATCGTGGTAAGAATCAAACATTAATAAGGTGTTTGATAATGCTTTTACTGATAAAGGTGCTAATGCTGGGTTATCTAACTGAGCGATTAACGGCTCGATGTTATAACCGCCCTGCATTGTACCGAGTAATTCAACGGCACGATCAGCTGATAATATAGGTGATTTTACAGTGCCTTTGGCCACTGCATCTAAGAATGCTGCTTTCACATAGGCAGCTTCATCAACACCTGGTGGAATACGGTTTTCTAATAAGTCGAGGATTAACGCCTCTTCACCCGCAGGTGGAGTCTCAACTAATTTTACTAATTCAGCCACTTGTTGTGCATCTAATGGCTTAGGGACTACACCCTCTGCGGCACGCTCTGCGACGTGTTTACGATATGCTTCTAGCACGGCAACATTCCTCTTTGTTTGACGCCTGACGGCGAAACTCAGCGCACACAGTGTTACGCTGATAATTCCACAGGTTCGGGCTTGAAATCCGACATTCAGTATACTACAGCTTTATAAAAGTATGAATCAGCTCACACTGTTAGAGGCATGAAATCAACTCGATTTATCTAGCTAATAATCAATTTAATCGCTTCGTGAATAAATTAAAATTAGACAATAGTTTGAAACGAGCTAAAAAACATTTTAATACATCAGGTTATGCTACACCCACCGATTAAACTGTGAACAAGAAAATATCGACTTCTTATGATGAAATATTTTTTAAAAAGCCTGTTTGGGTTGTACGTTATCACCAACATCGTGATAATTAGCGCAAAAGTGAATACCTTTAAGGAGTCAATGCTGTGTCTACCCAAATAAAAGCGGTTATTTTTGATATGGATGGAATTTTAATCGATTCTGAGCCCGCTTGGCAGTTAGCTGAACAAACTGTATTAAACAGCTTTGGACTTAATTTGACCCTTGAAGAGGTTGAGCAAACTACAGGACTGCGTATCGACCAGGTGGTGAGTTATTGGTATCAACGTTTTCCTTGGCCACATTATGATAATACCGTGGCAGCAAATAAAATTGTTAATGAAGTCATCGCTCAGATCAATACAAAGGGTGAGCCTATGTTAGGCGTAATTGACTCACTCGAAGCATGCAAGCGCCTTGGCCTTAAAATTGGTTTAGCGACGTCGTCGTCGTCACGAATTATTAAAGCCGTACTCGATAAGCTGGCTATTGGACATTATTTTGAAGCATTAGAGTCTGCTGAGAATTTAGCTTACGGTAAGCCGCATCCTGAAGTGTATTTAAATTGTGCTAGCGCACTCGGTATTGCGCCAAGCCAATGTATTGCCATTGAAGATTCGTTTAATGGCTTAATTGCTGCCCGAGCAGCTACTATGCAAACAGTCGCTATTCCGGCGCCACATACCGTTAATCAAGCTAAATGGGTAATTGCCCATCATAAGCTCGCTCACGCAGGATTATTACCCGCGCTGTTAGGGAACCTAGGCCGCTAAGCGGATAGTGCGCTTCGCTTCTAGGGCTGACTTCGTCCTGCTAGGGTCAGTGTCGCTGTTAAGATTTTATAGCTTCTAGTAGCGAAGCGTCCTAGGCTGTTGGCTTAGATAGACTGCTTAAAAATTTTTACCTAAAAACAGATAAAAAGCGGTGTCGCCACGGTCGCTAACCCCTAGCCCTAATGCCGCAGGGCCCCAATCAGTATCAGTACCTAGGTATAAACTACTGGCATAGATTAAATCATTAAAGTCCATTTCGCTGCGCTCAAACCACACATTACCGCCTTCTAAACTCGCACCTAAATACAAGGGTAAATCGGTAATGAGTACATCACGACCTAAGTCATATTGGTAAATAACTGCACTGAATATTTTATGCGCGCCCACCAGCGTGTCTTTACGGTAACCCGATAAGTTTAAAAAACCACCTAGCTCAGCAACATGTAAAGTGAAGTTCCCGTCATTTTGGGTAGTCGCCAGCTCAATTTTCCCCACAATGGCATGATTACCCAGCTTTAATGCGCCTTTCCAGTCGGCTTCAAATTGCCAAGCAAGATCGTCGCTAAAGGTATTTTCTGAATTTGTGGCGCCACTATACGACTCATCCCTTAAGTAGCTGGTAAAGGTAAAACGATTGCCATCTGTAGGGAAACTAATACTGTTTAACGTGTCATAGGTGACTTTTAAGTAGGCACCGGTTGAATGGTAATTGATTGAGTCTTGATAACCTGCTTCACTTTTTACCTGACCATTTTCACCAACAAAACCTAACTCTATCACGCCATCAGAATCATAATTATAGCCAATACCCAGCTCTAGTTGGGCAACGTTATTTTCTAATAATAAGTAACTGCTGTCTTGGTCGAGTAAATCCCAATTACGCATTTGATATTGTAAGCGTGACAAACTGTAAAATGTTTGGTCTCGATCAAGTGGTTGATAAAACTCAGTCGCGACTAACTTACGGTAGCCCAATTCAACTTCATTACGCCATTCGCCACCCATTTGGGTTAAATCGGTCATGGTGTAAGCTAAACTAAGCGTAATAGCGGAATCTAAACTAAAGTCGTCTTCCCAGTTAAAACCTGCTTGAAAATAATTAGGCCCCCACGACTTAGCGCGAGTAGTAATGGTGATAATTCGGCCTTTTTCAACATCCTCAAATTCGGCATCAACACGCTCAAATTTGTTTAAGGCGTAAACTCTGTTCAACGCGGCGGTTAAATCATCTTTTGTTAGTACATCGCCTTTTTTAATGTTTAAACGCTCACGCAGTAACTTTTCACTGACCTTAGATTGGTTATCAAAAGCAATTTTATAAATCGGTTTTTTAAGTGGGTCACGCCATAATAGACTTTGCTGATTTTTATTGGCTTGATAAGCTAAATAGGCTGACTCTTTAATTCCTAGCTTTTTGAGTTTATCTAATTGAATATTAGCGGCATCTTCACCTAATTTTAATGCCAGTGGCATAATTGAAAAGTCAGTGGTGCTTAGTACATCAATAGCCGGGCGAATTAAAATATCACGTTCGGTTAGTAAGGTTTTTTGGCGGGCAGTGCTTGCTTGAGTCAAAATAGTTGAGAGCTGTTCAAGCACGGCTACGGTACTGTCTAATCTATCTTGGCCGACCAAAGGTGAACCAATATCGACAGCGATGACAATATCTGCGCCCATGGCTTTGACCACATCGACCGGCATGTTGTTTGCGATGCCACCATCAACTAATAAACGCCCCTCAATAATAGCAGGTTGAAGCGCCCCAGGAACAGTTGCCGAGGCTTGCATAGCTTGCACCACACTGCCACTTGATAACACGACTGCTTCACTTGTAGCTAAGTCAGTTGCAACTGCACGATAGGGAATCGCAAGGTCGTCAAAATCACCAAACTGTTCCACTAAGTCAGTAGAATGCCTCAGCAATAATGACATACTTTGGCCGCGCAATAAGCCGCTTGGCGAGGTTAAGCTGTTGTCGTTGTAACCCACTGTTAATGGGATATTAAACTGGTCACGCTGTTGTTTATCGCGGTAGCTTAGACTTTCACGTGGAATCGTGTCCGAATAACCCTTAGACCATTCGCCATTAAGCATAATCTCTTCTATTTGCTCTGCGCTATAGCCTAACGCATACATGCCTGCCACGTAGGCACCGATACTGGTTCCGGCAATGTAATCGACGGGGATCCTGTGTTTTTCAAGCACCTTTAACACACCTATATGCGCGGTTCCTTTAGCGCCACCACCACTGAGCACAAGGCCAATAGTCGGTCTTTCTTTCGCTGTTTTAGTTGCTGCTATTGCGGGTTGTATCAACACACTAAAACAGACACAACTTAGCAAAAAATAGCTAAGTTGGTTAAGGCGCAAAATTGTTAGCATAAATCATTCCGCAATTAAGTAAAAACAACGCATTCTAACAAAATTTAACCTATTCCCAAACTAATTGACTCAAGCTCATTCAAGGATATTAAGTTTAACGATAGGGTTATTGATATTGTTTCATATGTTGTTCAAGTTCGGCTTTGGGCATTGGTTTGGCAAAGTAATACCCCTGAATAATATGGCAGCCACGCTGAACAACTTGTGCAAGCTGCTCGGGCGTTTCAATACCTTCAGCAATGACCTCTAACGATAAGTTGCGAGCTAATTCAATGATACTACTCACGATCGCTTGGTCAGCCTGGTTGTGGTCTATGTGGATCAAAAATGAACGATCAATTTTTAGGGTGTTAACTTTAAACGAGCGTAAATACGCCAATGACGAATAACCAGTACCAAAATCGTCAATGGCGACATCGATGCCGAGTTGCTTTAGGGCCAACAAGTGCTGAGTGGCAATTTCAATCTCTTTCATTAGCACCCCTTCAGTAATTTCCACTGAGAGGCATTTGGCTGGCATACCGGTTTGATGAAGTGTTGCGGTTAAAAAATCAATAAAATCAGGTTGCCTAAAATGCATGGCAGACACGTTAACCGACACCAATAGGTCTTGTTGAACTTCACGGCACCATCGAGCGCCGTCAATACAGGCTTGAGTTAGTACCCAACGGTCAATTTCAACGATCAATCCACACGACTCGGCAATACCGATAAACACATCTGGACGCACTAAACCTTCGACAGGATGATTCCAGCGAATTAATGCTTCAACGCCTGCCAAACGGTTCTGCTCTACATTCACTTGGGGTTGGTAGTGCACTTCAAACTCGTTACAAGCGATGGCCTTGTGTAAGTCAGCTTCTAAACGTAAATGATATAGTGCTTCAGCATTTCGCTCGGCTGAGTAATATTGGAAATTGCCTCTACCTTCATCTTTGGCATGGTACATGGCCAAATCGGCATTTTTAATCAGTGTCTCTGGCGTTTGGTCATCGCCAGACCAGATACTAATACCAATACTGGTTGAGATAAAAAACTCTCGTCCGTATAGCTTAAACGGCATTTCTATTTGGTTAAGCAATTGCTGAGCAAGATGATTGATAGTGTCGATATCTTTTGCATCGCGCAATAAAATGACAAATTCATCACCGCCAAAACGACACAACAAATGCTCTTCAGATAAGCAGCCTTGTAATCGGTTAGCCGCCTCAACAAGCAACGCATCCCCCATACTATGCCCATAAGAATCGTTAACGTGTTTAAAGCGGTCGAGATCTAAAAACAGCAACGCTAGTGTTTCACTATGTTGTTTCGCCGCTTCGATCACTTGCCCTAAACGACGAGAAAACATCGACCGATTAGCAAGCCCAGTAAGCATGTCGTTATTTGCAAGTCTACGAAGATGCTGCTCATTGTGTTTACGTTCAGTAATATCAGAAAATACCACAACGTAATGCAAAGATTCAGCATTACCATTGGTCATTGTTGATACGTTCATCCATACAGGGCAGCGGCTACCATCAATGCAATAAAACTCACTTTCGCCGGTCCAGAATCGTTCTTTATCAAAAACATCCTCCATGTCGAAGGGCTCTACTGTTGTAGCAACTAAATCAATAAATGGTTTGCCTACTAAATCTTTTTTATGCGCTGCCAAAATTAAATTTGCAGCAGCATTACTGATTTTGATGTCCTTATTAGCGTCTAAAATGAGCATACCTTCAGAGGTATTTTCAAATGCCTGAGCTAATAAATTGGCCTCACTTTCAAGCATTTTTTGGTGAGTGATGTCGGTGTACATACCCGCAGCATGAATTAACTTCTGTCCATTCGAAGAAACCTCAATTGCCCGACCTTTAATGCGCAGCCAGTGCCATTGATTATCGTGTGTATTTTGGTAACGATATTCGACATCAATCATGTCGGTCTTACCATTAGCTAAATTACTCCACACCTCTTTAAGGCGAATCATGTCATCTTGGTGTACTGGTATATCTTTCAGATGGATTCTCAGAAACTGAATAGGACCAAGCACACCACCACGGTTATCTAGCGACAAAATATTAGTGCTGCTATGCCACTCCCATAGATCGGAGTCGCTGCCTTTTAGAGCTTGCTGTAAGCGTTCGTCACTTTGCATTAATGCCGTGTTTATTTGCTTAAAGCGACTAACTTGCCGCTGCCTGTATAACAACAGCATCACCGCCAGTAATAGTGCAGCAAACAATAATGCACCTTTAAACTGTTGAGACTTCCACCAATATTGCTTTACCTTAAATGGATATTGAAACGGTTCACTTGACCAAACTCCGTTGCGTTTGTATAAAAGCTCTAAGGTGTAATCTCCCGCACTCAAACCGGTGACGTTGATCTGTGATTGCCCCTCTAATAATACATAATTGCCAGCTTCAGCTCCCTCTTTGACTAATCGATACTGCAATGTCATTGGGGTATCGTCTAAATAATCTGAAATAGATATATGAAAACTAATCAAGCTGGCGCCAGGGTCGACTTGACGTAACTGACTAGGGATTAAATACACCGCTGTGGTGTCATCGTAAAAAACTGACACTGATTCAAGTATCACTTTGTCGCTTGCGGTACGAGGCGCTAACTTATCTAAATCAATCAGCATGGTTCCATCGGGAGTTCCGATAAAAAAGCCTTTTGCAGGATCGTAAAACTTAGCGGCTTCATTAAACTCATCCGAAATAAACCCGTCTTTATGGCTAAATGAGCTTACTTTGCCAGTTGTCTTATTGATTTTAACCAGCGCGCTCGCACATCCAACAATATGATCGGTAGCTGTATCTTGTAAAAAGTAAACCACTTTACAATCGATTTTCCATTGTTGATCCAGTGATTTTATTGCATTAGTTTGGGTGTTTAGCTCTATAATTCCTTGTTGAGTTGTCCCTAACCAGAGTATATCTGGCGCGACTTGCAATAGAGAATTGATCATCGGTGTATTGGTAAAGTTGCTAAAGAGATTTAATTTAGAATGATACTCACCAGTCGAATCGACATAACCAAAAATCTTAGCACCCGTGGTCCATAATCTATCTTCGTTTTCACGTAAAAAATCACGATACGAAGTATTTGTTAAGCTCTGTTGGTCGTCTGACAATGCTGCAAGCACTAGGTCATCATTGCCCTCTTGCCAATAATATGCGCCTTTATTAGTACCAAACCAGACTCGTTCAGGTATAAGCTTATCTCGATAAATGTTAAATATGACTCTATCGCTTAGGGACTCTTTACCGCCGCTCCAAGTCGCAAAATTACTGCTTTTATTAGTGGTTTTATTGACAACGTATAAGCCAGTTGTTGTACCTAAAACAATATGATTTTCATTCAACGACCCAAGTGAATAAATACTGTCGCTGATCTTTAACCCTGCGGGAATAATGGTTGCCGATACTTCACCGCTCGCACGGTCAATAGCAGATAAGCTACCATCAGTGCCAAGCCATATTTTTTCGCCTTCAACGTAAATAGACCATGTCATTTCATTATGGAGTTTATAAGATGATTTTTTAGAATAGCGCTCAAGTAAAAACGACGGAGATCCGGCAATCACCGCCAAGCCATCACCCGAACCGCCCACCCACAGTAATCCATCGGTATCAACTGCAATGTCGTGAATATAGTCAATATTGGCACTTTGCTTTAACTCATCGGGATACAATGTAAATGTGTTACTTTTTTGCTCCCAAAAAATTAATCCGCTACGGCTCGACATCCATAAATCACCATTAAGATCCTCGGCCATTTGATCGACGTAATAAGGTATCTCAGGCACAATCTGGGCGGTTAATGACTCAGGATTAACGTGGTATAAACCTTTGGATGTTAGCAGCCAAATCCGTTGCTGCTTATCTTGAAATATTTTTCTGATTGAACCATTTTTATCAGTCCAAGGAAAATGACCAATAAAAGTACCATCAGCTTGGTGTAATTGAAGTTCATCTAGAGTAGAGAAAAGGTACTTTCCATCTTGTAACTGCAGCACGTTTCGCCAGTGTAAATCCGGATTTAATTGATGCTTTAATGAAAGGCTCAGTAACTGAGTGTCATCATCAAAATAATAAACCTTGCCTGAGTCGCCCAATAGCAGCAACTGATTATCGAATTGACGCTGGTAGGCCACCACTCTAAGACTCTTATTGATATTAGCAATATCATCATCTTTAGGTCTAAGCAGTAAACTAAATTGATTATCGAGAATACTGTATAAATACAGCGAAGATTGAGTGCCAATTAATAAGTGATCAGGCCCGGAGTTTATCACCGAAGTGATCAGTTCATCGTCTAATACCGAGTCAAAGCCAACCTTGTCAATGCGTCTTACTTTGCTGTTGCTAACCCGATAAAGTCCTTCTTGTGTCGCAAGCCACACATAACCATAACGATCAAAACTGATATCTTGAATTCTGGCGTTAGCTAAACCATCTTTAGCATTAAACACACGCTGCACAATGTCAGCACCGCGCACAGGCATAACGGCTAAAAGAAATAGCATCAAACAACTTAGACAATAAGTTACCGCTCTGATCATAAATTCCGTTTTACCTTAAATGATAACGACAGGCGTTAACGCCTAAAAAAACAATCAACACTCGCTGAGCGTGAGAACGAAGGGTAAATCAAACACTAATTTTTATTCTTATAATATTAATGTTTTAACATTAATAGCTTAGCAAAGTCACCTGTTTAATTGCTCTACGGCACGTCTCTGCCTGACTTTATCGATATAGCAAAACAACATACTAAGCTTGGTATTGCATACGGTATTTTAGCTATGAATGATATCCATTGAATTTCACCCTTCTAGGTACATGGTAGTGTAAAAATAATAGAACTCGCCCACCCATAACATTAAATTCTTTTTACGAATATTGATCAGCATTAGGTAAACAAAAAACGAGCCATTCCATAGGCTGAATTTAATAACTAACCACGCTAACCAAAGCAGCTAAGTGGTCTGTTAACATAAAGACCATAAGTGCCTTTCGATGACAAATTCATACTAATTCTATTAAGCTTGGTATCAATAGGTATAAGCCTAGTCTAAAAACTCAAAAAAAAATCAAAAAAAAGCACTCCATGTATAGAGTGCTTTAATGTGTAATTATAACGCGATATTACTTCTTCTTAACCGCTTTAGGGTTAGGTAAATCAGTAATTGACCCTTCATATAATTCAGCCGCTAAACCAACTGATTCATGTAAGGTTGGGTGAGCGTGAATTGTTAATGCTAAATCTTCAGCATCACAACCCATTTCAATTGCTAGGCCGATTTCACCTAGTAATTCACCACCGTTAACACCAACAATAGCACCACCGATAACACGATGAGTTTCTTTGTCGAAAATTAACTTGGTCATACCTTCACTACAATCTGATGCGATTGCACGGCCGCTTGCAGCCCATGGGAAAGTCGCAGTTTCGTATGCAACACCTTGCTCTTTTGCTTCTTTCTCAGTTAAACCAACCCATGCTACTTCTGGGTCAGTATAAGCAATCGATGGGATCACTTTAGGGTCGAAGTAATGCTTCATACCAGCAATTACTTCAGCTGCTACGTGGCCTTCATGCACACCTTTGTGAGCCAACATTGGTTGACCAACGATGTCGCCGATAGCATAAATGTGCGGTACGTTTGTACGTAATTGCTTGTCTACATTGATAAAGCCACGCTCATCAACATTAACACCTGCTTTTTCAGCAGAAATTAACTTACCATTTGGTGAACGGCCAATAGCCACTAACACTGCATCGTAACGAACTGGTTCAGCAGGAGCGCTCTTGCCTTCCATTGTTACATAAATGCCGTCTTCTTTAGCTTCAACTGCAGTCACTTTAGTTTCAAGAATAAGGTTAAACTTCTTCTTGATTTGCTTAGTGAACACACGAACGATATCTTTGTCAGCTGCAGGAATAACTTGGTCAAACATTTCAACCACGTCAATTTGACTTCCTAATGATGAATACACTGTACCCATTTCTAGACCAATGATCCCGCCGCCCATGACCAATAACTTACCTGGCACTTCTTTCAATTCTAGTGCGTCAGTCGAATCCCAAATACGTGGATCTTCGTGTGGAATAAATGGCAGTTTGATTGGACGAGAGCCAGCAGCAATAATAGCTTGTTCAAACTGAACAACTGTCACTGTGCCGTCTTCAGCTGTTACTTCAAGGCTGTTAGGGCCAGTGAACTTACCAAAGCCGTTAACCACGTTAACTTTACGCATTTTAGACATTCCGCCTAATCCGCCAGTTAACTGACCAACAACTTTCTCTTTAAAGCCACGGAGTTTTTCTAAATCGATTGTTGGCTCACCAAATACCACACCGTGACTTGCAGCTGATTTAGCTTCTTCAATCACTTTAGCAATGTGTAGCAATGCTTTAGATGGGATACAACCTACGTTCAAACATACACCACCTAGGGTGCTAAAACGTTCAACGATAATGGTATCTAAACCTAAATCAGCGGCGCGGAATGCTGCTGAATAGCCTGCAGGGCCAGATCCTAATACAACTACCTGAGTTTTAATTTCGTTACTCATGTTTTCCTCTATTCTTTTGCATATGTTGGCGGACAAAACCGATTCAACAATCAATGTGGCCAGATTGTGATAGCTGACTGCATTTTACCCTTTGTTTGATGACAATCACAATCAAACATTGGTGATAATCATCGACATAAAAAAGGCCACTCTATTAGAGCGGCCAGATTTGTTTACAAAATGATGGTGCGTATGTCAGATAAAATGCCTGACAAGGTCACACTAAAGCGTGCGGCCATGGCGCCATCAATCACACGGTGATCGTATGACAATGACAACGGCAACATCAATTTAGGTTCAAACTCTTTACCGTTCCATTTAGGCTTAATTTCAGATTTTGACACACCTAAAATCGCCACATCCGGGTAGTTAACAATCGGCGTAAACGCCGTACCGCCGATGCCACCTAAACTTGAAATGGTAAAACAGCTACCTTGCATGTCGGCAGACTTAAGCTTGCCGTCACGAGCACGGATAGAAATGTCGGTTAACTCACGCGACAATTCAACAATGCCTTTCTTATCAACATCACGTACAACCGGAACCATTAGGCCGTTTGGTGTATCAACAGCAACACCAATGTGGAAGTACTTCTTCTGAATAAGCGACTCACCGTCTGCACTTAAGCTAGAGTTAAACACTGGGAATTCAGCCAATGTTTTAGCAACCGCTTTCATCATGAACACAAGCGGAGTGATTTTGTAATCTGCTTTTTTCTTCGCAGCAATATCATTCTGTTGTTTGCGGAATGCTTCCATCTCGGTGATGTCTGCTTCGTCAAACTGTGTTACATGAGGAATGGTCACCCAGTTGCGGTGTAAGTTAGGACCAGAGATTTTCTGGATACGGCTTAATGGTACTTCTTCCACTTCACCAAACTTACTGAAATCAACTTTAGGCGCTGCAATCACATTTAAGCCGCCTGCACCACCAGCAACAGAGGTTGCAGCAGTGGCTTTAGGGCGTGACAACTCGTATTTAACAAACGCTTGCACGTCTTCTTTCAAAATACGTGCTTTGCGGCCAGTACCAGTAACCTTAGTTAAATCAACACCAAACTCACGCGCTAAGCGACGTACCGCAGGCGAAGCATGAACTACGCCTGTTGATGTAGTCACTGAGGCACTTGGATGGTGTGGCACTGGCGGAGCTGATGGACGGCTAGCCGCCATTGCTGGTGCTGGCGCCGCAGGTGTAGGCTCTGCTTGAGCAGGAGCCGCTTGTGCAACGGGTGCAGAACTTGTGGTCTCAATAGTCGCAATTAAGCTACCTTGAGACACTTTGTCACCCACTTTAACTGTTAATGACACAAGTTTACCGGCAAATGGTGCTGGCACTTCCATTGTCGCTTTATCTGTTTCAAGGGTAATTAGCCCTTGGTCTGCAGTGATGTCCTCACCAACAGCAACTAACACTTCAATAATATCAACGTCATTAGCGTCGCCAATATCAGGTACATGAATTTCTTGTACTTGAGTTGTCGCAACGGCAGGAGCAGCTTGTGCTACTGGAGCAGCAGTTTGAGCAGGAGCTTGTGGAGCTGCAACAGGCGCTGAACCGGCTACTTCTAACGTAATAACCAATGAACCTTCAGAGACTTTATCGCCAACGGCCACAGTCACTGATTTAACCACACCAGCTTTAGGTGATGGTACGTCCATAGTTGCTTTGTCAGTTTCTAAGGTAATTAAACCTGTATCAACGTCAATACTATCGCCAACAGCAACTAACACTTCGATGACAGACACATCAGTATCGCCGCCAATATCAGGTACTTTGACTTCAATGACTTCTGAACTACCAGCTGGTGCTGCAACGGGTGCAACTGGAGCTGGAGCAGCAGCTTGAGCAACCGGCGCCTCAGTTTTAGGTGCTGGCGCTGGCGCATCAGATTTAGCAGGTGCAGCACTTGCTGCACTCATCATCGCAATCAAGGTACCTTCAGAAACGGTATCGCCTACTGCAATTTTCAATTCTGTTAACGTTCCAGCAAAAGGTGCTGGAATGTCCATGGTCGCTTTATCGCTTTCAACTGTAATGATTGATGCTTCTTTTTCAAGAAAATCACCCACTGCGGCACAGATTTCAATAACCTGTACTGCATCAGTATCGATATTAGGAACCAAAACTTCTTTTAATTCAGCCATTTTGTATCCCCTTACGCGAACTGTGGGTTGATCTTGTCAGCATCAATGCCATATTCAGCGATGGTTTTAGTCAACACATCAACTGGCATTTCATTGCGCTCAACGAGAGACTTCAGTGCCGCAATAACAATAAACTTAGCGTCTACTTCAAAATGGTGACGTAAGTTTGCGCGGCTATCGCTACGACCAAAACCATCAGTACCAAGTACTTTATAGTCCGTCGGTACGAAGGCACGTAATTGCTCGCCGTATATCTTCATGTAGTCAGTAGCCACAATCGCAGGTGCATCAGCAGACAATACCTGGCTGATATACGCTTGCTTAGGCGTAGCTTCTGGGTGCAACATGTTCCAACGCTCAGCCGCTTGGCCGTCACGCGTTAACTCGTTAAAGCTAGTAACACTATACACGTCTGAACTGACACCGAAGTCTTTCGCAAGGGCTTGAGCCGCTTTACGCACTTCTTCTAAAATAGTGCCACAGCCCATTAGCTGTACTTTACCTTTTCCACTACCGGCAACAGTTTCAAGCTTGTAAATACCTTTGACGATACCTTCTTCGGCACCCGCTGGCATTTCAGGCTGAACGTAGTTTTCGTTCATGGTAGTTAAGTAGTAGAAAATATCTTCTTGATTTTCGCCATACATACGACGGATACCGTCTTGTACCACTACTGCAATTTCATAACCGTAAGTTGGGTCGTAAGAGATACAGTTTGGAATCGTATTAGCCAATATGTGGCTGTGACCATCTTGATGCTGTAAACCTTCACCGTTCAATGTTGTACGACCAGAAGTACCACCGACTAAGAAACCACGTGCGCGCATGTCGCCTGCAGCCCATGCCATGTCGCCAATACGTTGGAAACCGAACATTGAGTAGTAGATATAAAATGGAATTGTTGGCATGTCATTCACTGAGTAGCTGGTAGCAGCTGATACCCAAGATGACATTGCGCCTAATTCGTTAATACCTTCTTGTAAAACCTGACCGGTTTTATCTTCGCGGTAATACGCCACTTGATCAGAATCTTGTGGGATATATTTTTGGCCTTCGTGAGCATAAATACCCACTTGACGGAATAAACCTTCCATACCAAAAGTACGCGCTTCGTCAGGAATAATTGGCACGATACGCTTACCAATACCTTTGTCTTTTAACAATGCAGTTAACACACGAACAAATGCCATCGTTGACGAGATTTCACGGCCGTTAGAGCCTTTTAAAATCGAATCAAAAATCTTTAATGACGGTACTTCAAGCTCTTCGGTAAACTTCTCACGACGTTGCGGCAAGTAACCTAATAACGCTTCACGACGACTCTTCAAATATTTAACTTCTTCAGAGTCTGGGCCTGGATGATAGAAAGGCATGTCGTCTAACTTGTCATCAGGAATTGGGATGTTGAAACGGTCACGGAAGTAACGAATCGCCCCTATGTCCATTTTCTTCACGTTATGAGCAATGTTTTTACCTTCGCCTGCATCGCCAAGACCATAACCTTTAACGGTTTTAGCTAAAATAACCGTAGGGCGACCTTTGGTTTTTTGTGCATGTTCAAGCGCAGCATAAATCTTAACTGGGTCATGGCCACCACGGTTTAAACGCCAAATGTCATCGTCTGACATGTTAGCTACCATTTCGGCAGTTTCTGGGTACTTACCAAAGAAATGCTCACGCGTGTACGCGCCGCCTTTGGCTTTACAGTTTTGGTATTCGCCATCTACGGTTTCTTCCATTAACTGTAATAACTTACCGCTAGTGTCACGGGCCAATAATGGATCCCAGTAGCGACCCCAAATAACTTTAACCACTTCCCAGCCTGCGCCGCGGAATTCGCCTTCAAGTTCTTGGATAATTTTACCGTTACCACGAACAGGGCCATCAAGACGCTGTAAGTTACAGTTAACAATAAACACTAAGTTATCTAATTCTTCACGTGCAGCTAAACCAATAGCACCTAATGCTTCTGGCTCATCACACTCACCGTCACCTAAGAAACAGTAAACCGTTTGCTTAGAACAATCTTTTAAGCCGCGGTCAGTTAAATACTTTAAATAACGCGCTTG
Organism: Shewanella ulleungensis; assembly: GCF_014648315.1. Lineage (GTDB taxonomy): Bacteria > Pseudomonadota > Gammaproteobacteria > Enterobacterales > Shewanellaceae > Shewanella > Shewanella ulleungensis. Next base: position 336,354 of record NZ_BMQW01000005.1, read on the forward strand.
ATAAATAGCTTGAATAGGACCTAGACCCATCGATACCGTCGGGAACTGCCAATAACTAGGCATTAACTTAGGGTGTGGGTACGAAGATAGACCTTTACCATCAACTTCTTGACGGAAGTTAGCCATTTGCTCTTCAGTAATACGACCTTCAAGGAACGAACGCGCATAAATACCAGGTGCAATATGGCCTTGGAAGTAAACTAAGTCACCACCATCTTGCTCATTTGGCGCACGGAAGAAGTGGTTAAAACACACATCGTAAATCGTTGCGCTAGACGCGAAACTTGAAATATGACCACCAAGCTCTAAATCTTTCTTAGAACCACGTAACACCATCGCCAAAGCATTCCAACGGATAATCGCACGAATACGACGTTCCATTTCTTGGTTACCAGGCATGTTTGGCTCGTGGCCAGCAGGAATAGTATTTAAATACGCAGTAGTTGCATTGTAAGGTAAGTGAGTACCGTTACGACGCGCTTTGTCGATTAGTTTTTCAAGTAAAAAGTGTGCACGTTCAGGCCCTTCTTGCTCTAAAACAGCTTGCAGAGCATCAACCCATTCTTGGGTTTCTGATGGGTCTAAATCTTGAAGCATATCTTCAGACATCTCGCAGTCCTTCTCTATATACGGATTATATTTCGGCTTTTTGCTGCTTGTTGACACAGCAAAAGTGTATTCTTATTCAAAGTGACAAGTGTTACACGCCGCTCTTTAAACGGCGCAAACTACGTTGCAACCGACTGTCTTCTTCTCTTACTGACAACATGACTTCTTCGATATAGCTTAAATGCTCATTCGAAGCTTCACGCGCAGCGTCTGGGTCCCGGCGTATAATCGCAGCCAATAATGCCCGTCTGTGATCATTTGCCTTGGTGGAAGCTTCTTTGCGAATGCTTAAAAGCTCCAGGTTTTGTGCCACATTTTTGTGTAACACAGGGGTTAAACTTAATACTAGATGCAGCATAGCTACATTGTGTGAGGCCTCAGCAACCGCGCGATAAAAACGCACAATAGCAGCCGCTTTCGCCTCAAAGTCTGTAGCCGCCTCTACGTCACTAATTTTAGTTTGGATATTTTTCATATCCGCATCAGTGCCACGCAGCGCAGCATAATAGGCCATCATGCCTTCAGTGGCGTGACGGAACTCAAGCAAGTCATACTGGCTTTCAGAGTCGTTATGCATTAATTCAACGATAGGATCGGCAAGACTTTGCCAGAGCTGTTCTTTTACGTAGGTGCCACCGCCTTGACGACGCATGAGCAACCCTTTGGCTTCTAATTTTTGAATGGCTTCACGCAACGAAGGACGAGACACTTCAAATTGCACCGCAAGTTCGCGTTCGGGAGGCAGTTTCTGACCCGGCTGCAAACTGCCTTCGAGGATCATGCGCTCTAATTGCTCCATGATCACATCGGAAATTTTTGGCTGGGTAATCTTACTATAGGCCATCTGGCGCCCTGCTCCCTAAATAAGCGATTGTCAATTGGTCTTACCAATTAATATGAGAGAGCGCACTTTATCAAATCATACAGGCCATGTCTAGTTATCAGCTTATTGACAACAGAGCACAAGTTTGTTTAAAACGCTCAATCCTCGAGCATAACCGATATTTGAATTAAAGGGGTCAGACCATTTCCCCGAAAGCGCTATGAACTAGTAACTAGTAACTAGAAACTAGAAACTAGAAACTAGAAACTAGAGCGCTACGCTGCTAGAAACGATAAAATCTCAGCAGTGAAGCAGTCCTAGCAGGACGCAGTCCGCACCTAGAACCTAGAAGCGACGCACCTTGCTCCTACTAATTAACAAACCCAAAAATGGTTAATACCGACACTAAAGTTAATAGCAATATAAAGTTGCGCTTACTTAATGCCAATAACGCTAAAGTAGACTGCACACTAATAGGGGCATTTCCCGCTTCAGGTAGCGACTCTGCAGCAACCGCTGTTTGGGTAACTATAGTCTTAGCATCACAACCAATTCTTAACCCATGCTGGCGCCATGCTCGCAAACCACTGCTAAACTGGCCACTCAATACATAACCAAAACTAAATAACCGGCTTGGTAACCAATCAAGTAAGGTTTGTAAATCATCAACCAACGGCATTTTTGTTTGGTTTTTAACATTAAAGTCACTGTAAAAACGCACCGTGCAATACAGTACAGCGCCAACAGGGCCTAAAAAGATCAAAAACAACGCCACAGCACCGTAATAACGGTAGTTAATCCAGGCGACCGTTTGGCCCACTTTTTCACCTAAATCTTGTTCATCAACAACATCAAGACATTCGGTACAATCAAGTTGCCCTGCATATCGATAACATGCTTGCACATCACCACGACAGGCAGCCTGAATATACTGTTTAAACACCGCACGCAAATTTTGGTGACTAAAACAAATTACCGACACCACAGCCCAAAACAACAAACTGAGTAAATCGAACAACATCCCCTGCAATAAATGACTCACAACAAACACCACTAATGCAGGCAATATCAGTGCCATTGCCACGCCAAAATCAGACGCTAGTGATTCAGCATCCCAAAATTGTTTGTGGTAACGCGTCATTAAGCGATCAAACTGCAACCCACTTGGCAGCAATTTAAGTCGCTCGACTAAAATCGCTATTAATAAAGAAAATAACGCCATGAATATCCTTTTTGCCAATAAGCTATCGTATTATGATCGATTGCATTGTGAGCCAATATATAAAGTAGTTAACGGTCAATAATGGATCTTGTTAAGTGCATTCAAACTGTTGCTGTTAAAATGGCTTGTTTATAACGTGGCCAATCAAAACTTTCACCTGGATCTGTTTTACGTCCAGGAGCAATATCACAATGGCCCACAATATTTGATAACGTAAGCATAGGATACTGCGCCATTAAGGCCAATGTTAACAGCGTTAATTGTTGATATTGCACATCGGTATACCCACTTGTGTCAGTGCCTTCCATTTCAATACCTATGGCAAAGTCATTGCAGCCAATGCGATCGTTAAAACTTGATACGCCAGCATGCCAAGCACGATCATCACAACTAACATATTGCACCACTTCTCCATCTCGGCGAATCAAAAAATGTGCCGATACCTGTAACCCCGCTAACTCAGTAAAGCTGTCATCCGCGCTAGTGTCTAAACAGCCCTGAAATAGCCCGTCAATATGGGGTAAACCAAAGCAACCCGCTGGCAAACTAATGTTATGAATAACCAGTAAGCTCACTTCCCCTTCTGGTCGTTGATTAAAATGTGGCGACAAACACTTACGAGCGTTGTCTAACCAACCGTTATCTAATACTCCAATAGCCATAACAACCTTAACTCAATGTCGATAAACTAAATTTAACAGCATTAAACGTGAATACCAATGTTAAAAATTGCCCATTAGTGAGTGTCGGTCTCTCGTTTAAATATGGTAATCTTGTATAAATGCTTTTGGTAATTGACAGCACCAGTTGACCGCACCAGTACTGAGGCATCATTTTACCCTATCACGCTCTTTAGCAAGGACTTTGCTTATGTTAGAAAATGACATCCGCCACGCAGTAAAAACAGCTCTCGATGAAGATTTAGGCCACAGCGCGCACAACACCATCGACGACATGTTAACGGCAGACATTACTGCACAACTCATTCCTGCTGACAAACACGTTTCAGGTAGCTTAATCACTCGCGAAGATGGCGTGTTTTGTGGCAAAGCCTGGGCAGAACAAGTCTTTAACCAACTAGGCGGTGAAGTCGTGCTGCATTGGCATGTTGATGACGGAGACCTTGTTGTACCTAATCAAGTGTTATGTGAGTTATCGGGATCTGCACGGGCTATTTTAACCGGTGAACGTACCGCAATGAACTTTATTCAAACCCTGTCAGGTACTGCAACACTCACAAAGCATTATGTCGACAAACTCTCTGGCACACATACTCGCCTACTCGACACTCGTAAAACCATTCCAGGGTTACGTACTGCGCAAAAGTATGCAGTAACCTGTGGCGGCGGCAAAAATCATCGCATTGGCTTATTCGATGCTTTTTTAATAAAAGAAAACCACATTATGGCCTGCGGTGGTATTGCTCAAGCCATAACCGCAGCTCGCGAATTAGACGATCGCAAACCAGTTGAAGTAGAAGTGGAATCACTTGACGAACTAACACAGGCACTTGAAGGTGGCGCCGACATTATTATGTTAGACAACTTCGACGTCACCATGATGGTTGATGCAGTTAGTATTAATAATCGTTATAAAGACAAAGGCCAAGGCGCAAAACTAGAAGTTTCAGGCAATGTCACCCTAGACACCCTAGCCACATTTGCACAAACGGGTGTTGATTATATTTCGGTAGGTGCGCTCACTAAGCACGTTAAAGCCTTAGACTTATCACTACGATTAAAAGCGTGATGCTTCTAGATCCTAGGCGCTAGGGCGGACTAAGTCCTGCTAGGTCGCTCCGCTTCTAGGACAGCTTCGCTGCTGAACTTTTATAGTCTCTAGCAGCGTAGCGCTCTCGAATCTAGGCTTTCTGCACATTCCATTCAGGCATAAAAAACGCCAACAAATCGACGATGTTGCATTTATGTCAAAAAAATAACTCACAAAGCTAGCATGTCAAAAAAAACTTATCGTATAATGTGCGGAAAATGTGAATTTACAGCATTTTTAGACATTTATTTTTTATTTGTACGGTAAAACTATTCCATTTTGTAACGGTTTATACTAACGTTTACCGTAGGCGAGTTGGCCTTTCGGCCATGCACAGTAACCGCTAAAGTGTAAATAAGTGCAAACCTGTTAACATTTAGTCCACATTTGCGAAGGTCTATAATAGACTAATTACTCAAATGTACATTGTCTGCATGTTAACGTTAGCGTATTTGCTCTAGGTTTACTGCTCAGCCGAAATGTCATTAAGTAAATAATCTGCTAACATTTATTGACGTTAACGTAGATGTAAATGCGCTCATAGTGTATTTACAAACACCACAACATTAAGCAATGTTGGCAAAAACTAAAACGTGGTTATGTCGATATAACATCGACAACCACACAATTGTGCTTAAGGTTTTCGGCAAATGGAATGCCAGCGGACTCACTTCATACTAGAAAATGAGTAGTTCGCCATCTAGGATTGATACTGCCCGGCCTAATTTTACGGAGAGAAAAATGAAAGGTATCAACCAAATCAAAAACGCTAAGGGTTTTACTCTTATTGAATTAATGATCGTAGTCGCGATCATCGGTATTCTAGCTGCAATCGCACTGCCTGCTTACCAGGATTATACAGTTAAATCTCAAGCTGGTTCTGCTTATTCAGAAATAACCGGCTTAAAATCTGCTTTCGAAATTGCTGTAAACGAAGGGAAGGACCCATCTACTACTGCTACAGATCCAGGCTATATTGGTCAAACAGAAACGGGTGGAACTTATTGCGATATTACATTAACTGGTACTACTGATATTGCTTGTGAAGCTCAAGGTGGTAACGCTGATAAATTTGAAGGCAAAATTATTACTTTATCAAGATCTGCTGAAGGTGTTTGGACCTGTACATCAGATTTAGAAACTAAGTTTTTGCCAGGTAACTGTACAAAAGTTTAATATAATATTTTTATTAAAAGGCAGCATTCAGCTGCCTTTTTTGTCTTTGGCTATAAACGTTATTGTGCCATAATCTTTTAGTATCACTAAGTTAGCAAGGTAATAGACATGTCGACTGCAGGATTAAATCTTGGTCTTTCCACATTATTCATAAAAAAAAACCTGTTAACAGAAGAGCAGCTCAGCACTTCCATTACGCAGTCACGTAAATCGAAAGTTTCACTCGTTACAACGCTAACTCACTCAAAGTTATTATCTGCTCGTGAAATCGCCGAACTTTGTTATGAAGAATACGGTACTCCTCTTCTTGACTTAAATGAATTTGATATTGCATCTATTGCTGAAGATTTGTTAAATAAAAAACTCATATCTAAACATAAATGTTTACCGCTTTTTAAACGCGGTAACCGCCTTTATATTGCCACATCAGATCCAACCAATATTGCAGCCCTTGAAGATTTTCAATTCAGCCTTGGATTACATGCTGAAGCTATTTTAGTCGAAGATGACAAACTCCTTAAAGCACTTGAAAAAATACTCGAAGAAGATATAAGCGGGTTAGGTTTAGAAGGCATTGACGAAGAAGCACTGGCTGGCATCGAAGTTGCCGATACCAATAGAGATGATGAACCGAGCAGTGATAGTAGCGACGATGCACCTATCGTTATCTATATTAATAAAATTCTTACCGATGCTATTCGTAAAGGTGCCTCTGACTTACACTTCGAACCCTATGAAAAACGCTACCGGATTCGTTTTCGTATAGACGGTATATTGCATGAAGTATCCGAACCACCAGTCAATTTATCCAACCGGATTTCAGCTCGCTTAAAAGTCATGTCGAAATTGGATATTGCTGAGCGCCGCGTACCGCAAGATGGTCGCATTAAAATGAAGCTGTCGCGCACCAAATCCATCGATTTTCGTGTCAGTACCCTACCCACCATTTGGGGCGAAAAAATCGTAATGCGTATTTTGGACTCATCTTCTGCGCAATTAGGTATTGAAAAGCTCGGCTATGAAGATGACCAACGCTTATTATACGAAGAAATGCTTGCTAAACCCCAAGGGATGATTCTGGTTACTGGACCAACAGGTTCGGGTAAAACCGTATCCTTATATACTGGGCTTAATATCCTTAATACCGAAGAGCGCAATATCTCTACTGCTGAAGATCCGGTCGAGATTAATCTCGAAGGTGTTAATCAGGTTCACATTAATTTAAAAGCAGGGCTGACTTTTGCCTCTGCGCTACGATCATTTTTACGTCAAGACCCTGATGTGGTGATGGTAGGTGAAATCCGTGATTTAGAAACTGCTGAAATCGCCATTAAAGCGGCACAAACTGGTCACCTGGTATTATCAACACTTCACACCAATTCCGCGGCCGAAACCTTAACCCGCCTAATCAATATGGGCGTACCCGGTTATAACATTGCCAGCTCAGTGAATTTAATTATCGCGCAACGTTTAGCGAGACGCTTATGCCCTGCTTGCAAGCAAGTTGAAGACGTACCGACAGCAGAATTACAGCGCCTAGGGTTTCAAGAAGCTGACATTAGTAAAGGCATTAGCGTATTTAAACCCGTGGGCTGTGAATTATGCTCAGGCGGCTATAAAGGCCGTGTCGGTATTTACGAAGTCATGAAGATGAGCGATGAAATTGCCCGCACTATCATGGAAGGCGGTAACTCACTGCAAATCGCCAAACAAGCCAAACAGCAAGGCATGCGCGATTTACGCCAATCTGGCCTGTTAAAAGTGATCCATGGCGTCACCAGTATTGCCGAAATAAACCGTGTCACCAGCTTTTAATTAGTCTACAGTACCAAAATAAACGATATCAATTTATTCTACTTTGCAAAATCGCTCTGAACTGTCTCAATTATGGATAAGAGCTCGCTAATAAAAGGACTGGCTCTATGGCCACTGCAGCAGCAAAAAGAAAACCGAAAACCAGAAAACAAACTCAAAAACACCAACCTAAGGTGTTTACATTTGAGTGGAAAGGGGTCAATCGAGATGGTGCACGTACTTCAGGTGAGCTACGTGGTTCAAGCATCGCTGAAATCCGTACAGTTTTAAAAGCACAAGGCGTGACCCCAAAAGGCGTGCGTAAAAAGTCGGCACCGTTATTTAAATCTGAGAAAAAAATCACCGCAATGGATATTGCTATGATTACTCGACAGATTGCCACTATGCTATCTGCGGGAGTACCATTAGTAACGACAATTGAACTGCTTGGGCGTGGTCATGAGAAAGCCAAAGTAAGAGAACTTCTAGGAACAATATTATCGGATGTACAATCAGGTATTCCTTTATCAGAAGCTTTGCGTCCTCATAGGCAATTTTTTGATGACCTTTATGTCGATTTGGTGGCTGCAGGTGAACATTCGGGCTCACTTGATGCGGTATTTGACCGTATTGCTTTATATCGCGAGAAAGCGGAACAGTTAAAATCTAAAATCAAAAAAGCCATGTTTTACCCTGCTGCGGTTGTCGTTGTAGCTTTTGCAGTAACAACACTCCTACTATTATTTGTTGTACCACAATTTGAAGATATCTTTAACGGCTTTGGTGCAGAGCTCCCTGCATTCACACAGCTCATTATTGATGTGTCACGCTGGCTTCAGAGTTCCTGGTATTATTTTGCCATAGCAATTATTGCTGCTATTTGGTTATTTAGGCGAACTCACAGGAATTCATTAGAGTTTCGTAACAAGATAGACCAACTGGTGTTAAAAATTCCGGCTATTGGCGATATTCTCCATAAAGCAGCTATGTCACGTTTTGCCCGAACGTTAGCAACCACATTCGCTGCAGGTGTACCCTTAATTGATGGTCTAGAATCAGCTGCTGGCGCTTCAGGAAACTATGTCTACCGCAGCGCCTTGTTAAAAGTACGTCAAGAAGTCATGGCAGGCATGCAAATGAACGTCGCAATGCGCACCACAGGCTTGTTCCCAGATATGCTAATTCAAATGGTAATGATTGGTGAAGAGTCCGGCGGTTTAGATGAAATGCTCAATAAAGTCGCTAACATCTATGAAATGCAAGTTGATGATGCAGTTGATGGTTTATCAAGCCTCATTGAACCTATCATGATGGTGGTGATTGGTACCGTTGTTGGTGGACTAATTATCGGTATGTATTTACCTATTTTTGAAATGGGTAATATTGTCGGTTAGCAATTTAAATAATAAAAATATATAGATTATAAATGACTGAATTTATCTCAACCTTTATCACCACAATGCACCTATATCCCTGGGCTTTTGTGGCGATTAGCTTTATCTTTGCTGCCACCATTGGCAGCTTTCTTAACGTTGTGATTCATCGCTTACCAGTGATGATGAAACGTGAGTGGCAAAGTGAATGTAACTTTTACCTAAACGAATATCACCCTGATATTGTTAAACAAATCGGTAATGAACGTTTAAATAAGCCAATCGATGAATTTCCGGAAAAATACAATATCGTAGTGCCAGGCTCTGCCTGCCCTAAATGCAAAAGCGACATTAAGCCATGTCATAATTTACCTATTCTTGGTTGGTTATCATTAAAAGGAAAATGTGCCAATTGTAAAACCGCAATTTCTGCACGCTACCCTATCATTGAGCTGCTAACGGGTTTACTCATCGCCACGCTGGCGTTCTATTTTGGTTCCACATGGCAGTTTGTCTATGCCAGTATATTAACCTTTGTGTTAGTGGCGTTAACCGGTATCGATTTAGATGAGATGCTACTTCCCGACCAACTGACCTTACCGATATTATGGCTAGGGTTAGTCATCAATCTTAAAGGTATTTACACTAGCCCTGAAGATGCGATTATTGGTGCCGCTGTCGGTTATTTAAGCCTGTGGTCAGTTTTCTGGTTATTTAAACTCGTCACAGGCAAGGAAGGTATGGGTTACGGCGATTTTAAGCTGTTAGCCGTATTTGGGGCCTGGTTAGGCTGGCAAATGCTACCGCTCATTATATTGCTGTCTTCACTGGTTGGTGCGGTAGTCGGCATCATGATGATTATCACTAAGAAGCTTAACAAAGGTAACCCAATCCCATTTGGCCCCTACATAGCCGCTGCAGGTTGGATTGCACTAGTTTGGGGACAAGATATTATTAATTGGTATCTCAGCATACTATGATTAACAAACGGTTTGTCGTTGGCTTAACCGGTGGCATTGCTAGCGGGAAAACAACAGTGGCTAACTTATTTGCAGAGTATGGCATTCAACTAGTCGACGCTGATGTAATAGCCAGAGAAGTGGTTCAAAAAGGCTCTAAGGGATTAACCATAATTACTGAGCATTTCGGTAATGAAATACTACTCCCAGATGGACAACTCGATAGAGCTGCACTACGCAGCAAAGTGTTTAACAATGAAGTGCAACGACTCTGGCTCAACAGTTTGTTACACCCGATGATCCGTCAAACCATGTTAGAACAAGTTAATACATCAACGTCAGCTTATGTAATTATGGTTGTACCCTTGCTATTTGAGAATCAATTAGATAGTTTAGTAACTACAACTTTGGTGGTAGACATTTCACCGGAGTTACAAATTTCAAGGACGATGCAACGTGATGGAGTTAGCCAGCAACAAGTTGAACATATACTCGCAAGCCAAATGAGTAGACAACAACGAATTGATAAAGCTGACCACATTATTGACAATCAGGGAGATATTAACCTGTTGCGCAGTCAAGTAGCTCGCCTGCATCAACTCTTTCTACAACAAGCAGATGAGTTATCTATTAAGCCTAATGACTGATTTAATTTACGAACAACCTTTAAATGAAAAAATACGCAGTTATTTACGCTTAGAAAATCTTGCCCAGCAATTACAGAACAACATCCTCCAAGATCAACAACATCAATGTTTTTATCCTTTATTCTCACTAGCAGAACTAGTTGAACGCTGCGATTATCGAACCGAAGTACTAAAAGATATTGACCGCCAAATACAACAACTAACCCAAATAAGCTTTCAACAAGAGTCTAATAGCGAGCACATTAGCCAAATAATCCAACAATTAAAAACGCTTAAAGTGCCACTGCATAATCCACAAAGGATTGGCTCTACCATTAAACAAGACAGGTTTATTACTGCATTACGACAGCGTTTCAATATGACTGGCGCGTACTGCAATTTCGATTTACCACAATTACATTTTTGGCTAGGGCAGTCCTGGCAACAACGACAGCAAGATATTCAATTTTGGTTACTTCAGTTTCAACCCTTACTAGCCCCTATAATGTTATTACTGTCTTTATGTAGAAAATCAGCAGAGTTTAATCAGATACAAGCTAAAGCCGGCTTTTATCAAGGTGACACACCACAAGCGCTTTCACTTATCCGGGTTAAAATAAATGCGGATCAACATTGCTATCCAACCATAAGTGGCCATAAAAACCGTTACGCAATCCACTTTGTCGACTTCAATTTACACCGCCATACCCACTCTACAATTGAGTTCTCACTAGCAACCTGTAGCTAAACCCTTTAACATCACATCATAATGATAACTAACACTGAATTGCATTTGCAGCATGAAGTAGAGTAAGAGATAACAATATGCCATTAACAGTAAAATGCCCCATTTGCAGTACATCAGTGCTATGGAATGCGGAGGCATTATTTAAGCCCTTTTGTAGCGAAAGATGCAAACTCATCGATCTAGGTGACTGGGCAAGCGAGAAACACAGCATTCCAGTAAAAGACAATATTGATCCTGATATGATGGATGATATTGGTTACGATGAAGAAGACTTCTTTAAACAATAATTACGATACCATAAGAGCTAACATGCAAAAGAGAATCCATGTCGCCGTTGGCGTGATTATTAATATACAAAAACAAGTCCTATTAGCTAAACGTCATGATCATCTTCATCAGGGCGGTAAATGGGAGTTTCCCGGTGGTAAAGTAGAACAAAATGAATCAGTAACTGAAGCATTGATCCGCGAGCTTAAAGAGGAAGTAGACTTAGACATAAATCAAACCACTGAATTTATGGATATTAGCCATGACTACCCTGACAAACATGTTCGATTAGATATTCATTTAGTTACAGACTTCACCGGAAATGCGGTTGGCGTAGAAGGTCAGCAAGTGAAGTGGGTATATATCCACGATCTTAACGACTATCAGTTCCCAGAAGCCAACAAACCTATTATTGATAAGCTCCTAGCGTTAAATTCATAGATAATAAAGCCATCAATATCGATGGCCTTTTATGCTCCAAATATCGGCCTTACTGTCATAATGCTCGTGCTGTATTCATCACACTCAAAATATAAACATAAAAAAGCCCGTTGCGTTAGCAAGGGGCTTATCACTCTCTTAACGAGATAATTAGGCGCCTGGAAATGACCTACTCTCGCATGGGCATATCGACCACACTGTTATCATGCCCATTCAACACTCAAATTTCAGACGTAAAAAAGCCCGTTGCGTTAGCAACGGGCTTATCACTCTCTTTTCAGAGAAATTAGGCGTCTGGAAATGAAGCTCTATGGTTTCCAGACAAATTTTTTCTATCTAACGCTTATTCAAGCATTAAATAATAATTCGAAAAGCTGATTATGCTTTATTAAAGCTTACTTGAGTTATCACACTATTTAAGTGCTCTATTCTAACCACTAAGGTCAGTAAAACCCATCTGGGTTGTATGGTTAAGCCTCACGGGTCATTAGTACAAGTTAGCTCAACGCCTCACAACGCTTACACACCTTGCCTATCAACGTAG
>NZ_BMQW01000006.1 GCF_014648315.1 Shewanella ulleungensis
GTGTCATTCTTTGTAAAATCAAATGCAGGCGATGTAGCTTAAATAGCATTTGGCATAGTGATGATGGTGAGAAGTCATTGCTTCATTAGCCACATCATTCACGGTCATGCTCGCTTCTCTTTTTAAGTATCATAAAAATGGGTGGCATGATTAATCACATCATAAAAATGGGTGGCATGATTAATCACAAAGTGGTTTTGATACCTACATCGCAGACAATCAATTTAGAAAACGAAACCCGTTGTTTCAAGAAAGTGAAACTTACGAAACCGAGCAAGAAAAACGCAGATTAAAAAGACGTAATGGCAAGCCTCGATTGTTTACTTCAGATGATTTTCATTATGACGAAGCAACGCAAACTTGCCGATGTCCGGCAGGCAATGAGATGTGGCGAAGCGGCATCAATGTCAAAAGTTATCACCAAGAATACACTCGATTCTGTGGTTATTTAAAAGATTGTAAAACTTGTCCGTTGCAACAGCAATGCATGCGAAAACCGCCGATAAAAACGGGTCGGCAAGTGCAGTTTAAAAATGATGCCTCACGGAAAAAACTGAGTTACACCGACAAGATGAAAGTGAAAATAGACAGCCCAATGGGGCGGCGGCAATATAGCAAACGACTGGGCTGTATCGAACCGGTATTTGGCAATATTACGGTCAACAAAGGGATGAATAAATTGACCTTACGTGGCCAAGCCAAAGTGAATGCCCAGTGGCAACTGTACTGCCTTGTTCATAACATAGAAAAGTTGCAACACACGATGCACTAAGAAGGGGAAGCCCTTTTTACCTCAAAAAACGCTACAAACCGGCCTCAATACCCCCTAAAGCACACTAAAAAAATCAACAAAACTGCATGCTAAATAATAATCTAAACACCACTAAATAATTGAATCAAAATATAAACTCAGATATTGTTTATTCATTAATCAAAATAAATTTAAAAACGAGTAATTCTACAGGCTCGTTATAAGGCAAATCTAACTCGTATGGTTTTAATGGATGAAAGCTAAAGTTAACCTAATCCCCAAAGCATTATTGGGAACAATATCGTTTCTAATGATTATTGTATTATTTCTTTGGTTAAGTGCAATTCATGAAGTTATTGAAGATGGTAACGCATTTGGATTCTCAATCGGGATGAGTAAAGCCGAAGTGTTCGCTAATTTGCAGGAGCACACAGAAAAAAATATCGAGGCTATTAACTTAGTAAGTGCCGATAATAAATCTTCGAAAAGAGGCGTGTTATCGTCAAATACTCACGACTTTTATGCTTCTGATAAATGGGTAGTTATGTTTGAGTCAGCCTATTTTTTTGATAGCGTTACACTTGAATTTTGTTCAGGTCACTTATGCAAGATATTTAGAAAAAGGCAATATCTTGAAATGCCTTAAATGGTTGTAAAGCCTTATAACACATATGAGCCTTCCGCCAGTCAATAGGCGCGCCCTTTTGCTACGGGAAGATATTTGACTGCTTTTGCAGTCAAATACCTTTAGTATCCAAGATGGTCAATCAACAAATTCATCTACTTCGTCTGTCATTTAGCTGTCAAATCATCGTGCTCTTAGCAATAAAAGAATGCAAATACATATAGAGTGTTTCTTAGTGCGATTTCTAAAAAATAAAGAATGCTGCCTGACGCTTTTCAATCCGTTGAAATATCAGGGGCACTACGACTAAATGGATTTAAGAGGTAGAGCGACGCAGGAAGCCAAAGCCGAGACATTTATCGGTTAACCCTAAGATGGCACTATTCAAGTCAGAGGTGCTTTGTGCACAGTTAGTTTCAAATTTAGTTAGGTCAGAAATTTAGTTGCTTTTGTTTAAAACGTGTTTTGTTTTCTTGAAAATATTCAAATTCAACTCTGAACTTGAGGCCGTTGAAGAAAATAGCGTGAAGTTCACATGGATGTGAGCTTAGCTTTCGCGGTACAGGATGTACCATCGGAAGCGTTAGCATTTTCGAGTAAGGCCGAAGCAGATTCCGAATGCAGGTCAAAGTTAAATCAATCCCCATGGCGACCTTTTCGTTTTTTGAAAATGTTGCGGGGCGGCTGGGAGTTCCAAGAGGGAACAGCCGTTGGTTTCCTCTTGGTCTGGTGTGGGCGAAGCGCCACGACGTTGGTGGCCGCAGGCCATTAGTACAAAAGTACAAAGCTAACACCTGGATTCCGGCTAAAAATCATTGCCGGAATGACGCCGTATTTGGCCTGTGTAGGGTGGAACCTTGCGATCGTTATTTCAAGCGAAGTTTGAACATTCTGGTGTGGGCGAAGCGCCACGACGTTGGTGGCCGCAGGCCATTAGTACAAAAGCACAAAAGTACAAAGCTAACACCTGGATTCCGGCTAAAAATCATTGCCGGAATGACGCCGTATTTGGCCAGTGCAGGGAGGAACCTTGCGATCGTTATTTCAAGCGAAGTTTGAATATTCTGGTGTGGGCGAAGCGCCACGACGTTAGTGGCCGCTGGCCATTAGTACAAAAGTACAAAAGTACAAAGCTAACACTTGGATTCCGGCTAAAAATCATTGCCGGAATGACGCCGTATTTGGCCAGTGCAGGGAGGAACCTTGCGATCGTTATTTCAAGCGAAGTTTGAACATTCGGGTGTGGGCGAAGCGCCACGACGTTGGTGGCCGCAGGCCATTAGTACAAAAGTACAAAAGTACAAAGCTAACACCTGGATTCCGGCTAAAAATCATTGCCGGAATGACGCCGTATTTGGCCTGTTCAGGATGGAACCTTGCGATCGTTATTTCAAGCGAAGTTTGAACATTCGGGTGTGGGCGAAGCGCCACGACGTTAGTGGCCGCTGGCCATAAAAAGCTTAACCATCTTAAGCCAAAGATGACTCAACCACTAAACACGATACCTGTTTCTGCTTTCCATACTGCATCACCTGCGCAAGCTCTGCCTGACTAATGGGCACGTAAGCGGCATTAATGGCATCTTTTTGAGCCTCAACAAACGGGTCGTGGATAAACATAAACTGTTCGTTATAGCCACTCAATACCACCCAATGTGGGCCTTTTTCGCCATTAAAACGATAGGTACTGATCATTAATAACACCACAAACCTTTGGTCTATCCACTGTTTTAATTGAATAATTGTTGGCGAGGCGTTATGAATCACAATGTCTTGTAAAGCCAGTTGCTGACAAAAATCATTGTGTACTAAAGTTATCACCGCTTTTTTGTTTTTATCGCGCACGCTATCGATAAATGGCACCGATGAAGACTGGCTGAAAATTGCAATTTGTAAGCCGCGTTTAAGTGCGGCTAATGCTAAGCCGTGTACGCTGCAGCCGCCATGACCACTGGTCATGAATATTGTGGTGGCCTCGCGCCAAATACTTAACTCATCAACTCGGCTAGGTCGATAATCGGGTTTAATGGCATTTATCGCCATCATTAAACACGCTGCACCGCAAGTAAAGGGCGTGGTTTGCACATACAAAGGCATCTTAATAACCTTGCTAGGTCCCGGTGGGTCTAATCGCTTATGCATTCGCACGCCATCTGCCAAGTCATCATAATAATGGACTAAGGTTTTTAGTACCTTATAACCCATTTTTAAATAAAGATTCTTTGCCGCGATATTGTCGTTTCTCACTTCGAGGCGTAATGTAATAAAGCCACGTTCGACGACGGTTTTTTCGCAGAGACTAACAAGCTCAAAAGCAATATTACGGCCTCTAAATTCGCTAGCAACGGCAATAGAGTAAAGTCTAGCTAACCGAGTGCCACGGTTAAACAGTACTAAGGCATAAGCGGCTAACGTGCCGTCTATTTCTGCGACTAATAAACAGTCTAAAGGTGAATTGATAAAACGTTTCATTTGCCGAGGGCTAATTTTGTCGCCGCTAAAGGCATTGTTTTCAATAGTATTGAGTTGGGGTAAGTCGGTGAGGTTGGCTTGGCGTAGCAGCATGAGTCGGCTCGAAATGGCAAACAACTAGTGGGTTAATTTACGCGCTAAACCGCATAAGAGGCAATAGATATTTATGGCTCAGTTTTTAATTGTCACCGACGATGTCAATGATTGGCGTCCTTATTTGCCAAGTGATCATATGGTCACGGTTCATGATTATTTAGAGATGGGGGCGTACTCGGATAAAAGCGCCATGCAAGTGATTAACTTATGCCGCAGTTATGACTATCTCACTACCGGGTATTATTGTTCGTTAATGGCTGAAGCTCGCGGACATCGGGTGATCCCTCGAGTGATGACTATTAACGACTTATCCCAAGACCGCTTTTTTAGTTTGCCTCAAGCTGGGCTTGATAAGCTGGCAGACAATGTCACTCGCATTGCGATGAAGGTTTATTTTGGCTACTGCGATAATCCTGCATTAGATAAAATTGCCCGCAAAATATTTGAACGTTTTACCGTACCCATTTTGCAAGTGAACTTGCTAAAAGTGTTGGGTAAATGGCAGGTAGAAATTATTGAACCTGCTGCTTTTCAAGACTTAACAGAGCCTGAGCAAGATTTGTTTGCTCGCTATTTAGAAGTGTTTTCTCAAAAAGTGTGGCGCTTACCTAAACCGTCAAAACGCTATCGTTACGAAATCGCCATGTTAGTTGATGAAAGCGAAAAAATGCCTCCGTCCGACAAAGCGGCATTGAAATTATTTACCAAAGCAGCCAATCGTATAGGCATGGATTTAGTGCAAATCGGTAAACACGATTTGGCTCGCTTAAGTGAGTTCGATGGTTTGTTTATTCGCTCCACCACTAACATTAGTAACTTTACTTACCGATTTGCAAAAGCCGCAGAGCAGCTCGGTTTAGTGGTGATGGATGACCCAGAATCCATTATGAAATGCACTAATAAAGTGTTTTTAACCGAATTACTGTACAAACATAAAGTGCCGGTACCTAAAAGCGTGATTTTTAAAGCGTCGGATAAAAACTGGGCTGATGATGTGATTAATGCCATTGGTTTACCCATAGTATTAAAAGTGCCAGACGGCGCATTTTCGCTTGGGGTGGTGAAGGTAAAAGACCGTCAAACCTTACTTGAGCAAGCTGAACACATTTTTGAGCACAGCGCGCTAATTTTGGCACAAGCTTTTATGCCAACCGATTACGATTGGCGCATTGGCGTGTTAAACCGCCAGCCAATTTACGCGTGTCGCTATTTTATGAGTCGTGGCCATTGGCAAATTTATCAGCATCATCAGAGCGGCCGTGTCAGTAGTGGTGATTTTGACTGTATCGATTTAAAAATGGTACCGCACAATATTGTTGATGCCGCAGTTAAAGCATCTAATTTAATTGGATCTGGTTTGTATGGCGTAGATTTAAAAGAAATCGATGGCAAAGCGTTTGTGATTGAGGTGAATGACAACCCGAGTATTGATCACGGTGTTGAAGATTTATTTTTAGGTGACTTAGTTTACGATCGGGTGATGACTGAATTTTTAAGGCGTATTCAATTACGTGGTCTTTAGTGAGGTTGAATTAAAGTTTAATATCTTAATTAGCCTCAACACAGGACAAAAGCCGAAAAAAGCCCTTATTCAAATTGACTAAGGGCTTTGTGTTCATTAATTAGTTGTCTATCCAAACCAACGCCATGGTGCTAGCACCTGCGCGATTTTTTAACCTTCACTAATACGATAACAATTGCGGCCAGCGGCTTTAGCGGTATACATGGCTTTATCTGCACGTTCGTACAAGTTGTCTGCAAGTTGTTCAGGGATAGCCTCTGCAATCCCTAAGCTACATTTTATGTCGTACTCGGTTAATTGAGCATGTTTAGGCATCATGTCAATAATTCGCTGACAGACTATTTCTGCAGCTTGCGTATCACCTTGAGTGATAATCACAAATTCGTCACCGCCAATTCTAAATGCTTGGTCGGTATTACGAATCGCTTCGTTAATTAATTCTGCAAATCCAACTAAAACATAATCGCCTGCTTTATGGCCATGTATGTCATTAAGTTGCTTAAATTTGTCGAGATCGATGACTACCAAAGACACCTGGCCTTGGTAGCGATTCGCGCGAGCCAATGCTGTACCAATAGCTTGGTTGTAATAATGGCGATTGCCTAAACCAGTTAACGAATCAAACATGGCTTGTTTAGACATGCTTTGGTATTTCAGCGCATTGCTTAATGGCTGAATAAACATCGACTCTAATCGGCTTAGCATATGCGCTTGTGCCGAACTTAGTGGCATAGCAAGTTGATAAACCATGTTAAATTGGTCTTGTTTATCTGCAACAGTGCGTTGCAGTTCAATACCGTAATGACGTCCCCAAACAAACTTTTGTTTGTCTAGGGTCAACTGTAATCCTTTAATCGGCAAATGTTGTCCTAAAATTTTGCCGAAACAGGCAAAAACTGTCCTAGGATCTAAACTTCCATGTAGTTGTTGAATAACTTGAATAAGATCCAGTTCAGAATCCATATTCAAGTAAGCGTCTGAACGGTACCAGTAATCTTCAGGATACAACTCTGTAGCGAGTGCAAAATCCATAGTATTTTCTCCAGTACGTGACAACTAATTACTTTTTTATTAGCAATAATCGTGCCCATGAATAAAATTCTATAGTTATTAGTTGTTTGATGATTTACTGTAGGAGAAGTACAGCATTAATTTCCCTTTCGACATTTTTTTGACAAGGAGCCTAGACCATAATGGAACACAGCATTTTTATTCATATTCTTTCAATGCTTGTGATTGCGATTGTGGCGATTGCATTGTTGCGCCGCCTTGGTTTGCCGGCTATTTTGGCTTACTTGTTAACCGGTGTGGTGAGCGGTCCAAGCGGTTTTCATTGGTTTACCCAGTTACAAATGCAGTCGGTTGCAGAACTTGGCGTGGTATTACTGATGTTCACACTCGGGCTTGAGTTCTCGGTGCCACGTTTATGGGCGATGCGTCGCACAGTTTTTGGTCTGGGCAGTGCACAAATGATTGTAACTGCATTGGTTGCTGGCGGCATTGCCATGTTAGTCGGTCAAAACCTGGTGGCTGCGGTGGTGATTGGTTCGGCGATAGCGTTATCGTCAACAGCCATTGTGCTTAAACTCCTTAATGAACAAAACTGGTTACGCAGACGCCACGGTGAATTATCGGTCAGTGTGTTGTTATTCCAAGATTTAGCCGTAGTGCCTTTACTCATATTAATGCCATTACTGGCAAATGATGGCACTCAAATGAGCTTTAATGCCATTGCTTGGGGCTTACTTACCGGCATTTTAGCGTTTTTAGGCTTAATGTCGTTTGGCAAGTGGATATTGCCGCGTATTTTCGATGAGGTAGCGCGTTCGCGTTCGAACGAGTTATTTGTATTGTCTACTTTAGTTGTGGCGTTAGTGACTGGCGCTTTTACCCAGTGGCTAGGCTTATCAATGGCATTAGGGGCATTTATTGCTGGTATGTTATTGGGCGAAAGCCAATATCGTAGACAATTAGAAGCTGATATTAGGCCATTTCGTGATTTGCTAATGGGGTTATTTTTTATCTCGATAGGCATGTTGCTCGACTTTAATTTAGTGATGCAATATTGGTGGCAAGTCATACTAATTCTAGTCAGTGTGGTGTTGGCTAAAGCGATGATTGTGTACGGCTTACTGAAGTTAGTGGGCGAGAATGGCAAAATTGCTTTAAGTACCGCCATCAGTTTAGCTCAAGTGGGTGAGTTCAGTTTTGTGTTATTGGCACTGGCGGTGAATTACCAATTACTCGAAAAAGAAGTCAGTACAGTACTCGTGGCCGTTGCGGTGATTTCAATGTCTATAGCACCGTGGCTTATTCGTCATAGTATTGATATTGCTAAAAAGCTCACGGGAGGACATAAAAAGCCACAAAATGAGCCATTAGAGGTTAATTTACCCATTAGTGACGACAGTGATTTAGTACTGATCCTAGGTTACGGTCGGGTAGGGCAAACCATTGCACGCTTTTTAAAAACTGAGGCTGTACCGTATATTGTGCTCGATCTGGATCCTACGCGCGTTACTGAAGCAAGAGCTGCTGGGGAAAATATCTATTTTGGCGATGCGTGCCGTATGGCGTTATTAAAAAAAATGGGCATTCGTCAAGCCAGTTTAGTCGTGGTGACGTTTTGTGAACCAAGGCAATCAGAAGAGTGTCTTGCAGTAGCCAGAAAACTGGCACCCGAAGTAAAAATCTTAGTGCGTACTCGTGATGATTCAAATTTACATGAGCTTAAAGAGGCCGGGGCGACTCAAGTCATTCCTGAGTCGCTTGAGGGCAGTTTAATGTTAGTGTCACAGGTCTTATTTAAATGCGGTGTGCCATTAACGCGGATCATTAAACGGTTAGAATCAGAGCGTCGTAACCATTACCAGTATTTACACGGCTTTTTTTCTGGCACAGAAACCGATTTCACCCTCGATTTATTGCACGCAGTATCGCTAGCCAATGGGGCCAGTGCCGTGGGGAAAACAGTAGCCGATATTCCGTGGCAAACTTTAGATGTTGAACTCAGGGCAGTGCGTCGCCGTGGAGAAGAAATGGATCCACCGCCTGATGACTGGATTTTAAGACGTAATGATATTTTGATGTTGGTGGGTAAACCGCGCAGCATCGAAAAAGCCGAAGAGTATTTGTTGCAAGGCTAATTGGTATTACTTATTTGCACTGTTTATCTTGAGTTTAGATGTCAGTAAATTTTTAAATCAAAAACACTATCATTGCAAAGTGATGGTGTTTTTTTATGGCTCAATTTTCAGCTCTTAACTCTTAACTCTAAACTCTCACTGCTCAATTGTATTGCTGATGTGTTTCATTACGTTGATTACTTAGTTTAGTGGTTAAGTTTTATTTTAAAAATGATGCATCCAAAAGATGAGTTGCTACGTATTGACTTTATTGGGCCGTTATTTTTACTCGCAAACCTACCAATAGGAAACATCGTTGACTATGGAACAAGACACGCTATTAGGGTTGCTTAGTGCAACTGCTGCAGGCGACAAACAAGCCTTTGCTGCTCTGTATAAACAGACCTCTGGTCAGTTATTTGCCGTAAGTTTAAAAATGCTTGGCAGACGAGAACTCGCCGAAGAAGCCTTGCAAGAAGCCTATGTGAAAATATGGCACAACGCGACCGAATACCAACATGGTAAAGGCTTGGTGCTCACATGGATGATTAGCATTGTGCGTTACCGAGCATTAGACATGCTGCGTTATCATAAAGTGCGTAAAGAAGATCAATTTGAAGATGGCCAAGAAGCCACGTTCGAAGCCCCTATGTCAGATGAAGGGCCCGATGTAACTAAGACCAAGCTTGATGATTGTATGGGCGAGCTTGAACCTCAGCAAAAACAGGCCATACATTTAGCCTATTACAATGGCTTAACCCACCATGAAGTGGTTGGGCATTTAGACTTACCATTGGGCACCATTAAAAGCTGGATCCGTAGAGGCTTACAACAATTGCAGAGGTGTTTAACATTATGAATTATCGTGACCCCGAATTACGAGATGCATTAGCTGCCGAATACGTATTAGGCACATTACGTGGTCAGGCTCGTCGCCGTTTTCAAACGTTAATGATGCAGTTCCCAAGCTTGCGCGAAAGCACTTGGCTGTGGGAACAACACCTACATGGCATGAACGAACGCTTAGCACCCATCGAACCTGATCAAGCTGTGTGGCAACACATCAGCCAACGACTTGGCTTTACCTTGGCAAATGCTGATACTCGTGTTGCAACCGATAAAACCAATACTGTTCACGAGCAAAGCAGTGAGTCATTAAAACAGCCTCAGTCAAATGTGGTGTCGTTGTCTTCATTTAAGACTCGTTTATGGCAAGGTGCTGCCTCATTTGCTACCGCAGCCGCAATAATCTTGGCTGTCGTGTTAGTTAAACAACAATCCATTGATATACCTGTTGCCCAGCAAGTCGCGGTAGTGCAAGGTGCAGAGTCGCAAGCCTTGTGGTTAATCGAAGTGACTGACAACAGCATTGAAGTACGTTCAACCAGTAACTTTACCCCATTGGCAAATAAAGATTATGAGCTGTGGATGATAGCCAAAGGTATTGAAAACCCAATATCACTTGGCTTGTTACCAAAATCGGGTCAACTATCATTGCCTAAAGACAGTCAATTTGATGCGGTTGATATTGTTGCGTTAGCGGTCAGTTTAGAACCATTGAATGGTTCACCAAATGGCTTGCCGACAGAGGTACTCTACACAGCAGAGTTAGCCGTATTGTAGCTCCAAGTATCAACTAACAATCATCACTTTTTTTGTGATGAGTTTAATCACCTTAAATAAAACGGCCTAAATAGTATTTAGGCCGTTTTTTATTATTTATTCGAATTTCGATATTTTATTTTCATATTTATTTTGCTTTATTATTAGTGGTTTGGTTTGAATCATCTTGAAATGTAAAAATTAATTCTAACTTGTTGCATCCAATATCGCATCTCAGCCGTTTATTGACATGACTCTACTCAAAACAACAAGGACATAGTCATGCAAGTACTTAAAGTATCGCTCATCGCAAGTCTCGTTTGTAGCAGCTTACTAAGCGCTAACACCTTAGCGTCAAGCCACCGAGAAGCACCAAACATTACCCGTATGCCAACATTAGACTCGACCGACTTTTATGCCTTTAATA
This sequence comes from Shewanella ulleungensis, assembly GCF_014648315.1. Classification (GTDB taxonomy): domain Bacteria; phylum Pseudomonadota; class Gammaproteobacteria; order Enterobacterales; family Shewanellaceae; genus Shewanella; species Shewanella ulleungensis. The sequence goes on from NZ_BMQW01000006.1 coordinate 10,620, forward strand.
GTTACGAAGCTGGCCGTGAAGAATACGTCACGTTAATTGCCAATTACATTCCCCTGCAAGATGCTTACGGCGGACCAAACTATTACGCGATGGACCCTGCTGCGATATACAGCATTCACATCGATAATGACGGTGATGCAATAGAAGATTTAACCTTCCAATTTCAATTTACTAACCAACTTGCCAATAACAATCAAGGCATCGCGTTAACTGTCGGGCCTGCCGGTAATCAACGCACTGTTGCGGTACCACTTAAAAATGTGGGTGCTATTAGTGCGGGCGATCAAAGTGCCGCAAACGTTACTGAATCTTATCAATTGAGTTTAGTAAAAGGCGCGCAAACGGATGGTAATGTCACAGTATTAAGTAACAGTGCTGGTGGCACAACATTCAATAAGCCACTTGATTATATTGGTAACAAAAGCTTTGGTGATACTGCTGCCTATGCGGACTATGCCAGCCAATTTGTGTATGAGTTTGCTATTGAGGGCTGTGAAAGTCCTGCCAAAGTGTTTGTTGGCCAACGTAAAGACCCGTTTGTGGTCAACTTAGGAAAAACCTTTGATTTAGTCAATTACGTACCTGTTGAAGGCGATAGTGCTCCAGGTGCTGGCGACCAAGGCGGATTCCCTGGTGGTATTACCCAATCAAGTGAAAACGATGACTTAATGGATAAAAACGTTACAGCCTTGTCTATTGAAGTACCAAAGTCATGTTTAATCACTCAAGGTAACGGCACGATTGGTGCGTGGACTACTGCGAGTTTACCGCAAGCACGCATTTTAAACCCGAACGCTAAAAACGGTAAAACGGAAGTTAACGGTGGTGCATTAACTCAGGTTTCTCGCCTTGGTAATCCATTGGTTAATGAGTTGGTGATTGGCTTAAAAGACAAAGATACCTTCTCGAGTGCGCATCCAAAAGATGATGCTCAATTTGCTGATTATGTGACTCATCCAAGTTTACCTGAATTGTTAAATATTCTATTTAAAGATGCAGTTAATCAAACGCTGGGTACTGATATTGCAACCCTAGCGCCAACAAACTTCCCAAGAACTGACTTAATTACGGCCTTTTTAACCGGCTTCGCTGGTGTTAACCAACTTGAAACCGTTACACCATCAGAAATGCTGCGTTTAAATACTGGTATTCCTGCTAAACCACAAGCAATGCAATCAGCTTTTGGTGTTGCTGGCGATGATTTAGCCGGTTTCCCTAATGGTCGTCGCCCTGGTGATGACGTGGTTGATATTGCACTGCGAGTGGTCATGGGACGTCTATGTTATCCAATCCCTGTTAACGGAACAGACACTGACTTAGGTTTGTGTACTAGTGATGATGCCAGTGTCGGTAATGTGCCATTTACCGATGGTGCGCCTGTGGATGCGAGCATGATGATGGATCACTTCCCTTACTTAGCGACGCCATTGTCGGGTTCAAAATAAGGAGTTAATAATGAACACATCAACTAAATCTATCACTAAACCATTTCTGTTAATTAGCCTATTAAGTGGCGGTTTGTTGGTTGGGTGTAACTCAGACGACCATAAGATGAACGCCGTTAATAAAGCGCCAATAGTTGACGACATCATGTTGACCACGGAAACCGAAACCGCAGTTATGGCACAAGTTACTGCCCTGGACAAAGAAGGCGATGTTTTAGGGTTTACCTTAAATCAGCAACCAAGTTTGGGCATGGTGAGTTTAAAACCCAATGGTGAGTTTACCTATACGCCAAACACTGAAGTCACCGGTACAGATAGCTTTACCATTGCCGTGACCGACGGCATTAATGATTCTGTTAATGCCACTGTGATGGTGACGATTGATGCACAACAGTTGCAATTTTCAAGCTTGAGTCGACAGGCATTTTTACAAAATGCCAATGATGAACCTCTACGACTCAATGGCCGCGATGTCAGTGATGATGTCAGTGAAGCTAACTTCTATGATGATCTGTTACTAGATTAAGCATTAACTAATCGTAAAACAGGACGAAAATAGCCATGGATGGTATTAAGGAGAATATATGCAAGGTGTAGCGACTAGGATAATACGTACAACATTAACTGCCTTGATTGGGGTTGTTGTCGTGTTGGCAAATAACAGTGTGGCAGCCCCATATACGCCAAAATCTGAAGATGAAATTATTGCCACTTGGAAGGTGCTTGACGATTCACCAACCTATACAAATAATGCAAAGCAAGGCGTTAGCTTAGCGCAAATCAGCGAGTTTATTGAGCAAGGACAGTATCCTGGAGAGGCTGATTATCGTTATGGTCGCGCCAAAGCATTGTTGCAAGCCAAAATGAGTCAAGAAACTCCCGATGCACAAACTTTTTATTTGTATGCACGCGTGTTACAACATCAGCATCAATTCTCTAAAGCTATCAAGGCGCTAGAACGTTCTATTACCTTAGACCCACTTGCCGTTAATAGCTGGTTATTAAAAGCCAATATTCATTTAGTGCTAGGTGACATAGTCGGTGCTCGTGAAGCCTGTTTGGCGTTAATCGGTAAAGCCGATATTTTATTGATTTCGACTTGTGCGTTAGAAGTGGCAGGGCAAAATGATAAGTTACCAGAAAGCTACAATGAGTTGGTGCGATTATACAACCTTTACCAGCCGATCAATGAACAAGAACAATATTGGATAGTGCAAATTTTAGCTGATATGGCAATGAGACAAAATCTTGCTGATAATGCCTTAGTGTATTTAAACCAAGTTGATTTACAGCGCGCGCCGGTTAGCTTATTAGCCTTGTGGGCCGACGTGCAAATGTCATTACAGCAGCATCAACAAGTTATTGATACATTAGGTGATATTGTTAGCAGTAATCCCATACAAGATGATGCACTCTTGTTGCGTTTAGCCCGAGCTGAAAAGGCGCTTAATGCTTCTGTTGAATGGCAATGGGCATTTGCTCAACGCGTAGAACTACGCGAACAAAGACAAGACAGCTTGCATGCATCAGAGCTGGCGCAATATTATTTATATGTTGATGTACAGCCGACAAAAGCATTGTACTGGGCCAAAGTAAACTGGCGTGTTGCAAGGCAAATTAACGATCGTATCTTGCTAGAAGAAGCGCGTTTATTGCTCAAACAAGAACAAACCAAAGAGACGGTTTAAACCGTACCCAGTAAAAAGGAATACACAGTGAACCTTTCTAAGTGGATATTGACCACAGCTAAAAGTGTCGTATTGTTCGGCCTGTTGATGGTTAGTCATGCCAGTGTTGCTCATCAAATGAGTACCAGTTATTTGTCGCTCAATTTAGATCCGCAAGGGCAGGTACAGGGAGCATGGCAAGTACGCTTTTTCGATCTTTATCAAGTGATTGATATCGATCAGAATCAAAATGGTCAGTTAACCTGGGGCGAGTTACAGCGTAATCAACTTGCGGTGACCCAATATTTACAATCAAATTTAATGATAAGCCGCAATCAAAACTGTGAACTTGTGTTTGATGTGGCGCAGCAAGTGGACCAACATTTTAATGAAGGTTATTTAGTCGCCTCATTTAATGGCCAATGCCTGAGTGATGGTGCGCTAAAAATTGATTATCAAGCTTTTTTTGAGGTCGATACTGACCACAAATCTATTATGACGATTGATACCCCTGAGAATCAATACACAAGAGTTATCAGTAACGACAACCGTACTTTATTGATTAACCTAGCCGAGAGCTCAACGTTCGACACCGTGAAAGAATATGTCTATCAAGGTGTTATTCATATATGGAAAGGTACCGATCATATTTTATTTTTATTAGCCTTATTGTTAACTTGCGTGCTCATTCGAGAACAAAAAAGCTGGCAGGCAATTGAAAGCCCAATAAAAATCATCAAACAAACTGCATGGATAATTACCGCGTTTACCTTAGCTCACTCGGTCACATTAACTGCGACAGCATTAGGTATTTTAGATTTTAGTAGCCATTGGGTTGAACTTGGCATCGCTTTATCTGTCTTATTTGCAGCACTTAATAATATTTGGCCAATTGTACTGCGTTTAGGCTGGATAACTTTTGGCTTTGGTTTACTACACGGAATGGGTTTTGCTGGCGTGCTGGGTGAGTTGGGATTACCTGAAAACCAAAAATTGCTGGCAATTTTAGCGTTCAACTTAGGTGTTGAAGTGGGCCAATTAGCTATTTTAGCCGTAGTGTTACCGATACTGGTTTTTTTTCGTCATCAACGATGGTATCGCGTGTGGGGTATGCAAATAGGTTCCGTAGCGATTGGCATTATGGCAATTCAATGGTCAGTTGAGCGTTTTTAATGCATCAAGTTAGCTGAAAGAGTTAACTTCACTTGCTAAAGAGTGGACTTTAGCCATAGTCTCAATCACGATTAGGTTAAATAAGACGGCCATCAGCAGTCGCTATTTTACTAGCACGCTGGTGGCGCTAATATTCGATGCAATAGATTTAGGAGTCGTGTTGGTTGTAATTATTGGGGTAATAGTGACACTCATAGCCGCGATATTTGCGGTTTATAAACTCAATCAGTGCACTCATCGTATTTACTTATATATCCAAAAACATCATCAAGATGAATATCAGCATTGTAAGACTCTTGGCGGTATTGCCGGTGGGGGGCAGCGCAACACGTCGCTGTTTGTGATGGAGTCCTTCCACTCAGGTAAACTTGCTAGTGTTGACGACCCGCAATTACAACAATTGCGTCAACAACTTACCCGCTTAAAAACATTGTTTATTTTGTCGCCAACATTGATATTTATAATCATAACCCTCATTGCTGAGCTTTGGGTGAGCTAAATATTACCAAGAAGTTAGCTCTTCCTTTGCAGCAAATATCTTATCCACAGAGTCCAATCTTGGCGGATGGAAAACTTGATTTTATGCACAGCGTTCTCATATTTGGCGCTACACATATCAAGATAAACTAAACAAAGCTGACACACTCAAGACGCAGTATTTTTGTGCCTTAATTGCAAAGCTATATCTTCTCTATAAACCGATTATAAGATAGCCCTGCGTTAATTAACTGAACTGAGAGACAAAGGGTAATCCGAATTTCTATCATCAACGTACCAAGATACAAACGTCGTTTACGTTTATTCGTGGTTAATTAACGGATAACAACACGCAAAAGCTAGATATTGCATGCTTTCTTCCATAGAATGGTAAGTTAACTTTTTATCAGCAGTGATGATTTTTCTGCTCGGTTTTTATTAGGTATATTGATGTCGGCGAAACTGTTTAATCTTCCCATTAAGCTTTCATTAGAGATGATCGCGAAACTGTTCTCGGCCACGCAAATTCAAAAAGCACAAAACTACTTGATCCAAGGTCGAGTATTGGAAGTGAGCGCCAGCAGTGATAATCATGATATCGAAGCCTATGTTGAAGGTTCTGCTGAAGAGCCATACCGCCAAGAAATCACCCTCGTCAATGTTAACCACAAAATAGTGATGCGCTCGCATTGCACTTGCCCTGTTCGCACAAACTGCAAACACGTTGCCGCCGCGATGTTGGCGCTGGTAGATAAAAAACCAGTAGAAGAGCAACGCATTCACCAATGGTTACGTCAGCTCGACGAACAAAAAACAGTGACTGAGTTTGAAGATGAGGAAGAGGAAAAAGACCGCATTATTTATGTGCTCTCTAATGACCCTAATGGTATTTTTGTCGAATTTAAACGCAGTAAACTCAATAAGAAAGGTCAATATAACAAAGGCAGTAAACTGGCGTTAACCGATATTCGTTACAGTATGCCGTGGTGGATTGGTCCTGACGATAAACAAATTATTAGTTTATTACTCTCTTCTAATAATCAAGGTTCTAAAATCTACATCGATGGTGAAATCTCATACCTTGCTTTGGTCAAAATGCTTGCCGAACAAGTGTGTTTTTGGGAAGAAAATCGCACGCCATTAACTTGGGCTAAATCGATTGTGCCAGAGTTTATTTGGTGTGAACTGGATAAAAAACACACGCAAATGCAAATGCGTATGCCCGGGCTTGAAAACTGGGAGTTTCTTGCTACTGAGCCGCCATTGTATGTTGAATTAGATTATTTACGCTTAGGTAAAATCGATACCGATTTGTCGGCCAAAAAACTCAGCTTATTGCAACATATGCCACCTGTTCCACTGGCGCAAGTGGATCAAATTAGCCACAAAATGTTACAGCACTTTTCGCCTAAAACCGTGCCTGTACCGAGTGAAATCGATTTTTGTGAGATCAGCGACCCATTGAAAACTAAACTGGTTTTTACCCGCGAAATTTATGCTAACAATCCCATATTGCAACCTGTCATTAGAGTTGAACAGCATTATGGCGATATCAGTTTTAATGCCTCACTGAAGCCTGAACGTATTAGTTTAGTTAAAAAGGGCAGTGTTCAATATCAAGTGCATCGTCATGTTGACCAAGAATTAGCTATTTTACAAGCATTGACTGAAGCTGGTTTAGTGACGTTTATTCCGAGTGAATATGGTAAGCAACCTGAGTACTTTTTAAGTGTTGGTTTGTTACCTGAATCGATTTTCGAGTGGTCTGACTTAACTGAAAATGGCCTTGATGCATTAACGGCGCTGGGCGTTGAAATTGAGTTTGAAGATGACTTTGACTTAAACATTGTCGATGCGCAGTTAGATGTTGATTTGGTCGACGATGATGAGTCTGGTTGGTTTTCACTGTCACTGAGCGCCGATATTGAAGGTCAAAATGTACCCTTATTAGCCTTAGTGGCTCGTTGGTTGCAACAAAATGGTGAGCCAGCTGATGACGATGAATTGATCCTTCCTGGCCCAAATGGTGGTTTTATTAAAATAAAAGCCAAAACCATTAAGCCATTGATTTCGATTATTCAAGAATTGTTTAATCGTCACTCTGGCGATCATATTGCTATACCGCGAAACCGTGCCCACATTCTTAATGAATTATCTGCCAGCGATGTACGTTTACTTAATGGCGAAAGAGTGCGCAACCTGGCGGCAAAATTAGCTGAATTCAAAGGGGTAACAGAAGTTGAGTTACCAGCGGGCTTAAATGCCACGCTGCGTGATTATCAAAAACAAGGTTTCGATTGGCTGTGCTTTTTAAAAGAGTACCAACTGGGTGGAATTTTAGCCGACGACATGGGCTTAGGTAAAACCATCCAAACCTTGGCGTTTTTACTTAAAGCAAAACAAGACGCCACTGAACATCGAACCAGCCTAATTGTGTGTCCAACCAGCTTAGTGGGCAACTGGCTTAAAGAAGCCAACAAATTTGCCCCGTCACTTAATGTAGTGGTTATTCATGGCAATAAACGCCAACCATTGTTAGATCAAATCAATGAGTTTGATGTGGTGGTAACAACGTATCCGTTAATGCTTCGTGATGAAGCCATTTACGGCGATTATGTGTTTGACCATATTATTTTGGATGAAGCACAGCAAATCAAAAATGCTCAAGCGAAAGTGACTCAGGTGATTAAAACCTTAAAAGGAAAGTTTCGTTTGTGTTTGTCGGGCACGCCGCTTGAAAACCACCTAGGCGAGCTGAAATCACTAATGGATTTTTGTTTGCCTGGATTATTAGGTCAACACAGTTACTTTAATAAAGAGTTTCGTGGCCCGATTGAGAAACAAGCGGATGTTGAAAAATCTGTATTGCTGAGTAAGCGTATTTCGCCGTTTATGTTGCGCCGCACTAAAAAAGAAGTCGTGTCTGAACTACCTGAAAAAACCGAGATTATCCAAACCCTTGAGCTTGAGAAAGACCAGCGTAACTTGTACGAGTCTATCCGCCTGGTGATGGAGAAAAAACTGCGGGAACTGTTTGCTAAAAAAGGCGTGTCGAGTAGCCATATTGAGTTTTTAGATGCGTTATTAAAGTTACGTCAGGCTTGTTGCGATCCTCGCCTTGTTAAACTTGAGCAAGCACAGCAAGTAAAAGACAACGCTAAACTCACCTGGTTAATTCAAAACGTACCCGAGATGATTGAAGAAGGCCGCAAAATCCTTATTTTCAGTCAATTTACCGGTATGCTCGCGCTGATTGAAGATGAGTTAAAAACCATGGTAATAAGCTACAGTAAGTTAACTGGCCAAACGCGTGACAGACAAACTCAAATTGATGCGTTTCAAGAGGGTGATAACTCGGTATTTTTAATCAGTTTAAAAGCGGGCGGAACGGGGCTTAATTTAACGGCTGCCGATACCGTTATTCATTTTGACCCATGGTGGAACCCTGCTGCAGAGCGCCAGGCAACCGATCGTGCGCATCGTATTGGTCAGCTCAATCCGGTATTTGTTTACAAGTTAATAGCGCAAGGTACGGTTGAAGAGAAAATTCAGGAAATGCAGCAGCATAAACAAGGTTTGGCAGACAGCATATTATCCGATGGCACTCAAGGCCCATGGCAAGGTAACGCCGAGGATTTATTGGCATTATTGAGTTAAGGTGTTGAATGAGTTTTTGAGTGAGTTTTTGTTTATTTTCTTTTTATAGTGGTTTAATCACTAATTAATTTGAGGTTACGGCATTGCCTGCAATGTATTTTAAACGAGGTTCTGGTGCACCAAGGCCAAGACGTGGCAATCGTGCTACGCCTGCGCTGCATATGGACTACTTTGAGCAAGTGTTTGTTGAGTTGCGCCGTCATCCTGAAAAAATTGCCATTGTTAGACACAACATTGCTGAATTTCAAGCACAGCCATTTTTGAAAAAGGGCTTACACACCGCCATTGATAGATTGCTACTGGTATTTGAAGACAATGATGATATTGAGTTGCTCTACAGGCAGGTGATGAGTGAGGATGTTGGCCAGCGGGTAAGACGCTACCCGCTGATTTTTAAAGGTATAATATCACCTGTAGTCAACGCTGTTGATTAGTGCTTTATCTGACTGGATAATCAGCTTAAGTGTTACTCATACTTAAGCTGCCGCACTCAAGCACTCAAGCACTCAAGCAAAGCAACCCAAACCAAACGCTCAATTCAAGCAACCCAAGCGCTATTAATTCAAACCCTCAATTTAAACAAGCAATGGCGCTAAGCTTGCATCACTTTGTTAGCAAATTCACTTGGGCCAGCTAAAATCGCCCGGCCTACTGCGACTAAATCCACTTGCTTCGTCGTTAAAATGGTTTCGATGTAATCCACGCTTTCAATACCGCCAACACCAATAACCGCCGCAGTGGTTGTGCCCGTTAACGGCGCGGCATCTTCTACTAAAAAGCCTTCGCCGCGTTTATCTTTAGGTCGATTCCAGCCGCCAATTCCTGATGATACATTGAGTATTTCAACGCCTGCAGCCACTAACCATTGGCAGACTTGCGCCATGTCTGCATGAGTTAACCCCCCCGGGTATCCGTCTTGGCCTGGAATGCGAGTCATAACCGCTAACCTTGGTGCCACTTGTTTTATTTGAGTGACAATTTCAATTAATATTCTGGCGCGATTTTCAAGCTCTCCGCCATATTTATCTTGGCGTTGATTGGTTAATGGTGACAACCATTGATTAATCCCGTAACCGTGAGCACAGTGGATCTCAACTAAATCAAAACCGGCTTTATCGGCACGTATTGCAGCAGCCACAAAGTCTTGTTGCCAAGTGTTGATATCGTCTACTGTCATGGCGCGTGGAGTTGGTAGTACACGGTCGTATGCTGGCACAGTAATGCCAGAAGGCCCCATGACATCACTGCTAATAGCCGCACTGTCTTTACCGCCACAATGGGTAATTTGTAAACCGGTTTTAACGCCTGCTGTATGCAGTGTACTGGCTACCGCGGTTAATCCAGGTAAGCATGCGTCATCGTGCGCACCGAGTTGGTTAGTTTCGCTACGACCAGCCAGATTAACATGACTGTATTCCACCATCACAAGGCCTGCACCCGATTGTGAAAGATGATGATAATGCGAAATGGTAGCAGGCGTTGCTAAACCATTAACGTCAGCGGTTTGTGATGCCATAGGTGGTACCACTAAACGGTTTTTAAGAGTTAATCCGTTACTTAAGGTTAACGGAGTAAAGCGAAGTGCAGTCATTGAAAATCCTATAGGGTAATGGCAACCAAGATGCCTGCAAGCAGCATAATACTGCCTGCGGTGCGATTAATGATGTTGGCAGCTTTGGGTGAGGTAAACACACGTTTAGCACTTGATGCTAAATACGCATAAGCAAGATTTACCGAACCAAAAGCACAAGTGGCAACGGTTAAAATAATGGCAACATCCAGTAAGCTTACTTGAGCCATGGGCACAAATGCGGGGAAAAAACTCACATAAAAAATCAGCGCCTTGGGGTTACCTAAAGTAATCACAATACCAGTGAGTACATTTTTGTTTAAACTGACTTTTTGGGGCTCAACAAGCTGGACACCATTCGCTGTCGAGCGCAACATACTTAAGCCTAGCCAGCACAAATATAAGGCGCTGGCATATTTAATCAGTTCAAATGCAGGTCCCATTGCATGAGCTATTGCAGACAAGCCAAATAAGGCTAATAAGATATACAGAAAATCGCCAAGCAGTACACCAATTGTCATTGCTACGCCATGTGAAAGGCCATTTGAGAACGATCGAGATACCACAGCAAACACCGCAGGGCCTGGTACAATGGCCAAAATAACCATGGTAAAAAATAATGCGACAATTTGTTGGTAAGCCATTAATACTCTTCAGTTCTTTTTTGTTGTGGTTGATGGCACATCTGCCGATTGTTGGCGATTATAGCGTAAATCGATCATGAGAATGTCATTACGATGGTGCTGTGAAGTATCAATTGTGTAATTCATTATGTCTAAAAGCTGCCTGGTAAATGTGTTACATTGCTAGATTATTCAAGCGTATAGAAATTTTTGTAGGGATTGTTGTGCAATTCATCTTATTAACCCACTCAAGAGAGTTAGTTCGTGCCAGTAACACCGGCCAAATAGTGTTGCAGGTGTTAGGTGAACGCGCCCGTTTGATTGAATGGCATCGTAAGCTCCCTGATACCAAATTGTTAACTGCCATTGATGCTGGGAAAGTTGGTTTAGTGTTTCCTGCGGATGATAATTCACCATCATTAAACTTAGATGCTACAGCGAGTTTAAATAGCAGCGCAAATAATACTGTGCCATCCTTCGAGTATTTGCTGTTGATTGATGCGACCTGGCAAGAAGCTCGTAAAATGTATAATCAAAGCCCATATCTTAAAAGCTTAGTTAAAGTGGGATTACAACCAACACATGCCTCTATTTATCCACTGAGGCGTAATCAGCTTGAGGGCGGGTTATGTACGGCAGAATGCGTGGCGTTATTACTTAAAAAAGTGGGAGAGGCTGGGTTAGCTAAGCAACTGACAGAATGCTTGATGGAGTTTATTGAGCGCTAGTTTACGCTTTTATGAGCCATAACGGACTCAGCGCGATTACTCTAGTTTACTGAAAATCGATAAATATATTTGCAGTAAGGCGACCTGTTTGCGGGTTGGCATCGATATCGGTATCTGGATTGACTAGGGTTGAATGCAGTAAGTTACCAGGGTAAATCACCACACGATTTGGCCGATATTCTACCTGATGATACAAGCAGAAATGATCATTACTGGCCACACAATAGCGTGGGTTTGATTGGATTATTTGATCAACAAAAGGCTGTGCCTGAGTAAAATACTGGTCGATATTGTCGTTAGTAATCCGTTCAAAACCACTGGCATTGTGCCTAAAAAATCCGGTGTCGCCATGGGGGCCGTCATTAAGGTAATGCAATATGGCGAAGTAATAGGGATTTGGGGTATCAAAGTGGGGCAAACATTGCAGTGGTACTAGGTCTTTTACCTGGGTGTCGATTAATGAAAATACCCCTTGTTGCGGTTTTAATCGCCGGGTTGTTGGGATGCGGTACACATCGTAAATAAGCTGAAATACAGCATCAAGTACGTCGATGATATATTGCCTTGGCAATGCAGTACGCTGACCAGGATAAAACGAGCTTTTATCCTGATTAAACTGGTCGTCATTAATCGCGATATCAATTAGTTGAGTGATATCGCCTGCAAAATTATCTATCACGATAACTGGCGTTTGTTGTTGGCCAATCAACTGCACCTGCGGTGCAATAGGATTGGCCCGTATCAGCGTTTGAGTAGCCGGTGACGACATCGTTAGCTTAGCCTTGCATCGCTGTTGACTTGCAATAGTGTTGCACAAAGTCATGATGTGCAGGTAGGGTGTCAACTTTGCGTTTAACCGTTGCTTTAATGTTGTTCAAAAAGCTTTGCAATTCTGCTGGCTCCATTAAATCGACAATTGGGTGGTATTCCTTTGGTATCAAGCCTTGTCCCATCATGACTTGGATCCACGAGCTTTCACCAAATAGTTCATTACCGTATTTATAGACTTTGCCAGATTGACTAAACATATCAATACGATGCTGCAATGATGCGGGTATTGGCATGTTTTTACAGTAGCGCCAAAAACGGCTGTCTTCGCGGTCGGTGACTTTATAATGCAAAATAATAAAGTCGCGAATATTGTCCATTTCAATTTTGGTTTGTTGGTTAAATTCATCGACATCAGCCTGAATAACTCCATGTGCCGGGAACAATTGCAGTAAACGCACGATACTGCGCTGGATCATATGGATGCTGGTGGACTCTAGTGGCTCTAAAAAGCCTGCTGACAAGCCAACCGCAACACAGTTTTTGTTCCAATGCTGGCGCCGCGTACCGGTTTTGAATTTAATGACGCGCGGTTGATTAATTGGTTGGCCTTCAATGTTATTGAGCAGTAACTCGGTGGCATCGGCATCCGAAATAAATTTGCTGCAAAACACCAAGCCGTTACCTGTACGGGTTTGTAGCGGAATACGCCATTGCCAACCCGATTGATGCGCGATAGAGCGAGTATAAGGAATCGGTTTTTGCACCGCTTCGGTTTGTACTGCAATGGCGCTGTCACACGGTAGCCAGTGGCTCCAATCTTCAAAGCCGGTATTTAACGTTTGCTCAATCAATAAGGCTTTAAAACCAGTACAGTCGATGAATAAATCGCCTTCAATGAGTTCGCCATTTTCAAGCTTTAATGCTTTGATATCGCCAGAGTCGTCATGCTGCAGCACATCGGCAATTTTACCTTCAATGCGCGTCATGCCATGTTGCTCGGCAAATTTACGTAAGAATTTGGCGTATAAACTGGCGTCCATATGATAGGCATGGTTGTAGTCTTGATTGGGTAATACGGCAAAACGGCCCTGGCGAGCAGCTAAATGTTCAGTGCAGTAATCGCCAATCTCGCTGACCATATTTTGCTGCTTGCCTTTAAGCCAAAAGTGCTGAAAGCCACAAGCCCAGCAGTCTTTGCCTAAAAAACCAAACGAGTGCAAATAGTCTTTATTGACGTCGTGCCAGTTTTCAAATTGAATCCCCAACTTAAAAGTGGCATTGGTAGCAGCCATCACATCTTGTTCTTTTAAACCTAATAATCGATGAAAAATGTGTAGGGTAGGGATGGTGGCTTCACCTACACCAACAGTGCCAATGTCGTCAGATTCTACTAAGACAATATCAAGATTTTTGCCCATAAGTTTGCTAAACGCGGCTGCAGCCATCCAACCTGCAGTACCGCCGCCAGCGATAACAACTTTTTTGATTGATTTATTCATCTTGGGCTTCCTGTTTAATGTCTTAGTTTGTTGCTGTATTCAGCATTATCGTTTTAATTTATTGATTAAATCTGCGCGTAACTTACGTGCATTTAACTCATCTAACGGTTTGGTTAACATGCCTTTAGCGTTATCTGGAATATAACTGTCGTCAACATCATCATGATCGAAGATGTAATGATTGAACATGGCCTTCCATGCCTGACGCTGCGCCTTTGGCAATGATCGTAGGCTTAATATACTGTGCTGTAATGCGTTATTAGGACGGCCTAAGTAGCCCGGGGTATCACGCCACCAGTGGGTAATGAGCACATTTATATCGTCAATTCCGCGAACATGATGCCACCACATGCTGGGAATAAATAACACATCACCTGGATTTAATTCAGCTGTTAACGAGGCATCTAACGCCTGTTGAAATTTAGGAAAACGCTCAAAGTCTGGGTGTTCAACATCTACCATGCTGATGTCCTGTCCACCGGGAGCAAATTCCATCGGGCCAACATAAAGATTGCTGATTTGTTCAGGTGGAAACAGGGTAAAGGTACGTTTGCCCACCACGTTACAGGCAAGGTTTAGCGGAAAGTCAAAATGTGCTGCTACCTTAGTTTTGTTACCCAACCAAATGCTGGTGAGTGGATTGATAGGGTGTAAGTTCAGGCTGTTTTGCTCACCAAGTCCTGGCAAAAATTGATGGATATCGGTGGAGCCCATATAAATACCGGCAGGCGTTGAACTGGCATTCTCTTGTTGTAATCGGTTAATTAACTGATTGAAATCTAAACGCCCAGCTTGATAATTAAAGCCATCAAGCTGCTGATTGTAAAACACTCGCCCTTGTTCCTCTGGCGCCAAGTAGTAGGCGGTAACGGTAGAACCTTGATAAAACTGACGTAAATAATCTAGTGCTTTCTCGGCGGATTCAAGCCCTGCCTGTACTAAAGGCCAATGACGACATAAACCTTTAAATACTATTGGTTTGTCGGCTTGTTCTATATGCGTCATGACTTGCGCTAATGTCCAATCGCTTACGCAGTCGACGGCTGTTAATGTGTCATTGGGCATCAGCGCAATTCCTTAGCCTTGAGCATTTTTAAGGTTAAGTAAGTCGCGCACTGTGCTTTGTGAAGCCAGTGCCATATAAATGGCTTGTAAGTAACCTTGTTGATGTAATTTTGCTAGCGTATCGGCAGTTAGCGTTGCTAAGGTGTTTTCGTTGATGGTGTAAAAGCCAATCATTTGATGTTTTTGGCCGTTGTTTAACTCGATATCTAAAGTAAACGACTCAAGTAGTTCATGCTCAATTAACACGTCAATAAAACGTTGGCTGTCGATAAGACCGTGATGAATGATTTCCAACATTTCACCGACTTCATCTAATAACGGTGTGTTACCGCCATAAGGTAAAAACAACGCTTCGCCCTCAGTTTTGTTGACTCTGGGATGATCTAAATCGACATGAATAACGCGTTGTTGGCGCTCAACGCCATCTTCACGCACGGTTTGTTGACCGATTAAAAATGGCTGACGACGCACACTCAGAGGGACATAAGAAGCATTCCAACCTGCATCAGATAAAAACAGGTTTTCATTTTGTGCAAACCCAAACAATGCTACCGAAAAGAATTGACCTGTGGCGGCATCTTTGTGAAAGAAAATAGGGTAGTGAGCTTGAATGCTGCGAAACTCTTGCGGGAATGTCACGCTATACCAAAGGTTGTCTCCTAATGCTGCTGAGCGACTAGTGTTAACCTTCAAGTCTTTATGATCTATGCTATTTAGTAGTACATGTTGGCTCATGTTAAATCCTATTATATTCGTTCAAATACGTTCTATTGTTATGGTTTTTGTACGTGATGTCATCTTAGTTAGCAATGTTTACAACAAGGGTGGTAATCAATTACGTTAATTAATCCCATTAAAGCTTAGGGAATCCATATTGAGCCACTTTATCTAATAGGGCTCTGTTACTCGGCAAACTTTTGCTTAATGCTTGAGTGCGTTGTTGATTATCGGTAAATAGTTGTTGTGCAAGCTGTTGCATGGACGGCTTAACATGAGTTGGTAACTGAGTTTTGAAGCCCATCCCATAAAGCACATATTGAAAACTGGCTGCAGGGAAGAGCGCTTCCTTATAACTAATGTCATGTTGGCTTGGTGCCTGGTAACGCCATAATTCAAGCTGCGCCTGTAAGCGATCGGGTATCGAGCTGCTGTCACGATGATCGCGCCAATAGGCATCGGCCTCGCGTTGACTAATGACATAATGTAGCTTTAAAAAGTCGATAATTTGTTGCCAATGCTGCTGATATCGCAAGTTAACTCGATCTGCAATTGTGTCCATTACCTGGCGGTTTTGCGGTAATTGCTGCGCTATTGTGGATGCTGTCCATTCTATTAATGCAAGGGCAGAGGCTTCTAATGGTTCGATAAAGCCTGCGGCCATACCAATGGCAATACAGTTGTTTTGCCAGCATTTGGCATGATAACCAGGGTTAATATTCAGCTTTCGAGGCTCAAGTTGTGAAACGAGTTCCTTACTGGTGCCGTTAGCGATTAAGTAATCCCGCAGTACTTGCTCTGCTTGTTGATCATGACTATGGCTTGATGAATACACATAACCAACCCCTTTGCGGGTAGGTAGGCCTATATCCCAAATCCAACCATTTTGTTGAGCCGTTGAGTGAGTACAAGAGGCAATAGCCGTTGCAGGATCTTCATAAGGCACTTGCATCGCTAAGGCGCTGTCATTAAATAATACTGACTTTTGACATAAAAACGGTACTTGTAAATGCTCACCTAATAGCAATGATTTAACGCCTGTACAGTCAATAAACAATTGACCGTGTATTTCACCATGTTGCTGAGTGATAAGCTTTTCAATGTCACCCTGTTCATTATTCACAATATGTTCGACATGATCGCGAATATGAGTCACACCTAACTTTTGCGTACAATGTTCGGTGAGTAACTGGCTGAATTTGCCAGCATTGAGATGATAACCGTAATTGTTTTGAAAATGGTATTGTGCCGAAGAAATGGTTTTTGGCGCTAAGCCTAGTTGTGATAATACTTCTTGGCTACTAACGGCCTGCGCAAAGCTGACTTGCTGTGCATGAGGTAACCAAAATGGGCACAAATCGAGTTCTTGGTGGCCATGAGGTAGGCTAAAAGGATGCAGGTAGCTATTTGATTGTGTCGATTGTGCTGCGGCGGTATCTGTACGCCAATTAATAAAGCGAGAGCCTTGTTTAAAGCTGGCATCACAACGACGAATAAAATCATTTTCATCAATACCTATCTTGCTCAAGGTTGAGCGCATTGAAGGCCAAGTGCCTTCACCCACACCAATAGTGGCTACATCGGGTGATTCAATTAAGGTGATATTGAGCTTAGGAGAGTGGGCTAATACGCCCTTGTCGACATTATGCTCAGCCGCCAGTATTCCTGCGGTGATCCAACCGGCGGTGCCACCACCAACGATGACTATTTGGGTGATTGGTTTTTGCATCATCTCTACCTACGCTTTGAGCGTTATTGTTATTTTTACTGTTCTATGATGTTTTATAAGCATCAGAAACATCATAAGTAGAATTTTAGAAAATGTAAGCTTTTTCAATTATTGGTTTTGATTGGACTGTGTAAACATCCCAATATAAAAATAGTAACGTCCTTGTTACTCAATATATAGCAATAAAAAGAGGTGACAAAGTTTGTGCACCTCAACGACCTAAATAGAGCTTTGATGTATCCCGTTCAAACTGGGTAAGACGGGATAACATCGGCTTTGTTACAACTTAGAAGGTGTAACGTGCACCAATACTATAACGTGCACCTGTTTCGGTTAGGTTTAACACTTGCTCATCAGCCAGTCCGTGTACACGAACATACTCTTCAGTAATGTTAAGTCCTTCGAAAAAGACCGTTAAGCCTTCAACTTGCTCGATGTCATAACTGACTGACAAATCGATTTGTGAATAAGCTTCAGTGTACTGAGGGAATAAACCAGTACCTTGACTGGTTGCACTTAAGAACTCATCACGCCAGTTGTAAGCCACACGCGCTTGGAAGCCATAGTTTTCGTAAACTAATACTGCGTTAGCGGTATCACTAATACCCACTAGAGCTAAGTCACTATTAACTAAAGTGTAGTTGGCTATTACGCCCACTCCGCTTTCGCCGAAGAAGTGCTGCGCTGCAAACTCCCAACCGTCAATGACTGAATTTTCTGAACTGTTTAATGGTGTGTTGATATTAAAGTTTAACAACTCATCATTGTTAGCTGCACTGCCACTAATGGTTTGGTTAGCCACATCTACAGCAGCATTATCAGCAAAGTTTGCGAAAATATAATCACGTACAGCACCCGCTTCAGTTGTGCCTGTTGCAGCAACAGCCGCTTTGTATAAATCGCCTGATGCAGGGTTATAAATGCCGTTAGTGGTGACTACCGGATCGACACTAATAAAGTTTTGCGTGTCTTTACGGAAATAACCCACAGACACATAGCTTGATGGCGCGTAATACCACTCAGCAGAGAAGTCGATGTTTTCAGATTCTAGCGGTAATAATGTTGGGTTACCTGCTGAACCACCACCGTTAGTACGGTTAGCAAGGGTGGCTAATACTGTACCGCCTTGGATGTCTGTGTAGCTAGGACGACCAATGGTTTCACTGTATGCAGCACGGAGCATGACATCTTCTACCACTTCAATATTGAAGTTAAAGCTTGGTAGTACATAGTCATAATCACCGGTTTTGGTTTCAAAGACTTGCTCGCCTGTAGCTGATAATAAAATCTCAGTTTCGGCAATCCAATCTGCCCCGTCATAACCAGCAACTGCTGCGGTAGAGGTGACATCAGTTTGCTCATAACGCAGTCCGAAATGCACGTCATATGGCATGCCAGAAATTTCGTCTTCGTAGTTATACTGTACATAAACCGCTTGTGATTTTTCTTCAGTATAACGGTCTGTTTCTGCAGCATAGTTAGTTGACGGGCAGAAGCCATTACCACAATCACCACTAACAGAAGAGGCATAATTTGCTGCAGCATAATCACGTACTGAGGCAAAATCCCACATGAAAATGGTGTTCAGGATATCAAAGTTACCGTCTGCAAGTGAAAAGTCACCGCCATTGGCATCAAATTTGTCATGGATAGTGTCAGCTGGGAACCATGCATCTTCCAAATCGCCAGCAGAACCTACTCCACCCCAATCGTTACGTTGCACGTTAACGGTTTGAGAGTGGTTATTGACGTTAGTTAATGCAATACCAAAATCAATGCTACCAGCATCTTCAAGGTAGTATTCACCGTCAAATTGATACTGGTCAATTTCAGACTTGTTACGTGAATTGGTAAATACTGAACCTGTTACCATCATATCTGCAGCTGTCACAGCGTTACCGCCGCCTACTGCCAGTACCGGTAAGTCGCCGCTAAAGTCGGTTGCTGCGCTTGTACGGATAAAGGCTGCAGTACTTAAATTGTTGCTTGAACCGTAAATGTTGTTTGGTTTGTTTTCAGCCACAGAGTTGTGTGCATCAAAAGTCAGTTTTAAGTTATCTGTTGCTTGCCACTCAATGTTAAAGCCTAATGAACCACTTTCGTTACGTACGCCATAATCGCCCGCAGCCATTGATAAGTCAGCAGGTGAGTCGTAGGTTTCAGAATAAATTAGCGGTGTTGCATAAGGACCATCAGACCATACGTTTTCAGTTGGTACGAAGTTAAACCATGCTGATACGTCATTTGATTGAGTATCGATATCGTTGCGCATGTAGGTGTAATCTAAACTGGCAGTAACGGTATCGATTGGGCTGTATTGCAGTACTAACTGGCCGTTTGTACGAGTACGTTGCTGTTCTTCAAAACGATAAACAGTAGTTTGTGGTACTGAATAGAAATCATCATCGCCAGGACGGTTAACCTGGGTATCATCATTTGCAACTCCGCCCCATTCGCTGGCGTTAGTTGCAGTGCCTGGGAATGTGCGCCAGCCGGTACCGACTTGTGCTTGTTTGTTACCGCTTTCACGATCTTGGTAGCTTGCAGACAATGAAATACCAAACGTGTCATCAGCAAAGGTATTTGAATATAAGCCAGATACCTCAGGTGTCACTGAACCATTATCGGTTGATTTGTCATCAACGGCTTTAACACCCACTGTCGCCTTAAGGCCTGGAGAGCTTAATGGCTTGTGCGTTAAAATATTGATAGTTGAACCGATACCACCGGTAGAATCCGATGCTTGGCTCGTTTTATGGACTTCTACACCGCTGATACTTTCAGATGCGATGTTAGCAAAGTCAAATGAGCGAGTACCTGTCGTTACTGGCATTTGACGACCGTTAAGGGTAATCAAGTTGTAGTCAGGGCCAAAACCGCGCACAGACACTTTACTGCCTTCGCCGTTAGAGCGGTCAATCGATACACCGGTAATACGTTGTAGCGATTCTGCTAGGTTAGTGTCTGGAAATTTACCAATATCTTCAGCAGAAATAGAATCTACAACGCCACTTGAAGAACGCTTTACGTCCATTGATTTAATTAAACTGCCACGAATACCAGTTACCGAAATGACTTCGATATTTTCTTCGCTTACTTCATCTGCAGCATGAGCTGGTAGGATACTGCTCATACCAAGTACAAGCGATAAACTGGTCGCAAGCTTGGTTTTGTTAAATTTTCTTGTTTTCATCTAGGAAATCCCCATTGACTAGATTTTATTTCTTTCAATATTGCGAGTTGGGCGCAAATCGTTTTTGTAATTCTTCATCGGCGCTGTGATCATTATTTATAAATTGTTGTCATATAAAACAGCTAATGTAAGCGCTTACATAAAACTAGTTTAAATTGTGACCTTAGTCAACAAAAACAAGTTTAAATTATTACATTTCATTAACTGTCGTGCTAGGGGATAGTTAGTCATATTTTTTAGTGTATGTTTTTATTGATTTTATTTTTTACAGGGAGATTTGGGGTAAAATGTAAGCGCTTTTTTATGTTGCGGCAAATGTTACGGTTATTAATGCGGTTTGATCTGGATAATAAAGGGGAAATGCTTGATTTTAATATTATGGTTTCCTGATATATATCAGGCATTGTTTTAAATATCGTGTTAAAGAGAATGCAACGCAAAAATAAAAAAACCAGCAAATGCTGGTTCTAGTTTATGGCTTTAGTTAATGGATCTAGTCAATGGCTCTAGTAGAGGTTCGGATAAATAGTTCTGGCCGGAATGAGCTTTCAACCACCGTTTCTTTGTCGTTATACACATGTTGTAATACCCATCGTGCAGCCATTTTACCCATTTCATGAATAGGGTTGCTCACTGTGGACAACTTAGGCGAGATATATTGCGGGAATGGAATATTATCGTAACCAATAAATGAGATATCTTCTGGCACACGCAAACCATGTTCTAAGCAAACCGATATCGCTCCAGAAGCCATTTGGTCGTTAGCGCATATGACAGCAGTAATGGGTTTGTTTAGTGACAGTAAATGCTCCATAGCTTCACTTCCGCCATCTTCTTTAAAATCACTTTCAATGCACATACTGGCATCGAAACCAATACCATAATGCTTAAGTGCGCGCTTATGACCTTTCAAACGATCTCTTACGTCTAGCTTAAACAGTGGTCCCGAAATATAAGCAATGTCTTTATGGCCGAGTGATAAAATATGATCCGTAGCCATAAAACCGCCTTGTTCATTTTCAAGATAAACACAGCGCTCTTTAATGGAGTCAATATAGCGGTTAATAAACACGATAGGCGTTGAGCCTTTACTCAGCTCAATGAGGTATTCATCTGATACCGCTTCAATATCTAAAATAAGTGCATCGCATCCACGGCTCATTAGAAACTCAACACTGTCTTTTTCTTGCACTTCATCACTGTGGCCAGCAGCGATAATAACGTGTTTGTTGGCACCACGAAGCACAGTTTCAATTTCGGTCATCATCGGGCCATAAAATGGTCCGTCGAGTTGCGATACCAATACACCAACGCTATTAGAACAATTAGACGCTAAAGACTGGGCAATAGTATTGGGGCGATAACCTAAGGTTTGCATCGCATCTAACACTTTCTGTTTGGTTTTATCACTGACTTTGGTGTTGTTGTTCATCACTCTGGACACAGTAGCCAGAGAAACACCTGCCATTACAGATACATCATAAATCGTTGCCATATAGTCATTTCACGTTAAATAATTCAAATTAGTCTTGGAGCATATGGCCCCAAGACTAACATGCTTTTATTTTACTTCTCTATTTAATTCTAAGTGGATTTCATCAACTCTTTTATTATCTAGCACATACCAACGCATCACCAAGGCGACCAAAATTGATCCAATGGCAGGGAAAAGAGTAAACGACAATAAAATACCCTGTTGTGTTGCTTCGGTTTGAACGGTATCGGCTTGATAACCGAAACCGGCAAGTAGCCAACCCGCAGCAGCACCACCAATGGCGACACCCAGTTTGATGAAGAATATCACTGAAGAATAAATCATTCCCGTGATGCGCACGCCATTTTTATATTGGCCATAGTCGACCACATCGGCCATTTTTGCCCACAATAATGGGGTAGCCATGTTGAAGGTAAAACCCCAGATAATAAACATAAAGAAGGCCAGTACCACTTGATCGCTTGGCACAAAAAAACTGAGTACACATATAGCAGCAGCAATAATTTGTAAGCTGATATACGCTTTAACTTTACAGACACGTTTGGCTAGCGGTTCAGCCAAAATACAGCCAAAGATGTTACCAACCATACCTAAGGTGATAAATAAGGTGATTGAGTCTGGCATGTTGAGATAATACTTAACGTAATAAATAGCTAAGCTAGTGCGCAATACCATGCCTGATAATAAACACACAGAGGCGATTGCCAGTACGCGCCATTGATCATTTTTGAGCATGTCGCCAAAGTCTTTCTTAAAACTAGATTGCTGATCAATTGGTGGGTGAAGACGCTCTTTTGTGCCCCAAAAACATACTAAAAACATTGCCACGCCCAAAATACTCATGGCGGTAATCGTCAGCTGATAACCTTTTGCTTCATCTCCCTGGCCTAAAAACTCAACCAAAGGTAGGGTTAAACCAGATACCAGCAGACCACCTAACATGGCAAATACAAAACGGTATGATTGCACCGATACGCGCTCTTTAGGATCGGCGGTTAACACGCCGCCTAATGCGCAGTATGGAATGTTAATGGCCGTATATACCATCATTAATGCCGTATATGTCACAAAGGCATAAATCATTTTACCGTCTTCAGTTAAGTCTGGAGTGGTGAATGCCAGCACACTGATACAGCCAAAGGGCAGGGCAAACCATAACAAGTAAGGTCTGAATTTACCCCAACGAGTATTAGTTCTGTCTGCTAGAGCGCCCATTAGTGGGTCGGTAACAGCATCAATTAAACGCACGGCTAAAAACATGGTGCCGACAAATGCAGGTGAAATACCGAAAATATCGGTATAGAAAAAGGTTAAAAACAGCATAACCGTTTGGAAGACGATATTACTTGCTGTGTCTCCAAGTCCGTAAGCAATTTTCTCTTTAATACTGATCATACGTGCCTCAATAATTGTTGTTATATTTTTATGATGCGTTGAATAAAACAAAGCCGCTCATAGGAACGGCTTAAACTGTTTAGGTTTATTTTCTGTTAGCTAATAAGTCTTTGTAGGCATGCGCACTCGACTTTAGCGTACGCTTTTGGGTGTCATAATCAACATAGACAATCCCAAAACGTTTTAAATAACCTTCGGCCCATTCAAAGTTATCCATTAGGCTCCAGGCAAAATAGCCCACAATATTTACGCCTTGTTCTATTGCATTATTTACCGCATTTAAATGAGCGTCATAATAGGCGAGTCTATCTTGGTCATCTACTTTACCATCAATTAATTTGTCTGCCATAGCGGCACCATTTTCGGTAATGTACATTGGCGGTAATGGATAAAGTGCATGGAGTGACGTTAATAAGTCAGTAAAGGATTCTGGGTAAATCTCCCAGCCAATATCGGTCTTTGGTTTATCAACCATATCAATTTGGCTAAAACCTGTAACTGGGTCCGCTTTGTATACAGCGCGGGTATAAAAGTTGATGCCTAAAAAGTCGATTTGTTGGGCAATAATATCAAAGTCGCCTTCTTGGATTAACGGCATATCTTCTGCGGTAAAATCGTTAATAATCTCTGGGTAGCAGCGATCAAACAGCGGCTTAATGTACCATTGATTAAAGTATTGGTCGGCTTTGCTAGCGGCTTTTACATCTTCAGCTGATTCGGTCGCGCTGTAACAAGGAGTAAAGTTAAGTACGATGCCATTTTCTGTGTTCGGACTATTTTGTTGCAATACCTTCATCGCTAAACCATGCGCTAACAATAGGTGGTGAGCAGATTGACGACCGTATGATTTTTTAGCCAAACCAGGAGCATGTACGCCAATTTCATAGCCTAAATATGAGCTGCAAAAAGGTTCATTAAACGTGGCGTAAGAATAAACTCGATCGCCAAAGGCTTTAGTGATTTTGTCGGTGTAGTCAGCAAATAGGTAAGCTGTTTCACGATTTAACCAGCCGCCATTGTCTTCAATGTGTTGTGGTAAATCCCAGTGGTATAAGGTTACAAAGGGTTTAATGCCACGACGGTTCAATTCATCTAATAAATCGATATAAAACTGGACACCTTGGGCGTTTAAACTGCCATCTTTGTGTAACACGCGAGGCCAAGAAATAGATAAACGGTACGCATCAACGCCTAAAGACTCAATTAAATCAATATCTTCGCGCCATAATTTAACATGTTCACATGCTTGTTCGCCATTTGATCCATCGCGAATTTTCCCAGGGGTAGCACAAAACGTGTCCCAAATACTCGCTAAACGAGTATCTGCAGCGCCTTCTATTTGAAAAGAAGCCGTCGCTACACCATAGGTGAATGTTTTTGATTGCATCTTCGAGTCAGCTGGTAACATTATTTTCATATGATTATTCACTTCGCTTAAATTAAGTTTGAGTCTTTATTATTGATAGCTTTTTGCGCTGAAACACCCGTGATAACAGGTTAATGTCGATTTGCTCAAAGATGAATTTTTCTATTCGAGCGGTTAAAAATCGTTGACATCAGTTATCGATATGTTAAAAATGAAAGCGCTTACATTGAGATTAGTGATTAATTAAACAAAGGTCAATAATTGATTTATCAAATTGATCACAATAGGTCTGTAGGGGAAGTTATTAACTCAGGGTTTATCTGAGCTAATGATTTATGGACATATTTTGTCGCTACTTAGGTGTAGCCATCAATAATTTCAATTGATAACAACCCAATATAACGATTTATAACATAGGGAATGTCATGGCGACTTCACAACAGCAACCAGAATTAACAAGCGTTGATTCTACTCACCAAATAGGGGACTTTCGCTTTGCGTTAGTCGCGTTAACTTCATTATTTTTCATGTGGGGCTTTTTAACTTGCCTCAATGATATTTTAATTCCTTACTTAAAAAACATGTTTGAGCTTAATTATACTCAAGCAATGTTAGTGCAGTTTTGCTTCTTTGGTGCTTACTTTATTGTCTCCATACCTGCGGGCGCATTAGTGGGTAAAATTGGTTATCAAAAAGGGATTATTACCGGTCTGGTTATCGCCTGTGTTGGTTGCTTATTATTTTATCCCTCAGCGAGTTACGGCTCGTACAACATGTTCTTGTTTGCTTTTTTTATTTTAGCCTCGGGCATCACTATTTTACAGGTATCAGCAAACCCGTACGTCAGTGTACTCGGTCCTGCTGAAACAGCCTCTTCTCGCTTAACCTTAACGCAAGCGTTTAACTCATTAGGTACAACCGTTGCTCCTTTCTTTGGCAGTTGGTTAATTTTATCGACGGTTGAACATGATGAGAAAATCACCGAAGTGGGTGAGGTCATTGGTCAGTTAACTGTGCAGCAACAAGCCAGTGCAGTGCAAACGCCTTACTTAATTTTAGCCGGTGCATTATTCGTGCTCGCGCTTATTTTTATGCTGTTAAAGTTGCCGTTACTTGGCAAAAAAGTTGTCAGTACACAAAAAGACTCTGCGGGCAGCGCATGGCAGTATCCACATTTAGTTTTGGGTGCTGTGGGAATTTTTGTGTACGTGGGCGCTGAAGTAGGTATTGGCAGCTTTTTGATTAGTTTTTTAACTCAAGATGATATTGGTGGTTTATCCGAGTCACAAGCTGCACATTACATTGCATACTATTTTGGTGGCGCCATGGTCGGTCGCTTTATTGGTGCCGGTGTAATGCAAAAAGTGAAAGCCGGTAAAGTATTAGCCTTTAACGCTTTATGTGCCTGCGTATTAGTGGTTGCGGCCATGTTTAGTGCTGGCAGTGTCGCGATGTGGGCACTATTGCTTGTGGGGCTATGCAACTCGATTATGTTCCCGACTATCTTTAGCCTAGCACTGCAGGATTTAAAGCAACATACCAGTCAAGGCTCAGGCATTTTGTGTTTAGCCATTGTCGGTGGTGCTGTCTTACCTTTAATTCAGGGTGTTTTGGCCGACAACTTAGGTATTCAGTTGGCCTTTATTGTGCCGTTAGTTTGTTATGGCTTTATTGGTTATTACGGTTTAGTTGGCTGCAATGCAAAGCGTCCAATATTTAATGCACAGCAGCAAGGATAAGGAAATTACATGAACACGAATAATGCGATTGTCGCTTTTAAATCGACAGCAATGACGACAAAAATAAGCACGCTAAGTTTGGCTGTATTGTTATCTTTAAGTGGTTGCAGTGATGCGAAACAAGTTGAACAAACCAAAGACGTAAAGTCTGTTGCCGACACTAAAACTGTCGAAGTTGTCGCTAAGTCTGGTATTGATTTATGGCCAGCACTGACGCCTGCTATTGCTAAAGATGTCGAGCTTGAAGCTAAGATTACGGCATTAGTTAGCAAGATGACGGTAGAGCAAAAAGTGGCTCAGATGATCCAACCTGAGATCCGCGATATCACCGTTGAAGATATGCGTAAATATGGTTTTGGTTCGTACCTTAATGGCGGTGGTGCTTATCCAAATAATGATAAGCACGCTACTCCTGCTGACTGGATTGCTTTAGCTGAGACTTTATATCAAGCCTCTGTTGACGATTCTATCGATGGCATCAATATTCCGACGATGTGGGGCACAGATGCGGTACATGGTCATAACAACGTAATTGGTGCGACATTATTTCCACATAATATTGGTTTAGGCGCGGCGAATAATCCAAAACTAATTGAGCAAATTGCTGCGATTACGGCCAAAGAAGTGATGGTAACCGGTATTGATTGGGTATTTGCACCGACAGTTGCAGTTGTTCAGGATGACCGTTGGGGTCGCAGTTATGAGGGGTATTCTGAAGACCCTAGCATCGTAAGAGATTACTCTTTTGCGATTGTTGAAGGTTTACAAGGCGCAGTAAATGGCGACTTTTTATCTGATCAACGAGTTCTGTCAACGGTTAAGCATTTTATCGGCGATGGTGGTACCGAAAAAGGGATTGACCAGGGCGACAATATCGCGAGCGAACAAACACTGGTTGATGTTCATGCTCAAGGGTATGTTGGTGGTTTAAATGCGGGCGCACAGAGTGTGATGGCCTCGTTTAACAGCTGGCATGGCGAAAAAAATCATGGCAACAAATACTTACTGACAGATGTATTAAAAGATCGCATGGGCTTTGACGGTTTTGTTGTGGGCGATTGGAATGGTCATGGACAAATTCCTGGCTGTACTAATGAGTCTTGTGCACAAGCTGCTAACGCGGGTTTAGATATCTTTATGGTGCCAACCGCGGCATGGAAACCTTTATTTGAAAACACTGTGGCGCAAGTTAACAGCGGCGAAATTAGCCAAGCTCGATTAGACGATGCTGTATCACGTATTTTACGCGTTAAATTAAGAGCTGGTTTATTTGATAAGCCTAGTCCTGCAAATCGTCCATTATCGGGCAAGACAGAACTTATAGGTCAAGCAAGTCATCGTGATGTTGCGCGTCAAGCAGTACGTGAGTCATTGGTGTTATTGAAAAATAATCAAAATGTGTTACCGATTTCACCTAAGTTAACCGTTTTGGTTGCTGGTGATGCTGCCGACAATATCGGTAAGCAGTCAGGCGGTTGGACCATTACGTGGCAGGGTACCGACAATAAAAATGCCGATTTCCCAGGTGCTACGTCAATATACTCAGGCATTGAGCAAGTGGTTAAGCAAGCCGGTGGCCAGGCTATATTAAGTGCGACAGGTGAATTGACCGAACAGCAAAAGCCTGACGTGGCTATTGTGGTGTTTGGCGAAGAACCTTATGCAGAAGGCAATGGTGATATTGATAATTTAGAATACCAACGTGGTGATAAACGCGATTTAGCCTTGTTAAAGCAGCTTAAAGCTCAGGGTATTCCTGTGGTATCGGTATTTATCAGTGGTCGCCCAATGTGGGTCAATGCCGAGTTTAATGCATCGGATGCCTTTGTTGCAGCGTGGCTACCTGGCTCAGAAGGTCAAGGTATTGCTGATGTGTTATTTACTGATGCAGACGGTAAGATCAAACATGACTTTGGTGGCAAACTATCATTCTCATGGCCTGCTACACCGCAGCAAACAACGGTTAATGTACCACTAGAAACAGCCTCAGCTGAAGCAAAGTACAAACCACTTATCCCATTTGGTTATGGCCTTAATTATCAATCAGATGCCAGTAGCAAGATAGTATTAGATAATTTATCTGAAGATAATTTATCCGCTGAACAAACAACTTCAGATTTAGCGTTATTTGAGCGTGCAGTTAAGTCACCTTGGTCAATGTACATTGCCAATAGCTCAGAGCGTCAAGGCTTGTCTAGCAGTGTTGCACAAAACAGCGCGTTAACTATTCGTACTATGGATCGTGTTGTACAAGAAGATGCTAGATTTGTGTCATTTAATGGCAGTGAAGAGGGCGTTGTTGGATTAATCAGTAACTTCCCTCGTGACTTTAGAGCCTACAGCAATAGCGACTCAGCGTTGACGTTAAGTATTAAGACTACAGCGTCATTGCAAAAGCCACTTTGGTTAGGTATGGCTTGCGAAGGGGATTGCCGCAAACAAATCGATATTGCTCAACAAGTGAATAGCAAGTTAGGCGAGTGGCAGAGTATTAGCGTGTCTTTGGCTTGTTTTGCTAGCGAGCCAATGGACTTTGGCAAAATCACTATGCCGTTCTATATTGCGACCAGCGATAAAGTTGATGTTAGTTTTAGTGATGTGGTGATCCACACTCAACCAAGTGACAATACGATTCAATGTAAAGAGTAAATTGCTCTGAAATGCTCGGCCAGACCCTAGTCAGTCTGGCCAAGCTTTAGCTTAAATTAGGTATAGAACAAGATGAGCAGAATATTGAAGCGTATTGGTAGCAACAATTCATTTTTACCCAAATTAACCGCGTTGACGTTAGCGTCGTTAATTATCTCGGGTTGCCAATCAGTTGACGACAAGCAAACTCATAGCGCAAACAGTCTAGGCACTTCTTCCTGGAAAATGGTATGGCAAGATGAGTTTGAGGGTAATGAGGTTAATACTGATAAATGGAGTTTTGCTGTTGATTGCTATGGCGGCGGAAATAACGAAGCACAATGTTATACCGCTCGCTCTGAAAACGCTTCTGTAGCCGATGGTTTACTGACAATCTCGGCGATTAAAGAGCGCTTTTCTGGACCAGCAGTGAATGATTCTGATCCAAGTTATGATGTCAATGACACCACTAAAACATTGGACTATACCTCTGCACGATTAGTTTCTAAAAACAAAGGCGATTGGAAATACGGCCGTTTCGAAATTCGAGCCAAATTGCCACAAGGACAAGGTACCTGGCCAGCTATTTGGATGTTACCAACTGATTGGCTGTACGGTCCTTGGGCGGGTTCTGGTGAAATCGATATTATGGAAGCGGTTAATCTTAAGGTGGTTGCAGACGGTGAAGCACCTGTTTCAGCTATTCATGGCACGCTACATTACGGCAAACAATGGCCAAATAATGTCTATACCGGGCAAGAATATCGCTTACCTAATGGTGTCAATCCCGCGGATGGCTTCCATGTGTATGCAGTTGAATGGCAACAAGGTGAAATACGATGGTATGTGGATGATGTTCATTTTGCCACACAACGTTCATCTACTTGGTATAGCCAATATGTCGATGATAAGGGCAAATTAGTTAACGCACCAGACGACGCCCCCTTCAATCAGCGGTTTCACATGTTATTAAATCTTGCCGTTGGTGGTGATTGGTCGGCAAATGTTCATAAAACCGGGATTGATCCCTCGGTATTTCCGCAAACGATGTTAGTGGATTACGTCAGAGTTTATGAATGTGCTCAATCTCCAAAAACAGGTGCAGGTTGTGAAACCATTAATGAAAATGCCGTCATAGTTAAAGGCAAAACCTTAGCCGACAGTACACAATAATCTGTACTATTGCTAAGGAATTGAATTAATGGCTAGATGCGGATATCAGTGTTAATGCGGACATCAGTGTTAAATAGTGTATTAATTCAAAATAGTCGTATTTTGTAATGTACAGAAATACCTTTGAAAGCATTGAATACGAATGCAAAGATGCAGTGTTTGCTTTGACGCTCGTGGCGCTTAGCTTAGTATCTGCAAACACTAATGTGTTATCAGATTGTTGTATTAGCGGGTTGTAATGACCAAATAAGCTTTAATCATTTTAGGATTAACTACGATCAAATGAATATATCAATTTACAGTGTGAACGATGGCATAATGTATATAAATGGTATCGAACTGCTATAAATTTTTAAGGAATTGATTTGTCGAACATTATATTTACAGTCACTGATTTACAGAAAATCGTTACGCTTGCCAAAGATGCTGGCGCTGCCATTATGCAGGTTTATGCTCAATCCGATTTAGGCGTAGAAGTTAAGCAAGATGATAGCCCGGTGACTGCAGCGGATATTGCCAGTCACAATGTTATTGTCGCAGGGCTTAACACCCACTTTGCCGATATTGCTGTAATGAGTGAAGAAGCCGCGGACATTAGCTGGGCCGAAAGACAAACCTGGCAGACCTATTGGTTAATAGACCCGCTTGATGGCACTAAAGAGTTCATTAAGCGTAACGGCGAGTTTACTGTCAATATTGCGCTTATTCATCAAGGTAAAGCAATTGCGGGTGTTGTTTACGCCCCGGTGTTGAACAAATGCTACAGCGGCGTGATCGGGCAAGGTGCTTGGCTTGAACATAACGGACAAGTATCGATATTAGATATTCATGACCGAGCCCTACAATCGCCTGCTATCGTGGTCGGAAGCCGTTCACATGTCAGCCCAGATGTGGCTGAATATTTACAGACTATCGGTGAGCACCAAATGCTCAGTGTCGGCAGTTCGTTGAAATTTTGTATGGTGGCAGAAGGCCAAGCAGATGTGTATCCAAGACTGGGGTTAACCAGCGAATGGGATACCGCGGCAGCGCAAGCAGTATTAGAAAGCGCAGGCGGCGTGGTATTAGCGTATCCCGCAATGACGCCGCTTGAATATAACCAAAAAGAAAATATTTTAAATCCGTATTTTATTGCTGCATCGTCAGCATGGTTTGCTCGTAAATAACGTTAATGTTATTGGCCTTTGCAAACCCAAATATGGAACCCCAATTAATAAGCAAATGGAGTGACAAGTTATGATGCGCATGGGCGTCGATCTCGGTGGTACCAAAATTGAAATTGTAGCGTTAGCTAACGACGGTGCAGAAATATTCAGAAAGCGCATTCCAACGCCAAAAAATTATCCTGGAACCATTGAAGCTATTGTTAGCTTAGTGGCCGATGCCGAAGCGGCAACAGAGCAAACTGGGTCTGTCGGTGTCGGTATTCCTGGTGTGGTATCGCCATTTACCGGTTTGGTTAAAAACTCAAACTCAACTTGGATTAACGGCCATCCATTAGATAAAGATTTAAGTGATGTATTAAAGCGCGAAGTGCGTGTTGCGAATGATGCCAACTGTTTTGCGGTATCTGAAGCTGTTGATGGCGCTGCGGCAGGTAAAGGCGTGGTATTTGGCGGTATTATTGGTACAGGCTGTGGTGCTGGTGTTGCGATTAATGGCCGTGTTCATGGTGGCGGAAACGGCATTGGCGGCGAGTGGGGTCATAATCCATTACCTTGGATGACAGCAGATGAATTTAATTCCACCACGTGTTTTTGTGGCAACCGCGATTGTATTGAAACCTTTATTTCTGGTACAGGCTTTATACGTGATTTCCGTGAAGCCGGTGGCGATGCAAACAGTGGCATTCAAATCTCTGAAATGATGCAACAAGGCGACCCATTAGCAACAGCTGCATTTGAGCGTTACATTGACCGTTTGGCTCGTTCATTGGCCCATGTGATTAACATGATGGACCCTGACATGATTGTATTAGGTGGTGGTGTGTCGAATATCGATGCCATTTATACTGAGTTGCCTAAAGTATTGCCTAAATATGTGGTTGGTCGTGAGTGTGGCACGCAAGTGGTTAAAAATAAATTTGGTGCATCTTCTGGTGTTCGTGGTGCAGCCTGGCTTTGGGGTAAAGACGAAAAGTAGTAATCCCCATGTTTGCACAGCATTTAAACGGCACTTAATAGTGCCGTTTTTGTTTTGCGCGTACTAAGTTACACTAGCGCCAATATTGGAATATGAGTTGGTATATCTGACTAAATAAGTGATTGAGTGGATTATTGATGTTTTGGTTAAAAAAAGTCTTGTCGCAATTGGTAATGCCCATTCCTTTGACTGTTTTATTGTTATTGATTGCTGGGTTATTGTGGCGCAGTCAGCGGCAATCGCTATTGTCATTAGGAAAAGTGGCATTAATATTTGCAACCTCTGTGTTGCTTCTGTGCAGCCAATCGCAAGTTAGCTATTGGTTAACTCACTCACTAGAGTCACGCTATGCCCCCAATAATCAAGTGATGACTGAACGATGTGTGGTGATGGTACTAGGTTCAGGTAATATTGAACAGGCAGGCCTAACTGCCGTGCAGCAGTTATCAGCCACAGCATTAGCGCGCTTAAGTGAAGGGCTAAGGCAACTTACTTTAGGTCAACACTGTACATTGGTTGTGAGTGGTTACAGTGGTGGCCAACAACCGACACCTCATGCCAGCATAATGGCCAAAGCGGCGATTGAACTGGGGGGGGAGCCCGCTCGTATTGTTAAGTTTGAGCAACCCAAAGACACCATTGAAGAAGCTTACGCATTACAACAATTGATTGGCCAGCAACCTTTTAAGTTAGTGACCTCAGCAACCCATATGCCACGGGCAATGGCTATTTTCACTCAATTAGGCTTACAACCGCAAGCTGCACCAACCGACTTTATTGCGCACCAAAGCTTTTGGTGGCGCTTAGATGCAGAGCAATTATTAGCTTCCCAGCGCTCAATTCATGAATATGTCGGAATGCTTTGGCTGCAGATTAAAGGCCTATCACCACAGCACATTCCTTTGGAGACAATGTAAATGACCGATGAGCTATTGATCAGTCCTTTTTCGAAACGTAATGGCATAACCTTAACCTTATTTGGCTCAGTGAGTCTGTTAATCAGCTTGATTGTTTTTATTGGCTTTGGCAGCTTGTTTGCGCTTGGAATGATGTTTTTTGCCCTTGGTTCAGTCGGTTTAATTTTAGGCGTCGCCAAAGTGTATCAACCAGCAGTTAGTTTTAAGTTTACCGCTGAAGGCGTGGCATTTTTTCACCGTCGCGGTCAGGTATTTATTGAATGGGATAATATCCAACGCATTGACAATGTAAGAGTAAACCAAAATATGGAATTGATAGAATTACCGTATATTGGCGTTAAACTTAAAAAAATAAATCCTATCTTGGATTGTATTTCCCCGCGTTTAGCCACGGGCTTATTAACGGAGCAGCGGCCACTGTTGATGACTGCAGCAACGCAAGATGAAGATTTACAAAGCCTAGAAGGGTATTTAGGCACAGAATATACGCCGCTAGTCGTAAATGGAGACCGTTATCGAGGCGTGCTAGCGATGTTTGGACATCGCTGCCAAACCTTAAATGAGCAACTGGGCTATCATCTTTACTTGTCGACAGACAGTGTCGATCGCGATCCAAAAGAGTTTGTTAGCCTACTACGCCAGTGGCAACAACAAGCGAGTGTGTCTAAAGCGTAATAACGCTTGCCGGTTCAATAACGTGCGAGAAGGTTTATGACTATGGGTATTATATTACAAGGCGGGTGTTTATGTAGGGCAATACGTTACCAAGCGACTGACATGCCATTTGATGCCGATCATTGTCATTGTAACCAATGCCGAAAAAGTGCAGGTGCGATTGTGATGAGTTGGATGGACTTTAACACAGATCAAGTGATGTGGTTGCAAGGGCAGGTAACTGAATATGCTTCTTCGGCTCATATTCGCCGAGGTTTTTGTCAGCAATGTGGTACCACATTGACCTATCGGCATGTGGATTACCCACATTATTGCACTCTGTCGATAGCATCACTTGATGACCCAAACAAAGTGCAACCCACATATCATATTTACACTAATGAGCAGGTCAGTTGGTTAACCATTGATGATACTTGCCAACGGTTTAACAGCAATAAAACCAGCGTTTAACATTATCTCGCGTTCAACATACCTTAAGTTTTACTATGGTGAGTGGCCGCAGTGGTCGAGAGTGGATCTCGATGACGATAGCCTAAAAACTGGCCACCATCTAAAATTTCAATGTTTTCACAAAATGCATCGCCTTCAAAAACCCCTTGATCATGTAAAGTGATTTTTTTACAGCGCGCTTCACCAGACAGTTGTCCCGCAACCATTAACTCGCGGCATAATATATCGCCTTCAACCGTGCCGCTAGGCTCTATGGTCACATTGCCTTGGGCTTGAATATCGCCGCTGATATGGCCGGCAATCAATACATCACCGCTAAAAATAAGCTTGCCAGTTAAATGACATTCTTGAGCGATAAAACTTAATGGATTGACAGGCTTTTTTTGACCAAACATCGTAGTGCCCTTATGTTAGTGCTCTATATGGCTAAATTGGGTGGCTAATATAACGTTAAAATCAGTTTAACAACACTACAAACTGTGCATTGTGTTAAGTCGCTTGAATTCGAGATAAGCAATAATCTACTCTATTTTGATCAATGCAATTGCATCAGTAGGGCAAGGTGAAACGCAGGCGCCGCAACCGGTACAGGCATTAGAGTCGATTTTCGGCTTAGGGACTTGACCAACGGCCATAGTAAAACTAATTGCGCGCGCTTCGCAGGCATCTTTACAGCTTTGACACCACACACCTTTAGCGGTTAAACAGCTGTCTTTTATGGTGGCAATAATAGTCCAAGGTAACTCAGTCGAGCTATCAAAAACCGGTTCAGGACACACCTCAACACATTTTTTGCAAAATGTGCACTCATCATTACTGAAGTCTATTTCAGGAAATCCTCCTTCACCACGTTTAATAATTTGCGTGTCGCATGCCGTAATGCATTTATCACAGCGGGTGCAATTGTCAGTAAAGGCTTGTTCAGATTTACTCCACGGCGGGCGGATTACATTGGTTTTGCGGCGGCTAAAGAGGTTACGGCGACTTTGGTTTATACCTTGGGTCATTACTATTCCAATAGGCTTTTATTAATTGCTGCAGCGAATATTAGCATTAGCTGCAGCAAAAAATTGTTAAGCGTTAGACAATTTATACCCATCAGGGTTATTTGATTGCCATTTCCAGCTACTGCTAGCCATATCTTCTACACTATGTGTTGCACGCCAGTCTAATTGTGCAGCGGCAAAGCTTGGGTCTGCGTAACAGGCGGCAATGTCACCAGGGCGACGAGGACTTATTTGATAAGCAATGGTTTTGCCACAGGCTTTTTCAAATGCTTTTACCATGTCTAACACGCTGTAACCAATCCCAGTACCGAGGTTATAAGTTACTAAGCCTGGTTTAGTTTGTAATTTTTTCAGTGCTTGTAAATGACCGACGGCTAAATCAACAACGTGAATATAATCGCGAACGCCGGTGCCATCAGGTGTGTTGTAGTCATCGCCAAATACACTTAATTGCTCACGCTTACCCACAGCAACCTGGGCAATAAACGGCATTAAGTTGTTTGGAATATCATTTGGGTCTTCACCAATTAAGCCACTTTCGTGTGCGCCAACTGGATTAAAATAACGTAAACGCGCGATGTTCCAGCTGTTATCTGAGTGATGTAAATCCGCTAAAATATGCTCAACCATCAGTTTAGATTGGCCATAAGGATTAGTTGCACCGGTAGGGAAGTCTTCTTTAATCGGTAAACTTGCGGGATCGCCATAAACCGTCGCAGATGAACTAAATACTAGGTTCTTAACATTATTTTCCGCCATCACTTGGCACAAAATAATGGTGCCAGTGACATTGTTTTCGTAATATTTAAGCGGTTTAGCTACCGATTCGCCAACGGCTTTTAAGCCCGCGAAATGAATTACGGATTCGATACTATGATCTGCAAACACTTTTTGCAGCAGAGCTTTATTGAGAATATCGCCTTGATAAAACGTGGCTTCCTTGCCTGTAATAGTATGAACTCGGGCTAACGCTTCAACACTAGAGTTTGATAAATTGTCTACGATGACCACTTTCTGTCCAGCATTTAGTAGCTCCACTACTGTGTGCGTACCTATATAACCTGCGCCACCGGTTACCAAAATTGCCATAGTTTAATCGTCCTGTGAATAAATGAGTCATGTTCTATCTACATTGTAAATTATCACCGTTCAAGTACCAGCAAAATTATTGATATTACCCATAAAAAGTCACTGGTCGGCTGTGAATTGATTGCGATGATTAAATGAAAAGTCACCACGGTAAACTGAGGGTTATTTTTGGCCTTTGTATGTATTTGTTTACAAATACCCCTGCATTATCCCTAGACAATAAACTGTGAAGGAGTTAACAAAAGCACAACGTTAGCACACTATGTAGGGAGTGAAGTTTACGTAAAGTGGAACCTATGACGACAGCAACAAAATATATTGCTCACCAACCTGATGCCCAAGGTTACATTGATTACTCAGAGCATGAGGATCAATTATGGCAGCAGTTATACCAGCGCCAAGTAACGAATATGCCTGGGCGTGCGTGTCCTGCATACCTTAATGGTTTAGATGCATTAGGGATGTCGATTGAGCGTATTCCTCAATTACCCGACATCGACAAAGTTCTTTTAGCGGCTACTGGTTGGAAAACTGCTGCAGTACCAGCATTAATTTCTTTTGGACGTTTTTTTGAGTTACTGGCTAATAAAGAGTTTCCGGTTGCTACGTTTATCCGTAGTAAAGAAGAGTTCGATTACCTGCAAGAACCCGACATATTTCATGAAATATTTGGTCATTGTCCTTTATTAACCAACCCATCATTTGCAAACTTTTCGCATATGTATGGCCAGTTAGGACTTGCTGCAACTAAAGAGCAGCGGGTTTTTTTGGCACGTTTGTATTGGTTTACCATAGAGTTTGGTCTTGTGCAGGCTAAAGGTGAGTCTTTGCAAATTTATGGTGGAGGAATTTTAAGTTCACCTGGTGAAACCATGTATGCATTAAGTGATAAGCCTGAGCGTAAGCCGTTTGATTTACTCGACGTACTGCGCACGCCTTATCGAATTGATATTATGCAGCCGATTTATTACGTGATTGAAAATATTGACTACTTAGATGAAATCGCTCGTATGGACATTATGAGTATGGTGACTAAAGCTCAGCAACTCGGTTTGTTTGAACCGAAATTTGAGCCAAAAGCCAAAGCCTGTTAACGATTAAGTGCAGCAGAGTCTGTGGCTCGTTAAGCTGCAAGTAACACATGACTATATTAAGCCAAGGAGTACAAATGAGCGCATTAACCGAGATGAAGTGTGAAGCTTGCCAAGCTGATGCACCTAAAGTAACCGATGCAGAGCTGGCAGAGCTTATCGGGATGATCCCTGATTGGGGAGTAGAAGTACGTGACGGCATTATGCAACTAGAACGTGTGTATAAATTTAAGAATTTTAAATTGGCGATGGCATTCACTAATAAACTTGCTGATTTAGCTGAAGCAGAGTTTCATCATCCTGGTATTTTGACTGAATGGGGCAAGGTTACCGTTACTTGGTGGTCGCATTCAATTAAAGGTTTACACAAAAACGATTTCATTATGGCTGCCAAGACGGACCAGTTGTTAGACTAGATATTACTATATCGATTTCAGCATGTTACGTTAACGTAACATGCTGAATAATTTGTCTGTTACAATTCTACTGTAAACTTCACTTGCCACCGAAGCAATATCCCTCTAACGTTGTCACAAATTTCCGTAACAAAACACTAATAAATAGGGAATCGTTACATATGCGTTTGGAAGTCAGCTGTATTGATCGCGTGGGTTTAGCGAAAGACATCCTCGTCGTGCTTGAAAAACATGGTATTAACTTAATTGCTATTGATGCCAGTAATAAAGGTTTCCTATTTTTGCAATTTGCAGAAATCAGTTTCGAAACCTTGCGTGAATTGATGCCACAAATTCGTAAAGTAGAAAGTGTACATGATGTGCGTACCGTGTCTTTTATGCCATCTGAGCAAGAGCATTACGCCTTAAAAACATTATTGAAAACCTTGCCTGATTCGGTTTTTTCAACAGATTCAAAAGGGCGAATCCGTATTGCCAATGAGTCTGCACTATTAACCCTAGGCATGGCAGAACATGAAGTGGTTGACGAATCACTTAACCATTGGGTGCAAGGCTTTAACTTTGCCCGCTGGATGAGCGAAACGCCTGTATTAGCTCAGGCTACTCGCGTGCAAATTAATTCCAATGAATACCTTGCCGAAATGCTTCCGATTTATTTGCCCGACGATGACGACACCACTATTTTAGCTGGTGCGGTAATTTCACTTAAATCCCCAGCCCGAGTGGGTAAGCAATTTAATGCATTGCAAAATCAAACCACGGGGTTTGATAATGTATTAGCTAATAGCGACAAAATGAAAGACGTATTAAAACAAGCTAAGCGTATGGCTCAGCTTGATGCGCCGCTATTGATTACTGGTGAAACAGGAACTGGTAAAGAGTTAATGGCTCGTGCGAGTCACGACGCAAGCATGCGCCGCGAACATCCCTTCATTGCCATTAACTGTGCAGCCTTACCCGACAGTGTTGCAGAAGAAGAACTATTTGGTTTTGTGACTAACGGTACCGTGGTGAAACGCGGCTTATTTGAAGAGGCTAAAGGCGGCACGGTATTTTTAGATGAAATT
The DNA here is from genome assembly GCF_014648315.1 of Shewanella ulleungensis. Lineage (GTDB taxonomy): Bacteria > Pseudomonadota > Gammaproteobacteria > Enterobacterales > Shewanellaceae > Shewanella > Shewanella ulleungensis. Next base: position 49,584 of record NZ_BMQW01000006.1, read on the forward strand.
GCCGAAATGTCTAAAGCAGCACAAGTTAAACTATTACGCTTGCTGCAAGATGGCACCTTCAGACGTATTGGTGGCGATGTAGAAGTGCGCGCAGATGTTCGCATTATTTGCTCAACCCAGAAAAACCTCGCTGAACTATGCCAAACGGGTGAGTTTAGAGAAGATTTATATTATCGCATCCATGTGTTGAGTTATCACATGCCATCCCTGCGTGAACGAAAAGTAGATGTCATTCCGTTGACTGAAATGTTTTTAGAACATTACAGTCAGCAGTTGTCGAGTCCGCTGCGTCGTATTTCTGCCAATTGTCGTGACTATTTGTTTACTTATGCCTGGCCGGGTAACGTGCGTCAGCTTAAAAATGCCATATTCAGAGCCGTATCGATGTGGGATGGCTCAACCGAATTGACTGTCGAACAACTTAAACTTCCGTCATATGCCGAAGGTTTTGGTTATTTTGACGAAGAGTTTGAAGGCACACTCGACGAAGCAATGAAAGATTACGAAGCCGGTTTACTGCGTCGTTTGTATCCTGCTTATCCAAGTACGCGACAATTGGCGAAAAAACTCGGTGTGTCTCATACCGCCATTGCCAATAAATTGCGCGATTATAATATTAGTAAAAAAAAGTAATGTAACGATTTAATGCCAGCTAATTGCTGGCATTTTGCTCACTTTAATGCTGTAAACCAGCATTAAAGTGGCTTTTTATCGTCTGTAAATAATAATGTACAAATCACGATTTATCTCAGCACAGCGTGATTTGCTGCACATGCTAGGATTTTGCGGCTTTTTATGATCAAAATGAGTGAGCAATGCCATTCATGCTGTTGATCTCAAGCGCGGATGCCAACCAGAATTTAGGAGCAATAATGAAACTTGCAAGTTACCACAACGGACGTCGCGACGGCCAATTGATGTTAGTCAGTAAAGATTTAACCAAAGCGGTTGCCGTGCCTGCCATTGCTAAAACAATGCAGCAATTACTTGATGCATGGGATTTGTTGTATCCACAGTTAAGCGAGTTATATGAAGCACTAAATGACGGTCAAATGGATAATGCCATCGCTTTTGATGAAGCTCGTTGTTTATCACCTTTACCGCGAGCGTTCCAATGGGCTGACGGCAGCGCTTACGTCAACCACGTTGAGCTTGTGCGCAAAGCTCGCGGCGCAGAAATGCCAGAGTCATTTTGGACCGATCCATTAGTATATCAAGGTGGTTCAGACAGCTTTATTGCGCCTAAGGCTGATATACAAATGGCAAGCGAAGAATACGGTATCGATTTTGAATCAGAAATTGCCATTGTGACTGATGATGTCGCCATGGGCGTGTCGGCTGAAAATGCCGCGAAGCACATTAAACTGTTAATGCTGGTTAACGACGTGTCATTACGCAACTTAATCCCAGGTGAGCTCGGGAAAGGTTTTGGTTTTTTCCAATCTAAACCATCTAGTGCGTTTTCACCGATTGCGATAACACCAGATGAATTGGGTGACAAATGGCAAGACAGTAAGGTTCATTTGCCACTAGTGACTCATTTAAACAGCGAATTATTTGGCCGTCCAAATGCGGGTGTCGACATGACATTTAACTTTAGTCAGTTAGTCTCGCATGTGGCTAAAACCCGACCATTGGGTGCTGGTGCGATTATTGGTTCTGGCACGATTTCAAATTACGATCGCAGTGCAGGTTCAAGCTGCTTAGCTGAAAAGCGTATGCTAGAAATTATTGCCGACGGTAAAGCATCAACTCCGTTTATGCATTTTGGCGACACAGTCCGAATTGAAATGTTTGACGAAAATGGTGTAAGCATATTTGGTTCCATAGACCAAAAAGTCGTTGAATATAAAGCGTAAAAACTACGACCACGTATGTTTAAAAAGGCAATAACGTATCATCGTTATTGCCTTTTTTGTTATTGACGGTTAAACAAAACCCAAATAAAAAACAAAACAAAAAAGAGGATGGAATATGAAACTCTATGGTTATTGGCGCTCAAGCGCTGCATATCGTGTGCGTATCGCATTAAATTTAAAACAGTTATCGGCAGAGCAGGTTTCTGTGCATTTAGTCAATAACGGCGGAGAGCAACATTCGCCAGCTTATCATCAACTCAATCCACAACATCTTGTGCCAACCTTGGTTGATGATGGAACGGAGGGGCAATTTAATTTATCGCAATCATTGGCGATTATTGAGTACCTAGAAGAAAAATATCCAAAAGAAGCCTTATTGCCGAGCAATATTGAGCATCGCGCCATTGTGCGTGGGATGGCGCAAGCCATTGCGTGTGAAATCCACCCATTAGACAATTTACGGGTATTGCAATACTTAGTAAAAGACATGGGCGTGTCTGATGCCGATAAAATGCGTTGGTATCAACATTGGATAACAGTAGGTTTTACCGCGTTAGAAGCGCAATTAAGCCAGTATTCTGGCCGTTTTTGTTTCGGTGACACACCAAGTTTGGCGGACATTTGTTTGGTGCCACAGGTGTACAATGCAAAACGCTTCAATGTTCCACTTGATGCTTTTCCTAATATCGTTCGCATCAATAACGCTTGTAATCAATTAGCTGCCTTTGCCGATGCAGCGCCAGAGCAGCAACATGACGCCAGTTAAGCTTTTTTAATAGCTATCAAGACCGATATCCTTTATTCCAAACTACGGTTAACTTGCTCACAAGCTAACTGACGAGAATAGTGTTTCGAGGATCAAGCCATATTCAACTCACTTATTATGACAAGTTTTATATGGCTTAAAGATTCTTGGCATTTTTACATTCAACTCAGCAATAAGTCTATGATCTGCCTCCAATAAGGTAACTTTAAAATGCATCTTTTGTCTCGTATTGCCAATATTTTGTGATCTAAATCAAGCTCAAAGCAAGCAATGCAGTACCTCAATATGAGTAGTGTGATTTTATTGATCTAAATCAATATTGTTAATGAATAACTTAGGTAGGTTAGCGGCAATTGTTAAGGATGTTACAAAGTTACATCTATTTATTGTTGTCATGGAGTCTGAAAATGAATAAGAAAATTACCCTAGGTTTAGTTGCTGCTTCGTTACTTACTGCTGGTTTATCTTTTGGTGCTGCTGCGCATCAAGCGGGCGACATTATTGTTCGTGCTGGTAGTGCAACCGTAGCGCCTAATGAATCAAGCCCCGTGGTTGCGGGTGTCGCTGAGTTTACGGTTGATAACAACACGCAATTAGGGCTTAATTTTGGTTATATGCTGACCGACAATATCGCGGTTGAACTTTTAGCTGCAACGCCATTTAGTCATGATGTGTCACTGGGTGAACTAGGTGTGATTGCTAACACTAAACACTTACCACCAACTTTAGTTGCTCAATATTACTTTGGTGATTCTCAGTCTGTACTGCGTCCATATGTGGGCGTAGGAGTTAACTTTACCAACTTTTTTGACAATGATTTTAACCAAGGTGCCAAAGATTTAGGCTTAGATAATCTGTCGATGTCTAACTCATGGGGTGTTGCGGCGCAGGTTGGGGTTGATTACCAAATAGATAAAAAATGGTTAGTTAACGCATCGGTGTGGTATGCGCAAATCTCTACTGATGTGAGCTTTGATATGGGGGCAGATCATGTCGTGGTTGAAACCGATATCGACCCTTGGGTTTATATGATTAGCGTGGGTTATACTTTCTAAAGACTTATATCGTAGAGACAAAAACAGGAACCTTTTAGGTTCCTGTTTTGTTATGTGAGCTTAACTAAGTGTAAAGTTAACCGCGTTTCTTTTTCGGTTTCCAATGACGGGTATTATAAATATATTCGGGCAGTATCCGGTTTATCCACGCCACAAGACGCCAGCGCTTGGTGACATACACGCGGCGTTTTCCTTTTTTCAATGCTGTTAATATTTGTGTGGCCACTTTATCGATTGGCGACAGTAGTAATTGCGTATTTAAATGCACCGCTTTATCAAATAAGCCTAATTGAATGTCGCTAATCGTCACCGGTAACTTTAAGCGTTGTGCATGCATGCTCAAACCTTGCAGATAATTTGCTGCAAAGGCTTTTGATGCGTGATAAGCCACATTGGGGCCGCCTCGCTGTCCTGCAATTGAATTTATCGCTGCTAATTGCCCATAACCTTGCTCACACATCAATTTAAAAATACATTGGCTAGCGGCTGCAAATCCCATCACATTGACGTCAATGGCGTGTTGGTCAATAGACCAAGGGAGCGCAGGGTCGTACTCGTTAACACCAGTATTCACAATCACTAAGTGAGCGCCATTATGTTGCTTCCACGCTTGGTTAAGCTGTTCGATTAGCATGTGTGGTTGGTCAATAGATAATGGGTAAACGGTGACCTCGCCAGGAAGGCTCTGAGTAAACTGCTTGAGTGATTCAGGGTCATGCACAAAGAGTACTAGAGACACCTGCTGTGCCGATAACTGTTTTGCTAGCGCTTGGCTGAGTTGAGAGCCTGCACCAATGATCATTGCTGTCGCGACAGACATAGTTAACCTCATGATTATCAATGGCTCATAATAGGAATAACGTCGTTTGATAACAAGAGAGAAAAAAAATCAACCTAAGACGTGTAGACTTCTAGACATCCTTGTGTATGATTGATGATATCAATGAGTGCTTGTGTGACTATTGCTTATATCGCGTGTTATCAAGGTCTAGCGTTAATCTGTATATAAAACCACATCAGTTTGGCTTGTTCAGACAGCATTTTCGCAGAATGTTGAAACTGTGATCAGCGAAACATATTGGTTTACAGCATGTAACCTATTTTTTGCCACTTAACACATGGTTTGTATTTAATTAACCCAAAAGGTGAGTCGTATGCCGGTTCGAATTCCAGATAATCTTCCCGCTGCAGGTATTTTAGAGTCAGAAAATATTTTCGTGATGTCTGAAACCCGTGCCGCCAATCAGGACATCCGTCCGATGCGGGTGCTGATCTTGAATTTAATGCCCAATAAGATTGAGACAGAAACTCAATTGCTGCGATTATTGGGTAATACGCCGTTACAGGTTGGGGTAGATTTACTGCGTATTCATGACAAAGAATCAAAGCATACCTCTGTTGATCATATGAATACTTTTTACCGTGATTTTGAAGATGTCCGCCATAACAATTATGATGGCTTAATCATTACCGGCGCACCGCTTGGACAAATTGATTTTAAAGATGTGGTGTACTGGGATCATATTCGCGAAATTATCGATTGGTCGCAAAATCATGTTACTTCGGTATTGTTTTTGTGTTGGGCCGCCCATGCAGGTTTATATCATTTGTATGGTTTAAAACGTCAGCTGCTGCAAAATAAACGCTCTGGGGTATTTAATCACAGCCGCACCAGCGATCCACATCCATTACTGCGTGGTTTTGACGATGAGTTTTATGCGCCGCACTCACGATTTGCCGAGATGAATGTTGAAGAGTTACGTCAACATCCAGAGGTTGAAGTTTTGGCCGAATCTGAAGAAGCTGGTGCATACATTGCCATTAGCCGCGACAATCGTAATTTATTCGTGATGGGTCATCCAGAGTATCAAAAAGATACCCTTAACGACGAATACACTCGTGATTTAGGCCAGGGCTTAAATCCAGACATTCCGCAAAATTATTATCGTAATGACGACCCAACTCAAGATCCGATAGCGCGCTGGCATAGTCATGGCAGCTTATTGGTCAGTAACTGGCTTAACTACTACGTGTATCAGTTAACGCCGTATGATTTAAATGACATGAGCGCAAAAACACCGTGGGAAAATAAAAAGTCATAATAATCGACTCTTTTTAGTTAAAGCCGTAACGTCTATAGATGTTGCGGCTTTTTTGTTTTTGGTGTCACTTACCTGCGTTACGTGTATCAGTAGACTAAAGTTTAACGTCGACTTAGCTCGTTAGTGCACACAAAATAGTATGTGTTTTATTTTAATTAAAACAATATTTTGCGTGTTATTTATTATCATTTTTTATCAAGTGTAAATCTGCAATGACAACCCCATCTAATTAACATCACATTTTAGACCATTTTTTACTTGCTTTACGTTAGCGTCAACGTCAAAGTGGTGTGATATTATTTTGATATTTTCTATGCGCACAAAATAGGAGTGGTTATGAGTACAGAGCAAACAGGTCAAGATATCGTTATTGTCGCCGCGAAACGTACACCAATGGGTGGGTTTCAAGGTGCATTGTCTGAGGTAGCATCGCCAGTATTAGCTGCTGCCGCGATTAAAGGCCTTTTGGCGCAAACCGGTGTAAGTGGCAACCGCGTAGATGAAGTATTAATGGGTTGTGTGTTACCAGCAGGCCTTGGCCAAGCTCCCGCTCGTCAGGCAACATTGGGTGCAGGTTTACCATTAAGTGTTGGCGCAACCACGGTAAATAAAGTGTGTGGTTCAGGTATGAAAACCGTAATGTTAGCGCATGATTTAATTAAAGCTGGTAGTAGCCAAGTTGTCATTGCTGGCGGAATGGAAAGCATGAGCCAAGCGCCATATTTACTCGATAAAGCTCGCGGTGGCATGCGAATGGGACACGGTAAAGTCATGGACCATATGTTTTTAGACGGCCTTGAAGATGCCTATACTGGTGGGGCAATGGGTACATTTGCGCAAAAAACGGCAGATGACTTTGGCCTTACGCGTGAGCAAATGGATGCCTTTGCATTAAGTTCACTCGAAAAAGCCAATGCTGCGATTAACTCTGGTGCGTTTAAAGATGAGGTAGTGCCTGTCACCATGAGTACCCGTCGTGGCGATGTCACTGTCGACACTGATGAGCAACCAGGTAACGCCCGTCCTGAAAAAATTCCAACATTACGTCCCGCATTTACCAAAGATGGCACCATTACCGCCGCTAACTCAAGTTCTATTTCAGACGGCGCCGCAGCATTAATGTTGATGACTCGCGCAAAAGCAAGCGAACTAGGCTTAACCGTCATGGCCACTATTAAAGGCCACACCACACATTCACAAGAACCATCATTGTTTACTACGGCTCCAGTGGGCGCTATGCAAAAACTGTTCGACAAGGTTCAGTGGAGCAAAGATGACGTTGACCTTTATGAAATCAACGAAGCATTTGCAATGGTGACTATGCTAGCAATATCTGAGCTAGGGCTAGACGCCAACAAAGTGAATATCAACGGCGGAGCATGTGCCTTAGGTCATCCAATCGGCTGCTCAGGTGCACGTTTGTTGGTCACATTGATTTACGCGTTAAAAGCTCAAGGGCTTAAGCGTGGTGTTGCATCGTTATGTATTGGTGGCGGCGAAGCCACAGCCATGGCGATTGAGGTGTAAATAGAAATATAAGAAAGTTCAACAAGATTAAGTTCGACAAGACCACTGTACAGGAAGAGGCAAATGCAGCCACATAACAAGTGAGACTGACAACCAAAATAATCGCGTCACCTGTGCAGTAACTCAATATGAGTGAGCCTAGCTCACTAAAGATGTTCAAGGATCGAGGAAAGCAACATGATCACACAAGTTAAGCATTACATAGATGGCGAATTCACTCATGGTAGCGGCGATCGTAATATCGATGTGACCAATCCGGCTAACAACAGCGTTATCGCAAAAATTAATTGTGCGACCACAGCAGAAGTCGAATTAGCTATTTACAGTGCTAAAGAAGCGTTTAAAACTTGGAAAGAAGTCCCTGTTTCTGAGCGCGCACGCGTCATGTTGCGTTACCAACATTTGCTCAAAGAACATCACGATGAATTAGCGACTATTTTGGCACAAGAAACCGGCAAAACCTTTGAAGATGCTAAAGGTGATGTATGGCGTGGTATTGAAGTCGCCGAACATGCCTGTAACGTAGCATCGTTAATGATGGGCGAAACCGTTGAAAACGTTGCTCGTAATATCGACACCTATAGTTATACACAACCACTGGGCGTGTGTGCCGGTATTACCCCATTTAACTTCCCTGCAATGATCCCGTTGTGGATGTTCCCGTTATCGATCGCATGCGGTAACACATTCATTTTAAAACCATCAGAACAAGACCCAATGACGCCACAACGTTTAGTTGAACTGTTTGTTGAGGCAGGCGCGCCAAAAGGCGTGTTACAGCTTATTCACGGTGATAAAACCGCGGTAGACATCTTGCTAAGAGACCCAGCGATTAAAGCGATTTCGTTTGTGGGTTCAGTGGGTGTTGGTCAATACATTTATAAAACCGGTACTGACAACTTAAAACGGGTACAAGCATTTGCCGGCGCTAAAAACCACTGCGTTATCATGCCAGATGCGAACAAACAGCAAGTGATTAATAATATGGTCGGCTCTTCAGTGGGTGCTGCTGGTCAACGTTGTATGGCGATTTCGGTTGCAGTCTTTGTGGGTAAAGCTAAAGAGTGGATCCCTGAATTAAAAGAAGCGCTCGCGAAAGTTCGCCCGGGATTATGGGATGACAAAGACGCCGCTTACGGCCCTGTCATCAGCCCTGCCGCCAAAGAGCGTGTACTTAAACTGATTGCCCAGGGTAAGGCTGAAGGCGCAGATTGTTTACTTGACGGCAGTGACTTTACTTTAGAAGGTTACGAGTCTGGAAACTGGGTTGGTCCAACCATGTTTACCAATGTCACCACCGACATGAGTATTTACAAAGAAGAGATTTTTGGCCCTGTACTGTGTTGCATGGAAGCTGAAACATTAGACGATGCTATTGAGCTGGTTAACAACAGTCCATATGGTAACGGCACATCAATCTTTACCGCATCAGGCGGCGCGGCGCGTAAATACCAACATGAGATTGAAGTGGGCCAGGTTGGGATTAACGTGCCTATCCCTGTGCCGCTTCCATTCTTCTCATTTACCGGTTGGAAAGGCAGTTTCTATGGCGATCAACATGCTTATGGCAAGCAAGCCGTGCGTTTTTGCACCGAAACCAAAACAATTACCACGCGTTGGTTTGACTCAGAAGCCGTTAGCGGTCCTAACATGAGCATTAACTTAAAATAAATGTGCTTGATGGCGCCGCGATACATTACTTCTATCGCGGCAATAACGAGCCCAAACACAACAAGACCCACTTGATTTGCCCCTTGGATGATTTTCAACTTGTATGAGTCGTCTTTTACATGATTCTGCATTAGCTCGAATATCATTAATGCAATGGTTAAGCCGTTTAAACGGTAGGCGAACAAGCCATCAAATGACCCAAGAGTCATCTAATACTAAAATAGGAGTCCATCATGGATTTTAATTTAAACGAAGATCAGCGCCAATTTGCTGATTTAGCTCGTCAATTTTCTGCTGAAGAACTCGCGCCATTCGCCGCAAAATGGGACGAGGAGCATCATTTTCCTAAAGACGTGATTCAAAAAGCCGGTGAGCTTGGATTCTGTTCTTTGTACTCGCCAGAGTCAGAGGGCGGTATGGGTTTATCTCGTTTAGATGCGTCAATTATTTTTGAAGAACTAGCCCATGGTTGTACCGCCACCACCGCCATGTTAACCATTCATAATATGGCCACCTGGATGGTGACTACGTGGGGCACAGAAATTTTACGTAAACAATGGTCAGAAGGCCTAACCACAGGGCAACTTTTAGCCTCTTATTGCTTAACTGAACCAGGTGCAGGTAGTGACGCGGCATCACTGCAAACTAAAGCCGTGCGTGATGGTGATGATTACTTAATTACTGGTTCAAAAATGTTTATCTCTGGTGCCGGTGAAACTGAGCTTTTAGTTGTGATGTGCCGTACCGGCGAAGCTGGCCCTAAAGGCATTTCTGCTATTGCCGTACCCGCAGACGCTGCAGGCGTTACTTATGGTAAAGCTGAAGACAAAATGGGTTGGAACGCACAACCTACAAGACTTATTAGCTTTGAAAACGTGCGTGTGCCAGCCGCTAACTTGCTTGGCGAAGAAGGCCAGGGTTTTACTTTTGCGATGAAAGGCCTCGATGGCGGTCGCATTAACATTGCTACTTGCTCAATTGGTACCGCACAGGCTGCGCTAACGCGTGCGACACAATACATGAACGAACGTAAGCAATTTGGCAAACCATTAGCGGCGTTCCAAGCACTTCAGTTTAAGTTAGCCGACATGGCAACAGAGTTAGTTGCTGCACGCCAAATGGTGCGTTTAGCGGCATTTAAACTTGATACTCACGACCCAGAAGCCAGCGCCTATTGCGCCATGGCAAAACGCTTTGCGACCGATGTCGGTTTCCAGGTGTGTGACAGTGCGCTGCAAATTCATGGCGGTTATGGCTATATTCGCGAATATCCATTAGAACGTCATTTCCGTGATGTGCGAGTGCATCAGATTTTAGAGGGCACCAATGAAATTATGCGCCTGATTATTGCTCGTCGTTTACTCGCCAGTGATGCTCATCCGATCCTGTAATGAGTCGTTCCACTCGTGACTCTCTAGCCCTAGCCTAAGGACAGTAAATGATGACAACAAACACCGCATTAATCGAACATATTATTGGTCATACGGCCATTTTGACCCTCAACAACCCGCCAGCCAATACATGGACAGCAGACAGTTTACAGTTATTGAAGCAAACCATTATTAAGCTGAATCAAAACAAAGATATTTATGCCCTAGTGATCACAGGTCAAGGTGAAAAGTTTTTCTCCGCTGGTGCCGATTTAAATTTATTTGCCGATGGCGATAAAGGCAATGCTGCAAGCATGGCAAAGCATTTTGGTGAAGCCTTTGAAACCCTAAGTGCGTTCCGTGGCGTGTCAATTGCCGCCATTAACGGTTACACCATGGGCGGCGGTTTAGAGGTTGCATTAGCCTGCGATATTCGTATTGCTGAAGCCCAGGCGCAAATGGCACTACCTGAAGCCACCGTTGGATTATTACCTTGTGCTGGTGGCACACAAAACCTCACTGCATTAGTGGGTGAAGGTTGGGCTAAACGAATGATTTTATGTGGCGAGCGTATTGATGCCGCAAAAGCTGAAAAAATTGGATTAATTGAAGAAGTCGTTGAAAAAGGTCAAGCCCTTGATGCCGCGGTTGCCCTCGCGGCTAAAGTCGCGAAACAGTCACCGAGTAGCGTGAGTGTTTGCAAAACCTTAATTCAAGCTGGGCGAACGATGCCACGCACTCAAGCGCTGCCACTTGAACGTGAATTATTTGTCGGTTTATTTGATACCGAAGATCAAGCTGAAGGTGTGAACGCCTTTTTACAAAAACGCGCCGCAATCTGGAAGAACTGCTAATGACTCAAGATGTAATATTTCAAACTCTCGGCACACTATCAGGCCAATCGATTGGCATCGTGACCCTTAACATCGAAAAAGCGCTCAATGCGTTAACCCTCGATATGGTTGCCGCGATGCAAACCCAATTAACCCGCTGGCAAACCGATGACAGCATTGCGTGCATAGTGTTACAAGGTGCGGGCGAAAAAGCATTTTGCGCCGGTGGTGATGTGCGTGCGATTTATCATGCATCTATTGCTAACCCAAATAACATTACCGATGAAGCGTGCGGTTTCTTTACTCAAGAGTATCAGCTCGATTACTTGCTGCATCAATTTGGTAAACCAGTATTAGTATGGGGCGATGGTATTGTTATGGGAGGCGGCTTAGGTTTAATGGCCGGCGGCAGTCATCGTATTGTGACTGAGCGAAGCCGAATTGCTATGCCAGAAGTCACGATTGGTTTATACCCCGATGTCGGTGGCAGTTACTTTTTAAATCGTATGCCAGGCAAGACGGGATTATTTTTAGGCTTAACCGCTTACAACATGAACGCTGCCGATGCTTTGTATGTGGAGTTGGGCAATCATTATTTACACAGTGATGAACAAGAGCTGTTATTTGATGCCATGGCCGAACTAAAGTGGAGTCAAGACAGTCATCTCAATCATCAATTGTTAAGTGATTTGCTTACCAAAATGAGTGAGCCGCATCTAGCCACTCTGCCAGACAGTCATTTACAGCAATACCAAACTCAAATCGATTTATTAATGGCTGGTGATATTTTAGATGTACATCACCAATTATCGACTTTAAATACCGATCTTGAATGGCTACAACGTGCCCAGAAAACCGCCTTGGCCGGCAGCCCAATTAGTTGGCATTTAATTTTTGCCCAAGCTCAATTAGGTGCTGAGCTTAGTTTAGCGCAATGCTTTAAGTGGGAGCTTGGTGTCAGTGTTAATTGTTGCTCAATGGGCGATTTTTGCGAAGGGGTTCGCGCGTTACTGATTGACAAAGATCGCCAACCTAAATGGTTATTTAACGATGTTGAAGCAGTAGATCAAAGCCGAATCAACCAACTGACCACATCCCCATGGGACGCCAAGAATCACCCATTAGCTGACTTTACTTAATAAGGATTATTATCATGGCAACAGTAGCATTTATTGGTTTAGGTAACATGGGTGGCCCAATGGCGGCCAATTTAATCAAAGCCGGCATGACCGTGACAGTATTTGACTTAAACCCGCTGGCAGTAGAGACACTAACCTCACAAGGTGCTCTGAGTGCTAAAACCGCTTGTGGCGCAGCAGCATCGGCAGACTTTGTGATTACCATGTTACCTGCGGGCAAGCATGTTAGAGGCTTATATTTAGGTGATGCCAATAATAAAGGTCTGCTTGATGTAGTCTCTAAACAAACACTATTAATTGATTGCTCGACCATCGATGCCGACAGTGCGCGTTTAGTGGGCGCTAAAGCTGCCGAGAAAGGCCTTGAATTTATGGATGCGCCAGTATCTGGCGGTACAGCAGGTGCAGCAGCAGGTACACTGACCTTTATATGCGGTGGCTCAGATGCAGCATATGCTCAAGCACAAACGGTGTTAACTGTGATGGGCGGCAATATTTTCCATGCGGGTGCAGTAGGCGCCGGGCAAGTTGCCAAAATTTGTAATAACATGCTTTTGTCTGTGTTAATGGTCGGTACTAGCGAATCAATCCAATTAGGTTTGGATAATGGCTTAGATCCTAAAGTATTGTCTGATATCATGAAAGTCAGCAGCGGCGGTAACTGGACACTCGAAAAGTACAATCCATGTCCAGATGTGATGGAAAACGTGCCGTCGTCTAAAGGGTATCAAGGCGGCTTTATGGTCGACCTCATGGTAAAAGATTTAGGCTTGTCGCAACAAGCGGCATTAGCCTCTAACTCGAGCACACCTATGGGTTCACTTGCACGCAGTTTGTATGTTAATCATGCGCGTCAAGGCAATGGTAGTCGCGATTTTTCGAGTATTTTTGAACAGTTTTCAAAGAAAAAATAAAGGATTCAGTTGATGGAATTAAAAGATAAGGTTGTCGTCATTACTGGCGGAGCAGGTGGTTTAGGTCTGGCTATGGCCCATGATTTAGCTGCCCAGGGGGCTAAATTGGCGCTTATCGATGTTGACCAAACTAAGCTTGAGCAAGCTTGTGCTGATTTAGGCGCGACAACTGAAGTACAAGGTTATGCGCTAGACATTACCGACGAAGAAGATGTAGTGGCTGGCTTTAAGTATATTGTTGAAGACTTTGGTCAGGTGAATGTGCTGATTAATAATGCAGGCATTTTACGTGACGGCTTAATGGTTAAAGCCAAAGGTGGCGTCGTCACTGACCGTATGTCGTATCAGCAGTTTCAATCGGTTATCAACGTTAACTTAACCGGCAGCTTTTTATGTGGCCGTGAAGCGGCTGCGGCAATGATTGAAACCAAACAAGCTGGGGTTATCATTAACATTTCTAGCCTGGCTAAATCGGGCAATATGGGACAATCAAATTATTCTGCTTCTAAAGCAGGTGTTGCCGCTATGTCTGTAGGCTGGGCCAAAGAGTTAGCGCGTTATAATATTCGAAGTGCTGCAGTGGCGCCGGGTGTTATAGCTACTGAAATGACAGCAGCCATGAAGCCTGAAGCTCTCGAGCGTTTAGAGAAAATGGTCCCAGTAGGGCGCTTAGGTCAACCTGAAGAAATCGCATCAACGGTTCGTTTTATCATTGAAAATGATTATGTAAACGGCCGCGTATTTGAAATTGACGGCGGCATTCGCTTATAAGCGATAGAGTGATCCTTTTGCTCATTATCTGTTCGCTCATCGCAATGTAACGCGTTGAGCACTTTCATATAATGAATGTGATTGGTATTCCCTGCATTCAGTTTGTTATGATGTTGTCACGCCGAGCTTATGCTCGGCGTGGCTTTTTTACTTTTAAGGATTAATCACGTGGCAAAATTAGAACAAATATTAAAAAAGATCATGCTTATCGTGGGTATTCTTGGTGTTGTGATTATTTATGGCGGCTTTTTATATCTGCTGTTTTCGGGACGTTCCACAGCCGCGTTACCGTGGTTCTTACTTATTTCTCCATGGATTTGTGTGTATTTTGGCTTGAGCCACCTTCAGCAAGTTGCAGTTATTAGCTGGTTTGCCAATAAGTTCAGTTTTAGAAAGTCATCTAAATAACTCATTCAGCAAGGTTAACTTATGGCTTCTACCACGCCGCTATCTCGCACCGCACTGACATTTTATACATTAGTAGCCTTAATTGCGTTTGCCGCTAACTCTGTATTTTGCCGCCTGGCGTTGTCAAATGAACAAGCAGTGTCACTCATAGACCCAAGCAGTTTTACTGCAATCAGATTAGCATCAGGTGCGTTGATGTTGGCTTTATTGATGTTACTGACTTCAGTAAAAGGCCGATCTAAACAAGACTTAGCAACACAAGACATAGCAACGCAAAACCTAGTAACAAACGATAAGTTGTCAACAAAAAAGCACGGCAGTTATTTAGCTGCGGGATTGTTGTTTGTGTATGCCATTGGTTTTTCGTACGCTTATGTGTTGCTAGATACAGCAACCGGTGCATTAGTATTATTTGCAGCTGTACAAATTAGTATGATGATGATCAGTTATTTACAAGGTCAAAGACTGAATTTGCTTGAGATAATTGGCGCGCTAGTGGCGTTTGCCGGTTTTGGCTATTTAGTTTGGCCTAGCCTCAGCCTTGGCAGTGAGACATTATCAATAACAGGCTTAGTCCTTATGGCCATTAGTGGTTGCGCGTGGGGTGGCTATACCCTGTTGGGCAAAGGCACCGCAAACCCATTGTTTGCCACAGGTTACAATTTTATTC
This sequence comes from Shewanella ulleungensis, assembly GCF_014648315.1. Lineage (GTDB taxonomy): Bacteria > Pseudomonadota > Gammaproteobacteria > Enterobacterales > Shewanellaceae > Shewanella > Shewanella ulleungensis. The sequence goes on from NZ_BMQW01000006.1 coordinate 64,669, forward strand.
GCACTTTACCGTTAGTGGTGTTGATGCTTGCTATCGTATGGTTGTTATCAGGTTTAGTGTCAGTAACACAAATACAATCAGATCCGGCTGGGCTGGTATTTCAATTAAGTACTCAAGGGGTTGTACTAGCGATACTCTCGGGCGCGTTGGCCTCGGGCGTAGGTTATGCGCTATGGTATCAAGCGCTTAGAGGATTAAGTGCCAATCATGCCGCAGTATTACAACTGTCTGTGCCTGTTATTGCCGCAGTCGGTGGGGTCATCTTTGTGGGCGAAAAAATTAGTCTACACCTGATTATCTGCGCCAGTATTATTTTGTTTGGTATTGCCCTGGTCATTTTAGCCAAAACAAAATCTAAACTTTAACTAGAATTAACGATAAAAGAGGTTTCATGACAGATTCGACTGTATATCCAATTGGCACACCGGGACAAAAATGGACCGATGCTGATAAAGCGCAATGGTTAGCACAAGTTACCATCAAACGTTCATATCAAGATGAAGTGGTCAGTAAATTAATCCCACTTGCAAGCGAGTTTGAGCAAGTGCAATACGGCGCGTTATCTTATGACGCTGACAAGTATCCGTTATTTGGTTTTAAATCGCCTAACTGGGACAGTAACAAAAAGACCATTTTAGTGACGGGTGGCGTACACGGTTACGAAACCAGTGGTGTACATGGCGCAATCCAATTTTTAGCCACTAAAGCGAAACTATACAGTCAGTATTTTAATATTGCTGTTGCGCCCTGTGTGAGTCCATGGGGTTATGAAACGATTAACCGTTGGAACCCAAGAGCGATAGACCCTAATCGCTCTTTTTACGCCAATAGCCCTGCCGAAGAGTCGGCGGCATTAATGGCGTTTGTTGCCACATTAGGTGAGGTGTATGCTCATATTGATTTACATGAAACGACAGACACTGATGAGTTAGAGTTCAGGCCGTTATTGTCCGCTCGTGATGGCGTGGAATACGAAAAGGGTATTATTCCTGACGGTTTTTATTTGGTTGGCGACAGTGATAATCCAACGCCTGAGTTTCAAAAAGCCATTATCGATCGTGTGGCAAAAGTGACTCATATTGCACCAGATGACAATGGCCAACTTATTGAAGTACCGATTGAGCAGTTTGGGGTGATTAATTATCCGGTTAAAAAGCTTAGCTTGTGTGCTGGCATCACTGTAAATCATTTCAATACCACCACTGAAGTGTACCCAGACAGCCCACATGTAACGACTCAACAATGTAACGATGCGCAAGTTGCAGCAATTACTGGCGGCCTAGATTACATTGTAGACTATTTGCAGGGGTAAACCTTAGATTCGATATAGGCTGCCTAGCGGCTTAGTCTTTTTGCTGGTCTTAATCGCAAAGTGAAATCGTCTTTGCACTGTACTCATCATTACAGTGCGGAGACTGTTTTTGTGAATGACTGTTTAGGTTGATAAATAGACCAATAATCCTTACAATGTCGCGCTTTATATCTACCCCTTCGGCGATGCCGTATATCAGTTTAAATCTCATTATTATTAGGCTTGGCATTTGATAAAGCATTTGTTTAAGAACTGACTTGAGTCACACAGATGTCAACTCGAGCCATTAAGCTATAATATGATACTGGTTTAAACACACAACACGATTTGGAATTTCATTTTGATTACAACAGCTAACATCACAATGCAGTTTGGCGCTAAGCCACTGTTTGAAAATATCTCAGTCAAATTTGGTGGCGGTAATCGCTACGGTTTAATTGGCGCGAATGGTTGTGGTAAATCCACCTTTATGAAAATCCTTGCCGGTGATTTAGAGCCTTCGAGCGGTAACGTGTCTTTAGACGTTAACGAGCGCATGGGTAAATTAAACCAGGACCAGTTTGCATACGAAGCCTTTTCTGTCGTAGACACTGTGATCATGGGACACCGCGAATTATGGAAAGTAAAGCAAGAGCGTGATCGTATCTACTCACTGCCTGAAATGACCGAAGAAGACGGCATTAAAGTGGCAGATCTTGAGATGGAATTTGCTGAAATGGACGGTTACACCGCTGAATCTCGCGCGGGTGACTTACTATTAGGTGTAGGTATTGGTACCGAGCAGCACTTTGGTTTAATGAGTGAAATCGCACCAGGTTTTAAACTACGTGTATTGTTGGCTCAAGCGCTGTTTTCTGACCCAGATTTATTGTTACTTGACGAACCAACCAACAACTTGGACATCGATACTATTCGTTGGTTGCAAGATATGTTGAACCAACGTAACAGCACCATGATCATCATTTCGCATGACCGTTATTTCTTAAACTCAGTGTGTACGCACATGGCTGACTTAGATTATGGTGAACTGCGCGTATTCCCAGGTAACTACGACGAATACATGATGGCAGCACAACAATCACGTGAACGTTTAATGAGCGACAATGCCAAGAAGAAAGCACAAATCGCTGAGTTGCAAACCTTCGTAGCGCGTTTCTCGGCTAACGCATCTAAAGCAAAACAAGCCACATCACGTGCAAAACAGATTGATAAAATTAAGCTTGATGATATCAAAGCATCTAGCCGTGTTAACCCGTTTATCCGTTTTGAACAAGAAAAGAAATTGTTCCGCAACGCATTGGTAGTTGAAAATCTAGCCAAGGGTTACGACACACCTTTATTCAGCAAATTTGACCTTATGGTTGAAGTGGGCGAGCGCATTGCGATTTTAGGACAAAACGGTGTGGGTAAAACCACCTTGCTACGTACTTTAGTACATGACATTCCACAGGATGAAGGCACCATTCATTGGTCTGAAAATAATAACATTGGTTATTATGCTCAGGATCATGAATCAGATTTTGCTAACGACATGACCTTGTTCGAGTGGATGAGCCAATGGCGTAAAGAAAACGATGACGATCAATCAGTTCGTGGTATTTTAGGCCGTATGCTGTTTGGTGCAGACGACATTAAAAAGTCGGTTAAAGTGTTGTCGGGTGGTGAAAAGGGCCGTATGTACTTCGGTAAACTTATCATGCAAAAGCCAAACATTTTATTACTCGATGAACCAACCAACCACATGGATATGGAGTCGATTGAGTCATTAAACAACGCCCTAGAGAAATACGAAGGGACGTTAATGTTCGTATCGCATGACCGTGCATTTGTATCGTCATTGGCAACTCGTATCCTTGAAGTTAGGCCACAAGGCATTAATGACTTTAAAGGCACTTACGATGAGTTCCTCGCAAGTAAAGGCATTGAAGGTTAAGTTGATTGGGCTTCGCCCCAGTTAATCATTAACTCACTAAAAGCCCTGAATATATGTTCAGGGCTTTTTTGTTTTTATATTATTGATTTAGCAATATACTCAAATGAAATGATTACAGGCAGACAAATATATGAGCATTACCCTCGAACAAGCATCTAGTACCTTGAATGAACTCAAATGTCGTACTAATTTTAATATTAAGAATGTCACCGAATACATGCTACCTGAGCTTAAAGAGCCAGTTTATGTACATGTTGAAGGTAAAATCCCGTTACTCATAATCCGTCCGGCATTTGAAGTTTTTTCAACAGAGCTTGCCACCATTGACGGCGTGCACGCTAAATACGATTATTATCACAATGCGCAAATGACACGCTTTCCGACAAGGCAATACAAAGGCTTAAATGAAACCCATTACGGATTAGCCTTTAGATTCGATAATGTTGAAGCCATCAAACTGTTTATTAATCGGTTAATTGAAATCGTAAAAGGATAAGTAGGAGAACACCACGCCATGACAGAACAATTTAATATCAATCAGTTTAATTGTTCCATTAGCGGTAAAGGCCAAAGCTTAGTGTGGGCCCACGGTTTATGCGGCTGTATGCAAAGTGAAGATGCAATTGGCGTGTATGCATGGCATCGATTTCCTAAAAAGCTCCAACTTATTCGTTACGACGCCATCGGCCATGGTTTATCAACCCAAGGCGAGTCAGTTGATGACTATCGTTGGCCAAACCTAGCCAAAGATATGTTACGGGTCGCTGAGTATTATCGTGCGGCTACACCGCTTATTTTAGGTGGACAATCTATGGGTTGTGCGACCAGTTTGTATGCGGCATTAATGTATCCTGAAAGAGTAAAAGGCTTGATTTTAATGACACCACCCATAGGTTGGCAGGCTAGGGCCAACCAAGTCGATTATTATCATAAAATAGCCAAAGCAGCACGGATATTGGGTGGTAAAGGCCTTGCAAAAATGAATGCCAAGCATTTAGACAAAATGCTCCCAAGTTGGTTAATCGATGCTCACAAACACAGCGTGTTAGGCATGCTGGACGGTTTAAAGTCGATGAAACGTCAAACATTACACCAGCTATTTACCGCTGCTGCAGATAATGATTTACCGACTATAGAACAACTTACCAGTATTGATGTTCCGACACTCATTCTGGCTTGGGAAGGCGATGATGCTCATCCAGTCGAAAGTGCAATCACATTACAAAAAACACTGCCTCACGCCACATTACATATTGCTAGTTCAATGGACGATGTTAATGATTGGCCAGCATTAATCAGCGAGTTTTGCCTTGCATTAAATCAATCGCACACCAATACCCCATAGTAGGTAGGTCATTAACAATTAGAACGGCATAAACTAATTTAGCTGTGAGCTAAGTCTGAGTTTTGCTTACTGAGTAATACAGCAGTTTAAATGTCGTCTAAAGTATCACCCAATGATATGTTTTATTAATCGCAAAGGAATGTTTATGAATTGGCAGTGGATAAGTAACCTTAAAATATCACGTAAGCTTGCTTTGTTAGTATTGCCACCGCTACTCACCAGCATTTTGTTTGGCGGCATGTATGTCAGCAATGAGTATCGCACTCAGCAGCAACTCCAGTTAGTGATAGAGTTGTCTAATGTTGCCATTATCAACAGCGCGCTTGTGCATGAGCTGCAAAAAGAACGTGGCATGAGTGCAGGTTATATTGGGTCAAAAGGGCAATCATTTAAAGACGATTTACCCGTGCAACGTGGTCAAACCGACAATCAAATTAGCCGCTTTAAACAATTTGCTCAGCAAGACGATTTTCCTATTCAATTGCAATCTACTTATGATCAAGTCACCTCTTCATTACTTCAACTAAAAACAATGCGTGATAAGGTGAGTAATCTTGCTGTTACCGTGCCTGAGCAAGTTAGCTATTACACCCAAATGAATACTTTATTGTTGTCGATGGTAGATGAAGCGGCAAACCAAAGTCTAGACAGCGAGCTGTCAATGAGGCTTAAAGCTTTTGCAGCTTACTTGCAGCTAAAAGAGCGTGCAGGCATTGAACGAGCAGTATTGAGTACCACTTTTGGCCACAGCGAGTTTGCTCCAGGTTTGTTCCGCAAGTTTGTAACCTTAGTTGCAGAGCAACAAACATATGCAGAACGTTTTATTGCTGCGGCTCACACAAACAATATTAATTTATTTAAACAAGCACAACAAAGCTCAGCCATGACAGATGTTCAAGCTTTACGTGAAGTGGCATTTGCTCAAGATGCTACGGCAATGTTGGCGCAAAGTCCTGAGGAGTGGTTTAAAACATCAACAACACGCATTGCAATTCTTACAGAGCTTGAAAAACAATTTGGTAATGATTTAATTCAACTCAGCCAGGATAAGTTAGCTAAAGCATCGCAACATATGTACTCCACCGCGTTGTTATTACTGTTAGCTTTAGTGTTTGTTATTATTATGAGCCTGAGCGTGTCGGCATACTTACATCGCAGCTTAAATGTATTGCACAAACAAATGCTCCATGCCGGAACACAATATGATTTAACCACTCGTTTACCTCATCAATCTGAAGACGAATTTGGCCAAATTTCAATCGCGTTTAATCAAATGATGGCCGAGTTTGAAGACATCATTACCCAGGTGCGTGTCAATGCGGTTAATTTGGTTAATGCTGTTGAAAAAATGAATGGTTATACACGTTCAATGCAAATCGATGTGCTACAAGGTTCATCAGAAGCAGAGCAGGTCGCTTCTGCCATGACACAAATGAGTGCAACAGTGCATGAAATTGCTGCCAATGCTGTTCAAGCATCAGATGCGTCAGCAAAAGCGAACTTAGAAGCCAAAAGTGGTGAAAGTGACGTTAGTAAAACCGGTGATGCTATTCAATTGCTAGCCAATGAAATAGCAGATGCTGCACAAGCGATTGGTCGTTTAGATGTTGATGTTCAAAGTATTGTGACCATTCTTGATGTGATTAGCTCCATTGCTGAACAAACCAATTTATTAGCACTTAATGCGGCAATTGAAGCTGCTAGAGCTGGCGATCAAGGTCGAGGCTTTGCCGTTGTTGCTGATGAGGTTCGCACGCTTGCGCAGCGCTCACAAAGCTCTACTGAAGATATTAAAAGCATGACCGAACGATTAAAGTCTGGCGCTACAACAGCAGTTAAAGCCATGAAACGAGGTCAAGAACAAGCACAGCTCAGTGTTGAAGAGTCTAAGCATGCTGGCAGCGAACTGAAGCTCATTGCTGAACATGTAGGCGTCATTGACAGTATGAATGAACAAATTGCCGCTTCGACACATGAGCAGTCAGCCGTGGCTGAGGAAGTGAATCGCAATGCGATGAAAATTACTGAAATTTACCACCATACTCAAGAAATATCGCAACAACTTGCAGAGCTAAACGACAGCTTACTCAATGATGCTAACAATATGTCACAGCAAGTGAGCAAGTTTACCTTATCAACAAGCTGAGACAACAAGCGAAAAACCTAGAACGCTACGCGGCTAGAGGCTATAAAAAGCTTGAGCAACTAACCAGCAGGTTTTACTTGGCTACGGATTAAATGACTATTCGCTGTTATAGCTGCGCAGCGATCTAGCAGGACGAAGTCCGTTCTAGCTTCTAGGATCGTCATCACCCTTTATCGCCTGTTTACTTCCACTACTCCGTCGTTCCGGCAATGCTATTGAGCCGGAATCCAGGTGTTGGCTTTTATGCTTTAAAGTTTTTAAGCAAGGTCAAAAGAAACACCTGGATCCCTGATAACAGATCTCAGGGATGACGTGCAGGTGTGGCCAAATGACACATTTGCTAATCCGTACTCAGATTAAGCCCACTACTTCGCCTTTTGCTCATTCGAATTCAGATTACGCCAACTACTTCGCCTTTTGCTCATTCGAATTCAAACAACGCTCACTACTCCGTCGTTCCGGCAATGCTATTGGGCCGGAATCCAGGTGTTGGCTTTTATGCTTTAAAGATTCAATGCCCAAGCAAAGTCGAAAGAAACACCTGGATCCCTGATAACAGCTCTCAGGGATGACGTGCCGGTGGGGCCAAATGACACATTTGCTAATCCGTACTCAGATTAAGCCCACTACTTCGCCTTTTGCTCATTCGAATTCAGATTACGCCAACTACTTCGCCTTTTACTCATTTGAATTCAGATTAAGCCTATTACTTCGCCTTTTGCTCATTCGAATTCAAACAACGCTCACTACTCCGTCGTTCCGGCAATGCTATTGGGCCGGAATCCAGGTGTTGGCTTTTATGCTTTAAAGATTCAATGCCCAAGCAAGGTCAAAAGAAACACCAGGATCCCTGATAACAGATCTCAGGGATGACGTGCCGGTGGGGCCAAATGACACATTTGCTAATCGGTACTCAGATTAAGCCCATTACTTCGCCTTTTGCTCATTCGAATTCAAACAACGCTCACTACTCCGTCGTTCCGGCAATGCTATTGGGCCGGAATCCAGGTGTTGGCTTTTATGCTTTAAAGATTCAATGCCCAAGCAAAGTCAAAAGAAACACCTGGATCCCCGATTAAAGCATTCGAGGATGACGTGCTAGAACCTAGAACCTAGAACCTAGAACCTAGAACCTAGAACCTAGAACCTAGAACCTTGAGTCTGCAAGCGAAGCATTTCGTAAACCGTTATCAGTCTACGCTTTAGTACAATGCTGCAATAAATTGACAAAAAACTCGCTGCCTTTGCGTTCAGCAAAAGCAATATTACGCTCAGGGATTGATTCGGGGTCTGTGTAGTTTGCCAGCGCAATTTCCATGCTAGCTTCGCGAATGATGTGCAAGGTTGGGTAGGGAGCTCGATTGGTAAAGTTAGCGGCGCTATCCTGGGGTTCGCCTTCAAAGCAATAGTCTGGATGAAACGTTGCCAGTTGATACACACCTTCATAATCGTGCTCAACTAATAAGTCGGTGGCATCGTCTACCAGATCTAAATAGGCATAAAACCCCTCGAAGCCGCGCGGTAAAATGAACAAGGTCGTTTCAGTTTCTGGGTGGTCATCAAGGTATTGGCATTCGGTTGCTAGTGCTTTCAATACTGCTTTTACTTTGGTTTGTTCAATGGCCACATAGCGAATACTGGCACGTTCAACCTCTCTACGAGCAAACGGACAAATATTGTATTTCATGATGACATCAACAACCCACTTTTCTGTGTGAGCCAGGCATTCATGGTGTTCCATTAATTAACCTTTTCGTTATACTGGTGATGAAGCGGGTAACACCATAGGAATAATTGATGCGACCAATAGCAATGCCATCGAAATATTAAAAATACGCTGTTGGCGTTCATTTTTTAATAAACGTTTAAGTGCGACGCCAAAACTTAACCAAACAATAGCACAGGGGAATGCGACACATAAAAACACGCTGGCGATGGTAATCACCTGGCTATTTAACTCCTGTTGCACCGAAGTAAAAGTCGCTATTGCGCCCACGGCCATAATCCAGCCTTTAGGGTTTACCCATTGAAATGCGGCAGCTTGTATAAAGCTAAACGGTTTACTGACTTGTTTGCCTTCCATTTTGCTACTGCTATTAGCAATTAACCACGACAAATAGAGTAGGTAAGTAATACCAACTACTTTGATTACCGTATGAATAATCGGATAAGCCTGAAATATTGCGCTTAAGCCTAATCCGACGGCTAAAATCATAGTTGGAAAGCCCAAGCTTATGCCTAGCAAGTGCGGAATACTGCGTTTAATGCCAAAGTTTACCCCAGATGTCATCAACATAATGTTGTTAGGACCTGGGGTTATTCCAGCAGAAAAAGCAAACAATGCAATGGCGAACACTAACTCCATGAATGGGTCTCTTAAGCTAAGGTTTTGAGAAGCAGAATTTTAGGGGAATTTTTCTACCGAGCATAATGATATTTTTACAAATGAGTAAATTATTTACTCATAAATCAGTGAAACTGCTGAACATTGAGAACAGCAGTCGCCACAATGGTTAGCAACTCACATCGACTTCATAAGATGAAAACTTACGAATGTTAATCACGCCAGTATCAAAAATCAGGTATTGACCCTTAATACCTTGCAATATCCCGCTTACCTCAGCAATTTTATCAAAGTTATGTGATTTTACTTTGGTCGGAAATTCAGTAATAGGGTAGCTAATCGCTTGAATCTTGGCATCTAAACGTTCTATGACAATATCTTCATGCTCTTTGGCAAGTGCTTGCAGTTTATCTTCAATTAACGGAATAAGTTGCGCAGCCTGATCAACCAGATCGATGTCGTCATTATGACCTTTAAGCATGGCTTGCCAATGGGTTTTGTCGTTAATAAATTTGGCAAGTTCAATTTCAATTAACCCAGACATTTTACGCGTTGACACTTTAAAAATAGGTAAGCCTTGAGTGGCACCCTGGTCAATCCAGCGCGTAGGGATTTGCGTGTGCCGAGTAATGCCGACTTTAATACCAGAAGTATTAGATAAATAAACATAATGTGGCACAAAACAGTTTGACATTGCCCATTCTGGCTCACGACACGTACCCTGATCAAAGTGACAGGTTTCTGGTTTCATTATGCACATGTCACAACTGGCTAACTTTGTCATACACACATAGCAATGGCCTTGCGAGTAACTCTTTTTGGTTTTTTTACCGCAGCTGCTGCAAAAAACATTACCTGTGTGAGTCATGGTAAGCGTTTTACCAATGAGTGGGTTTAGCGCTAAGCGCTCCTCACCGACAGGTAAATGATATTCCACCTCATTGTTGTCATTGAGGTGGGTTTTCAGTTTTGATAGCGTTCCAAACATGGTGAATCCATTTTATCGTCTTTATTTGCTCGCAGTTTAGCAGATGATGAAAATGGAATTTAGCGTTAATTTAGCTAACAGGGTTCATGTACTGTTAATCAGTTAGTTTTTAAGCTGACTGGCTTAATTTATCTAATACCACATCATCTCCCATTTCATACAACGAGATGGCAATCATCTCTTCTTGAGCTGCATCAGTAAGCCCGAGCTCCATTGTGGCTCTAAATAAGGCAATCCCAGTATGGCTTGCCGTTTCATACTGGCTACTAAATCTTTCTATATTAATACCTAATGCATTCATTTTATTAGATATATGCAAAACAATACCCGGGCGATCATAAGCTACAAGGTTGTAACGGAGTTGTTTGATGGGCTTCGCACTCAAACTGGTTTTGGAAAAGGTCATGGTGAGGCCATCAATGCATTCAAGTGCATCAACCAGCTCATCCCATTTCAGTGCCGGCACTTCTAATTGTAATATTGCGGCAAAAACGCCATCAATATGGCGCATTTCAGAATCCAACCAGTTACCATTATGTCGGCTAACCACATTGGCGATTTGTTCTACTAATCCTTTTCTATCAGGTGCTTGCAAAGTGATAAGGTAACGCATCATACGATATTTCTCCTATATACATTGGCTGTAACACAACTGTCATCTTTACGTCATATAATCGCAGCCACTTAAGATTGTGTTATGGCTTTACTGCTGTTTTACGACGATTTAATTATGCATCTAATGGTGTTGAGTAATTAATAATGATATGGCTTTGCGTCGCAATATTCGTTGTTAATTTACTGAATAAAGTTAACCATTTAGTCATAAATATTTATTGTTAGCACAGTAAACTGCACAATCAAAGCGCTAATTATGGCATCGATTAATTATTAGAGGTTCTTAATGGAAAGTCAGGTAAATCAACCTGGTTCTGCTGAAAAAAGTTTACTAGCGGGTAAACAAGCATCACGCAGAGCATTTAAGGATAAAGCAGCAGAGTTTGGGATAACAGTCGGCGGCACTATGGTGTTTGTGGCTCTGTTATTAATATTTTTCTACTTGCTGTATGTCATCAAGCCTATTTTTGATGGGGCACATATAGAACCTGTGACCAGTGTGAGCTATCAACATGCTGATGCCAAAACGTTAATGATTGGCAGTGATGAGCAAAACGAAGTGTTATATCGCGTCACGCAATTAGGTACGGTTGATTTTTATTCTTCGTTAACCGGACAATTAATTTCATCGTTTACCCCTAAGTTACCAGACGGCGCAACGGTGACAAGTAGTGCTAAATCGAGTCCAAGCGAACAACGTTTTGCGTTAGGTTTAAGCAATGGCCAAGTTATCGTTGTCGGAATCGACTTTACGGTGACCTACCCAGACAATCAGCGTCAAATTACGCCTAAATTAACTTATCCAATCGGTGATGAGCCGTTAACCATCAACGAAGATGGCGCCGTATATAACCTAGTGTTCGACTACAGCGGTAGCCGTATGAGCTTTGCTTACCAAGATGCCAATGGTGCCTGGAAGCTAAATCGCCAAGAAGGCGAAGAAAACATGATGACCGAAGAAGTTGAATGGTCTTCTATCGAAGTGTTTGTTGAAGATGCGCCTAAGCAAGTGGTGTCAGCGTTAATGACCCCCGATCATCGCCAATTAATTTTAAGCACCACTGACAAGTTATTTGTGTACAACACTCGCGATGCTGACGAGGTCGAATTACTGCAAGTGCTGGATGTTAAAAAGGGTGAAGCCAAAATTAAGCAAGTAAACTTACTTGCGGGTGCTAGCTCAATTATGATCAGCTACGACAGTGGTGTGATCAGCCAGTACTTTCAGGTGAATGGCGATAAAGGCCGTTTGTACCAACAAATTCGTGAGTTTGACGATGTTGCGCCAGTGAACGCCATGGCCACTGAGTTTTATCGTAAAAGTTTTGCAGTGTTGAGTTCAGAAGGGGAGTTAACCTTACTGTACACTACTAGCCAACGTAACTTGTTTGATGAAAAGTACAGCTTACCTAACCCAGGTTTAATGGCGTTTAGCCCGCGTTCAAATGCTTTGGTGATTGAAGCGGATAACAAGCTCAATCTGTTTTCGGTTGAAAACGACCATCCAGAAGTATCGTGGAGCGCCTTGTGGCAAAAAGTGTGGTACGAAGGTTATCCTGAGCCGCAATATGTTTGGCAGTCAACGTCTGGTTCAGACGATTTTGAAGCTAAGTTAAGTTTAATGCCATTAGCATTTGGTACTATGAAAGCGGCATTTTATGCCATGCTGTTTGCGGTACCTCTTGCGGTTGCAGGAGCCATTTATACGGCTTACTTCATGACACCTAAAGTGCGTAATGTGGTTAAACCGACCATTGAAATTATGGAAGCGTTACCTACGGTTATTCTGGGTTTCTTAGCGGGTTTATGGTTAGCGCCACTCATTGAAGATCACTTGCCCGGCATTGTGGTGTTACTGATGTTGTTGCCAATATCGATATTAACCACTGCATTTGCATGGAGCAAAATGCCAGAAACCTGGAAGCACCGCTTACCAGAAACCTATCAAGAACTGATGTTGCTACCAGTGATTATTTTCGTTGGTTGGTTCTCGTTCACCATTAGTCCAGTAATTGAAGTGGCATTGTTTGACGGTAACACACGTCAATTTATCACTAACGATCTAGGCATTACCTTCGACCAACGTAACGCGTTTGTGGTAGGTATTGCGATGGGCTTTGCGGTTATCCCAACCATTTTCTCTATCGCCGAAGATGCCATTTTCTCAGTACCGCGTCACTTATCAAACGGCAGTTTGGCATTAGGTGCTACTAACTGGCAAACTTTGACCCGTGTCGTGTTGCTAACCGCAAGTCCAGGTATTTTCTCTGCCATTATGATGGGGCTTGGCCGCGCCGTAGGTGAAACCATGATTGTATTAATGGCCACCGGTAACACAGCGATTCTCGAGTGGAGTGTGTTTGAGGGTATGCGTACCTTGGCAGCTAACATTGCGGTAGAAATGCCAGAGTCAGCCATTGGCAGTTCGCACTATCGAGTGTTGTTCTTAGCCGCCTTTGTACTGTTTATATTTACCTTCTTCTTCAACACCATTGCAGAAGTCGTACGTCAGCGTTTACGCGACCGTTATAGCTCACTGTAGGGAAAGATGATGACTCATATATTGATTATTTCGCCAATCGCCTTGAGAGGTTTGTGCAATGGGTAAGTGGTTTAAATCAGGTTCACCTTGGATTTGGATGACAGGTGGTGCCGTAAGTATCAGTTTAATTGCCGTTTTAGGCTTATTACTGTTAATCGCATGGCGTGGCTTAAGTTACTTTTGGCCAGCTGACATTTATGAATGGCAACTAGAAGATAACAACGGGGTAAAAAGCACGTTAATTGGTGAAATTTACGACCGTGAAGAAGTGCCAACAGAGCGTTTAATCTCTGCCGGTCATAAGTTCACAGAACATCCTGGTGAATTTGTGACACGTTACTTGGTTAAAACCGGTAACCGTGAGTTTGTTGGCTTAGATTTTCGTTGGATTTTAGCCACAGATATCGTTAGCCGCACAACGCCAGCTGACGTTGCAAAACTAGAGCGTACCAAAAACGGTAACTTCTATGGCTACCCAATTGCTGTGATTGAAGACGGAAAACGCTTAGAGTTAAACAGTGAAGCTGATATTGAAGCCTCTCTATTTAGCCATATAGATCGAGCCGTTGATATTTCTGATCAGGCGTTAAGCCTACAAAAGTCAGATATTGGTTCAATTAACTATCAAATTGAACGTCTTCGCTTAAAGCAGCGTGGTTATGAGCTTGATGGTGAATTAACGGACAAGCGCAAAGCTGATATTAAGGCACAAATCGAGCAGTTAAACCAAGACTACCTCGTGCTTGAAAAAGATTTATTTGCACTGCGTGATCAAGCCGCTCGTGACTCAGTTGTTGTGCGCGATATGCGCGGTGAAGAAGTGATACTCAAGCTAGACTCTATTTTAGATGTTAGCTACGTAAACCACATGAACGTGCTGCAAAAAGTCGGTCATTGGTTTGCCGGTATAGGTCGCTTTATTAACGACGACCCGCGAGAAGCCAATACTGAGGGGGGAGTATTTCCAGCCATTTTCGGTACCGTGTTTATGGTGATGTTAATGGCTGTTATTGTGACGCCATTTGGTGTTATCGCAGCGATTTACTTGCACGAATACGCTAAGAAAGGCCCGATTACTAAGATGATCCGCATTGCTGTGATTAACTTAGCTGGTGTGCCGTCAATTGTTTATGGTGTGTTTGGTTTAGGCTTCTTTGTATACATGATGGGCGGATCAATTGACCAATTGTTTTTCCCTGAAGCATTACCTGCACCGACATTTGGCTCACCAGGTGTGATTTGGTCTGCGCTTACATTGGCTATTTTAACTTTACCGGTTGTGATTGTATCGACAGAGGAAGGCTTAAGCCGTATCCCAAGTGCAGTTCGCCAGGGCAGCTTGGCATTAGGAGCAACTAAAGCAGAAACCTTATGGCGCATTGTTATTCCAATGGCAAGCCCAGCCATTATGACAGGTTTGATTTTAGCGGTAGCGCGTGCGGCTGGTGAAGTTGCACCGTTGATGTTAGTGGGTGTGGTAAAATTAGCGCCAACTTTACCCATAGACATGAACTTCCCGTTTGTGCATTTAGAACGTAAGTTTATGCACTTAGGCTTCCATATTTACGATGTTGGCTTCCAAAGCCCTAACGTTGAAGCTGCGCGCCCATTGGTGTACGCAACATCGTTCTTATTAGTATCAGTAATTGTTGCACTTAACTTAACCGCGATTAGCGTGCGCAACCATTTACGTGAAAAATTCCGTTCGCTAGAACACTAATTAGCGATATCCTGAAGGAAAGAAAAAAATGATTTCTATTGATAGTTCAGCAATGCAAACAGAAGCAGTTGATTTAGTTAACTTACCCGCGCAGGATACCGCACTTGAGATCCGTAACCTTGATTTACGTTACGGTGATAAACAAGCGTTGTTTGATGTGTCGATGAAGATCCCTAAAAAACAAGTTACGGCGTTCATTGGCCCAAGTGGTTGTGGTAAATCAACCTTGTTACGTTGTATTAACCGCATGAACGACTTAGTTGATAGTTGTAAAATCGACGGTGAAATCTTGCTTCATGGGCAAAATATCTATGACAAAAAAGTGGATGTCGCGTCATTGCGCCGTAACGTCGGTATGGTGTTTCAGCGTCCTAACCCATTCCCTAAGTCAATCTACGAAAACGTGGTTTATGGCTTACGCTTGCAAGGGTTAAATAACCGCCGTGAATTAGATGAAGCAGCAGAACGCTCACTGCGTGGCGCTGCGATTTGGGATGAAGTAAAAGACCGTCTACATGACAACGCCTTTGGCTTGTCGGGTGGTCAGCAACAGCGTTTAGTGATCGCACGTGCTATTGCCATTGAGCCAGAAGTTTTATTGCTCGATGAACCGACATCGGCGTTGGATCCTATTTCAACCTTAACCATTGAAGAATTAATCACCGAACTTAAACAGCAGTACACTGTGGTGATTGTAACGCATAACATGCAGCAGGCTGCGCGTGTATCGGATCAAACGGCGTTTATGTACATGGGTGAACTGGTTGAATACGCAGACACGAACACGATTTTTACTACCCCTAAAAAGCGTAAAACAGAAGATTATATTACCGGTCGTTACGGTTAATCTCTCATTACATCGCTTTTAATAAACAGATAAAATTTAGGTGGGTATTATGGAAAAAATGAATTTAAGTAAACATATCTCTGGCCAGTTTAATGCTGAACTTGAAGATATTCGTAATCGCGTATTGGCTATGGGCGGTTTAGTTGAACGTCAGCTCGAGCAAGCACTTGATGCGTTAACAACATTAGATGCCGAACTGGCACAAAAAGTGATTGAAGGCGATCACCGAGTGAATGGCATGGAAGTGTCAATTGATGAAGAGTGCACGCGTATTATTGCCAAACGTCAGCCGGCCGCCAGTGACTTACGCATGATCATTGCTATTTCAAAAACCATCGCTGATTTAGAGCGCATTGGTGATGCTTGTGTGCGTATTGCTAAAGCTGCGCTTGAAAAACGTGTCAACACGCAACAGCCATTATTAGTGAGCATTGAAAGCATGGGCCGTCATGCAACACGCATGTTGCACTCAACCCTAGATGCACTAGCGCGTATGGATGCAGAACAAGCTCTTGAGCTTCACAAAGAAGATGCTAAGTTAGACAAAGAATACGAAGGTATTATTCGTCAATTAATGACCTACATGATGGAAGACCCGCGTTCAATTCCGGGAGTGTTAGACGTGTTATGGGCAGCGCGTGCAGTAGAGCGTGTTGGCGACCGTTGTAAAAACATCTGCGAATATGTGATTTATTATGTAAAAGGTAAAGATGTTCGCCATACTTCGTATGAAGATATGGAAAAAGATCTGTAACTTTTCAATAATAATACTCAAGTGTCTCACGAGCTTAATCGTGCTGCCATGAGTGTTGTTATGTATGGTAAAGCCCCTTAATTGGGGCTTTTTTATACCTGTTAAAAGTGACTCCGCACGTATTATCTACACTGGATCCCTTTTCACCTTATGGTAACGGCAATCTAAACAAGGTTGTTGACTGCTTTTAATTCATGAGTCGTAATCATGTGGACATAATGACAGTGTTGATAATATGCACTGGTTCAAATTGTCCCAAAAATTTTGTAAATCAGTTTTTTATTTTGAAGTAGATCTCACTTTTGATGTGGCATTGTAATTGCTATGTTTAAGTATCTATTACCTTCGGCAAGATTTATGAGATGCGAAATCAATCGTTACGACAACGTCAATAAGATTTCAGGTGAGTTCAGTGGTGCATTTGCAGACTTAGGCACCTTCCTTCCTCTAGTGTTAGGGTTAATTGCTCTTAATCACTTTTCTCCTCAAGGGATATTCTTAGGTTTCGGCTTGTTTGCATTATTTACAGCGCTTTATTATCGAAGACCTATGCCAGTACAACCTATGAAGGTGATTAGTGCGTTAGTCATTGCAGAAGGAATGTCACTCGGAATGCTCCAAGCGTCGGCGATATTAATGGGAATTATTTTGCTGATATTAGCTTACAGCGGCATTATTCAATGGATGGCTAAGCAGTTATCGCCAGCAATTAGTATTGGTATCCAGTTAGCAATAGGACTTCAGCTTATTTGGCTCGGTGGCGTTATGATGAGCGAAACTTGGTTTATTGGTTTACTTGCATTCGGGTTATTGTTCGCTAGTCGTTATATGCCAATGCAATACTTGGTCATGCCGTTAGTGATTATTTTGGGTATTACTTGGCAATATACCAGTGGTACAACGCCTAGCTTTAACTTTACCCAAGCTAGTGCATGGCAATTAAGTTGGCCTAGTATCGATGAATGGGGCTCAGCGGCAATACTATTAGTATTACCGCAGTTAGCCCTGACACTAACTAATGCCGTCATTGCCGTATCGGCAATGGCCAAAGATAAGTTTCCTGAAGACGCAGCTAAGTTTGAACCACAACAATTTGCTAAAAGTTCTGGTTGGGCTAACTTATTGTTAGCTCCCTTTGGGGCTGCAGCCATGTGTCATGGCGCGGGAGGGCTTGCCGTGCAACATCACTTTGGTGCTCGGACATGGTTAGCTCCCACTATATTTGGCAGTACATGTATACTCATTGCTATTTTTTGGGGCCAAGGCATTGCCGGTGCGCTTTCATTAATTCCTCTTGCTATTTTAGGCAGTCTACTTGCAATAGCTGGTACGCAATTAGCGTGGTCAAAACGCTTTATAGATGGTAAGCCTTTTTGTATTTTTGTTATTTTTTCAACTGCAACAACATGCTTATTAATTAATACAGCAGCAGGCTTAGCCATTGGAGTGTTATTAGAGTTAGGCCGTTATCAATGGTTGAATGTCGCTAAAATGAATAAGTAATTCATTCTGTTTGCCGCTTTTTGGCCAGAGATCAGCAAGCCTTTTAATAGGTTCTAATCGATTCAAAATCGTTAACAGTTTCTAGGGGCTGTTGTTCTTTGCTGGTTAAATTTTGTTCGAGTTAAAAACGTTTTAATCGAGGCGAATGGATTGATGCCTAGCCATCTAGGCAACTCTTTATTTGCAAAGACTCATTCAACAAAGAGTAAAACGTTTTTGGCCGAACCCTTCGGGCAGCGTTTGTTGGCCATTTTTACTGCGTTATCGACTTTTTATGTAGAATAACTACACCTCAAAGTCTCTGCCGCGCAGTTATATATGTGAGTAAAGACCAACAATTCGCTGCAAAAATAACCTTGAAAGATCAACAGACTCTAGACAGTGAACAGATTTGAAGTGACTAATCAACAAACTGTGTTAACATTTTTATCCTGTTCTTCCTGCTTTTATGTGATAAATGAAAAATACCCTTGCCCGTGGTTTAATGAATTTATTGCCTATGGTGTTATCCATATGGCTTTTTTGGTCGCTATTTATATCGCTTGATGGTTTAGGTAAGTTATTACTTGAACTCGTGGGTATAACGCCTGTGTTTGTGGGGGCAGGTTTTTGCTTAGTCGCCAGCTTGGTGTTTGTCGCCGGTTTGCTTTTTTCAGTTAGTCCTATCGCATGGGTTTATGGCTGGATAGAACGCCAGTTGATGAAGTTTCCGCTGTTTAAATCGGTTTATGGCAGCATTCGAGATATTGCCAGTTTAATGAATCGAGATGGCCAACCTAAAACCCAAAAAACCGTGTTAGTTAAACAAGCTAATGGAAGTTATGTCGTTGGTTTTATCATGAGTGAGACCGCGCCACAACCACTGGCTGATGCATTGCCTGAAGGTGAGTGGGTGCCAGTATTATTTCAATTAAGCTATCAAATCGCTGGCGTGACCAGTTTAGTAAAACGTGAAGACTTAATTAGTGTTGATTGGTCATTTGAAGATGCCATGCGTTTTAATCTCACCGCTGGGATTAGCAATACTAAAGCAGAATAATATCAATGGCCTGATTCGTCATCATTGTTACCATGTACTCAATATTGTCCTCAAAAGTGTTAAAGCAAAGGTTTCATGCCTATTTGGCAATGAAACCTTGGTTTATGTCATTTTAATAGTCGTATACGTTTGGTGATAAGTGCCGATGAATCGTTAGCATTTGCTTATGGTTTACGGATCAGAGCACACACCATGACAGGTGTAGAATTAACCGATAAAAATCCAGAACAAGGCTTTTTATCGTGTTGAAGTATATCTAGAACATGGCGGCCAGCAATATGACGTAACGGCTTACACTCGTGAGCGGATTATTGCCGACATTATCAGTCAGTATGAACGTTACTTACATTACCTTTATTTATCGAATTCAGCTCCTGTAGCAAAATGATTGTAAAATAACAGCGTATAAACAATTGCCCCAAGCGATAACAGTGATTATCCTTGGGGTAATTTTTTTGTATTAAGTGATGCATCATGTCAACCAATCAAAACTCAAGTAAATTAGATAAAGTCTTAGCAGAAGCCAGAGACTACAAAGCCTCCCGAGAAAAGGGTTACCGCGAACAAGCGCTGAAACTCTATCCATGGGTTTGTGGTCGCTGTACACGTGAATTCACTCATAAAAATCTCTCAGAATTAACCGTTCATCACCGCGATCATAATCACGATAATAATCCTTCTGATGGCACCAACTGGGAATTATTGTGTCTGTACTGTCACGACAATGAACATTCTCGCTTTGAAGAACTCATCCGTTACGGCAGCACTAAAGAAGCCAAACAAGAAGCCGCCACGTTCAATCCATTTGCTGATTTAAAAGCCATGATGAAAAAGTAGAGGCATAGCCGTCGTTGCAGCGATGCTAATTACGTAGTCGTTACGGCAATGCTTCCTATTACGTCGTTACAGCAATGCTAATGATTTAGTCGTTCCAGCAATGCTTCCTACTACGTCGTTCCAGCAATGCTTTTTAGCCGGAATCCAGGTGTTAGCTTTTTTGCTTTTACACAAGGTCAAAAGAAACACCTGGATCCCTGATACAAGCATTCAGGGATGACGTGCGGGTAGGGACAAACTCCGTCGTTTGTTCATTCGTATTCAAATGACGCCACTACTACGTCGTTTACTTATACGTATCCAAATAACACCAACAGCTACGTCATTGCGGCAATGCTTCCTACTACGTCGTTCCGGCAATGCTTTTGAGCCGGAATCCAGGTGTTAGCTTTTTTGCTTTTGCACAAGGTCAAAAGAAACACCTGGATCCCTGATACAAGCATTCAGGGATGACGTGCGTGTAGGGACAAACTTAGTCGTTTGCTCATTCGTATTCAAATGATGCCACAACTTTCTGGTTTACTTATACGTATCCAAATAACACCAACAGCTACGTCATTGCTGCATGCTTCCTACTACGTCGTTCCGGCAATGCTTTTGAGCCGGAATCCAGGTGTTATCTTTTTTTACACAAGGTCAAAAGAAACACCTGGATCCCTGATACAAGCATTCAGGGATGACGTGCGAGTGGGGCAACACCTGGATCCCTGATACAAGCACTCTGGGGTGACGTGTGAGTAGGGACAAACTTAGTCGTTTGTTCATTCGTATCCAGATGACGTCCACTATTACGTCGTTCCGGCAATGCTTTTGAGCCGGAATCCAGGTGTTAGCTTTTATGCTTTTACACAAGGTCAAAAGAAAACACCTGGATCCCTGATACAGGCACTCAGGGATGACGTGTGGGTAGGGCAACACCTGGCTCCCTGATACAAGCATTCAGGGATGACGTGCGGGTAGGGCAACACCTGGATCCCTGATACAAGCATTCAGGGATTACGTACGGGTGGGGACAACGCTTAACACCTAGTACCTAGGATCTAAAATCAGTAAGCGAAGCGTTCCGTCAACCGTTATCAGCATTACCTAATACCAAGAATCTAGGATCTAAAATTAGTAAGCTAAGCGTTCCGTCAACCGTTATCAGCATTACCTTAGACCGCTTGCTTGTTATAGCTTTAAGCGTTTTTCTGCTTTAAGCCATTGGGCGCGTGATAGGGTTTTGTTATTACGGTCACCTAAAAACAATTGTTTTCTCTCGGCGAGTTTGTCTAAAATCTGTTGTTTTTGCGGATCTGTCGCTTGTGACCAAATGACAATTTCGTCGATGTGACGAAAGCAGCCCATACAATAATCGTCAGCATTTAAGCCACAACGGGCGACACAAGGCGAGTGCATAGTTTACAATTCCGGTTTGGGTTATCTGAACCCGCATCCTACCATTTCAATCAGCTGAGGTTAACTGTAAGCATCAATATGTCTTCAATCGATTATCAACACACCTTTACAGCACTTGATGCATTGCTTGGACGCTTGGCGCCCTTGTGGCAACTGGTGGCTTTTGAGTGTGACCACTTACCTTGGCAAGCTTCATTTCCTAATCTAGCACAAATTGTGTGGCAATTAGACGATGCTGAAATCGATGCGATTGATGCTGATCAGCAGTTACTTGTCGACACACTACTCCCAAGCTTGATAAGCGACATAAATCAAAGTCAACATCAGCATGCAGCAGAAACAATTGAACAGTTAAGCTTGTTAGTCTTCACTTTGCCTACAAGCACCATTAATACCCTAAACAAGCAAGCAGCATCAACAGCCGAACAGCAATCTGATTTAGCGCATTTCAGCGCTCATATTAAAGGTCGAAAGTGGCAACAAATTAATGCATTTGCTGAGCAAATTGACCCGCAATATCAGCCAGAATTAACTCGGTTACCGATATTAGAATGGTGTGCTGGTAAAGGGCACTTAGGACGATTGGTAGCTAAGCAACAGCAAATTGAAGTCACGAGTCTCGAATGGCAAGCTAATTTATGTCAACAAGGTCAGGAGTTTGCAAAACAATGGCAGTTGTCGCAGCGGTTTATCTGTGCCGATGCATTTGCGCCGCTTAACCCTAATGACACGATACTTTATCCGCAGCAACATGCTATTGCGCTGCATGCTTGTGGTGATTTGCATGTACGTTTATTAAACCTTGCAACTCAGGCCAATACTCAGGCGATTTCGATTTCACCTTGTTGTTACCATTTAATCCAAGACACACATTATCAACCACTTTCAACTCAAGCCAAAGCCAGCAAAATAAAGCTTTCCAGGCATGATCTACAACTGCCATTGCAGCAAAGCGTCATTGCCAGTCCCAAGCAACAATCATTGCGCTTACAAGAAGTGTCGTGGCGCTTAGGGTTCGACAGCCTCCAGCGTCAGGTACGATCTATTGATGCTTATTTACCTGTTCCAACGGTTAAACAGAGCCAACTCAGTGGCAGTTTTAGCGATTTTTGCCTCTGGGCTGCAAATTACAAGAAGTTAGTACTCCCTAACGACATCGATTTCGATGTATTTTTACAGCGTGGAATAGCACGACAACGGTTAACAAAGCGCATAGACTTAGTCGCGCATTTATTTCGTCGAGCTCTAGAAGCGTGGTTATTGCTCGACCGAGTATGTTTTTTGCAACAACATGGATATGAGGTTTCACTGAGTGAATTTTGTGCAAACAGTGTTACACCACGAAATGCCTTTATCCAGGCAATTAAAACAACAGCTTAAGTTGGTTAATATGTATTTTTACAACTAAGCCTTTGTTTAAGCTATTTTATTTAACGTAACTCTGTAATAATCAAGGCGCTAGTTAATCAACAGCCTTCACAAAGCCGTAAAAAAAACATCAAAGAAGCCGAGTTAGCTGCGGTTTTTGATTGAATATTTAAGCCATTCTTGTTCAAATGGCGGGTTAATAATGAATAACAATTATTCTAGTGGCTTTGGGCTTGCTAGAGCGAAGCGAATTATACGGTTTAATGAAATATTCACGCGTCTATATCAATAGTCTGGCTTATGAGCTAGCACCACAAATAGTGTCGAGTAGCGATTTAGAATCTCGCTTAGCACCGCTATATCAAAAGTTTCGTATTCCAATGGGGCAACTTGCCGCATTAACGGGTATTACTGAGCGCCGTTGGTGGCCCAAAGGCCATCGTTTATCAGACGGTGCAATTGCCGCTGCCCGTAAAGCAGTAAACGAAACTGGCATTAATGTCAGTGATCTAGGCGCAGTTGTTTATACCGGAGTGTGTCGTGACCAACACGAACCCGCTACCGCGTGCCGCATAGCTGCTGAACTTGGCGTGTCAAAAGATACGGCAATTTACGACATCAGTAACGCCTGTTTAGGGGTGTTGTCGGGTATTTTAGACATTGCTAACCGTATCGAGCTTGGGCAAATTAAAGCGGGGATGGTGGTGTCGTGCGAATCTGCACGAGACATCGTCGATGCCACAATTGACCACATGTTAGCCGAACCGACAATGCAAAACTTTGCCCAGTCATTGGCAACACTCACAGGAGGCTCAGGCGCTGTTGCCGTTATTCTAACCGATGGTAGCTTACCACTCACCACCACTCGTCAACATCAGTTACTTGGTGCCAGTCATTTGTCTGCGCCAGAACATCACCAATTGTGCCAATGGGGCTTACAAGAAGCAGGGCACTTATTGTATCGCGAGTTTATGCGTACCGACGCGGTTACCTTGCTTAAAGAAGGTGTCGAGCTTGCTAAACACACGTGGGAACACTTTTTAGAGCAACGCGACTGGGTTGTTGAGCAAGTTGACAAAGTGATTTGTCACCAAGTTGGCGCATCAAACCGCAGGCAAGTGCTTAATGCATTAAGCATTCCGCATGAGAAAGAGTATCCAACCTACCAAAAGCTTGGCAACATGGGGACAGTGTCGTTACCTGTTACCGCCGCCATCGCACACGATGAAGGTTTTTTACGTGTTGGCGACCAAGTCAGCTTTTTAGGCATAGGCAGTGGTTTAAACTGCATGATGTTAGGAATTAAATGGTAAGCCTTAGGCTGAATTTAATTTTTGCATATCATTATAAAAATAGTTAACAGGATGCATCATGCTAGACAACTTACTGCCATTTAAAAGTCATTATTTAGACCGTAACGGCAATAAACTGCACTACATCAATGAAGGCCAGGGCGAGCCAGTGGTTATGGTGCACGGTAATCCTAGTTGGAGTTACTACTACCGTAATTTAGTGAGCGCGTTGAGCGATCAGCATCAATGTATTGTGCCAGACCATATTGGTTGCGGCTTATCAGACAAGCCTGACGATCCACAATACGATTACACCTTGAAAAACCGTATTGATGACTTAGAAGCCTTACTTGACAGCTTAGATGTTAAACAAAACATCACCTTAGTGGTACACGACTGGGGCGGTATGATTGGAATGGGCTTTGCTGCTCGTCATCCTGATCGCATCAAACGTATAGTGTGTTTAAACACGGCAGCATTTCACTTACCCAAAACTAAGCCGTTTCCGTGGGCATTGTGGATTTGCCGCGAAACCTTACTCGGCACTTTGCTTGTACGTGGGTTAAATGCTTTTTCATCAGCGGCTTCGTACGTAGGTGTTAAACGCAAACCCATGTCTAAAGAAGTGCGTGAAGCTTATGTCGCACCATTTGATTCTTGGAAAAACCGTATTTCGACATTACGCTTTGTTCAAGACATTCCACTCAAACCTGGCGACAGAAACTACGACCTAGTGACGAGTATTGGCGATAGTTTAAGTCAATTTGCTGACGTACCCACGTTGATTTGTTTTGGTTTACAAGATTTTGTATTTGATAAGTATTTTTTAGAAGAATGGCGACAGCGAATGCCTCATGCAACGGTGCACGAGTTTGCTGACTGCGGTCATTACATTCTTGAAGATGCCAGCGACGAAGTGATTGGCTTAATTAAAGACTTCATCGAAAAAAATTAATTACACCCTAAAAGGCTCATTTGAGCCTTTTAGCTATTTAATCATCTAAAATTATCTATATGTTGGCGTACTTGTTAACCTGCATATATGCGTTATTCACATTAGCCCAAAATGAAGCCACATGACCAAAACCTCTACACTTGCTAATGCCAATATCTGTCAGCACCTTAAAACGGCGGCGCAAGCTATGCCTACCGGACTTGCTGTTGCTGTGCAACACGCTAAGCAGGGCCAGTTCAATTATCAAGAAATCGACTTTGCTACCTTACATCAACAATCAGACATGATTGCCAAAGGGCTTATTCAATACGGTATCAAGCGTGGCATGAAAGCCGTGTTAATGGTTACCCCAAGCATTGAGTTTTTCTCGTTAACATTTGCCTTGTTCAAAGCCGGGATCATTCCAATTTTAGTTGACCCAGGTATGGGCATCAAAAACCTTAAACAGTGTTTTGATGAATCGCAACCAGACGCTTTTATCGGTATCCCGAAAGCGCACATCGCCAGACGTGTACTGGGGTGGGGTAAAAGCAGTGTTAAACAGGTAATTAATGTCGGTGGTTCAGGCATTGAACGTTGGTTAACAAATGCCACAAGTTTAGAAACTATTACCGAAATAGGCCGAAATGAGGCTTATCCTTTTGAAATGGCCCTGCTAAAGCCAGATGATATGGCCGCTATTTTGTTTACCAGTGGTAGCACCGGCACTCCCAAAGGTGTGGTGTACAGTCATGCCATGTTTGAAGCGCAAATAAGCGCACTTAAACACGATTACGGTATCGCTCCTGGTGAGCGAGATTTAGCCACTTTCCCGCTGTTTTCATTATTTGGCCCAGCGCTTGGCATGGCATCGATTGTGCCAGACATGGATGCCAGTAAACCTATTACCGCAAACCCAGCCAATTTGTTTGCGGCAATCGAGCAATATCAATGTAGCAATATGTTTGTTAATCCAGCTTTGCTAGAGCGATTAGGTCAAGCTGGTGAGCAAACTCAGCATAAACTGACTAGCGTTAAGCGAGTGATATCAGCAGGCGCACCGGCAACGATTAGTTCTATTAAACGTTTTAGCCAAATGCTCAACCCACAAGTTGAAGTGCTTAACTCTTATGGTGCCACTGAATCGTTACCTATTAGCATGATTGGTAGTCATGCGTTGTTTGCGACCAGTGAACTGACCGATCAAGGTAAAGGCATATGTGTCGGCAAACCGATATCGTCGGTTAGTGTTGATATTATTGCCATTACAGATAAAGTCCAATCAGATTGGTCTGAAGTTAAAAAGCTTAGCGCAAATGAAATTGGCGAAATTGTTGTGAGCGGCCCAATGGTTAGCCAAGCCTATTATCAACGTCAACATGCTACTGAATTAGCTAAAATTAATCACGGTGAACATGTTAAACACCGCATGGGTGACGTGGGGTATTTAGACGATAACGGCTTATTATGGATGTGTGGTCGTAAAGGTCATATTGTTGATGCTACGCGTGGACAACAAAGAATTAAGCGTTTTTATACACTACCTTGTGAGCGGGCATTTAACACTCATCCACAAGTAAAACGCTCGGCTATTGTTGGTGTTAAGGTTGGCGATAATATCGTGCCGGTATTGTGCATTGAACTACAAAAAGACATTGTTTGCTCCACTTCAAAAACGCTATATAAAGAACTTTTAGCCATTGCAGAACAATACCCGCATACAGACGGAATAGGGCGTTTTTTAATTCATCCAGAATTCCCAGTAGATGTACGTCACAACGCCAAAATATTTAGAGAGAAACTTGCCCTTTGGGCACAAAAGCAGTGGAAAGAATAAGGCTCGTCTTAAAGTAAGCATAAGGTATTAATAATGAATCTGACAGATTTACATCCTCTTGAGCAAGCTGCGCTTAAGCAATTATCATTGTCGGTCAACAAAGTCTTTGTTACCGGAGCAGGCGGTTTTTTAGGATTGGCGATTTGTCAGCGCTTACTGGCTGCAGGAATTCAGGTCGTCGGTTTCGCCCGTGGAGATTATCCAAAACTCGTTGAACTGGGCGTCGATATGCGCCAAGGCGATATTAGCGATTACGATTGCGTTAAACACGCCATGCAAGGCTGTGACTTAGTATTTCATGTGGCCTCAAAAGCGGGTGTATGGGGCAGTAAGCAAAGTTATTATTCACCTAATGTTGATGGCGCAAACAATATAATTAATGCCTGTAAAGCGCTTAATATACAACGTTTAGTGTATACCAGTACTCCAAGCGTAACCTTTGCAGGGCGTGACGAAAACGGCATTAATGAGTCAGCACCTTACGCTGACACATACCTCAATTATTACGGCGAATCTAAAGCTATCGCAGAGCAACATGTGCTTGCTGTTAACTCCACTCAACTTCACACTACAGCTTTACGACCACATTTAATTTGGGGGCCAAACGATCCTCATCTTGTCCCAAGAGTGATTGAGCGAGCTAAAGCCGGACGACTAAAGCTAGTTGGCCATGAAGACAAACTGGTCGATACTATTTACGTTGATAACGCTGCTTATGCTCATGTTTTAGCGGCGTTAGATTTAGTCACTAATGCCAAGTGCGCAGGCAAAGCGTATTTTTTAAGCAACGATCAACCCATTACCATGGCTGATATGCTTAATCGTATTCTCGCCTGTGTTGATTTACCACCAGTAACCAAACGTGTTCCGGCTGTTGTTGCTTACGCTGCAGGTGTGGTACTTGAAACCGTATACGGTTTACTGAATAAATCGCAAGAACCCATCATGACGCGTTTTGTCGCAAGGCAACTCTCAACCAGCCATTACTTTGACATCAGCGCCGCTAAACAAGACTTAGGTTACCAACCACTGGTTAGCATAGATCAAGGTATGCAAAAGCTTAAGCAATCTCTATCAAGGTAATGCTCTTGTTACCATTCATATTCTGCTGGTACTAATAATATGGATATAACTGATTCAAACGATGTAAACAGCTGTTTGTAACATTGTTTTTACATCTTCTCGAGGGTTATTTTCCAGTAATCACTTGGTTATATTTTATTCCTCTGTATCTTAAATTCCGACCACCACAACAATAACCCCAAAGAGGGTAACAACATATAACAAGGTGGCGCAGGGAGAAGCAATGCAAAATAACAATCAGGGTAAATGGAACTTAGCAACTTTAGCCATTCACGGCGGACATCAACGCGAAGCCTTTGGCTCACTCACCACACCGTTATATCAAACTGCCACCTTTGTTTTTGACAATGCCGAACAAGGCGGGGCACGTTTTGCAGGCGAAGAACCGGGTTATATTTATACTCGTTTAGGCAACCCGACAACCGCAGAGCTTGAACGTAAAATGGCATTATTAGAAGGTGCTGAAGACGCAGCAGCAACAGCATCTGGCATGGCAGCTGTATCAAGTGCGCTGTTAACTCATTTGCACGCAGGTGATCATCTCGTTGCATCTAAAGCTGTTTATGGCTGTACGTTCGCCTTAATGACCACTCAGCTAACGCGTTTAGGCATTACGAGTACACTAGTCGACTTCACCGACATGAACGCAGTAGAGGCGGCAATCAAGCCAAACACCAAAGTGCTGTTTTGCGAAACTCCAGTCAATCCTCACCTACAAGTGTTTGACCTCACCGCCATGGCAAACGTTGCCAAAGCGCATAATCTCGTGTCGATAGTCGACAACACCTTTATGACACCACTATTGCAGCAACCGCTAGCGTTAGGCATCGACATGGTCATTCACAGTGCCACCAAGTATTTAAATGGCCACGGTGATGTTATCGCAGGTATTGTGTGCGGCAATGCAGAACACATGCACCGATTAAAATACGAAATATTAAAAGACTTTGGTGGCGTGATATCTCCACACGACGCATGGTTAATCTTACGTGGTTTAAAAACCCTAGACGTACGTTTAACTCGTCATTGTGACAACGCAGAAGTGTTAGCTGAATATTTAGATAAACACCCTAAATTCAGCCAGGTCTTTTACCCAGGCTTATCTCACCACCAAGGCCACCGCTTTGTTGGTAACCAAATGAAACGCGCCGGCGGCGTTATTGCATTTGAGTTAACAGGCGACAAGCAAGATGCCATCAACTTCGTTAATCGTGTAAAGCTATTTACCATCGCCGTAAGTTTAGGCGACGCCGAATCGCTAATCCAACACCCAGCATCCATGACACACTCACCCTACACCCCAGAGGCACGATTAGCCGCTGGTATCACCGATAACCTACTGCGAATCTCGGTTGGCTTAGAGAATGTAGAAGACCTGATTGCAGACATAGAACAAGCACTGCTGTAGATAAATGATACAAGCGGTACGTGAAAAGAAACACCTGGATCCCTGATACAAGCACTCAGGGATGACGGGCGGGTGAGGCCAAAATGCACATTTGCTTATTTACTACACAGCTACAACGCCCACTACTCCATCGTTTGCTCATTCGTATCCAGATGATGCCCACTACCACGTCTTTTGCTCATTCGTATACAAACAACGCCCACTATTACGTCGTTCCGGCAATGCTTTTGAGCCGGAATCCAGGTGTTTTCTTTTGCTTTTGTATTTAGTAATAGAATTCTGAGCTTTGTTAAGGATCAACGAAGCTCGCATTTAACTGCTATATTTTGAGATTACTTTAATTGAGTTAAGTGTTTATGGATAAGCAATCATATATTTACATCATGGCTAATCGGCCAAATGGCACGCTCTATATTGGAGTGACGTCTGATTTAATCAGACGAAATTGGGAGCATAAAAATGGCTTGTCTGATGGTTTTACTAAAGAGCATTCAATTAAAATGTTAGTTTACTACGAAGTATTTGATGACATCTATAATGCGATTACAAGAGAGAAACAGCTTAAAAATTGGAAGCGAGAATGGAAAATTAAATTAATTGAAAAGTTTAATCCACGCTGGGAAGATCTTGAAATTTAGATATTTAAGCGAGGCCAAAAGAAACACCTGGATCCCTGATACAAGCACTCAGGGATGACGGGCGACTGGGCCAAAATGCACATTTGCTTATTTAGTACACAGCTACAACGCCCACTACTCCATCGTTTGCCCATTCGTATACAAACTCCGTCCACTACCACGTCGTTCCGGCAATGCTTTTTAGCCGGAATCCAGGTGTTAATTTTTATTCTTTACACAAGGTCAAAAGAAACACCTGGATCCCTGATACAAGCACTCAGGGATGACGGGCTGGTAGGGCCAAAATGCACATTTGCTTATTTAATACACAGCTACAACGCCCACTACTCCATCGTTTGCCCATTCGTATACAAACTCCGTCCACTACCACGTCGTTCCGGCAATGCCGTTGAGCCGGAATCCAGGTGTTGATTTTTATTCTTTACACAAGGCCAAAAGAAACACCTGGATCCCTGATACGAGCACTCAGGGATGACGGGCGGGTGGGGCCAAAATGCACATTTGCTTATTTAGTACACAGCTACAACGCCCACTACAACGTCGTTCCGGCAATGCTTTTGAGCCGGAATCCAGGTGTTAGCTTTTCTGTTTTAAGGGCAAAGCCTAAAATACCAAGTGTCTTCAGCACTAGTAAACCTTATAAAACTGTCATTGAGTAAACCTAAGCTTCCAACTCAGCTATAATTTTTGGCAAGCTATTCATTGGAGAGATTATGAACAAGCAATCATATATCTACATAATGGCCAATAGGCCCAATGGCACACTCTATATTGGAGTGACGTCTGATTTAATCAGACGAAATTGGGAGCATAAAAAGGGCTTATCTGACGGATTTACTAAAGAACATTCAATTAAAATGTTAGTTTACTACGAAGTATTTGATGACATCTATAATGCGATTACAAGAGAGAAACAGCTTAAAAATTGGAAGCGAGAATGGAAAATTAAATTAATTGAAAAGTTTAATCCACGCTGGGAAGATCTTGAAATTTAGATATTTAAGCAATGTCAACAGCAACACCTGGATCCCTGATACAAGCACTCAGGGATGACGGGCGGGTGGGGCTAAACCTAGAACCTAGTACCTGATTTAAAGAAACAGTTGGAACCCTGATACAAGCACTCAGGAATGACGGGCGGGAGATGCTTACTGATGCATACCCACTACAAGGTTAGCAGGTAATGCTTGTCACTACTCCTTACAAACAACACCTACTATCACACCGTTAGCTCATTCGTATCCAAACACCGTCCACTAACACGTCGTTCCGGCAATGCTGTTGAGCCGGAATCCAGGTGTTGGCTTTACGTTTTTAATACTCAAGCGAGATCAACAGCAACACCTGGATCCCTGATACAAGCACTCAGGGATGCCGTGAGAGTAGGGCAACACCTGGCTCCCTGATACGAGCACTCAGGGATGACGTGAGAGTAGGACAACACCTGGATCCCTGATAGAAGCACTCAGGAATGACGGGCGGGAGATGCTTACTGATGCATACCACTACAAGGTTAGCAGGTAATGCTTGTCACTACTCCTTACAAACAACACCTACTATCACACCGTTAGCTCATTCGTATCCAAACAACGCCCACTACTACGTCGTTCCGGCAATGCTGTTGAGCCGGAATCCAGGTGTTGGCTTTACGTTTTTAATACTCAAGCGAGATCAACAGAAACACCTGGATCCCTGATACAAGCACTCAGGGATGACGTGAGAGTAGGACAACACCTGGATCCCTGATACAAGCAATCAGGGATGACGTGCGGGTAGGGCAACACCTGGATCCCTGATACAAGCACTCAGGGATGACGTGAGAGTAGGGCAACACCTGGATCCCTGATACGAGCACTCAGGGATGACGTGCGGGTAGGGCGACAGCTTCACCTAGAACCTAGTACCTTCTTTTACAAACACCCACAAAAAAGCCCAATTTAATGGGCTTTATTATTACTCAACACGCTAAAAAGCTTAGTTGCTAGAGATTGTTCCTGCACCGCCACCAGAACCGCCGCCAAAACCTGGGCCGCCTGGAGCAGGGGCTGCACCAAATGCGCCGCCAGCTGCGGTTTGTAACTCTTCAAGGTTAGCTGCAACAATAGCAGGATCTATACCGTTAGCAATCGCAATAGCTAAAATTTCATCTGGGCTCAAACCGGCAGCATAAGCAGCTTGAATGGCTTCAATAATTAATGCTTCATCACCATTCGCAGCAACAAATGCATTCGCTAACTGAGCTGATACATCAGATACGGGTGCATTCTGAGTGCTAGCGGTTAAAGTATCTTCAGCTGCAATCACACCAGCAGACATGCCGGTAGTCATTAATGCAGAAACTAATAACAGGGTTAATTTATTCTTACGCATTATGTTGCCTCGTGATTCAGTGAGTGGCTAAAGTTATTCAACTCCAATGCACTTGTCCATGTGTTTGTTGCATTAGCTGGAATGATTGTACTGAAATTCCGTACGGCATACAATCCATTCCCTTGCAAACCATCGATGTTCATGAGTGAAAAGTGTTCACCTATCATAGCTGACTCAACCTGAGGTGCGATGATTTTAATACCGATACCATGACAAATTTGAGTGATGGTTTGTACAAAAAAGCGTGTATCCGCCTCTGCAATATCACGTACGTAACTAGCATCAATCTTAATGTAATCAATGTTTAAGTTTCTAATATAACAAAACGAAGTCAAACTTGAACCAAAACGTTCAATCGCAATATCAATATCGAATTGTTTCGCCTGACGAATAAATCTTTCAGTCGACTCCAGAGAAAGCATCGCAGCAGATTCGTTAAATTCATACAAAAGTGGTGGAAGCGTTTTGTGCATTTTTTGATAAAGATCGAACAACCATTCAGTAAATACCGGATTATGTAACGCTCGGTTACTAATATTAATCGCTACTCGAGTATGTTCTATGTGTTGTAACTTATAAAAAATGAAGCACACAACAGCTTGTTCTAACTCTTGTAGAACACCAAGTCGTTCTGCCATTGCAAAAACATCCAGTGTCGATAACACTTCGCCTTCAACTTTAAAACGAACAAACGATTCTACATATAAAATTGACTGATTATTATCAACCACAGGTTGCAGCATTAAATCGAATATTTTGTCCAATGGGATACATTTAATGGCAAAGTCTTTGCTATTACAATGACTGATCTCATTTTTAAAGTATTCAGTAAACTGGGTTAAAATACCGACCCATTCTACGCGAGAATGGTTTTTTTTCATCATCTGCGCCGTGACTAATCCTTTATTATTTTCGGCATATTGATTATGCACAAGCTGGTGGTCTAAACGCTTCACCACTTCAGCAAAATCTTCCTGGTGATTAACTCGTGTAAGCGAGTGCTTAGCAAAACCATTATTAAATCGACTTGAACTCTCAATCATAATATTAGCGGCAATTTGTTCATCAATCTCTTTTGCTGCTTCTTCAGTTAACAAGCTTAAAAAAGCAAATTCTGAGCCGGAAATACGATAAAACGTGGCGTCCTGTAAAGCACTTATTTGTTTACTGAATAACTGTGCGCCAGACAAAATATAATCATCACCACTGCCATAACCTTCATTGTCGTTAACATGTTTTAAAGATGTCATAGACACCAGGCCTAAATAAAATCGATTACCATGCTGGTCGTACTCAGCTTGAATAGACTCAAAGCGTTTTAATAAAGCGCGGCGATTAGGTAATCCAGTATGTGGATCGATATACACTTCTTTTGACAAGGCTTCTGCTAGCTGGGTTTGTTCGTTAAACGATCGTTGAACGTTCTCAACCATACGATTAATTGCATTAACTACAGTTCGCAGTTCCGAGGTGAAAGGGTTAATTGAATTAATACTAAAGCGTTTTTGAATTACCGACTCAGCTTGTTTTTCTATGCTGCGCAGTGGATTTAACACTGCTTTCAAAATCAAATAAGCACAAATAAGAGCGATAAATAATTGTAATAGGGTAGTCACTAAACTGCTTAGCGCATGATCCCACAAACTTTTGTAAGACGTGCCAGCATGTGACTGCACCTCAAGTTGTCCAGCAATACGCCAGCCATCGCTGACTTCGCTGGTCATAACCGGTGGGTGCAAAGTAAACCAATCAATAAACCATTTCGGTACACCAAAGTTACCTTGTGGATTAGTGCGCTCAAATATCAGTTTGCCATCTAAATCGGTAAACGTAATATGTTGATAATAGCCCGAATCGAAAATCGCGTTAGTCATTGTTTCGGCAATAACTAAGCCTTCTTCATCCATATACGGTGAAATAGATAAACCTAAACTGTGAGCAGCTCCTTGCGCATGTGAGGCAAGTTGTTCATTTAGGTAAGTCCGCATATTAGCCACGTTGTTATAAAGCGCCGCTCCAAAGCTAAAAATAGATAAGCAGCTTATTAGCAGATATAACTGCAACCTTAATGATATTCCTTTAGTAAACATTGTCCTCGCCACCATCATTTGCTCCATGTCTCATCATCGGTTATTCACCGTTTTCAATTCTATTCACTAA
The DNA here is from genome assembly GCF_014648315.1 of Shewanella ulleungensis. Classification (GTDB taxonomy): domain Bacteria; phylum Pseudomonadota; class Gammaproteobacteria; order Enterobacterales; family Shewanellaceae; genus Shewanella; species Shewanella ulleungensis. The sequence goes on from NZ_BMQW01000006.1 coordinate 99,082, forward strand.
ATCGGTCCAACTTTTAGTACCACTGCTTGTGGGCTTAGTACTACCAAGACCTTGCGCTTTAGCTAACCATAAACCTTGGCCATTAAACGAATAAACTGGCTTTAAATCACGGCGTTGGTTGGCTGGTAATATTCTGGTTTTTAAATTATCTAGCACCAAAGGCATAGCCTTTGGATTATCAAAATAAATCAGTACCATATGCGGTTCATTTATCAACAATGCTCTCACATACATCAGGCGCATCTTACTTTCATCAACGCCCATAGCTTTTAACGTAAAATACTTAAAAATGGCAAAATCTTCACAATCCCCACCTTTAGTGCCTAATGACTCTATCGGTGTTGCCCAATAATCACCTTTACCCCAATGATCACTGTCGCTTGTAAAACGTATCCTGCGATTAGCAAATTGATTAGCTAAATATAATTTGTCGGAGTCACTTAAACCAAGGCCTTCATTAATTGTATCTCGCCAGTCTGTAAAGTCATCAACTCTGTTAGCACCATAACGTTGTTCAACAACCTTAAAAAAGTCTGCTGTAAATAATTCGTCAGTAATACTGGCAATACACACAGCCGAAAAAGCCACTGACATGACAAGCCAATGGCGATACTTACTTTTAAAAAGCCAAATGAGTTTAATAGGCAAATCCCACTGCAAATGGTACAGAATGTTAATTTTGTAATTTTTTTACGAAAAACAGTCTCCATCATAATCTAGTTAGCGGTTAAACGACAATATAATGACCATATGTTGTTGTATCAATGTGTTTAAAATGCAATCTAAGTCCAAAGTATTACCAGTAATGATTTTGTAAACATAACCTCATTCCTTGTTGTTAAATGCGGCAATATTGGCTGTGTCAATTTGTTGGCATAATAATTGTTAGATTAAAGTTAAAAGTCATGTGAATTAGCGTAACACAAGCAAGGCTTACGAGCGCATTACACAAATAAAATGATGATGTTGATTTCATTTGTTGTATTGGTGTATAGCTTAAATATTGGAAAGTAATATTTATACAATGACTTAGAGTGGTTTTTTTGTTGATGTTATCTAGGTGGATAAATTTTACAAAATTAAACCCACCTAAATGGATGTATTTTGCACTGCACAAATATAGTGCATAAAATCAATGTAAGTATCATTGCAGTGCGAACAAATTAACATCAAGCATAATGAAAGTAACACGACTTTCTATGTGTTTTATTTGTAAATTTGCAGAAAGGAATCGTCACTAAGATTCGATGGATTAATACAACTAAAGACGTAATCAACACATGATAGCGTTTAAATTGAACAAAACGACGAATAAATAGCACTTTATAAAAGATCGTCAAAAAACTGTCATTAACTTACCGTATACATTATAATTACCAAATCATTAAGAGGACTGACGTAAAACAGATAGTAGAAAAGGAACATTCATACAAGGCATGACGCCACCGAGAACTGTTGTATGGGAAGATAAATCTAGTGATTTAATCCCATTAGTTACCGATGCGATCTCATATCGTTGTTGTTTCCTATTTTGTCCAAAATACATTCTTTTAGGTGTGAAGCTCTCAATATCACCTAAATCTTAAATGTATTGCCAATATTGACGAGTTAAAGCGACATCCGCATAACTTATCACAGGCAAGCGAGCATAAGCCGCAGGACCCTTTCTACTGTTTCGTTCTGAAACGCCAAACATCCTTAAAAAGTAAAAAGTAAAAAGTAAAAAGTTAATAAGTAATAAGAACAATTTTACCGGTTTTACAGCAATCTAGAGGCTGCAATCTAGTGGCGGTAGCGTGCCTTTTTTTAGTAAAACACACGCAGACATCCCATAAACACTCCATGCTAGAATCTGAACCTAGAACCTAGAAATTGCATTTTCGCACGTCATCCCTGAATGCTTGTATCAGGGATCCAGGTGTTGCTTTAAAGGCTCATCATCCTCGAATACTTTTATCGGGGATCCAGGTGTTGCTTTATCTTTAGGCTTTTACCTAGAACCTAGCACCTCCTTCTACAAAATACGCATTAAAACCAATTTACGATCAACAGGAAGTTTACAAGATGAAAATTGCCATCGCAGGCACAGGCTATGTAGGCCTCTCTAACGCAATGTTACTAGCGCAACATAATGAAGTTATAGCGGTAGATATCATCGAGCAAAAGATTGCCATGCTAAATGATAAAGTCTCACCAATAGCCGACGTCGAAATCGAAGACTTCCTCGCCAACAAGCCATTAAACTTCAAAGCGACACTTGATAAACATGCCGCCTATAAAGATGCCGAATTCGTCATCATTGCAACACCTACAGACTACGACCCAAAAACTAACTACTTTAATACTTCATCAGTTGAGTCTGTTATTAACGATGTGATAAGCATTAACCCAAATGCAGTGATGATCATTAAGTCAACCGTACCAGTAGGCTACACAGAGCAAATCAAACTAAAGTTAAATTGTGCCAACATCATTTTTTCTCCAGAATTTTTACGCGAGGGCAAAGCACTACACGATAACCTATATCCATCGCGTATTATCGTTGGTGAACTAAGCGAACGAGCACAGACTTTTGCTAACCTGTTATTACAAGGTGCGATTAAGCAAGACATTGAGGTGTTGTTTACTCACTCAACTGAGGCGGAAGCGGTTAAGTTATTTTCAAACACTTACCTGGCACTTCGGGTCGCTTACTTTAACGAGCTAGACACCTACGCTGAAGCTCACGGACTAGACAGTAAACAAATTATCGACGGTGTGTGTTTAGACCCGCGAATAGGTAATCATTACAACAACCCATCGTTTGGCTATGGTGGATACTGCTTACCAAAAGATACTAAGCAATTACGTGCAAATTATGCAGACGTACCTAATAACTTAATTGGGGCCATTGTCGACGCTAACACCACCCGTAAAGACTTTATTGCTGAATCAATCCTAAAGCGTAATCCTAAAAAAGTGGGTATCTATCGTCTGATCATGAAGTCAGGCTCAGATAACTTTAGAGCATCAAGTATTCAAGGCATTATGAAGCGCATCAAGGCCAAAGGCGTTGAAGTTATTATTTATGAACCAGTACTAGAACAAGATGAATTCTTTAACTCGTTAGTATATCGAGACCTTGAACAGTTCAAAGCCGATGCTGATGTTATTGTGTCGAATAGAACCGCAGATGAGTTAAGTGATGTTGCGAATAAAGTCTATACCCGTGATTTGTTTGGTAATGATTAATTTATTTAAAAGAGTAAAAATGCCCGAGCTAAAAATAGCTAAAAATTAGTAACGTCAATTATAAACAGTATGACGGGGAGGTATTTAGTATGCGCGGTAAAAATAATATCAATGATGATATTAGCGCTTATTTTACTCCTAATATATTTAGCGTATAGGCTGTAATTCAGGTGTGATCATTTTTTTATGACGTCACCTTTAACACCTTGGTTTTATGAAATGATTTATATCCGTTATTAGTTATCTCCGTTGCGATAAGTTGTATTTTTAATGTAGCAATTATATGTCCATTAGGATCATTTAATTGAGATAAAATTTATCTCAATTGCAAGGTGAGAAATAATTTCCGAAATAACATCTATTCTTACTGTGTTAATAGCTCTAAGGTCTAAGGTATATAGGACCCATATGGCCTGTGTCATTAAAATTCCTTGCTGCTGTCGTAAAGTTTTCCATACATTGCTATGGTTTATTAGAATATTATGAGTTACCTCAAGTTATTAATAAGAATAAAATTGGTCTTTTACCATTTAATGAACAAAAGGCCAGTCACCAATGAAGTTATGGGAATATTATTCTAGCGGATTACTTGTGTTCAGGCGAAGCTTTAATAAATATGGTTTAGGTGGTTTAGGTGGTTTAGGTGGTTTAGGTGGTTTAGGTGGTTGGGGGGGGGTTACGATGAATGCGATATGAAATCTTTATTTTATATTTTTGAAAATGCATGTTTTAACTCTGTTTTTGAATCTTTGTAAAAAACATCCTAGAAAGGATTGTTCTTGGTATTATATGTCACGAAGTATATTGGATTTTTCATTGAATGTAAAAGTATCTTGATTTTATGTATTATATCAAAATAAATTTTTTAAAAAACTATCTTGCTTTAGTTGTTATCTTATCATTATTGATAAATCCATCACTCGCATTTATTAATAATTTTATAGTAAGCACTCCAAAGTTTATGGTTATCCTTTTTGAATTGTTAGCTTATTTTTTTATTTTGCTGTATATTTATTTTAAGGGGTTTAGGGAAAAAGATTCAAGTCCATTATATATAATATTTATTGCTATATATTTCACATTTCTAATTAATATGCCTTTATATTCTGGTATGTTAGACGGTTTAAGAAATTTTCTCATTATCGGGCTGTTTACTATGGTTGGTAGCCGGCTTAATTTTCAACAATTAAAGTTCATTTTTGGTGTGTTTACTTTCTTAGTTATGTTTTTTTTAATTTTGGAAATTATTGATGTTCAGCTATATGTCAATATTTTTAATCCATCTTCTTACTTTGAACAAAGCAGGGGCTTAATTGTAAGTGAAACTAATGAAACGGGATTGTTTGGTGCTGCCTTAGGTTTTGAAAATAGATTTAGCTATGGTATTTTTAATGGAGCAAGAACATCATCTATTTTTTTAGAGCAAGTTGGATTAGGTAATTTTGGTCAGATTTTGTTGATTTATACTTTGTGTTTTTGGTCTAATTTTAAAATAAATACGAAAATATTTTTTATGTCTTCAGTATTTATTATTGTAACATCAACAGAGTCCAGGGCTGCAGGTTCACTTTGTATTATTTATATCTTGATTTTTTTATTCCGAAATATGTTGTTCAAAAGAGTTAATGCATTTGTAATGCCGCTGTGCATTTTATTTGGTTCATTTTTTACAATATTTTTTAATGTGCAATATTCGGACACCCTTTCAGGGAGATTTTATATTGGAATGGAACATTTTTTTGATTTAAGTTTTTTAGATTATTTAGGTCTGTCAGCCGCCTATTCTTATAAGTTTGCTGATAGTGGATATGCTTATTTGATGTCCTCATCAACTATTTTTGGTTTCTTTGCTCTTTATTTCTATTTGAATTTTTATAGTAAGCAAAAATATAATTATTCAGTGCTTTATTCTTTATATTTGTCATTATACATATATGCTAATTTAATTATTAGTGGTAGCTCTGTTTTTTCTATTAAAACTGCACCTTTAATATGGGTTTTATTTGGGTTTTTCAAATACAGAGAATCTATTTGTGATTTGAGTTCTTATCAATTAAAGAAGTAATAAAGGTGAATGTGAGAGTTTTTCATGTAGTTCATCCGTTTCCCTCAGTGTTCGTGGTCTAGTAGATGTAGTATTAAATTTAGTTCTACCATAGCTTAAAAAAAACATAATATTGAAGTATATTCATTAAATTCTGATTTTAAATTGAAAAAATACTTACTGATCAAGATATTTTTAATGGCATTCCTGTTAAATGTTTTTGGCTAGCTATAAGCGTTATTCTTTGTGTACGTTACTTTTAAATGCTCTAAATACGTTTGATGTCGTTCATGTGCATTCTGTTGATTTTTATTCGAGTATTTTTTCTTAAAATTATTTAAAATTATTTAAAATTTTAAAGCTTATGTTGACATTGGTTGTTCACGGTGTTTTTTTATATTAACAATCATGTAAAATTAAAAGATAATTCTCTGAATATATAACACCTTTTCACTTTCTCAATTTGAGGTTGTAATATGTTGTAGGATAAATGGTTAAGATTTATTTAAAAGGGTTAAATAAAAATAAAGTGTTTTGCTTTCAAGTTAGAGTAGTAATTTCTGTATGTGATACTTCGTGAGCTCTATGTTTAATGTAGTTTGTGCGCTCATGTTGAGTTTTTGTTTTATAACTTATTTTTTATGTCTAAGATACTTTTGTCTTAAGGGGAGGGGGGACGTTGTTATTTAGCCGTTTTTTTAAAAATGGGTACTGGATGTTATCGGAGAAATTAATCTCAGTCGTTTCCGGTTTTTTTATTACTGTATATACAGCGAGATATTTAGGCCCTGAATCAATGGGTGTTATAATATATATAATTTCCGTCTTATCTATAGTTGTTCCTTTGTCACAATTAGGTACAATGCAATTAATTTTTGATAAAACACTAAGGAATCGAAACTTAGGTATTAATATTTTATTGTATTCTAAGTTTTGTATGAATGTCGTTTTTATATTAATAATGCCTTTGTTAATATTATTTTTATATTTCAATGGCAATGGTAATGATAGTGAAACTTGGTTTTTGATTGTTACTTTAATTGCTTATGTATATTACCAGACCCTTGATAACTTTAGTCCTTTTTTCGACTCGATTTTATCGTCAAGAACAAATGTTATTGCGACAAATTTTGGAGTTTTATTTTCTCACGTTAGTAGGTTAATCTTTGTTATTTTCAACCTTCCTATGTTTTTTTTTGGTATTCCATATTTAATAAGTGTTATTGTTCCTTATGGTATAAAAAGTTTTTACTTCAACGGTAATTATAGAGGTAAAATAAACCCATCAAATAAACGAAAAAAAGTATATCGAGAGTATATACTTAAAGCTGGTGTCCCTCTTGCTATATCTTCATTTTCGGTGCTTTTATATGTTAAAGTAGGACAAGTTATTTTAGGGGGGATATCTGGTTTTTATTATTTAGGTATCTATAATGCGGCAAATGCTTTAGCTCAAGCTTGGTTGTTTATCCCCATCACTTTGATAACTATCGGGCTTACTAAAGCATTGAAATTAAATGGTGGTGATAAAATTAAGGCGTTAAGTGTAATATTATCTGTTATCACTATCTTAATGGTTTTAGTAATAATTTTTTTCTTTTTTTTATCATATGAAATCGTTTCATTCACGTTTGGAGTTGATTATTTAGCAAGCTCTGATGGTGTGTTTTTATTAAGCCTCGCAAGTTTTTTTTCAGTTTATGGTGTTTTTTTTACTCGGGTTATTGTCAGTTATGGCGGTTACAATTTTCTTATGAAGAAAATGTTTGTAACGTTAGTTTTTAATTTGATAATTTCATATGTATTCATAAATGCTTATGGTTTAATCGGAGCATATTGTTCAATAATCATAACTGAGTTTTTATCATCTATAGTTTTTAATGCGTTTTATCAGAAAGTCAATCTGTTAAGCATCTTTAAAGAATTCTTTAATTTATTTAATAATATCTCGTTATTAAAATAGTACGTGTTTTATATAAGGTTTTTATGAAAATACTGTTTTTGTCAAATGCAAGTTTAACATCGGGTTTTATTGTCGGTAGTCATCAGTTAGCTCGACAGTATATCCTTCAAGGTCATGATGTTATTCATGTAAGTTCTCCCGTCTCAATTTTAAATATTTTAAAAGGTAGAGTGGGATTAAAAAAACTTTATCAATCACTTTTCGGAAAAAATACACATACACATTGGGGTTTTTTTGACTTAATTCCATTTGTGCCTTTTCCTTATGGTTATTTTGGTTTTTTAGATAAGATTGATGATTTTTTCATTAAACAAACAATAAAAAAATATAATAAAAATGGATTTGATTTGGTCTTAGTTGATCAACCCCTTTTTCATGGGGTAATTAAATATTTAGATTCAAAAAAAATAGTCTATAGACCTACAGATATTTATAGTGATATGGGGGGTGAACGATTTAATTTAGCAGAAAAAAAAATCATTCCCTTAGCAAGCGTAATTATAGCAACAAACAAGATTGTATTAGAAAAGTTGTCTCTGAAAAATAGTATAAAATCATTCGTTATAGAAAACGGAGTGGATAGTGAGTTTTTTTCAAGTGGAAAAAGCTATACAGAACAAAGACAAGGGTGTGTATATATTGGCGCTATTGATTTTCGTTTTGATCATGAAGTATTAGTAAGGTTGGCTGAAAAATACTCAGATATTAAATTCGATATTTATGGACCATGTGTGATTGACGTAGATAATAAAATTCCTAATCTAAATTATTATGGTCCATTATCCTATTTTGAATTACCAAGTATGTTGAAGAAATATAAAGTCGGATTATTGCCATTAAATAACCATCCTGCTAATTCAGGTCGTTCACCCATGAAGTTGTGGGAGTATTACTCTAGTAAATTATTGGTTTTAAGGCGAGGGTTTGGTAATAAACCTTTAGGGCCTTGGGATATTATTTATAATGATTGTAATGATGTATTTAGTTCTTTCGAAAAAGCTTACTTTGAAGAAGATTCTGAATTAATATTAAGTGAGACTACAAGAAAAGATTTTTCTTGGGATTATATCTCGAAAGAAATTATTAGCATAACAGTAAATAGTGATCAGTAACGATATAAAATTATTAGACAACGCCCCTTTAGGTTGTATTTTTATTTACTAGCCTTACTTACTCATGTTTCTTAGATATTTTTAATATTATTATATTATTATATTATTAATGTTAGTATTATTTATTGTGCTAGCGTTATTTTATCGCATTTCAATGCATTTAATTTCAAGGTTTTGCATTTAGATAATGAAATTAAAGTTCTGACTTCTATTGTATATAATATTTTCTTCATTTTTTTGCTTTTACCAAATCTCAAAGTGGTACTTTTTTCGTAAATTGGTTACAGAATTCTCTATCTTAGCTTTATTTACAATAGTAGTATTTATTCCCAGTTTCAACTGGATGAATATTATTTTTTACCTATGTAATTTTGTTAATTAAATTGTTAACGTTAATGTATGTAGGAGGGCTAACTCATCTTCATATTTCTAAAATTGTAGTGGCTTACTAGTTAAGAACGGTGAGGTAGGATTGTTTGGTGCGATATTAGGTTTTTAAATAAGTTTTTATAGTTTATCAGCATAACTCAGTTTTTTAAATTTCTAGATAAAAGCTATTTATTTTTTTAAAATTCAAAGGCATTAAGAGATAATATAGAAAATCAATGTATAAATAGTTATAATTAAAAGGTTCGATTTTATGAGAGTAGTACACATAGTTCGTCAGTTTCTACCTAGTATCGGGGGCTTGGAGGATGTCGTTTACAATATCAGTGCTGAACAAATTAAAAGTGGCTGTGAAGTAACTGTTTATACTTTAAATACTGATTTTCAAAATGATAATCAATTATTGAAAGACGAAGTGTATGCGGGTATAAATGTTAAACGATTCTCTTGGATGGGTTCTAAGCGTTATTCTATTTGTGCTTTACCAGTTAAATTGTTAAATGAGTTCGATGTTATACATGTTCATGCTGTAGATTTTTTTGTTGAATATTTATCATCCCTTAAAAGATTAAGGTTAATCAAGTCTAAGTTAGTTTTAACTACCCATGGTGGTTTTTTTCATACAAATAACCAAGCTTATCTAAAAAGGATTTTTTTTAAATTTATTACACCTTTTTCTTTATCGCAGTTTGATGTTGTTACTTGTTGTAGTATTAATGACTATGATTTGTTCAAGAACTTAAATAAAAATGTTTTGTTAATAGAGAATGGTGTCGGTTTTAGAAAACTTGGTGAAGTTGATTGTGTCAATCGAAGTCGTTTAGATGACAATGTTTTTATTTATTTTGGTCGATTCAGTGATAATAAACGATTGCCATTATTAATTGAGTTTTTTTCATCGTTAACTCGAACTGATATAAAGTTGAAAATCATTGGTCGCTCTAAAACTGGTAATGTTGAAATTATAAAAGATGCCATCAATAAAACTAAATCTAAAAATGTAGAACTTGTCTTAGATAAATCAGATGAAGATATTTTAGATTATATAAAAGGTGCTCGATTCACAGTAAGTGCATCTGAGTACGAAGGCTTCGGTTTGAGTGTGGTTGAGCTCATGTCATATGGTTTAGTTCCTTTACTTTCATCAGCTCCTCCGAGCTTCCACCGATTTATAGCAGAATCAAAATCTGGTGAAGTTTTCGATTCTAATATTGAATCCTTCACTTTAGCAATTGAAAAAGTTTGTGATAGTTGGAGTGTTGATATGGCGGAAAAAGCAGAAGGTTATTCAAGGCTGTTTTCTTGGGATACCGTTTCGGAGAGATATTTAGATGTTTATCAATAATGAAATGGCACAAGATCAAATAGTTAACAATTTAGACCTTGTTGACGATATTAATATCGCACTCCTAAAAAGTATGCTTACTGAGTCTAAAAGCCCCATATCTATAGGTTTTATTAATCAACATGCTTACAATTTAATTCATAGTAACGATAATGTTAGGGTTTTATTTGATTCGTTAACTTTTCGTTTTCGTGATGGCATAGGAATGAAGTTTGCTTGTAAATTAAATGGCTGTCATCCTGGTTACAATTTAAATGGTACAGATTTTATTCCTGACTTGATTAGTTTTTATTTGGAGGTAAATGCAAGACCTAAAATTTTTGTTTTTGGAACGCAAGAGCCTTGGTTAACAGCAGGTGCTAATAAATTATTTAAGGACCACGAAGTAATTTCTATGGATGGTTTTAAAGATGTTAGCGATTACTTGTCAATACTATCTGATTCATTATCAATAGATGATAAGACGCTAATAATTCTTGCCATGGGAATGCCAAAACAAGAGCTTTTAGCTAAAGAAATACTTAAAATATCTCAAGGGTCACAACTAATTATCTGTGGTGGCGCAGTGATCGACTTTTTAGCAAATAGGTTTACACGGGCACCTAAGTTATTCCGAATGTTAGGTTTAGAGTGGTTATACCGTTTACTTGTTGAGCCTAAACGATTATTCAATCGTTACGTAATAGGTATTCCTAAGTTTTTTTTCTACATATTAATGAATCGTAATATTTAGTTTATAAGGTCTTTATATGCTTTTACCTGTAATTATGGCCGGCGGGTCTGGCTCGCGTTTGTGGCCTTTGTCGCGTCAACAATTCCCAAAGCAATTTTTAACCTTGCTTGGTGATCATTCTATGCTGCAAACCACAGCAAACCGTTTGACAGGCATTTCTCATTCGCCTGCATTGGTTATTTGTAATGAAGAGCACCGTTTCTCTGTTGCCGAACAATTTCGTTTAAATAACACACCAAATAGCGGGATTGTGCTTGAACCTGTTGGCCGTAACACTGCGCCAGCTATCGCATTAGCTGCTATGTTGGCTATTCGTAATGGTGATGATCCATTATTGCTTGTGCTTGCGGCTGATCACGTCATTAAAGACCAAGTGGCTTTTTGCCAAGCTGTAACGAATGCAATGCCGCTTGCTGAGCAAAATCAACTTGTTACTTTTGGCATCGTTCCAACAGCACCGGAAACCGGTTATGGTTATATTCAACGCGGCGATGCATTAGCCAGCGGTTTAGGCTTTGATGTTGCCCAGTTCGTTGAAAAACCCAATTTAACCACCGCCCAGGATTATATTGCTACTGGCCAATATTATTGGAACAGCGGTATGTTTATGTTTAAAGCCAGTACATACCTACAAGAACTAAAAATTCACAGTCCGGCTATTTTTGCTGCGTGTGAAGCAGCATTGGTTGATGTTACTCATGATGCGGATTTTATTCGTATTAACAAAGCGTCGTTTGAAGCCTGTCCAGACGATTCGATTGATTACGCTGTAATGGAAAAAACTCAACACGCTGTAGTGGTACCCATGGATTGTGGTTGGAGTGATGTAGGCAGTTGGTCAGCTCTTTGGGAAATAGACGATAAAGACGCACAAGGTAATGTGTTTAAAGGCGATGTTATTGGTATTAATACGCGTAACTCTTATGTTAACGCCAGCGAAAAATTAGTGACTACAATTGGTTTAGATGACGTCGTTGTCGTTGAAACTAAAGATGCTATTTTAGTAGCAAAACAGTCAGAAGTTCAACAGGTTAAGCAAGTTGTTGAACAACTTAAAGCGGAACAGCGCAGTGAATGGCAGCATCACCGTGAGGTGTATCGCCCCTGGGGTAAGTATGACTCGATAGATAACGGTGGCCGTTTTCAGGTTAAGCGCATAACCGTAAAGCCCGGTGCTAAATTATCAGTTCAAATGCACCATCATCGAGCTGAACATTGGATTGTGGTATCGGGTACCGCCAAAGTGACTAATGGTGATAAAGATATTTTATTAACCGAAAATCAATCGACTTATATTCCTGTTGGTGTTGTACATGCATTAGAAAACCCCGGTAAAGTGGATTTAGAATTAATTGAAGTTCAGTCAGGCTCTTACTTAGGTGAAGACGATATTGTGCGTTTTGAAGATCGTTATGGTCGAGTTGCCACCTCGGAGGCTAAGTAATGTTGGTTAGCCATAAAGTCATACAGCACAGCAATATTGCCTTTGGTACGAGTGGTGCCCGTGGCCTGGTAGGCGATTTTAATACAGACGTGTGTGCTGCTTTTACTGTTTCATTTATTCAGACTATGCGCTTCGCCTTTAGTTTCAAATCTGTTGCGATTGCCATAGATAATCGTCCAAGCAGTTATACCATGGCCCAAGCGTGTGCTAGTGCCGCTGAGCAGCTAGGATTGAACGTTATTTATTATGGTGTAATACCTACCCCAGCATTAGCCTTTCAATCTATGAACTTATGTATTCCATCGATTATGGTTACGGGTAGTCATATCCCATTTGATCGTAATGGGCTTAAATTTTACCGACCAGATGGTGAAATTTCTAAATCTGATGAGTCGTCGATTATTAATGGCCAATTTACTTTTGAACCCATTTCAAGTTTGATTGAACTACAAACGTCACTCGAGGCGTCAGAAGCTTATGTTGCTCGTTACTTAGATTTATTCGACAGTCCTTTTTTAACGGGTAAGCGCATTGGTATTTACCAGCATTCAAGTGCTGGGCGTGATATTTACCCTGCATTATTTGAACAACTTGGCGCCGAAGTTGTGCTAATCGGCCGCAGCGATACCTTTGTACCTATTGATACTGAAGCTGTGAGTGAAGCTGATTGTCAAAAAGCTATTGATTGGACAAATCAATATCAATTAGATGCATTGTTTTCTACCGACGGTGATGGTGATAGACCAATGCTGGCTGATGAACAAGGTCAATGGTTACGGGGGGATATGTTGTGCTTATTGTGCGCACAAGCATTATCGATTGAAGCGCTAGCTATTCCTGTGAGTTGTAATACTGCGGTTGAGTTGTCAGCAACGTTTAAGGCAGTAATGCGAACAAAAATTGGTTCGCCATATGTGATTGCCGGCTTTAATGAGCTAAAAGAAACATATAATAGTTATGCTGGTTTTGAAGCTAATGGTGGTTTTTTATTAGGCTCTGATGTTTATTTTAACCAACAACAACTCAAGGCTCTACCTACTCGGGATGCTGTTTTACCCGTTCTGATGTCACTATTTTCAGCAAGAAACAGTTCTGTTTCTGTGTTAACTGCAAACCTTCCTAAAAGATTTACTCACAGTGACAGACTGACTGAGTTTGCTCTAAGTAAGAGTAAACAGATAATGGAGTTTGGTAATAATTACCCCAACAAGTTGTTAATAGCGCTAGGTTTAGGCGACTGTTTTATTCAAAAGCTTAACACCGTAGACGGTTTACGTTTTGTCTTAGATTCTGGTGACATAGTGCATTTAAGGCCGTCAGGAAATGCACCTGAATTTAGATGTTATGCAGAAAGTGATTCTTTAGAAAAAGCTAAAACACTTGTTAATCGAGTTTTGCCATTGTTGGCAAAAATAAATTTTTAGTTATGTTACTTTTTAGGTGAGTCAAATGGATAGACCATCCAAATTTCAATTTGTTGGTTCCAATTCAAGTTTTCTATTGCGCATTATTGATATGTCGTTAGTTGTCATTGCCTTACTAATTATTATGCAAGGCTATCATGTTCCATTTAGCAAAGATTATTTATTAGTAGTTGCAGGTGTTTTACTTTTATTTAGTTATATTAGTGAATCTCTAGGCTTATATCGTTCCTGGCGTTTAGGTAAATTCACCCACATGTGCAGGCTATTAGCAGCTATCGTTACCATTTGTTTTTTAATCATATTTACTGCTCTGTTCTTTTTTAAATATGCTGAGTTATATTCACGTGTGGTTATGACTGGGTGGTATGTTTTATCCGTTGTTATGTTATTAAGTTGGCGCTTGTGTGTTCGTGAAATAAAACGAATTAGGCGAATTAAAGGCTTTAGTGTTGAAAAGATCGCGATTGTTGGTCTCACTGAAACCGGAATGAGTTTATATAGCGAGATTTTAGCTCACGATGAGCTAGGGTTTGACTGTGTTGGATTTTTTGATGATAGAGAACCTAGTCGTATTACTGATTTAGATCCAAAGTTAATAGAGGGTAATATTAATCAAGCAATTGAATTAGCTAAAAATGGTGATATTCAAAAACTTTATGTGTGTTTACCGATGTTAGCAGAACAACGTATTGCTGATATTATTCAACAATTAGGCGACAGTACAATTGATGTGCTAATTACACCTGATTTTTTAATGAAAAACTTGATGCATGCTCGTATTGGTAATGTCGGTGAGGTCGACACTATTAGTGTATTTGAATCGCCTGTAAATGGAACTAAGCGATTTTATAAACGAAGCTTTGATATTGTGTTTAGTATTTGTGCCATTATTGCCATATCTCCTGTATTGATAGCTGTTTCAATTGCTGTTTATATGTCATCACCCGGACCGGTGTTATTTAAACAAGATCGTTACGGCCTCGATGGTCGAAAGATTAAGGTTTGGAAATTCCGCTCTATGACAGTGACGGAGAATGCTGACAAAGTGACACAAGCTCGTAAAGGCGATGCACGTATAACGAATGTAGGTGCATTTATTCGCCGTACTTCTTTGGATGAATTACCACAATTTTTTAATGTACTATTTGGTGATATGTCAGTTGTTGGTCCAAGGCCTCATGCCGTGGCACATAACGAGGAATATCGTAAGCTTGTCACTTACTACATGTTGCGTCATAAGGTATTACCTGGCATTACTGGTTGGGCTCAGGTTAATGGTTGGCGTGGAGAGACTGATACACTAGATAAAATGGAAAAAAGAGTTGAGTATGACCTTGATTACATCCGTAATTGGACTCTTTGGTGGGATGTAAAGATAGTCTTTTTGACGTTTTTTAAAGGATTTGTCGGTAAGAACGTATATTGATTTTAGGTCCTAGAGGCGAGGTTCTTGGAACTCACAAGTTCGCCAGAGAGCGGACTTCGTCCTTAGATGTTTAGTGCGTCATTCCGGCAACGCTGTTGATCCGGAATCTAGGTGTTGGCTTTTCATCACGTCATTCCGGTAATGCTTTTGAGCCGGAATCCAGGTGTTGGCTTTCATCACGTCATTCCGGTAATGCTGTTGAGCCGGAATCCAGGTGCTGGCTGTTCATCTCGTCATTCCGGTAATGCTGTTGAGCCAGAATCTAGGTGTTCAGTTTGTAGCTTTTAAGCAAAATCAAAGCAACACCTGGATCCCTGATAAGAGATCTCAGGGATGACGAACGAAGGGATAACGGCAATGCCTACTATTACGTCATTCGCTAATGTTTCATTACGTCATTCTGGTAATGCTGTTGAACCGGAATCTAGGTGTTGGCTTTTCATCATGTCATTCTGGTAATGCTGTTGAACCGGAATCTAGGTGTTGGCTTTTCATCATGTCATTCCGGTAATGCTGTTGAGCCGGAATCCAGGTGTTCAGTTTGTAGCTTTTAAGCAACGTCAAAAGCAACTCCTGGATCCCTGATAAGAGATCTCAGGGATGACGTGCGGAGATATTCCTAGAACCTAGAACCTAGTACTTTGAATCTGTAAGCGAAGCGTTCTTTAAACCGTTATCCGTCTATTCTATCGTTTTAAGTTTACCCATTGACGTCTTGCGTCAGTGTTAATTAGTTCCATTATTTTATAAGGATATAAGTCATGAATGTACCATTTAAAGTGAGTTGTATAGCTGCCATAGTGAGTTCCGTGATACTTGTTTCCCCAGTATCCGCTGCTGATGAAAAAGCAGGAGTCATCCGTACTGAGTCTG
The DNA here is from genome assembly GCF_014648315.1 of Shewanella ulleungensis. GTDB lineage: Bacteria > Pseudomonadota > Gammaproteobacteria > Enterobacterales > Shewanellaceae > Shewanella > Shewanella ulleungensis. The sequence continues at coordinate 115,064 of NZ_BMQW01000006.1, forward strand.
GTATTGATTTTACGCCCGGCTTAAACACGGGTTTAAAATATGATGACAACATTACCAGTGCAAATGAAAACTCTGAAAAGTTTGATAGCTGGGCTATAACCGTAACACCCGCATTACAAGCACAGTTAATTGATGGCCAAACCACATTTACCGTCGATGCGGCACTTGAGTATGGTGATTACTTCTCTAGCAGTGACGATAGTTATTTAGATGGTCTGCTAAAAGCGAAAGCCGATGTCGATGTTAACCAGTCGAGACGATTTGGTTTTGATGTAGCCTATATCGTCGGTCATGAAGATCGAGGTAGTGGAGTCTTTGAAGGTACTAGTGGCGCAGATCAAAATGAGCCTAATGCTTATGATGTCACAAGTGTTGGTGGATATTACGAATACGGCGCCAAAACAACGCCAGCTAGAATACGTGCTAATGCTGAATATTTAACTAAAGAATACAGCAATTTCGAGACAGTAACTCAGTATCGTAATTTGGATGATACCACCCTAGGCGCAACCTTTTATTACGATACTCAAGCATCAACGAGTATTTTATTAGACTTTCAAAGTATAGATACCGTTTATGATATTGTTGATCCTACTGGAGATCGCGACAATAAAACTAATACAGCATTACTTGGGGTTGAGTGGGCTGCTTCTGCTGCCACAGAGGGGAGTATAAAAGTCGGTTACCAACAAAAAAGTTTCGATAATACTGAACGTGATGATTTTAATGGTATCTCCTGGGATGCTAAAGTAACCTGGAAACCATTAACATATTCAGCTTTTGACTTTGGCACCGGTCGTACCAGCCGTGACCCTAATGGCGAAGGAGATTTTATTCGAGGGACCAGTTATAGTGTGAAATGGCACCATGAATGGAGTGAGCTGTTTACCTCTTCAATTGGATTTCAACAGGTTAATGATGACTACACAGGTATTGATCGCGAAGATAAAAGTAAAATCTATCAATTTGGCCTCAATTATTATGTCAATCGCTGGTTAACCCTTAATACTGGTGTGGATATTTTTGAGGTGGACTCAACAGATAGCCAATATGTTTATGACAGAAATGTTTATTTTATCAAAGCTGAAATGACCCTATAGGTAAATAATGAAGTATTTAGCGACAATTTTCACTGTAGTTTTTATGTTGTTTTTAGTGTTTATGCCATTAACAGCATATGCAGAAACTCAAAACTATCGATTAGGCGCGGGTGACACTATTATTATTAAAGTTTATGGAGAAGAAGCCTTAACTCTTGAAACTCAAGTAACTAATAGTGGCACCATCAATTATCCTTTTTTAGGCTCATTAAAGTTAATTGGTTTAACAATTAAAGAAGTAGAAAAAATTGTATATAACGGCCTAAAAGGTGATTACTTCATCGAACCTAATGTGTATGTTGGTATGGTACTTTATCGTCCTTTTTATATTCATGGTGAAGTAAAACAGCCTGGGGGATATCCTTATCAACCAGGGATGACGGTTAACCAAGCCATTGCATTAGCGGGTGGATTAACCGAACGGGCAGCGAAAGACAAGATTGCTATTTCTCGAGAGGGTAGCAAGATTGAATCTGAACTAGGCAATATCAACAGTAATATCAAAGCTGGTGATACAATTACTATTGAACAGAGATTCTTTTAATGAGTTTTCAAGAGCGACGAATAAATACTTCACATTCAATGACAGTGAATGCATCTACCTTACCATTAGATCAATTAATGGATATAAAAAAGCTTATACAACCTATATTACGTTTTAAATGGCGCATTTTGACCTTTGCTTTATTAGTAACTGCAATAACAATATTTGTTGTGTTGAGTATGACGCCTATTTATAGTGCTAAGTCAACATTATTGATCGAGGCTGCTCAAGCTCAAGCTATTAAAATTGATGAAGTATATGGCATTAACTCAGGGCAAGATGAATATTACGGTACGCAATTTGAAATTTTAAAATCACGTAGTATTGCACAAAGAGTATTTAACGAATTAAATCTAGAAAATAATCCCGTTTTTAATCAAACCCCAACTTGGCTTAGCGAATTAAAATCTAAGCTAAACTTTATTCCAAAAGAGCTTATTTCTGTCGATAGTAAAGTAGCTAAAAATATTGCAACTCACCAAATGATTGATATTTTTATTGAATCTATAAATATCATACCAGTAGCTAAAACTCAGTTGGTAAATATTAGTTATGAAAGTTCCGATGCCCAATTAGCTGCTGAAGTGGCCAATGCTATTGGTGATACTTATATTGTAAGTCAGCTAGAATCGAAATTAGGTATGACTCAAAAAGCCAATACATGGCTTAGTGGTCGTTTAGAGGATTTACGTTTAAAACTTGACCAGTCTGAGTATAGGCTTGAACAGTTTAAAGTTGAGAATGGTTTAATTGACGTTGAAGGTGTCACAGCTCTTGATGCTAAAGAGTTAGAGCGATTAAGTGACGAAATCACCGTTGCGCGTTCACGCAAAGCTCAAGCTGATAGTTTTATGGCAGTAGTGAAGCGTTATGGTGCCACCGATATTAGTCGTCTAGAAAGCCTACCTGAAGTTACATCTCATTTATCAATACAAAACGTAAAACGTGAAGTGGTGTTGGTAGAGCGTAAAGTTTCTGAGCTGCAACAGGTCTATGGCCCTAAACATCCTAAGATGATTGCTGCCCAGGCAGAATTAAGCACAGTACAGCAGAACTTACACAAGCAAATTAGCCGTCTAGTGCAAGGTATTGAAGACGAGGCGCAAACTGCGGCACAAACTTTACAAGCTTTAGAAACCCAATTTGGTCAAGCAAAAGGTGCGTTTCAAAATCTTAGTACTAAAGATACTGATTATCAGCGTTTATTGCGCGAAGTTGATACAAATAGACAGCTATTTGACAGTTTTTTGTCGCGTCAAAAAGAAACAGAAGTAACTGGTGATTTCGATTCTCCAGTCGCCCGCTTTACTGACCGTGCAGTGGTACCATTAGTACCTGAAAAACCCAAAAAGAAAGCTATTATTATTTTAGCTTTTATTGCGAGTTTGGGATTTGCCATGGTGATGGTATTAATTCTTGATGCTTTAAATGACACAATTAAAACCAGTGATGATGTTGAAAAACTCCTAGCACAGCGCGCTTTAGGCTATATACCAAAAGCGAAAAAAGGCACAAGTTATGATGATATAAACTTTGCCTTTTACGATCCAAATCTTCCTCTTCATGCAGAAGCCGTTCGCACGATACGAACATCCATGTCTTTAATGGCTATGGGGAGCGACCTTCATACTATTGAGGTGACATCATCAAACCCAAATGAAGGTAAAACTACTACTTCGATGAATTTAGCTTTTGCCTATGCAACAATGGAGAAGGTATTAATCATTGATGCTGACTTGCGAAAATCAAGCTTAGGTCTGCGTTTTGGTTTACCGACTTACCAACCCGGTCTTGCCAATGTATTATCTGGAACGGAAAGTATTGAGCATTGCATTGTTAAAGAGGTGAAGCATAATGTAGATGTTATGCCAGCAGGAGCTGTGCCATTAAATCCACAAGAGTTATTGGCCTCATCTCAGTTTGCAGAATTACTCACAGAGTTAAAAACACAATACAGTAAAATTATTATTGATACGCCGCCCGTGCATGCAGTGAGTGATGCATTAATTATTACCTCGTTATGTGATGCAACGGTATTAGTTGTAAAAGCGGCTCATACTCGCAGTGAAGCTATCAAGCTTACCTTAGCCAAGTTAAATCAAGCGCGTAGTAAGGTGTTTGGTGTGGTACTGAACCAATTTAACACGAAAGATGCTGCGCGTTATCAAGGTGATTATGGTTATTATCAAGCCTATGGTGCAGAGTATGCGAGTAAAACGCCTGCTGAAAGCAGCAAGGAAAATACCAAAGCATGATAGATCTGCACTGCCATATTTTGCCTAATATTGATGATGGCGCTAAGTCTATTGACGAGGCTATCAGTTTAGTTAAATTGGCAGCAGAGCAAGGGGTGTCGCGTATGGTCGCGACACCCCATATTCATTTAGGTATTTTTGATAATACTTTGCACACCATTAATACTGCTTTTGAGTTGTTAACCTCGAAATTAGCATTAACGGATATTAACATTGATATTCGTGCTGCTGCAGAGGTAAGAATTTCACCTGAAATTATGTTGTTTATTGAACAACAGCAATTGCCTTTTTTAGGCCAATATCAGCAAAAAAATGTATTATTACTTGAGTTACCCAGCAGCCATGTTCCGCCAGGCACAGATAAATTAATTAGCTGGTTGTTAGCAAAAGACATATTACCCATGATTGCTCATCCCGAGCGAAATAGAGAGTTGCAAACCCACCCTGATAGAATAAAACCCTTTGTACAAACCGGTTGTTTATTACAGCTGACGGCAGCATCATTGTTAGGTGATATGGGATTATTACCGCAACAAACCAGTGAGTACTTTTTAAAACAAAAATTGTACACAATTGTGGCTTCGGATTGTCATTCTATAAATCGTCGTCCGCCAAAATTGAAGTTAGCTTATGATGCAATTAGTGCTTTGGTTGATGAAGATTATGCCTACTTAATGACGACCGCTACCCCGTATAATATTTCTAATTCACTATTTGAACAGTCGAGATAATTGATGATTAAAGTGGTTTGGTCAATGAGACGCGCAGGGTATTTTATGATCATAATAGTGTTAGTAGGTTTATTACCTATATTACTGCAAAAAGGCTTAGCCAATGCTTATCATTTCAAATCTCGATTTTATATTGATCAATGGCAGCAAAAGGAAACGCCCACAAAATTACAATATTCCAATGCTTTATTAGCTGCAGATTATGCTTATAGCATTGACAGTCAAAACCCACATTATTTATTAACGTTAGCGAAAGTGATGGAGTGGGGCGTTTTTTCACATTTAGCTCAAACAAATACTCCCGCTTTTAATCGTTTGTATTTGGATGCAATTGAACAGCGTCCACATTGGCCAAACGCCTACAGCGATTACGCTTATAATCTAGCTTTTATTCAGCATGATGTTGATCAAGCCTGGCTGTATTTAGAGCAAGCATTAGTATATGGCCCTTATACCCCAGAAGTGTTGCATCAAGCCTTGGCAATAGGATTCTCTTCATGGGGATATTTGTCTGTTGAGCAGAAACAGCTGGTATTTGCTGTTGCCCGAAAATCTGTTGTGGCAAATTGGCGCATGCGCAATGACTTAAAGCAACTTGCAAAGCAGTATCAATTAACCTCGGTGATTTGCACTTATTTGAAGTATTCAACTCCAACCTTAAATGCCGTTGATGAGCTGTGGGTTAATAAGGACATGTGCCGTTAATGAACGCCCAACACTCTCAAACAATAAATATGCGCTTATTTGATAAAACGATGATATTGATTATTTGTGCATTAGTGATATGGATGCCAATTCCATTGGGCAGCAATCGAATTTGGGCATTAGCTATATTAGAGTTTGCTATTGTCAGCTTAGCGATTGCGCATGTAGCATATTGTTTTAAGCATAATAGCCTGTTGTTACGTTATCGATGGCAAAAGCACTTACTCATTGCTCCAGGCTTATTATTAGTTTATTTGTGTTTACAGTTGTTAAATTGGTTCCCTAGTATCGATACGGTTGATGCTTACCAAACGGCACAACAACTGTTAAAAACCTTTTGTTTTATCATGTTTATTCTCCTATTAAGCCAGTATTGCCAGCATCAACAAGCTTTACGATGGTTGTTAATCGCTATTATTCTGTCGGGGTGTTTGCAAGCATTTTACGGCACGCTTTTGAATTTATTACAGTTAGAATCATCACCTATTTTTGGTTATCACGATGGCGACAGAGCAAAAGGGTCATTCGTTTACCAAAACCACTTTGCTAATTATTTAGCGCTTTGTTTAAGTATTGCTTTTGGTTGGCTGTTATCTGAATTAAAAACCACAAAATATGAGTACGATTTAAGGCAACGATTGGTTGATCTGCTATCAACCTTATTTAGCCGTAAACTGATTTTACGTTTAGCCATTGTGATTATGGTTATCGGCCTAATTTTAAGTCGTTCACGTATGGGCAATGCCGGTTTCTTTACCGCTCTAGGTTTTGTATCGCTTTTATCAATGTTTATTTACCGTCGCCCTCCAACTTTATTTAAACCCTTAGTGGTGAGTATTTTTATATTGGATCTGTTAATTGTAGGGTCTATTTTTGGTGTTGATAAAGTAAAGCAGCGCTTGGAAGATACCTCATTTAGCTCCGAAACTCGCGATGAAGTGGTGATTGATAGTATTCCTATTATTCAGGATCATTTGTTCACTGGCACGGGAGGCGGCAGTTTCTACACCGTATTCCCACAGTATCAACCTCAGTTTTATTCTGGGTTTTATGACCATGCCCATAATGATTATATTCAGTTCACCGTTGAATACGGGGTGGTAGTGACTGGATTATTAGGTTTGTGGGTATTGTACTGTTTATGGTTAGCGTGCCGAACCATGTATTTACGTAATAACAAACTCTATAAAGGCATCGCCTTTGGCTGTGCGATGGCCATAGTGCACATGCTGATCCACTGCACGGTTGACTTTAACTTGCAATCTCCTGCAAATACCTTGTTATTTTTAACTATTTTAACTTTATGCTGGTTGGTTAGATATTTGCCATCGGACAATCAGAAAAGAGTGAAATAGGCCGTCATCTTTATGCACGTCATCTTGGAATGCTTTAATCGGGTGCCTGGTGTCGCTTCACCCGCACGTCATCCCTGAGATCTGTTATCAGGGATCCAGGTGTTTGTTAGTTTTTAGGTCCTAGGTCTTAGCTACTAGGAGTTAGGAGTTAGGAGTTAGGAGCTAGGAGCTCTCAAGCTCGCCTGAGAGCGGACTTCGTCCTTCTAGGTTCTGGTTCATCAGCTCGTCATCCCTGAGTGCTTGTATCAGGGATCCAGGTGTTTCTTGTTATTTTGTGTAACAGCGTAAAAGCCAACACCTGGATTCCGGCTTAAAAGCATTGCCGGAACGACGGTAGTAATGGGCGTCATCTGGATACGACATAGAAATTACGGACTAGTGGGTATTTCTCACTAAGTCGTGGCTGTTTTTTGATGCTCAACCCGCTCGTCATCCCAGAGTGCTTTAATCGGGGAGCCTGGCTTTCTCCAACTCGCACGTCATCCCTGAGTGCTTGTATCAGGAATCCAGGTGTTTCTTTTTATTTTGGGTTAGGTTTTTTAGTCACTTATTCTTTTTACCTTTTTACCTTTTTACCTTTTTATTTTTTGCTATTAGCTCACGCTAAATAAGGATATTTATGAAAGTTGTTATACCTGTTGCCGGTTTAGGCACTCGAATGTTGCCTGCCACTAAAGCTATTCCTAAAGAAATGTTACCTTTAGTTGATAAACCGCTGATTCAGTACATTGTTGATGAGTGTGTGAGTGCTGGGATTAAAGAGATTGTTTTGGTGACCCATGCCAGTAAAAACGCGATTGAAAACCACTTTGATAAATCTTATGAGCTCGAATCAACATTAGAGAAGCGTGTTAAACGTCAACTACTACATGAAATACAGTCTATTTGCCCTAAAAACGTCACCATTATGCATGTGCGCCAAGGTGAAGCTAAAGGTCTAGGGCATGCTATTTTATGTGCCAAGCCCTGTATTGGTGATAATCCATTTGCTGTGGTATTGCCTGATGTTATTTTAGATTCATACTCTGCTGATCAGCGCACTGAAAACCTAGCCTCAATGTTAATTCGTTTTCGTGAGTCGCAAGCAAGTCAAATTATGGTTGCGCCAGTGCCAGATGATCAGGTTCACAAGTACGGTATTGCTGACTGTGGTGGTGAAACTATTAACCCTGGTGACTCTACTAAGATTTTTAATATGGTTGAGAAACCTGAGACTGGTAAAGCGCCTTCGAATTTAGCCGTTGTCGGCCGTTATGTGTTATCAGAAAAGATCTGGGACTTATTAGCACGCACGCTTCCAGGTGCTGGTGATGAAATTCAGCTTACCGATGCTATTGATATGCTGATTGAGTCTGACACGGTAGAAGCTTTTAACATGACAGGTAAGTCTCATGATTGTGGAGACAAGCTTGGCTATATGAAAGCATTTGTAGAATACGGTTTACGCGATCCTAAGTTAGGCGGTGACTTTAAGAAAGATTTAGCTGACTTGTTAGAAGAATATAAATAATTTTATTGAGAATATTATCATGAAAGAAAGACTCCCAACTCTTGATGGTTTGAGGGGATATGCCTGCATATTCGTTGTACTATCACACCTTCCTTGGCCTGATTCTGTAAAAGCAGAGTTTAATGGTCTATTAGGTGCTATTGGCGTTGGTTTTTTTTTTGTATTGAGTGGATTTTTAATGGGTTATTTGTATATCCAGAAAGACTTTAATGTCAAGTCAGTAGTAAATTATTCAATTGCAAGGTTTTCTAGAATTGTTCCAGTTTATTGGTTTGTCATACTGATATACTTATTATTGTCATATTTATTTTCAGGTTTAGATTACCCATTTGATATGGGGAGCGTTACTAATGCTTTAAGACATATTTTTTTAATTGGAAGTAGCTATGTTTTTTGGTCAATACCTCTTGAAATTCAATATTATATATTTTTTATATTTTTGTGGTATTCGTTTTTTAAATTTAGTTTTTTACAAAAAACACTCTTGTCGATTTCACTTGTCATCCTGCTATACTCCTTTGATCTCTGGCCAGGCCTAGTGCTATTTAGCAAATTACCTTTTTTCTTAGCTGGTACCTTTTTTGGAATATTACCAAGGATTTGTATTTCAAAAAATATTTGGTTGATTTTTTTTCAAGTTATGAGTTTTTTTCTATTATTTTTACCAATGTTTTATATTAGTGATAATAAAGCCTTTTATGATTCTTTTGAGGTGGCTGTCTATTATGGTTTGGCGATATATTTTATTTCACACGGAACACGGTTTTCAAATTTAATCATGTCAAATAAATATATGGCAGAAATTGGTGCGGCAAGTTTTTCAATATATTTGATTCACCTTTTACTATTATATTTTTATGGTACTTTTTTGGGTTTGGATATGGATGTTTATGACAGTTTATGGTTTCTGGTAGCATTGATAACGATTGTAACTTCACTAGTTTTTCATAAAAAAATTGAGGTAAAATTGCATTATAAATTTAAATACTTTTTGGAACGTTATATTAAGAGATAAAATAAGATTATATCTATTAGCTGGGTAAAAAGTGAACGTTTCTTTAACAAGAGAATCCATGGTTGGTCGATTTTCATACGTACCTATTAAAAAAAAGAGATAAAAATAACTTGTTTGCTCTAGCCTGTGAGATCTAAAAGCACTCTTTTTCTTTGCCTTTATAATTAATATGCTTAAAAGTCTTGATAATATATCTGATTGGATTTCCCTTATAAATAAATAGCTTGGTGTCATTGGTGTCTGTTTACTCGTACTAAGCGCAGTGATATCAGGTGCGCAAAGTTGGGCCGATTGCTACGAGTTAGGGACATTAAAACTCATGTGGCTGCGTAAATATCACCCCTTCGCTAATGGTCTTCCCAGCCAGCAGAACCGTAATGGTCGCATCTTCAGAGGAGTGTCAAAGCAATCCTTGCTCGATGCCTTGTTGAGTTGGGTCAACGAGCATCGGCTTAGCACAGTCTTCTATTGCGATTGATGGGAAAGTGCTTAAAGAGAGGTTTGAAGCCTGTGGGCTTGAGCTTCACCCAACGAAAACCAAAATTGCGTATTGCAAGGATAGTTCAAGAAAAGGTAATCACGAGAACATTAGTTTTGACTTTTTAGGGTACACCTTCAGACCACGTCTTTGTCGGAATAAACAAACACAGGGTATCTTTGTCAGTTTACGCCCGCAGCGAGCAGAAATGCTCAAAAAGGGATGATAAAGAAAATTAGAATGCTAGGTATTCGAAAGCTAACAGATTTAATTCTTGAGCAAATAACCAGGTGGATCAATCCAATCATCAACGGTTGGATAAACTACTATGGCAGCTTCTGTCGTTCCGAGTTGTACAGGGTCTTGCTCGAGGTAAACAAAGCGTTAATCTGGTGGGCGAGGCACAAGTAGAAACTTCAACGACGCAAAACGAGAGCGGGTAAGTTTATGGAAAAACTTGACTATTACAACGAGCCTAGATGAAAACAGCATACTTAGAAGCGGTATTAAATACTGGATTAAGTGATATGGCTAATTAATGAACTCTCATGCGGTTGCCCTGGGCGATATAGCCCTGTTATCATTAATCTAAAGCAAAATAATCAATTTAGCGGGTAAGTTTAATTATCTGATATTATGTTCAACATCATTATTTTAGAATCGTTTGCTCTGAAATACTTTGAATTAAGTTATGTACATTAGAAAGCATTTTTTCATTGAATAAATTATTTCCATCTGGAGCAAGGCTATGGAAAGCGTAAATTTTGATATATATGAAGTTGCAACCTCAGAGGTTTATACAACTGAACAGGAACTTTATAATTGTCTTAAAACATTAAATGATGGTGTTCCGGTTATTGTAGATTTTGATGAAACACTTTGGTTACGAAATTCAACAGAAACATTTTTATCGAATGTTTCTCCATCCTTATGGGTCGGGTTTTGGCTACAATTACTGGGTTTAGTTCGCCCTTGGTGCTGGTTGTCTCCAAAGGATCCAGACCATACTAGAGATTGGGTCCGTGTACTGACCATTGTGATAGTCGCTCCGTGGTCTATCTGGCAGTGGAATAAAGTTGCCGTGAAACTTGCAAAACAACATCTCAACCAGAACCTATACCATGCACTGATACAGTCAAAGCAACCAGTTATGGTGGCTAGTTATGGTTTTGGTTTTGTAATACAACCATTATTAGATGCGTTAAATGCTTCATGGCCCTTAATAGTGGCAAGTGACCTCAAAACTGCACCTAATTTGAGAAAAGAAGGTAAAGGGGCTGCTGTTGTGAAAGTATTAGGAATTGAGGTTGTTCAAAAAGGACTTTCTATTAGCGACAGTAAATTGGATAGCGATTTATTGGCAATGACCCGCTATTCGGCCCTTCTGCAGTGGCCAGAGGCAAAATATCAACAAGCTGGTTTAAAACCAATGCTGCCCTTTGTTTATCTTAAAAAAATAAAGAGACCCGATGAAAGTTACTTTACTCGTGCAATTTTGGGGCATGACTATTTACTATTACTATTGATATTTAGCCTAGCTAGCACTACTCCACTATTAAGTGCTTTATGTTTATTGTTATTTGTATTGAGTTACTTTACCGCATATGAAATTGGTTATTATGAAAATGATCGACTGGGTTTAATTAATGAATGTAAGCCTAAAGTATCAAAAGACTACCATAAACTTGCCCATAATTTTGTTCCGTATTTTTCTTGGATTATGTCAGGTCTACTTGCCATACTGGCTTCTATTGTTGCGACCCAAGTTAATGGGCTCCGAAGTATATTTTATCATGACAACATTTACTCTAGTGCTATCCATATTTGGTTGGTTTTTGTTGTTTTACTCATTAGTGTTCGACTTGTTTTTGCATGGTTTAATCGTCTACCTGAAATTGGGCGAATCGTACCGATGCTCGCTCTCCAGTTAGCGAGAACCACTGGATATTTGCTGATTTTTACAACTAGCATGGCCGGAGTACTTTTTTGTATTAGTCAAGCACTTAGTCAGTGGATTCCTTACATGATTTATCGGTTTGGAGGCTCTCGTAATCAGTTTCCAATCCATTTAGTTAACTTCATGTTGCTGCTGTGTTTTTTAATTATTGAAAGTCTGAATTATGGGGGAAGTTTTTCAACAATTTGGCATTATTGGCTGACATGGGTTCTTGTCGGCTACAGTATGCTAAGAGCAGCAATTGAACTTAGAACCTTTATTAAACATCTCAAGCTGCAGCGGAGTGATTAAAGGCTGGATTTAGTAGTTAGGTTGAAAATTAAACACTCATGCGGTGGCACTGGGGGGCGATACTGGCAGTACTCCAGAAAAGAATAAGTAAAATAATGAGATAGATTATAAACTCACGAACATTCATCGTATTAGATGATCAAATTTATCGCCAAACAAAAATTACCACGAGTCAATGTCATGAATGCGAAACAAGTTTTATCGAAATCCCTCTCACTTGTCAGGGGCTGATTATACTTGATCGCTTTTCATACATCCTACTTAAAAACAAAGAGATAAAAATAGCTTGATTGATCTCGTCAGTGTGATCAAACAGAGCTCTTTTTCTTTTTCTTTTTCTTTGTCTTTATACTTAATATGCTTAACATCTCGATAAGATTACTGATTGCCGTTCCCATATAAATCAAGAACATGATGTCATTGATATCTGCTTATTCGTCTTAAGTGCAGTGATATCAGGTGCGCAAAGTTGGGCCGATTGCCACGAGTTCGGGACATTAAAACTCATGTGGCTACGTAAATATCGCCCCTTCGCTAATGGTATTCCCAGCCAGCAGAGCATTGGACCTTACCTGAACGAAGTAGCAGTGTGTTACTGCATTTTACATTACATCAATGCTTTTCCTTTTAGCAGTTTGCGTAGCCACATTCTATTAGGGCTTAGCAATGCTTGTAGCTCTAAATTAAGAGGTGACAGTTCGCCGCATAGGTTTGCGGCGAGGCATTCGGCAACTAGCGGACCTGAGCTTAGACCGCGTGAGCCTAAACCACCGAGAACATATAAGCCTTCGTATATCGGTGCAGGTGTGGTTTGCCAGTAACGTTGCCATAGGCTGGGTTTGTCTTTGGATTGCTGCTGAATACCATATCGATTAAATAACTCTTCAACATCAGTTGCACATCCCATTACCGGGAAGTGGTCGCGACTGACCATCCTTACGCCGACTCTGGCATCGTTGTTTGAAACATCAATATCGTTTGGCCAGTTTGAATGCGGGAAGCTTTGCTTCATTTTTAAACTGTTTTCGTGTTGTTCTTGCGGGCAAAATTCTAGATGTTGTGGATCTTTTACATAACTTGCGCCGACGCAATGAAGGTTATTGTGTTGCGGCGTTAAATAACCATTAGCACATATAACAGTGGTGAGGTGTGCCAATTCACCTTGTGCGGGTACATGACTTACCTGGCCCCTAAAGCCGGTGATTTGAAGCTGTTTTGTTTGTGGGTAGTCGGTGAGTTGTGCGCCTGAGGCGACAACTAATTGTTGGTGAGTTGCGATGGGGTGCTCAGCATTATCAGTAAACAACTGCCAACCTTGTGGACCTGATTCAATACTCTTTATATGACTATTATAAACAACAGTGACTTTAGCTAACGTTTGTGCTTTGGCGATTGCTGCTTGTGCGAATTTAAACGGGCATGCCCAACCACCTAGTGGATAGTAAAAGCCTGATTTATTAATGTCGAGATTGGCGAGTTGACTCGCGCGTTTGCTATCTACCGCTAGCGCAATTTCTGCAGGCCAGTTTTGTCCGTTAATTATTTTTGTTAATCTGGCTTCACTTCGTTCATCAAAACCTGTGTGTAATACACCGCACCATTGGTGACCAATGGTAAAACCATCACTCACTAGAGACTCAATTTGGCGGCGGCTAAATAAAAATGCTTGTTGAAAAAACTGACTCAATGGCCCGTTCTCTGGTGTGAGTAATGGGTAAATTGCCCCTTGCTTATTACCCGATGCTCCATGGCCAAGTTGTGCATCTTTACAGTAAAGAATACTATTTTTACCTCTTTGTGCGAGTGACAATGCAAGGCTGGCTGCTGCAATGCCACCGCCGATGATGGCAATAGGTTGATTATCGTTAATGCTCTTTGGTGTTGGATTATAGGCAAACTGTTGTTTAAGCTGGTGTGCTAATGCATGGCGCTCTGCAATGGCAATATCATCAATGAGCTTTTGAGTTGTTTGTGTTGTGATTGTTCGAGTATTGAACCCACATTGACTCAGTTGTTTGCTTATCGTTTGCATTGTTGTTTCTGTGAGCGAATCTTTTGTCGCGATATAAACACTTGCATCATCAAGGCTTAAGCGACCACATTGCCACAGTACCGCTGGATTAAAATAGTGATCCCTATGCTCTGATTGACTCGTATCGGGTAGGGCAAGCCAGTGCTGAATCCTTTGGCATTGTGGAGTTGCAATGGTTTTTAATTGCTTGAGCGGTTCGCCATAATATACATCGACAATAAGCCGTGTATGATTAAGTGTTAAACGCTGGCAACCATTGATGGCTGCAATTTGGGTGTTTAGCAGTGTGTTAGCCTGTTCAACTAATGGGTGATTTAAGTTGAGTATCCCTTGTTGTGACCATGTTTGTTCAAGTTGCTGACGATTGATGGGTTGTTGTGCAAATACAACAAGGTGCACTCGATTTTGAGTATTATTGGCTTGTTGCTGATTTTTGTACTCGATAGCAGATTGTAATAATAGGATTTCATGACCATCTGCAAAACCAAATTGCCCGAGGGTGAGTAAATTAGGTTGTTTGTTTGCACTGTGCTGAGCGTCACCGGTTTGCAATACTATATCGATATACTGCTGTACAGATTGATAATATTGATTTTCACAGTCGCTATTATTTCCCAACAATGGGCTTCTATGCAAAGGTTGTTGGGCGTCAGATGCAGATAACAAAGTGCTTTTACTCAAAATATTTTACTCAGGCCACATAACTTGGCATTATTTTACCTGCGTTTATGGAAAGCTGACCACTTAATTGCTCCAAAGCAGCTATGATTGCCGCAATTAAGTACCGACATGTACCAAATGGATAGCAAAAAAATGAAAAGAGTCGTGATCACCGGAATGGGTGTTGTTTCAAGTATCGGTAATAACAAACAAGAAGTGACCGAGTCACTTAAAGCAGGTCGTAGCGGTATTACCCACTCTGCACAGTTTGAAGAAATGCAATTACGCAGTACAGTTTGGGGTGATATTAAAATGAACCCTGCTGACCACATCGATCGTAAAGCACTTCGCTTTATGGGTGATGCAGCCGCTTATGCTTACATTGCCATGCAAGAAGCCATCGCTGATGCTAATTTGACTGAAGAACAATATTCTAATTTCCGTGTTGGCTTAGTTGCTGGTACGGGTGGTGCGTCGTCTAAAAACCAAGTTCAAGCAGCTGATACGCTACGTGAAAAAGGCGTTAAACGTGTTGGGCCGTATATAGTGCCTCGTATTATGGCCAGTACTGCTAGTGCATGCTTGGCTACGCCATTCAAGATTAAAGGTGTTAATTATTCAATCAGTTCTGCATGTGCAACTTCTGCACACTGTATCGGCCACGCAGTTGAACTTATTCAAATGGGTAAGCAAGACATGGTTTTTGCAGGTGGTGCAGAAGAGGTTGATTGGACATTGACCATGGGCTTCGATGCTATGGGCGCGTTGTCGACTAAATATAATGCAACTCCAGAAAAAGCTTCGCGTACTTATGATGCAGACCGTGATGGTTTTGTTATTTCAGGCGGCGGCGGAATCGTTGTTGTTGAAGAATTAGAGCATGCACTTGCTCGTGGCGCGAAAATTTATGCAGAAATAATTGGTTATGGTGCCACATCTGATGGCTACGACATGGTTGCTCCGTCTGGTGAAGGTGCTGTACGTTGTATGCAAATGGCACTTGCCGATGTTGACGCTCCAATTGATTATATTAACACTCATGGTACATCAACACCTGTTGGTGACATGCGTGAGCTTGAAGCATTACGTGAAGTGTTTGGTGACAAAATGCCAGCTATCGCGTCTACTAAGTCTTTAACTGGTCACGCTTTAGGTGCTGCAGGTGTTCATGAGGCTATTTATAGTATGATCATGATGGAAGACAGTTTTATTGCACCAAGCATTAACATTGATAATCTTGATGAAAAAGCTGCTGGCATGCCAGTGGTGCAAGAAATGCGTAAAGCAGAGTTAAACACCATTATGAGCAACAGCTTTGGTTTTGGTGGCACTAACGCAACATTAGTTATGCGCAAGTACAAAGCTTAATTGTATTAGCAGCCTTATCTGCTAAGTACTAAAAAAGCCAGCATTGGAAACAACGCTGGCTTTTTTGTGTCTTTTTTGAGGGCTGGGACGACGATATTCCATTTTAGCCTGGAACCTAGAACCTCAAATCAAAATCAACAGAAACACCTGGATCCCTGATAAGAGATCTCAGGGATGACGGGCGAAAAAATGACGGGCGACGAGGTAAAGCATTGGCTTTTCCTACGTCATTCCGGCAGTGCTGTTAAGCCGGAATCCAGGTGTTGGTTTTCCGCTTTTACACAAAGTCAACAGCAACACCTGGATCCCTGATAAGAGATCTCAGGGATGACGGGCAGTAGGGTTAGCTACTTTGGAGGCCTCATAACGCCGACTACTCTGTCATTTGTTCATTCGTATTCAGTTGACGCCCACAACTCCGTCTTTTTGCTCATTCGTATTCAGTTGACGCCCACAACTACGTCATTCCGGCAGTGCTGTTAAGCCGGAATCCAGGTGTTGGTTTTCCGCTTTTACACAAAATCAACAGCAACACCTGGCTCCCTGATACAAGCACTCAGGGATGACGGGCATTTGGGTTAGCTACTTTGGAGGCCTCATAACGCCGACTACTCTGTCATTTGTTCATTCGTATTCAGTTGACACTCACTACTTCGTCTTTTGCTCATTCGTATTCAGTTGACACACTACAACGTCATTCCGGCAGTGCTGTTAAGCCGGAATCCAGGTGTTGCTTTACGCATTTAACAAGGCCAACAGAAACACCTGGATCCCTGATAAGAGATCTCAGGGATGACGGGCAGTAGGGCATTCAAATAGCGCCCACTACTTCGTCTTTTGCTCATTCGTATTCAGTTGACACTCACTACTCCGTCATTCCGGCAGTGCTGTTAAGCCGGAATCCAGGTGTTGCTTTACGCATTTAACAAGGCCAACAGCAACACCTGGAACCCTGATACAAGCACTCAGGGATGACGTGCGGGTGGGGCAACACCTAGTACCTAGTACCTAGTACCTTAAGCCTGTAAGCGAAGCGTTCAAGAATAACGGTTTCTCTCGTCCAACTTCTAGCTTTGGTATAAGATACGGGCCATAAAAGTGCGATGTGAAGTCGTTAAATTCGCTGATAATAAGATTCCCGATGAAAATAATTGCTGATGAAAATATGCCTTATGTCGATGCCTTGTTTGGCGACTTAGGTGAGATTGAATATGTTAATGGCCGCACATTAACGCCTGAGCAAGTGAGTGATGCTGATGTGTTACTTGTGCGTTCAGTTACAAAAGTGAATGCTGCATTACTTGATAAGGCTAATAAGCTTAAGTTTGTTGGCAGTGCGACCATTGGTACTGATCATGTTGAAGTAGATTATCTTGCTCGGCGCGGTATCCCATTTACCAACGCTCCAGGTTGTAATGCGACGGCAGTAGGTGAATACGCTTTCATTGCCATGTTAGAACTTGCACAACGCTCTGGTGAATCTTTACAAGGTAAAGTTGTTGGGATTGTAGGTGCTGGCAATACAGGCACTGCGGCAGCTAAGTGTTTACAAGCGTATGGTTTGCAAGTGCTATTGTGCGATCCCGTAAAGGCTGAGCAGGGCGATAAGCGCGAGTTTGTCTCGATCGATACTTTAATTGCCCAGGCTGACATCATTAGTCTACACGTACCAATCACTAAAGATGGCGAACATAAAACCTGGTATTTATTCGATGAAACACGCTTAAATCAATTAAAACCCAATACCTGGTTACTTAATTGTTGCCGTGGTGAAGTCATTGATAATCGAGCGTTGATTAAGTTTAAACAGCAACGAGACGATGTAAAACTGGTACTAGATGTATGGGAAGGTGAGCCTAATCCTATGCCTGAGTTAGTCGCATTAGCTGAGTTTGCTACACCGCATATTGCTGGTTACAGTTTAGAGGGAAAGGCGCGTGGAACTTTTATGTTGTATCAAAAATTATGTGCCGTGCTGGGTCTTGAAGCTAATAAATCACTAACCAGTTTGTTGCCGATTTTTCAGTTTAGCCAAATCAGTGCTCAAACAGAATTAACCGAAGCACAATTATTGACATTGTCGCGCCTGGTGTATGACTTGCGTGACGATGATCGAAAATTCCGTGGTTGTTTTAACACTTCATCTGGTTTTGATTTAATGCGCAAACAACATACTTATCGTCGTGAATACAATGCAATTTCGTTAACTCAAATACAATCAACTGAACAACGTAATGGTATTAATCAAACTATGTTGACAGCGTTAGGCTTTAATTGATTTAGCGAAGACTAATTTTGCGCTTGAATACGCCAATAAATAGCCATTTGTGGCATAAAAGTAGTGATATTTATCCAGTTGAGAAAAAATCACTACAAAGCAGGTGTTTTTAATACATTAACCCTAGCAAAGCATCACTAAACTAGGGTAGATTGATTGTTCAAACTGGATAATAGGAGTCGAGCGTTAATTATGTCTCAGGAATTTAATGTAGTCGTTTTAGGTGCATCGGGCGCAGTGGGTCAAACTATGATTGAGATCCTCGAGCAGCGTAATTTTCCGGTTGCTAAGTTGTTTCCGTTAGCGAGCAGTCGCAGTGCTGGCGAAACGGTCAGTTTTCACGGTAAACAAGTTGAAATTCTTGACGTAGAAACGTTTGATTGGAGCCAAGCTCAAATTGGTTTCTTTTCAGCTGGTGGTGACGTATCTGCTAAATGGGCACCAATTGCGGGCGAAGCAGGTTGTGTTGTTATTGATAACACCTCACATTTTCGTTATGACATCGACGTGCCATTAGTGATACCAGAAGTGAACCCAGAAGCCATTGCTGATTTCCGTAATCGCAATATTATTGCTAATCCAAACTGTTCAACTATTCAAATGCTTGTCGCACTAAAGCCAATTTATGATGCGTTTGGCATTTCACGCATTAACGTGGCTACGTATCAGTCTGTGTCTGGTACAGGTAAAAAAGCGATTGAAGAATTAGCAGGTCAATGCGCTAAGCTACTTCAAGGTTTACCCGCTGAGCCGTCTGTTTACCCTAAACAAATAGCGTTTAACGTGTTGCCACAAATCGACATGTTTATGGAAAACGGCTACACCAAAGAAGAAATGAAAATGGTGTGGGAAACACAGAAGATTTTTGGTGACGACGAAATCGTGGTTAACCCAACTGCTGTGCGTGTACCTGTGTTTTATGGTCACTCTGAAGCAATCCATATTGAAACACGTCAACCTGTTGATGCTGAAGAAGTTAAAGCTGTTCTTCGCGATGCACCTGGCGTGGAATTATTTGAGAGCGACAACGAGTACCCAACAGCGGTTACTGAAGCTGCCGGTAATGATCCTGTGTATGTTGGGCGTATCCGTAAAGATATTTCTCACTCGCATGGTATAAATTTATGGGTTACTGCCGATAACATTCGTAAGGGTGCGGCATTAAACAGTGTACAAATCGCTGAAATTTTGATTAGAGATTACTATTAATTGAGCTTTGCTCAACGCTAATCTATTAATCATTAAGTGATTTAGTTTAAAAAGCCTGCAGCTAGCAGGCTTTTTTCGTTTTACTTGCGCCAGTAGTAGCAGGGGTGGCAGATCTAGTTTATAGTCGTAAACGTATCATTTTTAACATCTATACTGCTTTTTTAAGTGCAAAAGTTAGCGCCAAACCGATGTGATTTGATATAGTAATGACAATAAATACTAATGATAAAAATTGCCTACAGCCTGTTGCCAAGACGGTAACTCAATAGCGCTTAAAGGGAAGGATTGGATGACTTTGCGTACTTCTTATATTTTGGGGTTAATTGCCTGTGCGACCCTTGGCTTAACCAGTTTACAGCTTATTGATTCTGCTCAGGCTGAAACACTGAAAATAACCGGTCCTAACGGCGAGGTTAAACAGCAAGTTAAGCGTCAATACGGTCCTACTACCGCTAGAGACACTTTCTGGAGTATTGCCCAAAAAGTACGCCCTAATGACCGCGTAAGTGTTTATCAGGTCATGGCCGCATTGTTTGACGCCAATCCACATGCCTTTAGTGGTAATAATTACAATACCTTAGAACGTGGGATGATTTTATTAATTCCGTCTGCTGATGTCATGGCCGCCATTCCTGATAATGTTGCTCGCCGCCGTGCAGAACAAGACGATCGCAATATAACTCGTCAAACGCCACAACCTCGTATAACCCCAAAACCTGTTATTAACAAACCGTCACCCATTGTTGAAGTGGTTAAAAAAACAAATGCAGATAAACCGCTGCAAATAGCACAACAAACGCCAGCCGTTGAAGTACAAACTCAAGCATTAAAGCAAGCCAATGCCACAGAAGTAAAAGATCTTAATTCCGTACTCGATAAAGCCAATGCCAAAGCATTAATGTTGACCGATGAGCTTGCTCGCGCTCAAGATGATTTGATGGTGAGTAACAATGATAATCAAGTGCTGAAGAATAAAATTGGCCAGATGTCGTTAAACATTTCGTCGCTTGAAGAAGATTTACAACTGTTAAACGAAAAACATGACAAACTTACCATCGAATACGAAAAACTGTTGCAGCAAGCAGGTAATGCTGAACCTGTAGTTGAAGAGCCTGCAGATTTCTGGCGCAGCTTGATGGACAACACCTTGATGCTGATAGTAGCCGCATCGGTACCCTTACTGTTGTTATTTGCTTTAATTTTTTGGTTATTGACTCGTCGTAAAAATAATAATCAAACTGCTGCAGAAGACACTCCACAAACCGAAACGGTTGCTAAGCAACCTCCTGCTCCAGCGGTCGATGAAGACGATCATGCTGATGATATGGTGATTCACCTCGACTCAGATGATGATGAATCAATTGATGATTTATTAGATTTAGATAGCGTTGATTTACAGCCTGAAGTGTCACTGGCCAATGACGGTGAAATGGACATGGCATCAGACATGTTTATTGGTGAAGACGCGGAAGCAGAAGATGACGAAGGCTCTTCTCTAGATGATCTTTGGGCAGAGGCGATGGAAGATCAAGATTCTGAACTTGAACCTCTTCAAGATGATGACGATCTCGACAGTTTATTAGCCGGGTTAGATGATGCACCAGCAGCAACTATCACAGCAGCTGCACCTGAAGATGATTTAGACAGCTTACTAGCCGATTTTGATGGCGATAGCACCGATAACGACCAACTTGATGCCTCGGCAGAAAATGATATCGATTCGCTACTCGCTGAATTTGATATGCCCGCAGAGTCAAAGCCTGAAACCGTCGAACCTGAAGAAACCGTATCAAATGACGATGATATCGATTCGCTACTCGCTGAATTTGATATGCCCGCAGAGTCAAAGCCTGAAACCGTCGAGCCAGAAGAGGCAGTATCAAATGACGATGATATCGATTCGCTATTGGCTGAATTTGATATGCCTGCAGAGTCAAAGCCTGAAACCGTCGAGCCAGAAGAGCCCGTATCAAATGACGATGACATCGATTCGCTATTGGCCGAGTTTGACATGCCAGCAGAATCAGAAGCTGAGATAACAGAGCCTGAAAAGGAAGAACCAAAAGCAGAAGAAACGGTATCAAATGACGATGACATCGATTCGCTATTGGCCGAGTTTGATATGCCTGCAGAATCAGAATCAGAAGCTGAGATAACAGAGCCTGAAAAGGAAGAACCAAAAGCAGAAGAAACGGTATCAAATGACGATGACATCGATTCGCTATTGGCTGAATTTGATATGCCAGCAGAATCAGAAGCTGAGATAACAGAGCCTGAAAAGGAAGAACCAAAAGCAGAAGAAACGGTATCAAATGACGATGACATCGATTCGCTATTGGCCGAGTTTGACATGCCAGCAGAATCCGAAGCTGAGATAACAGAGCCTGAAAAGGAAGAACCAAAAGCAGAGGAAACGGTATCAAATGACGATGACATCGATTCGCTATTGGCCGAGTTTGATATGCCTGCAGAATCAGAAGCTGAAGTAGAAACCGATGCAGACCAACCAGAAAACACTCCTGATGAACGCGCTGAAAATGATCAAACATCAGCAACGGATGCAGATGAGTTATTAGCTGAGC
The DNA here is from genome assembly GCF_014648315.1 of Shewanella ulleungensis. Classification (GTDB taxonomy): domain Bacteria; phylum Pseudomonadota; class Gammaproteobacteria; order Enterobacterales; family Shewanellaceae; genus Shewanella; species Shewanella ulleungensis. Next base: position 137,134 of record NZ_BMQW01000006.1, read on the forward strand.
TTGAGCTAGACAACAATGATGATGAACCGTCAACCGATGAAGACATCGATGCGTTATTAGCTGGTTTAGCTGTTATGCCAACTGATGATAAAGATGAAGATGCTCCAGTGCAGCCGCTGAACAGTGAAACTGTTAATACAGACGATGATTTGGCTGCATTAATAGCCGCAGAGCTTCAAGATGAAGACGGTGATGAAGAGACCCAACAAGCTGAATCTGACGATGATATAGATGCTTTATTAGCGAGTTTAAACGAGCCAGTTATTGAATCCAATGTTGCGGATATTAATCCTGAAACTGATGATACCGATCTGTCAGAAGAGGAAGATTTAGCTGCGCAAATAGCAGCAGAGCTTGAGGATGATTCAGATGACGGTTCAAATAACGCTTCAAATAACCACAGCGATGAAGTTGACACTGATGACGACATTGATGCGCTGTTAGCCAGCTTAAATGAACCTGTTGTTGAGCATACCGATAGGCTAACTAGCCTAGATGCTGAGGTTGAGTCTGATACAGACAGCGACGAAGATGACGTTGCAGCACAATTAGCTGCAGAATTAGAAGATGATGAACATAATACTGCCGCAGATCTTATCAACAGCAGCGACGATGATATTGATGCGCTATTAGCTAGCTTTGATGAACCAGAAATGGAATCACCGCTGGAGCCACTTAGTGAAGAAGAATCACTCGTTGATGCCAATAGCCTAGAGAATGCTCAAGGTATTGCGCCAGAGAAAGAACAAGTCTCTGATGATGTGTTACATGAGCCGCAAACGCCAGACGATGATGTTGATGCACTGCTGGCCAGCTTTGAGCAAGACATCGAAGATGAATATGCCACGCCAGTCAATGACCCTGATGTTCAACTCGATGCCGACAACTCTGAAGATATTGAAGACGAAGATTTATTTAAAGAGCTTGATGAATACTTAAATGATCTCGATTTAAGCAGAGCAGAAAACAACGCAGACAATACTGAATCTGACAGTGAGGTTGACGATAGCGACAAAGCATTTTTTGATGCTGAACTTGATGCTATGTTGGCTGACAGTGACAACGAAGCGGATGTTGAAACTGAGCTTGGTTCAGACAGTGAAAGTAAGAATGATGATGACGGTTTAACGTTTACCCTCGATGACGATTCAGATGATTCAGATGATTCAGATGATTCAGATGCTGAAAATGATGGTACATCAGAAGATGAACTGAACGCACGTCTTGCAACAATGGGCGATGATGATGTGTCTATTGATGCATTCAGCACAAACGAAGATGCACCCAGCACAAGTGAGCCGGTAGCAGAAGAGAAAACTCGAGGCTCAACAAAAGCGAACAAAGATTCTAGCTTTTTCAATGATTTAAAAGCTAATAAGCCAAAGCCCGCCATGCTCGATTGGGAAAGTGACTTGCTTAAAGCGGCTGAAACCGCAGTGGATGAGCAAGATGACGAACCTAATGTGAGTGATGATGACTTACTAGCGGCATTTTCACAGTCATTAAACGATGACGACAGTGACGATTACACCTCAGAAGATGACTATATTTTGAGCGACGATAATTTAACTGTAGATGAAGCTTTGGCTGCACTTGATGAAAAAGAGCGCAGTAGAAACCCTCAGTTTAGTGTCAGTGATGACGACCTAATGAGTTTTGAGCGCGAGAATGGTTATATCGATATCGATAAACTATTAAACGATGCTGACGAAGATGACGATAAAACCGATCAATATAAAGACGTTGATGTTGATATGGGGGAAGTGAATTCGTTAATTGGCAATGCCGATATGATTGATGTTGATGACGAAGAAAACTCTGTTAATGCAAAATTAGACTTAGCAAGGGCGTATATCGAAATTGAAGATCAAGACAGCGCCAAAGCATTGTTGAAAGAAGTTCAAATTGACGGTAACGATCGCCAACAAGCAGAAGCGGCAAACTTACTCAAAGGTTTTCGTTAGCCACTAAAGTGTAGAGGTTCAATTGATTAAACGGCGCAGTTATCTGCGCCGTTTTTTTTGTTCCGAAAAAAGGAGCTTATGCCAACCCGAGTGCTTGTAACAGGGATCCAGGTGTTGGTCTACCCGCACGTCATCCCTGAGATCTGTTATCAGGGATCCAGGTGTTTTTTTTGACTTTTCTTGAGTATTTAAAGACAACACCTGGATTCCGGCTCAACAGCATTGCCGGAACGACGTGGTAGTGGGCACCATCTGAATATGAATGAACAAACGATGGCGTCGTGGGCGCAATAGTTGAATTACTGGATGACGTCGTGGCTATTTTTAGGTCCAACGCTTTTCATCCTCGAATATGTTAATCGGGGACCCAGGTGTTACTCCACCCGCCCGTCATCCCTGGGATCTGTTATCGGGTAGCCAGGTGTTGCTCTACCCGCACTTCATCCCTGAGATCTGTTATCAGGGATCCAGGTGTTGTTTTTGACTTTTCTTGAGTATTTAAAGACAACACCTGGATTCCGGCTCAACAGCATTGCCGGAACGACGTGGTAGTGGGCACCATCTGAATATGAATGAACAAACGATGGCGACGTGGGCGCAATAGTTGAATTACTGGATGACGTCGTGGCTATTTTTAGGTCCAACGCTTTTCATCCTCGAATATGTTAATCGGGGACCCAGGTGTTACTCCACCCGCCCGTCATCCCTGAGATCTGTTATCAGGGACCCAGGTGTTGCTCCACCCGCCCGTCATCCCTGAGATCTGTTATCGGGTAGCCTGGTGTTGCTCTACCCGCACGTCATCCCTGAGATCTGTTATCGGGTAGCCAGGTGTTACTCCACCCGCCCGTCATCCCTGAGATCTGTTATCAGGGATCCAGGTGTTGTTTTTGACTTTTCTTGAGTTTTTAAAGACAACACCTGGATTCCGGCTCAACAGCATTGCCGGAACGACGTGGTAGTGGGCACCCTCTGAATACGAATAAGCAAACGATGGAGTCGTGGGCACCATCTGAATAAGAATGAACAAACGACGGAGTAGTGGGCGCTATCTGAATACGAATGAGCAAATGACGGAGTCGTGAGCGCAATAGTTGAATTACTGGATGACGTCGTGGCTATTTTGGGTTCAACGTTTGTCATCCTCGAATATGTTAATCGGGTAGCCAGGTGTTGGTCTACCCGCACGTCATCCCTGAGATCTGTTATCAGGGATCCAGGTGTTGTTTTTGACTTTTCTTGAGTATTTAAAGACAACACCTGGATTCCGGCTCAACAGCATTGCCGGAACGACGTAGTAGTGGGCACCATATGAATGAACAAACGATGGAGTCGTGGGCGCCATTTTAATATTAATGAGTAAACGACGAAGTCGTGGTTGTTTTTAAGTTCAACGCTTGTCATCAATGAAGTCTGTTATCGGGTAGCCAGGTGTCGCTCCACCCGCCCGTCATCCCTGAGATCTGTTATCAGGGATCCAGGTGTTGTTTTTGACTTTTCTTGAGTTTTTAAAGCCAACACCTGGATTCCGGCTCAACAGCATTGCCGGAACGACGTGGTAGTGGGCACCCTCTGAATATGAATGAGTAAACGATGGAGTCGTGGGCGCTATCTGAATACTAACGTGAAAGCAGCGCAATAGTTGAATTACTGGACGAAGTCGTGGTTGTTTTTAAGTTCAACGCCCGTCATCAATGAAGTCTGTTATCGGGTAGCCAGGTGTTGCTCCACTCGCTCGTCATCCCTGAGATCTGTTATCAGGGATCCAGGTGTTGTATTTGACTTTTCTTGAGTATTTAAAGACAACACCTGGATTCCGGCTAAACAGCATTGCCGGAACGACGTAGTAGTGGGCACCATCTGAATGAGTAAACGACGTGGTAGTAGGCACCATCTGAATATGAATGAGTAAACGATGGAGTCGTGGACGTCATTTGAATGCTAATGAGTAATTGATGTCGCCTGGCTCCACCCGCCCGTCATCCCTGAGATCTGTTATCAGGGATCCAGGTGTTGTTTTTGACTTTTCTTGAGTTTTTAAAGACAACATCTGGATTCCGGCTCAACAGCATTGCCGGAACGACGTAGTAGTGGGCGTCATCTGAATGAGTTAACGACGTGGTAGTAGGCACCATCTGAATAAGAATGAACAAACGACGGAGTAGTGGACGTCATTTGAATGCTAATGAGTAATTGATGTCGCCTGGCTCCACCCGCACGTCATCCCTGAGATCTGTTATCAGGGATCCAGGTGTTGTTTTTGACTTTTCTTGAGTTTTTAAAGACAACACCTGGATTCCGGCTCAACAGCATTGCCGGAACGACGTGGTAGTGGGCACCCTCTGAATACGAATAAGCAAACGATGGAGTAGTGGGCGCTATCTGAATACTAACGTGAAAGCAGCGCAATAGTTGAATTACTGGATGACGTCGTGGCTATTTTTAGGTCCAACGCTTGTCATCCTCGAATATGTTAATCGGGTAGCCAGGTGTTGGTCTACCCGCCCGTCATCCCTGAGATCTGTTATCAGGGATCCAGGTGTTGTTTTTGACTTTTCTTGAGTTTTTAAAGCCAACACCTGGATTCCGGCTCAACAGCATTGCCGGAACGACGTAGTAGTGGGCACCATATGAATATGAATGAGTAAACGACAGAGTAGTGGCTATTTTTAGGTCCAACGCTTTTCATCCCTTACCTAAATGCCTATCAATTCTTGCTGAAATCGAGAATATTCAGGTTGATTGGGGATAAGTTTGAAAGCAGGGCGCTCTTGTGTCATTTACTCATCTATTCATTAGAGTCAGTAAGAGTGCCTATATCCAATTACATAATGTCTCAAATTGGTATAAACTTCGCGCCATTAATTAGTAGAGGAAATTGCTATGCGGGTTGCGTTAGGTATTGAATATGATGGAAGTGGTTTTTTCGGTTGGCAACGCCAGGCCGATGTCGATTCAGTGCAAGCCCAGCTTGAAAAAGCATTAACTTATGTGGCAAATGAACCCATAGAGGTTTTTTGTGCTGGTCGTACAGATTCCGGAGTGCATGGCACTGGTCAAGTGGTGCATTTTGAAACCACAGCAGAGCGGCCATTAACGGCTTGGACATTAGGCATTAACGCCAATTTACCAGACAGCATTGCTGTACGCTGGGCAAAAGAAGTCGACGACACTTTTCATGCACGTTTTAGCGCTACCGCACGTCGATATCGTTATGTGATTTACAATCATCAATTACGCCCGGGGATTTTACGCTCTGGTGTGAGCCATTATCACGGTGATATTGACGAAACATTAATGCATCAAGCAGCCCAATTACTGTTAGGTGAACACGACTTTACTAGTTTTCGTGCGGTGCAATGTCAGTCAAACACTCCGTTTCGTAATGTACACAAAGTCAATGTCACGCGCCAAGGCATGTATGTGATGGTTGATATTCAAGCCAATGCATTTTTACATCACATGGTGCGCAATATTGTCGGCTCGTTACTGGAGATTGGCTTAGGCAATCAGCCGATCAGCTGGATAAGCGAGTTACTGGCATTAAAAGATCGCAATCAAGCCGCGGCAACAGCAAAACCTAATGGTTTGTATTTAGTTGATGTGACGTATCCAGAGCAATACCAAATCCCCAAACTGGCTCTTGGGCCATTGTTTATGTTGGATTAAATTTAGCGTCAGTCAAAGAAAGTGAGATTTTATATGTCGGCTATTAATGAAATGCATGTTCCTAACCTGCAATCGAGCTTAGACCAATGGCTAGAGTATTTGCTGGCTATCCACCCAAGTGAAATCGACATGGGGCTGACTCGTGTCAAAGAAGTAGCCAAGCGCTTATCGTTATTAGCGTTAGCGCCAACGAAGGTGATAACCGTTGCAGGCACAAACGGCAAGGGCACTAGCTGCGCCATGCTTGAGTCTATTTTACGCCAATTGGATTTAACCGTGGGAGTTTATAGCTCGCCACATTTAATGCGTTACAACGAACGGGTACGGATTAATCAGCAAGATGCCAGTGATGAATCTCTTATTGAGGCATTTTGTGCTATTGAAGCCGCGAGAGCCGAGATTTCGTTGACTTTTTTTGAATACGCGACCTTAGCGGGTTTATATTTATTTAAGGCTGCAAACGTGGATGTGGCCATTCTTGAAGTGGGTCTTGGCGGTCGTTTAGATGCGACAAACATTATTGATTCAACAGCGGTTATTTTGACCTCAATCGATCTTGATCATCAAGAATACCTTGGCGACACGCGTGAGTTAGTAGGCCGTGAGAAAGCAGGTGTCTTTAGGCCTAATTGTACTGCAGTCGTGGGTGAGCCAGACTTACCTCAATCGGTTAATGATTATGCGAACGAGCTACAAACAAACTTATTCCGTGTTGGTGTTGAATTTGAATATCAGGTATCTAGTACAAATTCTACGACATGGCACTTTAAGTCGAAGCAACATAGTTATGATGACCTACCTTTACCGCGTTTACCGCTTCCTAATGCTGCCAGTGTCGTGGCTTTAGTGAGCCAAGTATGGCCTACTATTACCCAACAACAGATTAGCGATGGTTTGTTAAGTGCGCAACTTGCAGGGCGCTTAGAGCAAGTGAGCCAGCAACCATTGGTGCTACTTGACGTTGCCCATAATCCACACGCTGCTCGTTATTTAGCAAAACAATTACAGGCTTACCAAGGCCGGCGTAATGTGGCATTGTGTGGCATGTTAAAAGATAAAGACATTAAGGCTGTACTTGCACAATTAACACCACAGATTAACCAGTGGAATTTAGTGAGTCTAGACAACCCTCGTGGTGCGTCAGCTGCGTTGTTGTACCAGGCATTACCCGATGATAATAGCCGTGCAACGGCCGTACAATATGATGATATCGCTAGTGCATGGCAGGGAATACAACAGTCAATATCCAAAGACGATGTAGTTATTGTGTTTGGTTCTTTTTATACTGTTGCAGGTTTTAAGTTAGTTTAAGTCTTTTTAGCCAGTCATTGGCTAGTAAGTAGTTAGTGTTAGCAAGATAGGGCATTATTTAAAAAGGGAATTCGCTTTGAATCGTCAATTTCAAAATCGTTTGGTGGGCACCATAGTGCTTGTCGCATTAGGGGTAATATTTTTACCCGACTTATTAGATGGTAAAAAGACTCAAGTTGTTGAGGAGTTTACTGAAATCCCATTACGGCCTTTAGCAAAAAGCCACAATAACTCAAATAATACTCAAGCAACTGAAGCTGCTGGTGACACAGTTGAAGAGTTTCAGGTGTTAACCATTCCAGAGCCACAAGACTTAGGCAGTGATGTGGTTGAGTTGGGTAGTGAAGAACCTGTCGCGGTAGCTAAAAAAGTTGAAAATAAGCCCATTCAAACTCAGCCTGCTAAACCCCAGCCTAAAACTGAGCCCGTTAAAGTGGTTGCTCAGGTTAAAGCTCCAGTAAAATCAGCCATTACAGCTGGCTTTACTTTACAGTTAGGTGGTTTTAACAACGCCGCCAATGTTAGTACATTGATTGCTCAATTGCGTAAAGCAGGATTCACTGCATATACATTGCCAGCTAAACCTGTTGATGGAAAGTTAACTCGAGTGTTTGTTGGCCCTGAAGTTTCAGAGTCGAAGCTTAAAGCACGCCAAGAGCCCATTTTTAAATTAACTGGGTTAAAGGGCAAGATCATTGCCTACAATCCTCAAGAACAATAACTTGTTCAGACGGTAGATATGTTGCGTGGTTGAAATTAGCAAATTGATTGTTCGCAATCACGCATGAATAATTTGAACAATCAGGGGTGAGAAACATCTCTGTCTCTGTTAGAATCGCGCCGTCTTGAACCCTATACCGGATCCCCATTTTCATGGTTTGGATTGATTACGCAATTATTATCGTTATCGGATTATCAACTATTATTAGTTTGATCCGCGGATTCGCAAAAGAAGCCATGTCACTTGTGGTTTGGTTTGCCGCTTTCTTTATCGCTAGCCAGTTTTATCTCGATCTTGCTGCGCATTTAACTCAAATGCAGGACGAGTTAGTTAGAAACGGTATCGCGATTGCCATTCTGTTTGTCGTTACCCTGATCCTAGGGGCATTAGTCAATTATTTATTAGGTCAGTTAGTGTCTAAAACTGGCTTGTCAGGTACAGACCGAATACTAGGTTTGTGCTTTGGTGCCATTCGTGGTGCCTTGATAGTTAGTGCATTACTGTTTTTTATGGATGCATTTACTGCATTTCCAGACACCGTATGGTGGAAAGGTTCAGTACTTGTACCCGAATTTGGCGTGGTTATTCAGTGGTTTTTTAACTATCTCGAAAACACCTCAAGCTTTGTACCCAAAATATAATTATAAACATAAAACACCTTACAGTGAGGAACCTTACCCATGTGTGGTATCGTCGGAATAGTAGGAAAATCAACAGTTAACCAAACCATTTATGATGCGCTGACTGTGCTTCAACATCGTGGACAAGATGCTGCAGGTATTGTGACTGTAGACATCAATGCGTTTCGTTTACGTAAAGCCAATGGTTTGGTGAAAGATGTGTTTGAACCTAAACACATGCAACGTTTACAAGGCAATGCTGGCATTGGTCATGTGCGTTATCCTACCGCGGGTAGCTCTAGTGCTTCTGAAGCTCAGCCGTTTTATGTTAACTCGCCATTTGGTATTTCGTTAGCGCATAACGGTAACTTAACCAACACGATTGAGTTAGCTGAAGGCCTAGTGAAAAAACGCCGTCATGTGAATACCACATCTGACTCAGAAATCTTACTTAACTTATTAGCCGATGAACTGCAAGAAACTCGTAGTTTGTCATTAAGTGCTGACGAAGTGTTTGATGCTGTTGCTAAAGTCCATGCGCAAACCCGTGGTGCTTATGCGGTTGTTGCAATGATTATTGGCCAAGGCTTAGTTGCATTTCGTGATCCATTTGGTATTCGTCCTTTAGTGTTGGGTAAACACGAAACGGCTACTGGCACTGAGTACATGGTTGCGTCAGAAAGTGTTGCTTTAGACGCTGTTGGCTTTGAAGTGATGCGCGATGTAGCACCTGGTGAGGCGGTTTACATTTCACTTGATGGTCAGCTCTTTACTCGTCAATGTGCAGTAGACCCAAGTTATGCCCCATGTATTTTTGAGTTTGTGTACTTTGCCCGTCCTGATTCAAGCATCGACAAAGTCTCTGTATATGCAAGTCGCGTAAACATGGGTGCCAAATTAGGTGAAAAAATCAAGAAGGAATGGGAAGATCACGACATCGACGTGGTTATTCCTATTCCAGAAACCTCATGTGATATCGCATTAGAAATTGCACGTTGTATGGACTTGCCGTACCGCCAAGGGTTTGTTAAAAACCGCTATATTGGTCGTACGTTTATTATGCCTGGTCAGCAAGAGCGTAAAAAGTCAGTACGTCGCAAGCTCAACGCAATTAATACCGAATTTAAAGGTAAAAATGTGTTGTTAGTTGATGATTCTATTGTGCGTGGTACCACGTCAGAACAGATTATCGAAATGGCACGTGAAGCAGGCGCGAAAAAAGTGTACTTTGCTTCAGCTGCTCCTGAAATTCGTTTCCCGAACGTTTACGGTATCGATATGCCAACCTCTAATGAGCTTATTGCTCATGGTCGTGACGCAGATGAGATTGCTAAAATTATTGGCGCAGACGGCATTATTTTCCAAGATTTAACTGATTTAGTTGAAGCCGTAAGAATGGAAAATCCAGAGATTAAGCGCTTTGAAACTTCAGTTTTTGACGGCCATTACATTACCAACGACGTGAATCAAGAATATTTAGACCACTTGACTCAATTACGTAATGACGATGCTAAAGCCAACCGCAGCAAAGACATTGGCACTAACTTAGAAATGCACAACGAGTGTCATCCATAAGTGAGCCGTCTTGTTAGCAATATTTGTTAACAACAAAAAACCAGCATGAAAATGCTGGTTTTTTTATGGGTTTTAAAAGGCTTAAGTGCTAAAACCTAAAACCTAAAACCTAAAACCTAAAACCTAAAACCTAAAACCTAAAACCTAAAACCTAAAACCTAGAACCCAAATCAACACCTGGATCCCTGATAAAAGATCTCAGGGATGACGGACTAAAAATACGTCATTGCGCAACGTTCGCCTACGTCACATCGCAAGTAACGCCTACAGACTTAATCGAAGTAACGTCCGCCTACGTCATCCCGGTAACGATGTTGAGCCGGGATCCAGGTGTTATCTTTAGGCTTTTAAGTGAAATAAAGATGAGTAACTCTTACTGGCTTCTAAAAAGTAATCGTTTGATAGTCTTGTAGAGCTTGGGCTGCTTTTTGGGGATTTGAAAGGCTTATCTTTTGATAATGTGTCAGGACTTTGTCTAAATAACGCTGAGTAATATCGCGTTGCATTTCGGAGTTTGACTGCCACAGTTGATTACCCGCAGGACTAACTTGAGTGCTTTCAGAGCGGGTTGAATTGCCCGATATAGTCGGTTCTAATTTGCCATGAGATACATATAGTATTTCATAAAATCGGCGATTCTCTTCAATCAACTTTTCATCAATTAAACGGCATTCAAGCTTGATCAGATGTTGGCGTAATTCGTACTGGTGGTGCACAGGACAGAGTAAAAAATCGATATGTAGCTGAGGATTTTGCAGGCAAATTGAATTAACGAGCTCGATCATCAAATCTCCGCCCACGCCAGCGATAACAACAAGTGGGTTTTCTGGATAATCTGACAAGGGAAGCTTTGCTACATCGATACAATGTACATGCCATTGGGGAATTGATTGGCGTGGATAAAAACGTTGTAACTTATCTTCTAATTGCTGCATCAAGTTTGGGACAATATCGACAAAATGTATTGTCGGTGAAGCCTGTCTTGATAATAACGCCGCACCTAATAAACCATGGTCACAGCAACAATCCCAAATGTGCGTATAGCCTGTTGGGATCATGTCATTGAGTTGCGTTAAGCGCTGGCCAAGTTTCATTGAGCTAATAGTTTATAAAAATAAAACCCGCATTGTAATGATTTTTACCGTGAATGCTATGTGATTTGCAGCAAGATAAATTAACAGGTAATCTATACTGTAATTTTATACAGCTAATTGGCGCGATTGATGTTTGCGCTCACTGAACCTTTACGACCTGATAATGGATTATGATTTTATATATAGCTGAAAAACCCAGTTTAGGCCGAGCGATTGCTGATGTACTTCCGAAGCCTCACAAAAAAGGCGATGGTTTTATAACGGCTGCCAACGGTGATTGTGTATCTTGGTGTATTGGTCATTTGCTCGAACAGGCAGAGCCAGATGCCTATGATGATGCCTTTAAATCATGGAAGCTTGAGCATTTGCCCATAGTGCCACAAACTTGGAAGCTACAACCAAAACCTAAAACCCGCAGCCAACTGACCGTGCTACGTAAACTGGTTAAGCAAGCAACATCAATTATCAATGCGGGCGATCCAGACAGAGAAGGGCAATTGCTGGTTGATGAGGTGATTTCCTATCTGGGCGTAAAAGGCGACAAACTCAATCAAGTTCAGCGTTTATTAATAAGCGATTTAAACCCACAGGCGGTAAAACGCGCGCTAGGGCAACTGCGTAGCAATCGTGAGTTTGTGCCATTATCAACCTCTGCATTAGCGCGCAGCCGCGCCGATTGGTTATACGGCATGAACATGACCCGTGCGTATACTATTCAAGGGCGTAAAGTCGGCTATCAAGGTGTGTTATCTGTTGGCCGAGTTCAAACACCGTTACTCGGATTAGTGGTGCGCCGCGATGATGAAATCGCTAATTTTATCCCTAAAGCATTTTATGAAGTGCTAGCCCATTTATTAACAGACCAACAACAAGCATTTTCCGCAAAATGGCAACCTAGCGAAGCCTGTAAACCTTATATGGACGAAGATGACAGAGTGTTAGCTAGAGGATTAGCTGAAAACGTTGTTTCGCGAATTACAGGTAAATCCGCTGAAGTCACCAAATTAGAAGCCAAAGACAAGCGCCAAAACCCACCATTGCCTTACAGCTTATCCGCACTGCAAATCGATGCAGCTAAGCGCTTTGGCTTGTCAGCCAAAGAAGTGCTAGACACTTGCCAAAGTTTGTATGAGCGTCACAAATTAATTACTTACCCTCGTTCAGACAGTCGTTATTTGCCCAAAGATCAACTTGCATTAGCCCCCAAAGTATTAGATGCAGTGCTTAGAGGCGCTTCTGGGTTAGTGGATGGTTGCGACGCACCTAATGCCAAGCTTAAATCTAAAGCCTGGGATGACAGTAAAGTGGATGCCCATCATGCGATAGTACCCACCGAAAAAGTGGCTAATTTGTCGGCGTTATCAAGTAATGAAGCCAAGTTGTATCAACATGTGGCAAGGCAATATTTAGCCCAGTTTTATCCCGCTTATATCTATGCTGAAACGGCTGTTGAAGTGACCATTGAGGGTGGATTATTTACCACTAAGGCGCGACAAGATAAAGCTTTAGGTTGGAAGCAGTTATTTAAACGTACAACGGCAAATCAAAGTAATACTGATTCAAATAACAATGATGACGACGATAACGAGCAGTCACTACCGCCGCTAGTAAAAGGCCAAATACTGCAATGTGAGCGTGGTGAATTATTAGAAAAAATGACCCAAGCGCCTAAACATTTTACTGACGCGACCTTATTAGGTGCCATGACGGGCATCAGTCGTTATGTTACCGATAGCGACATTAAAAAAATCCTCAAAGAAACCGATGGCCTAGGCACAGAGGCTACACGTGCCGGGATTATTGAGTTGCTGTTTAAGCGTGGTTATTTAGTTCGTCAGGGTAAAGCCATTAAAGCGACGCCTGTTGGTGTTGGTCTTATTCGCAGTTTACCCGATTCTGCCACCACACCCGACATGACCGCATTATGGGAAAATAGTCTCGATGCCATTAGCCAAAAACGCTTAAAGTACGATGCGTTTATGCAGCCATTACTCAGTCAGTTAGATGGCCTAATTACTCAAGCGTCAAGTCAGTTACCCTCAGCATTACAAGGTGTTGCCAATAGTGCGCCAAAGCGCAGTTTTAAAAAAACGTATAAAAAGAAGACCAAAGCAAAAGTGAAATAGTGGTAAGGTAATTTAAAGCTTTAAGGTTTTCCTCTGTTAAAGAGGTTACACCGGTGTTACCTGTATATTTAATGGAAACAATAAAATGGATCTTTTAAAAAGAATAACAAATTTGCTTAAGAAGCATAAGATTAACGTTGAAACTGAATTATGTGACCTTGAGTCGAGCAATGATTTATTTCAAATTTTCGAAAGTATCACGCCAGAACGTTTTCTTCATTATGATCCAGAGTGCATTGATGGAATCGAATCATATAAATACGTATTTATGCAACATGTCGATGTGACCCTTGGCGAATTTAAGCCAACTAATATTTCTGTCAGTGGGAGTATGGATACAACCGTCACGTTACACTTTGAATATAAAGATAAAAAGAAGAAATTTAGCATTCTCCAAGATGGGTCTAGCTGGGTTACAGATAGTTTTTATGACAAGCTAAATAATTTTATTCAAAAAGAATTGCAAAGTAAGTACCTGACTCTTCCTACCGGTGATCAAACGACGGCTGTGGTTTATTTACCTAAAAAAGTCGCTAATACAATTAATAAGCATTATATGGGAATGAGTAGTGCCGATGATATTGTCGCGTTTTTGGTTAAAGGCGGGCTTGTTGAGCATATTAATTGGAACCACACAGCACCAGATGCATACAATGGTTATACCTCTGAAGGCGAAACCATCGCGACCGCAATACTAAAAGCGAAATTACCCGAAGGGACTCCTTACCCGCCCAACCCACGTAAAGACGGGATGTTTGAAATGTTCACAGAGTCAACACCTGTTAATGTTCATCTACAGAATAAAAAGGGAGAAACACCTTATCGCTTGGCACTTACTGGTGACTCAGTTTTTTTGAAACAATCTTTAGGTAAAATAAGTCAAGATTGCGTCAGTATTTCTAAGCTACTCAGTAGTGAATGGTTTCCTATTAATCCGGAAATTTTTAAAATTATTGAGCCAATGAAAGACAGTTTACAGCGCGCTAAATTCCATTCTCACTCTGGTTTTTATAATGTGCTATTTTCTCTAGAGGACAATTTCATCATTAGTGAAAATGCATTTTCTATCGAGGGTAGAGAAAACGCTGAGGGTGTTTTTTATTATGAAGTGTTCATTCAGAAAGCTGGCAATGGTAACAACACGATATTAAAAAACTTCTCTGAAACAGAAGTTGAAGATATCCAAGCGCTCATCAAGCAGTATTGCGATGATACCCTTTGGCATGAGAGTTAAGCGGAAAACACATATGAGTCTGGTGCCGGTTAATGGGGTAGCGGAGGTTATTTGGCGACTGTGTCATTTAAGTTTAATCAACGCCATAGTGAACTATTATCCCATTAAGTTCATATTGTAGCGTTATGATAGATAACCTTATCAATAAAAAATTCAGGAGGCTGTTATGAAAAGCACACTAGCATTAACGATATTTGCAGCAAGTTTATTGTCTTATGCATCGAATGCCACCGCAGATAAAGCTATTTTGGCTGGTGGATGTTTTTGGTGTATGGAATCGGATTTTGAAAAACTTGATGGCGTAACCGATGTAGTCTCAGGATTTACAGGTGGAAACATCAAAGACCCTACCTATAATGGTAACCACCGTGGTCATTATGAAGCGGTTGAAATAACATACGATCCAAGCAAAGTGAGCTACTCAGAGCTGTTGGAGCATTACTGGGTCAACATTGACCCTTTTGATGCAAGCGGACAGTTTTGCGATAAAGGTTCTAGCTATTTAAGTGCAATTTTTGTGGCAAACGACGCCGAACGTCAAATTGCACAACAGTCTAAAAGCAAGGTGGAAAAGCAGTTTCCCAATAATAAAGTGGTTACGCCGATTTTAAATGCGTCTATCTTTTATCCGATAAAAGGCGATGAGAGTTACCATCAGGATTACTATAAAAACAATCCACTTCGCTATAATGCTTACCGTTGGAACTGCGGCCGAGACAAAAGATTAGCAGAAATTTGGGGGGATAAAGCGACACATTAAGTGTGAGTTTATCAATCGAACTCGTATGAGTTCGGTTGAACGTTCAAATATGTTGCTTATTTCAAGAGATTTCATTGATGAAAGATAGTAACACTAGAGATGAACATTTAATCGCATTTGCTATTGCTTACCTAATGTAAGTGCTTCCGCTAGATATTTAGAGCCTTCATCTTTAGAATTGATTTAAAATATTCAAATAATGCTCAATGCTTCATTATCAAAAAATGATATTAAACTGTTTATTTAATAGTATTTATTCTGTTTTAGACGCCTGAATCTAATCAATATAACTCTTCTGCGAATAACGTTACATAATCTCTAAGTTTATCCACGATAGCAACTGATTTTATATACAGTGAAAATAATGGTTATCTTACTAATAAATCACTAAAAAGTATTAAAGTATTCATTTGAAAATTCAAGTGTGGATTTAATAGTGGGTGTTGTCTAAGGTTGATTTTAAGAATGGTAATTAATTATGGATCTTTAAAGTTTGTTAATGATTTTAAGATGAACAATCTTTTTTATAAAAAGAAACAAATTGAAAATACAGGACGTTTTTAGCAAATCACTTAAATGCTCAGACCTGATGAGTCGGTCGTCAATAAGTTGTAGGGCTATATTAACTAAATATGGAGAATTTCAATGTCTAAAAAATTATTAATATTATTATCCTTCTTTTTTGTCATATCAGGCTGTGGCGGCGACTCTAGTAACTCTGACCAAGACTCTGAAGATTCAACTGAACAGCCAACAGAGCCCATATCATTAAGTTCAACAACATTACCAGCGGTTGATGGACGTGAATTAATTACAGATATTGCCTCTACAGATCTAAATCAAGACGGAATTAATGACCTAATATTAGTCAGAGTTGGAAGTGGATATTCTGAAGATGCTTATTTTCAAGCTTTGATTAATGACGGTAATGACTCATTTGAAGATAAAACGGATTTATATTTTGCAAGCCTGAATTTTCAAGGCTATAGCTGGGTTGAAAAAATCTATCTAGTTGACCTTAATAATGATGGAAAGCTCGATATCGTTTCTCATCATGACCAATTACCCTCTAATCTTGTTAAACCTATGATTCAAAATACAGATGGTCAGTTTGAGTTTATTAATCTCGATAGCTTTGAAGGTATAGGCTCATTTGTTCCGGTCGATGCAGATAATGACGGCGATATTGATTTAATGGCACATAGTATTGATAATTTTGGTGATTCTGTTGAGCGCACACTAAGTTGGACTTTACTCATTAACAACTTAGTTGAAACTGATTCGATGACGTTTAGTCTTGGTACAGGCTCTATTTCTAGCTTTAAAGGTGTTGATACTAGTACATTTATCTATAGCCCTGTGATATTCGATTTAAACTTTGATGGTCTTGATGATGTTTTTTATGGTGGGCCTAAATATGTTAATGGCTTTATAAATGAATTAATTCCATTTACAACATTAGTTAATGCAGGAGAGCAAAGTTTTATAGATCAGAGTGATAGTGTCATTGTAGGCTCTGAAGGCTTAACTCATGTACGCGAAATCAGTGCAGCCGACTTTAATGGCGACTCATTTATTGATGTATTAGTTTCTAGCCATGGTTATGATGGTGGGAACTTTCCAGGTGAGAAAAATCAGTTGTTAATTGCTGACGGCACTGGAAAACTAATAGTTGATGACACAATGCAACAAGCTTTTAATTACCAAGGTTTTACTCATTCGCATGATGTCGGTGATATAGACGGTGATGGAGATATTGATATTGTATTTTCTGACATAACGGGTGCAGATATCGATGGTCAAAACGTGATTCAAATATTGGTCAATGATGGCAATGCTAACTTTTCGCGTAGGAGCACTTCGGTAGAGGTTGGTAGTGACAGTGCTTTTATTGTTTCAACAAAATTAGTGGATTTGAATGCCGATGGCTTTATTGATTTAGTTGTTGGTGGTGATGATTTGAGACACCCAGGTGTTATTGTTTGGAATGATGGAGCAGGCAGTTTTTAATTTGTATTACTAATATCTAAAAACTATTTAATAACAGTAGGTTATTCTTTTGGTTAAGTATAGCCTACTGTACGTATTTAAAGTTTTATTGCGCTCTAATTTATCTCTTGTCATCGACATTTCGTCATAAACTTTGACTCAACAATATTAATCCAACACACTTTTATCTAAAATGCCTTTAGCGATTAATTGTTGCAACAACTTGCGGGTTTGCTGCTTGAGCATGTCGCGTAATAATCGGGTCGCAGGGGTGATAGATTGTCTGCTGGGAAATATTAACCACAGTTCTGTGGTTTTAACCTGGTAGTCTGACATGATGGTGACAAGGTTATTGGTCAATAAATCATGTGCCATATCAAGGCATGATTTTGCTGCGATCCCTTTGCCGTTTACGCACCAACGCCTCACTAAGTCGGCATCGTTTGCGACTCGATTACCCGATACTTTAACTTTAATGCTGTCATCACCCTGGGTAAATTCCCATATATCATGGGTTAAGTTTTGTAGCTGGTAGAGTAATGCATTATGTTCCGCTAAATCTTGCGGGTGTTTGGGCGTGCCATATTTATCTAAATATGCTTGAGAAGCGCAGATTAATCTAGGGACGTTGCAAATTTTAAACCCATATAAATTAGCATCATTAGGTGAGCCATAACGAAGCGCTAAGTCGACTGAGTCGCGATAAAAATCAACATTTGTATCACTTATGCTGACACGCAAACTCACTTTTGCATGAGTGTCCATAAAGTCGTCAATCCAAGGGATAACTACATTGCGCCCCAGATCTGATGAAACAGATAATCGTAAGTCACCGTCAATAATATCCAGCTCACCTTTCATGTTCTGTTTGGCTTGCTCAAGCATTAACATGGCTTGTTCGCATTGTGGAATATACTTCTCACCAGCACTCGACAAGCGTAATTGACGCGTGGTACGAATAAACAATTCCGCTCCTAAATGAGCTTCAACTCGCTTTAAAGCTGCGCTGGCAGTTGCTGTGCGCATGTCTAAATTAGTAGCCGCAGCGGTAATACTGCGAAACTCAGCAACTTTGATCACCACTTGTAAGTCTTCTAAAAGCATGATTATCCATTTTAAATTGATAATGTTTCAATCATTATGCTGTTTATGGCGAATAAAACAAGCGCTAACATAGCTTCATTAAGTTAGTTACTCAGTTAGCCATTTTTATTATTAGGAATATCAGCATGAAAGCCATTGGATATAAGCAGTCTCTACCTATTACAAACCCTGAATCATTAATCGATGTGACCTTGGCGCAACCTATCGCCACTGGTTATGACTTACTGATTAAAGTGAGTGCCATTGCCGTTAACCCAGCCGACTATAAAGTACGATTAACAATGCCACCAATTGATGGTGAAGTAAAAGTTATTGGTTGGGATGCCGTAGGTGAAGTGATTGCTGCTGGTGACAAAGTGAGCCAATTTAAGCCTGGTGATGTGGTTTATTATGCCGGTGACATTACTCGCCCTGGTAGTAATGCTGAGTATCAATTGGTTGATGAACGTTTAGTGGGTTTTAAACCGAAAAGTTTATCTCATGCTGAAGCCGCAGCATTGCCTTTGACTGCTATCACTGCATGGGAGTTATTGTTTGAACATTTAACCATCAAGCAACAGAGCCCTGGTTCAACTGATAAATCAAATGAAGTGATTTTAGTGGTAGGTGCGGCTGGTGGTGTAGGTTCTATTTTTGTGCAAATCGCTAAAGCGATTACAGGTGCGACTGTCATTGCAACAGCATCACGTGCAAGTTCAAGTGATTGGGTTAAAAAGCTGGGTGCAGATTATGTTGTTGACCATACAAAGCCACTTACTGCGCAAATTGAGGCATTAAATATTGGTCCTGTGACCCACGTTGCCAGCTTAAATAGCACTGATGCATATTTTGAAAGTTACACCGAAGTACTAGCGCCATTTGGCAAAATCGCAATGATTGATGATCCCCAAGCGCTTGATGTTACTAAACTTAAGCTCAAGAGTTTATCGCTGCACTGGGAGTTTATGTTTGCGCGTTCGATGTTTAACGCAGTCGATATGGATGAGCAGGGACGTTTACTCAATCGCGTTGCTGATCTTGTTGACCAGGGTTATATTCAAACTACGTTAGGCCAGCACATGGGCGAAATTAATGCTGCAAACTTACGTGCAGCACACCAAGCGTTAGAGGCTGGCAGTGCGATTGGTAAGATTGTTCTTGAAGGGTTTTAAGCGTTATCGTCAGATTTGATTATTCATTGTTATTTAAATTTATTAAAACAGGATTTAACATGTCTCAATTAACTATCGTTGCCAATATTACTGCTAGAGCAGATAAAATCGATTTAGTAAAAGCTGAATTATTGAAATTGATTGAAGTAACTCGTGCTGAAGAAGGCTGTATTAACTACGATTTACATCAAAATAATACAAATCCTGCGCACTTTATGTTTTATGAGAACTGGCAGAGCCGTGAATTATGGCAAGCTCATATGGGCAATCAGCATTTAGCTGATTATGTGGCAGCTACAGAAGGTGCCGTTGTTGAGTTTGTTGTGAGTGAAATGACCCTTGTTAACTAATGAGTATCATTGACACAAGTGATGCGATAAAGACTAAAGCAGATCATTAAATGATCTGCTTTTTTTGTCGATTTTTTTCAGCAACTTGTGAGACACTCAAACGATGTAAAGTGTAGGTAGGTGGTAAGATGGAAATTAGATTTTCACAGCTGCAAAGCAGTTCATCGAGTGTCGACTTAGTGATTGACGAATGGCTCATTGCTGCGAAACAATCTTGGGGAGTGTTTAGCACCGAGGGCGATGTGGGAGCCATGTTAGGCCAACTATTAACCCAGACGCCTCACGATCAACCACTCGATTATTCTGGCAATATTATCGGCGTTGACTCGACACAAGTCGCTGTGGTGTCGTTGTTGGCTCAACAATCGTTACTTGAAGATATTTTAGAACAAGATGACAGTGAGTCACTCGGTTACACAGACCCCAAAACCACAGTGTTTGGGGTGATTTATGGCCAGTGCCATGATAACGCCATGACCCATCAGTTGTTGCAACAGCTCGATTTAATTCATCTAAGTCAAAGTAGTTTCACTCAATTATCGACAGGTGAAGGTCGCAGGGTCATGTTAGCTCGCGCCGTCGCCACCCAAGTGCCTTTTTTAGTCTTAGACGAACCGTATGCTGGACTCGATGTTGGCCATAGGCGGACTTTAACCGAGTATTTACAGCTGTTATCGCACAGCATGCAAATCTTAATAGTGGTGTCTCGTGAAGAAGATTTACCTGAGTGGATTGAGCATGTTGCTTTATTTAGCCACGGTAAATTAGACAGTGTGATGAGCAAGTCTGAGTGGGATAGTCATCCCGTTATTAATCAGTTAACCGCTCAATCAGGACAACAAAGTGAAGAGTTATTGGCACTTATTCGTCGTCATCGTCATAGCCCTATTTTTTCAAATCCGGTATTTCAATTACATAATGGACGAGTGGCATATAGCGACAAAGTGATTTTTTCAGGGGTAAATTGGCGTATCGATAATGGTGTGCATTGGCAAGTAAAAGGTCCTAATGGTTGTGGTAAAAGCACCTTGTTAGGGCTTATTTTTGGCGATCATCCACAGTGCTACAGTAACGATATTGATATCTTTGGTAAAAAGAGAGGCTCGGGAGAGAGTATCTGGGAAATTAAACAGCATATTGGCATGGTGTCGTCAGCGCTGCATATGCAATACCGGGTTAATTGCAGTGCGCTTGACGTGATTGTTTCTGGTTTTTATGACTCGATTGGCTTGTACCAAAAGCCGACACAACAGCAAGTGGCTATCGCGACAGAATGGTTAACTATTTTACACATGGGACATTTGAGCAAAACGGCGTTTAAACAACTGGAGTATGGCCAACAACGTTTGTTGTTAATCGCCAGGGCAATTGTAAAACAACCTACGTTGTTAATCCTCGATGAGCCATATCAAGGCTTAGATTATTTAGGCCGTAGGTTGATTAAAAACTCTCTTGAATTGATAGCGAAAGAACATTTAAGTCAATTACTTTATGTATCACATTATCAACAAGATAGTCTTGCTAGTATTGAGCACTATATTGAGTTTGTATTAGATGACACTGAGCAAGGTTATCGGGCTGTCATCAGCGGGCCGACGATAAATTAACCTGAGTTCGGGATAATAAACGCCTTTCAAACAGTCCTTTGTCCTGTTCACTGCGTTGAATCGACTTACAGTAGGTTGCTATTGACGCGTCAATTCGCCTTGTTAGCATAACAAATGACAAGCTTGGAGATGAGGATGGGTAACATGTTGATTTTAAATAGCATAAGTTCATGACTTATACCGAGATCAAGTTAAGTTAATTGTTAACGGCTCATGTATACGGATAAACAGTCAACTCAGGTTGGCTGTTTTGCTTTAGGCTCATCTTTCGATTATTAAAAATAAATTGATAATGTTTCAATTTTTACCCTGTATATGGCAAACAAAGTTAAGCGTACAATAACGTCATTACAGTATGCTTCGCGGCAATATGTGTTTAAACCAAATGTATGTTGGCGTTGTTACTTTACTTTGGGTTATCCCGAATTCAGTTTTTAAGGTTAAGCGTTATGTTACTTGATACACCCATTTGTGATTTTGGCTGGAAAGCCCCCAACTTCACTTTAAAGAATCCTCATGGAGACGTGTTTACCATGAGTGAACACCTGGGTGATAAAGGCTTATTGATTATGTTTATTTGTAATCATTGCCCTTATGTAAAAGCCATAGCGGCTCGCTTAGCCGAGGACACTAAACTGTTGATGGCAGAGGGCATTAACGTGCTAGCAGTGATGTCTAATGATTACCATTTAGTTGACGCTGACTCGCCAGCAAATATGCTTCGTTTTGCCGAGCAGCATGGTTTTACCTTCCCGTATTTAGTGGATGAAGACCAACAAGTTGGCCAACAATACGGCGCAGTGTGCACTCCAGATTTTTTTGGTTTTAATGCCCTGGGCGAGTTGCAATATCGTGGTCGTCTGGACGATACGCGGTTACAAAACGATCCTAATCGTATACCAGAGCTGGTGAATGCCATGCAATTAATTGCTGCTATCGGTAAAGGGCCTAAACAACAAACCGCCAGTATGGGCTGTTCGATTAAATGGCGTTAACGGCCTTAAAAACAAGTTAAGCACAATATTTGCTTGATAGAGAGCCGCTCGAATTTACTTATTTTTAAATTACTTACTTTTAACTTACTTACTTTTAAATTATTTACACTGTCATATCTTATTGTTATGGAGCATTACATGACTCACGCTATTATTTCTGATTTAGAAAAACGTTACACCGCAAAACGCTACGATGCGACTAAACGCGTATCGGCTGAAGATTTAGCCGTTATTTATGATGCAATGGTGTTGTCGCCTTCATCAATTAACTCTCAACCATGGAAATTTATCGTGATTGAAAGTGATGAAGCCAAGCAACGTCTGCATGATTCATATGCTAACAAGTTCCAGTTTAACCAGCCACACGCTAAAACGGCTTCGCATACAATTTTGTTTGCTTATAACCCAAAATATACACGTGAAGATTATGCCAAAGTGGTAGACCAGGGCATTGTTGATGGTCGTACTAAGGCTGAAGATCGCGAAGGTGCATTTGGTGCATATGCGTTTGTTGATTTAAACACAGATGAGGCAGGTAACAACGCTGCTTGGACTAAGTCGCAAACTTATTTAGCACTAGGCAACACTATGCATACGTTAGCGCGTTTAGGTATCGATTCTACACCGATGGAAGGTGTTGACAGTGAAATGCTAGGCCAAGTGTTTGCTAAAGAATTAGACGGTTATGTGTGTGATGTGGCGTTAGCATTTGGTTATCACCATCCAGATGAAGACTATAACGCTAAACTGCCTAAGTCTCGCTTAGCAGCAGAGCAGGTATTGCAAGTATTGTAATGGCTCAATAGTGTAAAACGATACAATCTCCATCAAAAAGGGGCATAAGATTCAGTCTTATGCCCCTTTAAAATCTGCCAATGTAATCAGTTAGCGCAAACAATGGCCTCTATTGAGACTAATGAGTTTGTCTAGCACCCGCTCACCGTCCATTCTAATGCCGTTGTGTTCATACTCAGAGGTGAGCCAATATTTAAGATTACTCACTTGCTTAGCCGTTTCTAAGCTGTACTGCATTTCGACAAACATATCTTCGCTGTATATCGCGGCGGCAACGGGCACTTTATTTACCGCAAGTTGCTCTAGGTTGTACAAGGCAGGCCAATCTTTTTTCGCTGCGATTAAATTGGCCGCTTGTTGCAGTGGCTCAAGTTGTTCAAATTGAGAAAACATCCATGGATACACCATTTCGCCGGTAAATAATAAGGGTTTACCTGGTTTGTAATTAAACTGGCTGTATTGCGCCCTAATTCTATGCGCAGACCATGCTGATGCTTGTTGCTGGCAGTATATTGACTCGTGCATTAATGCAAATATTGGGTTGGTGTTGTAATCAAGGTATTGACTAAATTGATGAAGAAACAATGGGTTTACATCAACGCCGTGAGGTGTGTCTATTAAGGCTTGCTCAAGTAAATAGTAAACAGATTCAGGCCCTTGTTCCATGCCCAAGTTAATACCCAATAGTTGGAGCATTTCGACCGTTAATAACTCGCCAGTGCCAAGGTAGACTTTATTGTCGAACAAGTATTTAGCCAGTGTGTCGACCAAAACTCTGGCATCGCTGAAACGTGTGAAAAAGTCATTGTTTTTGGCGATAACACGCTGATAAGTTGCTTGGTAAACCTCATCTGCGGAGCGTGTTAATGAGGGGATACCACCCGTGATATAGGCTTCTTTTACGCCTTCTGGTGCGGCAGATAAATAATGTAATACACAAAATCCACCAAAGCTTTGGCCTAAAATGCTCCACGGCTCGCCTGGTGACAATTTAGTGCGAATATATTCCGCATCACGGATAATGCTATCGGCACGGAAAAAACTTAAATAGGCGGCCTGATCGGTGGCACTCATGTAACTTAAGCTGGTGGCATTGACGGGTGTCGATAATCCTGTTCCACGCTGGTCTAATAGCAGTACCCGGTATTCTTTTAGTGCGCGTTTAATCCAGCCACTATTGCTAAGCGGTCTTACAGCGCCAAAGCCAGGCCCACCTTGGAAAAAAACTAGATAAGGTAATTGTTTGTGTTGGTTTTCAATACTTACTAGTTCTCGGGCAAATACGGTAATTTGCTTACTGGGACTTTGTTGATAATCAAGCGGCACTGAGAAAAAATGTTTACGAGCTTTGATGTCTGATAAAGTGATATCAATGTGCATACATATCCTACTAAGTCTTGTGGGAAGCATTACGAGTTGCAGTGAACTGTACGATTGTTGTATCAGTTCTATTCATTCAGCGTTTAACACTGAACAAGCTACTCATTAATAAATACCCATTGGTTATTTAATTGGGCGCTATCGTATTTCTATACTTATATTGTACATCAACAATGCAAAGCTTGATGGGTATCACATTATAAAGCTATCTAGATCAATACTGCCTAGGTAAAATTAACCGATAATCAACATATGAGCATAAGCGTGAGGTTGTCGATGAAGTATCAAATTATCCCTGTTACTCCTTTTCAGCAAAACTGCAGTGTTATTTGGTGCGAAAAAACCTTAAAAGCTGCGGTAGTTGATCCGGGTGGTGATATTGAAAGGATTATGGCTGAGGTGACTAAGTTAGGCTTGAACGTTGAGAAAATTTTATTGACTCATGGCCATATCGATCATGTCGGCGGCGCGGCGAGTTTAGCTGCAACATTATCCGTGCCGATTATTGGTCCACATGAAGCCGATAAATTTTGGTTAGATAACTTGGTAAAACAAAGTCAAAACTTTGGTTTTGCGCGAGCAGAAGCATTTGAACCCACGCAATACCTCAAAGAAGGTGACGAGGTGACTATTGGCGAGCAGACCGTCAGTGTGCTGCATTGCCCTGGTCATACACCTGGACATATTGTGTTTTATAATGAGCCAACTAAATTAGCTTGGGTTGGCGATGTGTTATTTAGAGGTTCTATTGGCCGAACCGACTTTCCGCAATCTAACCATCAAGACTTACTGCATTCAATTACCACTAAATTGTGGCCTTTAGGGCAAGACGTAAGCTTTATTCCAGGCCATGGGCCGATGTCGACCTTTGCTGAAGAGCGCCAGCATAATCCGTTTGTTGCAGATCAGTTATTTGATTAATAATCAGTTTTTGCAAATCATTCAGAAAATTAAGACATAAATTGAAACTAATGATTCTTTGCATTGTAAAGACAGTCTGTTAGCTTAGGAGACTGCCTTTACAATGATGGACAGTTTTCATGGTTCAACACCTTGTTGATTTACTCGATACCTGGTTACCTACTTATCAAGAAGATTGGGTTTTAGCTGTATTAACTCAAGTGCAAGGGTCTTCTTATCGTAAACCCGGCGCGATCATGTTATTTCATCCAATGGGGAAAAGCTTAGGCATGCTCAGCGGTGGCTGCCTTGAGGCTGATCTTCGTCGCCATGCTCAACGTGCTATTCAAACCCAACAAGTTCTGCAATTAACTTACGATGCGACAGACGAATCTGATACTAGTTATCAGTTAGGATGTGGTGGCATTGTCAATATTATGATGGTGTCGCTTAACAAGGCGAATAATTACCTCGGTCTCGTTAAAGTACATGACGCTCTAATGCGTGGAGATAGTGGTATTTATCAAATTAACATTGCCGATGATGGTGCGCCAAGTCATGCAGTGTCTGGATTATTTGCCGAACAAGAAAATGACTCGCCAACTGCGATAACCTTAAACACTAAAACCGAAAAAGTGCTACAACAGCATAATACCGTGTTGAATATCCCCCTCAGACCGCCGGTACACATTGGTATTTTTGGTGGTGGATTAGATGCTCAACCCATAGCGCAAATGGCGCAAACAATGGGGTGGAATGTGTCGGTGTTTGATGAGCGTACAGCATATGCGCGTAACTATGATTTTCCTGGTTGCCAAATTATTAAACATCCAACGCCAAGCATTCCGCCAGATTTACTCAAGGGGCTAGATGCGGCTTTTGTAATGAGCCACAACCTACAAATTGATGCCAAAACTTTAAAAACATTGCAACCCTTAGAATTGGCATATATTTCGTTATTAGGCCCAGTTCATCGCCGCGATAAAGTGCTCGATATCGCTGAGTTAAATGTTGATGATTTCAAAGGCTATTTTTCAGCGCCAGCAGGCTTAGCATTAGGTGGTGAGTTACCTGGTTCAGTAGCATTAAGTATTTTATCTCAGTGTCATGGCGTGTTGTACAACAGCAAATTGACCAGCCTTGATTGTGTGATGCTTTAGGAATGAACCGCTCATCAACGGTCAAGATTGTTAGTGTTATTTTGGCTGCTGGCGCGAGTAGCCGATTTAACGGCAGTAAAATCACCGCTAAAATTCAAAATGGTCAAAGTGTACTCGGTCACAGCATTGCCACTCTTAATCAGCTAAGCGAGGTAGCGAATATCGCAGCGCCAGTGGTGATATTGGGTGCACATATCAATGATGACGTGATGGCGATTACTGCCAATACCCTGCGGATGATTAATCCACATTGGCAGTTAGGCTTATCAAGCTCGGTTAAACAAGCTGTGACCTATGCGATTGAAGTAAAGGCAGATGCATTATTGTTGGTGTTGGCTGACCAAGTTGCCTTATCTGTGGATGATTATGTGGGCTTGATTGAGGCTTATCTGCAAAATGGCAAAACTAGTTGTAGCTATTATCATCAAGATGTCGGCGTCCCGGCGATTTTTATAGCTGACGATTTTACTGATTTACTGTCGATTAACGGTGATAAGGGCGCTAAAACGGTGTTAAAACGCCATGCTCATCAACACAGCTTAAATATTTTACCGATGGAAAACGCACAGTTTGATATTGATACACCAGCCGATTTAGCCCTGTGGTTAGATCAACAATAGTGAACTTCACTTGAGCAAGTTAAGCTCAATTTAATCAAATTCAAGTAGCGTTATATAAAGCTGTCTACAAATATAAAAGCAATCTACAAATACAACAGCGAGCGATGACCTTAACCGCAAGCTATTGCGACAAATACAAGTTACTGCAAGAAACACAAGCTACTGAAAGCTTGTTATCAAGAGTTTATATCAGTAAGGCTTTTGCCCTAATTAAGGAGTGATTATGACAACCGCAACACAAAAACTACTGGTCAATGGTAAGGACTTTACCCTTGATGCAGACCCGAATATGCCGGTTTTATGGGCTTTGCGTGATATTTTAGGCTTTACCGGTACCAAGTTTGGTTGTGGCGCGGGCTTATGTGGTGCGTGTACTATCCATGTTGATGGCAACCCAATGCGAGGCTGTTTAACCAGTCTTAAACAAGTGCAGGGCAAACAAGTCACCACTATTGAAGGTCTAGAGGCTCAAAAGCTCAAGGATGCGTGGTTGGAACACAATGTGCCTCAATGTGGCTTCTGTCAGGCTGGGCAATTAATGTCTGCCGCAGCATTATTAAAAACCACGGCTAAGCCTAATGATGCACAAATTGACGATGCAATGTCGGGCAATATTTGTCGTTGTGGGACATACCCACGTATTAAAGCGGCAATTAAATCTGCGACGGAGGCATAATCATGACGACATTTACCGCAGTTGAAAATATTAGCCGTCGTAACGTACTTAAGTTATTTGGTGCCGTGGGTGGTGGTTTAGTCCTAGGTAGCACCAGTTTAGCCTGGAGCCCAATGGCGTTAGCGCAAGACAAACAAGCCACCATGAATTTGTTTGTTGCCATTGGCGAAGATGACAAGGTATATCTAACGTGTCATCGTTCTGAAATGGGACAAGGCATTCGTACCGGTATTCCGCAAGTATTGGCCGATGAATTAGAAGCCGATTGGGACAAGATTGTTGTTGTTCAAGGCTTAGGCGATATAGCTTATGGCGATCAAAATACTGATGGTAGCCGAAGCATTCGTAAGCAGTATAAAAAAATGCGTCAAATGGGCGCAATGGCCAGAACCATGCTCGAGCAAGCTGCTGCAGATAAATGGAATGTGCCATTGGCTGAGGTTTATGCCAAACAAAGTCGCGTGTATCACAAAGGGTCAACTAAAAGTCTTCGCTTTGGTGAGTTAGCTGTCGCGGCATCGGCCATTAAGGTGCCGAATATTGAAACGCTGACGTTTAAGCCAGATAGCGAATTTAACTTTATTGGTAAGCCTAAAACTATCGTTGATATGGATGACATATTAGCGGGTAAAGCCATGTTTGGTTATGACATTAATGTTGAGGGCATGGTGTATGCCAGCATTACTCGCCCGCCAGTACTGGGTAGTGATGTGGCCACTTTTGATGATAGCGCGGCCCGTAAAGTGGCGGGTGTATTGGATATTATTCAGTTACCGGTACCTAAAGGTGCACCATTATTTCAGGCTTTGGGCGGCATAGCCGTGATTGCCAGTAATACCTGGAGTGCGATGGAAGGTCGCAAAGCGCTAAAAATTACCTGGACCCAATCTGTCAATGATAGCCATGATACCACTCAGTATTTAGCTGATTTAGTCGAACGTGTTAAACAGCCTGGCAAAGTTGTGCGTCAGTTAGGTGCCAGTGTTGATTCATGGCCCGCGGAATCGACAATCAATGCGGTTTACACTGTGCCGTATTTAACCCATGCCATGATGGAGCCCCCAGTGGCTACAGCGAGTGTGACCGCGGATGGATGCGAAATTTGGGCATCAACTCAAACACCACAGAGCACTCAGAAAAATGTAGCCGGTGTGCTCGGGTTGGCTGATGAGAAAGTGAAAGTCAATGTGACGCTATTAGGCGGTGGATTTGGACGCAAATCCAAACCTGACTTTAGCGTAGAAGCGGCCATGTTATCTCAAAAGCTTAATAGGCCCGTTAAAGTGTCGTGGACCCGAGAAGATGAAATACAAAATGGTTATTACCATGCGATTAGTGCGCAATTTTATCAAGCTAGACTAGATAAAAATAATCAACCTCAAGCCATGTTAGCCCGCACTGGTTTTCCCTCTATTAGTTCAACCTTTGCTGAGGGGGTCGAATTGCCCTCGGCTGGTGAGCTTGATTTAGGCTTTGTTGACGTGCCATTAGCATTACCACAAATTCAACTAGAAGCAGTAAAAGCTAACGCCCATACTCGTATTGGTTGGATGCGTTCTGTGTGTAATATTCAACACGCTTTTGGTATTGGCAGTTTTGTTGACGAGTTAGCGGTGAAGGCCAATAAACCTTGTCTACAGATGTGGCGTGAAATGCTTGGCGAAGCCAGAAAAGAAACCTTAGCAAATCAAGGGTTCGAGTACGGTAATTACGGTGAAACACTTGACGATCATCCTATTGATGTCGGCCGTTATCATCATGTGTTAGATATTATGGAAGCTAAGCTTGCGCAACAACCTCCAGTGCTTAAAAATCAGGGGTGGGGCTTTGCTATTCATCGCAGTTTTACTACTTATGTTGCCGTTGCTACGTTAGTTGAAGTGAAAGATGACAACCTTAAAGTGCTTAAAAGCATCGCAGCGATTGATGCGGGTTTAGTGGTGAATCCCGATCGATTAGCGTCGCAAACAGAAGGTGCGATCATTTTCGGATTAAGCTTAGCCTTGATGGGAGAGATTAGCTTTAAAGATGGTAAAGTGCAGCAATCGAACTTTCATGATTATCCATTACTGCGTTTACCACAAAGCCCTGAAATAGAAGTTATTCATATCAAATCGACCGCTAATCCTGCCGGTGTTGGCGAGCCTGGTGTACCGCCAGTGGCACCCAGTTTAACGAACGCAATATTTGCCGCTACTGGTAAACGATATCGTGATTTACCGCTTAACAAAGTATTATCTGTATAAGTTCAATAGATAAAAATTGTGAGCGCTAGCACTTAAGTTTTACACGCTTAAGTCGATAATTATTAAGTTAAATGCCTAAGTGTGTTGCACTTGGGCATTTTATTTTTTTAGCCGCTGTTCATCATCGAACAGACTTACTCAGCTATACTATTGATGTTTGATATAAATTGCCTCAGGAAGCGTAAAAATGAAACAAATCCAGTTTAGAAAAATTGACGCAATAATGATTAAGTTCAGCCTAAACGGTAAATTTTGGATTGTGTGTTCTATGGTTGCCGCGATAACCAGCGTAATTGCATTACTTAACTATCAACAAGCGAACGATTTCATCGCACAGGCATCTCAAGAGAGGGTAAAAGCCAGTGTACAAAGCTTTGCTGCCGTGGCCAATAATCAAGGTTTACCTGAGGCCCAACTGCAACAATTTGCATCAGATAACCAATTACAAATCTCTGCCCGTGATAATACCGGTCGTAATGGCGATACCGTAACCGCTTCTGCCAGTGTCGGTAATCAATATTTGAGCCAAAGCCAGAATGCGACCCAGTGGGAGCAAGATGCAAAAGGCGACGCCAGGTTTATGTTGATCATTGCCTTGGTCGGTTTACTGCCGTTGTTTCAACTCAGTTACTGGATTTCAACCTCATTGGGTGGCGGACTGTGGGAAATGTATATGGCCATTAAGCGTTTGGCCGACGGTGATTTAAGCTTTAGGCTTAACTTTTTTGGCACCGATGATTTTAGTTTGATCGCGACCGACATTGACCGCTGCGCTGATAACATGAGTGAAATGGTTAAGGCCATTCGTGATAACGCCCACACCTTATCTGCAGCGGCAGATGAGTTTAATAGCCAGGCAAATACCAATAAGGATCTTATCGACCAACAGCATCACTTTTTAGACGCGGTATCTCATGCCATGGATCAAATGACTTCTGCTATTGCTGATGTGTCACACCATGCGGGTGAAACTTCATCTCACACTCAACAAAATGCTAAGCAGATGGACCAAAGCCAGCAAAAAATTAATGATGCAGTGCAAAGGGTCCGATATTTATCTGAACGAATTGCTGAATCATTTTCGTCGGTTGAGCAATTGTCTCGCGATGCCACTCAAATTAACGATGTGGTGACCACTATTGAAAGTATATCTCAACAAACTAATTTGTTAGCGCTTAATGCTGCGATTGAAGCGGCAAGAGCGGGCGAACAAGGTCGAGGTTTTGCGGTGGTTGCCGATGAAGTGCGAACGCTAGCGGGCCGGACTCAAGAAGCGACAGTACAAATTCAGAAAATGATTGAAGGCCTACAAAAAGGCACTACAAACCTTACCGGTATCACTAATGTGATTGTCGAGCAAGCCGATCAAGGTAGCGCTAGTATTAAAGCTGTGGGTGACGATATTACTCAAATGGCAGGATCGATTAGCTCGGTATTTGACATGAGTAGCCAAATTGCCGCATCTGCAGAGCAACAAAGCATGTCTGCTGGGGACATTTCATCGCAAATTAGTCATATTCGTCAACAATCTGAAATCATAAGCAATACCGCAAAGCAGTCTAGCGTGCTAGCAAAAGAGCTTAATCAATCTTCAAAAGGATTAGCAGCAATGTTAAGCCAATATAAAATTTAAGATGGTTGAAATAAAACACCCTTTGGTTTGGTCTTGTATTGAGTTGTGAAATTGATGATTTTATTTATATTAATAGGAGTGTAAATGATTGGTTTAAGCCTGAGTCGTGACAAGAGTAAGTTAAGCTTAACGTTGTTGCTAAATCTGACAACATTGCTGTTGTTAACTCAACAAGTTACTCAAACTGTAAGTGCTCAGGAGTTTTTAATACTCAATCAACAAGGCCAAGCTGCGGTAAATGTAGTGGTATATTTACAACCCAGCAATGCGGAAAATCGTATTGTAGCCGCGGAATCTGTAAAAGCTGAAGTGCACCAAAAAGACAAACAATTTTCACCTTATATTACCGTGGTTCAAAAAGGCCAAGAAGTCGCTTTTGTTAATGAAGATGATATAACCCATCATATATATTCAGCATTAGGTCCAAAACGATTTTCGTTTAAGTTGCGCCACGAGCAAGCAAAACAGTTAATCATGTTTGAAACCGCTGGGCATGTGTCGATGGGCTGCAATATTCATGATTGGATGTCGGGCCATTTGCTGGTGGTTGATACGCCGTTTTATGCGATTACAGATAACCAAGGTAAGGTGATATTTAATGCATTGCCTGAGGATGATTTTAGTGTAGTAGTATGGCACCCACAATTAAAGCTTAAAGATAACCAGCAATTACAGACATTTCATTTACCCAGCGAACAGTCAAAAGTTATCACCTTAGACGCTGAATTTGATAGTATTCCTAAACAGCAAAGTTTAGATGAATTTGAATTCCTAGAAGGATATTAATATTGGTATTGTTTAAGCGTCTGCAGACACGGATTTTTGCGTTTTTTGTACTGGTTATTATTGCAGTACTGACCTTGTCTTTCTGGCTGTCATATCAATCCAATCAACGACTCGAACATCAGTATGTTGCTAACCAGCTCGAGGTAGCGAGTTTAGTCTTTGAGTCGCAATACGATAATCGAAATTATTATTTAGCGGCGTTTGCCTCTACAGCGGCAAAAGATTTTGCTTTAAAAGACATTTTTATTGATGGTGATAACCGAAGTTTTTTAGTGGCATTAAATAATCATCGTGGGCGTATTAATGCTTCACTCGCGATGGCGGTGTCGGGTGATGGTAAAGTTATTGGTCAGTTGGTTGCTTCACAGGATGAACTCGGACAAGACGTAGTGGCGCTCGGCTCTGAACAACATACGCCATTTCGCTATAAACTGGACACAGAGTTTGATCAAATAAGTCCTTTCTACTTACTCGATAACAAATTATATCAAATTAAGTTTTCCCCTCTGACCAGCGGCGGAGATAGTGTGATTGGTTGGGTTGGTTTTGGTTTTCTAATTGGTGACTCATTAGCAAACTCACTGCAAAAACTCACCGGATTAAACAGTGGTTTTATGCTGTTGGATAAAGATCAGATTACTTCCGTTGGTCATTCAAGTTTTCCGCTCGAGCGTCATGAAACACAATTGATGACCCAATATATTGTTGAAGGCCTGGCCGACAGTGATTTTATCTTATGGAAACAATTTTTAGGTCAAGTTGATAATAAATCCTTGCATGCTTACATGTACAAGTCGCGGTCAGATTTATTGGCATCGATAGAATCTCAGTGGTTACAGCAAGTGGCTGTGTTGCTATTAATGTTACCGGTATCGTTGCTATTGGCATTTTGGATTTCTGGCAGCATTACCCGGCCAATTAAACAATTAATAGAACAGGCTCGCTTTATCGCTAAAGGTAATTACCATTCTCATGTAAGCGTTGACTCAAGTGTTGAGTTACAACAGCTCGCTAACGAGTTTACCTCGATGCAACAAGCCATTGTTACGCGTGAAAAATCCATTGAACACCAAGCATTTCATGATCCACTTACTAATTTGGCCAATCGTAATCAACTACAACGAGTGTGCGAGCCTTGGTTGATAGCGGGTTCAAATATGGCTATTTGCTTAATCAATATCCGCCGTATGACTGAGGTGAATGTCACGTTAGGCCATGCGGTTGGCGATGAAGTGATTAAAGAAGTGGCTAAACGATTGTGTCATATCAATCCGAATGCGTTGGCATGTCGTTTGTCTGGAGATGAGTTTGTGTTGGCATTTAAAGAGTGCGAACAATCATCTTTTGAAGCATTCCTAGCCATGTTACAAGCGAAAATTAGCCAAGAATATCATTACCAAGATATTTTACTCCATCTACAATTTACTGCAGGGGTTAGCTTTCATCGGCATGGTGTAGATATCGTTACTCTTTTACGTCAAGCTGACACCGCGTTGCAACACGCTAAAATGAACAAGCGTGATTACCAGATTTACGATGCCAATATTGATAAAAATAGCATTGAGCGTTTTCAATTAATTAACGAACTAAAATTGGCTATTGAGCAAAATCAATTAGTGCTTTACTACCAACCTAAACTCAACTTAGTGAAACAAAAAATTACTCACGTTGAAGCATTAGTACGCTGGGTGCATCCTAGTCGTGGGATTATTCCACCTGATACTTTTATTCCTATTGCTGAAAAAACCATGCAAATGGATGCCTTGACTCGCTGGGTTATTACTGAAGCAATGGCGCAATATCATCGTTGGCAGGCGCAAGGTATAGACATGTGCATTGCCGTTAATATCTCTGCTGAAAATTTGAAAGACGAACAGTTTTGTTATTGGGTGATAGACACCTTGGCGCAGCAAAATGTGCCCGTATCAGCGATGACGCTAGAGATAACCGAAGATGCCGTGGTGTCAGACCCTGAACTTGCGATTAAACAGCTAACGTTATTGCGGCAAAATGGCTTAACCTTATCTATTGACGATTACGGCACTGGCTATTCATCTTTAGCGCAATTAAAACAACTGCCTGTAGACGAGTTAAAAATTGATAAGTCATTTGTGCAAAAGTTACTTCAGACAGAGGCTGACCAAATTATTGTGCAATCAACCTTACAATTAGCACATAACTTAGGCCTTAAAGTGGTCGCAGAAGGCATTGAAGATAAAGAGACCTTACAATGGCTCACTGAACGCGATTGTGAAATGGGCCAAGGTTTTTATTTGTCGCGGCCATTACCAGAACAGCAGTTTAACGATTGGTTAAGCCAGTCTACTTACGTGTAGGAGTGCTAATTATTGACTGTTATTGACCGTTTCGTATCTCGCTGCATTTGTTTATCTCTCGTAACTGTTCACTTAAGTGTCCAGTCGATGGAGTGGGGTGAAATTGAACATCATGTCAGTGGCGTAGTTGATACTCGTATTGGGTATGCAGACAGCA
This sequence comes from Shewanella ulleungensis, assembly GCF_014648315.1. Taxonomy (GTDB): domain Bacteria; phylum Pseudomonadota; class Gammaproteobacteria; order Enterobacterales; family Shewanellaceae; genus Shewanella; species Shewanella ulleungensis. The sequence continues at coordinate 172,093 of NZ_BMQW01000006.1, forward strand.
GCGATTCATACTTAAGCGCAGGCCTAGGTAAGTTTAGTGCCAACAATGGTTCACAGTTTGCCTTGTCACAACTAGGATTGAGTTATCACACGCAATGGGGCGATGCTTGGTCTAGTCGCATTGTCGCGAATGGCTATTTGGATGGCATCAATAATGGCATCGGTTTAACTGAGGCCTTAGTGCGATATCGCGATATTCCAAGCGAGTCGGGTATCCGTCTTGATGTTGAATTTGGCTTAATGTACCCCAAAATATCATTAGAAAATGTCGCTACCGCGTGGGCATCACCTTACAGTTTAAGTTATTCGACCATTAACAGCTGGCTTGCTGAAGAAGTTCGCCATATTGGTTTGTCGACCACAATTGAATCTTTAGGTAAATATCGCCAATCCGCGCATGACTTTTCATTAACCGCAGAAGCTTTTATGTTTAATGACACCACGGGAGCAATGCTCGCGTGGCATGGATGGACGCAAACGTCGAGGCAAACGCTGTTACAAGAAACGATTCCCATCACCGCCATTCCTGCAATGCAGCCAGATGGCATGCTCGCAGAGCAAGCCGCAAATTCAGACCCATTTACCGAACTTGATGATCGTATTGGTGCCCATGTTGTTGCTAAGTGGGCGTGGCGAAGTAACGGCAATGTGCAAGTAGGATACTATGACAACAATGCCAACACGCTTATTGTTAAGCAAGGTCAGTATGTTTGGTTAACCAAATTTGGTCATGTTGGTGCTAAATGGTTGTTGCCCTATGGTGTTAGTTTCATTAGTCAATATATGCAAGGCAATACCTTAATGACCAATACCGACGGTTTACCTGTGGTCGATAACGATTTTCATTCGGGTTATATCATGTTGAGTAAACGTTTTACTCAACACCGTGTAAGCTTGCGTGTAGAAGACTTTTCTGTGACCGATAAAGATGTTACCCCAGATGATAATAATAACGAGGATGGTCAGTCGTTGACTGTGGCATATCAATATCAACTGGATAAACCCTGGTTTATTCAGCTTGAGTACAATGTGATTGATTCTACTCGTCCTGCTAGGCGTTATATCAATCAACCTATCGAGCTTGTTGAACAGCAATGGCAAGTGTCGAGTCGATACTTCTTTTAAATTGAATAAACAAAAATGCTACACCAATTATGGTGTAGCATTTTATTTGGACAGGGCATTAGCGAGACTGACAAATCTAATAAGTCATAGATTGCTTAACTTAATGTTGTCCAAATTGGCGCATGATCAGACGGTTTTTCAATGCCGCGTAAATCATAATCAACGTCAGACTCAACTAGGCGGGTGACCATAGGTTGCGTAACTAAAATTACGTCAATGCGCAGACCTCGGTTGTCATCGAAGCCTTTACTGCGATAATCAAACCACGAGTAACGCTCAGTCCGACTTGGGTGTAAATGACGGAAACTATCGACAAATCCCCATTGTTGTAGTCGCGCTAACCATTCACGCTCTTCAGGCTGAAAACTGCATTTGCCGGTTTTTAACCAACGCTTTGCGTTTACATCGCCAATACCGATATCTAAATCAGTAGGCGAAATATTAATATCTCCGATCACCGCAATGTCTTCATCTGCTTTATGATGCTTGTCTAAATGCGCCATTAGGTCTTGATAAAACTTACGCTTAGCAGGATATTTTGTTTCGTGATGAATGCTTTCACCCTGCGGAAAATAACCATTGAACACGGTTAACGTACGGCCATTATCTTGTTTAAATTGTCCAATGATTAAGCGGCGCTGTGCGTCTTCATCGTCGGTTTCAAACCCTTTGATAATCTTAAGCGGTTCAGCTTTAGACAGCATAGCCACACCATAATGTGCTTTACCGCCATGGTAATGCACTTTGTAGCCCATGGCTTCAACATCAGCAACTGGAAATGCTTCGTCGTGTACTTTGGTTTCTTGTAGACCAATAATATCTGGCGAGTGACTGTCGATCAGCGCTTGCAACTGATGCAAGCGTGCGCGTAAGCCATTAATGTTAAATGAGACAATCTTCATTAAGGCAATACTCGCTTAAATGGCTTAACGATAACGCTTTTGTAAACTCCTGCAGCAATATATGGGTCAACATCAGCCCATGCTTGCGCCGCTTCTAAAGATGGAAAATCCGCGACAACGAGTGAACCGGTAAATCCTGCTTCACCAGGGTTTTCGTTATCAATCGCTGGATGCGGTCCAGCTGTTAATAAGCGACCTTCATCAGCTAAAGCTTGTAAACGAGCTAAATGATCTGCGCGAACTGACATGCGTTTTTCTAGGCTGTTTTCTACGTCTTGAGATGAAATCATGTACCACATATTGACGGCTTCCTTGTTGAAATACGAATTGATGATCACTGACCATCTTCTGGGTTAATTGGTTCTTCTTGCATATTTTTATAAAGATAAACAACGGTAATGACAGTATTAATTAGAGTTAGGGCAGTAAGGCCAAACACTTTGAAATTAACCCATGTTTCTAATGGTAAACTAAAGGCAATATAAATATTTGCTAAACCACATAATACAAAAAAACTGACCCAATACCATGTGACTTGTGTCCAGATTTTATCGTCTACAGTCATTTCTTTTCCTAACATGCTTTTCAGCGCAGGTTTTCCCATGACTTGTGACACAATTAACCCAATCGCAAATAAGGCGTAAACGATGGTGACTTTCCATTTTATGAAGGCGTCATCATGGAAAAATAAGGTTAACGAACCAAATACGGTCACCATTGCAAAGGTGGCTAGGTGCATCTTTTCAATGTGTTTATACAATAAATAGGTGACGACTAATTGAATCGCTGTAGCCGCAATTAACACGCCAGTAGCTGTGTAAATATCGTAAAACTTATACACAGCAAAAAAAATCACTAAAGGTAAAAAATCTAACAGTTGCTTCATAAATATCTCAAACAGAATGAGTACAGAAAACCACAAGAGTGGTTAATCTAATAATATAATAAGGTGCAATTGTACATGAGCAGAGCGTGTTTATGAACTGTAAGCTGTTGCTATTAACTGCTTGGGATATGTTTAGATTCTAATGTGATCCACAGTTGTTGCTCGTTAAGTAATTCAGCACTTTTTTTCGATAAGTAGGGATTGTGTAACACGATTTCTGTGCGTTTATCTAATTGTGATTTTTCTAGCATGTTTTGGGTAATAGGGTGGTTATAAAATAACTGATCAAAGCTGCCATCTACAATTGATTTTCTAAGCCCGTAATCAATGCGTTCAGCTAAGTGTGTATTGCTTTTACGGACGAAAAAATAAATGGGTGCAGGGTATTTGAGTAAAAATTTATGTTCTAGCACCACGTTAGGGTACCGGGCTAAGTCGCGCCAAGGTTCGTGTATTGAACGAGGGTAATAATCAAAACGACCTTTTAATAACATGGTGATGAGTTGTTGATCGCCGCCGCGGATCACATTAAAACCATTGCTGTTTAAAATATCGACATCAGGCCAGTCTGTGCCTTGACCCATTAAAGTTTGTTTGATTTGTTCTAAGTCCATTTGCTCAAACTTAGCTTGATCATTTCTACGAATAAGCCCTATTCGATATCCCATTAGGCCTTTTAATAAAGGAATGTATATCGCTTGTAATTGCTCCTCTCTTTCTATGCTCGTCATTGTCCATACAACATCAATCATTTTATTGTCAGCAACCATTTTAAGTGCGCGGCCTTGTGGCATTTCAATCATGACTGCGTTCAGTTGATAGTCGCCATATTGATCTCGACTTTTTTCTAAGGCAAGCTCAAGCAGTGAGATAAAATAGGCTTGTTTGGGATCAATACCTTGAATGGATGCATTATAATTGACAATGGTTTTTGGAAGGAGTGTATAGTCCGCCGCGTTAATTGGGCATATCACAGACATAAAGCAAATCGTTAAAATCCTTATCAACGAATTTTTCATACGACCTCAATTTCTGAGTTGATTGGTATATTGAAATCAGTATTGTTGAGTATAGAGAGTATAAAAAAGGAGCAAACTCGTTGCTCCTCAGTATTTGTTAAAATACATCTTAAGTTGCAGATTTCATCGCAGTTGTAAACTCTGCAAGCTTAGCTAAAAGTGTTACTTCATCATGTTGATGTGCTTCAATGATTTTCACCACAGCTGACCCCGAAATGGCACCTGCAGCACCCGCGCTGATAGCTGCGCGAACTTGATCAGGTTCTGCGATACCAAAACCTAACAATGGCGGTGGAGCATTAAACTCAGCTAATTGGGCCAAAATGTTTTCTATCGGTTGACCTGCTTTTGACTCGGTACCGGTTACACCTGCACGAGAGAGTAAATAGGTATAACCTTCGCCGCGCTCGCTCACAAGTTTTAAGGTGTCAGCATCTGCATTAGGTGGTGCTATAAAAATAGGTGCAATGCCATGTGCTTTAGCTGCTTGACTAAATGGCGCAGACTCTTCAACAGGCACATCGGCAATTAACACTGAATCAACGCCAGCGGTTTGTGCTTTGGCATAAAATTCATCAATACCGTTTGCAAAAACAAGATTGGCGTAAAGTAATAATCCAATGGGTAAATCTGGATGCTGTGCACGAATTTTAGCGATAAGAGCGAAGCAATCATCTGGTTTAGTGCCTGCGGCTAAAGAACGTAAATTTGCACCTTGAATTACAGGTCCGTCAGCAAGTGGGTCTGAAAATGGAAACCCTAATTCGAGTGCATCAGCGCCGTTATCAACCAAGGTCTGAATAATTTTTAATGACAGTTCGAGGCCAGGATCGCCAATTGTCACAAAAGGAACGAACGCGCCTTTTTGTTGGGCTTTAAGGGCTGCAAATGTTGTTTGATAACGGTTACTCATTGCCGCTCTCCTGTTGTTTGGCTTCTAGAATATCAGCCACGGTGAAAATATCTTTGTCACCACGCCCTGATAAATTAACCACTAATATGGTTTCTTTGGTGGCTTCTTTTGCCATACGTACGGCGTATGCCAGTGCATGTGCTGATTCTAATGCAGGAATAATCCCTTCACAGCGTGCTAGTGTTTGAAACATTTCTAGTGCTTCATCATCGGTTGCTGACTCATAACGAGCACGGCCTATGGCATTTAAATGCGCATGTTGTGGTCCAACTGATGGAAAATCAAGACCCGCCGACACAGAATATGATTCTTCAATCTGGCCCGAGCTGTCTTGCATTAACGGTGACTTCATACCAAAGAATATACCGGTTTTACCGTGCTTAAGTGGTGCGCCGTGCATTGGTGTGTCGATGCCTTTACCGGCAGGTTCAACACCGATCAATTCTACTGATGGTTCATCAATAAAGTCAGCAAACATACCTATCGCGTTTGAACCACCGCCGACACAGGCGATAACGGCATCTGGCAAGCGGCCTTCTTTTTCAAGAATTTGCTTTTTAGTTTCTTCACCAATCATACGTTGGAACTCACGTACGATTGTTGGGAAAGGGTGTGGACCAGCTGCTGTGCCTAATAAGTAATGCGCTTTGTCGTAGCTGGCAGACCAGTCACGCATGGCTTCATTACAGGCATCTTTTAGGGTTGATGAGCCAGAGGTTACTGGGATAACTTCTGCGCCCATTAACTTCATTCTAAATACGTTTGGCGACTGGCGCTCAATGTCTTTCGCACCCATGTATACTTTACATTTTAGGCCTAAAAGCGCGCAGGCTAGTGCGGTTGCTACACCATGCTGACCAGCACCTGTTTCCGCAATGATTTCCTTTTTACCCATGCGTTTTGCCAATAATGCCTGACCTAATACTTGGTTGGTCTTGTGTGCACCACCATGGAGTAGGTCTTCACGCTTTAGGTAAATTTTTACCATCGGGTTTGGACTTAAGTTACGCGTTAAGGTTAATGCTGTTGGGCGACCAGCGTAGTTTTTCAGCAAGTCGGTAAACTCAGCTTGAAAGCTTTCGTCTTGCTGCGCGTCAACAAAGGCAGATTCAAGTTGTTTTAATGCTGGCACTAGAATTTGCGGTACGTACATACCACCGTATTCGCCGAAATAAGGGTTAAGCTTGAGCTCGGTCATAAATGTTCCCTTCGAGTAATCGTGTTTTAGCTAAAAATCGTGTCGTAATATACAAACTAGTTACGGCGTAATTGGGTGAATGCTTCAATTAATTTTTGATGGTCTTTATGGCCAGGTGCTGATTCTACACCAGAGTTGATGTCTACCCCATAAAAGCCTTGCTGGCTGGCGAGATAAACGTTATCTGGGGTTAAACCTCCGGCCAACATAGCATCGGCTTTATTGTCGATGTCTGCTTGCCAGTTAAAGGTTTGGCCGGTGCCGCCAAATTGCTCTGCAGATTTACTGTCATACAAATATCGATCAGCCCCTTGCGGTTTATTTGCCATCACCCCGGTTTGACTGTCGATTGCAACGGCTTTCCAAATTTGCGTGCTGAGCTGCTTTTGAGCCAACAGTGCGCGTAGGGCATCAATTTCGAGTTCGGTTTCATTGCCGTGTAATTGCACCGCAAATAGGTTAAGTGTTTGCGCTATAGACGCGATGGTTTCAATCTGTTCATTAACAAATACACCAACCATATTTAATGCAATGTGTTGTTGCTGCATTTGAGCAATAAGCTCTGCGGCTGTTTCTGCGTTTACCGCTCTAGGCGATTTAGGGTGGAAAATTAATCCGCCAAATACTCCGCCAGCTTTTGCTACCGCAGCAATGTCTTCAATACGAGTTAAGCCACAGACTTTATTATTGCCATAAATCAATTGTCTGCAGGCTAGATCAATATCGGCTTGTGCCATAATTGAACTACCCACAAGGTAGCCATCAACTAATGGATTCAGGCGACGAGTTTGCTGATGGTTATAAATGCCTGATTCGCTTATCACTACGCGATCGGTAGGGATTTGAGGTGCTAAACGTTCTGTCGTGGCTAAATCGGTACTTAAATCGCGCAGGTTACGGTTGTTAATACCAATAATTGGCGCATTAAGTTCAATGGCGCGTATTAATTCTGGCTGATTACTGACTTCAGTTAAGGTATCAAGTTGGTACTTAGCTGCTTCGTCGGCCAGCAGGCGATATTGGTTATCATCTAACACCGATAGCATTAATAAGATGGCATCGGCACCTTGGTGGGCGGCGAGTTTAACTTGATAGGAGTCGACAAAGAAATCTTTACAGATGATCGGTTGAGTCACTCTAGCGCGAACCCGTGGAATGTAATCCATGTCGCCTTGGAAAAACTCTTCGTCTGTTAGCACCGAAATACCAGCAGCATAGTGGTTGTAAATATCTGCAATCGCTTCGACATTAAAGTCTGCACGAATGAGTCCTTTAGACGGACTGGCCTTCTTACATTCTAAAATAAACTGTGCATTAGGTGCTTTAAGTGCCGCGTATAAACTACGATCAGATATTTTAGGCTGTAAACTGGCTTCAGGAAAGCGCAGTTTAAGGGCAGCAATATGGGCAACTTTCGTATCAACAATACGCGTCAATACGTTACTTTCTGGGTTACTCATTGTTTTCTCCAGCTTGGCTAGCAGCGGCTAAATCGGTTAAAAGAGTGTAGGCATTGCCAGTGGCTAAGGTGGCTAATGCTAACTGTGTGCCTTTGAGCACCGAGTCACAAACTCCACTGACATAAAGGGCACAACCCGCGTTGATGGCAACCGCATCACGATGAGCATTTTGGCCTTGCCCTTGTAAAATGGCTTGAGTGATAAGTGCATTATCACTGGGTTCACCACCTGTTAGTGCGGTGATATCTGCGCGCGTGACCCCAAGTTCTTCAGGCGTGAGCTGATAGGTACGTACAGTGCCGTCTTTTAGTTCTGCTACATGAGTAATATCGTGCAGTGCAACCTCATCTAAGCCGCTACCGTAAACCACCATGGCACGTTTTACGCCCAGAGCATGCAACACTTGAGCAATAGGCTCTATCAATTCAAGCGTGTAAACGCCGAGTAGCATTGCCTCTGGCTTAGCTGGGTTAATTAATGGTCCGAGTACATTGAAAATAGTGCGCGTTTTTAATGCTGCTCTAACCGGTACTGCATGCTTTACCCCACCATGATAGTGTGGCGCAAATAAGAAGCATAACCCGAGATCATCTAAACATTGGCTTGCGGCCTCTGGTGTCATAGTGAGTGCGATACCACAATGAGACAACAAATCAGATGAACCCGATTTACTCGACACACTGCGGTTGCCATGTTTGGCCACTTTAGCGCCAGCAGCGGCGGCCACAAAGGCTGCCGTAGTTGAAATGTTAATGGTGTTATAACCATCACCGCCAGTACCTACAATATCCACTATTCCGGTGTCAATCGATGCTTTAGAGCGAGGAAAAGCCTTTGCGGCTTGTCTTAATGCATCGGCTGCGCCGGTGATTTCGTCAATGGTTTCACCGCGCATTTTAAGGGCGACTAACATACCCGCCATGGTTGCGGGTTCCATATCGCCCGCAATAATTGTGCTAAACAGTTCGGCGGTTTGCTCACGGCTCAGACTGTTACCTTGATAAAGGTGGTCGAATAAAGGTTGTAAGTTAGCCATTATGCGCCTCCAGTAGCCGTATTGTCTTGAGTTAAGTAAGCCAGTGTTTGTGTCAGTAATTGGCTACCTAAAGTGGTTAAAATAGACTCCGGATGAAACTGAAATCCAATAGCCTGATGCTGTGGGTGCAATATCGCCATCGGCATGTCATCGGTTGTGGCGATAACCTCGAGACAATCTGGTACACGAGTGGCCACTAAGCTGTGGTAACGAGCAACTGGCAACGGCGATGGTAAGTTAGCAAATACGCCCTGGCCATTATGAAAAGTCGGACTGGCTTTGCCGTGTACAACAAAGGGAGCGCGCTCTACTTTACCGCCATAATACTCTGCCATCGCTTGATGCCCTAAACAAATACCTAGCATAGGTACTTTGCCTGCAACTTTACCGATAAGCTCCATCATGCAGCCTGCTTCGTGGGGTGCTCCTGGGCCTGGTGATAATACCAATGCGGCTTTACCCGTTTCGTTAATGAGTTTTTCGGCCAAATAATCGGCACTGACATCGTTACGATAAATCAACACTTCACAGCCTAAACTACGGAATTGATCGACTAGGTTGTAGGTAAACGAGTCGAAGTTGTCGAGTAAGTATAATTTCATTTTCGCGCTCGCTTGTGGGTTCGTGTTGCTCATAGACCACCTCCCATTTTAATGGCAGAAATAACGGCTTGGGCTTTTTGGCGAGTTTCATCGGCTTCGGCTTGCGGATCAGAATCAAATACTACGCCGGCACCGGCTTGAATATAAGCAACATCATTTTTGACAAATGCAGAACGGATAACAATGCAGGTATCCATGTCGCCTAAACCGTTAACGTAACCGACTGCGCCACCATAACTGCCACGACGAGCTTGTTCTGCTTCACGCACCAATTGCGATGCTCGTACCTTTGGTGCACCCACTAAGGTGCCCATGTTCATACAGGCTTGATAAGCGTGCAGGGCATCTAAATCATTGCGTAACTGGCCAGTGACACGACTCACAAGGTGCATCACGTGCGAGTAACGGTCTACTTTAAGTAATTCGGCGACTTTTCGGCTACCGCTTTGGCTAATGCGGGCAATGTCGTTACGGGCTAAGTCGACCAGCATCAAATGTTCAGACAGTTCTTTTTTGTCTAGACGCAGTTCAAGTTCGATACGGCTGTCTAAATCAAAGTCGATTTCGCCTTGGGCATTTTTACCGCGCTTACGTGTACCAGCAATGGGATACACTTCTACTTGGTTGCTTGCTGCGTCGTATTTCAAAGCACTTTCTGGTGAAGCACCAAACAAAGTGAAATCAGGACCGCGGAAATAAAACATGTATGGGCTTGGATTGGTCAGCCTTAAAGCGCGGTATGCTCCTAATGTGTTAGGACAAGGCAAGCTGAAACAACGAGATGGAACCACTTGAAAAATATCGCCGGCAACAATGTGCTCTTTTAAATCGACTACCGTTTTTTTAAATTGCTCGTCGCTGATATTCACTTCAGCTTCAGCGTCAATTGTTGCTAATGCTGCGACATCACCTAGTACAGTACATTGTTCACTGACAGTATCGACTTGTGTTTTTAGCTGCGCTTTAATGGCTGGGTCTTGATTAAATTGATGACTAACAATGTCAGCTTGTTTGGTTTGGTGATCAATTAATATTAAGGTTTCAGCTAGATAGAATAAATAATCGGGACAGTCGTTATTGGCATTAGGAGCTGCAGGAAGTGGCTCTACCGTATCAATTAAATCGTAAGCCAGTACGCCACCTAAAAATAAATCTTCGAATTTAACCGCGTTATTGGTTTGAATGTGCTGAACAAACATGCGCAAACCATCAAGCGGTGAAGTTGATTTTAAGCGCGCATCTTCATCTTGTAACTCGGTAGCTTTTTGTAAGGTTACGATTAATTGATTTGGATGAAGTTGCAAACCCGCGTGATTAAAAAATGTGGCAATGGGTTCAAGTAAGCTCGCGCCGTTTTCGGTTAATGCACTAAAAGTGAGTTGATAACCGTCACAGCGGATCATCATTGCGGCGTGAGTTAACACTATGCTTTTAAGATGATCTTTACTTTCGACCTCAGCGGATTCTAGCAGCATAGTATGCGGCGCGTTTTGGGTGACATGCTGATACAGGTTTAACGGATCAGTATGGTAGGTTAACGCTTGTTTTTGCGTACTAACCTGAGCGAGTTGGTTTGGTGTGATCACTGTCGTCTTCACTATGCTGCCGCTCCTTGTGTATTAATGTTTATCATCTGGTCACCTTAACTGCTAATTAACCCGAGTAATCCTATGGGCCAAATAACAAGAAAGCCCACATCTCTGCGGGCTTTCTGGTAAAATCTTGTCTCTTAAAAATGAGCACAACGCTTCACACCACCCGTTAATTTGGGAAGTGCCACCACCAAGTAATGTGTAATGAAGCTAATGTGTGTGTCATTGATAATCGCTATATTAAGTTCTGTATTTCGTGCCTATAGGAAAACCCAGCTGGGCTTTAAAGTCAATTGAATATTACTCAAAAACAGTGAAAAATGTATCCAGTGGTGTCTGTTGTTTATTTATTGAACATAAAGCGCAGCTTCACGCTAAAAATAGTTGTTATTTGACATAATTAATTCACTAATCCCAGCAGTATTTTTATTGGTATTCTTGTACAATAAACAGATGATTACAGACACTCTATTGGCCGATCTTCATAGCCACACGACCGCATCAGACGGTCAACTAACACCAACTCAATTAATTTCTCGCGCCATTGAAAAGGGCGTAGAGATGTTTGCGATTACCGACCACGATACCGTTGGTGGTTTAGCCGAAGCACATATTGCCAATCAAGCACATGCCACGCCATTAAAGCTGATCAATGGTTGCGAAATCTCGACTCGTTGGAATAGTTTTGATATTCATATTGTCGGCCTAAATATAGATGTTAGCCATGCGGGTTTATTAGAATTTTTAGCTCAGCAACGTCAATTACGTGAGGTGCGAGCCCAAGAAATTGGCGAGCGCTTAGCTAAAGCAGGTATTGAAGGGGCTTATGAAGGCGCCAAAGCCATTGCAGGTGATGCGGCATTAAGTCGTGGTCATTATGCAAGATGGTTAGCCGATCATGGCCATGCGACAGATATGCCCAGTGTGTTTAAAAAATATTTAGCCCGCGGAAAAACCGGTTATGTGCCCAATAATTGGGGCGACATGGCCAATGCGATAGAACACATTCATCAAGCGGGTGGTGTTGCTGTGCTTGCACATCCAAGTGGTTACAAGTTATCGGCAAAGTGGCTTAAGCGTCTTGTGCGCGAATATGCAGAAGCGGGCGGCGATGCGATGGAAGTGATTTTAGGGCAGCAAACGCTGGACGACCGCAATAATCTCATTGCACTGAGTAAACAAAATAACCTGCTGGCTTCTGTTGGTAGTGATTTTCACTTTCCTAGTAATTGGATTGAGCTAGGCAAAAACTTATACCAACCCCAAGGTGTTGAGTGGGTTTGGCAATCTCAAAATTGGATGGAACGGACATGAGTCAATTTTTCTATATTCACGATGAAAACCCACAAGCGAGGTTAATCAACCAAGCGGTGGCGATTCTGAAACAAGGTGGGGTGATTGTTTATCCTACCGACTCTGGTTATGCATTAGGCTGTATGATTGGCGACAAAAATGCCATGACACGCATGGTGCGTATTCGTCAGATTGAAAACGACAATAATTTTTCGTTAATGTGTCGTGACTTATCTGAGCTGGCTAACTTTGCCCGAGTAGATAACCAAGCTTATCGCTTACTTAAAAGCTGCACACCTGGGCCATACACCTTTATTTTTAAAGCGACCAAAGAAGTGCCGCGCCGTTTACAGTGCGATAAAAAGCGCACCATTGGTATCCGTGTGCCGAACAACTTAATTGCACTTGCTTTACTTGAAGCCCTCAATGAGCCAATGATGACTACCAGTTTGGTGATGCCAAACGAGCAAGCGGCAGAGTCAGACCCTGAGCACATCCGCGATATTTTAGAACACCAAGTTGATGGCATTATTCACGGCGGGTATTTACCTGAGAAGCAAACTACAGTCATTGATATGTCGGAAGATGAAGTGGTTATTTTGCGTTACGGCGCAGGCGACACCAGTGCATTTGAATAAATCCTTGATTCGATATAGTCAAAAGGGATAGTCATGCAGGGCATTCAACAGAGCCTTCCATTAGCTGTGGTGCGCGGTCAAGCGATGGACAGCATGCCGCTCGACCTATTTATCCCGCCAGAGGCATTAGAGGTATTTTTAGAAACCTTCGAAGGGCCTCTGGATTTACTGCTTTATTTAATCCGTAAGCAAAAGCTGGATGTGGTTGATTTACCTATTCAGCAAATTACGCAACAATATCTCATTTATATTGAGATATTGACCGAAGCACGGATTGAGTTAGCCGCAGACTATCTCGTTATGGCAGCCACTTTAGCCGAAATTAAATCCCGCTTATTGTTGCCCAAAATGGCGCATGAAGACGATGAGGAAGAAGATCCTCGTGTGGTGCTGATAAGACAATTAAAAGCCTATGAAGTGATAAAGCAAGCCGCAGCTGATTTAGATGAGCTGCCGCGAATTGATCGCGATGTGTTTCAAGCCTCTGTGGTTGCAGCCCCTGGCATTAAACCTGTCGTTGTGCCTCCTGAAGTGTCGTTAGCTGATATTGCTCGCGCCTTTGGCGAAGTACTCAAACGAATCGATGCCAATGAAGACCATCATGTTAAGCGCGAACAATTATCAACCCGTGAGCGCATGAGCCAAATCTTAGCGAAACTGTCTAGTACTGAATACTTAGGTTTTGAGCATTTATTTGATGTCAGTGAAGGTCGTGCGGGCGTTGTAGTTAGCTTTTTAGCGTTAATGGAATTGGTGAAAGAGTTGCTGGTTGAATTAGTACAAAATGAACCGTTTTCACCTATCTATATAAAAGCTTTCTAGCGTTTATCTTAACTGAGTCATTAGAATCATGAATCAAATCAATGCTATTCAGCTAAAACAATTAATTGAAGCCAGTTTATTTGTGTTAGGTAAGCCCTTGTCTGTCAAAGTCTTAAAAGAAACCGTATTAGCTGACTTTAATGTGTCACGCGTGCGGATCCAAGAAACTCTTGAAGAGTTACAATTAGACTATCAAGATCGCGGAGTACAACTTGTTAAGGTTGCTAGCGGCTATCGTTTTCAAACCCAAGAAATCCTCAGTCCATTTTTACAGCCATTATGGCAAGAAAAAGCCCCTAAATACTCTCGAGCCACCATGGAAACCCTTGCGGTAATAGCCTACAGGCAGCCAGTAACGCGTGGTGATATTGAACAAATTCGTGGCGTGGCAATTAGCAGTCATATCATTAAAAGTTTGCTTGATCGCAATTGGATTAAAGCGGTTGGTCATAAAGAAGTACCAGGGCGTCCTGCACTGTATGCCACCACTAATCAGTTTTTAGATTATTTTGGTTTAAAGAAATTGGCAGACTTACCCGCGCTAACTGATGTTGCGTCTTTACATGCGTTATTTGATAAAGCCCAAATTGCTATTGACGAAGACGCAGAACCGGCGAATGAACCCAACATTGCAGATGAAGAGATTGATGAAAGCAATAGCGATACTTCTGACTAAGCAGCCTGGTGACATTGCAAGGTAGTTCGCTCTTGTACAAACTAATGATGAAATGTAATGAATAAAAACCATTTAAGTTTATGCAGGCAATCGTTGATGGTTGCATATTAATAAATTTAATCATGTCCACTTCATATCCATATTTTACGGCTGTCTTTATTTGCGTGTTGAATACTCTCCTGATTTAACGGCAAATTGGCTAACATATAATCGACTAAACGTTGGCCTGTGAGGCTTAAAAAACGTCTTGATGGATACACTAAAAATACGACGCCAAGGTATGGAGTCAATTCATTAAATAAACGCAATAATCTCCCTTGTTCTATATCATCAATGCACAGTTGTTTTGGTAAATATCCAATCCCTCTACCAGACAATGTTGCTTCATAAGCTAACTGAATACTGTTGGTGCATAAATTTCCTTTTACCGCCTGCATTGCATCATTGGCTAATGGCACTTGGCTAAATGTTTTTCCATTTGGAAAGCGGAATAATATTGAGTTATGTTGTTCGATTTCAGTTAATTTTACGGGCGTTCCCGCTTTAGCTAAGTATTCAGGACTAGCAAAAAAACACATTTCTTCACTGATTATCGGCTTAGCTACCATGTCTATTTCGCTAAAGGTTTCTTGTACCATAAACGCAATATCAATATTATGGCGCACCATATCTAATGGCTCAGTACTGCTAATCATCTCAATTGATAGCTTTGGATTACTGTCCATAAACTCAAATATTTTGTTTACTATTTCCATCATTTGCGGAATAGGAAACATCAAAATACGTAAATGTCCGCTCACTTCAGCTTTACTATCCGTTATGTCGCTGAGTGTTTGGGCTAAGTCAGCCAAGGTTAATATGGTTTTTTGGTAGAAGTGACTACCTGCAGACGTCAGTGAGATCGCTCTGCTTTGGCGGTGAAACAACTTAGTGTTTAAAGATTCTTCTAAAGACAATAGCCGGCGGCTTACTGTTGACTTGGGTAAGTTCAATAAGTTAGCGGCTTCAAGTATGCTGCCTGTTTCAACAATACGGTGAAATAATTCTATGTCTTCAGTTTTCATATTGTTAACTCTGATAGTAAGCCAGTTAATTAAGCCCAAATAATGGGATTGATGTTCCCAAACAAACCCATTTATTGCAACTATAAATCAGCGTATTGTTCACCTATTATTATCAGAATTAATTATCAACCATTTAATACCATTCTTTTATGTTTGTTATCTGCCTAACCTCAAGGATTTATCGATGAAATATCACTCAATGTTACCGTTAACATTGCTTGCTACTGTGCTTTTTGCTGGCTGTTCTCAAGCAGAGAAAACCGAACAGAAAGAAGTTATTCGCCCAGTAAAGTTATTTGAGATTAATGAGTCAGCTGCTAACCAAGTGCATAAGTTTCCTGCGAAAGTGACAGCCAATAGTCGTGCTGAATTATCGTTTCGAGTTTCAGGTCAACTGGTTAATCTTGACCTAGTTGAAGGGGAGATGGTTAAGCAAGGTTTTTTACTCGCGAAACTAGATGATCGCGATGCTAAAAATAATTTAATGACAAGTGAAGCAAATTACGAGTTTTTATCGGCAGAGTTTACCCGTAATCAGGCTATGTTTAGCCGCCAATTGATTTCTCAGGCCGAGTTTGACAGCAGTAAAGCGCAATTAAAAACCGCTAAAGCCGCATTAGAGGCCGCGAAGGATCAACTCAGCTACACCCGTTTAGAAGCGCCATTCAGTGGCACTATTGCGAAACGTATGGTCGACAATCATCAAATTGTCCAAGCAAATCAAGGGGTATTAACCCTTCAAAATAACCACTTGCTCGACATCAGTATTCAAGTACCTGAAGCAATAGTGGCCAAGTATGCCCAAACTGTCACTCATGCTTTAAAAGCGAAAGTGCGTTTTAGTGCCATGAGCGACAGGGTTTTTGATGCTTATTTTAAAGAATATTCTACCCAAGTAACACCTGGCACCCAGGCTTATGAAGTGGTGTTTTCATTAGAACAACCGCAAGACGTGCAATTGCTTCCAGGCATGAGCGCTGAACTTATCATTGCACAAGCAACCCATGATCAAAGCGTATTTACCGCAATGGTACCGATGACCGCAGTGGATAAAGATGATACTAACGCCAAAGTTGTAGTGTGGAAGTATGATCCGCAAAGTGGTGTAGTGAGTCCGGTCGATGTGACTCTCGGGCGCGTGAGTAATGAAGGTGTAGAAGTACTAACAGGTATACAAAAAGGCGATTTAATTGTTTCTGCCGGCTTATCACAACTGTCTGTAGGCATGAAAGTAAAACCATTACGCTGGCAGCGAGGAGTATAAGCGATGAGTGTTGCTGAGTACTCTATTAATAATAAAGTCATTAGTTGGATGTTTACGCTTTTATTGCTGATTGGTGGCAGCGTTGCATTTACTGGTTTAGGCCAGCTTGAGTTTCCAGAATTTACCATTAAACAAGCATTGGTGATTACTGCTTATCCAGGAGCCTCACCTGAGCAAGTGGAAGAAGAGGTCACTTTACCGCTTGAAAATGCATTACAGCAACTTGATGGGGTAAAACACATTACCTCAATCAACAGTGCCGGTTTATCACAAATTCAAATTGAAATTAAAGACAGTTACGATAAACAGCGTTTACCACAAGTGTGGGACGAAATGCGCCGTAAAGTGACGGATACTCAAGGGCAATTACCGCCAGGTACCGCTACACCACAAGTTATCGACGACTTTGGCGATGTGTTCGGTATTTTACTTAACTTATCGGGTGATGATTTTAGTAACCGTGAACTGAGCAATTATGCTGATTATTTACGCCGTGAATTGGTATTGGTTCCCGGGGTAAAAAAAGTATCTGTCATCGGTAATATTACTGAGCAAGTTGTCATTGAAATATCGCAACAAAAATTGTCTGCTTTAGGCTTAGATCAAAATTATATTTACAGCTTAGTAAACAATCAAAACGTAGTGTCTAATGCGGGCAGTATCGTGATTGGTGACAATCGTATTCGACTTCATCCAACAGGCGAGTTTAATTCGGTTAACGCATTGTCTCGTTTAGTGGTGAGCTCGCCTGGCAGTACCGAATTGATTTACTTAGGTGACATTGCCCGTATAGCCAAAGAGTTTGATGAAACGCCAAGTGTGATTTATCACAACCGAGGGCAGTTGGCATTGAGCTTGGGGATTTCATTTTCTGGTGGCGTAAACGTGGTTGATGTTGGAGAGAAAGTCAACGAGCGCCTTGAGCAGTTAGAATCACAACGCCCTATTGGCATGGCGTTAGATACGGTATACAACCAAAGCCATGAAGTGGATAGCACGGTTCAAGGTTTTTTAATTAACTTACTCGAATCGATTGCGATTGTGATTGCCGTTTTGCTGCTATTTATGGGTTTGCGTTCGGGCTTATTAATGGGCTTAATCCTGTTACTGACCATTTTAGGTACTTTCATTATGATGAAGGTGCTTGGTATCGAACTACAACTTATTTCTTTAGGCGCATTAATTATTGCGCTGGGGATGTTGGTCGATAACGCGATTGTTATCACTGAAGGAGTATTGATTGGCTTACAGCGCGGAAAGACACGTTTAGCAGCGGCAAAGCTTATTGTGTCGCAAACTCAATGGCCATTACTCGGTGCAACGGTTATTGCGATTATTGCCTTTGCCCCTATTGGTTTGTCGCAAAATGCTGCCGGTGAGTTTTGTCGCTCGTTATTCCAAGTGTTAATGATTTCGTTGTTTATTAGCTGGATCACGGCCATTACCTTAACGCCATTCTTTTGTAATGTGTTGTTTAAAGATGCAGAGCCAACTGACGAAGAAGTTGATCCTTACAAAGGTTGGTTATTTACCGCATACCGCGGCACATTATCCATAGTATTACGCAATAGAATCGCGACCTTGTTACTGGTGCTGGTAATGTTAGCCTCTGCGGTATTTGGCTTTGGCTATATTAAAAACGTGTTTTTCCCAGCGTCAAACACACCTATTTTCTTTGTCGATGTGTGGATGCCTGAAGGAACAGACATTAAAGCCACTGAGCGTTTTGTGACCGAAATTGAGCACAAGCTTATTGCAGAAGATAAGCAAAACGGTACCGGTATGGTGCATTTGTCGAGTGTAATAGGCCAAGGGGCACAACGATTTGTTTTACCTTACCAGCCTGAAAAAGGTTATGCCGCGTTTGCTCAGATCATCATTGAAATGGAAGATTTAGATGCCGTTAGAGCGTATATGCCAGACGTTGAGCGCTTTTTAGCGCAGAACTTCCCGCAAGCGCAATATCGTATGAAGATGATGGAAAATGGTCCGTCGCCAGCAGCTAAAATCGAAGCGCGTTTTTATGGTGAAGATCCAACAGTGTTGCGTGCGTTAGCAACCCAAGCCAAAGAAATTTTCAATAACGAACCCGCAATGGACAGTGTTCGTCATGATTGGCGCAATCAAGTGCCGGTTATTCGCCCACAATTATTGAATGCTCAAGCGCGCGAAACAGGTATTAGTAAACAAGACCTAGATAACGCCTTATTGCTTAACTTTAGCGGTAAGCAGATAGGCTTATATCGCGAAACCAGTCACTTACTGCCTATTGTTGCCCGCGCGCCAGCAGAAGAGCGTTTACAAGCTGATAGCTTATGGAAAATGCAAATCTGGAGTGCCGAAAACAATACTTTTGTACCCGCGACTCAAGTTGTTAGCGAGTTTACTACTGATTGGGAAAACCCTCTGGTGATGCGTCGCGACAGAATTCGTATGCTAGCCGTATTAGGCGATCCTAAATTGGGTTCAGACGAAACAGCCGACTCAGTGCATCGTAAAGTGAAAGCGAAAGTCGAAGCCATTGAACTTCCCGCAGGTTATCGTTTCGAGTGGGGCGGTGAGTACGAATCTGCTGGTGAAGCACAGACGGCGGTATTCAGTTCTATTCCGCTCGGTTACTTAGCGATGTTTTTAATTACCGTATTGTTGTTTAACTCAGTAAGGCAACCGTTAGTGATTTGGTTTACCGTGCCACTTGCTGTCATTGGTGTCTCAGCCGGCTTACTGCTGTTTGACGCGCCATTTAGTTTTATGGCTTTACTTGGCTTACTGAGCTTGTCAGGTATGGTGATTAAAAACGGTATTGTATTGGTTGAGCAAATAAACCTCGAGCTTCATGATGGCGCAGCACCTACAAATGCATTAGTGCATTCTTGTGTGAGTCGCGTTCGCCCAGTTATGATGGCGGCGATCACCACAATGCTTGGGATGATCCCGCTTATCAGCGATGCTTTCTTTGGTTCAATGGCAATTACCATTATATTTGGTCTTGGTTTTGCGTCATTGCTGACCTTAGTCGTATTGCCTGTGATGTACAGCTTATTGTTTAACATCCGTTTTGACCGCCAAGATATCACTGCACATTAGTTTATCGCAGGGCTCATGATAAAACCGCTGACACATTTAACCGTGCCGGCGGTTTTTTTTGCTCGTTTGCTACATTCAGCGTATAATCTTGGCACTTTTCTAATTGTATGCGTCAAAGGCGGGTACAATCCTAAAAAGACAATAAAGCAAAAGTAATTAACCTTTTGCTTTCTATAGAATTTCTTTAAAGAGTCCCCGCTAATGAGTGAAAAATTGCAGAAAGTCTTGGCCCGTGCAGGCCATGGCTCCCGTCGTGAGATGGAGGCATGGATTGCTGCAGGCCGAGTTAGTGTTGACGGTGAAATTGCTGGTTTAGGCGATCGTGTTGAGGCTGATGCCAAAATACGTATAGATGGCCGCGCTGTTTCATTAAAGTCAGCTGACGACATTGTTTGTCGTGTGTTGGCTTATCATAAGCCTGAAGGTGAAATTTGCTCGCGCAAAGATCCAGAAGGTCGTACGACCGTGTTTGAACGTTTACCTAAAGTGCGTGATGCTCGCTGGGTTGCGGTTGGTCGTTTAGATATAAATACCTCTGGTTTATTATTGTTTACCTGTGATGGTGAACTCGCTAACCGCTTGATGCATCCATCAAACGAAGTAGAGCGTGAATACGCTGTGCGAACTTTTGGTGAAGTGCCTGAAGCGGCTGTACAACGTTTACGCACCGGTGTGACCCTAGAAGATGGTCATGCGCAGTTTGACAGCATCAAAGCCGCCGGCGGTGAAGGCATCAATCAATGGTGGCATGTGACATTACGTGAAGGACGCAACCGTGAAGTGCGTCGTTTATGGGAATCACAAGAAGTGCAGGTTAGCCGTTTGATCCGCGTACGTTATGGTCAAGTAGAGCTACCAAAAACCTTGCCACGTGGCGGTTGGATTGAATTGCCAATTGACCAAGTTAACTATTTACGTCAACTTGCAGGACTTGATCCTGAAACACGTTCATTATTGGGATCTGACAAACACAGTGTCGCTCGCTCTAAAGTGAAAAGTGCTAAAATTCGTCGTGCTGTACGCAAGCACAAAGTGGGTACAAACCACGGAAAACCTACTCGTCAACGTGACTAATCACATGACGTAGGTTTTATTCATAAAGGTCGCGAAAGCGGCCTTTTTTATTCTAGATTAAATCTAT
This sequence comes from Shewanella ulleungensis, assembly GCF_014648315.1. Taxonomy (GTDB): domain Bacteria; phylum Pseudomonadota; class Gammaproteobacteria; order Enterobacterales; family Shewanellaceae; genus Shewanella; species Shewanella ulleungensis. The sequence goes on from NZ_BMQW01000006.1 coordinate 192,810, forward strand.
GTAATCCTACTTGTATAAAGCCCAATCTCAGATATGATCCGCACCATTAATTAAAACTTTCCGCTCAGGCCCTTTATGAGGCTTCGGTATTATTGTGAGTCATTGAACATGATGAAGAAATTGTTTGCTGGTCTATTAGTATTATTTGTTGTTGGTTGTGCATCTGCACCAAGTTGGGAAGGCATGTCAGAGCGTGAAATTAGCCAGTGGAAGTCTATAGGTTTTGATGCGACTCAGGCTCAAAATTGGCGCGTTCGTGGTTTTGATGCAACTGAAGCAAACGGTTGGGTTCAAGCTAACTTCAGTTTAGATACCGCAACAATTTGGGCTAAAGAGTCTTTTAACGTCGAAGAAGCACAAGTGTGGTCTGAAGCTGGCTTTGAAATTGAAGATGCTGTGACCAATCGCAGTAAAGGCTTAACACCGGTTAGAGCTAATTAATCGTATTATTTGTGCTATATTTTATTGCTGTTAAGCATGAGTACGTTGCTGTTAACTCACTCAGTTTGCTGTAATTTAAATCGAATTGACGAATTTTGAAGCGTTCGGTTAGCTCAAGTAAATATTTTTGTTGCTTGGGCTAAAAAAAACAGTAAAGTATGCACCAAGTTAAACGGGACGTGAAAACGCATCAGATTAACTTAGCGGAATTAAAAATTTAGTGCCTTGATATTCAATATCAAAACACAAAAAGTTTTGCCCGAGTGGTGGAATCGGTAGACACAAGGGATTTAAAATCCCTCGCTGAATAAGCGTGCCAGTTCAAGTCTGGCCTCGGGTACCATTATAATCTCTAGCAATAGAGAGTGGTGTAAAAAAGCCTCAACATTAGTTGGGGCTTTTTTACGTCTGAAATTTGAGTTTTTTCGTTAAAGTTAACGTGAAAAAGCAGAATCCATCGTGCTCTGGTTGAACATCAGGCGTGCCACTCTTTGATATCGAGAGTCGTCTGGCCTCGGGTACCATTACTGATATAAGTGATGCTAGCAATAGAGGGTGGTGTAAAAAAGCCTCAACATTCGTGGTAATGCCGCTCACTGTTAAGCGAGCGGCATTACAACATTAGTTGGGGCTTTTTTACGTCTGAAATTTGGTACTCAAATAGGTCCCAGTCTTCTGATAATCCTGATGAGTCATGGTGCAAAAAGTGAATGTAACAAAAAAGTGTCGATAATATGAACCGATAAAAAAATACCACCGTATAGAATTTCGTCATAACATTATATGAGGAATATCTAACATGAAACGGATTTATCCAATTGCAATATGCTTTTCGCTTGTTGGCATGACGGCCTGTTCTGACGATGATGATAACGCGGTGATAGAACCCGTTGTACAAAACGCTCAGGTTAGGGTGATTCATGCTGGCAGTGACGCACCTATGGTAAATGTATCGGCAGATGGTACTGAGATACTTACTGGCGTTGATTATGCTATGTCCAGTGGTTTGCTCGAGGTGACATCAGCATCATACGACATCGACGTAGATGCTATTCTTGCTGATGGCACAACGGCGACGGTACTTAATACTACCTTGATGGCTGAAGCGGATATGGAATATACCGCTATCGCACTAGGTAAAGTTGCTGATGAGTCGTTAGCATTAAAGCTTGTGACTAACCCTGTGGCTGATATTGCAGCGGGCTATGCCAGAGTGCAGGTTTTACATGCAACACCTTCAGTAGAGCTAGTTGATGTATATGTTACTGCTCCCGGTGATGATATTGCTGCTGCCTCGCCAACGCTTTCGGCCAACTACATGGATGTGAGTACACAGCTAGAAGTGCCTGCTGGTGATTATCAAGTTCGTATCACGGCTTCTGGAATGAAAGATGTTGTATACGATTCTGGCACGCTATCACTGGCCGATATGACTGACTACTTTATCAGCGCTATACCAAATACCTGGACTGGAGATTCACCAGTTGCTTTGCATGTTGCATTACCCGATGCAGAAGTTATTGTGAACGACATTAATAGTGGTAGCGACATTAGAGTTGTACATGCTGTTGCTGACGCGCCAGCGGTAGATGTTTTTCTCGATGATGCTACAGATCCTGCTGTTGATATGTTGTCATTTGCTAGTTCCACTGGATACTTGAATGTGCCTGAGGGCGATCATACCGTTACTGTTGCTGCTGATGCCGATAATAGTGTGGTGGTTATAGATGCAGAGCCCGTGTCGTTAATGTTGGGTAAGAGTTACAGTGCCTTTGCCGTTGGATCATTAACTGATGATGCCATTGAACCTTTAGTTTTAGATGAACAAATTCGTCGAGTGGCGACAGAGGCTAAGTTATCTGTAGTGCATAGTGCTTACTCTGCACCTGAAGTTGATGTATACCTAACAGAAACTGCAGATATTTCTAATGCTACGCCAGCACTTACAAATGTAGCATTTAAAGCTTCATCTGGAAGCTTAAGTATTGCACCAGGCACCTACAACATTAGTGTGACGGTTGCAGGCACTAAAACAGTGGCAATCGGTCCTTTAGAAGTCACATTAGACGCTAATGGTATTTATGGGGTGGCTGCCGTCGATAATGAAACCGGTGGTGCGCCATTTGGAGTGATTTTATTGGATGACTTTACGACGATCTAGTGTTGTTTTAAGGTGCTCAAGCCTTGAGGCTTATATATAAAATAACGGCTTACCATTGAATGGTAAGCCGTTATTATTGGATAGTTGCCAAACTCAATTTTGGTCAAGCAGTTAATGAGTAACCTATTGAAAGGAGCTATACATCTTCAGTTGTTAAGCTCTTGCTTTAAGTTTGGCGAAGCTTTAAAGCTTGGTTGGTTAAATCCTTCGATTTCTATCGCTTCACCCGTTTGAGGGTTTCGGCCCGTTTTAGGTAAATGGAAACGTAATTCAAATGTACCAAATTGCGGAATATAAATTTTTTCGCCTTCCGCTAATCCTCTATGAATAACATGTAATATTTGTTCGAGCTGTTGTTTAGTGTCAACTTGAGATGTGTCCATTTTTTTTGCCATGGATTGGATGAGTTGCTTTTTATTCATTGGGTTTTCTGTTGCTTGGGTGCGTTAAGCGCTTCTTATAACAATTCGAGATCTGTGTTCCTAGTTGTCTGTAGATAATTTAATGTTAACCGGCTATTTTTTATATAGATGATGGAATATTGAACGTTGAAGTAACGCTTTGGTATTAACTTTTGTTGTTAAAATGTTTCTGTCATCCAAAGTTACCAATTATTTGTAATAATGATTATATTCGTTTCGCTGCAAGGGTAAACGTGACAATATTGAGGTGTCGAAGGCTATGGAGAACAGCATGTTGAGTCAAGCTGCGCGATTTATTCATATTAGTATCATCGGTGTATTACTTTTGTGCGCATCGCCATTATCTTTGGCTAATGCACCACACCATTACGACAATCTCATCCAGCATTTGCAATTACAATACTTGGCTGAACCTACAGCACTGCGAGCTCAATACTTAGCGATATTACAATCTGGATCTGATGCCGAACAGCTAGAATATATCGACAGTATTCAGCAAAGTGTTGCCGCATTTTGGCATCAAAAACACGTCCCATTAGCCTATGATGCTTTAGGCGAAAATACATCGGTATTGGCAAAAAACATTGCCCTTGAGCCCGCAGTAGAAGATTACCTTGGCGTGATTAATTATCTGCGAAAATTAATGTGGTTAACCCAAACGCAAGGCTGGGCTGCGATTGAGCCGGGTGGCTTGTTGCGTCCGGGTGATGAGCATCCAAGTATTAAGCAAATTAGCCAGCGTTTATGGTTGCTCGGAGATGGCAATGAATACCTTGCCGATGAAGTGTTGTATTTACCTTCGTTAGTGCAAAGCGTGAAGCGTTTTCAGTCTCGTCATGGTTTAAAATCTGACGCAGTTATTGGGCCTAAAACCTTATTTTGGCTTAATCAAACTCCGCAGCAAAGAGCAACATTACTTGCAAAAAGTTTTGTCGATAAAACCGCTTATTTAAGCCAATTACCGCAACCGTATTTGCTGATTAATATCCCGGCTTTTCAAATGGTGTTAGTTGAGAATAATCAAGTGGTATTGGCATCAAAAGTGATTGTCGGTAAATCATATCGGCAAACGCCGGTTATGACCGGGCAAATCTCTAATATCATTATTAACCCAACATGGACTGTGCCGCGGCAACTCTTACGCCAAGATATTTTGCCTCAAATCCAATCTAATGGTCATTACTTTAATGACAGACATTTTGATGTGTTTGATTTTGATGGTAATCGAATAGATAAAAGCCCGCAAGAATGGCAACAAGCGGCAGTAGGGCGCTTTCCTTACCGAGTGGTGCAGCGTCCTGGTGGTGATAATGCGTTAGGCCGTTATAAATTCCATTTTAATAATGACCAAAGTATCTATTTACATGATACACCAACCAAATCATTGTTTGCGCGAGCCGATAGGGATTTGTCATCTGGTTGTGTGCGAATTGAAAAAGTACAACAACTGGCAGATTGGTTTGCAAACCATTTAGTTATCGACAAACGTACCTGGAGCCGTTTACAGACCAATTACACCAAAACACAATGGTTTGCGTTGTCATCGACATTACCTGTTCACATGGTGTACTGGCGTGCATGGGTCGATGATGAACATGTTGCCCAGTATCGTGATGATATTTACCAGTTAGCTCCGGTTAAACCGGTGAGCTTATTAAGCCAAAAAGCACAGCCACAAGCGATTGTGCAATAACACATAATTATTGCTTTGCTACATAAAACACAAGCTGATGAAGCAAAGTTAATTATTGTATATTTTACTCATAAGCACTTGAGCAACATCACACTCCTGTATTTTGTTATGTGTTTATTGCCAAGCCCAAAAATATCCCCACTTGCATTTATAACCATTAATGTTTAATTTACCTGTCAGTTGGATAAAAAACCAACAATGGTGTGTTTGCCCATTGTGAAGATGAAATCGTGCTTTAATGTATAAATCTATAAATTAAGTGGTGTAAAAATGACAATTGAGTGCCTAACTCGTCGACAAATTTTATTAGGCTTAAGCGGTGTCGCTGTAGCCACAATGTTACCTAACACTGCGCAAGCAAGTCGTTCTACTCATGGTGTAAAAGATCTTCATTTTTTTAATCGCCATACAGGTGAAAGAAGTCAAGGTAGTTTTTGGGTAGATGGCCAATATCAAGCTGAAACACTGACTGAATTTAATCAAGTATTGCGCGATCATCGCCAAAATGTGGCAGCACCGATTGATAAGCGATTATTTGAATATTTGTATAAATTACAGCTAACCTTAGATAATCAAGACGAAATCCATGTAATCTCTGCTTATCGTTCACCTAGAACGAATCAAATGCTGGCATCGAAAAGTAAAGGTGTCGCTAAGAAAAGCTATCATATGAAAGGGATGGCGATGGATATTGCTATTCCTGGAATTAGTACAAAAAATCTACGAGATGCAGCTGTTTCGTTAAAATTAGGTGGGGTGGGGTTTTACCCTAGAGACGGTTTTATCCATGTTGATTGCGGTCCCGTAAGGCGTTGGGGTTAATAGTCTTTATATCTGCTTGTGAGAAGCAGGTAGCTATGGTAATATCCGCGCGCTTTATTTGAGTCATCGTTGGTCGAAAATGATGACGCCTTTATACTTTATTATTTATTAAGTGAGTGACTAATGTCTTACACAATCAACGCACAAACCCGCACTGAAATCGGGAAAGGTTCGAGCCGCCGCCTACGTCATGCTGGTCAAGTTCCTGCTGTAATTTATGGCCCAAGCAATGAGCCTGTATCTATCAAGTTTGCACACAAAGACATCATTAACATCCAGTTAAACGATGACTTTTACACTACTGATTTAACTATCGTTGTAGATGGTAAAGAAATCAAAGTACGTGTACAAGCTGTACAGCGTCACGCGTTCAAGCCAATGGTTGAACACATTGACTTCAAATTTGCTTAATCGCTAATTTGAAAAAAAAGCGCCTAAGGGCGCTTTTTTTGTGTCTTAATTTAATGCTAGAACCTAGAACCTAGAACCTAGAACCTAGAACCTAGAACCTAGAACCTAGAACCTAGAACCTAGAACCTAGAACCTAGAACCTAGAACCTAGAACCTAGAACCTAGAACCTAGAACCTAGAACCTAGANTAGAACCTAGAACCTAGAACCTAGAACCTAGTCGATTTCGAAGCTGTAATAAATGTCTAACGATTGGCTCAACGTACTTGATACACTCTCTAAATACAGCTGCGAGAACAAGTAGTAACGTACCGTCATTTCATAACCTGGGTTAAAGACTCCCACCCCGTACTTAATCATTAGATCTTCGCCAATATAACCACTTACAGCAACTTTACCGTCATCGTTTGTATCGAGTTGTACATTTGAAAAACCGAACTTTTCAATTAGCCCAGTCGCAGTACTGCCTATGCTGTTCATTGCACCACCGTCAAATTGGGCTCCTAAGCTAAGCGCCGCACCCATCATAAGTGAGTTACTTTGTTCGTTTGAAGTGGAGGTGAAACCTTTACCTGTGAGAATGTAAGATAAGACTTCAGCTTGTTCTTTAGCTGGATTAGAAAATAACGTGACGACAGGGCGCATTGGGGTACCCGTTACCCTCACGCCGGCGGTGATGTCTTCATCTTTAATGTCTCGAGTGGCTTCAATATTAAGATTTGGCACACTAGTGGGGCCAACAAACTGCACTTCACCAGTATCAATGGTGAGTGTCTGTCCCATAAATTTATAAGTCCCTTTGTTGACCTTAATATCACCGAATAACATTGGTGGTTTAAATGCCTGCTGCTTTAGCACTAAGTTACCCTGAAGCTTACCTTTTAAGCCCATACCATCGATAGTGAGGTTTTTTCCTACATTGACATTGATGTCGGCGGTAATGGCATAAGGACTGGTTTTCACTATTTGCTCAGAAATAGAATCATTAAATACCACATCATTTGATACCGCGACGCCACCTTCAGCCAGTGGCACAATCTTAATTTGCCCTGAAGGCACATCGACTTGGCCTTTAACGGCAAACAGCTGCTGATCAAATGTCATATTAATGTCCGGTGAGACATTTAAAATGGCCATAGGCGGCTGAATCACCGCTAAATTACTGCCTTTTATGTCGATGTCACCGCTAAAGTTGCCTTGTGGCCAGGCTAGAGTGCCTTGTGTTGTGACTTGGCCATCGCCCATATGCCATTGACCATTAAGTTGCCCTTGTTGGCCCTCAAGGGCTAAAGACATGTACAACTTATCGATTAACGTTGGATTACTCGAGAGAGCGAATGCACCATCACTTAGTTTAATATTACCCGAAACATTTGGGTCCATTAATGAACCTGCAAGTGTTAGTCTGCTCGACAATAACCCCTCCAGCGTGGCAAGCCTCGGGAAAAACTCGCCAAAGGGGGCAAGGTTTAAATCATTAATATTAATCGTACCTTGCAAGGTTCTATCTGGCGTAATGTTAACACTCAGTTGGCTTTGCCAGTTTGCAATACCTGATGAGTCAAAGCTTAGTGTACTCGTGACTTGTCTTTCATCTAGTGTGGCTCTAAGCAGTAGTTGCTGATAGTCGATACTCACGGGTTTGGTTTTTGCTCGGGTCAATGTGATGTTGCCCGGCATTAAGGTAAATTGTAAATCGGCGGTTGGCTTTTTACCTTTGGCCCAATTGACTTGACTTGTTAACGCTGCTTGTCCGTCCCAGGTGATTTTTTTAGACAAAACTGGAGCCAATAATTGTCCTGGATTTCCACTAAAGTTAATGTTGGCTTGGCCTGTGTTGCCCAAGTTAATGTCGTTTACGAGGCACAGTTTATTGTGTGGGTGCACTAAACAAAAACGACTGACGCTACCACGTTGTTTTACTTGATCCCAATTGAAGGTGATTGGAGTATCTTGTTGCCATGCTCCGAGCACATTTGACAAGCTGAGTTGGGTAAATTGACCATCATATTGTTGTTTGTCGAGGTTACTATTAGTGGCTAGTTGGGTGTTGATCACCACGTCACCTTGTGTGATTAAGGTGGTTTGTTGCTGTTGTTGGTCGCCTTCACTAACAAGGGTTAATTTACTCAACTTATTATTGTTCCAAAATAGTAAGTTGTTATCGAGTTTTACTCGATAGCTGTGTTGCTCAAACGGACGGTAGTTAGCCACTAGGGTTGTATTGTCTATTTTACTGCCGTTATAGCTGAATTTATTAATTTGGGCATCAACATCGACAATCGGATTAGCACTATTACCACTCACATCAACTTTAGCAAAAATATTACCTCGCCCGCCAGGCAACCACTGGCTTAAATCTGGCACACTCAGTTCTGCATCAATATCCCAAAGGGTGTCGGCAGTACCATTTATCAGTAAGTTAGCTCCTAGCGCGTTGGCTTGAAGATTATCTGCATTAATGGCAAATGCTTGGTTGATGGCAATATTCCCTTGTAAGTTTAACGGGTAGCCATTGAGCCTGCCTGTTAAGTTTGCCTGTTCAATCGCCACCTTCCAGTTTTTAGCACCAATATTGCCCTGGCTGGTAAAATTGCCACTAAACTTACTTTTGAGCGGATTAAATTGAGTAAGATAATCAATATGCTGCAATTGAATGTTGTCGGTACGCACATTAGCTTGCCATATCAAATTATCTCTATAAGACAATTGCCCATCTATGTCGACATTGCCCGCAATAGATTGAATGTTGAGTTTGTTAACCGTTAATAGTTGTTGGCGGTTATCAACATCGGCACTAATAATAAGATTCGGATTAAACGGTGTTGTTAGTTGCCCCTCAAGTTTAGCTACTTGATCGCTTATGTTTCCGTTACTGGTAAATTGCTTGATTTGTGTAATGTATTCAGGGTTTTGTAATGGCCATTGCAAATAAGCATCGTTTAAATTGATTTGATAAGTGAGTTGTTTCGACGTTAGGTCGATGGTTGACGCTAATGTAAAGGCGTTGCTGCCCTTTGCTATTGCATTAATATTAAGCTGGCTCAAGTCTTGAGTTAAATCGAGTCTTAATGTTTGTTTAGCCAGTCCAGGTAGCTCAGTGACATGGTCAATATTGGCTTGCAGCTTTAACGTCAACGGGTAATGATCTAAAAAGGCAATATCGCCAATAACATTAAGGTCGCCATAGTCGTGTTGAATATCTAGTTGGGTGATGCCTAATTGATATTGTCGGAAACTTGCCGCCAAAAGGATGTGGCTGAAATTATCCTGGCGGTCCGCAATATTCAATTGAGTGTCGGTGGCTTCAAATTGTTTTACTTTTATTGGGAAAGGCATAAAGATGGCTGGTAACTGTGCCAACGGCCAATCATTTTCTGTAGCAGGTGTTTGCTTATCGAGCGCCTCGTTATTCGTGGCGGGAATATTAACCACTAACCCTTGGCTGGTTAAGGTTTCTATCTGCAGGCCACTTTCATTCCAAATCGCTTCTGTTGCAAGTCGGTCTGCGTGGTAGCTCATGTGATTAACTGTGACATCAACTCGGTTAAACTGGGCTTTATTAAGGCTAATACTAATCGGTAGCGTCAGCTCTTGTTGTGGATTGTCTGCGTTTTCTGGTGCGCCTGGTTCACTGGCAGGGATATTGTCTGTCACAATATCGACTTTGAGTTTGGTCGCTAACAGATTCGTCACACAAATTTGCTGGTTGATAAGGCAAGTTGGCACCCAATCAAGTTCAACACCTTGAGCATCGACTTGAATACCTTTCATTTTCCAGGATAAGTGATGTAACTTGAGGTCATTATTAAGTGTGCCTGACTGATATTCTAGGCCGATATCGCTAATTAATTTATCGACCAGCATGACCGTTATTTTACTGCCAAAGGGTGTCCCAATAGACACAGCAACGAGCATTAAAATGATTAAAGGCACATAAATTAAAATACGAGTATAGATTTTAAAGTTGCGCCACAGCTTAGCTTGAAGACTCAAAGGCGCTGGTGGTGTTTTGGTCAAATTAGCTTGTGGTTTAGATGTTTCGTCTGGGGTTAGTGCATTTTGTGCTTTGTTATCTATCATAACTCTGTCCCCATGGTTAAATGGAAACGGAATGAGCGTGCTACGGTTTCGGTTTCTTTTAAACCAAATCCTAAATCAAGTTTAATTGGTCCAATGGGCGATATCCAATGTACACCACCGCCAACAGCAACTACTGGTTCGAGTTGTCCGGTGTCAAAGGCATTACCAGCATCGACAAAGGTGGCAACGCGCCATGTTGGTGTTAAATAATACTGATACTCTAGGCTGCCGACGGCCAAATATCGCCCTCCAACGACCTGACGTGATAAGCCATCATCGCTGTTTGTATAATCAATATAGGGGCCAAGTTCTTGATAGCTATAACCTCGAATACTTTGGTCTCCACCGGCAAAATAGCGCAGCGAAGGTGGGATAAAACTAATATCATTTTTACTCGCAATGTTTGCGCCTAAATCGAGGCGTGCCACAAAGCGATGTTTATCAAATAGAGTTTCAATCCATTTAAACCGGGCTTGCAAGCGTGCTAAGCGAATAGTCGAACCAAGTGATGGGTCTGCATATTCCATGCTGTATGTTTGTCGAAAACCCGATTTTGGATCCAAGGTGTTATCACCGCGAATGGTTTTAGTGAGGTTGTAGCCTATTAAGTAAAATCGTGGGTCATACTCAATATCAAGTTGTTCATAAAACTCTCGGATAGACTCAACTGAGTAGCCGTATAACCAATTGCTTTTAGAGCGTTGTTGACGTGAAAGCCCAATTAAATATTTTTTAGACTCTAATTGGCCGGTATTGTCGAACGAGCGGCTTTCTTCATCATAGTCTTGAGTCACGCCATAGGTGTCTCGCAATATACCTAATTTAACTTTTAATTGGTCATCTAAAGGGTGACTTAATGGAATAGTATAGGTGGTCAAAATTTTAGGTCGATCAGGTGACCACTCCGCGCTAGTTTCTTGATAATGACCATAACGGTTAATTTGGGGCGTGCGCCAAGTAACTCGCACTCGAGGTTCAAAGGTGTCTTCCGTGCTGTTGCCTATATCAGCACCTAGACCGACCTCAATTAAGTGGCTTGGTCTTGGGCTAAGTTCAACTTTTATCGGCACTAAACCGTCACTGATTTTATCTATTTGAGGCAATACTTTAATGTTACTAAAGTAACCTGTATCGAGCAGATTACGGTTAAATTCGGTTAATTGTTGTGTGGCATAAGGCGCATCCGCCTCAAACGGGATTAATGCTTCAATCACATCGTCATTCAGTGTGCTGCCTTCAAAATCAACGTCACCAAATAAATAACGTTTACCAGAGTTAAATTGGATATTGATTTGCGCAGTATTAAAGTCGCGATTGATGCTAATTTCAGATTTAGTGTAGCGAGCATCAAAATAACCACGAGCTAACGCTAAGGTCACTAATTGAGACTTTAAAGAATCATAAACACCGTGGTTTAAAACATCGCCTGGCTTAACTTTAAGGCTGTTTAACCAAAGTGCAAACATGTCGTCTTGCAGCATATCGCCGCTAAAATTGATGTCTACCCATTGAATGACAATCGGATCGCCTGTGGTGATATTGAGGTTAAGCTCCCAAGGGCCTGATTCGGTTTCTTTTACATCAATATCAACAATGCCGTGGTAATAGCCCATAGATTCTAAGGCGTCTTGGGTATTGTCATCAACGGTAAACAAAAAGGCTCGGCGCTGCACGTCAGATTCAGGCAGGGTACCTAAGTGAGCGGTAATGTTTTTTTCAAGTTTTTTGCTTACACCGTCAACACGTACGTTAAGCCAAGTATTCTCGGCCAGCGCAAAGCCTGACATCAATAACGTCAATGAAAATAATAATAACTGGCTAAATTTAATTCGTTTAGAGGACAAATTAGGCAAATTTTCCAAAAATAGGGCTAATGATGCTTGTCACCATATCAATATGACTATTGTCGCTATAAAGGTGTAAAGTCGCAACAATATGATTGTAATAACATGGATAAATGGTTACAAAGATATACGCCTTTCAAGGACTTGCCGATCATGAATAAATTATATTTAACAATAGCCCTGTGTTTAGGGGTGACGTCATCACCCGTTATAGCACAAGATAATAGCCCTTTCTCGATTGCGATACACGGTGGTGCGGGGACCATTAATGCTGCTGATTTAAGCGCAGAGCAAGAAAAAGCCATTAGAGATAAATTAGCCCAAGCAATTAATAGTGGATATGACGTGCTCGAAAGCGGTGGAGACAGTATTGATGCAGTTCAGGCCGCGATTAATATTTTAGAAAATAGCCCATTATTTAATGCTGGTGTTGGCGCTGTATATACCTTTGACGGTGGCCATGAACTCGATGCTTCCATCATGGATGGTAAGACATTAAATGCAGGAGCGGTATCTGGCGTAAAACACATTAAAAACCCAATTGATTTAGCTATTAAAGTTATGCAAAAGTCGCCTCATGTCATGTTATACGGTGAAGGAGCCGAAGAGTTTGCCCTTACTCAACAATTCAGTTTGGTAGCCAATAGCCATTTTGATACGCCGCATCGCTATGCGCAACTGCTTGAAGCTAAAGCCAGCATCATGGAAGCCGAACAGGTTAATGGTGGCGATTATCAAGCATCAGTGAACCAATTACGCGATAATTATAAATACGGAACCGTAGGGGCTGTTGCCCTCGATAAACAAGGTAATTTAGCCGCCGGAACCTCAACTGGCGGCATGACTGCAAAACGTTTTGGTCGTATTGGAGATTCACCTGTGATCGGCGCAGGAACCTATGCTGAAAATGGTGTATGTGCGGTATCAGCAACAGGCCACGGCGAATATTTTATTCGCTATCATGTCGCCGGTGATATCTGTGCCAAAGTGAAATATCAGCAAAAAGGGATTATACAAGCCGCGGACGAGGTGATTAATCAAACGTTGGTGAATGCTGGCGGTACCGGTGGCGTGATTGCTATCGACAAACAAGGCAATATTGCTACGCCATTTAATACCGGTGGCATGTACCGCGCAAGTCGAGTTCACGGACAAGCCGCAAATGTGATGATTTGGCGAGATAAGTAATTGTGATAAATAAGCATGAAAAAGTTGCGCGACATAACTGATTAACATAATCGATTAATTTTACTGTCCAGTTAGGGCGTGTTTATCTTTGTTGATAAATTATGTAGTCGGCTATTTTTCTGTCAGAAAATCGCAAATGAACGCCGTTTAGCCTGCTAAATAAGTGAATTTGTGGGCAGTATGGCTGGAAAATAGTCACTGCCTGTCGGGTTGAGGCTAAAATGGCTTTATGCCGTGTTGGATAATCTCGACGTAGGGTCATTATGTCCACAATTATCCGCCTTGCCTAAATCCATTTTAGCTCTCAGCATAAAAAATAAACAAAGATAAACACGCCCTCGTTAATCTTGACTAAACTTAATCTGTATCGATAACAGTCGTACAGATTAAGTTTATTTCGCACGAGAGTCATTTGTGCACTTTGGGGGTAATATGGATTCGATTAAAATCAAAGATCACATGGATAGACGTCCAGTTTTATTAACCGCAAATATGTCATTAGCCATTGCTGTAGAGCAGTTACTGGCAAGCAATAAAAATGGTGCTCCGGTTGTGGATGCCAAAGGAGAGTTGGTGGGTTTTTTATCGCAACAAGATTGCTTAGCCGTGATGCTTAAAAGTAGTTACCACTGCGATATGACGAGTACCGTTGCCGATTGCATGAAAAGCCCAGTATTAACGGTTGCACCGGATGACAGCATTTTAGCGTTAGCCGAACAAATGCTTGGAGCGAAACCTAAAATTTATCCTGTAGTGAGCAGTGGTAAAGTGATTGGCACTATTAACCGTACTAATGTACTTGGCGCAATGAATACCTACATGCAGCAATGCTACTTATCTCCGGCATAACAATCGTCAAAATCATTATCATTATGCTGTTTTCCTTGCTAGGATCGCTTTTTTTCGATGTAAGCAAGGGAATCAGATTTGAATTCGGACCTTCACCCGCTATCTAAGGCGTATCTCAATCTTTGTTATCAAACCGATGCGGCTAAAATCCGTCGTCGCTTATTTCGTATTAATAAAGAGGCTGAGTCTGAAAAAAAATCTCAAACCCTAGCCCAGCTTACAGAGGCTGCAAAGCAAGCGTACGCCAAAGCGCAGCATCGCCTGCAATCTCGACCCGTTATTAATTACCCAGACGAACTCCCTGTCTCGCAAAAGCGTGAAGACATTGCCTCTGCCATTGCGAACAACCAAGTAGTGATTGTTGCTGGTGAAACTGGCTCGGGTAAAACCACCCAGTTACCTAAAATTTGCTTAGAATTAGGCTTGGGGACTCGCGGGCTTATTGGCCATACTCAACCGCGCCGTTTAGCTGCCCGAAGCGTTGCAAATCGCGTTGCCGATGAGCTTAACAGCCCACTAGGGGACGTCGTTGGTTTTAAAGTCCGTTTTGCCGACGCCATTAGTGATATCAGTTACATCAAGTTAATGACTGACGGTATTTTATTAGCGGAGCTCACCTCAGATAGATTTTTAAATCAGTACGATGCCATCATTATTGATGAAGCGCATGAGCGCAGCCTCAATATTGACTTTATCTTAGGCTACTTAAAACAAGTTCTAAAAAAACGCCCAGATTTAAAGGTGATAATTACTTCCGCCACCATCGATGTAGACCGTTTCTCAAAGCATTTTGATAATGCACCTGTGATTGAAGTGTCAGGGCGTACCTATGAGGTGGAAACTCGATATCGACCGTTAGTACGTGACAATGACGCCGATTTAGATGTGAGTGACGGTATATTTTCCGCAGTTGATGAGTTGATTGCTGAAGGGCCGGGCGACATTTTGATTTTCATGAATGGTGAGCGCGAAATTCGAGACACTGCCGATTTGCTGCGTAAACAACAATACCGCAACACAGAAATTTTACCTTTATATGCGCGTTTGTCCTACGGCGAACAGTCTAAAGTGTTTAAAAGCCATATTGGTCGACGGATTGTGTTAGCGACTAACGTTGCTGAAACATCATTAACCGTACCCGGTATTCGCTATGTGATTGACCCTGGTACTGCACGAATTAGTCGTTATAGCTATCGCACTAAAGTGCAGCGTTTACCGATTGAGCCTATTTCTCAAGCCAGTGCTAATCAACGTCAAGGTCGTTGTGGTCGAGTTGGCCCTGGTATTTGTATTCGTCTTTATGATGAAATGGACTTTATTCAACGTCCTGAGTTTACTGATCCTGAAATTTTGCGAACAAACTTGGCTTCAGTTATTTTGCAAATGTTGGCAATTGGTTTAGGAGATATAGCGGGTTTTCCGTTTATTCAACCGCCAGATCAAAAACACATTCGCGATGGTTTTTTATTGCTCGAAGAACTGCAAGCAGTTAAAAAACAACGCCATGATTTAGTGCTTACCCCATTGGGTAAAGATTTAGCCAAAATACCACTCGACCCACGGTTAGCTAGAATGGTTATCGAAGCTAACAAATTGGGCTGTTTGCATGAGGCGTTAGTCATTACCTCAGGCTTATCAATTCAAGATCCACGCGAGCGCCCCATCGATAAAAAGCAAGCTGCAGATGAGTGCCATCGCCGTTATGCCGATAAAGATTCTGACTTTGTTAGTTGGGTTAAACTGTGGGATCACGTTAAAGATCAAAAACATGAATTGTCGGCCAGTCAGTTTAGAAAACAATGTCGCGATGAGTATTTAGCGTATTTACGGGTACGTGAATGGCAAGACTTATACACCCAGATCAAACAAGCGGTACATGAACTTAAATGGCGAGTGAGTGACAATGCCGCCAGTTATGAGCAATTACATAAAGCCTTGTTATCAGGCTTATTAAGCCAAATTGGCTTTAAAGGCGAAAACAACGAATATTTAGGTGCCCGAAATCGTAAGTTCTTTGTGTTTCCTGGTTCGCCTTTAGCTAAAAAAGGCCCTAAATGGATAATGGCTGCCGAGCTCACTGAAACATCACGTTTATTCGCGCGTTGTTGCGCCAAAATAGAACCTGAATGGGCGGAGTCTTTAGCGGCGCATTTAGTAAAGAAGAACTATCTAGAACCACATTTTGAGGCAAAAGCGGGCAGTGTCGTTGCATTTGAAAACCAGGTGCTATACGGCTTAACGATTGTTAATCGCAGGCGCGTGCAATACGGCCCAATAGATGCTGTTGAAGCTCGCGAGATTTTTGTCCGCAGCGCATTAGCTGAAGGGCAGCTACAAACCAAAGAAGCGTTTTTTGTTAATAACCAAAAACTGTTGAGTGACATCGAATCACTTGAACATAAGTCGCGCCGCCGCGATATTTTGGTCGACGAGCAAGTGCTGGTGGATTTTTATGAACCACTTATCCCTTTTGGTATTTATAACGCGCCGTTATTTTTTGCATGGTGGAAAAAAGCCCGTCAACAAACCCCTGATTTATTAGACTATAGCCAAGCGTTGTTAATGCAACGCAGTGCAGATCATATTTCAGCGTTGGACTTTCCTGAAGTGTGGCATAAAGCCAACCTAGCTTTGACCGTAAGTTACCACTTTGAACCCGGCAACGTCGACGATGGCGTATCGGTGCACATTCCTGTTGCGTTAATCAATCAAATTGACGACAACGATTTTGATTGGTTAGTCCCAGGGTTACGCGAAGAAAAACTGGTGGCATTGATTAAGTCTTTACCCAAGAATTTACGGCGTAATTTTGTTCCTGCACCTGATTATGCCCGTGCCTGTTATCAAGCAATGAAACCGTTTGAATTACCGATGCTCGACTCGATGTGCAAACAATTATTGCGCATGAGTGGCGTGCGAATTTCAGCTGACGATTTTGATTTAACCCAAATCACTGAACATCTTAAAATGAACTTTAAGATTGAAGATGATCAAGGCCGTTTGGTGGCTCAAGGGCGAGATCTAGAAACATTAAAAGGGCAGTTACAAGGTGTGGTTGCCAAAGCGATACGTAAAGTGGCAGATAAAGGTATTGAGCAGCAAGCTATCACCAGCTGGACATTTGGTGATTTGCCCGTGCAATATCAACAACGTAAAGGCAACTACGAGGTTAAAGCGTATCCAGCCCTTATCGATAATAAAACCGATGTGTCAATTAAGCTATTTGATGATGAGCACGAAGCTAAACGTCATCATCGGGTTGGCTTACGTCGGTTATTGTTAATTAACATTCCATCGCCCGTTAAGCACTTGCAGCAAGCGTTGCCCAATAAAGCCAAACTTGCGATGTATTTTAATCCATTTGGGCAAGTGCAAATATTGATTGAAGATATTATTAATGCGGCTGTGCAACAGTTACTTGATCAAAAGCAGTTAGATATTCGCAATGAGGAACAATTTGACCAAGCCAAAGATTGGGTGCGCCAAGAACTTAATCCTACGGCAGAGCAAATAGCCTTAAACGTTGAACAAGTATTGACCATTTATCAACGGATTAAAAAACGCTTAAAAGGTAAAATTAGTTTAGATATTGCTTTTGCTATGAGTGACATTCAAACTCAGCTAGACAGTTTAGTCTACAAAGGATTTGTAGAAGATTGCGGTTGGCAACGCCTAGCTGATGTGGCCAGATACCTTAAAGCGATTGAAAACCGTCTTGAAAAGTTACCTGTAGATCCAACTCGTGACCGTTTACATATGCACAGTATCAGTAAGGTACAAGATACACTGACGGCACAACTTGCCAAAGTGCCACGTTCACAGCCTATACCTGAACTGTTAATTGAAGCTAGGTGGATGATTGAAGAGTATCGAGTTTCATGTTTTGCTCAAGTATTGGGTACTGCGTATCCTATTTCAGAAAAACGTATTCTTAATCATATCAGTCAAGTTTAAGGCGTTACAGTCGTTAAAAAAGCCGATGCAACACATCGGCTTTTTTGTTTTTAGATGAAAGTCTTTCAGTATTTCCTCTGTAAAACACTGTTTTTCGTGTTTTTAAGCCGAAAAAGCATCCACAACTGAAAGTTTTCTGTAATTTTATCGTGGTGACGGTTTGAAAGTCTCATGAGTATTGTTATACTCCCCAGCAAGAAGAAAGTGATTGTGCTTTTCTCTCTGTTAGGTAAATGTCACCCCCCAGAGACAAGCTAATGTTATTGACACTGCGCACTAGTACTCCGTCACTAAGATTAAATTGTTGAAAAATAAGACAGGCCTTCCCCCTACAAAACGACCTAAAGAAGATTGGAGTTATTATGGAAGTTCATGAATACGAAAATGCTTACTATCAAGTAAAAGATGACGTGTTAGAGTCTTTACCTTCAGACGAAGAATAAGGCGTTTGAACGAGCATATTAGTGTCTTGGCCTCGACGTCATCGCATTAAATACTCCGACAACGAATATAAAAATAGCAGCCTAGGCTGCTATTTTTATTGGTTGACAAAGCTTGTGTCACTTTTGTGAAACTAAAGCCTGTTCTGATTATAATTCAGTACTCTATCAAAATATTGATAGAGTGAATGTCTGTTAGAAATGGGGTTATTCAGACTAGTATTACCCCTCAATTCTGCCTTTTTCTGGAAGAATTTCTACAATCACCCACGAGCTGCCTTTTTTGTGTAATCGTATTGTACGGTCATCTATCCACTGCCTTCCGCCTTTTAATCCTTCCATTTTAACTACAACGGTAACGTCGTCGGTAAACTTTCGGAAAAAGTCGATATCAATTTCATCAATAGACATAGTGACTTGCTTCATTGATAAACCCAGCACGTGGCGTTGAACAGCTGAAGCAATATGGTAATGATCCATTACTTCTTGAATGTCTGGTGCGACAAACTGCTTGGCTTTCTCTACGTCTCTATCGATATAAATCGCTTGAAAAAATCCGAGTGATACTTGCTCTGGGCTCAGTTTAGGTTGCGAAGCATTGTCTGGTGACTGCTCACAAGCACTGACAAAGAAGAGTAATAGTAGGGTAAGTAAAGAAATCGGTTTTATATTTAACATTGGCGAATGGCTTCTCAATATTTAGACTGATTATATTAACTTAGTATCTCGGTTTATGACTGGACTGACAACCTTAGTAGCTATTTAATTGCTTGAGTGTCTAAAAGGTAAACACAGAAGGTAGAACAAGTTCCGTTTATTGCTCATTGGTTCGTGCTGTTTATGAAGATGTTATAAATCGTGAATCGCTAGACTATTTGCTCACCCACTCATTTTCAGATGATTATCGGTTAGATGATTGTGTCAATAACATGAATTTGAAGAGATTCAGATTCGACTAGGGAAAGAATTAAAACGCGGGTACAGGAACAAGTACATAAGCT
This sequence comes from Shewanella ulleungensis, assembly GCF_014648315.1. Classification (GTDB taxonomy): domain Bacteria; phylum Pseudomonadota; class Gammaproteobacteria; order Enterobacterales; family Shewanellaceae; genus Shewanella; species Shewanella ulleungensis. The sequence continues at coordinate 212,118 of NZ_BMQW01000006.1, forward strand.
ATTACATGAAGAGAGTAGAGCGATTAAGTATAAAAAGAATATTAGTATTATCGAAATTAAACGCACGCCAGCTATATTTTGCGCATTTAGTCACTATTTCTATGGGTTAGAAGCACATTTACTTGACGATTCAAACATCGCGTGTCATATATAAATATATTAGTTAATTAGATGATATTTGATCGCTAGGTCAATACAGTAAAGTAATCTATTAACCGTGATGCTTGTCGTTGTAGTTTTATAACGAATACAGGCGTCAAAAAAGTTAATGTTATCCACAGAATCTGTGGACAAGTTTGTTGATGACTATGAGTTGTATTTATAACTGACTGTTAATTATATTGTTTTTTTTGCGGTTAAAAAATGCCGCTTCTGTACTTATGTGTCATTTTCAATCCCTGTTTTAGGTTGTATCTGTTAATAAAAAAGCACTGATAGTTAATCAGTGCTTTTTTGTTGGAAAATTTTGAGTTATCGCTACTTTTTACTATTCTGTGATGCTTGAATTGCGGTTAAAGCGATGGTGTAGACAATATCGTCAACCAATGCACCACGAGACAAGTCATTTACCGGCTTGGCCATACCTTGCAACATTGGGCCAATGCTGATCAAATCTGCACTACGTTGCACCGCTTTGTATGTTGTATTACCAGTATTTAAGTCTGGGAATACAAATACTGTCGCTTTACCTGCTACAGGACTATTCGGTGCTTTAGATTGCGCTACGTTTGGCATTACTGCCGCATCGTATTGCAATGGGCCATCAATGATTAGATCTGGGCGTTTTTCTTTTGCAATGCGAGTTGCTTCACGCACTTTATCAACATCAGAACCTGTACCAGAGTTACCGGTAGAATAACTGATCATCGCCACTCGAGGTTCAATACCGAATGCTTTTGCTGATTCTGCAGACTGAATTGCGATATCTGCAAGTTGTTCAGCATTTGGATCTGGGTTAATCGCACAGTCACCATAAACCAAGACTTGATCTGGCATCAACATAAAGAATATTGATGATACTAAGCTTGAGCCTGGAGCTGTTTTAATTAACTGTAATGGTGGGCGGATCGTGTGGGCCGTTGTATTAACCGCACCAGAAACGATACCGTCAACTTCATTTTCGGCTAACATCATGGTACCTAATACCATATTGTCTTCTAGCTGTTCGCGGGCAACCACAGCTGTTAAGCCTTTACTGCGGCGCAGTTCAAGCATAGGTTCTACGTATTTTTCACGAACGCTTTCAGGCTCTATAATCTCAATACCTTCACCTAGAACAACATCTTGTTGTGACGCTACACGTAAAATTTCTTCACGGTTACCGATTAATACACAACGAGCAATACCGCGCTCAGCACAAATTGAGGCCGCTTTAATGGTTCTAGGCTCTTCACCTTCAGGCAGTACAATGGTTTTACGTGCTGCACGCGCAAGCTCAGTAAGCTTGTAGCGGAAGGCGGGTGGCGACAAACGGTGTTCACGTGGAGAGTCTTGAGTCACACTTTCAATCCAAGTTTGATCAATATGACTTGCAACGTATTCTTGAACACGTTCAATACGTACGGCATCATCAACGGGTACTTCATGATCAAAGCGTTGAATGTTCAGTGATGTTTGCCAAGTGTTAGAGTCAATTAAAAATACAGGTAAGCCTGTTTCAAAGGCTTGTTCGCATAATTTCATGATTTCTGGCTCTGGCTGGTAACCACCTGTAAGCAGTAATGCACCAATTTTAACGCCGTTCATGGCCGCTAAACAGGCAGATACAATTACATCTGAACGATCTCCAGAGGTAACAAGTAAAGAGTTGGCTTTAAAGTGGGTCAGCATGTTTGGAATGCTGCGTGCACAAAATGTCACTCGGCGCATACGGCGCGTATGCATTTCACCAGCATTGATAATTTTAGCATTTAAATGCTTTGCTAAATCAGATGCTCTTGGTGAAATCAGTTCTAAATTGTATGGCACACTACCTAAAATACGCAGCGGACTTTTACCTGGTAATTGGAACATGCCAGAACTGTCAGTCGCATGAACTTGTTTATCGTCAAACACTTCTGATAAATCAGGACGTGTGCGGCCTTCATCATCTACAGGTGCACCAATTTTATTGATAATGGCACCGATAAGACGCTTATTTTTTTGCCCACCCCAAGAGTTGTAAGCAATTTCAAGACGGTTCATTAAACCGTTAGGTGTATCAACACCTGGGGTGGCGATAAAGATGACGTCGGCATCAAGTGCTTTAGCGATTTCATAATTGATATCGTCAGCAAAAGGATGGCTCCGAGTTGGCACTAAACCTTCAATAATAAGGGTTTCGGTATTACTTGCGCATTCAGCTGCGCGAGCAATAATTTGTTCCATTAATACATCTTGTTGTTCAGAGCGAATTAATGCTTCAGCATGTTCCATGCTGTACGGCTCTAAAGGATTTACCGTAGGTGATGTACTTAAAATAGTCGTTGAACGTTCTGGACCTTTGTCGCCTGAGCGGATTTGTGCAATAGGCTTAAAGAACTGCACTTTCACGCCTTTGCGTTCTAGAGCACGAACCATCCCTAAACTCAACGACGTTAAACCAACGCCAACACCAATGGGAATAAGCATAATATTACGAGACATGAAGACCTCTTAAATATGGGTTAATCATAAAAACAATATTGGAGTTATTTAACTGTAATTAACTTGATTGCATCTTCTGCGATAACCCACTCTTCGTTCGTTGGGATCACCATTGCAATCGTGCTACCAGCCTTAGTAATTACACCTTGTTGACCAAAACGGGCCGCTTTGTTGAGTGTGTCGTCAACGCTAAAGTTGAAGATTTCAAGTAAGTTAAGTACTTTTTCGCGGATAAGATCTGAGTTTTCACCGATGCCACCAGTAAAGATAATGGCGTCTAAACGGCCTAATGGAACTGTGTATGACGCAATGTATTTGGCTAAACGGTAGCAGAAGATATCTAAGGCTAACGTAGCGCCTTTATGGCCGTCTTGGTAACCTTCTTCAATGCCACGGCAATCATTTGTGAGCTCTGAAATACCTAATAAGCCACTTTGTTTATTAAGTAAGTTATTCACTTCGTCAAGGGTGTAACCAAGTTGCTTCACTAAGTGGAAGATGATTGATGGATCTAAATCACCACAACGGGTGCCCATGACCAAACCTTCTAATGGGGTTAAGCCCATTGATGTATCGACGCTTTTTCCGCCCTTAATGGCAGTAACTGACGCACCATTGCCCAAGTGAGCACAAATGACATTGGTATCTTTAATGTCTTTACCTAAAACTTTGGCTGCTTCGCGGCTCACAAATAGGTGGCTGGTACCGTGCATGCCATAACGGCGGATACCGTGCTCGCGATAGAGCTTATAAGGAAGGGCATACACGTAGGCTTTTTCAGGCATTGATTGGTGAAATGCGGTATCGAATACTGCAACTTGTGGTAACGCCGGAAACGAAGCAATAGCTGCGCGAATACCGATCAAGTGAGCAGGGTTGTGCAAAGGAGCAAGTGAAGCACAATCTTCAATACCTTGAATGACTTCTGGAGTGATGATGACTGAGCGAGTGAACTTTTCGCCGCCGTGAACGATACGGTGACCAATGGCTTTAATTTGTGCGGCCAATTGTGGTTGTTCAGCTAAAATTTTATTCACGATGAATTCAACTGCTTCACGGTGAGCAGTAAATGCACCAAGTTTAGCTTCGTTTTTACCGCCATTAAATTTCCACTTAATGCGTGAATCTTCTAAACCAAAACATTCAGCAAGGCCAGAAATTTGTTCATCGCCTGATTGGGCATCAATGATGGCAAATTTTAATGAAGAGCTACCGCAGTTGAGCACGAGTACTAATTTGTCTGACATGTTAACGCCTTATAAGTCAATGAAACTAAATGAAAAAACAAAATCCATTTTGGTTAAGGTTTATGAACATTCATAAACATCACACTGAGTGTTCTTACCGAATTGATTGCTACTGCAAAGAGTCGCTAATCCAACAGTGTATTTTGGTCAATACGCTGTATTATGTTACTGTTAAACCCATGTACTAGGCTGTTTAGGTACCCATATTGAACATGAATTTGATTACGTTATTTGCTGACGGTCGTCGTTATATGAAGACCTGGCCAATGGTGCGACAACTGGGGCTGTATTTCCCTGAATATCGAGTCGTCAAAGCTACCCAATTAGCTATGATTGCTATGCCTTTGCTTGGCATTGTTGCTGCGGCAAGCCAGCTGTATGTTTTAGGCTGGAACTTTTTACCGCAAGCCATCACAGTGTTACTTTTTTTTGTTAGCTTGCCTATACAAGGTTTGCTGTGGCTCGGATGGCGAGCGCGTCACCCATTACCTTTGTCTTTATTCGATTGGGGCAATCAACTCAGTTCAACATTGACTGAGATGGGGGTTGCTTGCCAACCTCTTGGAGCCAAGGCATGTTACTTAGACATGGCCACCATTTTAAAACTGGCTTTTGAACGTTTAGACCGACAATATTGGGATGAATTATAATTCATCCTTTGCTTAAGTGTTCGCTAATTTAGTGCTGTTGGCCACAATCTTGCTTAATATGTCGCTTTAATGCCACGGTCTAAAAACACTTTTTGTATTTGTTGCATTGTTTGTGCGCTTGGCGCGCTCACATTGGCTAAACTGTAATCTTCACCAAAAGACTGCCATTTGTGTTCGCCTAATGCGTGATAAGGCAATAACTCTACTTTCTCAACGTTTTGCATTGGCTTAATAAATTCGGCTAATTCAATCGCAGACTCTACATCTTCAGTAAATCCGGCAACAACCACGTAGCGTATCCAGGTTTTAATGTTGCGTTTGGCAAGGTACTGAGCAAATTGTAAAGTGCGATGATTACTGACTTTGGTTAAGTCGATATGCTTGGCATCATTCATTTGTTTAATATCAAGCAGTACTAAATCGGTATTATCGAGCAATTCGTCTATAACCGGTTCGTACTTACGCACAAACCCATTGGTGTCTAAACAGGTGTGAATGCCTTTAGCTTTACACGCTTGGAATAGCTCACTAACAAATTGCGCTTGGAGTATTGCTTCACCACCACTGGCTGTAATACCGCCGCCACTTGCGTCTAAGAAAGGTTGATAATCAACCAGCTGACTCATTATGTCGTCGACAGAGATAAGTTTGCCGCCATCTAGATCCCATGTATCACGATTATGACAATACTGGCAGCGCATTAGGCAACCTTGCATAAAAGCGATATAGCGGATACCCGGTCCATCAACTGTACCGAAAGATTCCACTGAGTGTATGCGACCTAACGTCATGGTTATTCCTTAAATGTCGATAAAAAAAAGGCTGTATCGAGAGTGTTGATTCTTCGATACAGCCAATTTTAGCAGAGACTACAGACCTTTAGTGAAAGTACGCGTAATAACGTCTTGTTGTTGCTCTGGTGTCAGTGCATTAAAGCGAACTGCATAACCTGACACTCGGATGGTCAATTGTGGGTATTTATCTGGGTTCACAATTGCATCTTCAAGCATTTCACGATTCATCACGTTAACGTTTAAGTGTTGACCACCTTCACGATTTGGTTTGCTAACAAAATAACCATCCATTAATGACGCTAGGTTAGTGCGGCGACCGTTGTCATCTTTACCTAATGCATTTGGCACAATAGAGAAAGTATAAGAAATACCATCTTGTGCATGTGCAAACGGAAGTTTAGCAACCGATGTAAGTGATGCAATTGCACCATTTTCATCACGACCATGCATTGGGTTAGCGCCTGGTGCAAACGGTGCTCCAGCGCGACGACCATCAGGAGTGTTACCCGTTTTCTTGCCATAAACGACGTTAGAGGTAATGGTTAAGATTGACTGAGTTGGAATGGCATTACGATACATTTTCTTATCGCGAATTTTAGCCATAAAGCGTTCAACTAAATCACAAGCGATATCATCTACACGTGGGTCGTTGTTACCAAATTTTGGATAATCACCTTCGATATCAAAATCAACGGCAATACCGTCTTCGTCACGAATAGGCTTAACTTTGGCATATTTAATCGCTGACAATGAGTCTGCTGCGATAGATAAACCTGCAATACCACACGCCATAGTACGACGAACATCACGGTCATGTAGTGCCATTAACGCTGATTCGTAAGAGTACTTATCATGCATAAAGTGAATGGCATTTAGGGCTGTCACATAGTGTGTTGCTAACCAATCCATTAAGCCGTCTAAGCGTGACATTACGTCATCAAACTCAAGCACTTCAGAAGTAATGGCATCTGCTTTTGGTGCAATTTGCAGTTTTAGTTTTTCGTCAATACCGCCATTGATTGCATAAAGCATTGTTTTGGCTAAGTTAGCACGAGCACCGAAGAACTGCATGTGTTTACCTACAATCATAGGGCTCACACAACAGGCGATAGCGTAATCGTCAGACTCAAAGTCAGGGCGCATTAGGTCATCGTTTTCATATTGAATAGAGCTGGTGTCAATAGACACTTTTGCACAGTAGCTTTTAAAACCTTGTGGTAATTGTGTTGACCATAACACTGTGATGTTTGGCTCTGGACTTGCACCCATGTTGTATAACGTGTGCAAGAAACGGAAGCTAGATTTGGTCACTAATGTACGACCGTCAATGCCCATACCTGCAATTGATTCGGTTGCCCAAATAGGGTCGCCTGAGAACAATTCATCGTATTCAGGAGTACGTAAGAAGCGAACCATACGTAATTTCATCACGAAATGGTCAACCATTTCTTGTGCTTGTTGCTCTGTTAGTAAGCCACTTTTGATATCGCGTTCAATGAACACATCAAGGAAAGTCGACGTACGACCTAAAGACATAGCCGCGCCGTTTTGGCTTTTTACTGCTGCAAGGTAGCCAAAGTAAGTCCATTGAATAGCTTCTTTCGCATTTTTAGCTGGCATAGAAATATCACAACCGTATTTGGCTGCCATGGTTTTCATTTGGCCTAGTGCACGATGTTGCTCTGAAATTTCTTCACGAAGCTGGATAACACTTTGTAAATCTTCACCCGCTTCCATTTGAGCTTGTAATGACGCAAATTGGTTAAACTTGTCTTGCATTAAATAGTCGATACCGTACAACGCGATACGACGGTAATCACCAATAATACGACCACGGCCGTATGCGTCTGGTAAACCGGTTAAGATACCTGATTTACGACAAGCCATGATTTCAGGTGTATAAACATCAAACACACCTTGGTTGTGGGTTTTACGTAATTCTGAATAAGTATATTGCACGTCAGCGTTTAGTTCGCGGCCGTATGCTTGGCAAGAACCTTCAACCATACGAATGCCACCATTAGGTAACATGGCACGTTTTAATGGTGCATCTGTTTGTAAACCGACGATAGTTTCAAGATCTTTGTTGATGTAACCAGCATCGTGCGACGTAATTGTCGACACCATGTCTGTATCGAAATCTACAGGGGCGTGAGTTTGGTTTTCTAACTTGATGCCTTCCATAACTTTATCCCATAGCGATAAAGTAGCATCAGTAGCACCTTCTAAGAATGACTCGTCACCTTCATAAGGTGTGTAGTTTTTCTGGATAAAGTCACGTACGTTAACTTCAGTTTTCCAATCGCCTGCAACGAAACCTTCCCATGCATTGGCAAATAGTTCGGTTTTATCTGTCATTTACTTAACCCTCTGGTTGTTTAACTACGGATACGATTGCAAGTGAAACTGGCGTTGTTATCCGTTGAGTGTGTACATTCTATGTCTAGGAACATTCGCTAGACTGAGTCGTTTACCGCTTCTGCGACATTCTTGGCAACCTGTGTGCCTAACTCACTTAATGACGCTTCAGATGTAATAACCGGCTAATGGTTTAAATTGGTAAGACCATTTATCCATGTGTTAATAATAGCACAAGATTCCAATATTTTCGGCAGAATTCGTTAATGGATTGGTAAAACTGTTAACTGGTTAACAGTCCCGTTTATTATTAGGTGTCAGCCGGGCAAAAAAAAGACGAAACTTGATCTGTTTCGCCTTTTTGATGGTTTTATGAGCTGAGTGAAATTACAGCAGTGCAGGTATGCCTTCAATCATACCAACGGCAAGCATGGCTGCTAAACAAATCACAAATGCAAGTCCAGGGATCACGATACGATCTGCAAAGGATAATGTTTTAGGACGCTCTTTATCACCAATTAAGCCATTGTTATCTAATAACATGGTCAGTGCCCAAGCTAATACTGGGTTGGCAACAAATGCAGCGAAAATACAAATACCTGCAGCTTGGCTGCTAGTGGTATCTTTTACCATCTGTAACCCTGCTTCAAGTAGCGGTAAAAATACTCCTACAAGCAACGCAATAGACATCACAGGGCGCCACACGGTGATATCCATTGGATATCCCACAATCGCCACAATAATACATAAACTGCCGAGTAAAATTGCACCCGCTGGAATAGGGCGTTTAGCAATGGCTGCTGGGATCATGTATGTACCCCAAGATGAGGTGATATTACCCCCACCAACAGCGGTTCCCACCATCTGTCTGATTGAACATGTGGTCATAGTGTCATCCACATCCATCAGAACTTTCTCAGCGCCTTTAGGGTAGTTAAGTTCTTGGAAAATTCGATGACCTAAAAAGTCTGGTGACCACATGGCAACGGCTAAAATAGCAAACGGTAACGAGGCAATAAAGTGCGCCATATTAGGCAAACCTAACATCCAACCGTGTTCGGTTGAGCCCCACCAATAGACAGGGTTTAGGTTAGGAATACCAGGGGCAGTAGTAAATTGCAGATCAAGCCCAGCACCAAGACCAAAAGCTAATGCAATAGCAGCAATCGAACACAATGGGATAGCTAACCAACGTTTACCAAATTTGGCTAACGAGGCGTAGATAATGACGTTTATTACCAAAATAATAAAGGCAACATAACCCAATGAATAATCTAAGCTGTGTTTAGCTTGCAAGCCGCCAGCCCAGTCAAATAAAGAACCAATTTGACTTTTAGCCCCCATAAAACCGAGGAAGACTAATAACCCTCCGGCAACTCCACTACTGGTAAGGTTGACCAGTTTTGAGCCGCCTTTAAAGTAACTGAGTATTAACCCAAATATACCGATTAATATAGCCAGTGCTAAAGGGTGCGCACCAGCTAGAGCGATAGTGCCAATGAGGGGGATCATTGGTCCATGGTTACCACCAAGGTTCGCGCGTGGATTAATTAAGCCTGAACTGATAATACAAAAGAGTAATGCTGGAATGAGCATTTCTACGCGCACGATTTGAATGGCAAATTCGGCCCCCAGACTCACATGATCCCATTTTTCACTTAAACCAGAAGCCCATGCAGCCATTACTGCAGAGTACATTACCGTAATACCAATGGTACCGGCGATTGCTGGTACTAAGTCTTCCCATTCAAAGCGAAAATCACGTCCAGGAAGGTTAAGTCCCCAGCGCCTTGGCTTCATTATTTTTAATTCATTTTCTAAGTAGGCATCACGAGTAGGAAATTCACTGGCTGGGCGGTGAAGTTCACTGTAACTCGCTTCTGTATCGGGTGTGGCTGATTGGCTGGCTTTATCTGACATAATTTCTCATTCTCCGAAAAGAACAGGTTATTTCATCAATTGATGAAGATGAGTGTGTTCCATTGAAGTGATGGCGGTTGTCCATTAGGTCAGCTAGCCAATGAGCTTAATTTAGCTCTAATCACTTAACTCGACTGTGATGCTTTGATCGATTTGCATACAGTGATGTCCTTATTTAGTCCTTACCCTCTTGGTAAGACCAATTTACCTAAGGATTTTAGCATAGGCTTGCCTGACCATCACTTGCTATCAATAAAGTTGATGTTTTGTTTATTAGAAGTGGGAGCCGGTTAACAAGTTGATGGCAAAATTAGATCAATAAATGACATGTAATTCTAGTAATAAAAGTCAAATTTTGTACACATTGATACCCAGTATCAGTTTGATTGATACATTGTAGCACTCATGTTCAGTTTAGCGTCGGTCGAAATGACATTGATATATTGGTTAGCCATCAAAATACAGAACCAAAACAATGTTAATAAGCGTGCGCAGGTGTAAATAAAGCGTGGTGGGTGAACTTGGGGGGAATTGACGTAATGAATACAGTGAACCGTAAAAGATAAGTCTATGATTTTCAATGGGGAAATAAGGTGATCTAGATGGAAGTCAACATTGCTTTGTGCAAAGCGTGTGCATTTTAAAAGTATCAATGCTGGCGCTTGCTGATAACCCCCTGTCAGCCTAATCCGCTCAAGGGGTTGTATTTATGGTTATAAAGTTATTCTCTTGTTATCCGTTTAGCTTCTGCGATAAGACAGTCCCGTAGAGGGTTTTTACCTGTATCTTGGCGCCATATAAACGATAAATGACGATTTAAATTTAGCTCTGGCGTGGTCAATACAACCAATTCTCCTTTAGCGACATCTTTTTCTATATCTAAATAGGGTAGACAACTTAAATATACACCGTTTTTGACGAGTGCTTTTAATAAGCCCACATGCTCATATTCTTTCCAAACATTTAATTTATCAATCTGTCCATGAATAGCGGCATCAAAAATACGTCTGGTTCCAGCACCTGGCTCCCTTAATACCCATTTTGCTTGCTCTAATTGCGATACACTGGTTTTGTGGTGTTTTGCAAAAGGGTGATGAGGTGAAGCGACAACCACAAGGTGATCGTCTACCCATGGCTCTTGATGCAGTCTACTGTCATCGATACGCCCTTCAATTACGCCTAAATCAAATTGGTAGTCCAAAACCTCTTTGGCGACATGGTCACTATTTTCTACCGCGATCTCAATTCTTAGTTCAGGGAAGTCATTATCAATTTTACTGATAAGGCGAGGTAATAAGTGTTCTGCAGCTGTCTGGCTAGAACATAATTTTACAGTGCCGCTGATAATATGTTGGTCATGAAGCCCCAATGCAATTTGCTGTGCATCTTGGAGCAACTTTTGAGCTCGTGGGCGCAGCCATTGTCCCCAGTGGCTCAAAATTAACCGATTACCTTGACGAATAAACAGTGGGCGGCCTAGTAAATGCTCAAGCTGACTTAATGACATACTGACCGCAGATTGACTCATCGATAATTTTTTTGCAGCCGCACTGACACTTTCGAAACTGGCTACAGCGTCAAAAACAGCGATTTGTTTCAGTGTATAGTGCATAAGTTACCTATTGATAATTCAGTCTTTAAGTTGTTATGTTCGTTCATTTTTGTTGTTTGGTATAGTGGTGATTGTGATTTTTGTGGTGAGGTTAGCAGTAATTTACGTTAACTCAGTATATGGACTGACTGTATTACGATATAAAAAATACCAAAATAAAAAACGGCATCCTAAGATGCCGTTTGAATATAGATCAATTATATGTAATCAATACCAATAATTAGAACTTGTAAGTTGCGGTTGTGTGGAAGTAACGGCCAACGTTGTCATATGCTGAGCTAGCAGCCTCAGTACCCGTAGTACCATAAGGTAAGTCACGGTTAAATATGTTGTCGATACCAAATTTCAGCATTATGCCTGAGTCGAAGGTATAGGCAACAGATGCATCACTAATATAGTAATCACCGTATGCCATAGCACTGCTTGGGTTGGCGTTGTTGTCTAAAGTGTAGTTAGTGTATAAATCTACCGCCTGAATGTAACGGGTTCTCCAAGAGTAATCCCAGTTATCAAGTGCAAAGCTGATGCTCCAGTTGGCTTGCCATTCAGCGTAGCCTGCAGTACCTGCTAACTCTTCATATGTGTCTGGCTCATCTTGGAAAGAGTAGTCATCACGTTTTAGTAAATGCGTGGCAATTAAATTAGTGCGAACATCGCCTTCAAATGCTTCGAAGGTGTAGCTGATATCAAAGTCGATACCTGCGGCTTCAAGTGCAGCGATGTTTAATGCAAACTGTCTAATTTGAGTCACTTCGCCTGTGGTTGAATCACGAGTGATTAAACTACAGTACTGGTTATTTACGCCATTTGTTGAATCAACACAGCGGTCAAGAATATCCTGAGCACCTACAGCGCTAATAGCATTCTCGATTTCAATGTTCCAGTAGTCAGTTGTGATTGATAAGCCATCAATAAAGCTTGGCTGATAGACCACACCGAGAGTGTAACTTTTTGATTCTTCCTCTTCTAACTCTTCATTGCCGCCGCTTAAACCTTCGAGGGTTTTGTCGTCGTAATCTGAGTCAAAACTGCTTGAAACGCCTAATGCTGAACAGTTAGCTTCGCGTATAGATGAGTCACTTAAATCATTTAGGTTAGACGTACGGCATGGATCGTTAACGCTAAAGAACGTTTGACTTGCTGCGCCATAAAGTTCACTGATGTTAGGTGCACGGATCGCTTCAGAGTAGGTTGTACGGACACGAATTTCGTCATCGACTTCCCAGCTTAAACCCGTTTTCCACGTCGTTGCATTACCGATAGTGCTGTAATCAGCAAAACGAATTGCAAGGTCAAGATCCAATTGACGAACCATTGGTAAATCAGCAAGTAACGGTAAAGTCATTTCTGCAAATACTTCACTAACGTCAAATTCGCCTTTGTCTTCGCCTAATATGTTGAAGAAAGTGCCTTCAGCATTATCAGGTTCAAAAATTTCACTTTGTTCTTTACGGTATTCAACACCCGTTGAGAATCCAACATAACCCGCTGGCAATTCAAACAAACCAGAGTTTGTCATGCTGCCGCCTAACACAGTTTGCTTAATAACTGATGTGCCTGTTGAGGTGGTATTAATATAATCGATGGCTTCTTGGCTTGGTGCGCCATAGCCAAAAATATCAACCGCAACACAACCTGCTGCTCTTGCTGCTTCGTCACGACAAACTGCTTCACCATCAACTAAAATTGAATCTAGTGCATTTTCATAATTACTGATAACAAGGTTGTTGCTGTTAATACGTTCAAGATCGGTCTGACCATAAACGGCATACAGGTCGTAATCCCAATCTTGAAAAACAATACCTTCAAGACCTAATACATAACGTTGGGTTTCGCGAGTATCATCTTCAACACGCACACCTAAATCTGTCATAAAGCGGCGGATATTGACGCTATCAACATCATTTTCTTGCATTAATGACACAAGTTCAGGGCTGATAAACGCGTTGTCTATGCTGACGTCATTGGTTGGGTCAGCAAAGAAAAATGCAGGTTGACCTTCATCTTTAGACTGACTGTTAGAGTATTTAGCTTCAAAATACACATTATGGTCATCGTTCAATTGGTAGTTTGTTTTGAAGTTAACGTTATAACGTTCAAATTCTGGTTGTAAAATCACAAACTGGTTTAAATTAGTGAAATCACAATCAGAGCAACGAATACCATCAACGTTCTCACCTAAATAAACATCTTTTAGCGAGCCATCAGCGTTAAAGGTTTTCCATCCGTCTAAATACATTGTGCCCGCGTTGCTAATACTGTAATGGCCAGCGTTTGGGGTTAATATTTTATCCGGATCGGCAGGGTCATTGTTATCAACAGTACGGCTTGTGTTCGCTAGGCTTGCATAAGATGTTGAGGTTTGGTCTCTATCAAATGCATTAAGCTGCTCTTGTGAGCTGTATTCAACAGCAAAAGCGATGTTACCGTCACCTTGGGCAAAATCTTTACCGTAAGAGATAGAGAAACGGTCTTTGTTAAAGTCGCTATCGTCAGCCCAGCCTTTGGTCGCAGAAACATCTAAGCCAGTAACGTTTTTCTTTAAGATAAAGTTAACCACACCGGTTACCGCATCGGCACCATAAATAGCAGATGCGCCGCCAGTGATCACTTCTACTTTGTCAATCCACACACTTGGAATTGTATTAACGTCAACGGACGATGTACCAGCAGAGCTTGATACGTGACGTTTACCGTTCACTAATACCAAGGTTCTGGCTGTACCCATACTTCTTAAATCAAGTAAGTTAAGACCTGAAGTACCAATTGAGTTACCTGAGTTAGCGAGTGAGAAAGTACTGCCTAAGGCGGGTAATTGGTTTAGCGCTTCACCAATATTCGTTACACCTGTTGATAATAATTCATCACCGGTAATGACAGTAACAGGCGTAGGCGCGATTGCACCTTCACGAATAATACGTGAGCCGGTCACTGAAATACGTTCTACATTTGATGCTGCAGCTTCTTCAGCTATGGCATTGATTGATGTGGTAGCAGACAACGCTACACCACTGATTAACGCAATGCGAACCGCATTGGCTAATTTTGAATTAACTTGCATTTATCACTCCCAGAAATGTTTTTTATTATGGTGTAATTGATTGCAGCACTTAGCGAAGTAAGCGAGCATAACATTACACGAACATGGGTATAACGATAAATACAATAAAAAACAACACTATAAAGATTAGGTATTTAAAAATAAGCGTTAACTCAAGTCATCATTTAAATAAACAAATAACAAACAACTGGGTGACTTAAATACTAATTTGTAAGTTTGGTAATTTACAAAGACTGATATTGTTATTTAAATGTATCAAAACGAGGTGGCTGCTGGAGTTTGAGGTTGATTATTAATCTGGTGATGTTACTTATTTGTAATTGAAATTTATTTAAAATAAAGATGAATTTATTTAATAGTGAAGTATTTTACTATTAAAGTGATGCGAAACAGTACAGCGGGATATTGCATACATTATATTTTGTATTGGTTAATATCGTATATTCAATGTGTTTAAATATTAACAAAGCTGCATAAAAATTATTTTTATGCATTTTTTTGACTAGTTATTGTAATCTATTTGAATGTTCTAAAATAAAAAATGCCAGCAATTATTTGCTGGCATTTTATTAATATGTAAGCCTTATTCTAGGCTTGAGCAACGTCAATTATTGCACATTTTCGCTATCGCTAAATTCTCCAGCAAATAATACTGATGATAAATAACGCTCTGCAGCAGAAGGTAAAATAACTACAATCGTTTTGTCTGCAAATTCTGGTAACGCAGCGATACGATTAGCGGCAACAACAGCTGCACCAGAAGAAATACCGACTAAGATACCTTCTTCTTTCATTAAACGACGAGCCATTTCAATAGACTCTTCGTTCGTCACTGCTTCAACACGGTCAATAATCGACAAGTCTAGGTTGCCAGGAATAAAACCAGCACCAATACCTTGGATTTTATGCGGACCAGGTTGAATAGGCTGCCCAGCTAACGCTTGTGCAATAACTGGTGAGTCAACAGGCTCAACTGCAACAGAGGTAATGGTTTTACCTTGCGCTTTTAAGTAACGGCTTACACCTGTTAATGTACCACCAGTACCCACACCAGCAACAAATACATCGACTTCGCCATCGGTATCATTCCAGATTTCTGGGCCGGTGGTTTTTTCATGAATTTCTGGGTTAGCTGGGTTACTAAATTGTCCAAGCACTAAATATTTTTCTGGTGCTGACTGGCGAATTTCTTCGGCTTTATCAATGGCACCTTTCATGCCTTTAGCGCCTTCGGTTAACACTAGGTTTGCACCGAGTGCTTTAAGCAGCTTACGACGCTCAAGGCTCATAGTATTAGGCATTGTAAGGGTTAGCTTGTAACCACGTGCGGCAGCAACATAAGCAAGTGCAATACCCGTGTTACCCGATGTCGGTTCAATTAACTCGATATCTTTGGTTAGCAGGCCTTTCTTTTCGGCATCCCAAATCATGTTGGCGCCAATACGACACTTAACACTGAAGCTTGGGTTGCGTGCTTCTACTTTTGCTAACACTTTGCCATTGCTGACACGGTTTAAACGAACTAACGGGGTATTACCTAAAGTGTATGAATTATCTTCGAAAATTTTGCTCATGGATTATTTGCTCCTATGGTTGCATCGTTCAATCATAATCTGCTGGCCAGAATTTAGAAGTGAAAGTTTGTTCTTCTTTATTCCTTTTAGTTATTAGCGTTAATGCTGTTATACTAAAATGGCGGTATTTGATGGGTTATTAGGCTTTTAGGCTAAATTATCCCCACTTGATGGTCTGACCATTATGCAAATTTAATTTAGTATGACGAAAACAAAATATAAAATACTAGAATAGCTGCAATAAGTTAATTCAGCTCGCTGAAATGTAACAGGACTGATGTCGAGGGGAGTGATGACAATATCATCATTTCGCTTAACTCGCATCATGGGACAGTCTAGTTGCTGATGAGCATTAACTCACTTACTCACAAATAATGGTAGAGCAAAATGAATAAAGTTGTGATTTCTGGCAGTGGTTTATACACACCACCATATAGCGTGTCTAATGATGAATTGGTTACCTGTTACAATAGTTATGTTGATCAATTTAACCAACAACATGTTGCAGATATAGAAGCAGGTACGACTGCTGCGTTAGCTTACTCATCGAGTGAGTTTATTGAAAAGGCATCTGGTATTAAAAGCCGTTACGTAATGGTAAAAGACGGTATTTTAGATACTGACATCATGATGCCATTGATTGCCGACAAACCTTCTGATGCTTTATCAATGCAAGCTGAAATGGGGATTGCTGCTGCTACGCAAGCATTAGCACAAGCAAACTTAAGCGCAGAAGATATCGATCTGGTTATTGTCGCCTGTGCTTATACCCAAAGAGCATACCCAGCAATTGCGATTGAAATACAACAAGCTATGGGCACCAAAGGCTTTGCGTATGACATGTTAGTGGCTTGCTCGTCTGCCACATTTGCTATCGTTAATGCGGTTAATGCCATCCGCGGAGGCACGGCTAATCGCGTGTTAGTGATTAATCCAGAGCTGACCTCACCACAAATAAACTTCCGAGATCGCGATAGTCACTTTATCTTTGGTGATGTGGCGACTGCAGTAGTGGTTGAGCGTGCTGAGCTTTCAACCTCAACAAATGCCTTTAGCGTATTATCTACTCGTTGTGTAACCGATTACTCTAGCAATATTCGCAGTAACTTTGGTTTTGTAAACCGCTGCGATCCTGCGCAAGCAAACAGTGCTGATAAGCTATTTCATCAACAAGGACGTAAAGTGTTTAAAGAGTTGCTGCCAATGATTTACCAGCACCTTGATGCTCAATTTTCTGATGAACAAATAAAACCTGAAGAATTTAAGCGTTTATGGTTGCACCAAGCCAACATAAACATGAATTTATTTGTAGTTAAAAAGCTCCTTGGCGATAATGTTGAACCATCGCAAGCACCTATTGTACTTGATGAATATGCTAATACAGCATCGGCAGGATCGGTGATTGCTTTTCATAAATTCAATCAAGATTTTAAAACCGGCGATTTAGGTCTTTTGTGCTCATTTGGTGCTGGTTATTCGATAGGCAGTATTGTGTTAGAGAAGTGCTAAGTCGTAACGTTTATAACAGTATTAAGGTGAGTATATTGCGTATATTGATTGTTGAAGACAGTTCCACAGTATCTAAAATCTTAACGCATTTAATTGTGCAAGATCTCGGATACCAGGTGGATGTCGCTCCTGACATGTCCAGTGCTTTGGTATTATTGGAGCAACATCAATATTTTGTTGTTGTAGCCGACTTAAATTTACCAGATGCATCTAG
Source organism: Shewanella ulleungensis (assembly GCF_014648315.1). Classification (GTDB taxonomy): domain Bacteria; phylum Pseudomonadota; class Gammaproteobacteria; order Enterobacterales; family Shewanellaceae; genus Shewanella; species Shewanella ulleungensis. Next base: position 229,682 of record NZ_BMQW01000006.1, read on the forward strand.
TGGTGACATTGTGCGTTTGGTTTTGTCGTCTTACAAAACGCCTTGCATTGTGCTCACCAGTAATTTAGATGCTCATCAACGTCGTGAAATCCTTAAACTGGGTATTGTTGATTATATTCCCAAAGATAACCGATACAGTTATCAATACGTCGTCAAGCTTATTGACCGCTTGTATCGTAATCAGCATGTTAAGGTGTTAGTTGCTGATGACTCGGTGGTCAGTCGTAAATTTGTCCGAATGCTTCTGGAGCATCATTTGTTTCAAGTGCTTGAAGCAAAAGACGGTGAAGAAGCATTAGCGGTACTTGAGCAAGAGTCTGATATTCAATTGCTCATTACTGATTACAACATGCCAAAAATTGATGGTGTAGAGTTAATATTGCGGGTACGCGAAAAATATAATCGGGAAGATATCGCGATTATTGGTTTGTCCAATGACAACGATGAAAGCTTATCGGCCAAGTTTATTAAGAACGGTGCTGATGATTTTTTGCAAAAACCGTTTGTACACGAAGAGTTTCATTGCAGGGTACTTAACACCTTAGATTCGCTCGATATGATGCGCAATTTATGGACTAAGGCTAATCGCGATTATTTAACCCAGTCGTACACTCGTCGGTATTTTTTCAGCCAGCATAATAGTAAAGAAACCGAGAGTGGGCTTTTGTCGGTTGCACTGTTAGATTTAGATTTTTTCAAAAAAATTAACGATACCCATGGCCATGATGTTGGCGATCAGGTGTTAATTGAATTTGCTTTACGATTAGAAAATGCCTTTGCGGCAAACTTTACTGTTGCGCGTTTTGGCGGTGAAGAGTTTGTTATTGCATTTAAGGGCTTAGATAGCACTAAAGCCAGTACCTTAGTGGATAAGTTTAGAGAGCAAAGCACTACGACTCCAATATCTACAAGCGCTGGTGATTTAGAGGTATCATTCAGTTGTGGTGTATCGACCAGAAATAACGAGACACTGGATCATGCATTACAGCGCGCCGATGAACTACTGTATCAGGCCAAAGCAGCAGGGCGAAACCAAGTTATTAGTCAATAATACTTATTATTTAAGCTGATCTATAACGCGAATAACAACGCCGTTGATATCATCCTTCAACGGCGTTTTTGTGTGGTTAATTTATTGGCATGTCAGTATTATAACAACCAAGCGTAACTCAATTTCATGAAGTATGTTTTCTCATGTTGAGTTAACGAATCTATGTCATCGTTTGCCACAAATGCGTCAGAATACCCTACATAAAATACACTTTGCGGATTTAACTTATAGCCGTATAACAATTCATTGCCTAAGTCTTGGTAAAGTTTATCTGGGTTTTGGTACTGATATAAATCCGGATTGCGTTCAATGCGGGTATAAACACTGCTTAAGCGAATAAAACTATTAAGAGTTAATTGCCAGTTTAAACGTATGTCACTGAGATTTGCCGTAAATAAGCGACCATTGTCAACATCTAAGGTTTGGTAGCGATGTGATAAATCGAGTACTAACGACTCGGTTATTTTCCACTCAACACCAGGATTAAACATATTGACTGACGCAGGGCGATTATTGGCAAAGTCGATATCGTCACCCAAGTACATGTCGAGCTCTAATTTGACTGAACCAATAGGAGTAAAATTGGTATACAACCAACCTAAGGTTTCCTCAAACATGGTTGTGTTATCGTCAATGTGAATAATGCTTGAGTTATGGCGTCTGCCTACTCGTTCACGCTGAATAATCCCTGTCGCAATATAACTCTGTAAGCCACCTTCAAATTCAATAAACATTTCAGTTTCTTGCTCGAGGCGTTCATTATTTTGACTATGGGTAATATCCCAATCTCCACCTAATTCAATACGGCTAAAAAAGTTGTTTTCCGGATACCAAATATAACCACCACCAAATACAAATTTAGTTAAATCAACTTTATCGATAAAACCTAAATCAGCTCTAAAATCACTGCCGATTGATTCATAATTAGTAGAGACATACCAGCTTCTACGCTCATGTTGATAGGCGATATTGAACATTTTATCATCAAATTCACCGTCTTTTTTGGTGCGCAGAACTCGCTCGTTAATTGCACAATCACCTATTTCACAGTCATCTAAGTCATAGCTACAATCGTCGCGACCGCAAAATTGATTGAAAAAATTATCCGGGTATTCAGTTTGCGAGTGGGCATATTGCGCGGTAAAGGTGTCTTGTTTCGTGGGCTGATATTTAACGTCTACGCTTGCCAAGTAGTTATGGTAATCATTTGCTTGTTTTAAGGTGACTAAACCGCCTATCGAAAATTGTTTGCTCGGATCAAATCGATATCGCGTTGCAACGTTATGGCTTTGCTCATTAATAACAGCAATGTCGGAGCTTAAATTACCTGGAACCAAAAATTGGCTTTGAATGTCATTGGCTGCCAACATGGCAAAAGTGTGGTCGTCAGTTTTACTCGTGAGCTTTAAGCCGTAGTCTGGTGAGCCAATATTACGGGTATGCAATAAATCTAATTGAGTATCAAAATAGTCTTTGTTGTCTAAAAAGAATGCGCGTTTTTCTGGGAAGAATAGGGCAAAGGTATTGTTGATATCTAATTGCCCTGCATCGGCTTCTACTTGTGAAAAGTCGGGGTTAATTGTCGCATTAAGTAGCGTAGTCGGAGTGATCCCCCAGCGTAAATCGACACCAGCTTCAATGTTCGTATCATCTTGCCATGGACCTGTTGGCGCAATATCTCGCTGATTACTTTGGTCTGCTACAAAAGATGGCGTAATTTGGAGGTCTTTACCTTGTGTCGCTCCAGCAAGGCCAGACGCTGTACCAAGTTGGCAAAGCTGACAAGACACATTTCGGTCAATTTGGTGGGTCGATAACCTATGTGTTTCATTTCTCGGATAAAAACGAATTAATTCTATTCCCCATGTTTGCAAAGGGTGGCTGTCATCAAAGTTAAACAAACGCAGTGGTAATTGTATTTCAACTTGGTAGCCTTGTTCGGTTAATTTACCTTTGCTGTACCAAATACCGTCCCAAGCATCGCTTTCTTGGCCTGTGAGCTCGTTCTCTATTGAATCACTTTGTACGCCGTAAGCATTTATAAAAAACTGGTAGGCTAGGCGTGCATTGTTAAAGGTGTCGAGCTTAATACCGACCATATCGTCTCCCCATGACTTATCACGGTCTCTTAGGTTAACCCTGATATTTTCTGGCGATGGATCATGAGCGATAAAGGCAAAATATAAGCTGGTTTTAGAGGCGAATACTTTGGCATAGGTATTTACTGGGGCAGCAATGTTCTCTCCAGGAGAGGTTTCGTATTTCAGCCTTACTTGGGCTGCTTGTTGCCAAACTGATTCATTGAAATCGCCATCGATTTCAATTTCTTGATTAATAGTTGGAATGTCTAAATGAAATTGTTGGTTAGAACCGGCAAAGCTGTCTTGCGATACAACACCAGACAAAACGCCCGCAATGAACACGACACGAAAAAAGTTAATCACAACCACTGTTTCTCTTTATTGTTATTTTGGCTATTGTCGCAAAAAAGTCTGCTCAGGGCAGGTCTGACTTGTGATAAAAATATCAATGAATTGTTACAGGATGTTGGTGTGAGATAAAAAAAGCCCGTTCAACAGAACGGGCTGATGTTAAGCATTGTCTCTTATCTGCTTAAGCGAAGCATTTAAAAGTTAATCTGGCGCAATCATTGGATTTTTGTAGGCTTCGCGATATTTATCAACCCACATTGACGTTGCACCACAAATGGCCACAGGCATCACAATAAAGTTTACTACCGGGATCATCGAAAACAAGGTGACCGAGGCACCAAAACTGTAGCTTGAACCTTTGGTGTTTTTAAGGGCAAACTTCATGTCAGCAAAGCTAACTTTATGGTTGTCAAATGGGTAATCACAATATTGGATTGCCATCATCCATGCGGTAAATAAAAACCACAAAACAGGCGCAGCAGTTTGACCTATGACGGGTACCCAAAATAACAGCAAAAATAACAGTGCTCTAGGTAAATAATATTTAAGCTTAGTCCACTCCCGCCCGAGCACACGTGGTAAGTCTTTAATCATGTCAATAGACGTACCTGTGTTTAAATTTTTACCGGTAAGATGTTGTTCAACTTTTTCAGCGAGCAAACCATTAAATGGTGCTGCTAGCCAGTTCATTACTGAGCTGAATATAAACGACATCACCACAAGCATAGTTAACACCGCTAATGGCCATAAAAAAAAGTGTAACCAGCTAAGGTAATCGGGTAGTTGGCCGTTCATCCAGTCAAAAAGTTGTGTAAGCTGGCCAACCGCAAGATACATCGCTCCAGCAAAAAGCACTAAATTAATCATCAGTGGGATAAATACAAATGAGCGTAATCCTGGCTGTTTAATTAATTGAAAGCCTTGCATAAAATAATTTACACCGCTCTTTTTAACGGTCTGAGTGTTGTTTACCATTTAACTCGCCTATTTTGTGACTCATAACATTGATTTTGACTAGGCAAAGACAATAAAACAAGCGATAAACTGTTTCAAAAGGATAAAAATCGTTACAAAATGCGGCTCAATTGCTAAAGTGAGCTGCTTTTTCCTTTTAATGCGTACCTGAACTGGCAACATGAGATTAAAACAAATAAAACTTGCTGGATTTAAGTCGTTTGTAGACCCAACTAAAATCCCATTTGATAACGCGTTATCAGCAATTATTGGCCCAAATGGTTGCGGCAAATCCAATGTGATTGATGCTGTCCGCTGGGTGCTGGGAGAAAGTAGCGCTAAAAATCTACGTGGCGATTCGATGACCGATGTTATTTTTAACGGTTCATCTTCACGTAAACCTATTTCTGTTGCTGGGGTTGAATTAGTTTTTGAAAATACTCAAGGGCGTTTAGCTGGGCAATATGCGAGCTATCAAGAAATTTCGGTTAAACGTCAAGTCAATCGCGACAGCGAATCAACTTACTTTTTAAATGGTCAAAAGTGTCGTCGCAAAGACATTACCGATTTATTTATGGGCACAGGACTTGGGCCGCGAAGTTATGCAATTATTGAACAGGGAACGATTTCCCGTTTAATCGAGTCTAAACCGCAAGAGCTTCGGGTTTTTATCGAAGAAGCTGCAGGGATTTCTCGTTATAAAGAACGTCGCCGCGAAACCGAAAATCGCATTCGTCATACACGTGAAAACTTAGCGCGTTTAAATGACATCAGAGTTGAATTAGGCGCACAACTCGACAAGTTATCACAACAAGCTAAAGCCGCATTACAATACCGCGAGCTTAAAAATAGCGAACGTCAATTGCACAGCCAGTTGTTGGTTATTCGTTATCAAGAACAATTAACTCAGACTGATAAACTTGAAGCTGAATTAAGCGGGTTAGATATTCAATCTCAGCAACTGCAAAGCACCGCCCAACATGCTGATACAAGTGTTACACAGCTTAAACAGCAATTGGCGGAGTTAAGTGATGCTGAGCATAAATTAGTTGAACAATATTATTTAACCGGTAATAACATTACTAAGCTCGAGCAACAGTTGAAGCATCAGCAACAACAAGATTCACAGTTGCAACAGCAAATCACGACTTTACAACAACAATTAGCCGCAGGTGATTTGGCTATTGCGAATTTGAACGACAACTATCAACTGTTAGTTGCACAAGCAGATGGCTTAACTCCGCAATGCGAACAAGCACAAGTGGAACTTGAGTTGATTGATGAACAATTACTTGTGGTTGAAGATGCGTGCGATGATCAACAATTACTGCTCACGCAATATGCTGAAACACTCGCGTCCAATAAAATGCAATTGGCATTATCGCAATCAAGCTTCACCCATCAACAACAAAGCCTCCAGCAAGATGAACGCCAAAAAGTACAATTAACGCAAGAGTTAGCTGCTTTAGAACAACAAGATAATCAATCGCTATTAAGTACGACCCAAACACAATTAAGCCTTGTTGAGATGCAGTTGGCTGAAACTCTTGCACAGCAAAAACAAGGCGATCAACAGCTTAGCGCCGCTCAATATGCACTCGATCAGCAGCGAGAAACTTATCAAACTCTTAAGCAAACCATCACTCACCGTCATGCTCGGTTGCAGCTCATAGATGAATTACTTGCTGGACATACACAATCGACAGGCCTGCAATTGTGGCAAGTGATAGAGGTAAAACCTGGCTGGGAAAAAGCCGTTGATATGGTATTGCACGGGTTAAGCCAATTACCGGTTTTAACCGCTGACGAAGCGCCTAGCCCAGCATTGGTTGGTTTTACTCAGCAGAGCGTCGTAAGCAATAATGCATTTTCCACAGAGGTTAATTTAGCCCCATGGATCTCGTCGGTCATTTGGGCGAAAAATCTTGATGATGCGATGCAACTTCTACCGCAAATTAATGAAAATCAATACATTGCCACTCAAGAAGGTTACTTGGTCGGTCACGGTTTTGTATTAAATCATACTCAATCTGGGCAGTCGGCTATTGTACTTAGCCAAGAGCGCATAATGCTAAGTGAGCAATTAATCGCGTTAGATATACAGTTAGCAGCAGCACAGCAAGCGTTAACTGAACAAACTCAACAAGCTGCTGAGCAACAAATACAATTAAGCCAGGTACAACAACACTGCCATCAATTGCAAATTAGCCAAACTAAGTTGCAATCGACCTTGGCCAGTTTGCAACAACAACTCACAGATAAACAACAAAAACAACAGAAATGCCATGATACGCTTACCAAGCTTGAGCAAGTCTATCGTGACAAACAAATGCAAATAGAAGCTTACGAAGCACAAGTTTTCACTCAAGAAGAGGCTTTGTCTGCTGCCATTAATCAACATGAGGTCGCACAACATGCATGGCAAAATAGTCAGGCAAAACTGCGTGAAACCAAAACTAAACGGGCTGATGCCTTTAGTAAACTGACTCAACAACAAGCTCAGCTACAGCAGCATGCCACGCAACAAGCGCTTAGTTTGCAACAATTACAACAACAAACTGAAAAACAGACTGAATTATCAAATCAGTACGCTCAATTACAACAAATGTTGCAAGATAATCAACATCAACGTGGAGAGCATCAATTAGCGCAATTATCTGCTCAACTTTCTGATGCGCTTGAGCAACAGCAAGCCCTGCAGCGACAATTGCAACAAAATCGTGCCCAACAGGCTGAATTGCAAACCAGTTTAGATAGCTCAGTATTGATGCAAAAACAACAGCTTGTAGTGTTACAGGACTTGACTCAAAAGATAAGCGCGTTAAAGTTACGTCGTGAGGGTTTAAAAGGGCAAGCTAATGCACAGCTGCAATTACTGCAAGAGCAGCAAATTCAGTTGCAACAGGTGATTGCCGATATGCCCGAACATGCCAGCGCAAACGTGTGGGCAGAACAGTTAGAAAAGGTAAAACAAAAGGTTGTTCGCTTAGGTGCAATTAACCTTGCGGCAATTGAAGAATTTGAAACCCAGCGAGAACGTAAAGATTATTTAGACAGTCAAGATGATGATTTAAATAAAGGATTATCTACGCTGGAAGATGCAATTAGAAAAATCGATAAAGAAACTAAAACCCGCTTTAAAGCGACATTTGAAGCGGTTAATCACGATTTAGGGCAATTATTTCCTAAAGTGTTTGGTGGTGGCAAAGCGTATTTGGCGCTCACCGATGATGACTTACTCGAAACGGGGGTCACTATCATGGCCCAGCCACCGGGCAAGAAGAATAGCACCATACATTTACTTAGTGGTGGAGAAAAAGCGTTAACCGCTTTATCATTAGTCTTTGCTATTTTTAGACTAAATCCAGCACCTTTTTGTATGTTAGATGAAGTTGATGCACCTTTGGATGACGCAAACGTCGAACGTTTTTGCCGTTTATTGCAAGAAATGTCACAAAGCGTGCAATTTATTTATATCAGTCACAATAAAATAACGATGGAAATGGCTGATCAACTCATTGGCGTTACTATGCATGAACCGGGCGTTTCAAGGATAGTCGCAGTGGACATTGAAGCCGCAGTTGCCTTAGCCGATGCGGTATAAATTAGAAAGACAGGGATAATAATGAAAGATCTACAACTGGTGTTGTTTGTATTAGGCGCGATCGCAATTATTGCGGTGTTAGTGCATGGTTTTTGGTCAATTAGAAAACAACAACCTAAATCAATGAAGCAAAGTCCGATGGCCGGATTTTATAAAAACCAAGCTCAACGTCGTGACACTGAAGGTTTCGATGAAGATGGTATTGGCAAAGTGCGCGTTCGTAAAGCTGACGAAGTCGAAGAAACGGTAAACAAACCTATTCTCAAAACTAATTTAAGCCAAAAACCGAACACTCAACCTCATATTACGCCAAGTAACACACCATTACAGGATTCTTTACGCCAGCCAGAGGCTGTAGCCGTTCAGCCAACGTTAAAGGTAGAAAATAATACACCACCCCCAGCATCTTCTAACGTGGCGCAAAGCGTGAGTTCTGCTATGAGCTTACCTAAAAAGATTTTTAACACCTCAACCAGCACCGCAAAATTAGAAAGCTATACAGGTAAACCGTTACCAGCAAAAAGCGAGCCTGTTAAAGCGGCCCCTGTTCAAGTAGAGCCTGCTAAGTCACAAACACCAATGCAACCGGCATTTAAATCAACCGCTGAGCCAGTATTGCAATCACAAGCACCTCAAATTGAACCTAAGCCTATTGCTACTGTGCAAGTAAAAACTGAGCCCAAAGCCGTGGTAAGCGATGATCCTATCGAACCGACAGATGTATTAGTGTTGCACATTGTGGCAAAGCCGGGTGAGCAAATTCAAGGCGCAGAATTATTGCCTAGCTTATTGTCACTAAACTTTAAGTTTGGAGATATGGATATTTTCCATCGACATATTGACAATGCAGGGACTGGTAAGGTGTTATTTTCACTAGCCAATATGTTAAAACCAGGCATATTTGATCCTGACAACATGGAGCAATTTGTCACCCAAGGTGTAGTGTTATTTATGACATTACCTGCTTTTGGCGATCCAATGATGAATTTTACTATTATGCTTAACTCGGCTTATCAAATTGCTGATGATTTGGACGCTGAATTACTCGATGGACAACGCCAACCTTGGTCAGATGCCATAAAGAAAGATTATATCAGACGCGTTAACGCGGCATAAATGATGCGTAATCTGTTGTGATTAACACAGCTTTAAGGCCGCAGCAGCGGCCTTAATTGTTTTATCTCTTTTACTTACATCGACAATAGCGCCTCAGGCTATGTGACGAAACGACTTCATGTTCAACTTGTATGATGACGGATACCCAAATGCACGCAATTCAAACCGAAATGGATCAACTGACTCAGACCATTAATCAGCACAATATTCGCTATTATGTCGATGATGCCCCCTCGATCCCCGACGCTGAATATGACAGACTAATGCAACGTTTAATCACACTTGAACGTGAAAACCCGCAATTAATCTTGCCAGACTCACCAAGCCAAAGAGTTGGCGGTATCGCATTACAAAAGTTTGCCCAAATTACCCATTTAAAGCCCATGCTCAGTTTAGATAATGCTTTCGAACAAAGCGATTTCGAAGCATTTAATAAACGTATTACCGACAAAGTTGCGCAAGTTGACTATGTTTGCGAGCCTAAGCTTGATGGATTAGCCGTGTCGATCACTTATCGCAATGGTGTACTTGAACGTGCCGCTACACGTGGCGATGGTTCTGTTGGCGAAGACATTACCGAAAACGTACGTACCATTCGCTCTATCCCATTAAAATTGCGTGGTGAAGGCTTTCCCGAATTAGTTGAGGTACGCGGCGAAGTGTTTATGCCTAAAGCAGCATTTGAGGCACTAAATCAACGCCAAATGAGTAAAGGTGATAAAGTCTTTGTTAACCCGCGTAATGCAGCAGCAGGCAGTTTGCGCCAGTTAGACAGCAAAATTACCGCGTCACGCGCCTTAGGGTTTTACGCCTATGCGCTTGGGGTGGTTGAAGGTGAATCACAGCCTATGCAAATGACCCATTTTGGCCAGTTAACCCAACTCAAGCAGTGGGGATTACCAATGAGCCAAGAGGTAAAAGTGTGCGACAGTGTTGAAAAAGTCTTTGCCTATTATCAAGATATTATGATTCGTCGCAGTCAGCTTGACTATGAAATCGATGGTGTAGTGATAAAGGTTAATGACATTACTAAACAACAGTCTTTAGGTTTTGTTGCCAAAGCACCTCGTTGGGCTATTGCGTATAAATTCCCCGCACAAGAAGAAATGACCTTGCTTGAATCAGTTGATTTTCAAGTAGGCAGAACGGGCGCAGTGACGCCTGTCGCACGTTTAAAGCCGGTTTTTGTGGGTGGCGTAACCGTTTCAAATGCGACACTACATAATGCTGATGAAATAGCACGTCTTGGGGTTAAAATTGGCGATACTGTAATTATTCGCCGTGCCGGTGATGTCATTCCGCAAATTGTCGCCATTGTTGCAGAGCAACGTCCTAATGATGCAAAAGAGATTGTATTCCCGCTGCATTGCCCTGTGTGTCAAAGTATTGTTGAACGTTTAGAAGGAGAAGCTGTTGCGCGTTGCAGTGGAGGCTTGTTCTGCGAAGCTCAGCGCAAAGAAGCGATTAAGCATTTTGCTTCACGTAAAGCGCTTAATATTGACGGCATGGGCGATAAAATTGTTGAGCAACTGATTGATAAAGAGCTCGTTAAAACACCGGCAGACTTATTTTCGCTTACGGCATCGGCTATCACGATGCTTGATCGCATGGCCATGAAGTCGGCTACTAATATTGTTTCGGCAATTAAAGCTGCCAAAACGACTACGCTGGCGAGATTTTTATACAGCTTAGGCATTCGTGAAGTCGGTGAGGCTACTGCTGCCAACTTAGCGCAACATTTTGCTGACTTTGAACGCATCCGCAGCGCGAGTGTCGAGCAGCTACTAGAAGTCAGTGACGTAGGTGAGATTGTTGCAAAACACATCAGTCAGTTTTTTGCCCAACCGCATAACATTGAAGTAATAGAACAACTGCTCGCTGCAGGCATAACCTGGCCAGTAATAGAAAAAGCTGACGAGTCACAATTAAGTCTTAAAGGGCAAACGTGGGTGCTAACAGGTACTTTGACGCAACTTAATCGTAATGATGCTAAAGCACAGTTACAAGCCTTAGGTGCTAAGGTGGCTGGCAGCGTGTCTAAAAATACCGATTGCGTTGTTGCCGGTGAGGCAGCAGGTTCAAAGTTGGCTAAAGCACAAGAGCTTGGCGTTAAAGTGATTGATGAGCAAGGGTTATTAGACTTACTCAATGCAAGCAATTGACCCCTGATGATCACTTTATTAATGTCTTTGCTCGCAGATAAGAGTCTATTGTGAATTTTAGTAATATTACCTGGCTCGATGAACGAGGCCACATTAAGCCGCCATTATTCTTGTATTTAATACTGATTTTTTTAGCGCGTGGTTGGTGTATTTTTATAGCTTCACTGACCCAATTTAATGATCGCTCAGGGCTAGTACGCTTGTTTTACCCAGAAAAAAGCGATTTCATTCTGGCATTAATCGCAGGCGTCGGTGCTGTATTGCTCTATGGGCTAGTGATAGCTGAGCGAAAACGCAGTTGGCTTTTATTGAGACCTTTATTTAACCGAAGCATCTGGTTTTTATGGGCTTTACTTATTTTAGATGGCGTGTTTTTATTGCAACGGATAATACACGACGATTACTTATTTAAAGTCGGTTACTCACTTGATGCACTTTTTTTATTTTGGTCTGTGATTTATGTACTAAAATCAAAGCGGTTACATTATTACTTTGCGGATTGGATCATAGAAGATAACGATGTGGTGGCTCATGCCTCGACAAACGGGACTAAAGTAGACAAGTAGCTGTAAGCTATTTAGCTATAAATTATCGGTTTAAATATAAGTATAATGATATAAACCAAGGCATAAAGAACAAATAAACAGTGACATAATTAATGACAATGTTAGCGTAATAATGACATTATCACTCAAGCCCGATTTGGCGAATGTGAAAGGATCACGACTTTGGCTAAAGCAGAATTAACACAAATACCTGTTTCTCAAATGGTTATTGGTTTAACCGTTAAGCTGCCTTTGTCGTGGACTAGCCATCCTTTTTTCCGCAGCAAAGTGAAATTAGAACAACAAGTGCAAATTGAGATGATTAAAGGTCTCGATGTTGATTTTGTTTATGTAATTGATGGCCATGATTTATTACCTGTCATTGAAACCCCTGTCGAAATAGAACAACCGCAAGAAGAACAAGTGCAAGAAGTGGATTACCGTCCACTGGCCAAAAAAAGTATGCGTGTTAGCCAACAGCGTTTTGTGCGAGCCGTTAACGACAGTCGTACAGTATTTGGCAAGGTGGTCAGTGATCCTGAGGGCGCTTATCGAGAAGCGGCAACCTTAGTTGAAGAGTTAGTCGAGCATTTGTATGAAAGTGAAACCCCGCATTTAACCTTAGTGGGTAGTGGCGAAGCAGACATGAGTGTTACACAACATGGCATTTCAGTCGCGGTACTGGCCATGATGATCGCCCATACACTCTCACTGACAAAGAAAGAAGTGCGCGACATTGCATTAGGCAGCTTATTTCACGATATAGGTAAGCTCAAAGTGCCAGAAGACATACGGCGCAAACGCGGTGAATTAACGGATGTTGAAGCTAACTTTCTTAAAAAACATCCAAACTTTGGTTTTGATATGCTTAAGCGAAGCGGATTATACCCAGATGCAATGCTCGACATAGTATTACACCATCATGAATTTATTGATGGCAGTGGTTTTCCCGATGGTTTAAATGAGGTCAAATTGTTAATCACCACGCAAGTGGTGTCATTAGCTAATGATTACGAAACATTATTATCCAAATACCACACTCCGCAAATTGCACTTGGCATTTTATTTAAGAATCACAGTAGTAAACACAGTGATAAACTTATTTCGGTTTTGGTCAAAATATTAGGTATTTATCCACCGGGCACCATTGTGCGCTTAACCGATGACGCCATTGCCAAGGTAATGATGACCACCGCTGATGTTAAACAGCCACATGTATGGTCTTGCGATACAAGTGGTGACGAGGCCAGTTTTCGATTTTTAATTAACGAAGATGTGCAGGTCAAAGAAGTCATTAAGTTAGATGAGTTATCCGAAGGTGCAATTAAAACGCTCCAAGCTAACAATTCTATAAGCTTTTATTTTAATCATTTTAATCACTAAAACCTCTCGAGGCTCGATGAATACAATAACCCTTATTGGATGTGGATGGTTTGGGCTTCCTTTGGCAAAACACTTAATAAACCAAGGTTTTCAGGTTAAAGCATCAAAACGTCAAGTTGATGATTTAGTCTCATTACCGCAAATGGGTATTGAAGGTTACCAGCTAGATTTAGCGAATGTCACCCTTGATGCCAAGGCTTCGTCATTATTTGATTCAGATGCAATTGTGATTAACATTCCGCCAGGTCTTCGTCGCGGAGAGTCTGACTATATTGCCTACTTAACTGAGCTTAAATCACTAATTGGAACTCGACAGTATCAAAAAGTGATTTTTATTAGCACTACTGGCGTATATCCATCGCTTGACCAAACGGCGACTGAAGATGATGCGAGTGCATTTAATGACATTAGTGATACTTTATTACAAGCAGAATCAATGTTTGCTTCAATGGCCAACAGTTGCATCGTTCGATTCTCAGGTTTGATTGGCCCTAAGCGTCATCCGGGACGTTTCTTTGCCGGGAAATCTGATGTCAGTGGCGCTAATGTTGCGGTTAATTTAGTGCATCTCGATGATTGCATTGCTGCAGTTAGCTTGATTTTATCAAAAAAGGAGACATTACCGATTTATAATCTTGCTGCGCCCATTCATCCAACTCGTGGTGAGTTTTATGTCGCTGCGGCAAACCACCTTGGGTTAACTGCGCCAGAATTTAACCAACAATCACAACCGAGTAAAGTGATTGATGGCCAGTTAATTTGCCGTGATTTAGGTTATGTGTATCAACAGCCAAATCCACTCAAAATGCTTGATGCTTGCTAAACGAGCATAGGCTATAATAGCAGGCATATTTTGAATAAAAGGCAATTATTGTGACGACTCAAACTCAAGCGTTTGCATTACTTCCAGGTGATGAATTCGTAGAACTGTACAAAGTATTAAAAGTACAAGGCCTAGTTAATGGCGGCGGCGATGCAAAGCACGTCATTACTGAAGGTCAAGTGACTGTTAATGGTGAAGTTGATACTCGTAAGCGTAAAAAATGTGTTGTGGGCGATATTATTTCGTTTAATGGCGCAAACATTGAAATTGTTGCTGCTCAATAAAGGACGAATACATGCAATTCCCTGATGATGACAATGGCCAAATGTTGGCTGCTATGGCTGAAGCCGGTATTGATTTAACTCAATCACTTGAAGTTGATTTCTTTTTGGTATTTGATGATCAGCGTGATGCTGAATCGGCTATCGAAGCGTTAAGCCAAACCGACATGAATGGTGAACTAGAACTTAACTTCGACGAAGAAAGCACAAAGTGGGAAGTGATTGTATGCCTTCACATGGTGCCAGAATATAATGCACTTGTTGCTAAAGAAACTGAGTTAAATATTTTTGCACAAGAGTTTGATGGTATTTCAGACGGTTGGGGTGTAATGCAGCATCAACATGGCGACGATGAGTTTGCTGATGAAGATGATGATCACGAGTGCAGTGAGCATTGCCACCACTAATAATATCTCGTTTCATCATGTATTAATTTATTTTCAATCGATAGAAAAAGCCGTTAATGCTCTGCATTAACGGCTTTTTTATTATTAACCAATTAATCCACTAATCAATGTGCTAGTTAGCTAACTAATCAGCTAACGAATTAACAGGCCGATAAGAAAAGCTATTCTTTAATTTCTTCAACCACTTCTTTGGTTTCTCGACCAATGGCTTTAACCGTATCGCGAGTACCATGGCCAATTGCCGTGGTGACTTTTTTCGTTGTGTGGCCTATTTCTTTGCCTGTTTGTTTTAATTCCGCGCATGCTGATAAGCACACCATAATACTCAACGGCACCAATATTAAGATGACTTTTTTATACATTGTAGTAGCCTGTTATAAATGAGTGTTAACCGTATCACTTGTTTACTTTAACGATAATAATCTTGATGATACATGGACAAAATTAAGGGAATACCATGGATGTTAATGCCACAAAAATTGGCCAAATTATATTTGTTATCACCGTTGTAATGGTGTTTTTTACTTTAAAATTTGCCAAGGGTAAAACGACAAACTTACCGTTAATTGGCTTTTACGCCATTTTGCTCAATGTTATCTTTGCTCCAGCAGGTTGGATATATTGCTGGTATTGGTCAACAAAACCATCGTTACCTAAAAAATAACCCCCGCACTATTGTAAGTACTAAACCCGTGGGGATGTTGCGGCAATATTGAAGTCAGTTAACCACGGTTAATGGTTAAATCAGACACATATCCGTGCTGCGTCGCAACTAAAGCACTTTTTAGCATCTGCGCAGCTTCATCGGCCGTCATAAAACTTGATGTGTCGATGTCTTTACCGCTTGTAGACCAAAAATCTGTTGCCATTCCGCCAGGATAAACCGCAATCAATTTCATTGGGCTTGATTTTAACTCTAATCGTAATGATTCAACTAAGCCTTTTACGGCCCATTTTACCGCACAATACGTTGACTCATTGGCTTTGCCAGCTTGCGCTGCTGTCGACATGACAACCACTACGTTAACCTTATGATCACGATAGCGGCTAACGAGTTCGCGCAATACCAAAATACTTGAGGTCAGATTATTGTGGATGAGTAGGTTTATTGCTTGTGGATCTTGTTGTTCAATAGGACCAAAGTAACCACTGCCTGCACAATGAATTACCGTCGTCGGTGGTGCTGATAATTGCGAAAATAAACGATGTACATCTTCTGCTACGCATAAATCTGCAACCTGCATGGCCACATTAGCTTGTTGATCAGCAGTAAGCTTAGCCGTTACAGCGGCCAGTTTCTGTTGGCTGCGACCGCTAATGAGCAATTGGCATTCGTCTACAGCATAATGTTGGGTAAGGGCTGCACCTAGGCCACTGCTGGCGCCAGTAATAACAATCATAATAAACCTTTATTTAGGTAAATACTCACTAAGCTAGTCACTATACCAATGCATTGCGAAACCGCAATCGTGGCGTGAGTTAATCACGGATTAAGCGTTCATTGAATAAAGGTGAATAAATTATCGGAACGCTTTGTATTTTGACGTTAAAGATTGTCTAATAACGCCTTGCCAATTGTCCTTCTGACTCACGTTTGTCGCTATTAACGAGAATCTTAATGTTTGAACTCACGCTCCAACTTGCACTTATTTTATTTGCTGTAGCCTTAATTGCCGGATTTATCGATTCGATAGCCGGTGGCGGTGGGTTACTCACCATACCTGCTTTAATGTGGGCAGGATTACCTCCAGCAGCAGCATTAGGCACCAATAAATTACAAGCCTGCGGTGGCAGTTTTTTTGCTAGTTTGTATTTTGTCCGCAAAGGCATGGTTGATTTGCGTAGCATTAAGCTGTCGCTCGTGTGTGCTTTTTTGGGGGCCGCTATTGGTACCATTCTTGTGCAAATGATAGATGCGAAGCTCCTTGAGTTAGTGTTGCCATTTTTAATTTTAGCAATTGGCTGCTACTTTTTATTTTCTAAAAAGATCAGTGAGGATGATCGCCAGCAAGTGTTTACGCCTACGGTGTTTGCTTTTACTGCTGCACTCGGTGTGGGCTTTTATGATGGTTTTTTTGGCCCAGGTACTGGCAGCTTTTTTGCCTTAGCATTTGTGTCTCTTGCCGGTTTTGGGTTAGCTAAAGCGACTGCTCACGCCAAATTATTAAACTTTGCTACCAATATCGCCTCATTAATTTTCTTTTTAATTGGTGGCCAAGTCGTGATCGTTTTAGGGTTAATTATGCTGGTAGGACAGTCTATTGGCGCAACACTTGGCTCGCGTTTAGTGGTCACTAAAGGTGTTAAAATTATTAAACCGCTGGTGGTCATTATGTCATTGGGCATGAGTATCAAATTGTTGTGGACACAATATATGTAAATGCGCTTTTGTAAGCGCCAATATGTTTAGCATTAAGCAATACTTCAACAAGCCATATTTCAAATTAAAGGGATGTTATGCGCATTATTCACACATCTGATTGGCACCTAGGTCAATATTTTTACGGTAAGAGCCGTGCTGCGGAACATCAAGCATTTATGCACTGGCTATTGAGTCAAATTGAGCTGCACCAGGTAGATGCTCTGATTATTGCGGGAGATATTTTTGATACTGGCACTCCACCGAGTTATGCACGCGCACTCTATAATCAATTTATTGTGCAAATTCAGCAAAGTGGTTGCCAATTGATTATTTTGGGTGGGAATCATGATTCAGTGTCGACCCTCAATGAGTCAAGACACCTTTTAGCCTGTCTTAACACCATTGTTATTCCAGGTGCATTTGACAGTATTAATGAACATATTATTCCACTTAAGAACCGTCAAGGTGAAGTGGGTGCTATTTTGTGTGGCTTACCTTTTTTACGACCGCGCGATATGGTGCTGAGTGAGTCGGGGGAATCATCTATTGATAAACAGCGAAAGCTGGGTGATGCCATTAGCGATTTATATCAGCAGTGTTTTGAGCAAGCAAGAGCATTAAATGCGACGTTAGCGTCACCCGTTGCAATAGTGGCAACAGGTCACCTGACCACTGTCGGCGCCAGTACTTCTGAGTCGGTTCGCGATATTTACATCGGCAGTTTAGATGCTTTTAACGCTTCGCATTTTCCGCCAGCTGATTACATTGCTCTTGGTCACATTCATCGCCCACAAGTGGTGGCTAAATCTGAACATATTCGTTACAGCGGCTCACCCATCCCGTTAAGTTTCGATGAATTATCGAGTCAACATCAAGGCAATAAATCCGTTTTTCTGGTTGAGTTTACCGCGGCCAAACTCAACACCGCTACGCCATTAATGGTACCAATGTTCCAAGCTATGCAAGTATTAAAAGGTGATTTGGACAGCATTGAGCAACAGCTATCAGAATTTACAGACAAGCTCACTAGCGAACAAACGACATGGTTAAGTATTGAAGTGTCGCAGCAAGATTATTTATCTGACTTACAGTCGCGAATTGCCGAATTAACTCAAGATAAAGCCGTAGAGGTATTACAGTTAAAACGGGCTCGTAGTCAACGTCAGCAGCACATTAAGCAACTGGATAACGAAACCCTATCAGAGCTTAGTGTCAGCCAGGTATTTGCCCGCCGTTTAGCTCAAGAGCAATTTGAAACCGACGCACAACAAGCGCAGCTTAGTAGAATTAAGCAATGTTTTGAGCAAGTGGTCGTAGAGGTTGAGGCTGAGCGTAATAGCCAAGAAACCGCAGCAAGCCATGTGCTACAAGAAACAAGCGGCCCAGCAATCGTTGACAATAAACAACTGGATTACGTGCAAGAAGGTGAACAAGAATGAAGATTTTAAGCCTTCGCTTTAAAAATATAAATTCACTTAAAAATGAGTGGAAAATTGATTTTACCCAATCACCTTTTGCCGAAAATGGTTTATTTGCGATTACCGGTCCAACGGGTTCTGGTAAAACCACCATTTTAGATGCTATTTGCTTAGCGCTTTATCATCGTACGCCAAGATTGAATAATATCTCTAAAACGACTAATGAATTGATGACTCGCGGCACGGCAGAATGCTTAGCCGAAGTCGAATTTGAAGTAAAAGGCGTCGCTTATCGTGCTTTTTGGAGTCAACGTCGTTCGCGCGATAAAGCCGATGGCAATTTGCAAGATGCACAAGTTGAATTGGCACTATTAAGTGACGGTAAAATCCTCGCCAGCCAAATTAAACGTAAAACCGAATTAGTTGAAGAAATCACTGGACTCGATTTTGCCCGTTTTACTAAATCGATGATGTTGTCTCAAGGACAATTTGCAGCATTTTTAAATGCCGATGCCAATGACCGAGCAGAACTATTAGAAGAACTGACTGGCACCGAAATTTATGGCTTAATTTCTGCCCGGGTGCACCAACACTATAGTGAGGCTAAAACTAATTTAAAAGTCTTAGAAGCCAAGCTTGGCAGTGTTGAATTACTCGATGATGGGCAACGTGAAGCGCAGCAACAGCACATTAAACAACTCAAGCAAACCTTGAGTGAGCAGCAGCAACAGTTAATCCAATTAACAGGTTTTTTAACCTGGGCGGATAATGTCCAACAAACTCAAACAGCGTTAAGCAATGCTAATGAGCAGCAACAGCAAGCGCTTGAGCGCCAGCAACAGCATCACTGTGAACTGACACAATTGGCGCACAGCGAACCCGCTCAGCTTATCGCCCCCTTGTTTGAGCAACAACAAAAAGCACAACAAAAAGTTACAACCCTGGCCACGCAAAAGATTGAGCTTAATGAGCAGGCGCAGTTAGCACAATCTGAGCTACAGACTCATCAGCAGCAACAGGGGCAACATCACCAACAGCTTGAACACATTACCCAAGTACATAAAGCCTTATTGACCTTGATTGACCAACAAGTATTGCCACTTGATCAACAGATCCATCAGGTTAATTATCAACTATCTCAAGTGACATCTAGTTTTAAGCAAACTCAGTCACAGCAACAAAAAATGCAGCAACAGCAGCAGCAACTGTTAACACAACAGCAATCACTTGGTACTGATAAACAAAAGATTGAACAACAACTTAATGCGCTACCACAAGGTCAAGATATTGCTAAAGCCTTCGGTGCTTGGCAATCGCAATACGCTCAGGTGCAGCAGTTAACTGAGCAATTGGCGCAGCTTGAACAGCAAGGTCAGCAACATCAACTTAACACTGAGCAAACTCAGGCATCTTTGAAACAATTGAGCCCACAAATAACTCAAGCTCAATTGGTTCTCACTCAAACGAATGCTCAGCAAACTGAAAGCCAGCAAGCTTTGGCCAACTTATTGGCTGGTGAAGATGAGCCACAGATCAGTGCGCAATATCAACAATGTGTAGAGCAACAAGCAGGGCGTTATCAACTAACTCAACTGTTCAGTCAATTTTCCCGCTCGCAACAGCAATGTCAGCAACTGAGTCAGCAGTCGGCGCTGTTTGACAGTGAGCTGCAAGCTATCACGAAATCATTAACAACAGTTAGGGCTCAGTGGACCGATAAAAATCAACAAGTTAAAGATGTACAAACCTTATTGCAGCAAGAGCAGCAAATCGCTAATTTGACCTTAGAGCGAGCTAAATTAAAAGCAGGTGAACCCTGTGCCCTGTGTGGTGCTACGGAGCATCCACTCGTTGAGCGTTATGAAGCGCTTAATGTGTCAGCAACTGAGCAAAGGGCACAACAATTACAAACCGAACTCGACAGTATTAAAAAGCAGGGTGAGCAACTTAAAAACCAGCAAACAGCACTGCAAGTCAAATTTGATAACAGCACAGCGCAGTTCAACCAAGCACAAGCAGAATTGCACAATATTGAACAGCAATGGCAACAGCAAACTCTAGCCTTGTCAGTGAATTTACGCCTAGATAGTCAACAGCAAGTAGCATTAGAAGATTATATTGCCACTGCCGACACTCAGCAGCAGCAATTGGCCACAAAGCTCACTCAGCTCAGCCGATGCCAAAAAACGTTACATCAACATCAGCAACAATGCGTGCAAGCCGAGCAAACAGTGGGTCAGTTAGTGAATCAACAAGGTTTGCTGACACAACAACTTGAAAATGCCAAGCAAAGTGTTGTGGCTCAACAACAGCGGATTGACAGCATAACCCAACAAAAAACTGACATGCTCAATGTGCTGACAAAGCAAATTACCGCCAGTGGATTGAGCGCACCAATGCTTCAAGAAGCTACGCAGTGGTTAGCGACATTACAACAACAGTTAACAGATTGGGCTCAGGCGCAACAACAAGCTATCGACAACCAACAACAATTGACGATAACCCGCGAAAAAATCACCAGTAACCAACAACAATTAAGTGAACTTAACGACCAGTTAACCGCTCAGCAGCAACAGGTTGAGCAAGTACAAGACCAACTTGCAAGCTTACAAGCCAAGCGTCAAAGCCTGTTTGCAGACAAAATAGTTGACGATGAAAAACAGTTAAGCCTGCACACTTTAGAACAAGCTCAGCAACAGTTGGCACTTGTAGAACAGCAGTTACAAGCGGCAGACAAAAAACGCACTGCGCTTCAGGTTCAGCTACACGGTATAACTAGCCAAAAAGAAGATGCCGAGCAAGAGTCACACCAACTAAAAACACAGTGGCAAGAAGCGTTACAACAAAGTCCTTTTACCGATGAGGCTGCGTTTAATGCGGCATTAATCACACCTCTAGAGCGCCAACGGTTGCAACAACTTAAACAACAGCTCGATAACGATATCGTCAAAGCAAACACCTTGGTTGAGCAAGCCTTAGCACGTCAAATTGAATTGACGCAGATCGGGGAGCAACATGACTATGATGTTACCCAGCATGAGGTTATAGCGCAGAAACACCAAGCGCTTGATGTTGAGACGCAGCAACACAAACAAACTCTGTGGCGTTTTACGCACGAGCTCGAACAAGATGCGAGTAAACGAGTTGGGCAACAACAACTGTTAGTTGAACAAGCCCAAATGCAACAAGATTACGATGACTTAGCCTACTTACATTCATTAATAGGTTCTCAAAAAGGCGATAAGTTCCGTAAATTTGCTCAAGGCCTTACGTTGGATCATTTAGTCGCTTTAGCCAATCGTCAGTTAGATAGGCTACAAGGTCGATATTTGTTAGAGCGTAAAGAATCAGATGCATTGGAATTGCAAGTGCTCGACACTTGGCAAGGTGATGCCGTACGTGACACCAGAACCTTATCTGGCGGCGAAAGCTTTTTAGTCAGCTTAGCCCTTGCATTGGCACTTTCTGACCTTGTTAGTCATAAAACGAGCATTGACTCACTGTTTTTAGATGAAGGCTTTGGTACGTTGGACAGCCAAACGTTAGATACCGCATTAGATGCACTCGATAACTTGAATGCATCAGGCAAAATGATAGGTGTGATTAGCCATATCGAAGCAATGAAAGAGCGGATCAGCGTGCAGATAAAAGTGAATAAAATGAACGGGCTTGGAATTAGTAAATTACCAAATGAATTTGCAGTTATCTGAGTTTGATCTGCTTCAAGCTCCCGTGATAACTGCAATCGACTTCAAACAAATTATTAAATAAATGTCATTTTATATTTGTAATATGATTTTTTTTTGATATAAAAGAGCGTTGATATGCAATTTGAGTGCAAAAGTCCGTGTTTTAAGCAGTTTTACCGGACGCCGTAGTATCAAATATTGGGGCATATTGGCAATAAAACCGACGTGAAGACATAGCATTAACAAGTTTAATCTCTGTCTCGCAATAACAATTTGCAGTAAAAGAAAAACAATAAATATAAAGCGTCATCTTTTAGGGTGGATTAGACATTGCTAACGAGTAAAATTATGGGCTTTGAAAGGCCTGACGTAAGTTCATTGAACTTACCTAACTTGCATAAGAAGCTATTGCTTGCAAGTGTGTTTGTTGTTGGAGCTGCATTGTTATGGCCAACCCAACAAGAGTTTTCATCACAACGAATTCCAGTGGCAATTGATATAGATTCGTTATTGCCGCATATCGCACTACAAGACCAAGCCCCAGTTGTTGTCCATCAAGATACACCCATTCTAGACCGTGTAATAGAATCAGGTGATACCTTAAGCCATTTGTTTCAGCTTGCAGGTATCGACCAACGTACCATGTATAAAGTGCTTGAGGCCGATTTAGAAGTATTAGCATTAGATACATTATTACCAGGTAACCGCATCCAGTTTTGGGATAATGCCAACGGTGAGTTAGAAAAATTAGAACTGTATTTTAATCCTGCACATCAAGTCGTGTTTACCCGTTTTGAAGACGGCAGCTTTGAAGTAAAAGACATTAACATTGATGGTATTTGGCAAAATCGAATCGTCGGTGGTGAAATCAACGGCTCTTTTTATGTTTCTGCTAAAAATGCAGGCTTAAGTGCTGCCGAAATACAAAAGGTCGAATCTCTCTTAAAAGCCAAATTAAATTTTTCTCGTGAGCTTCGTGCGGGAGACACGTTTTCTGTACTCGTCAATGATCAATTTGTAGAAGGCGAACCAACGGGCGTGACTTCAATAGAAGGCATTCGAATCAATACGGGACGAAGAGATATCACGGCATTTCAAAATACTGATGGCAATTTTTACGATATTAACGGCCAAAGCTTAGCACCAGCATTCCAACGTATTCCTCTCGATCGTAAAGTGCGCTTAAGTTCGCGTTTTAATCCAACACGTAAGCATCCAATTACTGGCCGAATTCGTCCACATAATGGCACTGACTTTGCTACACCTATCGGAACTAAGGTTGTTGCTCCAGGTGAGGGCGTTGTTACTATGGTAACCAAGCATGCGTTCGCAGGTAACTATATTGTGATTGAGCATGACAACAAGGTTCGTACTCGTTACCTACATTTGTCGAAGTTTTTAGTCAAAAAAGGTCAACGTGTGACTCGCGGTCAAGTGATTGCATTATCGGGTAATACCGGTGCATCAACAGGGCCACATTTACACTACGAGTTTATTGTCAATGGTCGCCCAGTTGATGCAATGAAAGCTAATATCGCAGAAGCCAAAGTGTTGCCTAAAAAGCAATTACAGGAGTTTCAGACACTAGTGCGTAGCCGTACAATGATGATGGACTTGGGTTAATAAACTCTCAATAACTCCTCTGTTTAATAGCAGGATAAATACATCATAAAAAATGCAGCCTAATAGCTGCATTTTTTATGTGAGTTTGAGGTTGTGTTGCAATCCACTAGAGTAATCTTTAACCGCAATGTGCTTTGTTATGGGTACTGATCTTGACACAAGCCTGAACTCAATTGACGTTATTGCACTTTACACCCCGAATTTAGATCATTTAGCAAATTACTCTTTATCGACTTTGTTAGCCTTTCAATCATGGCTTGTCTGTAATCATTAAGCCTAGGCAGAAAATGACATTGTTACGCTAGCCACAAAAGACCAACGTTAGGTAAAACAATGAAGCAGAATATCGTGCATATTGCGCTAGTGGTAAAAGACTACGATGAAGCAATCGATTTTTATGTAAACAAATTAAACTTTGAACTTATCGAAGAGAAGATACTTATCAATCTGAACAAGATAAGCGATGGGTTGTTGTAGCACCACCAAACTCTCATGGTACGGCGATATTACTAGCTAAGGCGTCTAAGCCTGAACAGCAAGATTTTGTGGGTAATCAAACCGGTGGTCGTGTATTCATCTTTTTGAATACTGACGATTTTTGGCGTGATTACAAGCGGATGAAATCGATAGGTATTCACTTTGTACGTGAACCGCAAGAGCAAGACTACGGTACTGTTGCGGTGTTTGAAGATTTGTATGGCAACCTGTGGGATTTACTTCAGCTAAACCCCAATCATCCAATGGCAAAAAGGTAGGCGTTAATTGTCATTTCCTACAATCTGCAATGCTATTTATCAATTGTCATTTAACTTAACTTAACTTGCTAGTTGCTCGCTGAGTTTATTGTTTTACATTGTCCGCATCCACCTCGGTTCTTGGGTCCATTTCATATGCGGTTGGGCTAGCCATATCGGTGACGGCACGAAAACTTTCTTTTGTTGCCAGTGTTGAAGGGGCAATATGGCTGCGACGTCTTAATAATACGATAACGAAGAAAATCGCCAAACAAGAACTGGTAAAAGCATATAACCCCTTGGCGCCTAATAATCCCATAGCAACTGAAGCTATGGGGGCACCAATAGCCGACGATAATCCCAGAGTGATGAGCATAGCGCTGCTTATTTCAACAAAATCTTCAGCGGTGGCGTTGTCATTCGCATGGGCTAAGCATATTGCATATAGCGTCATACAGGTTCCTCCCCAAAAAAAGGCTGATATCGCTGCAGGCCAACCGCCAAAAGTCGTGACAATGTAAGGAAGGGTAACAAACAGTAGTGACACCAAAGCGCCACCTAATGCGGTAAACATTAAAACACTGCGTCTATCAAACCTATCAGATAACTTACCCAGCGGTACTTGAAAACATGCTCCGCCAAGCACGGTTGCAGATAAAAATGCACCGAGTTGAATGTTGTCAAAACCATTATCTTTAGCATAAATAGGGGCTAATGCCCAAAATGCACCTGTGACAAAACCAGCAACCACGGCGCCAATCAATGCAACATGAGAGTGGCGCCACACCTTTGGCATATTTAACTTAACCTGCTTTACCACTGCTGGTGCTGATGAACGTGTTAATGACACAGGTATGATGGCGATAGAGATAAAGATGGCTGCGAGACCGAATAGCATCGATTCTCGCTCACTACCTAAATTGAACAGTTGTTGACCACACATCACCATGATTAAATTGAGTGTGGTATAGATAGACAGTATTGTTCCCCTATTACTGGCTGTAGACGTGCCGTTTAACCAGCTTTCGATGATCATGTATAGACCAGAAATCATTACTCCGATCAAAAACCTTAACAACATCCAACTATAAAACTCAGGTAATAAAGGAAACACTAAGATGACCACTGAGTAGCATGTTGCTAATACCGCAAAACTTCGAATATGACCAACTCGTTTAAGCATATAGGGTGTGGCTAAACAGCCGGAAACAAATCCTAAAAAGTAGCCAGATCCGGTCAAGGCGACTTGCGTATCGCTAAAGCCTGATTCACTGGCTGCGATGGGGAGCAAGGTCAATAATAATCCATGACCAAGAATTAAAAATGCATTCGATATGAGTAATGCTGAAAGTGGGATTAACGCGTATAACATGTTACTCCAAAGGCTACTATGTCATATGCACAGGCATACGATGAGCCAATATTTGTAGTATTTAATTCAGGTTTTCTATGCGGACTTTAATCCTATGTGTTGCTATAGTTCCGCAACTCGACTATGACTAGCGTGCTAATGAGCGACTGTTGCTGTTAGATTAGCTTATCAGCATCATCAAGGTTGGAAGATTTATGCCAAGTATTGGGGTTATTTTTTTATTCAATATTATCAGGTAATTAGTTTGTGACTGTCACGATGAATTTAACTTAATAGCACCAACTCGGTAGGCATTTTATTTATGTTGCACTTATATTGAACAATATGTTCACACGCAGAATTAATCTTTTAAGAATGGAAATATAAACATTGGTTATTGAAATTGAAGCTTACAGCGGCGATATTAACCAATAGGATGGTTTTTCAAAAACTTTTTATGAGTCGTTTTATGTACAGGGAAGTGAAAGTGAGACAATTATTAATTTTATGGGTATTTTTTATATTCACTGGACCAGCTTTAGCGGGAGATAACTATAAACCACAATCAAATATTTCGTTGTTAAGGTCATTAGATGCTGGATATATGATTATTGGTACAACGCATACAAACGAGGTTAATGATCTTCAATTAGTTGATATCGAAAACTTATTTTACGAACTGAATCCCTCGTTAATCCTGCTAGAAGGCGGCTTTTGGCCAGATAGCACGAGTCAATCGGCCGCTGTTGAATGCTGTGGTGAAATGGGGTTTATACAGTTTTTAGCGAAAAAAAATAATGTCAAAGTATCAACTTGGGAAGGTGATAGTCTAAGTGAAGCTCAGTTTATCTTGGATAAATTCGATAGTGAAAGTGTGAAGATTTTTTATCTGCTAAGACAGGCTCCTCAATTATTTAACCATGCTAATCTTGCTGAGGCGACGGAGAAAATGAAGTCATTATTGGGAGAGTCTGGTTTTCCTGCTCAAGAGTATCAAATCCTTTCGAAGCCACATTCAATTGAACAGCTAAACAGTATGTTATCGGCAATGGTTGGTAAAACGATTTCATGGAATGAGTTTACTACGGCTGATATTTTCGATGCTCAACTTAACACTGTCGAGTTCTCTAAGTTCCAAGCAATTAAAGACCGTGTAAATGAGTTTAGAGATCTTAACGCTGTGACAAAGCTTAAAACGGCACTTGCGAATAAAGAAAGAGTGATTTTCATTGGTGGACAACTGCATTTTGTTCCGGTTATGAATGCGATTATCAAACCATAATGGCAGTTAGAGCTACTGCTTATTAAGGTGAGATAGTCATGAAGTAACCATTATGAAGTTGTTGGTTTACAGATGTCTACCTAACCTTAATCTTACAAAAAACAATTAATTTGAGGAAGTGATGGATCTCAATCAAGTGACATTACCTGTGTCGAATATGGATAAGGCGGTGGCGTTTTATCAAGTTTTGGGGTTTACCTTAATCGTTGATACGCCACATTACGCACGCTTTGAATGCCTGATAGGGCAGAGTACCTTTTCGTTATCACTAGAGCCTGAACCGACGATGAATGGCGTGGTGATTTACTTCGAACATGCAGAGTTAGATTGCTGGGTAAGTGACTTGCAAGCAAAAGGGATTGAGTTTGCTCAGCTACCAAAAGATGAAAGGTATTTATGGCGTGAAGCAGTATTGTTTGACCCCAGTGGTAATAAGCTCAAACTCTACTGGGCGGGGGATAATCGTTTAAATCCACCTTGGCGAGTAAAGTCTTGAGTTAATTTTTCGACAACTCAGCTTCGTTTTAGGGTTCAGTGTAAATGAAGAATTAAGTTGTGATTATTCAAAAGAAGCTTAAGCGTAGGGAGATTGGCCTGCTTCTTCGGCGACCAGCCATACTCGCATATCAAACTCATACTGGTGATAGTCAGGCAGCATAAAAGTGCATAATTGATAGAAGGCTTTATTGTGGTCTTTTTCACGCAGATGAGCGAGTTCATGCACCACCACCATTTGTAACAGTTCGAATGGAATATATTTTAAGCGTGATGAGATACGGATTTCATTTTTAGCTTTAACTTTACTGCCTTGGCGTCGATTGACATAAGAATGTAACCCAAGTGCATGGTGGCTTACGTTAATTTTTTCGTCAAAAATCACTTTGGCTAATGGATCTGATTGACGCATATAGGTGTTTTTTAACTCTATCGCCATATCATATAAAGCTTTGTCAGTACGGATATCGTGCACGCGCGGGTAGCGACTTAAAAAGTGAGCACCTAATGCGTTGCTATCAACAAGCTGACCAATTTGCGAGACAACTTCTGGTCGGTAACCGCTTAAATATCGTAAAGCACTTTGCTCACTTTGACGCTGTTTAATGTCGGCGCTGGTAATGAGCTTACTCATATCTGTTTTGGGCTTTAATGCCTGACTTGCCGATTTAAGTGGCATTTTGGGCGGGGCTTGACGGCTTTTGGGTTTATTGTCTGGCATGGGGGCAACTTGGGAGGCAATTAAATGTGAGTGGTAATGTAGATGATTAAGGCGTTACTAACTATTGCAGTAACGCCATAATGTGGCGGTTTACGCTTTACCAAAAATAATGCGGTTATGCTGAACATAAGCCACATCAAACGCATTTTGTTGAACACGTTTTAAATCAAGTGATTCAAAATCAACTTGTGGCGGATTACGTTTTAACTGCTCTTTAATGGCAACCGGTGAAATAAGACTAACTGGCAGGTCAGTGATTTGAATGGCCGCCTCAAGTTTAAAGCTAGTGGCGCTGCCTGCTAACTTTCCTTTTTGTTCACGCTCAATAATCACAATTTGATCGACTCGGTAATCTTCCATCAGCTTGTGAAAAGCAAAGTGAAACTCACGGATAGATTCTGTTTCGTTTGAGTTTGATACGCTAAATGATATTTTACGGCATGCTGGCACGTTGTAGGTTTCACCTTCGTAGGTCAGCATACTGATAATGGCTTCGCCACCTTTTAATTCTACACCACAAATTTTCATGTTAATCCTTACTGTTTGTTACTGCACATCAGCTTTACGCTGATGTGTCGTTGTGCTTTGAGTTACGCAATTAATAATGCACAACCCTTTGTAATATTTGCTTAAAAGATGTTACTTAGTCTTCTGAGCTGTTGTCTTCTTCAATAATTTGAATGGGTTTTGCTTTACGGCGCATTGGCGCATCACCTACGTCAACTCCAGTAATAAAGCGTTTATCACGCTTAGGAGCCGCTTTGGCTTTTTTAGGCGCTTTAGCAGAATTACTTGCAGCGGTACGCAGTGGCGCACTACTTGTTTTGCCTGCTGTTGGTTTATCTTTAAGGCCGGTAAATTTAGCCTTCATGCCTTCGATAACTGTTGGCTCAAAGTTTTTTCGTAAAAATAGTTGAACTTTTTTAAAGCTGTCCCAATCTTTTGGGCCAACAAATGAAATGGCGTCACCTTTAGCACCAGCACGACCAGTGCGTCCAATGCGGTGGACGTATTCTTCAGCAAATTTTGGCATGTCAAAGTTAATCACTAATGACACGTTAACTAAATCGAGACCGCGTGACGCTACGTCAGTAGTGACCAATATTTGTGATTGACCACGAGCAAACTGATCCATAATTTGATTACGTGCAGATTGCTTTAAGTCACCGCTCAATGCCGACGTTGCAAAACCTTGTGCAGCTAATAGCGTGGCTAAACGGTCGGTGTCGGAGCGCGTTGCAGTAAACACAATCACTTGCTTGTGCTGTTCTTGTTTAAGAATATGCTGCAGCAATGCTTGTTTATGGTCTAAATGATCCACCAAAATAATGCGCTGTTCAATATCTTTATGCTCAGAATAAGACTCACCTATGGCTACATGGCTAGGTGATTTAAGCAGGGTTGCAGCAATTTCGTTAATGCTGTCGTGATCTAATGTGGCTGAGAACATAAGCGTTTGGCGACGCTTATGATCGGCGGCATCGTTAATGGCTTTTAACTGTGGCGCAAAGCCTAAGTCGAGCATGCGGTCAGCTTCATCAAGTACCAGTAGCTCAAGCCCATTTAAAAATAGGTGACGTTGTTGTAAGTGATCGGCAATGCGACCAGGTGTAGCGACAATAAAGTGAGGGTCGCGAGCTAATGCTTTAGCTTGGTCGTTAAAGTTTTCACCACCGAGTACGCTAATCGCTTTATATTGAGTATTGGCCACTAATAAACGCAGTTGGCCATATACTTGTTGAGCTAATTCGCGAGTTGGCAATAATACCAATACACGTGGATCCTTTTTAGACAAGGCGCGAGTCGAGATAACGCGTTGCATAGCGGGTAATAAAAACGCTAAGGTTTTACCTGAACCCGTTTTAGACGAGGCCATTAAATCTTTACCAGATAAGGCAATGGGCAGTGCTTGCGCTTGAACATCGGTAGGCGTGGTAATGCCAAGGTGTTTTAAACTGTCAAGCAGGCGCTTGTCCAATTGAAAATCGGTAAATTGCAAAGGTAAATCCCCTAAAAAATGATAGCCACGGATTATAGCGGTTTCACTGTGCTATAGCCAACAAGAGTCGCTTTCGTTATGCTATTTTTTGACATCACTCATTTATGCTGAAACGTTAATTGTGAACATTATTGATTGATAACGTCTGAATAAATACCTCGCTTGAAAGGATTAAAGATGACAAAGCTGACTGTAGGATTAGCATTAGGCAGCGGCGCCGCAAAAGGGTGGGCGCATATTGGGGTCTTAAAAGGGTTAGCCTCATTAGACATTTATCCAGATAAAATTGCCGGTTGCTCAGTGGGAGCATTAGTGGGCGCGGCATATGCAAATGAGCATCTCGCCGAACTAGAAACCTGGGTAAGCGGTTTCTCTAGCTGGGATGTGCTCGGATTAATGGATTTAGGTTGGCGCAAAGGCGGCTTAATTAGCGGCGAAAAAGTGTTTGATGTTTTAGCTGGTCGTATTGGCAATCTCAACATCGAACAGCTCAAGCGTCCTTTTGCCGCAGTGGCGACAGATTTATATTCAGGCCAAGAGATATGGTTTAAAGAAGGAGACTTACGCCATGCCGTGCGAGCATCGTGCTCCATGCCTGGTTTTTTACCACCAGTACAGCAAGATAACCGTTGGTTAGTTGACGGTGCTGTGGTTAATCCTGTACCTGTATCGTTATGCAGAGCAATGGGCGTTGATATCGTTATTGCGGTTGATTTAAATGGTCATCGCCGCGGCCATATGCACATGTTGCCAGAGCAATTAAAGAGTCGTGAGCCGAAAAAGTCTCAGCCTATTGATGAGAAGCGCCAATTAGAGTCTGGTTTTATGGACTTATGGGGCAAAGGTAAAGATTACATGAGTGGCTTGACCGATAAGTTTTCGCTTGGAGGAGGCAAGTCTCATCCAGGTATGATAGCGGTGATGTCACAATCGATGGATATTTTAGAGCAACGGCATAAACGTTCTCGTTTAATGGGCGAGCCGCCTGATATTTGTATCGTACCTGAAGTGTTTGATATTGGAACGATGGAGTTCCATCGCGCTAAAGAAGCCATTAAAGCGGGTGAGGATGCTGTACACGATATTGCTCATTTACTTAAAGCAACTTTAGCAGGACATTGATTTCCTATCGTAGGCCACGGTTATAGATGTGGCCTACATCTCGCCAACTTCGTGTTTATTTATAGCGCTTAAATGCAGCATTACTGTTATACCTATCAGTCTGCTTTCTTATGATCTGGATCAAAGAAGCTTATCCCAATATAGCGCCTAATACACAGCATATAGTGTTTATTAATACTGCTGCGCCGATATATGGTGTTTGTTGCAGCATCTTAAAAAGGTGAATTGTATGCTTGTTGTGGTGAAAAGGGACGGATGCCGTACTGCGTTTGACGCGAGTCGTATTAAAGATGCGGTAGTCGCTGCAATGGATTCTGCGGGGCAAGCAGATCACCAATATGCACTTGAACTGGCACAAACAGTTAAGCTGCAAATGGCTGATAAAGATCAGGTGGACATTCACGAATTACAAGATGCTGTTGAAGTATTGTTGATGTCGGGTCCATTCAAATCTGTGGCTCGTCATTATATTGAATACCGCCATGACCGCGACAAACACCGTGAAGCTCAAAGTAAGCTAAATTGTGCTATTCGGGGTTTAGTTGAGCAGTCGGATAGTGCAATTTTAAACGAAAATGCCAATAAAGACGCCAAGGTTATTCCGACTCAACGTGACTTGTTAGCCGGTATTGTGGCTAAACATTATGCTAAAACCCATTTGTTACCAAAAGATGTGGTCACTGCCCATGAAAAAGGCGAAATTCATTATCACGATTTAGATTACGCGCCGTTTTTCCCGATGTTTAATTGCATGCTCATTGATTTAGCTGGCATGCTGACACACGGTTTTAAAATGGGTAATGCTGAAATTGACACACCTAAATCGATTTCTACCGCGACTGCAGTAACAGCGCAAATTATTGCCCAAGTGGCGAGCCATATTTATGGCGGTACCACGATCAATCGTATTGATGAAGTGTTAGCTGAATTTGTGCAAAAGAGTTATCAAAAACACCTTGCTGTGGCTAAAAAGTGGCAGGTAGCCGATGAAGAAGGCTTTGCTATGACGCAAACAGAGAAAGAATGTCACGATGCCTTTCAGTCTTTAGAATATGAAGTGAATACCTTACATACCGCTAATGGCCAAACACCCTTTGTGACTTTTGGTTTTGGGCTAGGTACCTCGTGGGAATCGCGGTTAATTCAACAATCGATGCTTACCGTGCGCATGGCCGGTTTGGGAAAAAACCGTAAAACAGCAGTATTCCCTAAATTGGTGTTTGCGATTAAAGATGGCGTTAACCACAAAGCAACAGATATTAATTACGACATTAAAAAAATGGCGCTAACGTGTTCAAGCATGCGCATGTATCCCGATATTTTAAATTATGATCAAGTGGTTAAAGTCACTGGCTCATTTAAAACCCCAATGGGTTGCCGCTCATTTTTGGGCGCCTATGAAGAAAATGGTCAACTAGTGCATGAAGGGCGTAATAATCTAGGCGTAGTGAGTTTAAACTTACCGCGAATCGCCTTAGAAGCGGGTAATGATGAACAACGTTTTTATCAACTACTTGAAAAACGCTTATTAATCGCCCGTAAAGCGCTCGATACTCGCATTGCTCGTTTAGAAGGCGTTAAAGCCCGTGTTGCGCCGATACTTTATATGGAAGGTGCATGTGGTGTTCGCTTAAAAGCGGATGATGATGTGAGCGAAATCTTTAAAAATGGTCGCGCGTCAATTTCATTAGGCTTTATTGGTTTGCATGAAACCATTAATGCTATATATGGTCATGACAAGCATGTGTTTGACGATGCAGCACTTCGCGATAAAGCGGTGGCTATTATCAGTCGCTTAAAGCAAGCTACTGAATCTTGGAAACAAGAAACCGGTTATGGCTTTAGTTTATATAGCACCCCAAGCGAGAATTTATGCAGTCGTTTTTGTCAACTTGATACTGCTCAGTTTGGTGTGGTTGCTGGCGTGACTGACAAAGGGTATTACACCAATAGCTTCCACTTAGATGTAGAGAAAAAAGTTAATCCATTCGATAAGATTGATTTTGAACAACCTTATCCAGCAATCGCTAATGGCGGTTTTATTTGCTACGGCGAATATCCGAATATGCAACATAATATCGAAGCATTAGAAAACGTGTGGGATTACAGTTACAGCAGAGTGCCTTATTACGGCACTAACACCCCGATTGACGAGTGCTACGATTGCGGCTTTATTGGTGAGTTTAATTGTACCAGTAAAGGTTTTGTATGTCCTAAATGTGGCAATCATGAGCCTAGTCGTGTGTCGGTGACTCGCCGTGTATGTGGCTATTTAGGCAGTCCAGATGCAAGACCATTTAACTTTGGTAAACAAGAAGAAGTTAAACGCAGAGTGAAACATTTGTAATGCATTACAGTGCTTACCACAGTGTTGATGTTATCAACGGCGAGGGCACCCGCTGTACATTATTTGTTAGTGGGTGTGATCATGCATGTAAAGGGTGTTATAACCAGAGCACCTGGAGGCCTGATGCCGGTCATTTATATATTCAAGCGCTTGAAGATCAAATTATTGCAGACTTAAATGATGACCGCATAAAACGCCGAGGTTTAACATTAAGCGGTGGCGATCCTCTGCATCCTGTTAATGTTGAAACCATACTTCATTTAGTTAAACGGGTTAGGCGAGAATGCCCAGATAAAGATATTTGGTTGTGGAGTGGTTATCAGCTTGCAGAATTGAGCGAGGCGCAACAAGCGGTAATAGCATTGATTGATGTGTTGATCGACGGTAAGTTTGAGCAAGACAAAGCTGATCCCGCGCTATTATGGCGCGGAAGCAGTAACCAGATAGTTCATCGTTTTACTTAGCTTTAGTTCCACTTAGTTATAAATTAACCGAGGTAACAGCTCAGCCCTGCGTTATCCCAAGCAACTTGCGATAACGCCTAGTGCGTTGTTTGGTTTTAAATTGATCGACCAGTAAGCTCCATGCTGGTGAATCGTCAGTTAAGACGCATGTCCCTGGCTCATGCGTCTTAACTGACGTTTAATGATGGCCATAGTTGCTAATCCCGCCAAAGGTTTACTTTGCCAGTCTACTCTGGGTAACTGTGGAGTAAAGTCGGGCTGACTTTCCCATAGGTTTGTCAATGAAGGGTAAAATGCCAGTGCACTGGCAATACCACATAATTCAAAGCCTGCATCGAGCACTTGCTCGGCAACGGCTTTACGCCTAATGCCTCCAGTTAACATTAATGGAATGGGCGTTCGACTCACCAATTGTTCTGTCAACGTTAAAAAGTATGCTTCACGGGCTAGGGTGCGCTCATCGGCGCTTCGGCCTTGCATTGCTGGTGCTTCATAACTGCCGCCAGATAACTCAACCATATCGATATTATAGTGTGCCAATAGGTTAATGACTTTCTCGGCATCATCAATATCAAAACCACCACGTTGAAAGTCAGCTGAATTAAGCTTAACCGCGACATCAAATTTATCTCCACAACGCTGCTTAACTTGTTTTACTATTTCAAGTAATAATGCAGCGCGATTTTCAAGACTTCCGCCCCATTCATCGCTGCGCTTATTAGTGAGCGGCGATAAGAATTGAGCCAACAAATAACCGTGTGCTGCATGGATTTGGACGCCATCAAAGCCTGCTTGTTGAGCCAAACTCGCAGTGGTCACAAAGCGAGTCATCACATCTGCTATATCTTCATTTGTCATGGCTTTAGGCTGTGAAAACATTGATGAATGCTTGCCTAAATCTAATGCTATCGCCGATGGTGCAAGGTTTTTACCGCCCATGGCTTTAAATACTTGTCTGCCAGGGTGGTTGATTTGCATCCACACTCGGGCTTGTTTTTGCTTAGCAATGTTGGCCCACTGTGTAAAAGGAGCTAAATCACTATCGACCTGTAATACCACGCCGCCAGGACCTGTCATAGCATAACGGTCCACCATCACATTACCGGTTATCATTAAACCCACACCACCTTTTGCCCATGCATCGTAAAGTGCAAATAAAGCCGCATCTGGTTGTTGTTTTGCATTGGCGAGGTTTTCTTCCATGGCTGCCTTGGCAATGCGATTAGGGATAATGCCACCGTTAGGCAGGGTATATGAGCTAAACAAATTGTTGGGCATTGAATGCTGTCCTTAAAAGAAGGTGGATGAGTTTATCCCTCTTTAATAATTAATGTCCGTTATCATAAAGTAATACCGCCCAAACAAAAACACTGCCAAACACGATAACGTGCAGGCAGTGTTTTGAGTTGTTTTAATTAAATACGGTAGGTTACCGTTAACTTAGCATTACGTTCTTCGCCTGGTAAACCGCCTAAGAACATGGCTTTTTCGTAGTATGACTTGTTAAGTAAGTTATTAATATTGAGCTGTATTTTATAACGTTCCACATCATAGCTGATGGCTGTGTCAAATATGGTGTAACTAGGCACATAACCGTCTGGAATACCAAAAGAGCTTGAGTTGGTACTGCGCTCACCAACATATTCTGCCCCTAAGCTCACCGACACTGGCGCAGGTAAATTAAGCTCTGCGGCATAAGTCACCCAAGCACTTGCGGTAAGGTATGGCACGCCTTTTTGGTGCTGACCATAATCAGTACTATTAGGATTTTGATTGTCGCGAGCATCTTGGTATACGCCATTAACATTCACTTTCCACTGTTCATTTAAATTGGCGTTTAAGTCTAACTCGACACCTTTGGTGTCTTCACTACCGTCGTAAAAATACGGGTCTATTGTGGATGTTACCGCACTGCTGTCATAGTCAGGGTTACTGTAGGCAATATTAGTCCGAGATGATTTAAAAAAGACTAATGAGGCTAATAGTTGATCATCAAACGCTTTGAAACGAACACCTAGGTCGTTACTGACTGATTCTGAGTCTTCACGGTCGGCTTCATTGCCTGTGACATCACCTAACACGCTATAAGCGGTACGACCTTTGGAGTGGTTAACGAAAATAGAGACATCGTCCGTTGGCATATACGTTAAGCCAAGGTTGAAAGTAATCCCATTATCTGTTGTGTCCGCTTCTGGTTGAGGCTCAGCTAAGCTTGAGCTATAACGAGAATCAACACCCAGATGTTCATAGGTTTGCTTAATTTCATTAAACGCCACTCCAATGCGACTGGTAAAGCCTGCACCAAGGTATCCGACATGTTGTACACCCAAGCCCCATGCTGTGACGGTTTTATTATAATTACTGGTCAGTAATGGATCGTAATCTTCAAAATCACCTTCGGCCCAGTTTGGGTTACGAATATCGTAAATGTATGGCAGGGTACCTTGATAAGATACATCGCCATTGCTGTCTTTCAATACGTAATCGGCGTCCCAAATCGAGTATTGTTTAAAGCGAATGGTGCGGTCTTCAAAGTTAGCATTGACCAATAATTCGTTTTCGATATTGCCGATGTCAAAGTCGTAACGTAAGTCTGCAAAGTATTGCCAAGATTGTTCATCTGCTGAGACTTTACGATACTCCTGACGACGAGCGGCATAAGGATATAACACTTCATCCTCAACCAGTGGTGCGCGTGGGTTTTGGTTAATGATGCCATTTCGTTCCCAATACACATAATTATACGCGCCTGTTTGGCGAGCAAAACTGGTTTCATAATTACGATATTGCAATTGTTGGTTTAAAAACAGGTTATCTGTTAA
This sequence comes from Shewanella ulleungensis, assembly GCF_014648315.1. Taxonomy (GTDB): domain Bacteria; phylum Pseudomonadota; class Gammaproteobacteria; order Enterobacterales; family Shewanellaceae; genus Shewanella; species Shewanella ulleungensis. The sequence continues at coordinate 266,869 of NZ_BMQW01000006.1, forward strand.
GTAAATATTGTGGGTCAGTTTGAAGCGAAGTTCTTCACCTTCGTTATCTTTAGCCATAGGCGAAATTAACCCATTGTGGCCAAAGTCATAAGGTGTTTGGCCATCAGATGCGCTCAGCGAATTAGCCAGTTGTTGGCGTTGTTCATCGGTGAGTTGTACACCATTGCTGGTGGGATCATTAACCAAATCTTGCCAACTTACTTGGTCTGCCGTTTTGCCATCGACTGAAGCCGCATTATAAATACGGATAGGATGGCCAATGGAATCAACAGGAATGGAGTCGTTTATATAAGCTGTCGATAGCATTAGATTTTGGTTGTCGTTTAACACAAACTTTAACGAGCCGTAAACTTCATCGCGGTCGGTCCCGAGGTCACGATATCCGTCACTGCGGGCACTTTTAGCCACCACACGATAGGCGACATCGTCAGTAACAGCACCTGTGCTATCGGCCATAAATGAGTAGGTGTCCCATTGACCGACTTCGGCTTCCATAACATGCTTACTTTCAAACTCTGGCTTCTTTTCAATTAAATTCATTACGCCGCCAGCGCTTCCCATTCCGTATAAACCGGTAGCTGGGCCTTTTAGCACTTCGACAGAACTGACGTTAGTGAGTGAGCGGGTCGGGTTAAAAGTATTGCCTAATCCTGCGCCGCCATACATGCCGTCATAGGTGTAGTTTGCACCTAGGCCTCGAATGACAAGGTTGTCACCAATACCGTAGTTGTTTCCTGCTTGGGTAACACCACTGATGTTACGAATTAAGTCTTGCATGTTGCTGACGCCTTGCGCATCGATTAATGCTTCGTCAACAATCACTACCGCAGCAGGGGTTTCCATCAGCGACATATCTGATTTGGTAGCAAGGCCTGAATTCATTACCACTTGGTTTTGGCGACCGTATACGGTAATGCGCTCATAATCAGTTGATGATGCTTGGGTCGCTAGTTTTTGCTCTGTTGCTGTTGAATCTTGAGCGTATACAGGAAACAAAACACTTTGGCATGCAAGAGCAAGTAGGGATAATCGTAGTGATGTCATAATGGATACCTTGAATGATTTTATGCGAATGATAATGATTATCATAAAGATTGCAATGAGGTTTATATTTAAATGTGATTAAAATGTTCACGATAGCGGTTGAGTGCACAATGTTTATTCGTTTTGGTTGTAGAATAAGCGCTAGGTAAACAAAAAGGAGGTTTCAGGGTGTTGGTATGATTCAAAATCATTGCCTAACATTACATTCCAGAGGTATAAAGTTGTTGGCTGACTCATATATGCCGTGTTTGGTTGTCGCATATTAGGTGGGTTTGGGTATATAATCTGCGTCCGAAAAGGTGTTGTGAGGTATACAACTGAGTAGCCTATTCAATAACACACCAAAGTATTTAAGGTAACCAAATGAATTTAAAGCAAGAACTGCAAACATTAAATGATAAGTTAGACAAGTTTCGTCGCAAATTAGCCGCGGCTGAACAACGTGGTGATGCCACGGTTATCATGCAGTTTAAGAAAGAGATCGCCACTGTAACTAAACGTATTGCAAGCACTAAAGGCCAGCAAACACGTGAGTTAAGTAAAGAAGGTTCGGCATTAAAAACGCTTGGCTTTAAGCGTGCATTAACTAAAGCTGAACAAGCTGATATGGGCAAATTGAATAAGTCTGTTAAAGGTTTGGTTGTTGTGCATCCGTTAACGGCATTAGGCCGCGAAATGGGCATTAAAGAAGTGACTGGTTTTGCTCCTGCTAAGTTTTAATATTTTCTTTTACAGTTAGTTGTCGTAAGGTTAATTCATGTCGATAAAATATATCGCAACATCTAAATTACCCACTCCTTGGGGTGTTTTTGACATGCACGGTTTTGAAGAAATCGCGACAGGTAAAGAACACGTTGCGTTGACATTTGGTCAACTTGATCCCACACAAGCTATGCTAGGCCGTATTCATTCAGAATGCCTAACTGGTGATGCATTATTCAGTTTACGTTGTGATTGTGGGTTTCAATTGCAGGCCGCGATGCAGAGTATTGCAGAAAAAGGTCAAGGTTTTTTGCTGTACCTTCGTCAAGAAGGTCGTGGTATTGGTTTATTGAATAAAATTCGTGCTTACGAATTACAAGATGCCGGAGCCAATACTGTAGAAGCAAATGAGCGTTTAGGCTTTGAAGCGGATATGCGTAAATACGATATGATTTTACCTATGCTAAAACAAATTGGTGTAGAGAAAGTCAACCTGATGACCAATAACCCACGTAAAGTGATGGCGATGCAAAATGCAGGGATTGAAGTCTCTGAGCGTATTCCACTGCAAGTGGGCAAAAATCGGTATAATGAATCATATTTAAAGACCAAATCAACTGAACTTGGTCATATGATGTCTGAATACCATTTTAACAACGAATAAGCAGATCGAATAATAACGATATGGTGATAAATCAAAGGCGACATCATAGTCTTGTGGGTTTATCATCGTGTCGTTTTTTACGTTTAACTTTGCTTGTTTTACTCATTTTACCTTCCATCTTTACAAACCATTATGCTGTCGCTGAAGAGATTACCTCTGAACCTGATGCCTCACACTACGCTTTTGCTAATTATTTAGGCAGCGGTATTTATCGCACCTCTGGCCAAAGTGCTGCTGTGGTAAATATTCCATTAGGCTTTGATCTTGAAGAGTCAGACGAGCACCTTTTAAAATTACGCTTAACGGCATCATTGGGTTTTTTTGACTACTCTTTTAATGACTTACCTGGCGGCAGTTTTCCTAAAAGCGTTGGTACACTAACTCTTACCCCTGGCATAGAATATCATTGGCTGGTGGACGACCAATTGACGTTAGAATCATATGTGGATTTGGGATACGGCCATAATTTTTCTACCCATAGTCATGTCGGCATTTACTCTACTGGTTTGTCTAGTTTGTATCGTTTCGGCTCTGCTGCTTATAGCCCTGTTTGGGTTAATCGTCTTTACTACGCGGGCTATAAGAGTAATCAAAACGACAGTACTGAGGGGTATTCTGTACTAAAAACCGGTGTCGATTTTGCTTTGAATTACGATTGGCAATGGGATGATATCCGGGTAGAACCCAGATTGTTTGTCGCAGGGCACTGGTATTTTAACCAACTAAAGTTTGTCTCGCCTGTCGGTAAAAATGTTTTAACGTCATATACTTATGAAGTTGGTTCAACCTTGGCTTTTTCTAAACCCATTAATTTTTCGGCTATTGGCTTAGACAGTGTTGAAATTGATCATATAGGGTTAAGTTATCAAGTCGGCGGAGGCTTAAAAGTATGGCGTTTGATTTTTGAATTTCCTTTGTAGACTGTTTTTTTACTGCCATGTGAGTTAAACAAGCCGCACTTAAACAGCAAAATATCAATAATATAAACCTAAAAGATAAAAAAGTGCTGAATATTCAGCACTTTTTTTGTTTATAGATTATCCGTTGCCCCAAATGTCGGCATTAATGGGCTTACCCGGTGTATCAGTTTGTTCGCTGGTTTTGGCTTTAACAGCTTGAGGCTTTTTAGTTGCAGCATGTTGAGGCTTAGGCGCGGGTCTGCGAGAGTCATCTTTGGGGGGCGGTAAAGGTAACTTGTTTGCTTTAAGATACAAGTATTCAACTTTGTCACGTGCCCACTGTGTTTTACGTAAAAATTTTAAGCTCGATTTTACACTCGGATTGTCTTTAAAACATTGGATATTGATTCTTGAACCGAGTTCTTCCCAACCGTATTTTTCAACCAGTTCGGTAACAATAGTTTCTAGCTTTATGCCGTGAAGTGGGTTGTTTACTTGTGTCATGGACCGTACGAGCTAATTAAATTTGCCAATATTATACCCACATTATTATCAAAGATATATCAATGCAAAAACGGCAGCCTTGGCTGCCGTTTTATGATGAAGTGAATATTATTGTTCGTTTGCTAAACTGATGCTGTCTTCATCATCTGAATCAATATCACCTTTACCTTTGGTCTTAATGATAATCAGAGCCGCAATAATTGCTGTGGTTACCATACCTGCCACAGTTGATACTGTCATCGGTAAGCCAGCACCTAAAGTAGATGAATTAAGCATGAAGCTAATTACCACACAGGTCATAAACATCGCCGGAACTGTGCAAATCCAGTGGAACTTATTATGACGTAGCAAATATGCCGCTGCGGTCCAAAGCATTAATACTGCGGTGGTTTGGTTAGCGACACCAAAGTATCGCCAAATAATACCGAAGTCGACTTGAGTTAATATTGCACCGATGGCAAACAAGGGTAGCGCTAGCAAGAGGCGTTTAGGCAGTGCCACTTGTTTGATGTTAAAGAACTCAGCCAAGATTAAGCGAGCGGAGCGAAACGCGGTATCACCTGAGGTAATAGGTAGTACAATAACCCCAAGGATTGCTAAGAAGCCACCAAATGCGCCAAGTAACCCGTTTGATGCTTCATACACTACGTTGGCTGGGTTGCCCGCCATACCAGCATTAAGGCCTTCAACACCACCAAAGAATGACAATGCAATAGCACACCAAATCAGTGCGATAACACCTTCACCAATCATGGCGCCAAAAAACACAAAGCGACCGTTTTCTTCGTTTTCAACACAACGTGCCATTAATGGTGACTGTGTTGCATGGAACCCTGATACGGCACCACAAGCGATGGTGATGAAGAGTGCAGGCCATAATGGCATGTCATTAGGATTAAGGTTGGTAAAGAAGTCACCTATTTCAAAACCAGGTAACATCGTGTGTTCAGTTGATAGCATTAATGCGATGGTTAAGCCAAGAGACATAAAGACTAATAGCGCGCCAAAGAAAGGGTAAAAACGACCGATAATTTTATCGATTGGTACAATGGTAGCAATAAGGTAGTAGAAGAAAATAATGCCAACAAATATGGCAACATCAAAACCGGTTAATTTGCTAAGTAAACCTGCTGGAGCAGAGATAAATACCACACCGACGAGCAGTAATAAGATAATCGCAAACAGATTCATAAAGTGTTTAGCGCTTTTACCTAAATACTTACCCGCTAGGTTAGGCACTGATTGGCCGTTATTACGAACCGACAACATGCCTGAAAAGTAATCGTGCACTGCACCTGCAAAAATACAACCAAATACAATCCATAACATTGCTGCGGGGCCATATAACGCACCTAAAATGGGGCCGAAAATTGGGCCCACACCCGCAATGTTCAATAATTGAATTAAATAGACCTTACCTTTAGACATGGGCACGAAATCGACGCCATCAGTCTGAGTAAAAGCAGGTGTTTGTCGTTGAGTGTTAATGCCGAATACCTTTTCGACAAAAGCCCCGTAAATAAAATACCCACCAATGAGTAAACCAACGCAGAGTAGAAACCAAGTCATTTTATATCTCCCCATAAATATAGTAATGCAACTTTAAGGCATTTCTGTGTTTAATAGGGGTCAAACTCGGTAACGGGTTCAATTAGCTGGTTAAGTGGTAAATAAGGCAGTTGAAGTGTTTTACCCTTGGCAAAACGTGCTTAATGTCACGCATTAAAAGACTATTGAAAGCCTAATAATTGCTTTAGTTCTTTAAGATAGCGGCGCGAAACGGGCACTTTAGCACCGCTGTGAGTGGTGACATCTGCCCCAGTGTCGGTTATTTCTATTTCAGATATTGCATCAGGTGAGATGAGATATTGCTTATGGCAGCGAAATAACGCGGTTTTTTCTTCGAGCACTTTGAGTGTTAAGTGTGTATGACTAAAGCCATTACGACAATGAACATGGATACCGCCCACATCACTGACGATAAACTCCACATCAGCTGTTGTAATCACTTTAAGCTTACTGCCGCTGTAGCAGGGTAAATGTGCTAATTGTTTAGGTAAAATTGGTGCTAAAAGTTGAGGTGCTATATTGGTTCTAACTTTATCTAAAGTTTGATTAAAGCGGTTTTCATCTATGGGTTTCAATAAATAATCAAAAGCATTATTGTCAAATGCCTTTACTGCATATTCGTCAAAGGCGGTGATAAATACTGCCCGAGGCATCTGTTCTGGGTTCAGCATAGCAATTAATTCCATTCCATTTATCCGTGGCATTTGGATATCAACAAATATCAGGTCAGGTTTTAATCGATTAATGTGCTGTAACGCTTCTATCGCATTACCACATTGAGCCAGTACTTCAATGTCTGCGTGTTTTTCCAGAAGGTCTGCCACTTCTTGGCGGGCAAAAGGCTCATCGTCAATAATTAAACAGCGGATCATAAGGTTGCCTCTTCAAGCGGAATGCGCACACTGACACAGGTAAACTCATCAGCTTGGCTATGTACCTCGATACCGTAGTGTTCTCCAAAGAGGTTTTGCAAGCGCTTATGTACTAGGTTCATGCCTAGTCCTTCGGTGTTTATTGAGGGTTGGTATAGGCCTGCGTTGTCGGTAACACTGAGCAATAAGTCATTGCCTTCAACTTTAGCGTTTACTTTAATTACACCTTCGTCAAGCATTAATGATGTGCCATGTTTTACCGCATTCTCGATCAATGGTTGCAAAGTAAATGCGGGCATTTTGTGATGATGATAAATAGTCGGTATGGTGATGCTGACATTAAGCTTGTCGATAAATCGTGCATGCTCAATGGCCAGATAAGCATCGATATGTTCTAGCTCATCGCCTAAGGTGACTAGGCCTGTGGTACGGGTGAGGTTGATTCGTAAGAATTGCGATAACTGTTTAATCAACTTTTTTGCCATGGGCGGGTCGCGACTAATAATCGCACCAATGGTATTTAAGGCATTAAATAAAAAGTGTGGGTTAACCTGAGCGTGGAGTAATTTAATTTCGGCTTGCATTAATAAGCTTTTTTGTTGTTCAAAGCGGCCATATAAAATTTGGTTTGAGAGTAGCCGTGCAATACCTTCACCTAGAGTGCGATTGATATTTAAAAATAACTTATTTTTTGGCTCATACAATTTAATGGTGCCGACGACTTCGTCGTTACTGCGCAGTGGTATCACTAAACTTGAGCCAAGATTACAATGATTTGATATCGAGCAGGCATAAGTGGTGTCCACACCATCGGCAAACATGACTTTGTTTTGAGCAATGGCATCTAAGGTGATTTGGGAGGATATCGGTGTATTGGGCAGATGATGGTCGGCGCCAATCCCAATAAAAGCCAATAATTTATGACAATCGGTAATCGCAACCGCACCAACGCGAGTCTCTTCAATAATAATTTTCGCTACTTTTTGGCTCGACTCTTCATTAAACCCTTTCGATAAAATGCCAACACTGCGTTCAGCAATTTTCAGCGCATTAGTTGAAAAGCTCGAAGATAACTTGTCGAACATGGCCTTTTGGTCACGAACGATACTCATAAACATTGCAGCACCAAGTGAATTAATGAGTAACATTGGTGGCGCAATAACATAAACTAAGGCCCAAGCTTGATCAAAAGGTTTGGCGAATAATAAAATCAAACTCATTTGCATCAGCTCAGCACAAAATGTGAGCATAAAAACTTTAGACGGTGTGTATACCGACTCAGATTGACCTGCCTTTTTAAGATAGTAACTGACTAAACCTGCAGATAGACCTTCAAGGGTTGTCGAGATCGCGCAGGCAATATCGGTAAACCCGCCCATTGAATAACGATGTAACCCACCGGTTAGACCAACAAAAAATCCGGTCACAGGGCCACCTAATAATCCGCCGAGTACCGCTCCCATAGCACGAGTATTTGCAATCGCACCGGTAGTTTGTTCTCCGAAATAGGTCGCCATAATACAAAAAAGTGAGAATACAACATAGATAAAAACTTTGTGCGGCAGGCGCTTTGAACCTTCTGCAAAGAATTTAAACAACGGTGTTTTGCTTACAAGGTAGACAATAACTAGGTATACGCACATTTGTTGCGTGAGTAATAAAATCAATGACATGGCTTCTCACAAATTAGTGATATTAGATAGATATTGCATACCCAATTAGAGTTGCGGAGTTGAATCTGAATCTAAATTAGAATGCGTGAATAATAGTAAGGGAAATGAAGTGCTGTTAACGTGACGACTTACTCAATATGGTTAATTGATCGTTGTCATGTTGCTGATAAAACTCATCTATCAGGACTCTGAGGATTTTAGACTTGGCCACTTTGGTGGTTTTAGCTATTTCATCAAGTTGTGAAATGCTTTTTTCAGTAAGAGTAAATGTCGCATGACGGTAGATTTTAGTGCTCTTTTTATCGAGCCCTTTGAGAAACTGAGCCGTAGTTTGGCTCGGTGCAGTTTGCCCAGCAGTTTTACCTAATGCATAGTTATTTGCATCTTCAATAAAGTCATCCACAGACACCTTTTTGCGGGTGTCTTTGGTTTTTTTACGTTTGAGATCAGTTAAACTCATAACGATTTTCTGGTGGTATAGCAAAAAGCTCATCAGCAATGGCGCGAATTTCATCGGCAGCTTTACCATCGGGTTCGATTTCGAGAACAGACGAGCCACTTTCTTCGCTATCGTCGTAAAGATTTCGGCTAAAGGTGACCGAATCTAGCGCTCGTAATCCAAATGATTGCACGACTTCTTTGGCTTCTAGAATACGCTTGCCTTGTGATGGTAGTGCAGGGCATTGAGTAATCACAATAGCAGCGACCATTTTGGGGTTAACCATTTTACAGGTGCTAAGCATGTCTTCCATGTGAGGTAATGTTTTTAAATCACGACGTTTGGGTCTTAATGGAATAACAACATAAGTGGCAACTGACATAGCGGCACGCATAGCGAGGTTATCTTGGCCGCCACAATCGACAATAACATAGTCAAAGCGTTCATCAAGACTCAACAAGTCATTACGAATTTTACCATAAAGTTGAATACAATTAATCGCTTTTAAGCTCGGGTCATTGTTGCGAGCTTGGATCCAGTCTGATGTGGTGCGCTGGGGATCACAATCTACCATCAACACATTGGCATCGAATTTTTGGGTTATATATACCGCAAGGTTTTGCGCTAAACAGCTTTTTCCGCTGCCACCTTTTTCTCCACCAACGAGCAATATCATGTTTCGTTCCTCTATGCTTAACGTTGTGTCACGCCGCAAATGGGTGATTCGGTTTATCTATTGAGTATAGAGCAGCCCATTCAGACTGCATGGAATATTCAATGATTTAAATTAATTGCAGTGCAATGTGGAAACTCTGCGCTGAGCATTGCGAACAACGACACACCTGGCCTTTAATGGTATTTTGCTTAGTTGTGTTTTCGTTGAAGGTAATCGCGATAAGATCGCCGAGTTTAAAAGCTGTTTTAAAATCTAACAATATGCCTTTACGAGCTAAATCGATGCATACCCCATAGTCTTGGCAAGACTCTCCCTGGGCGTTTATCCAATCTAAACGTACCCGTTCAGCTTCCATATCAACTCTGAGTGAACTACGTTTTTCATCAAATCCTGTTGGCTCTTGGCCCATACTGTCGCTCCTTGAAAATCAAAACACTGAATTAATGGGGGTGTATTGTTACTATTAGCTTTATTGTTAGCACAATTACTTTGTTAAGCAAGCGCTAACACGGAGTTAAGACTGAGATCTTTTAATTTATTAGCTACTAATTATCGTAATCCTGGTTTTTAGGGTAGGGCATTTTTAACTGACCCCATCGGATAACAATAACAGTACACGCCAATACTATGGTGGATACTGATATGGCTAAAATACGCCAGTCTTCCATCGCCTTCATATCTAAGATGAGGTAACGCGCTAACGCTACGATAGCAATATATAACGGCATTCGAATTGGCAGCTTTCCCGATTCGATATAGTTAACCACCATCGCAAGTACTTCGAGGTAAATAAACAGCAAGAGTAAGTCTGCTAATTCAACGGTGCGAATAGCGATCATGTGGAGGATTTCTTCGCCGATGGCAAATAAAGTCGCTAGAGCAATTATAAATAAGACTAAGTGTTCAATGCTCTTTAAGGATTTAATGCTTAAGTCTTTAGCTTTATGTAATGGCATAGTTGTTATTCTGTAAGCAAATGAAGCTGCATTATCGACGAGTTTCGATAATTTGCCCAGTGATCCGGTTCAACTTTAGCAAATTCAAAGACAAAAAAACCGCTAATAGCGATAAATGCCAATAGCGGTTTTTAATAGTGTCTTGTCGAGGGAGATAAGCTTAGCGCTTTAATCCTTCGTTTAGTAACGGACGCATGGTTTTGACTAATTGTGTAGTTACTTTAGGGCTACCAGCAACAATGTTACCAGATGTCATGTAATTGTGAGCACCCATAAAGTCAGTGACAGTACCACCTGCTTCACGGCAAATTAAGTCGCCAGCAGCGATGTCCCATGGTTTTAGGCCAATTTCAAAGAAACCATCTAAACGGCCAGCAGCTACGTATGCTAGATCGAGTGCAGCAGAACCAGTACGACGTAAGTCAGCACACAGCGGGAAGACTTCTGCTAAAATAGCCATGTAGGTGTCAGTGTGTTGGCGAGCCTTGAAAGGAAAACCAGTACCAATCATGGTATTGCTTAGGTCGTTAACATTGGTCACACGTAAACGGAAATCGTTTAGCTTAGCGCCTTTACCGCGCACGGCAGAGAAGAGTTCTTCGCGAACAGGATCATAAATAACGGCAACTTCAATTTTGCCTTTATATTGAACTGCGATAGAAACTGCAAAATGAGGAATACCACGAACGAAGTTGTTAGTGCCATCCAAAGGATCAACTATCCAAACGTAATCTTTGTTGTCGCCACGGTTTTCACCGTCCTCTTCGCCCACGATAGTGTGATCTGGGTAAGATTTACGAATTTGATAAGTAATAGTTGCTTCTGCTTCCTTGTCTACACTAGTCACAAAATCATTAATACCTTTACTACTAACCTCAACACGGTCAAGTTCAGTATAGGCGCGCATAATAGTTTGGCCCGCAGCGCGTGCAGCGCGCGTGGCAATAGTCAGCATCGGATGCATTGCAATCCCCTGGATGTTAAAGAACGAGTAAAATAGCGCCCGCATTATACTTAATTTAGAGATTATATCAAATGCAGATTTTCATATAACGTAATAAACAACGACTGTGTTAATATATGGGCAATATTTTTTGTCAAAAGAAAGTCGTTCATGCTCAGTAATATTCGTGTTGTTTTAGTTGGAACATCCCACCCTGGTAACATTGGCTCTACCGCCAGAGCGATGAAAACCATGGGTTTATCTAATTTATATCTTGCAGAGCCGCGTACCGAACCTGATGGTCAATCTATTGCGCTTGCTGCTGGTGCATCTGATATCTTAAAAAATCTCACTACGGTCGACTCCTTACAAGAAGCGATTGCCGATTGCAGTTTAGTGATAGCAACCAGTGCGCGTAGCCGCACATTAGATTGGCCGATGCTAGACCCACGCGAAGCGGGTCAAAAACTGACTCAAGAAAGTCTTACTGGCCCTGTAGCTATTGTATTTGGCCGTGAGAATCACGGGCTGAGTAATGAGGAGTTGCAGCAATGTACTTATCATGTGGCTATTCCTGCAAATCCAGAATACAGCTCGTTAAATTTAGCTCAAGCTGTTCAAATCATTTGTTATGAAACTCGCGTTGCACATTTGGCGCAAACTGAAGCAGCGCCAGAAACAGAAGCGTATCCATTAACGGTTGAGTTAGAAAGATTCTTTGTGCATTTAGAGTCAACATTATCTAAAACGGGTTTTGTGATCAAAAATCACCCTGGTCAAGTAATGACAAAGTTACGTCGCTTGTACACTCGCGCGCGTATTGAAGCCCCTGAGATGAATATTCTTCGTGGCATTTTGACTTCCATTGACAAGAAAATGGATAAATAAGATTAATCCGTAAGGAACACACCATGGGCGTCATTGCTAGAATTAAAGAAGACATCGAGTCGATTTATCATCGCGATCCAGCTGCAAACAGTACCCTCGAGATTATATTTAACTATCCCGGTATGCATGCAATTTGGATCCACCGTATTAGTCATAAACTTTGGCGTGCTAATTGGCGTTTTACCGCGCGGTGTTTATCGACCTTTTCGCGTTGGTTAACTGGGGTTGAGATTCATCCCGGCGCAACAATAGGCCGACGTTTCTTTATTGACCATGGTATGGGCGTTGTTATTGGTGAAACAGCCGAAATTGGCGATGATTGCACGCTTTATCATAGCGTTACCTTGGGCGGAACCACTTGGCAGCCAGGTAAACGTCATCCTACTTTAGGCAATAACGTCGTAATTGGTGCAGGTGCTAAAATATTAGGCCCTATTACCATGCATGATGGTGCCCGTGTGGGGTCTAATTCTGTTGTGGTAAAAGATGTTGCGACTGACAATACTGTAGTCGGTATACCTGGCCGCGTAGTAGCTACACCGACTAATCAGTCAAAAGAGAAAACAGAACGCCGAACAGAAATGGCTAAAAAATATGGTTTTGACGCCTATGCGGTATCACCAGACAATCCAGATCCTGTTGCAAATGCAATAGGTCAAATGCTTGATCACATGCATTTAATGGATTCAAAAGTCCAAGAGTTGTGCCAAGCTATCCAGCAACTTGGTGGTGATGTGTGTACCAAAAAGTTGCCAGAGTTAAATGTTGATGCATTTGATGAAGCTGAACGAAATGCGGCAAGTAATCGTATACAAGATATAGATAAGTTTGACCCAAGTATTTAGTGATAGCTAAGTACTTGTAGATACAAGTCAAGAAAATAGCCGATATTGCGATTAATTGCCTTGTCGGCATTGAATTTTTGCGGATAAAAAGGTTAAATAGCCCCGCGAAAATGAAACCTTTTGTTATAAGAAATACCTTAATACCTGAGTAAATTAGTAGGATTAATACTTGACTAAATTAGTCGGGTATGATGAAATTACTGCATACTTTTTGGGAGCAGTACAAGTTATGAAACTTACATCAAAAGGTCGCTATGCAGTGACAGCTATGTTAGATGTTGCTATTCACTCAGCTTCTGGTCCAGTGCCTTTAGCCGATATTTCTGAAAGACAAGGAATCTCTTTGTCTTATCTTGAACAACTCTTCGCAAAGTTACGTAAACATGGTCTAGTGTCGAGTGTTCGTGGACCAGGTGGCGGTTATCGTTTAGGCCTTGAAGCCATCGATATTTCAGTAGGTATGGTCGTGCATGCCGTTGATGAATCTGTAGACGCTACTCGTTGTCAAGGACAAGGTAACTGCCAAAGTGGTACTCGTTGCCTTACCCATTCGTTATGGGGTGACTTAAGTAAACAAATTTCTGAGTTTTTAGATGGTATTTCGCTTGCAGGCTTAATGCAAAAACGAGATGTACAATTTATCTCGCTAAAGCAAGACGAAATGCAAAAGGAACATAGAGTGAGTTTGTAACTCAGCTATGTTGATTGATAAATAATTATTTGTACGTTGTATGTAGCCTCATCTGAGACTGCTAAGTACGGAGTGTGTTATGAAGCTTCCTATCTATTTAGATTATGCCGCAACAACCCCTGTAGATCCGCGTGTCGCAGAAAAAATGATGCAACACATGACAATGGACGGTGTGTTCGGTAACCCAGCATCGCGTTCACATCGTTATGGTTGGCAGGCAGAAGAGGCGGTTGATGTCGCCCGTAATCAAGTTGCTGATTTAATTAATGCTGATCACCGCGAAATCGTCTTCACTTCGGGTGCGACAGAGTCAAGTAACCTTGCTATTAAAGGCATTGCTCATTTTTATCACAAAAAGGGCAAGCACATCATCACCAGCAAAACTGAACATAAAGCGACATTAGATACTTGTCGCCAGTTAGAGCGTGAAGGTTATGAAGTGACTTACCTCGAGCCAGAAGCCAACGGCATTATTCCGATGGAACGCTTAGAAGCGGCTATGCGTGATGACACTATTTTGGTTAGCATCATGCATGTTAACAACGAAATTGGTGTGATTCATGACATTAATGCTATAGGTGAGTTATGTCGTTCAAAAGGTGTTTTCTTCCACATGGATGCTGCGCAAAGCGCGGGTAAACTTCCTATTGACGTACAAGCAACTAAAGTCGATTTAATTTCGATTTCTGGTCACAAGATGTACGGTCCTAAAGGCATCGGCGCGTTATATGTCCGCCGTAAGCCTCGTATTCGTCTTGAATCACAAATGCACGGTGGTGGGCATGAGCGTGGTATGCGCAGTGGTACATTAGCGACGCATCAGATTGTGGGCTTGGGCGAAGCTGCTGCAGTGGCTAAGCAAGATATGGCAGAAGATAGCGCACGCATAACTCGTCTTCGTGACAAATTATGGAACGGTATCAAGCACATCGAAGAAACATATATCAACGGTGATATGGAACAACGCTATAGCGGCATCTTTAACGTGAGCTTCAACTTTGTTGAAGGTGAATCGTTAATGATGGCACTGAAAGACCTAGCAGTTTCTTCAGGTTCTGCATGTACATCAGCCAGTTTAGAGCCAAGCTACGTATTACGTGCTTTAGGTCTAAATGATGAAATGGCACATAGCTCAATTCGTTTCTCTCTTGGCCGCTTTACTACCGATGAAGAAATTGAACACTCTATCAAAACGATAACTGAATCAATTGATAAGTTACGTGAAATGTCTCCTCTATGGGAGATGTTCAAAGATGGTATTGACCTTAATCAGGTTCAATGGGCACATCATTAATCGTATAACGACAAAGATTTTGGAGCAGTATCATGGCTTATAGCGAAAAAGTAATCGATCATTATGAAAACCCACGTAACGTAGGTTCATTTGACAAAAACGATCCATCAGTAGTCACTGGAATGGTTGGTGCACCCGCATGTGGTGACGTAATGAAGCTGCAACTTAAAATTAATGCCGATGGCATTATTGAAGATGCAAAATTCAAAACCTACGGTTGTGGCAGCGCAATTGCATCAAGCTCACTCGTAACTGAATGGGTTAAAGGCAAAAGTGTTGACGAAGCAGCAACCATCAAAAATGCTGATATTGCTGAAGAATTAGCATTGCCACCAGTTAAGATTCATTGTTCAATTTTGGCAGAAGATGCCATTAAAGCGGCAATTGAAGAGTATAAAAGCAAACAAGCTAAGTAATACCTGGAGTTTAGATGGCTATTTCAATGACACCTGCGGCGGCAGACCGAGTAAGATCGTTTCTTGCTAACCGTGGTAAAGGCTTAGGTTTACGCCTTGGATTGAGAACATCGGGTTGTTCAGGTATGGCATACGTCATTGAGTTTGTTGATGAACTCAATGACGATGATGAGCTTTATACTATCGATGGTGTGAATATTATTATCGATGCTAAAAGCTTCATCTATTTGCAAGGTATTGAACTGGATTTTGTCAAAGAAGGCCTTAATGAAGGCTTCCAGTTCAATAACCCAAATGCAAAAGGTGAGTGTGGTTGCGGTGAGAGTTTTACCGTTTAATTATTCACCTTAGCCGTTTTATCGAAAACAGTAAGCATGATATCTGCCCATGAATTATTTCGATCTGTTCAATCTAGAACCTGCCTTTGATATCGACACCGCCTTACTTGCAGAGCGCTACCGCGAACTGCAAAGGGCGGTTCATCCCGATAAATTTGCCAACGATACCGAGCAACAAAAATTGCTGTCGGTTCAGCGTACTTCGCAAGTTAATGATGGTTATCAAACTTTAAAAAATCCCTTACGTCGTGCTGAACATATGTTGAGCTTACGTGGTATTGAATTAAGTCACGAAACCACCACACTTAAAGATGGTGCATTTTTAATGCAACAAATGGAGTGGCGTGAAGCGTTAGAAGATATTCAGCACAGTAATGCACCTCAAGACCTAATTGACGAGTTATACGACTCTTTTGGCGAATTTGAATCGACGTTGTCGACTAAATTAACCTCGTTACTCGCCTCTAGTGAAGAAGCTGATGCATTATTGGCTGCAGATCAAATTCGTAAGCTAAAGTTTATGGCAAAATTGCAAGACGAATTGGCCCGTATTGAAGATGGCTTACTGGATTAATGAATCAGTACATTCAAATTTTATGGTTAGCATAGCTAATCAATAACACAACAAGTTGGAACACTATGGCACTGTTGCAAATTGCAGAACCTGGCCAAAGCGCCGCACCACACCAACACCGTTTGGCTGTGGGTGTCGATCTTGGTACAACAAACTCGTTAGTGGCGACAGTGAGAAGCGGCTTAGCATCGACTTTAGCTGATGACAATGGTCGTCACTCTTTACCGTCGGTCGTGCATTATGGCCAAGAAACTGTGCAAGTGGGTTATGAGGCACAAGCTAAATCGGCTTTAGATCCTCAAAATACCATTGTATCAGTTAAGCGTTTTATGGGCCGTAGCCTAGCTGATGTGCAATCTGGTGTACATAAACTGCCGTATACATTGCATGCTAGCGAAAATGGTTTACCAGTTTTTAGCACACCTACGGGACAGGTTAATCCTGTGCAAGTGTCTGCTGAAATTCTAAAGCCATTAATTGCTCGTGCAGAATCGACATTAGGCGGTGAGTTACAAGGTATTGTTATTACAGTACCTGCGTATTTTGATGATGCTCAACGTCAAGGTACTAAAGATGCAGCAGAATTGTTAGGCGTAAAAGTATTACGTTTATTGAACGAGCCTACCGCAGCGGCTATTGCTTATGGATTAGATTCTAAGCAAGAAGGCGTTATTGCTATTTACGATTTAGGTGGCGGCACGTTTGATATTTCTGTATTGCGTTTAAATCGCGGTGTTTTTGAAGTGCTCGCAACCGGTGGTGATTCTGCATTAGGCGGTGATGACTTTGATCATCTTCTAGTGAGCCACTTACAACAGGTGTGGAATATCAACGACCCTAACAATCAGTTAGCACGTCAATTATTGATAGAAGCTCGCCGAGTAAAAGAAGCGCTAACCGATAATGACAGTGTTGAAGCAAATGTAGTGATTGATAATAAGTCATTAACCACACTGGTGGATAAAGACTTATTCAATGAACTTATTAGTGCGTTAGTGAAAAAGACTATCGGCAGTTGTCGTCGTACGCTTCGTGACGCTGGTGTAAGCGTTGATGAAGTGATAGAAACGGTTATGGTTGGTGGTTCAACGCGTGTGCCTTTGGTGCGTGAGCAAGTGGAAGCTTTCTTTAAGAAAACACCACTGACCTCAATTGACCCCGATCGCGTTGTTGCTATTGGCGCTGCGATCCAAGCGGATATTTTAGTCGGTAATAAACCTGAATCTGACTTGTTATTGTTAGATGTCATTCCGTTATCGCTTGGTGTTGAAACCATGGGCGGATTGGTTGAAAAAGTGGTTACACGTAACACGACTATTCCGGTAGCACGCGCACAAGAATTTACTACGTTTAAAGACGGCCAAACAGCGATGGCTTTTCATGTAGTACAGGGCGAGCGTGAATTGGTAGAAGATTGCCGTTCATTGGCGCGTTTTACTCTGCATGGCATTCCTGCTATGGCCGCTGGTGCCGCTCACATTCGTGTGACTTTCCAGGTTGATGCTGATGGTTTACTCAGTGTCACGGCGATGGAAAAATCTACCGAAGTGAAAACCACGATTCAAGTTAAGCCTTCATTTGGTTTGTCTGACACTGAAATTGCAACGATGCTTAAAGATTCTATGAAGTATGCAAAAGATGACATTACCCGTCGTATGCTTGCGGAACAAAAAGTTGAAGCAGCGAGAGTGATAGAGTCATTAAATGCCGCATTAGGCAAGGACGGTGACTTACTTGATGAACAAGAGCGTAAGCAATTAACAGATGCAATAGCATTACTTGACGTTACCGCACAGCAAGACGATGTTGATGCCATTGAAAAAGCGATTGCAAGTCTTGACGATAAAACTCAAGATTTTGCGTCACGACGCATGGATAATTCTATTAGAACGGCGCTAAAAGGGCAGTCGGTCGATAACATATAGGTGAAATAATGCCACAGTTAGTTTTTTTACCCCATCAAGAGCTTTGTCCAGACGGCGCAGTACTTGAAGCAGAAGTTGGTGAGACCATTTTAAACGTTGCACTGCGTAACGGTATTCATATTGAACATGCATGTGAAAAGTCGTGTGCTTGCACCACTTGTCATGTGGTTGTACGTGAAGGCTTTAATCAGCTTGAAGAAAGCGATGAGCTAGAAGATGATATGCTTGATAAAGCTTGGGGTTTAGAACCTGAAAGCCGTTTATCTTGCCAAGCTAAAGTGGTTGATTGTGATATGGTGATTGATATCCCTAAATACACTATCAACATGGTTAGCGAAGGCTAATTAATAATAACGTAAGCGTAATTCAAGCTTATAAAATGAGAGTCAATCATCAAGATTGACTCTTTTTTTATTTCTGGTCATTCCAGTCATTGATTTTAAATAAACTCAGCGTATGATGCGCGAAAATTCCTATTTTGGAGCACTCTGTGCGCATCGCAATACTGTCTCAAGGCCCGCAATTATATTCAACTCGTCGCTTAGTCGAAGCTGCAGTCGCCCGCGGACATGAAGTTAAAGTTATCAACCCATTAAAGTGTTACATGAACATCAACATGACTAAGCCTAGCATTCATATGGCAGGTAAAGACTTAGGTCATTTTGACGCCGTGATCCCACGTATTGGTGCATCTGTCACTTTTTATGGCTCTGCAGTGCTGCGTCAATTAGAGATGATGGGCGTATATGCGGTCAATAGCTCGATTGGTATAGCGCGTTCACGTGATAAGCTCCGTTCAATGCAATTGTTGTCAAGGCAAGGCATTGGTTTACCTATTACTGGCTTTGCGAATAAACCCAGTGACATTCCTGACTTAATCGATATGGTCGGCGGTGCACCATTAGTGGTTAAACTGCTTGAAGGAACACAAGGCATTGGCGTGGTACTTGCTGAAACCCGCAAAGCCGCAGAAAGCGTTCTAGAAGCCTTTATGGGCCTAAAAGCCAACATTATGGTACAAGAATATATTGCTGAAGCCCAAGGTGCTGATATTCGTTGTTTTGTATTAGGCGATAAAGTGATTGCTGCAATGAAACGCCAAGCAAAGCCTGGTGAATTTCGTTCTAACTTGCACCGCGGTGGTAGTGCGACCTTAGTTAAGTTGTCACCACAAGAACGTTCTGTTGCACTGCGTGCGGCTCGCACAATGGGATTAAATGTCGCAGGTGTTGATTTGTTGCGCTCGAACCACGGTCCAGTAGTTATGGAAGTGAACTCTTCACCAGGGCTTGAAGGTATTGAAGGCGCAACCCAAAAAGATGTTGCAGATGCCATTATTAGTTTTATCGAAAAAAATGCTGCAAAAGTGAATAAACAAAACAACGAAATTGCTGCTTGTTAATATAATTGACGTAAAAAAATGCTCAAATGTTATTGTGATTACTGATAAAACTAGGCTTTTTCAGTTTAATTACGTATAATCCGCGCGAATTTTTTAAACTTGCTCACATTAAGGAAGCTAGTTATGGCGATCGAACGCACATTTTCTATTATCAAGCCAGATGCAGTTGCAAAAAACCACATCGGTGCAATCTATAACCGTTTTGAATCAGCTGGTCTTAAGATCATTGCTTCTAAAATGGTACACCTTTCTAAAGAACAAGCTGAAGGCTTCTACGCTGAGCACAGCGCACGTCCTTTCTTTGGTGCTTTAGTGTCTTTCATGACTTCTGGTCCAGTAATGGTTCAAGTGTTAGAAGGCGAAAACGCTGTTGTTGCTAACCGCGAAATCATGGGTGCAACTAACCCAGCTGAAGCTGCTCGTGGTACTTTACGTGCTGACTACGCAGCAAGCATTGACGAAAACGCAGTTCACGGTTCTGATGCAGTTGAATCAGCAGCTCGTGAAATTGCTTACTTCTTCAGCGCTGACGAAGTGTGCCCACGCACTCGTTAATCTTCGCTTGAAAGATTAAAAAAAGGAGCCTAGGCTCCTTTTTTTATATTTAACAATAATGAGCATTGGCATCTACAACTCAGCCATCAACATCCTGCCAATAGCACTCAAATCCAGCACCACATTTAATACCTTTCCATTAATTATGTGACCAATCGCAACGCAGGAGCAGTTGCCGACGACTGCATGGACACAGGAGATAGAGCAACGCAGGAGCAGTTGCCGACGACTGCATGGACACAGGAGATAGAGCAACGCAGGAGCAGTTGCCGACGACTGCATGGACGCAGGAGATAGAGCAACGCAGGAGCAGTTGCCGACGACTGCATGGACGCAGGAGATAGAGCAACGCAGGAGCAGTTGCCGACGACTGCATGGACGCAGGAGATAGAGCAACGCAGGAGCAGTTGCCGAGAGCAACTATGCCTACAATCCTATTACTTTCCTAGAAGACGCAGAACTCCCGCTGAGTGGTCAGATAATGAAAGTAATTGGTTTAATACCCAACATCTAGTCCACAACATCCTCACTTACCACACAATACCTAAGACCCAAATTGAATACTCAAGACCTAATGCAAGTACTTCTACTCCCCTTTACTATGATTTTGTCTTTTCACTTAATTGAAATCTGTTGCTCGCACTCTAGGAGGTTTAGCTGAGTAGATTAATTCATAAGGTAGCCTGATTAACTGCAAGGTTGAGTTTGTCAATTAGGTGATTACTCACCTTGAGCTATTCAGTCTAGTCGAGGTTATTTTAGCTACTAAATGTTATTAATTTGTTATGTTTAGCACGTCAATTTTAGAATGATAAATGAACTATTAGTTGAATGTTAGCGGCTAAATCGATGTATTAATACACGGTTTTTTAGGTGTTTTTGATCGCTTGAATGAGCGATTTGAAGTATTTATTAACATATTTTGAATAAAAATAAGCGTATAGGATACGTTTAAGTTCATTTGTGAATAAATAATCAGTGG
Source organism: Shewanella ulleungensis (assembly GCF_014648315.1). Lineage (GTDB taxonomy): Bacteria > Pseudomonadota > Gammaproteobacteria > Enterobacterales > Shewanellaceae > Shewanella > Shewanella ulleungensis. The sequence continues at coordinate 287,720 of NZ_BMQW01000006.1, forward strand.
ATCATGCAGGCAACTTTGCTGTTTTTTAGTTCAAATAAATAATAATTTAATTAAATTTACAAAAACAGTAATGGGTACATTTTGTGAGTAATTGTATTTATATTGTTGTAAGTGTATTTATTTTGTTTTTTATAGATCTTGCATTTGTTTTTTTATAGTTCTTTATTTGTATTTTTTTTAATGCGTAAAATTAACACAAGAATAACAATAGTGCCTTATTTTGGTTATCTAATTGATTTTTATGTATATTTTTTTAGTCAAATTAATTATGTCTTTTAGTTTTATTATCATTTTGTTTACATGTTACCGTTGTTGACGAAAGGTTTTTTATTCATTAATAATGTTTTTGGTAATTGGCTAGGTCGATTATTAATAATTAAAAATATAACAACTTGTTTTATTTAATTCCAAGAATAGGGAGTTTTTCATGATTTCAGTAACATTAACTGCTAAGGCGATCCGTCGCAGTTTATTAGCTGTAGCAGCAACAAGTGTGGCAACAACGGGTTTGTTTTCTTCAGCCGTTATTGCTGCCGACGAGCAGAAAGTAGAACGGATCGAAGTCACCGGTTCACGTATTCAACGCCAAGATATGGAGACAGCTTCACCTGTAACTGTTATCTCTTCTGAAGCCATACGTGCGGAAGGTTTCACATCGGTTGACCAATTACTTCAAGCTCAAACTTCAATGGCGGGTGCCGCGCTAGGTTCAAGCTCAAACAATGGTTCAGACGGTGTCGCACAAGTTGACTTACGCGGCATGGGTTCACAACGTACGTTAGTATTATTAAACGGCCGTCGTATGGTGAACTCAGGATCTGGTGCTGATAGCTCTGTGGATTTAAACTCTATTCCTGTGGCAATGATTGCCCGCGTTGAGATTTTAAAAGATGGTGCATCCGCTGTTTACGGTTCAGATGCAATTGCTGGTGTAGTTAACATTATCACCAAAAAAGATTTCGATGGTTTCCAATTAGACCTTAACGGAAGCACTACGAGTGAAAGCGATGGTGAAACGGGTGAAATAAGCGGCTTATATGGTATTAACACTGACGGCGGCAACTACACTTTTGGTGCTGCTTATTCAAAGCGTGAAGGTGTGATTCAATCTGACCGTGATTGGACTGAGCCTGGTTATAGTTCATTTCTACCAACGGGTTCACTCGATGGTATGGTGCAAGATGGCAACGGTGGATGGGAAGATCGTTCAACCGGTTACGATTACACTACGAGCAGCTACTACCAAACTCCAAACGAGCGTTATAGCTTGTTTGCTAACATGGTTCAAGAATTAGACAATGATTTAGTGCTAACTGGTGATGTGCTATACACTAAGCGCAAATCGGATCAACAACTCGCTCCACAACCTGCTGATGTGATGTTGAATGTATGTGGCGCTGATGGCGTTGCTGCTGATGCCTCATGCATTACACTAAGCGATGCGATGACTACAGCTGGCATTGCAGCTGATGATACCGGTCGTGTTAACTACCGTCGTCGTACAACTGATGCTGGCCCTCGTATTTACTCTCAAGACACTGATACATTTCGCATCTCTGCAGCACTTGCTGGTGAACTTGATATTAATACAGGTATGAACTGGGATGTTGCTTATACCTACGGTAAAAATAAAGCAGACTCTAGCGTTGAGAACTCTATTAATGCAACAAGCCTTAAAGATTCAGTATATGCGAATCAAGATGCTTGGTTCAGTGGTGCAGCATTAACGGATGATATCGTTAATGATATTAGCTTTACTGACAACGCGAATGGCGGCAACGAACAACACACTGTTTCTGCGGGTTTAAACGGTGATTTATTTGATGTAAGTGCGGGCACAGTTGCATTTGCGATTGGCGCAGAATACCGCTATGAAAGCGGTTATTACAACCCCGATCCCGTGACAGTTGCTGGTGACAGTACTGCTGCACAACAGGATGCGACTGATGGCGATTACAATGTCATTTCTGTTTTCCAAGAAGTGAGTGTGCCTTTCACTGACAAATTAACTGGTGAATTTGCTCTACGTTATGACGATTATTCAACATTTGGTAAAGCATCAACATGGAAAATCGGTTTAACGTATGAAGCAACTGATGATTTAATGCTTCGTGGTGTTGCTGCAACAGGTTTCCGTGCACCGAGTATTAGTGAACTATTTGGTGGTGACACCGGTTCTTATGACTACTTAGATGATCCATGGGGCAATGCTCAAGATCCACAAATCCTAGTCCGTTATACGTCGGATGATGATTTGAAAGCGGAAGAGTCTGACTCTTACACTGCTGGTCTAGTTTATTCTCCAAGTTATGTTGAAGGTTTATCGTTAACGCTTGATTACTGGCGCTTTAAAGTTACTAACGCGATTACTCGTTTAGATGTCCAAGCTGGTTTAGATGAATGTTTTGCTAATGCATCTGCTGCAGCATGTGAAACGTTCAATATTGGTGCTAACGGTGACTTATCTGAGTTAACTAACTCGTTAACTAACGTAGGTAGCCAAGATACCAGTGGTATAGACTTTAACTTAGCGTACAACTTTGAAGCTCTATCGTTAGATTGGAAAATCAGTAATGACACGACTTACTTGTTAAACTTTGAACAAGAAGGTAATGACTACACCAATTACATTGACGGTAACTTTGGTGCTTATGCTGAAGTTCGTAACAACTTTAGCCTTCAAGCTGGCCAAGATAGTTGGAATGTTAACTACTTCAACCGTTACATCGGTGAAATGGATGACTTAGGTACAGGCGATAAAGTGGACGCAGTTCTTTACCACAACATTGCTGGTACTTACTTTGTTACTGACATGATTACCCTGAGTGCTGGTGTGAAAAACTTCACTGATGAAGAACCATCAAGCGTTTCTAACGGTAGCGACGGCGGCACTGTCCCAGAAGTGTATGACACTATTGGTCGTCAATACTATGGCGGCGTAACTGTTAAGTTCTAATAGTTGCAACAATAATGAATGCCAATAACACCTATTGGCATGTTAAAAAGCCTACAGAAATGTAGGCTTTTTTGTGTCTGTTTCTAAGGTAAGTCTATTTATAGATGTTTAGTGATTTAACCTAAGCTCTAACCTATGTTCATTAAGATACTTTTGTTGGCAGTTGCTGCAGCGTTGTTCAGTGGGGTCTATCTGTAATCTACCTGCGTCGATGTCCATTTCACAGTCAGAGCAGAGGCCATAAAGACCGAGATCGAGTTGGCATAATGCTGCATCTAGCTTCATTAATTGAGTGAATAGATCGGTGTTGGCTAACTTTACTTGTGACAGGTAATCTATAATATCCCCCAGTGCAGCGGTATGAGCCAGCTGACTCTCGTCTGGTGATATATCCTTGATAATTGACAATAACTCACGTCTCAACTTGAGTTCAAGTTGTTGTAATTTTTGCAGTATGTCCTGGTAGTTGTGCAACTGAAATAACCTTTACTGGTAATGTCACTAGAAATTCTATTCTAGGCACAAAAAAAACGTAGGTTATGACGAAGATCAATTCTGAGGTAGATTTTTGCACTCAGGCGACAAAAGTTTGTAGCCTGAGACGATAGAAATTAGCGTAATGACTGATGTGCCTGTTGTAGCACCGTCACAATCTCTTCGGTAGTTTTATAGACCCGTAACTCACGAAATAATGCATCCGCTTCAGGGTATTGACGATTTAAGTAGCTAAACCATTGTTTAATACGCGAAGGGTAATAATCTGATTTTCGGCCGCTGAGTTCTTTCTCCGTATAACTCATTAAGAGTGTTAACGTTTGTAGCCAAGTATAAGGTGTCGCACCGGTTTTTATGGTGTCGCCTAAATTAGGTAACGAAATCGCACCTCGGCCAATCATGACACTGTCACACCCAGTGACATCCATGCAACGTTGAGCATCAGCAGCATTCCAAATTTCGCCATTAGCGATTACCGGAATAGGTAATCGTTTACGAACCTCAGTGATGTATTCCCAATAAGCAGGTGGCTTATATCCGTCAGTTTTGCTGCGAGCATGAATTGCTAACTCTGATGCGCCTGCTTCGTAAACCGCTAATGCGTTTTCCATAAATAATGATTTGTCTTCGTAACCAAGGCGTATTTTGGCTGTGACGGGGTGCTCGCCTGGCACGGCGTTGCGCATGGCTTTAACAATCTTGTAAATGTTTTCTGGATATTGCAGTAATACTGCGCCACCTTTACTCTTATTGACCGTTTTAGCAGGGCAACCAAAGTTGGCATCAACGCCATTAGAACCTAATTCAATTGCCCTAATTGCATTTTCGGCCATCCACTCTGGCTCTTGTCCCAACAATTGCACACGAACAGGTGTGCCAGAGGGGGTTAATCCGTGATTGAGTAACTCAGGGCACAATTTGTAAAATACTTTCTCCGGCAATAGCTGGTTTACAACTCGTACAAACTCAGTAACCACTAAATCAAATGGGTTAATAGCAGATAAAATATCACGCATATGGTCATCAACCACGCCTTCCATCGGAGCTAAAATAACGCGCACAATACACCTTGCTGAATAAAAAAGTGCGCTATTTTACCGTGTTTATCTGTCGATAACAGCATTAAGCACCAGTTTAAGCACTCAGGTTTATCAATAAGTCCTTTTTTTTACTATTTATCAAAAAGATAGTCGGGATCTTGCAGGTCTTAAACTCATGCTCCCTCTTCTTGTGATGTTAATTTTGTGTTAATTTAACTCCGTCCTAGCCTGATTTTTTATTACTGAATGTGAGTTTTTTCACATTTATTTATTTATTTTGAAATAAAACTAACAGAGCGCAGGTCTCTTTATGCAAGCCGGCAATGATGTTGGTCACCATTACATAATCAAGACACGAGGAAGATAAAAATTATGAACTCAATCAAACAAACTACTGTAGCTGTTGCGTTAGGTGCTGTTGTGATGACTGCTGGTTTTGCTGCTGAAGTACAAGCGAACCCTTTTGGATTTGAACAATTAACAGCTGGCTATCAATTAGACGGTGGCGAAGGCAAGTGCGGTGAAGGTAAATGCGGCGGCGACATGAAAAAATCAGCTGAAAAAGCAGCTGAAGGTAAATGTGGCGAAGGCAAATGCGGCGGCGACATGAAAAAGTCTGCTGAAAAAGCGGTCGAAGGTAAGTGTGGCGAAGGCAAATGCGGCGGCGACATGAAAAAGTCTGCTGAAAAAGCGGTCGAAGGTAAGTGTGGCGAAGGCAAATGCGGTGGCGACATGAAAAAGTCTGCTGAAAAAGCCAAAGAAGGTAAATGTGGCGAAGGCAAATGTGGTGGTGATAAGTAAGCGATAGCCAATATTAACCACAACCATTTGATATTGCTTCGGCTTATCTGACACAATTAAGGCCTGAGTTTCAGGCCTTAATTTTATCTCGAATTTATGGTTTAAGGACGCAATATGTCTACAGTAAAACATCTCCCTTTAAGCCACGCGAGTGTCGGTTTAGGATTACGCCGTGAAATGTTGGATGAATTTTGCCAGCATGTACCAAAGGCAATCAATTTTTTTGAAGTCGCGCCAGAAAACTGGATGACATTAGGTGGTAAATTTGGTCGCCAGTTTAAGCAATTAACAGAGCAGCATACTTTTTTCTGCCATGGGCTTTCGTTATCCATTGGCAGTCCTGAGTCGCTTGATATTCAATTTGTTAAAAATATAAAGCACTTTTTGGATGAACATCGCATTGATGTGTACTCAGAGCATTTAAGTTATTGCTCGGGAACCGGGCACATGTATGACTTGATGCCGATACCGTTTACCGATGAAGCCGTGATCCACACGGCACAACGGATCAAGCAAGTTGAAGATATTCTCGAACGTCCTTTCATTCTTGAAAACGTGTCGTTTTATGCCGCCCCTGGCGCGCAAATGAGTGAACAAGTTTTTGTAAATGCGGTATTACAAGAAGCTGATTGCAAACTATTACTCGACGTAAATAATATTTACGTTAATTCAATTAATCATCAATATGATGCTAATGAATTTCTTGCAGCAATGCCAACAGAGCGTATCGCTTATTTGCATATCGCTGGCCATTATGACGAAGACGTTGACTTAAAGGTCGATACTCATGGCGCAGATGTGATTGCCCCTGTATGGACACTACTACAACAATGTTACCAATTACATGGTGTTCGTCCTACGTTGCTCGAAAGAGACTTTAATATTCCCAAAACTGAAATATTACTCAACGAGATAAACCAAATTCATCATTATCAACAAGATGCACAATTACATAAGTAATTAGTCTAAGTCGAGTTAAGTAGTGGTTGTAGCAGTGATTATTGAGGAAACTAATGATGGGATTTATTGACGTACAGCAGCAGTTTATGGATTATATTCGCGATCCTAGCCAACCTTTGCCTGACGGTATTGAAGCAAGGCGAATGACAATATACCGAGAGCTGTTTTTTAATAATATTTCAGGTTTTGTCTCTAGTGCTTTTCCGGTACTAAAAAGCTTATATTCTGTTGAGCAATGGCAGGTGTTAGTGCAACAATTTTTTGTTATGCACGATTGTAAAACTCCGATATTTGTAGAAATAGCCGGTGAGTTTCTGGCATTTTTACAACATGAATATATCCCGTCTGAACATGATCCTATTTTTATGCTACAACTTGCACATTATGAATGGCTAGAGTTGTGTACCGCTGTTGCACCAGACACTTTACAATCGCAACTATTAAGCAGTGATAATGTACAAGATCATCGTTTGATTTTAGCCGCGAGTGCTAAGGTTGCTCAATATGCCTTTGATGTTCAACATATCAGCGTTGATTATCAACCCATTGAGCCGACAACTCAGGCGAATTTCTTTTGTGTTTATCGTGATAGTGAAGATGAAGTGGCGTTTTTAAAACTTACGCCATTAAGTGCGCAAGTGTTAGCTTATATTGAAGAAATGGATCTCGCACAACAAGCGGTTAGCCTTGATAATATTATCGATTGGCTTGGTGAGCATTATCCGCAAATGTCGACAGATGCTTTATTTTCTGGTTGTTTACCTTTATTGCAGCAACTTGCACAAAAGGGGATTGTGGTAGCGGCCAAATAAACAAGTAGACTTAATAATTTTAAGGTTTTTATTTTATGAATATGCGTCTAAAATAAGCCACTTTTTGTGAGCGACTTCACATCGATATTGGTTAGTTAACTCATTTGTTAACGACACTATTGCAGATTGATGTAAGGCATTGCAGTAAAAATATCACTTTAATTTAGGAATTATCATGAGTCAGCCGTTTAAAGACCCGTTTAACATTGTTTATTTTATTGGTTTTATTTTGGTTTTATTAATTCCAACATTGCCAGCGACTCTTTCATGGTTAAAAGTGTCAGGATTAATTTAACGCTTATTTCAGAATAATCTGTCATGATATTGCCTTACTAAACCACTCTGATAGAGTGGTTTTTTGTTTATGGCGAGGGTGGTTATGGCGCTAAAACGCGGCTTTTTTTTGATTATTGGTCTGTGCAGCCTAGTATTAGGCTTAATTGGCATTATGTTACCATTATTGCCAACGGTGCCCTTTATTTTATTATCGGCATTCTGCTTTGCCCGCTCAAATGACCGTTTACACCATTGGTTAATTACACACCCTTGGTTTGCAGAAGGGATCCATCAATGGCAGTCAAAAAGGGCTTTGAGTCGACCTTTAAAGCGCAAAGCCATGTTTATGAGCAGCGTAAGCTTTTGTATTAGCATCGTAATTGTACCAATAATTTGGGTTAAAATTATGTTGTTCAGTATGATGCTCGTTTTGTTGTTTTTTTTGTGGCGGATCCCAGAGTTAGAATAATAAATCGTCAGTTAATGCATGACAGTTGCAACTGAGATTAAACGGGCATAAGATCACTTAAGTATTTTTACCAGAGTCCACCAATAACGTGGACTTTTTTATTGCGTAATCACTTTTAAACAGAGTTAACTAATTATGATGAACCAAGACAGTTTAGCGCTTATCAAGAACAGCATTAAAACCATTCCTGATTATCCAAAGCCAGGCATTATGTTCCGTGATGTCACCAGCTTGTTAGAAAGCGCTGAAGCGTACAAAGCAACAATTGCTATTTTAGTTGCTCACTACCAATCAAAAGGTTTTACTAAAGTGGTTGGCACAGAAGCGCGTGGCTTTTTATTTGGTGCGCCTTTAGCACTTGAGCTTGGCGTTGGATTTGTCCCTGTGCGTAAGCCAGGTAAATTACCGCGCGAAACCATTAGCCAAACTTATGAATTAGAATATGGTAAAGACACTTTAGAAATTCATACCGATGCGATTAACGCAAACGATAAAGTGCTCGTTATTGACGATTTATTAGCCACCGGCGGCACAATTGAAGCAACGGTTAAGCTTATTCGTCAATTAGGTGGTGAAGTTTCCCACGCTGCATTTGTTATCTCATTGCCTGAAATTGGAGGCGAAAAGCGCCTTCAAGGTCTAGGGATTGAAGTATTAAGCTTATGTGAGTTTGACGGCGAATAGTACGATTAAAATAACTGCTAATTTATTAGGCAGTTAACTGCATTAACGTCCATCAAATGCCCGCTCAACAATAGCATGCCAGCCCTTGGCATGTTATTGTTATCCCCTTTAATGGGATTGACTCCCGATAGCTCTATGTGGGGAATTTCATGTCTTATCAAGTGCTCGCCCGCAAATGGCGTCCAGCAAAATTTGAACAAATGGTTGGTCAGTCCCATGTACTAATGGCACTCACTAATGCATTAAGCCAGCAACGTCTTCATCATGCATATTTGTTTACCGGAACCCGTGGGGTCGGTAAAACCAGCTTGGCACGACTTTTTGCCAAGGGGCTTAATTGCGAAACTGGCGTAACGGCAAATCCTTGCGGTGAATGTTCAAGTTGTATTGAAATTGCTCAGGGTCGCTTTGTTGATCTCATTGAGGTCGATGCGGCTTCTCGCACTAAAGTAGATGATACCCGCGAATTGCTGGACAACGTGCAATACCGCCCATCTCGTGGTCGCTTTAAAGTTTACCTTATAGACGAAGTCCACATGCTGTCGCGCAGCAGTTTTAATGCCTTGTTAAAAACCTTAGAAGAGCCCCCTGAGCATGTAAAATTTTTGCTGGCGACCACGGATCCACATAAATTACCGGTAACGGTATTGTCTCGTTGTTTGCAATTTAATTTAAAGAGTCTGTCGCAGCAAGAAATCTGCAAGCAACTTGAATACGTCATTACTCAAGAACAATTACCTTTTGAGCCTCAAGCTTTAAATGTGTTGGCTAAGGCCGCTAATGGTAGTATGCGAGATGCATTGAGTTTAACCGATCAGGCCATTGCGTTTGGTAGCGGGCAGGTGATGCTTGAGCAAGTACAAACCATGTTGGGCAGTATTGATGAGCAACATGTTATTGCGCTATTAAAAACCTTATGCGATGCCGATGTGGCACCTTTGATGCAAATGGTGGCAAAAGTATTAGCGTTTGGTGCTGATGCTGAAGAAGTGCTGCGCAGTCTACTTGAGTTACTGCATCAAATTACTTTGACCCAGTTTGCTCCCGCCGCAGCTCAACAATCTCTGTTTAGTGAGCAAATTCTAGCGTTTGCTCAGCAATTATCGCCAGAACAAGTGCAATTGTATTATCAAATGTTACTTAATGGCCGTAAAGATCTCGCTTTTGCACCAGATCCTAAATCTGGGCTGGAAATGGCATTATTGCGTGCGGTGGCTTTCACTCCTGAAAAGCAAGTCAAACGATGGGTAACAGCCACTGCTGCCGTAATTGATTTAACACAAACGCACGAGGTCACTGATACAAGCCCAAAGCTTAAAGATTCAGTATCCGTTAGCCAAGAAAGTTTAAGTGGAGCACAAGTAGCATCACTTTCAACGGGGGTTGCACAAGTCAATGCAAGCCAAGTCTTAGCTACACAACATAATACTGAATCACTTAAGGTAGGATCTAGCGATGCAGCCTCGTCAGAAGATGTTTCAACGCAAAGTGAGTCAGGTGATGATGATGAGCTGGATAATACGGTTAGTGATCAAGACTATACAATCACTGATGCGGCATTAATTGCGGAACAAAGCGTATTGTTGAGTCAAGCTCAGAGCTATGGTTTTAATGAAAAATCAACAAGTCAAACTGATGCGAAGACAGATGACTCGTTAATCTCAGCAACCGGTGCGAATGTTAGCTTGTCTATTGATTCGGCCGTTATCAACGCGACTGCTGCTAAAACTGTTGATATTGAATGCAACGACCTTGCTGATGCTGAGCCCGCTCCTATTAACAATGCCACTGAGTCGAGCGTAGTTTTAGCTGTTTCTGTTGATAACGATTTAGATGATACTCATGATAGCGCTTCAGATACCTCATCAGACAGCTCTTTTGAAGGTTATTCCTATAGTGATTATGAGCAAGACGGTGACTATCAGCCTTCAGATCATGATGATTACATCGCATTTTCTGCACAGTCAGAGTCTGAGTTTAAAGATGAGTCATTCGAACCAACCAATACACTGAGTTTATCTTCGCAAGAGCAATCTGTACAAACCTCATCGCCTAAAGCATTACAACAGGCTGAGGAAAAACCTGCAGCACAAACCGCTGCAAACCAAGAAGATGCATTAGACTTTCTAAATGTAGTACTTGCCAGCCGTGATTCGTTAATTGCCGATGTTGGCGCGCTGCAGCAAAAAGAAGCTGAGGCTGCTAAAACACCTGTTGTCAGTAAGTCCGCGAACATAAGTAAAGTACCTGCTGCGCCGAAACGCTTTGCGACAACAGCTGAGTCAATGCCTGAGACTCCGATTGAATCATCACTTGAGATGTCACAAACAGATACGCCGATTGAGCTGCATCGTGTGAGTAATACAGAGACTATTCAAGCGTCTGTTCCTGTGTCTGCCACTATGCCCGAAGATCCAACAGACGATGTCTCTAATGGTCAACATTCAACAAATGAAAGTGTAACTGCAGATGCGAAATATGATAGGGCGCCATGGATAGAACCTGCTGCAGATGAGTCCTATACAACTTTTGCCGATTTTGCCCAGCAGCAGGCAACACAACCTGTTCAAAGCGGTTCTGCAGCAATAAAGCAAACCTCGAGCGCTTTTACGGCATCAAAGCCCGCTATTACTGCTGAGCCTTTAGCTAAACCCTTAGAGTCTCGAACGTTAACGGCGATAGCGCCGTTTACTCAACACACTATTGAAGGCGACGAGCTTGATTTACATTGGTATAAAGTGATGACAAATGTATCGGTTGGCGGCCGGGTAAGGCAGTTGGGTGTTAATTCTGTTTGCCAAGCACAAAGTAACCCATTGGTGTTGGTATTAAAACCGGACCAAAAACACCTTTCAGCACCTATTGCGATAGATCAATTGCAAGTCGCGTTGACGGATTATTTGCAACAACCAACTGAAGTTCAAATTCAAATCGGTATTGTTCCACAGCGAGAAACACCGTTAGAATTGCGTAAACGATTTCATCGAGAATTGATTGCTCAAGCCGAGCAATCAATTTTGCAAGATGATAATACTCAGTGGATGATCCAACGATTATCTGCCCAGTTAGACAGTGATAGTATTGAGTATCCGCCTGAGCAGTTGGCGCAAATTGCTCAAGATATTGCTCAATTAACTGCTCAATAACTATTCGTAAATGGTAATTTAGGTTGAAATGAACATATCTTCATCTCAAAAATGCTCAGCCTAGATTGCCAATCGATTTTATTTCAGTAAGATTAGCGTCATTATGGCGACGTGCTAACAACCCTAATTAGAGAGAGACAAACTATGTTTGGTGGAAAAGGCGGTATGGGCAATTTAATGAAACAAGCCCAAATGATGCAAGACAAAATGGCAAAAGTTCAAGAAGAGATCGCACGCACAGAAATGACCGGTGAAGCTGGTGCTGGCTTGGTTAAAGTAACCATGACAGGTAACCACAGTGTGCGCAAAGTTGAAATTGACCCAAGCTTAATGGAAGATGACAAAGAAATGCTCGAAGACTTGATTGCCGCTGCATGTAATGATGCAGCGCGTCGTTTAGAAGAAAATCAAAAGACTAAAATGGCTGAAGTAACGGGTGGCATGCAATTGCCACCAGGAATGAAAATGCCGTTTTAATCGTTGTATTTAACAACAAACAAAAAGCTCAAGCATAATGCTTGAGCTTTTTTGTTATGCATCAGAGTCATTTTGTATTGCGGCTAATACTACATAGCCTTGCGCTTCATAGTCATTAATACATTGCTGAAATTTATTTTCGAGTTTGATTTCATCAAAAAAACCCAAGGCATATGAATCACATTTTACCTTCATTTTTTTATCATTAATCAATATTGCTTCCTTCTTTAATTCTGCAAACCCCATAGAATAAGCAATTTCAACAAATTTGAGATTGATGACATATCCAAGTGCAACTGCAACGATAACAATAATGAGTTTTTTCACAATGAGTCCTTATTTTTAGTCTAAATCCATACTTAACAATAGTAGACGTTAAGTTTAGTGTGTTTGTTTAACGTAACATCTCAATAGGTAAATTAGTTATAGCAATGACTATGCCAAAATTCAAACACTTAAAAATCATTGGTTTATGTTTTTTCCTTTATGGCCGAATAAGCATTTTGCTTAAATAGTTGTCAGTTTGACCAATGAGATAATAGTGTTAGTAATGAATTGTTATCACTGATAAACGGTCATCAAAACAATTTAGCTTGGGTATATAAAAGTTAACATAAAGTATAAAATATTTGACATTTGGTCTGGGTGTATTACGTTATATGAAGTTAAATATTTCATACATAAAGTTTGCCGAGGTTAACATGGATAATAAGCGAAAGTTGATTCAATGGTTACAAGAGACGAGTTTTAGAGAAGTGACGCTATTTGTCGATTTTTTAGTGACGGCTTATATTAGCTACTTTTACGTAAGTCAGTTGGTGAATGCTTCAACAGAACAATTAGCCTCAATTGAGTGGTTGTCTACTGTGTTATTTGAGGTGATAGTTTATTCGATTGCATTGATGGTGGTGAGTTATATTGTGCTGGCATTTATCAGTGACGATGAGTTATCCCGGCCAATGGACGTTCGAGAAAAGCAGATTAATTTAGTTGGCTACAAATATACTGCCATCATTTTGCAAGTCGGGGTGATTTTAGCCTTATTTCAATATAATATCGCCGCCCAAGATTTCGAATTTATGCAATCAAGCCTGCCACATTTACCGTTACACATTTTAGTTGGGGCTTTCTTAATTGCAGAGTTAGCACATTATGGCGTGCAGTTGTACAAGGGCCGATCTGGAGATATATATGGGTAACCCTGAAGTAAACAAAATAGGGATTTCAAACTCAATTCGCACCCTACGTTTTTTAAATAATGAAATGACTCAAAAGCAATTAGCTGAACACATCGGTGTTACCCGGCAAACAGTGATGGCCATTGAATCAAATAAATACTCACCGACACTCGAGGTTGCGTTTAAAATTGCAGAAGTGTTTGACCTACCGTTAGATAAAGTATTTAGTTATCGTTCGGGTAGATAGTCAAGTGATTAAATTTGGCGCTTGACGTATTAACCTTTGCATTCACGCTCTGCTCAGACAATAATCGCACAGCATTATGGTTCAGTGAGTCTATTCTGAGCAGTGTTGAAGGTATTACAAATAGATCAGTCATTAAGGTATTCGCAATTTTATGAAGTTTAGTCCTTTGCTCGATGAGTTAATTCAATCTTTACGTGGTTTACCTGGTGTCGGCCCTAAATCTGCGCAACGTATGGCATTTCAGCTATTAGAGCGTGAACGTAAAGTGGGTTTAAAATTAGCCGAGTCATTACAAAAAGCAATGTCTGAAGTCGGGCATTGTCAAAGTTGTCGAACCTTTACTGAACAAGAGCTGTGCCCAATATGTTCAAGCCATCGCCGTGTTAATGCCGGTATTATTTGTGTAGTTGAAACGCCAGCAGATGTGCTCGCCATTGAAGCAGGTGGTCATTTTAGCGGACGTTACTTTGTGCTGCTAGGGCATTTATCTCCACTTGATGGCGTTGGTCCCGAAGAGTTAGGCCTGGCACTATTAGAGCGCCATTTAGCTTCAGACGATGTCAGCGAGCTTATTTTGGCCACCAATCCTACCGTTGAAGGGGATGCTACAGCACACTTTATTGCTGACATGGCAAGACGCCATAACGTGATTATTAGCCGTATAGCACATGGCGTACCCGTTGGCGGCGAACTTGAATATGTCGACAGCACAACATTAGCTTTGTCATTTAATGGCCGTATTCCGCTTTAATCACCGATAGCTGCTTTAGCGGTTCATCAAAGTCGATGCTGACCTGCCAATCACTTATTGGCAGGTATTTCCCTGCTAATATCATCTCTCTAGTACCAGACTGTAATCGTTTGTTACTGTGAAATGATTTTAGAGTCGATAAATACGTATTGTTGGTGAAATATTCGTCAATAAAACCCAACAGCCCTTGAAAACAGTTTAAAGCCCCCCATTTCTTGGTTAACGAAGATTTTTATACGAGTGGATAGTTCGACTCGTTTTGTATTAACGTAACACCAAGGGAAATTATTCATGTCTCAACAAGAAACTCATGGCTTTCAAACCGAAGTAAAACAACTATTGCATTTGATGATCCACTCTTTGTATTCCAATAAAGAGATTTTCTTACGTGAATTAGTCTCAAATGCGGCCGATGCAGCAGACAAATTACGCTACCTTGCGCTAACCGACGACGCACTTTATGAAGGTGACGGCGAATTACGCGTACGTGTCAGCACAGATAAAGAAAAAGGCACTGTTACTATTTCTGACAATGGTATCGGTATGACCCGCGATGGCGTTATCGAGCATTTAGGTACTATTGCTAAATCAGGAACGAAAGACTTTTTCAACAATTTATCTGGTGAAGCCTCGAAAGATTCTCAGTTAATTGGCCAATTTGGTGTTGGTTTCTACTCAGCGTTTATCGTGGCAAAAAAAGTCGTTGTGCGTACTCGTGCTGCTGGCCATGCGGTAAACGAAGCAGTATTGTGGGAATCAGAAGGAGAAGGTTCATTTAACGTTGAGACTGTCACAAAAAACACTCGCGGCACCGAAATCACTTTACACTTACGTGATGAAGAAACTGAATTTGCTGATGAGTTCCGTTTACGCTCAATTATTTCTAAATACTCAGATCATATCTCTATTCCGGTAGAAATGTTTGAAGCAGGCCAAGAAGAATCTGAAGGTGAAGACGGCGAAAAAATAGCTGCCACCGAAGGAACGTGGAAGCCAATGAACAAAGCCACAGCGCTTTGGACACGTAACAAATCTGATATTACTGACGAAGAATATCAAGAATTCTATAAACATATTTCACACGATTATGCCGATGCACTTAAATGGTCTCACAACCGTGTTGAAGGTAAGCAAGAATACACCAGCCTAGTTTACATTCCTGCTAAAGCACCTTGGGATATGTTTAACCGTGACCATAAACACGGCTTAAAATTGTTTGTGCAGCGAGTGTTTGTTATGGATGATGCTGAGCAATTCATGCCGACCTATTTACGTTTTGTAAAAGGCTTAATTGACTCAAAAGACTTACCGTTAAACGTATCGCGCGAAATTTTACAAGACAATCAAGTTACCAAAAACTTACGCCAGGCGTTAACCAAACGTGTATTAGGTATGCTTGAAAAACTTGCTGAAAATGATGCTGAGAAATACCAATCATTTTGGGCTGAATTTGGTCAAGTATTAAAAGAAGGCCCAGCAGAAGATTTTGCTAACAAAGAGCGTATTGCTGGTTTACTGCGCTTTGCTTCTACTCACGATAATTCAGCAGCGACTACCGTGTCTTTAGATGCCTATATTGAGCGTATGAAAGAAGGCCAAGATAAGATCTACTTTATTGTTGCCGACAGTCACGACGCAGCAGTTAATAGCCCGCACTTAGAGTTATTACGCAAAAAAGGCATTGAAGTATTACTGATGTCTGAGCGAATTGATGAGTGGTTAATTAATCACTTAACTGAGTTTAAAGGTAAAAAACTTCATTCGGTTACTAAAGGCGATCTTGAATTAGGTTCACTAGAAGATGAAGCTGATAAAGAAGCGCAAGATAAAGTGGCAGAAGAAGCTAAAGGCTTAGTTGAACGTATTAAAGCTGCGCTGGCTGATAAAGTATCTGATGTTAAAGTGACCTCGCGTTTAACAGATACCCCAGCTTGTGTAGTGACCGGCGACGGTGAAATGTCGACTCAAATGATTAAACTGATGCAAGCTGCAGGACAACCTGTGCCAGAATCAAAACCAACATTTGAAATTAACCCAAGCCATCCATTGGTTGAGCGTTTAAATAACGAAGCCGACGAGCAGTTATTTGCTGATTGGTCTAACTTATTATTGCAACAAGCGTTACTTTCAGAGAAGGGCAGTTTGTCCGATCCATCTGCGTTTATTAAGCTCACAAACCAGATGTTGATGGCCAGCTTTAAATAAGCTTACCTAAAGCAGTAAAAGCGGACAGTAGTCCGCTTTTGTTTTTAGATGATACCGGGGGCACTATGGATTACCTGATTAATTTAACCAAAGAAAACATCCAGCAGGTTGTCGATACCTCAATGGAAAAAATGGTGGTATTGGCATTTTGGGCGCAACCGCAGCCTGAGAGTGTACAGATGCTGCAAACCTTAGAGCAGATAGCACAGGCTCAAGCTGGTCGGTTTATTTTGGCTAAAGTCGATTGTGAAGCTGAAACCGAAATCGCTAATTATTTCCAAATTCAAAATTTACCAACCACATTGGTGCTAGACAAAGGTCGTCCGATAGATGGTTTTGCCGGCGTACAAACTGAGCAACAAGTGAATGAATTACTTAATAAGCATTTGCCGCCCTTATGGGTACAAGAGTTTGATGCGATTAAACAACTGTTAGCAGAGGGGGAGCTGACGGCTGAAGAGCTGACTCAACTCGCTGTAAAGCTAAAAACAGTGTATGCCAGTGCGCAGCAAGCTGCTGAGGTTGGGTTAGTCATGGCAGATGTTGCGTTACAGCAGGGGTTGTTAGCCGATGCTAAACAGTTGTTGGCTCAGGTTGGCTTAGCAGATCAAGACAGTTATTATCAGAATCTAATGGCCAAATTAGCATTAGCTGAAGATGCAGCCGATACTCCAGAGATACGTCAGTTACAACAAAGTGTTACACAACAACCTGATAATTTAGACGCGGTTGTTTCGCTGGCAAAAGCGTTAAATATTGCGCATCGAAATGAAGAAGCCCTTGAGTTATTGTTTGCTATTTTGCAAAAAGACTTAGGCGCATTAGACGGTAAAGTTAAACAAGCCTTTATGGATATACTTACCGCGATAGGACAGGGCAACGCGTTAGCTAATCAATATCGCCGTAAATTGTATACCTTACTGTATTAAACATCCCTTAGCGTTTTTGTTACAAACCTTATTAGATATAGGTCTAATGTGATAACAAAAGCGCTATTAAAAGTGCGGTATATGTGCGAAAATCGCCGCCCTAAAAAGAACATAAACTTAAAAGAGGACTTTTGAGATGCGCATTATTTTATTGGGTGCCCCAGGTGCCGGTAAAGGTACCCAAGCTCAGTTCATTATGGAACAGTATGGTATCCCACAAATCTCAACCGGTGACATGTTACGTGCAGCCGTTAAAGCAGGCACTCCATTAGGTTTAGAAGCCAAGAAAGTAATGGATGCAGGCCAATTGGTGTCTGACGACCTTATCATTGGTCTTGTGAAAGAGCGTATTGCTCAAGATGATTGTGTAAAAGGTTTCCTACTTGACGGTTTCCCACGCACAATTCCTCAAGCAGATGCAATGGCTGAGAATGGCATTGAGATCGATCATGTGATTGAAATCGACGTGCCTGACGAAGAAATCGTTAAGCGCATGAGCGGTCGTCGTGTCCACTCTGGTTCTGGCCGCGTTTATCATGTTGTGTTTAATCCACCAAAAGTGGAAGGCAAAGATGATGTAACCGGTGAAGAGCTTGCAATTCGTCCTGACGACGAAGAAAGCACTGTACGCAAGCGCCTAGGTATTTACCACGAGCAAACTAAACCGTTAGTAGACTACTATGGTAAAGTGGCTGCAGAAGGTCGCACTCAGTACAATAAGTTTGACGGTACTCAATCTGTGACTAAAGTGAGCGAGCAGTTAGCCAACGTATTAAAGTAATTACGATGCTAATGCTTATTAAAAACCTGCTGATGCAGGTTTTTTTATGCCAGAAATATAATAAGAATTGGCCCGTTAATTATCTGCAAATTATCTCTTAATGGTAAGTAAGGCCAAACAGTGTGAAACAAGCCTAACAATTACTGCGCTTTGAGTTAAAAGTAATATAAAGTCATTACTTATGTATGGTAGAATCTGCCGCCATTTTCGCAGAGGGCGACTTTTCAACGTTGAAAGTCGTCATAGGCAATTAACATCACACTGGCATGGACGCTAAGCTATGAGAGCCCAATATGAAGTTTCCCGGTCAACGTAAGTCAAAGCACTATTTTCCCGTAAACAGTCGTGATCCTTTATTGGCTCAACTTACCCAGCAGCCGCAACCATTCTCCACTTATATTTGTGGTATTGATCAGACTCTTGTCGATATTGAAGCCAAAGTCGAAGATGAATTACTTGAGCGCTATGGTTTACCCAAGGGTAACTCGACCCTCATTAACGATGAACAAGCTCATAATTTATATCACGAACTTAAATCAAATGAGATGATCAGTGACGAATTTGCTGGTGGTACTATTGGAAATACGGTACATAACTATTCTATTTTAGCCGACGACCGTTCTGTATTATTTGGTGTAATGAGCCAAAAAGTCATGGTTGGCAGTTATGCATATCGTTACTTATGTAACACCTCATCGAAAGTCGATTTAAACTATTTACAACCTGTTGACGGTCCTATTGGACGGTGTTTTACGTTGATTTCTGATTGTGGTGAACGAACTTTTGCTATCAGCAAAGGCTCAATGGATAAGCTGACTCCTGAGTTTATTAACAAAGATGTTATTCAAGGTAGTTCGGCGTTAGTGTTAACCGCTTATTTGATGCGAGCTAGTGACGGTGATGGCATTACCGATGCCGCGATGACAGCAATTGAATATGCCAAAGAAGCCGACGTACCCGTGGTGTTAACCTTAGGCACACGCTTTTTAATTCAAGAAGATCCTAAATGGTGGCAAGACTTTATTAAGGATCATGTGACCATTTTGGCCATGAACGAAGATGAAGGTGAGGCGCTAACCGGTTTTAAAGATCCGCTATTGGCCAGTGAAGCTGCGCTTGAATGGTGTGACATGGTATTGACTACCGCAGGGCCTATTGGTTTATATACAGCTGGCTACGCAGAAGACAGTGCCAAACGTGAAACCAGCCATTTGTTGTTACCGGGCGCTATTCCTGAGTTTAACCGTTATGAGTTTTCTCGACCTATGCTGAAAGAAGACTGTGAGACACCGATTAAGGTGTATGCTCATATATCGCCTTATATGGGTGGACCAGAGCTTATCCGTAATACCAATGGCGCTGGTGATGGCGCGTTATCGGCTTTACTCCATGATTTGTCAGCTAATACCTTCCATAAAACTAACGTACCTGGGTCAAGCAAGCACAAACGTGATGGCTTATGTTATTCATCATTTTCACAAGTATGCAAATATGCTAACCGTGTTGCATATGAAGTATTAGCACAGCACAGTCCGCGTTTATCACGTGGTTTACCTGAGCGTGAAGACAGTTTAGAAGAGTCATATTGGGAGCGTTAATCTCGCTTTAATTAAAAAAAACGATAATGAATCATCATTATCGTTTTTTTTTGCTTAGAATTTAATAGAATAACCTCAGTTCGGGTACAATCAAAACTTATCCGTTCATTAACAGCAGCTAGAATCAGCTATCACAGTAAGCAATCAGGAGCGTCACGTGAAAGGACAAATCTTAAGAGAGATGCATGTACTTAAGGCTATTGAGCCTGAGTTTGAAGTTCAGCGCCGAGTTGCATTTATTAAAGCAAAACTTAAAGAGTCGCATAGCCATAATGTGGTGCTAGGTATTAGTGGTGGCGTCGACTCTTCATTAGCGGGTCGTTTATGTCAGTTGGCTGTGGATAGCTTAAACAAAGAGCAGAGTGATATTTCCTACCAATTTATTGCTGTGCGCTTGCCATATCAAATTCAAAAAGATGAAGATGAAGCGCAATTAGCCTGCCAGTTTATTCAGCCTTCAAAGCAAGTGACTGTGAATATTGCCGACGGAGTGCTGGGCGTTCACCATGCCACACTAGCGGGCTTAGTTGAGGCTGATATGACATTACCAGAAGAAAACAAAGTCGATTTTGTTAAAGGTAATGTTAAAGCAAGAATGCGGATGGTTGCTCAATATAATATTGCCGGTTTAGTGGGCGGTTTAGTGGTTGGCACTGATCATAGTGCAGAAAATATTACCGGTTTTTATACTAAATTTGGTGATGGCGCGTGCGATTTAGCGCCGTTATTTGGCTTGAATAAACGCCAAGTACGCAAGCTTGCTGCATTTTTAGGTGCTCCATCGTTATTAGTTAACAAAGCTCCCACTGCAGATTTAGAAGACAATAAACCACAGTTAGAAGACGAAGTGGCGCTGGGATTAACTTACGATCAAATTGATGACTTTTTAGAAGGCAAAGAAGTACCTAAATCAGTCGAAGATAAATTGGTCGGGATCTACAAACGTACACAACATAAACGCCAGCCGATCCCAACGATTTACGACTAATCAGATATTTTAGTTTTTATTAGCAGTTCTCTAGTGTGTTCTATCAAGGCATTAGAATATTGCCGGTAATCTAAATATGGCGTCAGTAAACATGTGTGCTGACGCTTTATTTTATTCTTATCATCAATCGTTTGCCAAAGAGTGGACTCTTCTTTACTCATCGTCGATTCAGCGTCCGCAAATATTAGGCCGAGCCGTTGTTGGGTTTCTTTGCCGCATACAATATGCCAGCAATCTTTTGAGAAGTTATTTGGTAATAAGCACTCTGGGCGAGTATTAGGCACCACAATGCGTATTTGACAAGTTAAGCGGGGAAGAAACTGCTGGCTCGTCTTTGTGTTGACCAGTATGCGCTTGTCATCATGGAGTAGGTTATCTCTGATGCTTTTCCATACCGCACCGTTATTTGCAGTTATATCCACTTTTAAGCAGCATATCTTAGCCATAATAGTGACAATTTTTCGCCAATGATTTCCATTCAAGGCAATTAGTTTTGCAATAGCATCGGGCTGCGTTGCCTGCCAACCTGTTGGTAGTATTGGCGCAGTGGGTAGATAGAAAATGATGTCAGCGATTTGCGGACCTACAATCATTGTTGCTTGTTTACTCAGCATAAAATGTCAAAACCTTTGCTCTGTAACGATTTTAAAAGAATGTCAGTATATAAAAACGAAATGATCAGCAATTTTCAGCAAAAATAATGTTGAACCTTCACCGCTCTGGCGTTTATTTCGTTTGTCGTACGCGTTTTACTGAGTTTAATGATAAAATAAGCACAATGTTAATCCCGCAGTGTAGCAGATTATTTATTGACGATTTATCGTCACCTCACTGAATTTATCGTATTAATGATTTGGTATTTAACGCGTGTTGTGGGCTCATCGAATTAATCGTTTGATGGTAAATCATCGCCGGTTGGATATCCGTTTATTCATTTGTTAACCTCATTAAGTTAACAAATTTAATTAGTTAAGGTAGATAATGCGCGCCATCGTAATAGGGTCGACCAAACACCTGTTATTTGCTGCTTTTTATGGTGCTATCGGAATATGCGTCGCTATTCTGTTTACCGCCGTATGGCTATTAAACGATCGGCCTGATTTATCAATATGGCATACGACTCATCTCACATCTGAATATCACCAACAGTCAGGCTTAACCAATTTTAAGCAATACCTTGCTTTGGAAGATAAATTATTCGCAGAAGTTGATCGTAAAATTTATCGTCAATACCAACCACAGTTAGCGTCACCACTGAATCGTTATGAGCGCCATAGTTTGTCAGATCCCGCCTTGTGGCAACAAAACTGGAACCGTTCTTTTGAATGGCAAAACCCCCAAGCAGAATTTGGGTTATTGCTGCTCCACGGTATGTCAGATTCACCTTATGTGATGTCACATATCGCGCAACATTATCAACACCAAGCGCATATTGTGGGATTAAGGTTACCAGGGCATGGCACAGTGCCCTCAGGACTGACAGACATCACATGGCCTGATTTAGCTGGCGCAGTATCTCTTGCTGCAGCACATTTGGCTGCCAAGTTACCAGGTAAACCCATTTATGTGGCAGGTTTCTCTACTGGAGCTGCTTTAGCATTAAACCATGAGCTTGAAAATATTAACCTCAATAAGCCCACCGATTTTGCTGGGATGATATTTTTATCACCCGCGATAGGTTTAGCTCCTATTGCTGCTGGGGCATATTGGCAAGCGAAGTTGGGACGATTATTAGGTCAAGATAAACTGTACTGGAATAGTATTCAAACCGAGTACGATCCATTTCGCTATCAATCTTTTGCCGTCAATGCAGGGGACGTGGTTTACCGTTTAACATTACGTAATCAAACATTATTGGCTGGATTGACGGAGAAGCAATATAAGGCCATTGCGCCGATATTAACGTTTCAGTCAGTGGTTGATGATACAGTGTCTTCTCTATCCGTGGTTGAAAAACTGTATCAACACTTGCCAGTATCCAAAGGGCATGAATTAGTATTATTCGATGTCAATCGCAAACACAGCCATAATCAGTTATTGATGCATGATCCTTTGGCGCCTTTTGCACCTTTTTGGCTCAAGACGCCATTACCTTATCGTTTGAGTTTGCTTGAAAATAATATACAACACGATCATCATGTACAAGTGCGTGAACTTGCCAGTAACTCAAACTCTAGTGATGTACAGGCGCTGGCATTAATCTGGCCTAAAGAGGTGTATTCATTATCTCACGTAGCATTAACCTTCCCGATTGAAGACACCTTGTACGGTCCATTAGCCAGTGAAGAGCCAGATAAGATACAAATAGGCAGAGGAATATACCAAGGTGAGAGAGGTATTTTTAGTGTCACAGCCGCTGATATGTTACGTCAAAAGTGGAATCCATTTTACCCATATATGATGAGTCGAATGGACGAGTTTACCCAACAATAACATGCACTGTTAATTATTGTCCTCGCCATAGAATTTGCCCACTGTCTTTCAATTTATATCCAGATAATACGTTGGCTAATTGAAGTGTTTGTGGTTGTTTCAGTAATTTTAATAACTCTTGGAGTTGACGCCTAAAAAATATGCTTTGTGACATCACAAAGTCAAATGACTCAGTCAGCTTAGGGATAAAATGTAACCCGCTTTCCATTGCAACAGCTTGACAACCAAATCCGATATCAGCATCGTTACGAGCGATATAGCCGGCTAATTCCCGTTCAGAATTGGCCGTTGCTGTGTAAAGTAATTCATCTACGCTAGCATCGTTTAATGATAACCAATTTTGAAAGTGTTGTTGGCTCCCCGCACCTTTTTGGCGGGAAACCCAGCGAAGCGGTTGCTTTGTAATATTCATTTGATGATTAAATAAAGACGACATGTCTTTTCGCACCATTAATCCTTGATGTCGTTCATAGCCACTGACCATAATCCACTGCTGGTGGTTAGGAAAACTTTTTAATAATGAGAATATACTATTGTGATCACCCTGAAGATCTTCCCAATGAATACTACAAACATCTGCATAACCGCGCGACAGTAACTCTAAGCCTAATGTTGAGCCTGTAGCACTGTAACTTATTATTTTTTGATGTTCACTTCTAGCCATTAACTGTGCAACAAGCATTGATAGTAATGGGTCATCACTACCAGTGATGTGCATTCTGTCTGACAACATACCGCTATGACAAGAGTCCATTAACCAACGGTCTATCAATACTTTAGGAAATAGCCATTTACCCGTTACTTTTGTTCCAGGGAGGATGTGGTGATTCGCCATTGAGTAAACTTTTTTTTCATTTAAATCGAGATACTCAGCGACTTGTTTGGTATTCATGTAAATGATGTTTGATTCAATAGGCATATCATTCTCATTAGTAATTTAATGGTTGCGGCACGTTCAATATTATTTTTATGTTAATCGAGGCCATTACTCAAATATTAACGGTAACAAATAGGCCTTGCAGCCATTCTGTATAATAAGTCTTTAATGCAATATAAACACTGCAATAAAGCCAAGTTGTTAACTAACAACCCGCAAGCAAACTTAATGAACTCTAATTTAGGTGTTTATTGTAAGGTGAGTTTAACACTTTGAAAATCGAGTTATTATAAAACTGAGTCATCTGTGCTAATTTTATCTTTTACATTGTTTTAAAGGCAGTATTAGCGAACATACCGTTCAATATGACCTATTTTAAGGCAAGGGAATGATTCACGCTAAGGTAGCAAGCTATGAGTGTTGAACAAATACAATGTGTAAAACTAGATCGAGCAGTATTAGTTATTGAGCCTGATTTATCTATTTGGACTGCCATATCATCATTGTTAAAGCGTGACTTTGTCTTAGTTGAGTTTGCACGAAATGCCGAGCACGCATCTGTTTTATTTCAACGATTTAATTTTAATTTATGCATCATTGAGTTAAGTGTTATTGATGATTTTTGCTCATTCTTTTCATTAAGTCATCATGCAGTTAATCAAGATTATGCTCCCTCCCACCTGAGTGATAAAAAAACTCAATTACGCTTTAACTCTATTCCTGATGCCCCTTGTTTGGTGTTTCCTCAGCAGTTTATTGTTACCAGTAAAAGCCATAAGTCAGAAGACATTTTGTACGCCATACGTAAAGGTGCTTGTGATTACATCGTTAAACCGATAAATGCTCTTGAAATGAATGAGGTTATTTCTCGATGGTTGTTTCAACAGTCGGTTATTGCTGATACTTCTGTTGAGGATAATTTAACATTTAGTACACAGGAAAAGACTCCTAATAGTTTATTTTCATTTTTTATTGGCGATAGCATAGCGATTCAACAGGTTAAAAGAACATTAACCATAATCCGTTCCACTGGCCATGCATTATTGCTTGAGGGGGAGGTTGGTACGGGGAAAAAATTCGCTTTTAAACAACTCCAGCAATCATTAAATTCGCCCACCGATCTTATAATGATTGATTGTCGAGATCTGTCTCAACTCGATGAACAACAAATCAGATTTTATTGTGCTAACAGCAAACTACCATTATGGCTAGTGTTTAATCATATTGCTGAATTGCCAATGGATAAACAGCTTGTGCTGTTAATCATATTAGATTCAATAAAGATATATGAACAAATCAGGTTGGTTAGCATGAGTGCGACTCGATTATTTTCTCGGGTACAAAAAGGTGAGTTTTTAATTGAACTTTACTACCGTCTTGCTGAGTTTATTGTCGTTTTACCGCCATTACATCAACGCAGTGAAGATATTGTAATACTGACAAAGTTTTTCATTAATCGTTGTTTGATGAAAAGTGCTGCTACGCGTAAAGAGTTGTTAAATAATTATTCACAGTGGGGAGTGACTGATTTTCAATGTTTAACTGAATATTACTGGCCGGGTAATATCCAAGAGCTAAAAAATACGATAGAGCAATGCTTATTGCTCAATATTGCGCCTAAAGAATACATGCAGCGTTTAGCCACAACCCACAACCAGCATAGTACTAATCCATTAGAAACCTCAGAAATTAACTCTGGACAACATTACCTACCAGTTGATTGGGACTTAAAGAGCATTGAAAAAGCACATATTACTCGAGTAATTAAGCATTATGGTGGTAATAAAATGCTGGCTGCTGAACATCTTGGCGTGTCACGTAAAACAATCGATCGTAAAATTAAAGAGTGGGACCTCGATTAGGTGTAATCCGTTTTGCTGTAAATATGATGACAAATTCAGATTTGCTTTGGACAAATTGTCCGTTTTTGTGTTTTCTATTTCCTTTTGAGTGATTTTTGTTGCCTTAGTTGTAGTTTTTGTTAATCAAGCTTGAGCTTAATTGAGGCCTTCGGCAAGAATACGTTCATTAAAAATTGGACCTTCAGAAAATAGGAAGACATTGCCAGTGAATCAAATTAATCCTACACGTACATCGTTACGTTTATCTCTTTTATCAATTGCTATTTTGACTAGTTTTAGCAGTATGGCTGACGATATCGAAAGAGATCCGCTATTAAAAATTCAAGAAGTGATAGTTGTAAAAGGTCAAAGTGTATCAGCAGTGGAAGCATCGATGACACATTGGAGTATTTCAAGAGATGATATTGAAGCTTCAGGAGCCCAAAGCTTAGATAAAGTGTTGAAAAATGTCCCTGGTATTTATGTTCGAGTGGGCGGGCAGGGTACACCAAGAGTGGATATTCGCGGCTTTAAAGCGAGACATGTTATTTATTTAATTAATGGTGTGCCAGCCAATGATGCTGAAGATGGTCAGTTTGATCCTAGCGTTATCCCCACCTCATTAATTGAATCTATTGAAGTTTCTGTTGGACCATCATCTGTACTCTATGGTCCTGGTGGGGCGGGTGGTGTCATCAATATCATTACCCGAGAGGGCGATATGGAGCCCAGTTCCTCTGGTAATCTTGAATTTTCTGAAAATGATACGGCAAATGGCAATATAAACGTCGCTGGCAGTGGTAGTAACTGGCAAGGGTTTATGAGTTATAACCATCAACAGACTGACGGATTTCCGATGTCATCTGATTATGATGACACGGAAGAACAAATAGGTGATACGCGTTTAAATGCCGATAAAACCCTAGATAATGTGTACGCACAAGGTAGTTATTTTGTTTCAAATGACACAATGATTACCGGTAATATTAACTATAATTCAGCAAGTTGGGGTAAGCCAAGCTCTGATGGAACCGGTTCGAGTAAAGTTAAATATGAACGTATAGATGATTTCGACAGCATGGTTGTGCAGCTGGGTATTGCACATAAATTCTCGCAGTCATTAGTGTTTCGTGGTTTTGGCTATCATAACGAGAGTGATACTGTAGATGTTGTTTATAAGAGCAGTGATTATGATGATATAAAATCCAGCCAAGACAGCACATCAACTGTTCAAGGTGCTAACTTGCAGTTGATTAAAGATATGTTTGATTATGGCATGTTAACGACGTCGCTCATAAGCGAACAGCAACGTTGGGAATCAACTAGCGCTACATCGGGTTCAGACTCAAGTGATCAGTTTGACAAAGAAGCCTGGTTACATACATTCGCAGCAGAGTATCAGTATCAGAGTGATGATCTTTATGGCATGACATTAGGTTTAGCTGCTCATAATCATGAGCAAGACAAAGGCAATGATGATAATTATTCAGGGCAATTATCAGGTTACTGGAGTGTATCTGATAACAGTAAATTACATGCAGGCATCGCACGTAAGGTACGTTTTCCTTCATTAACAAATCTATATTCTCAATCTTCTGGTAATGAAGATCTTACCCCGGAAGAGTCTGCACACATTGAATTAGGCTTTAAACAAGGCTTAGCTTATCAAACCGAATTCGATGTGACAGGTTTTTATACTGAAGCAGACGATTACATTGCTAAAGACGACGACAGTATTTATCAAAACTTAGGTGACTACAAATTTAAAGGTATTGATTTTTATGTAAAAAATCAATATTTTGATAATTTAATGCTGACTGTTTCTTACAGTTATTTGGACTCTGAAGCATTAGATGATGACAATATTAGCGAGCTAGAGTACCGACCAAAAAATCAATATCGATTCCAAGGCCAATATCAATTTAATGTAGGATTAAAAGTGAGCCTTGATATTGAACACATTACCGATCAAATCTTCTACACAAGTGAAAAAATAAGCGGCAACACAGTGTCGGTTCAGAATGAATTAGACAGTTATACGCTTATTGATCTTAATCTTTCACAGCCAATTTTTGGCGATAATTTAGACGCTTATATCCGAGCGACTAATTTATTAGATGAAAATTATTACCAAAGTGAAGCTCTGCCTCAAGCGGGAAGGCAGGTGTTTGTTGGTATTAACTGGCAGCTTTAATTCATGATGTTACTGGCATTGCATCAAGTTGAACTGCAACAAGGCAATTCAACTTATTTATACCAGAACCTGAATCTCCAGATAAATGCTGGAGAATGCCACTGTATTAGCGGTGTGACGGGGTGCGGTAAAACAACCTTGTTGCAGCTGATGGCAATGCCAAATCAATTTAACTATCAGGGGGAAATCACTCACAGTGATGAGCTCATCATTGGGATTATCATGCAAGACCCTCATGTACAGTTAATTAGAGAGACCATAGGGGCAGAAGTTGCATTTGGACTTGAAAACCTATTAGTGCGACCTATTGATATGCTGCCGTTAGTTGAACAGGCATTAACTAAAGTGGGCTTAGTTTTACCGCTTAATACGCCAGTAGACCATCTCTCATTAGGTCAAAAGTATCGTCTCATGCTTGCCGCTCAACTGGTATTTGAACCTAATTTAATTTTAATAGATGAGCCTTGGGCTCAACTTGATAACCAAGGTATTACCGATCTTTGCAAGGTGTTATTAGACTTACTTAATACAGGTGTAGGTGTTGTAATAGTGGAACACAATACATATCCATTTACTCAACTTATTAATTATCAATGGCAGTTAATATCAGGAACGCTAATACCCGCGAATAAAGAGATATCTTCAAGTGAGGATTTTATCGAAAACATAAGCCGTCATTCTGTATCTCAACATGATATTGATAAAATACCGTTGACTATGACGCACCCGGTAAAGCAAGGTGCGCTCAGTTTAGGTGGGCGTCCTTGCGTGCTTAGCATGTCAGGGCTAACAATTCAGTTTGCTAATCAAAATCCACTATTGCACATCAACAATAATGTGACGATGCATTCGGGGGATATTGTGGGATTATTTGGTGAAAATGGTTGCGGCAAAACTAACTTGTTTAATCGAATCGTCGGTGTGAGTGCTGGTTATAAAGGGCAAATTTCGCTACTAGGTAAAACACCAAAATTGGGAATATTTGGCGCTAACTTGGGGTTTTTAATGCAAAGGCCATCAAGGCAACTTTTTGAAATGACGGTACAACAAGAGCTTGAATTTAGCCTAAAGCGATTTGGATTACCATTATCAAATGCAACAGATATATTAACACAGTTAAACTTAATGCCTTTAGCATTACACTCGCCACACAAGTTGTCTTATGGGCAACAGCATCTAGTGGCATTTGCATCTGTTCTGTGTATAAACCCCAAAGTATTATTACTAGATGATCCTTTTGCGGGTTTAGATGATAATTATTTCCCACTAGTGATTAAAGCTTTGAAACACTTTTCTGAAAACGGTGGTGCGGTTATTTTTTCAAGTCATCGTCATATTTTGTCTTCACTGATTAGCAAGTGTTGGTTAATTGAGCGGCAGCAGTTAACTGAACATTGTGTGTTAAACGGAACATCATAGTCATGATAAGTTTAAAATCAACTAAACATAAAAAGTGTAGATTAACCGTCATAGCGTCTTCGGTTGGTGAAATAAACTGTGACGTTTTTCATTCAAAGATAAAATTAATAATATGCAGTGCCGCAATTATCTTCAGTATTGTCTTATCGATGAGTGCCTTTTTAGTACAACAAGAAAACCTTGCTTACTTATTGTTAGTCAACGTCTTTTTACTTTTTCATGCATGGTGTCGTCAAGCTAACTTAGCCCCATTAATAAAGCTTTTTTTTATCCAATCCCTTGTTACTGTTGGCTTGTACGCCTTGCTTTATGGTGGAGAACGATTATTTGAAGCGATTATTGTCGTTACTCGAATAATACTGGTTATGTTACCAAGCTGGTGGCTTGCTTGTACGCAATCGAGTCATCAAATAAGTCAGGTATTGGGTTTATTATTACCAACAAAGTGGGCTTTTGTGGTTACAACATCAATAAAAGTATTACCCTTTATTGGTCAAGAAGTGCGAGATATTTACCATATTCAATGTCTGCGTGGGGCTCGTATTACACCTAAAGAACTAATAAACCCTATCAATTGGTATGAATTGGTTCAATGTGTGTTATTTCCTTTATTAATTCAATTATTAAGTTTATCAAAACACATTGCACATTCAGCAAACCAACGACATTTCGACAAATCATCAAAACACACACATTGGCCGTTCAATTAACCGTATAACGTTAAGGTAATCGTAAATGAATTCGAGATTTAATTTACACCATTCTTTATTTATTGGCTTTTGTGCAACATTGCTAGTGGTAATAAAAAGTATGTTACGGATGAAATTAGGCCTTTCTGGACATTCAATGTTTTTAATGAGTCTATTTTATTTAGTGTGCTACGGAGCAACGAATAAAGTTGGCAGTATGACGCTATGCGGATTGTTGGCGGGGTTATTAGCCATGATTTTAGGGATAGGGAAAGGCGGCTTCTTAATATTATTGAAATTCACCTTGCCTGCGATAGCAATGGACATTGGCTTACTTTTCATTGCTAATTTATTTTCTCTTAAATTACGACTAATTTTGCTTGCCTTGATAGGCAGTATTGCATGGGCTGTAAAATCAGGTTTGCAAGATTTTTTAGTGGGTATGGACATCAAAATAGTCCTAATCCAATTTGGCGTTAATAGTCTTAGTGGCAGTGTGTTTGCGGTATTAGGCGCATTACTTGTGCCACTGATTTTAAAGCGTTTAGATGCGCATGATTTACTAACTAAAAATGGGATGCGTAATAAATGACAACAACCTGGTTAATTTGTATTGATGATACCGATGATATTGGAACAAAAGGTACCGGAGAAATTGCTGAGGAGATCATGTATCTCATTATGTCCAAGTCGCACTTAAATTCAGTTAATGAGACAGAAAACAATATAGCTGCATGGGTGACAAGGCATCAACTATTTGTTCATCCTGATATTCCATACACCTCTCACAATAGCGCAATGTGTTTTGAATTGCAGTCAGCATTGTCATTAAGCCAAATCAAACAAATTTGTACGGAACATTTATTAGCTGAGAGTGCCTCTGTTGCTGATCCTGGTCTGGCGATTGTAGATAAATTAGCATTGACTCACGATGATGTAGTAAATCTCATTGCCTTTGGCTCTGAGGCAAAGCGAGAAGTTAAGACAAAAGATCAGGCTTATCAATTAGCAAAAGATGTGAATGTTGATTTATCAGAGCATGGTGGAACTGGTCAAGGCGTTATTGGTGCTATTGCCGGTATTGGTTTGCGTTTGTCAGGTAATGATGGACGTGTGAAAGGTAAAATATCCGTTGGATTAGCTGAAAATACAGATTATATATCGTTGAGTGTCAACCAAATCATCGCATGTTCAGGGCTTGATGGTGTAATTGATATTGAAGGAGTAAAACGTGATGGTGAAGACATTATTGTGCTAAGTGGTAAAGTGAAAGCCGTATTCGTTCACGATCAGTTTTTATTACTGGTTTACCAAAGTCTGGATAATCAAACTGGAAAAAAACATTGGTGTAATGCTTTAAAGCAACAGTTAAAAAAATACTAGAGAAAGGTAAATCGATGGAATCTAACGTTGATGAATATGATTGCTCAGTGATGTTAACGTGGTTTATGTTTAGACCGGCATCACAATCTGGCTCTTCATCCGGAAGCTGGATATTTCGCTTTAGCAGCGATAATGTTGTTCAATCCCGCTTAGCAGCATCCCATTGTCATTACTTTATGGCTGATGATGAAGATGAAATGCTTGATGATAAGTTGCTTAGCTGTGTTAATTGTATGCGTAGAAGATGGCTTGTTGATGGTTTTGAGTGTTATGGCTTACCATCGTAAAATGACCTTATAAAGACGTAATTTTCACGATATTTGAAATAGCTTGTAAATAGAAAACTAATTTATTTTAGGCTTGTCATTAAACTCCGGACGAGTTTATCCAACACCGTCCATAACGTTAGGCGAGCTTATCCATTAATAATATCGATGACAGTCTTATTTCGTCCTTCTTGTTTTGCCTTGTAGAGATTATCGTCTGCAATTTTTATCCATTTGTCTAACTCATTTGCATAGTCGGGATTAGCAGTAATAGCTCCTATACTTACAGTGACAGTAAAAGATCGCTTGTCCTCTGGTGATATCATTTCGAGATCAGCTAAAGCCTCTCTAAAGCTATTTAAATGATGTTTAATATGCAGTGCGTTTGTGAGCGGTAAAATTAATAAGAATTCTTCACCGCCATAACGAGAAACAATATCAATATCGCGTTTAAAGTATTTTTGTAGTAACTGAGCGACTATGCGCAAACACTCATCACCGGCTAAATGGCCATAGTTGTCATTTATATTCTTAAAGAGATCTAAATCCAATACCACTACAGTAATGGCTTGTTCGCTGCGTAGGCAAAAGTCTAATAATTCGGTAAATTTACGTTCTGCATAACGGCGATTGTATAAGCCGGTTAACGGATCTCGGTCAACTAATTCTTTGAGTTTACGGTTCGCCGTTTCTAACTCTTCAGTACGCCTTACAACTGTCTCTTCTAGTTCCACTTGATGGTCGATCAATTGCTGTTTACTTGCCGCTAAACGTTGATACAAACTGAATACTTCTTTTGGAGAGTTTTCGTCAATGCTTTGGATTTTATTTAGGCCTAATCCCGATGGACTAAATTGACTTGCAACCGCCTCTAAAGGCACTGTGAGTAATGCACTGAGTTTTCTTGATATGTAAAAAGTACCTATTAACGATATCAGTAACATAATAAAACTACTGAACATTTGCTCTTCAGCCAGTTTAAGCAAAGGAGAGAATTCTTTTAGGATATATACTGTCCAACCGTTATCGAGTGTTTGGTGAGCATAGATATATTCAGGCACTATTGATTTTGGACGCTCGATATTGAGTAACTCTAAGCGGGTACGATATACCCCATTATTAATCGCGAAATTGAATTTCGATAACGACTTTAATCCGAGTTTTTCAGAAGCATAAATAATTTGATTTTGTTCGTCAACCATGACAACTGATTCATCATCGGCATACTCACTTGCTTGATCTATATGCGAAAAATGATTTAAATCGAGTGAACCCTCAACGATTCCTGCTGTTGTGGTGTGCTGTTCATTGGTATAAAAAGGTGCGCTCATGGCAATAATTGAATCATTACCAAAGCCACGCCCAAGAAATACCGATGACACAAATAAACGGTGGTTGTAAAACGACTCAATAAAATAGTCGCGGTCTTTAATCGTCGTCTTTTGCGTTTTACTTTGAGCTAATAAACGAGACACAGGGCTTGCCGCAACGATTTCTGCTTGAGGATTGGCAATTAACATACTAATAAAACCGGGGTAACTATTATGTAAATTGGATAACATTGGTTGCCATTGCAATGGGTCATAAGAAGCAATGGTTAATTGGTTCGCAGCGTTTGCAATAACTGTTTTATGGTTGTTTATGTAATTTTGAGCTGACGTAGCTAGGTGAGACACCGCATCATTGATGTTTTCTTTTAACATTTTTTGCTGACGGTCTAAAAAATAGTAATTAAAAATCAGCGCAGAAAACAGCAAGGTCAGGGTGACCATGAGTGTGAAAAAGTAAGTGAGCTGTGCACTCAGTAAGCGACGATGACGGTCTTTTACCTTGTCTTTAAAAAACCACAATTTAGGTATTGCTAAAATAAGTAGTGAAGCAATGCTGGTATATACCAAGCCATTAACACCTTGCTTTGCAATAATAAAACCTAAGTGCGATGAGGGTATGTCCATAATAAAAGTGACATACAAATAAACCAATGGTGCACCAATAACTAACCAATACGTAGCGTCTGCATACAAGGCATAGATATCACGTCGCCTTGCGTAACCTAAAAATAATGCTTCTAGTCCAAAGAATAAATAAACATGAGGACTGTCCCAGTTAATCATTAACCCTGTTGACGCAAGCATCGCTGTCACAAATGCATACCACGGACCTAGCAAAACAGCTGCTATTACGGTGACAGTGTTACCTAATACAAATTGCACATTGGCAAAGAATTGGATGGGGTAGCAATTAATTAACAAACCTACTACGCCTAAAGCAATAGAAAAAAGCAGATGTTGTTGGTTAATTTGGGGAAGCTTCAAAAAGAGGTCCTTATTGATTTTATTATAAAAAGCGTCTTGCTATTCAATACTTATCTCAAGAATCCAATCAGATTTCAATGTAAAACCAGACTTTTTATCATTGCTTTATATTTTTACACCTCAAGAATGCCGATTTTAACCACGTTTAAAAGCCATTTTTGTTCGACCTTGGTCTAACTGAGTTTAACCAGCTTGTTATATCTATACAAAATCGACTTAGTTAAGATATTAATTAATATGCCTTTTTTGTGTTTTTTATTGCGTTATCTCTATCCGGGTACGACTAAGGTCTTGATTGTGGTGCAGCTCTGAGTTGCTAAATTAACAATGACTTTACAAAAACTAACGATAGGGGAGTCGCAATGAGTTTTGAAAATAACGAAAAGGCAGCGGGATACTGGCGCGAAAATTTACGCTTAGTACTTAGCTTGCTTGCAATTTGGGCTGCAGTGTCATTTGGCTGCGGTATTTTATTAGTTGATATATTAAACGAATTCACCTTTATGGGATTCAAACTGGGGTTCTGGTTTGCGCAGCAGGGTGCAATGTATGTATTCGTGGCGCTGATTTTTGTTTACGTAGCGAAAGCTAATGCATTAGACAAAAAATACAATGTTCAGGAAGACTAAGGGGCACTACGATGGATGTTCAAACACTCACTTATTTAATTGTCGGCGCAACTTTCGCGTTGTACATCGGGATCGCCATTTGGTCTCGTGCAGGTTCTACGAAAGAGTTTTATGTTGCTGGTGGCGGTGTTCACCCTGTGATGAACGGCATGGCAACTGCGGCAGACTGGATGTCTGCGGCATCATTTATTTCACTAGCTGGTATTGTGTCGTTTGTTGGTTATGACGGTTCTGTATACTTAATGGGCTGGACCGGTGGTTATGTATTACTTGCTTTGTGCATGGCGCCTTATTTACGTAAGTTTGGTAAGTTTACGGTGCCAGATTTTATTGGTGACCGTTATTACTCGCAAACCGCGCGTACAGTTGCCGTCATATGTGCCATCTTTATCTGTTTTACCTACATCGCAGGTCAAATGCGAGGCGTAGGTGTTGTGTTCTCCCGCTTCTTAGAAGTCGAGGTTGAAACTGGTGTATACATAGGTATGGCAGTGGTGTTCTTTTATGCGGTGTTAGGCGGCATGAAAGGGATTACTTATACTCAGGTCGCACAGTATTGTGTGTTAATTTTTGCTTTCATGGTGCCAGCAATCTTTATTTCGGTGATGATGACAGGTCATATTTTACCGCAAATTGGTTTTGGTGCTGAGTTAGTTGATGCCGCTGGTAATGGCACTGGGGTGTACTTACTCGATAAACTTGACGGTTTATCAGCCGAACTCGGTTTTTCTCAATATACCGAAGGTTCTAAAGACATGATCGATGTGTTCTTTATTACGGGTGCATTAATGTTTGGTACTGCAGGTTTACCACACGTTATCGTGCGCTTCTTTACTGTACCTCGAGTAAAGGATGCACGAATCTCTGCGGGTTGGGCATTAGTGTTTATCGCAATTATGTATACGACTGTGCCTGCTTTATCTGCGTTTTCTAGAGTGAATATGATTGAGACCATTAATGGTCCAGATTCAACAGGTGTACCTTATGAGACAGCGCCTTCTTGGATTAAAAACTGGGAAAAAACCGGTCTTATTACCTGGGAAGATAAAAACAACGATGGCAAGATTTTTTACACCAATGGTGATAAAAATGAAATGAACATCGACCGCGATATTATCGTACTTGCTACGCCTGAAATTGCATCGCTTCCAGCATGGGTTATTGCCCTTGTTGCAGCGGGTGGTTTAGCGGCGGCATTATCGACTTCAGCGGGTCTGTTGTTAGTTATCTCAACGTCGGTATCGCATGACTTACTGAAGAAAAACTTGATGCCCGATATTTCTGACCAAAAAGAATTGATGTACGCTCGTATTGCGGCGGCATTAGGTGTAGTGATGGCCGGTTACTTTGGTATCAATCCACCAGGCTTTGTGGCTGCTGTGGTGGCAATTGCCTTTGGTCTTGCAGCAGCATCATTGTTCCCTGCAATTATCATGGGGATCTTCTCTAAGACAATGAACAGAGATGGCGCGATTGCCGGTATGGTGATTGGCTTACTCTCTACTGCAGGTTATATTGCTTACTTTAAGTTTATTAATCCTGCAGCTAATACATCTGAAAATTGGTTTTTTGGTATTTCACCTGAAGGTTTTGGCATGGTAGGGATGTTTATTAACTTTGGTGTGGCATTTGCTGTCAGTAAAGTGACGGCTAAGATACCTGATGAGATTGTGACTATGGTTGAGTCTATCCGTTTCCCTAAAGGATCGGGTGAAGCGCACGATCACTAATCACCGATGTTGATTTTAAACTAATTTAAAGAGCGCTTCGGCGCTCTTTTTGTTGGGCTTAAGTCCTATAGCAGCTATATCTAAGCCTTTGCTATAGTGTTTATATGATGTATTCAATATGGATATAATATGGATGCAAGTGAGCTACAACCCGTCGAGCAGTTTTTAGCTGCACATTCTCCATTTGATTCTTTACCCGCTGAGGTCATAAGCCGTTGTGCTAAAAACATCACGGTTGGCTATTACAGTAAAGCCTCTGCTTTTGTCGAATTTGATACTCAAAACCCTAAATTATATATCGTACGCAGTGGTGCATTTGAGGTGCGAGATCCTGACGGTGTGTTGGTCGATCGTGTTGCTGAAGGTGAGTGCTTTGGTTTTTCGACGTTATTGTCTGGCGAGAAAGTAGTGAATAAAGTCGCTATCTTAGAAGATGGTTTGGTTTACCACTTACCTCAAGCTATTTTTGCGCAGTTACGTGCAGAGCAGCGTAGTTTCGATCAGTTTTTTGCTCGAGCGTTTGCTAAACGTTTACGTAATGAGGGACGCTTTAAAGCTAAAGACCTTACCACAACCAGTCGTATTACTTCGATTATGTGTGCTAAACCCATTATTGTTCAGGCGCACGCGAGTGTAATCGATGCCGCTAAAATAATGCGTGAACACCGAGTGTCTTCAGTACTGGTGATTGATAATAATAAGCTTGTGGGTATTTTAACTGACCGTGATTTACGCAATCGAGTTATTGCTGAAGGGCTAGATGTGGATACCTTGGTGAGTCAAGCTATGACGGTCAATCCTATCTCCACTCATGCCAATGCATTGGTTTTTGAAACCATGCTAACTATGAGCGAACATAATATTCACCACTTGCCAGTTGTTGATGGTAATAAAGCCATTGGTATGATCACCAGCACCGATATTTTACGTGCGCAGCGTTCGCAGCCATTATTGTTAATCGGTGAAATTGGTCGACAAGGCAATATCGACAGTTTAATTCAAGTCAGTAAACAAATTCCGTTGTTATTACAAAATCTCATCAGTGCCGATGCTAGAGCTGAAGAGATTGGTCGAGTGTTAACCTCAGTGACTGATGCGTTAACGCGCCGATTAATTGAGTTGAACCAGCAAATTTTAGGTAAGGCACCGATGGCTTTCTGTTGGTTAGCATTTGGATCTCAAGGCCGACAAGATCAAGTGGCATGTTCAGATCAAGATAATGGCTTGTTACTGGCGCACGAGCCTGATGAATTTGCGGCAGCTTATTTTGAAGCGTTAACTAAGGCGGTTTGCAAAGGGCTTGATCAATGTGGTTATGTATATTGTCCTGGCGATATCATGGCTCAAAATCCTAAGTGGCGTTTACCGTTAAACCAATGGAAATCGTTATTTAAACATTGGGTGCTAACGCCAGAGCCTAAAGCACTAATGCATGCGAGTATTTTTTTTGATATGCGACCCGTATTTGGGCCAATCAACTTATTCAGTGAACTACAAGATGACGTGTTAACGTCGACGAAAGATAACGATATATTTCTGGCTGGCATGGCGGGGAACTCGTTAACTGAATCACCTCCGTTAGGTTTTTTCAGGAAATTTGTGCTCGAACGTGATGGCAGTGAAGTCAAAGGTATGGATTTAAAGCATAAGGGGAGTGCACTGATTAATGATATTGCCAGAGTATATGCATTAAGTGCAGGTATAAAGGAAGTGAATACCGCTAAGAGGATCAGGGCCTTGATGGATGCTAATATTATTAATCGCAAAGATGCGCTTAATCTTGCTGATGCACACGAATTTATTGCCCATATGCGTCTTGCTAACCAAGGGTATCAAGTCACAAATAATCTGCCGGTAAATAATTTTTTAAAGCCTCAGCATTTATCATCATTATTGCGTCATCAACTGCGTGACGCATTTAAAGTCGTACACGATGCTCAGGCTGGGATTAAATTGAAATTTTTGAGGAGTTTTTAGTGCCAACACTTTGGTGGCTCAAATTCTTGTTGTGGCGTAAAAAAATGACTGGTTTACCAGAGCCATTAAATCAGTATTTGCAGGCGATAACTCCAGCTCTGTCTTGCACCTTTCATGATGCGCCATTAATGGCTATTGATCTTGAAATGACAGGATTAGACCCTAAGAATGACCAAGTGATTAGTATCGGTTTAGTTCCGATAGTGAAAGGCGAGATCCCGTTAGCAAAAGCACAACATCTGATGATTGCGATTAGCGGCAGTGTCGGACAAAGTGCCACAGTTCATGGCATTGTTGATAATCAATTGCACAAAGCATTAACCTTACCAGAAGCGCTTGCATGGTTTTTATCGCAAACTGAAGGCCATATCTTAGTTGCGCATCATGCACCGTTAGACATCCAGTTTATTCAGCAGCAATTAGTTCGCTGTTTTGGTCATTCAATCCCGTTGGTATTTATCGATACTCTAGCGATTGAAAAAAAACGTAGATTACAACAACAAGATATTTTACAACAAGGATCGTTAAGATTAGGTGCAAGCCGAGCGCGTTACCATTTACCTGTATATTCTGCTCATAATGCTCTAGTGGATGCGTTATCTTGTGCAGAGCTCTTGCTAGCGCAAGTGGCGGCAATGGGTGATGTTAAAAAGTTAACGGTCAAGAAATTGATAGATGTGATTAGGTAGATGGTTCAATTGCTGTTTGCGATCAAAAACAAGAAAGCCAGATTAAGACTGACTTTCTTGTATTGATAATGCGTTATTCAGCAGTTCGAGCTTTACTGAAAAAATAATCGACAGCAGGCTTTATCAATTCAAGCGCCGTTTTATCACACGGTGGTAATGTTGCGTCACTCATCTTAATTGGCGTAGTGCGCTCACCCCATTTAAATAACATTGCTGCAGATGTTAACCCTGCACCAAAAGCACATGATAAAATGGTTTGGCCCGGCACTATTTTACCTTGTGACAAAGCATCACAAATCGCGATAGGGATTGTTGCTGCAGAAGTATTGCCATAGTCAGCAATATTAACAAAGGCTTTTTCTTTTGGAATTTTCATCCGGCTAACAAGAGTGTCGATAATACGCTCGTTAGCTTGATGCGGAATAACAAAGTCGACATCGTTGATGTCTGTGTTGCATTTTTCAAGCACTTTAGCGCTTAAATTACCCATGCCATGGATTGCGCGCTTAAATACGTCTTGGCCGTTGATATGGATATAAAAATCCAGAGATTCAGTATCAAATCGGTCCATTTGAGTGCCAAAGTTAGATTGTAAAATATCGCGACCTTCAGGGTCGTTATTTAGCTCATAACCTAATATTCCGCCAGGACTGTCGCTCGCTTCTAATACAATTGCACCAGCACCATCACCGAATAACACTGCTGTTTCACGGCGAGACCAATCTAAATAAAAAGACAAGCGTTCAGCACCAATGATAAGAATCTTCTTATTTTGGCCGCTTTTAATCATTGAACTTGCCAAACCCACACCGTACAAAAAGCCGCTGCATGCTGCGTTAATATCAAAAGCACCACATGTTGCGCCAATATTGGCTTGAACAGTAGACGCAATATTAGGAATCAACGTATCTGGGCTGGCGGTAGCTAAAATGATCAAATCTAATTCGCTGCCATCAATACCAGCGGCTGCAAGCGCATGCTTTGCTGCAACCGATGCCATTTCAGAAGTATTAACATGGCTTATATTACGTTTACTGATCCCTGTACGCGTTTTAATCCATTCATCGGTAGTTTCCATGAATGTGGCTAAATCGTCATTAGTCAGTGTTGCGGTCGGTACTGATTTTCCCCAACCGGTAATGTGTGCATACTGCATAGCATTTCTCTCAATATATGTTAACAGTCATCTTTCAATATCAATAAGTTGGCACATACGCTTATGTGTAACTGACGCTTATCATTGATAGCATGACTGTTGTTATGACTTAATTTTTTGTTCTACTAATTTGGTAATCGAGTCTGCAGCATGCAAAATATGTAGGCGCAGTAAATCGGTTGCTTTTTGGACATCACGATCTTTACACAGTTCAAGTAAAATTCGGTGTTCACGTTCAGCCGTTGGGATCCCGCCAGTAAATAGCAGCTGCAAGCGGATATAACGATCGCAATTTGTATTTAAGCCGTGAACCACATCGAGGGTATGGGGACGGTTAGCCGCCTCGTACAAACGAGTATGAAAACGCGTGTTCAGTTCACTCCAACTGGCCACAGATTCTTTCAGCTTAAATGCCAATTCCAGTTGGACAAGCACTGCTTCTGCTTCTGAGATATCTTCATCGGTCAAGTTGGGAATAGCTTTAGCCAATAAATCAGACTCAATCATGGCTCGAAGTTCAAATAACTCAGTGACTTGTTCAACTGACAGTTTAGTGGCCGTTGCCCCTTTATGGGGTTCAAAATTGACTAAACCTTCAGCTTCTAATTGCACTAAGGCTTCACGAACCGGAATACGGCTAACATTTAACTGTGCCGCAATTGCTGACTGCCTTAGCGGTTCGCCACCTTCTATATCACCAGAAAGGATCTGTTCTCTGAGCGCTTCCACAACAAGTTGTGTTCGTGTTTTGTGAATAATAGGAGGTATATTGCTCATGTATTTTTGTGTTCATCACTAATTTATTCGAGCAAGGGTAACGCTTAGTAGCGCCATTATAAAGTGAAACCTCTGCATAAATGCAGATAAACATCATAAAAATTGACTAAATGATCAAATACGTAATATTTAACAGTTTGTCTGGCACCAAATTGATGTCGGTGGGATAATCCACCCAGTATTGAGTTTGAGGAGTGACTAGGTTGAAAAAGGCTGTATTTTTAGATCGCGATGGCGTTATTAATAAAGACACTGGCTATGTGCATAATGTAGATGACTTCGAATATATCGATGGTGTATTTGAAGCATGCTTAGCGTTAAAAGAGATGGGTTATCTCCTTGTTGTCGTGACTAACCAATCAGGTATTGCCCGTGGTATGTATAGCGAAGACGACTTTCATCATTTAACCGAGTGGATGGATTGGAACTTTGCAGACAAAGGTGTCGATCTTGACGGCATTTATTATTGCCCGCACCATCCTGAAAAAGGCTTGGGTGAATACAAGCAAGATTGCGATTGTCGAAAACCTAAACCAGGGATGCTTAACTCAGCGGCTCAGTTTCTCAAAATAGATTTAAGCCAATCAGTTATGGTAGGCGATAAAGCGGATGATATGAGAGCGGCAAAAGCTGCGGGTATTACAAGCGCGATATTAGTTCGTTCAGGTAAAGTGGTCGATGAAGCGGGTATTGAGCTTGCTACGGCAGTAGTAGACAGCATTGCTGACGTACCGAAGTTACTTCGCCAGTCTTTATAAACAGATACTATTTAATATATAGGTAGCGTTAATGTGTAGAGTCTCGCTACCTTACTCAAAAATACACAGAAATTCATCTCAGGGTTAATAACAGTTTAGAAAAGGTATACAAGTAAGGTTTTGCTTTTCTATCTCATGGTATTATATTTTTGCTTGCTCGTTCATCGACTCGACTTTACCTCTTTATCTACATAGTTATTAATCTGCTCACTCTATATATCAATGCATTTTGCTCCTTGTACCCAATTAACATCGTATTAACTTCACTTCAGTCATATTTCGGACTCAATAAGGTTATTTAAACACTTTTTCTGTTCATAGTGCCGTTTACGGCCTTTGTAGACAAAGAAAATAATATTTATATAAGTCTTCAATAGGCCTTATTTGTACATAAAGGCAGCACAAACAACTCAAAACATGCGTTTGAGTTTAAAATATGCGCAATTAGGTATTAATATCAATAAAATTTGATAAAAGTACTTGCGCAATAAATTGAGTTCCCTATAATGCGCACCACTGACACGGAACACGGCGTCTAACGCTAGTTACCGAGTACGCTCTTTAACAATTTATCAAGTAATCTGTGTGGACATTCACAGGTATTGAGTTATTCGAAATTGTCTTCTTGTTCTTAGGAATGTAGGCAATCAAAAAATTTAACTCAATGATGAGAATGTTCATAGTAATATGACACTACAGCAATGTAGTGAGTAATTTGTAAGCTCTTTGAGCGAAGCGAATTATGACAGTAGAATTCATTGAGCCGAAATATTATTAACCGAATATTTCAAAAAACTTTAATTGAAGAGTTTGATCATGGCTCAGATTGAACGCTGGCGGCAGGCCTAACACATGCAAGTCGAGCGGTAACAGAGGGTAAGCTTGCTTACTTTGCTGACGA
>NZ_BMQW01000007.1 GCF_014648315.1 Shewanella ulleungensis
AATAATTGGGTGTGTACTAACATGACTTACCTCCTTGATAGTGGGAAATCCACTGAGGTAAGTGTGGTGCAAATGACGGACTTTTGGGCTCCGCGCAGCGGCTTAGTTCAACAGCTTATTGAAGGGCAAATGAAAATTAAAGTCGGCCCTTTAACTTATTGATTATTAACATCCTACATTTACTATCTTATTGTTGTAAAGCAGTTTTATTTAACTCCACAGACAAATAAAAGCGAGCTTGCACGTTAAAAGTGGACTTAATATTCGTCAAAGATTAAAAGCACATTTATTTCAATGCACTACGAAATAAACAAACTATTTTTCGTACGACTTTAGTTTACTTATTAGCCGATTTAGCTTGAAAACACGTCAAAACCCATTATAACTGTATATAAACACAGTACAGGTAACATAAAGGGGGAAATGATGGCAGAAACTGGATATTTAGAAGCGATTAGACAGCAAATTAGAGTAAGACATTACAGCTATCAAACTGAAAAATCTTATTTGTATTGGAATCGATATTTTATTCGCCATTTTCGTTTTTCGACGGCAAAGCAAATTTCCCCTAGTCATATTGAACAATTTTTATCATTTTTGGCAAACAATAAACACGTATCAAGCAGTACGCAACAACAAGCATTGTGTGCCCTTGTTTTTGCGTTTAAACATGTATTAGTTATCGATACTGATAATTTACAGTTCCCATATGCTAAACCTCCAAGTCGTATTCCGCAGG
The DNA here is from genome assembly GCF_014648315.1 of Shewanella ulleungensis. Lineage (GTDB taxonomy): Bacteria > Pseudomonadota > Gammaproteobacteria > Enterobacterales > Shewanellaceae > Shewanella > Shewanella ulleungensis. The sequence goes on from NZ_BMQW01000007.1 coordinate 740, forward strand.
TATTAAATGATATAGAGGCTAAACAGGTCATTGATAACTTACATGGTAAATACCAACTGATTGGCTGTTTATTATATGGCGCAGGGTTAAGATTAACTGAAGCGTTAAGTATTAGACTTAAGGATATTGACTTTGAAAATCGCACACTTTTTGTATTTAGAGGTAAAGGTAAAAAAGATAGGGTTTGTATTTTACCTAAAATGACTATAGACCCCATACAACAGCAGATGCACCATGTGCGTGAGACTCATGCTCACGACTTATCTCAGGGATTAGGGATGGCTTCTTTGCCTCCTAGCTTACTCAAAAAGTTTGGAACAAGCGCCAAACAATTACATTGGCAATATCTTTTTCCTTCGATTCACTGTGTGTCACATCCTGTTAATGACTATAGATGCAGACATCATATTGACCCAACAACATTTAGAAAGGCATTAAAAAAAGCAGTTCAGAAAACGACTATCACTAAACGCATTACCGCTCATACTTTTAGGCATTCCTTTGCAACAAACTTACTGAGACGTGGTCATGATATAAGAACCGTGCAGGAATTACTCGGCCATAATGATGTAAAAACAACCCAGATTTATACCCATGTTGCAGGTTTGCACCAAACAGGCGTACAAAGCCCAATGGATTACAGTTAGCAATAATAATTACTTAGTCCGAGATAAAACCTATTGAGTCAATCCTTGTTAAATAACGCCCACAAAAAAGGACTCTTTTGAGTCAATCCTTGTTAAATAACGCCCACAAAAAAGGACTCTTTTGAGCCCTTTTACACGTAAATTGTGACAACCGGTTTGTGAGCGGTTTATCTATTGCAAGGCTAGGCTACTAGAGACCTAACTACGCAACCCAATCCCACGAGATATAAGATAATACGCCAGCGTCCATAGGCCAACACAAAAGCCCACCATAATGGCGATTGATAATGGCACACTAATGTCGGCAAAGCCTAAGAAGCCATAACGGAATACGTTAATCATATACACCACAGGATTTAAGCCCGACACGCCTTGCCAAAACTCTGGCAATAGTGATAAAGAATAGAACACACCGCCCAAATAGGTCAGTGGCGTTAGAATAAATGTAGGGATAATACTAATATCGTCAAAGCTTTTAGCAAATACCGCATTGATTAACCCGCCCAGTGAAAAGAGTACCGAAGTTAAAAATACGGTTAATATGACAAGGCCAACATGATGTAAGGTGATATTAACAAACAACATTGCCACGACAGTCACAATTAAGCCTACACATAGCCCACGCGCAACGCCACCACCAACATAACCTGCAATTAACACGTAATGTGGTACTGGCGCGACCATGATTTCTTCAATGTTACGTTGAAACTTGGCGCTGTAAAACGACGATGCCACGTTTGAGTATGAGTTGGTGATAACCGACATCATAATTAGGCCTGGGGCGATAAATTCCATGTAGCTCACACCGCCCATTTCACCGATCCGGCTGCCCACTAGGTTACCAAAAATAAGGAAATACAAAGTCATGGTGATAGCTGGCGGCACTAACGTTTGCACCCAAATTCGGGTAAAACGATTTATCTCTTTGGTTAAAATGCTTTTAAAAGCCACAAAATACAGGCGATTCATTATTTTGACTCCTTGGCTTTTTCGACCAGTTCTACAAACAGTTCTTCTAAACGGTTAGCTTTATTACGCATCGACAACACTTCGATATTAGCGGTGGTTAACTGGGTAAATAATTCATTAATGTTGTTCGATTTGGCCACATCGACTTCTAGGGTGTGTGCATCAATTAAGCGGCAATGCATGTTATTTAACTGTGGGGCTACGTCGAGATCGTGTCGTAAATCGAAAATAAAGGTTTCAACATCTAGCTTGCTGAGCAAGGCTTTCATGGTGGTGCATTCCACCAGCAAACCGGTGTCAATAATACCAATCGTGCGGCAAAGCATTTCAGCTTCTTCAAGGTAGTGTGTGGTTAAAATAATGGTCACACCTTGTTGATTGATTTGCTTTAAAAACTCCCACATTGAACGGCGCAGTTCAATGTCTACGCCTGCTGTTGGTTCATCTAAAATTAGCAATTTAGGTTCGTGCATTAATGCGCGGGCAATCATTAAGCGACGTTTCATACCGCCCGATAGTTCGCGGGCTTGAGCATGACGCTTTTGCCATAAATCCAGTTGAGTTAAATATTTTTCGGCACGTTGTAATGCCACATCTTTAGGAACTCCGTAATAGCCGGCTTGGTTAACCACAATTTGCTGCACAGTTTCAAACTGGTTGAAGTTAAATTCTTGCGGTACTAACCCTATACACAGTTTGGCTTGTTCAAGTTGTTTGTCGATATCAAAACCAAAAACTGACACTGTGCCGGAGGTTTTTTGCACCAATGAGCTGATAATACCAATTGTGGTAGATTTACCGGCGCCATTAGGACCAAGCAAAGCAAAAAAGTCACCTTGCTTTACCGTCAAACTAATCGACTTAACAGCTTGAACACCGCCTTTATAGGTTTTTTTAAGGTTATCGATCACCAATGCATTGGCGTTATCGGCCATATTGAAATCCTCAACTTATCTGTGAAAAAAAACTCCCACATCGGTGGGAGTTTATAAAATGATGTTGGCTTAATCTAGCGGCACGACTTTGGCGATGTAAGGTAAGTTGCGGTATTGCTCCGCATAATCGATACCGTAACCCACAATAAATTCGTCGGGGATCGTAATGCCAATAAAATCGACATAAACGTCGACTTCGCGGCGCTCTGGTTTATCTAATAACGTACATAATGCCAAGCTTTTTGGGTCTCGCAGTAACAGCATTTCGCGTACTTTGTTTAAGGTATTACCTGAGTCGATAAGGTCTTCAACAATTAATACGTCACGGCCTGCAATGTCAGACTGCACATCTTTAAGCACTTTTACATCACGCGAGCTGTTCATGCTATTACCATAGCTAGACACTGACATAAAATCGATTTCTACATGGCCTTTAATACGACGACACAGATCGGCCATAAACACGACAGAACCTTTTAACAAGCCAACCATTAATAAGCGTTCACTGTTTGCATAATGTGCATTGATGCGTTCGGCTAACTGGTCGAGGGTTTTATTGATTTCTTGTTCAGAAATCATCATTTCAATTGTGTGCTTCATAAATATCTCAATTGTCGATGTCGTTTGGCTGGGTGAGTCCGTATCCCCAGCGACTCGTTAAGTCGTGTTCAATCCCCAAATGATCAAGGATTCGGGAAACCATGAAGTTTACCAGATCTTCTATCGATTTGGGATTATGATAAAAGCCTGGTGCCGCTGGCATGATGGTCGCACCGTTACGTGTTAGGCTTAACATATGCTCTAAGTGTATGGTGCTAAAAGGAGTTTCTCGCGGAACAAGAATCAATTGCCCCCGCTCTTTTAATACTACGTCTGCTGCTCTTTCGAGCAAATTATTGCTCATTCCGGTCGCAACTGCCGCTAAAGTGCCAGTTGAACACGGGCAAATCACCATTTGTTTAGGTGCTGCACTGCCAGATGCTGGCGGCGAGAACCATTCATCTTTGCCAAGTACAACCAATTCGCCTGTAAGCGGTTTATCGGTACTTTGTAACTGCTCTTCTAGCTGCGCTTTGGCTTTGTCTGGGTTGGCACTAAGCTGTAAACCATGCTCGGTAGCGAGTACCACTCTTGCCGCGCTAGATATCATTAAAAACACTTGGTAATCGGCAGCAAGCAAACATTCAAGCAATTTAATACCATAAGGCGCACCAGATGCACCGGTCCAAGCTAAACTAATGGCTTTGGCTTTTTTGGTATAGGCCATGTTGTATCCTCTATTGCATTAGCCTTTATGCTAATGCCTTAATGATTTTTTGATGGATACCGTTAAAGCCACCATTACTCATAATCACCACGGTATCACCTTGAGTTGCCGTGTTGGCAACGGCGTTAACAATGTCGTCGATATTGTGGTATACAGTCGCAGGGATTGGTGCATTAGCCATACTGGCGGCTATGTCCCAACCAATATTGTCTGCTTGGTACAAATACGCCACGTCTGCTAACGCCATAGAATTGGCTAAGGTGTCTTTATGTACACCACTTTTCATGGTGTTTGAGCGCGGCTCTAACACCACAATAATCTTACCTGTTGCATTGGCATCTACACCCACCTTGGCTCGCAAACCTTGCAAGGTCGTGGCAATGGCGGTGGGATGATGAGCAAAGTCGTCATACACAGCAACATCATTGACCGTATCTAATAATTCTAAACGACGCTTTGGGGGGCTAAATTTAGCTAATGCCTCAATAGCATGATTAGGCGTTACGCCCACATGACGAGCTGCAGCAATGGCCATTATCGCGTTTTCAATGTTGTGCTGACCAATTAAAGCCCAACTCACAATACCCTGAGACTTACCGTTGAATAACACTTCAAATTCATGACCATCGTCGGCAATAGTACGCGACTGCCATACACTTGGTTCACCTTCATTTGGTAACACGTTGGTTTGAGTTGAATATACTTCTTGCTCGCTCCAGCAGCCCATATCAATCACTTGCTGTACAGCTTCAACCTGCGCTGGCCAAATCACTTTCCCCTCACCCGGAACAGTACGAATAACATGATTAAATTGACGTTGAATAGCAGCCAGATCGGCAAAAATATCGGCATGATCAAATTCTAAATTATTGATCACCAAAGTACGCGGATGGTAATGCACAAATTTGGAACGTTTATCAAAAAAGGCGCTGTCGTATTCGTCGGCTTCAACCACAAAAAAGGGCGAGTGACCTAAACGGGCCGATACGCCAAAGTTTTGCGGTACACCACCAATTAAAAAACCCGGTTCATAACCGCAATATTCCAATACCCAGGCTAACATGCTTGAAGTCGAGGTTTTGCCATGGGTACCTGCCACGGCTAATACCCATCGGTTTGGCAAAATATGTTCAGATAAGAATTGCGGCCCTGATGTGTATTTCATGCCACGGTTTAGTACTGCTTCTACACAAGGATTACCACGGCTCATAGCGTTACCAATCACCACTAAATCGGGTTGGTTTTCGCCTTCTTTACCCAGCTGTTCAGGATCAAAACCTTGTATAAGCTCAATGCCTTGTTGCTCGAGCTGAGTGCTCATAGGTGGATAAACATTGGCATCACTGCCGGTCACTTTATAGCCCATTGCGCGGGAAAGTAGGGCTAAACCGCCCATAAAAGTGCCACAAATCCCTAAAATGTGTACGTGCATGTTGTCACTCTACTGATCCATTATATGGCGGTTATTCTAATCTATTGCACCGCCGATTGTCAGTTAACAATTATTGAGAATTATCGTGACTACAAAAAGAAAAATAGCCCCATACTTAACACTGTTGTAAGTAACGTATTACGAGTGATATAAGCCAGTAATGTAGCCACGAGCGCGCAAGTCAAATAAGGGTTGTACAGGCTAATGGCTAACTCACCATGTGGTACAAATACAATAGGCGCCAATATGGCGGTTAATACGGCAGGAGCTGAGTAGCTTAAAAAGGTTAAGGTGTTTTTACTTAACCGAATCGGAATTTTAGGCTCTAATAATAAGTGTCTACTCACAAACACAACCGCAGCCATAGACAGAATAATCAACCAAATCATAAAGTATCATCCTTGTGTTCACTCGCTATTTTATTACCGCCTTCATTTGTGAGTTTGGCGTACGCCATACCAGCTGCCATGCCAGATATTGCCGCTATCAACAGTCCTGCTTGAATGGCAAACACAGCGCACACAACTGCTAACGTGAGTGACACTAATACGCACACTAAAATTGACGGTTTTTTTACCGTTGGCACGACTATGGCTATAAATGTGGCGGCAATAGCAAAATCGAGCCCAAGCTCGCCCAAGTTATCAATAGACTGCCCTGCCACAATACCGAGCAAGGTGGCAATATTCCAACCCACATAAAATGTTAGGCCACCTCCCAGCGCGTACCAGCGATCAAAGTGGTGCTGAGCAGGCGTATCGTTGCCATGGGCCTGGTTAGCTATGGCAAATAATTCGTCGGTCAGTAAAAAACCCAGCCCTAAACGCCATTTTAGGGGTAATGGGCTTATTTGACTGCGCATGGCGATGGCATACAGTAAATGCCTTGAGGTTATGAGTAGGGTGGTAATTAAAATACTGCCGATACCAATACCGGCTTTTATCATTCCAAGGGCCACCAATTGCGCACTGCCTGCGAAAATAATCGCCGACATAGCTTGGCTTTCTACGGCAGTTAAGCCAATTTCTAATGCGAACGAGCCTGCTAAAATCCCCCAGGGGATCACGGCAATCGTTAACGGCATAACAGCAAGCGCACCCGCAAAAAATGATTGGCTTTTATTGATGGGTATCGTGATAGATTTGGTTGTACTCACATCATCTCCTTATGCGCTAAATTCGCAAGAAGATTAGCTTAACCTGAATAATGCAGTAAAGCGCTATCGATGTTTCATTTATTAAATCAATAAATTTGCGCTTAGCTTGTTTAGCTAAATTCGCCCACAGATATTTTAATCGCATAATACGATATTGTTGCTTTACGATTTTACATTAATGTCAGGCTCAAGCTATAAAGTGCATTTTATATAAATCTAATTTCAATATTGCTAAAATCATTAATTTACTTGTCTTATAAAAATATTTTAAAAATACGGCTTTAGCTATAGGCTAACCCAACTAACCACCCATACGGTAAAATAAACATGAGTATGTTTAGGTATAGTATTGCTGGCGTGTATCATTTTATCTAAATGTTCATAGTTAACCGACATTCATCATATTCAATATTACGACACGCTAATCCTAAATAAGCTCTAAGGTTAATTCGCGAATTTTTTTCTTTAACCATACAGAATCGTCATTTTCAGATGTTGGGTACGTCACCATCACTAACTTCAATGGTTCAACAACTTGAAAAATCCGATCACACTCAACTTCAGATAATTGGCATGCATGTATTCCTGAATCCTCATCGAGCATGTCGTATACCGCTTTATAAGGTGTAATAGCTAAAGATTGGCAGTCTGACAAATATTCAAATAATGAAGATACGCTGGTAATGGTCATTTCTGTATTTACGGGTAAACCTTTTGCTTTGCAATACTCTTGAAACGGATTAAGTATCGGTGCTTGAACACCAATAAAAGTGTTGATAAATGGATACTTCGCGATGGTTTCTAAACTAATTTCTTGTTTTAAAATGGGGTGATTTTTACAACATAGCAAGTATTGTCGATTCAACGTGGCCAACACTTCTACGCGTAAATTGTGATCAAAAAAGCTGACTTCATCAGGGCTTTTACAGCAACACATAACAATACCGTGAGGGTCGTTTGTGAGACTTTCTAAAGAATGATTACTCCAACTGCTTACATTGATGTGGATATTCTTGTTGTGGTCTTTTATTGCTTGCATTATGGCTCTCGGGTAAGCATATGCAATCATCCCGGGAAACACTAACTCAAAATAACGATGATGTAATTGCTCAGCACTGTTGACCCGATTAAAGTGTTTTGCACAATCAACAATCTCTTTCGCTATTGGGTACACTTTGCCAGCATAGTCATTGGGTACTAAACCATACTTTCGCCGAATAAAAAGGTCATCACCAAAAATTAATCTCGCTGTATGTAAGCAACGACTGATTTTAGAGGCGGGTATATTTAATATTTTGGATACATGCGTAGCAGACTTATGCTCATAAAGACTCACTAATATAGTGAGCGTTAATAAATCCAGTTTATCTAAGTCGATAGGTTTCATGTCACTGACTCCCTCTCAATATGCAACCTTTGATTTTATCGACTCGCTGAGTATTTCATAACTTTATTTCAAATATTCACACTTTAATTAATCCAGATCATAAATTTAACTATTCAACAATGTCATTAACCGCCAAATACCACCTGATTACAAATTTTGTAATCACACATTAAACAAAATAGATTTTTAAAAACAGAAAATATTAAAATACACTTATTAAATACCGCTTTACTTGAATACGTAATATTTAAAAAACAAAACATAAAAAAAGTAATTAGACCTAATTCTTAACTCTCATCAAAAGCGTAAAACTAGCCTGAATTAATTGATTAAGATCAAGTTTATACCCCAACACAGGCATACTATTAACAGTACATCTGAGACATAAGATGGTTTGAAAAAACAATAATATTAAGAATGCGTTTTGGAGGTATATATGTTTACTTCAGTCTTTTTAAGTTATGCGTTCGTGTACTCCGTACTGTTTATTGCGGTCCCTTTTATACTTGTCATGTTTGTTATGACCTGTATTAAGTTCTTCAAAACAGATCACGCCGAACACCCAATCACGCTAAAAAAAGCACTTTTTGACACTCAAAATGTTGATTTCATGAAATCACTACAAGCTGTAGTAGGAGGAAAGTACGACGTTTGCTGCAATGTTCCCATCGATAATGTGTTTGAAATGGATGCCTATAGCGCTGCTGAACATCACACAAAACTCGACTACGTCGTGATTGATCATGACTCATCTGAAGTGAAGTTGATTATTTCTGACTTCAGTCAACAAGATGATGCTAGTGCAAAAAGTTTGTTCGAAAAGTTCAACATTAAGTTAGTTGAAATGGCTCGAGGAAAACCTTACGACGTGCAAACGTTAAAAGGCATGTTACCCGCATGAAGGCCCGTCGGGTGACCACTTAATGATATCACCCGACATTTTCACCATCCCATCATTGTAGAGAGGACTAATTATGTCCCGAAATAACTGGCTACTGATGTTAAGCGTAGGCGTATTGTCGCTCACTCTTATTAGTCAGGCAGCACATTGCGCTGACTCTACTGAGCAAATTAACAATGACTCGTGCATGAAATGCCATAAACGCAACGGCAAAATGCAAGGTCACCACGCCCAAGACGGGCTAAATTTAAGCTGCAGTTCATGTCATGGTGAAAAAGGTAATCACCCTAAAAAACCTAATAACTTAATGGTTTTTTCTGCTGATAATGAAATCCCATTAATCGCGCAAAATGCAGTGTGCCTAACTTGCCATCGTGCAACAAATCTTGGCAAAAGCGAGTGGACTCATAATGTGCACGCCCAAAAAGTCAATTGCAGTTCATGTCATCAATTGCACCCACAAACCGACCCTATGATGACGTTAACAGCCAAACAACGCAGCATTGAATGCCAACGTTGCCATAGTGTGCAGAGGTAATGAATCATGGAAAATTCAAGAAGGCATTTCCTTAAAAATACCTGCGCATTGGTTGCGGGCGTATCGGTATATCCACTCAGTGGCAATAATGCCGAAATGGAGCCCGAGATAAACAACATAAAGTACGCTTTGTTACATGATGAAAGCAAATGTATTGGCTGTAATGCTTGTGTTGAAGCCTGCCGTGAGGTCAACCATGTACCTGAAGGTGTAACGCGGTTAAGCATCGAAAAAACTGGCCCTTTCGGTGAATACCCAAACCAGTATTATCATTTTAGTCGCCATTCTTGCGAGCATTGCGAAAACGCCCCTTGTGTTACAGTTTGCCCAACAGGGGCCGCCTTTATCGATAAAGAAACCGGTATTGTTGCAGTCAATGCGGATAGATGCGTGGGTTGCCTATATTGTATTGCTGCCTGTCCTTATGAAGTGCGTTTTATTAACCCTGTGACAAAAACCGCCGACAAATGTGATTTCTGCCGTGAAACGAATCTCAAAGAGGGTAAACAACCTGCCTGTGTAGAAGCATGCCCAACAAAAGCGTTAGTGTTTGGTAATCTTAAAGATCCCGAATCTGAACTCGTCGCGCGATTAAAAGCTAATCCGACTGAGCGCTACAAACAAAGTTTGGGTACCCGACCTAAAATATTTCGTATTAAGGCGAGACAAGGGGAGATTATATTATGAGTGCTTTTCATTTTGACACTTTGGTCTGGCACTGGCCCATTGCCATATACTTATTTTTAGCCGGGGTATCCGCAGGTGCTATGTTTTTTGCTGTTATGCTAAAACATGGTTGCCTGAAAGGGAAAGCATATCAATCTGGATTTGTCCAAGCAGCCTGTGTGGTTGCAGCAATTTCGGTGTTAGCTGGCTTAGGCGTTTTAGTATTAGATTTAACCAAGCCGTTGCACTTTTGGAAGATTCTGGTGTTTTACAACCCTATGTCAGTAATGTCGATGGGGGTGATTATCTTAATGCTCTATCAAGTATTTATGTATGCTTGGATTGTAATCACATTTAAACAACCCATTGATGATTTATGCAAAAAACGTTTACCGATTGTTGGCAAACTCACCAGTGTGATAGCTCGTTATGAGGCTGGTATAACCGGTTTATTAGTGATTTTTTCGGTGTCCTTAGGTGCTTATACCGGATTTTTATTATCGGCTCAGCCTCACTTCCCGATGTGGAATACTGGCGTATTACCTTTACTGTTTTTAGCTTCTGGCTTGTCTTCGGGCGCTGCGGCATCGCTATTAGGCGGTGTGTTACTCAAAGGCAACCCCAATGGTGCAGAAGTCCGTTTTATTCATAAAATAGAAATCCCTCTGATTTTAGGCGAGATACTCCTGATGTTCACCTTCTTCCTGGGTTTAGTATTTAGTGGTGGCCAAAGCAAGGTCGCGGCATTCAATGCTATCGGAGTGGGATTTTGGGGATTTATATTCTGGTTCGGCATTATGGGATTAGGTCTATCTGCTCCCCTTGCTATGAACTTGTTTATGACAGCCACATCAAAACGTAAGTTTTCATATGTGGCAGGTACGGCATGCTTGAGCCTACTAGGAGTGATTTTATTGCGTAACTTTATTCTTTACACCGGCCAGATGACAGTGAGCTAGTTGATACTGATTAAAGTCATGTTTTTCTATAAACAACCTACTGATAACACGTCATAAAAGGACGTATATTCACATGAATATACGTCCTTTCGTTTTTTTAGTGTTACAACTGAGTAAATTGCCTAATTAAGTTGTGATAAACATTGTGTAAATTGTCTAACTCGGCGCGATCGGTCTTGTTGGCGTTAATCAATTTTTGGATGCTTTGATCGAGCTGATATAAGGTTTGGCGTAGGTTTGAATCTGCAACCATACTCTGCATCCAGGTAATGACAGCAACACGCTGGCCTTTGGTTACGGCTGTCACTTTATGCAAGCTGCTTGATGGATACACCACTGCATATCCTGCTGGCAGTTTAATTTGCTGCTGACCAAATTCGGTAGAGATAACCAACTCACCACCATCGTATTCTTCGGGCTCGCTTAAAAATACCGTCATAGACACATCGCTGCGGATCACCTCGCTGGTATGTGGAATACGCATAATAGCTGCATCAACATGATAGCCATATTCTTCGGTTTCGCTGTAGCGATTAAAACACGGTGGGAAAATTTTATGCGGTAATGCCGCTGAAACGATTTTAGGCGTGTCGCCAATACGTGCTAATAACTGGTTGGCCAGTTGCTGCACATTGGCGTCTTGCGCATCGGCTTGATGATTCTGTTTAACAGACGCAGCCATGCCCATTGCAGTTTGACGACCGTCGCCCCAGGGACATTGCGCAAGCTGCTGACGATAAGCGCTGACTTGCTCTTTACTGAGCACTTTTTCTATAACAACCATGCTTATTTCCTGTTTTCTAAAACCAAAAAACCAACGCTTAACGAGAGGTTAAGCGTTGGAGTTAGTGGTTAACTCATCAATGGTTAACCGTTTATTGTGAACAGCGGATTAAAATTCGTATGTCATCGACAGTCTTGAATTACGCGCATCTCCTAGGTACATAAATGAACCTGAACGGTATGCTGCAGTCCAGTACTCTTCATTTAACACATTACCCACATTAATACGGAACGTTAATGCTTCGGTAGCATTGTAGCTAGCAAATAAATCAACTACTTGATAGTTAGGCACTACGATGCTGTAACGCTCATTAGTCGTGTCATAACCTGCCGCAGTATCTGGCTGACCGCCGTACATTTCGCTTTGGTAAGTGTAGCTACCACCAAATACAAATGAATCAGATATTTGATAACGTAATTGTAAATACGCGCTTTCATCTGCAAAGTTACTTAACGCTAAGCCAATGTTTGCTGGGTCGTAAGAATCTAATATTTCTGAATCCATTTTAGCGGCAGAAAATTGGATGCTTAGCTGTTCAGTAATGTTACCCACCATACCAAACTCAATCCCTTTTACGCGGTTTTCACCTGTGTTGAGCGTGCCTAAGGTTGAGTAGCTGTCACCAACGCTTTCCATTACATCACTTTTAGTGATTTGGAAAATCGATGCTGAGAACATCATTTTGTCATCAAACAACATCCACTTGGTGCCAAGTTCGATATTTTCAACGATTTCAGCGTCGGCTTCTGTAGCTTGCTCTTCAGTACCACAAATACCGCCATAACCACAGTTTGCCCCTAAGTCAGACTCGCCACCATTGATGTTGGTAGCCGTGCTGTAGTTAGCATAAATGTTAGCGTCTTCAGACAAATCGTAAACCAAACCGAAGTTGTAGTTATACATGGTGTCTGAATATTCATAAAGCGTACTGGTTGTGTCGTTGCTGTAGTCAAAGCTGTCGAGCCTTAAACCGTAAAACATTGACAGTTGCTCGGTTAGCTCAACGTTATCCATCATATACGCCGACACGGTTTCAATGTCGTACACTGCATCTGAGCCGCCATCAATATAACTACGCCCCATAAGCTGGCTGATGTTATCAACCGTATTACCATCACCATCAATAATACAATAAGACTCAGACACACCGCGACGACCATCGGTAGTACAGTTTGTCGGGTTGTTATTGGTAATAGTGTACACACCGTTATCGACATTTTCGTCTGTGTATTCCAAACCAAACACTAGCTTGTTATTAAAGCCAAAGATTTTAGTATTCCAGAATAAGTTGAACTGAGTGCTAACATAATCCACATCTTGATTACCCTGGTGAGTACTTAATGTTAACGTACTTGCGCCTGGTGCTGTGGCATCGGTATCGGCACGGGTTGTACCGCCCATCCCCGTTGTAATATAGCCGTTTTCGGTATGGCCAACTCGCGTGGCGTTGTACAGGGTAATGTCGCTATTAAGCTCGTATTCTGTGCGCAGAGTAAAGGTGGTCACTTCTGAGTCTAAAAAGTCGCCTTCTTGTGCATATACCGGAATATCTTCGAGTGGCTTACGAGTTGTTTGGTCAAAATAACTGCCTAAATCGGGCACATCTTCTGCTTTAATATGATACACATCGGCAATAAACGATAAGGCATCTGTGGTTTCATACACACCCGATAATTGCACACCATTACGGTCGCGACTAATGCCCTCGCGGCCAGGCATATCTTCTTGTGCAGTTAAACCGTTTAGGCGCACAGCGACTTTTTCTGATAATGGTAAGTTGTAGTCAATGGTTACGCGGCTGTGGTCGTCACTGCCTACCCCAACATCTACTCGGCCAAAGTCATAGGCAACAGAGGCTTTTTTGGTTACGCTGTTAATGGCACCGCCCGATGAACCACGGCCAGCAAATGTTGAGCTTGGGCCTTTAGTAATTTCAACGCGCTCAGTGGCAAAGCTCTCACGGGTTGTCATACCTGGGTCACGCAAGCCATCAACAAACACGTCGCTGCGGGCTTCGTGACCACGAATAATGTAACGGTCACCAAATGCGTTACCGTTTTCACCTGTGCCTAAGGTCACACCGGCTTGGGCTGATAGAATGTCTTTAAGGTCGGTGTTACCTGACTCTTGGATTTGATCCTGGGTTAATACCGTGATGACCTGTGGCGTATCGACTAACTCAGCCAAACGGCGTTTGTCGGCCGAACTGTTAAACATGTAAACTGAATTTTGTACACCATGTACACGAATACGCTCAATAGATTCGTCTGTTTCTGCTGGCTTACAGTTGGCTAAAATGTCCTTATCGCAAGTTTCATTATTGGTATCTGCGGCATAAAGCGCAGGGCTACCAAATACTAGAGCTGCGGCAACGGCCTGTGCACCTAACGACAACTTACTGTAACTGTTCGATTTCATGTCTAACATCATCCTATTATTAATTAGAGTTTATGAAAGTGCTTTTATGTGACGTACTCTACATAAACACAACAAAGATCGCAAATACAAATCATTATCATTTATGTAAAGATTGTAATTAATTTCTGGTATTTGTGCTGCAATAGATGACAACCACTAACAAGTTAAAGATGGCGTTGACACAACAAAGCGCATGTCACTACCCATATAGGCAGTGCAAGATTAGAGAGGTTGAGCGTTAACTGCGGATAAAAAAGGCTTATTAAGCTGTTTGATATAACTCTAATGGCAAGCCATCAGGATCACTAAAAAAGGTGTATTGCTTGTTGGTATACTCATCGACTCGAATAGGCTCAACCTCTACACCATGCTGTTGTAAATGTTGTACTACCTGCTTGATATCGTCGACTTTGAACGCTAAATGGCGTAATCCTTGTGCTTCGGGAAAGCTCGGCCTTGACGGGGCAGCGTTAAATGAAAACAGTTCAATTTGACTGCCGTCGGGTAAGGCTAAATCCAGTTTGTAGGAATCGCGCGCTTGGCGATAATTTTCGGCAATAATCTTAAGGCCTAATACCTGAGTATAAAACGCTTTTGAGCGGGGATAATCGCCACAAATGATGGCCACATGGTGGATGCCTTTTAGCATAACGCTCCTGTTTTTAATAATACGCTGATAAATAATAAAACCCTGATAGCACGAGTCTATCAGGGTTTTAATCAGCATGAAAAGTGGTTACAGCTTAAGGTAACTCATGAGTTATCTTGCAGTTGGCTCTGAGTCACCTACAGCCTACTAAACACCCACTGCACCGCCGTCATCTTTACGGATCATCACTGTCGCAGCACGTGGACGCACTGTTATGCCAGCTGGCGTTTCTTCATCTGCTTTATCAGAATATGGCCAGTTACCTGGATGCTGAATATTAGCAAATACCGTTGTGTAATCAGGGGTAATAGCAAACCCTGTGACTTCGCAACCGTTTGGCCCAACAAAGAAACGTTTAAGTTGTGTTTGATTGTCGGCGCTAACCACTTGTTGATTTCCATCGGCATCAAGCATAGTCGATGGCACAATAGCAAGCATTTGGTCGTTGGTTTCTTCACCCACTTCAGAGGCGCCATTATCGGTTTGCACCCACAAAATACCACGGGTATCAAAAGCTAATCCGTCTGGGCTGGCAAACTGGTTAAGGTCAGTTAAGCCAGATAAGTTAGTCTCTGCATCACCATCATCTGGTGAACCAAAAACAAAGATATCCCAGCTAAAATCAGTTGCAGCTTCACCTTCATCCCAACGGATAATATGACCAAAGTTATTATTTAAACGTGGGTTAGCAGGGTTAGTGCTCTCAGTGCGTCGACTATTGTTGGTGAGTGTGAGGTAAACACTGCCCGTAAATGGGTCAACCGCTGCCCATTCTGGACGGTCCATTGGGGTTGCGCCCACTAAATCAGCTGCACCAGCGGTATTTAAAATAATCTCTTCTAATGAGCTAAAGCTATCTGCTAGCGTGCCGCCGTCAGTTGTCATGCCGTCAAGAGTTAACGGTAACCACTCGCCTACTCCATCTTCGCTGAATTTTGCCACATACAATGTGCCAGCATTCATGTATTTGTCGCCCATGCTTAAGCGGTTACTGCTGTTAGCATCTGCGGCGTCCCATACTGCATCAGACACAAACTTATAAAGGTATTCAAAACGAGAATCGTGACCAGAATAAAAAGTCAGCGGCTTGCCTTCTTCCAGTTTACCAAATACACAACCTTCGTGACGGAAACGACCTAACGCAGTACGTTTAACCGCACGCGAGTTAGGGTTGTATGGGTCGATTTCAACAATATAACCATGGCCGTTTGACTCGTTACGATAATCGTTTGCTGCACTTGAACCTGTTGGTGTCATATCAAAACGAGCAAACTCGTCTAAACGTTCATCGTCATTACCCGCTAAATGGTTCCAACCATAACGCGTATCAGTGCTTGGAATACCAATCCGTGATTGTGATTCTGTTTTCTCGCCTTTATTAACAAAGTATTCTGGCCAGTTTTCTTCACAAGTTAAATACGTGCCCCAAGGCGTGTAACCATTACCGCAGTTGTTTAACGTGCCGCGCGCCTGACTGCCGTCTGGCGAGTAGCGTGTTTCAAGGTATGAGCTATAGGCTAGTGGACCGGCAATATCCATCACACTTGCACCGGTAAAGCGGCGGTTGTAGCTGTCGTTTTCAACCACTTGCCACATGCCAGACACAAGCTTGATACGCACTACTGAAACGCCATGCGCGTTGATTTCTTTGCGCACCTCGTCAATAACACTGCGTTTACCGTCTGTGTCATAAGTTGGACCTGTTGGGTGTAAGGCATCTTCGTCAATATATTCGTGGTTAATGCACAATAAGCCGTCATCACCGGCATCATTAAGTGGGAAGAAATGCATGCCATCATGATGCATACCCACAGAGTTAGCTTGATCATCTGCTGTATTACTACCGTCATCTTTCCATGCTGCGGCTTTTGAATTTAGCGGCGTACCCCAAGGTGCTAAAACATAAGCAGAATAGCCAGCAGGAACGGCCACTGCGTCGGTTAACGAGCCCGGAATCGACTCAAAGCCTAATACTGCAGAGCTTTGTGTTGGAGCTGTAGGCGTTGTAGGTGTCGTTGGGGTTGCAGGCGTGCTGCTGTCGTTGTTATCAGAACCACAAGCACTTAAGCCAAAACCACCAAATGCGGTCATTGCACTCAGCCCTAAACCACGCTTAACAAAGTTACGACGTGACAGGTGTTTGTCCATCACTTCATTAAAAGGAGTGTTATTACTGTTATTAAAACGAGTTGGGTTAAACGTCGCCTTGCTCATATATTGTCCTTAAGTATGCTCACAAAATAACTATTCAAATGTAGGTATGATTATTCGACAGTTAAGATAAGCAACAAATGTGACAACAAGGTTCAAAAAGTATGACGATAATATGGCAATTTAAAGACAGAAATAATAAGCGGCTAATGCGCTACGTTTATAAGATCGTCGCGCAAAGACGTTTATTTTTTATTGCGTGATGGGCGTTGACCTAATGCTTTTTTGCGGGCTTGCTGTTTTAGAGCACTCTTGGTGGTTTTACGTGTGGTGACAATCATTTGCTCTAAGTCAGGCTCAAAACCTGTCAACCATTGCTGTGGAAGTCGGCGGTCTAAATAGGTTTCTAACTTAACCAATAACGGTTCATCGTCGACACTGAGTAACGTAACCGCTTGGCCCTGATTGCCCGCACGGCCAGTGCGGCCAATCCGGTGGACATAATCTTCAACCTGAAACGGTAATTCCATATTAACCACATAATTAAGCTCGTTAATATCTAACCCTCTGGCTGCAACGTCGGTAGCCACTAATGCCGTTAGTTCGCCAGTCTTAAATTGATTTAACACTTGCTCACGCACTGCTTGCGATAAATCTGCATGAAACGCTTCTGCGCTAACGCCTGCGAGTTTCATTTGTTTCACTAAGGCATCAGCACCTTGTTTGGTACGGCTAAAAATCAAGCTTTGCTGCCATTTCTCAACCTTGATTAAATGGCACAATGCCGCACATTTTCGGTTGCTGTCGAGGTTATAAACACGTTCAACAATATTGGCAGCTGTAGTGTTACGTTTAGCGACTTCTATTACTTTAGGCGACTGCAACAAACGTTTACTAAAGCTAAAAATACGGTCATCTAAGGTGGCTGAAAACAATAGGGTCTGCCGTGTTTTAGGTACTTGCTTTAGTACTTCGATAATCTCATCTTTAAAACCCATATCAAGCATACGATCTGCTTCATCAAACACGAGATGTGTTAAGTACGACAAAGACAACGCTCGCTTACGCAGTAAATCTAATAATCGCCCTGGGGTTGCTACCAAAATGTCGGTGCCATTGTTGAGCTGGCGAATTTGCGCACCAATACTCACGCCGCCGTAAACCATTACGCTGGTAATTTCGCTGCCGTGGGCATATTGCTCAATACTATGGTGAACTTGTTGCGCTAACTCGCGTGTAGGCACTAATACAAGTGCGCGAATTACCTTAGTTATTTGATTGGGACTAAGCACTTGCTGACTCAAAATTGACTGTAAAATGGGTAGTGCAAATGCCGCAGTTTTACCGGTTCCCGTTTGAGCTCCTGCCATCACATCTTTACCGCTTAATATCACCGGAATAGCGTTTAATTGAATAGGAGTGGCTTGCTGATAATTAAGCTCAGCTAAACGGGCCATTAACGTAGGGTGTAGCGATAATTGAGCAAAAGACATAACAACTCCAAACAGGTGGATGCACAGTTTATCATGCTCATTCGCGTCAAAACAAAGACTAGTTATGACATTCTGCTGGCGCTAATTGTGACGTTCAACACATCTCGATACACGCTAAACAAAATGCAACAGATAGTACTTGACTATAAAGATGGTGCTTATACAATTTAAACGTGCATAAAAAATATGTGTTTTAATTTAAACCACGAGATCACACCACGAGGTAGCATCATGAGTTTTTCAATTAGCGGTATTTTTAAGCCTGCCAAACAAACTGAACCTGTTAGCTATGTTGCACCTAAAACAGAGCAAACTGATACCGCTCCTAAAACAGAAACACCACAGAAAAAAGATGGCAATGGCGGCAGTTGCTGTGGCGGATGTGGCGGTGGCGGCCATTAACTTTTAAGGCTATCTCGCTTAAATATTAATAAATTATCTTTAGTAAACAGCGATGGGTATTGCGGCGTAACATCCACAAACCCATTGGCCTGGGCTACCTTTAATGATCCTTGGTTTTGTGCATCAATGTAGGCGTAAACCGGGCTGGTTATGTATTGTTGTAAAAAAAGTTTTAAGGCCTGAGTCGCAATTCCCTGCCCCCAATATTTACGCCCAATCCAATAACCAATTAAACGCACTTCAGGCTCATCGGGTGTCGCCAGTTCAAGATTGACCCACGATACCAAATGGCCAACCAACAAGTTGTTATGCCAAATACCGATTGCGATCCCTTGATCATTAGCAAAAATATTCTGCTGCCAATGCTGATAAAACGCCTCTCGTTCACGTGCAGGAAAATCTGCCATATTGTTGGCGATAGGATCATTTTGAAACTCAAATAATAAGCTTAAATCTTGTTCGCTAACGTCTTTAAGATAAATATTCATTGGGCTTCATTCACCTATAGGTTGTACAACTAAGATCATTTATATTGGAGTTAACAGCGTTATTTATAGCAAAGGAGATACCATGAAAAATATCAGCACTTGGCAATGGTTAGGTTTTGCAGGCTTAATTCCGTTTATCACACTGAGTCTGTTGGCGTTTAACCATAGTGTCTTATCGCCTGAGCATACCTTACTAGGTTTTATTAGTTACAGTGCAATTATTTTAAGTTTTATGGCGGGGGCTTTGTGGGGCAAAGCTGTAGTACTGAATCTCGATGACAGTATCGCTAAATTATTGATTATCAGTAATGTTATTGCGCTAGGTTGTTGGATTGCATTATTAACGCCGTTTGAATTGTCGGCATTAATCTTATTAGTCAGTGGTTACGTGTATTTGCTGTATATCGAATTTAAGGCCAAACAATTATCTGCGACTACCAGCTATATTACTCTGCGCACAATACTCACCAGTGTCGTTGCTGTATGTCATGTGGTGGTGATGCTCAGCCTATATCAATAATTTACTAGCCTGAGCCAGAATAAGTAAAGCCCATAGAGTAACCTATGGGCTTTTTTACTGACTATGTCAATCTACAGCTTTGGCCAACCATTTAATCGAGAGACTCAATTTATGGTCTCAATCACAGACCTGCTTGACACTGCTCTGTTTGATTAATCATTGGCGACAGAATCGGCATCATGCCTTTTAATACTTGTAATGGCAGTGCTGAGGTAAAACTAAAATCATCTGCTTTTTCACCCGGCACAAATGCCGTTAACGTACCAAAGTGGCGGTCTCCTAAATAAAAGACAAACGTTGCAGTGCGGTTAATTGCAGTTGATGACACCTTACGCCCATTACGGATTTCGGTTGCGATACGGTTGTCACCAGTACCGGTTTTACCGCCCATAATAATCGCCTGACCATTTACATCTAATAAGCTGCCATTAAGTCGTCTGGCGGTGCCGTTTTGCACCACATTAGCAAGTGCGCGCTTAAGCGCTCTAGCCACTTCTTGATGCATCACTCGAGTGACCATTTGCTTATTGTTAGCGAGCGTCACTTCATATGGGGTGTCTTTCGCAAATTGTAGCTCATCAATACGCACTGTTGGAAAACGATAACCGTCATTTTGAATAATCCCCATTAAATCAGCTAGCGCTGCAGGCCTATCGCCCGAGCTGCCTAACGCAGAGCCTAGCGACGGCACCATATACTCAAACGGATAGCCCATTCGCACCCAACGTTGGTGAATACTTAAAAACGCTTCAACCTCTAGCATTACCTGAATGCGCACATCGCGAGCATTTTGATGGCGAGTTCTAAATAACCAACGATACACTTCTTGCAACTGTGGCTGTGCGTCTTCTAATACCTGAGTTAAGCCCGTTTCTGGGTAATCATTTAAATAACGTAATACCCATAATTCTAACGGGTGCACTCGAGCAATATAACCTTGGTCAGCTAAGGTAAATTTTTCTTCGCCATACTTGTTATAGAGCAAATTAATTTGTTT
Source organism: Shewanella ulleungensis (assembly GCF_014648315.1). Taxonomy (GTDB): domain Bacteria; phylum Pseudomonadota; class Gammaproteobacteria; order Enterobacterales; family Shewanellaceae; genus Shewanella; species Shewanella ulleungensis. The sequence goes on from NZ_BMQW01000007.1 coordinate 21,499, forward strand.
ATCGGTAAAGCTTTTGGTCGGTAAACGCGCGCTTAAAAAAGTCTTGAGTTCGCGGGCACCGTCATATGGTTTTAAATAACGATACGCCGCCGTTAACTTGTGTTCTTGTTGTGCAATACCATCAAACAACACGTCTAAACGTTGCTCTGGGGCAAGCTGGCGGTATTTACGATAAAAACGTTTTACAAACGAGCTCCCTTCACGCTTAGCAAAGGCTTTAAGGTATTCCTCTCGACGTGGGTCTTTGTCATTACGCAATAATTGCGACACACTGCCTTCGCTATTGTAACTACTGCTGTAGCTGACAATGTCGCGCATTAAGCGAACAAACGGTAAGTTAATAGACTCTTGCAGCGCTTGATATAAGGTAGGTACGCGACTGTTTTCTTTCTTGTTAAAGTTATTAAACACATGTAAACCACCACCTGTGAAGAATCGCTCTTCTGGTGAAGCCGAATATTCTCGTTGCAGGGCTGCGTCAAGCATACGGGTTAAATTACGATCACGAGTAGTAATCAAATAATCCACTACCCAGCGGGTAATATGATCTTTTCGCTCAACATCGACCTGGCGTAAATCTGCTACTGTCATGGCAGAAAAACGCTGTTGCAGCTCAGCAATAATGTCCAGATAGGTCGCTAATACGCGCAGTTTTGCGGTAGAGCCTAGCTCGAGTTTACTGCCTTCGTTAATATCAAAAGGCTGATCAATACTGTCGGTTTGAATACGCACGCGGTTAGCGCTGTCAGTGCTCTCATACAAGGTAAAGCTGTAAAGCACTTTATCAAGCTGCTGCGCAGACAATAAACGTTCTCCCAATAAGCCAACGCGTTCAGCTGAGCTGACTTGTGCCAAGCTGCGTAAGTAATCACTCACTTTTTGTTGTAAATCACCATGATAAGTACTGTTAATCGTTAAATCGTAACGATCTAAGTCAAATAGGTTAAGGTCTAACATGCCCGCGGTACGGATGCGGACTGCGTTAACACCTTTATTATTGGCGGGGTTAGTGGTTGCCAACTTAGTGGTGTTAAAGGTGAGAGTCTGCTCTAACGCCGACACCATTAACTGGGTTTCAATGAGGCCATCGCGGCCTAATAAACGCAAATAGCTGTCAACCAATGACTCTAAATCATCATGGCCTTGTAATAAGTAATATGATGGACGACGCTGGGCAATCATTAATGCCACAATTTCTCTAAAGACCTTACCGCGCTGTGCTGAGTTTTGTTGAGTATGGCGGCTAAGCAATAGCTGATTTGCTTGAGTAAAATCGGTTTTAAACCATGCCCATAAACCATCACCGATACCATGCACCTCGCCAAAACCCGGGGCCGATGATAACGGCACAGTATTAAGGTAATCTTGTACAATACGTTGGCGAGCATTAATGGTACTTTCGCCTTGCTGATACACCCGCACAATGGCCGAACCAATTTGCAGTAACTTGTCTTTGATACTTAACGTCAAACCATGGTTAGAATGCCTAAACTTTTCAATTTGAGTGGCTAATGTACTGCCGCCCGCTTTAGACATGTCGATACCAGCAATTTCTGCAATTTGGCTGGCAGCGGCTAACACAAAACGAGGCCAATCGACCACAGGGTTGTAATTAGCTTCAGGGCTGAGCATTTCACGGTTTTCAATAAACAGCAGAGTACTAATGACTTGCTGCGGAATATTGTCTTGGTCTTGATAGACACGTTTAGGGTATGAGAAATCAAACACTGTCATGTCGCGGCAGTCTTTAATCAACAAACCTGATTGTGCTTTTTCGTGATATGGCGGGAAAAACCCTTTTTCGGTGTAATCCATCAACATCGGCGAAAACGCCACCTGTTGGGTAATTTGGTAATTACGCTCAATTAAGCGCTCAATTTTTTGCGGCAGCTGGCTATAACCATGTCGGTCATCAAATGGGCCATATTTAGGGTAAATAACTGCGTCGCTACGATAATCACGTAACTGATAGGTCAACTTAGTGGCGTATTGGTGTAAAAAATACGATTGGTAATAAGACGTTCTTACTTCAAACTCAACCAGATAGGCTGTTGCTAAAATAAAGATAATCAGTAACCAACCGGTTTTACTTTTACGGACTTTAACCGGCTTTGCCGTAGACGCTTTAGGGCGGTAATTATCAAACTGACTTTCAGGATCAGAACTAGACACAAACACTCCAACTAACGCTTAACACCAAGATAATGCATATTTTGTTTTCTGGCTGATATGATAACCAGATAGCATAGCCAATGAGGCTAATTTTATCAGATGGGCAAACTGATTAGATATAGACAAAATAACTAAATATCGTTTTTTAAGCCTTTAAAGCGTTTTTTGTCATAAGCAAGGCAAAAACAGTTTTTATTCTAAGGAACATTTTGAATACGCACCCCCTTACATCAGGTCAACAACCGCATCCCCCATTCATACGACTGGGGTTAGCAATGTGGTCGCAAAATCATTGGCTGCAAACTGTGTATGGCAATAACGACTCAAGCCAGCGCTTAGCCCGCTACGCTGAGATTTTCAATACCGTAGAAGGCAACACTACGTTTTATGCCACACCATCAGCTACACAAGCAAAAATATGGCGCGCAGCTGTCAGCCAGGATTTTCGCTTTACCTTTAAGCTGCCCAAGCATATTACACACGAATTAAAGCTGCACAATGCTGGCTCCGCGTTACAACAGTTTTTCTCAGTCATGGCACCATTACTCGACGTAACAGGTATGTGGAAAATTCAATTACCCGCCAGTTTTGGTCCGCTACACTTACCGGTTTTGGCTCAATTTTTAACACAAGTGCCTCATGGATTAACTTATGGTGTCGAAGTTCGCCATCAAGCTTTTTTTGCCAAAGGTGATGCCGAGCGCGACCTAAATCGTTTGTTAATCGATAACCAATGCAATCGAATTATTATGGATACTCGCCCAGTATTTGCTGCGCCGCCCACAACGGCTGCGGTGATTGATGCCCATCAAAAAAAGCCCAAAGTACCAGTGCATGCCATCGCCACGGCTCAACATCCTGTAGTGCGTTTTATTGGTCATCCACAGGCAGAAGCGAATATAAACTTCTTTCAAAACTGGCTTAAACAACTGCCGATATGGATAGCCCAAGGCAAGCAACCTTATGTGTTTATTCACACCCCAGACAATCAAGATGCACCGCAATTAGCCGTCAATTTATATCAGTTACTGCAACAGCAGCTTCATGGCTCAGCGACGCCATTAGCAAACATCAACCTATTATCTCAACATCATGATGCAACTGCACAAATGGGCTTTGATTTATAACGCAACTAAGATGATAAACACATCAAGTTTTAACGACTTCACCTTACAGAATAATCAAAAATTTTATGATATTATCTGCGCCGATCGAGCCTGCCATTGCAGCGCGTTTATGTTGATAAAGGAACCGCTATGAGTGAATCTGCAACCCGTTTAAATAAATACATCAGCGAGAGCGGAATATGCTCACGCAGAGAAGCCGATCGCTTCATTGAACAAGGTAATGTATTTATTAACGGTAAACGCGCCAAAATTGGCGATACTGTTGAGTTTGGTGACAAAGTGAAAGTGAATGGCCAAGACATTGAGCCACGTGACGAAGCAGATTTAGTGTTCATCGCGCTAAACAAGCCTGTCGGTATTGTGAGCACGACCGAAAGTTCAGAGCGCGATAACATCGTCGATTTTGTTAACCATAGCGAACGCATTTTCCCGATTGGTCGTTTAGACAAAGATTCGCAAGGACTGATATTTTTAACTAACAATGGTGATTTAGTTAATAAAATTTTGCGTGCTGGTAATAATCACGACAAAGAATACGTGGTTACCGTCAACAAACCTATCACCGATGACTTTATTAAAGGTATGTCCACTGGCGTACCGATATTGGGCGTAGTGACCAAAAAGTGCAAGGTTGAGCAAGTGTCGCCTTATGCATTTAAAATTGTATTAGTCCAAGGCCTTAACCGCCAAATTCGCCGTATGTGTGAATACTTCAACTTTGAAGTCACCAAACTTGAACGTCAATCCATTATGAATGTGTCGCTTAAAGGATTACCGATTGGTGAATGGCGTGATTTAGACGAGCAAGAGCTCAGCACCTTAATGAAGTTGATTGAGCATTCATCATCTGAAGTGAAAAAAGCCCCTCAAAAAGCCAAGAAAAAACCACTAAAGAGTATGCGCGATACCATCGAAGGCCCAGAACATTTTATGCAAGGTCGAGGCAGCAAGCCTAAAAAAACTGCAACCAACAAGGGAAAACCCAGCCATTCACGTAAACCAAAACGTTAGCACTCGCACAACACAAAGGGTATATCGTAAAGAATGGGTGTTGAATAAAAAACATCCATTTTACCGTATGCAACAGGATTATAATGTTGTAGTATATCGACCTGCTCATTTAAACAGCAAGAAATCGACCCCAAATACAGCGTGTAAACATGTACTTACGTTGTATTTGATAAGTTATAGTATGAGCACAATATACAGCTCCGTTTTTTTAATTTATCTTACTTAGCCCATAGACTGCACAAGTTTACATGCAGATAATGTAAAAAGCCTATGTAGGATAAGAGGGAGCATCAAAAAGCAAAATTGAATAAAACAGTACGCAATCAGGATAACCAAGCGATGCCACGTTATGCATAACAGGCAACCGCAACGTTAAAAAAATACCGCTAAGGGATGCAGTATTTTGAAACAAGGAAAGTAACATGCTCACTAAACACCTGCTTATTTTAGATTTCCCTCTGCATCTGCAAGAGCCTTTTCAACACCTTGCCAATCTTATTGAATGCAACCTTATTTCATGCAGTTCTAGCTGTGCATCTGCTGAGTTGTCAACACTAGCTAGCATTGAAAATAGCACCGCGATATTGATTCATTACCTTGAGCACCCGCTACAAGAAATAAGCTATTTATCTGCAGAGCTATTTAAAAGTAATTTGCATATTGCCTATTGCCCAACGCTAAATGTTGAGCTCGAAGTGATTTTGATCTCTTCTGGATTTCATGCGGCGATGAGCATCGACGAAAGCCTAGTCGATCAAATACAAAGCATCAATAAAGTACAAGATGGCGACATTAGCTTTAGTGATAAAGCCGTATCTAAGTATATTTTACAAAAAAAACGGGTTCCCTCTTCTGGTAACCGCGCTAAAATTCTTGCCGTAACAACTAAAAAAGAACAACAAATTCTGTCCCTTATACTGCATGGACTCACTAACGAAGAAATGGCAAAAGAGCTCAACATTTCCGTTAATACTGTCAAAATGCACGTACAAAATATTTATAAAAAAACCAAAATTAAAAATCGCGGCCAGTTATTTGCGTTCGCAGCAGGTTAATTACCTCTTTAACAACACCAAGCCAGAAATGTTTCTGCAATAAACATAACCCACCAGCAACGGTGGGTTAGCAGATGTATTGCTATGTATTACGGTACTGCACGACCCTTTGGAGAAAAGCGTAGTACCTCACTAATGTAAGGACACATTAATGCACCATAAAAGTTTATTAGCTATTTTAATTTCTAGCGCACTCTTAATCGGTTGTGGCTCATCAGACGATGACTCAGCCACAGATGTAAGCCAACCAGATGCAGGCATACCAACCACACCAACAACGCCTCCTGTATCAGAATTCGACCAGCAAATAAGTGGTTTAGCGGTATACCAGGGCGCATTATCTGGCGCTACAGTATGTGCAGATTTAAATAAAAACTTAAGCTGTGATAGCGATGAACCATTTGCAATTACCGATGCTGATGGTAACTATCAAATAGACTGGAAGAGCGAAGTTGAAACGCCAGACTATTACTTAGTGGCTAACTGGCAAGCAGCAACAGCAACACAAGCAATCCAGGCCCGCTCTTTAGCACTTAAGGTTAAAAACCCGACTAACCGAGCAGCACCAAAAGCTATCGTTAATGATGCAGGACAAGGGACATTAATCGCAAGCCCACAATACAATGGCGCGATTAACAACCTAACTCATATTAAACAGTCTCGCATTATAGAAATGATGAATCAAAACCTGTCTGACAGTGACATTAGTCAACTATCAACCGAGTTAGACACGCTATTAGCTATTTTGTATCAATTAGATGCAAATACCCTGTACTCAGTTTCTGCTGAAATGTCAGCCACCGCGAGTTTTACCCGCATAGACTATGTCATTGCCTATTTACAACAAGTCATCACGACTCAAATTCCAAACATAATCGCAGCAGAAAAAATTCTTGCTGCGACTTATGCAGAGCTTTGGCAAATATTAAGTGATAGCGGTCTGTCTATCGAAGAGTTCTTTTCAGATGACGCCTTTACCTTAGTCATTAATATACTCTTTAGCGATTCAGCCATCGCATTAGGATTTACAGAATTACCTATCGATTCGCGTATTTTGTCACAAAACGATTGGGATGTTGTGCTAGGTAATATCATTAATGATAAAGGTTTCACTAACACCTTATCGCTTACTTTATCTTCTGATCTGAGTGCATTTTCTATGCAAAATGCCGACAACACAAAAGTGTTAACCTGGATCTCCGCTCTGGCCGGTCAAGCCCTAGCATTTGAAGCACCAATAGATGAAGACGATGACGAGCTTACCGAATGTTGGCACACAACAGACAAACGCTGGTATACAGAGGACAATGGCCCTGTAACCGAACCTAGCATTACAGGTAATACCTACAACACGGTTTATGCAGGAACGAATGTCCCTATTACTATCGACATCAATAAAATCAATAACGCCAACACCAGCGACTTTTGGCTGTCAGTGTTAAATACATCACCAGAAATGCTAAAATTAGACGCATTAACCTGGCCAGATACACTATACAGTCTAACCATCACTCAAGCCGAAGATGTAATGTGCCGAGTAGTTGAAGATTATGAAACATACGCGCTATCAAGCTTTGTCACTGAAGAAACACTTTCGACAACAATGGTAGCCGAAGCTTTATTTGGTTTTTATTTCCCGCTCGACATCATCATTGATGAAGAAGATCAAACCATTGCTTTGCTTGATAGCGATGGCAACATTGAACAACGTTATCAAATGACAAAAAGCACAAGTCCAAGTGATCAGTTATTAATTAAAGTCGCTGAAATCGTCGAAGGCACCGCACAGGAATATGTCTATCCAGACTACTTCTTATTTGTTGACCAACAGCTTATGAAAGTTGAACTCAATGAAAAAATGCAAACGTCTGCTTCTAACAATGTGTCAGTCACCTTTGATAACAACACAGGGTTTACTCAAACGTTATACCAACACTTATATGATCAGGTTAATCCACTGGTATTTTAACTCTAGTTGTGTCGTCTAATTTAAGGCGTTGTCACAGATAACAATAAACCCCATAAGCAAAAGCGAATGGGGTTTATTTTTGATGCGGCATTACAATTGCGCGTTAATAAATGATCACTCACATAGACTTTACAGCTCTTCTTGCGCTTGCATACGCTCAACATCTTGCTTGGTGTATCCCATCGCTTCGGTGACATAGCACATCTTCACCAGTTGGAACATTTGCACCAAACTACCCACCTGCCCTGCATGCATTTGTAAGTTTAATACTGCCATCGTAGCAGCCATTTCATCACCCGGCGCGACCGTGTTAGTTAACTCAGATAAAGATTGATTTTTAGTTGCGACCTCATTAATAAGCTGATTATATTCAGTGACATTTTCAGGTGTATAACAGGTCGAGGTTTCAGGTAACTGCGCTAAAAACTGCTCATACTCTTTGACAAACAGCTTAGCTTGCACCAGCGTCTGCTCGCCTAGAGCTTGTAACTCTGTCACCTTACCGCTTTGAAATACTGCAGCAGCATTACCCGACGCCACGAGCTGATTAAACTCATCCATCAACACTAATTGTTTTTCTGATATCACTTTTGCATCTTGGGCAATCGGTTTAGTTTTAGCCTCAAATGCATCAATAGCGCCTTGGTTGCTCGCCAATGTTGCAAAGCTCATTGTGGTAATGGCAGTAGTCATGGCCATCAGCAAGCTGGCTTTTTTAAAAATGTTCATCAATAACATCCTGTTAGTTGAGTTTTAAATAAGTGCTTATAATAAATCCAGTGTTTAGTGTTTAGTGTTTAGTGTTTAGTGTTTAGTGTTTAGTGTTTCAGATATGGTATTAACCAACTGTGAATGGCATAGCTGTGTTGTGTTGGTAATCTAAAAGCTAACCATTCGGCACCTAATCGAGTCACTAAATACGTATTTCTGGTAATGTTTACTACGCCAATGATATCTGAACGTTTATAGGTTTTTTCGTTAAACACACCATGTTTAACAATCAAAGTATCATTATAAATTCTGAGTTTTGTCCCCGCGGCGCGGTAAAAAAATACCCAAGAAAAAAAACCAATCAGTAACGCTGATAAAGCATATTGAACTGGCAAGGATACATAAGGCGTAAAAACGGATTCAGAAAAGAATAATATAAATATCGAAATAAAAAATGATATGCCTATGGTACTCATCGCAAACAGCCAAAATCTTAATGATGTAAAAGGCATGCCGCCGATAGTTAGTTGCTGAAAGCCTGATTCATGTACTAAATCACCTGTTGGAAGTGCAGTCGGCTTATGGTCTTTTAATAACCCTTTGGTACTAAATTTGTGCCTTTTATGCTGAACAACTAATGCCAAATCGGTATCAAAGTGTTTTTCAAAAAACATCACGACATTGATCATGGTTGAAACATTTCTGATAGTGATATGCCATTCAGGGAAGCTATAAAACTTAAGCGCATAATGATGCCTAACTATTTCTTGACGATCAAAAAAAGCGTTAAATTCACCGGTAATGAAACCAGACATTTCGAGTAATGAAAGATTGTTATTCGTCACTGTCTCTTTTTCTTTGGTTATACCGAACCAGGACTTTGTTTTCACCACCTCTTTACGGGTCGCATCAATAGTTAATCGGTTACGCTTAAACATAGGGAAGAATAAACAACTGCCGACAAGGGCTATAATGAGTGGCATGAATATCTCGCCCGTATCTTGGTAGCCAAACCAACCTAAATAAATAATACCTGCCCCCATGGCGGCCATACCAATACCAAAAACGAAGTCGATAATGCCACCAGTATCTTGCAGCACAATGCAATCATCATTCTGCTTACAAATTTTATAACTCATAAATCCCTTTAATATTTTTTAGGCATTAACAAAATAATGCCCTTTAGTGGCAATACGTAATTGCTCTGGCAACCCTAGCGGATTGATAAATTTAGACTGTTTAGATAATTGAGAATACTGCATTCGTTATCCTTAACAACAATACGAAATATTAATTCATAAATATAGAAACCAATTGATTTTATTGATCCTTATCTAGCCAGCCGGGTAAACCATCATCGTCATAATCAACATTAAATGAGTCGAAATAACCAAGGTAATACTCTCGCGCATCCCAAATGTTATCTTTATCAGTATCGTGGGTTAAGTTATTAATACCCATTGCAGATTCCAGATCATCACTGAGCGCATATCCATCTCTATCAATAAAGGTTGTGGCATTGTAGATAAAACTATCTTTACCATCAAAATCAATGTCATTAACACTGATGTGATACTTTCCGTCTTTTAAGAACCCAACGTTAATTGCAATAATTTTCAATGCGTTATTTATTGGTATTTTACCAAAATTCAATGCAATCTTCGCCTGAAAAATAGATATTGGGTTTAAAGCCAGAGTCATCATTGTAGTGAAGCACTAGGATATAAAATTCATATTTCGATATTTGTCTATACCATTTCCCTGAGATTTCACGTTTATAACACTAACTCTGTCCTGTTCTGACAACGTTAATGACGTTGCTTTTGCTGTTAAATCAAATAACGAATATACAGCGAGTACAAGCCAAAGCCTGTCATACCTAGTAGCGCTATAGCCATCGGTATGAGTATGTAAAAACGCCATACCGCTGCTATTTTTGGGATTTGCGTCAACGTTGCACTGTAGCCGAGTTGAGACAGTGCAATAACAAATTTATTACTATCAAATGTTTGCCCTGCTAACGTAGTGCTTTCACCGTGACTCACATCAATGTTTACTTTAAATACAAAAGGTCGCCTGTATTGCCTCCAGGTACCGTCACCATCGCCAGCTTTATACCAATTCCACTCAATATTAATTGATTTAATCGCAGACTTTTCTATCTGTCTAACTTGCTTGTCCTCAAAATACACTCTTGGAATAACAAGTGAATTTTCGCTGATAACAATCTCATTAGGAGTCGATATCCCCTGTGTATAATGCTTATCGTAAATGAGCTTTCGCCTTACAGCAGATACCACAACCCCAAGTAGTGCAACCACGGTGGCAGCTACGATATTTTGGCTGGAATAAAGGATAAACAGGGCAGCCATAAAACTAATATAACTTGAAGCCCAGACTTGATGAAAGTATTGCCGAGGTAAAGGCAGCATAAACAGTGTGACGGGGTATTGTAATTTTATCGGGTCGTTAAATAGCTTAATCCCAATAAAGGCTTTTACGGTATCTTGGTCGAGCGGAACTGAACTAAAGGTTGGCCAATCTTTACGACTAACGCTATCAAATTGACCGACAACATTAATCCCCTGCGACATTAACTCTTTTCGACATTGTTGCACCAATGCGGGCAACTTATGTTGCTTCACTTTTAACGATATCGATATCGGTTCAGCAAATTGAGTTTGTTGACTCTCTTTAACATGCAAAATCACTTTATAAGTATTATGCACTTCTTTTAACTCAATATTTTTTATTACTGAGTAATCAACATTTTGTTGTTGAAGGGAATAAATGGATTTCCTCCCTAACTTGAAACCATGGAACCGTGTTAACACCTTGCGTGAGGCATCAAAGCACCATCGACATTGATAACTAAACGCTACCAACATCGACAATATACTGAGCATTAAACGCCCGACAGATTCAGCCGAAAAAGAAAAGACACTTACCGCCAACACCACATAAATCAGATTAAAGCATATAAAAATCCACTTTATTTTTTCAACGGCTGACACGACTGAAAATGATGACGCGGTAATCAATAACGTCCCTGTTAACTTGTTAAACATCCTATTCCTTAATCGAATTTACACTTTTTAAGATTATTGTCAGTGCCAACTAAATGCATCAAGAGCCTCGCTATCGACTATTTTTAACCATATAATTCTATTACGTCATTAACATGCCGTTAATGAACAAAAAGGATAAGCAGGTACCATATAATGGCCTACAATAACGTAACAACCTTCCACTGGTTTTCTAAATAGGCTAGTTTACAGTATCCACTCGCTTGACGAGGTTTGTTGGTTTTCGGTGAAACAGTATCAAAACGATATCCCACCCATACCTCAAGATCATGTCCACGCATCTGCGCAGATTGACGAACTAAATTATTGTTAGCGTTTTTAGCATCTTTAAACGCAAACTCGCGTCCTTCATCAATTCGGTAATTATCGATACCCAAATATGACTTGTTATAATATTTATCATGTAAGTCGGCTAAATGCATTTTTACTTGTTCATCTGTTGCTGGTATCTCAGCAAATATTGTTCTGAATAACTTTACATCTTGATTGATTACGACATTAACTGATTTTTTACACAAGGAATGCGGTTCTGATAAGTTAATTTTCTTTGCGGCTTCCATCCATTGAGCTTGCTCATCTTCAGTCGCTCCCATTGACGCTGTCGAGATAAATAGTAATAAAATAATAGCGATTAATTTGTACATGAAAACATCCTTTTAATTTACGTTTTTGCTTTACTAGCGCTTAAAAACTCACAATCAATCATGTATATAATCAATTGAATATACACTACAAAAAATAGTGTTTCACTAGCATGCCTGTGACAACGGCATTGACTAAAACAGGGAATGTTACGGCTATAATATTAGGCAAAAAAGCCCATGACCAATTGCCGTGCAGCGTTGTTAATGGGTAGTCGAAAAAACACAGCATGTAAACAATGTGTTTAAGCGGGAAATACATCGCATTAAGGGTAATGACTTCACCGCTTTTTAGCTTAATATCACACGCGGTAATATGATTGCGCACATGTAAACGATGCATTTGTGATTTATATTTTACCGTGATGCGCTCAATGTCATCGCGTTGTAACTCCAACTGCCCCACAGGCTTATTAATTATTGCATTCGCAGGAATGGCAATACGCTGCTGGCTAACATAGCAACGTAATGTCCCGGTAATACCGTAACGTCGCCTAACCAGCCAATAACGTCCTATTAAGTAGACAGGCAATAATCCAATGTTGATTAATACTAATGCACGAGCAAGCTCAGTATTAGGGTAATTAAGAGGTAAAACAGCTAAACCGACCATCAAAATAAGCAGTAACAATGAAACACCTAAAGACAGAGGGTAACCTATATTAACGACATATAAACCCACGTCACTTTGCGCGTTAAAGTTACGCATCCCTTTTATGTAAAGGTTATAAAACCAAGATCTATCATCTAACGCTATTTTTTTTGCCATATACTTACTAGTGAGCAATATCCTTATTAATGTACTCAAATGTTATCACCATCCACAGAATGTTCACTAATAAACCCACTACCTTTTTCCTAATAAAATAGTATTCACTATTGAAAACATTCACAGGGATGTATCTGGGATAACAAAAACATCAAAAGTGATAATAAAACAACCATCATATTACGAATTCATTTACACCTTATTGATGTTTGAATATCTTATGACCACTTAATGTTATTTCACAAAATATTGGATACCACACAACAGGGAGTTGATATGTTAAAACCCGCGCTAATGTCATTGGCCGTTATTATGGCAATGATGCCTGCAATGAACGCCTATTCGGCAACATCACAAGAATTGTTTTCTGAGCCTAAAGAGGTAAAAGACACAAAAAGTGAACTTAGACACTTCACGCTTGTGCAATTGATCACGGCAATTGATGGCAAAAACATTCTGTCAAAAGAAGTGAAAGGTAAACTGACTAGAACCAACTATGAGCTACCGCCGTCTTATACGCCGGCTCATTTAATCAATAACTATAAAAGCCAGCTTAACGCGCTAAATGCTGAGATTATTTTTGAATGTGAACAAGCAAGTTGTGGTGATGAAGATAAGTTACAGCAATTTATTAACCCGCTAGAAACAAATTCACGAACATCTCCATCAGTGTTAACAGCAAAAATCACTTCACCTAAAAAACAAGTTTACGTATCGATATATGCGGCTAGTTGGGCTCGTTACACTAATTTAGAACTCGATATTATTGAAGTCATCGATGAACCCTTAGATTTGGTCACCACTAATCAAGGTTATTTATCACAAGCTGTGAGTGAAATAGCGGTAAAAGACAATAGCGATAAAGATACTAAAAACTCGGCTGACCACCCAATGTTAACTCGTATACCTGGTGCTTATATTAATGAATATACCAGCCATAGTTTTGGACAAGTTGCGGTATTAATAGATAAAAACGGCAAGAAATTTGAGACTAAGATGCTAGACGGTAAAATCACCGATATTGGCTACGTGTTACCTCGCACTTATTCCGAATACGAGATAAATGCTAACTACCAAAACGCGTTATCTAAACTTGGTTTTAATGAAGTTTATGCTTGTACAGGTAAAGAATGTGGCAAAAAAACGGAAATGTATGACGCCTTAAAATTACTCATGTCCAATGGTATGGACGACAGCCAGTTTTATCGTTTGTATAAGTTAGATCGGCCCGAGGGAAATGTTTATGTCATGGTGTATGTTATTGGGTTTTCAGGGCAATTGTCAGCTGAAATCCGAATCATTGAAGAAACCACGTTAAACAATAACCGTGTGGGTATTGATTTGCAGGGCTTAACCGATGAAATAGCCAAAACCGGCCATGTGGCGCTAGACGGTTTATTGTTTAAATATGATAGCGATGAATTACTGCCAGAAGCTTATCCGATTGTTGAAGTCGTCGCTCAATACCTTCAAACGCACCCTAAACAGCTTTTTTATGTGGTAGGGCATTCAGACGACCAAGGTTCGCAAGCTTATAACCAAACCTTGTCAGAAAAACGTGCTACAGCAATTAAAACCCGCTTGATAAAACAGTTCTCTATTGCTGCACAACAAGTTGAAGCCAAAGGGGTTGGCGAGTACTCACCTATTGCCAATAACCTTGATGAAGCGGGCCAAAAACAAAATCGCCGGGTTGAACTGGTGATTCGCTCAGACAGTAAGTAACCATTCACAACAGACTGTATTTGGTTAAACCATTTACGTTTATGATGTAAAAACAAAAAGGTAGCCTAGGCTACCTTTCTATTTTTATGCTTGTGGCTTTGAGTTGGAGTAATGGCTATGAGAAAGCCAAATAAACATATTGCGAAGTTAACCATACACGCTACTTAAGCATAAGTTGAGTGAGCAATTGCGCTTGAGAGAGTAACTCAACGTTATCATGATGCTGACCATTAACGGTTAATTTAACTTGTGGGTTATCTAAAAACTCACGGGCATCTTCGGCGCTGTAAATTGTCGGAGTGATGATTTCATAGCGTTGGTTTTTAGCCACATTTAACGTGAGATAAAGTGGCTTTGAGCGAACCCAATAACCAGAATCATCCGCATTGTCTTGAAACAAATCACGGTAATTTATCTCTACTAACTGTTGGCCGCGCTTAAGGCCGATAGTGCTTTCAATACTAACATTTTCGCCATTAACGGTTTCGACAATGAACGAGTCTGGCACGGTTAAACTTGATGCCTGTACCTGAAACCCAAATAACAAACTAAGGCTGATAATAACTGGGGTGACGATAGACTTAACTGCGCTCGCCTGGGTTGATAATAATCTCATGGGGTTATCCTTTTAAAGTGTTGCTTGGCTACCAAGCAAGTTGTATTGATTTAAAAGACCCCAGCGTTAGCCATTTTCTTACAGATTTTTATCACTGCTGTTGCTTGTTAATTGCCAGTACTGCGCTTATCTCACTGTATTAATTATTTAAACCGCCTTAAAAAATAATACCAAAATAAAATAGCTATGCGTTGTTTCACATTAATCAAAACAATATCCACCATTGTTTAGCCATCTATAATGTTGCGTGCTAGCGTGTAGATTAGCGGCAAAGAATACTGCTTTAATATCGATAAATTTCATGGCTGATTTCATGTTAAAAATCAATTTACGACTAAACTAAATAAATAACCTGAGCTCAGATTAAATAGTGTTAAGTGTGCAAACAGCGATGTCGCCAATATGATGATAAAGGGCAACATATTGATACGATAACGATAACCCTGTTTGACCGCCCAAGTATTGGCGATGTAAAGCGTAATGGATGACACTCCCTTTTACTTGCGGGGTACAAATGGATAGTTTTTTTAGTTTATTGAATAACGCGGTCTTACTGCTAGCACTCGTTGTTATCTTCGATGCAGTTAGATTGCAAAAAATAGCTCCGACCCGCTACAAGTCAATATTAAGCGGTATTTTTATTGGCATCATTGCCATTAGTGTCATGAGTAATCCTTGGGAACTGCGCCCAGGGGTATTTTTTGATGCTCGATGGATTTTACTTAGCTTAAGTGGCTTATTTTTTGGTTTTATCCCCACGTTAATTGCAACGGCCTTTGCCTTGTCTTTTAGGCTTTATCTCGGTGGTGATGGCGTTTACGTAGGCAGTTTAATTATTGTGTGCAGCGCCTTGCTCGGTCTAGGTTGGCACTATTGGTTATCAATATCCACTAGTAAACTTAACTGGAAAAATATTCTCACAATGAGCTTAATCGTTGAGTTCGTGGTGATTGGTTGCCTACTTTTAATGCCCATAGATGATAGGTACAACATTGTTTCGACCATCAGCCCAACCTTGCTTTCGGTATTTACTGCAATGTCATTTCTATTGGGGCTATTACTTAAGCATCGAATGGATAGCCAAAAGCTCGCTCAAGAATTATTGCGTCATCAACAGTTACTCGAAACTGAAAAAAACCTACTGCAAAATATTATTGATGGCATACCCGACCTGATTTTTTATAAATCGACTGACGGTAAATATTTGGGCTGCAATAAAGCCTTTGTTAACCAAATGTCCTTAACATTAAATGAAATCAAGGGTCGCACCGACCATGACTTATTTAGCACGCAACAAGCCAGAAAGTTTATTGACGATGATACTCACGCATTGGTGCAAAGAGCGACCGTAATTTACGAAGACAAGGTAGTAGCTAATGGTGTTGAACACATTTATCGCACTCAAAAAACCCCATTTACTAATGTTGATGGCGATATCTTAGGCATTGTCGGAGTGAGTCATGACGTTGCAGAAAAGCGGAATATAGAAGAGCGATTGCAGCGCAGCGAGTCGACTTACCACAACATTATTAGTACCGCCCAAGATGGCTTTGTAATGGCGTCACTCGATGGGAATATTATTGAAGTTAATCAAAGCTTTGCCAATATGACAGGTTACAGTACCAGCGCATTAATTAGCATGTCCGTTAATCAAATTGAGACCGATGAAAAACGCCAATTTTCACCTCGCAATCTTGATAGGGCTAAACACAAAAAACGTTTTAACTACACCTCATTACATAGGCATCAACAAGGTCACCTTTATCATGTAGAAGTGACTGTCAGCTATTGGAATGGTGATAACGGCATGTTTTTTTGCTTTGTTAAAGATATTTCGGAACGTATTGAGGCTGAAAAGAAACTACTGCTGAGCGAATCTAAATTTAGACATATTTTTGAACGAGTCCCCGCTCTTTCAGTGCAAGGATACGACAAAAATCGGTCCGTGATTTTTTGGAATAAAGCCAGTGAAAACCTTTATGGCTACACCCGAGAACAAGCCATGGGGAATAAACTAGAAGACTTAATTATTCCGGCGCCGTATCGCCAACATGTTATCGACAATGTAAATGCATGGGTAGAAAAGGGGATCCCTATTCCTGCTGAAGAATTATTACTTCAGCGCGCTGATGGCAGTAGTGTGCCAGTTTATTCATCTCACACCCTGATAAAAAATACCGATAACGAAATGGAGATGTACTGTATCGATATTGATTTAAGTGCGCAGAAAAAAGCAGAAGAACAAGCCCTTACCCTGTCACAAGCTATTGAGCAAAGCCCTATCTCGATGGTATTAACCGATACAGACAGTAAAATTGAGTATGTGAACAGTGCATTTGAAAACACCACAGGTTACAGCGCGGCAGAAGTCATTGGCCAATCGACCAATATTCTCAAGTCAGGCTTAACACCTAAATCTCTTTATACCGAATTATGGCAAGCTATTGCTGCCGGTAAAGCCTGGCAAGGGGAACTGCAAAATAGAAAGAAAAATGGCGACATATTTTGGGAGCACGCCCACATCGCACCTATTTTCGATAATTCTGGAGTAACAAAGCATTATTTAGCGTTAAAACAAGATGTAACGCAATACAAACAACAAGAAGAAAAAATCCTCCATCAAGCACATTACGACAGCTTAACCGGCTTACCGAATCGCTTGTTGTCTCTTGAGCGTTTAGCACAAATGATTAAAGATGCTAAACGCTGCAACAATAAATTGGCAGTACTGTTTTTAGATTTAGATGATTTTAAAAAAGTGAATGATACCTTGGGACATTCTGTGGGCGACGAGCTGTTAATCCAGGCTGCAGCACGCTTACAAAATACAATCCGAAGCGATGATGTAGTTGGGCGTCTTGGTGGTGATGAATTTATTATTTTATTTAACGATATAGACGACCAAGAAGATGTTGAAACTGCTGCCAATAAATTACTCCAACAGTTTTACCAGCCTTTCCAGCTTGAAAGTAGAGAGTTAGTCTCAACGATCAGCATAGGTATTGCGCTATATCCTAATGATAGCTTAGACGCAAAAGAACTGCTTAGGCAGGCTGACTCGGCCATGTACCACTCAAAAGAACAAGGTAGAAATACCTATACGTTTTTCACCGACCAAATGAATAACGACATGCACCGCAGACTCAAAGTAGAAGAGCAATTACGTAATGCACTGAAAAATAGTGAGCTTACGGTCTATTTTCAACCGTTTGTTGATATTCGCAATCGTAAAATCATTGGTGCTGAAGCACTATTAAGATGGTATAACCCAGAGCTTGGTCATGTTACACCCGATGAGTTTATCCCTATCGCAGAGCAAACTGGGCTAATTCTATCTATTGGTAAGTTTGTGTTAGAAACCGCTTTTGCCGCTGCTTATCACTGGCAAACTTACTTTAATCGCCAGTTTAAAATTGCCATTAATGTGTCACCGAAACAATTTAGAGAAAACAAATTTGTCGATTTACTTAAAGCCTTATTAGGCCAATATGACATTAAACCCAGTAGCGTAGAACTAGAAATCACCGAAGGGGTTTTACTGAGTGGTGACCTAGTTATTAATCATAATTTATCTGCCATCAACGACATTGGTATTAGTATTTCTATGGATGATTTTGGTACTGGCTATTCATCCTTAAGTTATTTACGCAGCTATCCTTTTGACACATTGAAAGTAGACAAAAGCTTCATTAATGACATTACCGTTGACCCTGGTGATTTAGAGTTGGTGGGCGCGGCAATCGCAATGGGCCATGGATTAAACTTAAATGTCGTTGCTGAAGGCATCGAAACTGAAGAACAATATCAATTACTCAATGCACTGAAATGCGACTATGGTCAGGGCTATTTATTTAGTAAGCCTTTACCTCAAGCTGAATTTGAAGCTCTACTCGAAAAACAAGAAAGCATTTAGTCTATTAGCATATGAATTTTGCCTGCTACGCTAAACCCGGTGAGCCTATAATAGACAATGCCGGGGCATTAATGAGTAACCATTAATGCCCCGGCATTTTTGCTTATTTACCTATGCAATAACTAGGCAGTTTTTACTTTCCAATTCACTGTTTGGCCAGCAAAAAATGGCACGATTGGATTACCGTTTGGCAAAATAATTTCTTCTGGCACTGTCCACTCTTGTTTTACTAACGTGACAGTACCTGTGTTACGTGGCAAACCATAAAAATCAGCACCATGGAAACTGGCAAAGCCTTCTAACTTATCGAGTGCACCTAGGTTATCAAACACCTGCGCATATAACTCTAATGCACTCCACGCACTGTAACAGCCTGCACAACCGCATGCAGACTCTTTACGGTGTTTTTCATGTGGGGCTGAATCGGTACCTAAAAAGAACTTACTTGAACCAGTCGCTACTGCTGCTTGCAAAGCTTGCTGATGAATATTGCGCTTTAACACAGGCAAACAAAAGTTATGTGGACGAACACCACCAACTAATAAATCGTTACGGTTTAGCAGTAAATGTTGCGGAGTAATGGTGGCGGCCACGTTGGCTGAAGCCCCTGCTACAAACTCGGCAGCTTCTTTAGTAGTAATGTGCTCAAACACCACTTTAAGTTGAGGAATAGCTTCAACAATGCGAGACAAATAGCGGTCAATAAACAGCTTTTCACGATCAAAAATATCAATGTGCGACTCTGTCACTTCACCGTGCACTAACAACAACATGCCTTGCTGAGCCATCACTTCAAATATGGGAAATAACGCATCTAATGCTTTTACTGCAGCATCCGAATTTGTCGTGGCACCAGCAGGATACAACTTAGCGGCAACCACACCGGCGGCCTTAGCGTCGATAATATCTTGGGCGCTAGTGTTGTTGGTTAAAAACAGCGTCATTAGCGGCTCAAAGTCACTACCCTGTGGGCGCGCTGCTAGAATGCGTTCACGGTAGGCCACAATCATGTCGGCATTGGTAACCGGTGGCACTAGGTTTGGCATCACAATCGCACGTTTAAACAACCTTGCTGTTGCGGGTACGGTTTCACGCAGCATGTCACCATCACGAAAATGAAGGTGCCAATCGTCTGGCGTTGTTAGGGTTATTTGCGTCATGTGGGTTCCTAGTGCTACTACCAAAATTGCCGCTATTGTGCCTGAATTCGGTTTTTCTTAATAGATGCATAATTTGAACGCAGACTTTTCTATATCAAAAAATCATGCCATTTTTAATAAAAAGTCGCGCTATTCATGTCACTACAAACCATTAAAACCAGCGGTAACCCTCTATGTTATTATGTTGAAAGCATCTTTCTTATAGGGGAATTAAATTGTTAGCTAATGCCGGTTCTAGATTACTAATCAATGTGCACTTTATTACCGTCATCACGATAATGATGATTGTCTCTGGCTGCAATCAAGCTGAGGTGATGAAAACCTCCGATAATATTCAACAACTTGTTCAAGAAACGCTAATTGATGGCGTATTGTCTAACGATGCCAGTATGGCTATTACATTAGGCAGAAGCCGTACATTATCAATTTGGGATGTGGCAACAAGCCAACTATTACATCAATGGTCTGACGATGACTTTGATGAAACCAATTATCTGCTGGCGTTATCAGGTAACAAACAATTCCTTGCGACTGCTGGCAAACAAAAAATATCCGTTTTTAACCTTGAGACAGGCAAATTAGATATCCGTTGGCCCGCTCAGGGATTTAATCCCGACGCCAGTATTTCGAGCCTTTTTCTAAGCCAAACAGGCAGCACTATTTTGGTAGGAATGAATGATGGTTCAATTACAGTGATACAACGAAGTAGCATGACAATGTCATTGTTTAAACAACACAGCGCCGCAGTTAATCATGTTGAACTATCGGGCTTTGAACAGCAGGTATTATCGACTGGGCTTGATGGTGATGTACACATTTGGGCTGCTTATAGCGGTGAGTTGATCAGCAGTTTCTCACGTCCTCAACAAATCACCAGCGTGAGTTTTGATGACGCTAATCGGCGCTTATTTATTGCCGATGCACTCGATAACAATGTCATTATCGATACCCAAACAATGCAGTCAGTAAGTCATCTAGATTACCTTGAACGCTATCGCTATTTTCGGCAGGCTTTATTCGTCAATCACGGCAAAAACTTAATTACCGCAACGTCAAAACAAAGTGTTATCTATTGGGATGTATCATCTGGAAAAGAGCTTTCTCATTGGGATATCACCGCCTATAACGCTGGCACTACGGTATTTTCAATGGTAATGAAACCCAATGGTAAGCTATTGACCTTAAGCTCAGATGGCGCACTTGAGACGTGGAGCTTATAAGTTTATCACCACCAGATATAATAAAAATCATTACCGCGTTATTTGATTTGTTAGTGTGGCTGATTGGTAATTGGCGCTTCATAGTTGTTTGCAATGTTTGGCGTATCACGGATTATAAAATAATCTCTCGGATAGTATCCATATGAATCAATATCATCACTAAACAGTCACTAACACTCCAATGCTAGCTTGATTTAGCACAGTGATAAAATCAGTATCGTAGAGTTGTCAGCTTTATGGGCTAGATCAAAGATCTGTTTGTATCTCAAACTCAATAAAGAATAGAGCTTGCATGTGTGAACTACATTCAGTATATATAGCATATGCTAAAAATGAGGTGTCAAATGGCAAGACCTAAAATACCCAGAACCATATGCGGACAACGCGCCAACATTTGCTTTAAACCTAATGGTATTCCAATGACACAGTTGGAACAGGTACCTCTGGCTGAGGATGAGATGGAAGCATTACGCTTAGTTGATCTGCTCGGTATGCAACAACAAGAAGCGGCTAAATCAATGGGCGTATCTCGTCAAACACTGGCCAATTTAGTGAAAGCAGCAAGGCACAAGGTGGTTGATAGTTTAATTAATGGTAAAGCATTAATGACAAAAAACATCAGCTAAATCGGCAGTACAGTCAACACGGTTAGGCGTAAATAGGTAAGGCTAATGCAAACAGTATTAAAAGACTCTGGCCTAAAAGTAACCAGTCAAAGATGTAAACTACTCGAATTTATCAATCAGGTTGATGAGCAACACTTAACCGTTGAAAGCATTTTTCAAGGTATTAATGCACAAGGTGAGAGCATCGGACTCACCAGTGTTTACCGGATGATGTCTGACTTTGAGCAAGCAGGCCTTGTGACTCGTCGCTTACTTGAATCAGAAAAAACAGTTTACGAACTTAGCAATAAGCCACGCCATGATCATTTAATTTGCCTGACCTGCGGCAAGGTTATTGATTTTGTCGATCCGCTGATTGAATTGCGTTTAAGCTTAGCTGCCGAGCATCATGGCATGAGCATTCACCACCATAGCCTCAATATGTATGGCCAGTGCTTTGAATGTCAAAAAGCACATCAAAACGAATCGATTACCTAAAACCTATTCCGTAAGCCTATTACACCTCGATTAATAGGCTTAATGACTTAACCTTATTGGAGATAAACATGACTAAAATTGTCATCATTGGTGGTGTTGCCGGTGGAGCATCTGCAGCGGCAAGAGCAAGAAGAGTCTCTGAAACCGCTGAAATAATTATGTTAGAAAGGGGCGAGTTTGTGTCGTTTGCTAACTGTGGTTTGCCTTACCATATTAGCGGCGAGATAGAATCAAGAGACGCACTATTACTGCAAACGCCCGAAAGCTTTAAATCACGTTTTAATGTTGAGGTGCGAGTATTAAATGAAGTGATCGCGATCGATCGTCAAGCAAAACAACTCAGTATTCGAAATCTGGTTACGCATGAAACCTATATCGAATCTTATGATAAATTATTGCTAAGCCCTGGCGCCTCGCCGATTAAACCACCACTGCCAGGTATTGATAGCCACTTTGTTCATAGCCTACGTAATATTCCCGATATGGATAAAGTCCTCGCCACCTTAATGCTGCATAAACCCAAACATGCCACTGTTGTGGGAGGTGGATTTATTGGTCTAGAAATGGTCGAAGCGTTACGTCATTTAGGCTTAGAAGTGAGTTTGCTTGAACTTGCGGACCAAGTGATGGGACCTGTTGATCTTGAAATGGCAAACATGCTGCACCAAAAACTGATCGATAATGGTGTTGATTTACGCTTAAAAACTGGGCTTGCCGCCGTAACTGAATGCCCGATCCCACTGGCTGAAGCAGACAACACCGATGACTACGACAAACCTGTATCACCACACTTTCACTTGCAATTAGCCCTAAGCGATAACAGCACATTAGCCACAGATTTAGTGATTTTGGCCATTGGTGTCAAACCAGAAACTAGCCTAGCATCAGCATGCGGCCTTGAGTTAGGCAAGCTCGGTGGCATTCGAGTTGATGATGAAATGCGCACCTCAGACGCTGATATTTATGCCGTGGGTGATGCAATTGAAACCGCTGATTTTGTCACGGGTAACCCAACGTTAATCCCACTCGCAGGGCCAGCCAACCGACAAGGGCGTTTAGCGGCAGATAACATGTTAGGCGCTAATATAAAATATCGTGCAACTCAAGGCACTGCGATTTGTAAACTTTTTGATATGGCCATTGCGTCTACTGGTTTAAACGAAAAAACGTTACTCAAACAGCAAATCCCATTTGAGAAAATTTATGTGCACACTGCCAGCCACGCCAGCTATTACCCTGGCGCGCACCCTATTACGTTAAAGCTATTATTTAGCCCAGATAATGGCGCTATTTTAGGGGCTCAAGCTGCGGGGCTAGATGGCGTAGATAAACGAATTGATGTATTGGCCGTAGCGCAACGGGCTGGCATGACGGTATATGATTTAGCCGACCTTGAGCTTACTTATGCACCGCCATTTGGCTCGGCGCGCGATGTGGTTAACCAAGCAGGTATGGTGGCCGCTAATGTATTGTTAGGTGATGAACAGATTTGTCACTCGCACGATATAAGCGCTGTAAACGCAGGACAAGTTGTTGTAGATGTGCGCAATCCGGGTGAGCTAACCACAGCAGGCGCAATTGATGGCGCTATGAATATTCCACTGCCGCAGCTGCGTGACAGACTCAACGAACTGCCTAAAGACAAAGAGCTACTTGTCTTATGTCAGGTGGGTTTACGCGGGCATGTTGCTTATTGCATGCTTTCTCAGCATGGTTTTAAAGTACGTAATCTCACTGGTGGTTATAAAACCTTCCAAATGGTTAACGCCCGTTTTTAACTTAAGAGTTAGACCGACTCACTAAAACAAAAAACAGCAACAAAAAACCAGCCCGCAGGCTGGTTTTTTATTATTCCTCAATATTGGCTCAAGCCAACATGGGCGATTAGGCTTGTGGGCGCATCGCTGGGAATAAAATCACGTCACGAATAGTATGGGTGTTAGTGAATAACATCACTAAACGGTCGATACCAATACCCTGACCTGCTGTTGGCGGTAAGCCGTGCTCAAGTGCAGTAATATAATCTGCATCGTAGAACATGGCTTCGTCATCGCCAGCATCTTTCGCATCAACTTGCGCTTTAAAGCGGTTGTCTTGATCTTCTGCATCGTTAAGCTCGCTAAAGCCGTTAGCCACTTCACGACCACCGATAAAGAACTCAAAACGGTCAGTAATAAAATCATTATTGTCGTTACGACGTGCAAGTGGTGAAATGTCTGCAGGGTAACCGGTAATGAACGTAGGTTGCATTAACTTAGGCTCTGCTGTTTCACCAAAAATTTCTTCTAGTAACTGGCCACAAGTCCAGAATTTTTCTAGCTTGATGCCTAAGCTCTTCGCTAAATCACGCATAAATTCAACGTCTTTAACTTGCTCGTAGGTCATTGCTTGAATGGTAGCGTTGTCTGGATTGTACTTTTGAATGGCTTCTAACATGCTTAAACGCGCATAAGGACCGCCAAAGTCAACCGTGTGCTCGCCGTATGGCATTTGCGCACTGCCAAGTAAATCAATGGCGATTGAACTGAGCATTTCTTCGGTTAAGTCCATTAAGTCTTTGTAATCAGCATACGCCATATAGAATTCCATCATGGTGAATTCTGGATTATGACGTGGTGATAAGCCTTCGTTACGGAAGTTACGGTTAATTTCGAATACACGCTCAAAACCACCGACCACTAGACGCTTGAGATAAAGTTCTGGTGCAATACGTAAGTACATGGCCATGTCTAAAGCGTTGTGATGCGTGACAAATGGACGTGCAGACGCACCACCAGGAATAACGTGCATCATTGGCGTTTCAACTTCCATGAACTCTTTTTTAACCATAAAGTTACGGATTGCAGCAACCACTTTAGAGCGCATAATAAAGGCATTACGCGAATCTTCGTTAACGATCAAATCAACATAACGTTGACGATAACGCGTTTCTTGGTCAGTTAAACCATGGAATTTTTCAGGCAATGGACGCAATGCTTTAGTCAGCAATTGATACTCTTCCATGTTGACGTATAAGTCGCCTTTGCCAGATAAATGCAGCTGACCTTTAACACCGATGATGTCACCGATGTCTAAACCTTGATAACGCTCTTTTAAGTCGCCCTGCACTGGCTTGCCAGCATAGGCTTGAATACGACCAGACACGTCTTGAATCACTAAAAATGGACCACGCTTAGCCATAATACGACCGGCAATGCTGGTTTGAAAGCCTAACTCTTCTAGGGCTTCTTTTGTTTGCTCACCATATTGCGCCTGCAATTCAGCCGCTTTATGGCTACGTTGCCATGTATTAGGATGAGCATTTGCAGGGCAGCTAGTACGGATGTGTTCTAGTTTAGCGCGACGCTCTGCAATCAGTTTGTTTTCATCTTGTACGTGTTCGGTCATGTTATATTCTCGCGTTTACTCACCACATTTTGATACATGGCGAAAAAAGTTAATTTGATTAAACTAAAGTCCTGATTTTAGGCTGGCTTCAATAAACTTATCTAAATCACCATCCAACACAGATTGAGTATTGCGGTTCTCAACCCCTGTACGTAAATCTTTAATTCGCGCATCGTCTAATACGTATGAACGGATTTGACTGCCCCAGCCGATATCTGATTTAGCGTCTTCAGCAGCTTGCTTGTCGGCATTTTGCTTATGCATTTCTAACTCGTACAACTTAGCTTTTAATTGCTTGTAGGCTGAGTCACGGTTTTTATGTTGCGAACGATCGTTTTGACATTGCACAACGGTATTCGTTGGCAAGTGAGTGATACGTACCGCTGAATCTGTTTTGTTAACGTGCTGACCACCCGCGCCAGAGGCACGGTAAGTATCAATACGTAAATCAGATGGATTGATCTCGATTTCAATGTCATCGTCAATTTCTGGATAAACGAACACCGAGCAGAAAGACGTGTGACGCTTGCCTGATGAGTCAAATGGAGACTTACGTACTAAGCGATGTACGCCCGTTTCTGTACGCATCCAACCAAAAGCATATTCGCCGTTAAATTTAATGGTTGCGCCTTTAATACCCGCAACATCACCGTCGCTGACTTCCATTAATTCTGGGCTGTAGCCGTGAGCTTCGCCCCAACGCAAATACATGCGTAATACCATGTTGGCCCAATCTTGCGCCTCAGTACCACCCGAGCCAGATTGAATGTCCAAGTAACAATTCGATGCGTCACTTTTACCAGAAAACATCCGACGGAATTCTAAATCAGCCAAACGGGTGTCTAAAATTTTAAGTTCAGCTGCCGCATCGTTAAACGTCTCTTCATCATCTTCTTCGATTGCTAACTCAAGCAACCCTTCGATGTCTTCAAGACCTGCGTCCATATCATTAATGGTTTTAACAACCGCCTCTAATGCAGCGCGCTCTTTACCCAGTGCTTGAGCACGTTCAGGTACGTTCCACACTTCTGAACTTTCCAGTTCGCGACTGACTTCTTCTAAACGCTCACTTTTAGCAGCGTAGTCAAAGATACCCCCGAAGTAGCTCAGTACGTTCAGCGAGCTCTTTGATTTTGAATTTTACCGGATTAACTTCAAACATGAATATTCAACTTAAATTAGCAGTTAACAAAAGGTGCAACGGCGCATTTTACCCCATGACACGCGCTAAACCTAGACCGAAAGGTCGATTATTAACAAACTAATGGCGAATAAATTTCAGGACACCAGCCGTTCACTCTGTAAGCGTTTATCCATAAAAAAATGAACCCACTTAGGATTCATTTTCGGTCGCGTTATTCGTTACACAGAGCAGCAAGTTACACCTTAAACTGCCCAACTAACTTCGCAAGGGTTTGGCCTTCGTTGGCCACATCTTTACTTAAACCAGATGCATCCTGACTAGCAGCCAACAGTGAGTTAACGATTTCTTGAACTGAGTTAACATTACGATGTATTTCTTCTGTCACAGAACTTTGCTCTGTTGCAGCGGTAGCAATTTGGGTACTCATGTCATTAATACTGGTCACAGAAGAAGTGACTGCGCCTAAACTTTCAGAAATAGCTCGCGATGACTCTACCGAACTTAAACAACTTGTTTGGCTCTCTTGCATAGTTTGCACAGCTTTTGTCACTAACTTATGCAATTGCGATAACATGTCGTTAATTTCTACTGTACTACTTTGAGTTCGGCTAGCTAGATTTCTTACTTCATCTGCAACAACAGCAAAACCGCGGCCTTGCTCACCTGCTCGTGCAGCTTCAATTGCCGCATTTAACGCTAATAAATTTGTTTGTTCAGCGATGCCACCAATCACACTTAGCACTGAATTAATTTTTTGAGACTGTTCACTCAACGATTTAACATCGGCCGCTGCATTGTCGATTTGTTTCATTAAGTTTGACACTTCAGTTAATGACGTATCAACACAATCTTGAGCCTTGGTCACATTGTCTGATGCGGTATGCGTGGCGTCTGCAACCATACTAGTATTGTGGGCAACATCATTGGCCGTTGCCGACATTTCAGTAATAGCAGTCACAATTTGATCGATTTCATTATTATGACTATAGAGCTGCTCGGTCATTGAAACCGTTTGGCCACTAATGCTTTGCGCACCATGCTTAACTCGCTCTGTAGCACCAGCCACATCACTAATAATATTTTGCAGCTTATCGACAAACAAATTAAATGCACTGCCTAATTGACCAATTTCGTCTTCACTGCTGACATCTAACCGCTTAGTTAAGTCGCCTTCACCTTTAGCAATATCATTAAGTGAATTAGCCATATTTTGGATAGGAACCACAAGTTTGTGCGCCATCACAATGACTAAAAATGCGGTTACTCCCGTTAACCCTAATGCCATCATTAAAAACATCACCGCCTTAGTATTCATGCGCTCTGCTTTTTCGTCGTGAAACTTGTCAATGGCTTGCTCGATATCATCAATGTAGGCCCCAGTACCTAACATCCAGTTGGTATTTGGCACCATGACAGCATAACCCAGTTTTTCGATTAATTGCTCTGTGCCCGGTTTCTTATAAAAGTATGAAAAAATACCATCGCCAGACTTTGCAGAGTTTAATAGACCGACAATAATTTTAGTCCCATTAGGATCGGCCATATCTATTTTGTTTTGCCCTTCAAGTTCAGGCATGGTCGCATGAAAAATATTTTTGCCGGTATCATCGTACATAAAGAAATAACCCGCGCTGCCAAAACGTAAATCGCGCAATGCTTGATTAACGTTACCATTACTACCTAAGGCTAATTGATACTCTACGACGCCTTTAGCAATTTCAGTTGCCTCAGCGAGTTGGGATTTTCTTTCTGAAATTAACTCTCCACGAAATTGGATAATATCGCTTTCTAAAGACGTACCTTCATTCACATAAAATAGGCCCAATAACACAGCCAAAATTAATGACAAAGGAATTAACGACAATCCTAAAAGTTTATTGCGTAAGGAGGATTTCAGCATAATTGACAGCCTTTTGTTGTAATAATCTATTCAGTATAGATGTTTACACCATGTAGCCAAACTTTACACGTCCATAAAGTGAAATATGTCGCAAAAATGTACTGATTAAATGTGACACTATATCAATGTGAGTATTACCCCAACAGATGCAAACCCCGCAACTAACCAAACAATGCTAGGTTTAAAGACTTTAAGCACACAAAACCCAATAATAACCATGGCCATGTCTGAGGGCATGATCACTGCACTGGTAAAAACAGGTTGATAAAGTGCCGCTAATAATAAGCCTACAACGGCAGCATTTACGCCTGCTAATGCACCTGCGATATTGGGACGTTGACTAATAGCATGCCAACTTTTTAAACCTACTAGCATGAGTAAAAAGCCCGGTAAAAATATCGCTAACGTTGCTACAACAGCTCCTAAAATAGGTGATTCTAACCATAAGTCTGCCCCTAAAAAGGTGGCGAGAGTAAACATCGGGCCCGGGATCGCTTGTGCAAGTGCATAACCAGTTAAAAATCTATCCGGTGTAATGTATTCGCCTACGCTAGCCTCTAATAAAGGGAGCACTACGTGACCACCACCAAAAACTAAACTTCCCACTTGGAAAAACTGGGCAAAAATTTGCCCTAAACTGTCGTTGTTACCTATAAAATACAGTGAACTACTTAAACACAATATAAACAATGCAAGCCAGCGGTAATCGAGCGAGATAGGTGGGTTTTCTGGAATAATATTCTCACCTCGAGTGAGGAATATTCCTCCTGCAATAGCAGCCACAATCAATACCACTATTTGCATTAACATTGATGGCATTAAGATAATGGCAACCGCTGTAGCAGCCATTAAGACTTTAGCTGTTTTACGCTGACAAAATTGACTAAACATTGACAACGTTGCATCCGCCACCACCACAACAGCAAGCAGCTTTAAGCCGTGGATCACTCCTTGTACTGCCGTTATTTCTAACCATTGAGCACTGGTTACCGCAAACAAAAACAGCAACAAAAACGATGGCAAGGTAAACCCAAGAAATGCCGCTAGGCCGCCAAATAAGCCTCCTTTGTGATAACCAATAGCAAAGCCAACTTGGCTAGAGCCTGGGCCGGGCATAAATTGACTTAAGGCGACAAAACTAGCGTATTGTTTACCGTCGAGCCATTGCAGATCATCAACAAATGTTTTTCTAAAGTAACCAATATGCGCCGCGGGGCCACCAAAGCTGATTAAGCCTAACGCTAAAAAACGACTAAAAATTTGCCACATCGCCCAGTTCCTTTTTATGTTAAGCCATCATTTTATGACATAAAAATGACACTTTCATGACCACCCTACTTTTAACTCACCTGCTTTTCTAACATAACTAATACTTCAAAATGATCTGTATGTGGAAACATATCAAACAGCTGCACTTTAGTAATACGGTAGCCCTCAATATTGGCTAAATCAGTCACGAGAGAATTGGGATTACAGCTTGAATACACAATGGCTTTTGGGGCAAAAAGGCTTAGTGAGCAACACAAGGCTTTGCCTAAACCGCGTCTTGGAGGATTTACAATAATTAAATCTGGCTTATCTTGGACTGCTTGCCCTTGAGCAAATTGTGTGGAATCTAGCGCACTGAAATCCACATTTGTTAACCCCAATTGTTCAGCGGACATTTTGGCGCATTCAATTGCTTCTGCTTCAATCTCAATACCCGTTAAACGAATATGTTTGTCGGCACAATGCAGGCCAAAACCACCAACACCACAAAACAAATCCCAAATGTAACTTGGGTTAAACTCTGCAACCCACTCGCGGGCGGTTTGATATAATTGTTCAGCAACGGCTGGGTTTGTTTGGAAAAAACTTTTAGGGCGAATAAATAGCGGCACATGATTGAACTGCTCTTCTAAGCGAGTCGCCTTAGTTAAAAATATTTCTTGTTCGCCTTCTAATATCGCCATGTGCACTGGTTGAATATTAACGGACACTAACGCAATAGCAGGAAACTCGTGTAATAGTTGCCCTAATTCACGTTCAATCCGAGCAATGGCTTGCTCACTGCGCAAAACAAAACGCAACATAAACTGGCCCAGCTTTTGGCTACGAGTCAGCAATATGTACTTCAGTTCACCTTTGGCTTTGTCGACGCGATATGGCGGTAACCCTGCTTGTTGTACAAAACGCTGTAACCTGTGCAGGAGAATTTGCATATCATGAGGATATAAGCTGCAATCACATAAACTAACAGCCTCGCCTTGTGGGTTAACCAAACCTAAAATGGGTTGATGCGCGGCACCTAGTGCCACCATTTTAGCCTTGTTACGAAAACCAGACTCCGCACTTAATACCGGTGGCAGCCATTTTGCGACCGTTAGCTCACTAAATAATTCAACAAGTTTTTTTTGCTTAGTGTCAATTTGCTCTGCCATCGGCTGCGAAATATTACGGCATGATAAACAATCACCGCGCTGAAAATAATCACATTTCACAGCTTGTTGCCTCACCCGAATTCAGCATAGCAAATGCCTGATCGCACAATTGTTTAAGTTGGGCTAAATCTTCTAGCGTTCCACCCACTTTACAACGCATTTGTTCTGGAACAGTTAACGCTTGTTGGTGTAATAGCAGCCCAGCTTCTGTGACATGTAAAACACGCACTCGCTCGTCTAATTCACTGCGACCACGACTGACTAACTCTTTAGCCTCCAGGCGTTTTAGTAGCGGCGTTAATGTACCAGAATCAAGGTGCAGCTTTTCCCCCAAGGTTTTCACACTAATCCCTGGCTCTTTCCACAACACCATCATCACCAAATATTGTGGATAGGTTAGCGACAATCCATCTAATAATGGTCTGTACGCGCGGATCATGGCATTCGTGGCACTGTATAATGAAAAACACACTTGGTTTTCAAGTGCTAAAGGATTAACCGCTTGCTCGGGGGCATTTTTAATAGACATAGGCTTTACTCAGCTCACAAATAATAATCGAAACTGTATCCGTACAGATCCAACACGTAATCTCATCAAAATTCAATTATATCACACATTAATTGCGCGCAATGTATCAACTGTTCACGACAAATAAAATGACTTATAGCTCAAGCTATAGGCTGTTATGCCGATAGAGTTAAACCAAGTCAAAACTGAGGACAAAGCATGCCTATCAGTGTGAATGCACCATCATCAATGCCAACTACAATTGATTCTGGTAACAGTTTAAAAGTCGCTGTAATGGCGAAAGATCAGCAAAAAGCAGAAGGTCAAATGGCACTGCAGTTGATTGAAGCCGCCGCGCCAGCACCGCAACCTGTAGGTAATAGCGGTCATAATATTAATACCACGGCATAGAGACATAATGTCAAAAAAAACCTAGCAATTAATGCTAGGTTTTTCATTTTTACAACCAGTGAAAATTAATAACGCAACCATTTTAATGCGTCATTTTGATCTTCAAAATACCTCATCTCACCTGAGATAAACCAACTGCCCATTTTAGTCGCCCATTCTTGCCAGCCTTTATTACCCCATATGGCCACGCGTTCAAATTCAGACTGATGCTTTAACCCCAGTTGTAAATCATCCCAAGCGGCACGTAAATCCCAACCTTCAAGTTCGGTTGCATCGAGTAATAAGCTAATTTTAGGTTGTTCAACTTGGCTTAATGCACCTTCAAGCATTGGCGTAATCACCAGATAATCTTCATGAGTTAAAGTACCAACTGCTTTTAACGTCACAAAAAAAACATTCTCGATACGATTAATGCCAATCGATAGGCCATGTTTTTTAATACTCATCTCCCACTCCTTAGTGATATAAAAAAACGAGACTTATGTTTATATTTTAACCAACTTAAAGGTGAGAAGTGTGTTTAACTGCACAAATTTTTTAATTAAAAAACTAAATTCAACAATGCTTTGTCTGTGTTTATAACAAATGTTGTTAATCTTACGCACGCATGCGTCCATCGTCTTCTGACAACAAAGAAAAAATTGCCGCTGCGAGCATGGTCATGACCCCAACACTCACAAACGTGAGCTGAAATGCACTCAATACAGTCGTTTGTGTATCGCCAGCCATATCGCCACTAAAACCTCCGAGCAAAGCGCCAGCACATGCAACGCCTAAGCTTAGCGATAACTGGCCAACGACAGATAATAAACTATTGCCACTGCTGGCATTTTCATCATTTAAATCAATCAGTGTTACGGCATTCATTGCAGTGAATTGCAAAGAGTTAATCGCACCTAAAGCCGCCAACAAAACGAGCAACAACCCATAAGGTGTTTGCTCGCTGACTAAACCGATACTGGCCAACATAATACCTAATGCCAGTGTGTTTGCGGTTAGCACAAGCCGATAACCTAAGCGTTCGATAATCGGCCTCGCTAATGACTTAGCTAAAATAGCAGCTGCGGCCAAAGGTAACATGCTCATTCCTGCTTGGGAGGGTGAATAACCCAAAGCGACTTGCAATAGCAATGGCACTAAAAAAGGCAAAGCACCGCTACCCAGTCTTGCAAATAAATTACCAAAAAGACCAATAGCAAATGTTCTGGTATTAAACAGAGATGGTGAAAACAATGGATTGGCGACATGGCTTGCCCGCAACCAATAAGCGACCAAGCATGCCATGCCAGCAAATAACAGCAACATGACTCGCAAATAGGGTAAATGCAGCTCTCCCAATCCTTCCATGGCAATGGTGATAAACAGCATTGCAGCACCAAATAATAGAAATCCTACACTGTCAAAACGCGATTTTTGTTTGCCACGTAAATCGGGAATGTACTTAAATGCTGCATAACATCCCACGAGTCCCACCGGCAGATTAATTAGAAATATCCAATGCCAGGTTAAGTATTGCACCATCCAGCCGCCCATTGTTGGGCCAATTAATGGACCGAGTAGCCCAGGTATAGTGATAAAGCCCATAATCCGTACGAGCTCAGAGCGAGGGTAAGCCCTTAGCACAACCAAGCGCCCGACAGGTAGCATCAATGCACCGCCGAGTCCCTGTACAACCCTAGCACCAATGAGCATGTCCAATGAGTTTGATAATGCGCAAAGTAACGAGCCAAAACTAAACAATACAATCGCACTGAAAAAGATTTTTTTGGTGCCAAAGCGATCGGCTATCCAGCCTGATGCAGGGATCAATAATGCCACCGTAAGCATGTAGGCAATAATAACGCCTTGCATACGCAGCGGATCTTCGTTTAAGTCGCTGGCCATTGCTGGTAAGGCGGTATTGAGGATGGTGCCGTCCAATGACTGCATAAAAAATGCAATTGCCACCACCCAAGGCAATCCTCGGGCGGTTTTATTATCGAGTATTGGACTTTTTATCATCATACCTCTGTTTACCACATGAGCGTGGCTACACCAAGCAGTGCAAACAACACTGCACAACCTCGATGAATAAGTGTCATTGGTAACTTGTTTGCACTAAAGTGCCCAGCTAAAACCACAGGCACATTCGCGATAAGCATGCCCAACGTGGTACCGATAACCACCCATGTCAATGATTGATATTTGGCTGCCAGCACAACGGTCGCAATTTGTGTTTTATCACCTATTTCGGCAATAAAAAACAAAATAAACGTGGCACCGAATGCTCCTAGTTTATAAAAGCGATGATCATCATCGTCCATTTTATCTGGAATTAATACCCATAATGCAATGGCAAAAAAGCTCGCGGCCACAATATATTGTGACCATTTAGGATCAAGCCAACCGATCGCCCATTGACCAAACCAAGCAGCTAAAAAGTGATTAATTAGTGTAGCGAGTAAAATAGCACTGATAAT
The DNA here is from genome assembly GCF_014648315.1 of Shewanella ulleungensis. Classification (GTDB taxonomy): domain Bacteria; phylum Pseudomonadota; class Gammaproteobacteria; order Enterobacterales; family Shewanellaceae; genus Shewanella; species Shewanella ulleungensis. The sequence goes on from NZ_BMQW01000007.1 coordinate 56,006, forward strand.
GGCTGTTTTATTGCTAAAACGGATGGCTAATAACAAAGCCAATAATTGAGTTTTATCGCCGATTTCAGCAATAGCAACAGAGAAAGTTGAAGTGAACAACGCGTCCAATGTGATAATCCTTGGGGTAAATGACAACTAAGCACAAGCCACTGCATACCCCTTAATACAGTGATTGTGCTTAGGTCTCGCTGGGTAAACATCAGTGATTAACTGCATGTTACTGTCTGTACCATGGCATGAGGCCAATTATGTTGATACAGACATCTTGCATCCTTAACAGCATGACAAGATTAGCTACTCCCCTAAAACTAGACGCATTATAACGACTAAATTGATTTATTCAATCGACTGTTTTTTACATTGTAAGCGTGACTTAAAACATGACCGCCACACAGTAACGCCGTAATGCTACACTATTGCAATATTAGCGTGTAAAATAGTTTAGCTCAATGTTATGTAATTGTTTATAAACACAGCTGTTGGCCTTTAACTGCCGAAGATCCTTGCCTGCTCTGTCACCATTCTGCTAATGTCCGACACAAATAAAATAATAATTAGACAGGACGTTTGCTGTGAATTTAAAAACCTTAGGTTCTATTTCTATCGTTGCCGGAACCGCCATTGGTGGTGGAATGCTCGCCTTACCATTAGCAACCGCTGCATTAGGCATTATCCCTGCGTTAATTCTATTAATCGTCATCTGGGCTATTTCAGCCTATACCTCTTTACTCATGCTAGAAATCAATTTGCGCAGCGGTGTTGGCGATAACGTCCACGCGATCACAGGTAAAACACTGGGTAAAGTCGGGCAATTAATTCAAGGCGGCTCTTTTCTGAGCTTATTATTCGCGCTTACCATGGTCTATTTAATGGGTGGTTCATCGTTACTTGAAACGCGGTTAGAACCCATTGGCATTAACATGAGTAATCAAGTTGCAGTGATTTTATTCACGGTATTTTTTGGCGGACTTATCGCCATTGGCGTAAAGTGGATTGATAAAATATCGCGCATATTATTTACGGCAATGGTGTTGTTATTGGTCGTCGTTGTGAGCTTTTTACTACCCGATGTTAGCCTAATAAGCGCCCTAAATAACTACTCGACAACAGTAGCCTCGGGCGATGCACTGCAACAACTTTGGTTAGCTGCTATCCCTGTAGTATTTACCTCTTTTGGTTTCCATGTTTGTATTGCCACTATCGTACGCTACCTTGATGGTGATGCCATATCACTCAGAAAAGTGTTATTGATTGGCTCTACCATCCCATTAGTTTGCTACATTTTATGGTTACTGGTCACACTTGGGTCATTAGGTGGCGAAGCAGTGCATAGTTTTGGTGGTTCACTGCCTAAACTTGTGGCTGCATTACAAGGGCTGGTTGAGTCGAGCGTGATTAGCCAAGCCATTGACTTGTTTGCCAACCTTGCTTTGATTACCTCATTCTTAGGGGTGACTATGAGCTTATTTGATTATGTTGCTGAGCTAACACGGGCAAGAGATGACATTGCGGGGCGAGCTAAAACCTGGCTTATCACCTTTGTTCCGCCGCTGCTTTGTGCACTGTATTACCCTGACGGCTTTTTCCAAGTCCTCGGGTTTGCAGCAATACCGCTAGTGGTTATGATCATCTTTTTACCCATTGCTATGGCGTTAAAACAGCGTGCACAACTCCTGGGCGGCTATCAAGTGTCTGGCGGTACATTTGCACTGTTATTAGCGGGTTTAGCAGGCGTGCTTATTGTGTTTGCCCAACTCATGGTTGCACTCGCCTAAGCAAGAGTATTAATGATTTGTAAGCGAGTTTTTCAGACGCTATCATGACAGTGAATCTTTTGTTAAAGTCAGGCCTAGCCTGACTTTTTTGTTTTTTGGGCAACAGATAAATTACCTAGAATGGAATAATTATAATGAGAACATGGTTATTGACCGCCGCTATCGCCGCCAGTTTTGGCGCAGCAGCAGATGAAGGAATGTGGCAGCCACATCAATTGCCTGCAATGGCTGACGAACTTAAAGCAAAAGGCTTAGAGATAAGCGCTGATTCAATTTCAAAATTAACTGAGTTCCCAATGAACGCAGTAATCAGCTTAGGCGGTTGTACCGCATCATTTGTATCGCCAAAAGGCCTAGTAGTGACTAACCATCACTGCGCTTATGGTTCAATTCAGTACAACTCAACTCCAGAAAAAAACCTGCTTAAAGACGGTTTTTTAGCTAAAACATATGCAGAAGAGTTACCAGCCACGCCTGGCTCGCGCATTTTTGTGACTGAAGAAGTCACTAATGTGACCGATAAAGTGATCGCGGGCCAAATGGATAAAATGGGTAATGAATTTTACAAAGGCATTGAGCTTCAACAAAAAACCTTAGTGGCTGAGTGTGAGCAACAAGACGGTTATCGTTGCCAGGTTTATAGCTTCCACGGTGGTTTAGAGTATTACCTCGTTAAACAACTCGAAATTCGCGATGTGCGCCTAGCCTATAACCCAGCAGCAAGCGTGGGTAAATACGGCGGCGATATCGACAACTGGATGTGGCCACGCCACACCGGCGATTTCTCGTTTTACCGTGCTTATGTGTCAAAAGATGGTAAGCCAGCAGATTTCAGTAAAGACAACGTCCCTTATGAGCCAAAAAGCTTTTTAAAAGTATCAGCCAAAGGCGTGAGCGATGGTGACTTTGTGATGGTTGCAGGTTACCCAGGTCGCACCAATCGTTACCGCACAGCAGATGAAGTCAGCAATCAATTTGGCTGGGCTTATCCTGAAGGAAAAGTCTTGCAAGAACGAATGATTGATATCATTAAAGAAACGGCCCCTGAGGGTAGCGATGAGCGGATAAAATACGAAAGCTTAATCGCTGGTCTTGCCAACTATGCTAAAAACTTTACCTCGATGATTGAGTTTTATGGCAAATCAACCATGTTGGCTGAACGAGAAAAAGTAGAAAGCGATCTAGCGAATTGGATTGGTAAAGATAAAAAACGTCAACAACAATACGGCGAAACGTTATCAAATTTGGAACAACTGGTCGCAAAAAGCCAGCAAAACCAAGAGCGTGACATTTTACTGGGTTATATCGGTTACACGACTATGGTAACCACAGCACGCAGCTTATATCGTTTAGCAAATGAAAAAACCTTAGCGGATATGGCGCGTGAGCCCGGTTATCAAGACCGCGACATGACCAACTTTACTTCAAGCATGGAGCGAATTGACCGTCGTTATGCTGCCAATGTTGATAAAGCCTTATTAGCGGATTTACTGACTCGCTATGCCGCATTGCCTGGTGAGCAACGCATTGCATCATTAGATAAAGCCTTTGGGATTACCAATAAGTTTGATGCTAAAGCCTTAGCGAAAACCCTCGACAAAATGTACGCTAAAACCAAGTTAGACGATCAAGACACTCGTTTAGCGTGGATGAATAAATCGGTTGCTGACTTTAAAGCTTCAAACGATCCTTTTATTCAATTTGCAGTACAAACCTATGACTCTGACATGGCATTAGAAAAAGCCAAAAAGCAATTAGAAGGCGAACTCATGAAAGTGCGTCCACAGTACATGGATGCCATCATTGCTTATAACCGTGAGCTAGGTAAACCAGTTTATGCTGATGCAAACTCAAGCTTACGGGTCACTGTCGGTAATGTTAAAGGTTACTCACCACAAGATGGTTTAATGGCCGAACCATTTACCCGCTTAGAAGGACTTTTAGCCAAAGATACTGGGGTTGACCCATTTGATGCACCAGCTAAACAGCTTGAACTGATTAAGCAAAAGCAATACGGTGATTACTACGTTAAAGCGATTGACTCTGTACCCGTTAACTTTTTATCGACGCTAGACACCACCGGCGGTAACTCTGGTTCACCAACGTTAAATGGTCGTGCTGAACTCGTCGGTTTATTGTTTGATGGCGTATACGAAAGCATTATTGGCGATTGGGGCTACGATGCTCAAAGCAATCGTTCTATTCAAGTTGATAGCCGCTACATGCTATGGGTGATGAAGTATTTAGACAATGCTGACAACCTATTAGCTGAAATGGATATTGCTAAATAACATCTGTTTTAATTCACTAACGTTGACTCACTGAGTTGCGTTAAGCTTAATAACTCTGCGGCCGACACTGGCCGCATTGTTTTTTCTGGCAGATCAGCCAACTCCACATCCATTAATTTTGTCCTGAGTAAATCAATCACTCTATAGCCTAGCGCTTGGCACATGCGGCGAATTTGGCGATTTAATCCTTGGGTTAAAACGATTTCAAACGTGTCCTCCCCAACAAAATCACTCAATGAGCGTATGCTGCATGGGCGAGTTTGCACATCTTTATAGCTCACACCTTGCGCCATTTTTGTTAAAAACGCTGGCGTTAGCGGTTTATTAACCTGCACAATATAGGTTTTTGTGTGGTAAAAATCGGGATGCATAAGCGCTTGGGTTAACTCACCGTCATTAGTGAGTAACAACAGGCCACGAGAGTCTTTGTCCAAACGACCTGCAGGATATAATCTTGGGGTTTGTGGCAGCAAATGGATCAAACTGCTTGGGTCGTTTATCAATAACCGACAATCAATGCCAACAGGTTTATGGTACAACCAATATTGCTTCTCTTGCGGGGCTAAAACAGCAACACCATCAACACAAATATCGGGGCTTTGCAGGCTATCAATAAGCTCGGTATGGGTGGCTATTTGTTGGTTAATCGTCACTCTTCCACAGTCAATTAACCGCGACGCTTGGCGGCGTGACGCGACACCACACAAGGCCAAATAATGACTAATGCGAATCAAAGACATGTCTTTGAGCTACCTTAAAAACTAATAATTCTCTAACCACTTATACGCCACTTGTTGCTGTAATTTTATGGTTTTCATCATGCTGAAACTAAGACAAACACACCATAAAATATTTGCTTGAGTCAGCGACCACATCGCTAAAGACACCACGCAAAACTGTGGTAAATAATTTGAACAAGGGGGGAAATCCAATTGATTCCAATCAAGTAACATTATCAATATGGTGCCACAGATTAAGGCGATAATCGTGAGTGATAGCATGCGTTTATTCATGGTACTACCGGGTTTGAAATAATCCAAAATACACACGAAATGCAGCACAATTGAACTGATTAAATACAGGGTCGACACTTTGCGGTGAGTGTCTAAAAAGTTTACCGGAAACACCCCCATCAAAATAATACTAACGCCAACTACGCAACCCACCATGGCCAAGTAACGACTCAGCCCATCTTGATAGGTATTAAACACGGCCACCATGGCTAACAAGAAGCATGAACCACCGGCCAGTAAAGACAAGTTAAATACTACGGCTAGTGGCGAGTTCATATAGTCGCCTAATGTGTCGGGGCGGATTAATAACATATCGAGACTGATACTACCCGCTTCGGCCAGCAATGCACTGCCAACACCGAATGAACAGATCATCGCTGTGGCCAAAGACATAAACACGATCACTAGGTGTAAATCATAATTTCGAGTTTTAGATATCACCAGTGAGTCTTTATGCTAAAAAAAGGGATGCAAATGTTAACCTGTTAGCGGCTAAATTTAAAGCAAATAACAACATGCCCAGCGGTTTAAGGCTGGGCATATGGGTAGCAAGCATAACAATGGTGTTCTTTTGCTTATTAAGCCCGCTTACGCAAAATCACAATAGCAACAGCCGTCACGGCTAATACCATGCAATACCAAGCATTGGATACTGCTGTTAGTGGACTAATGGTAAAGACTGATGCAATTAACAATGCTTGTGCGCCATGAGGAATTAATCCTTGGATGATACAAGCAAAGATATCGAGAATACTGGCGGCGCGTTTTGGGCTAACACCGTGTTTCTCGGCCAACTCTTTGGCAATATCACCTGTAACGACAATCGACACAGTATTGTTGGCTACGCAAGTATTCGTCGCGGCAACAATAGCGGCCATGCCTAGCTCTGCTGCACGGGTTGACGCTTCACCATTCGCTTTAGAAAATCGACTAATTAACTTTTCAACGAGCTGACTGACAAAAGTTAATCCACCTTGTTGTTGCATTAACGCTGCTAAACCACCAACCAACATAGACAGAATAAAAATCTCCTGCATGTTGGTAAATCCAGTGTAAATATCATTGCCCATTTGGATAACGGTATATTCCGAAGTAAACACCCCAGTTGCACCAGCAAGTACAATGCCTAAAGACAACACGACAAATACGTTAAGCCCTGCCACAGCAAGGACCAAAATAGTTAAGTATGGGATAACTTTTAACATATCGATATCTTGCGTCGCAATATCTGCCTGGCCTTGACCAGCCAGTGCAAATAACACCAAAGTGATGATTGATGCTGGGATAGAAAAGACTAGGTTCTCACGAAATTTATCTTTCATCTCACAGCCTTGAGTACGGGTAGCGGCAATAGTGGTATCTGAAATAATAGACAAGTTGTCACCAAATAACGCGCCCGACATCACTGCGCCAGCCATCAGTGCATAGTCAATCTGAGCCTGATCAGCCACCCCTAATGCAACGGGAGCAACGGCAGCAATGGTGCCCATTGATGTCCCCATAGAGGTTGCGATAAATGCAGCAATAACAAAGAAACCTGGCAATAATAAATTAGACGGAATAAAAGATAACCCTAGCGCGACAGTTGCATCAACACCGCCAGTGGCTTTGGCAACCGCAGCAAATGCTCCGGCAAGTAAATAGATCAAACACATAGCAATAATATTGCTATGTCCGATACCTTCGATAAACGTTTCAATAGCTTGGTTAATATGCTGCTTAGATAACAATACCGCCAATACAATGGCTGGCAAAATCGCAATCACACTTGGTAATTGATAAAACGCATAATCAACACCTTGGCTTTGAAAATATAAGCCAGCGCCAATAAATAAACCCAAAAATACAAATAAGGGCAGTAAGGCCACAAACGAAGCAGGACTATTGAGTGCTGTCGTTGGTGATGGAGTTGGTTTGGTCAAAGTAGTCTCTCTTTATCTTAACGATTAGGGGTTGTCGGATGAGAAAAGCGAGTACGACACAATCTCTGTCATCGGTGATTATTTAGCATGGATAAAATAATGCTAAATACTGCAGTCGCATCTTAACAAGTTGAGCCAAGAATAAGAGAACTTTACAGTCATGTCAATCTAGACGTCTAGACTTCTTTGCTTCCGTAGTTAAATTTACTCTAAAACCTGATAACTGCTACAAACATTTTACATAAACATAATCAATTTATCGATTTAGTGCTATTTTTCTATCTAATTATTGATTTATGTTACGACTAACCTAATGCGGATTTGCTAACCTGACAAGTGTTCACTAACACAAAATAAGGTTAGTTATGGAACGTAAACCAGACAGAATGACAGCGATGAAACGACTCATCACTCAAGTCAAAATCACCTTCCCGTTAGATCAGGCTGATGTTTTTAGCTGTGGGCCAAACAATACTTGCGTAGGTTGCCCTAAAAAACTATTAGATTTAGTCGACGCTGAAATCAATTATTGGGAAGCAGCAATGGCCCAAGGAGTCATACCTTCATTAGGTGATATCAGCCGCTTTGGCAAAATGTGTACTAATGTTAACCGCGGTTTGAAACGAAATAACGTGCCGACTCAACATTAATTCAGCATGGATAACATTAAAAAAGCCCACTTTTAGTGGGCTAATAAGGCAAAATCTTTTACTCGCGATTACTGTAAAATGTAGTAATACTTACTCTTCAGCATCACCTAAAGACAATAAAGTCGCGTTTCCACCAATAGCGGTAATATTATTAGTGCGAGTCTTTTCTGTCACAAAGCGAGTTAAGTAGTGTGGGCCACCCGCTTTAGGGCCTGTGCCTGACAAACCTTGGCCACCAAATGGTTGCACGCCGACCACGGCTCCAATTTGGTTACGGTTAATGTATACGTTACCTACATTAACTTTGTCTGCTAAAGACAACGCATGACCTTCATTACGGCTGTGGATCCCTAAGGTTAAACCAAAACCTGTACTGTTGATTTCATCAATCACTTTAGCAAGATCTGCGGCCTTGTAACGAATAACATGCAAAATTGGTCCAAAATGTTCTTTTTCAAGTAACTTAATAGAGTTTATTTCTACTGCAGTAGGTGCAACAAAGTGGCCGTTTTCAGTCCCAGCGGGTAAATCAAGTTTATTGATCAACTTACCCACTTGGCTAATGTGATCAATATGCGCATTTAAATTTGCTTTAGCTGTGGCATCAATCACTGGACCCACATCAGTTTTCACTGAACTTGGGTTGCCAATCACTAATTGCTCCATGGCGCCTTTCATCACCTCAATGACGCGCTCAGCAATATCTTCTTGTAAAAATAATACTCGTAACGCAGAGCAACGCTGACCTGCACTGGTAAATGATGACGAAACCACGTCATTTACCACTTGCTCAGGTTGTGAGGTTGAGTCAACCACCATGGCATTTTGGCCGCCTGTTTCAGCAATTAATGGGATAATTGCACCATCACGGTTTGCCAAGGTACGGTTAATTAACTTAGCTGTACCCGTAGAGCCGGTAAAACATACCCCACCAATACGTTCATCTGCAGTAATAGCCGAACCAACCACAGCACCAGTACCCGGTAGGAACTGCAATACATCTGTTGGAATGCCTGCTTGGTGAGCTAACTGAACCGCACGGAAACCCACTAAACATGTTTGTTCCGCAGGTTTAGCAATAACGGTATTACCCGCGGCTAGCGCGGCAGAGACTTGGCCTAAGAAAATCGCTAATGGGAAGTTCCATGGGCTGATACATACAAAAATGCCGCGACCTTGTAAAAATAGCTCGTTTAACTCGCCTGTTGGGCCAGGAAGCAATTCTGGCTTAGCCATCATCTTCTTAGCTTGCACGGCATAATAACGGCAAAAATCTACGGCTTCACGTACTTCATCGATACCATCTTGAATGCTCTTACCTGCTTCGCGGGTACACAGTGCAATCAATTCTTCGCGGTTTTCTTCTAATAAGTCAGCTAACTTTTGTAATGCGTTAGCACGCGTTTCAACTGGTGTACGTGCCCAGCCAGCAAAAGCGGCATCAGCACCTGCAATGGCTTGCTCAATAGCATTGGCATCAGCAAAAGCCACTGAACCAACGGTTAGCGAAGTATCATATGGACTAACAACGGTTTGAACTTCACCTGTTAACGTTTTACCGTTTACTAATGGGCCTGCAGTCCATTGAGTATCGCTGTATTTATCCAGTGCAGCAAAAAATGGCTCTGATTCAGAAATAATGTTCATGTTTAATCCTTTAGAGTTCTTACGTTCTGCACCGAAAATATCAGCTGGTTGAACAATTTTATGGTTAGCTAACGACTTATAGCCCAATAATGTCACCAATGGGTGAACAACCAGGCTGTCGATTGGTGTATTTGGGTCAACTAATTTGTGAACAAATGAGGTGTTGGCACCGTTTTCAAGCAGACGACGCACAAGATACGGCAACAAATCTTTATGAGCACCAATTGGCGCATAAATACGTACCGCTTTAGCACCGCTTTCAGCCAACATTGTGTCGTAGAGCTCTTGGCCCATACCGTGCAAGCGTTGAAATTCATATATACGATCGCCTGCCATAGCATCAATGCTGGCAACTGTTTGTGCATTGTGAGTCGCAAACTGAGGATAAATAGCACCACGAGTAGTATCAGATAATAAATATCGAGCGCATGCTAAATACGATACATCGGTGCCAGCTTTACGGGTATATAATGGGTAGCCTGACTCGCCCGCTTGTTGTGCCCATTTAAGCTCACTGTCCCAATATGCCCCTTTTACTAAACGCAGTGGAATTTCATCGCCTTGATCTTTTGCTAAGCGAGTTAACCAACACAGCACCGGTAAACAACGCTTAGAATATGCTTGGACCACTATGCCTAATAAGCCCCAACCTTTGGCAGCTTCTGATTGATATAACTGCTTAAATAATTTGAGTGACAACTCGAGACGATCGACTTCTTCAGCATCAATTGAAATACCAATATTAAGTTCACGAGCTTGCACGATTAGCGTAATGACCGTGTCGTATAATTCGCTTAATACACGGTCTTCGTTAGCCACTTCATAACGAGGGTGCAATGCTGATAATTTGATTGAGATGGTGGGTCTTGGCGAGTCAGAGACATCATATTGCTGCGCACCTAAGTCACGAATAGCGTTGCTGTAATCGTTAAAATACTTTTGTGCATCACTTGCCGTCAGTGCCGCTTCACCTAGCATGTCATAGCTGTGGGTGTACCCTAACTTACGTTTAGCTTCACTATTTTTAAGTGCTTCTTTAACGTCTTGACCTAATACAAACTGCTTGCCCATGATCTTCATTGCTGCCAGCATCGCCTGGCGGATCATCGGTTCACCGACGCGATTCACTAGACGTTTAAGCAGGTTACTCGGCGAGCCATCAATGTTACGGTCTAATTTTACAATCCGACCCGTTAACATTAAGCCCCATGTAGAAGCATTAACCAGTAATGAGTCACTCTTATTTAAATGCTCATCCCACTTCGCACCCGACAATTTATCTTGGATTAAGGCATCAGCAGTGGCAGCGTCAGGAATACGTAATAACGCTTCAGCTAAGCACATTAAGATAATGCCTTCTTGAGTCTCTAGGCTGTATTGTTGCAAAAATGCATCAATACCGACCATAAGACCTTTTTTCTCAAACTGACGCACTTTGCTCACAAGCTCATGGGCACGACGAGTAACTTGCTCAATGTCTTGCTCAGACGAAGGTACAAGTTTAATTAATTCAGACAGATATTGTTCTTCATCGACAATGTAATTGTTAGTCACTGCAGTAAACAGCTCATCAAGGGTGGCATTGTCGTAGCGGCCGTCTAGTACTTCACTCGCTTTGAACATAGTATTCGCTTCCATCAGGTCAGGTTAAGGATGGTTATTATGGTTGTTGAATGGACACTGTATTCACGAATATTTTATTTTGTATACAATGTACGATCTGATTTTTGGCGATTATACATTCAAAATGTGAACTTGGACACTATAGTTAGAACCTTGATGTTGAATGTTTGATTAGCACTATTGAATTAATAAAAAATTTAAGGTCGAACAACCTTACCTGCAGACATTAAAAAATATAATCGCATGATTAATAATGCTTTTAACAGTAAGTGCTAAAATAGGAATAGATGAATTAATTTCATCAAAAAAGACAAAATAAAAAGGCCAACGTTTTAATTGTTGGCCTTTAAAGTCGAATATTTCATCGCTAACGGTTTAATCACCGTTATTTGAATTTACATCCAGCGGTTTTTCTGACGACGTTGTGGACGAGGTAAGTAAACCAAAATAATACCAATTAATGCGCCTAAACCACCAATCAATCCGCCTTGTTGCCATAATTCATAGCGTTGATCATCAGCCGCTTGTGAAATTTTAGATTGGGCTTCATCACGCTGTTTAATTGCCAATGCTAATGAGGTGGTCAACTCCGCGACTTTCTCATTCGCTAGGTTCAAATATTCTTCGGTATTATCTGTGCTCAACGACTCTTTATTCAGTTGTTCGTTCGCCTGTCTTAATTGCGCTTCCATATCAGGAAAACGTACGCGATAGCTAGGCTTGTCGGTGACTAAACTAGTTAATACCCAACCTTCACGACCTTTATGATCGATAATTTGGGTAAAGTCGCCTTCGGTATTATCCAGTAATGTAATTGGTTGCCCTGCTTCTACGCTACCAATAATTCGAAACTCCTTTCCTGGTCCACCATGGAGGTAGGTGAACACATCATCAGAGATATAATCAGGTTCAGCTGGCGCAGCAAAAACACCACTTGGCGCAAGCACTAAAATAAAGATTGAAAGCAGTCTTAACACGAGTAATTATCCAAACGTTGTAAACTTGTTGTCATGCTATTTATTAAATGCCCTGAATGCAAGAAGGAAGTCATATGACTTCCTTCTTAAATGCATTTAAACATTCATATTTTTACAAATGTGCGCGGTTCGATAGTTAAATTAACTAAAGATACCTTTGATAATGTAAAAGAACACTATCGATAATGCAGCGCCTGCAGGCAAGGTTACAACCCAAGACACAACAATATTACGCACTACACCGATGTTAATCGCCGCAATACCACGAGCCATTCCCACACCTAATACTGCGCCCACTAAGGTTTGAGTAGTAGAGATAGGTAAACCAGTGCCAGAAGCAAGTACCACAGTTGATGCTGCTGCTAATTCAGCGGCAAAACCACGACTAGGCGTTAAGTGAGTAATGTTTTTACCGATAGTTTGCATTACGCGCTGACCAAAAATAGCCAAACCTAATACAATACCCACAGCCCCTAATGGTAAAATCCACCAGTTTAAGACAGCTTTAGAGCCAATCACGCCACCACTTTCAACGATAGACACTACCGCAGCTAATGGGCCAATCGCATTTGCAACATCGTTTGAACCGTGAGCGAATGCCATACAACAGGCGGTAACGACCATTAAAATAGCGAATACTTTCTCTACGTTGCCATATTGGGTTTTTAAATCCGCTTTTTCGCTCATTTTTAAGCGGCCAATAGCGACTTTACCAATAAGACCAACAATTACGGCAACCACTATCGCTAACATATATGCTTCAGTGGTAGAGAAATGCAAACCAACGTGTTTTAAGCCTTTGGTAATTGTCACTAGTGACATTACAAAGCCAGCAATCGCCATGTAAAAAGGCACATAACGTTTAGCGCTGCTTAATGGGTCATCTGTATTGAAAATCAGCTTTTGTACGCTTTGGAAAATAATAAACGCAATAAAACCTGAAATTGCAGGAGTCACCACCCATGAACCAACGATTCCACCGACTGCTCCCCATGAAACAGAGTCAATGTTCACACCGACTGCAGCAAAACCAACAATCGCACCAATAATAGAATGTGTTGTTGATACAGGCCAGCCTAGTGCAGAAGCAACAACTAACCAGATGCCAGCAGCAAGTAATGAACCTATCATACCGTAGACTAATAACTCAGGCGTTTCAGTGAAGAAACTCGCGTCAATAATCCCCTTACGGATAGTGCTGGTGACTTCTCCACCAGCTAAAAAAGCACCGGCGAATTCAAAGATCATTGCAATAATGATGGCTTGTTTAATAGTAATGGCGTTAGAACCTACTGAGGTTCCCATGGCATTGGCTACGTCGTTTGCGCCGATACCCCATGCCATCAAAAATCCAAATGTTGCCGCAAGCATAATAAGCATTGGGCCATTGGTGACTAATACATCAACCATGTTGTTTCCTTGATAACCTTGTGATTAATTACGAGCTAACATTAGCTCTAGGCGGGAACCGACACGCTCAGCAATATCTGCTAAACCTCCAACCCATTCGATAATTTTATACATGAACATCACATCAATAGGATTCAAACCATCTTCTAATGCGTACAACTGACGACGCACTTGAATTTGTAAATCATCAGAATCTTCTTCGATAATATCGAGTTCATTGATCATTTTGGCAACCAACTCAACTTCACGACCACGGAAACCGGTTTCGAGTAAATCGTCGAGCTCGTTAATAGCTTGCTTAGCTAAAGACACGGCATCTAAACAACGTTTAAGATAGGCACCGAAAGCAGCTTGGACAGGCTGAGGAAGGACTAATTGACGGCCGATAATACGACCAGAGATATCTTTTGCCGTGTTTGCAATCTTGTCTTGTTGAGTTAATAACTCAAGCAAGTCAGTTCGCTCAACTGGCATGAACAATCCACCGGGTAATGTGAGGCGGATCTCGCGCTTAAGTGAATCAGCATCTTTTTCCAACAAACTAATCTGTTTGCGGATCTTTATCGCTTCATCCCAGTCGCCTGAAATAGTTGCGTCAAAGAACGGAACAAGAAGTAATGCACACTCGTTTACTTTGTCAATATGCAGTTCTAAAGGCTTAAGAGGTGATTTTGCAAACACACCTAAAATAGAGTTTACTGGCATTGCCGTTTACCTATTTAATTAATTCCAGTTTGGAAAAAGCGGGCGCATGTTAACCCAAGCGTCCGCATAATGAAACTGTGTTTTTTAATTTTGTAACACACAGCTTCTCAGTTATCGTTGCTCATTATATATGATGCGAGCAAGGCTATCCTAAGATATTTTTATTACAACAATATGACATTATGAACATATTATGACGCATTAATGAACATTTGATTACAGTTAAGGCTAAAAGTAAATGGACACTGAAATAGAGTTGAAACTCTTCATTCAACAACAAGATCATGATTTATTAAAAAAAATATTGAATGAACTACCTCATTCATCTCCCCAAGGGTCAAAAAAACTGTCTAATGGATATTTTGATACAACAGATTTACAACTGCGTCGTTGGGATATGGGGTTACGTGTAAGAGGCTTTGATGATCAACTCGAACAGACCATAAAAACAGCAGGTAGTGTTGTAGGAGGCATCCATTCACGTCCAGAATATAATGTCAGAATTATTCAAAAAGTGCCGGACCTATCACTTTTCCCGCATAAAATTTGGCCAGACGAACAAAATATAGCCGCTATCAATTCTGCACTTGAATGTATCTTTGAAACAAACTTCAACCGTCAAACATGGCACATTAATGTTGATGGCAGTATCGTTGAAGTTGCTTTAGATATTGGTGAAATTATTGCAAATGGCAAAATTGAACCAATTTGCGAACTGGAGTTTGAATTACTCTCTGGGCATGCTTCAGCGTTGTTACCACTCGCCATTGCTGTTGCCCAATCCGTGCCTCTTCGTCTAGGTAAAGCCAGTAAGGCGCAGCGCGGTTATCAACTAGCCGGAAAATCCAAACCCGTCGAGACAACGCCTTTAGACGATATTCAACTAGCCTCAAACGACAGTAATACCCACTCAGTTCAAGCCCTTGCAATGGGATTGGAACGATGGCAATTAATTGAACAACGTTTAGCGGTTACCTCAAAAGAACAACAAGCTTTATTATGGATACAGTTAATTGAATGTATTGAGTTTCTCAAGCGCACAATGTCATTATATGTAGAGGAAAGTCACCCGCTACATACATTATTTACTCATCTCATAAAGTCGTTATCACAAGATAAAAGCACTATGGATACAAGACCGATTGAACAACTTTCACTCTTGTGGCGACAGCCGCAATACGGACAATTACAATTGGCATTAGTTGATAAATTAATGAAGTTACAAAAATAAAATGTCACGCTAAATCATGATAAAAAACAGGAAGGCACGCCTTCCTGTTTTTATTAGTATTATATAAAATCTACTACCGTAGACTGATGTTAACTTAAAGCCTGTTTAACTCGTAATCCATAATCCGCATCTGCTTGGGTGAAATGGTCAACCATGGTTTGTTGAACCGCTAACGTTGTTTGACGTAATGAACCTGCAATAGTGTCAACTAAACGCACTTTCTCTTCTTCACTGAATAGTCGATATAAGTTACCTGCTTGGGTAAAGTCGTCTTGGTTATAACGACTATATCGTGCAGCTTCCCCGTCTAAACGTAATGGTGGTTCGGCAAAATCAACCACTTCATTTAATGGCGCTTGAGTATTAGGCCCATAATTCACACTCGCGTCACCAC
Organism: Shewanella ulleungensis; assembly: GCF_014648315.1. Taxonomy (GTDB): domain Bacteria; phylum Pseudomonadota; class Gammaproteobacteria; order Enterobacterales; family Shewanellaceae; genus Shewanella; species Shewanella ulleungensis. The sequence goes on from NZ_BMQW01000007.1 coordinate 71,644, forward strand.
CAGTTTGACTCCCTTGATAAGGGCACTGTGTCCCCGCCATAGCACCAGCACGTTGATGATGATTTGCTTTGGCTGCATGTGGGCAATTAACCGGCAACTGATTGTAGTTAGTACCAATGCGGTATCGTTGAGCATCAGCATACGAAAATAATCTCGCCTGCAACATTTTGTCTGGCGATGCCCCTACTCCTGGCACTAAGTTACTTGGTGCTAATGCCACCTGCTCTACTTCAGCAAAATAGTTTTGCGGTAAACGATTTAGCTCAAGTACACCCACTTCAATGAGTGGATAGTCGCTGTGCGGCCACACTTTAGTTAAATCAAACGGGTTGATGGCATAGGTGTTTGCATCGGCCTCTGGCATAATTTGTACGTTGACGGTCCAACGTGGGAAGTTAGCATCGTTAATGGCCACCATCATGTCGCGCTGTGATGAATCAGGATCAATCCCTTTTAAGATATCCGCTTGCTCACCCGTTAAGTTCACCACACCTTGTTGCGACTTAAAGTGAAACTTAACCCAAAAACGTTCGCCTTTGGCATTCCAGAACGAAAATGTATGCGAACCATAACCGTGCATTTGACGATAGTTAGCCGGGATACCACGGTCTGACATCAAAATAGTCACTTGGTGCATCGACTCTGGATTTAACGCCCAAAAGTCCCACATGGCTTGTGGATCTTTTAAATTGGTTTGTGGGTGGCGTTTTTGAGTATGGATAAAATCAGGAAACTTAATACCATCACGAATAAAAAACGTTGGGGTGTTATTGCCAACAATATCGTGATTACCACGTGCGGTATAAAAACGTAATCCAAATCCGCGTGGATCGCGCTCAGCATCAGCCGACCCCATTTCACCGCCTACTGTCGAGAAACGGACAAATGTTTCAGTCTGCTTACCGACACCGTTAAAATGGTCGGCAATAGTATATTCGCTTAAATCTTTGGTTAAAGTAAATGTGCCGTATACACCGGTCCCTTTTGCATGCACAACACGCTCAGGAATACGTTCGCGGTTAAAGTGGGCAAGCTTTTCAATTAAATGCCAATCTTGTAAAAGTAGCGGCCCACGCTCACCAGCCGACAAAGAGTTTTGATCGTCTGCTACTGGAGCACCATTTTGACTTGTTAAATAGTTAGCTTGATTCATGTTTTGCTCCTATGCGTGGTCTGTTAGCCACTGCTCAATTATGTCGTAAACTGTTGCCATGATGATTTTCCTTACTCAACTCATCAATCGATGGAGTGATAATATAACCCCGTAGCAATTAGTTAAAACGATTAAAATAGATAGCCTCAATCGATTTAAAAGCATAGATAGCAATGTTGACATTGAAAAAAACGATTAAGAAGTCATGATGTGTATATTGCGGGCAATAAAAAAGCCAAAATCTGCATTTTGGCTTTATCAAACGAATATGTCGTTATTGTTTACTGATTGGTTGAGGCCGGTTCACGATATAACTTAACGAGGTAGTAAACATCAATGAGTACAATAAAAAAATTGACTAGTGCCACGGGGATAGCGTCAATCGCTAAACCATAAGCGACAAATAAAGCTGCACCAATCAAATTCCACCAGCGTAGCTTTTTAATGTCAGACATCATCAATGAAATGGCGACCACAACAGAAGCTAAGTAACCGACCCATTCCCAGATATTAATACTGTCCATGAATTATCCTTATAAAAGAGGTGATTATCACATTGGTAGGCCATTAAATTCATTGAAAGCGCTACATTCGTGATAGCTAATCAAGTAAAACACCTTGTAGCAATACTATAAAACCTATCAGACTAAAACTTTGATCTACAGTTGATTTTGCTAAAGTATAATGACGTTATTAACGTCTTATGTCGTTTATCTCTCAACTACGGCAGCTGTCATGCGTGAAATACAACATAGCTCACCCGCACTATTACGAATTAAGATTTCCCAAACCGAACTGCGTTTGCCTAAATGCACAGGTTTAGCTGTGGCTGTTAGTTCGCCATTGCGTGACGCCTTTAAATGGTTAGCGTTAATCTCCTGGCCGACACAATAATAACGCGTAAAGTCGACCACAAAGTTTGCTGCATAACTGGCAACAGTCTCAGCTAACGCTACATTTGCGCCACCATGTACGATCCCCAACGGATTATGCACAGATGGATTTGCTGGCATCGTCGCCACCATATAATCATCACCAATTTCAGTAATTTTAATGCCTAATGTTTGCATTAATGTGCCTTTTCCCTGCATCCCAGCATCTAAACGAGCACAATCCTCAAGGGTAACGTTGCTAAACCAAATACTCATAATTACAGTCCATTTTTATTGTTATCAATTTATTCGACTTTCAAAGTCGACTTGTTCATTTTACTTTTGTTTTTTTACTCTGACACTTACGTATAAATAATTCAAAGAAAAACAAACAAAATACAAAAAAGGAGCCGAAGCTCCTTAATGTCAGTCAATGTTACAATTCATTTAGCTCACTAATTCACAATGGCTTTGATAGGTTTGGGCCCATCGAAGTAATTCGACACGGTTACGAGACTCTGTCTTTCTAAAAATAGATGACACATGTGCCTTTACCGTATGCTCGCTTATACATAACCGCTGAGCGATTTCTTTATTACGCGCACCACTAGAAACCAATTGAATAATCGTTCGCTCACGATTAGTGAGTCGCTGCATCATGGCTTCGGTTTCTTCTGGCAATTCTGTATTGGTGTCGAGCTGCTTTACAAGGCGTCTAAATATTTTACTAATCAGTGGTCTGTCGTACCACAATTCATCAGACACCATTTTTCTTAGGCCAGTTAACATCAAGTCCATACGCTGGTCGCTATACAATAACCCGCGCACACCCAGTAATAATGCAGACTCTTGGTCTAATGACCCGCGTTCGACTTGATATAATGCAACAGGAACATGATTAACTAAACGCGATACTAGTAAAGGAATACCTTTTGCGTCTAGTGCTGCACCTTTTTGTGAAATGAGATAAAAGTTATTGGCATTTTTATCAAGTTCAAGCTCGGCCGCATGCTTGACAATACGGGTTTTCAAGCCGATTGATTCAGCTAGAATAGCTAAATGGCATGGTGCGGCGATTTGATGTAAAAACACCAACTCATCGATATTAGAACTCATCACTCTTCTCCCTGAAAAGCTAATTTTGCTCATGAATACTTGAGCACATCCTAAGCGACATTCTATACGTAAAAGAAACACGTTGACTAGCATTAAGCTTTAGGAAAGCAAACAATCTGTATTACACTTAATACTTTAGAGTAATAACCCTAAAGTGTTCATCACAATAGTTAAGCAGCTTATGGGCCCCCATAAGCTTAGTTAGATTAACATTACCAACTGAAGCTCAATTGTAAAAGCTCTTGTGATATAAGTTAATAATAGCCAATTTTTGCTAGTACAGAGGACTATTATGTCAATCTAAAGTATTAATAGGCCATTAGACTGACAATCGTTATCCTTTTACACTACTAAAGGCTCAAATTAGCAGCCGTTATGTTGCAATAACTGCAACTAACTTTCGATAAATTAAATCAAGTGACGGGTTGGCTTTGCGTCATAATGTGCTTAATTTGTTTATTGTGCAGTGGTGTCAAAACTAACAACGCTACAATGCCACCGATTAAAGCTAAAAACATATCCGACTGCGTGTCCCACACATAACCTTGGGTACCCAAAAATGCTTCGGCATTTTCGCCTGTGGCTGCTGCGACCCACCACTCAATAAGTTCATAAAAAGCCGAAAATGCTAATACAAAACAGACCGCTAAAAACTGACACCATGCGCCAATTTGCATTACCTGATTACGAATAAATATCTCACGAGCTAAAATAACCGGAATAAAACCTTGGGCGAAGTGACCCACTTTATCGTAGTTGTTTCGCTCACTTCCCATAACCTGCGCTAGCCAGTCAAACCAAGGTACTTCTGCGTAAGTAAATCTTGCGCCAACCAGTAACACGCAACAATGAACCAAAATGAGTCCATAAGCTAAAGACGTTAGCGGAAAACGTTTACGACTAAAAAATAGAATGGGTAAGGCAATTAAAGCCGGGATGGCTTCTAGCCACCATGTAAACATATCTTTGGGATCACTCACTGACCACAACAATACCAACAGGTAAATCGCTATCCATATTACGCGCATTTTCATCCTAAATTCCTCATCTGCGATATTGTTCTAAATTTAAAATATTACTTTAGCCATCTAGCCCTCCACAAGCTCTAAAAAAAGTGCTACTTTGGCATTGCGTCGGAAGTCCGCATTTATATCACAACTATAAGTATATGCATTAACACTAATAGTCTATGAATTAGCATAAGCACCATTTAATGATGAGAGGGTACCCATATCATGGCGAAACACTCGCTTGACAAGGATAAAATTAAAATCCTGCTGTTGGAGGGCGTCCACCAAACTGCGGTTGATGTACTGGAACGTGCAGGTTATACCAATATTGAATATCACAAAGCCTCATTAGGCGAAGAGGCGTTACTCGCCTCCATTAAAGATGCTCATTTTGTTGGATTACGTTCGCGCACTCAACTCACAGCTGAAGTGTTACACCATGCAGAAAAGCTAGTCGCTATTGGCTGTTTTTGTATTGGCACTAACCAAGTCGACTTATCTACAGCTGAACAACTGGGTATTCCGGTTTTCAACGCACCGTTTTCCAATACGCGAAGCGTAGCCGAATTAGTCATTGGCGAAATTATTATGCTAATGCGTGGCATTCCACAACGTAATGCGCTTTCACACCGTGGTGGTTGGTTAAAGAGCGCTAACGGCAGTGTTGAAGTGCGCGGAAAAACCTTAGGTGTAATTGGTTATGGTCATATTGGTACTCAACTGGGTATTTTGGCTGAAACCTTAGGTATGAGAGTGATTTTCTTTGATATCGAAGATAAATTACCACTAGGTAACGCGTCGCAAATTCATTCAATGGACGAATTACTCGCCCAAGCTGATGTTGTGAGCTTACACGTACCAGAAACGCCTCAAACTAAGAATATGTTTGCTAAAGCTGAGTTTGCCAAAATGCGCCAGGGCAGTTTCTTTATTAATGCTTCACGCGGAACCGTCGTTGAAATTGACGATCTTGCTCAAGCATTAACTTCAGAACATTTAGCGGGGGCGGCAATTGATGTATTCCCTGTTGAGCCAAAATCAAATGACGATGAATTTGTGTCGCCATTACGTGGCTTAGACAATGTATTACTTACACCGCATATTGGTGGTAGTACAGCTGAAGCCCAGGAAAACATTGGTATTGAAGTGGCGGGTAAATTAGTTAAATACTCAGATAACGGTTCTACCCTATCTGCGGTTAACTTCCCTGAAGTATCACTTGCACAGCACCGTGGTACCTCGCGCTTATTGCATATTCACCAGAACCGTCCAGGTGTGTTGATTAAAATCAACCAAGCGTTTTCTGAAAAAGGCATCAACATTGCTGCCCAATACTTACAAACCACAGCTGAAATCGGTTACGTGGTAATGGAAGTCGATTCTGATCAAGCAGAAGAAGCATTAGTTGAACTGAAATCAATTGAAGGCACGATTCGTGCTCGAGTATTGTTTTAACCTGACGACAAATTAACTGGGGTTAATTATGTTGTTCAAAAAGCTACCTTGTCCATAAGGTAGCTTTTTTTATTGGCTTTAAGCCTTAGCCCTCTGTTGAGTATGGTATTAATCCGTTACACTTCAAAACATATCGTCTTATTCTTTCGTTAGGGATCGTTATGACCATTTCAGCAAGCCAACCAGATTGGGACTTCATTACCACCTCTCCAGCATTAATGTTATCAAGTTTGTCTCACATGGGATTAATCGAGGTAACTGGCGAACAGGGCCGTAGCTTTATTCATGGCCAAGTGACAACCGACATAACCTCACTAACCGCTGACAAATGGAAATGGGGTGCTCACTGCGATCCTAAAGGCAAAATGCTCGCTAGCTTCCGTACCTTTGCCATTGCAGACAGTTTGTTTATGCTCATGCCAACATCGACCCTTGAACTTGATTTACCGCAACTAAAAAAGTATGCGGTATTCAGTAAAGCAGAACTCACCGATGTCAGCAGCCAATACCAAAAGATTGGCGTTGCAGGCAGCGAAGCACAGGCGTTTATTACTCAGCAGTTTGGCGATATCACAGCAGCGTTAACCTTGGTTGACGGCGGCGCAGTTCTGCGTGATGGCGAACGTTTCATTGTGATTATTACTGACGAAAAAGCGACAGCGTTAATCAATGCGTCACAGCAAACTTTAGTTGATGCCAGCGCGTGGCAAGCATTAGAAATCAAAGCCGGTTACCCAAATATTGATGCCAGTCATTCAGGCCAGTACGTTGCCCAAATGTGTAACCTACAAGCCATCGATGGCATTAGCTTTAATAAAGGCTGTTACATGGGCCAAGAAACCATCGCCAGAATGAAATATCGCGGTGGCAACAAACGCGCTCTGTATATTTTGTCAGGCACCACCAGCCAGACCATTACGACAGAAACCCAATTAGAAATCGCCTTAGAGGATGGTTTCCGCCGTGGGGGTAATATTATTGAGTGTGTTCAACAAGGCGATAAAGTGCTTCTCACTGCCGTATTACCCAACGATACCGAAAATAGTGCGCAACTGCGTATCGCTGACGATGAAAGCTCACAATTGACGATTATTGAATTACCTTATTCATTAGCCGATGCTTAATTAAATCATAGAGTTAATTATTAAAGCGAACCTTAGGTTCGCTTTTTTATTTTTGAACATTTACGCAATATATGGCGTATATTGTTGCTAATATGAATACGTTAACAAGCTGTTTTTATGGTTGTGTTAATGTGTCAGTTTGATTTAACTCAATCGTTATGGAGCGACTATGACCAGCATTGTCACCTTAGACAACATCAGCAAAGGATTTCGCGATGGTGAGTCATTCCATTGTGTGTTGCAGCAGGTCAGCTTAACACTTGAACAGGGGCAAACTATTGCCCTCACAGGCCCTAGTGGCAGTGGTAAAAGCACGTTATTGAACATTATTGGTGGCTTTGAAACTATCGATAGCGGCGACATGCTCATTAGTCAAAACAACAGTATGTGCTCGGTAAACCAATGGCAAGACAAGCAATGGAGCCAATACCGACGTCAATCTCTTGGAGTGATATTTCAGCAATTTAACTTACTTACACCCCTTAATGTTCGCGACAACATTCAATTTTCATTAGCATTAAATCAATTAAGTTGGAGCTCATGGTGTGATGAGTTATGCCATCAGCTAGGGCTCACACCATTGCTAGACCGAAGTGTAGAAAATCTTTCCGGCGGACAACAACAAAGAGTCGCCATTGCTCGCGCTTTAGCCCATAAACCGCAACTAATTTTAGCCGACGAGCCCACTGGAAACCTAGATCAACATGCCGGTATGCAGGTGATGCAATTACTCACCGATCTCGCACAACAAGCCAATTGCTGTATTTTAATGGTAACCCACAGCGAGGAGTGCGCACAGTTTATGCAGCATCGCTGGCACGTTGAAAACCAGCAAATTGTAGTCAACCCTATCGATAATAAGCTGCAGGGGTAAGTCCATGACAACCCAGTCGACAGCCACAAACCGCTTAATACTGTGCCTACGCTTGTTTGCTAGCCATTATCGCCATGCGCCATTACAAGCCAGCGCGATTTTACTCGGTATTATGTTGGCTGTGACGTTACTGATTGGGGTATATGCCACCAATGAGAATGCCAAGCAAAGTTATGGCAATGTGTCTGAACTGCTTAGCAAACAGGCCCGTTTATCCATTAGCCATCTCACCGAAGACAGTATCGATGAAACAATTTATTTTGCTTTAACCAATGCTGGTTTTGACACGATAGCAAGTATTGAAGGTATTGCGACAGATGAACAAGGCAGATTATGGCGTATCAATAGCAGCGATATTATTGCCGCTATAAGCAGTGGTATCGCCCAAGATGAGCAATCAAATTCATCGGTGGCCTCAGTTAATATTCCCCTTGGCGAATTATTGTCGGGCCAACCTAAAGTGTTAATGTCCGCCAGCCAGCGCGATCGTATCAACAAGGTGACTAATCAGTCGCAAAGCATTACGTTAAATAATACTCCTTTAGATATCATTACTATTGATGATCAATGGGGATTAGGCTCCGCCCTACTCGCCGATATTTCACTCGCGCAACCGTTGCTAAACATGCAAGGTAAGCTAAGTTATATTGCAGTATTTAGTACCGATAAAACTGAAACCGATAACCAGCTTATTGCCCGCCTCAATCAAACACTAACTCGAGCAGGATTCGACAGCAGTACACTGCATTTTTCAACAAAAACCAGCGAAGGTGAGTCACTTAATGCCTTAACTGCAAGTTTTCATTTAAACCTTGATGCCATGAGCATGCTAGCATTTGTTGTCGGCTTATTTATTGCTTATAACGGCGTGCGTTACAGCTTAATGAAACGTCAAAAATTGTTAGTGCAAATTATGCAACAAGGACTCGATCGCCGTAGCGTGATGCTAGCCCTAAGCATTGAGATTATTATTTTGGTTTTTATTGGCTGCGTATTAGGCTTTATTATAGGTTTGCAGCTATCACAATGGCTTCAACCTATGGTTGCGCTTACATTAGAGCAGCTATACGGCGCAAAATTATTACCCGGTAATTGGCAATGGCAATGGTTTGCTCAAGCGCTCATTCTGACATTATCTGCTGCGTTTGCAGCCTGTATCCCAATGCTCCTCAGCTTGATAAATACGCCCCTTGCACAAGGATCGCAAAAACAGCCCCAAAATAAACAATTCAATATTATCCACCGACGCCAGTTTATCATCGCAGTGCTATTGTTATTGCTGTGTACAGTAGCTTTCGCTTTTACTGAACAATATCGTCATAGTCTAGTGTTATTAGGCCTTTTAGTGGTGGCAATTCCATTGCTACTGCCGCAATGCCTACATTGGGTCGTTAATTTACTCACACCAGCCATGCCCAAAGGGTTATGGCAATATGTGATTGCCGAAACCAAAGAGATTATCGCACCACTTGCCCTTGCCATGATGGCTATCTTGTTGGCATTGTGTGCCAATATCGCCATGAATACCTTGGTTGGCAGTTTTGAAATCACCTTAAAAAAATGGCTAGATGCACGCCTGCATGCTGATTTATATATTCGGCCTAATCCGAATCAAATCGATGCATTAATTTTGCTATTAGCTAACGACCCCAAAGTCGATGCGGTATATGAGCAATGGACCGTTGACAGTAACCTTAATCGCGCTGAAACACCGCAAACACTCATCCCAATTCATTTAGTGAGTCGCGATCATATATCGCTAACTGATACCACAGTATTTAAGTCAACCGCAGATGATTTTTGGCCCGCATTTACTGCAGGTCATAGCATCATGATCAGTGAGCCATTATCGATAAAATATCATCTCAACATTGGTGATAAGATTCAACTCTCGCAGTTACAACAACATACATTAACAATTGGTGCGATTTATTACGATTATGGAAACCCTAAAGGCGAGGTCCTTATTAGTCAGCCATTATGGCAACAATCACCTTTACCAGCTAAACCAATCAGCTTAGCGGTTACCTACCAAGGTGAACTCACTACATTACAAAATAACATTAGCCAGCAACTTAACTTGTCATCTGCATATATGTACAGCCAGCAGCGAATTAAAACTGAAGCGATTACCATATTTAATAAAACCTTCTCGATAACTGTTGTGCTCAATAGTTTAACGTTACTGGTTGCCGCTATTGGTTTATTCAGTGCCTGCGTAATGCTCACCCAAGCTAGGCAAGCGCCACTAGCACGCTTGTATGCACTAGGCGTTAGCCGCAGCCAATTGCGGATGATGGTCATAGTGCAAATGCTATTTATCGTATTGTTAACCTGTTTAGTTGCCTTGCCAACGGGCGCATTGCTGGGTTATCTACTGATCCATAAAGTAACTTTACAAGCTTTTGGTTGGAGTATCGCGATGATTTGGGATTGGGCCGCCTATGTGCAAGTCGTCGCCATTGCGGTAGTGAGCTGCTTATTGGCAGTGAGCTTGCCTTTATATTGGCAAACCCGAAAACCATTGATTTCAAGCTTGCAACAGGAAGCACTATGATCTCTCTGACTGATAACAAAGTACGTAGCTTCAGCTTGGCCGCAATTGGTTTGGGCACGATAGGCCTGTCGCTATTGTTATCCGCTTGCGCTCCAGAGCAAGACACAAAACACAAAGCCACCACCATCAGTACTATGTCTGCACAATCATCGGTGGGTTATAAAGAAGTCATTCAGGGTCAAACATTACAGTTTCCACAGGACCATTCTGCACATGAAGATTTTAAAATTGAATGGTGGTATTTAACCGCTAATTTAATCACAGCAAAAGGTGAAGCTGTTGGAGTGCAATGGACTCAATTTCGTATTGGTATGACACCACCATCAGCGCAAAAAGCAGTAAATAGTAGCGAGTGGAACACAAATCAACTCTATATGGCTCATGCTGCGATAACCTCTCAAGATGAGCACCTTATTGCCGAAAAATGGTCTCGGGGACACCCCAAATTAGCTAATGTTAACTCGTCGCCTTTTGAAGTGCATCTTAAAAATTGGCAATGGTTAAGCCAATCTGATGAGTTATTCCCTGCTCAGCTAACGGTAAAAAATGATACCTTTAACTATCAACTTCAGCTCAATAGCCAGCAACCATTACAATTACAAGGTGATAATGGCTATAGTAGTAAAAGTGCCGATCAAGCTGTCGCCTCTTATTATTACAGCCAACCTTTTATAGACGTAACCGGTGAAATTACTCGTCACGGTGTCACTGAAAAAGTCAGCGGTAAAGCTTGGTTAGATCGTGAATGGAGCTCGCAATTTCTCACTAAAGCTCAACAAGGGTGGGACTGGTTTTCACTTAGGTTAAATGACAACTCAACTTTAATGGTATTTAGATTGCGCGGCGAAACAGAACAAGACCATTTCTATAGTGCTAGACGCATGTATGCAGACGGTAGTGGACGCAATATCAATAGTCGCGATAATCCAAATGATATTGATATGCAGCCGACACAATGGCAACAAACTGCCCTGGGGAATCACCCTATTGCTTGGCGTATTAAGATTAACAGTGAAGCAATAGATGTTATCACTCAAGCAGTCAATCCTAATAGCGACATGCAGGTATCAACCTCTTATTGGGAAGGCCCGATCAATATCCAAGGGAGCCATAAAGGCCAAGGATATATGGAGCTAACAGGGTATCGTTAATGCCCTGTATCACCAATAAACCTACCTATAAAGAGCTCTGCACTTACTACTCAAGTATGCCTAATAGTCCGCAAAAACCGCACAGACACCATAACCTACATTTCAATCAAGGCTAAAACCTAGATCTCATACAGCGCAAGCTTTACAAGCAATAGCTAAAACAGGATCAGCCTAATTGTTAAAATGAGATTTACATCACGCGAAAAAATGTGACCTTGAACAACTATTAACCACTATACCCATTCGGAGGTATACCCATGCTAATAGTAAGGTCTAGACTTATCTTCATCACGTCACCTCCAATGACTATCACGCACCAAGAACAACATTCTAAGAGTGAGGAACACCATGAGCATAAGCCGTCGCGAGTTTTTAAAAGCCAACGCCGCTGCCGCAGCAGCGTCGGCTGTGGGTATCGCTATTCCAATTAATATGGTTCATGCCGCAGAGGGCAAAACTGACATTACATGGGATAAAGCCCCATGTCGTTTCTGTGGTGTCGGCTGTAGCGTATTGGTTGGTACTAAAAATGGCAAAGTGATTGCCACTAAAGGCGATCCAGAAAGCCCAGTCAATAAAGGCCTAAATTGTATTAAAGGCTATTTTTTATCAAAAATCATGTACGGTAAAGACCGTCTTACCTCGCCATTGCTCCGAATGAAAGATGGCAAATATGATAAAGAAGGCGAATTCACACCTGTTAGTTGGGATGTCGCATTCGACACCATGGCTGAAAAATGGAAAGCCAGTATTGCCAAAAAAGGCCCAACCTCTGTTGGGATGTTCGGCTCTGGCCAGTGGACAATTTGGGAAGGTTACGCTGCATCTAAACTTCACAAAGCAGGCTTCTTGACTAACAACATCGACCCTAATGCGCGTCACTGTATGGCATCTGCGGTAGGTGGCTTTATGCGTACCTTCGGAATCGATGAGCCAATGGGCTGTTATGACGACATTGAAGCCGGTGACAACTTTGTGCTTTGGGGCGCCAACATGGCAGAAATGCACCCTATTTTATGGGCACGTTTAACTGACCGCCGCTTAAGCCACAAAGACGCAAAAGTACATGTGCTATCTACCTACGAAAACCGCAGCTTCGATTTAGCTGATAACGCAATGATTTTTAAACCACAAACTGACCTTGTGATTTTAAACTTTATTGCCAATTACATTATTCAAAACAATGCAGTGAATAAAGACTTTGTTAGTAAACACACTAACTTTGCACTTGGTGTCACCGATATTGGTTATGGTTTACGCCCTGAACACCCATTAGAAAAGAATGCGAAAAACCCGGGTGATGGTGGTGCTAAACCGATTAGTTTTGAAGAATATGCCAAGTTCGTAAGTACTTATACCGTTGAATACGCATCAGAAATGAGTGGTGTTCCGGTTGAAAACCTTATCACTATGGCCAAAGCCTACGCCGACCCGAAACAAAAAGTAATGAGTTTGTGGACCATGGGTATCAACCAACATACTCGTGGTGTATGGGCAAATAACATGCTGTACAACATCCACTTATTAACCGGTAAAATTGCCACACCAGGTAACAGTCCATTCTCGCTTACTGGCCAACCATCAGCTTGTGGCACCGCGCGTGAAGTAGGTACATTCTCTCACCGTTTACCCGCAGATATGGTGGTTAATAACGACAAGCACCGTGAAATTACAGAGAAACTGTGGAAAGTACCAGCTGGCACTATTCCAGCGAAACCAGGGTATCACGCAGTATTGCAAAGTCGGATGTTGAAAGATGGCAAATTGAATTGTTACTGGACTATGTGTACCAACAACATGCAAGCCGGCCCTAATATCAACGATGAGATTTACCCGGGATTCCGCAATCCAGAAAACTTTATTGTCGTGTCAGATCCATACCCAACCGTTACCGCAATGGCTGCTGATTTAATTTTACCTACGGCGATGTGGGTAGAAAAAGAAGGCGCATATGGTAATGCTGAACGCCGCACCCATTTTTGGCATCAACAAGTTAAGCCACCAGAAGGCGCGACTTCAGATTTATGGCAGTTAGTTGAATTCTCAAAACGCTTTAAAGTGTCAGAAGTATGGCCAGCTGAGTTAATTGCCAAGCAACCAGATGTTGCTGATAAAACCTTATTCGACATATTGTTTGCTAACGGTGAAATCAACAAATATCCGAAAGAGCAATGCAAAGGTGCATACAACAATGAAAGTGAGCACTTTGGCTTCTATCTACAAAAAGGGATCTTCGAAGAATACGCCCAATTTGGTCGCGGCCATGCCCACGATTTAGACGCCTTTGACAACTACCATGAAAACCGTGGTAAGCGCTGGCCAGTCATTAATGGTAAAGAAACATTACGTCGCTTTGTTGAAGGTAGCGATCCGTATGTTAAAGCAGGCGAAGGCTTCAACTTCTATGGTAAACCAGACGGCAGAGCAGTTATTTTTGCTCTACCTTACGAACCCGCAGCAGAAGAGCCAAACAAAGAATATGACCTATGGATGTCAACGGGTCGAGTACTTGAGCATTGGCATACTGGCTCAATGACCGCACGCGTACCTGAACTGCAACGCGCTTATTCTGATGCTCAAATCTTTATGCACCCAGAAGACGCGAAAGTACGTGGCTTACAACGCGGTGACGAAGTTGTGGTTGCCTCACCACGCGGCGAAGTTAAAACACGTGTTGAAACCAAAGGCCGTAATAAGCCACCTAGAGGCGTCGTCTTTATGCCGTTCTTCGATGCGCGCCAATTAGTTAACAAGCTATTACTCGATGCAACTGACCCTCTGTCCAAAGAGACAGATTTCAAGAAGTGTCCTGTAAAAGTCATGAAAGCTTAATCAATACTCTAGTGCATAAACGGAAAGCGATGTTATGAGCAAAACCAATAGCAAATTAGCAAGCGTCAACGGTGTTAACCGCAGACAATTTCTTGCCACAACAGCAAAAGCCAGTTGTGTAATGGGCATGGTCGGTTTGGGTTTAACCACGGTTGCGACCCAATCACGACAACTTGACCCATTTGCTATTCGCCCACCAGGAGCATTGGCAGAAGACGATTTTCTCTCAGCATGTGTACGCTGCGGCTTGTGTGTAGAGGCTTGCCCCTACGACACCCTTAAACTGGCACGTTGGTTTGAGGGCGCAGCAACTGGCACACCATTTTTTACTGCGCGCAACATTGCCTGCGAAATGTGTGATGACATTCCTTGTGTTAAAGCCTGCCCAAGTGGCTCACTTGATCACAAACTGGAAAATATCGACAACGCAAAAATGGGCATAGCGGTACTGATAGATGAGAAAAACTGTCTTAACTATAGAGGTTTACGCTGTGATGTTTGTTACCGGGTCTGCCCGCTAATAGACAAAGCCATCACATTAGAACTGCAACGTAATGAAAAAAGCGGCCACCATGCCATGTTTTTACCCACAATTAACCCTGATGTATGCACGGGATGTGGTAAATGTGAACATGCATGCGTGACAGAACAAGCAGTGATAAAAGTATTACCAAGCCATATCGCAATGGGTAAATCGGCAGCTCATGACACTTACCAACACACCGAAGAAACCACACTTGAGATGTTAAATAAGGGGTTATCACTATGAGCAGTAAACATAGTTCAACCTCTAAATTAGCTACACGTTTTGCTAGCGACGCTGTTGAAGAATTAGGATGGTGGCGATCGCATCGTTTTCTTATTCTTCGCAGATTATCGCAATTAAGCATATTGAGCTTATTTGCCGTTGGCCCTTTTTTTGGCTTATGGCTTTTTAAAGGTAATCTCTCAAGCAGTTTATTTCTGGACACAGTCCCATTAAGTGACCCCTTAGTCACATTGCAAGTGCTTATGAGTGGCCATTGGCCTGAATTAAGCCTATTACTTGGCGCTATCATTGTTGTTGGCGTATACGCCCTATTAGGCGGAAGAGTATTTTGCAGTTGGGTATGTCCAGTGAATATCATCACAGATTTGGCAAGTTGGGTTAGGCGAACACTATCATTGCCTCGCACCAGTGAAATACCGCAAAACCTGCGTTATTACATGCTAACACTTGTGTTGATATTACCAATTTTCACAGGCTTTGCCGTGTGGGAATGGTTGAACCCAGTACCAATTATCTACCGTGCACTATTGTTTGGCACAAGCAGTGGATTGTGGATATTGGTCGTGATCTTTTTACTCGACACCTTTGTGGTTGAGCGGGCTTGGTGTAGCCACTTATGTCCTACTGGGGCGTTATTTTCACTAATCGGTAAAGTGAGTCCAGTAAAAATTGCTGCAGTGCGTGCCGAGGCATGCAATAACTGTATGGATTGTTTTACTGTCTGCCCTGAGCGCCAGGTTTTAAAACCTGTCCTGAAAAAAGGCAGCATCCAACCACTTATACTCGATAGTGACTGTACTTTGTGTGGCCGTTGTATTGATGTTTGTGCACCGCGCGTATTCCAATATGAAAACCGATTTAATTCAAAATATTCGAACAGAATTCCTCTTAAGGTGGAGAGCCAGTTATGAAAAAATTAATCACTTTAGCAGCAATAATGCTAGCGATTAGCGCTTATTCAGGCCAACAAGCACATGCCAATCCTGAGCCAGTAAAATTGTCATCACTCGCCGGTGAGTCACAAGTTACCGATGTGCGACCCGCAGATGACATGCCCGTTTATCCAAATCGAGGTAAGTCGATTGAGCGTACTTTTGTACATCAACCGCCGATTATTCCGCATAAAGCAACGTACTCAATTAATGCAGATAAGAATGGTTGTTTAAGCTGCCACAGTTGGGATAAAGCTAAACGTATGAAGGCGACTCCAGTTGACACATCGCACGTATTGGACGACAAAGGCACTGTGAAAGGGATGTACTATTTTTGCGATCAGTGCCATGTACCACAAGCTGAAAACAAGCAGCAACTGGTCGAAAACACCTTTAACTAGTCCATTATTCCCCCGATGATGACTTAAGCCGCTTGCATTACAAGCGGCTTTTTTTGTCTATAAATTATCCAGATTTGAGACCTATAAAAAACCCAGCTTATGCTGGGTTGATGGTTTGCTGTGCTTGTTCTGTGGCTTGTGAATTAGGCTCTGCTGCAGTTTGTGATGCATTTGAAGATTTCACTTCACTCTGTACAGGCATCGCAGCTTGCCACAATGCGCCAACCCATAAACTTGAAATTGATTTCATGACCGTTACTCCTTTTTGTTAACGAGTTCAAAGTAATCGTTTACGGTTTATCAGTAAAATGAATAATTACCTTAGCCTAGATTCCATTTAAGCATGAACATACCAATCAAGACCTTACGCTGTTTTCTTACAATAGTAGAAACCGAAAACTTCACTAGAGCAGCACAACAATGCTTTATGACTCAACCTACATTGAGCAAAGTGGTTCAACGCTTAGAAGACAGCCTCGATGAGCAATTACTAATTCGTAATAACCAAAAAGTAGAATTAACCCCAGCAGGGCGTCTGTTTGCTCAAAGTGCACAAGAGATATTGGGCCACTGGCATCGCTTGCAAGAGGATATGAGTAATTTACGTGGTCTGAAATCTGGACAACTGCGTCTAGGGGTCTGTCCTATGATGAGCAGTCTAATTATTGGATTACTAACCCGTTATCGCCAACAATACCCTGGTATAGAATTACAGATGTACGAATATGGTGGTTTTGGTTGTGAGCAAGCCCTAATCAACAATAGCCTTGATATCGCCTTCACTGCGCTTCCTACAACCCACAAAACTGAGTTATCGAGCCAACTACTTACGAAGTACCCTTTGCTTGCCTGTCTTCCACAAGGACATCCATTAGCAGATAAAGCAGAAATTAAGTGGCACGACTTTGAGTCATACCCATTTATTTTATACAACGAAGACTTTTCGTTAGCCAAATTAATTAATCGCCTCAGTCGCAAAGCAGGTGTGCAACTTAATATCGCTTTTAGGAGTGGTCAATGGGATTTTATCGCCGCAATGGTTGAAGCCAATATGGGAGTTGCTATATTGCCCGAACCAATTTGTCAGCGCTTAACAGCCAGTAAATTAGTGTTTACGCCAATGCAACCTGCAATGACCTGGGATCTGGCCTTAATATGGCGTCAAAACCTTCCTCTTACGCCACCAGCACAAGCGTTACTATCACTGAGTACGCCGAATACGGCTAACCCTGAAAATCCTTTGTTGTAAAAACCTAAATCGCAGACATAAAAAAACCGCTGCCTAAGCAACGGTTTTTATCAGCGAGAAGTTAAGAATTACTTCTTAGCTTCAGCAGCCTTACGCTCTTTAACTTGAGCAACTACTTTTTCAGATACGCTGTTAGGACATGGTGAGTAGTGAGCGAATTCCATAGAGAATTGGCCACGACCAGATGTCATAGTACGTAGTGAACCGATGTAACCGAACATTTCTGATAACGGAACGTCAGCTTTAATACGAACACCAGTAACACCAGCGTTTTGATCTTTGATCATACCGCGACGACGGTTAAGGTCACCAATTACGTCACCAACGTTGTCATCTGGGCTGAACACATCAACGTTCATGATAGGCTCAAGAAGTTGTGGTTTAGCTTTAGCGATAGATTGACGGAACGCACCTTTAGCAGCGATTTCGAACGCGATAGCTGACGAGTCAACTGCGTGGAAAGCACCATCGGTTAGTTCGAATTCAACGTCTAACACTGGGAAGCCAGCGATAGTACCGGTGTTCATCATGCTACCAAAACCTTTCTGAACCGCAGGCCAGAATTCTTTAGGTACGTTACCACCAACAACTGATGATTTGAACACGAAGCCAGTGTTAGCTTCACCTGGACGGATTTTGTAGTCGATCTTACCGAACTGACCAGAACCACCAGACTGTTTCTTATGCGTGTAGCTATCTTCAACTTCTGCTGTGATAGTTTCACGGTAAGCAACTTGTGGCTCACCAACGATTAATTCAACACCGTAAGTACGCTTAAGGATGTCTACTTTAATGTCTAAGTGAAGCTCACCCATACCTTTAAGGATGGTTTCGCCTGAATCTTCGTCAGTTTCTACACGGAAAGATGGATCTTCTGCAATCATTTTACCGATAGCGATACCCATTTTCTCAGAACCGCCTTTATCTTTTGGCGCTACTGCGATAGAGATAACTGGCTCTGGGAACACCATGGCTTCTAGAGTACATGGGTGCTTAGGATCACATAGAGTGTGACCAGTTTGCACGTTCTTCATACCAACGATAGCGATAATATCACCAGCTTGTGCTGATTCTAATTCGTTACGATCGTTTGCTTGCATCTCAACCATACGGCCGATACGTTCAGTTTTACCAGTGAAGGAGTTAAGGATGGTGTCACCCTTCTTCAAACGGCCAGAGTAAATACGTACGAACGTTAATGCACCAAAACGGTCATCCATGATCTTGAACGCTAATGCTTTAAACGGAGCATCTACGTCAACGATTGCGAATTCGCCAGTCTCGTTACCTTCTTCATCAGTTAACGGCTGTGGATCAACTTCAACTGGATCTGGTAAGTAATCAACAACGGCATCAAGCAATAACTGCATACCTTTGTTTTTAAACGCAGAACCACAGTATGTTGGGAACACTGCCATTGTACGAGTACCCGCACGGATACAACGCTTAACGTCTTCAATAGATGGCTCAACGCCTTCCATGTAAGCTTCTAATAGGTCATCGTCTTGCTCAAGAGCAGTTTCGATTAGCATTTCACGGTATTCTTCAACCAAGTCAACCATATCAGCTGGTACGTCTTTAATTTCGAAGTTTTCTGGTAAACCAGAGTCATCCCAAATGTGCGCTTTACGAGTTAGTAGGTCAACAACACCACAGAACTCGTCTTCGATACCGATTGGTAGAACCATAACCAATGGGTTAGCCGCTAAAACGTCTTTAGTTTGCTTAACAACACGTAAGAAGTCAGCACCCATACGGTCTAACTTGTTTACGAAGATGATACGCGAAACTTCTGAATCGTTAGCATAACGCCAGTTGGTTTCAGATTGTGGCTCAACGCCGCCTGAACCACAGAATACACCGATACCGCCATCAAGCACTTTAAGAGAACGGTAAACTTCAACTGTGAAGTCAACGTGGCCTGGGGTGTCGATAACGTTGAAACGGTGATCTTTCCAGAAACAGCTTACTGCTGCTGACTGAATGGTAATACCGCGCTCAGCTTCCTGTTCCATGAAGTCTGTGGTTGATTCACCATCATGTACTTCACCGATCTTATGGATCTTACCGGTTAGCTTAAGGATACGCTCGGTGGTCGTGGTTTTACCCGCGTCAACGTGAGCGAAGATACCAATGTTTCTGTATTTGGATAATTCGGTCATGATTCAACTTTAATGATTAGTTTAAGAAGTAGACGGAGCATGCGAAAAAGAACCGACACACCGCACATCAGGTTATTAAGGCGCATATTGTAAATTGGAACCTTGCTGGGCGCAAATGGCTGGTGCAATATTTATTTGTTTTTAGGTAAAAAAAACCAAAAAAACACAAGTTATTTTCTATAAAACAATAGATTAAAAAATAATAGATTATTTTTTAATCTATTAAGATTTTACCCCCAAAAACCCAAAACAAACCATTTCAAATGAAAAACGACTCAGATAAGCCCACATAATGTAAATGTTTCCTCGATTATGAACGTTCAAGAACACTAAACGACACCAAAAGCTGCTAATTCACCATTTACTGATACAACAAAAATTTAGCGGTTTAAATCAACATTCAGCTCATTTATATGCCTAATCAAACTACACATGTTCAAAATGCAAAGTGAAATTGCGACAACACAATAAACATTAAAGACATAGTGATTTTATTTGCCATTTAATACTGCCAATGCGGAAACGAATACACTTATTATCGACAGTAAGATAAACCATATGATATCAAGCGCAGCAATATTGATTACGCCCAGATTGTTTAGCTTTAAACAAGGCCATATCAGCGCGCTCAAAACAAGCCTGAATGGCCTCATGTTCATTTAATTGCGCCACGCCAAAACTACAAGTCACTTTGATTTTTTGATGAAACGAAAATTCACTTAATTCTCTGGCTATCCGCTGACAAAGTTCAGCTGCGCCATGTAAATCTATTTGCTTGCATACAATCACAAACTCTTCGCCTCCCCACCGTGCAACAACATCGCCATCGCGCACCGATGCTTGCAGCACCTGGGCAACCTGTACCAATACCTTGTCGCCCATTGCATGGCCATGCATGTCATTAATCGCTTTAAAAAAATCAATATCGATTATCACAAGACTCACACAATTATTACGATATGCTCGCTCATCGTTCAAAAAGGTTTGGTTGAAATAATGGCGGTTATACAATTTAGTTAATGGATCATGTTGAGCTAAAAAGTCTAGATCGCTGTTTTTTCTTTCTAATTCATGCTGCAGCTTTTGCAGCTCTTTATTGTTTGCAGTGAGATGAAGATTGTACTTAGTCATGCTAATCGTTCGATACAATAGAAATAGAATAAACAGTCCTAATGCCCCGAGCACCTGAAAGACCAAGCTGTAGTCAATATCCTCTATCACTGTAATGTTATGCCATTTTTTATAAATCGAAATATGATCCGCATGTGTTACTTTTGCCAAACCCGAGTTAAGCTTTGCCAGTAAAGCTTGCTTGGAATGAATGACCCCTAAACGCAACTCGTCTTCAGGACCACCCCAACCAGCAATTTTTAATGACGTCAGACCTTGTTGTTGTATATACGCATTCACTGAAAACATTGAACCAACAAATACGTCTACTTCTCCTTGAGCCACTTTCTCTAAACCTTCACGCTCACTACCTGTTAACACCGTATCGATATGAGGATAAAACTGCTGAATGTATTCAACTAAACGATAGTCTTTAGGGATAGCAAGCGTTCGCTGACCTATATGTTCAAAGCCTTGTAGAAATGGTTGGGTTTTGAGTGAAACAAGTACATTAGGGGATTTAAAAAAGATGTCACTAAATAGCAGGTATTGGTCGCGTTTAGGCGTTTTATTCAACATGGGGGTGAGCTCGCACTTTCCCTGTTGAAGCAACTCCAAGCTCTGTCGCCACGATGATGTAGGCACTAACACAAAACTGAGCTCGGTATAGCCAGTCAATAATTTAAGGTAATCTGATGATATTCCGGTATGACGGCCATCAATAATTGCCTCGTAGGGTAACCAATCAGGGTCAACACAATAACGAACCACATAGTCATCTTTAGAGGGAGTCGAATTATCCGCTTCTGCAAACGCAAAAGCAGCTGATGTAAAGCCAAGAGAAACTAACATTACTGCGCTTGCTAACCACGCGCAAACTAATACCTTACCCTTATGATTAAACACTGCGAATACCCAATGACATTTCAAAAATCAGTTTATATTGAGTAGAGTGTAGTATAAACAACCAAAAGTATGACAAAAAAATACCCGCCAACTGGCGGGTATATTATTCAACGTTCAAACGTTTGATTTATGCCTCTACGGGCGATATCACAAACAGTAAGTCACCTTGCGAGACTTGTTGACCATTGCTATTGAGGATACGCTCAATACGGTATTTTTGATCTTCAGGATATAGCACACCTGTTTGACGATTAAAGCCAGCTAACGTCACCTGAGAGAACATCTTCATTGCTTCCATTAGCGCTAAATTTTGCTCTACAGTGACAATATCGCCTTCTTTAACGAAGTCTGCTTCACCTGGCGCTGGAGAGGTATAGAAAATACCTGCACCTTGTGCCAAAACTTTAAGCTCGTTACTTTCGCCAACACGTAAAGATTCAGTATCAACGGGCATCGCTTCAGCTGCTGCTTCCATTTCAGCAATTAATGCAGGAATGTCTAATTCAGCCATTAAACGTGGCAAGTAGTTCGTGTCATACACACCTTCATTGAAAGTAGGATCTTTAAGGATCAGCTTTAACAACGGTATGTTAGTCGCAATGCCTTTAATCACGACACTGTCTAAGTAGGCGTACATTTTAGCTACGACATCGGCACGATCTTTACCACGAATGATAATTTGGGCAATTAAGCTGTCGTAATATGGCGACACCTCTTTACCAGCTTCAGCAATAGAGATAATTTCGACATCGTCACGTTGTGGTATAACGCACTCAGTGATTTTACCTGGATTAGGGATCAACTGCAGAATACCATGGCTATCTAACGCCGCTTTTTCTGCTGTGACACGCACTTCCATTGCATAACCTTGCTCAACAGGCTCTAGCTTCTCAATTGAACGACCGGCGGCGATATCGAACTGCGCACTCACAATATCGATACCAGAGGTCGCTTCGGTTACTGGATGCTCAACCTGCAGACGTGTGTTCATTTCCATGAAGTACACTTCATTTGCATCAAGGTTGTAAATAAACTCAACAGTACCCGCGCCCATGTAATCGGTGGCATCACCTAAGGCACGAGTGTATTCCATCACACGTTGCTTAAGCTCTTCAGGTAACATTGTAGAGCCAGATTCTTCAATCACTTTCTGGTTGTTACGCTGTACTGAACAATCACGAATACCCAACACTTTGGTATTGCCAAACTTGTCACGCAGTAACTGTACTTCAATGTGGCGTAATGAGGTGACATATTTCTCTAAATACAGGTCGCCATTACCAAATGCTGCAGCAGCTTCTGTTGCGGTTTTTTGGAATAAACCAATCATGTCTTCAGAGCGCTTAACGACCTGAATACCTTTACCGCCACCACCTTGTACCGCTTTAAGCAGCACAGGATAACCGATTTCAGACGCAACGTTTACCGCTTGCTCTGCATTGGTCAAAATACCGTGACTACCAGGCACTACCGGCACATTGTGCGCCTGTGATGTATGGATCGCGTTAGACTTGTTACCCATAGTCGTCATTGAATGCACGCTAGGACCAACAAAGTTTACGCCGTTATTCACACATAAAGCAGCAAACTGCGGGCTTTCTGATAAGAAACCAATACCTGGATGTAATGCGTCTACATCTTCATATTCAGCGACTTTCAATACTGAATAAGCATTAAGGTAACTTTCGTCTGATGTATTACCACCAATACAAACCAGTTTATCATTTTCTTTCAGCATATCTGCTGGCACAGAAGTCATGTCAGGGTCCGACGCAACTAACACAACATTAATATTGTTGTCGTGTGCTTTGCGGATAAGTTTCACCGCCGTACAACCACGCGCATGCACTAAGACTTTAGCGATTGGCTTCATCAAAGCACGCGGATCGTCTTGCACAATCTCTTCTTCTACTTCAGCCACTTCTGGCACAAGTGAAGATAAGGCTTTGCTGATCACGTCTTCAATTTTAGCGGTTGGCAATGGCATTAATGGATCAATACCCGATAACTGCGCATCTAATGTTTCACAGAACGGATTATGTACCAATCCAGTCATCGCACCCGGTACTTTAGATAAGTAGTTAGATAGCGTTGCTGTCGACGGTAAATAAGCCGGAACAACCATTTGACCCGCAAACGGCATGTTGGTACCAGACAAGTAGTAGGTTTGCACTAACGGGTGAGTCACAAAACTCGCCTGCGCACCACCAGTACAGTCGCCAAAACCAAACATTAATACTGGCAATTCATTATCACGAATAAAGCGAGTAATACGGTCGTTTACCACAGCCATAGAGAATAGCGCCGCAGCACCTTCTTTAGTTTGCATACCACCTGAACTGATAAAACAAATTACTGGTAACTTGCGCTTCGCACATTCAATTAATAATGCGCTGAACTTCTCAGCACTGGCCATATCAAATGCACCGGCTTGGAATGCAGTATTTGATACAGCAACACCAACACGTAATTTAGTGCCGTTGTTATTAAAGTCAGCTAAACCGGTAATTAGACCACAAGGACGGATCTTTTTATCAATAGCGTCTTCAATCGATAAACGGAAACCAGGGAAGTTAAGCAAGTTAGCTGACATTTTGTCTGCATCAACTTCATCAAACTTAGTAAAGAACTGTTTGATGACGTTTTCCCAGCCCATCTTGCCTTGCTTTTTCTCTTCACGAAGCACTTTTTGAATCAGTAAGTCTTGGTAACCCATGGTTAAGCGGTTCCAGAAATCCTTACGGCGACCAATACGCACAGGGTTAATTGTGCCGGTATATTTGTCGTGATCTTCTTCGCTGTCGAAATACTCAGGTAATAAGCGTTCAAAAAAGTAAGTCAAAATAACGAATAATGAATCGTTTAACTGTGGAAAACCAACGCTCTTCCACTGCTCTACCCGTGTAAGTAATTCAGCACGGTTAGATTGATCCATAAAGTATTTAAGCCACTTATAGAACTTGTTTTTATCGTTAGCTTTGTCGTTAGTTGATAGTGCATTGTCGATAGACTTGTGTAACAGCTTATCTACAGATTCGCGTGACAAACTTTTCGACATCATCGCTTCTTTCGAAATCGATGCTAAACTGCCTACAACGTTGTCATATAACGCGTTAAAAATAAGTACGTTATGACACTGCCAAATAAAGTCTTCACGCAACTCATCATTCACCACGATATCCAGTACCGTCAGTTGATTCAGCTCAGGCCATGGGGCTTGAGTAGTCGACTTTGGTAACGACTCTAAATGCTTAATTAACCCATTGAAGTTATTGGCTGCATTGCTCTTCCAGCGGTGATATAAAGACCAACCAATGTTAAATAACAATGCTTTACGTGCTTTTTTGTAGTTCTCTTTTGGTTCACCCAAAATAAAACGTGTAATCATGTTACGTTCAGTTGAAATCTCACCACGCTTGGTACTAAAAGTAGACCAAAGTTTATTAAGCTCTTCGTCGTAAACCAGTTTGTCAGGATTAGTTAACCATGCCTGGAATACACGCTCTTGCTCTTGCTTAATACGTGCTAACAAGTCACCTTCAGGCACGCTCACTTTAGATAAACGACCATACTGCTCTTGAGAAATGGATTGAATACGGCTACGCAGCGTCAAATAACGCAAGTAACGATATGCACTACCAAAAATGTTGTGATACATGGTCGGGTCACTGGCGACCGACAAACCAGTATTATTCTCTAACGTCAGTAGATTTTTAGACGGCGTTAAGAAACGCTGTAAACTACGATCGTAATGCTCTTTTAAATCACTAGAGTCGCGCACAAAGTTTATTGCAGCACGTTCAACGGCTTCAATTGAGCTAATAATGGCACGGCGTAAGTTATGCTGACGTTCGTCTTTATCAGACGGAGAGAAATCAACAATACCGTCAATACAACCTGAGCTATATAACTCTTCTGGAGACACACCTACAGACTTGGCACACTCTTGCCAAGACAAGTTGTATTTACGTGCAATGCTTTGTAAACCTTGCGGCTGAATAGTATTGAAAATACCATCGCGAACCGACAATAAAATGTTAGCCGCGGCTAATGGAATCGCACCACCAGAATAACCCGCACCAATCACAATACCGACAGTTGGAACATCAACATTGGCACTTTCTGCAATCGCTTTAGAAATAGAATGCGCCTGGTTTTGGCTGTTAGCTATTTCACCAGCATCAGCACCCGGTGTATCAATTAAGTACACAATAGGCATCGATAACTGAGCAAAATGACGAATCGCTTTACACGCTGCTAGGTGATGTTCAGGCATCCACGCGCCATTGGCAGTTGTCCGCTCTTGAGCGATAAAACCAATTCGGCGAGTACGAGTACCAAAGTTAAGTTCCACTTCTGCACGGTAAAACGGACCCGCGTGACTTTCGGCAATGATTTTGCCTTTTAAGTCTGCGATCATTCGTTTCGCCCCAGGGCGGTTTTTATCAAGTGTTGGTTGGATTACTTTCGTC
This sequence comes from Shewanella ulleungensis, assembly GCF_014648315.1. Classification (GTDB taxonomy): domain Bacteria; phylum Pseudomonadota; class Gammaproteobacteria; order Enterobacterales; family Shewanellaceae; genus Shewanella; species Shewanella ulleungensis. The sequence goes on from NZ_BMQW01000007.1 coordinate 97,789, forward strand.
ACGTAACCGTCAACATCTAAAGACGCTAAGCTTTTTAAATTAGCTTGAATTGCGTCTTCATTTAATAGTCCTTTCACTTCCTCAGATAAACTCTGCTTGTTATGAGCAGGAAATAATGAAAAGTCTTTAGCCAAGTGTTCAGCTTGTAAAAAAAGTGGGTCAGCCGATAGTGCTTGAGTCTTGTTAGCGGGCTGCTTTTTGCTGGTCATCCTTAGATCCTCTGCTTATATAGCCTCTGAAATTTTTTATAGCTCGTAAATATAACTTTGTTAGTAGGTAAATTACCATATAAACTACCTTGGACGCTTTGTTCCATAAATGAGACAGTGAGACTAAAATGCCCGATTTGAACGGTATGATGCTGTTTGCAGCGGTAGTAAGAGCCAAAGGGTTCTCCCAAGCAGCACGAGACATCGGACAACCTAAATCAACAATAAGTCGTAAAGTGGCCCAATTAGAAGAGCAACTTGGTGTGCGTTTGTTGCAACGCGACACCCGAAATTTAAGCCTAACTCAAGTTGGTGCACTTTTTTTTCAGCATTGTGATTCGATTAGTCACGAGATTGAAGCGGCCAAAGCGATTATTGAGAATACCCATACGGATATTTCAGGATCATTACGCATCGCTATTCCTGTGTCATTTTCACAAGATGTGATTGGTCATTTATGCTCGAGCTTTATGCGACTTTATCCCAACATTGAACTCGATATTCAGTTTACCGATAACGATGTCGGCTTAGTGGGTGAAGGTTACGACATTGCAATTAAATATGGTCCATTACAGTCATCCGATTTAGTAGCCAGATTATTATTTGAACGCCAACCTATTCTTGTTGCCAGTCCAGGCTACATTAAAAAACATAACAGCCCGGCAACGCCGCAAGAGCTTGCTCAACATAATGGCATACTCCTTGGCACGACATTATCTGCCCCCATTTGGCCACTTGGCAAAGGCAATCGAAAAATGATGGCCACGTTTAAACGTAAAGTGCGGGTAAACAGTGCCAGTATGGTAAAGCGATTAGCACTCGATGATTATGGCATTGCGATGTTATCGAACACCAGTTGTAAGCAAGAGTTAGCCTCTGGCAGCCTGGTACCTATTTTACAAGAATGGCCAATGGAGTCGTTTAAAGTGTACGGGGTGTATTCAAGTCGGCGACAACTCGCCAGTAACATTAGTGCCTTTTTAGACTTTTTCACTAAACGTTATACCAGCCAAGAATCGTTGCATTCTATGATGGGATAATATTTCGTTGACAGTGCAGTGGGTATGTTAATAATTAACAATGCAGATAAGAACAATGCTCAACAATAACGATTTTTTGACCGTAACTGATAACAAGATAATGAAATACTCTCACTATTCACGTTAATAACTTCATTGTTGTTAAATCAACACCATTACTATGCTACAACTGTTATTTAGCCTCTGTAATAGTTAATTATCCCCAAATAAGGCCATGTAGAGTCCTTAAGGAATCGTAATGATTAAGTGCAACCCCTTATATGTATTAAGTTCGTTGGCATTACTCACTTTGTCTAATACCGCCATTGCAGGCCAACTGCCAAAAAACATTGAAGAGATGCGGGTATCTAAAGCGGGTCAAACGCTGCCGCAAGTGGTAAACCGCTACCAGGCCATTAACGAGACACTTGAGGTCAAATTACAGCAAGCTACCGACGAACTATCAGTCACAGAAATGGCCGCCCAACAGGGTCATCGTTTATGGCAACAAGCTGTGCGTGATGTACAATCAGGCCATAATGACGACCGATCTTTGTACTGGAGCCGCTTAGGTATGCGCAACACGCTTAAGCAAGATAAGGCTGGGTTTAACATCGTTGATTGGCAACGCGAAATTTTAGTCAACGCGGTTGAGAAGTCATCGCGTGGATTTAGTGATATTGAATTCGATCCTAATACTCACATTAATATTTTGGTTACTGGATTCGATCCATTTTTTTTAGACCGCAATATTGGCCAAAGTAACCCATCGGGATTAGCGGCACTGGCCTTAGACGGTTATCGTTTTAACGTTAATGGCAAAATGGCACAAATTGAAACGGTCATGATACCCGTTAGGTTCAGCGATTTTGATAACGGTATTATCGAATCCTTACTGACCCCGTTTTACCGTAAAAATAGTTTAGATATGTTATTTACCATTAGTATGGGCCGCGACAACTTTGACATTGAGCGTTTTCCAGGCCGTAACCGAAGTGCTGATGCTCCAGATAATCTAAACGTATTAACAGGCGCTAGCCATCGCAATCCTAAAGCACCACTATTTAATGGCGGCACGTCAAATGATGGTAAATTAAATGGGCCTGAATTTGTGCAGTTTTCATTACCTGTTGAATTGATGCAAGCAGTTAAAGGCCGTTGGTCAGTTAACGATAACCACCAAATTAGAACTATATCTCGAGGTCAATTTTCAGCGGCATCCTTAGCAGAATTACAAAATGAAATTTCAGTAGAAGGTTCTGGTGGCGGATATTTATCGAATGAAATATCATATCGCAGTATTTTATTGCGCGATCAATTTAACTTGAACTTGCCTGTGGGTCACATTCATACTCCACGAGTAAAGGGCTATGATGCCCAAATTGAAGACGAGATTGTTGAGCAAATCAAAGCAATGATAACTGCTGCTGCAACGTCTTTATAACAGTAACCGTTAATAGCGAATGCGTGATAGCTTGAGCAACAAAACGGCTCAAGCTTTGAAATGAGAACATGCTTAAAAATATATTTAATCTTGCATTACGAGCTCGAACCACTCTGGATAAAGCAAGCGTCAGCTCCGCCTCAAACCAGCGCACAGCAGACTTTAGTGCAAGCCATGCAAAGTCTGCTTTACAGCTGCAAATATTAGCCAAAGTTGAAAGCGATTATCAGCTTGCAGAAAACTATTTTAAACGAGTATTCCCTCGCCCTGTAGTACAGTTTTCTTTGCGAGGAAAAAGCGCGGGCACCGCCCACTTACAAACAAACCGATTACGCTTTAACCCAGTACTATTGACAGAAAACCCACACGTTTTTTTGAGTGAAGTCGTGCCACACGAAATAAGCCATTTATTGTGCTATCAACTTTTTGGCCGCGTAAAACCCCATGGTAAAGAATGGCAAAGCATAATGACGGCCACCTTTAAAGTACCGCCAAAAACCACCCACCAACTGAATGTCCAATCTGTCAGTGGACAACAGTTCGACTATTTTTGCGGTTGTGGCAACACCACGTTATCAATAAGACGCCATAACAGAGTGCAACGTGGACAGACACAATATCGCTGTCGTCGCTGCAAGCAAACACTTCAACGTATCTGACACAACTCAGTCTCATAACCCCATAAAATATTATCAATTGCGTCATCGCATCCTATGCCTTACCATCTGCGCAAAATGACGGATTAACTCCGCGAACATTGTATTTTCAGTTTACTTTTTAGGGTTTATTTTGCGCTTATCTTATTATCACTCTTGGTTTTTCGGGGTGTCGCTTTTATGCGGCATTTTTTCAACAAATATCAATGCTGCTGAGCACCCTAGTAGCTTTAGACAAGCTAAAACAATTGCAAAAAAAATCTATCAGCAACTGCCGCTCAGTACCTTCTATTGCGGCTGCGATATCACTATTAGCGGTAAACTTTGGCAAGCAGATCACCCAAGTTGCGGCTATCAAGTTCGTAAGCAGATTATCCGCGCAAATAGAATTGAATGGGAGCATGTTGTTCCTGCATGGGAATTTGGCCACCAACTACAATGCTGGCAAGATGGCGGTCGTAAAAATTGTGGTAAGAACAATGACCAATTTAAAAAAATGGAAGCCGATTTACATAATCTAGTGCCGGCCATCGGCGAGGTAAACGGCGACCGCAGTAATTATCGTTTCAGTGATTGGAATGGAAAACCTGATCAATATGGTCAATGTGCAATGATTGTCGACTTTAAAGGTCGTAAAGTGCAACCGCCTGCACGAGCACGCGGCTCAATTGCACGCACTTATCTTTATATGCAACAAACATATGGCTTGCAAATCAGTAGTAGTCAGAAAAAACTGTTTAATGCATGGGACAAAATGCAGCCAGTTACGGCAACAGAATGCCTACGTGATAGCTTAATCGCTGCTCGCCAAGGTAATCATAATGATTTTGTATTCAAACAATGCCAAAATAACGGCTTGATCCGTTAATTTAATATCTAACTATTATTTGAGCTACTAATTATATAAGGTTGCCACTGATGAGAGTTCCACGCATTTACCAGCCCATAGACAATCTACAGCAAGGGCAAACCGTTCAATTAGATGACGACGGTGTCGCCCATATTGGTCGCGTATTGCGTATGGGGAATGGTGATAACATCAGTTTATTTAATGGCGACGGTAATGACTATTTAGCTGAAATTACCGATGTTAGTAAGAAATCAATTACTGTTACGGTCTTAAGTAATACGGCAAATAATAGTGAATCACCGTTAGACTTACATTTAGGCCAAGTTATTTCTCGTGGCGATCGCATGGAATTCACCGTGCAAAAGTCGGTAGAGCTTGGCGTGACAACAATTACGCCTCTATTTTCAGATCGCTGTGGCGTCAAACTCAACGGTGAACGTTTAGAGAAAAAGCTGCAACAGTGGCAAAAGATTGTCATCAGTGCCTGTGAACAGTCTGGCAGAAGTGTAGTGCCTCTTGTCCGTCCGGCAATGACATTAGCTCAATGGTGTGAAGAACAAACCAGTGCGGTAAAACTCAATTTACATCCTAGAGCGTCTCACGGTATAAATGGCTTGCAATTAAATGCTGATAATCACAAAGTTAGACTGTTAATTGGCCCTGAGGGTGGTTTGTCAGATGAAGAAATCGCAATGACAGAAACCCATCATTTTACTGATATTTTGCTTGGCCCAAGAGTGCTTCGCACCGAAACGGCATCGCTAACAGCAATTACCGCACTACAAGTTAAATTTGGCGATATTGGCTAATACTCAGTTGATATTATCTCCCCATATAGTAAGGAAATATCCATGATTAAGCTCGGCATTGTAATGGACCCAATCAGCGACATTAACATCAAAAAAGACTCAAGTTTTGCGATGTTGTTAGCCGCACAGTCACGTGGTTATCAATTGTTTTATATGGAAATGCACGATTTAGCTATGGTTAACGGCAAAGCCATGGCAAATATGCGTCCATTATCGGTTAAGCAAGACGCAAATGACTGGTTTACTTTAGGTGAAGCTGTAGACACGCCATTAGCTGACCTTGATGTTGTGTTGATGCGTAAAGATCCGCCGTTTGATACCGAATTTATTTATGCCACTTATATGCTAGAGCGCGCAGAAGAAGAAGGCGTATTAATCGTTAACAAGCCACAGAGTTTACGCGATGCAAACGAAAAACTGTTCACTGCATGGTTTTCAGAATTTACCCCAGAAACCATTGTCACCCGCGATGCTAAAAGGATCCGTGCATTTCATCAACTCAAACAGGACATTATTCTTAAGCCATTAGACGGTATGGGCGGCACGTCTATTTTCCGCGTGAAAAAAGACGATCCAAACGTTGGGGTGATTATTGAAACCTTAACCAGTTATGGTCAGCAATACGCTATGGCTCAGGCATTTATTCCAGAAATCACCCAAGGTGACAAACGCATTTTAGTGGTAGATGGTGAGCCTGTACCCTTCGCTTTAGCCCGTATCCCGATGAAAGGCGAAACTCGCGGTAATTTGGCTGCAGGTGGCAGTGGGGTTGCACAACCATTATCTGAAAGTGACTGGAAAATTGCCCGCGCAATCGGCCCTGAACTCAAAAAACGCGGCCTGATTTTTGTTGGTTTAGACGTTATTGGCGACAAACTCACAGAAATTAACGTGACCAGCCCAACGTGCATAAAAGAAATTGAAGCAGCATTTGATGTCGATATTACTGGCATGTTAATGGATGCTATTGAAGCGCGTATAAACTCTTAACACATTAGGACTAATCATGGATTTTTTAGCGACGTGTAAACGCTCAATTAGCTGCTTATTGTTGATACCATACCTTTGTGCGCCAAGCGTAATGGCTAATGATGAAATGATAAGTCCTGCAGCAGTTTCGGGATCAGCAAATAGCAACGTACCCACAGCAGGACCCGCTAGACCCAAAAACATTATCATCATGATTGGTGATGGTATGGGCCCTGCTTACACCACAGCTTACCGTTATTATAACGATAACCCAGAAACAGAAGAGATCGAACAGACTGTTTTTGATCGCCTACTCGTGGGCATGTCGAGCACCTACCCAGCATCTGTCAGTGGTTACGTTACCGACTCCGCAGCCTCGGCAACCGCATTATCGACAGGCTTTAAAAGCTACAATGGTGCAATCAGCGTCGATGTTGAAAAACGTCCATTACCCACATTAATGGAAAAAGCCAAAGCCCTTGGCTTAGCCACTGGCGTTGCGGTTACCTCTCAAGTTAACCATGCAACACCGGCTGCATTTTTAGCGCACAATGAGAGCAGAAATAACTACATAGACATAGCGCAGGCATATATAAACACGGATGCCGATGTCATTTTAGGCGGAGGTCAACAATACTTCCCGCCTTCATTATTGACGCAATTTACAGACAAAGGTTACCAGCACATAACTGAGTTTTCACAACTTGAAACGATTACAACACCAAAGGTATTAGGATTATTTGCTGATGTGCAATTACCTTGGGCTATTAATGACAAGCAGGGCCATAAACTCAGTAAAATGACCCAAAAAGCTATCGATTTATTGTCGCAAAACCAGCAGGGGTTTGTGTTATTAGTTGAAGGAAGCTTAATCGATTGGGCTGGCCACAGTAACGACATTGCAACCGCAATGGGTGAAATGGACGAGTTTGCAGCTGCCATCGAAGTTGTTGAGCAGTTTGTTCGTGAAAGTAAAGATACATTAGTGGTGATTACAGCCGACCATAATACCGGTGGGTTATCTGTTGGGGCTAATGATAAATACGAATGGAACCCAGTAGTACTGCATAACGTTAATGCCAGCCCAGATGACATCGCCACTCGAGCGATCGCTGATGAACAATGGCAAGAGGTTATTGCCAGCTTGATTGGTTTTACCCCTTCGGACGCGGAATATACCGCACTAGAAAATGCACGCATGCAAGGCAACGAACCACTCACAATTGCATTACGTAAATTAATCGATGTGCGCTCAAACACAGGCTGGACAAGCGGCGGGCATACAGCCGTTGACGTACAAGTGTTTTCAGCAGGCCCAGGAGCAAGACTTTTTGGTGGTCATCAAGACAACATAGACATAGCCAATAAAGTGTTTAGTTTATTACCCGAGTCAGTAACTAAACCATAACCGTTCGAAACAGCCTTTTACGATATCAGTAAAAGGCTGTTAATCATTTAATCTCTACCATGAGTAATTCAAGTGCTAACAAATCCGTCTCAAGCATTAATTCGCAACAGTGAACTATTTCAGCAACATAAAGTATTAATACTTAATTATGAAGCAGATACTTTTGCGAGCCAATGCCTAGAGTCTGCGAGCAATGTCACCGCATTAGCATTCGATTTTAATCACCATCAAACACTGCGTCCTTACGCCAATAATACTCTGCAGTGTTACTTTGGCCACCAACTTCCCGATGACTTGCTAACAGAAAAGTACGACAGTGTGATTATCTACTTCCCTAAAGCCAAGCCATTGATGGGTTACTTGCTGCAACTAGCTGCCCAGCATTTAGTAATAGACGGTTTACTGGTGATTGTGGGCGAAAACAAAGGGGGAATTAAGTCTATCGCTAAATTAACCCCTGACTATTTTTCAACGCCAATAAAGCAAGATAATGCACGCCACTGTTTACTCTATACGTGTTATTTAACAAGAGTTGCACCGCCATTATTATTGAATGATTGGTTTAGCCAATACGCTCTCGACACGCCGCAAGGGCAACTGCAAATTTGTAATCTAGTTGGCGTATTTAGTGAGAAACGACTTGATCAAGGCACAGAATTATTACTGTCACATTTGCCCGAGAATCTACAAGGTAGAGTGTTAGACTTTGGCTGTGGTGCTGGGGTAATAAGCGCGGCATTACTTAAAGCAAACCCGCAGTTATCTATTGAATGTATTGATATAAATGCAATGGCGCTCGAGTCTTGCCGGCTCACTCTTGCAGCAAACAATATGCAGGCAAATATATACCCATCTGATGGGTTTAATCAAATCAATGGCCAGTTTAATGGCATCATATCTAACCCACCATTTCATGATGGGTTAACCAGTACGACCGACATCGCCACTCAATTTGTTAAACATAGCGCCAGCAGCTTAGCGCCTAAAGGCATTTGGCAAATAGTTGCTAATCGGCACTTGCCATATTCAGATACAATTGCTACCTATTTTGGAAATGTGAATGTATTAGCTGAAAATAATAAGTATAAGCTGTATTTTCATCAGCGTTAATGCGGGGTTACTGCTGGAAATGGACTTCAATATCAGCTAAATTGATTCAAAGGCAAAATGACGCACATTTTTAGAACATTTTCACTGCTATTCTATTGCCTTCGTTTTAATACCAAATAAAAATAAAAACAAAGGATGTTATGTTAGAGCCCTCAGTAATAGCGCTAAGCGCAGACAAATCAAAAGCAGAACTCCGCGTAGTTCCCAATACTCATGGGCCAGTGTCGGCAGAAGATATTCACACTTTACTAACCCAGCCCAGCTTTGCCATGTTATTTCCCATTGAATCTGCAATTAATAAAGCCATGACTGAAGTCAACGCATTATGTGGTCAAAAGCCTGGCGATCATGAGTTATTTTTTGCAATCGCCGAACGTAAAGACGGCTCTGTCAACATAACCGTTAGCGACGATAAAATGCAGGCCAGCATGAAGATCACCTCGGCATGGGGCGGTAAGGATATGGCGCTCCCAGATATCCTTAATATGCTGAAAAGTAAAAAAATTAAAATGGGTTTGAGCAAGCCAAAAATCATGGCATTAATGCAACGCTTATCAATTTTACCACCAGGTGAAAGTTGTGAGGGAGTCATTGCTTGTGGAAAAGCGGCAATAAATGGTGAAAATGCAGTCATCACCAGAAAGGTCGCGTTAGCGCGCGAGCGCTTATTACAACCCCAAGAGCGTGAAGACGGCTCAGTTGATATGCGCAATTTAGGGGCGTTAATTACCGTAAAACCCAATGACCTATTAATGGTAAAAGTTCCAGCAACGCTTGGTACACCCGGTTTTAATGTTCACGGAGATATACTGCAACAAGTCCCCGGCAAAGATAAACCGATGGAGCCAGGTACAGGCACTAGTTTACACCCTAAAGATCCTAATAAGCTGATTGCAACCTTGTCAGGACAACCTGTTGAAAACCGCAAAGGCATGCAAGTAGACGACATGTTGCAAATTAAAGATGTTGACGTACGTTTTGGGCACGTTAATTTTAAAGGCAGTATCCTTATTACCGGTGACGTGCACGAAGGAATGGAAGTCAAAGCCAGTGGCGATGTGACTGTCATGGGTTTTGTTGATTCTGCCAGTATTGAAGCACATGGTGATGTGATTATTAGTAAAGGCGTCATTGGTCGTTTAATTAAAGACCAGGAACTCAGTACTAGCATCAAAGCACAAGGACAAATTTGTGCTCAATTTGTGCAATATTCCCGCCTTGAAGCTCAAGGGAGTATTTTAATTACCAAACAATTACTTCATAGCCATACCACTTCTGGCGATAGCATTACGGTAAGCGATGCTCAGTCAAGACGCGGCGATATAGTTGGTGGCACCGCCACAGCGGCAAAAGGCATTAGAGCCATTGCTTTTGGCGCGACGGCAGGGACTAAAACAGAACTATTCTGCGCGATGCATCAAGGGGAATTAAAGCAGCAACTTAAAGACTTAGACGATAGTATCAAAGGCATGGTTGTCGCAGGTTTAGAACTCGAAGCTCGCTTACGTAAATTACCACCAAAAACTGAATGGCAAAATGATGCTGGTATGATTGAGCAGGTTAAGATGATGCTCGACCAAAAAAATCAAATGGCTGCGGAACGTATTAAAGAAGAAGTGGAGTTCACTCAACACCAAAGCGAAGTTGAGGGCTATTTTGACAATTACTTTATTAAAGCGGAAAAGCACATTTTTACTAACGTCGAAATCCATATAGGCACTGCATTTAATCGTACTCATCGCGAACATGGTCCATGTGTAGTCAAAAACGTTAATCAAGAAGTGTCGTTCGATTACAGTAACCGCTAACCTGAACAACACTCATTAATGAGACCGACAACTTATGCAGCAAATACATTGGCCAGCTATTTTAAAGTTCGATCAAGATGATGAGCTCATGTACTTAGCTAATCATCAAGATTGGCTAAGTTTTATTTGCGCCAACCAATATACCGTTTGTTTACAAGACGCATTAATAGACAGCAGCGGCCACGTTTATCTTATCGAAAAGCCACTCGCTGAACACACGTCAATCGACACAAATGTGGCACAACTGCCAAACCTTGTTAAGCAACCTCAACCCATAAATATATTGCAAATGTTGCCTTTAGTGCGTCAATTTGGTCAATTTCAGGGACATTGTTGCAGCTCAAAAATCGTTTTCACCACAATTGAGCAAGGCATTGCTACTGTTGCTCAATTAGAACAGCTTTATTAGACAATAAAATCCCCTTGCCCATTGAGCATCAAACAACGCTCTGGCAAAATGCCCGCATACTCACCGTCTATAAGCTCTGAGAATCCTTAATGGAATTACTTAATATTGAATGTCTTGGTAAACGTTTGCGCCTAGAAGGGTCTATTGCAGGTTGGCAGCAGTTATATTGGGACAATCAACTGGTATCACAAAAGTCAGCTAACGCGAGCGATCAAGCTTTTCACATTCACTCGTTTGAACTTACCCAACAATTTGCTCAACCCGCAAACCCGGCTGATGAACAAAATGGCAGTCTCAATGATAATATTGCCACTCACACTAAAGCGATTCCTGTGCGCCTAGAGATAGACGTCAACTGGCAACCGTTCCAGCTTGACTATTGCTTGCTGGTTGATGAAGAACAAATCACTCAAGGCAAACGCAGTGTCACTGACATTGAAAAACAAACGCCAGAAGTCCCTGTCGCTAAAACGCAAAAAATCAGTATCGTCGGCTTAGCCTCTTTAGGATTTAAACTCCTTAAAAGCGCTAAAGTGATTAAAGTGTTGTTTGCGGGTGCCAGTGTGGCGGCATACTCTTGGCTGTTCTCACTAGAGTTTGCATTAGCACTTATCGGTTGTTTAGTGTTTCACGAATACGGCCATATTCGTGCAATGAAACACTTTGGCATGAAAACAAAAGGCATTTATCTGATTCCTTTTGTCGGAGGGCTTGCCCTCAGCGACGAACGAATTAACACTCGCTGGCAAGATGTGTATATCTCTATTATGGGGCCGACATTTGGACTGATATTATCCATCATTAGTTTAGGTCTGTACTGGATTACCGGTAATGTATTTTTTGCTGGGCTTGCAAGCTTTAACGCCCTACTTAACTTATTTAATTTATTGCCGATTTTGCCACTCGATGGCGGCCATATTCTAAAGAGTATCAGCTTTTCGATGAACAGCATGGTCGGCCTAATAGCGTGTATTTTAGGTGCCGCTGCGGGGGTATTTATCAGTTATAGCCTAGGCCTTGCTCTATTAGGCTTTTTACTGTTAATCGGTAGTGTTGAAATTGTATTTGAGTGGCGTGGCAGACATCAAAGCCACTTATTACCCCTCGACCGTTATGGGCAAATATTTTCAACCGTGTGGTATCTGTTAACGGTAGCAAGTTTAGTGGGTATTATTTGGTACTTTGCAAGTTCTGGTGATGACATGCTATCTATTCCGCTGCAAATCCTTGGCAGTTAGTTTTTGATATTTTCCTAGTGATATTTAACTAGTAGAAGTCATCTGCATTCAGTCACACATAAAAAAACGCCTGCAAAAGCAGGCGTTTTTATGGGTGAATCCATAATTATAAAGTAAACACATTAGTCATCACTTTATACAGCTCAGTGCCTTGATGAACAGATGCTGAAGCAAAATGCAAAATAGGTACGCAATCCATAGGCAAACTAATCACTTGATGTGCATCATCTGTACCATATAAATCCATGCGTAAAATATTCACTAACGGCTCACCGGCAATAAGCGGTTGTCCCACAGCGGCACAATATTCAATTAGCCCCGCTTTAGGTGCGTGAAACTTCTTGTAGTCTTTTAAGTAACAACCAAAGCGCGCCATATTAGCAGGCTCTACTTTTTCACGGACCACGCCACGATGACTTAAATACGCCAAAATACCATTGGCGTCATCCAGTGCATCAGCTAAATCAATACGCTCTTGGCTAGCCAGTTCTAACGTAAACGCAGAGACGGGTACCTCAAAGTCACGTCCTTGTTGAGCCGCAAAATCAGTTAACTGCCACCATGGACAAAATGCAGCTTCATCCATCGCACCACCAAAACTATTGGGAATAACCAAAGTGTAGGGAATAGAGAAAAACCTTGCTGCGTCAATATCATATTCAGGACAATATAAATGTTTGCAAGACTTAGGCCCAGTATGTAAATCCAACACAATATCCGCCTGATGCGCCATAGACTGCAAGCTTACCGCAAGCCTGTGGCCAGTGGTAATCCCAAAAGGCAGCGTCAACCTTGCTTGGCACGACTCAACCAACATCTCTCGATAAGCATCAAATAACGCGGCATTACTTAAGTGTTGGTGCTTTGCATACCAAGCGGTTAAATCCACTTTATGGTCAAAGTATTCACGATTCCAATTCACCCCAGTGATAGGATCAAATCGACCTAAAGTAAACTCACCACTTTTTTGATTAATGCCCAACGGATTAGCCAGAGGTGCCAGCTTGATGTTTCCTAGTACGTCATAGCCTTCAAGTAAGGTCATCAGTTGATAAATCACTGCGTTACCTTGCACTTCTGCGCCGTGTACATTGGCCTGAATGTACACGCTAGGCGCAGACGCGTTAGAGCCTATAAAATCATAAAGTGGTATGGTGAGAGCTTGCCCTGTGGCAAGCTCTCCAACTTGAATATTCGACTGTTTTACCTGGCTCATCAATTACGACTCAAACAGATTTTGATGCAAAGCATTAACCACTTGCGCCGCTTCAGACTCAGATACTAATACACATAAATTATGTGGGCTGGCACCCTGGCAAATCATCCGCACGTTGTGGTTTTCAAGCACTTTAAAAACCCGACTACAAATACCTGCTGTAGATGCGATGCGATTACCTATAATGGCGATAAGCGCTAAATTATCCTCAACACGAACACGACAATGTTGTGATAGCTCTTGCAATAATGGCTCGCTCAATAAACCTTGGCCGCTGGAGTCTGAACCGGTTTTATCTAAGGTTAAAGATACGTTAACTTCTGAGGTTGTAATTAAATCTACCGAGATTTTATGGCGTGCAAGTGTTGCAAAAGTTTCAGCCAAAAAACCCTGTGCATGTAGCATTTGCAAACTATGTAGGTTTAATAATGTTTGGTCGCGACGTAATGCCACTGCGCGAAAAACGGGGGTGTCTTCAACTTGATGACGGATCCATGTTCCACCCATTTCAGGCGCTTTACTCGACCCAACAAACACCTGAATCTTTTGTCTTACCGCGGGTAAAATAGTCGCAGGATGCAACACTTTAGCGCCAAAGGTTGCCATTTCTGCTGCTTCGTTAAAACTGATTTCAGCAATTGGACGCGCATTAGGTGCCAATCTTGGATCTGTAGTATAAATCCCTGCAACATCTGTCCAAATTTCAACAGCGGTTGCGCAAAGCGCTTCGGCTAATAACGCTGCAGAATAATCACTACCACCACGGCCTAAAGTCGTTGTGCGCCCATCTTGATCTGCACCAATAAAACCTTGAGTCACAATTACATAATTTGCCAGCAACGGCTTTAACAAGTCACCAGACAATGATGCGATGGCTTCAATATGAGGCTCTGCACGACCAAAATGACTATCGGTACGAAGCACTTGGCGCACATCAAAATGATCGGATGCTGTGCCTTTCTCACGAATAACCGCAGAAAATAAAATAGATGAACATTGCTCACCGGTTGATAGCAACTCATCCATAATCGCTTTACTGCGATCAAGCTCTAACGATTCACTTAATACCGACATTCGGCTCAAAATTTTATCGATGCTCGCGGCCACATCCTGTGGGCGACCTAATTCATCTAGAATGGCATATTGAATTTGCGCAATTTGCTTTAACAATGCTAAACGGCGCTCATCATTCACATTCGCTTGAGTTAGCTCGACAAGCAAATTGGTCACGCCACTTGACGCGCTGACAACGACTAGACGGGTAGCAGGGTTGGCTAACACAATGTCAGCACAACGGCTCATTGATGCATAATCAGCAACAGAGGTACCGCCAAATTTGGCGACGACTAACTCGGGACGAATGTCATGAGAAACAGGGCTCATACGAATGCCTCCGCGGTTAACGGAAGACGACAAAACAAGATATGATTTACTAACATGGTATACACTCCGAACACACTACGTTCGAAGAGCCTGGTGCTAAGATAACGCACCCTTAAAGAAGGGAAACAGCAATCATCACCAGAAGCTCTCCACCAAAAAACAGGTGACAATCGTTAGGATTCAGCCTAAACGACCGATATCAATGTGTGCCACACAATTTGATACCTCGGCGCTAATCTCCATCATAAGTTGTCGTCAGATTGGCATCCTCAAACTTACTACCTAGTTAACGCTCCTCTTCTGTGCCTCCCTAAGGAGGGACTTGGAAAATAGCAACAAACCTACTAACAAGTCAATCAACAATCGTTGTAAAAATACGCTATTTTAATTTAATTCATCTTTGAGCAGCATATGACTATCAACGATACTCATATCAACCATCTCAAAAGCATCATTTTAAATTGTTCATAATGATGCAAAATATCCATCTTTATGGCTTAGAACGCTTTAAATGACAAAATAAAGAGACAATATAACTTTATTGTCTCAAATAAAGGTTCAAAAAAAATAAACCATAATTTCATGAACTTAATAACTAAGTCATTAAAGGTGTGCACCAATATCAGGTAATTCATTAACTAAACGTAAACGCTGATTAAAGGCTCCCATATCCACTTCAGGCATCTGCGGATCGATGCAGGCAATAAGTGATAAGATCCCTTGACTGACATAGTAAATGGCATGCTGATTAAACTCTCTACCTAACTCAAGCGCCTGTTCTTTATCAATAAAAATAGCCCAGCTTTTTTCCATGTGCGACAAATCAGGTGCAGCACCAATTAATGCTCGGTAGGGGCTATTGTATTGTTGAATTTTGAATTGGAGCTGACGATCAAGTAAACGATTTTGGCTTGGAGAGAGTAATGAACCACTGGGATTGTGGGCAGTAATAATAGCAAACGGGAAATCATGTGAAAGACGTTGAGTGAACAAAAAATGAGTGGTTTGATAGTTAGGCCACAGTGTATCTATAACATTTTCCATAATATTAATTCGTCAGTGAAACCAAAATTAGTTTAGCAAAACCTTATAAATTCTTAAAGGTTTGTTATGTCAGTCACAAGTACAATATTTATTTTCCCTTAATTATTATAAACTTGAATATAACAATCTTTCATATGCTTGACGGTTATATTAATTTTTTAACATTTAATTTGTTAACAAATGCCTAAAACGAGTACAATAACGTTACCTGCTGTTAAAGCACTACTGTGAAACCAATAACATCGCTTGGCTAAATGTATCGAGCGCAGGCGTTTAAAACGCAATTATTGGTAATAAATCGCAATTTTGTGTACTTAGTTTACACCTCAACGTTTTATGTTCTACATTTGATAAAGCAAAGGGCTAAACAGTAATACGTATAAATAAGTTTGCAACATATGGAACTATCTCGATAAAACGTATTCATAGTAGTAAGCCTTTTGGCAAAAATTTTACTCATTATGCAGCAGCATATTGCATTGCGTAATGAGCGTTAATATACGCAAGACAACTCAGTAACCTTACATAACGTTACATCTTACGAGTTTATAAGAGTGTTTTATTCAGGGCAGACATAGATAAACACCATAAAAATACTGGAGTATCAGCGTTAATTAATGCGCGATTACAACTTACTAGCCTAGCGCTAGAATCGAATTTTATAAAATTAGGTAAATATCATGCAAAACCCGCACATTCTGATTGTTGAAGACGAAGCAGTAACCCGTAATACATTACGCAGTATTTTTGAAGCTGAAGGATATGTCGTTACCGAAGCCAATGACGGCGCTGAAATGCACAAAGCCATGCAAGACAATAAGATTAACCTAGTGGTTATGGACATTAACTTGCCGGGTAAAAATGGTTTATTACTTGCTCGCGAATTACGCGAAATTAATAACATCGGACTTATTTTCTTAACCGGTCGCGATAACGAAGTTGATAAAATTCTTGGTCTTGAAATCGGCGCGGATGACTACATCACTAAGCCTTTCAATCCACGCGAATTAACTATTCGTGCTCGCAACTTATTAACTCGCGTGAACAGTGCTGTTGCTGAAAGCGAAGAAAAAGGCTCGGTTGAATATTACCGTTTTAATGGCTGGAGCTTAGAAATTAACAGCCGTTCTTTAGTGAACCCACAAGGTGAGTCTTATAAGCTTCCACGCAGTGAATTCCGTGCGATGCTTCACTTTGTTGAAAACCCAGGTAAAATTTTAACTCGTGCTGATTTATTATTAAAAATGACTGGCCGTGAGTTAAAGCCGCATGACCGTACTGTTGACGTAACTATCCGTCGTATCCGTAAGCATTTTGAAAGCTTAGCTGATACGCCTGAAATCATCGCGACTATTCACGGTGAAGGCTACCGTTTTTGTGGTGACTTAGAAGGTTAATACTTTAAGGCTACTCAATAAAAAACCAGGTTAATCACCTGGTTTTTTTATGCCTGCTTTTAACTATATAACCTGAGCTCGGGATAAGTGATGAACTTATGCTATTTAAAATCAACATGTTACCCCGCCTCACTTTCAAGCTTGTCATTTGTTATGCTAACAAGGCAAATTGACGCGTCAATAGCGAGCCTATTGTAAGTCGATTCAACGCAATTAGCAGGGCAACAGACTGTTTAAAAGGCGTTTATTATCCCAAACTCAGGTTATAGACGTTATTTCAATTGCTGATCTAAAAAAGCAGCTAACGATTTATATAAGTGATTACGCACTTTCTCGCCGCGCATTGAATGCTTAGACCCAGGGTAATCCATCATCTGGAATAATTTACCTTCATCTTGCAATGCTTTGTATACTCGCGTGCTGTTTTCAAACAACACGTTATCATCCGCCATACCGTGGTACATCAACAGACCTGACTGATAATTATTGACGTATGGCAAAATACTGCTGGCATCATAACCTTGTTTATTGGTTTCAGGATTCCCCATATAACGCTCGGTGTAATGGGTATCGTATAATCGCCAATCGGTAACTGGCGCCCCAGAAATGGCCGCTTTAAAATAATCTGGAGCCTTAAATTGGCTCATTAATGCCATGTACCCGCCGTAGCTGTGGCCATAAATAGCCACGTTTTCACCATCAATAAATGGCAAACTACGTAAGTAATCGACGCCCACCTTTTGATCGTTTACCTCAGCATCGCCCATATTTTGATAAATCACATACTCAAACTCAGTACCACGGTGGGCCGAGCCTCGGTTATCTAATTGAAATACAGCATAACCTTGTTGCAATAAATATTGAGTAAAGTAATCTGCCTCGCTCCAGCTGTTCACCACTAACTGGGCGTGCGGTCCGCCATAAACACGCACCACCACTGGGTACTTTTTATTGGCATCAAACGGCACAGGCTTAAATAAACGGTACATTAATGGCTGTCCATCTTCTGCCTTCAACTGGCCAAACTCAGGCATTTGCCATAGCCCAGCCAAATCATATAACGGATGGTCGCTATTGATTTTATTTTGTTCAACCCAGGCTAACCGACTGCCACTGTCGTTGTGTAAGCTGATCTGTGGCGGCTGCTGTAAACTACTAAAGTAATCTAAATACACAGGGCTTTTGTCAGCAAAAACCGCAGCATGCATCCCAGCATTTTGACTAATTCGCTCGATTGAATCGGCACCTTTGTTTAAATTAACCCGATATAAATGACGCTCAACAACACTGTCTTTACGGCCACTAAAATACACCCAACCGCTGGCTTCATCGACAAACTCAAGCGCATCAACAGCCCAATCTCCCTGAGTTAATTGTTTAAGCTGTTTACCCTGTAGGTCAAACAAATACAGATGGTTAAACCCATCACGCTCAGATCCCCAAATAAATGCTGACTGCTGCTTTAAAAAATGCAGGTCATTATTCAGATTTACCCACGCTTTACTGCGCTCTTCAATCACAGTGTTAGCTTGCTCTGGTTGACTAAGTGCAGCAATGCGCAAGTCTAATGCTTGTTGATCACGACTTTGCCACTGAAAAGACACATGCTTACTGTCTGGTAACCAATCAACACGCGGTAAATACATGTCTTTTTGTTTACCTAAATCAATCCAATTAATGCTCTTATCTTGTAAATTCACCACACCAAGGGCAATTTCAACGTTCGCTTTACCTGCATAAGGATAGCGTTGCTCAGTTAATTTAATGCCGTCGGCATAAATCTCATTACGGGTGACTAACTCAACACCTGATTCATCAATGCGAGTAAAAGCGATTGCTGACTCATCTGGTGCCCACCAATAACCGGTCATGCGATCCATTTCTTCCTGGGCAACAAACTCTGCCATGGCATTCTTAATAGGGCCTTTCCCATCAGTAGTTAACGCGATCACTTTCTGTGTATCGAGAGCTAACATAAACAGGTTTTGATCGCGCACAAATGATACATAGTGGCCTTTAGGCGACAGACGCGCATCGGTGGCAAAGCCCTCTCCTGTATTAAGCTCAGTCACCTTATTGCTAATAACATCGTATAAATACAATTGCCCTGCGGCTGGAATTAAAATGCTTTGACTGTTTTCAGACCAAAAATATTCCATGATCCCTTCGCCATAAATTCGCTGACGTTCACGGCGAGCTTTTTCTTCATCAGACAGTTCGCCATCCGCTAATTTATCGGCATTGATCAAAATGCTGCGCTGGCCAGTGGCAATGTCCATTTGCCATAAATCATAAAAATGTTGGTTATCGGCACGACTCGATAGGTAAGTGACGCGCTTTCCATCTGGAGACAATGCCAGTCCGCGCGGACTGGAACCAGCCAATGCAGGTGAGGCATGAATGCGTTCAATAGTCAGTGGCGTGTTATTGCCTTTTATTGCCGTTAACTGTTCGGTGGTTAATGGTGTCATTGTACTGCCTTGCGCTGCTTGAGAAATCTGGCTAGTAAAGAGTAATGGTACGGCAGTCATTGCCGCTAAAGCATGCTGCTTCCATGTTGTTGTCATTATTATTAATCCTTGGGGGCAATCAATCAGTCAACATTTTGCCTGAATTTACTGTAAAACCAAAACCTCAGATAACAATCGCTGAAATTAGCGTCATTGTGGGGTATGATTTACTCATAAGAATTAAATTTAAAACATCGACCTTAACCTCGCGAAATTTCATAGGAAAAATCATGCAGACTTTGGCCCAAACCCTTAGTGCTCAAGCCGTAAATGCGTCATTAACGCAATTACTATTCACCTTAGCTGAAACCTCAATTGCCATTAGCGGTGCTGTTCGTCACGGCGCGTTAGCAGGTGTATTAGGCGCAACAGAGCAAGAAAATGTTCAAGGTGAAACCCAGAAAAAACTGGATGTCATCACTAACGACATGCTTAAAGATGCTTTAAAAGCTGACACTACAGTGCGCGGCATTGCATCTGAAGAAGAGGATTACGTTGTAGCAGCCAATGCACAAGGTGAGTACCTAGTGAGTTTTGATCCATTGGATGGCTCATCTAATATCGACATTAATTCGCTTGTTGGCACTATTTTCTCGGTATTACCCGCACCTGCTGGTGAGTTTAACGAGCAAAGCTTTTTACAAGCTGGACGTAAGCAAGTCGCTGCCGGCTATGTGCTTTATGGCCCATCAACTATGATGGCGCTAACCACAGGCAAAGGTACACAATTTTATACCTTAGACCCGGACAGCCAAACCTTTCTATTGACCAACGACAATGTGCAAATAACACCTGATACGGCTGAGTTTGCAATTAACATGTCTAACCAGCGCTTTTGGGAAGCGCCAATGCAAACCTACATTGCTGACTTGCTACTGGGTAAAATAGGCCCGCGCGAGCAGTCTTTTAACATGCGTTGGATTGCCGCTATGGTGGGTGATGTGCATCGAGTATTATGCCGCGGCGGTATTTTTACCTACCCAACAGACAATAAAAACCCAGCTAAACCTTTTAAGTTGCGCCTAATGTATGAAGCCAATCCTATGGCATTGCTCGTTGAACAAGCAGGCGGAAAAGCCTCTACAGGTTATGAAACGATTTTGGATATTCAACCGACTGAAATCCACCAACGTGTTGCCGTTATTTTAGGTAGCGCGAATGAAGTCGATACATGTTTAAGTTATCACGGTATTGATTACAGTGAAGAACCATCGATTGACTAACTGACTCAGTTTTCAAAAACCGCCTTTTGGCGGTTTTTCATTTTTACGCTGTCTTTAAATAAAGTATTCGACACTCTATACAACACAAGAGCACCTAAGTCACTACAATACAAAAGATAAGCTTATCTTTACATTAACTTAATTAACCACTAAGTTAATTTATTCGATATTGATAAAGGACTATCGCAATGCCACAGGCACCAACCTCGTATAAATATTTTAGTGCCGTAATAATTTTGCTGCTGATTGGTATTGGTGCTTATGTTTACTTGTCCAATATTAAACCCAAACCTCTGGTATCTGGTGCGGTGTTGGTTCTTCCGGTCAAGATTGTCACTCCAAAATCAATCACAGATGTCGATACTCAATGGAATGCCTATGCCGCCATGGATGTGCTTATTCACCAGTTAACCCTGGGTGTAAGTTACCCTCAACTGCAAGCTGAAGATGTCATTAATATCACTTCGCGGCTCGATAAAACTGATAACGTTACCTCTTCTGACATTAACAAAATTATGGCGATTTCTGGCGCAGTATTAGTCATTGAATCCAGTATTAACATCAGCGATAACCAGTATCAACTTACGTATACATTACATGACCAAAACCAAAGTGACACATCAACAGTTAGCGCAGCAAGTATTGAGCAAGTAATACAATTAACGGCTAAGTTAATAACAAATATTCTTAATCCTAATAATAAAAAATTAGCTAAAGAGTATCACTCTAGATTACATTCAGCTCAATTAATACAGGCCATAACATTGAGCCAGCAAGGTGATTTATTAGGTGCAGAAAAACTTTTAGCTGAGGTTATTCAAAACTCGCCTAACAACCTGCTGGCGAGCCGCCTATTAGGCAATATTCAATTACAACAACATCAGTTTGAACAGCTTGATAGCACATTAGCAGCGGCTATTAATACAGCAGAACGTCTGAGCGAACATCGAGAATTAGCCCAACTTAGGTTATTACTAGCCCAAAGCTATATTGAAACTAACAAAATTGAGCAAGCTTTAGGGGTGCTAAACCTAGCTAAAACTAATGCTGCAAAAGTTAAAGATTGGCTAACATTAGGCTATATTTCTCAACTCGCAGGTGTTATTAACCAAAGGATTGGTCGCAATAACGACGCCAGAGAGCAGTTTAAAAAAGCCATAGAGTATCATCAAATGATGGGTTATCCCATTGGACAAAGCCAGGCTCTCAACGATTTAGCAGAGCTTGAAGTAGTAGAGTTTAACTACCCACAAGCGTATCGATTAATTAACCGATCATATGAACTAATAGCCCATCGTGGATTAAATGATCTGGAAAATACTACATTTAAAATTATGTCTACTATTGAAAACAAAATGCAGCATAGGTAATGCTTTAAAATGAAAATAATCATAACAAAACGACCTGCATAACAGGCCGTTTTGTATCACTCACTCGCTAAACTTATTCTTTTGCTGCCACTAAGCTCTCTTCTGTCACTTGGTGCTTTTTCTCGGTCTGGTCAACAATAGTCAGTACCGCGGTGTCACCTACTACGTTACAAGATGTCAGTACCATATCAATAATACGGTCAAGTGCTGCAACAATCACAAACGCTTCTACCGGCAAGCCCATTTGATAAATCAATACCCCAATCATTACCATGCCACCACCTGGTACACCACCAGCACCAACAGAGAGCAAAAACACGCTGAATAATAGTGACGGAATTTGATCATTGCTGATCGGCATACCAAACGCGTTGGCCACAAAGAAAATAGCGATAGTGATGTAAATCGACACGCCACCCATGTTCATCGTAGCCCCTAGTGGCACGCCAAAACCGGCAACCGCCTGGCTTACGCCCAGTTTGTCGGTTAAGGTGCGCATGGTCACAGGGATAGTGGCATTAGAGCTCGCCGTTGAAAGCGAGAACAATATCTGTTCTTGAATTTTATCACGAAACGTTTTAGCCGAAACGGGGGTAAATAGACTGACAGCGATAGGATAAACAATAAAAATCCAAATCAATAATAAGGCTAAAATCAGCACTAAATATTCAACCACACTGACAAAGATTTCAGGTTCTAAGGTGGCGCCTAATTTAAACATTAGGGCGAATACACCGTATGGCGCAAGGCTCATGACCACTGAAATTAAGCGCATCATAATTTTATTGGCAGTTTGAAAGCCTTTCACTGCACCTTCAACCGATGAGCCCATTGATTTAATGACACCACCCATCAACAGTGCCATAAAAATCACTTGTAACATGTTGCCAGAGGTAAACGCAGAAAATGGATTATTAGGTACAATGCTCACAATAAGCGACATTAAATCTGGTAATTCGGTTGCAGTAATATCAACAGAATCACTGCTCGACATGTCAACGCCTTTACCAGGTTCAAAGATCATTGCCACTGCAAATGCGGCAACAATAGCAACCACAGTGTTGATGATATAAAAACCAAAGGTTTTGCCCCCTAAACGGCCAAAACTTTTTAAATCTTGTAACTCACACACGCCGCACACAATGCTCACAAACACTAAAGGAACGACTAACATCATGATCATATTCACGAACATGGTGCCAATACCGCTTGCAAAAGTAACTAGGGTTCCGCCGAAGAAGGCGTTGTCGGCCAGTGCAAACTGTACAATACTGCCAAGTAGCACACCCAAAAATAGACCGATAAAAATCCGGGCCGAAAGTGATTTTGTCATCTGTTATTTCCCATTCGAAATGGCAACTTATGTTGCTGCTTATTGTTATGCCAATCCTGGCGATTATTCTTTTCGATCGATGAAATACTGAGACATAGCGCAATATATTTCAATCGCCTTATCAACAAAAGTGATTACTTTATCAGCGCTTAGTAAACAAAAATCACAAAAGTATGTAATAACAAGGTATTACAAAAACGATTCTGGGCTATTTATTGAATTGCCACATGGCATTTACAATGGCGCAAGCAACAGGGAAACCAGTGCACCGCAACAGATGGGGGTTACAACTTGATGCTAAGCAAACTCAATGATAATGATTTTGCCAACATATGCTGCTGTTTGATACTCACACTATGATGGCTAATCCAATTGACTAACGTTATCCATTGGGCCGTGTATGCAGCAGCATTTTCAGCCGTTGGCGATGAGACATTCTTTAAATAAGTAAGTTGTTTGTGTTGTTTATTAAAGTCTGCGACTGAATTGATTTGGCTAATCGCAAGCAGCTCATTCGGTGAAGAAAGTGCTTGTTGTGGCACTATCATGCTCCGGCACCCATTTAAGGTATTCGCAATCATAAGCCCAGCAGGATCTAGATCGGTAAAGGCAATCACATTTATGTGCATCGGCTCTATTAAACGTAAAAAGCGCTTTCTTCCTGCGGGTGAATAGTCATGACTGCCACGATACAACACCATACAACTATCGATAATTGGTTGTAGCTCGGGTGTAAATGAATAAGCAAATAGATTGTCAAAACTGTCGAGGTTTTCGACCACAATAAGTTGTGAGAGTTTAAGCTGTTGACATAGCGCGACAGCGGTATCGACTTTTAATCGCAATGCGCTGTGTTGTGCACTCAAAATATGGGGTATCGCATCCCCCATAATGTACCTAGCGAGCTGCGGAGCAAGCTTAATTAGCACATAATCGGCCTCTGGGCTGATATTAGCGTACTTTTCATTGGCGCTTTGCTGCGCCATTTGATCTCTAGGCACATCAAAATCAAGCGATAAAATGTCTAACCCTGAGTCAATATGCGCCATTTTTCGCAGTAATGCGTAATCTTTGCTGGTTAAATATAGGTATTTTTCTGCGCCATCCGGCTCACCGATTTGCCATATCTGATAGAGTTTTTTCCAACTTGCATTAAAAGCCACGCGCGGCAATTGTTGTTTTGCCGCGCGGCCCAATAACTGTAATTGACTCTGGCTTACGCTAGCCATAACTCAACATCATGGATGATAAAATTACCGTTATACACAGGATCTGGCTTGCCTATTGGTTCTAATTCAAAGTAATTTTTATGCTCATCGGCTAAACCTTCATAACCACCTATCACTTGATAAAGCCAACTTTCAGCATCCCAGGTCAATTGTTTTTCGGTTAAATAACTCAATGCTGATTGACGTAAACCAGAATCAATCACCTCACAGAAATATTCATCCACGGCAATTTTGAGTGGATTTTCTGGGATATCAAAGTCTTCACTGTCGCCCATTTCAAAGGTAACGTTTTGCTCACGTGCAATGTGCGGTAATGCATCACGGCTAATGGCTTTAACTTGCGCAACTAAACTCATTAACTCCAGCTCATGATGTGGGTTACTCACATCGACGCTGGCTGGCGCCAACAGTGCTTCAGCACAATTAAATAAATTTGGGATCGCTTTATGACCAACATGATTATCAACTTGATAATCAGGGTGCATGTCAGTGTGCAGTAACCAGCCTTTGAGTAACCGTGTACGACCTTGAATTTGCCTAAAGCGGCCTAATAACTCATATAACCTGCCCTGCACAATACTCAGTTCTTGAGTGCACTGGCTTAGGGTTTCTTGTAGGCTGGTCATTAATAAACGGCGCAACTCGCGGATATCACCGGCAATTTCACCCAGCTCGCTAAACTGGAACATCTCGAGGCCATTGAGTAAGTCAGATACCTGGCTTTGCGCTAATTCATTTTCGCGAATTTTGGCACTGATCGTCCCGACATAACCAAACTCGTTATTAATGCGGCCCCATAACACCCTAATTGAATAGCGTAAGCTATCGGTAAAGCTGTAAACGTGTTCGTTTAAGTCCGCTAAATAAGCTTCTGCTGCGCTGTGATCAATATTATGACGCGCCTCTTTATAGTGATCGGCCAGGGTTTTAATGGTCGCTAAAGACGAGCCAACATTTGAGTCAATTTGGCGGTTACGCTCATCGCTTAAGGCTTCTTCGAGCAAAGCTCGAACTGAGCGCTTTAAACGCAGCTCTTGGTCTGGCTCTGGTCGCCACAAAATGCCGCTTTTTTTGAGTTTTTCAATCACGCCTGAATCATGAGCGGTGTCGTTAATCGACCCCGCTAAATAAGCATCCATGATCACATCGGCATGCCGCCCGAGTTGTTTGAGCAGCTTTACCCCGGCCTGGTGTAAGTTGCTGCTCATATTAACTCCCTTTGGGTCGCAGTTTCAGCTTGCGCCTCAAGGCTTAGGCCTTCGGTTTCGTCAATAAAACGGATCACTTCATATAAGTAATCAAGCTTGCCGGTGGCGATGTAAATTTGTTTCTCGCTGTTGGGTTTAGTCAAATAACCCAGCTCAACTAAGCGCTTAAACACTAGCTTAATTTGGCCATCGACATTGCTGCTGCTGGAGCCAAATAAACGGTACTGGCTAAGCTTTGTCAGTTGCTCTCTAAATGCTGGAGTATCTTCGATTCGAGCTTGTAAATCAGTTAAGCGTATCGGTGCACCTTCGCTTAAAGGCGCATCCTGACCGCTGGCCTCTTGCACTAACACTAACCATTCCACCAGCGGAATTAATGCTGAACAAATGTCTTTAAACTGCGATGAAACCACTTTGCGCTCAGCATCACCAAGCTGTAAATAGCCACAAAAGAACACTTCACCTTCACCCGCGCTGGCCAAAGTGCGGTTAATTTGATTTAAGTAAGTTTCAATCCGCTCGCGGGTGCTGTTATTTTTTAGTGCGCGCCAACCGTCTTCGTTAGTGACTCGGCAAATAAACTCACCACGCAACAGCTGCTCGATTAACGCACTGGTTCCCACTAAGGTTGTTTCATTTGAGTCTGACATTAACTGTGCTCCTTAGCCGTTGCTGGGTGAATGTTTTCAGAATGTGCAGTTTCAGCATTTCGTTGTGACAATCGCTCTGCAAGAGGGTTGGTTTTAGGTTTAACCACCTGCAGTTTTTTAGTTTGTTTATTAATAATGTAGCGATTAGCAAATAAGTTAAGCACTTCAGATTCTGGGTTCGGGAATGCCCCTAACACGCTAATGTTATTGTTTTCACAGGCGTCAAAAATCTTCTTCACGTTGGTGTGATGCAAGGTGCCGAGCTCATCAATAGGCCAATGAATGGTCACATGGGCTTTGCCGCGCAATAAACGGGTAAATGCCAACAAGAACTTACATAAAATCAGGTATGCCATACCGTGGCTAGATGATTCGTTTAACTGGCGGTCAGTACGAATAATAAGATCGCTGTTGCCCTCTTTTAAGCGCAATTCGATTTCCAATAGCTTGGCGATACCACCGGTTAATGCGGCGCGACCAATAATGTCTAACGCGCGACGCATTGAGTTAGTGTAGTGTTCGTCAGGCAACTGGCTAAAGCCATCGGCTTTCCAGGCTTTAAAGGCTTTAACAAAGACTTCAAGTTCAGGCCAGAACTCGAGTTCACTGATGCGTGAGCGAATCCTCACTGCTGACTCAGATACGCCATCAAGGAACAACTCTTCACCCACT
The DNA here is from genome assembly GCF_014648315.1 of Shewanella ulleungensis. Lineage (GTDB taxonomy): Bacteria > Pseudomonadota > Gammaproteobacteria > Enterobacterales > Shewanellaceae > Shewanella > Shewanella ulleungensis. The sequence goes on from NZ_BMQW01000007.1 coordinate 124,953, forward strand.
TCACGGGTAATACGCGCACTTTGGCTGGCAATGCGGCGGTCGATATCAGTTAATACGTCGTAAAACGCAGTTAAGTCGATACCAAAAATACGCCCTTGCTCGCGGATCGCCATTAATGATTGCGGCACCATCACATTGAGTAACTGCTCAAGCTGTGGCACTAGCTTACGGTAGTCGAGTAGACGAATGCCTTTGTCATTGACAAAGCTAGACTCGTCACGTGCCCGCTCCCAAAATTCAGCTAAACTTGAGCCTGATTTACTGGCAATCACAGAATCGAAGTGCTCTACATATTGCTTCACCGAGCCCATTAAATAATCACGCTTTAGCAATAAGTCTTCGCCTTGGCGTAAACGCTCGCCAATACTACCCATGGCTTCGTCGTTATTGGCTGGTAACTTCAGCTCGGCCAACTTACGCATTACCGCGCGCAGCTTAGTGAGGTTTTCAGATGCTTCAACCTGTGCTGCATCACAAGCTTTTCGATCGGTTTCTAGGCTAGTACGTCGCTGTTTAATTTCAGCGGTTTTGGCTTTTAATTGCTGTTCAAACTCAAGTGCGGCCCGTTTAACATCTGCCAGCTGTGCTTGCAATTTAGGCTTGCGCACTAACCAGGTATGTTGGTACCAATCGTCATAACGTAACACGTCGCTACGACGTTGTTCTGCCTGACTTATGTTTGCCTCAAGCTCACGAATTTGCTTTTTAAGCGCTAAAATAGTGCCTTCGTCGACACCACGTGATTTCAGCTCATTTTTGTACCAGGTTTCGCAGGCTTTTTGCTCTGTTTTGGCATTAGCACGACGCTGTTCAATATTGGCTTTAATTTGCCCAAGTTGATTGTCGATAGCGCCCACAACTTCTTGCCAGTAAGCATTTTTGTCCATGCGCGCTTCTAACGCCTGATCTTTTTGCTCGGCTAGCCATTCAAGGCGCTGGTTATGCAGCTGCTTTAATTCGTTTTCAAGTTGCACTAAGCGCTTGCCAGATTCGGTTTTGCGATCGGCTACGGCTTGATTGATCTTTTGTTGCTCGCTGCGCTTTTCATCAAAGAGTCGGCGTAAATCTTCTCGGCTATTTTTATAGGCAGTACGGGCAAATGTCAGCTCACGGGTTATGGTATCCAGCGCACTGTTCATGACCACCAGCTGATCTTCAGCTTCGGCATGTATTTCTTGGGCGCTTTGCAGTGCTTCTTCGGCTTTAGCAAAACGGATACGCAAATCTTGCTCTGTTGCCGCGTATTCAGGCACGTCAATGGCGTTAAGGTCTAGGTGTACCCCAAATAAACTGTCGCTACTGTCTTTGGTTAGGCTTGGATGTAAATCACTGCGATGTAACAACTCTGGCGCAATAACCTTACCAAATGATTGCTCCCAACCTTGGGCTTCTTTGCGTAAAAACTCCAACAGTGTATGCGACTGTGGAAATAGCATGTGATGCAATTCTTCTTTGGCATTTTCGCGCTCACTCACGCGAATGCTAGCAATGCGCAGTGCTTCGTTAGCTTGGTCTCGCTTAGCGCGCTGCTTACGTTCTTCGGTGGTTAAACGCTCAACTTTGGCATTACAGGTTTCTTGCTCTTCGTCGGCAAGGCTGATGCGCTCATCAAAAATAGCCAAGCGCATCTTTTCATCTTCAGTGTACGTCACGCCATCAACTTGATGCTTAAGCTCTGCAGCCTGCAATTTAAGTTGATATTCTTGTTCACTAAACTTGGCTTTACCCGCGTCAGTTTGCTCGCGCCATTGCTGCTCTAGTTTAGCTAAATCGTCACTGGCTAGCTCACGCTGTTTATCACGCGCTTCACGTTGAGTGTCTTGTTCGGTATGTAGCGACTCAAGCTCACGGTGAAGTTGCTCGGCAATTTTACTGCGACGAGCATTAAAAGCAGCTTCAATATCTTGGTGTTTTTCAGTTTGTAGCTTATGGCGCTCTTGTAAGTTTTCAACGTCACTGCGCCAATTAGGTAGATTATCTAGATCGGCTTTAGCTTGTTCAATGTCTGCGTCTAAAAAAGCAGCGTGCTGATCTTCAATCGCATCTAACTCATATTCAAACTTGCCGACATCACCTTTAGCGGCTGACAACTCCTGGTTGAGTTCGTCGCGGACATCTTTCCACTCGTCGTCGAGTAAACGCAGTTTTAGATTTAATTCTTTGCCTAAGGTTTGATTACGATCTTGGCGATCAGCTTCAAGGGTTTCATCACCACGGTAGCCGCGCGATAAACTGGCTAAACGTAATTCGGCGCTCAGTAGTTGGTTAAATTCTTGCTCAAGCTTGTCATATTCTGGACGAATTTGCTCAAAACCTTGTACTAACTGACTCTCACGTATCCAGGTTTCTACGCGCTGGGGATTAAGGCGTGAAGTGGGTGGATTCACCCCGTCTTCTTCTAAAATGGCGGCGATCATGGATTTGACCGTTTCCATTTTACCTTCTTTTGAATGCACGGCTTTAGCCAGCTTTTCAATATGGCGCAGGCTGTGTTCGCCATCGCATAACGAGAACTGTCGAGCATAAGTACGCAGCTCGTTTCGGTTACTGCCAGTATTAAGTAAACTGCGATCGTTTTGAATAATGGCACGGAACTCGCGAGTATTAAGTAAGTTAGTGTGCGCGATGCCTTCACGTTTAACTTCACGGCCAAGTTCAGCCATCGAGTGGCAAATAATGGTATCGCCATTGCGGGATTTAATGTAATCCTCAAGCTCAAAACCGCGGGCAATAAAGCGATAATTAACCCCTTTACCGTCGCCAGCTGACGCTAATACTGCTTGATATAGTAAGCCATCATCTTTTTGGTATTCATAAATAATGTAGCTAGAATCGTGCGGTAAATACCAACGTTCAAAGCTGTCACGGGTTGACGGCACCACACGACTTGGGTATTCACCATAAAATACCGGCACTAGTCGCTGTAGAGTCGTTTTACCTGACGCGTTAGTACCACAAATGTTAGTGTGGCCTTTTAATAGCAATTCAACCACACCTGGCAGGTGAGTATTAATTAATACGATTCTAATCAAGCTTGGCATGATAATCCTTTTCCAAACAGCTCACATTACAGTGAAAAATAAGCACAATAACTAACATCAATGATCTCAAGGTGATTAAAGTAAAACAAACATCGTCTTGAGGCAATTTTTGCCGTGATAATACGCTATTTCAAAAAAAAGTGACGCTTACATTAGCGCAATTACACACAATTGCTGTGATAGTGCTCAATTCGCGCTTGTATAACACAAATAAAAACGCAGAGCGTTTGCTCTGCGTTTATGTTGCTGCGGATTAATTGAAAACTGACATTTACAACTTAAACTGAGAGGTCGCGTTATTGAGCTCGTTAGCAAAGCCGTCTAGCCCTTGAGAAATGCCCTGTACTTCAGCCAAAATACCTAAAGTTTGCTCAAATGAGGCATTCATTTCAACCACGTTATTTGCCACTTGCGCGGCAACAAGGGACTGTTGCTCTGTTGCAGAGGCAATATGAGTATTCATGCTGTTGATGCTAACAATTTTAGACTGAATTGAACTCAACACTTCACCGGTATCTTTAGCAAAGCGTTCGTTTTCAGACGATTTAGTGATGGCCACATCCATCGTACTAACAGACGACTCAGCTGCTACTTTGAGTTTATCTAGCACGCCACGAATTTCTTTAGTTGCATCGGCTGTTTTTGACGCCAATGCACGCACTTCGTCAGCAACGACAGCAAAACCACGACCATGCTCACCCGCGCGTGCCGCTTCAATAGCAGCGTTTAACGCCAATAAGTTGGTTTGCTCTGCAATAGAGGTAATCACATTTAGAATAGACCCTACACTTTCAGTGTCTTTCGCTAACTCATTGATTGAGTTTGATGCCAGCTCAATGCCAGAGTTTAACTCTTGAGAAATTCTCACTGTACGCTGCACAACGGCCAAACCTTCTGTTGCTTCTTGTTCTGCAACTTGGGCGGCTTCTGCCGCCTGCTGGGCACTGTGGGAAATATCATTCACTGAATGGCGCATTTCTTCCATCGACATATGAACAGTTTTAGCATCCTGACTTTGTTTTTTAGTCGCCTTAGTCGCAACTGTCATGCGCTCTTTTAGTGATGACGCACTGTCTAACAGTGGGCTCGTCACATTAACGACGCGCTCAATCGACTCGGCAAGTAAACGTAAAAAACGATTAAAATTACTCGATACTTGGCCAAGCTCATCGGTACCTGCAACGGTTAATTGATGACGTAAATTACCTTTTCCGTCAGCGAGTTCGCCCAATGATTGAGCCACATCGCCAGCAGAACCGCTGATGGCTTTCGCAATTGAAATCGTCGCAATAGCCATTAACACCAGTAAGGCAAGACCAATACTTAATGTAAGGTATAAACTTTGTTCAGAGCGATCGCTGGCCTCTTTAATGGTCAAGCTAAACTCATCAACTTTGTCGGCTTTATAGGCTGTGATGCCCTTGGTTAATGATGCAAACACTTTGGCTTTTGTCTGGCTAATTTGCCCCACATCGGCCATATCGATAGTGCCATCGAGCATGCCTTTAGCTAAAGACAGGGTCATGTTGTTGTATTCATTTAATTGTTGGGATAACTGCCCCAACATCAACGTCTTTTGTGGGTCAGTGGCAGACAAATTACTCAGGTTATCTTTAAGAGATGTAAACGTTTTATTGGCGTTTTCGAGTAAGTCTTCATCAGCAAAAGACACCGCCTGCGTGTATAACTCATCTAAACGCTGTATATAAATTACGTTTTGGTTGGCGAGCTCTACTCGCTGCGCCACTTTGGTTTCCATAAACGACAAGGTGTCGCGGTTTTTATTAATCGCAACCGTGCTGATCGCCAGGTTGACCGCAAAAATAATCACTGACAAAACAAATATCAGCCCTACTTTTTTAAAAATTGACATGTTACTAAACCAACTCATATTTCGCCCCCAAAGCGTCCTTCAATATATGAAAATTAGACTTAACGCTGCCAGTTTAACAACGTCAATAGCACGATTGCGAAGAGTGTCACCGGTTGATTCCCTTGAGATATATCGTGCACATCGGACGATATGCATCGGTATTCATAGGCTTAACTATAGCAATACTTTTTATGGTTATTAATTTACCAATAATGAAATTAATGATTACTTCAAAATCGACTTGTAACTCAATATCGGCCTAGTTTAAATATACTTGAACTTTATCTAATGAAGTTAACTTTATTGCTGTTTCTCGTTAAGGCAAATAGCCCTAATTTGATCAATACAGTTGATTATTAGAGTAGGTTGATTTTCAACGTTAGTTTCTCAGCGAATGTTGGCCATTGCCCATATATATCACTGCAAGGCAGCGACTCTGAGGTATAGTTATGCACATAAAAAGTCGATAACGCCGTAAAATGATCAACACATGCTGCCCGAAGAGTTCGGCTAAAAACGTTTTTAACTCGAACAATATTCAACCAGTAAAGACCAGCAGACTCGCGTGACACAAACAAAAAGAGTCAGCTACGCTGACTCTTTTTTATACTGTAAAGATTACCTGTTTATTACGCTGCTTTTACATCAGTTTCTTCTGAGTGCCTGATTAAGTAATCAAACGCGCCTAGAGATGCTGTTGCGCCGCTGCCCATGGCAATAATGATTTGCTTGTATGGTGTGTGGGTCACATCACCGGCAGCAAACACGCCAGGAATCGATGTTTGACCGCGCTCATCGACGATGATCTCGCCGCGAGGTGTCATATCAACTACACCTTTTAACCACTCAGTGTTTGGTACTAAACCAATTTGCACAAAGATACCGGCTAAGATGACTTCTTTACTTTCACCGCTTGCACGGTCGGTATAAACCAAACTAGTAACACGCGTACCATCGCCTTTCACTTCTGTGGTCATGGCTTGAGTGATAATAGTAATATTCCCCATTGATTTGGCTTTACGCTGCAGTACTTCATCTGCACGTAACTTACTATCAAACTCAAGCACGGTAACATGCTCGACAATGTTGGCTAAATCGATAGCGGCCTCAATACCAGAATTACCACCGCCGATAACCGCGACACGTTTGCCTTTAAATAATGGGCCGTCACAGTGTGGACAATATGCAACGCCTTTACCACGGTATTCTTTTTCACCAGGCACGTTCATTTCTCTCCAACGTGCGCCCGTTGCTAATAACACCGTTTTACTGCTTAACGTTGCGCCGCTTTCTAGCGTCACATTAAATAGACCATTTTTAGCGAGGCTTAATGCACGTTGGTTAGCCATAATATCGACTTCATAATCTTTAACGTGTGCTTCTAAGTTAGCAACCAGTTTTGGGCCTTCTGTTTTAGACACAGAGATAAAGTTTTCAATTCCAACAGTTTCAGCCACTTGGCCACCAAACTTATCAGCAACAATACCGGTGTTTAAGCCTTTACGAGCCGAGTAGATTGCAGCTGCTGCGCCTGCTGGACCACCGCCTACAACCAACATATCGAATGCTGACTTTTGGTTTAACTGTTCAGCTTGTCTACCCGCTGCATTTTTATCTAATTTATTCAGTACTTCGACAACGCTAATCGCACCGACAGAGAATGCTTCGCCATTTAAAAATACTGATGGTACTGACATGATATTGCGTTCGGTCACTTCATCTTGGAATAGTGCACCGTCGATCATCACATTAGTAATATTTGGGTTAATTGCTGCCATCATGTTTAATGCCTGAATCACTTCTGGGCAGGTTTGGCAACTTAACGACACATAGGTTTCAAAGTGAAATTCACCAGGTAATTGACGGATCTGTTCGATGATATCCGCATCCAATTTAATCGGATGTCCGCCGCTGTGTAAAAGTGCGAGTACTAAAGAGGTAAATTCGTGACCCATTGGTAAACCAGCAAAGGTAATGTTGCTTGCGTTTTGTGGGTTAATCACACTCATACTTGGTGTGCGCTTACCGTCTTGATATGTCATTGAAACGAGATCAGATGAATCAACGATATCTTGCGCTAAACTGGTTAATTCTTTTGCTTTTTTTGAGTCATCTGCAGACACGACAAGTTCAACTGGGCGCTTGAGGTTTTGCAGATAGGTTTTCAGTTGATTTTTTACATTCGCATCTAACATAACAACTCCTAAAAATGGGAAAATTCGAAAAAAGTGGAGAGTGTTAGTCGGCGCCGGGGGAGCACCGACCAACTGGAGATGATATTTCTAACCTAAGGGTGATCTTAATGGTTAGATTTTACCTACTAGATCAATTGAAGGAGCTAGAGTTTCTTCACCTGGCTGCCATTTAGCTGGACATACTTCACCGTCGTGTGATGCAACATACTGTGCAGCTTGAATTTTACGAACAAGTTCTGAAGCGCTACGGCCAATACCTAGGTCATGAATTTCAGCAACTTTAACTTGGCCTTCTGGGTTGATAACAAAAGTACCACGCAGTGCTAAGCCGTCTTCTTCAATCATCACACCAAAGTTGCGAGTAATTGTGCCAGTTGGGTCACCGATCATTGGGTAAGTAATTTTACCGATAGTGTCTGAACTTGAATGCCATGCTTTGTGAGTAAAGTGAGTGTCTGTTGACACAGAATAAACTTCTACGCCCATTGCTTGTAGCTTTTCATAATGGTCTGCCATGTCGCCTAGCTCTGTAGGACAAACGAAAGTAAAGTCAGCTGGGTAGAAAAATACTACAGACCATTTGCCTAGCAAGTCTTGCTCAGTGACTTCAACGAATGAACCGTTGTGAAATGCAGTTGCTTTGAATGGCTTGATAGTGCTGTTGATGATAGATTGTGTCATGTCATGCTCCATTGGATTAAGATTCAAGTAAACCCGACAACCTTGTGGTGTCGGAGATGATGAACAAGCTGCTCGTCATCTGATGTGAATCATAATAGCGATGGATGACGATTAAGTATAACGGATAAAAACTATCACCTTAATCGGTTTTTCATATTGAACTTTTTCTTAATCAACAAAACCGAACGCCACATAGATACGGCGCCGATAAAATAATCAAGGCTCGCTACTCCCACACTCCAAAGCGTGTTAACACACGGCTAATATTGGTATCGAGCTTTTGCGATAAGCTTTGTAATGCTTGCTTATTATTAGCTTGAGCAAAGGTATTGCTAGCATTTGTGGCGTAAACAACCCAATTTCCGCCGCCTGTTAAGCAGGCGTAGACATGGGTAAAATGGCTATAAAGAGTGTCGCGTAATTGAGTATCACGGCTGTGCTCTTTCCAGCAATTGAGCACTAAAAAGCCATCGGCTTTTAACAGCTGCTTAGTTTGCCCAATAAATACATCTGTTAATTGTTGCTTATCTACGCCTTTATTACTGTATATGTCGGCAAAAATAACATCGACTTTTTTATGTTCGGCTTGCGCTAGAAAGAGATTGGCGTCTTGATGGATCAACGTGAGCTTTTTACTCAGCGGTAACTGGAAAAATCGTTTAGCCACATCAATGACTCGTTCGCGTAATTCTACCGCGGTAATTTTAATCGCCGCATCGACATGACGAAGCGAATGCACTAAAGCTCCGCCGCCTAAACCTAAAATAATCACACTCTTTGGTTGAGTAAATAACAATACCGACAGCATGGCTTGCACATAAGTGTGTTGTGGTACGTGAGGCTCTGCTTTGTCCATTTTGCTTTGCTCGTCATTATCACCAAACGATAGCACTCTATAATTACCATCATCGAGCACACAAAAATCTCCAAAACTATCACTGTCGACATGCAATACTTTATACTCGGACATACTTCACTCTGCGGGGAGGATTGGCTTTACATTTAGCCAACAATAAAACCATATTGTACCCCAACAATGGTGAGCAAGTCCGAGCCCATTATGGTTTTAATGCTTAAAGACGTTATATTAATCAAACAGGAAACCACCATGTTTAACCAGTTGTTGATGTGTATTTTATATCTAGCAGTATTCTTTTTTGCTCAACGTCACGTAAGCAAGTGGATCAGGCTTCAAGCTGATAAAAAACAAGTTAATGAAGTACGAAGTCGTTTAGTGACTCGGCTGATTTCTTATTTTATGTTTTTCGTCACGATGTCATTCATGACAGTATCGCTAGGTTTAGGTTATCAAGACGTGTCGTTATTTGTGTCATCGGCTTTTGCGGTATTAGGTGTGGCGTTATTTGCACAGTGGTCGATTCTTAGCAACATTACTGCTGGTGTGTTGATATTTTTTGCCTTTCCATATCGCATAGGCGATCGCATTCGAATTGTTGAAAAAGATGAAGATATGTCTGGTGTGATTGTTGAAATATCACTGTTTCATATTCTGATTAAACGCGATTCAGGTGATGTGATGACTTACCCAAATAGTTTATTACTTCAAAAAGGGGTAGTTAAACTCGCGAATGAACATTCTGCTAAAAAAGTCCCTTCAGTAAGACGGGTGATACCAAAGCGTAAATAATCTAGCGCCATGGCATAGCATATATAAAAAAAGGCGCTTATGCGCCTTTTGACTATACGATTTAAACTTACTAATTTAGTACTCGATGAAAAAAAGCCACTGCTTGCAAATACATTTGTAATGCTAATGCTGCATCGTAACGTTCACCCTCATCACGCATAAAGGCATGCTGAGCATTAACCTCAAGCCAGGTAAAGTTTGCATTTACTTGCTCAAGTTTTTGGTAAATAAGCTTACGCCCTTCTTTACTGACATGTGGGTCTTGCTTACCAAACACCATCACTAACTCACCTTTAATATCACCTGAGCGAGTCAGTGAGTCATTACCTTCTTGGCACGGTAAGGTATTTGAATGAATGTCGGTAGGGTACAAACAAAAAGCACCGCTAATATCTGGGTTTAAGGCAGCACGATAAGCCAAGTGACCACCAATACAGACACCCATTGAGCCAACTTTATCGGAACAAAAAGACTGCGCACGGGCAAAGTCGACTAAGGCTTGAGTATCAGTGTCATGCTGCTCTAATGGTTTAGCCCATTTATCAGCATTACCTTTGTCTTTACCGGCATCATCATAAGCTAATATGGTACCAATAGGATTTAACTCATGGAACACTTCTGGAACTAAAACAACAAAGCCATGACCGGCAAGAATCGCGGCAGAACGTGCAATTGGAGCTGTTTGTTGAAATATTTCTGAATAAAAAATAATCGTCGCGAATTGACCTTTACTATCGGGACGATACAAGGTGGTTCGCATAACACCAGTAGGCGTTGCAATGTCGTGTACTTCAGTTTTAGTAATCATATTGTCCCCATTCCATTGTCATGCTGGTGATGAATGTTAGCCGTTAGCAATATTAAAACAACTCGTTACCACATACCTGACCTAGCATTAACTTGGTTACGTTTGTCAATGTCGTTGACGCGATTGCATTGAGCGCTTCGTCAGTTAAAAATGCCTGATGACCAGTAAAAATCACATTATGGCAAGCTGATAAGCGACGGAATACATCATCTTGAATAATCTCACTCGATTTATCTTCAAAGAAAAGTCCTTTCTCGTTCTCGTAAACATCAAGCCCAAGTGAACCGATATGACCATCTTTTAATGCTTCCATCGCATCAAATGCATTGAGTAAACCACCACGACTGGTATTAATGACCATGACACCCGGTTTCATTTTATTGAACGTCATTTGATTCAGTAAATGGTGATTATCTTTTGTCAGTGGGCAATGCAACGTGATGATGTCGCATTGAGGGTACAGCGTGTCTAAGTCGACATACTCAATCCCAAGGTCAATGACCGCTTGATTTGGGTATGGATCGTATGCAATCACTTTACAGCCAAAGCCCAATAAAATTTTAATCGTCGCGACACCAATTTTACCTGTGCCAATAACACCAACGGTTTTGCCAAACATGTTAAAACCCACTAAACCTGATAATGCAAAGTTTGCATCTCGAGTACGTTGATAGGCTTTATGAATTTTGCGATTTAAAGTTAACATTAATGCGACCGAATGCTCTGCAACTGACTCAGGAGAATAAGCTGGCACATTGACAACTTGCATACCTAAACGCTCAGCGGCAATTAAATCGACATTGTTAAAACCTGCACAACGCATGGCAATAATCTTTGTTCCGCCTTTAGCTAACTCCACTAAGACTTCTTCGCATAACGAGTCGTTAACGAATGCACAGACTACTTCGTAACCTTCGGCCAACTTAACGTTTTGCATGCATAGGCGGTAATCAAAGTATTCGATATCAACATTAAACTGCTTATTAGTACGATTAAAATGCACAATATCGTAAGGCTTCGCGCTAAAAAATCCAATTCTCATAAGTATCCAATTTTACCGGTTGTAAATGGCAGGCTTAAGCATGAGGCTTAATCTAAAAGATAAGTTAATTGTATGTGAATTCAGGGGTATTGTCGTTAATATCACATTAGATAAGCACCAAATTGTGATCCAACTGACGTTGAGGCTTTATACAGTATAGTCACGACATTATGCGTTTATTTGACAAGCATTAATCAAACCGCAATGTTATCCCGACAAAGGATATCAACGCGACTAAACTGCAAAACTGGCGCGTGTATCACTGTTTATATTAGCGCGGCTTGTTATTATTGAAGTATTTTAAACCATGAAAGTAACCCATGAAAAACAACAAAAACATGCCCGTATCAGAAGGACGATTTTGGATTGAACGTATCAGTAAAACTACGCTAAGGGCCATACACATTATTGGCGTCGTCGGCAGTGGTGGAGGCATCATGTTTGACCTTGATTTATCACTGTGGTTTAACTATTGGCTCGCCGCTATTTGTTCTGGAGTGTTGCTAATGAGTTGGGAGATTATTCGCGACTGGCGTTGGCTTATCCAGCTAAAGGGCATATTAACCTTATTAAAAATCATCTTGTTAGGTTTCTTTATTCAAATAAGTCAGTGCAAATCTGAATTAGTCATCTTTATTATTCTATTATCTGTTATTGTATCTCACGGTCCTGCTGGGTTACGTCATTACTCAATTGTGCACCGAAAAGTGATTCAAAGTCGTAAAGAAATCAAAGGCTAGCCAAATAAGGACATGGGATGTTCCCTTACCCAGAACAATATCGAACTGCATTGCCACCCATCACCACAGGTGTAATGGTTATTTGGGCTATTTTAAGTCATGCTATTTTTGCCGATGCGAGCCCCTTTGCTTTATATCCGCTGTTTTTACTCTTCCCTGCTGCCATTTGTGCACATTTATACCTCATTTTGTTGTCAAAAGGCATGCAACGTCTTGACCAATGCTTTTACGCTTTAGTGCATATCCCACTGGCGTTTGTCGTATGGACATTCACCATCATGCACGTTAACGGCCACGCATTTTCTTAAGCACTTTTTATCGTTACGCAATACTTGCGTATCTTGATGTCTAACGGTATCGTTGCCACGAATTGACTGGCGAGCACCAACATAACTGACGTTATTGATAGCTCGTCATCCACTGCCTATTGACGAGACCCATCATGGCTGACTTTATTTACAACCCGCCCACCACGCCTTGGCTAAACATACTCCATGAAGATAAAGATATTATCGTCATCGATAAGCCGTCTGGGTTGTTGTCTGTTCCGGGTAGAGAAGCGATTTATCATGACAGTGTTTATTCTCGCGTATTAGCGGCACACCCGAACGCACAGATTGTTCATCGACTCGACATGGCTACATCTGGTGTCATAGTGGTTGCACTTCGTCGCAGCGCTGAACGCGAGCTTAAAAGGCAGTTTCGGGATCGTGAAACAGCTAAAACCTATTATGCACGCGTGGCGGGTCATGTTAGCAAAAGTGTCACTCACGTAGATTTACCGCTGATTTGTGATTGGCCTAATCGCCCAAAACAGAAAGTTGACCATAACGTTGGTAAACCCTCAACTACCCTAGTTGAAGTGGTCAGTTATGCCGCTAAATCAACATTGGTAAAACTCACTCCCATTACAGGCCGTTCACACCAATTGCGGGTTCATATGATGGCATTAGGTCATCCAATATTGGGAGATGGCTTTTATGCTGACCCACTCGCTAAAAGTCAGTCGCCAAGATTATTACTTCATGCTGCAGCATTAACCATTACCCACCCGTATACAGAGCAAAAAATGCATTTCGAAGCGTCAGCCGAATTTATACTTCCGACTGCAGATCAGTAACCTAACAATATCAAAATTAAACATTGTTAATATCACTACTAATTTTACTGGCTATTATGCAATGAAAGACGTAGATTTATGGCCAATTAATGGTGTAGCAGGCTCAATACTGTGGATAGCTCATTTCAACGCGACGATTTAGATAACCAGATCCTTACGGCACTGATGGAAGATGCACGTACGCCATTTGCTGAACTAGCAAAGCGATTTAGTGTGAGTGCTGGCACTATTCATGTCCGGGTTGAAAAAATGAAACAAGCTGGCATTATTACCGGTGCACAAATTACTGTTAACCCGAAAGCGCTTGGCTATGATGTATGCTGCTTTATTGGTATTAACTTAAAAAGTGCTGGTGACTATCCTGCAGCGATAGCAAAACTTAATGCATTAGAAGAAGTCGTAGAAGCCTATTACACTACCGGAAATTACTCGGTTTTTGTAAAGGTAATGTGCCAATCTATCGATGGTTTGCAACATGTGCTAATAAATCGCATTCAATCAATTGATGAAATCCAATCAACCGAAACACTGATTAGCCTCCAAAACCCTATCATTAGAGCGGTTAAACCTTAACCAACCCTCACACCTCCTCAGCTTTTTACAACACGCCTGCTGTTAACATTTAATTACCTTTTTATTAACTTATAGTGTGACTTTTGTTAATTAAGTGTGCTACAAATGCTGCTGATGCATCAAAGAGTGCAGCACATAAACATTAAGCATTATCCATTACATCACTTAATAATCATCGTGTTACCGCGATACCTACTCATTGAGTGATGTCTAATAACAAGGAAGAAGTTGTGAAGACAAAACTAGCCCTAGCCATCTCGGCCGCACTTATATCTGGCGCTTGCTTTGCAGAGCCTGCTAATAAATACAACACTACTAACCAATCTCTCGATGAATATGCCGGTTTAAAAGCCACTAAATCAGAAAAGCAATCAACCGTATCGGCTTGGATGATCAAACTGAACACTCAGTCAGTTTCAGAGCAATCTCGTTTATCAAAAGTTTCATCAACACAAGCATTTGCATCAGTTCAAGAGTCTCAATCACGTGTACTAAGCGTCATTAACAGTTTAGATGCTGACATTGAAGTAGTTGGCCAAACATCAAAACTAGTTAATTCTATTTTAGTTAAAGCAGATAAAAAGCAATTATTATCACTGCTAAAAAATTCTGACGTCGCTGATATTCTGCCTATCTATGATTACGAGTTACATGTAGCTGATAGTGCTGATTATATTGGCGCAACTGCTGTAATCGAAGCGGGAATTGCCTCTGGTAAAGGTCAAAAAGTTGCCGTGTTAGACACGGGTGTTGATTACACTCATGCAGCATTAGGCGGTACAGGTGTTATTGCCGACTACCAAGCAGCTGTAGCAGCAAAAGCTGAGATGCCAAATTGGCCACAAGGAAAAGTGGCGGGCGGTTATGACTTTATCAATAATGATCCAAACCCAATTGATGTAGATACCAACCACGGTACACATGTAAGCCACTCTGTTGTTGGTGTTGCACCAGATGTAGAATTATACGTTTACTCTGTGTGTGATTCAGGTTGTCCTGGTCTTGCTCAGCTTTACGCATTAGAAGCAGCCATGGATCCAAATGGTGATGGTGATATTTCTGACCGTGTTGATACCGTCAATATGTCATTAGGTGGCGACTTTGGTGATTCTAAAGAAGGTGCGGTTCAAGAACTGATTGATGAAATGGTTGAGCTAGGTGTAAACCTTGTAATTTCAGCAGGTAACGACGGTTCAACACCATTCGTGGTGGGCGGCCCGAGTACTTCTGCGAATGCTTTATCTGTTGGCGCAATGACGCATCCAACTACCCCCATTGGAAAAATCGATGCATCTGTAGCCGGTGTTGATATAGAAGTTATTAGTGCAGGCTTTAACACAAGTAATGCATTTTCCTTTGATAACACTTCAGCGCCATTGGTTGTACCAACGACTAATTTAAATGCATGTACCCCATTTGCTGACGACGTCGATTTTACTGGCAAAACAGTGATAGTTGATCGCGGTAGCTGTGGTTTCGTAGATAAAGTGTTCAATGCTCAAGAGAATGGTGCAGCATTTGTTATTGTCGCAAATAACGTTGCAGGTGATGGTGCATTCACTATGGGCGGAACCAATACAGATATTACGATCCCATCTGTAATGATTTCTAAAGAAGATGGTGATGTAATTAAAGCTGCACTTGCTGAAGGTGATGTTGTTTTCACAATTTCATCTGTTGAAGTAACAACGGCAGGAGCTATTGCTACATTTACATCTCGTGGACCTTCAATTGCTGGAACGTTAAAACCAGAGATTACAGCTCCAGGCACTTCTATCATGACAGCGCACCCTGGTTTAGGTGATGGTTTATCTCCAATTAGCGGTACATCGTTCTCTAGCCCAATTACAGCTGGTGCAATGAGTATCGTTAAAGAAGCCTTACCAAATCGTAGTGCGCTAGAAATTAAAGCCACGATGATGAATGCGGCTAATTTAAATGTAACAGTTGAACCAACCTCGTTAAATGAAGATGCTGCATTAGCCCCAATCAGTTATATCGGTTCAGGTCTGGTTGACGTAGAAAAGTCAATCAACCTGCCTGTTGTTGCATATGATAAAGATACCATGCAAGCAGCTTTAGCATTTGGTCTTGTTTCATTAAGTGAAACAACATCAATGACAAAAACTATTTCAGTGAAGAACTTCTCTGCAGAAGAAAAAACCTACACATTAATGGCAGAGCAACGTTTTGCTGATGATATCGAATCTGGTGCGGTTAGTTTTGATATGCCTGCAAGTATCAAAATCCCTGCAGGACAAACTAAAACCTTCGACGTAACAGTAACAATTGATCCAACTAAGTTACCAGAATGGACACTTACATCTTCATACGAACTGAGCGGTGAAGCAGATGATGCTTCAGATGCATTAACATTGTCTGAATACGACGGTGCAATTAAGTTTATGGAAGGTGAAGAACAAGCTTTACATGTGGTTTATCACATTTTACCAAAAGCAGCTGCAGCAGCCTCTGTTTCAACTGAAGTTACAGCTGATGGTATTGTAAGAACATTAACAAATACTGGCGCAACGTCTATTACAGATCCATTCAGTGCTCCACTGACTGCGACTAGTCCAAAAGACATGTCTATTCGTCATGATTTGATTAGCGCATCAAGTGAGCTTTCTGGTAGTACTTCTTGTGACGAAGGGATCGCTATTTGGAATACCTTCCAAATGCGAGATCCAATGGTGCATGGTTTAGTTGCAAGTTATAACGTTGACTACGACTTAGATAACGATGGTGAATGGGATTACACTGCAACAACAGTAAACCTTCAATGGTTTAATGACGCATACCCACGTTCTTTATATGGGTTTGTTGTTCCATTTGGAACAGGCAGCGGTACCTTAGAGCCTGCATACCATGTCACAGGCAATGACTTCTTAACAACTAAAGTATGTTTTGAAGATGTTGGCCTTACCGCTTCAGATTTAGGCACATCAGTTACTGTTCGTTTCCGTGTTGAAGAAGCTGATTACGCACCAACACCTACTGGCTTAGGTGATGAAGCAGAAGGAACATTAACACTATTGGCTCCAGATGCTTATGCAGGTTTAGTCGATGCTGAAGGCGAAGCCGTTACTGAACTTAAACCAGGTGAAAGCGCAATGCTAGTTACCGAAGTAGGCAGCAACTCATTGGGTTACATGCTACTTTCTGATAATGGCTCTATGTCAGTAGTAGCAAACACTACAGATGAAGGTAACGTAGCTCCTACTGTTGAAGACCTAGTTCTTTATGTCGATAAAGGTGCTGCTGCGGGTACTGTGCTTGGTCAAGTTATTGCAACTGACCCAGACATGTTAACCAGCCCAGTATCTGAGTTCATTGTTGTCGGCTCAAACTCAAGCATGTTCGTGATCGATGCGAAAGGTAAAGTTAGCCTAAGCGACACAGCCGTTATTGACCAAACTAGCGAAACCATGGAAGCACAAGTTGTTGCTATCGATACTATGGGAAATCGTTCTGACACCGCTATGGTATCGGTAATGATTAACAACACTAAACCTACTGTTGCGCCTACAGGCATGACAAGTACTGAAGGTTTTGTTGTTACAGCTAAAGCCAATGGTAGTGATGCTGACGGTGACACACTAACGTACAACTGGGTACAAACTAGTGGTCCTTCAGTAACCTTTACTAATGGTGGCGAAAAGATCAGCTTTACTGCCCCATCAGGTAGTAGCACGATTAAGTTCTCTGTAACAGCATCTGACACTCGTTTAGAAAGTGATGCAGGAACAGCAACAATTACCGTTACTGAAAAAGAAGAGAAATCTTCTGGTGGTTCTATGGGCTGGTTAACAGCACTATTATTACCATTAGCTGCATTACGTCGTCGTAAGCACTAATCATCAGGAATCTATAATTTGGTTTACCAAATTAATCTTAAAAACCAGCTGCATTTGTAGCTGGTTTTTTTATGCTTTACGTTTACCGTTAAATATAGGGGAGACAGTGGTATAAAAAGTTATCGATTATATTAATACCGTGCATTATGGTTATGTAAGCATAAAAAATCATACTGATCTAATGCTTAAAACCCTGGCGTTAAGAGACAACTGCTGAACAAGGTTAACGGTCTGATACCTTAATGGCGAGAGTGTTAATGGAAATAACTAAATGGCAGATACAAAAAGGCCCCGTTCAATTAAGAACAGGGCTTTTAAATAATGGTACCTGAGGTCGGACTCGAACCGACACGCCGTGAAGCAGGGGATTTTGAATCCCCCATGTATACCAATTTCATCACTCAGGCAAAATCTTAGTTGCTTTATAAACTGTGCAAAATAATCTGAATAAATCACTTTGCAGAACTTACTGCTTCATAAAATACTATTCAATTGTTACTGTCACAATTGAATGTTGGCGATTATACCTTTGCTTTTGACAATGGCAAGCCCTTTAATGATTCTTTTATGTAAAAACCAACTGATTGTTCAAAAGTCATTCGTATGCCCTAATCTATTTTTTACAGTTGTTTTTGTGAGCTCTTTAGCAAAATTAACGAAATGCTAATACTGAGGATAGGAAGCTTGATCGAGATCATTATTGGTATCATTTTTTAACTTTATGATAAACATGATTTCACATTGAGAGGATAAGAATCATGGCATTTTGGTTAGATTTAATGTTTGGAAACGCAATAGGGTTACTTTCTATGATTGTAATTTTTTGCACATTCGGAATCATGTCCTATCTCATGTGGATGTTTGTTGTAAAGTCTGCTCCGGTTAAGTGAGTCTCTAAATCGGTTAAGTTATTTTACTGCTTAATGTTCAATACTTCCTTGCGAATGATACAATTAGGGGGCTTTATAGCCCCCATTTTTTATTGATATCTACGTGCTTTATGCGGCATGTTTTCTTGCTTGCACAAGACCATTAACAAAATGCGGTCTAGTTTTAATAAGATAACTCATTTCTTCTGCACTAGGTTCTCCAGCCGGTAAACGCAATACATCACGGTTTAGATAAACACGCGCCTGCATCGAAATTTTATAGTCAGCTGTCGGTCCCTGGATGGCGTAATGACGCTCATTACCTAATGTTTCTAGAATATTAGTATTAACTAGATTTTTCACTGCTAACTCATTTTGCGGCAGTGTCAAAATAGTTTGCCCTTGCAAGAAAAACTCTCGTAATAAAGCTCTTTCGGCCGGATCTAATAACTTCACCTTGGCTTCAATGGTTTCAACTGTGCGTTTCTGACGTAAGTTGACAATTGCCTCATCAACCACAAATGCAAATAATTGACTAAGAAAATAGGCGACACCTATGATTAAACCTAACCCAATAAACTGGCCATAATCACTCACAATATTTGCTAACGCCAGGCTAGCCAAAATATCTTTTGGGGCAAAAAGCAAAGCTGCACAGGTCACGACTCCCCATGCCATTACACTGACGAACACACGCTTGCCGTTCAGTAAATTCATCGAACCTATATTCATTTTCATCATAGCTTACTCGCAGTGTCAGATTTTTGAACTTAACTCAAACAAAGCAAAAATAGTGCCAAGAGAACAAAGTGTATGCGCTGACACTTAAGTGATTGATTATAAAGATACCTATCTGATTACTCACCTATATAAGTCGAAATAAGAGTGCTAAAAGAGCCAAATAACCCACGTTTTTCAATATCGATACTGTGATTTTTTAAATGCTATAGAACTGTTCAACAAAGCAGATTTCAATGAGTCATGGTATATCCGACAAAACATCTCGATATAAAAGACGGTGAATAGGGCTACTAAAGTGATGCGAACACGATGAGGGAGCGGCTAGATACACCGCAAATTAAGCTAATAGATGTACAGAGCCATTATAGGTGTGTAACCCAATGCCTTACTTGGCGGCTAATTTAGCTAAGACTCGGCTCACGGCAACAAAAGCAAAAGTCCCAGTTACCATAGTGATTGCGCCAAATCCTGAGGCGCAGTCCATGCGCATACTACCTTCTGCTGTTGCTTTGGTATTACACACACTGCCATCAGCTTGCGGATAAACTAAATGCTGCGTTGAAAAAACGGCATCAACGGCGAAGCGACGTTGAACGTTTTTACTAAAATTGTATTCTTTACGCAGTATATTGCGCACTTTGGCCAATAAGGGATCTTGGACAGTTTTAGCCAAGTCGGTGACTTGAATTAACGTCGGATCAGTTTGGCCACCAGCTCCACCTATAGTCACTAACGGGATTTTATTACGTTTACACCAAGCAATAAGGCCAGCCTTTTGCTTAACGGCATCAATACAATCAATGACATAATCAATCGTGCCGCCTTGCGATACCGGAACAAAATATTCACCTAAGTTATCTAACGTCACAAAATCTTCTACTTGATTCACTATACACTCAGGATTTATCTCGTTAATCCGCTTTGCCATCACCTCAACTTTCGACTGACCAATAGTCGACGTTAACGCATGAATTTGGCGATTGGTGTTTGTCACGCAAATATCATCTAAATCGATGAGTGTAATTTGCCCTATACCACTGCGAACTAGCGCTTCTGCGACCCATGTCCCTACTCCGCCAATCCCAACAACCACAACATGTGCTTGTGAGAAAGTCGTCAATGCCGCTTGACCGTATAAACGGCCCACGCCAGCAAAACGATGAGTATAAGATTCAGATAACATGGGTTACGCCTCAATTAACGACCAATTTCGGTGGCGATTCTAGCTGATTTCACACTAAAGCTAAATGCTTGTTGTCGATAAATGGGTAACTGACTGAGTTGCACTATTTTGATGCAGCGACTTTTTATAGCAGCCGCTCTATTTGATTAATTATCAACCTTACTAGACTAAGGTCTAGTGATCCAAGTCGTTAATATGTTCAACAATTAAATTAACATACGCTAAACTAGCTTATTACCGCTTTTATTGTTGTGCGCTAGCCTATTTATTAATAAATAGGAACATCCCAAAAGAGGTATATCTGCACAAAAATGTGACAATAATTGATAAATTATCGTCGTTGTCACAGTTTTCTGCACAAATTTTTAGGTAGGACTAGTTTATTTGATCTAGCCCACACTATGACACTGCTAAATCTGTAAAAATCTGCACCAGATTGTTACAGGATAGTATCTGCAACGACTTCACTAACTAAAACCATGAAAAATGGAATATAGAACATAACGTTCTAGGGAGCATGAAAGATGAAAAAGACCTTAATCTCTGCATCAGTAGCCTCAGTACTTACACTAGTTTCTTTCGCTACACTTGCTGAAGGCCCAAGTTTCTATGGTCGTTTAGATTTAGCTGTAACTAATTCTGATAACGGCTCAACAACGCAAAATGGTAAAGAAGGTACTGTGTTAGAGAATAACTTCTCTAACTTAGGTGTAAAAGGTAGTGAAAAAATTAGTGACGGTGTTGAAATCCTATACCAAATGGAATTTCAAGTAGAAAACACCACTCAAACTGAAGATAGCAGTGGCGATGATGTAACATTCAAATCACGTAACACTTTCCTTGGTTTAAAAACTAATGCAGGTACTGTTCTTGTAGGCCGTAATGACACGGTATTTAAACAGTCTGAAGGTGGCATCGATTTATTCGGTAACTTCAACGCTGATATCGACCGTATGGTTGCTGGTCAAGATCGTAAAGCGGACGGTATTTGGTATTACTCTCCGATGATCGGTGGTTTGCTCACATTAAATGCGACCTATTTAATGGATGATAACTACGAAGGTTCTGATGAAGACCAGTACGCATTAAGTGCAACGCTAGGTGATAAAGGCCTTAAAGCCCACAATTACTATGTAGCAGCTGCGTATAACACTATCGGTGGCATTGATGCATACCGTGGTGTTGCACAAGTTAAATTAGGTGACTTCAAAGTGGGTGGCCTATATCAAAACACTGAAAGCCAAACAACAGATCAAGAAGGTGACTCTTTCTTCGTTAACGTATCTTATGACTTAAACGGCGTAAACTTAAAAGCTGAATATGGTCAAGACGATGCTGGTTTTGGTAAGTACTACAAAAACATTAAAGATGCCACTGGCACTGATGTTGACGTAACTAATATTACAATTGGTGCTGACTACCGTATTTCTAAGTCAACGCTAGTTTATGGCCATTATGCAATGTATGAAGGCGAGCATAAAGTCGGTACAGCAACTGTTGATTTAGAAGATGATAACGTCTTCACTGTTGGCGCACGTTACGACTTTTAATCATTTTGATGCCGGCATAAGAAGCTAGGCGACATTAATGATAAAAAATGCCAGTCTCATTAGACTGGCATTTTTATATAAGTATATTTTAGTAAGCACCTATAGAAGAGTTACAACGACGGCTTAAGCGCCTTACACTATAACTTGATTGAATACTTCTACATGATGCGACTCAACAAGCTCTGGCATCACATTGTGAAAGTAGTGCTCAATTGCATCTTTAGCACAATGTTTGTCAAACGCAGCACGATCGACAAATTTTTCAACAAAAGCCACTTTACGCTCATCTTCAACACTGACATTTAATTCATAGCGAATACACCCTAACTCACGACGAGTATCAGGTACTAAGCTGGCTAATGCTGCCACTAACGCGTCACGCTTACCTTCTTTAGCTACAAACTGCGCAACGCACACTACTTGTTGAGTATTAATTGAATAATCAGACATTTATATTCCTTAACATTTATGAATAAGTGAGCAACATATCAAGATGTGGTATGCCGTCTTCAAGATACACTTCAGAATTAACAACAAAACCAAGATGTTGATAAAAATGACGTAAATAATCTTGGGCACCAATTTGTATATGATCATTTGGCCAGCGTTGTTTTGCAATGGTTATCGCACGCTGCATTAATTGATTAGCTACGCCCTGACCTCGTGCTGATTTGGCAACGACCACACGACCTATACTGGCTTGAGGGTAACTGACATTCGGCGCAAGTATACGACTGTAAGCTACAATTTCTTGCTGATTGTTAATGGCGAATAAATGCCTTGCTTGCACATCTTTGTCTTTACCATCTAATTCAGGGTAAGGACAATTTTGTTCTACAACAAACACTTCTACACGTAGTTGTAACACCCCATAGAGTTGCTCTAAAGACAACTCAGTAAAGCCAACGTCTAACCATGTTAACGACATTTTTCACCTTAATCTGTTGTACTAATTAATATAATACTAACATGATTAATGCATTTCATTAGGTTGTTCAGAGCCACTTTTTGCGGCCGGTTTTCGAATTAATAACACCGCAATGACCGCGATAAAAAGCAAACACGACATAATAAAAAATACGTCGTTATAAGCTTGAACATATGCCTGTTGCGTCATACTTTTTGCCAGTAAAGCATAGGCTTGATTACCTGCACTGACACTGTCTGAACCTGCACTTTGTAATAACAAACTAGTGTCATTAATATATTGATATGCTTGTGCACTCACGGCTGGCAATGTCTCTTTGATATGTGCTAAATGCATACGGGACAAGTTATCGCTTAACGTCGCCACCAGCGCAATACCAAAAGCGCCACCGAGATTACGCATCACGTTCAATACCGTCGATGCTGAAGCATTTTCGTGTGCATGAAGATGCATCGTCGCTAAAATACCAATCGGCACTAAAATAAACGGCTGCCCTAGCGCCCTAACAATTTGTGCAGTAATCATTTGGTCACCAGCATAATCAATCGTCATATGGCTATTCATATAATAACTGATTGAGAACAACGCAAAGCCAATGGCAGCTAAGTAACGAGGATCAAAACGCTGCATCAATTTAGGCACTAACGGTAAAACTAATAACTGCGGAAATCCCATCCACATGATCACTTCACCAATTTCAAGCGGTGTGTAGTCATGAATTTGCGACAGATATAACGGGATTAAATAAATGGCTCCAAATAATGCCATACCCAATAAAAAATACGCCACGGTCGACAGTGCAAAGTCGCGTTGTCCAAGCAGCCGAATATTCACCAAAGGTTGAGATTTGCGTAGTTGGATCCAAATAAATAAACCGATGTTAATCACTGCAATAATCGCGAGATTGCGAATAAGCTCAGAGCCAAACCAATCTTTACGATTACCTTCTTCAAGCACGACCTCTAAACAGCCCATTCCCAGCGCCATTGTGATAATACCGGAGTAATCTGCATTTTTGAGTTTGTCCCAAATAATGGGTTTACGCTCTAACCCATACGCCAGCATCACCATTACCAATATGCCCGGCGGTACATTAATATAAAAAAGATAATGCCAACTAAATTGCTCAGTTAACCAACCGCCCAGTGTTGGGCCAATAGACGGTGCAAATGTGGCTGTAACGCCAAACAACGCCATGCCCATAGCACGTTTATTGTCGGGTAAAAATTCGAGAATAAGTCGAAAAGCTAATGGAATAAGTGCGCCACCAAAAAAGCCCTGTAATGCACGAAAGGCAATCATAGACTCAAGATTCCAGGACATGGAGCACAATATCGATGCAACAATAAAGGCCGCTGTCGTCCACAGTAAATAACGCCTGGTCGATAAACCCGTGCTGAGCCAGCCGGACAACGGAATAGCGATCATTTCGGCGACCAAATACGCGGTCGCGATCCAGCTACCTTCTTCTAACGTCGCACCTAAACTGCCTTGAATCTCCTTCATTGATGCATTGGTGATTTGAATATCCAAAATCGCCATAAATGCACCAATAAGCCCACCCGCTACCGCAATCCATGAGCGATAACTACCACGTTGATACCCTGTCGGTTTATCGTTGGCCACTTGATTAACATCGACCACTGCCACTGACTGGCCCATATTAACGCCCTGCAGTTACAGCGACCGAATCATTAAATATCGCCTTAGCGGTGGCATGTACTTCAGTTACACTCTCGGTATCGACCTTAACGACTGCACTCAGTCCAGGTAAAATACGGGGTGGTGTTATCGTGGAATTCTGGTTATCAATACGGATCCGCACCGGAATACGTTGAACAATTTTAGTAAAATTACCGGTAGCATTCTCAGCAGGCAACAAGCTAAATTTAGAACCAGATGCTGGCGCTAAGCTGTCGATAAAGCCATTAAACTCTTCATCTGGATAGGCATCCAGTGTAACTTTAACCGCCTGACCAGGCTGCATATGTGCAATTTGAGTTTCTTTAAAATTAGCCGTTATCCAAACCTGAGAATCAGGCACTAAGCTAAACAATGCTTGTCCGGGTTGCACGTATTGCCCAACTAAAGCACCACGCTTACCAATAACCCCAGAAAATGGCGCGGTAATTTGAGTGTCGGTTAATTGAATATTGGCTAATTCAACACTGGCTTGAGCTTGGTCAACGTCAGCTTGAGCCTGTAATAACTGGGCATTAAACACTGACAATTCACGTTGTTTCGCCACTAATGCCGCTTGCGCTTCATCAACATGTGCCGATGCCGAATCAAAATTAGCTTGCAGTTGATCAACATCATTTTGCGAGCTGTAATTACTCACTTTCAGCTTTTGCGATCGTGCTAGCTGCTGCTTAGCAATTAATTGATCCGATTGCGATGCTACCACAGCCGCTTTAGCCTGATTAATTAGCGCTTGTTGTAAATCCACTTTAGCCGCCAGTGTCTGTAAATTAGCTTGCGAACTCGCTAACACAGCCTGACTTTGCGCAACACGCGCCACAAATTGACTGTCTTCTAATTGTGCAAGTACATCACCTTGGTTCACATGTTGATTATCGCTCACAAGCGATTGCACAATATACCCAGGTACTTTGACACTAATACTTGAAATATCTGACTCTACATAGGCGTTATCGGTCGACTCAATAAACCGCACTTGTAACCACCAATAAACGCCTGCGATAACGACCGCCAGAATAATACTTGGCACTATGATAAAACGTTTATTAATAGACATGCTGAACTCCTAATTTATTACCTTCAAGTTTACTACTGTTTCGTGTAATTTATTAGATAGCTAAAATTCAACCCACTGTTCCACAGGTGTAACAATATGGATCTCAATCGTGTTCAGATTTTCTCGCAAGTAGTAGAACAAGGCAGTTTTACTGGAGCGGCTAAAGCTTTAGGGATCACTAAAGCGACGGTCAGCCGTAAGATTGCCGAATTAGAAGCAGATGTGGGGGTTCAGCTATTATTTCGCACTACTCGAGCATTAAAACTCACTGAAGCCGGATCAAGTTATTACCATCGCATCAATAAAATTCTGCAAGATTTACAAAGTGCAGAAGACCTATTAAGCGCGAGCCAACAAGACATTAAAGGCAATTTAAAAATCATCAGCCCTATCGAATTAGGACAATTATTTCTTGGGCGTATTTTCGCGCGTTTTCTTGCCGCTTACCCCAACATCACAATCGATGCAGAGCTAACTAACCGTAAAGTGGATGTAATTGAAGAAGGAGTGGATTTTTTATTCCAAATAACAGAGATACATGATCCTAAATTACAAAGTTATTCACTGGTTATTGCGAGTAGGCAACTGATGGCTAGCCCCGACTATCTTAAACGTCATGGCACGCCAAAAGTTCCACAAGATTTAATGAATCACACCGCGATAAAATTGCAATCGGCACACATCAATGGTGGCTGGCGCATCTTCGATGGCAGTCAGTGGCTCGACTTAGATCCGCCCGCTCAGCTTAAAGTAAATAATGTCACATTTGCACGAGAAGCCGCCATCGAAGGGCTTGGAATCACTGCTGTACCAGTGATCATCGCACAAGATGCAATAACCAATCAGCAACTCACCCCGATTTTAGAAGCCTTTCCAATGGCACAAACTAAAGTAACATTAAGCTTTCCTCAACGGGTATATATGCCGCGTAAATATATTGTTTTTATGGAGTTTCTTTATGCTGCGCTTATTGAAAATTGGGGCGATAATGTACTAGAAATCCCCGACTTTATTCATATGGAGTCACACTAGAATTGACTGACTGACACTTATATCTTTATGCTTTTGTAATCTAGGTCTAGCGCTAAATAATCTATCGATGTTATAGATATTTTTAGTCAACTTGGTGCTAGTATCGATTTAAGCTTTTAGCCAACAGGATACTTATCTCAACGCTATATTCGCATTACTTATACTTGATATTGTGATTCATATATTGTTTAAAACTTTTACAGAGTGATCAAAGCCCTGCGCCATACACGGAGTAAATAACATGAGCAAAGAACGTAATAATTCAAAAGAGTCAAAAAAACAACCGTTGCTATCTTTAAAAGAAAAGCGAGCAGCAAAAGAAGCGAAAAAAGCACCAAGTTCTTCAGTCATCAAAGGCAAATAGCCTAGCCTGATGTGAGATAAAAAAATACCGAGCCATGAGCTCGGTATTTTTTTAGGCCTATAAACGCATTAGAATTTATACTTAACACCCACTTTTAACTGCCAAGCAGATTTATTGATGTCATAACTGTTTTGATTATCTGTTTCGATACCATCTTGACCGTAAGGGACAGAGTAAGTGTAAACTCCTGTGTCTGCATTATATGCATGGTCCACTAACGTTGAAGTGCCATAACTTTGATATTCAACTACGCCCCAATCATCATTCACAAGATTAAGTACGTTTTTAATATCAAAATACAAGATACCTTTATGCTCATCGCTAAAGCCAGGCAACTCTTGAGTAAAGCGGAAATCAAGCTGGTGTATCCAAGGTTGATTATCTGTTCCTTTAGGTGCTATCCCACCGGCATATTTACCCAGCCCAATTTCGTCAACAGCAGCTTTAAAGGCTTCATAAGTTAACCCATCAGCATACTCAACATTGGCATCATCTGCCCCCGTAGGAATATAAGGTAAGTAATATGAGGCATTAGCAAAGCTTGATTGATCACCTAAGTTACCGTCTCTGTATGAACCCAGTACCCATGTCATTGGGTTACCTTCACGCGCTTCGTAGAATAAATTAAAGCTAGAGTTATATCCTGCAACAAACTCTACGTCATAACCTAAGCTAAACGTAAAACGATGTGGGGTCTCATAATAGCCCGTCCCCATTGTGGTAGCGTTTCGGTCATATTGCACTGGTGTATATTGGTAATTTGAAGTTGCTGTTGATGACGAACCTTGGTTACCTTCTTTGACTGAGTTATAGGCATAACCTGCACGCATACTCAGGCCCATATCCCAATTTTTAGCTAACGACAAACTAAAGGTTTTACTTGAACCATCCTTGTCTGCATTGGTTAGCATAATGTCGTAACGTTCAGTGTTTCCGCCAGCGCCGTCATTTGCAAGTGGATCCCATGTTTCATAAACAACACGACCTGTATCATCGGTAGCCACCTGACGACGAGCTAAATCAACCCAAGCAAGGTCATTTTCTTTTTTAACATATAAAAACTCAGCACCAACAAACCAGTCATCACCTAATGCACCCAAGTCCCAGGTACTGTCAAATCCAACGCTAGCGCGCCAATCTGAAGGTAGTTCAAAGTCAGGATCAATTGCATTCACATTGCCGTCGCCACCCACTAAGCCATCTTGTGCTTGTGATGGTACATTGGCAAAGTCAGGAGTTCCCCATGCCGCGTTCCAGCCATCGTTGTAACTTAATAAGCTGTTACCATCATTTGAGAAACTGTTAGAAACCCATACCGTTGGTGAGCCACCGGTATAACGTCCAACACCGCCATGTAAGCTGATATCTTCGGTCAGTTTGTAGTTAACTCCAACACGCGGTAACCAAATATCTTGGCCATCTAACGTTTCATTATTAGCAAAACCGTAACGTTCAACAAAATTTTGGTTCAGGGCTGGAGAATCTGACATACTAATTGTTTCATAACGCATGCCGTAAGTCAGCGTTAGATCAGGTGTGATTGCCCAGGCATCTTCAGCAAATAATGCCAAAGTATCCATATTAAAGGCTGCCCCCACATCGTCAGGATTACCAGACATCGCATTAGAGTAGAAGAACTGGTCTACTGCACCATTTTCAAAGTCTTCAATAGTATTAAATGACCAATTTCCCGTCACGTTTTGGGCAAATAAGTTAAATACTTCAACATTGTTGTACTGGGCACCAAAGCCAATTTCATGATCTCCAAGGTAATAATCACCCACAAAGCGCAGTTCAAGATTTTGGTTGTTTAACTCATTGGCTTGACGAGACTTATCTGTTCCAAATACCACATAATCACTAGCACGATCATAGGTTTGTACCGACACCATGCCTATGCCTAAGTCATCAATGGTTTTTGATTTTGTAGTGGTATCTTTATAAGCTACTTTGATTTCAGTACTAAAATCATCAGTCCAATCGCTATATAAGTTAGCAGCGTAGGTTTCTAATGTTTCTTCTTTATCGTACCAAGTGCTTGATAGCTTTAACGATGATGAGCTCGAGCTCATGTTATTAGTTAAGTTACCTACCGTCGATTGATACGTAAAACTCGCGCGATGTTGCTCGTTAATGTTCCAATCAATCTTCGCTAAGATTTTTTCATCTTTTTCTTGTGGCGTTGTGGTGTAACCACCAATGCTATCTAAGCCATAAACTGTCTGCGCAATTTGTTCAACTTGAGCTAACTCGTCAGCTGTAATATCAGAATCATTAGCATACCCAGCGCCTGCAGGGCCCCACTCAGCAGACTGAGGAGCATCAAAGTTTTCGTATGAACCAAAGAAAAACAACTTATCTTCAATTAACGGAAAGCCAACCGTACCGCCAAAGGTAGTCTCTTCAAAATCTTGCTCAATCTTCTCACCCGTGTCTTGATTTTTACCGTCGCCGGCCATGCTGTCGTTAGTCGTTTCCCAAAAAACGGAACCAGATAAATCATTAGTACCCGACTTAGTTACAGCATTAATTTGTGCCCCCGTAAAACCGCCGTTTCTGGCAGTATAAGGTGACACATTTAACGCAACGCTCTCAACTGCATCGATAGAGATGGGTGAACGCTGAGTTGGATAACCATTAGAGTTAAGACCAAAATCATCGTTTTGAGATATGCCGTCAACCACAAAAGTATTATAACGTGGGTTCATACCCGCCACGCTCATCGACACACCATCGGTGCCCACAACTGCCATGGGATTTTGACGTAATACATCTTTTAAATCGCGGCTAATACCTGGAGCATTGGCAATGTCTTGTTCGCCAAAGTCGCTGTTACTACCCGCTGAACGGTAATAACCTGCACTACCAACAACACCAATACGCTCCATAGCTGAAGCGTCTTCTAAGGTACGGTTAAAACGGAACGTTTCACCTAACAGTAGATACACATCTTCTTCGACAGTGTCAGCAAACTGATCTGAATCAACTTTAATAATATATGGACCACCAACACGTAATCCACGGGCAGAAAATTGGCCGTTAGCAGTAACAGGTACTTCGGTTATCGTTCCTGTTGGTTGGTGAATAATGGTAATTTTTGCATCAGAAACAGCATTTCCTGCTGGACCCGTAATTTGACCACGAATATCTGATGCGGTGTCAGCTGCAGATGCGGGTAATGCGACCCCCATTGCAAAACACGTCGCTAGCGCTAAGCGGCTCATTTTGTGACTAAATAACATATCAAACCCCTGAATATTTCTTATATTTTAATGTTTTGCCCGTTTAATTGGGCTTAGTATTTAAATACAGTAAAAACTGCAGGAGCGAATGTTAGGCGGATTTTGTTTCAATTTAATGTCAAAAAACAAACAATAAACAACAAATATACAACGATAAATATACATAAAAATGTCATATCGCTACTGTATATTCGCGATTCAATTGCAACATGATTGTTGCCGCCTTCAAATAAAAAATAGATTGGATTCATACATGAACAACTCGGTTTTATTACACAAATGCTCAATGATAATCATAGGGTTATGCTTATCATTAAGCATCAACTCACCCGCAAAAGCATTTGGACAATTGGGTCATCGTATCGTGGGCGAGCTTGCACAGAACAATTTAACTGATACGGCGAAGCAACAGATTAATCTGCTTACCAATGGTGAAAGTCTAGCGCAAATGTCTACCTGGGCAGATGAGATCCGCTCAGACAAAAACTGGGATCGTGCCGCACCTTGGCACTATGTCTCGATTGCTGATGATGAAACTTGGACAACTGTGAAACGCAGCGATAATGGCGACATCATTGAAAGCCTAGAACGCTTTGAAAAAATATTACAAAACCCTAAAGCAAACCAGCAAGATAAATGGCAAGCGTTGGCGTTTTATGTGCATTTTGTTGGCGACATCCACCAACCTTTGCATGTCGGTCATAGTCACGACAAAGGCGGAAACGCAGTAAATGTGAAATGGTTTGGTCAAGAGACCAATTTGCATGCAGTATGGGACAGCAAAATTATCGAGCAGCAACAATTAAGCTATACCGAATACAGTCACTTTTTGAGTCGTATTAGCCAGGCTGAACGCCAACAATGGTCTGGACAGAGTTATTATGATTGGGCTGAAGAGTCTAAGTACTTACGTAAAAAAACCTATATTCTGGAGCAGAATTATCAAGGTGAAGATGACTTACGTTACAACTATGTATTTATCAATAAACCTATTGTTGAAAAAAGACTGCAACAAGCAGGGATCCGCTTAGCAGAAAAACTCAATGCCATATTTAGTTGATCCATAGCTAATCGATCATAGCTAATCACAAGTTAACTGAATGAAAACGGGGATCAATTGATCCCCGTAATTATTACATTATCTCGTTAGCCAAATAGACCAACTCAATAATCATGCTTATCTTTCAAACTTATGATATTTTTCAATACCAAATGAACGACCTTCAGCATGACAAGTAGAGCATGATTCACCAGTAGGTTGAGTAAACCAATTTCCATCGTTACCAGATCCTTTTTCTGCGCTAATTTCACCACCGTTTAATTCCATGTGGTTCAATGCTTGTGCGCTGTTATGGCAGGCAAAACAGTTTGCTGTAATAGGGCTAGCCATTTTAGTTTGGTCGCCATTATTGAACGCTTTGGCTCGAATGTATTGATTTGGTATCGCATTTAAATCAATACCATCGGCATGACAAGACACACAATTAATTGCATTTAATGCTGTAGCAGAGTTGGCAATGTTATTACCATCTACATCGGTTTTAGCACCCGATAATGTGTTGCCAATCCCCCAGTGCATACTGTGTACCATAGGGCCAAAACCAGGTGCAGAGTTTGCAGCACTTCGGTCTTGTCCATTGTTATGACACGCTACGCAATCATCGCCACCATCGTTGTAAGCACCATTTTTGTGGTAGTTAGTTTCGCTATTGTGGCAAGTTGTACAACTATCACCAGTCACGGCTAAACGACGCTCATACTTAACGATATCACCGCTAGTTTGATCTACAGCATCAGAATATGCAGTAAATGACATTGATGTTTTACCATCATCTTGAACCCAGCCAGGGTAACTTAACGAAATACGGGCTGTTGCCATAATACTCGCGTTATCGAAACCACTTGAAGGTGATGGGAAACAATGCGTTCTTGAACCATCTGCGTTATCAGTTTTTATTTCATTGCTGCCGTGACCGGCAAAACGGCCAACGATTGATTCATTGTAATAACCATGCAAGTAGGCGCCAGCATAAACAATTGGTTTACCAACCACATTGGTTGCACCTGTTGTGTCACCGTCTTTATTGTATAGTTCACCAATATTAACTTGAGTTTTTGTATCGCCATCAATGCTGAATAACGACATTGTGGTACACCAAACTCCAGCATCATTCTTTTGTGGAGCAGTGGTTTCAGCTGTATAGCTGACACGCATACCTTGTAGGGTTTCTAAGCCACTTTTATTTAAGTGGAATGCCCTTGCATCAAAGTCACTACTGTTGCTGTTGCTCAATACTTTTGCTGCACTTGAACTGCTTGTTGTATTATGACAGTCCACGCAACCATTACCTGCAAGACTGGTATTCATTACAGGTTCGGCATGACATGTGTAACAGTTGGCGGGTTCAAAATCTTTTTCAAAATTCTGATGATTTATGTGCCCCAACATTTGCATGGTATTTTTAGCATAACCACCAGTATTTAATGATGTACCGTCCGCCGCCACATCGCGTGCAACATTGTTATGACACACCATACAACCGCCAACAAAATCCACTTCGCCGTCAGTGTTTAAGGCTACGTAACCCGCATGTTTCAGATCGGACTCAGCATAATCAACATGGCACGCATAGCATGTTTCTGTTGTTGAAGTATGCATCATCTCAGGTTTCGCAATTAGCACATACGGTGATTTAGCAATATCACCACCACCGACTTGAAGGCGGATTAATGCTTCAGTATCTGCTAACACTCCTGCCATTGGTGCGACGAGTTGATAATTACCATTATCCAGTAGCGTTAACGATGCGCCCGTCGTGGGTGAGGTCCCACCGACCGTAGCATTACCACCAATACTTCCATCTCGACTACGTTGCATACCGTTTTCTGTTTTGGCTGCAAGGTAAACCGATGCATCAGTTAAGCCTGTAATGGCATATCCAGATTCATTAGTAATTCCAAATTCGACAGTGACGACACCGTCAGTAACAATATGATTAATAAACTCAATATTGGTTACTGTCGAAGCGCTCACTGTAGGAGCTGTTGCATCCGCACCAGGTAGACCGGGGGTTCCAGCCTGACCATCAGCACCATCGACTCCATCTTTACCGTCACTACCACAGGCTATCACCCCCATGGAAAGCGCAATTAATAGCGCTATTTTACACATTTTTATTGTTTTCATTATCACTCCAGCGTCGCTTAAACGACTTATCACTTTATAGGTATCTTGCAACGGCGATAGTAGTGTAAATCTAAGAAAAGCAAGGAGAGGGGTATCACAATAAATATGCAAAAAAAGTGCAGGTGTGTGTAATAAATGTTAAATCAAGAGGTGCATCATAATACGTAAAAATTGTTTGTTTTTTAAGTTATTTTTAAGGATACCTAGCATAATAACAGAGTCGCCATGAGTGAAGTGATATTGCTCTTTACCGATACAGTAAAGGATATTTCATTTATCACTCACAGGATTTTTTATCAAAGATGCAATAAAAAAAACCAGTGACATTTATCACTGGTTTTTTAAGGATTAGCCTATTAACATCAATGTTTTTCGATGAATAATTATGAGCAACAACTCTTTTCTTTATTGCCTTTAGGGATCATATCCCACAATACTTTGGCCATTAATATCGCTAACACAATACCAGAAACAGCCACCACACCTTGTGGTAATAATGCGTGCTCTTCACCAATCTGCGGCATCACTTCAAAACCAAAGGTATCAACCAAATAGTTAACCAACACACCAAAGGCTAACGACACACCGATAACACCGCCTAAATAACCATAAAGCGCACGCTTGCCTAACTCTTTAGTGACAACACCGAGTGTCGCGATATTCGTTGCTGGGCCCGCCATCATAAACACTAATACGGCACCAGGAGATACGCCAGCCAATAACAATCCCGCCGCAATAGGTGTAGAAGCCGTAGCACAGATATACATGGGAATTGACACCAACACCATCACTAACATCGCTAAAATGCCGTCGCCCCACTTAACGAGAAAATCAGCTGGAACATAGGTCTGCACTAACGCAGCAAAAAATAGTCCAACCAATAACCACAAAGTGGTGTCTCTAACTAAATCTGTCGCGGCATAATGTAAGCCTGATAACACCCGACTAAACACACTGTTTTGTTTAAGCTCGGTTGCCATGTCTTGAGTTGATGCACAGCAGCTAGCATCCTCACTGCTTGCTGTCGCATTTGGACTCGCAGAAGCAGACTTGGGCTCACAACAACTGCTTGCTGCTTCGACTTTGGGCTCTGTTTGACTACTACAACAACTGGATTTAACCGCCTCTACTTTAGGCTCTACGGCTTTAGAGTTTGCGCTACAACATGACTGTGCACTTTGATTATGTACAGCCTGAGCATCAACCTTTGCTATTGGTGTATCGACCTTACTCGCACAACAACTGCTTTGCTTTGGCGCTTGCTCAGTACTTAATGATTTGGCAGTAGTCATAGGGCTTAATACAGACTCAGCTTTTACGGCTGTCATTTTAATGCCAGCATGTTGAACTATGTCTGCATTGTTATCGTGAGTAACTAAAGGTGCTTGAGACGAGCTGGATGTATCGACCTTTTTACTGGCACAGCAAGACGATTCAACTTTAGCTAAAGGCTTATTGTTCGATTGAGCTTTAGCCGTTGAAGGCACTCCATCATCGTCATCGCGGCCAACTAACAACCCAGCCACAATAGCGCTAGTAATGGCTGCAATGGGACGTACTATGGCCATAAAAGGACCGAGTAACACATAAGATACGGTAATCGAGTCAACCCCTGTTTCAGGCGTTGACACCAAAAATGACGTGGTTGCCGCTTTTGAAGCACCAGCACGACGTAAACCAACCGCAGCAGGAATAACCCCGCATGAACATAAAGGTAACGGCGCACCTAATAATGCCGCCTTAAATACCGTTTTCACCCCGTGACCACCGAGTTGCTTTTGCATCCATGCCATAGGCACAAACACTTTTAACAAACCCGCTAACACTAATCCCAGCAATAACCAGGGGGCGGACTCTAAAAATAAATGAACAAAATTGGTCAATAACATATTTAGTCCTTATGACCTGAATGAGCAAAATGATGATGTTCTTTTTTGGCAATAATATGTTTGTCAGACGACTCTAACGCTTCCAGTATCGAGCAATGCTCGGCACTATCAGGGCCGCCACAACAGGTGTTAGACAAGCTTTTTAACGACGTTGCAAAATGTTGTAGCTCGGCCAGTTTAGCCTCAACCTGTTCAAGCTTGCTATCGACTAAGCTTTTGACTTCAGCACAAGCCCGATTAGATTTATCCACTTCAATTGACAATAAATCGGCAATGTCGTTAAGCGAAAAACCCACCGCTTTAGCACGCAAAATAAACTTAAGCCTTTCAGAGTCACTGTGGTTATATAACCGGTAGCCAGAATCAGATCGACTAGACGGTGACAATAAACCGTGTTTTTCGTAAAAACGTAACGTGTCAGCCTTGATGTCGTACAAAGCTGATAGCTCGCCTATTCGATACATAATAAAACCCCTACCCGTAAAATTATTCAGGTGAATGCTTCTGAATATTGCCTTAGTATAAACCTTGGAGTTTAATCTAAGGTCAAGGGTTTATTGTTGATTATTTTTTATTATCTTTGTTCTTATTTCAATATTGTGAAATCACACAGAAAAAACACCCAATGCATGCGCTTTACGATAAAATACGCCCGCCTGATCTTAAGACAGTATCTAGTGGTGTTATCGCAACACCATGAGGGACTTTGGTAAAGCAGACTTGAGACAATTCTGTTTTACGAAAGATCCTTAAAATCAAACTAGTGGACCCTGTACCTACATGAATAATGTCAGACCAATTCGTCGCGCGCTATTAAGCGTATCAGATAAAACTGGAATCCTTGAGTTTGCACAAGCGCTGCATGCACAAGGTGTTGAACTCTTATCTACGGGCGGTACTGCAAAGTTACTTGCAGACAACAATATCCCGGTAATTGAAGTTTCTGACTACACAGGTCACCCAGAAATTATGGATGGTCGTGTTAAAACGCTGCATCCCAAAATTCACGGCGGCATTTTAGCCCGTCGCGGCATTGACGAAGTGGTAATGGAACAAAACGCCATTAACCCAATCGATTTAGTGGCCGTTAACTTATACCCATTTGCTGAAACTGTGGCAAAACCAGGTTGTACCTTAGCTGACGCGGTTGAGAACATCGACATTGGCGGCCCAACCATGGTGCGCTCTACCGCCAAAAACCACAAAGACACCACGATTGTGGTTAACGCTAAAGATTACGGTCGCGTGATTGCAGAGATGCAAGCCAACAATGGCAGCACTACGCTAGAAACTCGCTTTGACTTAGCCATTGCCGCATTTGAGCACACTGCTGCTTACGACGGAATGATCGCTAATTATTTCGGTACTATGGTGCCAGCACACAGCAGCGATGAGTGCCACGAAGATTCAACCTTTCCACGTACGTTTAATTCTC
This sequence comes from Shewanella ulleungensis, assembly GCF_014648315.1. Taxonomy (GTDB): domain Bacteria; phylum Pseudomonadota; class Gammaproteobacteria; order Enterobacterales; family Shewanellaceae; genus Shewanella; species Shewanella ulleungensis. The sequence goes on from NZ_BMQW01000007.1 coordinate 161,709, forward strand.
AGTTCATTAAAAAGCAAGATTTACGCTACGGTGAAAACAGTCATCAAAAAGCCGCATTTTATGTTGATACCCAAATTGATGAAGCTTCAGTTGCCAGCGCGATTCAGTTACAAGGCAAAGCTCTGTCTTACAACAATATCGCCGACACTGACTCTGCACTAGAATGTGTTAAAGAATTCGAAGGCCCTGCTTGCGTTATCGTTAAACACGCTAACCCTTGCGGTGTGGCTCTAGGCGCTAACTTATTAGAAGCCTATGACCGTGCGTTTAAAACCGATCCAACATCAGCATTTGGTGGCATCATTGCCTTCAACCAAGAGTTAGATGCACAAACGGCGCAAGCTATTGTTGACCGTCAGTTTGTTGAAGTGATTATTGCCCCTAAAGTGAGCAAAGAAGCACGCGATATCGTTGCCGCTAAAGTGAATGTTCGTTTACTTGAGTGTGGTGAGTGGGCGAGCAAAACCACCACCCTAGATTACAAACGCGTGAATGGCGGCTTATTAGTACAAGACCGCGACCAGGGCATGGTTAACATAGACGACGTTAAAGTCGTGTCTAAGCGTCAACCAACTGCTGATGAATTAAAAGACTTAATGTTCTGCTGGAAAGTGGCTAAGTTTGTAAAATCTAACGCCATCGTTTACGCCAAAGACGGCATGACAATCGGTGTCGGTGCAGGCCAAATGAGCCGCGTTTACTCAGCAAAAATTGCAGGTATTAAAGCGGCTGATGAAGGACTAGTGGTTGAAAACTCAGTGATGGCGTCAGACGCTTTCTTCCCATTCCGTGACGGTATCGATGCTGCCGCAGCTGCAGGGATTAGCTGTATCATCCAGCCAGGTGGCTCTATTCGCGATGAAGAAATCATTGCCGCGGCAGATGAGCACGGTATGGCCATGGTATTTACTGGCATGCGTCACTTCCGCCACTAAATTCCACTTGAGACAAGCAGCCTTCTTTGGCTGCTTTTTTCGTTTAAAGAATCATATTATTTAATTTATGAAAAGGGTGATTAAAGATGCAGGTACTTATAATTGGTGGTGGCGGTCGTGAACATGCGCTAGCCTGGAAAGCGGCTCAGTCGGCACAAGTCACAAAAGTGTTTGTCGCACCTGGTAACGCTGGTACGTCTTTAGAACCAAAATTACAAAACGTGGCCATTCAAGTTGAAGCTATCGCGGATTTAGTTAAGTTTGCTCAAGATAACAAGATTGAGATAACAATCGTCGGCCCTGAAGTGCCATTATCATTAGGCGTTGTTGATGCTTTTAATGCTGCTGGTTTACCGATTTTTGGTCCAACCAAAGGCGCTGCACAGCTTGAATCGTCAAAAGCCTTCACTAAAGACTTTTTGGCCCGCCACAACATTCCAACGGCTGACTATTCAAACTTCACTGAGATTACGCCAGCTAAAGCTTATGCGGCTACATTGACCGCTAAAACAGGTTTCCCTGTCGTGATTAAAGCCGATGGATTAGCTGCCGGTAAAGGCGTGATTATCGCTGCCGATCAAGCCCAGGCCGATGCCGCTATTGATGACATGCTTGCCGGTAATAAATTTGGCGATGCGGGTTCTCGCGTGGTTATTGAAGAGTTTTTAAAAGGCGAAGAAGCCAGCTTTATTGTAATGGTAGACGGCAAGAACATTCTTGCCATGGCCACCAGCCAGGACCATAAAGCCCGCGACAATGGCGATTACGGCCCTAACACTGGCGGCATGGGTGCATACTCTCCTGCACCAGTGGTCACTCAAGCCGTACACGACTGGACGATAGCCAATGTTATCCGCCCAACCGTTGATGGCATGGCAGCTGAAGGCAACGTTTACACCGGCTTTTTGTACGCAGGTTTAATGATTGCACCAGATGGCAGCGCTAAAGTACTTGAATACAACTGTCGCTTTGGCGACCCAGAAACCCAGCCCATTATGATGCGTTTACAGTCTGACATTGTTGAGCTTTGTCTTGCTGCAACTCGTGGTGAATTAGACAAAGTCACCGCAGAGTTTGACTCACGTGCAGCCGTAGGTGTGGTGATGGCCGCAGGCGGTTATCCAGATACCTACAATAAAGGTGATGTGATTGACGGCTTAACCCTTGGTGATGTTAACGGTAAAGTGTTTCATGCTGGCACCGAGATGAAAGACGGCCACGTTGTGACAAATGGCGGCCGCGTTCTGTGTGCTACCGCATTAGGCAACACGGTAACTGAAGCCCAACAAGCTGCTTATGCATTAGTAGATGCCATCCATTGGGATGACGTTTATTTCCGTACTGATATTGCTTATCGCGCCATTGCACGTGAGCAAGGTAAAGCGTAAGCCATAGGTTAGTTGTCAAGTTTAACAACAATCCCTGCAACGTGAACGTCGCAGGGATTGTTTATTTCTATGGCCTTGGCAGTGTTAAAGAGATATGTTTAATAAGAATATTACACTCAGGTAACACTATGAAAAAACACTGTTGGGGTTATATTTTCATTTCTTCTGTGGGTATTCAAACAGCCTATGCCGATGGTCTTTCTTCACTTCAATCTGAGGCGCTTTCATCATTAGACGCTGGCAGAGTTGATGCGATATTTTCTGCCAATACACAATTGGATCTCTCCACGTTACCGACAATCATTTATCCACACTCTGTCATTAATAACCAACTCATTTATGGTACAGGCCCCTATACATTTTCGTGTGGTGGCATATATGGCCGAGCGATTAAACCCATAAAGATTGCTTACTCACTGACATTCCAACATGCTCAAGAGACTTGGATGCCACTCAACGGAAACGTTCATTACCAATCATTCTGGCAGGTAGAAAATAGTAATGTAGAATATATTTGGGTAAACGATTACGAGAAATAAAGAGACTCGTCGCAACTTGATATTGATTGCGATAATGATTCGAATGATAAAATGTTTACAACCGTAAACCCTCTTTCATGTCATGTGAACAAAATAAGTACTAAACGGCTCGTATTATGAGCTTAACGCCCTAGTCGAGACGGATCTGCAAGATTCATATCTTAATTACCGCAAAAGATTAAATACTATTCACCATCCTCATAGACAATATATTTTGTGATCTAGATCACAAAGACCATGCTGTATGAGGTGCATTCTAATATAAAGCGAATTGGTTAAGCGGTTATCTATCCGATGACTAAACGCGAGTAACTTTATTAATAATGCTTGGAGTACACAATGTCATATTCTATCGAAGACCTTATATACAAAGGTGAAAAATCAGGAGTACATGGCTGGAATACATTAGCAGGAGCCACTTTTTATTGGCATCCAGATTGGTTACATATCGCCGAAGATATGACTGGTCACAGTGCCATGACCAATATCAGCCCAGTGAAAGGGAAAGCCAACAAAGCGGATGCTGAAAGTGCCATCATTAAACACCTCAATCATCCCAAATAATTAACTCGTATCGCGCAATCAAATAACTCATCAGACTGAGTAAAGTGAGATATTCTAGCAAGGGTATCACTGGTCCCACCATATACCCCTAGCGGATATTTATGCGAACGTTCAATCAATATCAGCATATTTAACCAACCCAAGTAACTAAGCAATCACAATACCCTGCCACCTGACTTAATACTGTTCATTCAAATCATTGGTTCACGATAACAATATTCGACTTATTGGCCTTTTTTTGTCAGGATGTGGCCTGTTACAAATTCGTTACTAAGTTATTAAAATAGCATTAAGACTGCTAACACGAATGAGATATTGCTCAAAATAATAATTATAAAGGAAATCGTATGTCTCAAGCCGCGCCTTCAAAGCCGTCGCCCACTAACCATAAGCAGCCCTCATTACTCGATGCACTTATCCCCGTTTTTGCACTCATTATTATGCTTGGTGCGGCGGTATATCTGTTTTCTTCAGACAGCTCATCTGGCGCCAACCAAATAGCATTAGTGTTAGCCGCGTGTATTGCGATGATTATCGGTTATAAAAATGGCTACAGCTGGAACCAAATGGAACGCGGCATTATTAAAAGCATTGGCGTTGCCACTGGTGCGCTATTAATTTTGTTTAGCGTGGGCTCGCTCATTGGTACCTGGATTTTAGCTGGCACCGTACCCACAATGATTTATTATGGTATGCAAATTCTTAACCCTGACTACTTTTATGCTGCCTGTTGTTTGTTATGTGCAGTAGTGGCGTTAAGTATTGGCAGCTCGTGGACTGTTGCCGGTACGCTCGGTATCGCATTAGTGGGTATTTCGTCGGCAATGGGCTTAGACGTTAACATTACTGCTGGTGCTATCATCAGTGGTGCATACTTTGGTGACAAAATGTCGCCAATGTCAGATACAACAAACTTAGCTCCAGCAGTTGCAGGAACGGACATTTTTAGTCATATTCGCCACATGACCTGGACCACAGTGCCAAGTATCATTATTGCCCTTATCGGTTTTACTTTTTTAGGCTTAACAGCCGATGCTGCACCAATTGAAAACCAACTTACCGACACACTCGCGCTATTAGATAAAACCTATCATCCAGGAATACATTTGTTAATTCCGTTATTAGTGGTGTTGTATTTAGCTAACCGCAAAATGCCCGCATTTCCAACGGTCATATTAGGAACCTTAGCTGGCGCAGTGTGCGCGGCATTGTTTCAGTTTGATAACGTCATCGCCTTTGTACATGACGACACATTATTACCAATGGTCGCGCTAGTGAAAGGACTATGGATAGCCATGTTCGACGGCTATGTCGCCAATACCGGTGACGAAGTGTTAGACAGTTTATTAAGCCGTGGCGGCATGAGCAGCATGGTCACTACTGTATGGTTAATTCTGTGTGCTATGGCCTTTGGTGGCGTTATGGAAGTCACTGGATTATTGAATCGTATTTTAGAAAGTATTCTCACCGTGGTAACAGGTTCGGCTAGCTTGATTATTACCACTCTTGGGGTGTGCATTGGCGCGAACATCATTACTGCTGACCAATATATCGCCATTGTTCTACCCGGCAGAATGTTGAAAGTGGAATACACACGTCGTAAATTGGCCGCCGTTAATTTAAGTCGCTCATTAGAGGACTCGGCTACAGTCACCAGCCCGTTAGTACCATGGAATACCTGCGGTGCCTTTATGGCCAGTACACTTGGGGTAGCGACTATCGCTTATTTGCCCTACGCCTTCTTTAATTTAGTGTGTCCATTTATTAGTGCATCTTATGCTTATTTTAATTTCAAAATTGAGCCTTTAGACGAAACCAAAATAAGCACTGGCGAAGTGGTAGGCTAATTAATAAGTAGCCTAGTAGCTTAGTAGTATTGACGGTTAACCAAAGCGGTCCTTTAACCAACCATAATGATAATAACCCCATTGCCCAAGGCGTCTTGCTTGGGTAAAGGGGAATTTCGGTAACGGTTGCCGATACAAAGGCAGATTGGGCAAGGTTTCACCCGCAATGCTTTGTGCTAACCGGTACGCAGCTTGGCTGCTAAACGATACACCTGCACCGCAATACCCAAGGCTGTATCCTACTCCCCCCTTACTATACACATGAGGCATATCGTCCATCGCAGCGGCAATCCAGCCGGTCCAGTTATAGGCAATCGCTTTATTAGTTAAACTTGGGAAGCATTTGTTTAATGCTATTTTTAAGCGCTCACCATAAACGGGATTTGCAGCGTCTTTCCCCCACACAGCACCACGGCCACCAAACAATAAACGGTTGTCGGGCAGTAAACGGTAATAGTATTTTAAAATACGCGTGTCCATGGTCACTTGATGAGTATGCAAACCCGCCTCAGCAAGCTCTTGAGCTGTAAGCGGCTCGGTAACAATCACGTTGCTTAATATGGGTAAAAACTTGTCATCGACTCTGTTGCTAAAGCGCTTTGGCGTATAAGCATTGCCCGCCATAATCACCTTATTTGCTACCAACTCACCGTTAGTGGTGATTAATCGATGCTTACCCCCCTCTTCAATCCACTTAACTACACAAGACTGCTCAGAAATCGTCACGCCCTGGGCTTGAACTATGTCCTTATAACCAAGCAATAATTTAAGTGGGTTAAGGCCAAAGCCATCTTTTAAACGCAAGGCACCATAGGCTTGATGATGGTCTAAATATTGTGCTCTAAAATCATGACTGGTTATAAATTCGGCGCCGCTATCTTGGCTATCAGCAAGGTATTGTTGAATATAGTGAGCGGCATTTTGCAATGTGATTAGCGCTTTTGGATTGTGTGCCACTTTTAAGTAGCCTGTCTCTTGCGGCTCACAGGCAATATTATGTTGTTTAATTAAACCATCGACTCGCGCAACAGCTTGAGTAAACTCATCATAAATGCCCTTAGTGGTAGCTAAATCCCAACGTTGAGTCATGGCAGCATAACCTAAACGGCCCGAGCCTTTTAACACAAACCCAGCATTACGCGCGCTAGCACCAAACCCCACTTGGTTGGCCTCTAATACATGGCAATCAATATTAAACTCACTTGCCAAATAATAGGCGGTTAAGAGCCCAGTATAGCCGCCGCCAATAATCGCGACATCCGTTTGTTGGCGACCAGATAATGCGGTAGCTGGTTCACCTAATACTTGGGTCGTTGCCCAATAACTAGGAGCAAAAGGTTGATTATCAGGGTGAGAGTTAACCAATGGATCGTACATTTTGTTATTCTTCTTATTATATTGAAATCAGTAAATCCCACTAAAAAACTAGCAGCATTTCACAGGCGACACAGTGGCAGTCGTGATCGCAGATCACGCACATATACTCTTCACCCATGTAACGTTGATGCCAGCGCTGTGGGTGTTCGGTAATGAGCTGTCCGCCCGCTTTAGTAAAATAGCGCACAGCCGCATTATTGGGGCTTTGTTGCCACAAATGGCTTACTCCCGCTTTAGCACCTTGAGCAATAACCGCCGCTTTCGATGCCGCTAATAATTGCCCACCAAGGCCTTTACCACGGGCAGACTCGGCAATAGTGTTCGATTTGAAATAACACACATCGGCAAATGCAACGCCCCATTTGTCTACTGAGCACCATTGATCTTGCGGCCACTGTCCTGCGGCATAGGTTAACCTGAAACCAATAAGCTGTTCGTTTTCAATTGCGACAAAATTGGCGTTAATGCCATGTTTAATACCTTTGTGATAAATGGCTGTTAATTCAGCAATATCCATATAACCACTACCGTGGACAATTTCACCTAGCGCTATCACTGCATCAAAGTCAGCGTGGGTCAGTTCTCTAATCATAATCTTATTTTCTTATCAGTTTAGGCACACTTTAGCACACGCCAATATAGCCAGCTACGATGTTAAACTTTTGTGATAATTTGGCAATAACCTGGTGAAACTCCTGCCGCATACTAGATGCAATTAAACAAAAGGAGCTCGGTTATGAAACGTACATTAGTGACTGCAAGTCTTATGGCTGCTGGATTATTTAGCCTACCCACCCTAGCCGCTGATATTGAAGTCAGTGTAACCAATTTAACCCACGGAAATCACTTTACCCCTCTTTTGATCGCAGCTCACGACGCTGACAGTCATCTGTTTCAAGTGGGCACAGAAGCCTCTGCAGCTTTACAAAAAATGGCTGAAGGTGGAGATATTGCCGATTTAGATGCCGCGGTTATCGGTAATGCTGGCGTCACATCAGCCAACCCTGCTATGGGATTACTAGCGGCTGGTGCAAGTGTAAATGAAGTGATGCTTGATACTGGCGATAACACTCATTTATCAATTGTTGCCATGGTATTACCTACCAACGATGCCTTTGTAGGGCTAGATGGCTGGGAAATTCCAACAGAAGCGGGCACTTATACTATGTACGTTAATGCGTATGATGCTGGCACCGAAGCCAATGATGAAATCATTAATGGTGGTGGCATGTCTGGTGTACCAGGTATTCCTGCAGCACCTGGCGGCGATGGTGGAGCTAACGGTACAGGCGTAATGGACAACAGTGAAAACAGCAACGTACATACTCATCCTGGCGTATTAGGAGACATGGACCCTGCTGGTGGCATGAGTGATCTAGACAGCCGCGTACACCGCTGGTTGAATCCTGTTGCCAAAGTTGTGGTAACAGTAAAATAAGGAGGTAGCCCATGAAACTCACTGACTTTACATTAAAGCCCAGTTTACTGGCCATGTTGGCAGCGGCCACCTTACTAACTGCGTGTGGTGATGATGACAATGACACCGTTGACGAGACGCCACCAGCACCAGTGATGCAAACTTTCACGGTTACCGTCACTAACCTGACTGCTAATCAACCCATGTCGCCGGTGATTTTAGCCGCTCATGCTAGTGATGCCATGTTGTGGAACGCCGGTGAAATGGCCAGCGAAGCCATAGAGAAAATGGCCGAAGGTGGCGATACTGCAGATATTGCTGCACTCAGCCTGATTAATAACAGTATCAACGGCACAGGCTTATTAATGCCTGGTATGTCAGAAACATTGACCTTAACCTTAGATGAAGCAGACGTTGCCAGCATTAGCTTAGCCACCATGTTGGTTAACACTAACGATGCCTTTACAGGCATAAACAGCTACACCATTGCTGGCATGGAAGTGGATGGCTCAAGCTCAATGAAGTTTATGGCGTATGACGCTGGCACCGAGGCAAACACCGAAGCCAAAGGCACCATGCCTGGTCCTGCTGATGGCGGCGAGGGCTTTAACGCCTCACGTGATGATGTTGACTTTGTTCATATTCACCCAGGGGTGATTTCAATGTATGACGGCTTAGATGACTCAGTTCTTGATGCATCGCACCGTTTTGATAACCCAGTACTCGCTGTCACCATTAGGCGCACTGAATAAACTTCAACCACATTGAAATTTATTCTCCTCAAAGCAGGTCTAAGTATTAATGCAATTACTAGATTTGCTTTGAGGAAGTCACAATGAATGGAACCGCGAAACATAATGGCCATGTTTGTCCGCAACATATCTTGCTAGTCGAAGACGAACAAGACTTGGCTAAATTAATTATCCTAAACCTCAAAGCACTCAACTACAGCGTCGACCACGCCACCACCTTAAAGCAAGCCATGCAGGTTATTGAGCACAAAAAGCTCGATTTAATTTTATTGGATCGCATGCTCCCCGACGGTGACGGCATTATGTTGTGCGAACAATTACGCCAAGACGGTAAGGAAGTCCCGCTAATGCTATTAACCGCTAAAGACTCAGAAGCCGATGTGGTATTAGGTCTTGAGGCCGGAGCCGATGATTATCTGGTAAAACCCTTTAGTGTGTTAGAACTACGCGCACGCGTAAAAGCCTTATTAAGACGCGGTAAAGCCCAACAAGAGCAAACTCAACAGATTGAATTTAACAGCGTCACAATTAACTCCAGCACTCGCGAAGTCACCGCATTTAATAAAGCACTGACCCTCACAGCCCGTGAATTTGATTTACTATTATTTTTAGCAAAACACCCACAACAAGTCTTTAGCCGTATGCAACTACTCGAGGCAGTATGGGGGTATAACTACGATGGTTACGAGCACACTGTGAATAGCCATATCAATCGATTACGCAATAAACTATCGCAGTGCTCACCCGAACACGACTTAGTGAAAACAGTATGGGGCGTGGGTTATAAATTTTCACCACCAGAGGTGCAAACCCACTAATGAATCGCTTATTTAACCGATTATTTCTAGCCGCTACACTGATCGTATTATTGTTATTTGTCGCCTTATGGCAGTGGTTGCAACTTAACCATGAGTTTAGCCGTAATCAAATACAACAATCACTTCACCGTGAATTGGCCGAACACATGGCCCACATTAACCCGCTATTATCTCAAGGCATCACCTCTGACGCCGCACTTAAAGAAGCCTTTCATGACTTTATGTTGTTAGGACCAAGTTTTGAAATTTATACCCTAGATCCAGATGGCAAAGTGATTGCTTATGATGCCAAAGACGAAAAAATTAAAAAACACCGCGTTGATACTAATATTATTCAGCAGTTTTTAGCCGGCGAAAACCTGCCAGTGCTTGGCACCGATCCGCGCGGTGAAGATAAGCAAAAGATATTCTCTGTCAGTAAACTTGTAACACCAGAAGGCCTGCACAGTGGCTATTTGTACGTCATTATTGGAGGTGAAGATTACGACAGCTGGCAAGCGCTTATCAACGCAGAAAACCAACCTAAAATTTGGGGCGCCACCATTGGTTTTTGGATCATTTTTGCCTTGGTGCTCTTTGTTATTTTATTGCGCTATTTTACTCGTCCGATCCAAAAATTAGCCCAAGACTTAACTGAGCTAAAAGATAACCCAATGTCAGAAAATTTAATGCTACCGCAGCGTTATCGTGGCAGTTTAGAGATAAGCCAACTGAGTCATCACATCAATCACCTGCTGCAAGAGATCCAGTTACAACAACAGCAAGTTAAGCGCCAGCAACAAGCTAAGCATGACTTTTTATTGCATTTGTCCCATGACCTAAAAACCCCACTTACCGCGCTATTAGGCTATATCGATACTTGGCTTATTTTACCTGAAGATGAGCGCGACCAAGCGCTGATCCAGTATGCAGCAAACTCAGGCCAAACCTTACAGCAATTGCTCGCCCAGTTATTAGAACTCGCCGCATTAGAAAACGGCCAAATCGACGCACAATTGCAACAGGTTAACTTAACTGAATTACTCAGCGACATTGAGCAAACCTTTACCCCACGAGCTAAAAAACTGGGGGTACAGCTTGATTTTGACATCAATCATGCAGGACAAATCTATACCGACCCCACTTTAATGCGCCGCATACTCAACAATTTAGTCGACAACGCCCTGCGCTACACACCAACAGGTGGCAAAATTCAAATCGTCAACACGCAACTCAATGGCCAACAATGGTTAACCGTGCGCGACACAGGCGCTGGCATGCACAAACATGAAGTTGATGCCCTCAAACAATTGTCGATGACCACATTGTCGTATGAAGCAAATCAAAGCCTGCCACAACTCGGCGTCGGACTCGCCATTGTCAGGCAATTATTAGGCTTATTAAAATGCAGAATTGAAATAGACAGCCAACCCGGCGTTGGCAGTGAATTTAAGATAGAGCTGGTGACAAAAAGCTAACAATTAGCTCTTAAGACGTTCACGGGGACAACTTAAAAAAACGTGAGTTCGAGGTGATGATAACGATTACTCACATGAGAGTTGTACTTGTTTTGCACAAGCTTGCTGAGTCTTTTCTAGCGATTCCAGCCCTAAACAAAAATCGAGACGAACAGTATGACTTTCTTTCACGGTTGGCGTTTGATCAGTTTGCCATTGCCACTGGCTCACAATACTTTTTGCGTGTTGGCTAATCTTGGTATTGGGTATTGAAATGTCTGTTTGAATATTCTCAGCTTTACCAGATTCAGCAACATCAAATGACAATATTGTACAGCCAACCATTCGCGCCTTAGCAAGTTCAATAGGATACATTGGCGCTTTATGGTTAACGCGAGTCCACATTGCACCACTTTCTGGGGTAATGTTTGTTACGAGGATTTCACCGTAAATATTCATTCTTTTAGCTTCGCTAGGACACGAAACCACCGCACTCAATAGTACTGCCAAGACTAACAATCTCATTTTACACTCCCTTGTATTATTCATTTCATCAAAGCCGATGATGCTGTAACCACCTTGTTTATTTAAGCAACATAATACTATAAATAATTGTTGCTTAAATGTAAAATCCATTGTTATTGGTAAGTGGATATAACAGGAGGCAATATATCCGACGGATAAAGTATGAATGCTAGCCTCCACCGCTTGGGTTGATTTAAGCCGCTTTACATCCCACTATTTGCACTACAGCACTGTCTCCTTGATGATATTTCCCTTCAGAGATATGCCTTTCGACTTCAATACCAATTATAAACTCTAGCCCTTTAAGCTCAGTTTCTAACTCTTCAAGAGACATAAATAGTTCTTTATTAGACGCCGGTGGTCCGCCTATACCTGTCATATGAATATGACGCTCAGTATATGCTTCTAAAATAAATACACCGTTATTGTTTAACGCATTAACAGCTTGCAGATGGAGGGTTTTACGTAATAAAGGCGGGACATGTGCAGATATTGACACTATGCCATCCCACATATTGTGACCTAAATCATAGTCACTTAAATCGGCTACAACAGTCGCAATGTCTACACCGCACTCTGCAGCAAGTGCTTGTGCTTTTTTAAGTCCGACTGGAGATTGATCGACAGCAGTAACCTTGTAACCCTGCTTAGCCAAAAACACCGCATTTCGACCTTCGCCCTCAGCTAAGCACAGCACTTTGCCACCTTTAGGTATGCGAGAATACTCTGATTTTAAAAAATCATTAGGTTCGACTCCATATACAAAGTCTTGTTCGTTATATCTTTGATCCCACATCGACATTCCTACATTTAAACTAATTAACACCTAGCCTCAACCGTTGCTAAATACAACGCGCAAAGTTCCCTTGTGTACATGTACACGCTACACATCAATGGTTAAATATGATGAGAACAAGTCATCCTCTGACGACATACCCCACAATAATACTTAAAGTGTTAAGTTTACTTCTTGGTTTCGCAACTTGATATGCCAAAAGGCACATAAGCAGGACACCAGCCAATTGCTGCTGTAAATAGTGGAACAATGCCAACTACTCCCCACCAAGACTGATTATAAAAACCAACAGCAATAATACATGTTCCAAGTATTATCCTTATCATGCGATCTGTTTTGCCTACGTTACATTTCATATAAACCTCCACTTACACCGTTTGTGATTGTGATTGTGATTTAATATTGACTAAATCATTCACTAAACGAATATTAGAATCGTTAACCACTAACCTCAATAATGACTCATTTATTGCTAATTAAACGCTAAAGCCATTTTGCGCTTTACCGCACAGAATGATTGGCTAACACCATTAAAACCTGTGTTTCTTATTCATCTATACCATTAACAATATGCCTTTATGACTCAAAAAAATAGCACAAAATTAACTTTTACAAATCACATTTTAATTACAGATGCTGAGTCAATATTAGCCAATGGATAAAGGAAAAGGTTCAAACATAAAACAAATAGACAGAGGTGAATAATGCGGATTACTACTCGCTAGAGCGCACAAAGAATCCAAGACAAAAAATGGCCATTACAAAACAAAAAAGCGAATCCGAAGATTCGCTTTTTGTTAGGCAATACCAATAATTACTTGTGGTATTTACCAGATAACTCATGCACAGAATTGATAAATGCACCGGCATGTTCAGGATCAACATGTTGATGAATACCATGGCCTAGATTAAATACATGGCCAGTACCTTCACCATAACTCGCTAGAATTTGATCAACTTCTTGATGAATACGCTCAGGAGATGCATACAACATTGATGGATCCATGTTGCCTTGTAGCGCCACTTTATGACCTACGCGACGACGTGCATCACCAATATCAACAGTCCAGTCTAAACCTAATGCATCACAACCAGTTTCAGCCATAGACTCTAACCATAATCCACCGCCTTTAGTGAACAAGGTTACTGGCACTTTACGGCCGTCGGCAAAACGGGTTAAACCATCAACAATTTTTTGCATATAACGTAATGAGAACTCTCGGTAAGCGTGATGTGATAACGCACCACCCCACGAGTCGAATATCATTAACGATTGTGCGCCGTTAGCGACTTGAGCATTAAGGTATAACACTACAGAGTCAGCTAACTTGTCTAATAACATGTGCAATGCGGCAGGTTCTGCATATGCCATACGCTTGATTTTTTCGAACGTTTTGCTAGAACCGCCTTCAACCATATAAGTGGCCAGTGTCCAAGGTGAACCTGAAAAGCCAATTAATGGTACTGCGCCGTTAAGTTCACGACGAATGGTGCTCACTGCACGCATTACGTAACCTAACTCGTCTTCGGGATCTGGGATGCAAAGTTTTTTGATGGCATCAATCGTATCTGTTGGACGTTCAAAACGTGGACCTTCGCCAGCTTCAAAGTACAAACCAAGACCCATTGCATCGGGTACAGTCAAAATATCTGAGAATAAAATCGCAGCATCTAAATCATAACGACGTAACGGTTGTAATGTCACTTCGCAAGCCAACTCAGCATTGCGGCATAAAGACATAAAGTCGCCAGCCTGAGCTCGAGTTGCTTTGTATTCTGGTAAATAACGACCTGCTTGACGCATCATCCATACTGGAGTGACATCAACTGGCTGCTTTAGCAACGCACGTAAATAACGATCATTTTTTAATTCTGCCATGTGGGCTTTCTTCCTAGACTGTTATGATTTCTGCTGGGCGCTAGTTTAGCACTTACGCGATTAATGTAACCACTCAAGCGAGATTTATGTGAGCTATTCCTAAATCTAGTGGCTAATTTTTTAACATATCCACTTTGTTGCTCACAAAACGCACAATACTGACGTGTAAATCGCAAAATATAGGATTAAACGTTGCACCAAAGTTAGTCGTTTGGTATAAAAAGTGTGCGCTAGCAAGAACAATCAAGAAGCCCGATCAATCGAGCCTTTGAAAACTTAGTTACCCCGTGATGGCTTGCCATCACGGGGTTTTTTATTGTTTATAATCCCTACCCTCTGTATTCAACGCCTCTAGCTGGTTGGTCCTGAAAATATAAATAAAACAGTTGATCATAATACACTTTGTCCAATACATTAGGTGTTATAGAAAGGTTGCTGATTAGAGAAAATACATGTTAACAAAATTAGAAAAAGCAGAACAACGCTGGGGCGGCGCGAACAAATTAATCGATCAGTGGCTTAATCACCGCAGAAAATTATTGATCCAGTATTTTATTGTCGCAGGTCTTGCACCATATTCTCGGACAGAAAAGTCGCTACCAAGCCTTGAACAAGTTAAAGACTTTTGCGATCAGTTAGTCGACTATGTGTCTGAAGGCCACTTTGAGGTTTACAATAACGTAGTAAAAGCTTGTGAGAAATTTGGCGAATCGAGCATAGATACAGCCAAAGGTTTATTGCCACAAATTAGTGAAAGTACCGATACTGCGTTGGACTTTAACGATAAATATACCGAAGCCGCTGACGAAAACATTTTATATCAATTAGATACAGACCTATCGAAATTGGCACAAGCCATGGAATCTCGTTTCGAGCTAGAAGATCAGCTATTAGAAGTGCTACACAACCGCCACTCGTAAACATTGTGGAACGATTAGCAGTACTCTGCTACCCAAAAAGTGCGAGCATTCGTACTTTTTATGCCTATGGTTCTGCTGGCATTATTGCTTTTTATGCCAGTTTTCGGGTAGTTCTACTTGCGACCACAAATCTTTGCATAACATTTCAGGCTGATGCCAATCGCCCTTTTTTAACCAATCAACTAACGCATTACCCACTTGCGGATAAGCAATCGGATTAGGCGATGATGACTTAAGCCAGCGCTTTAATATTACAGAATCTAGGCTTTCCATGCTCTCGGCCGCGGCCAATAATTGCAGCGCTGCGACATTCGCTAATTGCTCAAATTGCCCCATCAATGGTTTAACCAACAGCTTTTTACCTAACGTCATCGCCTCACTGGCTAATTCAAAGCCCGCATTACCAATCACACCTCCGCACTTGGACATATGTTGCTTAAACCCTTCTCGGTTAAAACCATGCCAATGAATATGCGGCCCAATACCTTTTAACGGCTTAGTACTGTGATAAACAAAAAATTGATATTGGTCGAACGGCGTTAAAAATTCAACAATCTGATCGGGGTCCTCAAACGGTAAATAGACTAATATTTGGTGGCTATGATCGCCACCACTCGCTGACACCTCAACAAAAGGCGGCAATATAGGAAACCCAAAATGATGCCAATGACAACCGAGTGAAATATCTACTGGTGCGAAACGATTCAGGAGCAATTCATTAAACCAATTTGTGCCTTGCTTAGGTACAGCGTGTTGCAATGCAGCTTGATGACTAATCGCAATCGACGGCACACTTTGCTGACGCGCAGCCCAAGCGGTAACAGGTTCAAAGTCATTTAATACAAGGTCGTAACCAGTTAACTCTAATTGCTTAATTTCAGAAAAAATATTAGTCATTAGATTTTGCTTGGCAGTTTGAGGCACATTAACTCGACCATTTTCAGTCATGAATGTCATGCCGTTACGAGTTTGGTAATCGCCAAAACATTGCATATCAAAGTACTGTTCAGATGGGCGACCTGAAAATAAAAAGTCGACATCTATATTATGTTGACCAAGCGCTTTGGCCATCACTCGCGCACGACTAATATGGCCATTACCCGTACCTTGAACCCCGTACAAAATTTTCATATAACGTAAATGTCCTCAACGTGTGAGTTGACTAGTATGATAACAATTAAGCTTCATGTACTTGCTTTGTTACAACATGAGTTGCTCAACCAACATAACAGAGCCCATCCCTAACCCTGCTCCGGCAATAATATCTAACGGGTAATGTACGCCTAGGCCAATTCGTGATGCCCCGACAAAACACGCCCAAGCAAAGGCAATAGGTGCCAATGACGGAAAAACCACATGCACGACACTGGCAAACACAAACGCTCCAGCAGTATGACCAGACGGTAAGCTGAATTTATCAGACGGTTCAAAACCTGAGTCAAAATCGGCCAATGCATGGCAGGGACGATGACGCCTAATACTATTTTTTAGTAATAAATACAGCGGAAATTCAACAATAAAGCTGCCGAGCACTAAATTAAAAAATTGTTGCCCTTGAGGATGAAAAAACAATAATGCGACAGACCAATAAACATAGTATTGACCATCGCCAGTTGCAGACACGCGTTTAGCCGCTTGGCTTAGTTGGTTGTCTCGACTAAATTGCACTATCCAATAAAACCAATATTTATCTAACTCACTGATACTTATCTTCATGCTTGACTCCATGCCAAACGCTGGGACATATTCAACCCGAGCAAGGTTATTTATTTGTTAACAAGTCAAATAGTAAAGAGGCGCAATGAATGCGAGGTGACAGTTAGCCTAAAGTTTTATGACAGTGAAATAGTGAATGATTTTCTATAGTAAACACAGCTTTGGATGAGGCGGTAAAAACAAAAACCTCCCAAACATAAGCTTGAGAGGTTTTTTATCGACTTAGTTAATATAACTAACTTCGTTAAACAGTCATTTAGGCAGTTTGAGGTTGCAACTGTTTATTACGGTAAATTTTAACTAAGTGATAAATATTAATACAGGCAACGAAGGCATTCATACCCGCGACTGGCCACGCTTCGATTGAATACCCGTAAGCAACAAAGAAAGAACAACCCAGAAAATTTAAACATCTTAATAAAATGATGTCTTTCATCATCAAAGAAATAGCAACCATTACAGATGCTGCATATCCTAAGACTTCAATCATATCGATATTTTCCATAAGAACCTCAATTTCAGGCTCTCTGCCTTCCGTAAGCGTAACGGGGGATCCATGCCCCTAAAGCTAGCATTAAATTTAAACTAACATTAAAAAACTTAGTAATATGCTAACAAAATGTCGGAGATAAATGTAATTAAAAAACGTATTAGGATGACCTAAATCAACATATATCGACTAATTGGTTCAAATTGAAAGAAAATTACTTCCAAAATTGATCCTTGTTCTGTATTTAGATTAATCAACTCATTTAATGCATTTACACAATATGTTGATTTACAACAATCGCGTGATTGATAAGGCTTTTATTTTCGTAAAAAGCTCATATAATTCATTTATCTTTGCTTTACCCAGCAATTATCCTTGCTGCCTAACAGGAGTTAAATATGGAATACAACACCTCAGAACTCTGCGACATGTATATTGATGTAGTTGATGTCGTAGAACCAATGTTCAGTAACTATGGTGGTTGCAGCTCTTTCGGTGGCTCAATCAGTACCATTAAATGTTTTGAAGATAACGGCCTGATTGCTGACGCTTTAGAAGAAGATGGTGAAGGCAAGGTACTATTAGTTGACGGTGGCGGGTCATTAAGACGCGCACTACTAGACGGTAGAATTGCAGAACTTGCTGTAGCAAACAACTGGGAAGGCATTATTATTTATGGTTCTGTGCGCGATGTTGACGCACTTGAAGAACTTGATATTGGTATTCAAGCCATTGCATCTATTCCTGTTGGTGCTGAAGGTAACGGTGTTGGTGAAGTTGAAATTCCGGTTAACTTTGGTGGGGTGACTTTCTTACCTGGCGACCACATTTATGCCGACAATACTGGAGTGATTTTATCTCCAGAACCGCTAGATATTGAATAATACCTAACCGATATCGAGTCGTTGCTAAACACATTATTGTAGCTGGCCGACAACCCATAAAAAACCAGCTATGCTGGTTTTTTTTATGACTATTTTACAGTGAGGCATACTATGTTTACTGCATTTACTGAACAACATTGTCAGAAATTGCTCAACATCAGAGCTAATGAGACTAAATTAGGTCAGCGGGTTTTACTGGCTAACGCTGAACTATCACTTGAGCAAAATGCACAATATGCCGCGTCACAGGGTGCTCGCTTTGCCATTTTTGCAATAACCGAAGATGTTGGGCCTCGGGCAAATTTAGGCCGTGCGGGTGCAAACGATGCCTTTAATGCGAGTGTCAGCCAATTTGTTAATCAGCAATCTAATCGTTTTTTAGACGGTAATGAGTGCGTTATCCTCGGACAAATCAGCCTAATACCTTCACCAGAATCAACAGCCAGCATTGGTGAGCTTCGCCAAGCCACTGCAGAGCTAGACCAATTAGTCATCGAAGCAACAACCCATATATTACAAGCCGGATTAGAACCAATAGTGATTGGTGGCGGTCACAACAATGCATATGGTTTATTAATGGCAACCAAAGCCTATAACGGCTTACCGGTTGCGGCGGTAAACCTAGATCCTCACAGTGATTTCAGACCGAGAGAAGGACGTCATAGCGGTAATGGTTTTAGTTATGCAGCCGCAAGCGGCGCATTAGATCACTATCATATTTTAGGGTTGCATGAACTGAAAAATACCGAGACCACACTTGAACAATTGAGCCTTTTTGGTGCCACATGGCATAGTTTTCAACAAATTTGGGTGCGCCGTGAACTGCCACTCGAAATGGCTTTAAAGCACATTGCAAAAGGATTAAATCAAACTCAATTACCGGTCGCATTAGAGCTCGATGTTGACGCTATTGCCAATATGCCTAGTAGTGCCGCCACATTTGCCGGCATTCCGCTACTCGATGCCTGCCATTATGTGCACTATATCGCCAAACATTGCCCATGCAGTTATGTGCATTTTGCAGAGGCTGCACCAGCATGCCATCACGCGGGGCAAGACGCAGGTTATCGAGATGTTGGCCAAGGCCTTAGTGAGTTAATTTATGCTTATATTCAAGGGCGGCTAGCGCGCTTGAATTAGAATCCCCAGAAGCTATTCATTAAAGGCTAATTTTATGCTCTAATGCATGGCAATTTTTAGCCTTTGATAGCGACGTTAATCAGGGTTAATCGACGCGAGCACATTGCTGCGTGTTAAGATGATGTGACCCACTGAACGTGTATGCATGACAACTAATTGATTGTTGTCACACTCTAGCACTACAGTGTTTCAGCAATCATTCGCAATGACTTACACTCGCTATTACTTACACTCGCAATGAATAATCGCACATTATAGGAATATACCGATGTCTGAGGGCGAACCAAAGAACACTCATTTTGGATATAAAACCGTCGAAGCGGATAAAAAGGCTGATTTAGTCGCGGATGTGTTTCACTCTGTCGCTGCTAAATACGACATTATGAATGACGTGATGTCTTTTGGTATTCACCGCTTTTGGAAGCGTCATACTATTGAAACGGCGGCAGCACGCCCAGGAATGAAAGTATTAGACCTCGCTGGCGGCACCGGTGATTTAACCGCTAAATTTTCGCATTTAGTTGGCGATCGTGGCCAAGTTGTACTTGCCGATATCAACGATTCGATGCTCAAAGTGGGCCGCACTAAACTGCGAGATAAAGGCATAGTGAATAACGTGAGTTACGTACAAGCCAATGCTGAAGCATTACCTTTTCCAGACAACCACTTCGACATTATTACCATTGCATTTGGTTTACGTAATGTGACCGATAAAGATGCGGCATTACGCTCAATGCAACGTGTATTAAAACCAGGTGGTAAACTGTTAGTACTGGAGTTTTCAACGCCTAAGCATGAATTAATGCGCAAAGTTTACGACATGTATAGCTTTAAAGTGTTGCCAAAAATGGGCGAACTGATCACTAAAGATGCCGACAGCTATGAATACCTAGCGGAGTCGATTCGCATGCATCCCGATCAAGAAACCCTGAAGCAAATGATGGTCGACGCCGGATTTGAACAGGTTGACTACACCAACATGACCGATGGTGTTGTGGCATTGCACAAAGGTTATAAGTTCTAATGGTGCCCAATCAGTTTGCTTTGTTAGTTTGTGCGGCTATCGAAACCGGTTTTAATCGATTACCGCCACAAGCTAAAGATGATTATGCTAGGCAGAAATCATTGCATGGTAAGGTGATTTGTATTCAGCTAAGCCAGTTAAGCTGGCCTATTTACTTAATCTTTGCCAAGCAAATCCAGGTCATGAGTTATTACGAAGGTGATGTCGCGGTTACCGTTAATGCCGATGCATCAACCCTTTATAAATTAACCGAAGGGGCTAATTTAACTGAGTTGATTAAACAAGATAAACTCAGCCTCGATGGTGATATCCAGCTTTTACAAAGCCTTAGTCACTACTTACACAATATTCATTTCGATTTTGCTGAACCTTTATCTCGCTATATTGGTGATGCTCCAACTCATAAATTAGTTACTGGCGTAAAGCAATTCGGTCAAGAAGTGAAGCAAGTCATGCAAAAAACTCGCTCGCATATCAGCCAATTGACAACAGAAGAGTATCGCCTCGCACCACACAAAATTGAGATGCTGCATTTCCGTGATAATCTCGAAGAGCTAGTAAGCCAAACTGAACGTATCGAAGCTAAAATAGCCAAATTAAGAGAGCAAATAATTCAATGACATTTGCAAGTATCAGGCGTGGTTACCATGTCATTAAAACCATATTGCATTTTGGCTTAGATGACCTCATCCCTCGACACAAAAAGCCTTGGTATTTTGTCATTTTACGTAATGGCTTATTTTGGGTGCGTAACAAACACAAAAATAAGTCCGCTGCCGAGCGTTTAAAATTAGCCATGCAGGAGTTAGGACCGGTTTATATTAAGCTGGGACAAATGCTATCGACTCGTCGAGATCTACTCGACGATGAATGGGCTTATCAACTCGCCATGCTACAAGACAGAGTGCCACCGTTTGATTCGTCCTTGGCTCGCGAAGCAATAGAAGCTGAGCTTGGCGCCCCTATCGACACCTATTTCGATGACTTTGATGATACTCCATTAGCGTCAGCCTCTATTTCGCAAGTGCATACCGCCATTTTAAAATCCAACGGTAAAGACGTCGTTCTTAAAGTGCTTCGCCCTAATGTTGAGCAGCAAATCTTAGCTGATCTGCAATTGATGACTCAAACAGCTAATCTGCTTGAAGCGATACTCGGTGAAGGGAATCGCCTTCGCCCCGCAGAAGTCATTGAAGATTACCAAACCACAATTTTAGGTGAGCTCAATCTTAAACTTGAAGCCCTTAATGCAATAAAACTTCGCAATAACTTTATCGATTCAAACGCACTATATGTGCCTTTTGTTTACGAAGAACACAGCTACGAACGCTTAATGGTAATGGAGCGCATTTACGGGATTCCAGTATCCGACACAGAAGCACTGCGAGCTCAAGGTACTAATTTTAAATTATTGGCAGAACGTGGCGTAGAGCTGTTTTTTACCCAAGTATTTCGCGATAACTTTTTTCATGCCGACATGCACCCAGGTAACATTTTTATTAGCCGAGAACACCCTGATGACCCATTTTATATTGGCTTAGACTGCGGGATTATGGGCACGTTAACAGAAGTGGATAAGCGCTACCTTGCGGAGAATTTTTTAGCCTTTTTTAATCGTGACTATCATCGCATCGCACAACTCTATATTGAATCGGGCTGGGTATCAGAACACACCGATATCATTGCCTTTGAACAGGCCGTAAAAGTAGTATGCGAGCCAATGTTTAATAAGCCATTAGACGAGATTTCATTTGGTCATGTATTGTTAGAACTATTTCGTACCGCGCGCCATTTTGACATCGTAGTGCAACCACAACTGGTATTACTTGAAAAAACCCTCCTTTACATCGAAGGGTTAGGTCGTCAGTTATATCCGCAACTCGACTTATGGCAAACTGCCAAACCATTTCTTGAAAATTGGATGTCAGAACAAGTAGGCCCTAAAGCCATGTTCAACAAGGTAAAATCTAATGCGCCATTTTGGGCAGACAAATTACCTGAGTTCCCAGAGCTGATTTATGACAACTTAAAACTGGGACGAAAACTACTCGGCACCCAGCAACAGATGTTAGATAAGTACTTGCGCTATCAACAAAAATCACACAAGAGTAATTACCTGCTGATCACATCTGCAGTATTGTTGATCTGTGGCACAATTTTATTATCTCAAAACGCTACACTATGGCCTGCGTATACCTGTATAGGTGCGGGTGTATTAATTTGGGCAGTTGGATGGCGATCTAGGCCAAAGAATCGTAAATTTTAGCTAGCACTAATTTATTAGACGTTCATAATACTTAAAGAATTGGATGGTATTGTGTACTCCTAAGATAACGTTTTACAAAAACCATTTTTTATTTAAAGAGGATAATCTTCATGGGCGGCATCAGTATTTGGCAGCTTCTAATCGTTGCGTTAATTGTCATTTTATTATTTGGTACTAAAAAATTACGCTCATTGGGCGGTGATTTAGGTGGGGCAGTAAAAGGCTTTAAAAATGCCATGTCTCCAGAAGATGAGAAAAAATCGATAGAAGACAAAGATCAAGAAATAAACCAAACGGCAGCGACTTCGCAACAAGCAGCTGAAAAGCAACCTGAATCTAAAGATAAACAGGCGTAATTTATTATGTTTGACGGTATCGGCTTTATGGAGCTGCTGCTGATTGGTGTTTTGGGGCTTGTGGTACTCGGCCCCGAAAGACTACCGGTTGCGGTACGTTCAGTGACAGGTTGGATCCGCGCCCTAAAGCGTATGGCTAACTCTGTTAAAGATGAACTCGAACAAGAACTGAAAATCGAGCAATTACACGCTGACTTAAAAAAAGCAGAAAGCAAAGGTTTAGCCAATTTATCGCCTGAATTAAAAGAGTCGATAGAGCAGTTAAAACAAGCCGCGGAATCTGTTAATCGCCCTTACAAGGTCGAAAATGATTCCCCCGTAGCATCGACCACCGAAAAACCAGCGGCATCGAGCACAACTACGGAACAAGCAGCCGAAAAAACATCCGAAAACAGTTCACTTCCTAAATCTAACGGATAATTCATGTCACAACAGCAACCGCTTATCAGCCATTTGCTTGAATTACGCAACAAATTGCTAAAAGCTATTGGCAGTGTGTTACTCGTATTCATTTCGATTGTGTATTGGGCAAATGATATTTATCACTATATTGCACTACCGCTAATGCGCTCACTGCCTGAAACTGGCAGCATGATTGCAACAGACGTAGCTGCACCGTTTTTTGCTCCTTTTAAACTGACATTAGTACTCGCATTTTTTATTGCTATTCCTTATGTGCTCTATCAAATTTGGTCATTTGTAGCGCCAGGGTTATACAAGCATGAAAAGCGCTTAGTTGTTCCTTTACTGACGAGTAGCACCTTGTTATTTTATTTGGGCATCGCATTTGCTTATTACATCGTGTTCCCTGTTGTATTTGGCTTTTTCACCAGTGTTGCACCTGAAGGTGTACAAGTAGCAACGGATATCAGCAGTTACCTAAGCTTTATTCTGAAGTTATTTTTTGCCTTTGGTTTAGCCTTTGAAATCCCAGTCGCCGTGGTTTTATTATGTTGGGCTGGCGTCACTACACCAGATGAACTGCGGGCAAAACGTCCTTACATTGTAGTGGGTGCGTTTGTGATTGGTATGCTGCTAACACCTCCTGATATTATTTCTCAGACTATGCTTGCGATACCAATGCTGTTATTGTTTGAAGGCGGTTTAATAGCTGCACGTTTTTACAGTAAAAAAGAAGAAGATGACGTGCCAGAGAACGAGCACGCTGATAGCTAAATAAAATGGCCTTAATTGGCCATTTTTAGCTAGACAAATAATAAGGAAGAAACAATGCGTTTATGTTTAATTGCGACTGGTATTTTGTTGATGTCAGTTAATGCACAAGCTAACCCTCAACTCGGCGAACAATTGTCTGTTTGTGCAACCAAAACGAATAATGCTGAACGCTTAAGTTGTTATGACCAGCTCGCAGCCAATGCAAAAACAAGTACAGAATTCACTACTACACCAACCTTGGTTAAGCCAACAGAAATGGCTAAAGCACCGATAATGGTTGAACCAGTGGTAGCAAATGTGACACCAGCATCACCCATTGCGACACCAAAAGCGGCACCAGAACTTAACGTTGAAGATTTTGGTTTGCAGAAAAAAGTCATCGAGGATGAAGTTGATAAACTTTACTTTACTGTTGCTAAAGTAGCTAAATCTGCCAGCGGCGCAATTATTATTACTTTAGACAATGGTCAGGTTTGGCAGCAAACTAATGCTGAACGTTACAAAGTGAAAAAGGGCCAAAATGTTTATATTGAAACAGGTGCTTTAAACTCATTTTTGCTTGGAAGTGATGAGCGAAATGCTACCACCCGAGTGAAACGACTAAAATAGCCAGTGCTATTACTTCTATGACTCAATACATCGACATCGCGGTTAACCTACTAAGTGAAAGGTTAAGACACGACATTGACTCAATCATTAATGATGCGGCGAAACACCATGTTTCGCCGTTAATTGTTATTGGTAGCGATTTAGATGAAAGCGCTGAAGCCTGCGCCGTTAGTCAACAATATCCACAACAACTATTCAGTACTGCGGGCGTTCACCCACATCAAGCCTCGAGTTGGGATTCACAAAGCAGCAATAAGCTTAAACAACTGGCTTTGCAACCAAATGTTGTCGCTATTGGAGAATGTGGCCTCGACTATAATCGTGACTTTTCACCGAGACCTGCTCAACGGCAAGCTTTTGCAGCACAGTTAGCGTTGGCCTGTGAGCTTAATATGCCGGTATTAATGCACTGCCGTGATGCTCATCAAGATTTTATAGCCATAGTTAATGAACATAGAAGTGCCTTACCGAAAGGCTTACTCCATTGCTTTACTGGTACTAAAGATGAGCTAGAAGCCTGTTTAATATCTGACTTATATATTGGTATTACCGGGTGGATATGCGATGAACGTCGTGGACAAGAGCTCGCACAGTTAGTGCCGCTTATCCCTAACAACCGCATTATGGCTGAAACTGACAGCCCATATTTATTGCCACGCAGCATGCGACCTAAGCCCAAATCCAGCAAGAATTTGCCGCAATATTTACCCTATATTGTTCAAGTCATGGCGCAACTCCGTCAGCAACCAGAAACTGAACTGGCGAAATATTGCTTTCAAAACAGCTGTAATTTTTTTGGGCTACCAATTCCCCTGAAGAGGGGAGAAGACTAATGAACATCCCTAGCTTTACAGGTTTATCATCAAGATTTACATACTGTCTCAGCCTTTTTTTGGGGGTTTGTTTACTCCTTGTAAGCCAACTCAGTTGGGCTAATACCATACAAACCGTTCCACTCCGGTTGACCTCAGATTCAATCACTAAAATTGATTTACAAGATTGGATTTATATCAATAAAAGTAAAAATATTAGTCAACTAACCAAACTATTAGAGCAACCAGAAAGTACATGGAAGAAATTTGAAGGGGATCAGCCGCAGCATATCGGCGTCGAAAATTATTGGATAACATTCAGTATATATAACCCAGACGATTATCTTTCGCGAATTATCGCTCTAGACAACCCACTCCTTGATAGCGTGGTCATATATCACTTTATTAATGGTGAACTTGTTAGTGCACAACAAATGGGTGACTCATTACCGTTTAAACAGCGACCACTTCTGAGTAATATTTTTTTATACCCTATCGAATTACAACCGGGCGATACTCACAAGTTTTATATCAAGATTGACAGCCTTGGTAGCATTAGCTTACCGCTTGTTTTATGGTCTTCTAATGACTTAACCCAATTAACAGAAACCAAAAATTTATATATTGGCCTGCAAATAGGCCTACTAATTGCCATTAGCTTATTTAGTTTGTTTATTGCACTAGCCTCTAGTTCATACAGTTATAGCTATTACTGTGGTTATGTTCTTGGACTCACCATACTCACAGCGAGTTTATACGGTGTGGCATTTCGCTATTTATGGCCGCAATGGCCCATTATGCAACAGTACATATTTACCATTATCATCCCGCTAACATTGGGATTCTCACTCATGTTTACTGAAAAAGCATTGCAGTTTAAGTATCACAATCTAAAAATGCTACGGATATGCCGAGTCATGGCTGTTATCTCGTTTTCTTTAGCTGTGATAATGCCTCTTATTGATTACAGCTCGGCTATTTATATTTTAGTGTTTGTGGTGTTAACTATGAGCACCATTCTCGTCACATTCTCACTCATTCAAGCTTTTGTCGGTCAACGTAATGCAACCTTATATGCCTTAGGCCGCCTGGCTTTATTAATTGGCTGTATCCTTACAGTGCTGCTATATCTCGGCATACTTAAACTGGATATCGCTTCGCAAACACCTACCATGATAGGCCTCATGTTTGAGGTTTTCACTATGGCGGCGGTACTCGCATTGCGTTACAGCGATGAGCGCAAGGCTAAATTTAAAATTCAACAACAAGCACTCGAACAAGCACAGCGGATCCGAGAAGCCCGTGACGAAGCATTGCACGCAGAAGCGGAGAACAGTGAAAAACTTGAACAAATGGTACAAGAACGTACCCTTGAATTAGAGATTACCTTGCGTGAACTGCATGAAGTGAATCAAAAACTGACCGAGCAAAACACCATTGACAGTCTCACCGGCGTTAAAAATCGTAATGCATTTGATCGCCGCTTAATCGCAGAGGGCCGTATTAGCCGTAGACAGCAAACCCCGATGGCGTTATTGATGATTGATATCGATAAATTTAAAAATATTAACGACCAATATGGTCATCTTACCGGTGACTATTCAATCAAAATGATTGCCCATACACTGACTGAATTTTTAAAACGTCCAACCGATCTCGTATCACGTTTTGGCGGTGAAGAGTTTGCTATCATTCTACCCAGTACCGATAGCGAAGGTGCCCTATTAGTTGCCGAACAAATTCGCCAAGCAATCAGTGAGCAAGACATTACTCATAACGGTCAACATATTCCATTAACGGTTAGTATTGGCGTTAGTGCCGATATTATCGACAGTGATGAGCATCCAATGTTGTTACTTGAACAAGCAGATAAAGCACTGTACCAAGCTAAGCGCAGTGGCAGAAATAAAGTGTGCTATTACGCACTAAAAGCAGACCAGATCTAACTCAGGAGTCGAAATTGAATATTATTACTAGTGCCTTCCCTCAGCGCAGAATGCGCCGCATGCGTAAACATGACTTTAGTCGTCGTTTGATGTCAGAAAACACCCTAACGGTTAATGACCTGATTTACCCAATGTTTGTCTTAGAGGGATTTCAACGTTCTGAAAAAGTAGCCTCTATGCCAGGTGTTGAAAGATACTCTATTGATTTACTTCTAAAAGAAGCCGCTGAGTTGGTTGAACTAGGTATCCCATTAATCGCCTTATTCCCAGTAACACCAGTAGACAAAAAAAGTTTATTAGCTGAAGAGTCATACAATCCAGATGGTTTAGTGCAACGCGCTGTACGTGAATTAAAGCAAGCCTTCCCACAGTTAGGTATTATGACTGACGTCGCGTTAGACCCGTTCACCACACATGGCCAAGATGGCATTATTGATGATACCGGTTACATCCTTAACGACATTACGACAGAAATATTAGTTAAGCAGGCATTATCACACGCAGAAGCTGGCGCCGATATTGTTGCACCATCAGATATGATGGACGGCCGCATTGGAGCAATCCGCCAAGCATTGGAAGAAAATGGTTTTGTGAACACCCAGATCATGGCTTATTCTGCTAAATATTCTTCAAGCTACTATGGACCTTTCCGTGATGCAGTGGGCTCTGCTGGCAACCTAAAAGGTGGCAATAAACATAGCTATCAAATGGACCCAGCCAATAGTGACGAAGCATTGCATGAAGTTGCTCTAGATATCCAAGAAGGGGCTGACATGGTGATGGTGAAACCCGGCATGCCTTATTTAGACATTGTACGCCGTGTAAAAACAGAACTTGCTGTGCCAACGTTTGCTTATCAAGTCAGTGGTGAATATGCCATGCACATGGCAGCAATACAAAACGGTTGGTTAGCAGAGAAAGCCATTGTCATGGAGTCACTGCTTTGCTTTAAACGCGCTGGTGCAGATGGCATTTTAACCTACTTTGCTAAACGTGCTGCACAATGGCTAAAAGAACATAATTAATATCAATTGTTCAATTTAGTTTCAATTATAAAAAATAAAGCCAATCACCTTGATGATTGGCTTTATTTTTTAGTGATCTACCTAGCATCAAGACCATCTTAGCCTTAACAGAACCTTATTAGCATGATTGAATACACTCAAGCATTTTCCTAAGTATTCTCTTCTTAAGTGAGGCATTATCATGCACAATAACGTTAAAACATTATTGGCGACTACCGCACTCTTTTTCAGTGCTCAAATGTTACCAATGACCGTATCAGCTAATTCTGGATGCGGATTTGAAGAAGAGCAGCAAGGCTTTATAGCGACATGCAGCGAGGAGAAAGAAGAAGTGATTTTAACGGGTTTAATTGAACCACAAACGCTCACCAGCACATTACCTGGCTACGCTGATGGCTTTGCTAATTATCAAGTTGATGCGCAAGCTGTTGCCGTACTTAGCGCAATTGATGTGCCAACTCAAATTGTTGTGATTATCGGTACTTGGTGCCCTGATTGCCATCGTGAAACACCACATTTTATGCGAGTACTCGAAGCAGCTGGTAACCCTAATATTCAAGTTGAATATATTGGCGTTGATCGCGCTAAACAAGATCCTGAAGGATTAGCGGCCAAGTATGCATTTAGCCGTATTCCTACTTTTATTGTTAAGCAACAAGGTAATGAATTAGGCCGTATTGTTGAACGTCCAAAAGTAACACTAGAAGCTGATCTAGTTGAAATCTTAAAGTAATTATTTTTAAATTAATCAATACTCAAAAAAATAGGTCGCCATGGCGACCTATTTTTATTGTGAAACTAAGCAATTAGCTAATACGGTCGGCCAACAATTGCAACACGCCTTCACGTAAAGCACCACCAGCAAGATGTAAGCGACTAATATTGAGGCTTTCAAACAAAGCAATTAATATCGCCACACCAGAGGCAAATGTGGGCGCTTGCTCAACATCCAAACCATTTATCCCGCTTAAATTAGAATCACATTGCGCCAGAATTTCAGCACGAAAATCCTTTAGTATTGCTAGATTAATAATGGTTGGTGCTTGCCGATGTTGTAGCACAGACACCACCGACTGCACCGCACCAGAAGCACCAAGCACCGCTTGCCATCCTAGCGCCAACAGTTGCTCGCGATATTCACTTAGCATCACATTGACATAATCAATGGCTTGTTCAAAATCGATATTTTGTAATGGATACTGAGTAAAAAAACGTTGATTAAACAACACGCACCCCATGGGGACACTAATTTTAAACAGAACGTTACAGCCATCACCAATAATAAACTCTGTGCTAGCTCCGCCAATATCAATCACTAAGCGACGACCGTCACCTTGTGTCGTAGCAACCATGCCTTGATAAATCAATTCAGCTTCTCGCAAACCTGAGATTACTTCAATTTCATGCTGCAAAATTGGCAAAGCACGTCGATGAAACTCATCGGCATTATTGATAACGCGTAATGTCGCCGTAGCAAATACGGCAACATTATCACTGGCTATATTATGCTGCTCTAGCATAGACGCAAACATAGACAAACAATCTAAACCACGCAAAATAACGTCTTCAGACAATATGCCATCGTCGCCAATGCCTTCAGCAAGGCGGACTTTACGTTTATATTTGGCGATAACAGTAGGTTTATTGCCTACTGTATTAGCCACCAACATATTAAAACTGTTCGAGCCTAATGTTATCGCCGCATAAGGTTGAGATACGTTTGAAAATGGCATTTACTGTGGTCTGCGAGTCCTGTGACGTGGCGGACGGTTAGTGCCACCGCTACGATGTGCACCTTTGCTTGCACCACCATCACGCGTACGTGATGTAGGATGCTTGCGATGGATACGCACTGGCGGTGGAATATCATCCAATAACGCATCTTGATCGTAGTTAGACACCGCAATTGAATGGTTAATGTAAGTTTCAATTGCGGGTAAGTTAAGCGCGTATTCCTCACACGCAAAACTCACAGACACGCCGGTTTTACCTGCGCGGCCAGTACGGCCAATACGATGCACATAGTCTTCACAATCATCTGGTAAATCATAGTTATATACGTGTGACACATCAGAGATATGTAACCCGCGAGCAGCAACATCAGTCGCCACTAAAATATCTAAATCACCAGTAGTAAATTGCTCAAGAATACGGATTCGCTTCTTTTGCGGTACATCGCCAGTTAACAAACCAACACGATGCCCGTCACCTTCCAAATAAGACCATAGCTTTTCACAGCTGTGTTTCGTGTTTGAAAACACGATAGCTTTATCGGGCCAGTCTTCTTCAATTAGGCTTAACAGCAAGCGCATTTTGTCTTCCATCGACGGGTAGAAAATTTCCTCTTTAATATTTTTGGAGGTTTTTTCTAACGGTTCGATTTCAACTTTTTCCGGATCGTTCATGTGATCATAAGCCAATTCCTGCACTTTCATTGACAAAGTGGCAGAAAACAACATATTTAATCGTGACTGAGCATCAGGCATTCTGCGGAATAAAAAGCGAATGTCTTTAATAAATCCTAAGTCGAACATGCGGTCAGCTTCATCAAGCACAACCGCTTGAATGTGATTTAAACTAATCACACCTTGACGAACATAATCAATAATACGTCCAGTGGTGCCGATTAAAAGATCAACACCTTTGTCTAACACTTCTCGCTGTGTTTCGTAACTTTCGCCACCGTACACAATACCGACTTTAAGGCCTGTATGTTTGGCAAGTAAATTAGCATCTTTGGCAATTTGTATTGCTAACTCACGGGTTGGCGCCATGATAATAGCGCGTGGTTCGGTTGCTTTGCGGCCCTCTGGCGCTGCAACGGTAAGCAAATGGTTAAACGTGGCAACTAAAAACGCCATCGTTTTACCGGTACCGGTTTGGGCTTGTCCGGCGATGTCTTTTGCTTTCAGTAAAATCGGTAAAGATAACGCCTGAATTGGCGTGCAAAACTCAAACCCGTTTTCATTTAATGCCGAAAGTACTTCTGGCTTTAAAGGGAAGTCGGCGAATTTTTGGGTCGATAAATGTGTTTGGCTCATAGCACAAGCATACCTGTAGGGGTTGCAAAAAAAGATTCGATCGTTTGAAATAGCTACATTATTAAAACGGTCTCTTGAAAAGCTATTTAACTGACCCAATATACATGGTAAGCCATTAATAAACTAGCAATGGAACCAAATCTGGAGAACAACATGAGTGATAAAATTGTATACCTTAGCGATGACGGCTTTGAAAACGACGTATTAAAGTCTGAATTACCGATTTTAGTAGACTTCTGGGCTGAGTGGTGTGGTCCTTGTAAAATGATCGCCCCAATCTTAAACGACGTTGCTGAAGAGTATGCTGGCAAGTTGGTCGTAGCAAAACTAAACGTTGACCAAAACAATGTGTCACCAGCTAAATATGGCGTACGTGGTATTCCTACACTGCTTATGTTTAAAGGCGGCGAGTTAGTCGCGACTAAAGTTGGCGCATTGTCTAAGACACAATTAAAAGAGTTTATTGACGCTCAAATCTAAGTATCAAATAGACTAAAAGTGTTAATCGGCACAAGTTTTATACAATTTGTGCCGTTTTTAGATCAAAATCGACCTAAATTTCTGGACGGCTAACATATAAAGTGCTAATTTATTCATCAGATTTTTTCAAATTAACCTCTTCTCGTTTATCAATCATATAATTTCTTTTCAACCTTACTGATTGATTGCGGTAAGCTTCGTCGCGTAACACAAGACTCCCATACATGAATTTAACAGAATTAAAAGACACGCCCATTTCGGATCTAGTTTCTCTTGCTGAAAGCATGAAATTAGAAAATATGGCTCGTACTCGTAAGCAAGATATCATCTTCTCGATTTTAAAAGCTCACGCTAAAAGCGGAGAAGACATCTTCGGTGGCGGTGTATTAGAAATCCTCCAAGATGGATTTGGATTTTTAAGAAGTTCAGATGGCTCATACCTTGCGGGTCCTGACGATATCTATGTTTCACCTAGCCAAATCCGCCGCTTTAACATGCGCACCGGTGACACCATTTTTGGTAAAATCCGTCCACCTAAAGAAGGCGAAAGATATTTTGCACTGTTAAAAGTTAGCGAAGTTAACTTTGATAAGCCAGAAAGCTCACGTAATAAAATCTTATTTGAAAACTTAACCCCATTACATGCAGAAGAACGCCTTCGCATGGAGCGTGGTAATGGTTCAACTGAAGATATTACCTCTCGTATTCTTGATCTTTGCTCGCCTATCGGTAAAGGCCAACGTGGTTTGATTGTTGCTCCGCCTAAAGCGGGTAAAACATTATTACTGCAAAACATTGCCCAAAGTATTACCTATAACAACCCTGATGTGGTGTTGATGGTATTGCTTATCGATGAACGCCCTGAAGAAGTAACCGAAATGCAGCGCATGGTTAAAGGCGAAGTTATTGCTTCTACCTTTGATGAACCTGCAAGCCGTCACGTTCAAGTTGCTGAAATGGTTATCGAAAAAGCTAAGCGCCTAGTTGAGCACAAAAAAGATGTAGTGATTTTGCTAGACTCTATCACTCGTTTAGCACGTGCATACAACACCGTAATCCCATCATCTGGTAAAGTATTAACTGGTGGTGTTGATGCTAACGCTCTACATCGTCCTAAGCGTTTCTTTGGTGCTGCACGTAACATTGAACACGGTGGCAGTTTAACTATTATCGCTACTGCGTTAGTTGATACTGGCTCGAAAATGGATGAAGTTATTTACGAAGAATTTAAAGGTACCGGTAACCAAGAGTTACACCTTTCTCGTAAAGCTGCTGAAAAGCGTGTATTCCCAGCGATTGACTTTAATCGCTCTGGTACTCGCCGTGAAGAGAAGCTCACAACATCTGAAGAACTTCAGAAAATGTGGATTTTACGTAAAATCCTACATCCAATGGATGAAGTTTCTGCAATGGAATTCTTAATTGATAAATTGGCTATGACCAAAACCAACGAAGAATTCTTTACTGCAATGAAGCGCGCCAAGTAATTATTTACTAGAACGCAAAAATAACCATAAAAATGCCGCTAAATTAGCGGCATTTTTTTGTGCTTTTTATGGCGAAATACTCTTAGCGTTAAGCAACCTAGTGATAATTTAGCTAAAGCAATAATTTCCGAATGCGGGTAATGAGTCTATTCATCTTCATCAACAGTGTCGGCATGGCTATTAGCATCAAACTGTTCAACATTTGCAAATTGCTCAAACCAAAATGCCGAGCTGACCATTTTATATTGACGCGATAAGCCTTCACTTGCAACAAGCTCAAGCTTCCATAAAATCCCTTCTGATTCAGGGAAATGAGTGCCTTTAATCTGATCTTCATACAAACGGTGCATCAAGGCATCAGGACTTAAGCCTGCTGATAATAAACGCACCATTGCAGCATGCAAAGATTCATCGAATATGGTTAAATCATCTGCATTTTCGGCAGTAATATTAACGCTAAATTCGACCCCTGTTGGTTGGGCAAAAATACCATTAAACGCTTCACGCAATAAGGCATAAGCACTGAAGAAACGTTCGTGGAACAAGCAATCAGAATACTCTTCCCACATTCTGTCGCCAGTCATGTCATTGGCAAGTTGGTCTATTTTTCCTTCGGTAACATCATCAATAAATAGATGGCTTAAGACAATCTTCGCCGCTTCAACGTCGCCCAAGTCATTAAGCGACATCATGCACATTTCTCGCAGCTCAGCAGAATCCATGCCTTCTAAGCCATCATCAAGGCCCATTAATGCCATAAGATGTAAATAATCATCATTTGACCAGGCGTTAGGAATTTTGCTGATTTTATGAAATGAACCGATTTGAACAGTAAACTGAGCTTGCATTGTTAAACTCCTTTTTTAATCGCTATATATCGCGAATCATTGCTGACGTTAATCTGCAATGCACAAGTTAACAATACTGTATAACGCACTAAAATGAAAACAGCTGGCAACCAAGCTTAATAACTTAGTAACCAGCTGCTTTATAAACAATTAAAAAATATTAGCTTACATTAATATTCATTAACCCTAATTATAGATTAGTCACACTGATGGCCATTTTTCGGCGAAGGTAGGCAATCTGTTGCATATGGGGTAAATCTTTAGGGCAAGCGTCTTGGCAACCCAACAAAGTCATACAACCAAATACGCCGTCTTGATTACCTATAACATGATAAAAGTCTTCACTACTGCGACTGTCACGGCTATCTAACTCAAAACGGGCTATTTTCATCAATCCTACTGCGCCCACAAAAGTATCTCGCATTTGCTTAGTCGCACACGCAGACACACAAACACCGCACTCTACGCAACGCTCAAGCTCATAAAGCTTAGCGGCTTCCTCTGGCGCCATAGGCGCTTCAATCCGATGAATATCCATGTCGGTATCGTTTGGTTGTAACCATAATTGCAAACGTTCAGCTAATTCGCGCATAAACTTACCCGTATTAACTGATAGGTCACCAATTAACTCAAAACCAGGTAACGGCATTAAACGAATTTCTGCTGTTGGTAAATTGGCGGTAAGCGTGCGACAAGCCAACGTTGGTTTACCATTAATGACCATCGCGCAACTACCGCAAATACCCGCTCGACAGACAAAATCAAATTGCAGCGATGGATCTTGTGTATCGCGTAATTGATTCAACGCTATAAAAACCGTCATGCCTGGGGTTTCGGTAATAACATAACGGACCATTTGTGGTTTATCATTAGGATCTTGCGGATCGTAACGAAAAATCGAAAACGTCAATTGACGGGCTTGGCTCATTTGGCTTGCTCTCCTTTAACATCGACGTTATCAAACAACCTTTGATTAGCTGGCATAAATTGTTCAGGTAATTCATATGGCATCAACGCGGCTTGTTTTGCATGGCGATCGTTTGGCTCAGTAAGCCCAGCAAGCACTTGCTCAATTTGTTGTTGCCGTTTTTGGGTATCTGGGTGAGCAATGGCGTTATTTGTTCCGTAACCTCGATAGCCCGGTGGTAACTCCATGCTCATCACATCTATGGCTTCATAAGTCAGTTTAGGCGTTAATGCAACATCATTTGGCCAGGAACTCAAGGTTCTATTGAGCCAGTCTTTGTCATTTCGCTCAGGAAAATCTTCGCGCGAATGCGCACCACGGCTTTCTGTGCGGGCATGAGCACCGCTGGCCACCGTTAAAGCAACTTTTAACATTCGCCTTACTCGTAATGCATCAACTAACTCCGGGTTTGCATGACGTTTTTTACACGTTAAGCCAATATTACGAGAGCGTTTAAGCAGTTCACTCAGCTCGTTAACGGCTTGCTCGAGTTGAGTGCCATTGCGGAAGATCCCCACATAATCCATCATTATCTTCTGCATCTCTTGTTTCAAAGTAATGGCTTTTTCAGTGCCATTGCCGTCGATTAACTGGTTTATTTCGACCTCAATTTGTTGGCCAAAGTCTTCAATTAATTGGGTATCAATACTCAAGGTTGTTTGTTGACAGTAATCAGCAACGTATTGGCCAATAATCATCCCGCCAACCACAGCTTCTGCCAATGAGTTTCCGCCTAAGCGATTAAAACCGTGCATATCCCAACACGCAGCTTCACCGACACTAAAAAGTCCTGACAACTGTGGGCTTTCGCCATTAGCTTTAGTGCGAATACCGCCCATTGAATAATGCTGTGTTGGTCTTACGGGGATCCAATCTGTCACAGGGTCAATACCTAAAAAGTGCTGACAGATCTCTTTTACTTCGCGCAAATTGGTATCAATGTGCTTTTGGCCTAACAAAGTAATATCTAGCCATAAATGTGGACCATAAGGACTATCTACACCCTTGCCTTTGCGCATATGCTCAGTCATTCGTCGCGATACTACGTCGCGTGATGCCAATTCTTTTTTATCAGGCTCGTAGTCTGGCATAAAGCGGTGACCATCTTTATCACGCAATACTCCCCCATCACCCCGGCAACCTTCTGTGGTTAAAATACCTACAGGCACAATGGCAGTAGGGTGAAACTGTACCGCTTCCATATTACCTAATGTTGCTACACCAGTTTCAAGTGCCAATGCCTGGCCAATCCCTTCGCAAATAATGGCATTGGTCGACACTTCATAAATTCGGCCATAACCACCTGTCGCTATAGTGGTCGACTTAGCCACATAAGCACGAATTTCCCCGGTAATTAAACAGCGAGCAATCACGCCATGACACCGTTTACCATCATGGATAATTTTTAGTGCTTCCATGCGCTCATGCACTGGAATACCCATAGATATAGCGCGATTATCGACAGCATATAATAGTGAGTGCCCTGTGCCATCGGCGGTATAACACGTACGCCACTTTTGAGTACCGCCAAAATCACGGGCATTAATTAAACCATGCGCCTCTTTCGCCTCGGTTAAGGTGACTTTTTGCGCATTAACAATAACCTCACGGTCACCTTCAGTGACTCGGCTCCACGGCACTCCCCAGTGCGCTAACTCGCGTACCGCTTTAGGCGCACAATGAGTAAACATTCGAGCAACTTGCTGGTCACAGCCCCAGTCAGAACCTTTTACGGTGTCTTGAAAATGCACATCTTCATTGTCACCCATACCACTAACGGTATTGGCTAAACTGGCTTGCATACCACCTTGAGCGGCGACTGAATGAGAGCGTTTAGCCGGAATAAGCGATAATACAATGGTGTCGAGGCCACGCTCTTTAGACGCTATAGCAACCCTAAGGCCTGCAAGTCCTGCCCCTACTACTAAGGAATCGGTATATATAATTTTCACAACATATCCTTATTACGAACCAGGTACAAAAGGCACCACTGGTAAGCTCAATGAGCGACCAATAATGATATATGCCACTAAACTTGCTACACCAAGCACCATTAAATACGCCAAAATAACTTTAGCTAACTTTAATAACGCAAAGCGTTGAGTTGTTAATCCCCACTTAATCGATACTCGATATAAACCAAAAATGGCATGTACAGTCACAGCAGGTAATAGCAGTACATATAACATCCACACATTTTGATGTACGACACGTTCAGCCGATAAGTGTGGGCCAATTTCAGGATTAGTCATCATGGCAAAAAGATGGACTGGCACTAAGAAAAACAGTAAAAAACCAGTGACCATTTGCCAAAACCAAATCTTAGTATCTTCGTGAGGTAAAAACTTCATCTGCTGGCGCAGGGCTCGCCACTGGCCAATTTGTGTAGGAAAACGCCGTAAAGCAAAGACTGCATGAACAATCACAATCAGCAGCATAAATGTTGAAAATATTTGTGTAAGGATAGGATACCCATGACCCGTTTCGCTGAAAATACCGCCTTCAAGAAACTGTGCTACCTGATAAAACGCCTCCTTGCCAAATAAAATACTCGACTCAAAGTGCAGATGCATAATCAAAAAGAGCCCTAGCAATACACCAGTCGCACTTTGTAATCTGTCTGCCCTAGCAGCCCAAATAGGGTGACTAAATCCTTTTGCATTATTGCTACTCATGACAGCTTTTGCTGGCAAAGGGTTCGCGGCCATAAATTATTACATCCTGTGCTGACACAATAAGAGACATTGACCATAGCAAGAGATCAGGGGCAACGGCACTGTGCACAAAACAATCCGTGACTGTGCTCACCAATATTTACTGGTTTGTTAGAAGCCGATCACATACGCCAAGCTTGCCACCAGCATGCTTTTATAAATAAGCCAGATAAAGTGTCGACGAAAACGCACAAATGCAGGAGGTTTGGGTATAATGACGGCCAACAATACTTGTATTAATTTATCGATTAGGAACATTCCATGGCTTGGATCCAATTGCGCATTCACACCCATCGCGACCATGCAGACATGCTTGGTGACTTATTAATGGATCAAGGTTCAGTTTCCATTACTTACGAAGATGGCCAAGACGAGCCTATTTTTGAGCCAAAATTAGGTGAAACGCCATTATGGCAAGACACTATCTTAATCGCTTTGTTTGATGCCGATACAGACTTAACACCGACTATCGAACTTTTAGAAACCATGCCATTTCTCGGTAAAGGATTTACCCATAAGATTGAGCAAGTTGAAGACAAAGACTGGGTACGTGAATGGATGGACAGCTTCCACCCAATTAAATTTGGCCAACGTTTGTGGATATGCCCAAGTTGGCGCGAAATTCCAGACCCACAAGCCGTAAACGTTATTCTTGACCCAGGTTTAGCGTTTGGAACCGGAACGCACCCGACTACAGCGTTATGTTTAGAGTGGTTAGACAGTCTCGATTTGAGCAACAAAGAAGTAATCGATTTTGGTTGTGGTTCAGGTATTTTAGCGATTGCGGCCATCAAACTGGGAGCTAAAAAAGTCACCGGTGTTGATATTGACTACCAAGCCATTGATGCCTCAACAGCCAATGCAGAACGAAATGACGTTGTCGATCAATTAGCGTTATATTTACCTGAAGACCAACCTGCTAATTTACAAGCCGATGTGCTAGTTGCCAACATTTTAGCGGGTCCATTAAAAGAGTTAGCGCCGCTGATTGCCGAAAAGGTCAAAACCGGTGGCAAGCTTGCTTTATCAGGTCTACTTCAGGAACAAGCACAAGATGTGTCTGACTTTTATAGCCAATGGTTTGATATGGATCCCGCTTGCCATAAAGAAGACTGGAGTCGACTAAGCGGTATACGTAAATAAATACCTAACTCGCATCAATATGAAGCCAACAGTGGGTTGTTTTATCACCAAAATAACCCACTGAATATTTTTCACAGCCTATTAACAAGCCTAGAAACTTCCAGCGTCAATAAAAAAGTTGACCTACAGCTCGCACCAGCCCTCAAACAACATGTAAAAATGCCAATTATTAGTCAAAGATGTGACAGCCAATAAAAGT
Organism: Shewanella ulleungensis; assembly: GCF_014648315.1. GTDB lineage: Bacteria > Pseudomonadota > Gammaproteobacteria > Enterobacterales > Shewanellaceae > Shewanella > Shewanella ulleungensis. The sequence continues at coordinate 201,225 of NZ_BMQW01000007.1, forward strand.
CAAGCAAAAAAGTTGCATTTAGGTCATTTATTGACCTTTTCATGGCCGCCAAAAAGGGCTACTATAGCGCCCCTTTGAAGAGCAAGGTGAAGTTCGCAATGCAAATTGGCCCGTATCAACTGTCTAATCAGCTGATTGTGGCACCAATGGCAGGTGTCACCGATCAGGCCTTTCGAAATCTCTGTTTACGCTACGGCGCTGCCTTAGCTGTATCAGAAATGCTTTCATCTAATCCTGAAGTTTGGGACAGCGATAAAAGCCGCCAGCGCATGACGCATTCTGGTGAAGAAGGTGTTCGCTCCGTACAAATAGCAGGTGCAGATCCTGAGTTAATGGCCAATGCTGCAAGGTTCAACGTTGAACAAGGCGCGCACATCATTGACATCAATATGGGCTGCCCCGCAAAGAAAGTGAATAAAAAGTTTGCTGGTTCAGCACTCATGCAAAGCCCCGATTTAGTAAAAGAGATTTTACAAGCCGTGGTATCTGCAGTCGATGTGCCAGTAACGTTAAAGATTCGAACAGGCTGGGAACCTGAACATCGTAATGGTGTTGAAATAGCCAAGATTGCCGAACAAAGTGGCATTGTTTCGTTAGCTGTTCACGGCCGCACAAGACAATGCATGTACAAAGGCTTTGCCGAGTACGACACAATTAAAGCAATCAAACAGAATGTCTCAATTCCTGTTGTCGCCAATGGGGATATCGACAGTCCGGAGAAAGCCAAGTTTGTTCTTGACTACACCGGCGCCGATGCCCTGATGATAGGAAGAGGTGCACAAGGAAGGCCCTGGATTTTTAAAGAAATCCTATATTACCTGGAAACAGGTAAAAAGTTAGCGCCAATTAAGGCGGACGAGCAACGCACAGTGATGCTTGAACACCTTAACAAACTTTACGACTTATATGGCGAATACAAAGGTGTCCGATTTGCTAGAAAGCACGTCGGGTGGTACCTAAACCATGAGGAACAGCGCCAATTTCGTGCTGACTTCAATCGGCTTGAAACCGCTGCCCAGCAACATTCCCTCGTGGAATGTTATTTTGATGAATTAGTTTAGAATTTAATAAAGAGCAGAATAGAATGTTTGATCAGACAACTAACACAGAAGTTCACCAGCTTACCGTAGGCAAAATCGAAACAGCAAACGGCACTATCAAGCCGCAGTTATTACGTGACGCAGTTAAACGTGCCGTAACTAACTTCTTCTCTCAGTTAGACGGTCAGGAAGCTTCTGAAGTATATGAAATGGTATTGAGCGAAGTTGAAGCTCCTTTACTAGACATCATTATGCAACACACTCGTGGCAACCAAACGCGCGCTGCTAATATGTTAGGTATCAACCGTGGTACTTTACGTAAGAAATTAAAGAAATACGGCATGAACTAAGACCTAGCGTCTAAGCGATTGTAATGAAACGGGCTTATCAGCAATGATAAGCCCGTTTTATTTTTAATCCATCTTATCATCTAAAAAATAACATTTAATTACAGAAGCTTAATCAAACTTTTCGGAATTGATTTAATTTATTTTTAATTTTTTTAAAATAAATGGAATAGAATCTGTCGTTGTCTCGTTATCACTATGTCAATCACGACAACAACGAGGAAACTACAATGAAAACATTATTTACTCCAACTCTAATCGCACTAGCCTGTTTTTCAACGATGGCAATGAGTGCTGAAATATCTGTCTCGACATCAACCTCTGCTCAAGCGGATGTGCAATTTAACTCAGATCAATCACAACAGTTAAGTGCAAGCGCTAACCTACAAAATAACAATGAAGCTTCAACAACAAGCGATAGCAACGCTGACACAACAGAAACGAGCGAAACAAATGACTCAGCATCAATGGCAGCTGGCTCAACAACATCTACTAACGGCGAACTAACGCTTCCAATGCCAACTGAAACGCTAGCGGCAGTGAACTCATCAGTTGACACAACAATCGCTAATGTCGATTCTGTGTCTCAAATAGCCAGCTCTCAACTTAACGACTTAACTAATGGCTCAGTGACATTGGCAACTGAACTTAGCGGTCAAACTGCTGCGACAGCAGAAATGTTATCGACACAAACTTTAGCATCTGCATCTACTGCTGTTACCACAACCGCTGATACATCAGCCCAATTAGCTGCTGCTTCAGTGAATGGTGCTCTAATGGCTGCTAGCTCAACTGAGCTTGCACTAGATAACGCAGTGAATGGCGCTACTGAATTAACGACTACTGTTGCAGCTAACGGTGCAGCTAACCTGCAAAGCAGCATGACGGCCGATACGCTTGCTGCCACTAGTAATGCTATATCAGAATCAACCAACGCCGCGGTATCGCAAGCAACCACTGCTGCCGTCAATGCCACAGCATTAACAACTGTGCAGCAGCAGTTACAAGCAAGTGCGAGTGAATTAGTACAACAAAATGCACGCGAACAAGTGACCCAAGCAGTCAGTCAAACCGTAAGTGCTGAAGTCAATAACACGATTCAAAACACCATTAGATTAACCAGCGGTTTATAACATATTCCAAGCTAACCTCGTTTATGCCGGCTGTATTGCCGGCTTATCTTATCCCTGTTGACTTTAGGATTTCACATTATGGCATTATTAACTCGTTATACCGCACTCTCAACGGCTATCGTACTGGCCAGTGCGAGCCCATTATTAGGGGTAAAAGTATGGGCAAACGACACTGCCAATGCCTGGTCATTTAGTGGTAAAGCTAAAGCGGGTATGGAATATCAGTCCAATGTAAACATCAGTGAATTAGAGCAAGCGAGTGGCGAGTCCGATAATGCTGTCGTTCTCGATGCTCAAGTCGACCTTGGTTGGCAAATTAGCGATAACTTACGTCTAGACAGTGGTTACAGTATCAATGATAAAAGCTACCAAACGGCCAGTGATTATGATTCTCGCCTACAATTAGCCTTTGTCGATATGAGTTATGCACTTACCACTGTCACCATAGGCGCCAATGTTTATCATGCCCAGGCCGATTTAGATGGCAGCAACTTTTTAACCTTAAATCAATTCAGTCTCTATAGCATGCACAGCTTATCTGACAGTTGGTTTTTACGTCCAAGCATCATGCATGCAAACAAGCAGTTTGATCAAATAGAAGAACGAGATGCAAAAAGCTATACGGCAGCAGTGGACTCTTTTTGGTTTTTTAATCAAGGCCAGCGCTTTATTTCAGTGGGGGCGTCCTATGAGGATGAAGATACGACAGCTTCGTCGTTCAGTTATACCGCGACAGGGCTCAACGCACGAGTGTCCAATCAGTTTTCGTTATGGCAAATACAACAAAAAATTCAATTAGGTGCCAAACTGAGCCAGCGAGATTATCAAACTCAAGATAATGGTAGTCACCGAGATGATGTACACCAACAGTATGACGCCAAATGGGAAGTGAATTTGGGGCAACATTGGGCGATATTAACGTCTATTGAATATGGTGATTTCCATTCAACCTTAAGCACTGCCGATTACGATGAGACCCGTGCAGGGCTAATGTTACAAGCCAGCTTTTAAAGGCCGAGTGAGTAAGCCATAACCATATTGATTGTCTTTACCTGGATCGCCTAAATCTTGCGCTTGTTGTTGTAATTGCTGTACGACTTGCGCCAGCGTTAATTCTGGTGTCAAAGCTAATAAACACGCCACTTTTGCGCTCACTACAGGTGTCGCCATAGACGTACCACTCTCGCGCCCGATGCTGCCATCAGCGCGAGTGGTTAACACCTTAACCCCAGTAGCCGCAAAATCAATATACTCACCTTGATTCGCCCAACGATAAAGCCTTTTTGCATCATCCACTGCGGTTACCGCTATCACGCCATCATATGCGGCAGGATACAAAGGTGCAGCCGCTGGCCCGCCGTTACCCGCAGCAGCCACTAAAATAATCTCCTTAGCGACTAATAGAGTAACCACTTCGCTTAATACAGGGTTATCTGGTCCAGTCAGGCTCATATTAACCACTCGATTATTTTGCGCGACCAACCAATTTAACGCCTGCAAAATACTCTCTAGTGTGGCCCCTTGCTGATATTCATTTTGCGCATAAAAAGCCCCTGCACTGTATAACGTTAATGACGGCAACAATGGGCTTAACCCATCACTTTCACCTGCCAGAACGCCTGCTACGGCCGTGCCATGGCTATATGACGTAGGGATTGCAGCTGGCAAAAAGTGTTGTTGAATTAACGCAAAATTTTCCTGCGCATTAGGCCAAGCATAGTGATGAGGGTTAATTGCAGTATCAACCATGCCTAACGAAATAGGCATCTGACACATTGCCTCTGGCTTGTCATTTACAACCAACGCAGCATCGACTTGTGGCACCATAACGTCTGATTGCGGTTGGTAAATAAAGTTACGGCTTAAATACGGTGCCAGCAATTCTGGCAACTGCTGACGCAGTAATTGTGTATTGTTTAACGACTCAGGTACTTGCAGCTTAATAAGTTGTAAATCTAAGCTGTCTAAACTTTTACGGGTTTGTACGTACTGACTCAATACCGGTACAACCTCGAGTACTTGCTGCCATTGGTCAGCCGATAACAGTATCAACCATTCACGCTCAACAGCTCGATGCCCCTGCTCAACTTTCACCTCATTCCACACGAGCTGCTTACGTGTATCGAATATGGGTAATACGTTAGGTAACTGCACTAATGGGTCTAGTAATTGGGCTTTGATAGCAATGGTTTTTTGCAGTTGTTGCTCAATTAAGCGTTGTTGTTTTAATTCTTGTAGGCGCTCTGCATTACGGTTAACAGTGCGATCAAGGTGTTCCACAATGGTATTTGGCAAATCAGTAATCGGTAATAACTGCGCAGATACCCATATCGGCATCAAGGCAAGCCCCAATAATGTGAGTTTATATTTTTTCATTGTTCTCATTGATTTACCTAGCTTGGCGTATAGTGTGTAAGATAAAAACGTCTGACAACAACAAAAAATTCCCTCTCATTGGAATAAATTAATCTATTGACCCGTTATCAACATATGTCGACTTTAACGCGAGATGTAACATGAAGACAGAATTAACCACATTGCTGCCAGCATTAAGACGTTTTGCCTACTCGTTAACGGGCTCGATGCCCGATGCCGACGACTTAGTGCAAAATACGCTGTTGCGGATCCTAAAGTCACCACCACCAGAAGATGTCCCTTTGGTAAAGTGGGCATTTAAAATATGTCGCAATCAATGGATTGATGACTACCGTTCACAAAAAGTGCGCACATTGGCCACCGCCAAACCAGAACTACAAGCTGAAAACTACAGCGACGGTGAAGCAGATATCATTAACGACATCACCCTAGGTGAAGTTAACCAAGCCATGAACAGCTTATCGGATGAACAGCGTGAAGTGCTATCATTAATTGCGGTACAAGGTATGAGTTACAGTGAAGCGGCGGATATTTTAGCTATTCCAACCGGTACTATTATGAGTCGCCTTGCCAGAGCAAGAGCCAATATGGTCAGCTTTTTTAAACAACCTAACGGGAGCATGGCATGAACTTAAGCGATGAAACCTTATCAGCCTTTTTGGATGCCGAGTTGCCAGAGGCGGAAATGGAACGGGTCAGAATGGCACTTGTTGATAATGAGGCGATTGCGGAAAGATTAGCTGAATTAGCCATGGTTGATGTGATGGTACAAGAGCATTACCAAGCTATTGATCAACAGCCTATTCCAGCTTCGACTCAAGCATTATTAGCCGATGAAGAGCTTGTTGCAGCCAATCCTGTGACAGACACTTTTGTGACAGACAATGTTGTCGAGTTTCCTTGGTGGCGTAAAGCGCAACAGCACGTTCAGCAGTATGCTGCTGCCGTTGCCGTAATAGCTCTTATAGCTGGATATGGTGTTTATCAAATCGAGTCGCCAAGCCCGAGTCAAACCAACATTGCGGCTGCAAACAGTTTATCGCTTCAAAATGACATAAGTGAACAGCTTACACACCTACCAAGCGGTATAGACACAATCCTAGATAACGACAGCGTGTTGACTATTCAGCTCAGCTTTTACAATCAACAAGGCGAATTATGCCGCCAGTATGCTGTGCAAGACCAAGCACAACAAAGCAATGTAATCGCCTGTCAACAACAAGGACAATGGCAGCAAATGGCCAGTGTTGAATATAAGAGCGATCCTGACCATCAAATCGATCATCAAGCTCTGTATCAAACAGCAAGCGGCGGCTCAGCACTTGATGAAGTGTTAGATCAACTTATTGCCGATGCGCCACTCACAATGGTACAAGAGCAAAAAGCACTGCAACAACTGGCTAAATGAGAGTGATAATGCTTAAAACCATCAAGGTAACCGTTTGGCTATTGATAACACTAGCTACCACTTTGTTACTCAGTGGTTGTGCCAATAACACAACCACTGAGCAATATCGTCAAGCAGATGGATATCAGTATCTTGAGCGCAAAATTACCGACAATTATTTTATGTTAGACATTATCAGTAAAAATAAAGCCAATCTAAACACTTATATCTCTACTCAGGCATCGGTATTAACCGACCAAATGGGTTTTGATTGGTACATTATTGTTGAACAGAATGATGCCGAAAATAAAAAAACACCCTATAAACAAAGTGTCGAAATACGTATGGGTAAAGGCATTAAGCCGTAAATTGAATACGAAGCGTTTATGAGTTACGGGCGCTAATCAACACACTCATTTTAGTCGACATCAATAAAGGATTTAACTCATGTTGCGCTTAACCAAGCTAACCTCCCCTCGCTTTCAAACCCTCTGTAAGCCCCCAAGCTTGGCCTGTGTAATGGCAGGAGTAATAGTTGGAGCAATGGTAACGCCATCAGCATTTGCAACTCAACTGGCCCCTTTATTACCACAAGCGGTGAGTAATAACGCTGTCGCCATGGTGCATGCTAATAAACAAACGTATTTACTGAGTTTTATGGGTCTAGGAAAAGGTAAGGATTATCAAGATGTACATAATCTTGCCTGGTCATTAGCTATCGATAGCACCGCACCTCAATGGCAATCTATAAAAGCGGTACCCCATGTTGCACCACTCTCAGGCCGTTTAGCCTCAGTTGCTGTTGGCATAAAAGAATATGCATATGTATTTGGTGGCTATACCGTTGCTGAAAACCATGATGAAATAAGCACTGTGGACAATTATCAATATTCGATTAGTAACAACAGCTATCAACGCATTGCAGACATGCCTGTTGCAGTTGATGACACAACTGCAGCAACTTATCAGCAACGTTATATTTATCTGTTTGGCGGTTGGCACAACGACGGTAATGTTAATTTAGTCCAAGTATATGACACCCAAACCGACATCTGGGCTCAAGCCAGCCCGATCCCTGCACCAGCAGTATTTGGTCAAGCGGTAGGAATAGTGGGCAATCAATTAGTGTTATGTGATGGGGTTAAAGTGCAGCCAAATATTAATGCACGTCGAAGCTACCAAGCATCGCCAGTGTGTTTATTGGGGGAGATTAACCCTAACAATCACTTGCGTATTGATTGGCAATTATTGCCGCATTACTCAATTATAAATCTGCCAGCAGGCCAATCCGCAAGCCAGTCAAATACACCAACCGCACATTATCGTATGGCCGCAACAGGAATAAAGACTCCAAAAGGTGGCCAGATCGTCTTTTTAGGTGGCAGTGATAATCCATATAACTATTCAGGCATTGGGTATAACGGTCTGCCAAGTGAACCCGGTAAATATCAATACCGCTTCGACTTAGCAAGTAAACAATGGCTAACGCCACATACCTTGTCTCAACCGAGTATGGATCATCGAGGATTGCTCTGTTGGCAAAATACTTTGTTGCGGGTTGGCGGTATGCTTGCGCAACAAAATGTGAGTGACCAAGTGCTAACAACCACACTCAATACCAATGAAACCTGCTATGTCGATTAATTAATGGGTTCTGTGAGTTAGCTAACAACTTTCACTTTAACATTTGAGGATTTTTAAAGATGCACATAATATACATGTAATTTATGTGTATCTTTGGAAAAACTATGTTAACTGAACACGCCTTACCCGCATTACAGCAGTTATCGCTAGTCGATTTAATTGATTATATTGAAGCGACTCACCATCAGTACATCCGTGATACGGCGCCACTTCTAGCCGAATATACTGAAAAAATGGTAAGAGCACATGGCGATGAACATAATGAAATCAAACCATTGGCACAGGCTGTTAACGCCCTTATTGCCGAATTAATGCCGCACTTAATGAAAGAAGAACGAATTCTATTCCCAGCCATTAAATCACTAAGCTTAGGCGAACCAGCTCATGGCTGTTTTGGTCACATTAGTAATCCAATTAATATGATGCTGCATGAGCACGATAATGCCGACCAGATATTAGATACCATCAGAAGCTTAACGAATAACTACACTCCTCCTGCTGGCGTATGCAGCACGTGGCAAACCTGTTATCGCACATTGGCAGAGTTTGATGCTGATTTACAAAATCATATTGATGTTGAAAATATGCTGCTTTTCCCAAAAGCACTGGCACTTTGATCTAGTGCCATTAATCAAAGCAGGCAATGAAGCCATTATTGTGGCTTAACGAATTTACTCAGCGTATTTGTTATAGGCATTATACCGAGCCCCAACGGTATATTTTAAGAAGTAACTCCGTGCCCTCCCTTGCGGATTTACTTCCTTTTTTTTACAAAACTTCTTAAAGTGACATCATCTACATTCAGCACTATCGGAACTCATTATGTCGCCACATCATTATCCTACATTCGCCTTAGATGATATCGCCAACTTACAAGAGTCTGCACAGGTAGAGTTTAAATTAGCGGGTGGCCGTGATGGTAAAGGCAAACTGCCAGAAGGTATGTGGGAAAGCTACAGTGCATTTGCTAACACCTTGGGCGGGGAAATTATTTTAGGCGTGAAAGAAGAACAAGGGCAATTTACTATCGAAGGGATTGTTAACCCTATGCCTATGTTGAGTGAAATCTGGACCATATTAAATGACGCAAAAAAAATCAGTCACAATATTTTAGCGCCAACAGATGTGCAAATTATCGAAATTATGGCCAAAAAACTCATCCGTATTCACGTGCCGAGTGTTGATGTAAAACTCAGACCAATTTATGTAGGCACCGATCCTTACAGCGGCACGTATTTTCGCGTAGGCGATGCCGATATGCATGCCAGTCGTGAACAAGTAGAACAAATGAGTCTAAAAGCCGAAATAACCTTAAGTCAACGAGTCACAAATAATAGCAAAGTATTAGACAAATAAACCACTCACAACGTCACTTTACGCCCAGCAATAGAGCGTGATTCAAGCTGTAAATTAAAGTAACTCAAGCAGTAAATCTAATTGATTAATTTCAATATGAGGTAATACCGTTTGCGCTTTTTTATGTCGCTGTTGCATACAAGGGTTAAGCCAAACACTCTGGCATCCCGCCATTTTAGCCCCAGCAATATCCGACGATGGATGATCGCCAATATGCAGCAACTGTGCAGGCGTAATAGCAAGTTGCTTACAGGCTAACGTAAACATATCGCTATGCGGTTTCATTTTAATACCATGGCCTGGGTGTAGTACAAATTGCATCACATCACTTAAGCCAATTCGTTTGGAGTCTACATTACCATTGGTGATCCCAATTAACGGGTAGTATTGCCCGAGTTTTTGCAACACCGTTAGCACCTCTGATGCGACGGTAAAATCACTACGATGATAATGAAAACAATCCATGCCCAATTGCGCACCCTGACTGGCGTCTATCTCAGAATAACCGAAATGCAATAAACCCTGATGCAACATGGCATACCGCGCGACACTGGTGTCGTGCGCAAGTTCGGGTCTTAAGGTAAACAAATGGTGCTTAAGCTGTTGCCACTGAGTGCTATTCCAAGCCATTGTAGCCGGATAACTGCGATTGATAAGTTCAAATAATTGCTCACTAGCATGGACAACATAAGGAAGATTATTATAAAGAGTGTCATCTAAATCGAAGCTAATGGCTTTAAAAGGTTGTAGGCGTTGATATTGGGTAATAGAAGCAGCTTGTTGTTGATATGTCATTATTTTCCCCTATCTTTTTTCGCTCTTGGATGCGCGCCATCATAAACTTTAGCGAGATGTTGAAAGTCTAAACTGGTATAAATTTGCGTGGTCGATAAGTTTGCGTGACCCAGTAACTCTTGTACAGCGCGTAAATCTTGACTTGATTCAAGCATATGGGTTGCAAACGAATGACGCAACTTATGCGGATGAACTTTTACTGACATCGCCTGTTCTTGGCCCCATTTAGCCATACGTGCTTGAATGCTTCTGTGCGATAAACGTTTCCCTTGGCTGCTCACAAACAAAGCATCACCTGCCTGTGCCAGAGATAATTGCTCACGGCAACCAAGCCATGTTTTTATCGCTAATAGCGCTACTCGTCCTATTGGCACTACACGTTGTTTACTGCCTTTACCCGTCACTTTAACTTCACTTTGATCAAACTTAATGTCTGCACAATCTAAGCTAGCGAGTTCCGCTAAACGTAATCCGCTTGAGTAAAATAGCTCCATAATCGCTTTGTCGCGCAGGCTCAAAGGGTCTGTGCCATCAATTGACAATAAATGACTCACCGCATCGACATCCATATTTTTGGGCAAGGGTTTGTTTTGTTTAGGGGCGCTTAGTGTATGGGCAGGATTAACCTTTACCGCGCCTTCATGGAGTAAAAAGTCGAAAAACTGTTTAAGTGCAGATAAACATAAAGATAAAGAGCGCGGGCTTAAGCCTTTACGATGCAAGCCAGCAATAACAGATTGCAACTGCTCTCGTGACACGCTCATTAATACTGTATCTTCGCCCAATTGAGTTTCGACACGGCGTAATTCAAATAGATAATTACGCACTGTATATGCCGATAATTGCCGCTCTGAAGTCAAATATTGGCTAAATATCGCCTGCCAGTCTGTTTGCTTCATGGGACGGATCCTCAATTATAATTGCGGTAATATATGATCTAACAGATGGCGTAACTGACTAAACAGCAATGAGTCCATGTCTGGATGGAAATGAGTTGGGTCTTTGCTGGCAATGGCAAAAATCACTTGGCCATTGTTATCAGACAACTTAGTCAAGGCAACAGAGCCGACTTCACGGCCAAATAAACGCGATGATTCTGACTGAGTTAAGCGACCAAAATAATAACCACTTTGCAAACGATGACGCCAAATGTTGGCTAATTCACTATCAATATCATGCACAGTAATTAGCCTTACATGACTAAAGCCAAACTCACCCTTTAAGCCCTCAGACAAAGCTTGTCGCAAGTCGCCTAAGTCTTTACTTGCCAACAACTTAAAAGATAACTCATTATTAAAGTTGAATATTTTTTCATTGTGAGTAGCAATTTTCATCAAAGAGGTGATTTCTTCTTCTAGCTCGCTCACGCGTTGACGTAGTAATTCTTGACGACGTTCAACCAATGACACAGCGCCGCGCTCTGCATGTGGCACCCGCATTGCGATCAGCAGTTCAGGATAGCGATTAAAAAAGTCAGGGTTATCTAATAAATACTCACGGATTAGCACTTCATCAAAGGGAAGTTGCTGAATATTAGTGAGCATTTCAGCACCTAAATCATGGCCGATAGTATTAATGTCTTTCGCGTTAGCACTGCTAACACTGTCGACATTGATGTCATCTTTAGTTACTGCTTCTGAGGTAATGTCACTCATAGTTGAATATGCCCATCGTATACGTGTTCAGCGGGGCCAGTCATCCATAATGGCTTACCCTCGCCTTCCCAATTTATCACTAAACTACCACCAGGTAGATCGACCCTAACTTGCTTATCGAGTTTATCTTGTAATTGCCCTACAGCAGCCGCTGCGCAAGCGCCTGTACCGCAGGCTAACGTTTCTGCGGCACCACGCTCATAGACGCGTAATTTTATATGGCTAGGGGTCACTATTTGCATAAAGCCAACATTGACACCTTTTGGAAAACGTTCATGGCGAGTCAAACTGCTACCAATTTCGTCAACATTGACTGCGTCCACATCTTCCACTTCAATGACACAATGAGGATTACCCATTGAAATTGCACCACATAAATAAGTTTGCGTTGGCGTTTGCAGCAAATAAGTTTTTTCACTTTTTTTGGCTTTAAATGGTATCTGACTTGGTTCAATAACGGGTACGCCCATATTGACGGTGATATGACCATCTCGTTCAATACGCAGGGTAATTTTACCCGAGCTGGTGCTCACGCGAATTTTATTTTTTTGGGTTAAGCCTTTGTTTCGCACAAATCGAGCAAAGCAGCGGGCACCGTTACCACACTGCTCAACTTCGCTGCCGTCGGCATTAAAAATACGATAATGAAAATCGAGATCCGGATCATAAGGCGGCTCAACCAATAACAATTGATCAAAACCAATCCCAAAATTACGATCGGCAAGACGTCGAATTTGCTCAGGCGAAAAAAACACGTTCTGTGTTACACCGTCAACGACCATAAAGTCATTGCCTAGCCCATGCATTTTGGTGAAATGGATCACAAAAGTTTCCTTATAAAACGTTATACCGACAACAAGATAATTTACGGTAGTAGGTGTTCGCCTTGCCAAAGTTGCTCTAAAGTTTCACGCTGGCGCACTACAACATCTTTAGCGCCATCAACCATAATTTCGGCCACTCTTGGGCGTGAATTATAATTAGATGACATCGCAAAACCATATGCACCACTTGAACGCACAGCGAGTAAATCACCCGCTTTTACCGCTAACTCTCTGTCTTTACCTAAAAAATCGCCCGTTTCACATACAGGCCCTACAATATCATAAGCCAACTTGTCTGCATCTGTTTGTTGTACAGGAATAATATTTTGCCAAGCACTATAAAGTGATGGACGGATAAGATCGTTCATGGCGCCATCAACAATCGCAAAGCGTTTGTCGCTGTTTTCTTTTAAATACAGTACTTGGGTAACAAAAATACCCGCGTTGGCAGCTATAGCACGTCCAGGCTCAAAAATTAACTTCAAAGTACGACCATCTAAACGTTCAAGCAAAGCCGCCGCATAAGCGTCTGGATGTGGAGGCGTTTCGCCGTTATAGGTGACACCTAAGCCGCCGCCAACGTCGAAGTGTTCAATCACAATACCTTGACTTGCTAAGCGATCAATTAATGCCAGCATGCGGTCCATAGCGTCTAAAAACGGCTTAATTTCAGTTAGCTGCGAACCAATATGACAATCCACCCCTTTTACCTGCAAATGCGCTAGTGACGCTGCACGGGCAAACACGGTTTCGGCTTCTTCCATCGCGATGCCGAATTTGTTTTCTTTAAGACCGGTTGAAATATAGGGATGAGTGCCAGCATCAACGTCTGGATTAATCCTCAGTGACACAGGCGCTATTTTACCTAAACGCTCAGCGACTGCATTAAGCTGTTCAAGCTCCGCGCTAGACTCAACATTAAAACAATAAATGCCTAGTTGCAGTGCTTGCTCCATTTCGGCAACCGTTTTACCTACACCAGAAAACACCACTTTTTTAGGATCGCCGCCTGCCTGTAATACCCGAGACAACTCACCACCAGAGACAATATCAAAACCACTGCCTAAACGAGCAAGCACATTTAATACTGCTAAATTTGAATTAGCCTTTACTGCGTAGCAAATAAGATGGGGATGATCGGCTACTGCATTGTTAAAAGCATGCCAATGGCGCTCTAACGTGGCGCGAGAATAAATATACAACGGGGTGCCATGTGTCTTTGCTAGCTGTGCTACATCGCATTCTTCTGCGAATAAAGCATCATTTTGATATGAAAAGTAATCCAAAATGCAGGTCCTTTTAAAAGCTATTCTTGTTGTGAGATTGAGGGTTGTTATTCAGTCGTTTCTGCTTTTTCAGGCACATTGGTGCTTACTGGTTGCGAAGCAACTTTGTTGGCCACAGGCTCCGGTGTTTTGTATAAAACACCTTTTTGGCCACATGCAGTTACGAATAGGCTAGCAAGCATAATAAATAAAAGCAGTCTCATTTTTCTCAACATCTGTGCATCTAGTGAATAATGGTCTTATAATCGCATTCATAACGCAGAAAGCAAAGGACAGAAATGCATGACTATGACAGATACTGAGTTTCATCGATTAGCAGATGAAATGTTTGGCGAGATTGACAACGCAGTTGAACGAGCCATTGACGACCAAGATGCCGATGTCGATATTGATGCGAGCGGTAACGTGTTGCAATTAGCATTTGAAGATGGCTCACAAATAGTGATCAACAAACAAGAGCCGCTGCATGAGATTTGGATTGCGACAAAGTTTGGTGGTTTTCATTTCAATTACACTGATGGCAAATGGCTAGACACTCGTAACAGATTAGAGTTTATGCCTTTTGTGATTGATTCTATCAAAAAACAAAGCGGTATTGAGTTAGATATTAAGCCTTAAAAACACATAAATGGGCTTAGTATATACTCACACTAAGCTCATTTACTTTCATCATCATCGGCATCAACAACGTAAAGCACAACTAAAATGCTGAACCCATTTCGTCATCGGACAATCCAAACGGTAATACCCGCAACTCACCTTCTATCCGAGTCAGCTTAAAAAACTGTGGCATATTAAATACCGGTAAACGCTGTTTTTTCTCATTAAACACATATAAGTGACTTTCTTTACTGACAAACTCCTTCATGTTTGTGTGCGGATATTGCAGTTGTGTTAGTTGGTTATTTTCATCCACCACAAATACATCGAGTATGTCATTACGTTCACGCAAAAAATATTGCTTGGCACCTGTGGCAATAAATTGTTGGATAACCGAAGGCACACTGGCATATGGGTCATCAATTAATTCAGGCCTAGCCAAGACTAAGTTTTCTACCAGATCCTTTTTTATTGCCGTATCAATTTTACGGTACATCATGCCTAATGAGTTAAAGTACATCCCATACCTGTGTTCACCAATGGTAATTTGATGCATTAATGTACTGGTTTGACTTACCTTTTTCATTAATCCATAGCAACGCAATAACAAGACTTTAAGTTGGTTAAAAATAGGTTGTTTTAATTTTGCCGAACAACTCACAACAGACAAATCAACTTTATCATCGGAGCGTTTTAAGCCTAAAACCACAAAAGAGATGGCTTCTAATAATGCAGTGTCACCATCAAAACGGTGGCTTTGCCACTCTCCCCAGCTGTTTAAACACACCACAGCAACAGAAGATAGCATGTTGATTTTATTACGCCCAAATGACAACACGTTCAAATCGATGTAGTCGAACATCAATTCTTGCCCCTGCCATTTTACAGTTGGATCCTCATCTATATTCACCACAAATATAATTTTTTGATAAAACCACGGCTCACATAGATGTCGTTTAGAAACGACTGGGACATTATGCAAGATAGGGATTAATTTATGGCTCAAATACGCCAGTTTATTAGCACGGTGAGAGCCTCTGCCGACTTGAGCCCATTGCGTATCGAACGTAGCAAGCCCGTTCATAACTGACCAAGCCACAAGGCTGCACACATTGTCAGCCTCATGGATCACTTGGTTAGCATCGGCACCAATAAAAGACTCCCGAGCCTCGATAAACGACGCTGAATTGTTGGTTTGAACTTGACGATATAGGTAAAAACGCGATGTCGCATCGCAATAGCGCACAACCAAAACCTTTTCTGCTGTCGATAAGCTCCATAACCGATTAAGCGGCTGTAAAATATGGTCATCATCACTAAAAGATGAGTGTAACTTGCGAGCAAGTAAACCAAGCTCTTCTACCCGCATACGATCACTTAGTGCTTGCTTAGAAGCAAACTGCAACAGGTTTTTATAACTCGTTAATAACAATTCGCTTAATTGCTGATTAAACCATTTTAATTGCCCAGAATGCCAATAAGGGCTGTTATCTAACATGGCAATAAGTTCTGGATTCCAACCCCACTGATTGACTAAATGGCGCATTTTACTATAGCGCCAATCACGTCCCCAAGATGGGGGTAACTGCGACAGTAAAACCCCAGATTTAAGGTAAAAACAACGCCTCACAATTTCTAAACGATTGTCATCTTCTTGGGTCAGTAAATAACGTTCAATTCGATAATAGAGCAATAAGTAAGCATCGTTATCTGAACTAAAGTTTTGCTGTTCACACAACTGCCAAAGCTGCTGAGTAATGAGAGTAGTATTGGGATATTCCGACGCGTAGGTTTCTAATAACAAAACCTTTAATAATGCTTTATGTGGTTTATTTAAGCCTTTATATAGCTGCCATAACGATGCACCGAAATACTCTGCAGCAGGGAGAGAGTTAATATCACCGAAATAAAGCAGATGCGGATATTGCTCGGTAATTTGTTGAGTGGCGCTTGGCCACCAAGCAACGGTTTTACCCGCTAAACAAATATGTGAGCGATAAAATTCTTCTAACAATAACCAATGTTGACTGGTACCACTGTGCTCAATCCCTAGTGACTGGTTGCTTTCAAATGCGCTTGAATCCCTAAATTGCATCGGGTGAACAAGGTAAAAATTGACTTCAAAATCAAAACCAGCAAACCAATCTGTCATCAATTTATTTTTATGCTTAAGTAAATCGAGTTCAGCACTGGTTAGGTGGCTTTTATACACAAGCCATACATCAATATCACTCTTGGGGTTTTGACCAAAACTAGCCGTACTCCCCATGGCGTAAACACCTTCAAAAGCAGTTGATTGCATCTCTATCACAGCTGGAACGTCCAATGACATTGCCTCACAAGCTTCAATAGCGTGGTGAGATAAAGAGAAAAAATCGATACCGCAAGGCGTTTTAGTATTTAGTGTGCCAGGCAAATCAGGATGATTAACTTGCAACATCAACGGAATGAGATGGAATAATGCTTGTTGCATTTGAGGCAACACACTGAGTACTCGCGAAACTCGAATACTATTTAATTGCAGTGCTAACTCCTGTTGATGACATGCTGTGACCATAGTCAAAGCCTACTTCCTTATATCTTTACGCTAATTTTTACGTTACCTAGGTAACAATTCTGATTTTGATAATTCGAATTTATCATTAACAACAGTATATTGAACATCACAATTTTACCATAACTGTGATCAATGTAACGCCAAGTGTATTTTTGTCTCACACTAAATGCATGTAAACAAGACAAATAAGCGCCACAGACTTCAAACAATTAGCATCGATTTGTTACATCAAAGCGTGGGCAATGATAGCATTAGCTTAACTAAGGCTATCTGACTTGGATCTACTACTATGTCTGAAAATGTAATTCGTATTGCAACACGTAAAAGTCCACTGGCTATGTGGCAAGCTGAATTTGTGCAAGCTGAGCTAGAACGTATTCATCCTGGTTTGCGGGTTGAGCTGTTACCTATGAGCACAAAAGGCGATGTTATTTTAGATACGCCATTAGCTAAAGTGGGTGGAAAAGGCTTGTTTGTCAAAGAGCTTGAAGTTGCTATGCTAGAAAATCGTGCCGATATTGCGGTGCATTCTATGAAAGACGTACCTGTTGATTTTCCAGAGGGTTTAGGCCTACAAGTGATTTGTGAACGTGAAGACCCTCGCGATGCATTTGTTTCAAATAGCTACAAAACGATCAGCGAATTACCCCAAGGCGCTGTAGTTGGAACGTCAAGCTTACGTCGTCAATGCCAAATTCGTGCTGCACGCCCTGATTTAGTCATCAAAGATTTGCGTGGCAATGTGGGCACTCGCTTAGCCAAACTAGACAGTGGTGACTATGATGCCATTATTCTTGCCGCGGCAGGGCTTATTCGTCTAAAACTCAATGACCGTATTGCTAGCTTTATCTCTGCTGAAGAATCATTGCCAGCAAATGGTCAGGGCGCTGTCGGTATTGAATGTCGTACTGATGACGAACGTGTTAAAGCACTATTAGCCCCACTTGAACATCTAGAAACACGTTATAGAGTACTTGCAGAGCGTGCGATGAATACCCGTTTAGAAGGCGGATGCCAGGTACCTATTGGGGCTTTTGCTGAAATTGAAGGTGACAACTTAACCCTGCGCGGATTAGTCGGTAATCCTGATGGCAGCCAAATTATTAATGGCACTGTGTCAGGTCTTAAAACTGATGCGGTCAGTTTAGGCCAAGCTTTGGCAGATGATTTATTAAGTCGCGGCGCTAAAACTATTTTAGATGCTGTTTATGCCAGCTAATTTTTTGTTATCACGATAACAGACGATGAAAGTCTTGCTAACGCGCCCGCTCGGGCGCAATCAAGCAATGGAGGAGCAACTCTCACTTAGTGGTGTTGCTTACTTTGTTACTCCCCTTTTAGCGATAGCCGAAACCACTGAGCAACTCGATTCGGTAAGCCTAAAACAGACAGAAAATTTACTGTTTATTAGTACTAATGCTGTCGATTTTGCAGCGCAAAAACTGCAACAACAGTTCCCACAACACTGCCGTTATTTTGCGGTTGGCCAAGCAACCGCAGACAGCCTCGCACAGTTTAACATTCATGCCTACACTTCACCGGATACTAGTCAAGACAGCGAAGGTTTATTGTCTTTACCGCAACTGCAAAATGTAGAAAATCAAACCTTCCTTATTGTACGTGGTGTAGGTGGCAGGGAGGCATTAGCAGAACAGTTAACCGCACGCGGTGCCCAAGTTGATTATTGGCAAGTATATCAACGCATCACACCAGCGCTTGATGGGCATGACATTTCTCGACAATGGAAATCATTTGGTATTGATACTATTGTGGTCACCAGTGGTGAAATATTATCCAACTTAGTGGACCTTGTACCAAAAGAATCATTTGCATGGTTACGCGCATGTCATATCATAGTCCCTAGTAATCGTGTCGAAATACAAGCAAAAGCAATGGGATTAAGCCATATTACCAATGCTAATGGAGCAAATACTCAAGCGACACTTATGAGCTTGGGCTTAAATTTGTTATGATATTGTTATGTAGCATCGACATGCATTAATTAATATTGCTTTTATTGGTTGTATTTTTGCTTTCAAGGACTGTTCATGGAAAACAATAAAAAAGATCCAAATTCGCCAGCAAACAAGGACGAAAAAGTCATTTCTCCAGCGTCAAGCCCTGTTGAAAAACCAACAGTGGCTAAAAAAGACAATACTACCAATTCCTCGTCAACTGACAAAAAAACCAAAAACGCTCAGAGTAACGATACCCAAATAAACAATCAACGTCGTAAAACCAAAGCTAGCTCTTGGTGGATTAGGCTTGGTGTATTATTCAGTTTAATTATTGCAATTTTGGCTATCGTGGCTTGTTATTGGATTTACCTGCAACTCGATAAACAAGACAATGGTCAGGCTCAGTTAGGGCAAACAATTACTGAGCAAACGAAGCTAAATCAATCATTAAAATATGAGATTCAGCAAGTTGAGATGACCAGTAATAAGCGTTTCTCCACATTAGAACAACAACAGCTTAATGATACTAAAGCTTATACAAAGCTCGCTGAACTTCAGCAATCAAACAAGTTATTACAAGAGCGTGTCGCGGTTATTGCCCAGCGTAGCCCAAATCATTGGATGGCATCTGAAGCTGAATATCTAGTGCGTATGGCTGGCAGAAAATTGTGGTTAGAAAACGACCCGCAAACCGCAATGGGCCTATTACAATCTGCAGATGAACGTATTAGTGCCATGAAAGATCCAGCGTTGACGGCCTTACGTAAGGCTCTTGCAGATGACATTAACAAAGTAAAATCATTAAAAACAACCGACATTACCAATACGATTTTCGAATTAGACACTGTAATTGACAGATTAACGTTACTGCCGCTAAATCGAGTTGATGAGAACTTTCAGGAAAACTCAGATGCCCAGCCAATGACAGATTCAATAGACGATTGGCAACAAAATCTTGCTCGCACTTGGCATGACTTAACTGACGGTTTTGTCACTATCCGTAAACGTACCACTGATTTAGAACCACTTTTATCACCTGAACAACAGTGGTATTTAGTTGAAAATATCCGTAATAAATTACTTCAAGCTCAGCTGTCTTTATATCGATTTGACCAAGATAATTATCAGCAATCCATTGCATTAGCTGACAAATGGTTACAACAATATTTTGATTTAACAGATGCAAAAACCAAAGAAACTGTTGAAGCATTAGATAAGCTTGCCAGGGTAAAAGTTGAGAAGATAACTCTTAGCAAATTCCAAGCGTCTCCATTGCTTCAACAGCTGGTTACCTACGGTGAAATCATGCCTGCGGAGGAACTTGCACAATGATTAAAACCTTAGTGTATGTATTGCTTATTTTAATCGGATTATGTGTCAGTCCGCTCATTATTGGCCAAAGCGGTTATGTTTATATTGCGATTGGCGAATATCAAATTGAAACCAGTTTAGTTGCCGCTGTTGTGGGTTTAATTATCTTTTATTTTGCATTGCAATTAGTGGAATGGTTATTGGTACTACTGCTTAATATTATTTTAAGCAGTCGTTACCTACCCGCTAAATGGCGACAAAAAGCCGCAAAAAAGCATACTCTTATTGGCGCTTTGGCTGTAGCCGAAGAAGATTGGCCAGCAGCTGAAACGGCTATGGCTAAAGGTGCTCAGCAGGGTGAAATACCTTTATTAAACTTGTTTGCTGCAGCTCGGGCGGCGCATTATCAAGGTAAAACCACCGCTCGCGACCACTACTTAACTCAAGCAGAGAAAAACCCAATTGCCAAAACAGCAGTAGATACCTCTCGTGCACGCTATTTTATTAAGCAAGGTGAGTTAGCTAAAGCCAGGGCGATTGTTGATAAACTCAACCCAACGAGCAAAAGTAGCGCCCCTGTTTTAAAATTAGCGATGGATTTATATCAACAACAACAAGACTGGCAGGCACTAAAACTACTGTTACCTATTGTGGCTAAACGTAAAATATTAAACGATACCGAGCAGCAAGGACTAGCGACACAAACCAATGCAATTTTATTAGCTAATGCAGCACAAGAATCAGAAGCTGAATTAGAAAAATGTTGGCATTGGCTAAGTAAAACAGAGCGTAAACAGGATGAACTTATTGTGGCTTATGCTCACGGTTTAAACCTTTTTAAACGCCAAGATAAAGCGTTAAAACTTTTGAGCAAACAGCTTAAAACTCAACCAACATCGCTATTATTTACGGCATTGCCAGATCTAGTCAGCGCGGATGACATAGAAATCCGTAAGTTACTAGAACGTCTAGAAAGCACTCATGAGAATGATGCCGACTATCAAATGTGCCTAGCCAAACTTGCCATGCAACAGCGTGATGCTAAACAAGCTAAAATCCATTGGCAAAATGTGTGCAGGATTACACCATCTCATCAATCTTGGCTTGCTCTGGCTCAAATTCAAGAGCAACTAGGCGAAAATGCTCCAGCCGCACAAAGTTACCGTAAAGCGGCAATGGCCATGTAGTCCTTTAGTATTAATTTACTTTAAGAGAGATATCAGACCCGCTTTGTTGCGGGTTTTTTATTCAGAAAAATTCATGTGTGCCGATAAAAGAATTACAGTGTAAAAGCATTAACCCCTGATAAACCCTACAATATTAATCACTACATATATTGGTTTAACAAACTAATAATCAATAAGTTACTGAATCTAAATGCAACGTCAAAAAATTGACCAGCTACCTATAACATGGTAGAATTGTTAGATTGTGGTTAAATTATTTTTAATTTAAATATTCATAATACTTTGACCAAGATCACGCATACTTACGTATTAATTACCTGATATATCAAAGCTGTTGGGAGCTTCAAATGGAATCGATTAAAACATCACAAAACGGGATACTTTCTGCCTCTGAAGGCAAAGTAGTTATGACTATCAATAATCAAACGACTGAGCTTCAGCTAGGCCAAACAGTGCCTGCTGGAGCTGCAGTAACTAGTGACGAGAACATTAGTTTCGTCATTACTTTTGATGATGGCACCATTTTCAATAGTGCTGAAATTCCGGCAGATGAAACGATTTCCACTGCTTTTAGCGCAGAGGATCAGGTTACAGATCAAGCAGCATTAGATGAAATTGAAGCACTACAAGATCTTATTGCTTCTGGTGAAGACCCAACAACAGAACTACCCGAAACCGCTGCTGGTGCCCCAACTGCCAACCAGGGTGACTCAGGCTATGTTGCTGTATCACGTGATGGAAGCGAAACACTGGCTGACAATGGTTATGATACGACTGGACAAGCGGCTGCCCCAACAGCTGTTATCCAGGAAGAAGGCGTAGGTGAAAACGATTCCCCATCAGTTTTAGTCAACGATTCAATCACGGTTAGCGAAGACCAAATTGCTTCAGGTAATGTATTAAGTAATGACACCGATGCTGACTCAGCATTGAGCGTAGTGAGTTTTGAAGTTAACGGTGAAACCTACCCAGCAGGCACCGAAGTTACCCTAGAAAATGGCGTGCTAGTCTTAAATGCTGATGGTTCATACACCTTCACACCAAATGAAAACTGGAACGGCAGCGTCCCTGTGATCACTTACACCACCAACACAGGTATTACTGCCACATTAACCATTGAAGTCACGCCGCTTGATGATGCGTCTGTGTTAGTTAATGACAGCAATACCATTGTTGAAGATACCGTTGCCACCGGTAACGTATTGGATAACGACAGCGATGTTGATTCAGATTTAAGCGTTGTCAGCTTTGAAGTTGATGGCCAAAGTTATGCTGCTGGCACCGAAGTCACCCTAGAAAATGGCGTGCTCGTCTTAAATGCTGATGGTTCAT
>NZ_BMQW01000008.1 GCF_014648315.1 Shewanella ulleungensis
CCAGTCTTGATCAAGAGCGGAGTGGACAGATTTACTTGACCACATCAGTGCTGGCAATATCCTCACGCACTAGGTTGTAAAAAACAAAAAGCCCCGCATTGCTGCAAGGCCTTTTATTTCGAAAGAGGTGAGTTGGCCGATAAGCCGGGTCCTGTCGTGGACAGTTATTCATCTAGGCCTGCAATCGCTCACAGGCTCAAGCAACCTACCCGGTTCCTACGCGAGCAGCGCATATACTATTTAAAGTAATGGAACCCTATTTGGTCTTGCTTCGGGTAGAGTTTACCTTGCTACGAACTATTGCTAGCCGCACGGTGCGCTCTTACCGCACCCTTTCACCCTTACCATTTGAGCCAAAGCTAAAATGGCGGTCTCCTCTCTGTTGCACTTGTCGTCGGTTCACACCGCCCAGGCGTTACCTGGTACCCTGCTCTTTGAAGCCCGGACTTTCCTCCCCGTACCTAAGTACGCGGCAACTGTCTGGCCAACTCGGCGCGGATTATAGCCTAAGCAAGCCGACAAACCAATGCTAAAAAGCATTCGCGGTTATAAATCCAATTCTAGGCCGTATTTATACAAGGCATTTTTCTTTAAGCCGTGGATCTGAGCTGCAATAGCGGCGGCTTTTTTAAGCGGTAACTCTTCATTTAACAATTTTAATGTGGCCACAGCAACGGCAGGTATACCTTCTTCATCAGATAACGCAAAACCATGACACATTAAGACAATTTCACCTTTTTGCTGATTGTCATCAGCTTCAACCATAGCGAGCACTTCTGCAGCGGTACCCGTTAAAAAGGTTTCAAAGGTTTTAGTCACTTCTCGCGCCATAACCACTTGCCTATCGTCGCCTAATACTTGTGCAATTGCGTTTAAACTGTATACAATCCGGTGCGGTGATTCATAGAAGATTAGCGTGCGTGGATCTTCTTTTAGCATTTCAAGCTTATCGATACGGGCTTTTTCTTTTGACGGTAAAAAACCTTCAAAACTAAAGCGATCTGATGGTAAGCCAGATGCACTTAGCGCCGTAATAGCAGCACACGCGCCGGGTAACGGCACCACGCGATGACCAGCTTGACGAACATGATTCACCAAATGATATCCAGGATCAGAAATAAGCGGTGTGCCCGCATCAGATATAAGTGCAATGGATTTACCTGCGGCCAATTGCTCAACAATCCATTGAGCACGATCGCGCTCATTGTGGTCATGTAATGCCGTTTTACGGGTTTCAATACCAAAGTGACTCAGCAGTTTTCCGCTGTGCCTAGTGTCTTCACAAGCGATTAAATCGACTTGCTGCAACACCTCTAATGCACGAGCGCTGATGTCGCCTAAATTACCTATAGGGGTGGGAACAATATACAGCGCGACCATTTGGTCCATAATTACCTCGATAATGAATCTACCTGATACTTTCGCCCAGCGTAAGAGCAGGTTAAACTAGTGCCAGTATCTTAACAGAGTGAAGCCAAGTGTTAAAAAGACTGAATACAACAAAATTAGTGTGCGCGATGATTTTCTCTGTCTTATTGGTAGGTTGTGCTACCGAGCAACAGCGAAAGCAAAGAGAATATGTTGAAATAAGCACATCATTGGTTGCCGCCGAACATCCGGCTAAAATCTACTTAACCGAAGCCAAAAATAGCAGTTTACCAGAAAAGCGTGACCGTTATTTATTACTGGCAGCCCATGCTTACATTAATAATGGTAACGTCAATTCGGCTACGAGCATTTTAACCTCGATGCAAAAATCGATGGTGAATGTACCTACGTTACAAGCTGAACATATATACTTGCGTGCTCGCATTGCAGAAAAAACAACAAGCCCCGAAGCCGCATTGGAAATATTACAATATCCTCCACATTGGCAACTTCCTCGCTGGCAAATGGCAAGCTATCACCAATATAAAGCGAAGCTGTATAAAAACACTCAACAATCGATTGATCAGGTTAAACAACTGAGTTTACTCAGTAACTATTTACCTAAGTCAGAAACCACTGCTGTAAACAATGTGATTTGGTCAATATTGCAACCGCTGCAAGAAGAAACGATACAGTCGTTTATGCGCGATCCGTCAAACCCTATTTTTGCAGGTTGGTTACAGTTAACCTATATCGCTAAACATTATGCCGTTGAACCAACGCAGTTAGTGCGTTATTTAGGTGAATGGCAGCGAAATAATCCCTATCACCCCGCCGCCATTAAGCTGCCTGCCGATCTTGAAAAAGCATTAAGCGCTAAGCCATTTAGACCACAAAACATTGCCGTTTTATTGCCTTTAACAGGTCCGAGAGCTGTTGTGGCTGAGCCTATTCGTCAAGGCATTATCGCCAGTTACTTGTCTGAATATGACAATAATGTCGCAATTAATTTTTATGATACTCAGTTAGGTGTCGTCGCGGCTTATAATGAGGCTGTCACCCAAGGTGCTGAATTTATTATTGGTCCTTTGCTGCCTAATGAAGTAGAAGAACTACAAAAAATAAACGACAAGCAAAAGAGCACGATTCCACAGCTCTATTTGAATCAGACAGAACATTTTAATCCGCAGCCAAATCAGTTTTATTTTTCGCTATCTCCTGCACAAGAAGCTAGCGACGCTGCACATAAACTGTTTAGTGATGGTGTGAAGTTACCGCTTTTATTAGCCAGCAATGACCCTATTGGTAAACGCATGGCTGAAAGCTTTAAACAAACTTGGCTTACGTTAACCAGCGACAATGCCGAAGTGCATTATTATGATCCGGGTGACCAAATTAAAGTTGCGGTACAAGAAGCATTGGGCGTAAACGACAGCCAGGCACGTATTAGTAGAATGCGAGATTTACTAGGCAGTCGTTTAGAGTCTGATTTCCGCTCTCGCCAAGATATTGATGCGATTTATATGATCTCAGGTTCACAAGACTTGGCGTTATTAAAACCATTTTTAGACGTTAACTTTAGCGTGTTCTCTGAACCTGTTGCGTTATACACCACCAGTCGTAGTCGTCTAGAAACCGAGTCAACCCAGGCGGCTCAAGATCTAAACAACTTGATGATAAGTGATATTCCGTGGTTAATGCGTCCTAGCAGTGAGACTCAAATGGTGTCTGAATTATGGAGCTCTTGGAACAACAGCCAAAAACGACTCTATGTAATGGGGTTTGATTCACTTGAGTTAGTCAATCGCTTAGCACAAATGCGTGCGTTCCCTGGCTACCAATTTATGGGGCGTAGCGGTGCATTATCGGTGAAGTCTAATGGCATTATTGAACGCCAGCTATCATGGGGCCAATATACTCAGGGGCAACTCAAACCGTTATGAACCGCGGACAATTAGCTGAACAACGCGCCAGAACTTATCTTGAACAACAAGGTCTGATGTTTGTAGATGCTAACGTACGTTATCCATTTGGTGAAATTGATTTAATAATGCGCCAACAGGATGTTTGGGTGTTTGTTGAAGTGAAATTTAGGGCGTCAAACCAATTTGGTGGCGCCATCAATGCATTAACCTCTAAGCAAATTACTCGCATTCGTTTAGCAGCAGACCATTATCTACAACGACAAAAATTAAACCCACCTTGTCGCTTTGATGTCATTGCGATGAGTATTAATGAAATAAACTGGCTACAAGGCTGTTTTTAAGCCACAACTGATTACCATAACTTGGTTTTGTGGCATCATATATCTAACTTACCAACGCGGATTGATTTGCTAACAAAAAGCTTATCACCGGCATGGTAGATATTATTTTATCGTAAGGATTGTTGCATGTTAGAACGTATTAAAGATAGTTTCACCGAATCAATTCAGACCAAAATTGATGCTGCAGAAGCACTACCTGAGTCAATTGAAAAAGCAGCAGAGATGATGGTGCAATGTCTTCTTGGCGGCAATAAAATTCTATCATGTGGTAATGGCGGTAGCGCTGGTGATGCACAACATTTTTCAGCGGAATTACTAAACCGTTATGAAATAGAGCGCCCACCATTACCTGCTATTGCATTAAGTTGCGACACTTCTACAATTACTGCTATTGCTAACGATTACAGCTACGACGAGATTTTCTCGAAGCAAATTTTAGCCTTAGGTCAACCTGGTGATATTTTACTGGCCATTTCAACCAGTGGTAACTCAGGCAACATCATTAAAGCAATGGAAGCAGCATTAAGCCGTGATATGACCATTGTAGCCTTAACTGGTAAAGACGGTGGTGCAATGGCTGGCTTAATGAGCGCTGGAGACGTGGAAATTCGTGTACCATCAAACGTGACTGCGCGTATTCAAGAAGTTCACTTGCTGGTGATTCATTGCCTATGCGATAACATCGACCGCACCTTATTCCCACAGGATGAGCAGGCATGATGAATAGATTATTCGTCGTCTCTGTATTTGCATTGCTGCTTCAAGGATGTGCCGGTGCCGTTATGGTTGGCGCTGTGAGCGGTGCTAAAATGGCAAATGATGAACGCAGTATGAGTACGCAAATTAGCGATACTAACGCTGACTTTACGATTGCTAGCGCCTTGTCTAAATACGATGACTTGAATAATCAAACCAATATCGCTGCTGTTGTGATGAATAACAATGTATTGATGATTGGCCAAGCGCCAAACTCAATGCTGCGCGATAAAGCGATTAGCGTTGTGCAAGACTTACAAATTGGCGGTAAGATACATAATCAAATACGAATTGGTACGCCAACTTCTTTTACCACGCGCAGCAATGACACTTGGGTAACGACCAAAGTAAAAGGGCGCATGTTAAACGAAAAGTCGCTCGATATAACCCGCATTAAAGTTATTACCGAAAATGGTGAAGTATTTTTACTTGGGTTAATTGACCGTAAACAAGCTGATTTAGCGGTAGAAATTGCTCGCAACACTGCCGGGGTTCGTAAAGTGGTTAAGGTTTTTGAGTACACCGAACTTTAACCGCAATAATGATAATCTACTATGTAAAAGCCATCGATAATCGATGGCTTTTTTGCATATAAAAAAGCCAGTAAATCATCACTGGCTTTAGGTATTTATCGATTGGGTTTATACAATCAACCCAATTTTTTCATACACTTTTTTAATCGTCACTTCAGCACGAGCTTGCGCTTTTTCAGCACCTTCTGCCATGACTTGTCTTAAGAATGCATCATCAGCACGGTAATCTTTAAAGCGTGCTTGTAATGGCTCTAACATCCCCACAACAGCTTCACCGGTAGCCACTTTCAAATGGCCATACATTTTACCCTCAAACTCCGCTTCTAGAGACGCAATTGACTGGCCAGTACAACCAGACATTAAGCTGAGCAGATTAGATACTCCTGGCTTTTGCTCAATATCAAAACGCACAACTGGTGGCTCTTCGCTATCGGTCATGGCTTTTTTTACTTTCTTTAAAATTGCCTTTGGGTCTTCGAGTAACCCAATAACATTATTGCGATTATCGTCAGACTTAGACATTTTCTTTAGCGGGTCTTGCAGCGACATAACCTTAGCACCATGTTCAGGAATAAAAGGTTCAGGAATAGTGAAAGTATCACCATAAGCATTGTTAAAACGAGTAGCAATGTCGCGAGTCAGTTCAAGGTGTTGTTTTTGATCTTGCCCAACAGGGATCTCATTAGCTTGATATAATAAAATATCCGCAGCCATTAAAACCGGGTAGCCGTATAAGCCAACGTTAATGTTATTAGCGTGCTTTTGCGACTTGTCTTTAAACTGTGTCATGCGATTCAACTCACCCATTTGGGTGTAACAGTTTAACGCCCAGCCTAATTGAGTATGCTGTGGTACTTGCGATTGAATAAACACAGTGCTTTTTTTAGGATCAACACCACAAGCAAGATAAAGCGCTAAGGTGTCTAGGCAGGCCTCACGTAGTTTTTGCGGGTCTTGACGAACCGTAATGGCATGCAAATCAACTACGCAGTATAAGCAATCATGGCTATCTTGCATGGCAACCCATTGACGTAGTGCGCCCATATAATTACCTATGGTTAATTCACCTGATGGCTGTGCACCGCTAAGAACTATGGGTTTGGTCATGTGTTTTATTGCTCCAGATTATCTTATAAAATTCAAATTATTGAGAAAGTAAGTATTGCGCTATATCGGCAAAGTTTTCGCATACCGCATTAGGTTCACTTAAGCCGATATCTTCGCCGTAGTTATAGCCGTAGGTCAAGCCAATCGACATGACATTTGCCGCTTTGGCCGCTAAAATATCATTCTTTGAGTCGCCAACCATCAGTAATTGCTGAGGGGTTAGCTGCCATTGCTGTAATAAATGTTGCAACGGCATAGGATCTGGCTTCATTTTAACTAATGAGTCGCCACCTAGGACCTCAGAAAATAATCCATCTAGACCAAATGCGTCGAGTAATGGCACAGTGAAACGATACGGTTTATTGGTCACAACGGCGAGTTTATAGCCCGCTTGCTTAAGCTTTTGCAAAACAGTAAGTACATCAGAGTATAAACGACTGTGCTGCTGTAAATGCTCACCATAATGATGCATAAAGCGTGGCATAATGTGTGCTAACTGTGTTTGTAATTCAGCGCTATCTTGTGCCATAGAAGAGGCATGGCTTAACGCTCTTTGCATCAGCACTTGTGCACCATTGCCTACCCAACTTCGGACAAGATCTTCAGATACCGAGGCTAAATGACATTCAACCAAAGTGGCATTAGTCGCAGCAGCTAAATCCGGTACGCTATCAATTAATGTTCCATCCAAATCAAACGCAATGGCTTGAATATTTGCCCATTGATTCATCGACAACCTCACTTTGGTTTACATGTATGGGTTAAACTTTGGCTAATTCAGCACGCATTTGGTCAACAACGACTTTGTAATCTGGTTGATTGAAAATAGCAGAACCCGCTACAAACATATCAGCTCCAGCAGCAGCGATTTCAGCGATATTGTCAACTTTAACGCCGCCATCGACTTCTAGGCGAATATCAAATCCACTGACATCGATACGTGCACGCACTTGACGTAGTTTATCTAATGTTGCTGGGATAAATGATTGCCCACCAAATCCAGGATTAACTGACATCAACAAAATGACATCTAACTTGTCCATGACGTGATCAAGGTAATGCAGAGGGGTCGCTGGATTAAATACTAAACCTGCTTTACAACCTGACTCTTTAATTAACTGTAATGTGCGGTCGATATGTTCTGAGGCTTCTGGATGAAAAGTAATAATAGATGCACCCGCTTTAGCAAAATCAGGAATTATACGGTCAACCGGTTTAACCATAAGATGCACATCAATCTCTGCTGTGATCCCATAATTGCGTAAAGCCGTACATACCATAGGTCCAATTGTTAGGTTAGGAACATAATGATTATCCATTACGTCAAAGTGGACGACGTCTGTACCGGCATCTAATACCGCTTTAACATCATCACCTAAACGGGCGAAATCGGCAGACAAAATCGATGGTGCTATTAAAAATGGGCGCATAATCTTCTCTATTGGCAGATCAAAGTGACGACATTTTACCCTTTGCAGCAGCAAGCCTCTAGGTTGAAAAGCTAAAAAAGCCCTTAGAGTTTCAGATATTTGTCAAAAAGTAGAGCATAAGTCGGATTTGTTATTTTTTACGGATAAAGCAGTGTTCAATAACTAAGCTATTTTGCTATAATAAAAAATGTTACTTATTATGTCAGTCCGTATACAAAGTAACATTCATAAAGTAACAAACGATATACATGAAGTGCAGGGTTGAATATAGTCATTAAATACAGCCCATGAATAGGATTGATTAGATTTTAGAGACTGAATACTAATGTAGGCATATAACCCTCAGTTCCGCTTTAGGTTATAATCACAAGTGTTCAGCCGCAGAGCATAAACCACGGATAGGGTACACCTTATGGTTAAGCAATTATTGAGCAAGATTTCTGGTCGTGATGGTAAATTATTGCCAACACCGGTTTATGCTGTATTTGCAACCTCTGCTTGCGTACTGCTGATCAGCCAAGTAATAATGGCAAATGAAGCAAAATCAGCAAACACCAAAGCCTGTGTATGCGATAGTAATAACAGCTACAATGCCAGTTTACCAAGCAGTCATCCTGCTAACCGTTGTGCAGAACAATCTAGTAACGTCAGTTGGGGGAATTGGGTAACAGGTAATAGTCGTTCTAGCCAATTTCATTTTATCGATTTACTAGAATTGATCCACGGACATAAAGATAAACCGCTTCAAGATATGCCAACCTCTAGTAGCCCTAAGCAGATTTAAGCATCATGTCTTTATGGCGAATTTTCTGTAGTACTGTTGCAGCCTTTTTTGGCGTGCAAACAGAACAAAATCGACAACAAGACTTCCAATCACAATCCCCACTGCCTTTTATTATCATGGGCATCATTCTAGCCATTGGCTTAGTGTTAACTTTGGTATTAATCGTTAAACAGGTTTTGAGCTAACGCTTCCATTCGAGTAAATTCAATGGCTAATCATCATGACGATAATGGTGATCATATAGCGCCATAATTTCATCGACTTTGTTACGTGAACTGCCTTTTTGACTGATATTACGTTGTACTGATATCGTCGAAAACTTGGCACCGCGGTACAATTCACGAGTGAGAGGAATATCATGATTACTAATTAATACAGGGATATTACGCTCGTGCGCAATATGTCTTGAGTGACGAGCTAACAGCGCTTGATCATCTAAACTAAAACCCGGACCAGCATAAGTCGTAAAACTTGCTGTGGTAGATAAAGGTGCATATGGCGGGTCACAATAAATCACATCCCCAGCTGCAGCTAGTTCAAAGGCTTGCTCATAACTAATGCACTTAAACGTCGCCTTTTTTGCCTTTAAAGAAAAATTTCGAATTTCGGCTTCAGGAAAATACGGTTTTTTATATGAGCCAAATGGCACATTAAAACCACCTTTACGGTTATAACGGCACAGGCCGTTAAAGCCATGACGGTTCATATACAAAAAATACACAGAACGAATAAAGGGATCAAGAGTGGCATTAAACTCTGTTCGCACTCGATAGTAAGCTTCGCTATTATTCATATCATCGACAAACATAGCCTTAGCCGCTTGAATGTAAGCATCCGGCTGCTGTTTAACAATGTTATACAGATTGATTAAATCTTGATTGATATCGCAGAGCAAGTAATGCTCATAATCGGTATTAAGAAAAACCGATCCCGCTCCCACAAAAGGTTCAATCAGGCGATTTCCTGCTGGAAGGTGTTTTGCTAGCTCATCAACGAGTTTATATTTTCCGCCTGCCCATTTTAGAAAGGCTCTATGCTTTTTTATCATGAATAGGAACTATGCCAGCAAAATTAAAGCTGATGATTGTACTCTGTTTAATGGTAATTATCATCGGGTAAAACCGATTAAATATCTATAACATGCACATTTTTGAAACAAGTCAAAAATAAGCTAAATATTAGTCTACACGTTGATAATCGGTTAAGTCAGCCCATTTTCTTACCCAGGGAGCAGCTAAACGATATTGAGTTTGAATTTGTTTCGATTTAGCTTCAGCTGCTGCAGAAGTATCAAAATCGCCAAGCAAAATCACAAATCGTTGCTTATAACTCATAATATACACATGTGGCTCTTGAGTTAACTTAGTCAAAATAGGAGACAACGAAGACTTATCGTTAACGCTAGCAAGTTGGAGTGTAAAGCCTTTTATTTTATTCTGAGTCTTATCTCTCTCTACAATCTGTTGAGGCTGGCTAACCGCTTGAGGCTGTGCTTTTGGCAGCTTCCCTTGAAAAGACAACCCTTCTACCGATGAATTAACCACTATATCGGTATGATTATCGATAGGGACCACATCAGGGTCAACACTGATGTCTATATCCAGCAGTTTAGCATCGCTTTGTTGTTTAATCAGCAAATCAGCTTGTTGATTAGCAATCTGTTTAGTTTGAGCTAAGCGACGTTGTGTAAAATATGGCATTAACTTAAGTTCGCCATATTCAACCAAGAATGAATGAGCTTGCTTTCTAATCTTTGCCTGCGCAGCAGTTAGTTCAAGTGATGGTTTTGATACATTTACTGTGGAAAGGTAATTATTGATAAACCATCCAAATACCAAAGTACATAATACCACTACAGTGAAAATCGCAAGCTTAGCCATTATAGATTGTGGTTTTTGCATCTCTTCAGGAGACTCTATCGCTAGCATCAACAAATCAACGACTTCTTTAGGAGTGCCTAGCTGTTTTTCGAGTTGTTTATGAATTATTTCACGAGGAATAAAGGGTGTTTTTTGGCTACGTAATAATAAGCTTTGATATAAACCGTCGCGCTCTGCAATGGGGAGTGATTCAATATTTACTTGTAACAATAATGCTCGAGTCTTATCTGCTAGATCGGCGGTTAAGCTACGCCAAAAACCAGGCTCAATTGTCATAGTGACAGCTACAGGTTTACCGGCACAGCGAATTTGACTCAATAAAATACATTCCGCCCAGATATCTTTAGGCAGCAAATGAGCATCATCAATAATTATGTGTAGCGGTTTATCTAGACTGGACTGGATCCTAAGCACAGTATCCATCAGAGGACGCTCATCATCAAAAATAGGGGCGGAAATTAATTGCACCAATATTTTACGACGTATTTCAGCGCTGTCAGCATGCTGAGGACACACAACTAGAGCAGAATTATAGTCATCTAACTCACTCGCCAATGCGGCAACAAGCGTAGACTTTCCTGCACCTTTATCGCCACACAAGACCAGTAGCTGTTCGCTATAACTGGCAATATGTTGTAAACGCTGAACTAGCGCTTCCTGAGTAGGTAGTAATAAAAGTCCTGAAGCAGTCAAAGAATCACCACACTTGAGTTTACGCGCGGTTAATAACCTGTTTGAGTAAGTCTTCGCTGACATCAGAGAACACATCAGCCTGACCGATTTGAGTCGGTAATATTAACCGAATTTTGCCACCTAACACTTTCTTATCACGACGCATATGCTTAATAAAACTTTCAAAATCCATTGATTTAGGCGCTTTAATCGGTAAATCAAACGCTTGCATAAGCAGAGTAATTCTCTCCACATAGGCTTCATCGAGTAAGTTTAACACTTGGGCAGTTTGAGCAGCCAAAATAGTTCCTGCTGCAACAGCTTCACCATGCAACCACACTCCGTAGCCCATTTCAGCTTCAATAGCATGGCCAAAAGTATGACCCAGATTCAACAACGCGCGTACACCCTGCTCGGTTTCATCTTGTTCTACAACGTCAGCCTTGATTTGACAACATTTTGCTATTGCATAAGTTAATGCATCGGTATCAAGTGCTTTTAATGGCTCAACATTCTGCTCGAGCCATTGAAAGAAATCTGCATCCCAAATGATGCCATATTTGATCACTTCAGCCATACCTGCAGCAAACTCCTTTGCGGGTAATGTCTGTAAACATAGTGTATCAATAATGACTGATTTAGGTTGGTAAAAAGAACCGATCATGTTCTTACCTAGAGGATGATTAACCGCAGTTTTTCCCCCAACAGATGAGTCAACTTGCGATAGCAGCGTCGTAGGAACTTGAATAAAATCGATACCTCGTTGATAACATGCAGCAGCAAAACCTGTCATATCACCAACTACACCACCACCTAGAGCAACTAATACTGAATCTCGAGCAAAGTTATGCTCAAGTAATCCACTAAAAATTAAATCGAGGTGTTGTAAATCTTTGTATTTTTCGCCATCAGGCAAAATAACTGTTTCAATAGACGTGCAAACGCTCATCGCTTGTTGTACCTGTTTTAGGTACAACGGAGCAATGGTATCGTTTGAAACAATTAGGGCTTTTTTATGTTGTAGGTAGCGAGTAAAAATCTCGCTTTCATTCATCAAATTCTGGCCAATGTAAATGGGGTAACTTCTATCACCTAATTGAACCTGAATCTGTTGCATGTTTTTTACCTAAAAGCCAAGTTGCTCGATAATTTGGTTAGCGACGATCTTTGCGCTTTGTTCGTCAGTCTTAACAATCACATCCGCAATCTCTTCATACAAAGGATTACGGATCTCAGCTAAGCTTTCGAGCACTTCACGGGGATCATCTACTTGTAACAACGGACGACGCTTATCACGCTGAGTACGCGCAACTTGCTTGTCTATCGTTGTTTCTAAGTAAACAACTATACCTCGAGCAGAAAGATAATTGCGGATATCTTTACTCTGAACAGAACCACCACCTGTTGCGAGAACGATACCTTGCCTTTCTGAAAGATCAGCGATGACTTGAGCTTCACGACGACGGAAACCCTCCTCACCTTCAACATCAAACACCCAGGCAATATCTGCACCGGTACGTTGTTCAATCTCGTGATCTGAATCGTGGAAATCTAAATGCAGCATTTGTGCCAGATGGCGACCAATTGTGCTTTTACCTGCGCCCATAGGGCCTACCAGAAAAATATTACGTTTTTCAGCCATTTCGTATACGTCTGAATCTTATATGGAAGAATGCCTTATCGACTTAAACTCAAGCCGACCTATAATTTAACCTTGCTCTAATGAGACTTGACGGAGGATTATCTCAGCTAAGGGCTATTACTTGCAAGCCATCGGCGCTATTTAAACTGATTTAATTAATTTACACCATAAAACACCGCTAAGCACAGCTTGCTGAAACAGCGCAATTTGCAATAAAAAACCAGCTACAAGTAGCTGGTTTTATTATACTCAACATATGTAAATCGTGTTGATTTAACTTACAATTTCTCTGTTACGATTTTAGGAGTAACGAATATCAACAACTCTTGGCGCTCATTAGAATCTGATGTGTTTCTAAATAAAAAACCTACCAACGGAATGTCGCCTAATATAGGAACTTTGCTTACGCTGCTAATAAGATTTTGTTGATATATACCACCAAGTACAATTGTTTCACCATTATTGACTAGCACTTGAGTGCCAATCCGTTGAGTGTCAATTGCAACTGCGTCACCTGTACCAGTAGATACGGTTGTACCTTGAGAGTCC
This sequence comes from Shewanella ulleungensis, assembly GCF_014648315.1. Classification (GTDB taxonomy): domain Bacteria; phylum Pseudomonadota; class Gammaproteobacteria; order Enterobacterales; family Shewanellaceae; genus Shewanella; species Shewanella ulleungensis. The sequence continues at coordinate 12,988 of NZ_BMQW01000008.1, forward strand.
TGGGTAATCTCAAGATCTAGGATAACACGGTCATCTGGTGTGATTTGAGGCGTTACGCGTAATGATAATACCGCCTTTTTGAAGCTGACTGTTGTTGCACCACTAGAAGCTGATTCTACATAAGGTATCTCAACACCTTGCTCAATGTATGCCGATTTCTGATTTGAAGTCGTAATACGAGGGCTGGCAATAATTTCACCTTTGTTTTCTTGTTCTAATGCGCTTAACTCAAAATCTAAAACAGTACCATCTGCAAGTTTCGCTACATGGAATGCGATACTAGATGCAGAAGTCGCGGCTGAAGGTAAGTTCACATTTAAGCGATCATCAATACTAGGAATTGTTCCACCGGCAATGCTAGCTGCGCCCTCAAGCGTCCCAGAAGTTCCGTCAGACCCTTGTTGATCAGTAATCCCCCAACGAACACCTAGGTCTTCACTGACATCATCTTTTACTGTCACCATTCGTGCTTCGATTAATACTTGCTTAATAGGAATATCAAGCACTTCAATTAAACGGTGTATATTTTCTAAAATTTCAGTCGTATCTTTCACTAGCAATGTATTAGTACGCTCATCTACAGCGACACTGCCACGATTAGATAACAAAGAAGAGTCGGTCGTTTTCAGCAATTCTGCAATATCGATAGCTTTTGCATAATTAATTTGTAAATACTCTGAATACAGTGGTGCTAACTCTTTTACTTCTTGTTTATTTTTAAGGTCATTACTTTCACGGATCGCAAGTTCTTCACTTGGCGCAACCATCAAAATATTACCTTCAATACGCTTATCAAGACCTTTGGTTTGTAAGATTAAATCTAACGCTTGGTCCCAAGGCACATCATCTAAACGTAACGTAATCTCACCCTCGACAGTATCACTCGTAACGAGGTTAAAATTGTTATAATCAGCAATAATCTGCAGCACTGTTCGTACAGAAATATTTTGGAAATTTAATGATAATGAACGGCCATTATATTTCTTAGCTTCTTTAGCAACGGAAACTCGTTCAACTTTATCAATGCTAACTTTAAACACATCGCCATCTTGGCGATAGTTGTAATCATAGTTGCCATTAATATCTACCATTACTCGCGCAGTTAAATCGTCTTTAAAAGTCTCGAAGCTACTCACTGGCGTCGCAAAATCTTGTACGTCCATGACATACAATAAATCGTTACCAATATCAGTATTGTATAGTTTGATCTCGAGTTTAGATCCGACTTGCTCAACATTCGCAGCGACTGAACGATTATTTAAATTAAATAGTATCTCTCCGCCGCCGGTTTTATTACGACGAAAATCAATACTCTTAATGCCATTCACAAAAGGATTATTAGCTTGATCTGGACCTGCGACATCGTCGTTAATCGTTAATCGATAGCTATTACCTACAATTTTACCTTGATAAGGTTTAACCTTATTTAGGGCGACAACAATTTGTAAATCTCCACCTTGTTGTTGCGCTGTAAGTTTTTCAACACCAACACTATCTACAGGTATTACACCCTTATTTAAATTAGAAATTGTGTCTGCAAAGTTAAGCATAATTTCTGCAGGTTCTGCTGAAAGATCAACCGTAGGCGACGTCACTTCCGACTCAAAAACAAGTTCTAATTCTAATTGGTGATCCACCATAGAATGGTATTTTACGTCCATAAGACGATTGGCAGCTAATGCATTTGGCACAATACCAACGATTAATACTGCACCAATAAGCGCTCTACAAAATGATGAGTTTGTTATTGCTTTTTTCATCGCGGCAGAAGATTCCATTATTCCCTCATCCTTCGCACGTTATTTTCCTGAAAGTTCTAAGTTACTGGATCTTTCTGCCCAGCAACCTGAACCATCAGGGATTAATTCAATAATTTCGATAAATTGCGGAGTTACTTTAGCAATTCGGCCATGATAAAGCCCTAAATATTCACCTACACCTAAACGATAAACATTGGCATCAGTTGATTCTACTAAAGCCCATATTGTACCGTCTTCACTTAGTGTCCCGCGCATTCTTAAATTATCAAGAGCGTAAGTTTCTAAACGCCCTTTTCGACGTTTTAAGTCAGGTTGCAAACAGTCCTTAGACGTATCGATAACTTCTTCTGTTAACTCCCTTGAAGGAGGAACAAAAGGGCTACGCATAAGTTCTGCTTGATATGCAAAATGTTCAAATTTTGGCGTCTCTTTTAAAGGCGGAATACGTGCGACATGTTGCGCCTTAGTAGTAGTAACAAATAGCTCTAAATCACTACGATCGCCAATACAACCTGTTAATAAAAACACCATAACCACAAAAAGAGATAATAACTTCATTATTTTATCCCCTTATTTGCAGGCGTTAACTCAGCACCTTCTTTAAAGCGATATGTTTTAGCAAGAATATCCATGGATAACTCGCCAGCATCGTTTCGCTTAATAACAAAGTCGTGCAAACTGACAATACGAGGCAGTTTTGCCACACCGCTAACCATATTACCAATTTCGTGATAATCGCCTTCTACAGCCATTTTAATTGGGAATTCGATATAAAAATCACGCTCAATTTCAGCATCCCAATCTAAACTATTTATGCGTAACCCTGCATCAGTGGCAACAAATGTTAAGTCATCTAAGAGACCTGGCATTTCGTTTTCAGAAGGTAGCATTTTTAATAACTCTGCAAACTGTGCCTCCATTACTACAAGTTGTTCACGATATAATTTTAGGTTAGCAGCTAAACGATATTTATTTTCAAAATCTTCACGTAATTGAATTTCTTTAGCTTGTTCTGCTTCCATGATATCAATTGAGTCAGCAATAAATAAATAATAACTACCTCCTATGACACAAAGCGATAAAAAAGCAGCAAAAACAACTTTAACTAATTTAGGCCAGCCACCAATATTCTCAAAATCGATATCATTAAATTGATCTAGGTCGAGATTCATTTTCTCGCTCCTTGGCTGGTATCGACAGCAGTTGCCTGAGAATCATCACGGATCGTTACACGTAACTTAAAGCTTTGTAACTGCCTTAATTCCTCGTTTTGTGTCACGATTGACTGCATATTAGGATCATTTAAATAAGAAGATGTTTTCACCTTCCTCATCATATTAGCCACGTTATTGTTGGACTCACTGCGCCCCTCTATCCATAAAATACTGCCTTTCTTTTCAATACTAGAAAGGTAAATTCCTGGTGGCACAATTCTCACTAATTCATCTAAAACATGAGTTGGTAAATTACGCGATTGTTGTAAATTAAGAATAATCTCCGTACGACGCTCAATATCTTTTTTACGTTCAGTGATTTTTCTAATTTCAGCAATTTGGGTGTCTAATAAATCAATTTCAGATTGCAAATAAGCATTGCGCTGACGTTGATCATCGGTCACGACTTCTAAAAAGCTCAGAAATAAATATACCAATAGTGATGTCACCAAGAAAACAAGCGCTAAAACACCAATATAATCACGCTTTTGTTTTTCTCTGGCTTCTTCACGCCAAGGTAATAGATTTATGTTCGCCATTGAGCATAACTCCTCAGCGCAAGACCACATGCCACCATATACTTACTCATAGTAGGTTGAAGTTGGCTTTTCATCACATCGTCTGCGTGTAAACAGCCTTGGAAAGGATCGGCAACAATGGTGAGAGCGCCTAATTCATTTGTTAGTAGCTCCGCCATGCCTTCTAATTTTGCAGTACCACCACATAACACAATGTAGTCGACTTTTTCACGGCCGCTAGCGGTACAATAAATTTGAAGAGTGCGCTTTATTTGTTGTAATAATTGGGTTTGAAAAGGAGATAATACTTCGAACATATAATTTCGAGGTAGCTGTCCTGATACTTTTGCTCTTTCGGCTTCATCGTGTGGCATGCCATAAAACGATAAAATAGATTGAGTAAATAATTCACCACCGAAAGCTTGCTCACGAATAAACGTGGTCTCACCTTTTTCAACAACTGAGAAAGTTGTCATGTTGGCGCCAATATCTACCATTGCAATAGATTTTTGTTTCGCACCTTCTGGCAATTGACCATAAATTAGCTCAGCAGAACGGCCTAATGCATAGGCTTCAACATCTACAACTTTAACATCCAGCTCAACGGCATCTAATGCGTCAACTCTCGAGTCAATGTTTTCACTTCGACATGCACTTAACAACACATCGACTTTTGTCGGGTCAGTGACGTTGGGACTCAGGCGTTCAAAATCAATGCTTACCTCATCAAGCGAGTAAGGAATAAGGTTGTCAGCTTCAATTTCGATCTGAGCTTCCATCTCTTCTTCGTTTAACGCTGCATCCATATAAATGACTTTGGTCATTACAGCTGATCCAGAAACAGCTACCGCAGCAAATTTCACCGATTTAGGTAAAATACGCTTAATTTGCCGTAGCGACTCCATTACAGCTTCGGAATCTCGAATATCATGATCGACTACAGCTCCCTTTTTAACAGGAACTGACGCATGATTTTGAATTTTATATCCATCCGCAGTCTTGCTCAACAAAATGGCTTTTATTTCATGAGACCCAATATCAATCCCAACCATCTGAGGTGCTTGACGCTTCCATAGTTTAGAAAGCATAGTCCGTCATCACAATTCTATTATTATTTTGTAAGAGATTAGCACATAATCAACTCGTTATAAGTATTTGTATAAAATGTTTCGACATTTTACAAATACTATTTTAACTAGATCATGTTTTACTTCACCAAAAACACTGTGGCTTATATACTAGCACTACTATTTTTGTTTTTTCTTGGAATTATCGAGTGAAGTGGTTTAAACGTTTATTAATCGCCTTTTTTAGCCTATCACTTTTAGGAGTCGCTGCTATAACTGCGGCTTACTTCTATGTGCTCCCTGACTTGCCCGATGTTAATTCATTAAAAACGGTCCAATTACAAACCCCACTGCGAATATACAGTCAGGACGGCAAACTTATCTCTCAGTTTGGTGAGAAACGCCGTATTCCTGTTGAATATGATGAAGTACCAGTGCAATTAATTAATGCAGTACTTGATACCGAAGATGCTCGTTTTTTTGAACATAGAGGTATCGACCCTATTGGGATTATCCGCGCAGCAACCATTTTGATTACTACGGGTAAAAAAAGCCAAGGTGCGAGCACGATTACTCAACAGGTTGCCCGTGGTTTCTTTTTATCAAATGAAAAAACTTATATTCGTAAAGTTAAAGAAATCTTTTTAGCTTTAAAAATTGAAAAAGCATTAACTAAAAAAGAAATTTTAGCACTTTATCTAAATCGATCATTTTTAGGTAACCGTGCTTATGGCGTTGGTGCTGCAGCACAAGTTTACTACGGCAAAGAATTAAACCAATTATCATTACCTGAAATGGCTATGATAGCAGGTCTTCCTCAAGCTCCATCAGCAGCAAACCCAATACGAAATCCTGAGCGCGCCATCGCACGACGCAATTGGGTGCTTAGCCGCATGCTAGAAAAACGTAATATTACCCAAGCTGAGTATGAAGAAGCCATAAGCAGCCCATCAACCGCTAAATATCATGGCGCTGAAATTGATTTATACGCGCCATATGTTTCAGAGATGGCACGTGATTACATGATTCAGAAATACGGTGAAGAAGCGGCTTACACTAATGGTTATAACGTATATACCACCATTTCATCAGATTTGCAGTTAATGGCACAAGAGTCTTTACGCGATAATGTTTTTGCCTACGACCAACGTCATGGCTACCGTGGAGCTACGGCCGAATTATGGACTGACAGCCCATTACAGCGCGATGAAATTATTGATAGATTACAACGCACCTCTTCGATGCAGGGCATTATTCCTGCTGCTGTTATGAATGTGAGTGAGCAACAGGCACAGGTATTAGACAGTGATGGTCAACTTATTACTTTAGAGTGGAAAGGCTTAAAATGGGCACGTAAATTTATTAGTGACAAACGACAAGGCTTACCACCCAAACAAGCAAGCGACATTCTGACTGCTGGCCAACAAGTGTGGATCCGCAACAACGGTAAACACTGGCAGTTATCGCAAATACCATTGGTATCTAGCGCAACTGTCTCACTAGAACCACATAACGGCGCAATAAAAACGTTGGTGGGTGGATTTAGCTTTAGTCAAAGCCAGTTTAACCGTGTAACACAAGCTAAACGTCAACTCGGCTCAAACATTAAACCATTTATTTATGCTGCTGCGCTTGAAAAAGATTACACCTTAGCAACTCTTATTAATAATGCACCTATTAACAAACCAGATACTCGCCAAGGCACTGCATGGCGTCCTAAAAACTCACCTGATATTTATGGTGGCCCTACGCGTTTACGTGTCGGATTAGCTCAATCTATCAACGTAATGTCCGTTCGCGCGATGCGTCATGCTGGATTAGACAACACCATTAAAGAATTGGTTAAATTTGGCTTTGATCCTAATGATTTACCTCGTAATGAATCATTAGCTTTAGGTTCGCCATCGGTCACCCCTCTACAGGTTGCTACCGCATTTAACGTATTTGCAAATGGTGGCTACTTGGTTGAGCCGTATTTTATTGACCATGTTACTGATGGCTATGACAATATGATTGAGCAGACCATACCTGCTATTGCATGTGATATGCCTCAAGACACAGCACAAACGGTAATAGAAGTTGATGATCCGTTTGCTGCAATGGCTGATGAGCTATCTCAACCGCAAATAGAACAACCTTTTGCAACCCAAGAGACTGATGAATTAGACACGCAAACAGCATTAATTACCGCAGAAGAAAACGTCTGTAGTAACCCTAAGGCACGCTTTGCTAAAAAAGTGGTTTCAGAGCAAACCGCCTTCTTAATTACGGAAGCGCTGAAAAGTGTAATTTGGGGTGGGGGTGACTGGAGCCATGGTACAGGTTGGAACGGCACCGCATGGCGCGCAGCAAAGTTGATTAAACGCCATGATATCGCGGGTAAAACAGGTACAACAAACGAAGCTAGGGATACATGGTTTAGTGGTTTTAATCCAACGTTAACAGCCACATTTTGGGTTGGTTTTGATGACCACGGCCGCCAGTTAGGTCGTTCAAGCTGGGTAGCAAATGGTGAACCAGATCAGATTTCTGGCGGAGAAGCTGGAGCCAAAACAGCAGGCCCTGGCTGGAATGATTTTATGAATAAAGCACTAGCTGGCACAGCTGAATACGCGGTTATCCCGCCAAAGGGAATTGTATCTGCACGGATAGATTTAGCTACGGGTAAACTCACGCGTAAAACCGACCATACAACAGAATTTGAATATTTTGTCGAAGGGACCGAACCTAAAGAGTACGTGCCAGATACTCAACAAAATGGCGATATCTTTATCGACAATGTCGCTGAAGATTTATTCCAGTAAATAATATCAAATGACAGTTAATAAAAAAGCCATTCAGTTGAATGGCTTTTTACTCTTTGATTAATTCTCAGATTAATTTGAATGCAACAATTGATGTAATTCAGTTAAGTTATTGACTTGATAACTAGGCGAAATATCATCACTCACAGCTGCGCCATAATGATTTAACCAGCAGGTATCAATTCCCGCATTATTACCACCTAAAATATCGGAATGAAGGTTATCACCAACCATCAACACTTGATGCTTTTCAGGCTCTCCCATTAAGCTAAATGCATGGTTAAAGATAGCAATATCAGGTTTTGCTTTACCGAGCTGCTCGGAAATAACCACAGGACTAAACGCATCTTGAAACCCAGTACGGCTTAAGCGGATACTTTGTAATTCAGTAAAGCCATTGGTGATAATACCTAAATTGACTCTACCGCTTAATGAGTCAACTAGTTCACGTGCGCCAGGTAAAGGCTGACAAATATCTGCCATTGCGGCTAAAAACTGGCTATTTAAATGTTGAGGCGTAACAGACAACTTACTAGCCCACTCATTAAAACGCGTATGCTGCAAATGAGCTGCAGTAATTAAACCATTTTGATACTCAACCCAAAGTGGTTTATTGACTTGCTGATAAAGCGTAAAGTCGTTGGCACTAAAATCAATATCAAAACGCGAAAACATTAATTTTAATCCAGCAAAAGCATCAAAATGAAATAACGTTTCATCTGCATCAAATAAAATCCATTTATACTTATTCAGTAAAGTAGACATTCAAAATAACCTTATTTTTTATACGTCATCAAATCTAAATCGAGTTAATTAAATAGAGATATTAATTGCGGCTCTTGTTTAACTAGGCTTTGATAAATAGTTAACTGGTTTAATGCACGGTCTAGATTATGCTGCGGATGTTCAATAGTAAAATAAACATCCCCACTTAAATAGTCGCTTAAAAAACGCGTACCAAGCATCAATGCCATCACCTTAATACCCAACCATAAGCTCTGTTTTTCTAATGGTGTAATAATTGTGCTTAGTGCTTTTACATAGGCATTTGTGGCGCTAATAATAATCTCAGGCCGGGCATAAACATGATTTAGTGCGGTTGAGTCTTCGGGTTCAGGAGAACAAAATGCCCGCACCATATCACCAAAGTCATACATTAAATAACCAGACATACAGGTATCTAAGTCAATAATTGCCATGCTAGACATATCGCGTTTATCAAAGAGCATGTTATTAATTTTGGTATCATTGTGACATATGCGCCTAGGTAGTTTCGCCTCAAAATCTGCTAACAATAGCAAAATATCTGTTTGCGACAACACGAAATCAACCCATTTTTGACACGTTGATAATCTGCTATGAGTATCGCCTGCCGCAGCTTGAGTTAATTGATGGATACGCTGAGGTAGATTTAAAAAGTTGGGGATGACATCAACGATGCTGTCTGAGGGCATATCGCTAAGAGCTGATGCAAAATGACCAAAAGCATGAGCGGCCACTTCAGCTTGATGTACCTGAGTCACCACTTCAATTGTATGGCTGTATTCGATGTAATCAATCGCGCGCCAAAAACCTTGCGTACCCAAGTTGAGTCCAAGGTCGCCGCTGTCAGTCATCACAGGGCTCACCACTTGCAACGCATACTGGTTATGTTGGCGTTTAGATGATAAATGCCGACTTATTTTAGCGGCATTATTCACTACCACTTCAGGCAAAGTAAAGACTGAAGTATTGATTCGTTGTAGTACTATTTTTTTAGCTGAATCGGTCACAAAAAAAGTGTGGTTAATATGCCCATTACCCAGGCGGCTAATGGTTGCATTAACCGAATCAATACCAAACTGAGGCAACACAACTTGCCTAATAAACTCAATCAATCAAACACTCCACTGACATGATTAGTAGCCCGCATCTTACTCACGTTCTAGGCTCTTAAAATAGAGGTTTCTACAAACAATAGCCTTATATATTATTGACTCAATAATGATTCAAACTGCGAGTTTTGCATCAATGCTGCTTGGCTACCTTTTAGGCTAAATTCATAACCACACAATTTGAAATTACCACGCAATGCCACATGATTCACCATGACTGTTTTATCTAATGGGGAAAATCTCGCTTCGGTTGCACCATCGGCAACCAAGTCTACTGTCATGGGTCTAAATTGACTGCCATCATTAAACTCAAGATTTGCGCAGGTTTTATCACCCACAGCGCTAGCTAAACGCCATAAGTTCTGCGCATCACTGGCATCACCTAACCAACGTAAAATAAGCACATCACCTTCAAGCGCAAGCCAAAAACCATCGGGCAGCTTAACCATTTGCCGAGTCATACTCATGGGCTCAATAACACCTTGAGTCATTTGTGACTCGCCTTCATCATCAGAATTTGAAAAAGCATTGACCATTAGCATCACAAGGTAAATCACTAAACAAACAACCGCTATACCAGCTAAAATTTTACTGGCAAGAATCAACTTCGCCTGATGCGACTTAGCCACATTAATCCATGATTTAGCCAACTCTGTAATCGATCCAGATTTTAATGCATCTTGATCTACATACAATGGCTGATGACTTCGTTCGCGATTTACTGCAAAAATATCATCGTCAGATTTATCGTCAATGTGGCCATGCATATATGGTTCATCGTGCATGCTGTCAGTATTCGTCACAACGGTGTGATCGTCCTCTTCCGTTGCTGAATGTGACGTAGCAACGGCCTGCAAAACGCTCTTCTGTTGCTCCGCATAGTCATGTGAATCATGGTCAAGCTCATTAACAGGCGCATCGTCAGGAGACGTAGGTAAAAATTGGCCTTTCAGTACCGGATCTTGTCGGCGATGCATCGCACTAGGTGCCGCCCCCATAACCATATTAGGGCCATAATAACCAAGCACATACTGGATTTGATTTTTGCTCGGTAAAAAACTCAAATAAGCGCCACAAGCCAAGCCAAATAAAAATAATCCCGCTAATGCACCAAATGGCGCCATAAAGTATGCCGATATACCAAAAATCAATATCGGTAATAAGCAGACAATAGCCAGTTTAATGGTTTTGTTCGCATCAATTAAACGTCGCGCTGCAGACAAACCTACTACTGGTAATGACATTAAAGTGAATATCAAAATGATGACACTTGCAGGAAATACTATGGTTGCAATACTCAACAACGCAAATGCTGCAAATACTATGGCCATTAACCTTAGACCCGTGTCACGACCTTCGCGGCACAGCAGGGTTTTTACTAACATCAAACATTCCTATATTGGTTTACTGAGTCGATTTGTAATAAATGTTTTAAATACAATGCATTAACCTTGTTAATTACCATAAGCATTGCAGATACAACGTTGGCAAACGTGACAAATAAGACATAACAAATTGTCATTTCACATAATAGCGCAAAGCCTACAGAATTTATCTTATAAAGCCAGACCCAATGCGAGTTTTAAGCAATTATTTTATTGAAGACATATCTTAGTATCTATCTCAATATTTCTATTGTTGCATCACACTTGTTAGACGTAATTCTAAAGGTTTATAGCGCTAGCATAACCTTACTATTAACGAGTATAATATTAAGCTTTCTTAATGAATATTCGGATGAGAAACCCAATTTATGAGCACTCGTGGAAATCTTTTTATTGTGTCAGCCCCTAGCGGCGCAGGTAAATCATCTCTTATCTCGGCACTATTAAAAGATAAACCCAGCGATAAACAGGTTTCTGTATCGCACACCACTCGTCAGCCTCGCCCAGGCGAAATTAACGGCCAACATTACCATTTTGTCGACGTTGAACAATTTAAAGCATTAATATCTCAAGATGCATTTATTGAGTGGGCTGAAGTTTTTGGTAATTATTACGGCACATCAAAAACCGTAATAGAGCAAACACTAGAAAAAGGTATTGACGTATTTTTAGATATCGACTGGCAAGGTGGCGAGCAAGTTAAAAAGCTCATGCCTTATGCTGTTGGAGTGTTTATTTTACCTCCATCAAAAGCCGAACTTGAGCGCCGCTTAACGGGCCGAGGTCAAGACAGCCAAGAAGTCATCGACTCACGTATGGCGCAGGCAGTATCCGAAATGTCACACTTTTCACAATATGAATTTGTGATTGTAAATGATGACTTTGACAATGCTTTGGCAGATTTAACCGCGATTATTCGCAGTCAAAGGTTAACCTGTGCTAGTCAGCAGCATACCCACAATGATATGCTTGTTGATCTCTTGGCAGATTAATTGTCATAGTGTACAATTTTGCGTCATTTTTTCCCATAGATAACACTGGAGTTTCAACACATGGCTCGCGTAACTGTAGAAGACGCCGTAAACAAAATCGGCAACCGTTTTGATATGATCCTGGTTGCAGCGCGTCGCGCACGCCAAATCGCTGTGCAAGGTAAAGACCCTATGGTTGATGAGATGAATGATAAACCTACGGTTATCGCTTTACGTGAAATCGAATTAGGTTTAGTCACCTCAAACACTTTAGATGCTGATGAGCGCCAAACTGTTCGTGAACGTGAAGCTGCTGAAATTGCCGCTGTCGCAGCCATTGCAGAAGGCCGCGTTTTATAAGGAGTAGCGCCACTTGTATCTGTTTGAAGGTCTAAAAGAGTCAGCGTCCAGCTATTTAGAGCCGGAACAAGTAGAATTACTCAAGCAGGCCTATTTGGTTGCGCGTGATGCCCATGAAGGGCAAATGCGCACAAGTGGCGAGCCTTACATTACCCATCCAGTTGCGGTTAGCCGCATCTTGGCAGACATGCGTCTCGATCACGAGTCACTTATGGCTGCCTTGCTCCACGACACCATTGAAGACACCCCTGTAACCAAAGAAGAGTTAACTGAACTGTTTGGTATTACGGTTGCTGAATTAGTCGAAGGTGTATCTAAGCTAGACAAAATTAAGTTTCGCGACAAAAAAGAAGCCCAAGCGGAAAATTTCCGTAAAATGATGATGGCAATGACTCAAGATATTCGAGTTATTCTTATCAAATTGGCTGACCGTACACACAACATGCGCACGCTAGGAGCTCTTCGTCCTGACAAGCGTCGTCGTATTGCTCGTGAAACCTTAGAGATTTACGCACCGATTGCTAACCGGTTAGGTATTCACAATATCAAAATCGAACTTGAAGATTTAGGTTTTCAAGCCTACTACCCTATGCGACATAGGGTCATCCGCGATGTAGTAAAAGCTGCGCGTGGCAATCGCAAAGAGCTGATCAACAGCATTGAATCGGCTATCGAATCTCGTCTTGAAGAAGCAGGTATCCCCGCAAAAGTTAAAGGCCGCGAAAAAAACCTCTATTCTATTTACCGTAAAATGCGCAGTAAAGAGCTTCAATTTCAAGAAGTTATGGATATTTACGCCTTTAGAATCATTGTCGATTCTATTGACACCAGCTACCGTGTGCTCGGTGCAATGCACGGCCTATACAAGCCTCGCCCAGGCCGTTTCAAAGATTATATTGCCATTCCGAAAGCCAATGGCTATCAGTCATTACACACCTCATTATTTGGCCCACATGCAGTTCCAGTTGAAGTGCAAATCCGCACCGAAGAAATGGACCAAATGGCAGACAAAGGGGTTGCTGCACATTGGATGTATAAAAATAATACTGATGCAGCAAAACAAAACACGACTCAAGTTCGTGCTCACAAGTGGATGCAAAGCTTGCTTGAGCTACAGCAAAGTGCGAGCAGCTCATTTGAGTTTGTTGAAAACGTTAAAACCGAATTATTCCCAGAAGAAATTTACGTCTTTACTCCAGAAGGTCGGATCTTAGAGTTACCCGTTAATTCCACCCCTGTCGATTTTGCCTATGAAGTGCATACCGATGTAGGTAATACCTGTGTGGGTGCAAGAGTTAATCGCCAGGCGTACCCATTAAGCCAACCGCTTATTTCAGGGCAAACAGTTGAAATTATTACGGCTAAAGGTGCAAGACCAAACGCTGCATGGCTAAACTTTGTCGTCACAGGTAAAGCGCGCGGCAAAATTCGTCAAGTACTGAAAAGCCTTAAAGGTGATAACGCTATTGCGCTCGGTAGACGTTTATTAAATCATGCTTTGGTGATACTAAGCTCGAAACAATACCCACTGAATTACTAGAAAAAGTGATCAAAGAAACCAAGCATAGCTCCCTAGACTCATTGCTGGCTGATATTGGTTTAGGTAATGCGATGAGTATTGTGATTGCACAACGTTTAGTTGGCGAACAGTTTGACTCACATGATAACAACAAAGAAAAACCACAAATGCCCATCCGTGGAGCTGAGGGTATGTTAGTCACTTATGCTAATTGTTGTCGCCCTATTCCTGGCGATGCCGTTATTGCTCATGTGAGTCCAGGCAAAGGTTTAGTTGTTCATATGGAAAGCTGTGCCAACATACGTGGTTATCAAGGTGAACCAGACAAGTACATCTCTGTACATTGGGACAACGTAGAAGGCGCAGAATACCAAGCCAATCTTCGTGTTGAAATTGTAAACCATCAGGGTGCGTTAGCTAAAATCACGTCTATCATCGCATCTGCTGGATCTAATATTCACAACCTCAGTACCGAAGAACGTGATGGCCGTGTGTATTTGATTAATTTACGTATTTCAGTTAAAGATCGTGTTCATCTTGCAAACGTTATGCGCAGAATACGTGTTTTACCTGAAGTACTACGAACGTCAAGAAACCGTTAAATACAGATAACCATAAAGAGAATTCAACATGGCTGAAAAAATTATCATCGCAACCGACAAAGCTCCACAAGCTATTGGTACTTACTCACAAGCAGTTAAAGTCGGTAGTACCGTTTATCTTTCAGGTCAGATCCCGTTAGATCCAAAAACCATGACCATGGTAAGCGATGATTTTGCCGAACAAGTTGTACAAGTGTTCGAAAATTTAACCGCTGTATGTGACGCTGCTGGCGGAAAAATGAGTGACATAGTTAAGCTGAATATCTTCTTAACTGATTTATCGCATTTTGCCACGGTAAACGAAATTATGAGCCGTTACTTCCAACAACCTTACCCTGCTCGTGCCGCCATTGGTGTGAAAGAGTTACCAAAAGGTTCATTGGTTGAAATGGATGGAATAATGGAAATATAAGTACAGCTGTGCAATATTATCTTAAGGTGCCTTTGGCGCCTTTTTTATTGCCTATGGCTTTTCGTTGTAGAGTAATTGCTCAATATCTATTGTTTATTCAATAGATTCTGATAACGTAATTATAGCGTGACCCTGCACACATACTGTGCAAACTGTTTGCGCCAGCGCACAAAAATGGCCATACTAAACTAATCATTATCAAGCGTAGTAACTGTTTGGTCATGCTGGGGAATTATAATTAGCGTTAACCAAGACGAAGGCTAGAAGGCAGAGTGTTATATTAAATACTAAAGCGCGGTCTCCCAAAATAAAGTCGCTTTAGATTCACTAAGTTTGAGATGTTAGAACGATTAAGCTGATTAATATAACTAGTAAGAAAGCCAAAATAACAATAAAGAATATGGAAGTGCCGATGGAAAATTTAATTAAAACTCCTGTTGAGATGTTGTCTCATTGGGTAGAAACACAAGGTGATAGTATTTACCTTCGCCAGCCAGTTGGCGGCAAATATGTAGATTTAACTTGGCGCGAAGTTCAGCAGAAGGTTCAGAAGATCGCTGGTTCACTTCGTCATCTAGGATTAAAGCGTGGCGACAAAGTTGCCGTACTGTCAAAAAACTGCGCTGAGTGGTTTATTGTCGATTTAGCCTTAATGTACGGTGGTTACATCAGCGTGCCTATTTACCCAACAGCGAATGCTGAAACAATTCGCTATGTTGTTGAGCACAGCGGAGTTAAGGCTGTATTTACCGGTAAACTAGACCACTGGGCAGAACAAGAAGCCGCTATTGGAGGAGAGATCCTACGCTTGGCTATGCCGTACGAAACAATGCCAGCCCAATATCATTGGGAACAGCTGTTAACTCTTGGCCAGCCATTAATTGATGAGCCTCTGCCAACAACAGACCAGGTTATGACTCTCATTTATACTTCGGGTTCAACGGGCAAACCTAAAGGTGCGATTCAAACATTTGCCAGCTACGCTTGGGCATGTGAAGCGGTTGTTCGCGACTTAAAAACCAACACCACTGATCGTCTACTATCCTACTTACCACTCGCTCATATTACTGAGCGTGTTGCAATTGAAGGCTCATCGTATTATTCAGGCTCTACTGTTGCTTTTGTCGAAAGCCTCGACTCATTTGTGGATGATATTCAACGCTGCCGCCCTACGGTGTTTTTCTCAGTACCGCGGTTGTGGACAGTATTCCAGCTCAATATTATCAATAAGATTGGTGAGAAAAAACTTAAAACATTATTAAAGTTGCCTATCGTTAGCAGTATAGTCAAACGCAAAATCAAAAAAGGATTAGGGCTAGATCAAGCTCGCTTAAATGGCTCTGGTTCGGCGCCTATTCCACCATCATTAATACAATGGTACCACTCAATTGGCATTGATATTTGTGAGGCGTGGGGTATGACAGAAAACAGCGCTTACTCGATTATTAATTATCCGTTTAATCCCAATAAAATTGGTACTGTTGGCCGCCCAGTTGAAGGCAGTTTAGTACGCAAAAGTGAGCAAGGGGAACTGTTAGTTAAAAGCCCTGGATTAATGAGTGGCTACTACCTTCAAGAAGAAGCGACCAAAGCAGCGTTTGCAGAAGATGGGTTTTTCTATACTGGCGATTTATGTGAAATTGATGAAGACGGCTATATAGAGATTACAGGCCGGGTTAAAGACAACTTTAAAACGTCGAAAGGTAAGTATGTTGCCCCTGTGCCAATCGAGCGCAAGCTAGCTCAAGACTCACACGTTGAGCTTATCTGTGTCATCGGCTCAGGCTTACCGCACCCTGTTGCATTAGTTCAGCTTTCAGAAGGCTCTAAACTGCAACCTCGCGAAGAAGTAAGAACATCATTAAAAGAGACTCTGGATAGTGTTAATCCACATCTAGAGTCACATGAACATGTTGATGCCATTGTGGTCGTTAACGATGAATGGACCATCGAAAATGATGTGCTAACACCCACACTTAAAATTAAACGCCACGTGCTTGAAAAATCATTTAGCGCTAAAGTTGATGGTGTACGTGGAGCCGTAATTCGTTGGGAAGATGAGTTGTAATTTTGCAATAATTTTTTTGCATTAACGTCAAAAAAAATACACGCTAATTGCGTGTATTTTTTTGACATATTCTGTCAATATACGCGCAATTAAATAGGCAGTACTAATGTAGTGCAACCTACCCTTACAAGGCAGACTAAATCATGTTAATTGCGTTATCCATTATTGGCGGTTTTATTATTTTAACCTTTGGAGCTGAGGCATTAGTGCGTGGCGCCAGTGCTGTAGCGCTACGTTTGGGTATTGCCCCGCTTATCATTGGGTTAACTATTGTTGCCTTTGGTACCAGCGCTCCTGAACTCGCCGTTAGCGTAAAATCAGCCCTTGCTGGTAACCCAGGCATCGCGTTAGGTAATGTTGTCGGCTCTAACATCGTTAACATTGGCCTTATTTTAGCGATAACAGCGTTGATACGCCCTATTACCGTGCAATCACAAATGGTTAAGCGCGATATTCCTATCATGATCGCCGCATCGGTTTTAGTGTGGTTTTTATTACTCGATGGCGATGTCAGCTTTATAGACGGAGCCATTTTATTTAGCCTATTGCTTGGTTATTTAGGCTTTAGTTATATCAGCTCAAAAAATAATCCCGAAGAGTTAGACATTGATGCCACACCACAAAAACCACTGTTGTCAGTACTGCTCATTGCAGTAGGTATTGCCATGTTAGTTGGCGGTGGAATTTTGTTTGTCGATGGTGCGGTTGATTTAGCCAAACAGTTCGGCATTAGTGAAGTCATTATCGGCTTAACGATTGTGGCGATTGGCACCAGTATGCCTGAACTGGTCACCTCGGTGATGGCCGCATTAAAAGGTCAAAGCGATATTGCTATTGGTAACGTTGTTGGCTCGAACATTTTTAACGTACTGGGTATTTTAGGTGCTACCGCATTAATTCACCCAGTGTCTGCTGCTGGCTTTAATGAAATCGATTTTATCGCCATGCTGATTTTCGCCATTATGGTTTTGCCATTTGCCTGGAGTGGCTTACGCATTGGCCGCCGTGAAGGCGGTGTGTTACTCGCTGGATACCTGGGCTATACCAGCTATTTGGTTATGCAAGTGGTGTAATCAACTCACTTATTCCGGTGACACATACTGAGTAAATCAAATAAGGCCAACGACAATGTTGGCCTTATTTATTGGCAACACAACATGACATTTGTCACCCTGTTTTGGTGACCTTTGTGCCTGATAATCAAATCAGTGTTTCTCCATACTAGACCTATCCCAGCTTCATCTTGGTTGGGTTAATCAGGAGATAACCATGAAAACCTTACTACTTATTACTAGCCTTACATTAGCCAGCCACAGTGCAATTGCTGATATCAGTGAAATCGACAATGCAGCCAATACAATGGATGTCACTCAACTCAAACTGTTAAGCGAAAACAGCCATGATTATGAACATGCCTATGCTAATTACCGCTTAGCCGTGACGACCAATATTACTGGTCAACGACACCTTACGCTCAAGTCGTTAACCCAGGCACAAGACACCTTAGAAGCTCTGTTAACACAACAAACCTCAGCAGACTCTCAAGCACTCCTCGCAGCAGTGTATGGAATGCAAATCGCACTTGATAATAGTAAAGGCGCCGAATACGGCATGAAAACAGCTCTGTTATTACAGCAAGCAACCAAGCTTGAACCCAATAATCCACGTGTAAGCTTAGTCAAAGCAATTAATGCATTTTACACCCCTAGCGTATTTGGCGGCGGGATCAACAAAGCGCAAACCCTAGCTAGCCAAGCTATAACTCAGTATGAGCAACCTTGTGACACAATTTGTTGGGGCCACTCAGAAGCCTACACATGGAGAGGATTAGCCAAGCAAGAGCAAGGAGATCTGGCTGGTGCGATGCAAGATTGGCAACTCGCATTAGATATTGACCCGCGCTATGGGTGGGCTAAATTTTTACTAAGCCAGCAAGCAGTTAAGCAATAATGCCAACACTTGAGTTAATGCGCAGTTACTCTATGATTAACTGCGCTAGGAGGCATCATGACATCGGATTTATCAAAAAATAATCATAAAAGTTACGAGCAAAAAACCGCTTGGGTTTACCTCATAAACCTTGGGTTTTATTTTATCCCATTGTATTTTATGGCTGGCCAATGGCTAAAAATATCGGTTGCAGTCGTATTACTCGTGCCATTTATTGTTACTTATTTTTGGGCTTACAACAGCACTAAGCAGCAAGCTTTCAAGCCTATAATCCTAATGATTATCACCGCGATTGGTTCGTCATTCGTTAGTAGTGGTGCTATATCTCTATTCAGTTTTTGCTGTTTTTTTATTGGATTTTTTTATTCGCTTCGTACGGCAATATTGAGTTTTATCGCACTAAGTCTTCTACTGTTAGTGATCGATATCAGCTTGGGCTACCCAGCCTACTTTTTTACATTGTATGGCATGGGAATTTGTCTAGGTGTAGGTATATTTGGGGTAGTAGAACAAAATCGTCAGCGCATAAAACGCCAACAGCAACAGTCTAAAGATGAAATATATCATCTCGCAACAGCACTAGAGCGCGAACGTATTGCTCGTGATTTACACGATGTGATGGGGCACCATTTAGCCGCTATTGCCTTAAAGGCAGAACTTGCCGATAAACTCATTGCAGCAGGTAAAACTGAAATGGCTCAGCAGCAAATCAATCAAGTGAGCCAAATTACTCGCGACTGTTTAAGCCAAATTCGTCAAACTGTAACCGATTACAAACACCAAGGCTTAAGCCAAACCATTAATACACTGTCACAAACACTGAGAGACAAATCAGTCGCGGTCACTATTGAGGGGCAATGGCCAACATTAAATAACCTCACAGAATCTCAACTGTGTCTGATGCTAACCGAATTGGCAAACAATACGATTAAGCACAGCAAAGCTGATCATTGCACAATTTCATTCCAAATACAGCCAACAAGTCTGTTAGTAAACTATATCGAAAACGCTGCAATTAATGATTTTACTGAAGGTAACGGACTGAAAGGAATAAAAGAGCGCGCCTCCATTTTACACGCCGATGTAGAGTATCAATTGAGCCCACAATTTATCGTTACCATCACTTTGCCACTAACAGAGACAACATGAATATTTTACTAGCAGAAGATCAAGCCATGGTCCGTGGTGCATTGGCCGCCCTACTGACCCTCGCCGCCGATAATATCAATATTACCGAGGTAGAAGACGGCGATAAAGCCATGACATTGCTTAAAAATCAGCATTATGATTTATTGTTAACAGACATAGAAATGCCCGGTAAATCAGGTTTAGAATTGAGCCAATGGTTGCAGCAACAAGGCAGCAAAACCAAGGTGATTATTCTTACCACTTTTGGCCGAGCTGGTTACATCAAGCGAGCCTTAGAGTATGGAGTCAGTGGATTTCTACTTAAAGATGCGCCGTCGGATGAGCTTATCAGCACCATTAAGCAAGTGATGGTAGGCAAACGTATCATCGATCCAGAACTGGCGTTTAGTGCCATTGGCGAAATAGACCCGCTTAACGACAAAGAACGTCGTGCTTTGCGCTTAGCCAGTGAAGGATTATCAACCGCAGATATTGCTAACAAATTATTTATTGCCGAAGGTACTGTGCGTAACTACTTGTCAGAAGCAATTAATAAGCTCAGCGCCAGCAATCGCATTGATGCTGCGAGAATAGCTAAACAGAAGGGCTGGTTGTAATAGCCCTAGCATATTGCCTTGTTAGCAAACTCTGCTAAGATACCTTAAACACATGTATATAATTACAGTGATTTAGATTTTACAGTCTGAAATCACAATTGTTTTTATATGTTAACCATCAATGTAGGTACGCAAAATTTGCTACAACTGGATCTTGTTCCAATCACTGACCTTAAAGGCGTTGCCAAAAAAGTCGCTGAGAAACTTGCCAAGTTAAGTATTAAGACAGTACAAGATGTACTGTTTCATTTGCCGCTGCGCTACGAAGACCGCACTCAAATTCATCCCATTGCAGCATTATCACCAGGCAGTTATGGGACCATCGAAGCTGAAATTCAATCGACTCAAATCATGCAAGGTAAACGGCGCATGTTAGTATGCAATGTTCGCGACCATAGCGGTGTGATGAGCCTGCGCTTTTTTAATTTCTCGATGGCACAACGAAATGCAATGGAACATGGTGCGATTATTCGAGCTTACGGCGAGATCCGTCGTGGTAATCAACACAAAGAAATTGTCCATCCTGAATATCAAATAATTCACGCAGGAGAGACCATCACACTCAGTGATACACTGACGCCGATTTATCCTACTACCGAAGGGGTTAAGCAAGCCAGTTGGATAAAACTGACCGAACAAGCATTAATTATGTTAGATAACGGTGGCTTACCTGAGCTACTCCCCGCAAATTTGCAGCCCAATAATATTAGCCTGCGCGATGCATTGCATACATTACACCGTCCATCGAGCTCAGTATCACCTTATGAATTAGAACAAGGTCAGCATCCAGCTCAACAACGGTTGATTCAAGAAGAATTGCTCGCGCATAACCTCAGCATGTTGCAACTCCGCCAACGTAGCAATCAAGATGCTGCAATCGCAATGCCTACAACAGGGCAGTTAATGCAACCGTTTCTGGCTCAACTACCTTTTTCGCCTACTGGCGCGCAGCAAAGAGTTGTCGCAGAAATCAACCAAGATCTCCAATATCCAAGGCCAATGATGCGCCTAGTTCAAGGGGATGTTGGCTCGGGCAAAACCTTAGTGGCTGCCTTAGCAGCACTGCAAGCGATAGAAAACGGTTATCAAGTGGCGATGATGGCGCCCACAGAATTATTGGCCGAACAACACGCGACTAACTTTGCCATATGGTTTGAACCTTTAGGCCTCAAAGTAGGCTGGTTAGCGGGTAAACTTAAAGGCAAAGCCAGAGTTCAATCACTCGAAGATATCGCCTCTGGCGCTGCACAAATGGTGATTGGCACTCATGCAATATTCCAACAAGCCGTTGTCTTTAACAAATTAGCCTTGATCATTATTGATGAGCAGCATCGTTTTGGAGTCCACCAACGGCTCGGCTTGCGTGAAAAAGGGATTAATCAGGGGTTTCATCCTCATCAACTGATAATGACCGCAACCCCAATACCGCGCACACTCGCGATGACAGCCTATGCAGATCTAGATACGTCTGTTATTGATGAACTACCTCCAGGGCGAACACCTGTTACTACTGTAGCCATTGCTGATACGCGCCGAGAACAAATTATTGAACGTGTTAGGCATGCAGCCATACACGACAATCGCCAAATTTATTGGGTGTGCACCTTAATTGAAGAGTCTGAAGTATTAGAATGCCAAGCCGCAGAAGACACCGCCGCAGAACTGAGTGTCGCATTGCCTGAGTTAAAAGTGGGTTTAGTCCATGGTCGAATGAAAAGTGCAGAAAAACAATCAATCATGGCGCAGTTTAAGTCAGGCGAATTGAACTTATTAGTAGCCACCACCGTCATAGAAGTCGGCGTTGATGTGCCTAATGCCAGCTTAATGATTATTGAAAACCCAGAGCGCTTAGGTCTTGCTCAATTACACCAACTTAGGGGGCGAGTTGGACGAGGCTCAATAGCCAGCCATTGTGTGTTACTTTACAAAGCACCTTTGTCGCAAACCGCCACTAAGCGTTTAGGCGTACTGAGAGACAGCAATGATGGTTTTGTTATTGCACAAAAAGACTTAGAAATAAGAGGTCCAGGCGAAGTTCTTGGCACTAAACAAACGGGATTAGCCGACCTTAAAATTGCCGATTTAATTCGTGACCAACACCTCATAGCGCCAACCCAAAAGTTAGCGGTTCATATTAACCAACAAGTGCCGCAAAACATTGATGCAATCATTCAACGATGGTTAGGAGATCGCCAGCAGTATGTCCAAGCGTAAAGTTTGATCAAAAAAATGAATTATTGTGGATTATCGCCAGTTACCACTAGACAACGCTGTTGAATATTGCAAAATGGTATAATGACAATGCAGTATTTTTCGACTCCACCTAGATATCTATATCGATAGCAAACACGCCAAGGAATTGAAATGCAAGTTAATGAAGAAGATAGAATTACGCCACAAGCTGATGAGAAATCAGGTACCAATATAGCCTTTATTGCTATTGCGGTGATCGCATTGCTTGCTGCCAGTAGCTACTTTTATTTCACCAGTGATGACAGCGAAGAGTTTGAACCTGTTGTAATGACACCGGTTGAACTACCAGAGGCATTACCCGCAACGCCAATTGAACAAACGCCTATTGAAGAACCGCAACAAGTTGCTACAACGATGGATGATGTTGTGCCTTCAGGTGAACCAGAAGCGACTGGGACAACACCTGTCGCCGTTGAACCTTTACCCGCGCTAACAGAGTCAGATGACTTTATTGAAAGCAAAACCTTAGCCATCGCAAACGGAATGAAAATTGCGCCAATGATTTTGAAAAAAGACATTGCTCGCCAATTTGTAGTGTTTGTTGATAACCTCGCTCAAGGTGAACTAGTTCGTAAAGCCAGTCCGTTAAAAGGCCCTGAAACGGAGTTTTCCGTTAGCGAAATAACCAACAAAATATTCTTAAACCCAGACAGTTACCATCGCTATGATTTATATGCTGACTTTGTGGCAGGTTTGGACGAAAAAGATCTAGTCACCACTTATACTGAACTTAAACCTCTGTTTACTGAAGCATTTACTGAGTTAGGTTACAGTGACGTTGATTTTGATAAACGTATGCGTGCAGTGTTTACTATGGTTGCTGACGCTCCTATTATTGAAGACCCTATTGAATTATCGTCTGTCACGGTCAACTATCACTATGCAGATCCTAACCTGGAAGCTCTGCCTAACGCGCAAAAACTATTAATTCGTATGGGACCAGAAAACACCCGTAAAATTAAAGCCGCTGTCAAAAAGCTACAGGCTAGTTTTCCTGAACAATAATATTTATTCGGGGAATATGAAAATTCTTTGTAATCGCGCGGCTAAATTAGCCGCGCTTTTTTTTGAGCAAATGTTTTTTGAAAGAATATGTTCAACAAATAATCTAAAAATCGATTTTTGTTTT
The DNA here is from genome assembly GCF_014648315.1 of Shewanella ulleungensis. Lineage (GTDB taxonomy): Bacteria > Pseudomonadota > Gammaproteobacteria > Enterobacterales > Shewanellaceae > Shewanella > Shewanella ulleungensis. Next base: position 36,619 of record NZ_BMQW01000008.1, read on the forward strand.
GTGTGACTTCTTAAACAACCCATGTTAGGTGTACAATTAGCGCCGTTAACAAATACTCATCGATAAGATAATGATTGTTAATACTTAGATAAGGATAGCTAGGCTGATATCGAGGCAAAGTAGTGCATTTAACATTTAAACTTCTCTCATGGGGCGCATGGTCACCAGACTTTCAAACCATTGAAAGTTGGCAACATTGGCAATCGCCAAACGCCACTGTGTCCGCAAACCAAGACGCCCCAGCTTTATCGCATATTCCAGCCATGCAACGTCGCCGGTTTAGCCGTTTGACTAAAATGATGCTATCTGCAGCACATGATTGTCAGGTCGCCCCGCACACTCGTAGTGTTTTTTCTTCTCGTCACGGCGAGCTCACTCGAACGTTAGGCCTACTGAAAGACATTACCCAGCAACAAGCGTTATCTCCAATGGCCTTTAGCCAATCAGTACATAATACTGCCAGCGGTATTTTTGGCATCGTCACTAACAACACAGCCGCTTCAACCTCTATCGCCGCAGGCGAGCAAACCTTGCCGCAGGCCTTAATTGAAACTTATGCCCAACTGGCGCAAGACCCTACGCCTATTTTGATGATTTTTGGCGATGACCCTGTCCCGCCGGTTTACAGCGAATTTATTCATGAGATTGAATTACCTATCGCATTTGGTTTGTACTTAGCACCCGCTAATAGTGAAGCAAAAAGTGACATGAAAAGGGAAGTAAAAAGTAGCGCAACACTGACTCTATCGGTACGTCCGCTTAACGACCAAAAAACTCATAACATCAGTCTAAGCGAGCTCATCCATCACATTGCAATAGCTCAAGATCTCCAAGGGTACTTATGTCACTGGTATTGGTCGCTAGAGCATCATGGTTAATTCACCGAATTCCGCACCATCAGCAAATCACCTTAATACCAATCAACCCGAAGCAAACAAGCTAACGGGGCTGAGGTATGTCCCAAGATGGATTGCAGGCGTATTGTGTTATGCAGCATTTGGTTTAGGTGGTTTACTCAGCTCATTAACCGTATTGCCAATATTGCGCTATTGGCCAGGAACACCACAAGCTCGTACAGCAAGAGTGCAACGTACGGTGAGTTTAATGTTTAAAGGCTTTGTTGCCTTGTTAAGTGGCGCTGGCGTTATTAATGTCAGCACTAAAAATTTGCATTTGTTACAACATGTCCAAGGCCATATCGTTATTGCTAACCACCCAACCCTAGTTGATGTCGTTGTGCTAATTAGCTTAATGCCCAACGCCGGCTGTATTGTTAAACAAGGTTTATGGCGCAATCCATTTATTAGAGGCGTACTATCAAGCGTAGGTTACATACCTAATCGCAGCGCCAAACTACTGTTGCAAGATTGTAAGCAAGTATTAACTAACACCACAAATTTAGTGATTTTTCCTGAAGGTACCCGCACACTGGTTGGCAACGTTATCAACCCGTTTGCCCGTGGCGCGGCAAATATTGCGATACGTACCAAAAGTGATATTTTACCTGTAGTTTTACGCACTGATGTTGCTGGACTAACCAAACAACAAGCGTGGTATCAAATACCACGACAAACCATCAATATGTCAGTTGAAATCGGTAGCCGCGTACTGCACCATGACTATAAGATTACCCAAGGTAACGAAGCAAAAATGGCTCGGCAACTTACCCGAGACCTACAACAGTTTTATTTAAACAGCCTATCAAACCCTATTGATAGCCATACTGATAAGAAACAAAATAATGAACTTACACAACCAAATTAAACAGCTGATTATTGACAGCTTAGACCTAGAAGATGTCACCATTGATGATATCGATACTGATGCAGCGCTATTTGGCGAAGGCCTAGGTTTAGATTCTATTGACGCACTAGAACTGGGTCTAGCGATAAAAAAAGAATTCGACGTCAAAATTGAAGCCAATTCAGACGCAACTAAAGCACACTTTTTCAGTGTAGCTAGCTTAGCTAGTTTCATTGAATCACAACGTGTTTAGGAGCCAGCATGCAAAACCGTGATCAAATTTTTGCCATGCTCAGCACCATTTTAGTGGACGAGTTTGAAATAGACCCAGCTGACATCAGCTTAGAAGCATCTTTATATGAAGAGTTGGATTTAGACAGTATCGATGCCGTAGATTTGGTGATCAAACTGCAACAACTCACGGGTAAGAAAATTCAACCCGAAGCGTTTAAAACCGTACGAACCGTTAATGATGTCGTCAACGCTATCGAAGGATTAATGCAAAGCTAATGCGGCTTATCCTGCAAGTTATTACCACGCTAGTGATTGTTGCTTACCCGTTAGCAGTGTATTTTGGATTACAGTATTTACCACCTGGGTACATCGCGCTATTGCTGTGTGTATTGTTGTTAACGCGTATGCTCGTCACTAGGCAACAAGTGCGGGCAATGGTATTACCATTAATAGTGGGAATTGGCTTAACAGGGGCAAGCTTTATTGCTAAGCGTAATGATTGGCTGCTGTATTATCCAGTGGTTATCAATCTAAGTTTATTAGGGTTATTTAGCTATTCGCTAATAAAGGGCCCCAGTATGATTGAACGCTTAGCACGTATTAAAGAGCCTGACTTACCAGACTCAGCAATTGAATATTTACGAACAATAACCACATTATGGTGCGGATTGTTTGTCTTTAATGGTGCCATGGCAACCTATACCGCAATTGCCAGCAGTATTGAAATGTGGACGCTTTATAACGGACTGATAGCTTATTTGCTGATAGGCATGCTACTCAGTGGTGAATGGATTTATCGCAGGTTTTGGCTGAAAAAACATGACTAAACTTTTGCTCAACTGGTTAACCGATGGCCCCGCTGCCCAGCAGCTGATTAGTTTTGACCACCATGACATGATGACGGGATCGCTGTTTTGTGCCCACGTCACTCACTTACACAAACAACTCAGCCAAAGCGATGCCAAACGTTGGTTACTGGCCGCACAAAAAAGTGATTTATTTGCTGCAGGCTTATGCGCTGCATTACTCGCGGGTAAGCAGGTAATATTGCCTGCCAACACTCAGCGCGGCACGTTAAGCGAGCTCAATCATGAGTTTGACGCCATTATTGCAGACAAGCCATTATGCGAAGTACGCGAGTTTATTGTCCTCAAAAAAGAGCTCAGCCTACCTGCGGCAACCTGGCCACAAGCCAAAAGCTTAGGCGAATTAATTTTATTTACGTCAGGCAGTAGCGGTCAGCCAAAAGCCATTACTAAAACCCTTGCACAACTAGATGCCGAAGTCAGTATTTTAGAGCATACCTTTGCCCAACACTTACCGCATTGCTCAGTGGTATCAACTGTATCGCATCAGCACATTTATGGCTTATTGTTTAAAATTTTATGGCCGTTAGCGGCAAGTCGCGCTTTTTTAAGCGAACAGATCGACTTTCCAGAAACACTGAGTTACTACCTCGCCATCATGCCAAATCTATGTCTAATTAGCAGTCCTGCGCAGTTAACTCGCTTGCCAGATGCCCTAGACAATCAGCCACAACAGCGTATTCCCAGTTTAATTTTCAGCTCTGGAGGCCCGTTAAACTTTGAGTCAGCGCAAGCGGTAAAACAATGCTTTAAACAATTACCTATCGAAGTGTTTGGCAGTACCGAAACTGGCGGTATTGCTTATCGTCGCCAGCATCAACCACTGCAAACATGGCAACCGTTTGAGCAAGTTAACATCGATGCAGACCCGCAAGACGGCGCGTTAATTTTACAGTCAGTTTATTTAGATAATCCAGATGCTTGGGTAAAATGTGATGACAAAATCGAGTTGGTTGAAAATGGCCAATTTCGTTTACTGCACCGATTAGACCGCATTGTCAAAATAGAAGAAAAGCGTTTATCTCTCGCGCAGTTAGAACATCTGTTGCAAACCCATCCGTTTGTCAGCGATGCCGCAGTAACAGTATTAGAGCAACCCCGTACCATGCTCGGCGCGGCCGTATGCCTAAATGAACTTGGCAGACAAACTCTTAAAGACGAAGGTAAGTTAGCGATTAACACGGCCTTAAAAAACCACTTACTGAGCCAATTTGAACGCATCACCTTACCTAAGCGTTGGCGCTACCCTAAAACCTTGCCACTTAACAGTCAGGGCAAACGCACTTCAGCTGATATAGCAGCTTTATTTATTCATGATTAAATCAGTATTACCGCAAATTATTCATCAACACGCAGAAGGCGAACAATGCCATTGGCGCTTGTTTATTAGTGGCGATCTAAATTTTTTTGACGGCCACTTTCCTGAGCAAGCGGTACTGCCGGGTGTAACGCAATTAGATTGGGCTGTAAAGCTAGGATGCGATGCTTTTGGTTATAGTGCCAATGTAGCTACGCTCGAAGTACTTAAATTTCAGCAGCTCATTTTGCCTAATACCTATGTCGATTTAGTTATCGAACATCAACCACAAAAATCGAAATTGATATTCAGCTACCGCGAAGGTGACAAACGCTTTGCTTCTGGTCGAATAGCCCTTAATTCCAGCATTAAGACAGAAACGAGCGCTACCTTGAATACCGAGAGTGTTACATGACATTTGCGTTAGTGATCCCTAATTACAACCACCATATCGCGATAGAAAAAACCTTAACCGATTTGGCTCAGTATCAATTGCCTTGTTATTTGGTCGACGACGGTAGTGACGATAAAACCCGTTACGTGCTTCAAACACTTGCCGACAAATTTAGCTGGGTCACCTTAATTCAACACCCTTATAATCGCGGCAAAGGCGCGGCGGTAATGAGTGGCTTACGCCAAGCGTACCGTGATGGCTTTAGCCATGCTTTGCAAGTCGATGCCGACGGCCAACATAATTTAGCCGACATTACCTTGATGATGTCCACCAGCGAGCAGCACCCTACAGCCTTGATATCAGGCCAACCACAATACGATGAGTCGGTACCCAAAGGTCGACTATATGGCCGTTATATTACTCATTTTTGGGTGTGGGTTGAAACCTTAAGCTTTGATATTCAAGATTCCATGTGTGGTTTTAGAGTTTATCCACTGGCGGCTACGGAGCAGTTATTTAGCCAGCAGGCATTAGGCGAGCGCATGGACTTTGACATTGAAGTCATGGTTAAACTGCACTGGCAAGGCACACCCGTGGTGCATGTGCCAACCAAAGTAATTTACCCAGAAGATGGCATTAGTCATTTTCAAGGCGTAAGAGATAATGTGCGCATTAGTTGGATGCACACTACATTATTTTTTGGCATGTTAGCCCGCTTGCCACGCATTATTACTAAGCAAAATCAAACCGCTCAATCATTACAAACAACCCAGCATTGGTCAGCCATGAGTGAACGTGGCAGCTTTTGGGGAATAAAGTTTTTAGCCCAGTGCTATCGTCTTGGCGGACATTGGTTATGCCGCGCTGTCATGTATCCGGTTATCTGTTATTTTTTCCTTACCGGTAAAACCGCTCGTGATGCGTCATTAGACTTTTTACATCGAATACAACTGCAACAGCCCAATCATCCACAGCTCAATCGTCCAGTCAATTGGCGCGATAGCCTTAAGCATTTCTTTGCGTTTGGTAATGCTGCACTCGATAGAATAGATGCCTGGTGCGACAGAATTAACCTCGCCCAGGTCGATTTTAACGACCGTCATATACTGGCAGATCAAGTGGCCACAGGACGCGGCGCAGTATTAATTGTGTCGCATTTAGGTAATATGGAACTGTGCCGCGCTATCTCCATCCACCAGCAAAAAGTCAAGGTGAATGTGATGGTGCTAACCCAGCACGCTGAGAACTTTAATAAAGTTCTGCAACAACTTAACCCACAAAGTAGCTTGAATTTAATCCATGTAAACGAGCTAGATCCAAGCACGGCCATGCTGTTACAGCAAAAAATTGATCAAGGTGAAATCGTGGTTATTGCAGCTGACCGCACCTCATCAAGCAGCCAAGGTCGTGTGACCTATTTGCCTTTTTTAGGCCAAGAGGCTGCATTTCCGCAAGGACCGTTCATTTTGGCCAGTTTACTAGATTGCCCGGTTTATACGTTATTTTGTATTCGGCAACATGGCCGTTATCAAGTGCATGTTGAACACTTAAGCGATACCTTAAAAGGCCCTCGCTCAGGCAGAACAGCACGTTTAGCCGATGCCATGAGCCAATACAGCCAACGTTTAGCCCATTTTGCGCAAATTGCGCCGATGCAGTGGTTTAACTTTTTCGATTTTTGGCGCAAGGACGAGCTGGTCACCCGTAACAACCAGCCATCAGCATCAAGCGCAGCTCCATTACCCAGTCAGGACAGATAATCTCATGAGTCATACATCTTCAGCAGGCGCTACCGATAACACCGTGTATTTGGGCCAACAGTACCTCAGCCTAGAGCAAGTAGTTGCAATAGCCAAAGGTGCCCAAGTTAAACTCTCTGACACAGCTGATTACGTTGAATATATTCAAAAGGGTGCCCGTTTCATTGACAGCTTGTTACATGAAGAAGGCGTAGTATATGGCGTCACCACAGGATACGGTGACTCATGCACCGTAAATGTGAGCTTAGATTTAGTCCACGAATTACCGCTACATTTAACCCGTTTTCATGGTTGTGGCTTAGGCGACATTTTCACTCCAATGCAGTCACGCGCCATCATGGCGTGCCGCCTAAACTCATTGGCTGTCGGTAAATCTGGCGTGAGTTATCAATTACTGCAACGTATTGAATGGCTATTGAACAACGACATCACCCCTATCATTCCTCAGGAAGGTTCTGTTGGCGCCAGTGGTGATTTAACGCCATTGTCTTACCTTGCGGCAGTGTTAGTCGGCGAGCGTGAAGTGATGTATCAAGGTAAACGCCAAGCCACTAAAGATGTGTATTTACAACTTGGCATTGTGCCACTGAGATTACGCCCAAAAGAAGGCCTTGCATTAATGAACGGCACCGCTGTCATGACAGCACTTGCCTGTTTAGCCTATGACAGATCGCAATACTTAAGCCGTTTATCGAGTCGTATAACCGCAATGGCGTCGTTAACCCTTAAAGGTAACTCCAACCATTTTGACGAGATTTTATTTGCCGCGAAACCTCACCCAGGGCAAAACCAAATTGCTAGTTGGATACGTGAAGACTTAAATCATCACACACATCCGCGTAATTCGGACCGTCTGCAAGATCGTTATTCAATCCGCTGTGCGCCACATATTATTGGCGTACTACAAGATGCACTTCCGTTTATGCGCCAGTTTATTGAAACTGAACTTAACAGTGCCAACGATAACCCGATTGTGGATGCCGAAGGTGAACACATACTTCACGGTGGTCATTTTTATGGTGGGCATATTGCCTTTGCCATGGATGCAATGAAAAACGCTGTAGCCAATATTGCCGACTTAATCGATCGCCAAATGGCTTTAGTGATGGACCCGAAATTTAATAACGGTTTACCGGCTAACCTATCTGCTGCAACTGGCGAGCGCCGTGCCATTAACCATGGTTTTAAAGCAGTACAAATTGGCGTATCGGCTTGGACAGCAGAAGCATTAAAAAACACCATGCCTGCCAGTGTGTTTTCTCGCTCAACTGAATGTCATAACCAAGACAAAGTCAGCATGGGTACCATTGCCGCGCGAGATTGCATGCGCGTACTACAACTGACTGAGCAAGTTGCAGCAGCGGCCTTGTTAGCCATGAGCCAGGGGATCCAACTACGGGTACTACAACAAGAGTTAGATCCGCAATCATTGACCTCTTCGCTGGCTAAAACCCTTGAACAAGTGAGCATCGATTTTGAGCTGCTCACTGAAGATCGTCCTTTAGAATCAGTACTGCGCCAAACGGTTGAAAAAATTCAACTCGGTCAATGGGAGGTGTGCTAAATGAAGGGGTTACTGCTTACCGAAATGGAAATGGTGATCCCGTTTCACGATGTCGACTCAATGGGTATTACTTGGCACGGTAATTATCTGCGTTACTTTGAAGTCGTTCGCTGTCAATTATTAGATAAACTCGGCTATAACTATCGCACCATGCTCGAGTCTGGTTACGCCTGGCCAATTGTCGATGTGCAAATTAAATATGTTAAAAGCAGTACCTTTGATCAAAAGATCAAAGTGATTGCCGCTATTGTTGAATGGGAAAACCGTTTGCGGATTAACTACCAAATTATCGATGCTCAAACTAATGCCCGTATTACCAAAGGCTATACCATTCAAGCAGCGGTAGATATTGCTACCCAAGAGTTATGCTTTGTGACTCCGGAGATATTTCAACAAAAAATTCGTCCGTTATTAGATGAGACCCAAGCCTAATGTCAGTAGTTAAAGCAATAAAGCTAACATTAGTCAGTCTCCTGCTGTGTTTGAGCGCGCCTATGCTAGCCGATGCTCAAGAAATTACGGCTCAACTAACAGATGCTCAATTGGTGCAAATTAACAGCTTGTACCAACAACCGGCTAGCTCCTCAGCCCTTAAGGCGTTAACGCAGCAATTGAATTTACACACCGATACTCGCGGACAGTTTATGCAACAGCGTCATTTAGCTGTGCTCAAAAAACCATTACAAAGTCAGGGCCGGTTTATTTTCAGCCCTATACAAGGTTTAGTTTGGCAACAACTTAAGCCATTTAGTAGCTTAATGGTGCTTAAAGATCAGCAGTTAATTCAGCAAAACAGTCAGGGGAAAGTGCAATACCTCAGCGCAGCAGCCAGCGGCAATCCCATAGCGCAGCAACTGCCACGCTTATTACAGGCCATCATGGCGGGCGACATAAACGCGCTCAGCACTGACTTTGCCTTATTTATGCCATCAGAAAATACAGGCTCAGTGTGGCAACTCGGCTTACAGGCAAAAGATCCGCAAGTACATGCCTCTATGGGTAACATCACTCTAAGTGGTGACACACACATTCGCACACTCATCATGACCAGTCAGCAAGCCAATATCAGCGACTACACTTACATACAATTTACCGATACCGAACAAGGGCCACTTCGCGACAGCGAACTTGCCCTATTTAGCCTTAACAGTGAGTTAGCTCAGTAATGCCACGGGGCCCGTTTAATGTATTTACCTCAGCCAAACGCCGCTTTGCGTTATGGCTAGTACTGCTACTTGCAATGCTCATTTGTGGCACGGTGCAATGGCAGCAAGGCGCGCGGATCCAAACTGATATTTTGGCCATGCTGCCACATTTACAACAAGATAAACTTACCGAAACCGCATTAGAAACTGTCGAAAAGAAACTGGCTAATCAAGTGTATATAGCCGTAATGGCAGAAAACGATAATCAGGCCATTACTGCAGCGATGCAATTAATGACCTCATTACAAAACCAGCCACTACAACCTTTTAGTGCCATTAGAAGCGGCTCTGATAACCAGTTAGAACAGTTAGCAAAGGTATATTTTGAGCATCGTTTTAGCTTACTGACCCCCGAGCAAGCACACGCGTTAGAATCAGATAACTGGCATGAGTTGTTAGCGAACGCGCAAAACCAACTTTATAGCGCCTTTGGTTTTGCTAACAGCCAACTGTTAGCGAACGACCCGCTGTTATTGTTTCCAGCAAACTTATTGGCGTTATCGCCAAATAACAAACTTCGTAGTCAACAGGGTATTTTACTCACTGACACGAATAACGGAGTCGCCGCTATTGTTATGGCAAAAGGCCGCGACAGCGCGTTTAGTCCTACAGCACAGCAACAGCAAATACTTGCGCTACAATCTGCATTTAGCCAAATAAATCAACAATATCCACAAATTAGTTTTCTCAAAGCTGGGGCATTGTTTCATGCCATCGCCGCAACCGAATCGGCCAAACAAGAGATCAGTAAAATCGGCTTAATTTCAATGTTGGGTATTGTATTACTGGTGTGGCTGGCATTTCGCTCAGTGATGCCATTAGTGGCAGCAACACTGACCTTAACCACTGGGGTGGTGTTTGCTTTTGTCGCCGTCCTTAGCCTATTTGGTGAATTGCATTTACTGACACTGGTGTTTGGCACCAGCTTAATTGGCGTAGCCATTGATTACAGCTTTCATTTTTATTGCGAAAAACAAGCACACCCCAATGACAATGCCAGTGACACCATCAAGCGTATTTTACCAGCGCTGACGCTCGCATTAGCCACCAGCACCAGTGCATTTATCGCCATTGGTTTTACGCCGTTCCCAGGGATGCAACAAGTTGCTGTTTTCTGCGCTGCAGGCTTAATAGGAGCGTGTCTCACCTTGCTGTTGGTGTTCCCACTTTTGGGTAATCAACAACTAAAACACACTCAAGGACTCCGACTTGCCCACGCTTATTTAAATTGGTTACAACGCTTATTTACCCCAACACAACCTAAACAAAAAGTCGCACTCGTACTGCTGCCTGTTGGCGTGTTAATTATGCTATTTTTGGGGTTGTCGCACATCACGACCAACGATGATATTCGTCAATTGCAGCAAAGCCCAGAGGCGATAACAACCGAGGAAAACCAGCTGAGGCAATTACTCAGCGGCGGCACAGACAACCAATTTATTTTAGTCAGTAGCGCTAATGAACAAGACTTATTGCAGACACTTGAGCAACTGACGCCAGTATTAGATATGGCCATTGCAGACAATGAAATAGATCAAGCTGTTAGTATCAGCCGCTTTATGCCTAGCATGGCGCGCCAGCAACATCACTACCAGTTACAACAGCAGCTCTATCAACAGCACCTGGCTGAAATCATCGAGCAAATGGGCCTAGATGACAGCATAAAGGCAAGTTTAATGGCCAAGTTAAACCTTGCCCATTCTGCATGGCTCACACCTCAAGCAGTGCTTAAACACGCCAATAATGACTTAACGGCCTTGTGGTTGGGTGATATTGCAAGCACTGACAACACTAAACAATTTGGCGCCATTGTATTACTAGGCGGCATTCATTCACTGCCCTCGTTAGCCCAACGGCTCTCCAGCCGAGACTGGTTATTGGGACAAGTGAAAATTGTTGATAAGGTTGGCGATATATCCAAACTTATGGGTCAATATCGCCAGCTTACGTTGCAATTGTTACTCTGGGTATTTGCGCTCGCCAGTATTGCCTTCAGTGTTAAATATGGCATTAAACTGGCGCTTGCCATTGTAGCGGTACCGGCACTTGCCGTGCTGCTGACTCTTGCTTGTTTAGGCTTGGTTGGCTCAAGTATTAGCTTATTCCACGCATTAGCCTTCATCTTAGTGCTAGGTATCGGTATTGATTACAGCTTATTTTTTGCCGAAGCCAAACATACTAATCATGGGGTAATGATGGCAATATTTATGTCGGCCTGTTCAACCTTATTAGCTTTTGGTTTACTAGCATTGAGCCAAACCCATGCGATTCACTTTTTCGGCCTAACGCTTTTATTTGGCATCAGCTTTGCTTTTTTATTAGCGCCGTTTATTTCATTTTTTACAAGGAAGTCACTGTAAATGTTAAGCAGTCAAACAGGTACGCTAAGCAACATGGACGTCGATATCGCCATTATTGGTGCCGGCCCTTCTGGCGCGATTGCAGCGAGCTTATTACACCAACAAGGCCACAAGGTTGTCGTCGTTGAAAAACAGCAGTTCCCGCGCTTTTCTATCGGCGAGAGTTTGCTGCCGTGTTGCATGCAATTTATTGAGCAAGCAGGCATGCTAGATGCGGTTAATCAGGCTGGGTTTCAGTTTAAAAATGGCGCGGCATTTCGTCATCAAGGCCGTTATACCACATTCGATTTTACCGATAAGTTCACGCCAGGTCCTGGCACAACGTTTCAAGTTCAGCGTGGCCAATTTGATAAATTACTGGCTGACACAGCCATCAGTCAAGGCGTCGATATTCGCTTCGGTCATCAGGTTGATTCGGTCGATATTAGCGCCGAGCCCACACTGCAAATTACGAATGAACAAGGCCAACACTATCAAATTAATGCTAAGTTTATTGTTGATGCCAGTGGCTTTGGCCGAGTATTACCAAGGCTATTAAACCTTGAGCTACCATCAAGTTTACCGTCACGCAGCGCTATTTTTACCCATATTGAAGACAACATTAAAGACAGCAAATTTGATCGTAATAAAATATTAATTAGCGTTCATCCAGAACATAAAGACATTTGGTATTGGCTCATTCCTTTTAGTAATAACCGCTGCTCCATTGGCGTTGTCGGTGAGCCACAGTTATTAGCGCATTTAACAGGTAGCTTAGAGCAACAGTTGCTGGCCATCATTGCAGAAGAGCCTGATTTAAAGCGTTTACTCGCCAATGCCAAAGTAGTCCAACCTTGCCAGACACTGCAGGGTTACTCGGCCAATGTGACCACTCTTGCTACCAACAAGTTTGCTTTATTGGGTAATGCTGGCGAGTTTCTTGACCCAGTGTTTTCATCTGGCGTCACTATCGCGATGCAATCGGCGGCCATGGCCTGTGTAAGTATTGATAAGCAACTCAAAGGTGAAACAGTCGATTGGCAAGCCGATTACGCCGACCCGTTAATGTTAGGGGTCAATACCTTTAGGACCTATGTTCAAGCCTGGTATGACGGCCGTTTTCAAGATGTGATTTTTTATCAGCAAGCAAACAATAATATTAAACAAATGATTTGCTCAATTTTGGCAGGCTACGCATGGGACTCCAATAACCCTTTTGTGAAAGAATCAGAGCGTCGTCTTAATACCATTGTTGAGTTATGTCGGGAGTTAGACGTTGCTTAAACGTAGTCATGTTATCAAGGTGCTTAGTGCACTGTTATTACTATGCGCATTGGCAAGTTGTAGCCAACAATTTGCCCGAAAAAGCTGTATGGCGATAACCAGCCAGGCTCAATATTGTCTTGCGCCTACAATAAATGCACTTAAGGCCCAAAGTGAGATCACTCAAAGCCAAATGATCAGCATGAGCCATGGCCAAGATAATCATGAAATACTGACACAATTAGAACTTACCCCACAGCGTATGACCTTAGTGGGCCTAGCGCCATTAGGCCAAGCATTATTTACCTTAGTGTACGATGGCCACACCTTGCAAAGTGAACAAAGTAGCTTACTCGGCGATACATTTAATGCCGAGTATTTAATGGCTATCATGCAGCTTATCTACTGGCCAACGGAGCAAGTCAATCAGCAACTCACAGCTGCTCAGTTGCTAGCTACACCTTGCGAAAATACATTATGTAAACAGTTAGTCGATGCCGATGGCGAGCAAATCAGGATCAACTATAGTGAGCTCAATCCGTGGCAAGCCAATATTAGCGTTACCATAAAATCAGCCGACATTTTGTTGCACATCACGCCACTCGAGTAACCAATGACACAGACTGAGCACACAACATGAATAACCGAATTGCAATAACTCATATCGGACTCTGTACGCCATTAGGCAACTCGCCTGAAACGGTGTTGCAGCGCTTAGTTAATGGCGACACTAGCGCTATGCAATACCGTGATGATTTATTGTTTAGCGGTCCAACGATTGTCGGCAGCGTAAATGATGACAACCTTATTGATATTCCAGAGCACTTACAGCTGTTTGCTTGCAGAAATAACCGTTTACTCAATACTGCAGCAATGCAAATAACCCATGCTGTAAACGAGGCTAAAGCCCGGTATGGCGCTGATAGAATTGGGGTTGTATTAGGCACCAGTACGTCGGGAATTTCCAAAGGTGAAGCCGCATTAGCATACCAACTTGAACATGGCCACTTTCCACCAAGTTACCATTACTCTCAACAAGAGTTGGGCAGCACTAGCGACTACCTAAAGCAGTTATTTGAACTCGAAGGCCCTTGTTACACTGTGTCGACCGCGTGTTCGTCAAGTGCCAAAGTGTTTGCGAGCGCACAACGATTACTGCAAGCAAATTTATGTGACATGGTCATCGTGGGGGGCGTAGACAGTTTATGCCAATTAACCGTAAATGGTTTTAATTCGCTAGAGTCTATCGCTAAAGCGCATTGCAATCCGTTTAGTCAAAATCGCGATGGCATTAATATTGGTGAAGGCGCTGCGTTATTTACCTTAGCGCGTGGCCAAAGCGAAGTCATGTTAGCAGGTATAGGCGAATCTGCCGATGCCCACCATATTTCAGCGCCACATCCTAAAGGCTTAGGTGCTATTGCCGCGATGCATGGGGCATTAGCCGCCGCGAACATCCAGCCACAGCAAATTGATTATGTTAATTTACACGGCACCGCAACCCCGAAAAATGATGCTATGGAGTCGCGTGCAATCACCAAGGTATTTGGCCCAATATTACCGCCGTGTAGTTCGACTAAACCCTTAACAGGCCATACATTGGGCGCTGCAGGCGCAATTGAAGCTGCATTTTGTTACTTATTGCTTAGCCAGCATAATCAGCTTGCGCAGCTGCCTCCCCACATATGGGACGGTCAAGCTGACAAAAATGACCCTAACCTTAAGTTAGTGAGCGCCAACACTTCACAACAAGCCAATTCACAACAAGGCGCACCACTCAAATACATTATGAGTAACTCATTTGCCTTTGGTGGCAGCAACACCAGCGTTATTTTTTGTAAAGAGGAGGCCTAAAGCCATGTCGACCCTTATTGCTGACGCCACGCTATTAACTCTCGATATCAGCGAGTTTGTGCCACATCGTGCGCCTATGATTTTGATTGATAACCTACTTGAGCATCAGCCTGATAACTTACTCACTGCCACTCATATTAGCAAAGCAAGTGCCTATTTTGACCAAGCAATTAATGGCGTACCCAATTATGTCGGTATCGAATATATGGCGCAGAGCATTGCAGCATTAGCTGGCGTAGAGGCTAAGTTAATCGGTGAAAAAGTACGCGTCGGTTTTTTATTGGGAAGTCGTAAATTACAGATGCATATAGACCACTTTGTACTTGGGCAAACTTATCACACCAAAGTGAAGCGTCTTTATCAAGAGCCTTCTGGTTTAGCGGTATTTGACTGTCAAATTTGTCATCAAGACCATGTCGTCGCGTCGGCAAACGTCAATGTGTTTCAACCAAGAGACGCCCAAGCATATATTAACGAAAACCAAATAGAATCGAGCAACCAATAATAATAAAAATAAACCAGCACATCATGGAGAGACTTGTGACTAACAGAGTATTAATTACCGGCTCAAGCCGGGGGATCGGCAAAGCCATTGCCATTAAATTGGCTGAAAATGGCTTTGATATTGCGCTGCATTTTCACAGCAACCATAGCGCGGCAGCAGAGGTGCAACAAACACTCAGTGCCCTTGGCGTTAATGTGAGTGTATTACAATTTGATATCGGCGATCGCCCTGCCGCAAAGCAAGCAATCGAAGCCGACATTGCCGAACATGGTGCTTATTACGGGGTAATTTTAAATGCGGGCATCAACCGCGACACGGCCTTCCCCGCCATGACCGAAAACGAATGGGACAGTGTTATCCACACCAATTTAGACGGTTTTTATAATGTGATTCACCCAACCATAATGCCTATGGTGCAAGCCCGTAAAGGTGGGCGCATTATTACTCTAGCATCGGTTTCGGGCATTGCAGGTAATCGTGGGCAAGTCAATTACAGCGCTTCTAAAGCCGGTATTATTGGTGCGACGAAAGCATTGTCGCTTGAGTTAGCTAAACGCAAAATCACCGTCAATTGCATTGCGCCAGGTTTAATCGAAACCGACATGGTGAGCGACTTCCCAACCGATTTAGTCAACCAAATGGTGCCAATGAAACGCATGGGGAAACCCAATGAAATTGCCGGTCTAGCAAACTTTTTACTGTCTGACGATGCCGCTTACATTACCCGCCAGGTTATTTCGGTAAATGGAGGCATGATATGAAGCGCGTAGTTGTCACGGGCATGGGCGGGATTTCAGCTCTGGGTCAAGACTGGCCACAGATTAAAGCAAGTTTATTAGCCAAGCATAATTGTGTAATCCGCATGGATGAATGGGATCGCTACCCAGACTTAAATACTCGACTCGCTGCGCCCGTGCGTGATTTTACAGTGCCATCTCATTACTCACGCAAAAAAATCCGCTCCATGGGTCGCGTGTCGCTCATGGCAACCCGCGCAAGCGAGCTGGCACTAGAAGATGCAGGGCTGTTAAACGACCCTCTATTGAGCTCTGGTCAGGTAGGAGTAGCCTATGGTTCATCAACCGGCAGTACCGACCCAATTATGGGCTTTGGTGACATGCTCAAAACAGGTGAAATGTCAGGACTGACCGCCACCAGCTATATCAAAATGATGGCCCACACGACGGCTGTTAATATCGGGGTATTTTTTGGCTTGCAAGGCCGTATTCATACCACGAGTAGCGCCTGCACTTCTGCTAGCCAGGGTATAGGTTATGCCTACGAAGCCATTAAATATGGTATGCAAACCGTAATGTTAGCGGGCGGTGGTGAAGAACTGTGCCCAACGGAAGCTGTCGTATTTGATACCTTATTTGCCACCAGCACTAAAAATGATACTCCCGAGCAAACACCACGCCCATTTGACAGTCAGCGCGATGGCTTGGTCATTGGTGAGGGGGCTTGTACGTTAATACTAGAAGAGCTAGAACACGCCCAAGCTCGCGGGGCAAAAATCTTTGCGGAGCTTGTCGGCTTTGGCACCAACTCAGATGGCCAACACGTTACTCAGCCTAACGCACACACAATGGAAGTCGCCATCCGTTTAGCGTTAAAAGACGCTAAGCTGTCGCCGCAAGACATTGGTTTCATTAGTGCGCACGGTACAGCGACAGACCGTGGCGACATTGCCGAAACCACAGCAACCTACGCTGTATTTGGTGCAAACACACCGATTTCATCGCTCAAAAGTTACACCGGACACACGCTTGGAGCCTGTGGTTCACTCGAAGCATGGACCAGTATCCAAATGATGAATGAAGGTTGGTTTGCGCCTACATTAAACCTTGATGAAGTCGACCCAGAATGTGGCGAGCTAGATTATATCAAAGACGATATCCGCCAACTGGATACCCAATACATCATGAGCAACAACTTTGCCTTTGGCGGCATCAATACCTCACTGATTTTTAAACGTTGGAACTAACACGATACTCACATGATAAAGGACATAGCATGATAAAGAATGTAACAAGCATGGCAATCAGCGGATTACTGATAGCCATAGGATTATTGAGTTCATTATTCACTTCATTAATCAGTGCGCAAGAACCGCTTGTCCAAGAGCAGCAATACTTGGCGATTTTTCAAAGTGACAGCCATGCTCAACAAATACAGGCCATTGAGACCTTAATTATTTCAGGGCCGCAAGATATAGCCGTATATGATGCGATAGAAGCATCGCTTAAACAGAGTTTGGCCAGCGCGACAGACAAGCACGCTATCGATTATTCATCTTGGCTTGCTAAAGGTTTAGGTTATTCTGGCAACGAGAAATATCGTGTTACGTTAACTCAAATAGTCGAGGGTGATTATCATAAAAAATTACGTAAATATGCTAACGAGGGGATTAGTAATATTAGCCAATACGCTATCTGGAATCCTATTTTACACGCGCAAACACATGCCGATTTATCACCACGTTTAAATGCATATAGCAACGCTTTAGCCAGCGATGACCTAATATTAATTCGCATCGCCGCTAAGCGAGTCATGTATGAACGAGAATATAGCGAAGTAATGTTAACTCTGCTGAGTGAACAACTAACTCAAGCGCGCCTGCTTGACGACAGCCGTTTAGCCATTGATACCTATGCCTGGCTAGCCAAAGCTCTGGCCAGCTCAGGTAACGATAAGTTTAAACCGGTCATTGAAGATATGGCTAACAATGCGGATAATAAAAAATTGCGTAACTACGCAAAAAAATACTTAAAAACCTATTTTTAACAGCCACTATCTAGGTGTTGATATTTGGGAGCAGATAAAATAAAAAAAGATGTTAGCAATCATACTAACATCTTTTTATTTCAAGCAGTTAACTAGCACTACACTTTATAAGCAGCTGCTTTTTCTTGATAATCTTCGGTTATACGCTTCATTTCAATAGCACCGCCCGCAAGCTTCTGCACTTGTTCAGACAACACAAGTACCGCTTTTGCATTATCTAAAATCTCTGCACCAATTTTGTTGAGATTATTAGCCTGCTCTTGAGTACCATTCGCCACATTATTGCTCAAAGTTGATACTTGACCAATTTGCGCAGCGCGTTGCTCTAATCCTTTAGCAATATTATTGGTATGTTGGACGTTTTCAGAAGTGCGCTTTTTACCTTGATCCATCGAGTCAACAGTTTTAAGCATACTGGTATTGAGGCGACTCAATACTTTCTCAATCTCATCAGTCGAATGGCTGGTACGTTGTGCTAACGCCCTCACCTCATCGGCTACTACTGCAAACCCGCGACCACTTTCACCCGCTCTTGCCGCTTCAATGGCAGCATTAAGTGCCAATAAATTGGTTTGCTCTGAAATGCTTCGAATAGCTTGAAGCAATGAAGTTATTGCCCCAACATCTTTGGTCAATTCGGTTAAAGACTCTGTCACCGCTGTAGTATTGGTTTCAAGCAGCTGCATGTCTTTCATGATGCTTAGCGCACTTTGACTATCGCTAATGCTTGAACTTGCGGCATCTTTAGCTTGCTCAGCAGATAACTGGCTATCGTGAGCCATTTGCTGAAAGTGATCGATAACCACTTGTGTTGCATCAGCAATCACATGGGCTTGATGAGTTTGTTGCTCTACTGAATGCTGAGTCTTATCACTTAAGCCCATTAAATTATCAGAGGTATGGGCCATTTTTGTGGCAATATCACGATAGTCGTGAAACAACTGAGACAACTCTTCAAGCATTAAATTAAACGACATTTCTGCAGGCGTATCAGCTGAGGGCAATCGAACAGACAAGTCTTTGTTAGCTGAAATAGTTTCAATAGCACCAGCAATGCGCTGGTTCGCCACAGCATCGGTGCGCATAAACAAACCAATACGAATTAAAATAAAGGTCTCAACAGCGGCAAATAGTGCATGGATCAACACAATAGTCCAATTACATTCACCGGCAAAAATCATTACTGGCGTGTCAAACAAGCTAACACCCTGAAGCTGAATATAGGTCAAACCAACGTGATGTACAGCCACAGTCAATAGTGCTGCAAGTAAAGGTTGCCAGCGCAAATAAATCAAAAACACGCCCATAGACGCAAATATATGAAAGTGCATCTCAAGCATGCCCATCTGGCTCTGAATCAACAATCCAGAAACGGTCATCATAATGACCGCGGCCACAATGGCAAACAACTCAGTGCCTTTTAATAAGCTGTAACTTAACTGCACTAAAACTAAGATCGCAATCGCAGCAATAGTACTAAATGTCAGCATTTGCGCGCCAAAAAAACCACTAACAAACAGCAGTGGAGCTTGAAGCATTAATATTTGGTAAATATATGAATCATGTTTTTTTAATAGTGTTGTTGTTTGGTTATCATTCATAAACAGACCTACATTTCAGATGAAATAATGTGCTTAAGCTCATGCAGCATTTTCGATGTTGAAAGCTGCTTAGCCGTGTATATTCGTGCAAGTTGTCCATCAGGGGACACTAAAAACAGTTTACCTACATGATTTATGCTGCTGAGTTCATGATTGATATTTTCAGACAACCGCCTGTCTAGTCGCTGTAGTTCAGCATCGGATAATGACGCGCTCACAAAACGAGGCGATCGATCATCGATTAAGCTTTTACGAACTTCAGGTGTGTCGTTATCTGGATCAATCGTTACAAACATAAATTGCACCTCAGCCTCTGTAAAAAAAGCATCCTGCTGTATATGTTGCTCCAATTGAATCATTTGTTGAACCCTTATCGGACAAATTTCAGAGCACGACAAAAATCCTAAGAATATGTATGTATATTTGCCCGCGGACGCAGGAAATTGATGCGATTGTAGTTCTACATCTTGCCAACTAAAACGTACACCTTGTTGGTCATTAATATTAATACCGTAAGCTTGTTCCCCTTCAAACCATTGACTTAACAGCATCAGGAGAGGAGCCATACCTAAAGAAATACAAATTAAAACTGACGCTATAACCACTTTTTTTAACTGCATAGGTTAACGCCTTTCTTTTGTTGTATGAAAAGCATACTCAACAATATAATTATAGCTACTTTTACGCTATTGCAATTGTTGATAAATACAAAAAGTATTAACAAACTATAGACATAACTATAACAGGCTAGACATATATAAAAAAGCCAATACGCTACTAGGCATAGCATTGATCACTTTATCTGCCATATTTGCAAAGAGATTAAAGATCAAGGTAAAGCTAATCGTCTAAGTGCACATTTTAAAATTAATCTGTATATAGCAAAACGCCTAAACCACGGTGGCTTAGGCGTTTGATATCGAAAATACTAATAATTTATAACGTCATTGCGTCGATTGCCTGCTTAGCTTGGCTAATGCCAACTTCCGCTGCATCAGGTCCCATGTTCAACGCTTCAGCGTATACCGTTTCAACCTGAGTAATACCAATAAAGCCAAGCACTGTAGTTAAATATGGCACCACGTGATCAGTGCTTCCGCCCTTGTGAGCGCCACCACGTGTGGTGACTATAATCGCACGCTTACCCTCAATTAACCCTACGGGTCCTTTGTCGGTATAAGCAAATGTCACACCTGCACGAGCGATAAAGTCAATCCAACTTTTTAACGTCGTCGGAATGCTAAAGTTATACATTGGCGCGGCAATCACAATAGTGTCATGAGCTTTAATTTCTGCAACTAATTCATCAGACAGTGCTAACGCCGTTAGTTGACGCTCAGACAAATTATCGCCACCGCGTAAACCAGCAGCAATCTCGCCATCTAACATAGGCACTGGGTTGCTGCCTAAGTCGCGTGTAGTGATCTCAACGCCTTGTGCGCTCCACTTCTTGCTTGCATAGTCAACAAGTGCTGAAGATTGTGAGTATTCGCCTAAAATGCTCGATTTTAACATTAATACTTTTGTCATCGCTAATTCCACCTGTTTGGTTAAGTTTGTTTTTGGGGTCGTGGCTTATCTGACCGATGTAATCAGTATATTCAACGAGAAAAAAGAATAATAGCGGATAAATGTAGCAATAAAGTTCGATTTAATAGAAAGGTCTACTCGGGCGCAACGACTTTGGGTAAAGACACATAATGCCCAGTAAAAGCAGCACACAATAACTCGTTACAATACAATCCAACTTCTAAAGTGACCTTAATACGTTTGCCATCAGCCAGTCCCGACATGTCGGTATTTGGCCAAATCACTTTAGCAATGGGATCGGCTGTAATAGGTTTAATGTATTTTATATTTGCATCTGCCAATACAATGTCCCCCTGTACAGTTAAACGTTGTTGTTGCAACCACACCATGCCCCAACCAGTGAGAGTCATTAACGTATAAATACTTCCAGCAAACATAGTATTATGAAGGTTGATGTTCGGCGATAACGGCGCTGTGACCTGTAATTCGGCGCCACTAAAACTAAGCGGAATGACTTGCATAAACTGACTTAATGGAATGGTGCTGTGCCAGGTATTTTGCAACTGCGTTAATAGTTCACTAAAACTACCACCGATTGGCATGACATTATCTTGTGACATCACAACTCCTTCTTGCCTGTATCTTAAAGCTAAACCTGCAAATTAAAGGTTACTGGGCCGTCATTGATTAATTCAACCTGCATGTCGGCACCAAATTGACCCGTTTGAGTTTCAATGCCTTGTTGGCGACAAAAATTAACAAAATCGAGATACAATTGTTTAGCTTGCTCTGGAGTCGCGGCACACGAAAAACTTGGCCTTAAGCCTCGCCCGGTATCTGCTGCCAAGGTAAATTGCGATACCACGAGTAACTTACCACTCACTTGCGACACATTAAGATTCATTTTGCCATTTTCATCGCTAAACACTCGATACTTCATGACCTTAGTTGCAAGCTTTGACATTTTATCAGCATCGTCTTCACGCTCAACACCTAGCAATACCAATAATCCTTGATCAATTTTACCGACAACCGCGTTATCAACTGTTACCGACGCCCGTTTTACACGCTGAATTAATGCAATCATAAAATCCTAACACCCTACAATGACAGGTAAACATGATGCCTTGAGATATTCCATGTCGCACGATATTACTATTTCACGCAACATATCCCGGCAAATTATCTAAAGTATTTAAGACTTATCCACCGTTGAATCACTTTCCGCTTTAGCCTGTGAATGATTTGTGGTGATAACAGGATCATGTACATTCATTTTTTGAGCATCATCTGCTTCGCTCGATGTTTCGCCTTCAGTAAAGATTTCAGCTTTCATCTCTTCTGCAATCACTGCCAAGCTATCTAAATACTCAGGTAATGCCGCTGTAATTTCGGCACCAAGTAACACGATCATCCACGACAGATACACCCACACAAATAAAATAGGAATAACAGCTAACGCACCATAAATCGCTTCGTAACTAGGAAACTGTGTCACATAAAATGCAAAACCTTTTTTGCCCGCTTCAAAGAGGACTGCTGCCACAATGGCTCCAAGTAGCGCATGTAAAAAATGCACCTTTTGGTTAGGCACGACCATGTATAGCAATAAAATAGAGGCCACAGAAAACAACAATGGGATCCGCTCTACAATCCACGGAACAATGCCCGAGAGCTCTGTGCCAGTAACAACTTCTAATGACACCACATAAGAAGTCGCAACTAAGCTTGCTCCAATAAGTACAGGGCCTAGCGTGAGCACCATCCAATACATCGAAAATGACACCACGTATGAACGTTTTTCGCTAATTCGCCAAATGTTATTTAACGCTTTATCGATTGCCGATATCAACATAATGGCGACAAAAACTAATGCGATAATACCAACAAATGTCCCCTTCGAAGCATTGGCGACAAACTCGTTGATATACACTTGAACCGTGTCACCTGCCGCTGGAATGAAGTTATTATAAATAAACCCTTCAATCTTGCCCCTAATGCCTTGAAAGACCGGAAAAGCAGACAGCATCGACATGGTCACAGCCACCATGGGTACTAACGACAACAAAGTGACATAGGCCAAATGGCCCGCGCGAATATTAATTTGGTCGTCGGCTAGGCGCTGCTTAAGGTGCAGTAAAAACTGTCCTATACCAGTAAAGAACTCGACAAATGGTCTAAAATCAAACTTCTTGGGCATAATAATCCTTATTTCATAGTCCGTTAGTGGAGATAACATTTGTATTAAGCCTCTAACTTCGTACAATGTTATAACATATTAGTGCTAAAAGAATGGAGCGAATTGATGTCTCAGCAAGGTTCGGCGGGTAATGTCCTCGCAGCAGTAGCAAGTTTATTTTTCCCAGGCCTAGGTCAGCTTTTACAAGGACGCATTTTAGCGGCATTGTTGTTTTTCTGTATTACTGCCGTGTGCTACTTCTTTTTCGTATTAGTCATTCCCGCCATTATTGGTGGTTTGTTCCATTTATGGAGCATTATCGACGCTGCAAAATTTAAATCAGGCAGTTAATCAAATATGATCGTTAGCCTCTTTGAGGTTACGTTCAACTCAAACAATAAAAAGAGATACATTGATGAAAAAATGGATATCACTGACACTATTAAGTAGCAGTTTACTGTTGAGCGGTTGTCAAAGCGCCTATTACGGCGCCATGGAAAAGGTCGGCTATCACAAGCGCGACATTATGGTTGACCGTGTTCAAAATGCCAAAGAGTCACAAGAAGAAGCACAAGAACAATTCAGTTCTGCCCTCGAAGAAATGCAAGCTTTGCTGGCTTTTGATGGTGGCGATTTAGAAGACGCCTACAACAAAGCTAAAGATGAATATGAATCTGCGCAAACAGCAGCAGACGAAGTCACAAACCGTATTGATAAAGTAGAGGATGTTGCCGACGCATTATTTGAAGAATGGCAAGATGAGATCACCGAAATCAGTAAAGCCAGCTTACGTCGCAATAGTACTAACAAACTAAACGAAACTAAGCGCGCTTATGCCTCATTAGTGAAAAGCATGCGCCGTGCAGAAGCAAAAATGCCACCAATTTTAACCGCTATGAAAGATAATATGCTCTATCTAAAGCATAATTTAAATGCCCAAGCAATTGGCGCTATAAAGGGTGAATTTGCTAGCTTACAAACTGACATTTCAAGCTTAATTAATGAAATGAACAAGTCGATTGAAGAATCAAATAAATTTATTGCTTCAATGGAACAAGGCTAATCGAAAATACTTGGAAGTTAATAGTCATTGATTTAAGTATTGGCTATGTGAGCACGCTGAACATAGCCAATACCATCTAAGTAAACTACTCTATTGGTGATGCATCGACCGGTAATACGTTGTGGCTAAAGATTTGTTTTAACACCACTGTGGTCTCAATGTTAGAAACGTACTTTAAGTTGCCTAAAGACTTTTTAATAAACTGCTCGTAAGCCACTAAGTCTTTAGCGACGATTTTGAGTAAGTAATCATGTGAGCCCGTAACTACAGAGCATTCCATTACTGCAGGCAATTGTGCCACCGTACTTTCAAATAGTGCAGTAGACTCATCCGAATGCTCACTCAAGCGCACTGAAGCATAAACCACGACACTTAAACCCACTTTTGCTGGGTCTACCTGAGCACCATAACCAACAATCACTTTATCCAATTCAAGCTTTTTGACTCGACGCAGACAAGGCGTATCAGACATATTTACTTTGTCGGCTAATTCAGAAACAGCCATCCGGCCATTACGCTGTAATATTTCTAACAGCTTTAGGTCTTTCTTATCCATTGAACTGGTCGCTTTTTACTGAGTGATTATTAGTATAAATATCATATTTTTGAGTGAAATCCTCTACAAATCGTTCTTAAGCATAAAAAAATCAAGTTTCTAGACTCAATAAACCCTTTGTCATTATTGCTACAAACAAAAATGCCATGAAGTTATCTCCATGGCATTCGTTTTACCTTAAAATATTAACCATATTAGCACTCATCGATATACACTTCGACAAGCGGTTGCTCACCGGCAGCTAAAGGCTGCGAGTAACGTATTTCGCACTTGTTTGCGTCGTAGTCAGCGTCAGGGCGAATTCGTAAACCAGTTCGACCTGAAGAGGTATAAGTGGTTATTTCAAAGTCCACACCGTCGGTAATGTTAATCATTCTGGCAATACCTGCAGTTGCTGTATGACGAGGATAACCATAAGCGAGCGTAATCGATTGGCCTTGTACGGTAATACTATTACCCAAACTGTTCCCTGTACTTGCAGGCGCAGTTTCATCGCAACTGGTACTAATAACACAGGCTGAATACACCATGGTTTTACCACTACTGATCGCCGCTGCAACACCTTGCATTGAGCTGGCATACGCATCGCTTTTTAAGCTAATAAATTTAGGTGCCGCCGCCACAGCTAATACACCCAAAATAATGATCACGACCACTAGCTCAATTAAAGTAAAACCGTTAGGTTTGGTTTGTGCATAGCGAGAGATTTGTGCGAGTCGGCTCATTATGTAATCGTAATCCTTAATCTAAGTACGTTAAGCTGATTATTTAACTGTATATCTAGTGCGGTAACTAACACGCATACATTACTTGGTCTTTGCCTGCATGCTTGGCTTGATACATGGCAACGTCTGCTCGATGAATAAGGCTGTCGGTATCAGTATCGACGCCATCGTATTTAGCTATGCCAATACAGGCGCTAACATGTAACTGGTGGCCATTTATATTATAAGGCTGCTTAATTAACTCTAACACTCGTTTAGCCTTACGATTAACAGTATCACACAGGTTATCGTTCTGTAAAAGTAACACAAACTCATCACCACCATAACGAGCTAAAATATCTCCAAACTCTAAACTGGCCGCAACCTGTTGGCCAATACTCACCAATAGACTGTCACCAATGCCATGACCATAAGTGTCATTTACTTTTTTAAACCCATCTAAATCGATAAATAAAAGAGAAAATGATTGTTTCGCATCGATGCGTTGCTGAATCGTATATCTAATAGACATCCGATTGGCTAACCCTGTAACCTGGTCATGATTGGCTAAATGCAATGCTTCTGCTTGAGCTTGAGCTAAATCAGCAGTTTTATCTTTCACTCTTTGTGCCAACTCTGCCTGACTATTAATCACCTGTTTAGACATACAATGAAAGCTGTCAAACAAAGTCACAAATTCGGTAGTTTCAATACGCTGTTTAGCCATGGGGCTTAATTGGGTGGGTTGTTCTGCTAAATTACACACTTGAGTTGTCAGCGCTGCAATCGGTCGTGTGATCAATCCGGTCATCCACCAACTTATTAACAAACAGGCAAAAAACGATAGGGAAGCAACCCATAAAATTGTATTAATTTCAGATTCTGCTCGAGCATACAATTCATCTAAAGGTTGTGGGATCATCACCCCCCACCCAGTTGTTGGCACAACAGTATAAGCCGCTATCATATCTTGCTTAACTGCTGGTGAGTAAAACTCCATCACACCGGTATTGCCAGCCATCATTTGTTGCACAATGCTGACTTTAGACAAACTTTTACTACTGGCTTGCCACTCTTTATTCGGATGAGCTAAAACATTACCTTGGCTATCGACAATAGCAGCATGACCTTTTTTGCCAAATTTAACTGCAGACTGCAATAAACCGATAAATGCTGGATTCATTACCGCCAACCAAATACGTTGTTGTTTATCTTTACGGATCATATACAAGGTTGGATTAACGACACCGAGTTTATGCACATCAGTAAATGTAGCGCTAGATAATTGAGAAAGATCAAAAACATTATCGCCTTCAATTAACGATAAGGGTTGCAATTGTGCAGGGCCAAATAACACGTTGACGAGCTGACCTTGAGCGTTATATTCGCCAACTGACTCAACATCAATGTCTTTAAAAAGTGAGATAAATTCTGAAGAAATTTGCTGCTTGAAAACAGAGTCAGTCGCATGATTAAATATCGATAAGGCATCAACACTGTAACGGTCTAGTGCTTGTGATAAGTTTTTAGCTAACAATAAATGTTTGTCGTGCACCGTTCTATATTCATTATCGAGTGCATTATGGCTGGTCCACAACGCTAATACACAAATAGGTATTAGCGACACTAAAGTCATCGCAATTAATAACAAATACCTAAATGATAATTTCATCTAATTATAATTCTCATTATTTTTATTTTGGGCATGTTTCTGCATTGTGGATGAGAAATATATCGAGCATATTTCAGCATTGCCGCTGGGTATAGCAATACAAAGGCAACACCTTAGACACATCTGTTTACATTTGCAACATACTGCATAACAAAAAACCCCGATAATTGCTTATCGGGGTTGGGTATTTTGCAATACTGAGTCGTCTATAAAAATAGACTCATTATAGGCTGTAGTACATCTCAAACTCTAATGGGTGAGTAGTACGTGCTACACGTTCAGCTTCACCTTTCTTAATTGCGATATAAGACTGGATGAAGTCTTCACTGAATACGCCACCTTTAGTTAAGAACTCATGATCAGCTTGTAGATTCTCAAGCGCATTTTCTAAAGAGGTCGCAACTTGTGGGATCTCAGCCGCTTCTTCAGCAGGTAAGTCATACAAGTCTTTGTCCATTGCTTCACCTGGGTGGATCTTGTTTTGAATACCGTCAAGACCAGCCATTAGTAGTGCAGCAAAACCTAAATATGGGTTTGCATGTGGATCAGGGAAACGCGCTTCGATACGACGGCCTTTAGGGCTTGGTACCACTGGGATACGGATTGACGCACTACGGTTACGCGCTGAGTAAGCTAGCATAACTGGAGCTTCAAAATGTGGTACTAAACGCTTATAAGAGTTAGTGCTTGGGTTGGTAAATGCGTTCAATGCACGAGCGTGCTTGATGATACCGCCAATATAAAACAAAGCTAATTCACTTAAGCCAGCGTACTTGTCACCAGCGAATAAGTTAACGCCGTCTTTTGCTAAAGATTGGTGAACGTGCATACCGCTACCGTTGTCACCAACGATTGGTTTTGGCATAAATGTCGCTGTCTTTCCATAAGCATGAGCCATGTTATGAACAACGTATTTTAGAATTTGGATTTCATCTGCTTTTTTAGTCAGCGTATTAAAACGTGTCGCGATTTCGTTTTGACCCGCTGTTGCCACTTCATGGTGATGCGCTTCAACAACTTGACCCATTTCTTCAAGCACTAAACACATTGCTGAACGTAAGTCTTGTGATGAATCGACAGGAGCAACTGGGAAATAACCCCCTTTAACCATTGGACGGTGACCAGTGTTGCCGTCTTCATAGCTAGTACTTGAGTTCCA
The DNA here is from genome assembly GCF_014648315.1 of Shewanella ulleungensis. Lineage (GTDB taxonomy): Bacteria > Pseudomonadota > Gammaproteobacteria > Enterobacterales > Shewanellaceae > Shewanella > Shewanella ulleungensis. The sequence goes on from NZ_BMQW01000008.1 coordinate 64,891, forward strand.
AGCAGCTTCTTTGGCGTCGATTTTAACGAAACAACCTGACATATCAGTGCCAAAACGTACGTCGTCGAATAAGAAGAATTCTGGCTCTGGACCGATCAATACTGTGTCAGCGATACCCGTAGAAACAAGATACGCTTCTGCTTTTTTAGCAATTGAACGTGGGTCACGATCATAACCAGTCATAGTACCTGGCTCTAAAATATCACAACGAATAAGTGCTGTTGTTTCTTCAGTAAATGGATCTAAAACGAACGTTGTTGGATCAGGCATTAATACCATGTCTGATTCATTGATGCCTTTCCAACCTGTAATTGAAGAACCGTCAAACATTTTGCCGTCTTCAAAAAAATCTTCATTGACTTGATGAGATGGAATAGAAACATGCTGCTCTTTACCTTTAGTGTCGGTAAAGCGCAAATCAACAAACTTAACTTCTAACTCTTCAAGTTGCTTTAAAACTGATTCAACTGACATTCTTAAGCCTCCGGTAGGGTAAAGGGTTGTCCCTTAATATAATCTTGGTATTCGCCAGATGGTGCATCTGGAAAACGAATTTTCATTATTACGATTACTGCCAATAAAGCGATAATCATGCCAATTAGTTAACCTTTTGATTTTGTTGATTTTGAAAATATCTAAAATCAGCAAAACAAACACTTCGCACCAACCTTGTGCATCACTATGTTTCAATGTGGTGCAAAAGTCCATTGTGGTGCGTGTGCAAATTGATAAAATTTTAGCCACTGTCACATTTGTGTATGACAAGCTTGTTACGATTACTTAAATAAAGGTTTTAACGTGGTTTTTGAGCTCAATCAAGCTGAAAAAATTGATGTGTTCAAAAATAATCCTATCTACAAAAGCCGTGCTGAAGTAGAATGGCACGCTTTTTTGTAGTGTATATAATGATATTTCACTATGAAGCCCCCTTTTTTTATTGATGGTTTAGAGGTTTATCCGTGCTAGAGAATTTACGTAACATCGCCATTATTGCCCACGTTGACCATGGTAAAACTACCCTGGTAGACAAGTTGTTGGCGCAGTCAGGAACCCTTGCATCTCGTGGAGAAGCTACTGAGCGGGTTATGGATTCTAACGATCTTGAAAAAGAACGTGGGATCACCATTCTGGCAAAGAACACTGCCATCAAGTGGAATGACTACCGTATTAACATCGTAGACACACCAGGTCACGCCGATTTCGGTGGTGAAGTAGAACGTGTTCTATCTATGGTAGATTCAGTTTTACTATTGGTTGACGCTGTTGATGGCCCAATGCCACAAACTCGCTTCGTAACCAAAAAAGCGTTCGCGCAAGGCTTAAAGCCGATTGTTGTAATCAACAAAATTGACCGTCCAGGCGCTCGTCCAGATTGGGTTATTGACCAAGTATTCGATCTATTCGACAACTTAGGTGCAACTGACGAACAGTTAGATTTCCCTATTGTGTATGCTTCTGCATTAAATGGTTTTGCTACTTTAGACCCAGAAGATACTAGCACAGACATGACACCTCTTTTCCAAACCATCGTTGAGAAAGTTTCTTTCCCAGACGCTGATTCGGAAGGTGCATTCCAGATGCAAATTTCTCAAATCGATTACAACTCATACGTAGGTGTTATCGGTATTGGTCGCATTAAGCGTGGTAGCGTAAAAACTAACCAACAAGTTACCATTATTGGTGCTGATGGTAAGAAACGTAACGGTAAAATGGGCCAAGTATTAGGTTACATGGGTCTAGACCGTACTGAAGTTGAAATCGCTAACGCCGGTGACATCGTGGCCATTACTGGTTTAGGTGAGCTAAAGATTTCTGACACTATTTGTGCAGTGAATGAAGTTGAAGCATTACCGCCATTAACAGTTGACGAACCAACGCTAACAATGACGTTCCAAGTAAACACTTCTCCGTTCGCGGGTAAAGAAGGTAAGTATGTGACTTCACGTAACATTCTTGAGCGTTTACAAACTGAATTAGTTCATAACGTTGCATTACGTGTTGAAGAAACTGACAGCCCAGATCGTTTCCGCGTATCTGGCCGTGGTGAATTACACTTATCAATCTTAATTGAAAACATGCGTCGTGAAGGTTACGAGTTAGCGGTATCACGTCCTGAAGTAATTCTTAAGACTATTGATGACCAGCTATGTGAACCATTCGAAACGGTTACTGTTGACGTTGAAGAAGAACACCAAGGTACCGTAATTGAAAAATTAGGTATCCGTAAAGCTGAAATGAAAGACATGCAACTTGACGGTAAAGGTCGTGTACGTATCGATTTCGTTATCCCAAGCCGTGGCTTAATTGGTTTCCAAACTGAATTCTTAACTGCGACTTCAGGTACTGGTTTGATTTACCATTCATTTGATCACTATGGTCCACATAAAGGCGGTGACATCGGTCAACGTGCTAACGGTGTATTGATTTCAAACGCAACGGGTAAAGCATTAACATTCGCACTATTTGGTCTGCAGGACCGTGGTCGTCTGTTTATTGGCCATGCTGCCGAAGTATATGAAGGTCAAGTAGTTGGTATTCACGCTCGCTCAAACGATTTGACAGTTAACTGTCTTAAAGGCAAGCAGCTAACCAACATGCGTGCATCTGGTACTGACGAAGCTCAAGTATTGACTCCACCAATCAACTTGACTCTTGAGCAAGCGCTTGAGTTCATCGATGATGACGAGTTAGTAGAAGTAACACCTAAGAATATCCGTGTTCGTAAAAAATTCTTAACTGAAAACGAACGTAAGCGTAACAACCGCGGTTAATTCTGTTCAGTAAAAATATCTAGCCCAGATAATTATCTGGGCTTTTTTATGCCTGTAGCAACATGAAAACATTTAACTAGGAAGTTTAATTAAAGATCTGTAATACTCATCCACAACATTTAACATTAATTGGGAGTCGATATGAGTATGTTGCAACATGTCAGTGTGGCAAAACAGGCCAACGTATATTTTAATGGCAAGGTCACAAGCAGAAGCGTGTTGTTTACCGATGGCAGCAGACAAACTTTGGGTGTAGTACTACCGGGTGAATATGAGTTTTCAACTGCTGAAGGTGAAATCATGCAAGTGACTTCTGGCGAATTTGAGGTGTTACTACCAGGCGAAACAGACTGGAAGGCATTCAGCGCAGGTAGCCAATTTGAACTTGCACCAAATGTGAGCTTTAGCTTACGCACGAGTCAAATATCAGAATACTGCTGTCATTATATCTAGCAGCAAATTTAGCATATTGTCAGATCAGCTTAATCAAGACAGATTAAGCTGATTTTTTAATAAAAAGCGTCTACTCTATGAAAATATTGGTTTTCAAGGAGTTCAACATGCGCGCTATTTTACTTATTGGCTTGCTTATCATTAGCGCCAGCAGCCTCGCTACGGTTTATCGCTGGGTAGATGAAAATGGTAAAGTACATTATTCTGACGAACCAAAAGCTAACGCAGAAGCTGTTGACCTTAATCAGAATACTCAAAACAGTATGACCATCAATACCCCGCCCCAAGCTAGTGTGACACCGAAAGAAACCACACAAGTTAGCTATACAGTCACGATTATCTCACCACAAGAAGAAGCGACCATTCGCGATAATAATGGCGACATCAGCGTCGATGTGAGTGTTGCACCAAAACTGCCAAAAGGTGCCAAAATGATATTGCTAGTAGATGGTGTAGCGGCAACTGAGCCACAAACCTCAACGACATTTCAACTCAAGGGTATTTTTAGAGGCGAACATAACATTGTTGTCAATGTGGTAGCACAAAGCGGCAAAGTACTTGCATCTAGCTCTCCAAGAAAGGTATTTCTGCACCAGGCATCAGTATTTGGACCGGCTAAAAAGTCTAGATAAAAAGATAAAATTTATATTATTCATTAAGTTAACATTAATGTTTAGATTTTTTGTCTCGATTGCTGTTTGTGTGGAATAGGTTGCAGCCTGCACCAAACTGGTGCACCATGTTAGTGCAACCCCATATTAGGACGGCGAATGGACACCAATAACCTACTCAATCATTTAGTTACGGCAGTGCTGGTTATCAACACGGAGCTAAAACCATGCTATGCCAACGCCGCAGCGGCGCAATTACTTGGGATAGGCAATCACAAACTACTTGAGCAAACATTACCTGAACTTTATCAATTAATGGGAGTAGAGCCACAGCTACTTCGCGATGCCATTGCAGCCGGCCAAGGCCTAACCGTAAACACAGCGGCACTAATTACTCTTGACGGACAGCATCACACAATTGATATCACCTTAATGCCCATTGAAAATGATGCCAACCTGAGTATTTTAGAGTTACGCCAAGTTGATCAGCAACGCCGTATACATCAGCAATTAAATATGGACGCCCAGCAGCAAGCTGCACAGTTTTTAGTTCGTAATTTGGCTCATGAGATTAAAAATCCTTTAGGCGGTCTTCGGGGCGCAGCGCAGTTACTCTCTCGAGAATTAACCTCCCCCGATTTAAAAGAATTTACCAGTTTAATCATTGAACAAGCCGATAGACTACGCAATTTGGTCGACCGACTTTTAGGCCCACAACGCCCAACTCAACATTCTGTACATAGCATTCACCAGGTGGTGCAGAAAGTATTAAAATTAGTGCAAATGGCACTACCAGACAATATTAAACTCAAGCGAGATTACGACCCGTCGATCCCAGACTTACAAATGGATCCCGATCAAATGCAACAAGCTGTGCTCAATATTGTTCAAAATGCGATTCAAGCATTGGAATCCTGTGGCGGCGAAATTTTAATAAGAACGCGCACTCAACATCAAGTCACCATTGGTACTCAACGTTATAAATTAGTCTTAGCATTGTCGATTATTGATAATGGTCCAGGCATTCCACCCGACTTAGTAGACACACTTTTTTACCCTATGGTTACGGGCCGAGACGAAGGTTCCGGTCTAGGGTTATCAATTGCTCATAACATTGCTCGTTTACATGGCGGCCGTATTGATTGTATTTCAGCACCTGGACACACCGAATTTATTATTAACCTGCCATTACAATAATTAGTATGCCCTTTATTGGCAGAATGAGGTTTTAACATGAACATAAGCGAACAAGTTTGGATCCTCGACGACGATAGTTCTATCCGTTGGGTATTAGAAAAAGCACTCAAAGGTGCCTCGTTGTCTACTGCAAGCTTTGCCGCTGCCGAATCACTGTGGCAAGCTCTAGAATCATCACAGCCACAAGTTATTGTGTCAGACATCCGTATGCCCGGTACTGACGGATTAACCTTACTCGACCGCTTACAGCTGCACTACCCACATATTCCAGTCATCATCATGACAGCGCATTCAGATTTAGACAGCGCAGTAAGTGCCTATCAAGCAGGAGCTTTTGAATATCTCCCTAAGCCATTTGATATCGATGAAGCCATTAGCTTAGTTGAGCGCGCACTAACTCATGCCACAGAACAAACACCTGTTGCAGCAGTCGATACCGCGGTCAAAACCCCAGAAATCATTGGTGAAGCGCCAGCGATGCAAGAGGTATTTCGGGCGATTGGGCGTTTATCGCGCTCATCCATTAGCGTGCTCATTAATGGCCAATCGGGAACCGGTAAAGAGTTAGTGGCCGGCGCATTGCATAAACATAGCCCACGTAAAGATAAATCATTTATTGCGTTAAATATGGCGGCGATCCCTAAAGACTTAATCGAGTCAGAACTGTTTGGCCATGAAAAAGGCGCATTTACTGGTGCAGCAAATGTGCGCCAAGGACGTTTTGAACAAGCCAATGGCGGCACGTTATTCTTAGATGAAATCGGCGATATGCCATTAGATGTACAAACTCGCTTATTACGCGTGCTAGCTGATGGCCAGTTTTACCGTGTTGGGGGCCATCAGGCGGTACAAGTTGATGTGCGTATTATTGCCGCGACCCATCAAAATTTAGAAGTGTTAGTGCAAAAAGGCACTTTCCGCGAAGATCTATTTCACCGCTTGAACGTGATCCGCGTGCATCTACCACCACTATCACAACGCCGCGAAGATATCGCACAACTTGCGACTCACTTTTTATCAACAGCAGCAAAAGAGATCGGTGTTGAGCCCAAAATTCTAACTAAAGAAACAGCAATCAAGTTGGCAAATCTGCCATGGCCCGGTAACGTTCGTCAGCTGGAGAACACATGTCGCTGGTTAACCGTTATGGCATCTGGTCAAGAAATTCTGCCGCAAGACTTACCCCCAGAGTTGCTAAAAGACCCGGTCGCAAACCAACAAAAACAAGCTGGCGCAAGCGATTGGCAAACAGCATTAACTGATTGGATAGACGAGAAACTGGCCGCTGGTGAAAGTGATTTATTAACTGAGGTACAGCCTGAGTTTGAACGGATATTACTTGAAACAGCACTACGACATACTCAAGGGCATAAGCAAGAAGCCGCCAAGCGTTTAGGTTGGGGGCGCAACACTCTGACACGTAAACTTAAAGAACTATCGATGGACTAAATGAGTTAAAATCAAGCTATTGATTGAGAGATAAAGAGTATCAGATAAAATTAAGTCTATATATTACAGTAGATTATACTTCCAACAAGGATGCATGTGAGTATACGCTCAAATTTATAAATTATTTTATCTTTTACTCGAAACGGTACATGCAAATAGGATTGTGAGTGCTAGAATAAAACATCAGTACAACGATATTTGCTTATCTCAAGTGCAAGGATAGATTTTGGATTTTGATGCTCAATTTGGTGTTGTAATTCACCAAGACTTTATTCCGCGACACGCAGATGACACTTATGCGAAAATCTTCGGCTATGAAAGCGCTCAAGACATTCTTGCATTAAAGAGTATTTTAGAATTAATCGATCCTGAATCACAAGATATTGCTGCCCATACATATTACGCACTAATGAGTGGCATCGAAAAACCACAAGTTCGTAGTTACATTAACCGTAATCGCCTTGGCGAAGTAATGAATGTACTTTCAATTGAGCATATTGTTGAATGGCAAGGGCGCCCTGCACTGCAAATTACTATCGTTAATTTAACTCGCTCACAGCAATTGGAACAATCATTACAACAGAGTGAATATCGCTATCGAGAATTATTGAACGGATCGGTACAAGGTGTATTAATTCATCAACATTTTACTCCGCTTTTCTGTAATCAAGCTTTAGCCACTATGTTAGGTTACCCTAATCCACAAAGTATTATGGCATTACCTTCCGTATTAGATTTTGTCGATCCGGCCTATCGCGCTAGACGCGAAGAAACACTTGAGAAGTTGTTCAGTCACAAAACCAAACCATATCCAGTTGAAATAAAATGCCTGCACCATAGTGGTAAGCCAGTATGGGTAAAGTTGCTAGAAAGTATTATCGACTGGAATGGTAGGCCTGCAATACAAGTCACCATGACTGACATTACTGAATCATATTTACTCAAAGAAAAGTTTGAGCAACAAATTCATTTAGACTACCTTACCAAAACCCTCAATCGTCGCGGTATCACTCAGGCAGGTAAAGCATTACTACTTGATAACACACTGCAACATAAACAACTCTATTGCGTGCTGATGGGCTTAGATGAGTTAAAACAAATTAATCATTTATTTGGCCATGAAATAGGTGACAAAACATTAATACATTTTGCTCAGCAGTGCCAAAGTAAGCTTGCTGATGCCGACTTACTAGGACGCTGGAGTGGTGATGAGTTTATTGCAATTATTCAAGCGTCTAGTCATAACATTGCGAGAAATATAGCCGAAAGCATTCGTCATAGTATGGATAATATGGATCTAATCGAGCCTGAAACAGGTAAGCACCTTCGTTTTAGTGCATCTGTAGGCGTGTCTCATTGGCAAGAAAACGACACATTCGATAAATTGATTTTACGTGCTGACTCAGCATTAGAGCAGGCTCGTTCGCAAATCACCCACCAATTAGTGATGGTCTAGGACGTTGATCCTGCTGCGCCGGTTCGATAATAGCAACAGTTATACCATTGCGTAAAACACCTGCATACTACACAGGGTCTTGGTGAATAATCACTTCGGCATCATCAAAAGCGGCTTTAATTACCAAGCCTGCCTTATCGGCAATATCGTGTGCTTCCTCAAGCGATAATTCACCCGGTAACTCCATGTGTAATTGAATAAAGGTTGTTTTACCTGCTTGGCGAGTGCGTAAATCATGAATACCTCTTACGCGAGAGTCTTGTTTGGCTAATGCTTTAATTTGCTCGCGGGTTTCATCATCTAACTCGCGGTCTAATAAGCTTTGTATTGAACGATATCCTAAATCTAGCGCTTGCTGGCCAATAAACACCGCAATTAACACTGCAAATAAACCATCTGCCCACCACCAACCGTACATTGCCAACACAAAAGCCAGTAATACTGCACCATTAAGTAGCAAGTCAGATTTATAATGTAATGAATCAGCTTCAACTACCGTGCTCTTGGTTTTTTCAAGTGCACGCTGTTGTAATAACACCAATCCTAGAGTCATAACAATGGCAATAATTGACACCACAATCCCAACGCCAGGACTAGTTATTGGTACCGGATTAATTAATTTTTCACCGCCATAAAGCAACAACAATGATGCAGAGCCAAGAATAAATGCCGCTTGAGCTAGTGAAGCTAACGGTTCTGCTTTTCCGTGACCATATCGATGATCTTTATCCGCGGGCACAATGGCATAACGGATTGCAATAAAGTTTACGATTGAGGCTAACGCATCAGCAAATGAGTCGGTTAATGACCCCAGCATACTGGCAGAGCCAGAATATAACCACGCCAATAACTTAATCACAATAAGACACAGTGCAGTAGCTACCGCCGCTCGGCTAGCTAGTTTGACCCAAAAGTCATATTCAGAGGATGAGGACATAAGATAGTTATCGATTCTATTGGCTAAGTTTAACTACGGTAACTATAGCAAGTTCAATACTATATTAGGACAAAGTTTACTAAACCAGGGCATCACTTTTATCAAACTGTGACCATTAGCAAACTTGCATAAACAAAAAGCCGTTACCTAAATAGGTAACGGCTTTCATTCTTAACTTGCTCAAGGCATGTTAACCGCGATCTTTACTGCCTTTTCTACCTTTGCCATCTTTATCTTTGGCAAATTTTTCTTGAAATTGTAATTGTTGCTCTGGAGTCAATAATTGATAAATTTCATTTTGCATTTTTAACTGTGACAACATGCGTTGTAAATGCTTTTGTTGCTGTGCTTCAGCTATTTCTGTTGCTTTAGCTTCATCCACACTTGCGCCGGTGATTAACGCTAACATTTCTGCACGGTGAGCAGCGCGTTGCTCATCAGTTGGACGCTCAGGACGATCCGCTTTGTATTTTTCAACAACTGCTTTTACTTGCTCTTTTTGAGCATCAGTTAAATCTAGCTTACGTAACATTTTATGCATGCCATCTTTAGGGCCGTGACGTTTATCACCCTTCTTGCACGTTTGTTCTGTTTTCGCTGCTTTATCTGTCGCATCAACAGCATATAACTGGCCGGCTAGTAATGCAGAACTTGCCACTAAGGCAACTAAACTTGTCTTAATAATCGATGATGTTTTCATTGTGAAGTTCCTCGGTATAAATGAGTGTTTGTTTTCTGCCTTAGCAGATTTGATACTCAGTTTAGCGAATGCAACGTCAAGTAGGGTTAATGATGAGTAAACCTGTGTAAAGAGCATTTTCATAACACGTTAACACTAATCATTCATGATCAACACGGCAAATTCGATCATAAAAATCACTGAAATGAGAGCCAGTTAACGTAATGTGGACTTGTTTGTTACAGTAAACAGATAAGGGCATAAAATCATATTATTAACGTTTTAATGGAATTAATTATGAACAGATTGATTGGCCAACTACTTTTTCTTCTTAGCATTTTTCTGTTAGCACCGAGCTCAATAGCCAATACATCAACCGCAGCAGATGACGCCATTTGGTATAGTCAGCAAAACCTGCAACCGGTGGTAAAGCTGCATTTCTTCTGGTCTAAAACCTGCCCACATTGTAAAGAAGCACACCCGTTTATTGATGCCTTGGGTGAGCGTTTTCAATGGATAGAGTTACACGACTACCCGATCAGCGAACCAGGCAATGTTGATAAATTAATGCAAATGGGCCAACGCACTGGCGTTGAACCTAAATCCGTGCCCTATTTTGCTATTTGTGGCGAAGCGGTTGTAGGTTACAACAGCCATGATGTCACCGGACGCTATATTTTAGAGCGACTAATAGACTGCTATCAACGCCAAGGGGGGCAAGCTGATATAGGAACTAAACTAGACGATTTCTTAGGCGCTGCATCAAATAATGATGCGCCGTTGTTTGAAACCTGTGCCGACACCAGTGATAACCCTCAAGCAGAAGGCAGTTGCGGCATGTCATTTGACAACACCAGTCAAATCGATTCACCAGCAAAACCGAGCGTTCAACCAGTTGACATACCACTCATTGGCGCGGTACACCCCGAAGAATTGTCGTTACCTGTATTAACCGTGGTACTCGCCGGTGTTGATGCCTTTAATCCCTGTGCTTTTTTCGTACTACTTTTTTTATTGAGTATTATGGTAAATGCTGGCAGCCGTAAACGTATGTTATTGGTTGGTGGTATTTTTGTCTTTTTCTCAGGTTTTATTTACTTTATCTTTATGAGTGCATGGCTGAATTTGTTCCAACTGCTTGGCGGCGGTGATGGTGGCATTATAATTACCTGCGCAGGCTTACTGGCACTAGTTGCGGCCGTGGTTAATATTAAAGATTATTTCTATGGGCGCGGTGATGTCAGCCTATCGATGTCGGTAGAAAATCGTGGATCGTTGATAAAACGAATGGGTAAACTGTCTAAAGCAAGTTCACTGCCGACAATGATTTTAGGCTCGACGATTTTGGCTATTCTAGCCAACGCGTACGAATTACTCTGTACCGCCGGATTTCCAATGATTTACACCTCAGTATTATCATTGTCAGATCTTGATTCAGTGCAGCGCTACATGTATCTAATTGCCTACAATATTGTCTACGTTATTCCGCTAGCCGCCATCGTCATTGTATTCTCGATGACATTAGGCAAGCGTAAACTCACAGAAAAAGAAGGCGAAGTGCTTAAACTAATGTCTGGTATTATGATGCTAGGCTTAGGGGGAATGTTAGTACTCAACCCAGCCGCACTTCAAAATGCCGTGTTTTCAGTCGGCTTAATATTAGGGGCTATTATTGTCACATTTTTCGTTGTGAAAATTACCCGTTATGTTAAAAAACAAAACGGTGCAATGTAAAACTATGCAATGTTAATGTAAATTGTCCCTAGTATGAGATAATCTGCAATTGATTGAAAATTGGTATGTTGTACCGATTTTACTTGTGCTAGAGGACAGTTATGAATCGCATTTTATTGATAGACGATGATATTGGTTTATCCGACCTGCTCAGTCAGTTGCTAGAGCTTGAAGGCTTTGCTCTGACCCAAGCCTACGATGGCGAACAAGGGTTATCGCTAGCGCAACAACAAGACTTTGACCTCATTCTGCTTGACGTTATGCTGCCAAAACTAAATGGTTTTGAAGTACTGCGTGCCTTACGTCAACGCAAGCAAACACCGGTACTCATGCTTACCGCACGCGGCGACGAAATCGACCGTGTCGTAGGGCTAGAAATAGGTGCTGATGACTACTTACCGAAACCGTTTAACGACCGCGAGTTAGTGGCCCGTATACGCGCCATTTTACGTCGAGCACAAACCACACAGCAAGATGCCCAAAACAATGACATGTTGCAATTTGGTGATTTACGCCTTGACCCAACTCGCCAAGAAACCTATTGCAACGAGCAACTCATTATCTTAACTGGCACTGAATTTTTATTACTATTCCATTTACTTGAAAAAAGCGGTGAGCTGGTGACTAAAGAGTCGTTAAGTGAAAATGTACTGGGCAAAAAATTAATGCCTTTTGACCGCAGTTTAGACATGCACTTATCAAATTTACGTAAAAAACTACCTGAGCGTCAAGACGGTCGTCCACGGGTCAAAACCTTACGTGGTAAAGGTTACATCTGGATACCGTAATGCTAAAGAACAACCCGTTTAATCGACTCTTTTTTAAGTTACTGCTGGGCTTTTGGCTTTGTAGCTCATTGATTATTGCCCTCGTGTCATTATTGCCGCTGTTGCAGCAAAATCATGACAGATCAAAGCTCCCACCCAGCCTTGAACGGGTACTTCAAAATGTTGCTGAACGCATTCAGCAGCAACCGCAATTACTTGAAAGCAATAATCTACAACGCTTGCAGCGTGGGCGTGACCGTAACGGTGGTCCAATCCGTTTATACTTAACCGACGATGAAGGTAAAGTATTAAACAACAAACGCGTCTCTCGAGAATTTAGACGCTTTCAATTAATGGCTGAAGAAGCAAACCAACCCATCAGCCATCAATTTAGAGACGAGCTTATTTTTGGACCTTATGCTTTCGACGTTAACGGCAAAAACTACCTGTTATTTGGCCGCTTGCCCGATAATCATCCCCGTCCATGGTTTTTCTTTTTTGCCGATAACAAATTACTCACTGCTGGATTAGCCATATTATTATCAGGCTTTTTATGTGGTCTGCTGGCATGGTATTTAGGCAAACCATTACGTTCATTAAAACTGAGCGCCAACGCCCTTGCCAAAGGCGACTTAGCCAATAGGGTTGATGCTGCAACCGCTAGCCGTAGAGACGAAATGGGCCAGCTCGCTGTTGCCTTTAATGGTATGGCAGACGCCATTGAAACCATGGTAAACAACCAACAACGCCTTATGGGCGACATATCTCATGAACTGCGCACCCCTTTAACTCGGCTACAATTGTCACTCGCACTTGCGCGTAAAAAAGGCCAACACAGCACCGAACTGGACCGTATCGAATACGAGGCACTGCAACAAGAAGCCCTTATTAGTGAGCTTCTTACGTTGTCACGAGTAAGGCTGAATGCCACTGAAAAGCGCCTCACAGCAGAGTTAACCGAAACCTTAAGCCAAGTGCTAGATGACGCTGAATTTGAGGCCGAACAACAAAGAAAACTATTGCACATCAATATCGATGAATCGATCTGCTTTGAACATTTACCCAAAACCTTATCGCGCGCCATTGAAAATTTACTACGTAATGCTATTCGCTATGCCGAAAAAAATATCTACATCGAAAGCCACCAAACCAAGCATAGGGTGAGCATTGTAGTTAAAGATGATGGCCCAGGATTGGCTGAAGAAGAGTTAGAAGCGATATTTACGCCATTTTACCGACCAGACAGCTCTAGGGATCGTGAATCTGGTGGTTGGGGATTAGGATTGGCCATTACTCAAGCAGCTATTAATGCCCATGGCGGCCAGATAGCAGCTACTAATCAACAACCACATGGATTAGTGGTGACAATTAATTTACCGACCGAGTTAAGCACGCTTTAGCCTGTAATAATTAGTTTAAAACATCACGAATCTGATGCTATGCTTAACAGTATCATTACATTACTTAGCGTCATATGTATCAAATAATCGTTGGTTTACTATGCTGCTGTATTTTTACCAGCCAAGCCCAAGACATTGACGTCATTGCCTTTGAGTATCCTCCTTACTTGACTCAATACAGTGCCGACCAAGGTGAAGCTGTGGTGTTATTGCAGCGCGCTTTTGCATATAGCGCGTTAAATACCAACGTGAAATTTGTAAATAGCACAACTGCGCAAAAACAATTAAATAGTAACAATTGGTGCTTGAGCTTCTTACCACCAAAAACGCCTTCCGCACTGCATTTACAGGTGATATTGGCAGACAAAACCATACCATTGATGTTATTTCGTCTAGCTGAACCACATGTGTTTATCGGTAACGAACTAAAAGACAAAGTAATTGCGCACTTACCCATCTCGCTAGAAGACCGAAAAATACGCTCATTTGTCGATGCAGAAGCTAAGCTGCAACTTGTCGAGACAATCGAACAGGGTCTGTCGTTATTATTAGAACAAAAAGTTGATTATGTTTATGGCGATCAACAAGGAATTAATTTTGCGGCCAATAAACTCAATTTTCCTGCAATGCTATTACAAGACTCTGCCATGGTTTTTTATCAGTTTCCAATGGCGGTATGGCTAAATGCCCAATGTAAAAACGCAGAGGTGATTAAATCGCACTTAACTGAAAAAAAATATCAAATTAAGTCATTTTAGTTTATTGCTATTAAATAAAATGAAGCGACTTAACTTCCTTTGTATACGTTTTATGTTTATTCATTTCAATCTCCAGTTAAATCAATTATGTTTTAACTGCTTAAGCCGTAATATTCATTCACCTAAATAGCTTTCAAGCAGTTATCGTCTAATATTAACCGCGCTAAATTCACTTGCAATAATCTCACTTTTTACCGGATATTGAGCTTAAGGTTGCTAGCTGCTAAAAGACATCATACAAAGTAAACATAATTACTGGTCCGATAATTGCTTTGTACTACATGTAAGTTAATACCGTTAGGGGAAAGCCCCATCATTATAAAAATGGAGAATATTATGGATTTACTACGTATTTTAATCGCGATTTTATTACCACCTCTTGGTGTGTTTTTACAAGTAGGACTAAGTAAGACCTTGCTTTTAAATATTATTTTAACCTTATTGGGTTACATCCCTGGCATTGTGCATGCCGTTTGGGTTATTGCTAAGCGCTAGTGTCGGTTAATCAACAGTATTTATGATGTTGTTGCGCAGCTATAAGGCTGTAGCTGCGCAGCTGTCAATCGGAAAATATTGCCATTAACTCGTAATTTTTACCTAACAATTGCTTGCTCACCAGCAACTCAAACAACCCAGGAAATTATCCTGACAACTGCGCTATAAGCCCTATCAATATTGAATCCCTCGCTTTATGGTAAACCTGCTCTTACATGGATGACGCTACCCTCCTACTGAGGTATAATTTGTTCCTGTTTTTAAGCCTCGCAAAGCCTTAAGGTGACTATGTTTCATATCGCACTCTACGAACCCGAAATCGCTCCGAATACCGGAAATATTATCCGCTTATGCGCAAATAATGGTGCACAGCTGCATTTAATTGAACCATTAGGATTTGATTTAGAAGAGAAAAAACTTCGTCGAGCTGGGTTAGACTATGCCGATTTAACTCGGGTCACTCGTCATAAAGATTACGCGAGCTTTTTAGCCGCTATGCCGGGTAAGCGCATCATGGCATGCACCACCAAAGGCAGTCGCCCACACACTCAAATTGCCTTTCAAGAAGATGATGTATTATTGTTTGGCCCTGAAACTCGTGGCTTACCGATGGACATTATTAACGCCACGCCACTAGAGCAGCGTTTGCGTATACCAATGACGGCCAACAGCCGCAGTTTAAATCTGTCTAACTCTGTCGCTATTATTAGCTACGAAGCATGGCGACAACTTGGTTTTGCAGGCGCAGAATAATGAAACAAACACCGTCGCCAGAAACCCAAAATAATGCACAGGCAATGGCCAAAGCCACTCAAAAGCCGGGGCAAACCAAAGAGCAAACTAAGCTGATTGCTGCCGGAATTGAAAAGGGTATCGCCGAGTATAAAAAACGCGAAAAAGCCAAATCTCGCGAGCGCGATAAAGCCCGTAAGCAACGTTTAAAAGCCAAGAATAACGATTATGAAAGTGATGAAGTTGATTCATTAAACGAAGAGTCATACTCACAAATGACGTCGCTGACTTGGGTGTTACTGGGGCTGTTATTGCTAAGTTGGGCAGGATTTGCAGCTTACTTTTTGATGTTGTAATCCAACATCAAGTCGCAAATAATTATTAAGGCTTAAGCAAGCTTAGTGCCCTCACCACTTGATATTGTTCGCTGTCGTCATCCAGATAATGAGCGCTTTGCAGCCATTGCCAACCCGCTACTGGTTGTTCAATACTGGCCTTAATGGGGTCGAACTGCAATTGCACTAATGCAGGGCGCTGATTAATCTCACCTTCTCCTAAAAATGAAAAGCTGCCTGCTTGTTGGTATAAGGTAAGTTGTTGAGTGATATCTTCCGTCACGCCATTGCCATAGACTAATAAAACCTTATCTTGTTGTTGCCTAAACCACCATGTTTCGCTGTTTGAAAAACGACTACCGCGGCTGACACTAATGTAGATATTACGTTTATCGGCAGAGCACATAACAGAGGTACTCACCGCCATTGGCGCTAAGGTTGGGTTGGCAGCTGTTCCTTGCCATTCCCCGGCTAACACAACACACAATTCAGCTAAGGGCACTTTCCCAGCAAGTGCCGTCAAAGGAACATACAAAGTCAGCAGTCCTAGCAATACCCCGCTCATTTTCATTGCAATGCCTCCCGCAACTGTTCATATCAAATTCTAGATAATATAACCTAAAAAAATAGCCCACTAGTTAAGTGAGCCATTTTAATGCTTCAACACCAATTCGCTTTAACGGCGTACAGCATGCGCGTTAAGTATGCCGACACTGTTAGCCCATTTTATTTATGGTCTGTGTGCGAAAGAGCATGCTCCAAAATGCCACCTCTAATACCACACCTAGAAGCAGAAATAGTGTCCCCCCAGCAGGCACGCCATCGAGGTAGCACGCAATTGCAGCACACAAGCAAAAACTCGCAATCAACAGTCTTTTTAACGTATTCATATTTTTACCTCAAATAATGGCAATGAAACACACTTAACAGCTTTAGTTATATTAACTACTGACCAAAGCCAGATGCCGTGATAGCGACTTTGGTCACTTCACCATATTGTGCGGCAATATCGGCGATTTCATCTGCATTACCAATTAGCACAAACTGTAGGTTTTGCTGTGGGAAATACTGGTTTACCAATCGTTGAGTTTCAGCCAATGTTAAGCCATCCACTTTCGCCTGGAATTGGTTAATAAAATCATCGTTCATGCCATATAAATACATGTCCGACAGTAACCCAGCAAGCTGGCCACTGGTTTCGTATTTAGGTGGGAACTGTCCTTTAACATACGCTTTTGCTGAGTCTAGCGTCGTTTGATCAATGCCCTTTTCCCACAAACGCGAATACGTAAGCAAAGCTAAATCGATGGCTTCTTTGGTAGTCGACGACTTAGTAAAAGTACTAATTTGGAATAATCCAGACTGTGAATATGGGCTAAAACCAGAGCGAGCACCATAAGTTAACCCAGCATTGACACGTAACTCATCATTTAACCATGAGGTAAAACGGCCACCTAAAATGGTATTCACCACAGTTAAGCCGACATAATCAGGATTGTCGTAACGGATGCCAACACCACCAATTAAAAACGTGGTTTCAATGGCGTCTGGCTTGTCGACTAACAACACTCTTGGCTTCGTTAGTGTCGGCAAATTCTGGCTCAAATCTGGCTGCATAACTGTTTCTGTCGCTTGCCAATCACCAAACGCTTTATTGAGTTTGGCGGTCATCTCAGCAACATCAAAATCACCGACCACGTTAATGGTCATGTTATTGGGCTGATAGTAACCTTTATGAAATGCCCGTAGCTCATTGGCGTTAATGGTGGCGATCGATTCACTGCTACCAGAAGCCGGATTTGCATAAGGGTGTTTGCCAAACACCAGCTTACTAAAGTAGCGCCCAATCACTGCACGAGGACTTTCTTTTTGTTGTGATAAACCGACAATTTCACGTTGTTTAAGCTTATCAAATTCTGCAGAATCAAAGTCGGGTTGGCGAATAACATTGCTGAAAATAGCTAACACACTGTCGATGTCTTTGGTCATCATGTTTGCGCGTACATAAGTGCCTTCTGCATCGGCATTGGTATCCACGCTAGCGCCAATAAAGTCGAGCTGCTGTTCAATATCAGCTTTAGATTGACCTGCAGCACCTAACATTAAGCTTTGCGAAGTGATGTAAGCTAAACCTGAAGTTGTGTCATTAACCGCACCCGCTTTAATCACCGCATCAAGGGTGACTAATGGCACTTCTTTCTGCACCATTAAATTAACAGTTAAGCCGTTATCTAAGGTGACTTTTTGATAGCTTGGCAGCACAAAACTTGGCGTTGCTGCTACTGGAGCAGTAGTGTTTTTTTGTGTGGCTGCGCAACCGGCTAAGCTTAAACTACACGCTAACGCGATGGCTGATAACGACAAGGTCATTGTTGAATGAGTGCTGGTTTTCATTTGTCTGACTCCTCAGTCGCAGCGAGCACACCGACAGTGCGATTTGCTTTAATTAAATAGGTTTGTGCTACGCGCTGAATGTCAGCTGGAGTCACTTTGTTATAAGCTTCAGGGGCATTAAACAGTTTGGTGTAATCACCAAAGTAGAGCTCATATGTACCTAAAGTATTGGCTTTGCCGTTAATGGTTTCCATGGTTTGATAAAATCCCATCAACTTGATGTTTTTCACTTTTTCTAGCTCTTGCTGAGTTACGCCTTGACTGGCAATTAAATCAATTTGCTCAATAAGGGCGCGCTCTAAGGTGTCGGCGCTCACACCCGCATTGGCCACACCCAAGATATAAAACAGGTTTGGATCAAATGACATGGGCATATAAGTTTCGGCGGCTACGGCTAATTGCTTGTCGACTAACGCTTGGTAAAAACGTGAGCTGTTGCCCTCGCTTAACATTGACGCTAATAAATCCAATGCATAGTAATCGGCATGGCTAGTGGCTGGCACATGATAAGCCAACATAATGTTTGGCGTGCTTACTGATTCTTTTTTAACAAACACGCGGCGCTCGCCTTTTTGTTCAGGCTCTACTGTTCGCACGGCTTTTGGCGGCGCTTGGGCAGGAATAGGCGCAAAATATTGATCAGCTAAGGCTTTTACTTGGGCAAGCTTTACATCACCTGTAATCACGACTAACGCATTGTTGGGTGCATAATAGGTTTTATGATATTGCTGTAAATCTTCAAGGGTCCATGCGGCAATATCTGACTCATAACCAATCACAGACCAGCTGTATGGATGTGCTGCAAAGGCAACACTTTTAAGCGCTTCTTGAATAGTGCGCCAGTTAGAATTTTCAAGTCCGGTAGTGCGCTCTGATTGCACAACGCCACGCTCACTTTCAACCATTTCAGGGTTAATATCTAAGTTGGCAATACGATCAGATTCAAGATCAAAAATCGTTTCAATACCGCTGGCAGGGAACCAATCAGTATATACGGTCATATCTTCTGTGGTGTACGCATTATTGGCCCCACCAGCAGCTTCCATGGTGCGGTCGAACATTTTAGGGCCGAACTTTTTTGAGCCGTTAAACATCATGTGTTCAAAAAAGTGCGAAATACCAGTAATACCTGGGACTTCGTTACGCGAACCGACTTTCCAAAAAATATACATGTTGGCATTAGGGATAGAGCTATCCTCAAGCACCATGATTTTCATGCCATTACCTAAGGTAAAGCTGTTAATGTCTTCTGCTTGTGTTGCCGACACAGTTGGTGTGTTCAGCACACCTAATGTCATCAACAAAGCGATGAGTTTGCGAGTCATATCTTGCTCCTTGAGCTATTGTCCAATATTGTTTTTATTTACTGAGTTATTGTGCCGCGCCAAGTGCTGTTAATGCAACTTGGGTCATGGTTTGCACACCCACTTTTAGCGCACTTTCATCAACATAAAATGCAGGCGAATGGTTGCTGGCCACCTGGCTTGGGTCTTTATCTGTTGGCGTTACGCCTAAAAAGAAAAACATGCCTGGGGTTTCTAACGCATAGTAAGAAAAGTCTTCTGCACCGGTAATTAATCCCGGTTCAATCAGCATATTATCACCCACAACAGAGGCTATCACTGGGCGCATTTTACTGACCAACTCTGGGTTATTTACTGTGACCGGATAACCTGGTTGGATCTCCGTCACGGCGGTAGCCCCAAGGGTTTTAGCAGCATTAGTGGCAATTTCAGCCAATTTAACTTTAATGTCGGCGCGCATATCTTGATCAAAAGTGCGAATAGTACCAATAAGCTCAACTTCATCAGGAATAATGTTTGAGCGAATGCCGCCATTAATGGCACCAAAGCTGACAACTGCAGGTGCTTTAGTAATATCGACCTGACGGCTAATAATGGTTTGCACACTGTTGATGATCTGCGCAGAAGCCACGATAGGGTCAACACCGCCCCAAGGGCGCGAGCCATGAGTTTGTCTGCCCATCACTTTGATCGTAAAAGAATCTTCACTGGCCATCGCAGGGCCAGAGCGTAAACCAATCACGCCAGTTGGCATGCTTGATGTGACATGCATACCGAACACTTGATCGGGTTTGCGCTTGGCAAACAAACCTTCTTTTAGCATTAACTCAGCGCCGCCTTGCTCACCTTCTGGTGCGCCTTCTTCAGCCGGCTGGAAAATAAACATCACATCACCAGCCAAACTGTCTTTTACCTTCACTAGGTTTTCGGCCACGCCCATCAACATCGCCACATGCGTATCATGACCACAGGCATGCATCACACCGACTTTTTGGCCACGATAAGTGTCAGTAGCTTTAGAGGCAAAAGGTAAATCCACGACTTCGGTCACGGGCAGTGCGTCCATGTCGGCACGTAAACCAATTAACGGCCCAGGTTTACCGCCTTTAAGAATCGCGACCACGCCGGTATGTGCAATACCCGTTTGCACCTCAAGCCCTAGCGATTTGAGGTGTTTCTCAATCACTTTACTGGTGCGAAATTCACGATTTGATAATTCAGGATGTTGGTGTAGGTCGCGGCGCCATGCAATCACTTTGCTTTCGACTTGAGCGGTTAATTCTGCAGCATTAGGCACACTGGCCACGGTAGATGAACTGTAAACACTGCTAGCAAATACACTAGCAAGCAAGAAAGCGAGGGAGGTCAGGCGCATGTAAGGTCCATTTTTGTTGTTATTTGAGCAACAAAACTACCCTGAAACGCCTCTGTTGTTAACTGTTTTACCGATTTACCCTACAGACAATTGTATCTATTTATTAACATACTCAAGTTTATATCGATGGCAGCTGTAGAAATACGACGTCATTGTCGATGATTTCAAGCTGCCAACCCTGTTGTTGTGCCAGCCATTCAAAGGTCTCGACGGAGTAAAAATTAATATGGGTTGGGTCACTTTTGTAGTGCCAATTAATAAAAGCCTCTAAGCCAAGCACCCGCTTAGTCATAATGGCTAAAATGCCACCGGGTAACAACAATTGACTTAAGCGTTCAATTAACTGATGAGCATCGGCAATGTGCTCTATCACTTCGGTTAAACACACAAAATCATATTGCAGATTAAGCACCTGAGTATCTGGGTGATAAAACAAATCATAATTAGCAACACTGACACCCTGGGCTGCAGCCATTTGACTGAGCACAGCGCCTTCGCCGCAGCCAAAATCTAAACCTTTGGCATTAAGCCCGGTGCGAGCAAGTAGTGGCGTAAGTGTACGCGACAAAAACCGTTGGTAACCGGCATCGGCAAAATCATTATCGTGTAAGTCATACTGGGCTTTTTCTGCTGTTTCATCTAAATAAAACTGTACGGGTACCGACACTAAGTAACAGTGCTGGCAACGTACATACTGACGGTTTTTATCTTGATGAAAAGCAAAGGTTTGTTGGTGACACAATGGGCAAGACGACAAAGACAATACTCCAAAACACGACAAATATGGTACTACTCAGACTGCGCTGGGTCGCTGGTTTCTTTCGGGATTTTACGAGTTTGCGCCGCAGCTTCTTGCGCTTGCTGTAAGTATTTTTGTTCACGTGTTAAGCGCTGTTCAGATTGTGTTTGAGCTTTTTCGAGTTGCTGCGCTTCCCAGTCATTTGCCTCTTGCTTGGCTAACACTTTTTGTTCGCGTTCCGCGGTGGCATTCGCGGCATCACGGGCTTTTTGCAATTGGGTTTGTTCAAGCTCGGCTGATTCTATACGCGCTTGTTCGCCCTTTTCTGCCAAGGTCATTTTTTTATGTGGCTTATCTGTCGCATAAGCATTGACCGAGAGCATGCTGGCAACACATATAAAAATAACTATTCCAACAAGGCGAGTGTTCATAAGATCTATCCTTTGAGTCCTACCACGTAAACTTATCGCTATTATAGCGCTGACGAACCGCCGTAGGCATGGCGGATAACTTATGGTGCACCATTGCGTGAAACACTGCAAATATTGGCGCAACATCGGCGTCAGGTTCTAAATTTTCCAATGTATAAACCGCAGCCTCAAGGGTTGATAAACTGTCACTGCGTTTGGCTTTGCGGATTACATATTGCGACTCATCTTCACACTCAAGGTGCAATGACGGATAGTTAAGCAACCATGGGTTAAGCTGCAACATACGGTAAGCTTTACGCCAGGTGCCATCAATTAGCACAATAATCGCTTTATTATCGGCTTCAACCTCACTTGCAGCTTTGCTGTGCTCATTAGGGTACACAATCAACACAGGTCGAGTTTGCGCAGCTAAATACCCTTGCAACTCAGCAAAGTCAGCTGCGGTTTCACCGACATAAATTTGGGTTTGCGGCAACGCCAGCTTGAGCAACCTAACGGTATTTTTAGCATGCCCCACCTCAGATGGATGCTGCATGATGATAATGTCAGTTGCTGTAGTGATTGGTTTTACTGCATGACAAATGCAAGCTGATTGTGGGTATTGGCAATTAATACAATAACTTCTACTCATATTTAATCTTATTTATGTTGCAATTTTGTAAAGCGCAATCCAGTATATTCCACTCTTATGATACCACCTCAAGGAAGAACCACTATTATGACTGGAATTATGACTACAACTAAGGTAATAACAATGACAACGGTGTCTATTGCCTTAATGCTCGCACTTTCTACAAGTTCTGTTTATGCCGCTCAAGACAATGCTTATCACCACGAAGCTGAAATCGGCTTTTTAGATTCAGACGATGGCGGTGATGGTATATTTAATGCCAACTATCGTTATTATTTTAACGCGGTTGAACAAGCAGACAAGCCTTATGCGCTCGCTGACTTTTTTCACCAAGGGTCAAAGGTTGCAGTACGTTATTCGACTTCTGATTTCGATGATATATATGCACTTTCTGGCCAATATGTTTTTGACTCTAATTGGTTTATCAATGCAGAAGTGAGTCAGGTAGACTTTGAGGAATATGAATACTCTACCACTCTTGATAGCTTCACCATTTACGCTGTCAATCTAGGGTATTTTTTCACCGACCATTCAGCTTTAACCCTAGGTTACAGCACAATGTCTGAATCTAAAGCGACAAGCTTTACATCTGCAAGCTATAACTCTGAAAGATATTACAGTAATGACTTTGATGCTTTCCGTTTAACTTACGAGCACTTTATTCCACTGCAATCAACCGTCGGAGTAATGCTTACAGGTACATTGGCCTACAGCGATGAGCAATATAGTAATCATTTTTTAAACTCCGACACTAATGACCAAGGGCAAGTAACAAACAGTAATTCTGGGCAGAACATTACTTACGACAGATATAATGTTGCCATTAATGCCGATTGGTATATTAATAATTCATGGTCTGTCGGTGCTGTTATTGAGCAAGGTAATACCGATACTCATTATAATTTCAGTAGTGCCAATTATGACGATGTAGGCAGTATTGACCAAACAGACACATCTACTAGCATAAACACACGCTATACATGGCGTTTTGCCGATATATTCTCAGCTAAGTTCTCACTTAGCTATTCAAATTTCGATGGCGAATATGAGAACGACTCACAAACTAACTTTAGTGTAGGTGTTAACGCGCGCTTCTAAGAAACCTAGTATTGAGAAAAAATACCCGCAGAATGTGGTTAGCATACTGCGGGTAAAGGTGATATTACTATTATTTAACCTGAGCTCGGGATATTTAATTAATCGTGTTGTAGTTGCTCTTGATGCAGATGGCTTAAACGGTTCATTGCCATCATGGCGAGTAACACACTGCAAAATCCACCCATCACAATCGCAATGGCATAAGGTGCTGGTATATCGGTTAACTGGATAAGTGCAGTTAAAATCGATGCGCCGCTCATTTGAATACAGCCTAACATTGCCGTTGCAGTACCTGCGCGCTCACCAAAGGCCGATAACGCCATACTGGTAGCAGGCCCAAGCAATAGGGCAAAACCAACACAAAGCAGCATCATAGGTGCCATAAAGGCAATAGCAGCAGCAATGCCTTGCTCTGGTCCAACTAATTGCAATACCACTTCAACCATAGCCGCTAAGACCATTAGCGACAATGCCACTACTACACCAGGGCGATTACCAATTCGTTTAATCAATACTGGGGCAGCAAAACATGCTGCGACGTTAACCAAAGCATTTAACCCAAATAAGCCGCTAAATATCAGTTCAGAAATACCCAAGTGACCGATTAACCATACTGGTGAGTAAGACACGTAACATAAAATAGAGGCCATCGCGATCATGCAACATGATGCATAAAACATAAAATGCGGGTCACCAATTACTGGCTTGTAACGTCCCCAACGATAAAGTGGGCCTGTACTGTCTGTGTTAAGAGGGCGTGTTTCCGGGAAACGGAAACCGACAATAAACAATACGATTACGGCATAGATAGCCATAAAGATAAACGTTGAACGCCAGCCAAACTGCAGTGCTAATAAACCACCTAAAGTCGGTGCTAGCGCAGGAACAACACAAATAGCGCCATTTAAGTAGCTATATATCGACACACTTTGCTTACGGTCATAACAATCGCGTACGGCACTAAACACGACAATAGAAGTAGAACATGCGGCTAAACCTTGAAACACTCGTGCCACTTGTAATAATTCAAATTCAACCGCGTAAGCGCCCAACAAACTGCTAATACCGTAAAGCACAATACCAAACAAGGCGACGGGTCTGCGACCGAAGCGATCGGCTAATGGGCCAATTAATATCTGCCCAACACCCATAGCAAATAAAAACAATACTAAAGTAGACTGAACCTCACTGTTCGACACCCCATACTCAAGCGCCATTGTTGGCATAGATGGAAGATAAATATCGATAGCCAATGGGCTTAATAGCACCATAAACATCAATAATGGCAGTAGGTTACGATGCATAATATTATTTCTCTTAATCTAAAAAAGCGAAAGGTCACCCTTAATGGAGCGCTATGATATGCCAAATGGTGGTATGAACAGAAATGATATAAAATCCAAAGTGAATTTCCATTTGAGAATATCTGATGAATTTAGATAATTTAGCGCGTGTTGACCTTAATTTACTGGTTATTTTACAAGTGTTACTTGAGGAGCAAAGTGTGACCCGTGCTGCTCATCGCTTGCACCTTAGCCAATCTGCTGTGAGCAAAAGCTTAAATCGGCTACGAGAAGCATTAGACGACCCCTTGTTTCAACGCACTGCTCATGGATTAAAGCCGACCGCGCATGCGTTAGCGTTAAGACAAAAACTCTTGCCTGTGCTACAAAACTTATATCAGTTAACTCAACCCCCCACATTTCACCCAGCGAGTAGCCAGCGTCACTTTACATTTTCAATGGTCGAAAGTGCTTATGAAACATTGATTCCCTATTTTATCGGGCCATTGTTACAACAAGCACCATCAGTAAAATTAGACTCATATGTATGGACAGAAAAGTCGATGCAAGATTTACAGCAAGGACAAATCGATTTTGGTATTGCGGGCCGAGATATTCATCCACAAAGCGACTTCAAAATAGAGCATGTTCCCGAAGGTATTGAGTATCAGACACTGTTTAACGACCATCAGGTATGTTTAGTTCGCAAAAACCATCCTATTTTAAAGGTTATCGAATCGGGGAAATGGGATCAAACCCAATATTTAAGAATGTCTCATGTGCAAGTAAGGTGCGAGGGCAATGACTGGTGGGCGCTCGATTATTATTTAGCAAATTTAGGTTTACATCGCAACTTGTCGACAACCGTGCCTGACTTTTACGGCGCAGCCAGTGTATGCGCACATACCGATCTTATTTTCACTCTTCCCTCGAGCTTTGCCATCCATGCACAAAAACTCTATTCGCTAGAGTCTATCCCACTGCCATTTGATTTTATGCCGATGGCGTATGTGTTTTTATGGCACGAACGTAACAACCAAGAGCCAGGACATCAATGGTTTCGTCACCTTATTTTTAACAGTGTCGATAACGCCATTGCCAACAACCATATAATCCAAACTGTCATACCAAGCTAACAAAAACGCTCTAAAACGGTGAACTTTTGCGGCTAACAGCACTCAAAATATTGTGTATATAAAATACGCTTTAGCGACAATGTATTTACGGTAAAGGAACCACAATGTTCAGCTCAATTAACTTATGGCATATTCGTCAACGTTTGTGCCAAATGCGCCCGCTCAACGCTTTATTAAGCTTATTATTGATCATTGTTGGCAGCCTGATTTTGTTGCCATTAATATTGCTGTTTTTAATAGTGGGTTTTATTGGTATGACATTACTAAGTCGTCAATATTTAGGTAAACAAACCCCTGCCTCAAACATGGTTTCATCGACAAACTTGCAGCAGAACATGTACCAGCAACATCCCAATATTGAAAGGGAATGTTCAGTTAAGCAATACAAAAATAACAGAACAATTAACCACTAATCGCTAACGTTAATTGTTAAGCAAAGAGCACCTTACCCTTCAACCTTATCAAGTTAATGTGGCTCTAAAGAGTAGGCAATAGTTAAAACATTAACTCAGTTTAACGTGACATATTATGTCTACTCGTTGCACACTGCATGTTCAACAATCATACATATTTCAGGCGCAGCCCCTCAGTTGATGAGTTCAATGAGTGAACACAAACAATACTCTCGAGTCGACAATAGGATAAGCCGCATTTAGGAGCCTACATGAACGTTAACCAAACATTTAACAGCACTAATTTTAAACATCGTGTGACAAACATGAATCCAATTTTGGCATTAATAATGGTTTTCGCTATGACTTTAGTGGCCATTACTTTACTGCCATTTTTACTATTGTTTGGCTTAATCAGTTTTCTTACCTTGCGATTTTTAGGTAAAAAAATGCTGCGTCGTCAGCAAGCAGAGCAAGAAAACGCGTATCAACACTACGCCAATGTAAAGCGCGAGCCTGCAGCGCCTTATGCAGATATGTTTAAGCCATCAGGAGCCAACCAGACTAAAACCACGGGCAGAACATTCGAACACCAGGCGGATTAACTCGGTAAAAAAGGTTTATGGATTGTTTGCGTAAGCGACAGGGATTTTCGAAGTGCTAAATGATGAATTGCTATAGGAAAAGATTGCGACACTGTGATAGGTTTTGCTTTTGAGCAAATGCAGCGGCTTGTTCAGGGGGCTTAAAGCCCGTGACTGCGGCTATCGATACAACCAACAAAACGCTTTTAAGCATAAATAATAGAACGCCTCATTAAGAGGAAATTTATAGTTGGCTAAAATGTTGAACGCAGTGAAAACAGCCAACTGTAAATTTTCCTGCTTTAATGACTTGTTATATGCTCTTTTCGATCGCTGCCAGAATACCGTTATATATATTTAAGGCCTCTCCAGTTAAATCGTTTTTTACACTGGAAAGAGTGTTAAGAATTTCCTTTGAACGAGAACCTTCAAGTATTTCTTCGTCATCAAAATATACTTTCATGTGATCATACGGATCGCCCGAACGTGACATTAATAGTGTAAATCCTGAATTTTCAGTTTCCACTATAACTATATCAGGGCCAATGTCTGATGTTTCAGAATAACAGTCAACGATTCGCATAACCTTCCTTGAGCATATAACGAGACTGTAGAATAACTCTAACAGTCAAATTCAATGAAAAAAAGAGCTCCTCAAATCAATCCTAAGCGCTTTTAAGACACTAGGTAATGCATTTGGAACCCTAAAAAATGGCTATTTTTCAATAAAAATAGAAATTCTACAGCCTCAACGCCCCAATAAGGGGAAATTTATAGTTGGCTAAAATATTGAGCGAAGCGAAAAAAAGCCAACTGTAAATTTTCCCGCTTGATTGGCTTGTTATATGCCTTTACAGACGATCCATTTGGCTTCGCCAGTGACCGATTAAGGCCCACCAAATAACTTCAATATACTCTGGAGTTTCATGTTCAAATGCAACCTCAGGCCAAATATCGAGAAATGAGCCCATACCGCCACCTTTAAACATTTTTAGACGAGATAAAACTATTTTCTTATCGTCTCGCTCAAGCAACTCAGCAATTTCATTTAAACGAGAAACCCAACCGGGCGGACAATGATGTTCAGCGCAAAATTTTGCTAAAGCTTTAGTTGTTTGGATTTGACCTTTATCGCCGACCACGACTTCTCCTTGGCATATAACAGCGCGATTAAGCTGCTTTTAACGATTAACGTCCCGATGTATTCAATAGTTAAGCTAATCTCAACATCAATATCTAAATACCAAAAAATACTTTGAGCAATACTCAGTGCAACCACTAAAGACAGCCAATGAACTAACCCGCTTTCACGAGGGTCGGTGCTTTTCATGTTTATAAAATTCCCTTTTCAACTCGCTAAACTTACCCCAGCAATAACTTCGCTTGTTGCAAAGCAATCATTTCATCCTCACTCGGGTTAAGCTCAATAACACTGTCGATTTGCATTGCCAGCGATTGCCATAATGGCTCAATAACCTCTAAGTGTTCATCATTGCCATGAGTCTTAGCTAAGGTCAGCAGATACGCGGCTTGCACCACATCAATACGCCCTAAAATACCGTCGGCTAATGCCACACTCAGCTCTATCATGGCACTCACATTGTGACCATACTTAATGGCTTGGTGCAAATAGCCTTCGGCCTTAACACGCTGTTGCTGACTGGCATTGTCGTCATGCAAAATGTGACTGCCACAATGCAACATAGCATCAACTTGCCCTTGCTCTGCTGCTTCAAGCATCCATTGCTGGCTGGCAGCCAAGTCGGATGAACACCCCAAGCCCTCTGCTAACATTAGCGCCAAATGATACTGGGCATTGGGGTAACCAGCTTGAGCCGCCTTATTAATCCACAAAAACGCATTTTCAAACTGCTTTACTTGGTAATACAACACCCCTAGATTTGACATTGCTTCAGCATTTTCGGCATTAGCGGCCAGGGTGAGTAAACGTTCGGCTTGAATTAAATCAACCTCAAATTGGTCACTGCCCACCAGATAGAAAAAGCCTTGTAATGCCTGAGCTTCAACAATGCCGCTATCTGCGGCCTGAGCGATTAATTGCTCGCCCTCACTCTGATTAGCCTCACCACTATAACCATGCAATAAGCTCACGCCATGCTCAAACACAGCGGCTTTATACTGAAGTGAAGACAATGCAAACCAATAACCCGCTTGAGCAAATGCATCAGCGGCAGTGATATGTTCGCCCTTAGTAAACAGCTTATTTTCTGTTGACACATCGGTAGCAGCTTGCGCCAATGCTCGCTCTTGCTCTTGTAGCATTAAGCCTTTGGCTTTTAAAGACATTCCCACTAGATACTGCGCTTCAGCATCGTTATTCATCACAGCCCGGTAACACAGATCTCGCCCAGCAAAGGAATCAAATGGCTCAAAAGTATAAGAGGGAGCAACTTGCTGATGCACTACAGGATAGAGCTTGGCCACTAAGCGCAAAATATGCTCAATCGACTTCTCAGCAATCGTAACCAGTTGCGCTTGGGTTAGATGGTATTTTTCAGGATGAGCACCACGATTGCCGTCGCTACGTAAACGATGCAATGCCCGTACGGCTGGCGGGTCAATCAGCCTGGCTTGATGTAGTTGCTCAATACGGTCGTATAAATTCGGACTAGTGAATATGAGTCCATGAGGCGAAGCTAATTGGCTGGTGAGCTTATGGGTAAAACTGCGAATATATACCAGTGCCTGGGTGGGAATATCGCGAACATAACTTTTGGCAAGGCGATAATCTTCACTTAAGTGTTCAGAGAAACCATCAATAAACGCATCATCATTTAACAATGGTCTCTCCTTGTATAATCAGTTATTTTTCCAAATCGATTGGTTGGCGATTAACCATATACAATCTAAATAAGGCAATATTGACAAATAAACCGATAAACGCAAATAGGGTTTCGACGACTAACTGTAGTGGAAATCCAACTTGTGTGGCCATTTGGGTAAATATGCCCGCAAATAACGATAGTGGAACATATAACATTAATACTGCAATGGTTTTAAATGCCACTGAACCTGCGCTAAAGCTAAAGCTCTTTTTAATCGCTTCGAGTGGCGTTAAGCGCTCAACCACGACCATAAAATTGACATAGGCCAGGCGAGCAAACAAATACAAACTCACCACTAAGCCAATTAACCATAATGGACCAAAAGCCGCAAAGATCATCACAGGCGCTAAAATCGCTAAACCAGAAAATACGCCCGCGAGTAATAGAGGCGGTACAAACGGCAAGCTGGCTTTTAGAATTTGCCCAGATGATAACTCATGCCCTTGCGACCGTAGCTCTAAAAATAATGTTAAGGCAGCAATGAGCACCGAAAAGACCAACAATAGCACCATCATAACAGCAGCATGAGATACACCAAATTGTGGGTTTTCTGGGTCGGCAGTTAACATTTCATTACCGAGCCATAATTGGATAGCAACTTGAATTAATAGCAGCGGCAAAGTCAGTGCTGCCAGCTGACGGATATGGTTTCGAAAAAAGTTTAATGCTTCAGTCAAAAGAGCAAACAATGACATGTAAATTCCAATAATCGATTAACAATAAATATGGCGCTTAGGATAACCAAAAAAGCCTCAATTTGCACAATTGAAATCGCTAAAAAATCAATCTCCTGTCGCATTTAGTCAAATCAGGGTAAAATAGTGCCTTAGTTTAGCCATTTATATCATTATACAGGACACGCATTATGAAATTAGCATCCGCATTACCGGTACTATTTACTGTCTTAGCATTCTCATCACCTGCATCAGCTGGTTGGTTAGACAAAGCTTCTGAAGCTGCTAAAAAAGTTGTCGAAACCCCAGCAGCGGCAACGGCTGTAGCAGAAACAACGACGACGGCACAATCTACTGAATTAGTGGGTAGCGTGATGTCTCAACTTGGTTTAAGCCAAAACCAAGCAGAAGGTGGATTAGGTTCATTACTGAGTTTGGCACAAACTAATTTAGGCAGTAACGATTTTAGCCAACTAACTAGCAGCATCCCTAATGCCGATGGTTTACTGGCGGCTGTACCATCAATGTCGTCAGACAGTGGTATGTCAGGTTTACTCTCTAAAGCGGGCGATTTAGGTTCATCATTGCAAGGCACTGCCATGGTATACGATGCGTTTGAAAAGCTTGGAATTTCAAAAGAGTACATCGTACCTATGGTCGATATTGCTAAAAACTACCTAGAACAAAGCGGAAGCGAAGGCACGGTAGGTTTGTTAACCCAAGGATTAGGTTCATTACTGTAATTTATCCCGAGTTCGGGTTAAATTAGACCCTATTAATTTTGGTTAACATTAATTAATCCCAAGCCATTCGCTTGGGATTATCATTTTTGCTAGCATCAAAGTGATTTAACCCAATAGCGGAGCTAGTATGATCGCCAAACTAAAACAGTTTATTCAGTCACATACTCAAGAAAGTAGCCCAGAAGAAAAGGCCCAGCATCTCAATTTAGCAGCGGCAACTTTACTCTTAGAAGTGGTTTATGCCGACGAAAAACTGGCTGATGCTGAAGCGGCTTTACTACCAAAGATGCTCGTCAATACCTTAGGCATTAACTCCGAACAAGCCAAAGAGTTAGCTGATGAGGCCAAACAAGCGCGTCACGATGCTATTTCGCTATTTGAATTTACCTCTGAAATTAATGCGCAATTTAGCATTGAAGATAAACAGAGTTTATTATTGTCAATGTGGCGCTTAGCTTATGCCGACGGTGAATTATCTCAGTTTGAAGACCAAATCATTCGCCGTACTGCCGATTTACTCTACCTTAAGCACAGCGAATTAATTCAGATGCGTAATATTGCTATACAACAATCTGCATGAGTAAAACCTAGGTTAACTCGCGGACAATTGCTTGCGTTGTAAATGATTTTTTTGCCACCACATAAAGGGGGCAATCACCATGACCAACACCAGCACGTATATCATATTGTCTGCTAGTGCGATGCCAATCCCAATACAAAACACACAACCTGCAGCCACCAAAGGCCAATAGCGTTTACTGAGTAACTTAGCGGCAGACAACATCGCTAATAAGTAAATAATCACAAATACCCCGTTACTCCAGGCTATCAACTTCTCTAAATCCTGCCCAGAATAAAAGGTCAATACAATAACAACGGCCATACTGCCCAGGATGCAAAAAAGAGCTCTAAATGGCACACCATGTTGGTTTAATTTCACAAAGTATTTAGGCAAAATTCCTTCATTACTAAAACTACACAATAGTCGGGCAGCACTAGCAGAATACACATTTACGGTCGCTAAGCCGCTGGCAATCCCTAAAATACCGATCACTTGTGCCCCATAGCCATGTAAAAAACTGTCACTGAGCAAATAATCAAAGGCACTTATCATCGCAAGGCCCGTTTTATCGGTTGGTACCATCAATAGCAAAAAAGTGCATGCTAAATAAATAACCCCAACCAAAAGTGTCCCCATTAAAATAGCAGGTAACATGTCTTTGTCCGGTCGGCGGAAGTCGCTGGCCAAATGTGTCATCGCCTCTATGCCTAAAAAGCTCCAAAAACCAATACCCATGGCAACCATAACGGTACTCATTTGTGGATGACTGGTTTGGTTAAATGATTCAAGCTGTTCAGAGTTAAGTCCACTGGCACCAAATAACAGTGCGACTACCGTCACTATGGCTAAAGTAAGCGCAAATTGCAGCTTAGCCGACACTTGAATGCCCCGAATATTCAAACCGAGTAGCATCAGCACGACAATCAGCTCTGCGACTAATTGCCAACCGCCTTGCAATGGAATTAAGGCATTCATAAACTGAAAAGTCATTAAAATAGCAGCCGGAGCGCCAATCGGGATAACCAATAAAAAGATTAAGCCTATAGTTCTCCCAGCTGTTCTACCAAAGGCTTTTTCAACAAAATAGGCAGGTCCAGCCGCATGTGGAAAGCGACTCGCCAGCAAACCAAAGACTAATGCCACAGGAATAATAGCTAACGTTAATATTAACCAGGCCAGCAATGCCCCTGAGTCTGCTACCGCAATGGTCATTTGCGGTAAAATAAACACTCCTGTACCCAGCAATGTGGTGGCCATTAACCCTGCACCTTGCCAGCGGCCTATCGTTCCTGTTATTTGATTCATATTCTTATTCTTGCTGTGATATATTGCGATATTATAAGTGGCATTGGCTAAACATTCTGTTGTTTAATCTACGCAAGTTGTACGAACAAACCGACAAAATGACGGAATTATCATAATATACCGACAATATGTCGCAGAGCTGACATTAACAACAACTCCGGAATACTGTATTGGATAAGTTTGATAAAGCGATTATAAGCGAATTACGCCTCAATGCTCGACAGAGTATTTCATTCATTGCCGAACAAGTGAATTTGTCTCGTAGTGCAGTGACCGAGCGCATTAAGAAATTAGAACAAGCCGGGGTTATTCGCGGTTATCAAGTTTTACTAAGCGAATCACAAAAGTCAGGCGTATCTGCATATTTTGAAATTCAACACCGCTGTGCACGTTGCGCTGAGGTGATCCATATTTTTACCACCATTCCTGAAGTCATTACTTGCCAGGGGATCACCGGCGATATGGACTTACTGGTTTATGTGCACGCAAACTCGATGCAGCGATTACATGAAATACGAGAGTTTATTGATGCTCAAGCCGATATCGTTAAAATAAAAACCCATGTGGTGATGAGCGAGTGGATTAATAATCAGGCATAAAAAAGCTCTGTAACAACAGAGCTTATAATGGCGTTAATTGCTAATGACTAAAAGTAGAAATAAGTTATGCGAGTTGTTTACCTATCTCTAATCCTTTACCTCTTAACGTCACCAATTTGTCGCCTAGGCCAGACATATCCATTTTGATGATACCTGCTTCATTATTCGCTTTACCTGCTAACCATGCAGTAAATGACTCATCGTCACGTTCATCATCCCAGTAAGCAAAAACCTCATGAGACAAATAAATGACTGCTGCCAGTTTTGAAGCGGGCTTAGCCTTGAGCGGCGCACGTTGAAATTCAATCCCCTGAACTAACGACGGGGCAAATTTCCAGTTTGTTGCCAATAACGCGCCAACAGATGGAGAGTCAAACCCGAGTAAACTTTTCTCAAGCTGCTGTTTATCTGCACCTTCTGCCACAGCTGCTCGAATTTGTGCCGCCACAGCCGGCTCAACGACTGCAATTAATAAATCACCAATTTTATGTAAAATGGCACAGGTAAATGCTTCATCTGGCGCCACACCACACACTTTGGCTATTTCTTGAGAATACAGTGCAATCTCAAAGGTTTCGCCCCAAAACTCAGCTAAATCGATACCTTCGGCATTTGGGATCGCCCCAACAACAGCCGAAGCAATAACTAACGTTCGTAATGTTTGCATCCCCAAACGGACAACAGCATCTTCAATAGAACCGACTTCACGACTGCGACCAAAATGAGCTGAGTTTGCGAGGCGTAATACTCTTGCGCTAATTAATGGGTCTTGCGCAACTTTTGCAGAGATACTTTTTATTGAGCTATCTTCATTATTAACGGCATCAAGTAACTCACTGACGGCTTTAGGTAAACGCGGTAACTCATCGACTCTTTTTAATAATTCAGCAGACGGCATATGTTTAGGTCCTTAAATTAACTGATACGTATATAAATCACTTTTATAACATTAGCACAACATAAATCAAATAATTGCTAATGCAATGAATGATTAATCCTACTGGTGGTTTATTATTTTGCGTCTGCTTAAAAAAGTCTGCGTTAAACCTTAGATATCAATCACACTTGGCGTTACACTAATATTCGTTATTTATCTTCTACATGAGCCAATATGCAACAACAGACTAGCGCTGATATGAATTTATTATGGGGACAATTGATCCTCGAGGAACTCGCGCGTTTAGGCGTCAAACATGTGTGCATGGCACCGGGTTCTCGTTCAACTCCGTTGACATTAGCTGCTGCTAGCCAAACCCAAATAACTCGCCACATTCATTTCGATGAACGAGGCTTAGGTTTTATGGCACTGGGTCTTGCCAAAGCAAGCAATGCCCCAGTTGCGATCATCACCACCTCAGGTACTGCGGTAGCAAACTTATACCCAGCCATAGTAGAAGCCTGGCTAACCCATGTGCCGTTAATTGTATTGTCAGGCGATCGCCCAAGTGAATTAATTGATTGCGGCGCTAATCAAGCCATTATTCAGCCAGCAATTTTTTCCGGTTACGCCAAACAGGTAAATTTACCTACGCCAGATATTGGCTATCCGGCCAGTGCATTATTAAGTGCTATTGACCATGCAGTAACCAACCAGCACCAACCCGTGCATATCAACTGTATGTATCGTGAGCCGTTATATCCTACAGAACTGGTCACTTTGGCCCACGTAAAAAAAACAGCCAGTGTGACTACCACCACTTATCTTGCACCGTTAAATACATGGTTTGACAATAATAAACCGTTAACTCGGTATGCGGGATTAAACTGTGCTGAATTACCCTCTACAGATACCCTAATGCGCTTTGTGCACGGCAAAGGTGTAATTGTTGTCGGTACTCTATCACCTGCAGATAATCCACAATTGATTGTGGCATTGGCACAAAAACTCGGCTGGCCGGTATTAGTCGACGCGCAATCGCAATTACGCCAACACCCTGGTGTGATTGGCCATACAGACCAATTATTACTTAACCCTAAAGCCAGCAAACTGCTTGAACAGGCTGAGCGTGTATTAGTTTTTGGTGGACGCTTTGTCTCAAAACGTCTTATTCAATATTTAGCTCAACAGGCTTGGCACAGTTACTGGCAAATGTTGAATCATAGCGACCGCTTAGATCCAACACATCAAAATAAACATATATGGCAAGCCAGTGTGCAAGCGGTGTGTCAGTTACCTTGGCCACGCTCGTCAGACGCTAATTGGGCGCTGCAATTATTACCTTATAATGAATCATTAGAGTCGGTACTTAAGCAACAAATCGACAATACTAGTTTTGGCGAAGCGCAAGTTGTGCGGGCCGTAGCAGCAAACCAAACTGAGCAACATATCTTATTTATTGGCAATAGCTTACCCATACGTCTTTACGATATGTATGCCCCCATTGCCACCAATACCCCCGCGATTTACACCAACCGTGGTGCATCTGGCATCGACGGTCTTATTGCCACCGCATGCGGTGTGGCGGCAGATAAAAAAGCGCCCACAACCTTACTCATCGGTGACTTATCTTGCTTACATGACTTCAACTCGATGGCACTGCTCAAACAGATGACGCGCGCGTTTGTACTGGTGATTATTAATAATGATGGCGGCAATATTTTTAATCTATTACCAGTACCCGATGAAAGCTTACGTAATGATTTTTATCGCTTAAGCCATGGCTTAGAGTTTGGTTATGGTGCGGCGATGTTTGGTTTGGCATATCGCCAGGTTGACGACATTGAATCATTCCAGCAAGCGTATCAAGAGGCCTTTGAGTTTAACTGTGCATCAGTGATTGAAGTCAATGTTGCACCCAATCAAGCCAGTGATCAAATAGCTCAAATTAACCAATGGGTGAAACAGCACTAATGGTACTTATCCGTCGTTTTGGCCAGCCGAACTTACCAGCATTAGTGATGTTGCATGGCTTTTTGGGCAGTAAAGACGACTGGTCTATTTTAATGCCTCGTATAAGCCAACACTTTCACTGTATTTGTATCGATTTACCCGGCCATGGTGCAAATACATTGGCGTTAGCATCACCCGGGTTTGCTCAAGTGGCAGCGCACATTGTCGCCAAAGTCGGTGAGCTTGGAGTAAACCAGTTTCACTTATTGGGTTACTCATTGGGGGGCAGAATAGCCTTGCATATTGCCCAAGATTTTCCGGACTCATTACTCAGTTTAACTTTAGAGTCGGCTCACCCAGGCTTAACTGACGATACACAGCGTGACGCAAGAGCTAAAAGCGATTTGTTGTGGTCCAAAAAATTACAACAATTATCGATAAGCGCTTTTTTGTCATTATGGTACCAACAAGCGGTATTTAACGATCTAAGTAAAGCACAGAAGCAACAATTAATTACACTGCGCAGCAACAACGACCCGCAACGCCTTAATAATTGCTACCTCACCACCTCGTTGAGCCTACAACAAAACTGTAAAGCGGTGCTAAACCAACTATCATGCCCTTGCTTTTACCTTTATGGTGAAGACGACAGTAAGTTTGCACAAGTCGCTAAAGACTGGCAGGCTGAGTACGGTAACGCAAAATTAACGCTGCAGCCTTTAGCTGCCGCAGGACACAATATTCATAGCCTACATCCAAGGTTATTTAGTGACACCTTATTGGCTTTACTGACCCCAATTACCCCTGCTTAGGAGTTGCCATGCAATCTGTCGACGCACCGACCATTAGCAGTACTACACTATATCAATATCATATTGCACTAAACCCAACCTTACCTGTAGCGAAACAACGCATTGATCACCGCAAAGGTATAGTATTTGTTGTAAACCTGACGAATAAGCAACAAGCTTGGGTTGAAATAGCACCGTTGTCGGGTATTGATACGGAAGGCTTACCCATTGAAGGTTTTAGTCAAGAGTCTATCGACGATGTGACTACGTATTTATCACAATGCAGCGATAAACTGATTGGCCAGTCTGTCAATGCCATGATTGCATTAGCAGATAATATATTATTGCCAAGTTGCGCATTTGGGTTCAGTTTATTGCATGCCAAACTCACTCACCAATTACCCTGTAGAATCGATAACCCACACACCCAGTCGGCTACTGTTCCGCTGGTTTATGCTGGTATGACCGAACAACAACTGCAAGCTAAACTACTGCAAAATGGCACAGTAAATAGCGTGAAAGTCAAAGTTGCACAAACGTCAATGGAGGACGAAATCGCCTTTATTTATCGGGTGTTAGAGATCGCGCCACAGGTCAGCTTTCGTCTAGATGGTAATCGTGGTTTTAGCCTCGAGCAAGCCATCGACTTTTTAGCTTGTTTGCCCAGAGATAAAATAGAATACATTGAAGAGCCCTGCATCAA
This sequence comes from Shewanella ulleungensis, assembly GCF_014648315.1. Taxonomy (GTDB): domain Bacteria; phylum Pseudomonadota; class Gammaproteobacteria; order Enterobacterales; family Shewanellaceae; genus Shewanella; species Shewanella ulleungensis. The sequence goes on from NZ_BMQW01000008.1 coordinate 103,085, forward strand.
CCCAGCTGACAACCCACAAATTTATCAACATCTTGGCATTAACTACGCCCTAGATGAATCGCTAAACTCGTCCACATTTGATGTTGTTAATGCGATAAAGCAACAACCTGGTATTGGCGCGCTCATTATCAAACCTATGTTACTCGGCTCACTCGCTACGCTGCAAAACATGATAGACACCGCCCATAGTTATGGCGTGCGCTGCATTATAAGTTCGAGCTTAGAGTCAGACATTGGCATCAATGATTTACGCCTCATAAGCCAGGCTTTAACACCCAATGAAACACCAGGGCTAGATACCTTAAACGCATTTAGTCAGTCATTAATACTTGCACCAACAATACCTCATCAGCTTAATATTAACGCTTTACAACTAATCCATCATGCTGGTGAAGTAAACGAAGCGGTAGATTCATAATGATGATATCGCCACTGCATCAAACAGCGCTAACAACGCCCGACGCTGTTGCAATTGAAGATGGTCATGATACTTATACCTATGCCACCTTAAGCGCAATGGTGAGCAATTTAACTCAATCATTGCAAGCACAACATATTGAGCGTGGCGACATTGTGGCGTGCTTGTCACAAAACAACCTAGAGATGATTTGCTTGTACTGGGCTTGTATTGATGCTGGCTGGGTATTTTTACCTTTATCACCCCGGCTATCTAATCAACAGATTAATCTGCTGATCGACACTTATCAAATACAATGGCTATGGACAGACAATCCCAGTAGACAAATCGATATTGTTCTCGCGCATTGGTTAAACCTTTCGTTGTGTATACAAACTAACTCATCGCAAACCGCTACTAAAGTGTCACCTCATATCGCGTCAAATATTATCCTGACGTCGGGCTCTAGCGGCACACCTAAAGCAGCAATGCATTGTTTGCTCAACCACATCGCAAGTGCACAAGGTTCGGCTAGCTATATACCGCTAAGAATGAATGATACTTGGTTATTGTCTTTACCATTATTCCATATTGGTGGCTTAGCGATATTGCATCGATGCACGCTAGCAGGCGCGTGTATAGTACTTCGTAACTCGGCTATTTCATTATCCGAACAACTGCAACACAGTAATATTACCCATGTGTCGCTAGTTCCAACCCAAGCATTGCAAATATTAGCTCAGCAACCTCACGCTTTAACCCACGTAAAAGCATTATTACTCGGCGGTGGCATGATAGAGCCGCAACTCATTAACACTCTTAACGCACACAATATCAAAGCTTATACGAGCTATGGTATGACGGAAATGAGCTCTCAAATCACTACGGCTAAAGCCAATCTAGATGGGCATCATGGTCGAGCCTTACCTGCTAGGCAGCTTAAGTTAGTTGATGGGATTATTTGGGTTAAAGGGGAGTGTTTATTTATGGGGTATTTAACCGCGCAAGGTATCATTCGCCCGGTTGATGAACAGGGCTGGTTTTGCACTCAAGACAAAGGTCAGTTAAACGAAAAAGGTCAACTAATGATTTTAGGCCGTGCAGACAATATGTTTATTTGTGGCGGTGAAAACGTGCATCCTGAGCAAATAGAAGCAGTATTATTGTCGCATCCTAACGTAGCTCAAGCTATTGTGTTTGCCATTTCCGACCCAATTTTTGGCCATTTACCTGCTGCGATTATTGATTATGTAGATAACAATGGCGCCGAACTGATAAAAGACACCGCGATAAAATCGATTAATGCCCAACTTAGCGAGTTAATAGAACAAAAACTAGCTCGATTTATTCGCCCAAGACAGTATGTTAATTGGCCTAAACAGATAGTATCTAGCGGCATTAAAGCGCCCAGAAAATTGATCATTGCAGCTGTTCAACAGCAACTAGCGTAAATTAACTCTTTAACGTTAAGGCTATAAACAAAAAACCTGCCGAAGCAGGTTTTTTGTTTAAAAAGCGTAAGGAGTAAAGATTATTCCATACACGCTTTAAGCTTGTTCATGGCATTTTTTTCTAACTGCCTGATACGTTCTGCTGACACTTGGTAAGCTGACGCGAGTTCTTGTAGCGTGGTTTTATTATCATCTAACCAACGGGCGCGAAGAATATGCTGGCTGCGCTCATCTAAGGTTTTGATTGCTGATAATAAACGCGCTTGCGAATCGGCTTCCCAATTATCGTTTTCAACTTGCTCAGCTAAATCTGAAGAATGATCTTCTAAATATAATGCTGGAGCAAAATCGTGGTTATCGTCATCGCTGTCACTGGCAAGGTCAAACGCAGGATCTTGCGCAGCCATACGTGACTCCATTTCAGTCACATCAGCTTTGGACACACCCAGATTTTCGGCAACCATAGTCACTTCAGCATCGCTGAACCAACCTAAACGCTTTTTAGATTTACGAATATTAAAGAACAACTTACGTTGAGCTTTAGTGGTCGCAACTTTTACGATACGCCAGTTTTTAAGCACGTATTCATGAATTTCGGCTTTAATCCAATGTACTGCAAATGAGACTAAGCGAACACCTACGTCGGGATCAAAACGTTTTACCGCTTTCATCAAACCAATGTTGCCTTCTTGAATGAGGTCTGCCTGAGGTAAACCATAACCTGAGTAACCTTTAGCAACGTGAACCACGAAACGTAGATGCGACATAATTAATTGCTTTGCAGCCTGTAGATCGCCTGTTTCTTGTAAACGCTTGGCAATATCGTACTCGGTATCCGCGTCCAACATATTAATGCTAGTCACAGACTGGATATACGCTTCTAAACTACTACTGCCTCTAGGGACAGTCAGTGCCATTGATTGCGTTTGATAAGTCATTCGCTCTCCTACTACATTCAAAAAATTTACTTCAGTTAGCTAAATACGCTTTATGAAACCCAATGGTTCATCTAATTCTATACTCGATTTAGCTGATGAACTATCAACTAAATGACATCATATGTCAAATCAGCTTCAGCTCAATTAATATTTTCACCGCTAGCCAGTCATATTACAAGTGAACAATCGTTCATTAATAGACTCACCAGTACTATTATATTCCTCAAATTATGAGGGTTCAATATTACGTAAGTGTTGTCGTACTGATAAATACGAGCCTAGCCAACCTAAAAATGACGCTAATAACACAAGCTTAATAAGTTCAGTAAAGGTTAATGATTGAATGGTCAATTGGCTACCATATAAACCCAACAACTCCGCTAATGCGCCGTCGAGATACCACACTAAAACGTTAATGATCAGCCAGGCTAAAATACCACCAATCACCCCATACCAAATGCCGGTATATAAAAAGGGGCGCTGAATGAACGCTTCGGTTGCACCCACCAACTTCATTACTTCAATTTCGGTACGTCGGTTCATAATGGCTAAACGAATGGTATTACCAATCACAAGTACTACTGCTAATACTAATAACGCGGCAATAGCCAGCACGGTTTTTTCGAGTAATTTAAGCAGGGCTTGTAAGCGCTCTAGCCACTCAATATCGAGTCGGCCAAAGTTGACTTCGGGTTCACGCTCCAATTTTGCCAATAATTCACGTGCGCCTGTAGGACTTGAGTACTTCACAGATGGCGTGACAGTCACAACTGCTGGCAATGGGTTATCGTCAAGATATGACAGCGCCTCGCCAAAACCAGATAAGCGCTGAAATTCTTCTAGGGCTTGTTCGCGGCTGATATAGCTGACGGTTTCGACTTCTCTAAACGCTTTAATCCGCGATAATAAACTTTGAATCGATTGTTCGCTGCGACCTTTGTTAATAAACAACGAGATTTCAGCCGCACTATTCCAAGATTGAGTAATATTTTCGGCATTTTTAACCAGTACTTGTAATGCTGCTGGCAAACTTAAGCTCACCCCCAGCACGGCCATGGTCATAATCGATGATACAGGGCTACGCCACAGCTCCCCCATACTCGACATACCTTGTTGAACATGTCGAATAAAGAACATGACAATCCGGCCACTTAACGGTAGCTTGCTTTGAGTAATATTGGGTTTCTTGCTCATCGCATTGCCTCCCTATCACTGCTTTCGCCACCGAGCATTCGCCCCTGGCGCAACGTAAATGTACGGTATTTCATGCGGGCTATTAGGCCAAGATCATGGGTGGCAATTAATACGCTGGTGCCGGAGTCGTTAAAGGTCTCAAACAGGCGCAAAATATCCATCGACAATTTAGGGTCTAAATTACCCGTTGGCTCATCGGCTAGCAGTAATGGAGGTTTATTTACAATCGCTCGAGCGATACCGACACGTTGTTGCTCACCACCCGATAACATTATCGGTAAGTGACGCTCTTTGCCGTATAGGCCAACCATGTCGAGAGCACCTGCAACACGTTTTCGAATTTCACCATGAGAGAAGCCTTCGATTACCAAAGGTAAAGCGATGTTGTCAAACACGCTCTTATCCATCAATAGATGATGGTTTTGAAAAATCATCCCGATATTACGACGCAAATAAGGCACATGCTTAGGGCCTACATTGGCAATGTTGTGACCGTTAATCGATACTTTACCTGCGGTTGCACGTTCGATAACCGTGATCAATTTGAGTAAGGTACTTTTACCCGCACCTGAATGGCCAGTTAAAAAGGCCATTTCACCTTGTCGAAGATGAAAATTGACATCCATCAGCGCTTTTTGACCGCCGGGATAAATTTTACTGACCTGCTCAAATTGGATCATAAATTATTGGTCCGTTTTTTCCTGACTGAATAACGCTTCAATAAAGTCATTTGCGTTAAACGTACGTAAATCGTCAATTTGTTCACCTACGCCAATATGGCGAATAGGGATATTAAATTTGTCGGCAATGGCAAATATCACCCCACCTTTAGCTGTACCATCAAGCTTACTGATCGTTAACCCCGTCACTCCTACGGCCTCCTGGAATAACTGAGCCTGGCTAATGGCATTTTGGCCTGTACTCGCATCTAAGGTAAGCATCACTTCATGCGGGGTATCTGGGTCGAGTTTTTTCATTACTCTAACCACTTTTTTAAGCTCTTCCATTAAGTGACTTTTGTTTTGTAAGCGCCCGGCGGTATCGGCAATTAGCACATCCACTTTACGCGCTTTAGCCGCTTGTAATGCATCAAATAATACCGAGGCACTGTCGGCGCCAGTATGCTGAGCGACCACAGGAATATTATTGCGCTGGCCCCATACCTGAAGCTGTTCTACCGCCGCTGCACGGAAGGTATCACCTGCCGCTAACATGACAGATTTACCTTGATTTTGATACTGTTTTGCTAATTTACCGATAGTGGTGGTTTTTCCTACACCATTCACACCGACCATCAAAATAACAAATGGGCCATTGGCGTTATCAGGTACTAATGGTATCGCTACCGGCTCAAGCATTTTTTGCATTTCTTCACGCATTAAATCGTATAAGGCTTCTGCATTTTTAAGCTGCTTACGCGAAGCATGTTCTGTTAAGCTTTTAATCAATTTAGTCGTGGTTTCAACACCTACATCAGCAATCAATAATTGCTCTTCAAGCTCTTCAAACAAATCATCATCGATTTTTTTACCGCTGAACAAGCCAATAAAACCAGAACCGATATTTTCGCTGGTCCGCATCAAGCCGCGCTTTAAACGGGCGAACATGCCTTCTTTTTTAGGCTTCTCTTGTGGCTCGTCTTGGACTTCTAGCTCAATTGACTCAATAGGTGCTTGTTCAGCAACGAGCTTTTCAGCAGCTAAAGCTTCAGCTTCGCTAGCCTCAGCATCAAGGCGCTCTTGCTCTTGACGTTCATTTTCAATACGCAACAGCTCTAGGCGTTCTGCCTCTATACGAGCAGCTTCTTGTGCCGCTTGCTGTGCTGCAAATTGTTCAGCAGCGAGTTTTTCGGCAGCTAACGCTTCAGTTTCAGCAGCAATTCGTTCAGCTTCAAGGCGTGCTTGTTCTACACGTTCATTTTCAATACGTAATTGCTCAAAGCGTTCAGCCTCTATACGAGCAGCTTCTTGCGCCGCTTGCTGTGCTGCAAATTGTTCAGCAGCGAGTTTTTCGGCAGCTAACGCTTCAGTTTCAGCAGCAATTCGTTCAGCTTCAAGGCGTGCTTGTTCTGCGCGTTCATTTTCAATGCGTAATTGCTCAAGGCTTTCAGCCTCTATACGGGCAGCGTCTTGTGCCGCGTGCTGTACTGCAAGTTGTTCAGCAGCGAGTTTTTCGGCAGCTAACGCTTCAGTTTCAGCAGCAATTCGTTCAGCTTCAAGGCGTGCTTGTTCTACACGTTCATTATCAATGCGTTGCTGTTCAAGCTGCTGTTTTTCAAGTTCTAAAGCCTCGATACGAGCCGCTTCTAATTGCGCTGACTCTTCAGCTTGCTTTTGTTGCTCAGCGTGTTGAGTGTGTTCTGCTGTGTCAGTTGCAACATCATGCGAGATTTCTGCATCAGTTTGTTGCTGCTCTTCAACTTCAGGGGCGGGCTTGTCTTTACGAAACCAGGAAAAAAAACCTTTCTTTGCCATGTTTGCTACCAGTTTTATATGCTTAAAAATTCGGTTGAAGCCGTTTGTTGCATCTCTCAGCAGTAAAATGATGAATAATCACATTTAATCACGAGTTTGATATAAAATAACGACGGTTCAGATTGTGGCATAGTCTACCACTTTCTTTTTTCTTTGTTCAGGCAAAATCACGAGGGTGAGATGGCTAAAAAAAACACCAGTAGCGGTCAGGTGCGAATTATTTCAGGTCAATGGCGCTCACGTAAACTTCCAATCCATGATCTTGAAGGCTTACGCCCAACAACCGATCGGGTTCGCGAAACCTTATTTAACTGGATAGCCAACGATATTCGCGGCGCTCGAGTGCTCGACTGTTTTGCAGGCAGCGGGGCTCTATCGCTTGAAGCACTGTCACGTTACGCAGAATTTGCCACCATGATTGAGTTGCAACGAGATGCCGCTAATCAATTAAAGCAAAACCTAGCTACTCTACAATGCCAAAATGCCGACGTCATCAATGGCGACAGTTTACAAGTGTTAGCTAAAGGCACTAAAAGTGGCTTTGACTTGGTATTTATTGACCCACCATTTCGTAAAGAATTAGTTAACAAGGCCATTGATCTATTAATGGCTCATCAATGGCTCAACAACAACGCCTTGATTTACGTTGAAACAGAGTCTGAAATTGCGACCCTAGCCTTGCCTGCCTCTTGGATTCCACTCAAAGAGAAGCAGGCTGGCCAAGTAACTTATCGGCTTTATCAATATCAAACTACAGACTCTTCGGCGCAGTAATCGTGTCCATTAATCAGACGTTAAACGATACTGCACGAAATGATCTGATATTAATCGGCAAAACGGCCACATTGTCGATGTGGGGATTATTCGCTTATGGATTTTTGGTGTTTAGCCAAGATGTCACTACCATACTGACTCTTTTGGCTGCATTTACTGCGGTGATGCACTTGCTATTACTTTTAGCTGTATGCCTCAGCCCTAAAGGTAAACATCAACCAACCATAAGATACGCAGCCATTTTACTATGGGGCGTATTTGCCTTAGGCAACCTTTAATCTCAATCGGCAACCGTTTAGCGCATTTCACTTTGTACTATTTACAAAAAAGCCTCGTTAATTTAACGAGGCTTTTTTAAAGTCGATAATCTATTACTTTTTAGGGTAAGGGTGAGCAACACCTTTATGACAATCTACACAGGTTTTTCTATCTTCAGGTGCTTTCTTGAAGTTATTGCTGTGCATTCTAACGGCCATTTTCTTCATCGTTTCAGGCTGGTCTTCATAAATACGAGTATGACAGTGCTGACAGTTAGCGGAGTCATTACTACGGAAGTATTCTAGGGCTAAATCAGCTTGCTCTTTACGGTTTTCATCTAACCATTCTTGCGTCATAAAACCATCAATGGTCATCAAACCAATAATATCTTTCGATACGATGATTTTCTTGATCAAGTAATCAACTGGAGCATGAGGTAAGTGACAATCTTGACATTGCACAGTAATACCGGCTTTGCCGCCACCATGGGCAGATGCCATAACTTCATCTCTTAGCGAGTGGTCACGGTGACATGTCATACAAAAAGCATCGCTACTTGTTGCATGTAATGTCTGTTGTGTTGCGAAATATCCTACGACACCCACAATTACACCAACCACAATAAGTGCAATAATTGAGTACTTCGCGCTTGGTTTAAATAGTGCACGCCAGTTCATTGTTCAATCTCCATAATTTCTAAAACTACATTTCTAATATTTGTTTATCTAGTTTAGGATTTTTTAAAATTATAAAATTGATTTTAGTCGCTGTTTTTATGATTCCTTATCAGAAAATATCTAAAATGGGAGATAGATCGCTACTCATTATGACTGAACAGCATTAAAACCTTCTAAATGCTGAAATGGTTTGGTGTTTTTAGCGGTCTTATTGATTTGGTTAAGGTTAAAAATGCGTACTGGCGCATTGTTTGCCACGCCGTATACGTTTATATTGTGATTGGTCTTTAATATTGTGATTAGCCTTTAACATTATTGACCGATAAAGCTTTCATGTTGATTCACTTTTAGGATGTTATGCGTAAATCGATTCGCCATTATCTGATTGCTATTTGCACTTTGTTGTCTTTAATCGGACAAGGTGTGTTAGCTAATGGCTATACCATGATTATGCCAAACGATATGAAAATGAACCAACAGATGATCACTAACGTGATGTCAAACGACATGCAAAACCGAAGTGATTGTCATAGTATGATGCAAGATCAAACAGACATCGCTACTAGCTCAAGCCATTGTTGTGACAATGCCGGAAGTTGCACTAATGATTGCAACCATTGCTTTACCATTACTTTCACTGGCACCGTTTTCAGTACTGATATTACCGTTAGCCCTAGCCCTGAAAATACCGCTGTAAAATTACCGATTGCACAATTATTCTCTATTGATGGTTCCCCTGCGTTTCGTCCTCCTATTGTTTAACCTCACTCCTGCTAGTGTCGACTGATACTCGACTACGTAAACTCGATTATATTTTTTACATAATATTCATGGTTTATCTGCGCATTGGTGCTACGCAATTTTTTATTGTACGCCACGCTCAACCATGATTTGAGGTTGATATGAAACACTCTCTTTATTTTGCGCTTGTGGTGACGGTTAGCTTATTAAGCTCTACGACTATGCTCCCAACTCATGCTGCGATTGAACCTGCACATGAACAACATCAACACAATTATTACTGCCCTATGCACCCTGAAGTCACTAGTGACAAACCAGGTAGTTGCCCTAAATGTGGTATGTTTCTAGTCGCAAAAGAGCCTGATACTGCTGATATTGAATCTAAGTCTGATGCTCACAATAAAACACACATGACAACCGTTGCCCAAAAGGTATTTGAGCAACCTATTGTTTCGCTACAACCCACTGCCACACCAATCGTTACTAACCAAGCACCTACCCAAACAACTAAATACATTTGCCCAATGCATCCTCATGTTGTTTCAGACGCGCCGGGCAATTGTCCGATTTGCGGCATGAACTTAGAAAAAGCGGTTATGGGTGATGCAAGTCAAGAAATTGTGGTGGGTGTATCTGGCGGAATGCAGCAAGCACTCGGCATGCGAAGCCATGTAGTGGCTAAAAGTAGTTTATCGCGACAAGTGAATACTATTGGTACGGTGCAATACAACGAAAACACTATAGGCCATGTCCACACTCGTGCTACCGGATGGATTGAAACTCTGACTGTACACAATGTAGGCCAACAGGTAAAAAAGGGGCAGTTGCTATATGAGCTTTATTCACCTGATTTGGTTAATGCACAAGATGATTATTCACAAGCTCGCGACTACCTAAAACAAGACAAGCAACGTGGCAGCATATTACTGAGTAAAGCCCGTAAGCGCTTAGAATTATTAGGTGTCGACAACTCGGTGATTCATCGCTTAGAAAAAACTGGAGAAACGATTTATCGCGTGCCTTTTTATGCACCTCAAAGTGGCTTTATTAGTGAGTTAACCATACGACACGGTATGTACATCCAACCTGGTGATACCTTGTTTGAAATTGTTAATTTAGACAGCGTATGGGTTATTGCAGACGTTTTTGAAAATGAGCAAAGTTGGTTAACAGAGGGGAGAAAAGTTAGTGTGAGCGCGGCCGCACAAGGCTTGTTTGATATTGACTCGCAAATTGACTACATCTATCCAGAGCTAGACCCAGTAACTCGCGCGATGAGAGTAAGGATCCAATTAAATAATACTCAAGATAAGTTAAGACCAGGCACCTTAGTCGATGTCACGCTATACGGCCAACCAAAAACCAATGTGCTTACCGTGCCCACAGAGGCGTTAATTCTAACGGGCAGAGAAAACCGAGTAGTCGTACAGCGAAGCGATACAAGTTTTGCTTCTGTGCCAGTAAAAATAGGCATGATGGCACAAGGTAAAGCCGAAGTATTAGAAGGGCTCAACGAGCATGACAAAATAGTCGTTTCGGGACAATTTTTACTCGATTCGGAAGCGAGTATTCAAGGCAGTTTACAGCGATTAAGCGGTGCGACTTCGCCTTCCCCCACTAATATTCATCAACACTAAGGAGCTTTGTTATGCTAGCGCAAATTATCAACGCTTCAATTAAAAACCGCATCATGGTGTTGCTGTTTACTGTAATCATCGCATTAGTGGGTTACCAAGCGATGCGAACGACGCCATTAGATGCGTTACCCGATTTATCTGACGTGCAGGTTATTGTCAAAACAAGTTATCCAGGTCAAGCGCCACAATTAGTAGAAGACCAAATAACTTACCCATTATCGTCTGCTATGTTGGCTGTTCCCGGGGCAAAAACCGTGCGCGGATTCTCCATGTTTGGCGACTCGTTTGTGTATGTAATTTTTGAAGACGGCACCGATATTTATTGGGCTCGCTCACGGGTACTTGAGTATCTTTCGCAAACCCAAGATCAACTCCCTGCAGGGGTAACACCAAGCTTAGGCCCTGATGCATCTGGTGTCGGCTGGATTTTCCAATATGCGTTAGTCGATCGTAAAGGCCAATATGATTTAGCTCAATTACGGTCACTACAGGATTGGTTTTTAAAGCTAGAGTTACAAAGCGTTGCAGGCGTATCTGAAGTTGCAACCGTAGGCGGTATGGAGCAAACCTATCAGGTTGTCGTCGACCCACACAAATTGGCTTTATACCAAATTGATCTCATGACGATTAGAAATGCCCTCGATAACTCCAATAGTTCAACGGGTGGATCTGTTATCGAAATGGCAGAAGCGGAATACATGATAACCTCTAGCGGTTATCGTCAAACTATCGCCGATTTTGCTGAAATCCCTTTGGGTATTCTGTCAGAAACTGGCACGCCTATTTTAATGAAAGACGTTGCAGAATTACGCACTGGCCCAGCGGCTAGACGCGGCATTGCAGAGTTAGATGGTCAAGGTGAAGTGGTTGGCGGTATTGTTGTTATGCGCTATGGCGAAAATGCCTTAGAAACGATTAACAACGTAAAGCTCAAGCTTGAACAAATTAGTAATGGTTTACCTGATGGTGTTGAGTTAGTCACCACTTACGACCGTTCAGATCTTATTGTTCGTTCAGTTAATAACCTAAAACATAAAGTACTAGAGGAAATGCTAGTAGTAGGGTTAATTTGCTTATTGTTTTTACTGCATGCTCGCTCAACATTAGTCGCGATTATTACCTTACCAATTTCGATTTTAATCAGCTTTATTGCCATGCACTTTATTGGTGTTAATGCCAATATAATGAGTTTAGGCGGTATTGCGATTGCAATTGGCGCGGTGGTGGATGCATCTATTGTGATGGTTGAAAACACCCACAAACATTTAGAGCATTACCGCCAACAACATGGCTGTGCACCTGAAGGTGAAGACCATTGGCAACTTGTAAAAGAAGCCTCCATTGAAGTGGGTCCTGCACTTTTTTTTAGTTTATTAATTATTACCCTAAGTTTTACGCCCGTGTTTGCACTAGAAGCACAAGAAGGCCGTTTATTCCATCCCCTGGCCTTTACGAAAACCTTTGCAATGGCGGCTTCCGCTATACTCGCTATCACATTAATTCCGGTATTAATGGGCTATTTTGTACGTGGAAAGATCCCCGACGAACGTAAAAACCCACTTAGCCGTATTTTAATTGCTGTGTATCAGCCACTGTTAAAATGGGTGTTACGCTTTCCAAAAATGACCATCGTTATGGCAATCGTAGCGTTACTCAGTGCTTATTACCCCCTAAGCCAAATGGGCTCAGAGTTTATGCCTACACTAGAGGAAGGTGACTTGTTGTATATGCCCACCACGTTGCCCAGCGTAAGTGCAGGTAAAGCGGCTGAAATTTTACAGCAAACAGACAGGTTAATTAAAACTATACCAGAGGTTAAACGAGTATTTGGTAAAGTCGGCCGAGCACAAACCGCCACCGATCCTGCACCATTAACCATGCTCGAAACCACCATTATGCTTAAACCCACAAGTGAATGGCGCCCTGGGGTAACCTTAGAAAGCATCATTGCAGATCTGCAAAAAACCGTGCGTATCCCAGGTATGACTAACGCCTGGGTACAACCGATTAAAACCCGAATTGATATGTTATCCACAGGGGTTAGAACCCCAGTAGGTATTAAAATTTCGGGCTCTAATGTAGAAGAGCTACAACGCATTGGCAGTGAAATTGAAGCCGTTGTCAGTAAATTACCCGGAACGCTATCAGCCTTTGCTCAACGCAGTAGCGGTGGGCGCTATATTGATATCACACCCGATCTCAAAAATGCTGCTCGCTATGGTATGACACTAAAAGACATTCAAGATGTGGTACAAATGGCCATTGGCGGTATGACCGTTGGTGAATCGATTCAAGGCCAGGAACGTTACCCAATTAATATTCGTTATCCACGAGAGCTACGCGATAACATCGAAAAATTGCGAGAGCTTCCAGTACTGACAAAAACCGGTAAATACTTACCCTTAAGCTATCTAGCTGAACTGACAATTAGCGATGGTGCACCAATGCTTGCCAGTGAGAATGGCCGCTTAATTTCATGGGTGTTTGTCGACTTGAAAGATATCTCTATTGGTGAATACATTGCAAAAGCCCAAACTGCGCTCGATGAACAAATTAGTTTACCTGCACGTTATAGCTACAGCTTTGCTGGCCAATATGAATATATGCAGCGGGTTGAAGCTAAAATGACCCTGGTGATCCCGCTTATGATTGCGGTAATTTTTATCTTGTTGATGATGACCTTTAACTCCATGACTCAAGCATTAGTGATTATGTTGAGCTTGCCTTTTTCACTTGTCGGCAGCGCTTGGTTACTCTACTCGCTCGAGTTTAATTTTTCGGTTGCTGTGTCTGTTGGTATGATAGCTCTGGCTGGTGTAGCCGCCGAGTTTGGGGTGGTCATGCAGGTGTACCTCAACAACAGCATTGCCGCTTACAAACGAGAAGACCGTTATCAAACTAAAGCCGACTTAACCGCTGCGCTTATCGAAGGTGCGGTAATGCGCATACGTCCAAAAGCCATGACGGTTGCCACCATCTTTTTTGGATTATTACCCATTATGTGGGGCAGCGGCACCGGTAACGATGTCATGCAAAAAATTGCAGCGCCAATGGTCGGCGGTATGGTCACTGCTCCCTTATTATCGCTATTTGTGATACCCGCGATTTATTTACTGGTTTATGGTCGACGACTGCCCGCATAATCATTGGCAGTATTGACGTTATAAACCAAAAATCCCAAACAATGCATTGTTTGGGATTTTTTATTATCACTTTATAACCTAGGATAGGCTGAGGATAGTTGAGGTTAGTTGCGCTTAAGTGACTCATTAAGTTGATCAGCTTCATCTTGTTTCTTCTTACGGCATGCAGCGATGTCATCAGGATGACCGTGTTTGCATGGATCACTAGCTAAAATCGCCATAGGTAGATTGAATATCATATAATCTGTATCATTTTTATTATCGTCTGCATTGCCAGCATTGCCTAAACGGTTAGGCGACGTGCCGCTACAGGCTGTTAAGACAAATAAACTAGACAAAATCAGACTCGATAAGAGGGTTGATTGAATAAACTGCTTTTTCATTATTGAGTTACCCTTTGTTTTTCACGCGCTAAACTCATCATCCTAAACATTCCCCACGCCATAATCGCGCCACCAATAACCAACATTGCATTAATGATCATTGGGTGAGCCAGCATAGGTAAAAAGCCTTCGTCAAAGCCGGCAAAAATGCCGTAAAGCCCCAGACCAAACAATAAGGTACCGGGAAAATCGATGATGGCCACCATCAGCATACTGCGGTTAATTCGTGCTAATGCTGTTTGTGTTGTTTCTTGAGTCATAAATTCATCCTTGGGTGTATTCCTTATGTAACGCTTATCACTCTGACATCGATTGTTAATTTGAGTTCAAATAGTAACCCGAACTCGGGATAATAAAGACTATGCTGCTGGGTCCAATAGCGAAATAATCGAAAAAAATCCGCCTTGAGGATCATTGAGTACCGAAAAACGTCCCACATTGGGGATATCAGTGGCAGGAACACACACTGTCGCGCCCAAGCTTTTGGCTTTAGCCACTGAGGCATCACAATCTTCAACGGCAAAATAGTTCATCCAATGCGAAGGTGCGTCGCCCCACTCTTCGGTCATCTCCATCATGCCACCTATCGCTTGCTCACCCACATACCATTCGGTGTACTCAAAATCGGCCATGTCTGCTAATTTCGTGTGATAGCCTAATACCTCACCATAAAACGTTTTAGCAGCATCACTATTTCGACACGCTAACTCAACCCAGCATAAGGTATTTGGCTCTTGAGCACGTTTAATACCAATATGATCTTGCCCCTGCCACAGTGCAAAGCGACTACCTTCGGGGTCGGTACATAACGCCATAGAGCCTGCATCACCAACGGCATGTGGCCCAGCTATCACTTGCCCGCCGCCTTTTTTGACTAACTCAGCCGTTACAGAGACATCATCAACAGCAAAGTATACTGTCCAGTGTGTCGGCAAGGATTTCATATTGTCTGGCATTGGATACATGGCACCAATATCATCACCATCTATTTGCAACATAGTGTAGTGACCTTCTGGCATAGGCATATCGTCTGCGTCCCAACCAAATAATGCCTGATAAAACGCTTTACCCGCATCCCAATCATGCGTTGCCAGTTCTAACCAGCATGGTTGCCCTTGTTGATATTGTTGTACTTTCATTATTGTTATCCTGTTGTCGCAATTGCTGCTCCGTCATGGTTATAAGTTAAGTTGATATCACCAAAAAAGCAAAAAGCCTTCAAAAGAAGGCTTTTTAAAAAATGCACTGTTCAAATTAGTTTATTTAAATACCGGTAAAATGTCAGCCATTGCTAGTAAGTGACAGGTTGCGGTAATAATACCAAACAACACAACAACCACGATTAATGGAGTACCACCGGGCACTTTAAAACCATTTGACTCCGGGTACAATTGACGCACTTTATAGGCTAACAAAGCCGGTACGATCACCGCCCAAACGG
The DNA here is from genome assembly GCF_014648315.1 of Shewanella ulleungensis. Taxonomy (GTDB): domain Bacteria; phylum Pseudomonadota; class Gammaproteobacteria; order Enterobacterales; family Shewanellaceae; genus Shewanella; species Shewanella ulleungensis. The sequence continues at coordinate 118,593 of NZ_BMQW01000008.1, forward strand.
TTGCGGCTAATGCGGCAAAACCAATGGCAATAATAAAACCATTAGGAAATAATAAGCCCAAAATTGTTGGTGGAATAAAAGTCACCGCTGCGGTCTTAATTCGGCCTGAGCGTGAATCATCAAAACTAAATAAATCGGCAAGATAATCAAATAACCCTAAGGTAACCCCTAAAAACGATGACGCTACTGCCAAGTTAGCAAATAACGTCAGCATATTGTTCAGCCACTGGCTTGCCATTGCACCAGACAATGCCTCAACGAGTACTCCAATGTTACCGCCTTTAGCAATAACATCAGCAAATTCGCTGCGTGGAATATTTCCCATGGTCGCAATCAGCCAACATACATAGATAACCAGCGCGATACTGGTACCCACCACGATGGCTTTTACAATGGTATTAGCATCTTTACCATAATATTTAACTAAGCTAGGCACATTACCATGATAACCAAAACTGGCTAAACCAAAGGGGATAGCAGCAAATAAATACGGCAAGTAACGGCTTTCACCATCTGGCAATATTAGCTTAGTGCTGTCAATTTCAATCAATAGATTACCGATTGCCAAAAAGAAGGTAATCACCATACCGCCGAGCATGATGGTGGTAATACGGTCAACCGCTTTAGTGCTAATCAATACGATGAACGCTAACACTGCAGCAAACACTAAACCAGCAACGCTTTGAGGTAAGGTTACACCAAGCGCCGATAAGCTATGATTAACAATTGAACTGCCACCACTGATATAGGCGTAGGTCAAAATGTACAATACAAACGCAATGGATACGCCATTTATAACACGCCAGAATTGGCCTAAAGTTTCGCGGGTTAACGTGTCAAAGCTAGCACCTGGTTCAAAATGCAAATTAGCTTCAAGCAGAAGTAAACCCGACATTAACATGCAAAACCAAACACCTAATAGCATGGCTATCGAATAGCCAAACCACATTCCCGCCCCAACGACCGGCAATGAAAACATGCCCGCACCTACGGTTGTGCCGGCAATAATCATCGCGCCGCCCAATAAGGATTTACCTTGTGGACGGTGCTTGGCAGCATTCATATGGTTGGCCATTATTGTCCATGCTCCGCTTGCACACTATCAACAATGGTTTGTCTTACAGATGAGCTCAATAATTGGTTAGCATGGTCGCGAATTCGAATGACTTCAGAACGGTGCTCAACACTGCATAGATAACCTAACTCTTTAAGCTTAACGCTTAGAGTATTGTAGAGTTTCTTATCGTAAAACTCTGGTGCTGTAATACCATGCAATGCACCTAATCGCTGTGCTAAAAGGTGACTGTCAGTTTCTAGTTCTGAGCGCTCTAGATCAGGCTTTATTGCCAGTAAGTTAAAAATAATGGCATAACGCTGCAATGTTTCACTGATGGTTTCTGCTAGCAATAATAATTGTGCGGTGTAGTGAGGAGCCACTTCAAATTGTGTGTCACCACTGAGCAAACCCTGTTCAACCATAAAGTCTAAAATATTATCGATATGTTGTGGCAGGTCTTCTATACCCATGAATAATTCGGCTTTTAACAAAGGATAAAAATCCATCACAACTGCATGGATTTTGTCTCGCTCGCAAATATCATATTGGACCAAACAGCTCGCCACTAGAGACGGTACAGCCATTAAATGAATGATATTGTTTCGATAGTAACTCATGGTAATAGCGATTTTTTCATCTACTGAAATAATCTCACCAATGGCATCTTTTGTACTAACAAACTTATTCAGTGATAAACAATGATCAACAATAGTTTTACCATTCCCTTCTGCCACAGAAGCATAATTTGTATAGGGTACGGTTTTAAGCATTGCTAAATACAAATCTAATTGACGCTCTAACAAGCTACGCTCTAATGCGTTACGCTCAGATGCTAACAAGACTAAACTGGTTAATGTCACTGAACTCGCGGCTGCGGCACCGTTAATATTAGTCATCACACGATTAGCCAATAAATTAACTGATGGTGTAAACCAGGTTGGTTTTTGTTCAGGATCGTTAGCTACTTCTTCACGCCAATCTGGAGCCTGTTGATTTAAAAAGTTTTGTAGGTTAATTGGTTCGCCAAAATTTACGTATCCTTGACCAAAATTACCTAACTTACGAATGGCACCAAACAATTGCCAAACTGACTCTTTTTGCTTTTTCTTACCGCTTAACTCTTTATGATAAGTGGCAACTTCCATCACATGGTCATAACCTAAATATACAGGCACAAGCGTTACTGGACGCTCAATTCCGCGCAATACGCTATTGATGGTCATGGCTAACATGCCCGTTTTAGGCGCAAGTAAACGTCCGGTGCGAGAGCGACCACCTTCAGTGAAGTATTCAACCGAGTAACCTTTAGCAAATAACTGGTCTAAATACTCGCGAAACACCGCGGTGTATAGCTTGTTACCATTAAAGCTACGGCGAATGAAGAACGCACCGCCACGGCGGAACATTGGGCCAGCAGGCCAGAAATTAAGGTTGATCCCTGCTGCAATATGCGGTGGGACCATGCCCTGATAATACAAAATGTAAGAAAGTAGTAAGTAATCCATATGACTACGATGACACGGTACATATACAATTTCGTGACCATCATGGTGTAATTGACGGATCTGCTCTGCACCTTTGATATTGATACCACTGTATAACTTGTTCCATAACCAAGTAAGAAAGCGCTCTGCAATACGAATTAAACTGTCAGAATAATCTGTGGCAATTTCGTCCAAATATTCAATCGCTGTTTCGCGGGCTTTCTCAGGTGACACTTTCTTATTAATGGCTTCTTCTTCAATCGCTTTTTTGATTGAATCCGATTTAAGTAATGAAGCAAAAAACATTTGTCTGTTGGGCAACTGTGGACCCGTCATCACTTTACGTTGGCGGCTAAAGTGCACGCGAGCAACACGCGTTAATTTATGGGCAATACTTTTATCAAATCCATGTTCATCTGCCATGTAGCGTAAAGATAACGCATTAGAGAACTGGACAAAGTTATGTCGACCAAGAAATAAAATCATTAACCATTTTCGTAACCACGTTGGGCTTTCACGCTCCAACACTGCCGCTTTCATGCTGTCGTCTTCTTTACCGGGCGTGCGCCCCCAGTACAAACTCACTGGTACTAGCTGTATGTCCAGTTCAGGACGTTGACGGTGAAGAGCTAACAAACTGGTAAAGCTGTCGATAAACTTTTCGCCACTTTCACGCTTGCCAAAAAGTGGTTTTCGCCCTTCTAAACACACAATCCGGGGTACTTTTAGGCCATCAACGATGAGTGGGTCATATGGACTTGGCATCCCAAAGCCCTCAGTGATTTCGCTTAGTGCAGCGGCATCACTGATTGACTCTGTTTTCATGACATAAACCAATGGTTTATTCGGATCTAAATTAAGATCATCAAAAGGGTCATGTGGTACAACAATGGTTTGAACCATCCATTTTTGTACCCATTTTAATGCACGTAAAAATATTGAATTTGGTTTTGACATAGTTACTTTCGCAATATAAGCCACTGTAATATTGCTGCATAGGATACCAGAAACCACCCTTGATACACTATCTGGCTGTTTTATCTTTACTTTGTGAACCGCCTTGAACTCAACAACTTAATTAAAATCTAGAATTAAACCGATATAAAACATTAGGATAGGTAACAATGCCGTAACAAAAAACAAAAAACAGTTGGTTAATACTTGCGCGAACAAAAACACTGTATATAATGACAGTCACTGTATAAAAAGACAGGAATCATCATGAGACCGTTAACGCCGCGCCAAGCAGAAATTTTAGACTTAATTAAAAACAATATCGCCGAAACAGGTATGCCACCGACTCGCGCTGAAATTGCAAACCGTCTTGGCTTTAAAAGTGCAAATGCTGCCGAAGAGCATTTAAAAGCACTCGCCAAAAAAGGCTTTATCGAGATCATGCCTGGCACTTCGAGAGGTATTCGCCTGCCTCATGAAGAACAACAAGAAACAGGGTTGCCGCTTATTGGCCAAGTCGCTGCTGGTGAACCCATTTTAGCGCAAGAGCATGTAGAGCAATATTATCAAGTCGACCCAAACATGTTTAAACCCGCTGCCGATTTTTTACTACGAGTTCGTGGCGACAGTATGAAAGACATTGGCATTTTAGAAGGCGATTTACTTGCCGTTCACAAAATGCAGCAAGCACGAAATGGCCAGGTAGTTGTGGCCCGTGTTGAAGACGACGTTACAGTTAAACGTTTCGAGAAAAAAGGCAATGTTGTTTATTTGCATGCCGAGAACGAAGCATACAATCCTATAAAAGTAGACTTAAGTTGCCAAAGCCTAACCATTGAAGGGCTTGCCGTTGGTGTTATCCGTAATGGAGATTGGTTATGAACAAACTAATGGGCACTGCCCCGCGCCACCCAGGCTTATGGGTAGATTCAACAGAAGCAGAATTGCATGGCAATCAAACCATTCAAACATTAAAAAGCGTAACTCAAGGTGAGTCAGAATTAGGGCAACTCTGTAGCCAGTTAGCAAGTTTAAGCCGACAAGGGCGCTGGATAGTACTAATTAGCCCACCACATATTGGTTATAAACATATGCTTGCAAGTGCTGGCGTAAGAATGGACCGAATCTTATTAGTACACACTAAAGATGAAGTTGAAACTTTATGGGCAATGGAAAAAGCGTTAACCAGTGGCACTTCAAGCGCGGTAATTACCTGGACTAGCTCATTAGACGCCCGTGATAGCCGTCGTTTAGAAATTGTTGCAAAAAGTGCACGCGCTTTCGGTGTTGTGATTGAAGATGTGAACACTCACTTACCTGAAAAGCACCAAATAGTTAATCCAGTTATGCCATCTGCGACAAGTAATTTTTCAGCATTTCATTAAGCACGAACCCTTCAACACCAAGCCCTGCATCCAATTCAGGGCTTTTTTTTACCTTTTTTCAGCAAATTAGCTAACAAAGTGATCTTGATCAATGTTTGATCTACACGTAATGTTGTTAACAAGGATGAAACATTTTTTATCCTTAATCTGACGTTATTTGGCAGACACTATTGCCATCGATGGGAATACGTCAACATAGATTGATTAGTTCAGTCGTAGGTACAAGCGTGGTATTCAGCTAACAATAAAAACGTAGGCTGCCAGTTTACAACCACCAAGGTACTTTGAGGTCATCAAACTTTTTTGGGAACCGAAGAGTTTGCATAGAGCAGAGACTTACTGTGTGACTCTTCTTTGTAGTTGCTATTTGCAATTAGCAGAGGAGAAGTCTTGTGAAGCAATGGTGGTATTGTTTATTGGTTGTGCTGTTAGCACTTCCGCTAGGGGCAGCAGAAATGCCCCTCAACATGACTCAGGGCGTAACAGATATTAGTGGTAAGGTTTACGACCTCCACATGACCATTTTGTATATCTGTTGTGCTATTGGGTTAGTGGTGTTTGGGATCATGATTTACTCAATGATCTATCATCGCAAATCTAAAGGCGCTGTCGCGGCCAATTTTCACGAAAGTACCAAAGTGGAAATAGCCTGGACAGTCATCCCGTTTATCATATTGATTGCTATGGCCATTCCGGCTACTAAAACTCTAATAGCAATGGAAGATCCTAGCAATGCAGATCTGACTATTAAAATCACCGGATCGCAATGGAAATGGCATTACAGCTATTTCGACAAAGACATCGAGTTTTACAGCACACTCTCAACCCCAAGAGAACAGATTGATGGTGATCAAACCAAAGGTGAAAATTACCTACTTGAAGTAGATAAGCCACTGGTACTGCCAATTAATCGTAAAGTGCGTTTTTTAATGACCTCTGACGACGTTATCCATTCTTGGTGGGTTCCCGCATTTGCGGTTAAAAAAGATGCTAATCCAGGTTTTATTAACGAAGCATGGACACGTATTGATAAACCCGGCATCTATCGCGGTCAATGTGCTGAACTGTGCGGAAAAGATCATGGCTTTATGCCCATTGTGGTCAATGCGCTCTCTGAAGCGGATTTTGACAACTGGTTGATTGAGCAGAAACAGTTGGTTAAAACCGAAGCTGCAGAAGCTGCAGCGTCTATGTCGCAAACCTTATCTCTTGTAGATTTAAACCAACAAGGTGAACAAGTATATCTTGCGCGCTGCGCGGCTTGCCATCAGCCCAATGGCGCAGGTCTTCCTGGTGTATTTCCGTCTCTTATCGGTAGCCCTATTATTAAAGGTCCGGTAGAAGAGCACCTAAATATTGTTATCAACGGCAAGCCCGGCACAGCCATGCAAGCCTTTGCCAAGCAAATATCGGCTCAAGAAATTGCCGCAGTCATAACCTATGAGCGCAATGCATGGGGCAATGATAGTGGCGATGTAGTACAAGCAGCCGATGTTGGCAACTTCTCAAATAACAGTGCAATTTCGCCTAAGCCTGCTACAGAAGCAGCCGACACAGCAGCCATTAACAATGTCGCAGAAACGCTAACTGAAACAACGCCTCAAGCAGCCGAAGCTATAGGCAAGATTGTGACCCCAGAGGAATTACCCACACTCACCATGGAACAGCTTATGGCTGAAGGTGAGCAAGTTTATGCTGCCACTTGTGCTGCTTGCCACCAACCGACAGGCACAGGAATCCCAGGCGCTTTCCCTTCACTCATTGCCAGCCCAGTAGTAACAGGGCCGATAAGCGGGCATATCGATATTGTTATGCATGGTAAACCCGGCACAGCAATGCAGGCATTTAGTCGTCAACTCAGTCCACAACAAATGGCTGCTGTGATTACTTATGAACGCAATGCGTGGGGCAATAATTCTGGCGATGCAGTTCAACCTGCCGATGTCGCAAGCCATGGACAATAGGGGAAAACCAATGAGCACAACAACGCACGATACAATCGATACTGCGCATGATGAGCATCACCACGGTGCCCCTAAAGGGCTTATGCGCTGGGTTCTAACCACAAATCACAAAGACATTGGCTCCTTGTATTTATGGTTTAGTTTCATCATGTTTTTAACGGGTGGCGCAATGGCAATGGTCATCCGCGCAGAACTATTCCAACCTGGTTTACAACTAGTTGAACCAAACTTTTTTAACCAAATGACTACAGTTCATGGCCTGATAATGGTGTTTGGCGCTGTTATGCCTGCCTTTACAGGGTTAGCCAACTGGCTAATACCTATGATGATAGGCGCGCCAGATATGGCACTACCCCGCATGAATAATTGGAGTTTTTGGATTTTACCGTTTGCCTTCACCATGCTCCTTGGTTCGCTATTTATGGAAGGAGGTGGACCTAATTTCGGCTGGACATTCTACGCACCGTTATCGACGACTTACAGTCCAGATTCGACAGCATTGTTTGTTTTCTCCATCCATATCATGGGAATAAGCTCCATTATGGGAGCGATTAATGTAGTCGTTACTATCGTAAATATGCGTGCACCAGGTATGACATGGATGAAGTTACCGTTATTTGTATGGACCTGGTTAATTACTGCATTTTTATTGATAGCGGTAATGCCCGTACTCGCAGGCGCGGTAACGATGGTGTTAACCGACAAGTTTTTTGGTACCAGCTTTTTTGATGCGGCAGGTGGCGGCGACCCTGTCATGTTTCAGCATATCTTCTGGTTCTTTGGCCATCCAGAAGTGTACATCATGATTTTACCGTCTTTCGGCATTATTTCTGCGATTGTGCCAACCTTTAGCCGCAAGCCGCTATTTGGGTATTCTTCAATGGTGTATGCAACCGCAAGCATTGCTGTTTTGTCATTTTTGGTTTGGGCTCACCATATGTTTACCACGGGAATGCCTGTATTTGCCGAGCTGTTTTTCATGTACTGCACCATGCTTATTGCCGTGCCGACTGGGGTAAAAGTGTTTAACTGGGTTGCTACTATGTGGCGAGGCTCAATGACGTTTGAAACCCCTATGTTATTTGCCGTCGCCTTTATTATTCTCTTCACCATTGGTGGGTTTTCAGGGCTGATGCTTGCCATTACCCCTGCAGATTTCCAATACCATGACACCTACTTTGTGGTGGCTCACTTTCATTATGTGCTGGTGACAGGCGCCATCTTCTCCATTATGGCTGCTGCGTATTACTGGTTGCCCAAATGGACCGGAAATATGTATAGCGAAACCTTAGGACGTTGGCATTTTTGGTGTTCGGTTATCTCGGTTAATGTGCTGTTTTTCCCTATGCACTTTTTAGGCTTAGCAGGTATGCCGCGACGTATTCCAGACTATGCAATTCAGTTTGCAGATGTTAATCAAATAGTTTCAATTGGTGGATTTGCCTTTGGTTTATCGCAATTAATATTTCTGGCAGTGGTACTTAAGTGTATTAAAGGCGGCAAGCCCGCTGGGGATAATCCTTGGCAAGCGGCTGATGGTTTAGAATGGTCAATTCCAAGTCCAGCTCCTTATCATTCATTTACCACTCCACCGGAGATTAAATGATATGAGCCCAACGCCAAAATCAAACCGTAAATTACTCACCATGCTTATATTAGGCTCAGTCGGGATGTTTGGGTTTGGGTTTGCATTGGTACCGCTATATGACGTGCTGTGTGACACTTTGGGAATTAATGGAAAACCTCAAAATAGCGCCAGCACTTATGAAGCTGTGGTTGTTGATAAAAAGCGCACAATCACCATCGAATTTGTTACCCAAGTGCAGTCGGGTATGCAATGGGAATTTGCCCCTAAAGTGAATCACATTAGTGTGCACCCTGGCGAGCTTACCCACGCTAAATTCTTGGTTAAAAACCTCTCGTCAAAAAATATTATTGGCCAAGCGATCCCTTCGGTGTCGCCAGGTCAGGGCGCAGCATATTTTAATAAGACAGAATGTTTTTGCTTCAATCAACAGCCGCTTGCCGCATTAGCTAGCGCTGAACTCCCATTGATTTTTTACGTGGACCCAGACTTACCGGCGTCCATTAATACATTGACTCTCTCTTATACCCTTTACGATATCACTGACAAACTCGCGGTATCGGCAAAGCAAGGAGCAGCAAGATGACAACAAAGTATCAAACGTATTACGTCCCAGCTCAAAGCGGCTGGCCTATTATTGGCGCTATCGGCTTATTTTTAATCGCCTTCGGCGCGGGTAATTATATTCAACAATTAGCCACAGAAAAAACCTCTGGCGGTTACATTTTATTAGCCGGTATTGCTGTGATTATCTTTATGATATTTGGCTGGTTTAAAACCGTCATTGACGAGTCAATGGCAGGCTTATACTCGCCACAAATGGACCGGTCGTTTAGACAAGGGATGAGCTGGTTTATTTTCTCTGAAATTATGTTCTTTGGGGCTTTTTTTGGTGCGTTGTTTTACGCGCGAATGATATCAGTACCTTGGTTGGGCGGTGCATCAAATAACGCCATGACTCAAGAAGTTTTATGGCCTGCATTTGAGGCGGTATGGCCTTTAATCAAAACACCAGATGGCACTACAACAGAAGCTATGCCGTGGACCGGATTACCCCTAATTAACACGATTATTTTACTGACATCGTCTATAACACTGCATTTTTCCCACATTAGTTTAGAAAAAGGCAAGCGCAAACCATTAATTATTTGGCTGGGTTTAACGGTCATTTTAGGTGCGGCCTTTCTTGGATTGCAGGTAGAAGAATACAGCCATGCTTATCAGGAAATGGGACTCACTCTCACCTCTGGTGTTTATGGCAATACCTTCTTCTTGCTCACCGGCTTTCACGGTATGCACGTCACCATTGGCACCCTATTTTTGATTATTTTATTGCTCAGAATCATCAAAGGCCATTTTACCCCAGATAAGCATTTCGCCTTTCAAGCGGGGAGTTGGTATTGGCACTTTGTCGATGTGGTGTGGTTATGCTTATTCGTCTTTGTGTACGTGTTGTAATTACAGATTAATAAGGTCGGGAGTTGGGTTGAATATAACCCGACCCTAAGGCCACCAGCAGAATCAAGATCACTACCACAGAAAATAAAACGCGTCGGCCTAGATAGCGACTCATGGGTTGTTCATGCTGACCTTTAACCATAATAAACAATGCTCTACCTAGATTAAAAACTATGAATATAAGCAACGAGACTAAAACTAACTTAACAATTAATGGGGCTGTCACAGGCAATCCTTTGAGTAGTGTGAGTGTGTCTCGAGTGTTATTGGTTTTAATTACAGTGAGCGTGTTTTGGGTTTTGGTCAAGCTTGGGTTTTGGCAGTTGGCAAGAGCTGAGTATAAACATCAATGGCAAGCAACATTGGCCGAACGTCAGCAACAAGCGCCTCTAGATTATCAGCAGCTGCTAACATTAATTAAGCCCAATAAACCAGCAGACATAACACCTGAAACAGCCTTGCTGACGGGGTATCGTTTATCGGTAAAGGCAACGCCACTCCAGCAACCATTGTTACTGTTAGACAATCAAGTGTATCAAGGTCAGGTGGGATATTTAGCTTATCAAATATTTGAAGTAACGGCCGAAAATCCCTGGATTCTCGTAGAGTTAGGCTTTATCCCCGCGGGCAATGATCGTCAAGAGTTACCTGCTTTAGCAGCAATTTCGGCAGGACAATATGAATTAACGGGTCGAGTTTATCAAAAGCTGGCCAACCCTTTAAGCGATGAGCTCCACCCAGAAATACACGCAGACAAACCTATACGCTTTCAAAATATAAATATACCTGCCTTAGCATTGCTATTGAAACACGACATTGCCACAGCGGTATTGCAACCAGATAACGTACCGCAACACTCGTTACCTCAGCCATGGGTGCCTATCCCACTGTCTGCACAAAAACACCAAGGTTATGCCTTGCAGTGGTTCACCATGGCAGCGGTGTTTTTAGGGTTAATGGGGTGGATTGCATATAAACAATATCGTAATGATACGAGGAGATAGAATGAACTCCCAACCTAAAAAAAGTAATAACACATTAATCTTATTATTGGTTGTGTTTGTGTTACCTGTCGCGGCAGCCAAATTAGTACTGAGCCTTGAGCTGTATCAAGGTGGCGCGACGAATAAAGGCGCCTTGATGTCATCTAACATTAATTATTCAACCTTAGCCATGCCCAACCCCAAACCACACACGTGGCAAATGTTGTATCTATTGCCAGAGATCTGCGAGCAATCATGTCAAGACAGATTATACGTGTTGCATCAGAGCTATATCGCCCTAGGCAAAGACCGCGACAGAGTCAGCCCGATCATTTTAATCGGCAGTAACAGTGACATTAACTCGCTAAAAAAAATGGATATTTCTTTCCTGCAAGTACCCGTCAACAAAGCGCTAGCGGCATTATTGACCCAACAACAACTGGTGATTGTCGACCCACTGGGTAGCCTAATAATGCAATACAATGATGTGACAGGCCGTGATGCCAATATCGCTCAGGGCAAAGCCATGATTGCTGATTTGAGAAAAATGCTCAAGTTATCGAGGGTCGGCTAATGGCAATTCAAAGACTCATTAAGTTCACTTTAGTTTTTACCCTCGCGGTTATTTTAATGGGTGCCTATACTCGTTTATCGGACGCGGGCTTAGGTTGCCCTGATTGGCCAGGATGCTACGGGCATCTAGCAGTACCAAGTGCCAGCCATGACCTTGCTAGCATTGAACAACGTTTTCCAGATATGACCATCGAGCCAGAAAAAGCCTGGCTTGAAATGATTCATCGTTACATTGCTGGCACACTTGGATTAATGGTATTAGCCATTCTCATTATGTGTTTTAAGCAAGCCAATGCGCCTAAAAAGCTCCCCAGCTTTATTGCATTATTGATTATATTTCAGGCCGCACTTGGCATGTGGACCGTAACAATGAAACTCATGCCTATAGTCGTCATGGCACACCTTATTGGCGGTTTTAGCCTATTCGCCTTGCTCTTATTGCTGTATTTACGCCTTAAACCCCTGCGGATCCCCGGTGGCGATAGCCATGCACGCAAATTAATGCCCTTAGCGTTAGTGTGTTTAGGGGTGTTGATTATTCAGATAATGTTAGGCGGTTGGACATCATCAAACTATGCGGCACTGGCTTGCACCTCATTACCGATTTGCGAAGGTAACTGGGTTGATAACTTGCGTTTTGCCGATGCATTTTCACCCTTTCAAGGTGAACACCCCAGTTTTGAATTTGGCGTATTAGACTACCCGACACGGATGACCATTCATATTAGTCACCGTATTTGGGCGGTAGTCACAGCGATAATGCTTATTTGGCTCGCAATGAAATTACGTTTTTCACACTCACATATTATGCGTAATAGTGCTTATTTATTACTACTACTCGTTGTTATTCAAGTCGGCCTAGGGATAAGCAATGTGGTAATGAATTTACCACTGGGTATTGCCGTGTCCCATAACGCGGGGGCGGCATTATTGTTGCTCACTTTAGTCTTTATTAATTACGCTCTGTGGCGTAAAGCATAAACGAGGATTGACCATGACAAAACCTCTTACTCTAAGCCAACCACAACAGAAACTGACGATCTCTTGGCGTGCCTATTTTGAAATGACTAAACCCAAAGTAGTGGCATTAATGCTACTGACGGTCTTAGTAGGCATGTGTTTAGCCGTGCCTGGAGTTGTGCCTTTACAGCCCTTAGTCGCCGGAATGGCTGGTATTGCTATGATGGCGGGAGCTGCTGCTGCATTTAATCATTTAATCGATCGTAAAATTGATGGCTTAATGGCGCGCACTTATAACAGGCCGTTGCCTAAAGGCAAGATCTCGACAACCAAAGCGGCAGTATTTGCAATATCACTGGGAGTCATGGGTTTTGTCGTTCTATATACATTGGTTAATCCGCTTACCGCTTGGCTAACATTTGCCAGCCTTATTGGCTATGCACTGGTTTATACCGCTTACCTTAAGCGGGCTACCTCGCAAAATATTGTCATAGGCGGTTTAGCAGGGGCAATGCCTCCATTACTTGGCTGGACAGCCGTCACTAACGAGCTACATGGCTATGCATTATTGCTCGTTATCATCATCTTCACCTGGACCCCACCGCACTTTTGGGCGCTGGCAATTCATCGCCGTAAAGAATACGCTAAAGTTGACATTCCTATGTTGCCCGTGACCCATGGGGTAGAATTCACTAAAACCTGCATTTTGCTGTATACCATTTTATTGGCAATTGCATGCTTATTACCAGTATTAGTCGGCATGTGTGGGCCGGTTTATTTAGTGGGCTCAACCATCTTAAGTTGTGGGTTTATTTACAAGGCATGGCAGCTTAAATATTATGATTACCCAGGCTTAGCGATGAAAGTATTTACTTTCTCAATCTACCATTTAATGGTGTTATTTATTGTACTGTTGGTTGACCATTATTTTTGGGTTACCCCATAGAAAGGACATTTGTATTGAAAATACTCATTGCTGCAGCTTTATTACTGCTCACAATCGCCGGGATATTTGCCTTTAAAGCAACTCAAGATAAATCACTCGATTTGGCAACTAGTTATGTATTTGAGCAGCCAAGAGCATTAGCGCCTTTTACACTAGCAGACCAATATGGCAATCCATTTACCAACCAATCCTTACAAGGTAAATGGAGTTTGTTTTTTATTGGCTATACTGCCTGCCCTGATGTATGCCCTACCACCTTAAATAAATTAGCGGCGGCGTATCCTAAATTACAAAAGATATCAGATTCGTTTCAAGTGGTGTTTGTCTCTGCAGATCCTGAGCGAGATACCCAAACGAAACGTCTCGATTACATCAACTTTTTTAATAAAGAGTTTAAAGCTGTTAGTGCAGAACACAGTGCGTTGTTTCCATTTAGTCGCGATTTAGGTTTTGTCTACGCTATGGTTGGAGAAGATAGCGACTATCAAGTCGATCATAGTGCATCGTATGTATTAGTATCTCCTCGCGGAGAGAAAACAGCGGTATTTAAAACCAAGCCTACACCAGGTCAACTGCCACAAATTCTCAACAGCGAACTGATTAATGACGTTGACCAGATTGTTAGCAATTGGCGCTAGAACAGGAAAATGTAACTGGCAGTAATGGCGTTATTCTTGCGGCCATTTGCCGTCATCTTTTGGCCTTATCCACATTTGCGAAAACCAATAATAACCCGTGCGGGTTTTGCTTGGCACAGTGCAATTATAACGCGAACGACCAGGCGCCATATCAGCAGGAGCCTGAATACTAAAGGTATCTTCCTCTATCCATATCGGCTTTTTAGCACCTTGCCCTTGGATAAAACACATTAATTGATGTGGGTACAAGTCCGTGGTGTCCAGGGTGATAACCAACTTAGGCCTAAATTTGCCAGAGGTTAACACTGGCTCACTGATATTCTGCTTCAACACTGGCATCGGCAAGCTTGAAAACTTCACAGTTAAGCTCGATAAATCGGCATAAGCATTCGCTACCGGAAATCGTGGTAAAGCTGTAATAGACGAGTACTCTCCTGCTGCACCTGATTGCTGGCCGAAACCAACAAAACCGTGTTTTTCCAAAATGGCTTCTAATTGCGCAGTGTATTCACCATAAGGATATGCAAACATTTTCGCATTTTGGCCAGTTTGTTTAAGTAACTCAGCTTCCGTAGCTAAAATATTGCTTTCCACTCGGTCGTGCCATTGTTCCACAGTTTCTTTGGGTAAACGACGAATAAGATGTTCATGCCCCCAACTGTGATTTGCAATGGTTGCGCCTTGCTCGATTAAGGTATTGATATCTTGCCAGCTCATCATGCCTTCATAACCTGCAATAATAGGCGCGGGTGATATAAACACCGTAAATGGGAACTGATGCGATGCAAGAATAGGCGCAGCATTTGTGATGATGCTTTCATAGCCGTCATCAAAGGTAATCACAATACTATTACTGGCTATTGCCGTGTTATTCTTTAGCGCATCTACGGCATCAGCTAATGGCATCACCGTAAAGTGATTGTCAGCTAAATACTGCATCTGCTCTGCAAATTGTGCTGGAGTCACACTCGTGCTTTTGGGTGTGCTATCTGAAACATGATGATATTGTAAAATCACCACCGCTTGTGCGTTAAGGTGAAACAAACTAAAACAGATAACCATCAAGCCTAAAACTATTTTTTTAACCATGATTACTCATACCTATGTCAGTTAGCGCATTACTCTTAAATCGCCATAAACATCGTCAATTATTGGCATTAGCGACACCGATGATACTGTCGAATATCACTATCCCACTTTTAGGGTTAGTCGATACCGCAGTGATTGGCCATTTAGGTCAAGCTTACTATCTCGGTGGCGTTGCACTTGGCAGCACAATTATCACCTTGATGATTTGGTTGCTCGGCTTTTTACGTATGTCGACAACCGGACTCGTCGCACAAGCTTATGGTGCAGACGATAAAGTAACTCAACAACAATTGTTGTTACAAGGTTGTATCTTAGCATTAACCTTAGGGTTTGCCTGCGTTATGTTGCAGTCTCCCATCGTAAACTTTGCGCTAAGTCTCAGTGATGCCAGCGAACAAGTGATGCTTTATTGTCGTCAATATGTCGATATTCGCATCTGGTCACTGCCGTTCGCGTTAGTCAATTTGGTGTTATTAGGTTGGCTCCTCGGGCGTCAAGCCCCAAAAGCCGCCATGTGGCAGCTCATTATAGCTAATTGTATCAATATCATCCTCGATATTGTCTTTGTTATGGTATTTAAATGGGACGTAAGAGGTGCCGCGTTAGCTTCTGTTATCGCCGATATTTGTGCATTCTCTGTGGCGCTTATTATGGTTAAACGCCACCTTGTTAATATGGGTAACTTTGATTTAAAACGCAGCTTAAGCCAGCTAACATTACGCGGATACGGCCGATTATTGTCCCTCAATCGCGACATTTTCATTCGTAGTTTGTGCCTGCAAGCAGCGTTTAGTTTTATGACATTCTACGGCGCAGGATTAGGCGATAACATCATTGCTGCTAATGCGGTGTTGCTTAATCTGTTAATGCTGATCTCTTACGCACTTGATGGCATAGCTTATTATGCAGAAGCCGAAGTCGGCCGCGCATTTGGACAAAAAAATCCTAAACTGTTACATGATAGTGTTGTGCTCGCCTTTTGCTGGTCAGCAGCAACAGCGGTACTGTTTAGTTTGTTATTTTGGGGCGCGGGAGAATGGATAATTCAACTCCTAACCAATGTTGAAACCGTACAGCACAGTGCTAACCAGTACCTTATCTGGCTAATAGTCATGCCCATTTTAGCATTCGGCTGCTACCTATTCGACGGGGTTTATATTGGCGCAGCCCAAGGGCAAGTTATGCGCAATAGCATGATTGTCTCAACCTTTACGGTGTATTTCCCATGTTGGTATTTTTTGCAGACCTGGGGGAATAACAGCCTATGGGCGGCCATGTCAGTATTTATGCTAAGCCGAAGCATTACCTTAGGTTGGCACTATTATTATAAGCTTAGATACAGACTAGCTTCCGCATAATAATCATTGATGGCGACAATGCAAAAATGTAACATGCTGACAACATTTTGTTTTTTAAAACGGATTTTTAATGAAAAGGATTTTATGGCTTTTAGCCATTACATTTACTCACCTCTCAAATATTGCCCTAGCCGCCTCCCTACCTGTTGAAGCTTTTGCCAATCTCCCAGATGTGCGCTTTGTAACCTTATCGCCTGATGGCACAAAAGTCGCTTCATTAATCAGGGTGAGTACCCCCACACTCGACGGGCAAATGCTGAGTATTCGCGATATAAACAACAATAAAGATATTTTTCCTGTTCAAACCGACAATCAAAAGTTTGTGATTTTATCGCTCACATGGGCAAACAACGATATTGTCTTAATCAAAGCCAAATACCCTGCCACCCGCCGCGGCGTACCCACAACAGAAACACGCTTAATGAAATACAGCTTAAGCGACGATAAAATCTCTAGTGTGTTTTCTAAGCGGACCTTTTCCCGCTTCCAATTTGTGCCTCAAATACAATCGTCTATTGTCGATTATCTTGATAACGATCCAGACCATATTCTTATGCAAATAAGTGGCTTAGGCTCTAAGATGCAATATGAAAGCGTGATTAAAGTCAGCTTAAAAAGCGGTGGAATAAAAATAAAACAACACGCACAGAAGTACATTGAAAATTGGTTAACAGACAGGCAAAACCAGGTACGTATTGGTATTTATCGCGACGATACAAGCTACCGTATTTATGAGCAACAAGAAGCCGATGGCGACCTGCGCTTATTATGGGAGTTTGAAGCCTTAGGTGAAAATGCAATTTGGCCTATCGGCTTTGATCATGACCCAAACATCCTTTATGTCAGCGCTTACTATCAAGGGTTAAAAGCCATTTTTAAAGTGAATTTAACCGACCCAAATCTCTCCAAAGAACTGGTATTTCAAAACGAAAATTATGATGTTGAAGGTCAGCTAATTTATTCCAATTTAAAACAAAAAGTCATCGGTATTGATACCAATATTGAAGGTGAGTTTATCTTTTGGGACAACGACTACATCAAGCTCAACAATGGTTTGAACGACGTATTACCAGAATCACACAACGTCATTAATCAATTAAGCGACGATGAACGCCGTTACCTAGTTTATAGTACTGGCCCAATAGAATCTGGTACTTACTTTTATGGCGACAGAGACAAAAGAGAGCTGTATCCAATCGCTTATCGTTATAGTCAATTGCCGCCAGAAGTATTATCTAAACCTAAAAAGGTTAATTACACTACCCGTGACGGCTTGGCCATCGAAGCCTTTTTAACCACACCAAAAGACACGGAAGCGAAAAACCTCCCAACCATTATTTTTCCCCATGGCGGTCCGATTAGTTACGACTCCACCACGTTTGACTACTGGGCACAGTTTTTCGCTAATCGCGGCTATGCCGTCTTACAGATGAACTTTCGTGGGTCTGCTGGGTATGGTTATCAGTTTATGAACTCAGGATTAAAAAACTGGGGTCTTGAAATGCAAAATGACATTGAAGATGGTACTCATTGGTTAGTAAGTCAAGGTATTGCAGACCCTAAACGTATGTGCATTGTAGGCGCAAGCTATGGTGGCTATGCAGCATTAATGGGGGTAGCCAAAACGCCTGATTTGTACAAATGCGCGATCAGTATTGCAGGCGTGACAGATCTTGAGAGTTTAGTGAAGTCATCTCGTAACTACGACAACAGTAAAATTGTTAAAAAACAAATTGGCGATGATTATGATGACTTATACCAACGCTCACCAATAAGTAAAGCCGCCAGTATAAAAGTGCCTGTATTGTTAATCCACGGCACTAAAGATCGCGTCGTTAAAGTAGACCACAGCGAAGAAATGTACGATGAACTTAAAGGATTAAATAAACCAGTTAAGTACGTTGAACTTGAAAATGGCGACCATTTCCTCAGCAACAATGAACACCGCTTAACAACATTTGTTGAAATAGAGCGCTTCTTAACAACCCATATTGGGGTAAAATAACCTCAAGTAATGACAAGTAGGCCCTAAGATAAAAGAGAATATCATGACCCAAGAATTGATCATCACCGACCTTGAAATCGGCACGGGCAAAACGGCTGTAAAAGGCGCATTAATTACCACTCGCTATAGTGGATGCTTAGCTGATGGCACTCAATTTGATGCATCGGATGCTTTTCAATGTGTCATAGGTACAGGACGTGTGATTAAAGGCTGGGATCAAGGCATTATTGGCATGAATGTCGGCGGTAAAAGGCAATTATCAGTACCGGCACACCTCGCCTATGGCGAACGACAAATTGGTGACCGTATTCCAGCGAACTCAGATTTGTTTTTCGAAATCGAATTAATTGAAGTGCTGACTCGAGATGATTAATCAGTAATTGATTACTCCGATTAATACGAAATAAAAAACGCGACTCAAAAGGTCGCGTTTTTATTATACGATTAATATAAAGTATTAAGCGTAAGAATGTTCGCCATGCTGGTGATCTGTTACGTCACGCACACCGGTTAATTCACCAGGGAACATATCTAATAACTGCTTTTCAATACCATCTTTTAAGGTAATATCGACTTGTGAACAACCGTTACATCCACCGCCAAACTGCAATACAGCAACACCGGCTTCAGTAATTTCTACCAACATGATATTACCGCCGTGACTGGCAAGTTGTGGGTTAATTTCTGACTGAATAACATATTCAATACGTTCAACTAATGGTGCATCACCAGACACTTTACGCATTTTGGCGTTGGGTGCTTTTAACGTTAATTGTGAACCTAATTGATCTGTTACAAAATCGATGCTGGCATCATCTAAAAATGGTGCGCTTTTTTCGTCAACCATGGCGCTAAAGCCATTAAATGGTAACTCAACATCGTCAGCTTCTACCGCATCTGGTGGGCAGTAAGACACGCCACACTCAGCTTGTGCTGTGCCTGGACTTATAACGAAAACACGAATGTGAGTGCCTTCTGGCTGATCGGCCAATAATTTAACGAAATGGGCCTGAGCTGTATCGGAAATGGTGATCATGAAAACCTGCTCCCTCAGGGTATACCCGAGTAATTTAGTAAGAATTAGGCACATGATACTCTGTGTTGCATTTTCTTTGTAGTCTCGACACGCTTTGATCTTAAAAAAATGATCGAGCTCAAGGTTTTTTAACATTCAAAGCCGAGTTCAAGCCAACATGTTTATCCCGACCTTTTAAAATAGTTGATTGTTTTTGTTAGAGAATAATATTGTTATTACTCAAATCGATTTAATCTAATAGCCCCGGAGCTTCCGCACGAGCTAAACACCAAGTTTGTACATAAATAAATTGCTGACTAAATAACCTCGCAATTTCATCTACGGTGGTGCCAGTTGTGACCACATCGTCGATTAACGCAACCCGCTGATACGAAACATTACCGCTCAACTTAAACGCATTATGACAATTTTCACGGCGCTGCTTACCCGACAAATCGGCTTGGGGTACGGTATCAACCACTCTGGTTAAACAGGTGTCATCTAACGGAATATTAAGTGTCTTGCTTAGACGCTCCGCAATCAACCAAGCTTGATTAAAACCACGTTGACGCAAGCGATTTGGATGTAAAGGAACCGGAATTAGCACTTGAGGCGCACGAATGAGTTTATGCTCAATTAATTGATTAATACGTGTGGCAAGCTGTTGGGCAATAGCGTTAATGGGTGCACATTGTTGTTGATATTTAATTGCCGCAATCAATGGCCCTAACCCCTGGTGATAACTGCAAGGCGCAATAATCAACATAGGGGTATGTTTCAAGCATTTACCACAATAGGCTTGCAACAGTGGTATTTCGCGCCCACAGCCTAGACACACTTCATGCTGGTATAAGCTTGCGGCTAAGCACACCTGGCAAATTCCAGTCAGTACCTGGTTAGGAAATAACTGCTGATAATCAAGCTGCTCAATTCGATGCTGGCACAGCTGGCAACGGTTGGGTAAACTGCCAAGCAATGCCACATGAGCATGTTGATAAACAGACCTACTGTGTTTTAGCAAATCCATTATGTTTCGTTTAAATACAGACATAGGCTATTCATTCCATTAAATAGTCAAATACGAGGGGTTAACGTGAGCTTTCCTGCACTGCATATCGATACTGTTGGCACCCATGGGCCAGATTTAATCCTACTGCATGGTTGGGGGGTTAATAACGCCGTATTCAGCCCACTAAAAAACGCATTACACCAGTATAGAGTGCATTATGTTGATTTGCCGGGATTCGGTTTAAGCCCCAATATTGATGGTGATATCAACCAATGGGCTCAAGCACTCGCACAGCAATTGCCTAAACACGCTATTTGGATTGGCTGGTCTTTAGGTGGGCTAATTGCCAGCAAGGTAGCAATTGATTACCCTGATTCGGTCGCAACACTGGTGACTATTGCGTCATCTCCGTGCTTTATGGCTAGAGACGAATCAATAACCATGCCTGCTTGGCCGGGGATTTTACCCGCAGTATTAGCACAATTTTCAGCACAACTTAATCGTAATTTACCACGTACAGTTGAACGCTTTTTAGCGATTCAAGCCATGGGAAGCGATAACGCAAAAGCCGATATTAACCAAATAAAACAACTAGTACTCAGTAAACCCTTACCAAGTAGACTGGCACTCTCACAGGGTTTAACCATGTTGGAAGAAGTGGATATACGAGAGCGGCTGAGCCAAATAACGCAACCCTGGTTTCGGATGTGGGGCAAACTCGATGGATTAGTGCCTCGCAAAGTTATTCAGCAAATGCCACAAGCAGAAAACATTAACGACATATTGCTAAACAAAGCCTCACATGCACCGTTTATTTCACATCAAGATGATTTTTTGCACCACTTATTGCCTTGGATCATAAAATATCAGCAATAGCGCTTTAGCAATGTTCACTTTTTGGCTATAATTTAGCCACGGTTTAATCTCGTAGCGACCTATAATGATCATTACCACTCATTATCCGCAAGTCCCGCTAGCAACATCGAATGTTGCGACGGATCTTGCACGAGTGGACAATCAACAAAAACCGCCGATTATTCCACCGCAAGAACCCAGTAAAGGCCATGAAGAACGCGCGTTTAATCCACAAAATGAACGCGCACCAACATACGTTGTGGCAGAAAAAAAACAACAGCAAGACCAATCACAACGTCAGCAACAAAACTTAACCCAACAATCTGTCGACCCTAAGGCGTTATTGCAACAACCCACTCGCCAACAGGCGCAGCAAAAGCAAACGTTACGCGTAATTGCGAGCAACACACCTGCGCTGCAACGCAAAGACATTCAAGTAAAATCGCAGTCAACGCCAGTAAAAAACCAAACGGAATCTAAACCGCGCCAAACTGACAACATGACCAGCGCCAGCGCTCAGCAATTTGGTATGCGGATTGGCCAATTTTATCAGCAACAATCCGCGCCTAATCTCGAATCGCAATTACAAATATTAGCGTGACACTTTCTTTACATTTTTAGCGGAAACGAGTGTGTTCCTTCCTGTTTTAAATAGCATTTTGTTGTACGCCAAACTCCCCCACAACGCCCAACCCAAAGCCGTTTCAGCTTGTTTACTATCGAGTTCTTTAGGGATTAAATGCTCACTGGCAAAGTCATACGTAAAGCTTTCTGCTGGTAATTCTGGCTGTAAAATAGTGACCTGGTTACCCTCTAATAAGCCAAAGTTTTTGTCATATTGCATCATCGCCCGCCCCTTCCAATCGCTTGGAACCTGGGTTAAATCTCGACCTAACATTGGATAACTGTCAGACACGCCCATCAGCGACAATAATGTGGGTGCCATATCGATTTGGCTTGTCACCCGTGAGTCACGTTTAACGTCAATACCTTCGCCTAAAATCAGCCCTGGGATCCTAAAGCGAGAAACTGGCACTAAGTCTGAACCACTGACACGGCTGTCATGATCTGCCACAACTAAAAATATTGTGTCTTTCCAATACTCTGATTTTTTTGCTTTTTTGAAAAACTCGCCCACAGCATAATCGGCATATTTTACTGCGTTATGCATGGTGTATTGTGGTTGCTCATAAAGCTCAATCCGATTGTCTGGGAACTCAAATGGATCATGATTACTTGAGCTAAACACTAAACTAAAGAAAGGTTTACCTTGTTTATGCATTCGCGAAAACTCTTCATCAGCTCTGAATAACAAGTCTTCGTCTGACACTCCCCAAGACGCAATAAATGCAGGATTTTTATAATCACCTTGATCAACAATATTGGTGAAACCATTACCTAAAAAGAAACTGCGCATATTATCAAAATGACTTTCACCACCATAAATAAATTGGGTTTCATAACCATGTTGCTTTAATAAATCTGCAATCGTAAAAAAGCCTGTCTGACTCTTACCTAGCTTAACCACTGCTCGCGCTGGTGTTGGTGTAAAACCAGTAGTAATCGCTTCAATCCCTCGCACCGAGCGAGTACCTGTGGCGTAAAGGTTTTCAAAAAACCAGCCTTCCTGCGACAACTTATCGATATTGGGTGTTAACGGTAACCCACCTAAACTTCCCACAAAACGTGCCCCTAAACTCTCTTGTAAAATAATCACCAAGTTTTTAGGTTTACCACTATAACTGGCTTGATTAAACGACAATGATGGAATATCTGCTGAGGTAAATGCACTCATGGATCGGCCACTTTCACGGCGCACAATATCAATAATTTTATCGGCAGATAGTTTGCCATACACTTTTGAAGCATCTTCTTCGTTATTCATTTGCGAAATTGCAAACATTAATGAAAACGATGAATTAAGCACTAATGAATTGACTAATGGGTCATTGGAAAACGCCACTAACGAAGGGTTTAACGGGCGGTGTCCTAAAGATGAACGCGCGCCTAATAAAGTCACGACTATGACTAATATGGTTAATACAGGGCGCCAATACCATTTTGGGTATGTAATTTGTTGCGTTAAACGGCCACCGAGCCACCAACCACCAGCTAACGTACCAATTGTGATAAGTGAAGATAAAATAAGCTCAGCTTTGCGCCCAGCCCATAACATCGATAAGACTTCTTTTGGATATATCAGATATTCAACATATAAACGGTTTGGCCTAAAACCATATTCGGCGATAAAAGACGGCGTAGACACTTCTAAAAATACCAGTACCCATAAACCGAGCGTAAGCCACACACGTAAAATGACTAACCAGACACGGCCAACAATATGTTCACCCGAAAAAATAACAGTACCCAGTGCTGCAATGCCAAAAACCCAGCAGATAGAAGCAATATCAACCCGTAACCCCTGGCTTAAAATATAACCCCAACCTTGCGCATCGGTGACACGCTCGGCTTGCCATATCGACAAACCTATACGGCTTAAACTCATCACGATAAGCGAAATAATGCTAAAAGCGAAAATGGCTTTGAATAAACTGGGTGAGAAGTATTGTTTTTGTGGATTATGATTAACACCCACACCTGAGAAGCTAGTCGTCATTTAGACTCCATTATTATTATTTTTTATGCTCTTAACCAAATTTTGTGCGCAAAAAGCTAACCCTAAATAACAATGGTTATTAGGAAAATCTCATCAGCGACTATTAAAAAGGCAAAAACGTTAACAGTACCAACAACTTTATTTTTAACGGCAAAACAAGTTCATTTTTATCGTTAAAAAAGTCTACTGGGTAAATTTCAATATTTTTATGTATTTCAATTGCTAAAAAGAATGTGACCCTTTTTAACGATATACTCATAAAAAATTGGCACCAAAAGTAGTTAAACTTAAGACTTACGTTTAGGTAAAAAGTTCACTCTCAAGGCCGTTTTATTAACATTTATTTTACATTTGAGCTGGGGCTGGTTTTATTTTAAATACCATGGTTTGCGCCTATAAGTGACTTAATCTACATTGGGAATGTGAACAGTAAACTTAATCCGGTCTTCTGCCATTAACCCAAAACTAAATACAAAACCATTTACCTTGGCGATATTTTCCACAATCGCCAAGCCTAATCCATGACGCTCGGTATTAGTACGCGACTGTTCAGCCTGGAATAACGGTTGAGTTAGGCGCTCTAAATCATCGGTTTTTAAACTGGTTAGAAGTTGATTTTCTACACTCAGGGTTACGCCGTTAGCGTCACTGCTTAATCGAACGGTTATTACCGACTTTGGTGGACTGTAATACAACGCGTTATCAAATAAATTAGTAAGAATAAGATGTAATGAAAACTCATCGACCAAAACACTGCTATTACGCAGATAATTTTCCACCTGCATACGCTCAGTTATGGTGTTGTACTTAAATGTTAAGGCTTCAATAATTCGATCGACTAAATCGGTAACATCAAGCTGCTGTCGATGCAGATGCATATTTTCAGACGAAGCTTGCTGCAGCAGTAATAAGTTACTCACAATGGTCTTCATCCGCAGACTAATATTAAGCACATCTTGTTTATAAGTATCACCAATACGCTGATCATCCGGGTAGCGAATATAAATCTCACTTAAACTAATAAGCTCACTAATGGGTGTTTTCAGTTCATGGGCAATATCGGCGGTGATCCGCTTTTCAGTTTGCAAATATTGCTGGCTAATTTTAACGAACTTATTCAATTCATTACGTATCGGTTCAATCTCAAGATAACGCTCAGACTCAGTTGATAACGGAATATATTTTTGGGTGACATCAACACTTTTTAATGCGTTATTAAGTTCATTTAACGGCACTAAACCCCGAGATATCACCTTGACCACCGCCCAGCGCATCAACACAATTACCAGTAACAAACCAATGGCTAAACTGGAATCAATTATCACCAAAATTTGAGTTAAATCTTCAGAACTAATTGCCACGGTTAACCACATTGGCTCAACCGAGTACCCCACCACATTACGTAATGCATTTGGCACTTGAGGTTCAAAATATGACACCATTGCACGCCCTGAACGGCCGTCGGGTAATTCTACGTCAGCAAAAACAGCACTATTAATTGGTATGTCTTTTTTGAGTAAATCAATACCCGGAAAATGACCCAACGACTCCGAACGCTCAAATACGGCATCACCTTGCCATAGTTGAAAAAAGCTGGCTTTAGTTGAGGTGCCAAATTCAGGCATAAATTCGCCCGCAAAATCAAACTCAGTACCTTCAGGGGTTACTTTTACTAACGTTTTTAAATAATTAGATTTATCAGTGAGTGCATTATCAAACTCAACATCAACCCAATTATCGATACTGATATCAATCGCCAAAAATACAATAATTAAAATTGCTGTCACCACGTAGGTCATGGTGTTCATTAGTTTAGTCGTTAATGACTTCATGCTTGAACATCCACAAAATACCCAAAACCACGCTTATTTTTAATCGGTAACATTGCCCCTACAGCTTTGGCTTTTTTACGCACCGACGATAAATGCGCTTCAATCGTATTTTTAGATAAGTGATTAAACGATCCCACCACTGCCTCGCTGATTTGTTCAGGATTTAACACTTGTTTAGGGTTGTTAAATAAGTATTCCACTATCTTAAATTCGTTTTTAGTCAGATCGATAAAATGACCATTAACCCGCAAAGACTTATTGCTACTATCAAGCACAAAATCGGCGATGCTAATTGTTTTTGCTTGTTGATTTAACTCACCACGGCGCCCCATGGTAATTAATCGGGCCTGGAGCTCATCAAACGAAAATGGTTTGGTTAAATAGTCATCCGCGCCAGACAATAATCCGTTAACGCGGTCTTCCGCCTGAGATTTAGCCGATAAAATAATGACCTTAGCTTGATTACCTAGCTTACGGATACTTTTCAATAAGCTAATGCCATCGACATTAGGCAGCATTAAATCCAAAATAATAAAGTCATATTGATTGGTGAGCGCCATGCTCAAGCCTTCAGAACCGTCACCGGTTTCATCAACGGTATAACCCAAATGGTCTAACCCAACCCGAATACCACGGCGAAGTGCCTCAGAGTCTTCAATTAACAACACTTTCATTGAGCATCCTTTATCATTTTTATGCTTTATCCATGAAACTAACCACTATTTTGGCACATCGGTGTTCAGCCGTTACGAATAGTTTATGGCCATAAAACCGCCCACCAAATAATCGCAGCCATCAGCATGCTCACAAACACAAACGCTGATGAGATGTCCTTGGCCAAACCTGATAACGTATGAAACTCAAGGCCAATTCGATCGACAACGACCTCTATAGCAGTGTTAACCAGTTCGGCAAACAATACAAACAGTAGCGCTAAAACCAACATAGTAGTTTGTAGTGCTGTGATATTTGCCATACATGCAAACACTGTCAATGGCACAAACAGCATCAACTCTTGTTGAAAAGCCGCCTCGTTACGACACATCCACTTTAAGCCGTTAAAGGTATGTTTACAGGTATATAGTAAGCGCATTAGCCCTTGGCGCTTAACCACTATTTTAGGCGATTCAGTTGATTGAGCTTTATTTGCCGAGCTTGATGATGTCATGGAGCGTTCCTAATTCAATTTACAGTTGCTGGTGATATCTAATTTAGCATCACGCACCGAGGTATTTACGCCATAGAGGCCTAGCAAGCTGTGAAACAAGTTGTCGTGTGAGTAGCTTGCTGTTTGGGCATGCTCGGCAATACATTCACGGTCGACACCTTTTGCTTGGGTATAATCTTGCGGCAACCACATAAACCAAGGCACATGTGTTTGCTGGCTAGGCGCAATGCTGTAAGGCGTGCCGTGTAAGTACATGCCGCTTTCACCTAATGATTCACCATGATCAGAAAGGTAAACTAATGCCACGTTATATTTATCTTGATATTGCTCGAGTACCTTAATGGTTTGAGCCAACACAAAATCGGTATAGGCAATGGTATTGTCGTATACGTTGATGATCTCTTGGTCACTGCAATTTTCAATATCGCTGCGGCTACATGCTGGTGTAAATGATGCTTTATCCGCAGGGTAACGTTGCCAGTAAGTTGGCCCATGGCTGCCAATAGTATGTAACGCAATCAATTGGTTCGCTAACCCTTTACTCGACGTTGTACTAGCCAGAGCATCTTGTTGTAATTTTTGGTTCAGTTTTTCAACTAAAATCTCGTCGTAGCAACTTAAGCCATCACACAATGGGTTGTTTTCGCTAGGTGAAATATCAATTTTGTTAATCCGCGCGCCAACCGCTTTGTCGCCACCATCATTGTCAAACCAGGTCACTTCAACGCCTGCTGCTTTGATGACATCAAGCACATTATTTTGCGCATCGGCGGTTTCACGGTTGTAAGTGTTGTGCGTTAAATTTGAAAACATACAAGGCAGTGAATGCGCCGTAGCGGTGCCACACGACGACACATCTTGTAGCGCGATAATACCTAGGTTTTCAGTGTATGGGTTGGTATTACGCTGATAACCGTTATAAGCCATATTTTGTGCACGTGCGGTTTCGCCGACCACCAATACCATTAAGGTTGGTTTGTTATTGGCCGTTGGCACCAGTTGCGCATCGTCACCGATAGGGTTAAAGGTCAGTTTTTCTGTAAAATAGCGTTGCTTAACAAACTTAGCGGTATTGTAGATATGTGCCGGAATAATCATCTTGTTAAGGTACTTATTATTACGACCTACTGATGCGTAATCCTTGTAAAAAAACACAATCATTGCACCAATAACGGCCAAACCTAATACCACAAAGCCAACGCGACGAAATACGGTTTTAGCCACCGAAGCGCGATCAGTTACATTCGTGCTCAATAACCAAATCGATGGCAATACGCCAAACACCAACACATAACCTACTGAGTAGGCATTAATGTATGAGTATGCCTCGCCAGAGTTAGTCTCAAAAATATTTTCAATCATGCTGTAATCAATCATCACGTTGTACTTGAGCATCGCGTACATCGCCGCAGATGAGGTCAGCAGTAACACAACCATAACGGGCTTAAACACAAATCTAAACGTAAATAAACTGAAAATAACCATAAAGCAGCCACTGAGCAAAATAGCTGGAGAGAGCGAAAATAGCACATGGCCCTCTGTCGATAATTGGTAAATTTTACGAATAATAGGGAAGTTTAATACCAGGCCAAAATACACCGCAATAATGAGCGTCATCGCTTCATAACTGATGCTTTTGGGGGTAATGCGTGAAAGTGTTTGGGTTAATAATTTCAAAATTGCCACTCGCGTTAAACTCAACTGGCGCTGATATTCAACTAAAACACTTAAGATCCACTGAATAAAAACTGAATTATTGCTGACTGTAGAAGTTCAGTTTTCTAAGGCAATAAAAAAGCCCCTGCATAGCAATGCAAGGGCTTATTAATCAATAGCTTAATTCAGCTCAATCTTGTGTAAGCATAGGCAAATTATTTCTTAAGTTTGGCAAAGGCATCAGCAAAGGCATTACCCATCGCTGCATTCTGAGCGGGTTTTGCAGGTTTATTAGCCTGTTTTTGCGGTACTGCTGACTTAGGTTTACCACTATTAGGTTTACCACTAAATGAAGTCTTCTGTGAACCCGATTTTGCTTGGCCCATTTTGGCAGGTGTAGGCTTTTCATCAAGGCGCATACTTAAGGCAATGCGGCGACGCTCAACGTCCACTTCCATCACCTTCACTTTCACCACATCGCCAGCTTTCACCACGGTATGAGGGTCGCTAACAAACTTGTCGGTTAACGATGAAATATGCACTAAACCATCTTGATGCACACCCACATCGACAAAAGCACCAAAGTTAGTCACGTTAGTGACCACACCTTCTAAAATCATTTCAAGCTTGAGGTCTTTTAACTCCTCAACGCCGTCTTTAAAGTTAGCCGTTTTAAACTCACCACGCGGATCACGACCTGGCTTATCTAACTCAGCCAAAATATCGTTAATGGTTGGCACACCAAAAGTATCAGTGACAAAGTCAGCGGCATTGATGTCGCGCAATAAATCTGTGTTACCAATAAGCTGTGCAACCGGATGTTGTTTCGCTGCGGCAATGGCTTCAACTAAACTGTAAGCCTCAGGGTGAACCGATGATGCATCAAGCGGGTTGTCGCCATTGCGGATACGTAAAAAACCTGCTGCTTGCTCAAATGCCTTTGGCCCAACGCGCGGCACACTCAATACTTGCTTACGGTTAGTAAACTGGCCATTGGCGTCACGGTAATCAACAATGTTTTTCGCGAGGGTTTTATTTAACCCCGCTACTTGAGTCAATAACGGCGCAGACGCCATATTTAAATCCACACCCACACCGTTTACACAGTCTTCGACGACCGCTTCAAGTGACTGTGACAACATACTTTGGCTAACATCATGCTGATATTGACCGACACCAATCGCTTTAGGTTCAATTTTAACCAGTTCGGCTAAAGGGTCTTGTAAACGACGTGCAATCGATACGGCACCGCGAATAGACACATCTAAGTCAGGAAATTCATTAGCGGCAAACTCTGATGCTGAATAAACAGATGCACCCGCTTCGCTCACAATAACTTTAGTTAAATTAGGTTGCGATTCTTTTACTGCTGCAATGAGCTCACCAGTTAATTTATCTGTTTCACGCGAGCCTGTACCATTACCAATAGCAATAATCTCGACCTTATGCATCGCCACTAAGTTACTTAAGGTACGAATTGATTTATCCCATAAGTTTTGCGGTGCATGCGGAAAAATAGTGGTATGCGCGACCAGCTTGCCAGTGTTATCAACAATCGCTACTTTAACGCCTGTACGGATCCCAGGATCTAGGCCCATGGTGGCTTTCGCACCAGCTGGCGCCGCCATTAATAAATCACCCAAATTGCGAGCAAACACTTTAATGGCTTCTTCTTCAGCACTTTCGCGCATCTTAGAAATAAACTCAGTTTCCATTTGCAAGGCCACTTTAATTCGCCATGTTGAGGTCACTACAGTCTTTAACCAGGTATCCACACTAGAATCAGTTAACACTAACTTAAAATGATCGCTAATAATCACTTCGCAATAGCTGCCTTGGCTAGCTTCTGTGTCAGGATCGGCATTCATCGATAAACTGAGTACACCTTCATTGCGACCACGCAGCATGGCTAAGGCGCGGTGCGATGGGATTTTACTCATTAGCTCATTGTGTTCAAAATAGTCGCGGAACTTAGCGCCTTCTTTTTCTTTACCTTTCACCATACGGCTCTCAAGCACCGCTTGCTGGCTTAAGTGCTGGCGAACTTTACGTAATAGCTCTGCATCTTCAGCAAAACGTTCCATTAATATATAACGTGCACCGTCTAATACTGCTTTAGCATCGGCAAAACCGGCTTCTGGATTTAAAAACGCTTCAGCTTTACTGTCTATGTCCAATGTGCGGTCAGCTAATACGGCATCAACCAATGGTTCAATGCCCGCTTCAATTGCAATTTGACCTTTAGTACGGCGCTTAGGTTTATAAGGCAGATATAAATCTTCAAGGCGGGTTTTACTGTCGGCTTCATTAATGGCTTGAGCCAATGCAGGTGTTAGCTTTCCCTGTGCCTCAATACTCGACAACACCACCTGGCGGCGATCATGTAATTCACGCAAATAACCTAGGCGAGAAAACAAATTACGCAACTGAGTGTCATCTAAGCCACCGGTGGCTTCTTTACGGTAGCGGGCCACAAACGGTACTGTTGCACCATCATCTAAAAGCGCTATGGTCGCAGTGACCTGTTGCTCACGAACGTTAAGCTCTTGAGCGATAATCTGGGCAATATTATGCATAGTTGTTCGAATTCGGCATGGATTAAAATAAAATTATGCCAAAGATACCATAAAGACTACTAATTCGCTGCTAGTACGAAAAGCTTTATGATCCTTAGCAAAGAACAGACAATGCACAGCCTACATACTGATGATATGATTCACGCAAATACTGTCTTAAAAATGATACACAGATAAAAGAGTAGCAAAAGTGAAAACCAAGCTAATTACCCTCGAAGGTTACAACAAACTCAGACTTGAGCACGATTACTTGTGGAAAGAACAACGCCCTGAAATCACTAAAATTGTAACCTGGGCTGCCAGTCTTGGAGACCGCTCAGAAAACGCCGATTACACCTTCAACAAGCGTTTATTAAGGCAAATAGACCGTCGTGTTCGCTATTTACGCAAATTACTGCCCGACTTAAAAATTGTTTACTACGCACCAGAGCAAGAAGGCAAAGTCTTTTTTGGTGCCGTGGTTGAAATTGAAAACGATGCTGGCGACATCAAAACCTTTAAAATTGTCGGCCCAGAAGAAATCTACGACGAACGCAAAGATTACATCTCTATCGACTCCCCAATGGCGCGCGCACTTCTCAAAAAAGAAGTCGATGACGAAGCCGTCGTCAGCACACCTCAAGGCGATAAAACCTGGTACATTAATAAAATTACCTATACCAAAGACTAAAAGTACTTTAGTGTTCCCCAACCGATAACTGATAATTATCAGTTGGTTAAAAAAATTTTAAGTACTTACCATTAACACATCATTCCAGATGACTGCGTTTATCAAGATACTTTTATCGCTTTGCATTCCTAAATAGGTGTCAGTTTGAATAATACTAAAGGCAGTCTCTACATGGTGCTTGCAATGGCCGCTTTTGCCATTGAAGACATGCTGATTAAGTCCGCAGCGCAAACCACCTCTTTAGGCCAAATCCTAGCGCTATTTGGTCTCGGCGGCATGCTGGTTTTTATGCTGCTCGCATGGCGTAAAGGTCAAAAGATACTGCATCCTGCCATACTCACTGCGCCCATTTTAATTCGCGCAGTCTGCGAAGTGACTGGTCGCTTTACCTTTGCTTTAGCCATCACTCTCACCCCACTCTCTAGCGCCTCAGCAATATTACAAGCCACGCCGTTGATTGCCATGATAGGCGCGGCATTATTGTTTGGTGAACATGTTGGGATTAAACGATGGATTGCCGTACTGGTGGGGTTTATCGGAGTATTAATGATTATCCGCCCGGGACTTGCTGGGTTCGAAGCTAACTCACTATTCGCAGTCATCGCCACATTAGGCTTTGCCGGTCGCGATTTAGCCACTCGCGCAGCGCCGCCTGTGTTATCGAACATGCAACTTGGGGTATACGGATTTTTTGTATTAATCCCCGCAGGAATTGCCATCCAGCTATATCAAAATGAACCCGCACAACTCAATACCACAGCATCACTGCAAATCATCGGCGCAATTATTTTTGGTGTCGCAGCTTACAATGCCCTTACCATCGCCATGCGCGCTGGAGACGTGTCGGTCATCGCCCCCTTTCGCTACACCCGCTTATTATTTGCATTAGCGTTGGGTATATTCATATTCGGTGAAACACCCGACACCATGACGCTACTCGGCAGCCTACTCGTGGTGGTCAGCGGTGTTTACACGCTCAACCAAACACGTAAAAAGGTCACTTCGAGAGTGGTGAATAGTGAAGCTTAATGGGCCGTGTAAGATATGGACTATGGATATGAAGGCAGTGGTGCTTCATCTACGCCAGAGACTGACTCGTTTTGACAAAGCTTGTAATTACTTTCTCATCGTCCCGACGAGTTTAATGAAGTTGCATTTAATAACGTTGAAGTGAACCAGAGTAACATTTATCCAACTCTGGAGTCTGCGAAGCACCACGACGTTAGTCGCCGTCGGCCATAAAAGGCCTAAGCAACCATAATAATTCAACTTGCCTCTGCTTCGCTTAATATCCTTTATTGTTTACCGTTAAGCTTAATCGCCATTGTTCTCGAAAGTCTTTTTGGATACGTGAATGGATAAGCAGCGTTATCACCATCGCTAACAATCCACCCAGGCTGGCGAGTGCCATATCCTTATGCGCATCCCAAATATCACCCTGGGTACCTAAATACGCCATGCCAAGCTCGCCACCAAATACCTCTGCGGCGCCCCACTCCACTAACTCATATAACATCGATGTCGACATAATCAGGTTTAACGGCGTGAAATAGCTCCAAAAGCCTTTCACGGCAGCAATCTTGCAATACAGATCTCTCACTGGGTACGCCAGTAAAAAACCGTATGCGAAATGAATCAATCGATCAAAATTATTGCGATTCCAGCCCATATATTCATTAAGGCTAACGTTAAAATACGACAGTAGAAATTCATCATAGGGAACATTGGAATAAGTATAATATGAGCCGATTTCATGCAAGCTCATAAAGATAAATCTCAAGCTATAAGAAAGTCGCGATAATGGGCATTTTTTATAGGTAAACACCACAAAGATGACAGATAAAACAACTAATACATTCTCAAGCGCCCAATCGGCTCTGTTATAAGGATTGATAGAAATAACAATAAATTCAATAATAAAAATGATTGAAAGCAATAAAAAATATCGTTTATGTTCCATAGTATGTTGGCCATTGTGAATTAAAGATATTTTATGGCATGTAACGGCTTACTTGAGGCTTGCCTCTCAACATCACCGATTAAACACATCTGATGACCGATAGTCACGGATGAATACTGCTAGAAAACCATAAGCAACAAACACCTACGACTCACAGATTGAATTTATCACTGCGTCATTATTGATGATACGCTTTATTTTTATACAATAAACCCATACCGCAATATTTCAATGGCCAATGGTTTATTTAACACGACGTATCATCTCTGATTGTAAACAAGAATAAACCTTAACTCTTTACCTCAGTGTGGGGAAATGCCACGACCTTGTGGCCGCAACAAAAACAAAAGCTAACACCTGGATCCCGGCTCAAAAACATTGCCGGGAAGACGAATTTTATGAAGACAGGTTTAATGAAGTCGAATTTAGTGAAATTGAATGGAATTGAATGGAGTCAAAGTAACATTTGTCCATGCTCTGGAGTCTTCGAAGTGCGACGATGTAGCGCTAGTAGGTCTAAAATAACCGCAACCAAACCATAAACAAAAAGCCACTCCGACATACACTGCCGGAGTGGCTTTTTAGCTATCAGCTCTTAGCTGTCAGCTAATCCATTATGACTAACGTAATAGTAATAATGGGATTTTGCTTTTGCTGATCATTCTGGTGGTGTTGCTACCGACAAAAAACTCGCGAATACGCGAATGGCCGTAAGCACCCATAACCATTAGATCGATATTATGCTCGATTTGGTATGCTTCTAACGCCGCTTGAACTTCACCCTGACACACAGCAGTGCTTACGTTAAAATCTGCACTGCTTAAGGTGTCTGCTGCCGCAGCAAGCTCAGCACTGGCTTGAGTTTGATTGTCTGATACCATCACTAAATGACATGCTAGGCCTTTAAGCAACGGACTGGCTGCAACACGAGCAAGGGCTTTTTTAGCCGTTGCACTGGCGTCGTAAGCAAAGATAAAACGCTCAGGCGCGGTAAACTCTGCCATTACGACTAAAATCGGTTGCTTAATAGTACGGATAACACTCTCAATATGGCTACCAATCGGTTGGTCTTGGTGCTGTTCACCTTGACGTCCCATAACCACTAACCTTGCATTGGGCTCTTGTTCTAACAAGGTTTCAATTAAATCGCCGTGGCGTTGTAAAGTATCGACTGACACTGTCGCTTGTTGGTCAGAAACCCGCGTTTTAGCATCTTCGAGCATATATTTACCTTGCTCGAGTGCCAGTTTGCTTCTGCGCCCTTCAAGCTCAACCATTTCGTCGAGTAGGTGTTCACGCGTACCTAAACCAATGCTGCCAGATAAATTCAATTGTGTTGGATACACAGATTTATCTAATACATGTAACAAGGTCACTGGGGCTGTCATTTGAGTCGCAGCCCACACGCTGGCATCACAAACCGCTAAGGTGGCTTTTGAACCGTCGATACAAGCAATCACATTTGTCATTATTGTTCTCCTTTTGTGGTGTTGCTCAAGGTTAGTGACCAGACATCATTTTTTCGACTTCTTCAGGCTTATCGTGCACCCCAAATTTATCAACGATGGTCGCACTAGCTTCATTTAGGCCAATTAAATCAACCTCGGTGCCATCACGACGGAATTTAATCACCACTTTATCGAGTGCCGATACTGCGGTGATATCCCAAAAATGCGCTAATGATAAGTCGATAGTCACTTTATCAACCACTTCTTTAAAATCAAATGATTGGCTGAACTTGTCGGCAGAGGCAAAAAACACCTGACCAACGATTTGATAATGACGGCCAGTTTCAGCGGTAATCTCTGAACTTTTAACCACCATGAATCGGCCCACTTTATTGGCAAAAAATAATGAAGCCAATAACACCCCTACAAATACCCCAATCGCCAAGTTATGGGTAGCAACAACCACCACAACCGTGGCCACCATCACAAGGTTTGTCGACATTGGGTGATGTTTGAGGTTACGGATTGAATCCCAAGAGAAAGTACCGATAGACACCATGATCATTACCGCGACTAATGCCGCCATAGGAATAAGCTTTAACCATTCACCGAGGAATACGATTAAAATCAGCAAAAACATACCCGCTGCAAACGTTGATAAACGCCCACGACCACCCGATTTTACGTTGATAATCGATTGGCCAATCATGGCACAACCCGCCATGCCGCCCATTAAGCCTGCACCAATGTTGGCAATACCTTGACCTTTACACTCACGGTTTTTATCACTTTGAGTGTCGGTTAAATCATCCACAATGGTGGCTGTCATCATTGATTCAAGCAAACCAACAACCGCAAGGCCTGCTGAATATGGCAAGATGATCATGAGGGTTTCAAGGGTTAATGGCACTTCTGGCCATAGGAAGATTGGTAAAGTGTCGGGCAGTTGGCCCATGTCACCTACGGTACGCACATCAATGCCCATAAAGACTGCAAAAATGGTTAAACCAACAATACACACTAACGGTGACGGTAATGATTTACCAATAACCGGAATCAGTGGGAATAAGTAAATAATCCCAAGGCCTGTAGCGGTCATGGCGTACACATGCCAGGTCACGTCAATCAGCTCAGGCACTTGCGCCATAAAGATTAAAATCGCTAAGGCATTCACAAAGCCAGTCACCACCGAGCGCGACACAAAGCGCATTAAGTTACCCAGCTTTAAGTAGCCTGCTGCAATTTGGAATACACCGGTTAATAAGGTAGCAGCCAATAAGTACTCAAGGCCGTGCTCTTTTACTAAGGTCACCATTAACAGTGCCATTGCACCCGTTGCGGCAGAAATCATCCCTGGGCGGCCACCGGTAAATGCAATCACTACCGCAATACAGAACGAAGCATATAGCCCCACTTTAGGGTCTACACCTGCAATAATAGAAAAGGCAATCGCCTCTGGAATTAACGCCAGCGCAACCACAAGACCGGCTAATAGGTCTCCGCGAATGTTGGAGAACCATTCTTTTTTCATGGTTTGTATCATGTTATTCACTCTGTTTAAAATTCAGTCATTTATTTCAATAGTACGTGCTTATCCGAAACTGAAATATCGCCTACAGCTTCTAAGATGTTGATCCGTCATGCAACGAGATGCTATTAAATATGGGGTAAAGCAAAACAGCCACTACAGATGGATTGTAGCAATCCAATAAGGGAGGGTTTAACTAATGCGGCTTAGTTCATGCAAGATTTTACTTTGAATACACTGATGCACCTCAAAGCAGCGACAAAGAATATAGTTCAGCCCGTTGAAAGTCAAAATCTGTCAGTAAAATAGTCAACATTTCGCCTTTAGCGCCTGATTTAGTGACCCTTGTTACCAATATCGTTAGCGCTCGACTTGATACTCAAGCGAAGCGTTGATGACAGGAGTTACCTTTAAGTAGCTCACAGTTTTTTGAGCGCTTAATGTGCTAATGATCACGATTCTACCTTTATTAAGACCAAAAACAGTGAACAATTGGTTAAATTTGTAAATAAATAGCTTAATTTATGTGCTTTTTCAGGTTTATTTAATCTTTGCGCGGTTTTACTGACCTTAACTACTTTCAATTAATAGCCGCTTCTTGTTATTCTCCTGCCGTACAACAACTCGCAGTGTTTTAATGCGACTACCAATTCTTTTACGCTCAGGCGGAAACGTTTTTTGAATCCAACTCTTTGCCAAAATTTTGTTACGCAGCTAAGTCGCATAGCAAGATTGTCCAAACTGAGTAAAGCACATTTAACTTTGTGTTTCGGATTACTATTGCTGCAACCTTTAGCCGATGCCTTATCGATTTCGGTTGGTCACTTTATTGATATTAGTGAATTTATCGCTATAGCCGACAGCCTACTGGCTGAGTTTGTAGGCGCTGGATTGCTCAGCTTGATTATTCTTAACCCTATGGTTATTGAACAATTTTGGCGCTTGTTTCATCTCAATTCTAAATTTAGCAATCTGCTTGAACTCAGCGATGCGCTAAGTGCATTATCTCCTGTTATTCCTAAATCGTTAGACTATACGGCACATGGCTGCCGCGCCCCTCCTCGTTAATTTTCGTTTTAGCTCAACTCTGACAACAGGTTATTCATAACACGTTGATGTTATATCAACGTGATCAGCGATTGCTCATTTGAGCCTTGCTGAATGCCACCTGTTGCTTTCAATCTGTCACAGGTATCTCACTGGCAGCGTAGTAAGTTATTAAGGTTAGAGGAATCTTCCTTTGTTTATTCGAAAATTAAGTACAGCAATGCTGGCGGTTGGCGCATTAATGCTAGCCGGCTGCGAAGGCGGCGTGCTCGACCCTAAAGGGCAAGTCGGCATGGATGAGAAACATCTCATCATTGTGGCAACATTATTGATGCTGATCGTGGTGATTCCGGTTATTTTTATGACGCTCTATTTTGCGTGGAAATACCGTGACGGACGCGATCACGAAATTTATGCGCCTAAATGGGCTCATTCAAAAACCATCGAAATCGTGGTGTGGCTCATTCCGGTTGTGATTGTAATTGTGTTGGGTGTTATTACGTGGAACTCAACCCATAAACTCGACCCTTACAAGCCGCTTGACCACCACGCTAAACCGATTACCGTGCAAGTAGTATCACTCGACTGGAAATGGTTATTTATTTATCCAGAACAAGGCATTGCGTCAGTTAACGAATTGGCTTTCCCAGCCAATGTACCGGTTAACTTTAAAATCACTTCAGACACGGCAATGAACTCATTTTTCATCCCACAGCTAGGCAGCCAAATTTACTCAATGGCAGGCATGGCAACTAAGTTGCACCTTATTGCCAACGAACCTGGCACATTTAAAGGTATTTCAGCTAACTACAGCGGTGCTGGGTTTGCAGGTATGAAATTTAATGCCATCGCCACCCCAACAGCTGAAGACTTTGACGCATGGGTCGCCATGATTAAACAGCAAGAAACAACCTTGGATGTTGCGCAATATAAGCTACTGGCAAAAAAGAGCGAAAACAACCCTGTGCAGTACTTCGGCTCAGTGCAAAAAGGCATGTTTAATTACGTAGTAATGCAATACATGGACCCGAACTCAAACATGAAATCGATGGGCAGCATGGAAGATATGGACCACGATCAACACATGCAACATATGAAAGACATTGATGCTACACAACATTCTGAACACTCAATCCCAACACACTCAACCACAGAGCCGTCATCGACTGTTTCTGGGGAGGCGGAGTAATCATGTCATTTTTTGGAAAATTAACTCTCGAGTCCATTCCGTATCACGAACCCATTATTATGGTGACCCTTGCGGTTGTCGGCGTGATTGGATTGGTTATTGCTGCGCTCATTACAAAGCATCAAAAATGGGGCGTACTTTGGCACGACTGGCTCACGTCGGTTGACCACAAACGTCTTGGTATTATGTACATTCTGTTGGCATTAGTAATGCTTATCCGTGGTTTCTCTGACGCAATTATGATGCGAACCCAACAGGCGCTTGCCACTAATGGCGCTGCTGGATATTTACCACCAGAACATTACGACCAAATCTTCACAGCCCATGGCGTGATCATGATTATCTTTATGGCTATGCCATTTATGATTGGTTTAATGAACTTAATATTGCCGCTGCAAATTGGTGCCCGCGATGTGGCGTTCCCGTTTTTAAACAACTTAAGCTTTTGGCTCACCACATCTGGCGCGGTGTTAATTAATATTTCGCTTGGACTCGGTGAGTTTGCTAAAACGGGTTGGGTAGCATATCCACCATTATCTGAGCTGGCTTACAGCCCGGGAGTGGGGGTTGATTATTATATTTGGGCCTTGCAAATATCGGGCATAGGGACAACCTTAACTGGGGTTAACTTTATTGCCACGGTATTAAAAATGCGCGCCCCAGGCATGAAGCTAATGCAAATGCCGATTTTTACCTGGACCTGTACCTGGGCCAATATATTAATTGTCGCCTCGTTCCCCATTTTAACCGCGGTGTTAGGCCTATTAACCCTAGACCGTTACTTAGATTTCCACTTCTTTACTAATGATGGTGGCGGTAACGCCATGATGTACATCAACCTGTTTTGGGCCTGGGGACATCCTGAAGTATATATTCTGATTTTACCGGCATTTGGTATTTTCTCAGAAGTGATCTCAACCTTTACCTCAAAACGCCTGTTTGGCTACAGCTCAATGGTATGGGCCAGCGGCGCGATTTCTATCCTTGGTTTTATTGTTTGGTTACACCACTTTTTTACCATGGGCTCAAGCGCCAACGTCAATGCCTTCTTTGGGGTAATGACTATGGTAATTGCGGTGCCGACCGGGGTAAAACTGTTTAACTGGTTATTTACCATTTACCGTGGTCGTTTACGCATTACGGTTCCGGTATTGTGGACATTAGGCTTTATGGTCACCTTTACCATTGGCGGCATGACCGGCGTATTACTTGCGGTACCAGGGGCGGATTACGTATTACACAATAGCCTATTTTTGATTGCTCATTTCCATAACACCATTTTAGGTGGCGCAGTATTTGGGTACATGGCAGGCTTTGCGTTTTGGTTCCCTAAAGCGATGGGCTTCCACTTAAATGAGCGTTTAGGTAAAGCGTCATTCTGGTGTTGGCAGGTGGGTTTCTACGTGGCGTTTATGCCGCTGTACGTACTTGGATTCCTAGGGATGACACGTCGTATTAACCACACAGACAATCCAGCATGGAACTTCTGGATTTACTTTGCTGCGGTAGGTGCCTTTATCATTTTAGCCGGCATCATTTTACAGTTTGTTCAATTGTATGTGAGCTTTCGCGACCGTGAGCAAAACTTAGATACTACTGGCGACCCGTGGAATGGCCATACTTTAGAGTGGTCTACCTCGTCACCGCCGCAGTTTTATAACTTCGCAAAATTACCCCATGTCACAGACATTGATGCCTTTACCGATATGAAAGAAAAAGGCCAGGCGTATCAACGTGAGCAAGCTTATCAACCAATCCACATGCCTAAAAACACTGCCAGCGGTATTTTCATGGCGGCGTGTATAACCGCTGTTGGTTTTGCCGCTATTTGGCATATTTGGTGGTTAGCTATTGCTGGACTTGCCAGTGCATTTGTACTGTTTTTAGTGCGCGCTTACGACAACGATGTCGACTACTACGTGCAACCTGATGAAGTCACACGCATTGAACATGCACACCTAGATAACGTAGTGAGGGGCTAATTATGAGCATTGCTATCCAAGCAGATTTACATGTGGCTCATTCTGATGAACATGAGCACCACGACACTAGCGGTAATACCTTGTTCGGTTTTTGGATTTATCTGATGACCGACTGCATTTTGTTTGCCTCGGTTTTTGCCACCTACGCAGTATTGTTTATGAACACTGACGGCGGCGTATCGGGCAAAGATATTTTTGAACTCGACTTTGTACTTATCGAAACCGCCGCGCTATTGGTCAGTAGCATTACCTATGGCGTAGCAATGATTTGCGCTAAACACCAAAAGAAAGCGGCAACCTTAGGCTGGCTATTAATCACCTTTGCGTTAGGTTGTGTGTTTATTGGCATGGAAGTGTACGAATTCCACCACTTAATTGAACACGGTAACGGCCCTGATCGCAGCGCCTTTTTATCGGCCTTTTTTGCCCTAGTCGGTATGCATGGTTTACATGTCACCGCAGGCTTAATTTGGATGCTGATTATGATGGTTGAGGTATTAACAACCGGCTTAACCAATCGCAGCGTGACTCGTTTGAGCTGCTTAAGTTTGTTTTGGCACTTCTTAGACATCGTTTGGGTGTGTGTGTTTACCGTTGTTTATTTGTTAGGAGCCTTGTAATGAGCCATGCACATTCAAGCCATGATGTTGGCGATTTTGCAGCCAGCATCAAATCGTATGTTGTCGGTTTTGTATTGTCGGTAGTATTAACGGCTATTCCATTTTGGTCGGTGATGACACACCAGTTTGATCATGCAACCACCATATGGGTCGTAGTGATAACCGCAATAGTGCAAATTGTGGTGCACTTGAAATACTTCCTCCATTTAGATTTCTCTAAAGAAGGTAAGCTCAATACATTCTCATTCTTATTCACCGCCTTGATTATTGTC
Organism: Shewanella ulleungensis; assembly: GCF_014648315.1. GTDB lineage: Bacteria > Pseudomonadota > Gammaproteobacteria > Enterobacterales > Shewanellaceae > Shewanella > Shewanella ulleungensis. Next base: position 160,476 of record NZ_BMQW01000008.1, read on the forward strand.
ATGGTGGTGGGGCTGTCTGTGTGGATTATCTACGCAGCTAACGAATTGATGATGTAACCCAAAGCACTAATGAACAATCAAGGTCAACTTATGTCAGCACAATTAACCTCACGCTTACGAGGATATGTTCAGGTCACTAAACCTGGCATCATCATGGGCAATTTAATTTCTGTCGCGGGCGGTTTTTTACTCGCGGCTCAAGGTAATGTTGATTTGACCTTGATGTTTGCCACCATGATAGGTTTGTCTTTGGTGGTGGCGTCGGGTTGCACAATCAATAACTGTATTGATCGCGACATCGACGCCAAAATGCAGCGCACCTGTAAACGCGTTACCGTAACAGGTGAACTGTCCATTTCATCGGTATTGATGTTTGGGTTAGGCCTTGGCGCAATTGGATTTGCTATGTTGGCAATATTTACCAACAGCCTAGCAGTACTGTTTGCCGCCATTGGCTATGGGGTTTATGTCGGCGTGTATAGCCTGTACATGAAACGCAACTCGGTTTACGGCACCTTAGTGGGCAGTTTTTCGGGTGCTGTGCCACCGGTTGTGGGGTATTGCGCGGTTACCGGGCAAATGGACATGGGCGCAGGTATCTTGCTGCTGATGTTTAGCCTATGGCAAATGCCTCACTCGTATGCAATTGCCATTTTTCGCTTTGACGACTACGCCGCGGCTAACATCCCGGTGTTACCCGTAGCAGAAGGCATGGCTAAAGCCAAATTACATATTGTGTTATACATTGCCGTATTTGCCTTAGTGAGCGTGTTACTGCCATTAGCCGGATACACTGGCATCGCCTTTACTGCAGTCACTTGCGCCACCAGTTTTTGGTGGTTAGCTATGGCCCTTAAAGGCTATCGCCAGGACATCAATTTGCAGTCTTGGGCCAGGCAGGTATTTGGATTTTCTATTATCACCATTACCGCATTAAGCGTCACCATGGCATTAGATTTCCAGGTTGCAGCTCAAGCGCCACTGCTGACATTAGTACCTTAACCTGACACCCCTATTTGCTTTAACATAAAGCCCGTAAGCCTATGCTGCGGGCTTTTTATTTGCTTAATCAGCAATATTGACTAGGGTTAAAGCTCATTTAAATTACCGCATGATTAAAGCCACTCTAAAACATAAAAGGATATTATGTTTACCGCGTTAACAACACAATGGCTTACTTGCCTCATCAAACCTGCTTGTTGGTTATTGCGTTTATGTATGCTGTGCATAGCGTTACAACTGTCACTAGCGGCAACCGCTAGCGCGACATCGCAAACATTAGCCTCAAATGTTGAACCCGCCCTATTTGGTAATTGGATAATCGACACGCCTGAGCGGATTAGCTTATTACAGCTAAACCCAAACCAAAGCTACTTATACATTGAATTTAACTTGCTAGCACCACACCAAAGCGTGGCCGAATGGGGCCGACTCGCTATTGCGCCTAATGGCGTGCGCTTTATTGCCAGTTATACTAATAATCCACACGAGGGTTTCGTGGCTCACCACTTTACTCATCCCACACACCAAATGACACTCACAAAAAGCAACACGGACTTACTGCTCAATGTCGATAGCAATGCCGATAGCGTTACTGATAAACAATATCGTTATAACCGCAACACAACCCACCCCGTCTATGGCGTGTGGCACCAATTGTCGACTCCCGCGTTGAGTAGCTTAGTACTGCTAAACAACGGTTATTACGCCTCAGTGCACATTAACTTGCATCAGGATCCACATACCGATGCCCACATTACTCACCTACAATGGGGCCGCTTTGAACTACACTCACAACAACTCCATTTACAGCCTATTTTTAATAGTCATCCACAGCATATATCTTCATTGCCTCGCACCATTAACAGCACGATTTCTCAATCTAACAGACAGCTGGCACTATCATTTCAGTTAGACGGCAACACGAATGACATTGAAATAAATCGTCGATATGGGCATTAATACAAAGAAATGATGAGGCGAAATAAAATGAGGTTAAGCACGGCTTAACCTCATCAAAACTTAATAAGTTGTGTAACTGTTTGCATCGTCTAGCTGAGCTAAAATGGACTTCACTAAACTATCACGCGCCACCAAGTTAGGATCCATTGCAGCAAACTGCGCTAACATTGGCTCGGGTAAGTTGTCGAAAAAGATAATATATGGCTGGGTAAAGTCGAGTGTCGGCACAGCCTGTTTTAAAGACGTATTAGTCGCGCTAAAGTGACTACTATCTTTAACCCATTGTTGCATCACTTCTGCCCACAATGGTTGCTCACTTAGCTGGCTCAGGTAGGTTTCTGCATCTTGTTTACTTAAAAATTGTTCCGCTTTTACATCATAGATATATAACGCAGGAAACTGTGGCTTAGTCGTTTGCGTCGACACTTCAGAATAAAATGCCTCTTTTAAGTGATGACCTAAAGGCAATACATCTGCTGCACTTGCAAAACTACTTGTGACTAGCAATAAACCAGACAATAAAGTGGCATAGTTAATTTGCATCATTATGTCTCCAAGCGTTGCATGACGACATAAAATTAAGAAAGGTATAAGGCGACGAAATTTTTGCAGAGAACGGGAGTAACATAGCAAATCCTTTTGTAAGTACATAATAAATTGAGCTTATCGCCATTAAAGCTTATAGGCTGTTTTTTTTGTGTCAACAAAGAATTAGCTTATTTTTCAAACAAACAATAAGTGCTTTACTTACATGGTTTGATTAGATTAAATGGATAAAACGATATAAATGGAATTATAAAATGTTTGAAATCCCAAAGGATAAAAACCGTTTTACGCATATAAAAACGCTCTCAATTATTATCATTACGTGTTTATTACTAGGTTTAATTGCGTTATTTTTCGGTAAAAATGCCCTCTCCAACTCATCATCAAATTCGCCGAGTGCACTCACCGAAGCAAATCAACAGCCGATGCTCGTGACAGTTTCAGGCTATGGCAAGTTGGTTCCCAAAATCCAACGGGGGATCAATACCATCAGTAGTGGCCATATCGTCGAGGTACTGCAACAGCCCGGTAATGTCGTCAATGAGGGTGATGTGATCCTTAAGCTGAACAATCCTAAATTACTCCGGGCTATGGAAACCAGTGAACTGGCGTTACTCGAGGCGCAGTCTAATCTAACGTTAATTACAGCAGAGTCTCGCCAAGCATTAGATGATCAACAGGGAAAAATGCGCTTGGCTAAAGTGCGCTTAGCCTTAGCTCAAGCAGAGCTTAGCGCACATGAAAAGCTTAAACAAAATCAGGTTATTTCTGTTTTAGACCTGCATAAAGCTCAAGTTGCTTGGGAGCAAGAAAATGCTATTTTACAAATGGAAACCAGCCGCCTAGAAACCTTACAACAAACCCGTAAAGCAATTAATGACTCAGCACAGTACCGATTAGAAAAAGCGCAAAAACAACGAGAGCTACTGGTGTCTGAAGTCGATCAGTTAGCCATTAGTGCCAGTATGGATGGCATGCTAACAGAACTGGCTAACGACCTAGACATTGGAAGGTATTTAGACGAAGGGCAGATAGTCGGCATGATTGCTGACTTATCTCAATACTATGCCCGCATTAACATTACCGCCAATGATGCTGAGTTTGTAACCCCTGGCTTACCCGCTCGCGTTGCGATTAAAGGCATTGATATTGTCGGAAACGTTACCCGTGTGGAACCCACCGTCAATAATGGCAGCGTTGAAATTGATATTAGTTTTAACGGTGATTTACCCTCGTCGGTTAGACCTAATATTGATGTTAATGCCGTTATCGAAATTGCCTCACATCAAAAAACCTTAGTGATAAAACGCCCTATTGGCGTCATTAGGGGTCATCGCCAGTATCCATTATTTGTACTTAATGAAGAACTTGAACAATTTGAAATGCGTCAAGTTAGCATAGGTGACATTGCCGGGGAGCAAGCACAAGTTATCGCAGGGCTACATCAAGGAGAGCGTTTGTTATTGCAAGTACCGCCGCACCTGCAAAATAGCGTTCAATTTAGTCAGGGAGCACTACATGAATAATAACGTCATCACCTTATCTGGACTGAACAAATCATTTAAGCATCAATCAGGTGATAACCCAGTCTTAAAGCAAATTAACTTACAGATAAAAACTGGTGAAATGATTGCAATTTTGGGCGCGTCTGGCAGTGGTAAATCGACTTTGTTATCAATCCTTGGTTTACTAGATATAGCAGATACGGGTAATTACAAACTATGTAACCAAGACGTTAGCGCATTGTCAGCTTATCAACTCAGTCAATTACGTAACCAACATATTGGTTGGATATTTCAAAACTTTAATTTAATTGCAGACATGACTGTCGCTGAAAATCTAGCCGTGCCACTACGTTACAATACTGCCGTCAACTCAGCACAATACGCTGAACGCATCAACAATGTGCTGACGCTCGTTGGGTTAGCAGATCGAAGCTCTTTTTATCCAGATGAACTCTCTGGTGGACAACAACAGCGCGTTGCCATTGCGCGGGCACTCATCTGTGAACCTGACATTTTATTATGTGATGAACCCACGGGCAATTTAGACTCAAGCAATGCCGCAAAAATCATGTCCTTGTTAGGTGACTTGCACAAAAAAGGCAAGACCATTCTCATTATCACTCATGACAATACTGTCGCAGAGTGCTGCGAAAAAGCTTATAAAATGCATGATGGCGAGCTCTCACCTCTTGAAGATGAGGAATACAAACGTGCTGTTTGATCTAAAATATGGATGGAGAAAATGGCGAGGACAACGGGGCATTTGGGCCGTATTGATTGTCAGTTTATGCTTATTTTGCAGTTTAATTGGCTTTGTAACGAATCTACTTTGGTTATTAAGTAGTGATAGACCTCTGTGGGTAAGCCAAAAATCACCATTAGTGACCATCGCGAACCAAGATTTTAATGCTAATTTACAGCCTACATCTGAATTCGATATTGCCTTACTAAAGCAGTTATCGGTGGTGAAATCGGTAGCCAGTATCGCGATACAAACAGCCACTGTATCGGTTAACACAAAAGAAGTGCCAGGCTTACGTATAGGCTTTTATTCTGACACGTTACTGCCCGTGCTAGGCTTACCTAAACCGTTTACACAGCAAGGCTTTGAAGCCAAAAACGTCATCTTGTCGTCTCAATTCTGGCACCAGCACGCCAATTCAGGCGATATCTCTCTTCTATCGATGCATTATCTCAACCAAGCTTTGCCTATTGCTGGCGTGGCCCCTACATCAATGGATAAAATTGGCAATCTTCAAATAGACCTATGGTTACCTGACAGTTATTTACTGCTCGATGTGCCGCAAATGTTTGCTGATAATCCAACGCTCTATATCAATAGCAAAACCGATCGCTATGGTTTTGCATTATTACAACAAACCGTTCCAATTGCTCAATTGCAGCAAGCTTATTCAACCTTAAAAAAACAAACACCTCGCCCACAAGGTGGTTTTATCGACAGTCAGTTTACTTCATGGCTCATTGACGGGGTAGAACTGAAACCCGTTGAACGTGATATGTTACACAAACAAGCATGGATATTATTGATTCTTATCGCTTGTTTTGGCTTTATTGTGTTCAGCGGTATCGTATCAGCATATTTACAACATGGCATAGTGCGCCAATCTGAAATGCAACTAAAACTGGCTTTAGGAGGTGACAAAAAACAGCTAATAATCCAACTGTTTAACGAAAACATCCCAGCCTTTCTTGCGCTTATTATTGTCGCCCCTCTGCTCGGCTATGGCATTGGGCAATATGTTAGTCAAATTCCGGTTTATCTCAGTTATTTTGATGATGGTTTGTCATTTAACCTTGGTTTATGGACCGCTGCAGTGGCCATATCTATAACACTATATTGGCTATGCTCCCAAATTCCGATGCTCGGTATTATGACGACACAATTTAGTCGAGGTCGGCATGGACAAATTAGCAAGACACAAAAACGTATGGGGCAACTCACTTTAATTGCTCAACTCACAGTCATTATCAGCGTCATCATTTTGTGTTTGGTATTATCAGTTTCAGAGTGGAAAAAATACCAAAAAGTCAGCATCCCAACCGACCTATATAGTTATGAGCCCAAAGTCACCAGCCCATTATCACTCGCACTGACTGCCGAGCAAATCGAAGGTAAATGGCAAGTGGATGGTAAATCGATTGCGCTATCATCAGCGATGTTTACTGCTCTAGGGGAGCAAGATTTACAATATAAAACACTCAATAGCCCAGGGGCAACCAAGCCTGTAAACAGTCTTTATGTGTCTAGCAACTTTTTTGAGTTACTTGGAATAACAACACTTGCTCACACCAAACTAACCGCCACAGGCTTAATAATAAACAAAACAATGGCAATGCAACTCGCTGACGAACTAGGCTTTAACAATTGGCGAGATGTAAAAGGCACAACACTTAGCGTATCTGGATTTTATTACCAGAAACAACTCACCGTCCAAGGGATCATTGAAGATCAATTGCATTTTGGTCTTAATCAAAGCCCGACACCGGTTATGTACTTACATTTAAGCATATTTAATCCGTTGTTTGCTCACCGTATTGCGCCTGTTTTCTATAGCAGAACGGCCATACCAGAACTTACTGCATCACGAATAAATGAGTGGGCTTCGTTACAATCGCCTCATTTAACTTATGCTTTTGATGGCAGTCTAGCGCAACAAATTGTTAATACTAACTCTGCAGGTAAACTATTATTTATCACTTCGTTTGCAATGGCTGTGATGATAGGTTTACTGGTTATTTTTACCTTGTATTACCGCTTTCACTTCGCTGTTAAAGTGCAACAACTCAAATTGGCCATTTTGCTCGCTGTCGGAGGTCAAAAAAACACGTTAACGCTACAAATTATCAAGATGAACATACTGTTAATGTACATTGCGGTTTTATGTTCAGCGCTACTGATGTTCAGCGTTGATGAATACACTATTGACCTACTTGGGATGTCGATGTTGCAACCAATATTATGGTGTTGCGCCGTTATTTTTTGCACTTTATTAATAGTTGTTATTACCTTTTTGGCGACTAAACGCATATTACGCCACAGCATCAGTCGCTTATTACAAGGATAAATATACCTTCGATATCGACCACACCACTGATCATTTGCCGCTTTTTAAGCAATAAAGCGGTATTTACAGCTATTTAGTTACAATTTCTGCTGCAATCAGCTATTCAAATTCAAGTGATTACACTTCATACTGAACCATTGCTGGTATCAATTTAGTGTTTAAAGGATATTCCATGGGCCAAGAAACCTCTAAAATCCTCGTTGTCGATGACGACATGAGATTACGTTCATTATTAGAACGTTACCTGCTTGAACAAGGCTTTCAAGTACGTAGCGCTGCCAATGCTGAACAAATGGACCGATTACTTGAGCGCGAAAACTTTCACCTTTTAGTACTCGACTTGATGCTACCCGGTGAAGATGGCTTATCCATTTGCCGCCGTTTACGCCAGCAAGAAAACCCAATTCCTATTGTGATGCTCACCGCGAAAGGCGATGAGGTAGACCGTATTATTGGCCTTGAACTGGGCGCCGATGACTACTTACCTAAGCCCTTTAACCCACGTGAGTTATTAGCACGAATTAAAGCGGTAATGCGCCGCCAAACTGCTGAGGTGCCGGGCGCGCCTGCACAGCAAGAAGAAATGATTGAGTTTGGTGAGTTCTCGCTTAATTTGGCCACGCGTGAGATGTTTCATAACGAAGAAAGTATTGCCCTGACTAGTGGCGAATTTGCCGTATTAAAAGTCCTGGTTAACCACCCTCGAGAGCCATTATCGCGCGATAAGTTAATGAACCTCGCTCGCGGCCGAGACTACTCAGCCCTTGAGCGCTCTATTGATGTGCAAGTGTCACGTCTACGTCGTTTAATTGAAAAAGATGCCGCCAACCCGCGCTATATTCAAACGGTTTGGGGTTTAGGTTATGTGTTTGTACCCGACGGCACCACGCGTAAGTAATTCATGGAACTAAAGTTAAAATGGTGGCAACGCTTCTTACCGCGAAGCGCCTTTAGCCAAACGGTATTGCTGATTGGCAGTTTATTACTGATAAACCAATTAGTATCGTATTGGTCTGTCGCCGTTTACTTTATCAAACCCAGTTACGAGCAAATTAACCAACTGATTGCACGCCAAATAAACATATTATTTGTTGATGGTGTTGATGTGGGCCGCGAACATCTCACTATGGTTGACGCCTTAAATGCCAAGGTACGTGACGATGGCATGACGGTTTACAATCAAAAACAAGCCCAGGAGGCCGGACTCGGCCAAGCCACCTATTACAGTTTTTTATCTGAACAGATGTCAGTGTATTTGGGCGGTGAAGCAGAAGTACGCTTTTCTCAGGGCGAAAATCTCGACGTGTGGATTAAGCCACCGCAAGCTCCTACATTATGGATTAAAGTGCCGTTAACCGGCATTAACGAGTCTGACTTATCACCTTTAACCTTATATTTATTAGTGATCGGTGCGCTTAGTGTCGCCGGCGGCTGGTTATTTGCTCGCAGGCAAAACAGGCCACTAAAACGCTTACAAAAAGCCGCTGTTGCGGTATCTCAAGGCGACTTTCCGCCGACATTGCCGTTAAGCGGCTCAACTGAAATTGTTGAAGTAACTCATGCGTTTAATCAAATGGCGCATAGCATGAAGCAACTTGAACAAGACCGCGCCTTACTCATGGCAGGTATCTCGCACGACTTGCGCACGCCACTGACACGAATTCGGTTAGCGTCTGAAATGATGGTTGAAGAAGACCAATATTTAAAAGAAGGCATCGTTACCGACATTGAAGACATGGATGCCATTATTAACCAATTTATTGCCTATATTCGCAACGACCGTGAAGGTGTCCGCGAGCCCGATCAAATTAACCGTTTAATTCAAGAAATTAGTCAACAGGAATCTCACCGCGAAGAAACAATAGAGCTATCACTAGCCAACTGTCCAGACATTGCCATGAATAGCGTTGCGATTAAACGTGTATTGAGTAACCTGGTAGAAAATGCGTTTCGTTATGGAAATGGTTGGATCAAAATCAGCTCGTACCGCCAGGAAAAATCTGTCTGTTTTAGTGTCGAAGATAATGGCCCAGGCATTGATGAGTCTAAGATCGAACAGTTATTTCAACCATTCACTCAAGGCGACTCTGCTCGCGGCAGTGTAGGCTCAGGCCTAGGGCTGGCGATTATTAAGCGGATTATTGACCGACACCATGGCAAAGTAACACTGTCTAACCGCCCCGAGGGAGGATTAAAAGCTGAGGTTTGGCTGCCATTAATGGATACAAAGCTCGCTGATAATTAATATCGACAAGTACTGAACTGTCTAGATACCAAAACACTGAGCATTGCTGTTGAACCCTTACCAGTTTGTCAACCAATGACAACCGGGTAATGACCATACATTAAATTGCACTACTTACCGCTTAACGCAGCTTAACACTCCCCTCCTTTTTATCATTCATACAAAATACAACAAGACATTGATATAAAAGAAAATAATTCAAAACGCATGGTTGTAAAATATGCCCGACAGCACACGATAAACTGTAATATTAGTGCCATAAAATACTCACAATGGAAATTGTTTGAGTTTGATTAAATGAAAATATCAACCTTATCACTTGGTGCATCGGCGTTATTATTGATCCTCGCAGCCTCACTGGCTGCGACCGTGCTATGGAGTAATCAACAACGGCAAGCAAGTGAGCAACTCAATCAAAGTCTGCAGAGTATTCAACACACATTTCAATATGATATACGCCGTAATATCGACAATTATTTGCAAACGGGCCAAAGTAATTACCTAGAACAGGCTCGTGCAGACATTAGTAACATTACAAGCAACATCAATGTATTACAGCAAGCACATCCACAACTCGACAGCGCCTCGCTGACCCAATTAATGGTACAACTCACACAAGATTTAGACACAAAATATCGCGCAGCAGGTAAATTAGCCGGCAATCCACGGCAATTACTGGCTTATGCAGAATCAGAAATGCTTAGTCACAGCAAAAGCTTAAGTCGTTACGCGCAATCGGCGCCGCAAGATAATAGCGCGGCACAACAATATCTCACCCTGGGCACAGAATTGCCCAGCCTGGTGTATCAATTATCGCAGCTCACTCAAGCTTTATTAATTGAGAAAGATACCGGTGTTAGCAACAGCGTAAACTTCACCATTGATGCGTTAAACACCTGGCACGATCAATTACAGCAACTGCCTTTGCTCGGCATTTATCGCACCGAAGAAGTCGACGAGTTTGCCTTAGGTGATGACGAACCTGAGCAGATTGAAATTGGTGAGACACCCCGAGCAGAATTACTCAGTTTGACCCAACGCTATAGCAAAGAGGTCAGCAACACCGAAAGCATGCTTGAAGAGAATCAAACGGTCAAAAATGCGTTAATTAATGCCACCAGCCAGGTAGAGCAGCAACTCGTTACATTAGCTGAAACGCAAAAGCAAACAGACCAACAGTTAAAGCTCCGCTTACAGTGGTTACTGTATGGCATGGTTGGCGTGTTAGCACTATTTGCTGTCTGCTATCTTATTTTGCAGCAGCGCCGTGTAGTCACACCATTGAGGCACTTAAATCGTGCATTTTCCATGTTGAGCGAATCAAATCAGCGCGAACCTCTAGCAGTAACCAGCCAATGCGAAACTGGCCAAATTGCGACACATTTTAATCGCTTATTACAGCGGTTTGAACAAGAGGACGAGCAGCAAAAACACAATATGGCTGTCGTCTCTAAGTCACTACGCGACTTAGTCATTCAAATTAGCTCACTGTCAAATAGCACCCAAAAAACACAAACGGTAGTTCAACAAGCTCAAGGGCAAACAGCTGATTTAATTGAATTAGCCAACCAAGTAAACCAGTCGTCTAGTGAGTTAACAGACCAAGCTCAACAAACCATGACAGACATGTTAGCCAGCCAGCAAGAAGCTCAGGGCGTATTAACGGCAACCGAACATACATTGTCTACGGTCAACAAATGCAATCATTCACTTAATCAACTGAGTACCTCGGTGAATGATGCTGCTAAAATTGTTGATGTGATTGGTAATATTGCCGACCAAACTAACTTACTGGCATTAAACGCAGCCATTGAAGCTGCCAGAGCTGGCGAGCAAGGTCGCGGTTTTGCAGTTGTAGCTGATGAGGTGCGTAACTTATCTCATCGCACCCAGTTGTCACTCAAAGACATTATGGCAATATTAACTCAGCTAACCACATCGAATACTGCATTAAGCCACAGCGTAAATGACATAAGCGCTGCCTCTGAACAACAAAAAGTACGAGCTCAAAGTCTGCTGACTGTAGCCAAACAAGTGCAACAACAAGCCAGTGGCATGGCAAACAGTGCCAACCAGGGCAGCACACATGCTAAGCAGCAAGTCCACTATCTTGAAGAGTTTGTGTTAGCGATGGATAGCTTAATGCACCGAGCGAAAGATGCTTTTGAACAAAGCGAAACCATTGCGCTTGAGGTGAGTAACAGCGTCGATAATATTGAGCAAAACCTCGGGATAGGCGAAACCAAAGCGTAGACCTTTTATGTTTACCCATAAAAATGGACGCCACATTGGGCGCCCATTTTTATTCAATCTAATTATGAGTAGCGGTTTACAGCGCAGCCATTACTGCTTCTGCGGTGCTCACTTCAAATGATTTTGGTGCTTCAACATTTAATAATGTCACCACGCCGTTGTCGATAATCATCGCGTAACGTTGTGAACGCACGCCGCCAAAACCTGCGGTGTCCATTTCTAGACCAAGTGCTTTAGTAAAGCTTGCATCGCCGTCGGCTAACATCATTAACTCAGAGGCATTTTGCGCTTCGCCCCATGCTTTCATTACAAATGCATCGTTAACTGATACACAGGCAATAAGGTCAACACCTTTAGCTTTAAACTCGTCAGCTTGTACCACAAAGCCTGGTAAGTGAGCTTCTGAACAGGTTGGCGTAAATGCACCTGGTACAGCAAATAACACCACTTTTTTACCGGCAAATAATTCAGTTACATCGTGATTAACCATACCGTCTTTAGTCAGTTGGCTTAATGTAGCTTTTGGTAGAGATTGTCCTTTAGCGATCATAATCATATTTCCTTAAGGGTGAATAAATCGGTTATCTAGGGGCCAATATTTTACGGCAACCCACGTACAGAATGGATAATACTGACTCACACAAAATTGAGATCAACAGCCCAAGTAACATACCTATAGCAATGGCTTCGGGCTTTAATAAAATCACATGCGAATAATTTTTCCATACTTCAGCTTGAATGTCTGTTTGCGGTGCAAGGATCACTTGCTGATATGGGCTGTAACTGTGTTGACGAAAACGTGTTAATGCATCAGTTAACGCCACGTAACGTTGATAAATTGATTCAATGCTTTCACCACCCGCGCTGAAAACTGGATCATTATTTTGCCGATAATGGTGAATGAGCTTGCTGATATCGCCACCGAAAAAACGGTCGGCGTCGTGTTGAAATTCGGCCAAACTTTGCTTGGCTTCTAGCTGATGCGCTTCTAAGCGTTGGCCATATTGATCGACAAAACCAGGAACTTGAATACCAATCAATACGCCACAAACAAACAGCACTAAACGCAAGTAGTCCATTAAATGTTTAATCATGATGTCATCGGTTGAGATAGAGAAAATTAACAAGCGCCACAATATCACCAATCAGTTAACTACGCATCTTGTATAAACGGATGTTAATTTATTGCCGCTGATTACAGGGTTAATCTGGGTTGAATAAATTCAATAAATGCCGAGATCCTGCGTGCCACGGTGGATGACTTGTAATACATCGCATTAACTTGCTCGCGATCGGCGACATTAATTTTGTCGTGATTGAGCAAGCTAACTAATCGCCCAGCGGCTAAATCGTCGTTAATCATAAAGCCCGACAAACACGCAATACCATTACCGCTCAATGCCAGTTGGCGCAGCGTTTCACCATTACTGCTACTGATATTCGGCGTAATTTCCTCGCGGCCTTTTACCGGCCATTGGTTAAGCACTTTTGGCTCAGTAAAACCTAACAGCTCATGGTTACTTAGGTCGGCCACTTTTTGCGGCGCGCCTCGGTGGGCAATGTAGGCTGGTGAAGCAACGATGTGTAAGGCGCTTTTACCTAATGGCCTGGCATACAAGGTGGAGTCGTTTAATTTACCAATACGAATCGCCACATCAGTACGTTTTTCAAGTAAATCGACATAACCCTCGTTAGAGGTGAGTTCTAGCGTAATATCTGGATATGCTTGCCTAAAATCGTTCATGAGTGGCACTAACTGATGAAACACAAATGGGCTAGCGGCATCAACACGCAATCGCCCTTGCGGTAATTCACCTCGGCTCACTAGCTCATCTTCTGCCCGTTGTAATTGCAGTAAGCCCGTTCTCACTGACTCAACAAATTGCCTGCCTTCGTCGGTCAGCTCAATACGCCGAGTGGTACGGTTTAATATGGTCACCCCAAGTTGCTGCTCAATTTTACTCACAGCCCGCGACACGCGCGCCACCTGAATATTTAACGTATCCGCCGCCGCAGAAAAGCCGCCACTGTCGACCACAGTTAATAAAATATCAAGATCATCTGAGCGAGTCAGCATACACACCTCGGGTTAACGCACTGCTTAATTACATTCATTTTACACAAATATCATTTGTTAAAGACACTGTTTTTTACAACTAAATTACCGTGAATAATAGCCAGCATTAAGCAACACACATTCATCTTATTGAAATTGAGGAACACATCATGCCGTTAGCCCTACTCGCATTGACGCTAAGCGCCTTTGCCATCGGTACCACCGAATTTGTCATTGTGGGATTACTGCCCACCATGGCTCAAGACCTTAATGTTTCATTACCCTCAGCAGGCTTACTGGTTAGCTTGTATGCTCTAGGTGTTGCCATTGGTGCACCGGTATTAACGGCATTAACAGGTAAATGGAATCGTAAACACGTGTTATTAACCGTTATGGCACTATTTGTTGCAGGTAATGTATTGGCCTGGCAAGCCCCCGGCTATGAAACCTTAATTGTCGCGCGCATAATCACAGGCCTAGCCCATGGCGTGTTTTTCTCTATTGGCTCAACTATTGCGACTGGATTAGTGCCCAAAGAAAAAGCCGCTAGCGCTATAGCAATCATGTTTACTGGTTTAACAGTGGCATTGGTGACAGGCGTGCCATTGGGTACCTATATTGGCCAAACATTTGGTTGGCAAGCCACCTTTTTAACTGTGGCGCTGTTAGGTCTTATTGCACTGATAGGCAGTAGTTTATTGGTGCCAAACAATTTACAGCAACCTGCGGCCACTAAAATATCAGCTCAACTTAACGTGTTAACTCAACCACGCTTATTATTAGTGTATGCCATTACCGCATTGGGCTACGGTGGCACCTTTGTCGCGTTTACTTTTTTAGCGCCCATTTTAGAGCAAGTGTCTGGTTTTGAGTCTCACGCGATTGGTCTAATTATGTTGGTTTACGGCGTGTCGGTGGCTATCGGTAATATTTGGGGCGGTAAAATGGCCGACAAATTAGGCCCAATCAAAGCGCTGAGTATTATCTTTATCGGTTTAGCCGCTATTTTAGTGGTATTTAACTTTACTGCGGTTAACCCTATTGCAGCGGTTATCACCATTTTGGTGTGGGGCGCATTTGCATTTGGTAATGTACCGGGTTTACAAGTTTATGTGGTTAAACTAGCAGAAGAACATACACCTAATGCGGTGGATGTGGCATCTGGCCTTAACATTGCCGCGTTTAATGTGGGCATAGCATTAGGCGCATGGGGCGGCGGAATCATTGTTGAACAAGCTGGCTTAATGCATACCCCATGGGTCGGCGCGGTGATTGTATTATTGGCATTAGCGTTAACACGCTACAGTGGCTCACTAGACAATAAAACCAATAGCGCTGCGGTATCTCGGGCAGCGGCATAAGCTAGAGATCGTTCATTCAAGGGTATAAGTCTATGCCCTTGAGTGCTTCTAACTCAAGCCCCAATCAATGTTAGGCAAGTGTTCAATAAACCACTCAAATCCGCGGCCTTGATGCTCTTTATGCCAGGCAAGATACAAACTCTGGTTAGGTCGTGGAATTGAGCATTGTTTTTCAATCAACTCACCGCTATCAAAGTAACCTTGCACCATGTGCCGCGGTAAAAAACCAATCCCCAAACCTTGGCGCTGGGCAGCTATTTTGGTTTCCATGGTGTTCACTTTAATCACTTGCTTGCTTTTAAACAGACCACTGCTGCGGGTGGGTAACACTTGCGCCGTATCGGCTACCACCACCGAGGCATATTCTGTAAGCTTGTCGGCTTCTAATACACCATCGACAAATGCCAATGGATGATGTGGTGCTACCGCAAATACAAACTCGATCTCACCTATTTTATGGGTTTTAAATACACCTCGAGGTAACTCGCCAGAAGCGCCAATTACAATGTCGGCACGGCGACTGTGCAACGCATCCCAACCACCACCGACAGCTTCAACATCTATCGTAATGTCTACCGAATGTTCGAGCTGGTTAAATTGCTCTATTAACTCAAACAGCGGCGCTTGCGGGATCACCGTATCGCGCGACAACCTAATTTCGGCTTCCCAACCAGACTCTAACTGCTGCACGGAATCAATCAGCCGATTAGTCGCCAGTAAAATCTGACGTCCTTGCTCCAGCACAATTTTGCCTGCTGGAGTCAGTTGTGCTCTTTGCTTTGTGCGGTCAAATAAAGCTGTGCCCATATCGTCTTCAAGTTTTTTGATGGTATAGGTTAATGCTGATGGCACTCGATACAAGGATGACGCCGCAGCAGCAAAACTGCCCTTTCTCTCGATGGCGTCTAATGCGCGAAGAGCATCAATGGTAATGGCATGGTGCATGAATCAATCCTTATTCAAAAAATTTGAACTAACAACTCAGTTTATTCCGATTTTTTATTCAATCAAGTCTCAATATACTTATTATCAATCGCTGAGACAGGCTAAATCAGTCTTTATTAGCCATCATTGAATCATTTAAAAATATTGAGGATACATACCATGAAAGCTCTCATTAAACGCCTAACACACTCTACAGCAGGCTTTAGCACATTAGCATTACGCTTGCCTGTGGGGATTATATTTATGGCCCACGGCGCCCAGAAATTATTTGGCTGGTTTGGCGGTTACGGTCTGGAGGGAACCGGTCAATGGATGGCGTCAATGGGAATGGAGCCTGGTGTGTTAATGGCTTTTCTAGCGGGCAGTGCTGAATTTGTTGGCGGTCTCTTCATTCTACTGGGTTTACTGACTCGCCCAGCCGCTGCTGCACTTGCTTTTACCATGGTGATTGCCATTGCCAGTGTTCACCTAAGCAACGGTTTATTTATGTCTAACAACGGTTATGAGTATGCCTTGGCATTATTAGCGGTAAGCGTGTCACTGGCCTTATCTGGTTCAGGCAAACTGGCCATCGATAACGCGATTACGACTCGATTGACTAAGTAACCCGAGTTGCGATGAATACCAATCAGATTAGAACAAAGATCTGATTGGTATAAACATTTATATTGAGCTTTAGGAGAACATCATGATCACTTTACGTCCTGCAAACGAGCGTGGCACCGCCAACTTTGGTTGGTTAGACAGCAAGCACAGTTTCTCATTTGGCAGTTATTATGACCCACAGCATATGGGCTTTTCCGCCTTGCGAGTGATTAACGATGACACAGTAGCCCCCGGCGCAGGTTTTGCCACTCATGGTCATCGCGACATGGAAATTATTAGCTATGTGCTGCAAGGCTCAATTGCCCATAAAGACAGTGAAGGTAATGTTGAGATATTGCCCGCAGGAGAGTTCCAGCTGATGTCAGCGGGTAGCGGCATTAGCCACAGTGAATACAATGCATCTAAAATCGACCCATTGACCTTTTTACAGATTTGGATCCAGCCTAACACCTTAGGTAATGCACCGGGATATCAGCAAAAAAACTTTGGTCAAGCATTAGGGTTAACCACTATTGCCACGCCAACAGGTGAAAATGGCACCTTGCAGATCAAGCAGAATGCGACCTTGTCACAATTGATTTTAGCACCACATACAGAGCTGACTTACACGATTTCAGCTGGGCGAAAAGTCTATGTACATCAAGTTGCAGGTGGGCTGCAGATCGAATCTGAAATACTCGCGGGCGGTGATGGCGCTAAAATATCTGATCGTCAGACTATTACCTTAAAAAACACTCAAGACGACCAGTCTATTTCATTAATATTTGATTTACCTTAGCGCAAGAAAAATCTGTAGCCTGTGATAATAATATCGCAAGCTACAGTCTATTTATTACGCGTAAAACATCTAAGCTATTACGCATTTAAGTATTTAATTAATAAGTGGGTGGCAAATATTATCGGAGGAATTAACGTGCTTCTGATCTCTCAGCTTTAACGCACTACATACGCCAATAGCGGCCATTAAGCCCATCGCCACTTGCACGCCTATCACTGCGGTAAAACCGTTTTGCCACAGGGTAATAATCTGCTCAGAAAACATCAGCCAATCGGCCGTTAACGTCATTAATAATAGCGCGCTGGTGAGTAATAATAAGCGGCTAATATGACGTTTAATATTGCTAATGTTAATGCTTACTAACATGGTCACTAACAAAGTCACTACAAAGCAGGCAACAAGCCAATCTCCGCGGGCTGTTAAGGTTGCAGGCAGTAGTCTTTCGCATAAAAAGCCAACGGCTGTCGCCACAATAATACCACCACATCCGCCCATAGTTATGGCGCTTGCAATAGCAATGCTTCGCGGCGAAGCGTGACGTTGCGCGCGACGTTTATTAATCCACAACATATTACCTGCAACAATCATCGCGCTGATGGCCATGGCTAAAAGGAAATATAAAATACGTACATCCATACCGGCAAAATCACCAAAATGCAGCGTCACTAACACATCGCGTCCCTGACGAAATACGTTGTATTGTTCGGCATTGACCTTATCGACTACGGCACCATTAGCAATACGATAAGTCACTTCGTCACGTTGGCCGAAACGGGCTGTATCACTGCCGCGCACTTGTACTAGTGCGTTATCGGCGCCGTAATGATGAAAAATAACATTGCGCAATTCAAAATTGTCTTGCTGCCGCGTTTGTTCAATCAACTTAAAAGCATTATCCATCGCCATTGGAGTTTGGCTGCGAGGCTCAACGACTCGCTTAAAGCCTGCATCATTAAACAAAGCCTGTTGATCGCCTTGATAAATAAACATCGCAAACGCCAATTGAAACACAATGGCTAAATTAAGCACTAAACCGCTCAAGGCATACATTAAGGTAAACGGCAGCGTCATGACGCCCACCACAGTATGTAAATCTAATAGATTATCGCGCCGCTGCTTATCAACTCTGTACTGAAAAAAGTGCTTGAACAGTTTACGTGCATGAATAAATACCCCTGAGACCAGGGCAAACAAAAAGACTAATGTAACAATTCCGATGAGATAGCTTCCGCCGGGTAAATGTAGGTTGTAATGCAGTCGATAAATAAATTGCGATAGTAAAAAGTCATCTTTGCCAGCAACGGTTTCACCGGTTTTAGGATCGACCAAAATAGCCAAAGACTGACGACCGTTTTCGGCTAAATCATCAACAATCTCCATATAGAAAATATAATAAGGTACAAGTTCAGTGGGCATGTTAATCCGAAAACGCCCATTTTGATCAACCGGATATTCAGCCTGCTTTTGTTCGACTAAGGTTGCAAGTGGTAAATCTTGTTGACTACTTTGCACTGGGTGATGTGGCGTAATGGCCCACTGTGCGACTTCATCATGGAACAGCGTAATTGCACCTGCCCAAAATACGATAAACAATAATGGCGAAATGATCAGTCCAAGCCAGCTGTGAGCTTCGACGAGGTTTTTAATCACTTTATGTGGGGAGTGAGCGCGAGGATTCATTGAAGACTTCATTAATAAACAGGAATATAAAACAACAACACATTGGCAACGGCAGTTACGGCAAACCATTTACCACATACAATACTGGCGGCTTTAGCGGTATTGCGACTGTAGCAATACGCCATCACCGTAACCCATAAGCAAAAGCCAAGCAGCATGCCAATCAACAGTTTTGTATCTACACCCAACGGCAATAAACGAAACACTAATAACACGAGGCAGACGGCCAGTAATAACCCCCAGACAAAAGCTGCAAGCGACTTTAACCACATTTGATTTTACCTTATTGAATCCTGTGCAACGGGTTATTTAACGCCAACCAACATAATACTGACAAATAAGGCGAAGCCTAATGAACTCACCCACATGCTGCGGCCTTTGAAGTGTGCCGCTAGCAACACCATCATTATCCACATGGTCATCACACAAATAACAACCAACAAGCAAGCCACCAGCAAACTGTAAGTATGGCTAAAGCCCCATACAGCAAATAGCATGGCTGCAAAGCCTAGGCTCCACGCGAGTAGTTTAGGTAATGGTAGGCTAATAAGTTGCTGTTTATCAGACGCCAAATAAGCAAACAAACACCCTAACCATAAAGAAGAAACGCTAATGAGTTCCATATTTAGCTAATCCGCTAATGCAAATGATAATAGTTTACATTATCGTAAATTGATCGGTTAAATACAAGTAGATAATGTCAAAGTGAAAGTAAACATAGAGTAAAGCGTTATAACGCTAGACCAACATCGAATAGCGTAGTGAGACGTTAATGTCGATAATAACCAAATTGATTGAATGTTCAACTAAAGGATAATGCAGCTAACTCCGCAGATTAGGGCAACATGCTAAAAATAAAAAAATCGATTATTAAACAAAGTATTAACATGTTTGCTGCGACCATTAAATGCCATGTATTCTCAGCTAAATATGCTGTATTATTTTAATCTAATAAATGGTTAATATTATAGCTGGACAAAGCGATATGCATTGCTAAGCTTAAATATTAAGCCGAGATTACTACAGGGAATGTGCGATGAGATATTCCCTTCTTTTATATCATTTTCACTTAAAAAATAAGGCAATGTAATATGCTAAAACGCATCGTTTACAGCGTTTCTGGCGCTGCCATTGTAGGACTAGGCTTATTTATTATTTATGCTTGGCAACCCGCGATAGATCCTGTCACCTCTTCAACAATTAATAGCTATTCTCCAGAGGTTATCGCACAAGGTAAAACCTTGGCCGCTGCAGGTTACTGTAGCACTTGTCATACGCCACCAGGCGGTATTGCTTATGCCGGTAACTACGAAATGCATACGGAGTTTGGCACCATTTATTCAAGCAATATCACCCCAGATGTGGAAACCGGTATTGGTAATTGGTCAGAAGAAGCCTTTATGCGTGCAATGCGCACAGGCGTGAGCCGCGATGGCCACCATTTACTGCCAGCCTTTCCTTATGAGCATTTTAATAAAATGACCGACGATGATATTACCGCAATTTATGCCTATATCATGACGTCAGTACCGGCGATAAACCAAGTCAAAAAAGACAATGGTATTCCGTTCCCGCTTAATATCAGCATGCTACAAGCAGGTTGGAAATTGCTCTTTGCCGATACCGACTCATTTCAGCCAAATAGTGCTAAATCTGCAGAGTGGAATCGCGGCGCTTATCTTGCTGAAGGCATCGCCCACTGTGGTGCATGCCATACTCCACGTAATGCATTAGGCGGTGAGCAATATAGTAAAATGTATCAAGGAGCACCAATCGACGGTTGGATAGCACCATCATTAACCTCAACAAGTACCTCACCTATTCCGTGGCGTTCGCAAGACTTTTATGAGTATCTCACCACAGGTAATTCGCCATACCACGGTAGCGCCGCAGGTCCTATGGCACCTGTAATGCACAAAGGTTTATCAGCATTGCCAGACAGCGACATGCAAGCCATCAGTGGCTACTTTGGCGATCTTGCGCGCACTAACGATACAGACGAGCCAGACACGAACACAACCTTACAAGCTGCCATCGCCGCGCAGCATACTCAGCCTAATCACCAAGTCGATGAAGGAGCACGCCTATATGCCACAGCATGCCAAGCCTGTCACTACAGTAGCGACCAGCTCGTAAAAGGCCGACCACTACTGACGATTGGCTCTGCAACACATTTAGATGATCCAACTAACCTTATCAACGTAATACTCGATGGCGTCAGAGCAGATCAAGGGATCAGCGGTATTGTAATGCCCGGTTTTCGAGGTGCATTGAGTGATGAAGACATTAGCGCAATTGCAGCATATTTGCGTCAATCAGCTGGGGAAAACACCTGGCCAAAACTACAACAGAAAGTGGGCGAGATCCGTAATCAACCCCGATTTGAGCACTAATTCACTGGAGAAGTGACCAATGGCAAAATTTATTTTAAACGGCAAACCGATGACTGCCGACGTAGAAAGCGACACCCCGCTACTGTGGGTTATCCGCGATGAACTCGACATGACCGGCACCAAATTTGGTTGTGGCATTGGCACCTGCGGTGCATGTACCGTACATGTGGGTGGCCGTGCAACACGTTCATGCATTACCCCTATATCATCAGTTGAAGGCGCTGAAATTACTACGATTGAAGGCCTATCAGAAAAGGGCGACCACCCTTTGCAAATTTCTTGGCAAAAGCTGCAAGTACCACAGTGTGGCTACTGCCAGTCGGGGCAAATAATGCAAGCCGCTGCATTATTAAAAGACATCCCAGAGCCTACAGATAAAGACATTGATGCCGTAATGGGCGGAAACCTATGTCGCTGTATGACCTACGTGCGTATCCGTAGTGCTATTCATGAAGCCGCAAACTCAATCAAGGAGAGCAACGATGAGCAGACTGCCTAAACGAGGATCGGCTGGCATGACCCGCCGCGGTTTTTTAATTGCCATGACAGCGGTTGGCGTCAGCTTTGGCTTTCCACGCCACTTGATGGCGGCCATGGACCCTGCCAGTCCAGACGGCAAAGTATTACCAACTGAAGGCGATATTTATGAGCCGTCTTTGTGGTACTCAATCGACACCGCAGGCAAAATTAAAGTCAACATTATGCGCTCAGAAATGGGACAACATGTAGGTACAGCTATTGCGCGTATTCTTGCTGATGAGCTTGAAGCCTCGTGGGACGATATTGAAATTATCCACGTAGACAGCGACCCACGTTGGGGTTACATGGTCACGGGTGGTAGTTGGTCTATTTCACAAAGCTGGCCAGTATATCGCCAAGCGGGTGCTGCTGGTCGTACTGCATTAATTGAAGCTGCCGCTAAAAAATGGGGCATTGCCCCTGCTGACTGTAAAGCCAGTAACGGTAAAATCGTATCAAACAAAGGCGAATTGTCGTTTGGCGAATTGGTCAAAATGGGCTTAACCCGTCAATTTACCGAAGAAGAACTCAAGCAACTGCCGCTTAAACCAAACGCAGACCTTAAATTAGTTGGTCAACAAGTAACCTCACTTGATATCGCCAATAAAACTAATGGTAAAACCGTATTTGGTATCGACGCCAAAGTCGATGGCATGGTGTACGCCAACCCAATTTTGCCACCAACTCGTTATGGTTCCAAAGTGGTTAAGTTTGACGACTCTGCAGCCAAAGCCGTTAAAGGTTATCAGCAAACTATCGTGTTAGATGATGCCAGTGGCAGCGTACCAGGTTGGTTAATGGTTATCGCCAGCAGCTTTACCGCCGCACAAAAGGCCTCAAAATTAGTCAAAGTGACCTGGAATGCAGGCGAAACTGCGAATGTGTCTGAAGCCGATATTATTGCCCATGGTAAAAAGTTACTCAGCGACGCCAGTAAAGGCGGCATTTTAGACACAGGTAATGTTGAAACAGAACCTGCTTTTGCCAGTGCAAAAAGCACCATTGCTGAAGAATATATCACTAGCACAGTACTACATGCGCAAATGGAGCCGTTAAATGCCTTGGTATTTAAAAATCCAGATGGTATTTGGGAAGTGCATTCAGGATGTCAATGGCAGTCACTTACTTTGCCTGTACTCGCGACAGCACTAGGTGAAGATGAGGCCAACATTGTTATCCGTAGCTACATGCTAGGTGGTGGTTTTGGCCGCAGACTCAACGGCGACTACACGATTCCTGCTGCACTCACCTCTAAAGCATTAGGTGGTAAGCCAGTCAAAATGGTGATGATGCGTCCGCAAGATATGTTGTTTGACAGTGCGCGCTCTGCGTCAGTGCAGCAGTTAAAAATGGCGTTCAATGATAAAAAAGCCGTTACCGCGATGGAACATCACGCGACTGCAGGTTGGCCAACACAAGTACTCGCGCCAGGCTTTATGCCAAAAGGGGTTAATGGTCAGCCATTTGATCCGTTCTCAATTGCAGGTGCCGACCACTGGTACAGCGTAGGCGCACAAAAAGTACGGGCGGTGTCTAACGATTTAGCCATTGCCACCTTTAGACCAGGCTGGTTGCGTTCAGTGGGGCCGGGTTGGACCGGGTGGGCGGTTGAAAGCTTTATGGACGAGGCCGCGCATCATGCCGGAAAAGATCCACTACAGTTCCGTCTAGACATGTTGATCGCCGAAGGCCGTAACGCAGGCACCACTCCAGTGGCTGCCGGCGGCGCTGCACGTCAAGCTGTCGTACTGAAGAAAGTCGCAGAAATGATTGAATGGGGCAAACCACAAGCTGAAAACACCGGTTTGGGCATTGCCTCTACCTTTGGTCAAGAACGCGATATGCCAACCTGGGTGGCTTGCGCTGTTCAAGTGCATGTAGACAAAGCCCGTGGCAGCATTGATGTACAAAAACTGTATATTGCGATTGATGCTGGGATTATTGTTGACCCTAATGGCGCTGAAGCACAATGTCAGGGCGCAGCATTATGGGGATTATCAATGGCGATTCATGAAGGTACCGAACTACTTAACGGCCAGTATAAAGACTCAAACTTTGATACTTATACACCATTACGTATCGGCCAAACGCCAGAGATAAAGATTGAGTTTATTCCGAGTACTCAGCCACCGTCAGGCTTAGGTGAACCCGCAGTAACACCAGTTGCGCCAGCCATTGCCAACGCAATTTATAATGCGGTGGGTGTGCGTTTACGCAAACTACCAATGAAGCCAGACGAGCTAAAAAGCAAACTCACAAACGCATAATACTTTCATGTGACACTATAAATAAAAAGCCCAGTTACCTAGGTAACTGGGCTTTTTATTTACTCTGTAATCTTCACCCCACAACGTAAAATAGATTCATGGGGTCGCCATTTTTTGCAAAAACTCTAAACGCTGTATTTCTTGCTCATCAGGCTGCCAAGGTTCGTCAGACAATTGCTCAACGGCAAATTCGCCTAAGTCATAACTGGGTTCATTACTGCGACCATAACGTGTTAACTCACCAGGTACAGCGGGTCGACGCTCTAGTACAAAACTCCCAAGAGTAAACTCACCATCTTGCTTAGGCAACACGCCCTTATAAGCTTTGAGATCCATTTCAACCGCGCCCTCAGACAATTTTTTCGATGCGGTTAACAGTGCTACAGGCTGCTGATTTGTCGTGTATAAATTAGCTCTTACTCGATAATAACCTGCTTTCTCTACTGTTATTTTTAGTGGAATGAGCATATCACTCCCTTCAGCTCGTACTTCACCGATACCGGTAATCGTCGCGGTAGGGTAACTATATTCAATCCCAGTGGTTAAGGTCTGCTTTTTACCTTTAGCACTAAATGTCACATTAACTTCCATCGGCCCATCCCACTCCTCAGTGGCATCAAGTTTTACAGTCCACTTTCCATTTTGGTCGGCCATATCTCCTTTAGCTAACACTTCGGTATTGGCAGACAATTCACTTTGAAGAGCGGCACTGACTCCCGTTACAGTTAGGCCATCAACTTCTAATGTGATGATCACAGGCTCAGGAAAACTAAAGCGATATTTAGGCATCACAATACTGGCACTAGCACCACCCTCTAGCATCACAGGTTGCGCCACATACTGATTAGGATTTAAAAGATGCTCATCGTTAACACTTAACGGCACTGAATATGCTGGCAGAGTAAGTTCTTCTGCATACGCATCAGCAAGCAACGAAAAACGCTCGCTCACCGACTCGGGTAAGGTTTCTTTTACCATAACTTGCTTAGACTGCATCGGCTTTACCACTTGAGATTGTTGGGTCGCGACTACAGCTTGCACCGCTGATGTTTCAACCTGAGCCAGCGCAGGTGCTGGCTCAGAGGAGAAATACCAATATCCGGCACATCCACCAAGCAAGGCGACTACATAGACAACTTTTTTATGCTTCATAGATTAGCCCGTACTGAGAGATAATTAATTTGCGGCCTGGTAAACCAATGACGACATACTGGTTTTATTTGAATTACTCACCACTCTATAACGCGAACTAAAAATCCACCAGCCGCGTTTTTCGTCATAGGTTGTAAACTTAATATTGTCGCCATTTAGATAAGCTGAGCTGTTGTTGGCCGTGGTCACTTCGTCTTTAGCGCTACTGCCAATAGTATCGTTATGGCTATAGCCTTCACTCATCAACATTGGGTAGTGGTATGGCATAAACGCACTTGGACCATCGACAGAGGTTAACTTACCGTCAAATGCGACACCACGTGAACAACTGTTATAACTGGTTGCTGAAGCGGCGCCACAGCTTGAATGACTCGCCACAACACCGTCATCTTCGCCCGGTAAAAAAGCCCCAGTAGCGCCTAAAAAGTCCGACCCTGCGCCAGCAAAACGTAATCGTGGCACACGACTATCTGGAAATGAGGCTAACTGACGCGCCGTATTTACCCGTAAATCATTTAACACCCCAATGTTAGATGATGACGGCGTAGCGCCAAGCCATAATGATACTGCGAGTTTGACAGCAGAATTGATTAAACCTGAACCGTTAGCCACATTGACGGCTAAATCAGCTAATTCAACACCGCCACCAGCGCCAGCAAAGTCAAATGTCGCAACAATATTAAGCGGCTGCAAGCCGGCATTTTGTAACCATAAGGCTTGGTTATCAATAATGTATCGAGTCACTAAATCGCCAGTTGAGTGAGTCACAAAGACACAACCATTGGAGCATGTACCGTCGCGCGACATTTGTTGTAATTTAGGCCACACGTACTGGCTGGTAATTTTATTGGCAATGCGTTCTTGCGACGGCCAATCAATACGCTCGTCCGCTCTATCGCGCCAATACTGCGCCCAATAATCGGCACCATTACTCGTCACCTGCCCCCCAGTAGGTTTACTTTGCAAGTTGTCCGGCTGAAAACCATGGATTAGCACCACGGGATAGCCACCAACAGCCGCTTGCGCTGCGCCACTGAATAAGCCAGCTAACAGCAATAAAATCGATTTTTTCATGGGTTGTCCTCATTTTTTATCTGCAACCGCAATACACAGATTGTTATTTTTTGTTTGTATTTTTGTTATCGCATTCATGCATTTTGTTACAACTGAGCACTCAACATAGAGCAGATAAAAAACAATGCAAGCCTAAAAAAGACTAGAATTTACACAGAACAAACCCAATAATCAGCATCTTGTTTGAATTAATTACAATCGACAACGTCAGGATACGTAAGAGCTTCTACCACTCGCGGTAAGTGAGCGTTATCGCCAGTACCAACATTGGCACAGGCGTTTTAAGCTTTTACTCCAACTATTTTTATCATCAGCATTTTTTATTTGGAGGCGGCTTTAAAAAGCTTACAGATTGATTTATATAGCTAATCATTCTGTAAAAATGCCATGAAACTATAAAAAATTTATGCTTATACTAAAATGTTCTTCAAAGCTAACTCACAACGGACTGGTGAAAATGATGGCTGCGGTACCAATAAAACTGAAACAATATTGTCTCTTCATCATCCTAACCACATTGTGTTTATCGAGTGAAATCACGGCCGATACGCTTGAACTCTCAACACTAGAGTGGCCGCCGTTTTCGGGTAGCGAGTTACCTGAACAGGGCATCAATAGCCAAATCATTAGCAAAGCATTGAGTTTCGAGAATCACACACTTGCGATTGCAGTTTTACCTTGGAACCGAGCGGCTCGCAGCGTGACAACAGGCCAAACTATAGGGTATTACCCAACCTACTATAATCCTGCCAATGGATTATTGTTTTCAGACCCAATAGGCGCCAGCCCTATTGTGTTAATAGAACGCAAAAATAATCCGATTATTTGGGACAAGGTGAGCGATTTAAATCAATATGAATTAGGGGTACTCAAAGGCTATATTAATACTGTTGAAGTAGATGAAATGATTGCTAATGGTAGCCAAAAATTTGAAACCGGCATTGATGAAAAACAAAATATCTTAAAGCTAGCCGCTGGCCGAATCGATACCATCATCATGGACGTTAACGTGTATCAATATCTAAAGTCAGATCCACAAGTCGCTAAGGTAACTCATCTTTTGCAAGTTAACCCAAAAGTGCTGCAAGATAAAACCTTACACATCACTTTTAACAATAATCAAGAAGGTAAAAAATGGTGCGACATTATTAATCAAGGTTTAGCGAAATTAGATGTTAACGCCATGCAAAATGCCGTATTACCCCCAACAAAGTAACCATTTATAGACATTGGTTTAGGGCCTGAAATAGTTAGTCTACGCATACTATTTAATTATGATGGGTGATGCGCAAAAGGTTAACGTTGATATTTCATCCACAATTTATAGTAAACCGCATTACATGCAGGGTTGCTGTCCATTTTACCATCTCTATCACAGTCAGATCCTGTTAGCGTCTTCATCACATCACTGCCGTATTGTTCTATGTCATCAGCTTCAGGCGCCACAAACTCGGTCACTTTAGGCGAGTGCTCAATAAAATCGGCTACATTTTGATAAGATAAAAACTCTTCTTTAGAAATAATGTCACTGATATCGCGAATAGGTGATTCAGACGCCGTTACCGACAATGACATCAGCATTAACACGCCACTAAAAAAAATATTCAACACTCTCACACTAATCTCCATCACCTTACCAAAACAAAACCTTTGCTACGCTCCAGCTGACTCAACATTAATCAGCCGATACTGAATATAAATTAACGGCCCCAATCTTCATCTAATATATCTTTTCGCTTAGCTTCATACTCTGCGGTAGTGAGTAAACCATCAAGATAGAGTTGCTCCAAATCTCGTAACCTTATGGCGTAATCATTACCTTTTTTGACGTTTACAGACGGACGATGCTGAACATCTTCGAGCTGTAAATCATGATCAGTCTCTTCATGATGGAGACTTTTATTTGAAAATATAGAGTTTCGGTAAGATTGATAAACTTGAGCGCAAACTCCACCCACCCAAAAAACCATAAACACTTTACCTGCGCCATGCATCTCAGAGAAATCAAATGCCATAAACACAACAAGCAACATACCAATGCTAATAAACAAGCCAACAGTCGAATTGTACTTAGACTCTTTGGTTTTTGATGTTCCGCGCAATCTCATTTAACACTCCAATTAAATGGTCAATCTGTATTTATTGATGTTCAGTTAGATATTGTATGGCTTTTTTATTGCCAGATTCAGCACTTTTTTTAATCCACTGCTCACCAGCAGTTTGTTGTTGATTTGCGATCATATCTTGACCCAAAAGATATTGAGCTTCATTTTGCCCTCGCTCAGCCGCTTTAGTTAACCAACTAATACCAAGATCGCGATCAACAACAACACCTTCACCGTTTAAATAAATTTCACCTAAATTGATCATGGAGACAATGCCACCCCATTCAATAGAAGCCTGATAAAGTGAAATGGCTTTATCAATGTCTTTGGCCACACCATTGCCTAAACGGTACATTTCGCCTAGGTTATTGGCGGCCTGACTTTGATTATTGGCGACCGCCTTCTCATAGTGAAAAAGGGCTTGTTGATAATCTTGATCGACGACTTCACCAAAAAAATATAAGTTGCCAAGAAGCTCATCAATATCGAATTTTTTTAGTTTGGCGAACTCATGATACAGCGCTAACCCCTTATCGATATTTTGGGGCACGCCTTTACCTTGTAAATATAATCGAGCCAGCCGAATGCAAGAGTACGGGGTTGAAAGACTTTGTTGATACCAATAAACGGCTTTTTCAAAATCATGATGTGCAGGGCTTTCTGTTTCATAAATCCAGCCTAAGTAAGAGGCTGCATCTTGACGACCGAGCTCATACGCCTTTTCAAAATATGTAATAGCCTTATCAAAATCAGGCGTTACGGTAGGGCTTTTTGAGTAAATGATGCCGATATAAAAAGCCGCACTCTTGTCATATTCAGTAGACGCTAACAAATAAGTTAACGCTAGCTCATCGTTTTTTTCTGTACCAATCCCAAGGTGATAACTTTTACCTAATTGAAAATATGCAGGCGTAAAACCTAAGT
This sequence comes from Shewanella ulleungensis, assembly GCF_014648315.1. GTDB lineage: Bacteria > Pseudomonadota > Gammaproteobacteria > Enterobacterales > Shewanellaceae > Shewanella > Shewanella ulleungensis. Next base: position 189,933 of record NZ_BMQW01000008.1, read on the forward strand.
CGGCGGCTTGTTTATAGTATAAAAATGCTTTTTTATCGTCTTGTTCAACACCATTGCCAAGGCGCGACATGGTACCTAAATTAATTAACGCATTGGGATTACCTAATGCCGCGGCTTGGTAAAACAACGGCAGTGCAATTTGTAAATCTCGCTCAACTTTGTCACCGCGTAAATAAATAGCAGCAATATTATTGAGCGCAATGGGATGACCTTGATCGGCTGCCAAAGTATAAAGTTGCAATGCGGTATTAATATCTTGGGTGACATGTTCACCCTTTTCATACATCAAGCCTAAATTGACTTGAGAGTCAGCATCACCTAATTCTGCCGCTTTATGGTAAAGCTCTACCGCTGCTAATTTATTTTCCGCTACATCCCAACCATAATCATATTTTTGAGCCAAATAGCCTACCGCAAGCGGAAAGTTTTGTTCGACTGCAATTGCCAAATACTCATTTCCTAATGCAATATTTTTGGTCGTGCCAACCCCGTTTAAATACTTTAACGCGATATTGTACTGAGCAATTGCAGAGTCACTGTCAGCCGCCAGCTTGTACCATTGAAAAGCCTTTATTTGATCATTTATGTCAAAGTCATACAGGTAAGCCAACCCCAAGTAACAAGAAACTTGTTTTGACTCGGCTCCCGCAAGAAAGTAACGCTCAGCTTTGTGTAAATCTTGATAATCGGGTTCATCTAAATACAGATAACCTAACTCACAATTTGCCATAGCAAACTGCAGATTGATCGATTTTTTATAATAAGAAATGGCAGTATCGGGATTCTTTTCGACAAACTCACCCATACGGTAGAACGAGGCTAAATTAACCAACGCTTGCGGGTCATTTTGCTGTGCCGCTTTATTATACCAATCTAAAGCGAGTGCATTGTCTTCGCTCACACCTAAGACACCAATGTCATAAATCAACCCCAGTTCTCCCTGAGCCCTTGGGTGCCCTTGCTTGGCTAATTGTTGATACAGCGCTAATGCTTTTTCAGGTTGGTCATCTTTGTAGTATGACTGTGCTAACAGTATTTGTTCGTCACCATATTGAAGTTCAGCCGGAGTCATAGCCGGACTATTATTGGTCGATGTAGAAGCGCAAGAGATGAGCGAGCCAATACTCATAAGGATGAGAAGTAAGCGATACATGTTATTCCTTTAACGATTATTTAACCTTTGGCGTATCATAACGTTTAATATATAAAAATACAGTGGAGATAAGTCATTCGTCGCAATACTTTAAAGATACCTTTTCAATGACTTTACTTGAGCTTATCTTTGTAGCTGCATTATTTCTTATCCAGAAAAAAAACATTAACTTAGCTCGACATCACCGACGACACGTTTAACCCGCTCATGTATTTCATTGGTGGGTTTTTCATGACTTTTTTGAACATGGTAATAAAGGCGCTGACTGACTCATAACCTAATAATTCAGAGACTTGTTGGACACTTTTCTTGTTTGATAACGCTTGCAATGCGGTAATAATATCAATTTGTGTACGCCACTTGCCAAATGTCATGCCGGTTTCTTTTTTGATTAAACGCGCTAATGTGCGTTCAGTTAATGCAAACTCATCGGCCCATTGCGGCAAGGTTTTCCTGGCACTCGGCTGACTTATCAATTGCTGGCTCATAGCCTGAATCACAACGTTTTTCGACAACACTACATCTAAATACTGAATAGGCATGTCACTCAACTGGTCAAATAGCACTTGAGCCAAACGCGCGGTTTTACTGGCTAGGTCATAGTGCTGATCATACGCTGCCAGCTTACACATTAGCTCTTTAACTAAGGGCGTAATCGCCAAGGTGCAAGTATGTTGCGGCATGCCTTGCATATTGCTATTAATAAACACATGACACAATTGTGCATGATCTGAGGCGCGATTACTGTGTAGTTTATTTGCCGGGATCCAGATAGCGCTATGGGTTGGGACCATCCACATTTTTGCCGATACTTCACATGTCACGTAACCGTGCAAAGCAAAAATTAACTGACCTTTAGGGTGAGTGTGTAACGGGATTTCATGGCTGGCACAAGCTTGTTCAATTTTAGCGATGACAGGTTGCGGCATCGATTCAAAGTTGCTGATCTCGTCCCACCCTACTGGCTTAAACATAGACTTGTCTGTTTTAAGATATTTAATGTCACTATATCTAAATTATATCGCCTGGCAAATCTTTATACTGTCGAGCATTATTAAGTGAAATCTAAAGCAGCAAATGACATTACCAATCCATAATAAACCGCAATCGCGCTTCTCTGGTGTATTACTCGTGATGGGTATCTTACTGATTGCAGCTAATTTACGCGCGCCTTTTACCGGCATTGCACCTGTGTTAGATCAAATTATTAATCACTTTAATTTAAGTGGTTCACAGGCTGGATTTATTACCACATTACCGCTTATCGCCTTTGCGATTATCTCACCAATGGCAGCAATGTTTGCCAGAAGGCAAGGCTTAGAACATGCCTTGTTTGCTGCATTAATACTGATTTTATTAGGTATTTTGACGAGGTTTATCGACTCATCAACCATGTTATATGTGGGTACTACCGTTATCGGGATCGGTATTGCCATTGCAAACGTGCTGTTGCCCAGTTTAATCAAACGGGATTTCGCCACAAAAGTAGCATTGATGACCTCCGCTTATGTCCTCACTATGGGCATGGCATCCGGTGGGTTTTCTGCTTTGGTATTTCCGCTAAGTCAGTTTAATGGCTTGGGTTGGCAATTGGCATTGGGCTCGTCGGCAATGTTAACGGTAGCGGGTTTGATTGTGTGGACAGCACAATTAGGCAAGCACACTAAACCCGCGAGCATGTCGCAATTTACTCCATCGTCAAAAAGTGTATGGCGTTACTTACTCGCGTGGCAAGTGACCTTGTTGCTCGGCTTAAACTCATTTTTGACTTATATCATCATAACCTGGCTGCCAAGCATATTAACTGATACGGGCCACTCAGCAGTTGAAGCTGGGGCATATCATGGCGCATTTCAAATCTCGACCGCACTGCCCGGCTTAGTATTGATACCGCTACTGGCTAAGTTAAAAGATCAAAGTGCGCTGAGCTTTATATTGGGATTGCTCAGTGCTGGCAGTGCAATCGGACTGTTATACATGCCTAACTTGGCTTTTTTCTGGACGATAATGTTAGGATTTTGCTCTGGAGGCTGTTTTATCTTAGGGCTATCATTTATTAGTTTACGCACAGATGACCCGTACCAAGCGGCATCGCTTTCTGGTATGTCACAAAGTGTCGGTTATTTATTAGCGGCGATAGGCCCTATGATGGCAGGTGCGCTACATACTTCAACAGGCAGCTGGGAAGCACCACTATGGTTATGCATTATTGCTGCGCTATTGTGTGCATTATGCGGCTTCGGTGGCGGCAGAAACACCACTCTGAATAAGTCTGCCGAGGCGTAATTTATGGTGATGAGGTGATAAGAACAAACAGCTTACTCATCAACATAGTGAGCAGAGGCAACTCATTTTAAGATGACTTGCTTAACTGCAAGTCTAACTTAGTCGTAAACCCAATTCAGTTTGCTTTTTCTTACTCAGAGCAGAAGCGACAATACGGTAGGATTCAGCTAAATAATAGGTTAATTCTTCGTCTAATCTCCCAGATGTTTCAATTTGTTGAATCCACTTCATTCCACGGCTGGCAAAGTAAGGCGCGGGATGATACCCATCATTATTTTTTAAAAACTCAAAATTGAGCGGTGAGGTTTTGAATGTAAATGCCGGATCGCCATTTTTAGTTGTGAAACCAATCGCAAATACCTTACCGGCCACTTTCCAAACATGCGAACAGCCCCATTGCATAACATAAGTTGATGCAGGTAAAGCTTCACAAAATTGATTAAATTCACTGTGCTTCAAAAATTCATCACCGTTTATCATGCTAGCAAAACAAAGATCTCGCTTTATGATCAGAGCCTTGGGCGCATAGCCAATAAACAAACACCAATGAAGTGGTAATTAATGCATTCATCAGATTTAACGATAGACTGCGCTTTCCAACCATGCTCAACATCATGCAATCAATACGTTGAGTTAGGCGTGCTTTCAGGATTAATGTCGCCGTAAACCTCTTCTGGATCGATATCATTTATCAATAACATCTCCCTAACGGTCTCAATGTGATCTAATGTTTTTTGGTAATTATCACCATATTCGTATTTAGTCACTTCAATTGCTTTTGGCATATAGGTAAACGCAATTTTCAATGCCTGTAATGCTGACTCACTCATTTTGTCACTCATGTTGCACTCCTTATTTTATGGCTTCATATATCGCTAGGTGCAGTAATCAAAAATACCGTGTAAGACTGAGTTTAATACCATTATTGAATAGCTAATTTGCATATTGCGAAACGATGTTTAACCAGGTTTTTTCTATTTCAGGCAGTAACTTCTTAAAGGCCGACGCCTCAGTTGTCACTCGCATATCATCTACCGCATCTGAGGTACTCCACACACTAGCGCTGCTACTTTCTTTGGTGGTGGCTTCGGCCAAACCATATAAATACTCGGTTCGAACATCAAAAAATGCTGCTGATACCGTGGTGGTCACCGACACTTGTTTGTTTTTCAAAAAACCGAGTGAGATAACATTCAGCGGAGCAAATTTCTGCTCACCAGCATGGAAGGAAGTATCGAAGGTGTAGATAAGAAGAATATCAGCTTTGAGCCGAGCGGCAGCTTCACGCAAAGCGCTAATGGAATCGAGGTTTGTAGGTAAAAGAATTCGGTTTAATGGTGCTAAACCAGCAAGATTCGGCATTTTAGCCAACCGATTAAAATCTTCATCGGACTCGACTTCTCGGGTCGTCACTACGCTATACCGCCCAGTGCCAAAACTGCTTAGGGCATAGGATTGATAAGCCGGCGCCTGTATTCTGGCGACGGCGATATTGGCAGGAAAGACGGCTGCAGGCTCTTTTGACATTAATTCATGAATATTGGTATCGGACAATTCACTAAACTGAACACCGCCGCCTGGCGTGGTGTAAGAAGCGCACCCGCTCAATATCACTATAATGCCTAACATAATTATTTTAATAGACTGCATTATGACTCCAGTGTTGATAATTTATGCCCAATCCTAAGCGAAATGCATAGATAACAAGTCCTTGAATTATCTTTTAACTGCACATCGAAATTGAACGAGAAATACAATATAGAGGTTATATCAAAAAATCCAGTAAACCTCTGAGCAGGTTTATTATTTGATTATTAACAAGCGGCGCGATCATTTAAACATAGCTCACTAATTATACAGATATAAGTTTACCTCAACCAAATATTTACTTTGATAATCAAACAACATAGAATCGAGAATTATTTGATAATCAAACTAAGATGTTATGAACAATATTGCCGCTAAGTATACCCACCACCACAATTTTGCATCCGTTAACGAGCAAAATGTAAAACGTACCTGGTATGTACTTATCATCACTGTCATCACTATGGCTGTTGAGGTGGTCGCTGGCACCCTATATGGTTCGATGGCGCTGCTCGCTGATGGCTGGCATATGGGCACTCATGCCGCGGCTTTTTGTATCACACTCTTCACCTATAGCTATGCCAGAAAACATGCGCAAAGCGATAAATTCTCTTTTGGCGTGGGCAAAGTGGGCGTACTTGGCGGGTATACCAGCGCTATCGCGTTAGGGATTGTTGCCATCATCATGTTAGCCGAATCGTTACATCGCTTGTTGTCACCCGTTGACATCCAGTTTAATCAATCGATTTTGGTGGCGGTTATCGGGCTTGTCGTCAACATTGCCAGTATGTTTATTCTAGGTCACGACCATCATGGACACGACCACAGTCATGATCATAGTCATAATAGCCACGCGAATCATCATGCACATAATCACGATAACCATGAGCATCATGAACATCATGAACACGAACACGAACACCATGAACATCACGAACACGAACACGAACACGAACATCATAATGGCCACGATCATAATCTCAAGGCGGCTTATTTCCATGTATTAGCAGACGCATTAACCTCTGTGTTAGCTATTTGTGCACTGTTAGTCGGTAAATATCTTGGCTGGTATTGGTTAGATCCAATGATGGGAATAGTCGGTGCAGTTATTATTACTAAATGGGCGTTAGGCTTGATGAAACAAACCAGCCCTATTTTGTTAGATGAAAACATCGACAAAGCATATCAGGCAGAAATTGTTAACACGATTGAAGATGAAAACACTCAAGTGACTGACATCCATATCTGGAAAATCAGTGCCGACCACTATTCTGCTTCAATTGCAGTGTGTACCTCAACAGAGGCTAATGCGGAATCAATTAAACACGCTTTACATAAGTTTGATAAGCTAAGCCACTTTACTATTGAAGTGAATCGCTGCTGAGGCCCTTTATGCATTCTTTGAATAACTTAATTATCGAGTTTTACGACAAATTATCTTCATGGGAGCAATCTGTCGTCAAAGATACCGGTTATTCATTGGCGCAGGTACACACAATAGAAGTGTTAGGCTCTCATGGGCCCATGAGAATGAAAGAATTAGCCGACAGGCTTGGTATTACCACCGGCACATTAACGGTACAAATTGAGAAATTAGTCAATTTGGGCTTAGTGAATCGCGCGGCACACGAAGACGATAGGCGTTCAATATTAGTCGGACTCACTAGCGAAGGCACTAAGCTTCATGCACATCATAATCGTATGCACATAGAGCTGACAAAAGACATTACTCGTAATCTAGATCAACATTCTATCGACGTACTGAAAACCTGTTTTGAAAAAATGAACCGAGAGTTTTAACCCTGCCACAGGCATAACAGCTATGCCTGTGCTGATAAACACCAGCACAACAAACAACTTTATATTCAAATATTTAAATTTTATATAACGTTTAAATATGGATGTATTACCCCTTACTAGCTTTACCCTTTTTCAATGCTTAACAATGGATCAATAATGCGTTGCCAATCTGCCAACCTTGATTGGTGATTAATAGGCACATTACCGCCATTATTGATAAAAACAGTTGGGGTTGCCCATACCGATTTTGTCGCGGCATAGCGAATCGGGGTTCTGGCTAAAGTGTAAATGTCACCGTCATTCATTCTACTGAGAAATTGTTGACGATTTAAACTCATACATTCTTCGGCCTTATCAGCAATAAGCTGTTGTAAATCGTGGTGAGTTTTATGCATAAATGCTGCATTGTAAAACTCATCCTGTCGTTCATATAAATAGGTGGCAAAGCTGTAAAATCTATCTGCATCACCATCCGCTAACGCAAATAGTCCCAGGCTCATGTCCCAAGCTTGTCGATGATTACTTAACGTTATTAAATGAACTTTAAGGCTAACCGCTCTGTTTTCGTAGTGTTTTATCACGCTAAGCAACGTCGGCCACATAGCACGCGAATGGGGGCATTGGAGATCCACAAAAGCATCTATCGTAATTTCAGCCGCTTTATCGCCGCGTAGTACGCCGCTTGGGCGCAAAGGTATTGGTGTTGTCATAATGGTTTAATCCTACTATCAATTAAGGTTAATGATGTTGGCTGACACATATTGTCACTACAACCGTCACTTAGGGAGAGACAAGACAACCCTCGTCAGTCAACAAGAATTCAACAAGAATAAACAATCAATGTTATCTCACTAGATCAACCCCCTCTAACGCCAGAGATACAACTAAAAGCTCATCGCAATGTATGGGTGCTGTGTACAGACGTGTCGCTGGAAGTAAAGCCTGACATAGGCAGCCTCAAGTTTTCAATAGCTTAGCTAACAGATATAACCAGAGCCTGACAAATTGAAACAACGCTTGATGGCTATAATGATGAATTGTCATTCTATTACAACTGAAAGTAGACCTTTTGCAGACTCATTTTTGGACAACATAAAGCTAGGGTTCAAGCTTTATAGCTGACTGTAGGCATTAGGGAATCTATAGCTCTCGGATATACGGTAACGCCCGCATTTGCGGCTGGTTTGGAGCGCAGCGGAAAACCAGTCCGACTACATGCGCTTGTTTAAGCATTTGACACTTGCTCCAATATTGATGGAGGGCATGCGCTATTTTTGTATAAAAAAGACCACTCTTGAGATGAGCCAAGCCCCATACTACCTGAAATGCAAAGGTAAGAATTAACTGAGGTGTTTAGTGAGAGGCACAACTCTTCAACTACCTCTCTGTTTGGGCCGCTTATAGAAAATGACGAGTGTTCCCAGCGAGGGTCGTTATGAATTTCAATTGTTACTTCAATTTTTGTATTGCGATTTTTGAGGAATGTGTAATTTGTCAGATCAGTACAGTCTTTAATTAAAGCACTAAGCTCGTTTACACCACCTTTAAACTTTTTAGGTGGATCGTTCTTTCCAGCATTCGATATCTCGAAATCAGGCCGAACAAAGGCAGAAGCAATAAGATCAATCGCCTCTTCTTTAGGAGTTTCAAAATAGTTGTACGCTACATATTCCATATTTTTGATGCTTAACGAGACTGTAGAATAACTCTAACAGTCAAATTCAATTAAAAAATGAGCTCCTCAAATCAATCCTAAGCGCTTTTAAGACACTAGGTAATGCATTTGGAACCCTAAAAAATGGCTACTTTTGAATAAAAAGAGAAATTCTACAGCCTCAACGCCCGCTTAAGCCAACTGTTGGCGTTCCGTTTATAGCGCTTTTTAAATGCTATTTCAATTAGAGAAAATGGTTTTACTAAATGCTACTTTTCCAACTCTAATTTGTTCATCACCAACCATACTTATAAGATTGTTGACTAATTTAATAGCTTGCTCAATTTCAGTATGCTCATACGGGTAAAATGGATTGCTCCCACAAGGCAAGGGAGAGTCCCCATAGTGCTGGTAATTTCTCGATTTCCCATCTGAATGTGCAATTGATGTATCCCGTTTTTCTATTATTCTTTTATGGAACTTTTCCAACACCGTATCTTGCTTTTTTATCATTGTTTGCCGAAATTGCCCAAAATCATTACTAACACTTTCTTTAAATGAACGATCGACAGTATTGGATGTTGTAAATACACGACCATAAGATACTACGAATGAAACAAATAATGATTCGTAAATCGTTCTTTCATTCGTAAATGCTTTTCCAATTGGAAGTTTCAACATCATTTCACAATAACGACGGCACCTAAGCAAGTCATCTAGAGCCATTGTAATTCTATCGTGATAATACTGTGACTGGTTCATATTCACCTTGGCATTTAACGCTTACATAAGCGGAAAATTATAGTTGGCTAAAATTTTTGAGGAACGAAAAAAGCCAACTGTAAATTTTCCGTTTAATGTTCTTGTTATATTACGTTGCCGCTACACGACAACAATTGCACTT
>NZ_BMQW01000009.1 GCF_014648315.1 Shewanella ulleungensis
AGGGGTTCGAATCCCCTATGGGATACCACTTTCTTGAGTGGTTGACTGTAAAGTTAACGATTCGATAGCACCAATGTTTAGCCTACAGGCATTGATGAGTATTCACTCGATACAGAGTATAACGTATTAACTGTGTCCCATTCGTCTAGAGGCCTAGGACACCGCCCTTTCACGGCGGTAACAGGGGTTCGAATCCCCTATGGGATACCATATTATTCAAATTTTAGTTAAGTAATACTAGAATTTGGGGCTATAGCTCAGCTGGGAGAGCGCTTCGCTGGCAGTGAAGAGGTCCACGGTTCGATCCCGTGTAGCTCCACCAATTAATTGGTACCTAATGCATGTATATGCATAATAAACTAACCACCGAAAGGTGGTTTTTTTATACCCTCATTTTACATCTATAATTTATAGCTCATATCAATACATCACATTCAAATTAAATGTGTGACATTCCACCCATAAGAATGATTTTTTTGTGTGACAATCCACACAAAAAAAGGCATCTATAACTTCCTCTTTAAATTAAATCACTTAAATTCAGCAGGATACAAATAATTAACATTGTGGCCCACTGCTTGCTATGTTTTATACATCCTCATAACGCGTTTAGGATTCACTGGTTCTGGGAACAAGTGACCACCGTGAGGAATATATAACACTAAAAAAAGGAAGCTAAACATCATGAAAAAATCGACAAGTACCTTTACACGCCCACTAAAATCAATAGCAAAATTAGCGACTATCGCATCAATTCTCGCAGCGAGCTTTAACGTTTTTGCAGAACCTATAGAAATTAAATTTTCACATGTTGTGGCCGAAAATACACCTAAAGGACAAATGGCCCTCAAGTTTAAAGAATTAATTGAACAACGTTTACCTGGTGAATATGTGGTTAACGTATTCCCTAACTCACAGTTATTTGGTGACAATAATGAATTAGCCGCGTTGTTATTGAACGACGTACAATTTGTTGCCCCCTCACTATCTAAATTCGAACGCTATACCAAAAAATTACAAATTTTTGATTTACCATTCTTGTTTGAAGACATGGCTGCCGTTGACCGTTTTCAACAATCGGAGTCTGGCCAAAAGTTACTCAATTCAATGAACCGAAAAGGGGTTGTTGGCTTAGGTTATCTTCACAACGGTATGAAACAATTTTCAGCTAACGATCCTCTCACGGTACCAAAAGATGCCAATGGTAAAAAGTTCCGCATTATGGCATCTGATGTTATTGCCGCTCAGTTTGATGCTGTGGGTGCCATTCCAGTAAAAAAACCTTTCTCGGAAGTCTTTACCTTGCTACAAACTCGTGCAATTGATGGCCAAGAAAACACCTGGTCAAATACATATTCAATGAAGTTTTATGAAGTGCAAAGCCACATTACTGAAAGTAACCATGGCGTACTCGATTATATGGTCGTTTCGTCAAATACATTTTGGAAAGGCCTTCCTGCTGACAAACGTGCAGTATTTAAAACATCGCTTGATGAAGCCATTGCACTTGGTAATAAAATTGCTGCAGAAAAAGACAATGAAGACAGACAGGCAATCATTGACTCTAAGCGCTCTCAATTAGTGACGTTAACACAAGCAGATCGTCAGCAATGGGTTAATGCTATGAAACCAGTTTGGGCTAAATTTGAAGACCAAATCGGTAAAGATATGATTGATGCCGCACAAGCTGCAAGCACTAAATAGTCTTAATACTTAACGTGGTACTGAAACTCAATATGTTTCAGTACCATCTTGTTTTATTCGAGGAGTATAACCGTGATATCTAGACTATTTGGTTATTTTGAAGAAGGTTTTCTCAACCTTCTCATCACATTGATGACCTTACTTGTATTTGGCGAAGTCATAGCCCGCTTTTTCTTTAATACCGGTTTTTTATGGATCCAAGAACTGACGCTGACCTTATGTGGCTGGTTTGTTTTATTTGGTATGTCTTATGGCGTCAAAGTAGGCGCGCATATTGGGGTCGATGCGTTTGTTTCAAAGCTATCAGGTAAACCTCAAAAGATTGTCGCCATTTTTGCTTGCTTATGCTGTGTAGTGTATTGCGCAATGTTTTTAAAGGGGTCATGGGATTACTTAAGTCAAATGTATCAAATTGGTATCCCAATGGAAGATATCGACTTACCTGCATGGTTTATCCATCAATTAGATCCTGATTATGCATGGGAAACATTGCGTATCGATGTCGAAGATGGCGCAGTGCCTATCTGGTTATCTCAAAGTATTTTGTTAATTGGTTTCTCAATGTTGACTTGGCGTTTTGTTGAGTTATTTATTGCCATTTTGAAAAATCAGACAGTAGGGTTTCAACTTGCTGATGAAGCTAAAGATAGTATGCACCTCATTGACGAAGCAGCGCTTTGTGCATCATCAGAACAACAAGAAAAAAATGATAAGGACGCGAAATAATGACTATAGCAACATTATTTATCACCCTACTTATCTGCATGATGATCGGTATGCCTATTGCGATTGCATTAGGCTTCTCAAGCATGCTGACGATTTTATTATTCTCTAATGATTCACTCGCCTCTATCGTATTAAAGCTTTACGAATCAACATCAGAACATTACACCTTACTGGCAATTCCATTCTTTATCTTGTCATCAGCGTTTTTGTCAACAGGTGGTGTCGCAAGGCGGATCATCGACTTTGCGATGGACAGTGTTGGCCACATTCGTGGTGGTTTGGCAATGGCATCTGTAATGGCTTGTATGCTATTTGCGGCGGTGTCAGGCTCATCTCCTGCAACCGTAGCAGCTATCGGCTCTATTGTAATTGTTGGGATGGTACGAGCAGGTTATCCAGAAAAGTTTGCCGCTGGCGTTATTACGACATCTGGGACATTGGGTATCTTAATTCCCCCTTCTATTGTAATGCTCGTATACGCAGCAGCAACAGAGGTGTCAGCCGCCAGAATGTTTATGGCAGGGCTAATTCCAGGGTTAATGATGGGTTTCATTTTAATGATAGCTATCTACATTGTGGCCCGAATTAAAAAACTACCTTCTCGTCCTTTCCCAGGGGTTAAAGCTCTAGCGATATCGAGTGCTAAAGCAATGGGTGGATTAGCGCTCATTCTAATTGTGCTCGGTTCAATTTACGGTGGCGTTGCCAGCCCAACTGAAGCTGCTGCGGTGGCATGTGTATATGCATACTTTATCGCAGTATTTGGTTATCGTGATATTGGGCCACTAAAAGATGTCGCATGGCGTAATCAACGTGAATCAATCATTGGTGCTTCGGTTCGTAATATTGGTTATATGTTACTTGCGGTAATCAAAACGCCAATAGACAAAGAAATCCGTCATGTTGTGCGTGATGGCGCTAAAGTAAGCATTATGTTGTTGTTTATTATTGCCAACGCCATGCTGTTTGCCCATGTACTGACAACAGAACGTATTCCCCATATTATTGCTGAAGCCATTGTCGGCCTTGGTTTACCCGCATGGGGCTTCCTAATCATTGTAAACTTATTGCTGTTGGCTGCCGGTAACTTTATGGAACCATCAGCTATTTTGTTAATCATGGCGCCAATTCTGTTCCCTATTGCAACTCAGTTAGGCATTGATCCAATTCATTTAGGGATCATCATGGTCGTTAACATGGAGATAGGCATGCTGACACCACCTGTGGGGCTCAACCTGTTTGTGACGGCTGGAATAACAGGTAAAAGCATGGGATGGGTTATTCAGTCATGTTTACCATGGTTAGTTTTACTCTTAGGTTTCTTGATATTAATTACTTATATTCCACAAATATCACTATTTTTACCTGAATACATCGACAAATTAAACGGCTACTAGCTTGATAATTGACGTATCATAGACGAGCCTTAGGTAACTAAGGCTCGTTTTTATTTCACCCAACTTATAATAATCTGAATCGCCACATGGGAATTTGCATGTTTTCATTCTCGACTATCAAAAAACGTAACGTACTGATGAGCATATTATTGATCATTGGGTTATTACTGACCCTTAGAATCACTCATTGGTACTTGCTCGTTCAAGGTACAGAAAACATTGCACAACAGTCCGAAAAACAAATAAACGAATTAGTTATCTTTATTGACAATGCACTGGCACATTACGAGAATATTCCAGCTGTTTTAGCTAAGAACCCTATTTTAGAGCAAAGCCTTCTTGATCAACAAAACCCCAAGACTATAGACAAACTTAATGCCTACTTATCTGAGTTACAGTTAGTAACAGAGTCTTCTGACATTTATTTAACCGATGCATTAGGTGTTGCCATTGCGGCAAGTAATTGGGATAAACCAAACTCGTTTGTTAATCACGATTATTCTTTCAGACCTTATTTTATTGAAGCCATTTCAGGCAAGTCTGGGCGTTATTACGCTGTAGGAACATCATCGAACAAACGCGGTTTTTATTTTGCCAATCCGGTTTATCACAAAGGCGTCGTATTAGGCGTTATTGTGGTCAAAGTCGATATTAGTTTAGTTGAGCAACAAAGCAGCGGGATTGCCATTGCTAGCCAATACGAATTTATGATCAGCGATCCTGACAATATCGTGTTTTTATCTAGTGTCAGTAGTTGGCGCTTTAATTCTCTAACGCCATTATCACAAGCCAAACGTTTCGCATTAAACTCATCAAAACGTTATGCCAATCGCCCAATTGGTGAACTGAACTTTATGCCTAATTTTACCTCAGGTGATTCAAATACTACGCAGGTCTACCAAATATCATCATATGAAGGAAATGAAAAATACTTAGAACGCCATCAATTGATGCCAAACGCCAATTGGAATGTACACATATTAGCGCCAATGAAGCCACTATATGAATCGTTACCGCCTATTATGCTGCTTGGGGCTACGTTGTACTTACTGTTAGCCTTATTTGTTATATACAGTTTAGAGCGCAGAAAAAACCTTCTCAGAATGCGCCAAGCACAAAATCAACTCGAGCAACGTGTCAAAGAGCGCACGCTTGAATTAGAACAAGCCAATACTCAACTAAAAGACACTCAAGATGAACTAATACAAGCAGCAAAACTCACTGTAATTGGTAGCTTATCTGCAAGTATTAACCACGAGCTAAATCAACCTCTTGCAGCATTAAGAAGTTATGCACAAAATACCCAAACCTTTATTGGTCGCAATATGATTGACGATGCCAGCAGTAATATCAAAATAATGATAGAACTGACAGATAGATTAGCCGATATTATTGGTCAATTTAAAAGCTTTACTCGCAAGTCTCAAGGTAAAGATAATGCAACTGAGATCAGTCAATCGATTGAACAAGCTATTACTATTGTGCAACCAGAAATGGACAAACAAGGTATCAAGTTGGCATTAACACTGTTGAAAGGGAAATGCCAAATATGGGGCGACAGTGTCAGATTACAACAAGTATTAGTTAACTTAATAAGTAATGCCATTGTTGCCATGCAACAATCAAAAGATAAGCATTTACACATTGAGGTTTACTGCGACACCAAAGTCAACATTAGCATTCAAGACAGCGGTCCAGGGGTGAGAGAAAGCCAAATGAGTAAAATTTTTGAACCTTATTACACCACTAGTGAACGCCAAGGGCTTGGATTAGGCTTATCAATATCTCAGCGCATTATTGAATCAATGCAAGGGTCAATTACGGTCGAAAATGCACAACAAGGCGGTGCCATTTTTCATATTATTTTACCGCTTTATTTACGTGAGGAAGTGTAAACGTGACCCAAATACAAGACATTAACGACTACCAGATCATTATTGTTGATGATGAACCCCATATAGGTACCGTATTACAACAATTATTTAAGCTTGAAAATATCAGTGCACTTGCCATTACCGACCCACAAACGATTGCGCGCTACATTACGCCAAATTGGGCCGGCATTGTTATCTCAGACGTTAATATGCCACAACTCGATGGTCTAAGCCTGCTACAACAATTAAAACAACAAGATGATGACCTTCCAGTGGTATTGTTAACTGGCTTTGGTGATATTGCTATGGCGGTTGATGCATTAAAAAAAGGTGCATATGACTTTATTGAGAAACCCTTTAACAATGAACATATTCTTGATGTAACTAAGCGCGCTTTAGATAAGCGCTCGTTAACCTTAGAAAATCGTAAACTAAAACGAGAACTTGAATCACATATAGCACCAGGACCGCGCATCTTAGGCAGCAGTCCAGGTGTAATGAAAATGCGTCACCTCATCGACCAAGTGCTTGATACACCAGCTGACATTATGCTCGAGGGTGAAACCGGCGCAGGTAAAGAATTAGTTGCCCGTTACTTGCATGATCATAGCTACCGCAATAAAGCCAATTTTGTCGCCATTAATTGCGGTGCAATCCCAGAAAACCTAATAGAAAGTGAGTTATTTGGAGCCGAATCAGGAGCATTTACCGGCATCGATAAACGTCGCATTGGTAAATTTGAATATGCCAATGGCGGCACGTTATTTTTAGACGAAATTGAAAGTACACCGATGTCTTTACAGGTTAAATTGTTAAGGGTATTGGAAGACCGTAAAGTTGAACGCTTAGGCTCTAACACACCTATCAATTTAGATATTCGCGTCATTGCAGCCACCAAGTTAAACCTACAACAATTGTGTGAACAAGGACAATTTAGGCAAGATTTGCTTTATCGTCTTAACCTAGTCACTATTGTGATCCCGCCACTACGGGAACGTCTAGAAGACATTCCATTATTGTTTTTGCACTTTGCTCGTATCGCATCCGCTCGATACCACAAAGCATTAATTGCCTTAACCCCACAACAAACCATGGTGCTAAGCTCACATGACTGGCCGGGTAATGTTCGCGAACTGCGAAACTTAGCTGAACGCTATGTATTATTAGGCGCTGAGGCTGCATTTGCAGGCAATTTAGACAATCACACCACAATGCATACTAGTATGTCATTACAACAACGGGTTGAGTTTTTTGAGCGCCTCTTGATAGAAGAAGCCCTCAGCCACAATAAAGGCAGTATTAAATTAACTATGGAACAGCTCGAATTACCACGTAAAACTTTATATGACAAAATGCGTAAATTCGATCTAGACCGTAAACAATTTATTGAAAGTTAACCGATTAGCACTGAAGTTACATCAATCGTCACGGTTAAATACTTCGGTACTTTGCTGGTGTATTCCTAAGCGCCATATTGCCAGCAGCAATAATGCTAATAAGCTTATTGAGCCAACCACAACACCATTCCACTCAGCTTCATGCCAAAACATCATTAAATATGGTCCGCCAATAGAAGCGCCAAAGTAATAACAACACAAATACAGTGATGTTGCCTTTGCTCTATGGCTGACGGCTCGCATAGCAACAAAAGAGTTGCAGCAACTATGGGTTAAGAAAAAACCGCAAGCGGTAATCAAAAAACCGACAACAATAGCAATCAAAGTATCAACTAAGGTAAGCAATGTTCCGACAACCATTAACGCTAATGCAACTCTAAATAATGGCATTGAACCGTAGCGTAAAATCCATTTTGCAGACAAATAAGATGCAAAAGTACCGCTTGAGTAACACAAAAATATCAAGGTGGCATTGAAGCGACTTAAACCATAGGGTTCAGCCATGATATGCAGCTGAATAAAACTAAATTGATTCACCATCATCATAAAAGCTAAGCCACCGATAACGTAAGCTAAGCGCATCTGTTGATCAGATAGATGGAACATAAACCCATCAAAGTCCTGCTTTATTTTACGTAGTAGCGACACTTTCTCCTTTATAACCGCCGGTTTAATCTCTTTGCGCGGTAATAAGTATGTCACTAATGCAACGCCAATGAGTGTCACTAAAAACACTAAGCCCATAGACGATTGCCATGATAAATTCTGCGCCATTAGGCCACCGAAAATCCGCCCTACAATGCCGCCCATGCTATTAGCCATAATGTAAACAGCTGCCGCTTTTAGCATAAAGTTAGGGGCTAATTGTTCTTTAAAGTACGCCATCGAAATCGCAGGAACTGCGGCTAATAAAACACCTTGTAATAACCGCACCCACACCAATTCATCGAATGTTTCGGCAAAAATTAATAATATATTCGACGCAGCTAATAACCATAAGCTCACCACTATAGGCGCTAAGCGGCCTATACGATCAGACAAAACAGCATAAAATAATAGCGAAAAGGCGAGCGTAAAGCTGGTTACCGACAACACTAATGTTGCTTGAGCACCCGACACGTCGAAATGCTCAGCAATAGAGGGCAACATGCCTTGTACTGTATACAAATTAATGTAGATCACTACAGAAGCGATGCATAAAGCCCATATCAAACGAGTTTGAGCATGTGAACGATAAGTTGGAGCTAACTCTGTCATAAGCAACCTAAACAGCACATTAGGATAGAAAACAGATTATTACCCGCCACAGATATATATCAATGACGGGTAAGTGAGTTTGTGAAGTCGGTAATCGAATATGTTATTTAACGCGCTTCATCAACACTTCGGTTGTGTATTTATCGTTATTGATCACACGATACTTGTCATAAGTTTGAAAAATGGCTTTGCCATTGTAGGTAATCATCGCCACCACGCCATAATCAACTCCGCTACTGATGAGCTCAGCAGGCAAAATAAATTTAAACGGCACAGGTGCTCTGGCAACATCAAAATTTTTCTGAGAAATAATCACCCCTGGACGATTAAAATCAATTATCGCGATATTAATTTTACAACCTTGTGGTAAGACAATTTTTTCTAAATAACCAGCATAGCCATTCACTATCACAGGTTTAGGTGGTTCAACAGTCACACACGCACTCAGCATCACACTCAATAACGCAAAAACGCTCAACTTAAGCCATGGAAATAATTTCAACATAACAGTGTCCTTACTCGTCATTTTTATTTAATCGTCATTCTTAATAAGCCTTCTTGTGTGGCCGAAGCAACAAGGCGCCCTTGTCTATCAAAAAACTGACCAGTAACAAAGCCTCGTCCACCACCGGCATTAGGGCTTTCAATGCTATAGAGCAACCACTCGCCCATATTAAATGGTCGATGGAACCACATAGCATGATCGATTGTCGCTAAACGCATCCCCGGTGTTAAAACCGACACACTGTGAGGTTGAGCTGCGGTTACTAAAAAATTAAAGTCTGATGCATACGCTAACAGGTATTCTTGAATATTATGATTACTCGGCACTTGTCCGTTTGCCCGTAACCAAACATAACGTTTAGGTTCATTAGTGCCAGGTGCTAGCGGGTTAATCGGGTTAACTAGACGCATTTCTATTGGTGAGTCTGCCATAAATTTTTCTAACATTTTTTTAGGCACTTTATCGCGCATAGTCATGGCCAGCTCTTGCTGGTTCAACAAACCTTCAGGGCCAGGCACATCGGGCATTTGAGCTTGATGTTCAAAACCTTCTTCGTGCTTTTGAAACGAACACGTCATGTAAAATATTGGCCGACCTTTTTGGATTGCTTTAACCCGGCGAGCACTAAAACTGCCGCCATCACGCATATTCTCAACGTCATAAACAATAGGTTGCTTTTCATCACCCGCGCGCAAAAAGTAAGAATGTAAAGAATGTACATGTCGGTCTTCGCTAACAGTCTGTTTTGCAGCACTTAACGCTTGCCCCATCACCTGGCCACCAAAAACATGGCCAAACCCTAAGTCTTGGCTTTGACCTCGAAACAAACCATCTTCAAGTTTTTCTAGTGATAACAATGACAATAAATCGTTTAATACTTGACTCATAATACCTTCTATACAACAAAAATTAACACGTTAAGGTTACCTTAGTTAAGCTTACGTTTTCTAGCTTATTTGTTATTGGACAGTTGAATAAACATCATCTGAAGGCAATTGGTAAAATAGTGATACAACGCAAAGATTCATATCAACACCCTAATTGAATATTTGATATGATATTAGACAAGGCTAATCGACTCTGTGTATCACAACATTATGCAATCTAGTTCTATGCAATCATGGTTTATGGCTATTCGCCCACGCACATTACCCGCCGCTATTGGTCCATTACTCGTGGGGAATATGCTCGCTATCGGCTTGAGTCAATTTAGCTTACTTATCGCTTTTACTTCTATGCTATGCGCTGTTTTACTACAAATATCGGTTAATTTAGCCAACGATTACTTCGACTTTAAAAATGGCATTGATACCGACGAGCGTATTGGGCCTGTTCGTGTCACCCAAAGCGGCATGATAGCGCCACATCATGTCAGAAATGCCATGATAGGCTGCTTGTTAACGGCATTAATTGTCGGCTCACTATTAATTGTGCATGGGGGTTGGCCGATTGCAATCTTGGCTGCTGCCTCTATTTTGGGCGCACTTTGTTATAGTGGTGGTCCTTACCCACTAGCCTCCCACGGATTAGGTGAAATAGCTGCATTTGTCTTTTTTGGATTAGTCGCAGTCGTAGGAAGTTATTATTTGCAAGCTGGCACAACCACGATGACATCTTGGTTACTCGGCAGTGCTATCGGCTTTTTTAACGCGGCAATCATGTTGGTAAATAACACCCGCGACATTACAACCGACACAAAAGCGGGCAAAAACACCCTTGCGGTACGCATTGGTGAAGCTCAAGCAAAGGTCTTATATCAAAGCTTTGTATACTTACCATTTGGGATCATTATTGCAGGATTTTTATTGGGTTCACTTGATGGCTTACCCGTGTTACTTGCCGGAGTGTCATTAGTCATTGCCCGTAATTTAAGCCGAGAGTTTCATAACAACTCTGGTGAGGCGTTAAATCCAATCCTTGGACAAACTGCAAAGCTTTGTATGATTTTCAGCATCTTGTTTAGCGTCGGACTATTTATCACCCTAAGATAATACGACAACCTTGTAGGTGAGCGTTACTTACCTGCAAGGTTGTACCATAACGAGTTATTAATACCTTGCTCTAAAATGCACTTCGTGTGGTTCCATCTCATTTTTTACCGCAGCCTTAATCGAGTCATCAATATCAGTTGCACTTAAATCATATAAACCACAAAGGGCAAATGCTTTAGTGATATTAATTGATGCACCTAGATACTCATAAACCACTCGAGTACAAATTGGCATTCGCTCACCACTGCCACTTACTCCTATTTTCAAACCTTTGAGCTGAGTAATCCGATTCTTAAATGTTGGAAACAAAATAGTTTGTGAAATCTCATGCTTGGTTAATGACTCATAATCAACCATAAAAATACGGTCTACCAAAAAGTTCGCCATTCCCAGATAGACACCATGATAGGGCTTTCGATGAGACTGTTCGACTATTCGCTCCGTGCGTTGGTAATAAATTTTTTGATTTACCTTGGTAAAACAAACTAATGTTCGCAGTAATTTACCGGGGTGCGCCATCGACAAATAGTATTCGAAATAATAACCAAGATATTTGTCTAAATCATGAGTACTGCTGCGCGCTAATGTTTCAAAGTGGGTGGTTTCAGGTAAGCGCACATTCTCTGTAGTGTGTAATTGAGGCCTAACTTGAATTAATAACTTAAATTGGTTTTGAGGCATCATAATCTCGAACTCTTCAACCCCAAAGAACTCGCAAATTTTTAACATTGTATTGGCACTCGGTTTATGTGTGCCGTTTAAATACCGATTAAATTGAGCGCGGTTAAACCCCAATCTGCGACATACTTCAGCGATTGATTTGTAATAACTACAGAGTAATTGCAAGTTTTTAGAGAAATCGGACGACAAAGCCATTAAATACACCTTGGATTAAGAGCAAGCTAAAAAGCATCGAGGCATCATAAGTTTATTGCCCTTGATACACAACCACAGTCCATTCGCAAAAAGATGCTATAAAAGCATCAACTAGCACCATTTATAGTTAACTTGTCAAATCGCTTCTTAATCAAAATATTGGTTAAATATCGTTGAATTTAGCGTAACAGCTTGGCAAACCAATGCCACGAACAACCATTAATCTCAATCAATATAGGCCAGTATATGCTTGCTAGAACAGAACATGATCTTATCGGTGATATGGAACTACCAAATACGGTTTGGTACGGTATTCAGACTCAGCGAGCGCTTGATAACTTTTCAATTTCTGGTATTCCTATCGGGCATTTCCCAGAATTAATTACTAGCTTAGCAATGGTAAAACAAGCGGCTGCGTCAGCTAACCAACAGCTGGGGTTATTACCTCAACATAAAGCTGAAGCGATTATTGCTGCCTGCAAAGACATTCAGTCAGGGCAATATAATCAAGATTTTGTGGTTGATGCAATTCAAGGAGGAGCTGGTACCTCCACCAATATGAATGCAAACGAGGTTATCGCTAATATCGCGTTAACTAAAATGGGACGTATTAAAGGTGATTATCAATTTTTACATCCTAATGACGATGTAAATCGTTGCCAGTCGACGAACGACGTTTACCCAACAGCTGCCAGTCTAGCGATTCAATTTGCCGGTGACGCCTTAATTCTTGCAGTTGCTTCATTAACTCAATCTCTGGATAACAAAGCACAAGAATTCAATCATGTCATTAAAATGGGCCGAACTCAGTTACAAGATGCGGTGCCAATGAGTTTAGGCCAAGAGTTTAAAGCATTCGCCACTGTACTAGGAAAAGAGAGAGCGCGGCTCCAAGAAGCAGGTAAATTACTCTGTGAAATCAATCTTGGCGGCACGGCGATAGGAACGGGGCTCAACAGCCATAAAGATTACCCCAGTTTGGCCATTGCTCATTTGGTTGCCATTTCAAATAAACCGCTATTTCAAGCCAGCGATCTTATTGCGGCAACATCCGACATGGGCGCCTTTGTTTATTATTCAGGAATATTAAAACGTCTCGCAGTAAAACTAAGTAAAATAAGTAATGATTTAAGGTTGTTATCAAGCGGACCAAGGACCGGCTTAGCCGAAATATCATTACCGGCGGTACAGCCAGGTTCAAGTATTATGCCAGGGAAAGTCAACCCGGTAATTCCTGAAGCCGTCAACCA
Source organism: Shewanella ulleungensis (assembly GCF_014648315.1). Taxonomy (GTDB): domain Bacteria; phylum Pseudomonadota; class Gammaproteobacteria; order Enterobacterales; family Shewanellaceae; genus Shewanella; species Shewanella ulleungensis. The sequence continues at coordinate 12,978 of NZ_BMQW01000009.1, forward strand.
AACTGCTTATCAGGTTATTGCAAGCGATCTTGCGGTCACTCTTGCTGCTGAAGCTGGGCAGTTGCAACTCAATGCTATGGAGCCGCTAATCATCTACAACTTATTAAACTCAATCAAAATGCTAACCTCAGCTTGTAAAATGCTTGATGAGCGCTGCATAAGAGGAATACAAGCTAACGAACAGCGGTGTCGAGATAATGTAGACAACAGTATTGGTGTCGTGACAGCTTTGGTTCCGGTGCTCGGTTATAGCAATGCCAGTGCAGTAGCTAGACAAGCGCTAGCAGAAAACAAAACAATTAGTGAAGTGGTGTTAGCTCGAAATCTACTGAGTCAGCAGCAGCTTGATAACTTATTGAACCCCACCAGCATGATGGGTATTGCTTAATAACATTTATACTCATCCTTATTTATCCCAATAAAAAACGCTCTCATTTCAATGAGAGCGTTTTGGTGTTAACACCCCTTACAGCGGATTTATACTTTAGACAATGTGCGCTGTTTGGCGCTCCAATCTAAATGGTATTTCTCACCTGCTGGCTTGTCGGTGCGCTCAAACGTGTGCGAACCAAAAAAGTCACGTTGACCCTGTAACAAGTTTGCCGGTAACGTTTCGCAGCGGTAGCTGTCGTAATAAGCAATTGCAGAACTAATACACGGTGCTGGAATACCCTGCATAACCGATGCTGCAACGGTTTTACGCCAATTAAGGTGTTTTTGCGACAATGTTTGGCTAAAGGTATCAGCCATCAACAAGTTCGCAAGGTTTGCATCTTCTTGATAAGCCTGAGTGATTGACTGCAAGAAGGTTGCTCTAATAATACAACCCGCACGCCAAATCTTAGCAATCTCAGCAAAGTCTAACGCCCAGCTTTGCTCTTTTGCTGCCATCGCCATCAATTGAAAACCTTGGGCATAACAACAAACTTTAGCGCAATATAATGCATCTTCAAGATTAGCAATAAACTCTGCTTTTTCGGCATCATTAAATGCAACTTGCTCAGGGCCCGCTAACTTGGAACTTAACTGCATACGCAAAGTTTTCTGAGTGCTAACAGCACGCGCATAGACAGCTTCAGCGATTGTTGGCGCTGGGCAACCAATTTGCAAACTGCTCACGGCAGTCCATAAGCCGGTGCCTTTTTGGCCGGCTTTATCTAAAATCATTTCAACTAGCGGCTTACCCGTTAGCGGGTCGTCTTGTTGTAAAACTTCAGCACTAATCCCCATTAGGTAACTGTTAAGAATACCTTTATTCCAGGCATTAAACACATCACCAATCTCATGAGCTGACATGCCTAAGCCGTCACTGAGTAATTGATAAGCTTCACAAATCAGCTGCATATCCGCATATTCAATGCCGTTATGAACCATTTTCACGTAATGGCCAGAGCCTGCAGGGCCAATATATGTGGTGCAAGGTTCACCTTCAGTGACCGGATTACCAGGCTCAAAACGCTCAATAGGCAACCCTGTTTTAGAATCGACTTTAGCCGCGATAGCCTTCCAAATAGGCTCTACAAAGCGCCAAGCTTTTTCGTCGCCACTGGGCATTAATGAAGGACCAAATCGTGCTCCAACTTCACCACCAGAAACTGCAGAACTGAAAAAGGTAAACTGGCCTTTATACTGCGCTTCACGCGTAACAGTATCAGTCCATAAGCTATTACCTGTATCAATCACGATATCTTTAGCTTCAATACCTGCTTCAATTAATGATTTACAGACGCCCTCTACAGGTGCGCCAGCTGGGACCGATAACACAATAACGCGCGGTTCAACCAGCTTTTCGAGCATTTCTGAAAGATTATTACATGCCTGCATGCGTACAGCTACGCCAGCTTTTCGTTCACTTTCTTCTTGAGAAATTGCGGTGTTAACTTTTTGGGTATCTAAATCAAAAACAGCAACATGATAGCCGTTATCCGCGATGTTTAGTGCAAGGTTCTTGCCCATCACACCAAGGCCAATAACGCCGACGTGAGATTGTTGGGTGTGGTTATTCATAGTGTATGTTTCCACAGATCACAGAGATTAATCGCGTAACGCGAATACATTTGAGTGACAATTATAGCGATTCTTGTAACTAAATTACCAGTAACAAAACGCGGAAACGCTGTTTTTTACAAAGTAAGCCTAACCTAGACAATTGAAGGTAACATCTTGTCACAATTGAAAAAACCATAAAAAACACTAGGCTTTTATGGTTTTGTTTCAGCATAAATAACTGCTCTTTTGTGTTACAAAATGATTTATAGCTTGGTTAACTCCGACGTTAACGCATTGGCATAGCCCATTTTAGTCAACGCATTGCGAACAATATCCAAGGTATGCGGATCTTCAATGGTCGCTGGCATAGTGTAATCTTGATTATCAGCAATTTTACGCATAGTCGCTCGTAGGATTTTACCCGAACGAGTTTTAGGTAATTTTTGTACGGCACTCACTAATCTAAACGACGCTACCGGACCGATTTCATGGCGTACTAATGCAAGAAGCTCTTTATAAAGCATATCATCCGACAAAGTCACGCCATTTTTGAGCACAACTAAACCAAGAGGCACTTGACCTTTAAGCTTATCCTGTACTCCTATCACAGCCGCCTCAGCAACGGCTGGATGTTGACACAATACTTCTTCAAAACGACCTGTCGATAAGCGATGACCGGCAACATTAATGATGTCGTCAATCCGACTCATAATATACAAATAACCGTCTTCATCGATGTAACCTGCATCTCCAGTTAAGTAATAACCTGGGTACATAGACAAGTAACTGTCGATATAACGTTTATCATTTTGCCAAAGTGTAGTTAACGTACCGGGCGGCAAAGGTTGTTTAATCACGACGTTACCGCTTTCATTAGTGGCCACTTGCTCTCCCATAGCATCAAGGATTTCTACCTGATAACCGGGAACGGCTCTAGCGGGCGAACCCGCTTTAATCTCGATGGGATCTGTGCCCATTAAATTAGCTGCAACCGGCCAACCTGTTTCTGTTTGCCACCAATGGTCCACCACAGGTTTACCCAAATGTTGCTGACTCCAATTTAATGTTTCAGGGTCGCAACGCTCGCCAGCTAAATACATTTGTTTAAGGCAAGATAAGTCAAATTGCTTAATAAATTCGCCGTTAGGATCTTCTCGTTTAATCGCTCGAATAGCCGTAGGGGCCGTAAAAAAGCTTCGCACTTGCTTTTGTTCGATGATACGCCAAAAAGCGCCTGCATCTGGAGTTCCTATCGGTTTACCCTCATACATAATCGTGGTTGCGCCCACCAGCAGAGGACCATAAACAATATAAGAGTGTCCCACTACCCAACCCACATCAGATGCAGCCCAAAACACATCACCTACACCAACGTCATAGATGTGTTTCATTGACCATGATAAAGCAACAGCATGACCACCATTATCTCGAACAACGCCTTTAGGCTGCCCTGTTGTTCCCGAGGTATACAGCACGTATAGAGGATCTGTTGCATCAAGGGCAACAAAATCTGCGTCAGGCGCATCTCTTAATGCTTCATACCAATCGACATCACGTGATGTGTGCAACTCAGCCTGATATTCAGTACGATTTAAAATAATACAATGTTCTACTTTATGTTGCGCTTGAGATAACGCATCGTCTAATAACGGTTTATACGGCACCACACCTGAGGGTTCAATACCACAAGATGCAGATAAGATTAACTTGGGTTTAGCGTCATTAATACGGGTCGATAATTCGTTGGCAGCAAAGCCACCAAATACGACAGAGTGAATAGCACCAATTCGCGCACACGCTAACATGGCATAAGCCGTTTCTGGCACCATGGGCATATAAATGACAACACGGTCTCCCTTAGTCACGCCTAATGACGTCATCAAGCCAGCCAAACGCTTAACTTGAGCTAATACAGATTGGTAGCTAATAGAATATTCGTTGTGGGTGACAGGACTAATATAATGAATAGCGACTTGATCACCTCGGCCCGCAAGCACATGACGGTCGACCGCGTTAAAACAGGTGTTCATTTTACCGTCGGCAAACCAGCGATAAAATGGCTTGTTACTGTCGTCTAACACCGTCTTCGGTGCAATGTCCCAACTGATGGCCTCTGCAGCTTGCTGCCAAAACACTTCGGGCTCGGCTATCGATTGTGCGTGCATTGATAGTCCTAAATCAGCCATATTGCTCTCCATTAATCCACTTGTATTTAATGATTATGAGCAGAATTCATTAAATAGCCCTATTAGACAAAGGGATAATAACCCTAAAAGTCCTCTAAAAAACCTTTAATTTCAATCAGGTGTTTAACTTAAAACGGTAACGTCATAAATAAGACAAAAAATACAATATAACAATTAGTTAATGTATAATGTCCACTCTAGTGGCAAGCAAATTTAACACATATCCACTCGATAAACATTCAAAACCCACCACTCAAACTTTACCTTTACGTAAACTTCATATATCTTGCATCAAAAGAAACACTTTTGGTGACATGATGAGCACAATCCATAGCCCGCAATCCACATATTCGATCAGTGACTTATCAAAAGAATTTGATATCACCACCCGTAGCATTCGTTTTTACGAAGACCAAGGTTTAATCAAACCTAAGCGTCGCGGACAAACTCGCATATACAGCTTAAAAGACCGCGTTCGATTAAAGCTCATTCTTCGTGGTAAGCGCCTTGGTTTTTCGTTAGCCGAAACGCGTCGATTATTTGAACTTTATGATGCAGATAAAAGCAGCTCGACTCAGCTCAACACCATGCTAGATTTGGTTAACGAGAAGAAATCTGCACTTCAACAGCAAATGGACGACATTAAAGTAGTGTTAATGGAGCTCAATTCAGCTGAACAGCAATGCAAAGCTGCACTAGAAGATAATTCAACTAAGAAAAACAAATAATTAAATAATAACAAATGGCTGACTCAATTCGGCCAACGTTTAACTCCACTGCCAAAAACGCATCCATAACGCGTTGGCAGCAATATTTTGCATACAATAATAAAATTCAACAGGACACAAGCAAATGAGCGACTTATATACCAGCTTAAACTTCGGTTTAGGTGAAGATGTAGATATGTTACGTGATGCCGTGCGCGGTTTTGCGGCCAACGAAATTGCGCCTATGGCCGCCCAAGTCGATATCGACAATGAGTTCCCTAATCAATTATGGCCAGTACTTGGCGATATGGGTTTATTAGGTGTCACTGTTGATGAACAATATGGTGGAGCCAACATGGGCTACCTTGCGCACGTTGTCGCAATGGAAGAAATCTCCCGCGCATCTGCTTCTATCGGTTTAAGTTATGGTGCTCATTCAAATTTGTGTGTAAACCAAATTAACCGTAATGGTAATGACGCTCAAAAAGCAAAATATTTACCTAAGCTAGTCAGTGGTGAGCACATTGGTGCACTTGCGATGAGCGAACCTAATGCCGGTTCTGATGTGGTGTCAATGAAGCTACATGCACGCAAACAAGGCGACCATTACATTCTTAATGGCAATAAAATGTGGATCACTAACGGCCCTGATGCTCACACCTATGTGATTTATGCCAAAACCGACATAGAAAAAGGCGCACATGGTATTACCGCGTTTATCGTTGAGCGTGGCTACAAAGGATTTACTCAGGCACAAAAACTCGACAAGCTTGGTATGCGTGGTTCTAACACTTGCGAACTGGTATTTGAAGACTGTGAAGTACCAGAAGAAAACATCTTAGGCGGCCTCAATAATGGCGTAAAAGTGTTGATGAGTGGGTTAGATTATGAACGTGTAGTGTTGTCTGGTGGCCCATTAGGCATTATGTCTGCTTGTATGGACATCGTGGTTCCTTACATTCATGAACGCGAACAGTTTGGACAATCCATTGGCCAATTCCAATTAGTACAAGGCAAACTGGCAGATATGTACACAGGTATGAACGCTGCTCGATCATATGTTTACAGCGTAGCTAAATCTTGTGACCGCGGTGAAACTACTCGTAAAGACGCCGCTGGTGCGATTTTATACAGCGCTGAGCTTGCCACTAAAATGGCCTTAGATGCGATTCAATTACTCGGCGGCAATGGCTATGTCAACGAATACGCCACCGGCCGTTTATTGCGTGATGCTAAGCTTTACGAAATTGGTGCAGGCACCTCTGAAATTCGCCGCATGTTAATTGGTCGCGAATTGTTTAACGAGTCAAAGTAACTAGCATTCCAGTACGAAGACGGCATATCAAGCGTGTCATGTCGTCTTAATCAAGCCCCCTATTTTTTGCTTCATTAAGGATATAGAAATGACGCAACTTAGCAGCCGTATCAATCCTCGCAGTGACGAATTTAAAGCCAAGTCAGACAGCATGGCGTTATTGGTCGATGATCTTCAACAAAAACTAAATAAAATCGAACAAGGTGGCGGCCCTGTCGCATTAGAACGCCATTTATCTCGTGGTAAATTATTGCCACGCCAGCGCGTTGAAAAGCTGCTCGACCCAGGTTCACCCTTTTTAGAAATATCGCAATTTGCCGCTTACGAAGTTTATGACGAAGAAGTCCCTGCTGCTGGCGTCATTGCTGGTATTGGTAGAGTCAGTGGTGTTGAGTGCATGATTATTGCCAACGACGCCACAGTAAAAGGTGGCACCTACTACCCTATTACTGTTAAAAAGCATTTACGTGCGCAAGACATTGCCAGCCGTTGCCACTTACCGTGTATCTACTTAGTCGATTCTGGTGGCGCGAATTTACCTCGCCAAGATGAAGTATTTCCAGACCGCGATCATTTCGGCAGAATTTTCTATAACCAAGCGCAAATGTCAGCCAAAGGTATTCCACAAATTGCCGTCGTCATGGGCTTGTGTACCGCAGGGGGTGCTTATGTACCTGCCATGGCCGATGAGTCAATTATTGTCAAAGAACAAGGCACCATCTTTTTAGCCGGACCTCCATTAGTGAAAGCAGCGACGGGCGAAGAAGTCAGTGCAGAAGAGCTTGGCGGTGCAGAAGTTCACACTAAAATATCCGGTGTTGCCGATCATTTAGCGCAAAATGACGACCACGCACTTGAGCTTGCTCGCCGTGCAATACTGCGTCTTAATCATCAAAAAGAAATCAAAAGCCTATTAAGCCCAGTCAAACCACCTAAGTTCGATATCCATGAATTGTACGGCATTGTCGGTACCGATCTTAAAAAGCCGTTTGATGTAAAAGAAGTCATTGCCCGTGTGGTTGATGACTCTGACTTTGACGAATTTAAAGCCAACTACGGTGCAACCTTAGTGTGTGGTTTTGCGCGTATACATGGTTATCCTGTTGGTATTGTGGCTAATAACGGTATTTTATTTTCTGAGTCGGCGCAAAAAGGCGCTCACTTCATTGAACTGTGTTGCCAACGTAAAATTCCGCTGTTATTCCTGCAAAATATTACCGGCTTTATGGTGGGTAAAAAGTACGAACACGAAGGCATTGCTAAACATGGTGCCAAAATGGTAACCGCAGTATCTTGTGCCAATGTGCCTAAATTTACCGTCATTATCGGTGGTAGTTACGGTGCGGGTAACTACGGCATGTGTGGGCGCGCATTCGAACCTACCATGATGTGGATGTGGCCTAACGCCCGTATTTCGGTAATGGGCGGAGAACAAGCTGCTGGCGTATTAGCCACAGTGCGCCGCGATGGTTTAGCCCGTAAAGGCGTTGAATGGTCTGCAGAAGATGAGCAAGCCTTCCGTAAGCCGATTGTTGAACAATACGAAAAAGAGGGACATCCGTATCATGCCAGTGCCCGTCTTTGGGATGATGGCATTATTGATCCGGCACAAACACGCGACGTGGTCGGTTTAGCCTTATCGGCAGCATTAAATGCTCCCATTGAAGACACCCGCTTTGGGGTGTTCCGCATGTAATTCATGTGGTTAATTCAGCGAATAAGGAGTAAAAAATAATGTTATCAAACCAATATAAGTTCATTGAATGCCGCCTAGAACAAGGAGTAGCAGAGCTCATTTTAAACCGAGTTGAAGTGCATAATGCCTTTGATGAAGTGATGATCAGCGAGATGATCCAGGCTATCGACAGCTTTGCCAGTAACAATCAATGTAATGTGTTGATTTTACGTGCTAATGGTAAAAACTTCAGTGCTGGCGCCGACCTCAATTGGATGCGCAAACAAGCAAAAATGGACTTTGAACAAAATCTGACTGATGCCTATGAGCTTGCCAAGTTGATGCACGTGTTAGACAAGTTTCCAAAACCCACTATTGCCTTAGTACAAGGCGCAGCCTTTGGTGGTGCATTAGGCTTGATTTGCTGCTGCGATATTGCCATTGCTAACACTCGCGCCAGTTTTTGTTTAAGCGAAGTGAAATTAGGGCTTATCCCTGCGGTGATAAGTCCGTATGTGATTCGTGCCATGGGTAATCGCCAATCACGTCGCTTTATGCTGACAGCTGAACGCTTTAGTGCTGATGTAGCTTTAACTCATCAAGTCATTCATGAAGTTAACGACGACTTAGATGCTGCTGCGGCCCCTTTTATCTCAGCATTTAATGCCAACAGTCCTCAGGGCATGGCATGGGCAAAAAATCTTGTATCACATTTAGAAAACGGCGTGATAGACGACGCTACGCTCGATTTTACTAGCGAGCAAATTGCTCGTATTCGAGTATCAGAAGAAGGTCAAGAAGGCCTTAATGCTTTCTTTGAAAAACGTACGCCTACATGGAAAACCGCTAAATCTGATCCACAAGGAGCCCAATAATGTTTACCAAATTACTGATTGCTAACCGTGGTGAAATTGCCTGCCGCATTATCAAAACAGCGCAAACCATGGGTGTTCGCACCATCGCCCTTTATTCCGATGCCGACAAAGATGCCCGCCATGTGGCCATGGCAGATGAATCGTTTTACCTAGGTGGCAGCGCCCCAGCGGACTCATATCTAAAAGCCGATTTAATTATCGATATCGCCAAAAGATCGGGTGCGGAAGCCGTTCACCCAGGTTACGGTTTTTTATCTGAAAATGCCGAGTTTGCCCGTAAATGTGAGCAAAATGGTATCGCCTTTGTCGGCCCTGGTAGCGATGCGATTGATGCCATGGGCAGCAAAAGTGCCGCCAAAGACATTATGTCAAAAGCCAATGTCCCCCTCGTGCCGGGTTATCATGGCGACGATCAAACGGATGCCACGTTAATAGCAGAAGCCAATGCTGTTGGTTTCCCGTTATTAATTAAAGCAGCCTACGGTGGTGGTGGTAAAGGAATGCGCATCGTTGAAAACGACGGTGAAATTCTTGAAGCTATTAAATCCGCACGCCGTGAAGCCAGCTCGTCATTTGGCAATGACAAATTGTTAATGGAACGTTACCTACGTCAACCACGTCATGTTGAAGTGCAAGTGTTTGCCGACACTCAAGGCAACGCTATTTACTTATCTGATCGTGACTGCTCTATTCAACGTCGCCATCAAAAAGTAGTTGAAGAAGCGCCAGCCCCCGGTTTGTCTGACGAACTACGAGCACAAATGGGTAACGCCGCCGTTGCAGCTGCTAAAGCCATTGATTATGTCGGTGCGGGAACGGTTGAGTTTCTGCTCGACACAGACAACAGCTTCTACTTCATGGAAATGAACACCCGCTTGCAAGTAGAGCATCCAGTAACCGAAATGGTGACAGGTCAAGACTTAGTAAAATGGCAATTAATTGTCGCCAGTGGGGGGGAGTTACCGCTGCGCCAGGATGAGGTGCGTATTCATGGCCACTCATTTGAAGTGCGAATTTACGCTGAAGATCCGCAAAACGAATTTTTACCTGCCAGCGGTAAGCTCAATTTTTTACGTGAACCAGAACAAAATCGTCACGTGCGCATAGATTCAGGCATTCGTGAAAACGATGTCATCAGTAACTTTTATGACCCAATGATCGCCAAGCTGATTGTATGGGATGAGTCGCGCCCTCGCGCACTACAACGTTTAGTACACGCACTTGAGTCATACCAAATCAGTGGCCTTAAACATAACATCGAGTTTTTAGCCAACATTGCTGAACACCCAGCCTTTGCTGCGGCAGACTTCTGTACCGACTTTATTGAACGCTATGGCGATACCTTAATTGGTGACGCAGCTATTGAAGCAAATACTGCGTTAGCATTAGCAGGACTTTTTCAAGTGCTGTCACGTAAACAAGCGGCAAAAGCACTGGCCATAAACAGCGCCGACCCATATTCACCTTGGGGCCTCGTGAGCGGCTTTAGACTCAATAGTTCAAGCGTGCATCGTGTGTCGTTATTAACTGACGCATCCGCCGAAGTACAACAACATGACTTGCTACTGACAGCCGTTGGCGAACAATATCAATTGTGTTTACATGACCAAGTGTTGACGTTAGCGGGTGAATTGAAAGCCGATTTACTTTTAGCTGAGATTAATGGTCATAAGAGCAAAATTCCTGTTAGCCATCAAGGCGACGACTTTACGCTATTTTTACCTTCTGGCAGTTATCACTTTAAAGCCATATTGGCTCAAGTGATTGAAGAAGTGATTAACCATGCAGATAAGCTTAAAGCACCAATGAATGGCACTGTTGTGACTCATTTAGTGGAAGTGGGCGAACAAGTTAAGGCGGGCCAAGGTTTATTAGTGATGGAAGCCATGAAAATGGAATACACCATCGAAGCGCCGTTTGATGGCGTGGTGAGCGAGTTTTACTTCCAAAGCGGTGAGCTTGTCAGTGACGGTGCACAACTATTAAACGTTGAACCATTAGCCTCTGAAGCTAACGTCGAGGAAGCGTAAATGTTACCGACTAAAGTGAGCATTTTTGAAGTCGGTGCGCGTGACGGTTTACAAAACGAAGTGCCGGTGACCACTGCTGACAAACTCACGCTAATCAAACAACTTGGTGATGCAGGTGTTAAGCGTATTGAAGCAGGCAGCTTTGTGTCACCCAAGTGGGTGCCACAAATGGCCGATTCCGATGCCGTATTGCAGCAGCTCAAACGACAAGCTGGTGTGGTTTACAGTGCATTAACCCCTAACCTAAAAGGGTTTGAACTAGCCCTTGCTGCAGGTGCGGATGAAGTGGCTATTTTTGGCGCAGCATCAGAAAGTTTTAGTCAAAAAAACATTAATTGCTCTATTGATGAGTCAATCGAGCGCTTTATTCCGTTGATGGAAGCCGCCAAAAAACACAATATCCCAGTGCGAGGCTACGTGTCTTGTGTGCTGGGTTGTCCATACGAAGGCGATATTGCAGTGAGTGAAGTCGCGAGAGTATCTGAGATCCTTTATAAAATGGGTTGTTACGAAATCTCATTAGGCGACACCATCGGTGTTGGCACTCCCAATAAAGCGCGGCAGATGGTTGAGGCTGTCGCTAAAGTGGTTCCTGTTGATAAGTTAGCTTTGCATTTTCACGACACATACGGCCAAGCGTTAGCCAACATACTTGCCTGCCTTGAAACCGGTGTCAGCGTGTTTGATGTTTCAGTTGCTGGTCTTGGTGGTTGTCCGTATGCAAAAGGTGCGTCGGGCAATCTCGCCACAGAAGATTTGGTGTATATGCTTCATGGCATGGGGATTGATACCGGTATTGACCTCGCTAAGCTTGCACTGGCGGGCGATAACATTAGCCGCGTGTTGGGGCGCGCTAATGGGTCTAAAGTGGCAAATGCAATCAGAACATAATCACATATACTCACTGGGGTGAGGCAAAACACTCACCGTTGTGAACATAACAATAAGGACAACAAGATGGCAGGATTCAATAAAGTCGTCCACAGCTATGACGAAGCACTAGCAGGACTGAGTGACGACATGACCATTATGGTCGGCGGATTTGGTTTATGTGGTATTCCTGAAGGTTTAATTAACCACATGGTTAAATTGGGTGTAAAAGGCTTAACCGCTATTTCAAACAACGCTGGTGTTGATGATTTTGGTTTAGGTTTGTTACTTAAACAACATCAAATTTCGACCATGATAGCCTCTTATGTTGGCGAAAATGCCACCTTTGAACAACAAATGTTGTCTGGTGAGCTTAATGTCATTCTCACGCCACAAGGCACATTGGCTGAAAAAATTCGTGCTGGCGGCGCTGGCATTCCGGCATTTTTCACCGCGACAGGTTACGGAACGCCGATTGCTGACGGAAAAGAAACCCGTGAAATTAAAGGTCGGCATTACGTATTAGAAGAATCATTAACGGCAGATTTTGCCTTAATTCGAGCCTGGAAAGCCGACACTATGGGCAATTTGGTGTTTCGAAAAACCGCCGCTAACTTCAATCCAATGATGGCCACCGCAGGTAAAATCACCGTGGTTGAGGCTGAAGAAATTGTTGAACCAGGTGAGTTAGATCCAGACCACATCCATACACCCGGTATTTATGTTGATCGCGTTATCAAAGCCAGCTTTGAAAAGCGTATAGAACAACGTACCGTCAAAGCTGCGAAATAAGGGAGACAACACCATGGCACTGACCAGAGAACAACTCGCCCAGCGCGTAGCAAAAGAATTACAAGACGGTTTTTACGTTAATTTAGGTATTGGTATTCCAACACTTGTGGCTAACTATATTCCGCAAGGCATGCAAGTGATGCTGCAATCTGAAAACGGTTTACTCGGCATGGGCGAGTTTCCAACAGAAGAAAACATTGATGCCGACCTTATCAACGCCGGCAAACAAACGGTTACCGCAGTTGCTGGCGCGTCATTCTTTTCATCAGCAGAAAGCTTTGCGATGATCCGTGGCGGCCACGTAGACTTAACCGTATTAGGCGCATTTGAAGTCGATGTTAACGGCTCTATCGCCTCATGGATGATCCCAGGAAAACTGATTAAGGGCATGGGCGGCGCAATGGATTTAGTCGCTGGCGCTGACAATATTATTGTCACCATGATGCACGCAGACAAACATGGTAATTCAAAATTATTACCCAAATGTGAATTGCCATTAACCGGTTATGGCTGCATTAAACGAGTCATGACCGATTTAGCCTTTATGGAAATTAAAGACGGTGCATTTCATTTACTTGAACGTGCGCCTGGTGTGACTGTGGAAGAAATAGTCACAAAAACTGCAGGTAAATTAGTGGTGCCAGAACACGTACCCGAAATGACGTTTTAAGATTAAATAGTTATGCTCAATAAGCCCGGTTTTACCGGGCTTTGTTACCGGCTTTGTGAGTATTATTCCTCTGTAGGGATAACTAACACATTACTGCGCATCCGACTTAGAATCTCTTCTGCAGTATTACCAATAATTCGCCCTAATAACCCTTGGCGCTGCCTTGCACCTAACACAAAGTATTGGCTTTTTAAGCGGCAAGCTAATTCAAATAAACATAATTCAGGCTCACCAGTAATGATGTGCATGCAATCTGCATCAACACCTATCTCGGTAATTTTTTGTTTATGCTCCGCATACGCCTTTTTCACCAAGGCATTGAGATCAAGTAAATCCATATCGCGCACAATTTGCGGAATTCTGAGTACGTAAGCCACATGTAATGTTGTCCCAGTCGCTTTAGCAAATTGTTTCCCATGCGCGATAACCGCATCATTAAGGCGTTGTTTCGCAGGGTTACTGGTACCTAAATCAATTGAGATTAAGGTAGTTTGTCCATTATTGAGCGGATTGTTTGTGAGTAATAATAACGGTATTTTAGTATGACGAATAAGTTGCCAGTCGGTAGGTAAATAATGGTCTGCGTGATGTACTGCTTTAACCATTAAATCAAAGCCATGACGATGGGCATGACTGCAAGCATGCTCGAAAAGGTATTTACTCCAAATAACATGTAGCGGCACATTGTCAGCATCGAGCGTATCTAAATGGGTTTGTAATTGTTTTTCTCGTTGAGTCATCAAGGCTTTTTGAGCAACTCCAGCGACCTTTGGGTTATCTCGTTCGGCACCGCTTAAATAAGCATAAGTATAAGCAAACACTTCGGCTTGTTTATTTAATTGCTTCGCTAAGGTTAACCCATGAGCGATAGCATCAGTGTGGGCTCTTTCCAGTTGAGCAATAACAAATATTTTGTTCATTAAAACCTCCTTCATGAGACGTACTAATTATTCATTTGTACCCAAAACACATTGGTAAATACTTATATCATTACGATGTCATCTAACTAAAAATCAAATAGTAATCGACTCTAAACAGACCTGTCCAACAGCTCTATTTCTGAATCAAAAACAAAATAAAAACAGCTGTTACATCCACAAATTTTCTCAATGAAACGTGAGCTAGTAACTATCTTTAGCTTAGCTAATAGCGTAAGTTTGTGCATAAGTATCGGTATAAAAATTGATCAGCATCAACTTTGTTAGATCAAAATAATCAAATACATATTGCCCAATTTAAGGAAAATGAGATGGCAATAGACAGCTTTGTAATGGCATTTTTCATCATTTTGGTTGGCGGTCGTTTATTCGGTGAATTGAGTGCGCGATTAGGGTTTCCTAGCGTGGTGGGAGAAGTCACCGCAGGGATCATTATTGGCCCATCACTGCTCAATTGGGTTACCCCACACAGCACTTTAGCCATCATTGCTGAATTAGGTGTGATATTACTGTTATTTGATATCGGCTGCGAAACTTCAATCAAACGTCTGGCTCATTCTGGCCACAAAGCAATGCGTGTCGCCTTACTAGGCATAGGGATCCCATTAGTGGCTTGTGGTATTGCCAGCATGTATTGGCTTGCTATTCCTCCTTTTACTGCATTATTTTTTGGTTGCGCCCTCACAGCCACCAGCATTGGTATTTCAATGCGGGTATTAAGCTTAAATAATCAAACCCAAAGTGTTGCGGGACATATCATACTTGGCGCTGCCGTTATCGACGATATCGTTGGGGTGATATTACTAAGCGTATTGTTTAACTTTGCCTCATCAGGCGAGTTTGCTATTGGCTCAACCCTGATGTTATTTACCATGATTGCAGCGTTTATTATCTTTAGCCCACCGTTAGTGAGAACCATCATTTATTTAACCCGTTGGTTGCATCTTAAAGCCAGTATTCCTGGCTATGAGGTCATGGTCGTAATGGCATTAGTTTGTCTGTTTGCTTGGTTAGCACACTGGTTTGGCACCCCAGCCATTTTGGGCGGATTTGCTGTAGGCATGGGCTTATCAAGACAATTCACCTCCCCCTTTAATCGATATCTAAAAAACCCATTTGCGTTTACTCATAAACTCGAAGAGGCTGCCAAGCCCTTAGTTCAATTATTTAGTCCTATTTTTTTCGTGTATGTGGGGATTAGCCTTGATCTAAGTCAGTTAGATTTGAGCTTAATGGGGATCCTGCTGTTATTTGGATTAACCTTGATTGCAGTAGCCGCTAAGTTTATAGCAGGGCTGACTGCGAGTTCCGACTGGCAAGAAAGGTTTATTGTAGGATCGGCAATGGTACCACGGGGTGAGGTCGGGTTAGTGTTTGCAGAAATGGGCCGACAGCTAGGCGTTATTCACGCTAAAGAATTTGCCATTTTAGTGGTGGTGATTGCCTTAACAACGCTGATAGGGCCACTAATGTTAAAATTGACTTTACGCAGGCAATCTAAATAAACATCCACCATTATTCTAATAAATATTGCAGTGCTTTATCTAAATTCTCGTCGTTAGGATCTGCAGTATGACTAATCCATACGATATGACCGTTACGAGCAATAAATACGGTAGTCGGCGTGCCTTGTACTTCGTATAGCTTAGCCACTTTATCGCCCTTCACTAATGATTTCATCCCAACCCCACGGTCAAGCAAACTTTGTGTCGGGTTTGCATCATTATCTTCTTTAAAGCTAATGGCTAACATCTGTAAATCGGTATGCTGATATTTGTTCCTAAGCTTTTCTAAACCAGGCTGTAACTTTTTACAATAAGGACACCAGGTAGCCCAAAAATGCAGTACGACAGGCTTACCTGCATAATCACTCAAACTGATTTGCTCGCCACCGGCAGTCGATAACGTAAAGTTAGCTGCAAAAGACTCATTAACCTGGGTGGCTGCATGAGCAAAATTGAACGACATGATTAACAGTATTAGCATCCCCGATATTGACCCAAAGATTTTCATATCTCACCTTGTTTTACTCGTTAGTCTGAACGCTTGCTTTTGTCGCGTCCAACTTATTTATTGGTATTTCAATAGACCTGACAAAAGCCATTTTCTATTCACTGACAAATGATCTTTTACAGATGAATATGGGTATTAATATCCACAGTCAACAAATCGTGACGCTAATGAACAATAAATAAGTTTACGTTTACGTAAAAATAATACTGAGTTTTTACTCGAAATTGGGTATGTTATATACACAGACACAATCTCATTGGACCAGTAACAGTTAACAAGCTTGTTGCTGGCAAAAATTAAGCTAACCATAACCAAGGAATGATCTTATGCCTATTTACCAAGCTCCTTTGCGTGATTATCAATTCATATTGTCAGAATTGTTGAATATCTATCAACAAACTGATTTACGCGGTTTTGATGAAATAGATGCAGATCTCACAGATGCTATTTTGCAAGGTGTTGCAGACTTTACTACCGACATTATGTTGCCACTCAATGCCAGCGGTGACTTAGAAGGTTGTAAATTGGTTGACGGAAAAGTCATTACACCAAAAGGGTTTAAGCAAGCTTACAAACAATATGTAGAGGATGGTTGGGCTACATTAACCTGCGACCCGGAATTTGGCGGCCAAGGTTTACCAGAGGTTATCGGAACTTTTGCGACCGAAATGAAGACGGCAACGAATATGGCATTTGCTATGTACCCAGGATTAACTCATGGCGCTTATTCGGCGATTCATGTGCACGGTAGCGATGCGCTAAAACAAAAATACTTAGCTAAATTGGTCAGCGGTGAATGGACTGGCACCATGAACTTAACCGAGTCTCATGCCGGTACTGATTTAGCGTTATTACGCACTAAAGCTGTTCCTGCTGGTGACGAGGTATTTGCAATAAGCGGCGAAAAAATCTTTATCTCATCTGGTGATCATGATCTTGCAGATAATATTATTCATTTAGTATTAGCTCGCCTACCCGATGCGCCTGAAGGCGTTAAAGGCATTTCGTTATTTGCAGTGCCTAAATTTTTAGTCAATGCTGATGGCAGCCTAGGTGCAGCAAACACATTAAGTGCTACCGGCTTAGAACATAAGATGGGTATTCACGGTAACTCGACCTGTGTGATGCATTTTGACGGCGCAATCGGTGAACTCGTTGGCGCTCCACATCAAGGTCTAAAAGCCATGTTCACCATGATGAACCAAGCACGTTTAGGCGTGGGTATTCAAGGCTTAGGCGTGTCAGACATTGCTTACCAAAACGCATTAGTTTATGCCAAAGAGCGTATTCAGGGCCGCGCATTAAGTGGGGTAAAACAACCTGAGCAAGCCGCAGATTCATTACTCGTGCATGGTGATGTTCGCCGTATGCTACTATCGCAAAAGTCATTTAATGAAGGTACGCGTACATTAATGGGTCAGCAAGCGTTATGGCTTGATGAGGCAGAACGTCATACCGATCCAACTAAGGCGAAACAAGCTTCTGCACTTGCCGCACTCTTCACCCCAATTGTAAAAGGTTTTGTAACAGATCAGGGCTTTAAAGCTTGTGTGGATGCACAGCAGGTTTATGGCGGTCATGGTTATATTAACGAATGGGGTATGGAACAGTTTGTGCGTGATATTCGTATTGCGATGATTTACGAAGGCACTAACGGCGTACAAGCACTTGATTTAGTCGGTCGTAAATTATTGGCAGACAAAGGTGCGGCATTAACACTATGGTCTGGCATGGTCAAAGAGCTCGTGCAACAACATGCAACTAATGATGCGATGAAGCCTTACTTGGCTGGGTTAATGGACACAGCGGGCGATCTTGAAAAAGCAACCGGATTTATTGTTCAGTCGGCCAGTAAAAATCCTGATTTAATTGGTGCTGCATCAATGGCTTACATGCAGTTATTCGGCATTTGCGCTCTAGCATGGATGTGGACTCGTGTTGCTGCAACGTCATTAGCCGCATTAGAAGCGGGTACTGAAGAAACAAGTTTTTACCAAGCTAAACTTAAAACAGCACAATTTTTTATGAGCTATTGGGGCAGCCAAACCCGCAGCTTACGCAAACAGATTGAATCAAGCAGTGCTGATATTGTCGATTTCGCAGACGCCGATTTTTAATATTCGCCGGATCCGATTTTAATAAATAGTGACACAAAAAAAGCCGCATCAATTAAATTGAAGCGGCTTTTTTATTCAATCTGGCAAGGTTTGACTTAATCCCACAAAAATTCACGAAAATGCTTACGACAAACAGACTCATAGCTTTCGTTACCGCCAATGGCAACTTGCTCGCCTTCACGCATTGGTTTGCCGTCATGATCAAGTCGCACAACCATATTAGCTTTACGGCCACAATGACAAATCGTTTTAAGCTCAACTAATTTATCAGCCCAAGCTAATAAATATTGGCTGCCTGGGAAAAGTTCACCTTGGAAGTCATTACGAAGACCGTAGCACAATACAGGAATATCCATATTATCGACTACATGTGTAATCTGTCTCACCTGTTCTTTACTTAAAAACTGGCTTTCATCAATCAATACGCAATGAATTTTTTGTTCATTATGAGACGTCGAAATTAACTCTATTAAATTATCAGTACTGCCAAATACCTGCGCATCTGTTTCGATACCAATACGTGATGATACTTTGCCAACACCATAACGATTGTCTATCGATGCCGTCATCACTAAAGTATGCATCCCGCGCTCGCGGTAATTATAAGAAGACTGTAGTAATGAAGTTGATTTACCGGCATTCATTGCCGAATAATAAAAGTACAGTTGCGCCAAAATTATGCGTCCTAATAGTTGGTCTATTTATACTGCTTATAGTAACCGTTTTAACATGACAACGACAAACAAAAATGCCGTATTCGTTATGAGTACGGCATTTTTAACAACAGTAAGACTGGCTATATTTATCGCTTAGCGTTAACGCTAACGATTATTTTTTTGCCCAAAAGTGCAATATCACGATGCTAATAACAAACAACACACTACAACTTATCAAACCCGCCATTAATGAGCCTGTAAAGCCTAAAACGGTATAACCAACGATGCTGATAAACGCTGTAATGAGTGCATAAGGTAATTGAGTCACCACATGGTCAATATGGTGGCAACTGGCGCCTGTCGATGACAAGATAGTGGTATCTGATATCGGTGAGCAATGATCACCAAATACCGCACCAGACAACACAGCTGCTAACATCGGCAACATCATGGAACTGTCACTGCCCATTGCCATATCTGCTGCAATTGGCAACATGATGCCAAATGTGCCCCAGCTAGTACCCGTTGAAAATGCGGTTACCCCTGCCAATACAAATAATACCGCAGGCAATAAAGCAAAAGGAATATTATCGGTCGCTAAGCTTGCCATGTATTTACCTGTTTCTAGCTGGCCAATCACACTTGCAATTGTCCATGCAAACAGCAAAATATAAATAGCGGGTAACATTGATCGTGCCCCCACAACCATGCCTTTAACCAACATCGACCATTCAACTTTTTGCTGAATGGCAAGTCCCACGGTAGCAATAAAGCCAACAAGCGAGCCAAAGAAAAGCGATGAACTGACATCGGTATTTTCAAATGCGCCTAATACGCTAAATGGTAATTCACTTGCAGCGAGTGAGTCTGCGCCACTTGACACCATAAAATACACTGTAGCAAACACTAAGATCGCAATCGGTAAAAATAGGCCTATCACTTTTCCGGTATCAGCCTCAGGTAAATCCGTTGTTGCCCCTGGAGGTTGACCTTTAGTTTCGTCAAATAAGTTACCACGAAGCGCATTAAGCTCATGTTGACGCATAGGGCCAACATCTAAACTAAAGGCTGCAACGCATAGCAATAACAACAACGAAAACACCGCATAAAAATTCATTGGGATCATTTGCACAAAAACACTCAAATGACCCGCATCGGCAAAACCATGCGCCGTTAAAATACCGCCAATTAATGCAATAATGTATGCGCCCCAGCTTGAAACCGGAGAAATAACACAAACAGGCGCGGCTGTAGAATCGAGAATATACGCCAGTTTAGCGCGCGAAATATGGTATCGATCAGTAATCGGACGTGAAATAGAACCGACAACTAAGCTGTTAAAGTAATCGTCAATAAACACCACGCAACCCAAAAACATGGTCATTAACTTAGCGTCTCGTTTATTGCGAATGTGCAGTTTGGCCCAATCAGCAAATGCCCGTGCAGAACCACTTACAGTTATTAATGCAGTGATCATCCCAAGTACAATTAAGAAGCCAAGGATATACACATTCCAACTATTTAGTGCCGCGTCTTTCCACACTAATTGACTCACGGTATTGGCAAGATATTCACCACTGCCAATCATAGAAAAATCTGTGAGTAATAACGCGCCTAAGAGAATACCAACCCCTAATGACAGCAGTACTTTACGGGTAAAAATAGCCAAGGTAATTGCCAAAAGTGGTGGCAAAACTGACAGTGCCGAATCGGCATAACTTATCATCATAATTTAATTATTTCTTCGCTGAATACGAACAGGATAACTAGAAATAAAGTTAAGCTTACACAGAAAGTGTATGTGTTAACTTTACTAGTAGCACTCCACAGTCATACTCAATTAATATGAATATCATTTTTTATCATGTCGATAAAAACACTATGACAGTGCAGTCCCTTTCGAGAACTGCCCCAACAAATGAGAGTGATAAACTCATTTATTTCGGCATTGCATCCTTTTATGTTGAATTATTGGAATCACCCAATTCAACATGACTCTTATGCAATGCACCTCTACTTTCGCTTCTTGTAAACACACACATTACAAATAGCGGCCGACATACAACCATAAACGGCACATTGCACGCCAGCAATAAGCGCTAAATTGCAGAGTAAATAACAATAACGATAACTTACCCTACAATCTAACAGCATTAGTTTAACGTTTTTAAATCAAATAAACACTAGTACACCGAGCACACTGAGTACAAAAACAACAACTAAGCGATTTTAAGTATAATACGCCCAATAAAAAAGGTTTCTACTGATTAAGTAGAAACCTTTTTATTGTCTATAGCACCATCAAGAGATGAGTTACTTTAAAATGAGCTAACGGACCGGATTAAACTAATTTATTTAATGCAGGAACTGCCTCAAATAAATCAGCCACTAGACCATAGTCTGCCACCTGGAATATCGGTGCTTCAGGATCTTTGTTAATGGCCACAATCACTTTTGAATCTTTCATACCGGCAAGGTGTTGAATCGCCCCTGAAATACCAACAGCAATGTACAAGTCAGGTGCAACAATTTTGCCCGTTTGACCTACCTGTAAATCGTTAGGAACAAAACCAGCATCGACTGCGGCACGTGATGCACCAACAGCGGCGCCTAACTTATCAGCAAGCTGCTCAAGAATAGCAAAGTTTTCGCCACTACCCATGCCACGACCACCAGAAACGATGATGCCAGCATTACCCAGTTCAGGACGGGCAGATTCTGTTAAAGCTTGCGATACAAATTCAGTACGAGCTGCAATGACTTGGCTTACACTTACTGTATCAGCGCTGCCAGTAACATCAACGGCATCAAACGCACTAGAACGCACCGTCATAACTTTTTTAGCATCTAAGCTTTGCACTGTCGCCAATGCATTACCGGCATAAATAGGACGAACAAAAGTGTCACTGCTAACCACTTCTATCACTTCAGAAATTTGTGCCACGTCTAACAGTGCTGCTACTCGAGGTAAGGTATCTTTACCAATACTGGTTGCCGCAGCTAAAACATGGTCGTAATCAGCAGCAAGCTCAACGACTAGTTTTGATAAGTTTTCGGCCAGTTGCGCGCCATATTCAGCACTGTCCGCAACCAATACTTTACTCACACCGGCAAGGCTTTGTGCTGCGGTAACCGCTGCTCCGCAATCTGCGCCCGCAACAAGCACATGAATATCACCACCAATGGCAACGGCTGCGCTAACCACTTTTGCCGTATCAGATTTTAAACTGACGTTATCGTGTTCCGCTAATACTAAAATGGCCATGTTAGATCACCTTCGCTTCGTTTTTTAACTTTTCGACTAACTCTTCAACTGAAGACACCATAATACCGGCTTTACGATCCACTGGAGGGGTCACTTTAATGACAGTTTGATGAGTTTTCAGAATAACACCCAGATCTGCAACCGCTAGGGTTTCTAATGGCTTGCGCTTAGCTTTCATGATGTTTGGCAATGAAGCATAACGAGGCTCATTTAAACGAAGGTCAACGGTGACAATAGCGGGTAAAGGCATTTTTAACGTTTGTAAGCCGCCATCAATCTCACGAGTTACTGTAACCATGTCGCCATCAAGCTTCACTTCAGAAGCAAACGTGGCTTGAGGCATGTCCGTTAATGCGGCAAGCATTTGACCGGTTTGGTTATTGTCGCCATCAATGGACTGCTTACCGAATATGATTAGCTGTGCTTGTTCTTTTTCTTGTACCGCTTTTAACAGCTTAGCAATTGATAATGGCACCAGCTCTTCATCAGTTTCAATATGAATGGCTCTGTCTGCGCCCAGTGCCATTGCCGTTCTTAATTGCTCCTGAACAACTTTGGCCCCTACACTTACCACGACAACTTCAGTGGCAATACCAGCTTCTTTTAAACGAACGGCTTCTTCTACTGCAATTTCACAAAATGGGTTTAACGCCATTTTAAGGTTCGTCGTATCAACATTTGTGTTGTCAGCTTTTACCCTGACTTTCACATTGGCATCGACTACGCGTTTAACAGGCACCAATATTTTCATAGGTTTTCCTTACTACACCTTCAATGTATGTGGACAACACACTGGCGTTTGCCAGTGCAATATGGGATCACTTTACGTCCTGTTAACGTTAACGTCAATAAAAGTCAAACGCTTGTTTAGATTTTTTTGTCTTCAGGCTGGCAACCAAACTAAACAACATTTAAACAATAGAGGGTTAACAATTAAGATTTATTAAAAAATATTAGACATTAAAGGTAATTTAATTTGATCCTATAACAAATAGTTTCTATTATTACGCTTATATTCAGTATTATTAAATAGTATATCGGTAACGTTGTGGGATTTAATCTCATCAATATTAATAAAAACGGCCTAAATAAACCATATGCAATACTGGAATTTACCTTGTAAGTTGAACAATTTATCTTTTAAACATTTTATTTTTAAAATAAATCATTAGGAAACTAAACAACATGAGTGACTTTCTAGATATTTTAACCCACGGTCGTCGTTTTAAAGCAGCAGTTAAAGAATTGTCTCTTGATGATTTACGTGACACAGCTGTTAAGTTAGAAAAAATTATCGCTGACCGCGAAGAAGAAGAGAAATTAGAACTTGAAGCAAATGCTGAACGTAATGCACGCATTGCTGAAATTCTAGCGCAAATTGAAAATAGCGGTTTATCAATTGAAGATTTAGGTGATGTGACTTCAGCACCGAAAGCGGCAAAAGCAAAACGTGCTCCACGCCCACCAAAATATCAAATTACTGTTGACGGTGAATTAGTGCAATGGACTGGTCAAGGTCGTATGCCAACAGTATTTAAAACCCAAGTTGAAAGCGGTAAAGATATCAAAGAATTTTTAATTCCTGGTATGGAATAAGTTTTTCAATAAGCTATTTATTGATTAACCATAAAAAGGGCTTACTTAGGTAAGCCCTTTTTATTTGACTGCTTTATCATCACTAGAAGACAAGGTAAACTTAAGCAGTTGATTCCTACTATTTCATTAAAGGCTACGGCTATGATTTTTTCTGTTAAACACGCATTGGTTTTTTCGGGCGTTGCACTTTTATTGACTGCCTGTGCAAGTGATTATGTATTCAAAAGTAATTTAGACGGTAAGGCCATTAACGAATACTTTAAAGTTGGTGATGTGGTTTTATATGACGGTGAAGTTCAACCAAAAGGTAATTTTGAAGTATTGGGCTTAGTTGAAGGTGAAGCTTGCCAAGAAACGGTAAAAGAGACTCCACCACAGATTTCAGATGCGCGCAGTAATGCAAGGCGAGCCGCCGCCGACTTAGGTGCCAATGGTTTTGTGGTTAAAAGCTGCTTTATGATTAACGAACCAGATAATAGCTGCTATAGCCGCGCGCTTTGTGTTGGCCAAGCAATCAAAACTGCTGACGTTAAATAATTTACTATTGGGTCAGTACGACATAGCCGCTAGGCAATAAATAACATGATGAGCCATGGCAATATTACTCATCATGTTATTTATTGTCTTTAATTCTACATTCAGCTTATTTCAGGTATTGCATGATCCAAGATGCCGAACACACTCATAAAGATACACCTAAAACCAAGGCTTCCTTTAGCAACCAAATCAATGCTGTTGCTATTTGCCGGACGCCATATAAACAAAAGTTTGGTATTCCACGTCAACCTGGTTTAGTTAATGCGACAGGGTACATTGAGTTTGAGCCTGCATTTAATCATATCGATGCTGTTCGAGGTATAGAGCAATACTCTCATTTATGGCTACTGTTTTGTTTTCATGAAAATTTAGCCCAAGGCTGGAAAACCACCGTGCGCCCGCCCCGCCTTGGTGGTAATGAAAAACTAGGCGTATTTGCCACCCGCTCAACATTTAGACCTAATGGCATCGGTCAATCTGTCGTAAAACTTCATGGCATAGTCAATCGTAAGGGTAAAGTGTGTCTGGCTATCTCTGGCATGGACTTATTAGACGGTACCCCCATTATTGACATTAAGCCCTACATCCCTTTTTCAGATGCGATTTTAGATGCCAAAGGCGGAATTGCCCAAGACGCGCCGTTACTTATATCTGTCAGCTACACCAATATCGCAATGACACAAATTACGCACTATGCGGCGCAAGAGCAATATCAGGGCTTGGCAGATCTCATTGAAGGTGTGTTATCCCAAGATCCGCGCCCAGCTTACAAAAAAACCAAAGATGACCCGAAGCTATACCAAGTGGCTTTATATGATTTAGATATTTTTTGGCATATCACACCTGATGGGATTGAAGTATTAGAACTGAAACCAACTCAAGTTGAACTGCTTAAGGATTAACATCATGGCAGATATTGACTATCAAACTCAGCACAAAAAACGCTTATCTTGGATGCCCTGGTTGTATTTTTCATTAAAACCTAAACACTTGTTGTGGGCCAAACCTTGGCAAGATGAAATTCAACAGCAACTGAGTCAACTCGAAACCATCCATATTGGTGAGCATTGCTTTATAGCACCACAAGCACAACTTTTTGCTGAGCCAGGTCGCGATATTTCCATTGGTAATCAATGCATGATTGCCGCAGATGTGTTCATGCATGGACCAATAGTATTGGGTAATGAGGTCGCGATTAATCATGGATGTAGTTTAGATGGTGGGCGAAATGGCATTAAAATAGGTCATCAAACACGTATTGCAAATAACGTCACTATCTATGCTTTCAATCATGGCATGTCCCCTAATACTCCAATATATCAACAACCCGCACACTCTAAAGGTGTGGTTATTGGCGAAGATGTTTGGATTGGCGCCCAGGCAGGGATTGTAGATGGCGTAACCATTGGCAACCATGCAGTGATTGGTATGGGCAGCATTGTGACCAAAGATGTAGCAGACTATGCAATCGTAGCCGGTAATCCAGCCCGACTGATCGGTGACAGGCGAGATAAATAATCGCCTAATACCTATAAAGCACCATAAAGCCTTATATTGAGTCGAATTATCAGGTGACATCATTGATGCAGGTGCTAAAATGACGCTCATTCATAGCTACTATTTTGGACATCGGTAATGCGAGTTAGTAAGTACCTGCTTTCAACACAAAAAGAAACCCCTGCAAATGCAGAGGTGATTAGTCATCAGTTAATGCTTCGCGCTGGTATGATCCGTCGTAATGCATCAGGTCTTTACAGCTGGTTACCCTCTGGTTTAAGGGTTTTGCGTAAAGTAGAAGCCATTGTTCGTGAAGAAATGAACAAAACAGGTGCCATCGAAATATTAATGCCGCTAGTTCAGCCTGCTGACTTATGGGTTGAAACCGGTCGCTGGGAAAAATTTGGCCCAGAATTACTTCGCTTTCAAGACCGTCACAACAGAGATTTCGTGCTGGGGCCAACCCACGAAGAAGTGATTACTGACTTAGTGCGCAAAGAACTCAGTTCATATAAGCAGTTACCACTGACACTTTATCAAGTACAAACCAAATTCCGTGACGAAGTTCGTCCACGTTTTGGTGTAATGCGCGCACGTGAGTTCTTGATGAAAGATGCTTATTCTTTCCATTTAGATCAAGAAACCATGGACAACACTTACCATGCTATGCATACCGCATACAGTAACATCTTAACTCGCATGGGCTTAGAGTTCCGTCCAGTATTGGCAGACACCGGCTCTATCGGTGGCAACATGTCACATGAATTCCATGTGCTTGCAAACAGTGGCGAAGACTTAATTGCTTACTCAACAGGTAGCGATTACGCCGCTAACATTGAAAAAGCTGAATCGCCAATCCCAACTCAAACTCGCGCACCTGCAACTCAAGCAATGACGTTAGTGGATACACCTAATGCCAAAACCATTGCAGAATTAGTTGAGCAGTTTGGTTTAGACATTACCAAAACTGTAAAAACATTAATTGTTAAAGGTGCAACAGAAGAAGCACCATTAGTGGCATTGGTTATTCGTGGCGACCATGAACTTAACGAAATTAAAGCAGACAAACTTGAATTAGTTTCCTCGCCATTTGAATTTGCATCAGAAGCTGAAATTCGTGACGCCATCGGCGCAGGCCCTGGTTCACTAGGTCCAGTAGGTTTAACAATGCCTGTTATTGTCGATCACAGTGTGATTGTGATGAGCGACTTTGCTGCTGGAGCGAATACTGAAGACAAGCATTATTTTGGTATTAACTGGGAGCGTGATTTACCGTTAACAACAACGGCAGATATCCGTAACGTTGTTGAAGGCGAACCAACACCAGATGGCCTTGGTACTTATGCAATGGCACGTGGTATTGAAGTCGGTCATATTTTCCAACTTGGCACTAACTACTCTAAAGCCATGAATGCCACTGTATTAGACGAAAATGGTAAATCTCAGGTGTTATTAATGGGCTGTTACGGCGTCGGCGTCAGTCGAATAGTGGCTGCAGCCATTGAGCAAAATAACGATGACCGCGGCATCATTTGGCCAGAAGCCATTGCCCCGTTCACAGTCGGTATCTTACCGATGAACATGCATAAGTCTCATCGCGTTGCTGACATTGCTGAAAAACTCTATCAAGACCTAGCAAACGCTGGCGTTGAAGTGTTAATGGATGATCGTAAAGAACGTCCCGGTGTGATGTTTGCTGATATGGAATTAATCGGTTTACCTCATGTTGTGGTTATCGGTGATCGCAATATCGATGCTGGTGTATTTGAATACAAAAACCGCCGCACCGGAGAGAAACAAGATATTCCATTCGACCAAATTGTTGAGTTTTTGACAAATGCAGCTAAAGGCTAACTACCGCTAGCATCATTAGTAAACTAAAAAAACGCACTTTATAGTGCGTTTTTTATTGGCCTTAATATGAACTGTGTATGGAATATCGTATTGTACGATTAGACATTTTACTCACTGGTATGTAATAACAAAAGAATTCATACTAGTATCATCTCTAATTACTCTATTGAGGATATCGATTGCCAATCTCTACAGCGATAGTTTTGGGTGGCGGTGGCGCTAGAGCCGCATATCAAATTGGTGTGCTTAAAGCGTTAGTACAATTTTACCCGCGTAATCACCATGTGCCATTTGATATTATTTGTGGCACCTCTGCAGGCGCCATTAACGCCACATCTTTAGCCACGCACGCATCTTGCTTTCATCTTGCGGTCAAAAAACTCGATTGGGTTTGGCGTCACTTCGAAACAAAACAAGTGTATCGTACTCGCATTACACAAGTGCTCCGTCATTTAGGGCGAATGGCAATTAAAGGATTGCAAGACGATAAAGTTAACACTGATGCCGGTAGTTTGTTGGATAACCAACCGTTGCGAGAGCTGCTCAATAACCTTATCGACTTTAAACGAATAGATCGAAATATTAGTAATAAAGCGTTAACAGCAATTAGTGTCGATGCCTCTTGCTACAATAACTCACGGTCGTACAGCTTTTATCAAGGTAACGACAACATTGAGGATTGGCAAAGAGCTAGGCGGATTGGGTTACGAAGTTTATTGAATACGGAACATTTATTGGCAAGTTCAGCCATTCCTATGGTGTTCCCGTCAATTAAACTGAATCAGGCTTATTATGGTGATGGCTCGGTACACCAACTGTCACCTCTTTCAAGTCCAATCCATTTAGGGGCCAATAAAATATTTGTGATTAATCTAGACAGCCCGCACAAACATTTTCCTATCGAGTTTGAATACCACCCCAAAACGGCCACTATTGCAGGCCACTTATTAGATACCATTTTCTCCGATACACTCAACAGTGATTTAGAACGCTTACAGCGTGTTAACAACACACTATCGATGATATCGTCACAAGACAAGGAGGTATTGAATCTTCGACATATAGACACCTTAGTCATAAAACCAAGTCAAGATCTCAGTCGGATAGCAGCGCGTTTTTATGATGATATGCCATTCGCCATTAGGACGCTGTTAAAGCTTTTTGGTATTAATCGGCAATCTGATTCGAGTATCGTATCTTATTTATTATTCGAAAAGAGCTACACAAGTACGTTAATCGATTTAGGCTATCAAGATGCTATGGATCAAATAGATGAGATAAAACAGTTTTTTGAAATCACAACTAAAGTATAACGTTGAAAAATTAAAAACTATGGTATAAAAACACATAACACATTAGAGATGTTCAAGATTAAGAGATAGTAAATCAACATATCTTGAGTCATAAACAATACATAAGTGTTAGTAACTGAAACCATCAATAATCCATCCCGATAGCAATAACAATCACAAAAATGTGATGTCTAAAAGGACTTTAGATGAAAAATACATGGTTAATACTTAGCTTAGTATTGTTTGGGTGTGGTCAACAACCTCCCGTTGTTGACGATATTGCAAACAGCAGTATGAATACAGTTCAATGGCAAGGGGTTTACCATGGCGTTTTTCCTTGTCCTAGTTGCGAAGGCATGGATACAACGATCGAGCTTCTTCATCCCAATGATTACATCATACATACTGTAAGGTTAGGTAGTGACCCTTACCCGTTCCAGGGGCGCGGTACTTTTCAGTGGGATAAAACTGGCAACATTATCATATTAGACCGCGGCCATATTTACCAGGTATTGCCAGATCATCTCTATCTATTAGACATAGAACATAAAAGAATTATCGGCCCTGATGCAGAGCGCTATCGGGTTGATAAAGTAAAATACCTAAGCCAACCCGTAGACAGTTAATTATCCCTACTCAGATTTATTGCACAAATGTGTCATGCTTTATTAACGTGCCGAATCAAATGCCACACAAGTCATGCAAACGAATGTTGATGCAGTTAGGTTTATGGTTAAAGCGGCCCGTCAGTATGGTATTAGGTTCATCCAATTATCTACAGATTATGTCTTTGATGGACTATCATCACGTCCTTATACAGTTAACCAAACACCATCAGCAATTAATGTATATGGTCAATCAAAATTACTTGCCGAAGACGTTATTTTAGATCAGCAATCAAATCAGTTTTGCATTATTCGCACTTCTTGGCTCTATCATTATAGTGGCAAAGACTTTGTCACTACCATGTTGAAACTCATGTCACAAGAACACAATAACGCAATGTTAGCTCAAGGCCTTATCCCCAACATTAATGTGGTGAACGACCAAACAGGTTGCCCAACGATGGTTGATGATCTTGCTCACTTTTTATGGAAACTGTGTTTACAAAAGCAATGGTCCGCTATTTACCATTGGAGTGATGCAGGCATGTGTACCTGGTATGAGTTTGCTAAAGAAATACAGTCACAAGCTACAGCATTAGGGTTAATGCGCGCTACTGTGACATTGACGCCTGTAACATCTGAAAATTATAACTCGCCAGTTAAACGCCCTAGTTTCAGTGTGTTAGATACCAGACTTTCGCACTCAATCTCCAAACCTAAACCTTGGCAGCAGCAATTAGCTCAATGCCTTTATTCGCGCTCAATCAACAAAGATTGATGAGCTGAACTAAAAGTTAAACTGTCATTTGATTGTCATTTTTACGTGCAATAATTTTTACCGTCAAGAATGAAATATTTCGCTTTAGCTTATTATTAACTTTAGGTAAAAAGGGGCTGTACCAACAGCGGTACAGTTATCTGGAATGTTGAAAATGTCACACTCATTTGAATTTGATGAAGATGATGCGCCATGGGGCGATAACATCAAGGGAAAACCGAAATCGAAAAAGGTAAAACAACGTCGTCGTGATACTAAACGTCGTTACTTTGACGATAATGCTGAAATGGAGTTCGCACCTGCTAAGTGGAAATAGTTTAACAGGATTTTCTCATCAAGTTTAAAAAGCAAGTTGCCTGCAACTTGCTTTTTTGTTGTAAAAAATGGCCTTGGATATTCAAGACCATCTTCTTATCAACATGAAGTTGTTAACGTTAGCTATATTAGTACTGTAAATTTCTCTTTTACAGGTACAGTATTGAAGCTAAACCTAAAAAGGTGAAAAATCCAACAACGTCTGTCACAGTGGTTAAAATAACAGAACCAGACAGAGCCGCATCTTGATTAAACCGCTGCAAAATCATCGGTACCATTACCCCAGCGATTGCCGCGACAGCCATGTTGATCAAAATAGCACAAGCAATAACAATACCCATCACGTTATCATCGAACCACCATCCAGCAATGATCCCGATAACAATCGCCCATAAGGTGCCATTTAGCGCACCAATACCGAGTTCGTTTTTCATTAACGACATCACGTTACCAGCAGTGATTTGCCCCATAGCCATACCGCGGATCATCAGTGTTAATGACTGACTCCCTGCAATCCCTCCCATAGAAGCTACAATTGGCATTAATACCGCTAACGCAACCACCTGAGATAATACGTTTTCAAACATACCAATGGTGGCAGACGCTAAAAATGCTGTCAGTAAGTTAATACCTAACCACACAGCACGGCGCTTAGCGCCAACAAAAATCGGGGCGAACAAATCGTCATGCTCATCCATACCCGCCGTTGCCATTAATTGCGCTTCATAATGCTCACGCACTAAAGCAGTAGCTGTACGCAAGGTCATACGGCCAATTAATATACCGTCTTCATCGACCACAGGTAGCTCAAGTTCACGACTGTGCTCAATCGCTTCAGCGGCCTCAATTAGCGATGAATCAGCAGAAATAACACGGCTATCATCCCACTTTAATGATTGCAGTGTGGTATCAGTGTCCACCGTTTTGAATACATCGTAGCGTCGAACGGTACCAAGGTATTTATCATTCACATCAACTAAAAATAAATGATCATTACAGTCTAAGTCGATACGTCTAAAAAAACGCTGACCTTGAGCAACTGTTGATGCAGGACTTAATGCCAACATTTGGTGATCGGCATAACGACCAATTTCATTTTCAGTATATTGGTTATAAAGTTCATAATGCTTACGCTGACGTTCACCCATCTGTGCCAATGCACGATCAGTGATGTTGTCGGGAAGCGAGTCACTCCATTCAATGAGATCTTCGGGACTTAATTGCGAAAAGAGTAAATCAAGTTCCTCATCTGGCATTTTCTTTAAAATGCCTAAACGAGGATCTGCACGCATTAAGTTAAGGACATCGACACGTTCTTCTACGTCAACTTGTTGCCAACGTTCATAACGCTCATCAAGCGGTAATGATTCGAGTAATAATGCAATGGTACCAGGTTCAGCATCAATCAAGATTTCACTGAACACTTCGGCTTGCTCTTCCCCTTCTGCTTCGGTTAATTGAAGCACCACTTGGCTAACATCAGCCTGAGGGGATGAGCTGGTTTCGATTTCATCTTCAGAGTTAAGTTCGTTCTTTAAATCACTCATAAGCACGCCCCTAATTCTACTAGTTAAATAAGCGCAAACTATATTGAAATTGTTATTGATAAGCAAATAGATATATTAGATTGCGCACAATTAAATTGCTAACTAATAGGCTATATATTATAGTTAATTTTTTACATTTTGGAGTTCCATGATGAACAGTGCAATTTACCCTATCACCGTAAAAGACATTAAAGGCAATGATATCCTGATGGAAACCTTTAAAGGCAAAGTTTTATTAATTGTTAACACTGCCAGCAAATGTGGATTTACTCCTCAATACCAATCACTTGAAGTATTAAATCAAGAATATAAAGACAAAGGTTTAGTGATTTTAGGTTTTCCATGCAACCAATTTGGTAAGCAAGAACAAGGTAACGAAGAAGAAATAAGCCAGTTCTGTGAACTTAACTTTGGTGTGACATTCCCATTGTTCAGCAAAATTGAAGTCAATGGTGTTAATACTCACCCACTATATCAACAGCTTAAAAAGTCAGCCAAAGGCTTGCTTGGCAGCGAGTCTATCAAATGGAACTTTACCAAATTCTTAGTCGATAAAAATGGCAAGGTCGTTAACCGTTATGCTCCAACGACCAAACCTGAAGAGTTAAAAGAACTAATAGAAAAACTTTTAGCTTAACTCTTACACACTTTAGCATTGAGTATAAAGCAGCGGACCTAAATCGAACAGATGATAAATCTGCACGTTGATATCGTGATGTTAAGCTTGCGTAAGAGTTCAGTATACACAATAGTGGTCAACATTGTTTTATAAAGATATGCTTTATAAGTACCTGATTTATAAAAGTTATCAAAAAATTTTGCTTTGTTTCGTATAAATTATGCATTTATTTTGAACTTTTTATCTCTTTGGTACTCAAAATAAATAACAGTTAGATTTACTTTTTTTGTTCATCTATTGTTCATCATCTCCCTGGGACCTCTAGCGCGGTCCCCTTGATCGAAAAGTCGATCGATAGGCAATCAGTTGATTGCCTTTTTTTATGCCTACAGCTCAGCTGCAATAGGGTTAAAATTAAAAACGAAGCCTTGTTGTTAAATGAACCACACCATTTTCCTCATTTTTAATAAGCGGTTTTGTTAGGTACTAATCACTATTAGATTAGGCTACGTTTACCTAGGAATGGTTAGTGCGAGTTGATACGACACATATGTATCCTGATGTGACTGGTGAAGGTGAAGGTTAAGATTTTAACTCTAAATACCTGATTTTATTGCAAAAAAATAAATACCTCCTAAAAGTGAAAAATTTTATGAACTTTGTACCATTCACTCAGTCTGAATATATGTAGCAAGTAGAAACGCAAACTAGAAAATGTCCACCTCCATCTTTTCTAGTTTGTAGCAAAGTGAATATCAACACTTTTGACTGACTTGCCACAACAGATTTATGTTCATTGTTCATCATCATCCCTATTTGGGGAGCATTAATACGCTAGCGCACTGTTAATGACACCCCGTAAAGAACGACTTAGGCAACCTTATTGGTTGCCATTTTTTTGTTTAAAATTTGCTTTGAAATAATAGTTTTGGTTGGTTTCAGGACTCAAAATAATGCAGGTAAAATAAATTTAAAAATTTGATTATTTCTGTGAACTTTTTTAATAAAACCCAGTCTGATTATATGTAACGAATAAGATGTGGTTGATGTGAGTTGCAGTGCAATGATTTAGCCTTCTCCCCCGGAGTTAAATCAAACACGGCAAAGTAGTTTATCCCACTCACCTCAACTTTGGTTAGGATTTAGTTACTGCTACAGATTTATGTTCATTGTTCATCATCATCCCTATTTGGGGAGCATTAACACGCTAGCGCACTGTTAATGACACCCCGTAAAGAACGACTTAGGCAGCCTTATTGGTTGCCATTTTTTTGTCTAAAATTTGCTTTGAAATAATATTTTGGTTTGGTTTAAGCGGCTCAACATAATGCAGGTAAAATAAATTTAGAAAATTGATTATTTCTGTGAACTTTTTTAATAAAGCTCAGTCTGATTATATGTAACGAATTAGATGTGGTTGATGTGAGTTGCAATGACATGATTTAGCCTTCTCCCCCGGAGTTAAATCAAACACGGCAAAGTGGTTTACTCACCTCAGGTTAGGTTAGGATTTAGTTACTGCTACAAGTTTTAATGTTTATTGTTCATCATCATCCCCATTGGGCAGTATTAGCACGCTAGCGCACTGTTAATGACAACCCACAAAGATTTATTTTGGCAGCCAATAGGCTGCCATTTTTTTATATGTCAGTCTTAATATCATCGAAATGAAGTAACGAGTCTAATTGCACTTGCAATGAAGGATGGTAACTAGGCCGAGCTTGAGTATAAATAGCCTTGAGTTCTAGGTGATAACCCGCAATTTGCAGTTCGATAAATAATGGCCTCACAAATTTACCTCTACCAATTTTGCACAAATACTTTGTTAATGCAGGCAATACAGGATCAAATAGATTGCGAATAGCAACACGATACCAATCACAGGCGATTTCTGCATTGTGATGTCCGGTAAAGCTAAATACCTCATCTAAATCCAACAACATGGCTTGGCTAACGATTAACGGTAATTTGCTCAAAAAATATTGCCAATGATGGACACGCCATTGTTTCACGCATAATTCACTAGCTGCAGTGCCGCTAATGAATTGCGCTAACGCTAAGTCAACTTTGTCAAAACTCGTTGATGTCGGCCCCACAAACCAAGCAGGTAATCCTTGCCCATAAATCCACTCAGATAATTCATTAATCGTTATCTTATCGCCATGTTCAACGAGTAACGTTTGTTTTGCATAGTCAACGAACATTTCTGTAGTAATGGCAGTAAAAGCAAAGTGATTAACGTATCGAATTAAAAACGCATCAAATGCGGCACGCCCAAGCCGACTTTCAAGTTCATGAACAAACATCGATGCTTTATCGTAAGTAAAACGGTTAAATGCTAAATTAGGATCGCGATGTTGCACATTCGCTGGTAATGTCTGATCGATTAAAGGCATCGATTGCATTTCTTCTTGCAGGCGCCCAAATTCAATTACCCATTCCAATTCGGCCTGTTCTTTACCGTATACAGCTTCAACTATTCGATTGGTAAAATAAGTGGTAAAACCTTCATTAAGCCATAAGTCTCGCCAAGTTGCATTGCTCACTAAGTTACCTGTCCATGAATGGGCAAGCTCATGTGCAACGGTTGAAACCAAACTCTTATCACCAGCAATTAATGTTGGGGTCATAAATGCCAACATTGGATTTTCCATACCGCCAAATGGAAAACTTGGCGGTAAAACAATCATGTCATAGCGACTCCATGCATAAGGTCCAAGTAAAGACTCTGCAACTAGGAGCATTGATTCAGTATCTTCAAATTCGTTAACTGCAGCCTCCAACATACCAGACTCAGTATAAATACCACTTCTAGGGCCTGTTTCCTTAAACGCTAAATCGCCTACTGCGATGGCTAATAAATGTGTAGGTATAGGCTTATCCATGCTAAAAGTGAATATGCCATCTTCAGGCATGATGGGATTATTATTAGCACTCATTACCGCGCGAAGCCCTAAAGGAACTTTGATCGTGGCATTAAACGTTACTCGCGCTTTAGGGCTATCTTGTAAAGGCAACCAGCTCCGTGCATTGATTGGCTGCGACTGACTAAACAAGTAAGGTAACTGCTTGCCTAAGGTTTGCTGTGCATTGAGCCATTGCAGCCCTTGGGCCTTAGGAGAGGTATGATAATGCACGACCACTTGTGTGTTCAGCATGCCGACCTCTATCAACCATCGCTGTCCCAAAGTAGGATTAACATCTTCACAATCATAGTCTAATGGTTGCCCATTTAAATCTGTTACCTGATCAATAAACAAATCACGACCATCAATGATCAATACCGACTGTGCCCTTTTGCGATTAAAAAATAGCGTTACCGACCCACTCAGTTGCTGAGTACTAAAATCCACAGTTAGCGCAATATCAAGGTGATGTACACATAAGGCATCTGTATTTGCACTTGAATGGTAATCCTTTTCAACATCAAATGAGTTAGTCACTTTTGCCTCTTTTTTAGCTTTAATTGGAAATATCATATCATTTTCATATAAACGGCGTTTTTCAAGACACTTGTCGCCTAAATAGTGAGTGCTGATGATTCTCAAATTCTTGTTTGAAAAAAAATTAATATTTTTTCAAACAAATGTTGAACTAAATTGAAATCGCCCAGTCTGATTATATGAACCGAATTTGCATTACTTAATTTTTGTAGCTAGTAGCGTTTTTTTGTTCATCATCATTCTCCTAATTCGATAGTAGCTTCACTCTATCAACAGTATTGCCTTTAGCAATAGCAGCAACCTCTTAGTTAGGTTGCTTTTTTTTATCTTTTTTTTAGCTTTTCAGATTCGTAAAAACAAAAAAGGCCTCAAATGAGGCCTTTTAAACTAGGTAACTTAAGCGATTAAAGCTTGATACCTACTTTTTCTAAATCTTTTGTCACAACAGATGTTGGAACTGGAACATAGCCATCTTTCTCAACAATTTGCTGGCCTTGCTTAGACAGTACAAACCTTAAGAATTCACGATCCATTGGCGAAAGATCTTTATTTGGGTGTTTGTTCACATAAACATATAAGTAACGTGATAATGGGTAAGTACCGTTTGCTGCATTAGCTGCAGTGGCTTCGATAAACTTATCACCCTTCTTAGAAACTGCTACCGCTTTAACACCTGCAGTTTTATAACCAATACCAGAGTAACCAATCGCATTTAGAGACTGTGACACAGACTGAACCACAGAAGCTGAACCAGGTTGCTCATTAACGTTTGGACGGAAGTCACCTTTACATAAAGCTTTTTCTTTAAAGTAACCATAAGTACCAGACACTGAGTTACGGCCATAAAGCTGGACGTCTTTCGCGCTCCAGTTACCTTCTAAGCCCGCATCACCCCAACGGTTAATCTCTTTACCGCCACACTTATGAGTCGATGAGAAAATACTGTCAATTTGTTCAATGCTTAAACCTGTAATTGGGTTGTCTTTGTGAACAAACACAGCTAGTGCGTCAATTGCAACACGTACCGCTGTTGGTTGGTAACCATAATGCTTTTCAAAAGCTTCAACTTCATTAGGCTTCATTTTACGGCTCATTGGACCGAACTGTGAAGTCCCTTCAGTAAGCGCTGGTGGCGCAGTAGAAGAACCAGCAGCTTGAATTTGGATATTTACGTTAGGATAAATATGTTTGAACTCTTCAGCCCATAACGTCATCATGTTAGCTAAAGTATCAGAACCGACAGAAGACAAGTTACCAGATACGCCACTTGTTTTTTCATATACAGGTAATGTTGGGTCAATAGCAGCCATAGATGCTGCTGAGAATACACCAGCGGCTGTAAGGGTAATTGCGCCGACAAGTTTGTTCAGTTTCATTGTATTGCTCCAGAATTAAGCGTACTAAGTTTTTAAAACGTAGTCAGTATCGACCTCATTGATGACAAGTCTATGACTTTGATGTGACAGTTGTATGACACGAGTCTTAAAACTGCTTTATTTGTCATAACTGGAGCACTGTTTAAAGATATCAATAGCTTAGATAGTACCTTTTGCCCCTATTAAGTCATTTATTGTTAATAACACTGTCTTAATCCCATACTTTAAACTGAATTTTTTACCCATACCGCCGTTTTATGACAATTATATGCACTTTTTACAGCAATAAAAAAAGCAACATAAATGCTGCTTTTTAGGTTTTATGTAATGTGGTGATTTATTGTCTTTCTAATAAATGTATCGGAATGATAAAACTAAATGTACTGCCTTTACCGTATTCGCTGGTCACGTTAAGTTCACTGTGGTGATGACTCAATGCATGCTTTGCAATGGCGAGTCCTAAGCCTGTTCCACCGGTTTTACTTGAGCGAGCATTATCAACGCGATAAAAGCGCTCTGTTAAGCGATTAATATGCTGTGGTGCGATACCAACCCCGGTGTCTTTTACCGAAAATAATCCCCCAGTAGCAACACTTCTCCAGGTCACAGAAATAATGCCACCAGGAGCTGTATAACGAATGGCATTGGAGATAAGGTTTGAACAGGCGCTGCGAAGTTGAATTTCATTACCGTGAGTATTTAATCCAGCTTCGCAATTAAACTCTAAGGTATATTGGTCGCCAGCAAGCGCTTTAGCTTCTTCACGAAGCACGTCCATCATTACTTGCATGTTCACCGTTTTTGATAAATCGATGTCGGTAGCATCTTCAATCCTCGACAAGGCTAATAGTTGTTCTACCATCGATTGCATGCGTGAAGTTTGTTGTTGCATCAGTGATAACGGCTTTTGGTTTGGAGAATTATCGTCTTCCATACCTTGCATTATCTCTAAGTAGCCTTGCAAAACAGTAAGCGGTGTTTTTAGCTCATGTGAGACGTTGGCAACAAAATCTTTACGCATACTTTCAAGTTGGTGGATCCGAGTGATATCACGCGCCATAAGAAGTAGCTGCCTATCACCATAACTCATTAGACGGATCTCAAGTAAACGCTTATCTGACACAGGCGAAGGTATTTCAAGCGGTTCTTTGTATTCGGCTTTTCTAAGATAGGCTGAGAAATCAGGATGACGTATAAGGTTATCAATTCGTTGACCGCTGTCTTGCGGCCAGACAAACCCTAAAACTAATTGTGCAAGTTTGTTGCACCACAAAATATTATGCTCTGCATCAAGCACAACAGCGGCATCGGGTAACGCCTCTGCTCCCTGACGAAAACGAGCAAGTAATGTTGCTAACTGTCCGACGCGCCGACGATTTTTACCTTGAAGCCGATATATACCATTAAATACCCCTTCCCAACTTCCTTGCCCTTGGGGGGGGGTTAATTTTTTATCTTTCCATAACCAAAAGTTAAGTCGGGTAATTTGTCGGTAATGCCATACGAGCAAACCAATGGTTCCCAATAAAGTGACCAAAGCTATCTGATCCACGAATGCACCAACACATATAAATAGTATCAATAACAATGCTAAACGAGAAAATAATCGGAATCCAGAATACGAATTAAGCATAGGCAACCTAATGGCTAAAAGTAACGCAGCCAACACTTTCAACTTTATAGTGTCGTTACTGATTATTAGGATTAACGAGGAACCACAAGATAGCCTAAATAGGCCATTGTGGCTAGGCAACAAACAAAAAAGCTCTGTTGATTATCACAGAGCTTCATTTGCTGCATACGCATTACATTCTGGTTGAAAAACGATAACCAGCACCACGAACAGTTTGAATCAACTTGTCATGTCCACCTTGCTCTACCGCTTTACGCAGACGGCGAATGTGTACATCAACAGTACGATCTTCTACATACACGTTGGTTCCCCAAACGTTATCGAGCAATTGTTCACGGCTGTAAACTCGCTCAGGGTGTGTCATAAAGAAATGTAATAATCTAAACTCTGTTGGCCCCATGTCTAGAACATCTTCACCTACGGTGACACGATGACTTACAGGGTCAAGTTGAAGCCCTTGAACGTCTATCGTTTCTTCTAAACGCGTTGGCGCACTTCTACGTAATACCGCTTTTATTCTTGCCACTAACTCTTTGGGAGAAAAAGGTTTCGTAATATAGTCATCAGCGCCCACTTCCAGGCCTTTGACTTTATCTTCCTCTTCACCGCGCGCAGTCAGCATAATAATGGGAATTTGGCGGGTAAACTCATCTTGCTTTAAGCGTTTTGCTAATTGAATACCACTGCCACCAGGGAACATCCAATCCAACAAAATCAAATCTGGATAAGGCTCTTGAAGCAATTCAATTGCTGAATCGAAATCTTCAGCTGCAGCTGTCGTAAAACCATGTTGATCCATCACAAATGTCAGCATTTCACGAATTGCTGATTCATCTTCTACTATTAAAATCCTAGCTGTCATATTGGGTTTCTACATTAATTTGCCACAGGAGTATTATTAGACACTTTTGTTACACTTTCATGACCCTGAGGTCGATATTGCCATTAAAAACAGTTTTTTGTCATAAAAACTTAATTGCCGTTTACGCACAGTAATGAAAAAAGGGCCGAAGCCCTTTTCTACCGAATGCAATTTGGCTTAGAACTTGTGTTCAATACCTACACCAACATAGCTGTCATCTTGATCATTTGAGTCAAACGAATTGGCGGTATAAAAAGCAAATAGTTTAGTTGGCTTACCGAGTTTGTAGTCTGCGCCAACAGACCAAGAATCACCTTTATTTTCCATGTCGGCAAACTGTGCCTTAAGCGTCACATCATTGATGTCATATGCAGCGCTTAGTAAGAAACCATTATCCGTTACACCGCTATCTAGTGCTTCTTGTTGTTGGTACATACCACCAATCACCAAACCAGCCACTTTACCTTGTACTGTAGCACGTGCAGTATCATAGCCTTTTACTTTTGAATCATATGCAATTGCTGCATAAATAGAAGAAGTCTTTAAACCAGAGTCACCATACATCAATGCCATGCTGACGCCATCTTCACCAGTAGTGTTATCACCAACAATTTGGTCTGAATCACCAGAAGCTACATAAGTGACACCCGCTTGGAAATCACCAAACATTGGTGTGTAGTACGTTGCCGTTTGAGCCATGCGATTTTCACCTTTAAATAAGGTTTTCACATCACCAGAAAGGTCGTTGAACTGGTCAACTTTACCTTGAGATACTTTAAGAATAGTGTCGTTACGACCTACAGACACCGCACCAAAGTTACCTTTTAGGCCTACAAACTGGTTGCGTGCTAAAAAGTTTTCTTTGTCGTCATCACCCGTGTTGACTTCGTATTCGATTGTATAAAAAGCTTCTAATGAATTGCTTAACTCAAAATCACCTGTTACACCAAAACGTGATGCATTACTTTGAATAGTCGTTTCAGTTTCGTCAGCAACATCATTTGACTGCGCTGTTACATTTAATTTGCCATACACTGTCAGAGGTTCTGCTGCATATACACTTGAAACTAAAGAAGTTGCCATAGCAGAGGCTAATAGAGTTTTACAAAAAACATTCATCATTTCATCCTTTTGACGCAAATTTCGTCATGGTTATTCTGGGTTAGTTGTATCGGAACGAGCGGAATTCTGCCTTGTAAATGTTTCAGAAATATTTCACTAATTCATTAATGGCTGATATTCACTGATTAAAACCCACCAGAAAAACCTCAAACATAGCTACAGCGATGGTTTCAAGGACGATTTTAGAAATGTGACAATTTGATGAATTCTCATTCTAAGCAAATTAGTCATGGTACAAATAGCATTTTTTTGTAGGTTTACCGCTTTGCATCTATCCCGTAAACTGCACTATCTAAATTTTTCCTGTTAATTAACGAGAGCATTCTATGTGGTTTAAAAATCTCACCCTGTATCGTTTCAACAAACCGTTTACTACTGATACCGAAACATTAGAAACGGCTCTAGCCGATTTCACTTTCTCTCCATGCTCTAGCCAAGACATTAGTAAGTTTGGATTTTCAAATGCATTAGGCAAAAAAGGCAATGCATTAGTTCATAGTGCAGAAAATCGTCATTTAATCTGTGTAACCAAAGAAGAAAAGATTCTACCCGGCCAGGTAATTAAAGAAGCGCTAGATGAAAAAGTGGCTGAAATAGAAGAACAAGAAAACCGTAAGGTCACTAAAAAAGAAAAAGACACTATTAAAGATGAGATAACCACCACGTTATTACCACGGGCATTTTCACGCCGTAGTCAAACTCACGCATTGATAATGCCCGAACTCGAAATGATTTTAGTAGATAGCTCAAGCGCCACAAAAGCAGAAGAGCTACTGGCATTATTACGCAAAGCGGTTGGCAGTCTACCGGTAATACCATTGAGTTTTGCAACACCAATTGAAACCACACTAACGCAGTGGCTA
Organism: Shewanella ulleungensis; assembly: GCF_014648315.1. GTDB lineage: Bacteria > Pseudomonadota > Gammaproteobacteria > Enterobacterales > Shewanellaceae > Shewanella > Shewanella ulleungensis. The sequence continues at coordinate 55,015 of NZ_BMQW01000009.1, forward strand.
CAAGCAGGCGAAGCGCCAGCCCCTTTTGAGATGCAAGATGAAGCTGAATTAAAATCTGATTCTGATGAAGGTGGAATCGTTCGCTTTAAACAACAGGTATTGCAAGAAGATGAAGTGCTTGCTCATATCGCTACTGGCAAACAGGTTCATAAATTAGCGCTACACTTTGGCCAATCGATCGCTTTTTTAATGCAATCTGATGCTAGCGTAAAACGTATTAAGTTTTCAGAAGAATTTAGAGCGGGTAATGATGAAGTTGGCACCGAAGATCCTATTGCACGTCTTGATGCCGACTTTGCTTTGATGGGCAGCGAGTTAGTCACCTTTATCAATGCGCTTAATCAAGCATTTGGCCCACTCGAACAAAGCGTATAATACTTAGGACATAATATGAAACTATACGGCAGCTTTACCTCGCCTTTTGTTCGTCATTGTCGAATTGCACTATTAGAGTCGACGCTTGATTACGAATTTATTGAAACAGATCAAGCAGCGAGTGCGACATTATCGCCAACAAAGCGCGTTCCGCTTTTACAAGATGGCGAGTTAACGCTCACCGATTCGAGTGCCATATTACGTTATATTCGCAATAAATCATCGGTCCCATTTATTGAAAATACGACCCAATTTGATCAATATTGCATGATCAACACCGTACTCGACAGCACAATTAATTTGTTTTTCTTAGCGCGTGATGGTGTCGATATTGAGCGCTTTGATTATACGCTTAGGCAAGCACAGCGAATTGAGTCTATTTTAAACGAATTGGAGCAACACAAATGGCCACTTCATGGCCCATTTGATGATGTTCAGATCAGATTAGCTTGCTATTTGAGCTGGGCAGTATTTCGTCAACAGATGAGTATCGACAGTTATCCTAGAATGAAGCTGTTTTTAGCGGCAATTGAACAAGAACCATTTTTTATTGAAACTGCGCCACCAGCTTAATTTAGCTAAAGTAAAAAATAAAAAAAGCCCTGAAATATCAGGGCTTTTTATTGCTAATAATAAGAGCTATGCATCGTTATCACTCTTAATCCATTCACCGTCTGCATCAAATGGCCAATCAATACCAAGCCATGCTTTAAAGAATGCTTTTTGTTCTGTTGTAACAGATTCGAGTGCTTGAATGCTTAACTCGCCTTTAGGTTGCTCACCTAAAACCATACTGACATCTTTTAAACGATCGTTACTAAATACCGTTAATTTAACCTTGTCACCTGGTTTGAAGTCTTCAAAACGCTTTGCAAAACCCTCCGCGGTAACCTTTAAGCCGTTAACCGCAATCAACTCATCACCCGCAGTCAGACCAGCTTTCCACGCAGGGCTATTTTTCGCCACGGTTGCCAACACTAAATCAGCATGTAAACCAGATAAACCAATACCGGTTTCGACTTGAGTTTTCGCTTTATCGCCATAGGTTGTGACTAACCCTGCTTGTGCCAATAACGTATCGAATTCTAAGATGAATGGTTGGTTAACAAATTTCTGCCACCAAGGTTGATAATCTTTGCCTGTTAACGTGGTAAGAATATTTTGCACGTCAGCCACGTTATAACCCATTGGGATTTTAAAGTTTTGGTATAACGCTTTATGCACATCACGGTAAGAATGCGCCAATTGGCTGTCTTGGATAACACTAAAATCCAAAGCCATAGACGCAAGATAACCCTCAGAATAGATATTCACACTGTGGTTAATTGCATAGTCTCCCCAAGTGCTACTCCACTGGCCTAAACTCGCCTCTGCAACGGATTGAGTATCACGACCGGGGTTGTTTTCATTAAGTACAATTCGCAGACTTAAATCTTCGAAAAATTCTTTTGCCGTCATTACACCAGCACGAAGTAATAACTGATTTTGAAAATAGCTGGTTGAGCCTTCAGCAACCCAGAGCAAATCAGTCATGTTTTCAGATTGGTAATCATAAGGTACCAAACCTTGTGGGCGATACGATTTGACATTCCAAGTATGGATAAACTCGTGGGATGCAGTGCTAATAAAACGTAAATAATCTTCTCGCTCACGAAAATTAAAGCGCGGTAACTGGATAACCGTAGAATTAAGATGTTCGGTAGCACCTCGAGCTCCGCTTGTGGCATGCACCATATACACATAACGCTCAAATGGGTAATCGTCCCAAATCATTGACGCTTGACCACTAATTTTGTGTAAATCAGTAATGATTTGCTCAGTGTCGTAATTGCCCTCGCCCCAAAATACCACATCATATTCACGACCATCAGCTTCAAAACTAAAGTGTTGGTTAATACCCGTTTCAATAGGTGAATCAGCAAGAACATCATAATTAGCCGCTTTGAATGAATGTGAGTTACGGCCTTTATCCATGCCAGAAAAGCTCTTCCAGCCTTTTGGTACTTTCATTTCAACGGTGATAGGTTGTTGGCGAAACTCAGGACTATACATAAATACGCCACTGGCATCTAAGTAAGCATGGCTTTCATCAATATGGCGCAACCGGTCGCCTAATTCATTAGCGTGTAACTGATAGCTCACTTTTACGGCTGTAGGCTGAGTTAAATTAATGGTCCACTCACCGCTTGCCGTTCGCTGCCAAGGCAATACCTTACCCTTACTGTCAGTGGCTTCAAATAATCGTACTCCATCAGCAACAGGCAATACTTGATAACGGCCTGTGCGCCACACGGGTAAATTGACGGTTAACTGTGTCGATTCGGTTTTAGGAAAAGAAACGCTAACTTGCGCTAGATGATGTATTGGTTGGTCAATATCAATATGGTAATCAACATCTGCCAACGCCGACGTCGTAAAGCACATCGAAAAAAGCGCACTTGTGGTTAAAAATGCAAGATTAGTAGGTTTCACTCTAGGTTCCTTCTGGTATGATTCTATTTGTTTTTATTTTAAATTCCGAACAATTATAACAATCTACGCTAATTTACAAAGTGGCCATTTACGACTCATTACAAAATGTATTACTAAGTCGGTAAATATGGATGCGGTTTACACGCTATCGTTATCTGCCCAGCGTTATTTTTAAGAAACATATTAAAGGGTTTAATTGCTATGCTGCGACTCGCTCACCTTGTCTTATTCATTTCACTATTTCTCAGCTCAGTCGCGGACGCTAAAGATCTTGAACAACAAGAAATTGAATTTAAAGAAAACCCCAATAAGCTATTAATTAAACTCTCAAAGTCGACTGAATTTCCGTTACAGTTCACCAATAAAGAAGAGTTTAGTAAAATTGCTAACGATTTAGGCTATGAACCTATTGAGTTACAACGAGATTTAGAAGTGCTCGCTAGAGTCAATCTTGAAACCAATTTGAGCTCGCCGACAAAATACGACGATGCAAAATTATTAATTGGGCAACTTGACGCAATTGCTTCTAACGCCTTCGATGAAGCTATGGTCATTATGCTAAAGGCGAGATTGAGGGCGCGCGAAAATAAAGAATATCAGCCGATTATTGTGCAATACATGGATGCGTTAAACAAAATCAACACTGACATGAGCCTACAAGCAACACTGTTTAAATATATTATCCACGAACATTTAGGTGGATTACATATGATGTTGCTCCAATCCGCTCCATCGTTGTCACATTACAATCGCTATCGAGAAATTGCTTATCAGCTTCACAATGACTACTTCATCGCAGAAGCAGAAACCGCGCTGGGTAAATATTACAACCGTAATGGTGACAAGGCAAAATCACTGCAACATTTTAGCGAAGCATTTAGGTTAGCCAGTGGGGTTAATTACCCTATGTTAAAATCACAAGCATTAATCAATTTAGCACGTACTTATCGAGATTTAGAACAATGGGACGATGCCTTAAAATATGCCCATGAAGCCGCTGAAATTCAGCAGCAATTAGGCTTTGAAACCTACCTTGCCGAAACATTGAATGTCATTGCAATGGTATATGAAGGACAAGAGAAATGGAGTAAAGCGGTAGATTACTATTTAAATGCACAACAAGTTAACGAGCGTGTAGGTAATGTAATTGCCGTAGGGATTAACTTTCATAACATTGGCGGCATTTACGCTAAACTCAATAATATTCCAGCCGCACTTAATGCATTACAGCGTGCTAATGATATTTTTAGATCGCTAAAAACTAACCATTACTTAGTTCATAACGAGTTATTATTCACCCAAATCAATGCACAACAAGGCCAATGGGCTGAAACAATCGATCACGCAAAAAAGACACTTGAACTAGCTAAAAAGCTGAAACAGACTGATATCCAAATTGAAACATTAGGTTATTTATCAACTGCATATCGTAAAACCAATGATCTCAATGCGGCTATCGATACTGTGGAAAGTATCATTACATTAACCAATAACCATGACGATGATACAAAAGACGATAAAAGCTACTCAGAGCTCACAGAACAAAAGTTAAAATTTGAATTAACACTGCTCAGCAACAAGCTAGAGCAACAAATAACAAAAAACAAACACCATCAATTGATTATTATTTTATTGGCTTTTAGCTTAAGTATTGTTATCGCTGTAGTGATCTTTATTTGGCGTAAATTGGCACTTAAAAACGCCTTATACCTAGATGCTAAAGTGATTAACCATATCGAGCCTATGACGCAAATAGCGGGATATCGTGCATTTATTGAAAAGTTAGACACCTTAGACCCGAGTGAACCTCAAACATTGGCACTGATCAATATTGATGAACTTAATAATCTTGATATACAGCTCGGATTAACTGAATCACGTGCATTAATGCAAAAGTTGATTGTACAAATGAGTCAACATCTCAACACTGAAGTCTTCATGATCCGCTCAGGGCAGCTGGCATGCTATTTTAATCAACAACGAAATGCTGACTATATTTACGATGCATTAGTCATGTGTCTTGAAAAATTAAACAACATACAACCTAATATCCCGCATTTTGCTCATTTACAGGATGCACACAAAGCGAGTATTGGCCACATCAATTTACCCTTGTTAAGCAATCCTGACGTTAACATCAGTGCTCAACTGCATTTCGAAACACTTCAGTACGCATTAGCGGCTGCCATCGATATTAAAGAGAAACCTGCTTATGTTTCATTAAGGCCGCTTAATTTCGCGCCAGCCGCTATTTTTATGCCACCGCTATATTTAAATCTAACTCAAGCGTTGAACAGAGGCATCATTCGAGCTGAAAGCAACCGAAATACTTTAGATATCAATTGGCCAAAAAGCTAATTGCCTAATAAACTAGCAGTTATGTTCTAATTACGAATCTTTATTAGCAATTAGATTTGTTGCACAACATTAATGAGATAACATCTATAATATACGGACTAAGAGATCATCCTTAGCACTAGGATTGTGGCACTAGATAGTTTATTGCTATCTAATTAATAGTAGGCAATGTAATAATGAAAGAGTCTGATACCGCTATTTCGCAAATAACATTAATGAAGCAAAAGCTTCATGCAGCGAAACTTGCACTGGATGAGATTAATACTGATCGCAATGACAAATTAAAAACGCTGATCCAGTTTATTAGCCATTTAAGCCTTGCTTGCAAAGGACAAAACTTAGAGTTAGACAATAAGCTGGCTAAGTTGCGTCATCATATGCAAAATTTTGAGCAAATTGATGAAGCCCTTCCTGAATTGGTTGATATAGAGCGCCTACTTAAATCACAATACAGCCATACTATGTCACGCTTAGAGGACAGTCGTCTCGGCCTGACACGTGTTATTCGTCAAATTCAACGCATCAACTCAGCACCAGATAAACTCAAAAAAGAAATCACTTATTTTAAACAAGATCTTAGCAAACCTTTTCATACTGTATGGGAATACATTCCTAAGGTTGAAAAACTCATCTTTTTTTATGAAGAGATTTTGAAGCAGGAAATTTCTGGCACTGACAACTACGATATTTTGCCGCAACACATACAACTGGCAAGAGAACTGGCAGCAAAAATAGCAGAGGTTGAGTTCAGAAAAGATCAACGAGATCAAATACTCGTAATTAAAGAAGTATTACTCGGCGATATTCATGTTAATGGTTTACTTGACGCATACCAAACCATCTTAAGTCTACTGCTAGACAATATTGCTCGTGAAAAAACAGCATCACAAGACTTCTTATTCGCCTTAAATGATGCGCTAAGTATCGTCCGAGACGTGGTTAACAGTACTTATAATAACAGCCAGCGCAGCGAACAATTAAAAGGTCAATTAAACAAAGAAATTAACTTACGTGTGAATAATGCTGACTCATTAGTGGTTGATCTTGATAATATTATTGAACTGAAAACTCAGCTTACCGTACAATTATCTTCTCTGCGTGATGCACTCTCTCGCAAAGAAGCACTCGAGCAGCGTGAGCAAACTATTTTACGCAAATCGATAGACTCTATGCGTAAAGAACTGAACGCAATGAGTAACGAAGCAAACACTTACAAAGAAAAGCTATTCGAACACCAAAAACTGAATCTATTAGATCCGCTTACTCAGCTGTCAAACCGCACAGCTTTAGAAGACCGAATGGAACAGGAATACCGTAACCATGTACGCTTTAAAACGCCATTATGGATTGCCATAACAGATATCGACCACTTTAAAGCCATTAATGATAACTTTGGCCATAGTACCGGCGATAAAACCTTACAAGTGATTGCTATGGCACTTAAAAACTCATTGCGTGACAGTGAATTTGTGGCACGTTATGGTGGTGAAGAGTTTGTCTTGTTATTACCAGGCATTACAGATGAACACATCTCACTGATGCTTAACCGAGTTAGAGAAAAGATTAAAAACATTCCGTTTAAGTTTAAAAATCAGAGAATTACAGTTACATTATCTATAGGTGCTGCACAGGTAATGGAAAATGAGACGCTCGAAGAAGCATTCGAAAGAGCAGACGCAGCATTATACCAAGCAAAAAACAACGGCAGAGACCGGGTCGTTATTGATATCTAGTCCATTGCCAAACAATGTTCTTTGGACTCAATAACAAGTATTCGAGTCCAAAGGAGTTGCTTATGATCGTAAAAATTAGTCCACGTGGTAGTCTAGATCAACTGTCTCAATTAGAAGTAGAACGCCTTAGACAAGGCGCCAAAAGCGACCTTTATCAATTATACCGCAATTGCTCACTTGCTGTGCTCGCCTCAGGTTTAATCAGCGACAGTTCAGAAGAGTTATTTACCCGCTACGAATCTTTCAATGTCAATATTTTGCAGCGTGAACGCGGCATTCAAATCGAATTAATTAATCCGCCCACCCAAGCATTTGTCGACGGCGAAATTATTGTTGGTATTCAAGAGCACTTATTCGCAGTATTGCGAGACATTATCTACATCAGCAATAAATACGATAATTTAAAACACATTGATTTGACCAATGCGAGTCACATTACCAATGTGGTGTTTGATATTTTACGTAATGCTCAAGCCATATCGCCAATGAAAGATCCCAATGTTGTTGTGTGCTGGGGTGGTCATAGTATTAATCCTGTCGAGTATCAATACACACGCGATGTAGGTTATCAATTAGGGCTTCGAGGTCTAGATATCTGCACAGGTTGCGGTCCAGGAGCAATGGAAGGCCCGATGAAAGGAGCCACTATTGGCCATGCAAAACAACGGGTACATAATGCACGTTACATCGGCTTAACCGAGCCCAGTATTATCGCAGCAGAACCACCAAACCAGATTGTGAATGAACTGGTAATTTTACCGGATATTGAGAAGCGACTCGAGGCCTTTGTTCGACTAGGACATGGTATCGTGATATTTCCAGGTGGTGCAGGCACTGCAGAAGAACTGCTGTACTTTTTAGGTATTTTATTGCACAAAGATAACTGCAATAGCCCATTTCCACTAATATTAACTGGCCCTGCTGAAAGCGCAGAATACTTTACAGAAATAGATGCTTTTATTGGTGCAACACTCGGTGCAGAAGCCCAAAGTAAATATCAGATCATTATTGACGACCCAGTGCAAGTTGGCCAAATAATGAAACAAGGAATGACTGAGGTTAAAAACTATCGTAAAAATAAAGGTGACGCGTATCAATATCAATGGTCACTAAAAATAGAGCCTGAATTTCAATTACCCTTTGATCCAACCCATGAAGTTATGGCAAATTTAAACTTATACTTTCAAGACAACAAAGCAGAACTTGCCGCTAATTTACGCAAAGCATTTTCGGGCATTGTTGCGGGTAATGTTAAAAGTGACACGATTAAACTTATCCAACAACACGGGCCTTTTAACATACAAGGTGATGTGCAACTCATGCACATGATGGATAACCTGTTAACGGCATTTGTAAAACAACAACGGATGAAATTACCAGGTAGCGCGTATGTGCCCTGCTACAAGATAATAAAAACTAATGAATAAACTGCTGATTATTGATGGATTAAACCTTGTGCGCCGTATTCACGCAGCGCTACCAGATGAAAACGACATAACCAGCGTGCAGCAACGCACTCTGGCTGCATCGCAAAAGATGTTGCTGCAACATCAACCCACTCACGTAATCGTCGTGTGGGATGGTAATGAGACATCCTGGCGCAAGGTATTGTACGAAGATTATAAAAAAGGACGTAAGCCAATGCCCACAGCGTTAAGCGAAGGGCTAGCAAAAATCAAAACGACATTAGCAGACAATGATATTCACTCATTTGATGCACAATCAGAGGCAGACGATGTTATTGCCACGATTGCGACCAAAGTGATAAGCAACAAAGGTGAAGTCGTTATCGTTTCGACCGACAAAGGCTTTAGCCAGTTACCCACCAAAAACCTAACCTTATGGGATCACTTTAATCAACAAACGTTTGATATCAAACAATACGAAAAAAAACTTGGGGTTGAACAATATCAGCTCCTTGATTTTATCGCGCTTGCTGGAGACAGCGGTAATAAAATCCCTGGAATTACCGGTATAGGGCCAAAATCGGCAGCTGACTTACTCAATAAATTTAGAACCCTTGCTAACTTATATCGCTCGCTTGATAACCTAGGCGCTAAACAGGCGCAAAAGCTTGCTGAAGGGAAAGAAATGGCACGGATTAGTTATAAGCTTGCCCAACTGCAAACCGATATTCCACTCAATGTGAACTTAAAACAATTTAGGGCCAAGAACGCTGATTAATTTGTATTTCACATTCCCAGAGACAACAAAAAAAACGCCTCAGTATCATTGATACTGAGGCGTTTTGAAACTGTAAGGCTTTAGTCAAATAGTGGGTTAGTCAACTTTTTTATACTCTTGGTAAGCTTCACCTTGAGATAGCCATTGCGGTGCAGGCTCACCTTTTAAATAATGGTCAAAGTATTGTTTCATTTTAATACTGTAATCCAATTTATTTGGGTATTTTTTCAAATGATGTGGTTCGTCTTGATATTGCAAAAACACCACATCTTTGCCCGCACGGCGCATCGCTAAATACAATTCCACACCTTGCTCCCAAGGCACAGCATCATCTTTATCACCAAACATAATCATCATCGGCGTTTGAATGCGATCAGCATAAAAGATAGGCGAGTTTTCAATGTACTTTTGCGGTGCTGCAAATAAGCTTGCTCCAATGCGGCTTTGACCGGTTTCGTATTGAAATTGACGAGCCAAGCCAGAACCATGACGAATACCGCTATAAGCACTGGTCATGTTTGACACTGGAGCGCCAGTGACCACTGCCTTAAATATATTGGTTTGAGTCACAGCATATGCACTTTGATAACCGCCCCATGAGTGGCCCTGTATCCCTACTGCATCGGGATCTGTCACGCCCATCTCAATGAGTTTTTGCACACCAGCAGTTAATGCTTTAACAGACGAAATACCAGGATAGCCAATTTCAAAACGAATATCGGGCAAAAAGATGGCATAACCATTATCGGCATACCAAGCAAAATTAGGACGATGATTCAGCTTCATATCGGGGAAAGCATGTAACCTGTCGCTCATAAAACGGTAAAAGTACACCATGGTTGGATACGCTTTACCCGCTTGGTAATTGGTCGGCTTAATTAATACCCCATCCATTTTTACCCCATCGCCATCACGCCAATGCACAAGCTCGGCATTGCCCCAGGCAAAATCATTACGTTGCGCATCAAGCGTAGTGAGTTGTTTGGCATTTTGTACATTGTTAACATCAGCACTGTACAAATCAGGATACAAGTCATAGCGTTGTTTAGAGAAAACAACTGTATTGGCATCGTTCGCGCGGGCTAATAAAGTTAATTTACTGTCGCCAGTAGTCATAGCTCTAACACCTTGCTTACCCACTGTCGCAGCATAAAAGGTATCGGCTTTGGTTGTATGGCTGTAACCTTGTAACAACAGTTGTTGACCCTGAGTTACCGTTGCTGGTAGTCGCTTCTTTTTGACTAAACCCACGACTCTAAATTGCGTGTTATTCTTTCGTCCTTCACCGTTGGTTAACATAAAACCTTTATGTGACGATGTATTAAATTGCCACATATCGAATTTATCGTAGAAAGTCACACCACTATCGTCGGATAACCAAGGGCCAAAACCATATCCAGGAGCTTCGCTGGGATAATCATGATCCTCGTCGGCAAATGGGCTGCTGATGTTCTGTGTTAGATTAACGTTACGACCAGACAAAATATCGCGCAAATACACACTGCCCTGTTGGTAATAAGCCAGATATTTAGCATTTGGCGACAACGTTGGCATAGCGTCACTCGGTTGCTGTACCAATATTTGCTGTTTGTTGCCAGTCCTCAGATTAACCAAGTACACATCACGGTAAAAACCAGCCCAAGTAATCATTTTTTGATACGGTACATCTGTGCTTGCTAACAGATAATCAGTTTGTTCACCATAAGTGACATCGGGTATATCCTGATCAGCTAATTGCACCATTTTGTTTGTATCTAAATGCAAAACCGCAAGGTAAGTACGCTTTAACTCTTTTGCATACTCTTTAACTTCTTGTGGTTTAATTTTAGCATCGTCTCCATGCCATACTCTCAACTGCTTTTGTGCAGTAATAACATCGGGATTAACAACATCATCAGCATTATTGTATTTTGCTTGTTCCGCTTGCTGAGCCACACTCGGCACGCGGCCAACAAATAAACGTTGGCTATCTTTAGAAAACTGCACACTAGAATACTGATTGTAACTCCAACGATTATCTTTAGCATATGTACGCAGTTTTTTGCTGTTAATATCAAACAATACCAGCTCATGTTCACGTCCATAACGCTCAACAGAATCATTACCTTTAGTCAATGCAACGAAACGCCCATCAGGACTGATGGCTAATGATTCAAGCTGTTCGTTATCGCTATTAAACACATTCTCACGGGTAAATGAGTCAAGCTTAACCAAGATTAGGTTATGTGATGTTGGTTGGTGCTGATTTTGTAATACTGCTAAGTACTTACCGGCTTTATCAAACGTATATTGCGTGACGTTGTCTAGCGATAACTGCTCATTAGTTGCAAGCTTTACCAATGTAATAGAGGTTCCTACATCTTTTTTATCGGCAGGCTTTTCATCTTCAGTTTGTTCATTCTTAGCTTTTTCAGCAATGATCTTTTTATCCGAATTATCGGCAGATACTTCAGCATTATCGTCGCTAGCATCGGCGGGTTTGTACTTCAATAACAAATAAGCACCATCTTCACTAAATATGGCAGTATCGACGTTATCAAACTGTTGCTGGTTGCCAGTGTCAGTCGCTAAAAGCACCACAGAGTGAGGTAAATCGTCACTTTTTTCTGTTTCACGTTCAAACAAAGACGCTTCAATATTCGCAAGTACAAAGCGACCGTCGGCGCTCACTTTAACATTGCTACCATGCTCAATTTGATATTGCTTATTACTATTACTAAAGCGCACTAATGCACGGCTATCACCGCGGTCTGGCATAGCTTGCACCGCGATAACTTTGCCATTATCCGACACAACAGGCTGTTGCAGAGTTTCAAACTTCATTATATCGTCAATGGCTAATGCCCGCGGCGCCGCAACGCTTGAAGCACTAAAAGACAGGCATATTGCCAGTGGAATTAAATTAAATACCTTCACAGTTTCCTCTAATTATTATCATGTTGGATGGTCTGTTTTTTCAATGGCTGACAAGCAGCGCCATTAAATCGATGATCATTCGACCAAAGTCGTCTATATAAAAACGCCTTAGCGAATAAGCTATCCGTGGTCAACATCTGGCTCTGGTCACTAATAGCCACAGTCTTTCTTAGAAAAATCCAAATCGAACTGATTGATAGTTCATAGTAAAACAAACAGATTAGGATTGACTTAAAAATAACGAAAATTATGTGATAATACTCACTATTTTCTGTAAATAAACGTTAAAAGTCGTTAAAATACGCCGCAGAAAAACGACGGATTTTATCGTCGTCTGACCGTAGCAATAATGCGGTTCAACACTTGCTGTAACCACAATCGTGGAAAGGACTATTCATGTCAAAACGTACAATTACCGTAATCCCTGGTGATGGGATTGGACCTAGCATTATCGATTCAGCCTTAAAAATCCTCGACAAGGCAGGATGTGACTTTGAATATGAATTCGCAGATGCCGGGCTAACCGCACTAGAAAAACACGGTGAACTATTACCACAACGTACACTGGACCTTATCGAAAAAAACCGTATCACCTTAAAAGGTCCATTAACAACGCCTGTCGGTGAAGGCTTTACTTCAATCAATGTAAGCCTTCGTAAAAAATTCAGCTTATATGCTAACGTCCGCCCAGTTAATTCTTTTAAAGGCACTCAAGCACGTTACGAAAACATCGATATCATTACGGTTCGTGAAAACACTGAAGGTATGTATTCTGGGTTGGGCCAAAAAGTATCTGATGACGGTCAAACAGCTGAAGCAACCAGTATTATTACACGCCAAGGCGCTGAGCAAATTACCACATTTGCTTACGAGCTAGCGCGTAAAGAAAACCGTAAAAAAGTCACTATCGTTCATAAAGCGAACATCATGAAGTCGACTTCAGGTTTATTCTTGAAAGTCGCGCGTGAAGTGAGTCTACGTTACCCTGACATTACAACTGAAGAAATGATTGTTGATGCAACCTGCATGAAATTAGTCATGAACCCTGAAAATTTTGATGTAATTGTAACTACGAACCTATTTGGTGACATCTTATCAGACTTATGCGCAGGTCTCGTAGGTGGTTTAGGCATGGCACCTGGCGCTAACATTGGTCGTGATGCTGCTATTTTTGAAGCTGTCCACGGCAGTGCCCCAGACATAGCAGGTAAAAACCTTGCTAACCCAACGTCAGTTATTTTGGCATCGATTCAAATGCTTGAGTATTTAGGTATGTCTGATAAAGCGGTCATGATACGCGATGCCGTTTCTGCAGTGATTGAAGAAGGTGATCGTACGACTCGCGATTTAGGTGGTACTTACGGCACTACTGACTTTACCCAAGCTGTTCTTGATCGTTTAGGCTAATCACTTCTTCTTAAAAAGACTTGAAGCTCAATAAAAAGCCCGCTGATAATGACTATCAGCGGGCTTTTTATATTAATCGATATTGAGATTATTAAGCGTAACTCACACCCTTTTCAGGGAATAACCATAAGTGCACGGTGACTTCATCACGGTCATGATATAAGTGCTTACACTGCATTTTAAAGTCAATTTCGTTCTCAGTTAAAATGGTGGCCATGGTTTCTAAAATGGTACTCACTTCTTTGTAGCGGCTCTTCATCGGTAATTTAAGGTTAAAGATAGCTTCTTTAAACCAGCCGTTAATTGCCCATGCTTCCATTAATTCAGCTACACGCGCAGGCTTTTCAACCATGTCACATACTAACCAGTAAATATTTTTACGCGGTGGCTCAAAACGAAAACCATCGGCGCGATAATGTTTAACCTGGCCTGTTTCCATTAATTTAGGATCCATTGGGCCATTGTCAATTGCAGCAACCATCATACCGCGACGAACAAGCTGATATGTCCAACCACCGGGGCAAGCCCCTAAGTCAACAGCATTCAAGCCACTACGACAACGTGTCTCTTGCTCTTCTTTAGTTAAAAATACCCCAAAAGCTTCATCGAGTTTTAAACTTGAGCGGCTGGGTGCATCGGTTGCCATTTTTAAACGAGGAATACCCATAAAATGAGGTGAGCTATTGTTACTCAACGAATAACCGGCATAGGCTTTGCCCGGGCCAATAAAACATACATGAATAATAGGGCGACGATCATTTTCTGCACCGAGTAGTGCGCCACTTTTCTTTAAACCTTGACGAAGCGGTACCGTAAATTTACGGCAAAAAGCAGACAGTTCTTTAGCTTCATTAGTGTCTGGAGTCTCAACACGTAAGTCGCCACATTTTGATAACTCAGATAATGCAGCAACTACAGGGCTAACGCGGTCTTGCTCAGGTAAATCAGACAATAACTCGCCTGCGGCAAACATTTGTCTAGCGAAGACTAATGAACTTAGCGCCAAATCTTTAGCTAAAGTATCCGCCCCATCCTCTTCAAAACATTGATAAATAACATACGCATCATTAACGTTGGTTTTAACAAAACCACCGACATTCAGTTCTGCTGCACGTTGTTGAATTTCTGCCGCACAGTCTTTTTCATAGCCTGATCGACAAAATAGGAATAGGTTTTTCATTTGGAGCCTTAACGTAAGGATGGTCGCATTGAATCGCGAGACAATAATCCCGCTATTATACCCAAAAAAACGTCAGGAGGGAGAATTTAGACGAACCGTTATTTATCTGTTTTTGATTGCCAAATAGCGGCAGCAAATAACAGCCAACCAATGAGTAAACATAACCCTCCCATGGGGGTTATAGGCCCAATCCATTTGGCGCCAGTAAAGGCATATAAATACAATGAACCAGAAAATAACACCATGCCAGCTATGAAGCTGTAAGCAGCCCAGTTGAGTAATCTAGAGGTAATCCATTGGCCAGAAAATGCTAATGCGATCAATGCAAAGGTATGGTAAAACTGATACTCAACACCCAGTTTAAAAATACTCACTAACTCTGGTGGTGCTATTGCTTTTAGCCCATGAGCACCGAAAGCTCCCAATGCCACCGCTAAAAAGCCGCTCATGGTTGCGACAAGTAACACGCCTTTATTCATGTCATCAATCCTTTCAATACCCAAAAATTTAACTGTTAGAAGTAATAAATTGACGAATACAGCTTACTGCCAATTGCATATTACCCGCTAACGTATAACCGGACGACTTTCGAGGCTGCAGGCTGTGATCGCCATCGCTCATCCAGCACAATTGTGTTTTATCTGTTAACGCCCACGTTGGGACTTGCGCTAGGCCACCAAACTTATCTCGCTCACCTTGAACGATTAGAATAGGTAATGGATTAGTTTGAATAGGCGATAAACGTGGTTCGCCACCTTTTAACGGAATAAACGGATAACCTAAGCAAATGACAGCACTAATCTGAGCCGCAATATCTTGCGCTTGTGATGAAACAAAGGTGTGTTCTTTACTGGTTAACATGGCCGACATTCGTCCGCCCATTGATTTACCCATTAGCACGATTCGTTTAGGAGTAATTAGCCCTTGCTCAATTTTATGACCAACGTCTATCAGCACTTGCTCAAAATGATGCAACAATTTTGGCGCGCGATCAGGTGGACGACGTTTACCATCTTGCATATTGGCTTGCATATATAAAAAATTGAATCGGTAAACTTGAAAGCCAGCAGTGACTAATTGATCACTCATGTTGATCATAAACTCATGGTACATATTGGCACCGGCGCCATGAGCAAAGATTACCAAGGTATCACTTTTAGGTCCTTGTAAAACATAATCATGAGCCAGTTCAATTTGGCTATCCGGTGAGCAGTTCACTGCGCGACTCCTCTGCAAACATGTCGACCATCCATTCTCTGAACGCTGATATTTTACCTATTTCGGAGTGATTTTGTTGGCACACAAGGTAATAGGCATCTTTACTGACTAACACTTCAGAAAACGGGCAAATTAAGCGTCCAGCTTTAATGTCTGGCCTTGCCAACACACTGTACCCTAACGCAACACCTTGCCCGTGTGCTGCAGCTTGTAGCACTAATGACGAGTGACTAAATATCGGCCCCTGGTTAACATTAATGTCGGTAACACCGCATTGCCTAAACCACGCTTGCCAGTCTTGACGGCTCGAATCATGTAATAAAGTATGGAATTTTAAATCGCTGGGCTGAGATAAAGGCTTAGGACCATTTAACAATAAAGGAGAACACACAGGAATGAGCACTTCATTTCGTAATTTATCAGCACGTAACCCTGGCCAGTTACCTTGGCCATAATAAATCGCCACATCTACATCGTCGGTTAACGAACTGGCATCACTGTCTACGGCTTTAATACGTACATCGATATCAGGGTTTTTCTCGCTAAACTTTGCCAAACGAGGTACTAGCCATTGGATAGCAAAACTCGGAGACATACTTACCGTTAATGAACCGACAGCACTTCGAGCAAGTAGGCGATTGGTCGCTTCGCCAAGTTCAATAAAAATATCTTTGATATCGAGAAAGTAGCTTTGGCCTTCTTCTGTTAACAATAATGATCGATTCTTACGTCTAAACAGCTTTAGCCCTAAAAAATCTTCTAATGCTTTAATCTGATGACTTACTGCGGCTTGAGTGACGAACAACTCTTCTGCGGCGCGGGTAAAGCTCAGATGCCTTGCTGCGGCCTCAAATGCTTTCACCGCATTTAAGGGTGGCAATCGTCTAGACATAGTGATCAATCTCTCGTTTTATAATTAGTTTTTCTAATGACTATCGTTATTTTTTGTCGCTTGTAAAGAACACTGTGTTTGGTTAAATTAGCATCATTGAAAATACAGTTGGACAATCTCTACGACGTAATCGGGATAGTCCGGCAAATGTGATAAATTAGCCTGGAGGCTCACCCCTATGTTCAACTTAAAAATAATTGCTACGTTAATTCTGACATCCATCATTGGATTTACTACTGCACAAGCAACAGAGTTAGAGCCTATCAACATGAGTGATTTGCATGCAGAATTATCTCAAAGCATTGAAGCGATGAAAGTTGACATCAATGATGATGTTAACAGCATTTTAGTTGCAGACAATGAAGAAGCACAAAAAACTTCTGAAGCCATTCAAGCAAACTAATTTTTAGCGAGATATACAGACAATAAAAAACCGCATTAAATGCGGTTTTTTATTGTCTGTAAGTTTTTATTGTCTGTAAATAATCAACCAATCAATAACGTCATCGGCATTATTGATTGGCGTTATGCTTATGGACGGTAAACTTTAACGTTGGTATAACCCTGCTCAATTAAATACAACGCTTGCAATTTACTCATCACACCGCGATCACAATAGAGAAGATAAGTTTTGCTCTTGTCTAAATCAGCAAACTGAGTCGCTAATTTAAAAAATGGAATAGCTTTCACCGTCACGTTGTCTAATTCTAACGGTTTACGTTCTTCTTCTTCAGGTGCGCGTACATCAATAACAATCTCGCCAGAAGCCACGTCTTTAACCGTTTCTGTTTCAGTAACCTGCTTATTCATTTCAGCTTCAATATCGCGAATGTCCATCACCACAGCGGCATCAACAACACGGTCGATTAAATCCTCAGAGAATTTAAGCTCTTCTTTTTCTACTTTAGATAAAATTGCTTTCACGGTTGGTTTTTGTGAAATGACACCACAATATTCAGGAATAGATTTAGCAAAATCTTCAGTGCCAATCAAACGGCTCTGATTAATGATATCTTGTTTATCCATTGCAATCAGCGGGCGCAAAATCAATAAATCAGTACTGCGGTCAATCACGTTCAGGTTGGTTAATGTCTGGCTTGATACTTGGCCTAAACTTTCGCCTGTCACTAACGCTTGGATCCCAAATTTGTCAGCAATACGCGTTGCAGCGCGCATCATCATCCGCTTTAACACTACGCCCATTTGGCCATTATCAATACGTTCAAGAATTTCAGCCACGACAGGCTCAAACGGCACAGACACAAAACGTACCTTGTGAGATTCACCATACGTTTTCCACAAATGGTAAGCCACTTGCTTTACGCCAATCTCGTGCTGTGCACCACCAAGATTGAAAAAGCAGTAATGAGTACGGGCGCCTTTTTTAATAAACTGGAAACTCGATACGCCTGAGTCAAAACCACCAGAAATAAGTGATAACACGTCTTCTTGAGTCGCCATAGGAAAACCTCCCAGACCAGGAATACGACGCTCAACCATGTACAATTTGTCTTGATCAATTTCAAGATTCACTGTTACGTCTGGATTTTTAAGTTTTACACCAAGCGCGTCAGTGTGTTGGTTTAATCCGCCGCCAACATAACGTTCAACTTCAATAGAGTTAAAATCATGATTTCCTGAACGCTTAACCCGCACACAAAAGGTTTTACCCGCGATTTCATCGCGGTATTTAGGCAATACTTGCTGGTATATGTGATCAATTGAATCAAAAGCGTATTCACTCACCTGCACGACATGAGCAATCCCCGGAATACAGCCTAAACGTTCAGCAAACGCGTCGACTAACTCAGGCTTATTGTCTGGTACTTTCACTAAAATACGATCATATAAACGTTGTACCTTGGCTTCTTCATCAACCTTTTTCAGTACATTACGAATATTGGTTTCGAGCATTTTGGTAAAACGCATTCTTACCGACTTACTCTTCATCATTATTTCAGGGTATAGCTTTACAATAAACTTCATGGGGTTTCCGCAGGCATAACTTATCCCTTAGCACAGACACAATGTGGTTAGCTAAAAGGAATTGTAATACGTTGATTATAAATTGAAAAAACAGCTTACAGATTTGATACATAACGGTTTATTGATAAACCAAAGCAAAAGCGTAAGCAATAATTCGCGGATTATACCAAAAGCTGACTATTAACCAAACATATTCACCAGTTAATCATTCATTTTGTGCAGACTATACGGTTAATAAACATTCTTATAACAAAAAAGCGCAACCTATTCAGGTTGCGCTTTTTTGTTAGTAAGCAATCTTACTGCTCTACGGTTATCTCATTTGATTCTTTAGCTTTACCTTGCTCAATGGAAATTTCAACTCGGCGGTTTCGAGTTCGATTCTCATTGGTGTCATTGGGTACTAGCGGCCGATTTGACGCCTCACCGACAACCTTCATTCGAGTTTCATCAAACCCAGATACACGTCTTAATTCATCTGCAACAGCAACTGCACGTTGGCTCGATAGCTCCCAGTTAGAACTGTATAACTCGTTACTAATGTGGGCGCCATCAGTATGGCCAGATACCGTCACAATACCAGGAACATCTTTAAGTAACGTACCAATAGAGCGAACAATAGGTTTAAATTTAGGTTGTAAAAAACCAGAACCAGAAGCGAACGAGCCTTTTTCACGAATGCGAATAATAATTTGTTGGCCCAGTGATTCAATTTCAATGGCACCATCAACGATTTCTTCGTTGAGCTTTTCAGCCATTTTTTTCACTTGTTCATTAATATTTTCTTGTGCAGAAGCGGCATCTTTTTTCACAGCCTCAGCTTCTTGCTGCGCCGTTGCAGCTGCATTACCACCACGTTGATCACCACTTTGCTTTTGAGTGCCACCCGCGCTGTCTTCCTCGCCGGCTTGATATTCAATCGTCGGCTGGGTCATTTCGTTAGTCTGCTGATTAATAATCTCAATCGGCGTGGGATCGGGTCTACCAGGACGAAACTCAAGTGCAATAACTGATGTTCCTTTAGGAATATCTTTCACTTCAACTTTGTTTTGCACCCCAAATGCGTACTTCATCGAGCCTGCAATTTGCTTAAACTTCATGACGTCCATTTCGGAAAACGCCAGCAATAAAACAAAGAAACACATAAGTAGCGACATTAAGTCAGCAAAGGTTGCCAGCCACATAGGGGCGCCAGCCGGTGGACAATCACACTTGGCCTTAGCCATGAGTTACTCTCCGTCCGTTGTATCAATTTTGCGTTGTTTCTCTGCAAGGTAGTTCTTTAGAAAACCTTCAATAACTCGAGGGTTTTGTCCATCTTGAATCGCCAATACGGCATCCATAATTAAATTACGGTTCAACAGTTCTTCGCCCATGCGCAGTGACAATTTATCGGCCATAGGTATTGCAATCATGTTTGCAATAACAGCACCGTAAAGCGTGGTTAACAACGCAACCGCCATGGAAGGACCAATGGATTTAGGGTCATCCATGTTTGACAACATTGCGACTAAGCCTACAAGTGTACCAATCATACCCATAGCTGGAGCAACATCGCCCATGGCCTTAAAGATACCAATACCAGTTTTGTGGCGGTCCTCAGTTAAGGCAATGTCTTTTTCTAGCGCATTACGCACAACATCACCATCATGACCGTCCACCAACATATCAACGGCTTTTTGCATAAAAGTATTGGTAATGACCGCTTCTTCTAAGGCTAAAAAGCCGCCTTTACGAGCTGCATCGGCCATGGTGACAGATTGTTCAATCAAGTCTTCAGGCTTATCTATTTTAAACATAAAGGCTTTCATGCCGATCTTTATCGAACCTAAAAATTGCTTTAGGTTAAACTTCATCATCACAACAAATAAGGAGCCAGCAACAACAATCAAAATGGATGGGACATCAATAAATAAACCAATACCACCACTGGTCACCATTGCACCAATAATAAACGCAAACGCGCCGATAATACCTATTAGGGTAGCTAAATCCACAACCTCTCCTCAATCGCAGTGATGACTCTGCTTTATTGTGCGCTTTATAAGTGCAATTTATAATGACGTTTTAGCACGTTTAACTTCGATAATAAGCAATCTTAAGCTCAATCGTTATGCATTATTGCAAAAGTTGCAATACTCTCTTTAAATAACATGATGGTATCAATCTAACAGCAGTTTACGCTATTGATTGAAAATCTTAACTCTTTATCGGACAAAGTCAGCTCAAGTTTAGCCCGTTTTTAAGGTTTCTAAAAAAAATTCAACAACAAAGCGTGCTGTTGAGCAAATAACCAGCGACTGTATTTGACCGATACGCTGGGCTGATATACCTTGTCACACGCGCCGAGAGAGGAATATTAACCGTGGCTAAAAAACCAGAAAATCTCAGTTTTGAACAATCTTTGACAGAGCTCGAAACTATTGTAGCTCACTTAGAGCAAGGTGAAGTCTCACTAGATGACGCGCTCAAACAATTTGAACGCGGTATTACCTTAGTGCGCCAGAGCCAAACTAAGCTAGAACAAGCCCAACAAAAAGTGTCTATTTTATTAAATGAAAATGATGTTGATTTAGCACCATTTTCAGTCGAAAGTGAATAATCGTCAATCCTTTAGGTTGAATTATAGGTCTTGATACGTGTTAGCTGAAGCGATAAAAACTTACCAAAAACGAGTTGATGCTGTACTGAATGAGCATTTAAATCAACTTGATGCTGCCGCGCCTCACCTAAAAGCGGCCATGTTGCATGGCGCCTTATTAGGCGGTAAACGTATTAGACCTTTTTTGGTTTACAGTGTCGGTGACATGCTAGGTGTCAATATTGACGCTCTGGACAAAGCTGCTGCGGCAATTGAATGTATTCATGCTTATTCATTAATACACGATGACTTACCCGCAATGGACAATGATGCGCTCCGTCGTGGTCAGCCGACCGTTCATGTTGCCTTTGATGAGGCTACTGCCATTTTAGCCGGTGATGCCTTGCAAACTCTAGCGTTTGAGATTATTACCGCGCCATGTGAAACACTAACCGCAAGCCAGCAATTAGCCATGGTAAGTGCGTTAGCCAAAGCATCGGGTTATCAAGGAATGTGTGGTGGCCAGGCGATTGATCTTAGCGCCACCAATCACAGTATAAATTTACAACGCTTAACAGAATTACATAATAAAAAAACAGGTGCTTTGATTAGTTGTGCCGTTGAACTTGCATTAATAACAGCCAATGTTCCAAAAGAGCAGTATCTATTAATGATGCAATACGCTCAATCACTAGGATTAGCATTTCAAGTTCAGGACGATATTTTAGATATTACCGCAAGCACGGAAGAGCTTGGAAAACCTCAAGGCAGTGATGAGCAATCCAATAAAAGCACCTTCCCTAAACTACTGGGTCTTGATGGTGCAAAGGCCTGCGCAGAACAACTAATACAAGATGCACTATCAGCGCTGACTAAATTGCCATACAATAGCCAGTTAATTGCAGACTTCGCCCGTTATATTATTGAGCGAAGATTATAATAAGAGTCAGAATATCTCGCTATGAGTTTCGATATTTCTAAATTCCCAGTACTAGCTCAAGCTAATACACCAGAAGAATTAAAGAAGTTACCGCAAGGTTTACTTCCACAAGTGTCTGATGAACTTAGACA
Organism: Shewanella ulleungensis; assembly: GCF_014648315.1. Lineage (GTDB taxonomy): Bacteria > Pseudomonadota > Gammaproteobacteria > Enterobacterales > Shewanellaceae > Shewanella > Shewanella ulleungensis. Next base: position 77,388 of record NZ_BMQW01000009.1, read on the forward strand.
ATTCTTACTTCAGTCTGTTGGTATTTCCAGCGGACATTTTGCGTCTGGCTTAGGCACAGTAGAATTAACTGTGGCACTTCATTATGTCTATAACACCCCATTTGACCGTTTAATATGGGATGTTGGTCATCAAGCCTACCCACATAAAATCTTAACGGATCGCCGTGAGCGTATGCATACCATTAGACAAAAAAATGGTCTGCATCCTTTTCCCTGGCGTGAAGAAAGTCAATACGATACCTTTAGCGTTGGCCACTCTGGTACATCAATTAGTGCTGCATTAGCTATGGCTGTTGCCGCAGACAAAGAAGCCGCTGGACGTAAAGTTGTGGCTGTGATCGGTGATGGTGCAATGACTGGCGGCATGGTATTTGAAGCCATGAACCACGCTGGTGATCTGCATAAAGACATGCTCGTTGTGTTGAATGACAATGAAATGTCGATTTCAGAAAATGTTGGCGCTTTAAATAATCATTTAGCCCAATTGATGTCGGGACGCTTTTACACCACGATCCGCGAAAATAGTAAAAAAGTGCTTAAAGGCATGCCTGTCATTAAAGAAATGGCTAAGCGTACCGAAGAGCACCTTAAAGGCATGGTTGTTCCTGCTACGTTATTTGAAGAGCTCGGTTTTAATTACATTGGCCCAATTGATGGGCACGATGTGGATTCGCTGGTAGAAACCTTGCGTAATATGCGCAACCTTAAAGGCCCTCAAATGCTGCACATCATGACCAAAAAAGGTCGTGGTTATGAACCTGCAGAGAAAGATCCTATCGGTTGGCATGCTGTGCCTAAATTTGACCCTAGCCAATTTAAAAAACCTGCAACAAAACCCGGACTGCCTACCTTTTCCCAGGTTTTCGGTAAATGGTTATGTGACGTTGCAGCTCAAGATGACAAGTTAATGGCAATAACACCTGCAATGCGCGAAGGCTCAGGCATGGTTGAGTTTTCGCAGCGTTTTCCTGCACAATATTTTGATGCGGCTATTGCAGAGCAACATGCTGTGACACTAGGCGCCGGATTTGCTTGTGAAGGACTGAAGCCTGTTGTAGCGATTTACTCAACCTTTTTACAACGTGGCTATGATCAATTAATCCATGATGTTGCCTTACAACGACTACCAGTATTGTTTGCCATTGACCGTGGCGGTATTGTGGGAGCAGACGGCCCAACTCACCAAGGTGCATTCGATTTAAGCTTTATGCGCTGTATCCCTAACATGGTGATTATGGCGCCTTCCGATGAAAATGAATGTCGCCAAATGTTATACACTGGCTATTGCTACCAAGACGGCCCAACCGCTGTTCGTTATCCTCGAGGTAGTGCTACAGGAGCTGAACAAGTCGAGCAAATGACAACCTTACCTATTGGTAAAGGCCTGTTAAAACGTCAAGGCAAAAAAATTGTCATCATTAACTTTGGCACAACATTAGCCGCTGCATTAGAAGCCGCAGACCAACTTGATGCCAGTGTCGCAGATATGCGCTTTGTGAAGCCACTTGATGTTGATTTGCTAGCTGAGTTGGCGAATAGTCACGATGTCATTATTACTGTTGAAGAAAATGCAGTCATGGGTGGTGCAGGCTCTGGCGTGCTAGAAGCTCTACAACAAATGCGCATTATAAAACCGGTTTTATTAATAGGTTTACCTGATGAATTTATTAAACACGGTGCACCAGACGAAATCACATCAGAATTACAGCTTGATGCTGCTGGGATTTTAGCGCAAATTCAGGCATTTGTGGCATAGATAAGGTTAGTTTTAATTAGCTAGATTACATGATGACCATAAAAAAGGACTGATAATTCAGTCCTTTTTTTATTTCTATTTAACAGTGAAACGACTAAATGTTTATTTTCAACATCACGTTTCTATATAAGGTTATGCTCTAACTTCAACGGCTATGCTTCAACATCTACGCTATTACCGCCTTGTGAAACCATTACCATGGCTGGACGTAATAAACGGTCATTGAGTAAATACCCTTTCTGCATCACCATCATTACCGTGTTAGCTGGGAATTCAGCGCTCGGCTGCATACCAATAGCTTGATGATGATCAGGATTAAATGCTTCACCTTGAGGATTAACTTGGTTTACACCAAACTTCTCAACAGAAGTAAGGAACCCTTTCATCGTTAATTCAACACCTTCGTAGATAGCTTTAGTCGTCTCATTTTCAGGGTCTGTTCCCTGCAAAGCGCGCTCCATATTGTCAATTACTGGCAATAATTCATTAACGAACTTTTCTAAGGCAAATTTACGTGCTTGCTCAACATCTTTCGCAGCACGAGTGCGGATGTTTTGCGTTTCTGCAGCGGCACGCATCTCAACATCTTTACGCTCAGCCAATGCAGCTTGGGTTTCAGCTAATTGCTGTTCTAATTCTTCGATGCGAAAATTTGCTTGGGTCAATTCATCCATCAAACTTGCTTCATCAGCCACGACTTCAGGTGTTACCACTTCTTCCACTTGATCTTGCGGTGCGTTGTTCGATTCGTTGCTCATTTTCACTCCAGCTAAAAAAATGCAAAATTGGATATGCTATTAATGTGACTATTTACTGATTAATTAACAGCGATTATCACACTTTTAATAAGTTTGAGTATATTATGGGGATCAATTCTTATGTTTCAAGTCCTAAAGGCACAACAAACTCGAATATGACTAATTTGTTCAAAACAATCGGACTCATCGGCAAACCGCATCACGAAGGGACCAATCAAACCTTACGGCGATTGCATCATTGGCTCAGTGTTCAAGGCTTTAATGTGATTGTCGAAGAACGCGTCTCTGCAGAGTTAGGCCCTGATGTTTGCTCAATGGACTTACTCGAAATGGGTGAACATTGCGACTTAGCCATCGTCGTGGGTGGTGACGGTAATATGCTTGGGGCAGCCAGAGTACTAGCCCGATTTGATGTTGCGGTTATTGGCGTTAACCGTGGTAACCTGGGTTTTTTGACCGACTTGCCACCGGACAACTTTGAAGATGCATTATCAAAGGTGTTAGACGGTGAGTTTGAAACAGAGCATCGCTTTTTACTTGAAGCTGAAGTGCATCGACACGGTAAGACAATCGCAAGTAATACAGCAGTAAACGAAGCGGTATTGCACCCGGGTAAAATTGCTCACATGATTCAATTTGAAGTCTATATTGATGAGCAATTTATGTACAGCCAGCGAGCTGACGGCATGATTGTATCTACGCCAACGGGTTCAACCGCATATTCATTATCTGCTGGCGGTTCTATTTTAACCCCAAATTTACAAGCCATTATTTTAGTTCCGATGTTTCCTCATACCCTATCATGCCGCCCAATAGTGGTTGATGCCAGCTGTAATATTAAGCTCGTCGTATCACCGAATAATGACGAAAATCTTGAAGTGAGTTGTGACGGTCATGTGCATCTAGCCGTTTTGCCTGGAGATGAAATCTTTATTCGCCGCTCTAATGAACGTTTAAGATTAATTCATCCGAAAGGTCATAATTACTTCCATGTACTGCGAAATAAGTTAGGCTGGGGAAGTAAACTTTTTTAACTTTTGAACTAGCTCACACCTTCTCAAACGTTCGCGTGAAGCCCTTCACATTAACAACTACTAATAAACGTTATCTTAAGGCCAATCGTTCTTAACGCTTGGCCTTATTTTTATGATTATTTTCGTTCCCCAAAAACGTGATCTAAAACCAACATTCGAAATACAGCTATTGGACATAGATCCCACTTCGATAAGCAAACCCTGTTTCTCGAGTTTTAAATGATCTCGATCAACACTTTTAACACTTAAATAACGTCTATTACGCCCTAGTTAGCGAAAGTCTAACAAATAATAACAATTTAATACCCACTATAAGTGATACAGAGGTATACATGACATTTCTACAGTTACTAGCAAGCTTAACGCCCATTATCAGCGTAATGGTATTTTTAGTACTCATGCGCTTACCGGCATCCAAAGCAATGCCGATATCAATGATTGCGACAGGTCTGGCAGCAATCTTTATTTGGCAAATGGACACGATGCTTCTCGCAGCTTCCGTTGTCGAAGGACTTCTTTCAGCATTAACACCGCTTACCATTATTTTTGGGGCGGTGTTTTTGTTAAATACCTTAAAATATTCTGGCGCGATGGACACTATCCGCTCTGGATTTACCAATATTAGCGCTGATGCACGTGTGCAAGTGGTTATTATTTGCTGGCTATTTGGCTCATTTATTGAAGGCTCTGCAGGTTTTGGGACCCCTGCAGCAATTGGTGCACCATTACTCGTATTACTTGGCGTACCTCCAATTGCCGCCGCTGTGGTTGCTTTGATTGGTGACTCTACTGCAGTTTCATTTGGTGCAATCGGTTTACCCGTTTTATTTGGTATGGAACAGGGACTAACAGAAGGCGGCGTGAATATGGCGGCTGCGCAATTTGCTGAACATGGCGGTACCTTTGTGGGTTACGCGCAGTTTATTGCGAAGCACATGATCACCATCGATTTGATTACTGGCTCACTTATTCCATTAGTGATGGTATGTGTGTTAACGGGTTTCTTTGGCCGAAACAAATCAATTAAAGAAGGCTTACAAATTTGGAAGTTTGCCCTATTTGCAGGCTTTGCATTCACCATCCCAGCATGGTTAATTAACTACTTTGCAGGCCCAGAGTTCCCTTCTGTTATTGGTTCGCTTGTCGGTATGGCATTAGTTATCCCAGTGGCGAGAAAAGGCTGGTTACTCCCAGCACAACCTTGGTGTGACTTTAGTGAAAATGACAACAAAACAGAAGAAGAGTTAGCCATTGATGAAACACCGGTTAAGTTTTCGCAAATCGCAGCTTGGTCTCCTTATATCATCATGGCAGCGTTATTAGTTCTGTCTCGTGTTGTAGGGCCTTTCAAGAGCTGGTTAACCAGCTTCAACATTAGCTGGACAGGCTTACTCGGCACTGAGTTAAAAGCCGGTTTTGCCACTTTCTACGCCCCTGGTATTTTCTTTGTTGCCGTCTGCTTATTTGGTTTTGTGTTATTCAAAATGAAACCCAAAGCAATGAAGCAATCATTGACTGTGTCATGTAAATCAATGTTACCTACCATCATTTCATTAGGCGCATCTGTGCCTATGGTAAAAATCTTCCTTAACTCTGGCGAAAACGGAGCTGGCTTGGCTTCAATGCCTGTAGCACTTGCCGATTTACTCGCTAATAGCATGGGTGCGGTATGGGCTTGGGTATCGCCAGTGGTTGGGATTTTCGGTGCATTCCTTTCGGGGTCTGCCACTTTCTCAAACATGATGTTCTCTGGCTTACAATATTCTGTCGCCGATAACATTGGCATGAACCACGCGTTAGCGTTGGCACTACAAGGTATTGGCGCGAACGCCGGTAATATGATGTGTGTGATGAACGTTGTTGCTGCCGCTACTGTAGTTGGCATGGCTGGACGTGAGTCTGAAATCATTCGTAAAACGATGCCTATCGCCCTTGGTTATGCACTTGTTGCAGGCACCATTGCGGTTATCTGGGGCGGTTTTTAATTACTCAAATTCATATTGATAACGAAATACTCAAGCAGATTGGAGTTGTAGCCAACAATGTTACAACTCCAACATAAGAGTATAAAACAGTAGGCATAACTGCCTACACAACATTACAGTGTAAGAGAGCATGTTATGACTATAAACTATCAAGTGGTAATGGATATTTTAACGTCTCAATTAGGCAGCAAATGTGTTACCAATGATCCGGTTCGTCGCTTTGCTTGGTCTACCGACGCCAGTTATTTCCGTATCGTCCCTGAAATCGTCGTTCACGCAGATACCATAGAACAAGTAAAAATAACGTTAAACGTAGCAAGAGCACACAATGTACCGGTAACATTTCGCGCAGCAGGTACCAGTTTATCAGGCCAAGCTATTGGTGAAGGTATTTTGCTCATTCTTGGTCACGATGGTTTTAGAACTATTGAAATCAGCGAAGATAAATCCTCTATTTCGCTTGGTGCTGCTGTAATTGGGTCTGATGCCAACGCGGCATTAAAACCATTTAACAAGAAAATCGGCCCAGATCCTGCTACCCTCGCCTCAGCACAAGTCGGTGGTATGGTTGCTAACAATGCCTCGGGAATGTGTTGTGGTACGGCGCAAAACAGCTATCAAACCATTAAGTCTGCAAAGCTGATGCTTGCTGATGGTACCGAGTTAGATACCGGTTGTCCGCACTCTAAAGCTGCATTCAGCCAATCGCATTCGATGCTTTTAGCTGCGTTAACTGATTTATCGCAGTTAACCCAAAATAACCCAACACTATCAGCGCGTATTCGTAAGAAATTCTCGATTAAGAACACGACGGGTTATAGCATCAATTCTTTAGTCGATTTTAATGACCCTTTTGACATCATCAATCACCTTATTGTTGGTTCTGAAGGTACATTGGCGTTTGTTAATGAAATCACTTATCACACGGTAGAAGAAGCGCAATTTAAAGCGTCTGCCATGGCAGTGTTTTTCAATATGGAAGACGCTGCAAGCTCAATCCCGCTCATTAAAGGTGACAGTGTTGCTGCAGCTGAATTACTCGATTGGGCCTCAATTAAATCAGTGACAGGCAAAACCGGCATGCCTGAATGGCTAAGCCAGTTACCTGAAGGCTCTGCTATTTTGTTGATTGAATCACGCGCAAATGATTCTCAAACACTCGATAGCTATACCAATGACGTGATCCAAAAAATTGCACACATTAAAACCGAACGTCCGATTGAGTTCAGTAAAGATCCTGCGGTATTTGGCCAGTATTGGGCAATGCGTTCGGGCTTGTTCCCTATTATTGGTGGTGCACGCCCTAAAGGAACATCAGTTATTATTGAAGATGTGGCGTTTGAGCTTGAACATTTAGCGAGCGCAGCTGCAGATTTAACTGCGTTATTCCATAAGCATGGATACCCAGAAGGGGTGATTTACGGCCATGCACTTGCGGGTAACTTCCACTTTATCATAACCCCTACGTTTGCTTCGCAAGGCGATATCGATCGTTTCCATGCCTTTATGCAAGATGTCGCTGATATGGTCATCAATAAATACGATGGTTCGATGAAAGCGGAACATGGTACTGGACGTGCTGTCGCACCATTTGTGGAAATGGAATGGGGTAGCGATGCTTACACCCTTATGAAGCAAATTAAACAAATTTTTGATCCGAGCGGCTTGCTCAACCCAGGTGTTATTTTAAACAACGACGCACAAGTCCATGTCAAAAATATTAAACCATGCCCTGTAGTAGATGACTTTGTCGATAAATGTATTGAATGTGGTTTCTGCGAAAAGACCTGTCCAACATCGGCACTTAACTTCTCTCCACGTCAACGTATAGCAGTATTACGTGAGATTGAACGCCTAGAACAGTCAGGTGACAAAAAAGCGGCAGCAGAAATGCGTGCCAGCTCGAAGTACGATGTTATCGACACCTGTGCTGCTTGTCAGTTATGTACTATCGCCTGCCCTGTTGATAACAGCATGGGTCAGTTAGTACGTAAATTACGTACCCCTTATATCACCACTACAGAACAAAAAGTACTCGACTTCCAAGCGAAGCATTTTGGTGCTGTAAACCAGGTGATTAGTACTGGGTTTGATATTCTTGGCATTCTTCATAAAGTGACCGGTGACACTATCACCAACTCACTGATGAATGCGGGTAGAATGATCACTAAAGAAGTACCCTATTGGAATCCAGATTTTCCAAAAGGTGGTAAAGTCGCTAAGCCATCGCCTCATAAACCGGGCCAGCAAACGGTATTATACTTCCCTGCTTGTGGCGGCAGAACCTTTGGGCCAACACCAAAAGATCCTGATAACCGCACCTTACCAGAAGTGGTTATTACCTTACTCGAACGTGCCGGTTACAACGTGATTATCCCAGATAATACTCGTCATTTATGCTGTGGCCAGATGTGGGAATCAAAAGGTGATTTTAAAAATGCCGACGCTAAACGTGATGAACTCATTGATGCGTTAAGCAAGCTATCTGACAACGGAAAAGTGCCTGTTGTAGTTGATGCCTTGTCTTGTACTTATCGTACGTTAACTGGCAACTCTAAAGTAGCCATTACAGACTTAGTCGAGTTTATGCACGATAATTTGCTACCCAACATGACCATCACTAAAAAATCTAACGTCACCTTACACCAAGGCTGTAGTGCCCGTAAGATGAAGCTAGAACCTAAACAACAAGCGATTGCCGATGCATGTGCTAAACATGTTGTATTACCAGCAGGTATTACGTGTTGCGGTTATGCGGGAGAAAAAGGCTTGTACAAGCCTGAAATCAACGCCAGCGCCTTACGTAATATCAAAAAACTCATTCCAGCGGAAACCAAAGAAGGGTATTACGCTAACAGAATGTGTGAAGTAGGGTTAACCCAACACAGTGGTATTTCATATCGACACTTAGCGTATTTGTTAGAGGAATGTACTCGCTAATCTGCAGAGTATTGTTAACCTCTTAAACGCAAAATGGGCATTGATTATTTATCAATGCCCATTTTTATTGGATTATTGCTAATTGATCAGCTCAATAGCATTCAAATAACTGTTGTTGAAGTGTGCCACCATCAAGCGGTTTGTCGCTAATGATCTCGATACGCGAATCAAGGGCATCATCTAATTCGTCGAGAGTTAATTTATCATCAACCATATTGACACTTAGAATGCCGTCAAAGGTAATGACAATGGCTTTTAATCTGATTACATTTAGCAACTTTACAGAGTCAATCCATACCATAAAACGGTCAAAATCAACACTGCGCTGGCTGTCTAAAACCCAACCGTAGCTAAAACAGCCCTCACCTTGATTAGTTTTGTAAATATAGCCCTGCTCAGCTAGCTGTTGTTGTAATTTATCGCCACCTTGAGTTGATGTAGCCATAGGCAATAACCATTGATCTGCCGTTCGAGAAAGCAAGCTGGTAGGCTTGGACTCTGACATGATGCTAGCCGTCGCTCGGCCACTAGGCTGATTTAATATGGCGATCAGCTGTTCTACTTGCCCTTTTTGGCTAAAATAATCATCACTCTTAATAATCGGCGTTTCCGCTCTATCCAATCTAGCCATCAATTCGATTAAGTGTTGCTGTTCTTGCTCACCATATTGTTGAGCTTTGTTAGCAATCACAGTGTCGGCTATCTGCAATTGTTGGATAAAAATATCATGGCTATTATAGCGGCTGTCACTGACCTTACGTGCATCGACTAAACACACTGTAGTTTGTACCTTTATCACCTGTTGCAAATGCGGCACTTGTAATAATTTAACGATTTCAGCTGGGTGGCCAAGTCCGGTAGGTTCAATCAATAATCTATCAGGCTTAGCCTGTTGAATAATTTGATTTATTGCAACTTGGGTTGGCACTCCAGCCGCGCAGCAAAGACAACCACCAGGGACTTCTTTAATCACGACTTTAGTTGCTGTAGAGCCGGCATTGAGTAAACCACCGTCAATGCCAATCTCGCCAAATTCATTGACTAAAACCGCCCACACTTCATGCTCGGGTTTATTGGCCAGCAACGCTTTAATGAGCGTAGTTTTACCTACCCCCAAAAAACCGGTGATAATATTCGTTTTTATCGGTTTAGTGATCACTTTTTAACTTTCGCAGCGTATTTACCTTTACGCATTGGTTTTGCGGCGCCTTGAGGCGGTTTTCCGCGTTTATGCTTAAAGGCTTTCTTTGGTTTTTCAGGGCTGACATCTCGATATCTAGCAGGCAATGGCGCTCCTTCCTCATAACCAGTTGGAGTCAGTGCAGGTAACGTTTGGCCAATAAGCTGTTCAATATCACTGAGTAATTCAAGTTCTTGTGGGCTCACTAAAGAAATAGCTTCACCAGCCAACCCTGCACGACCCGTACGGCCAACACGATGAACATAATCTTCACATTCTTCAGGCAGTTCAAAGTTAATTACACGTGGTAATGCCTGAATATCCAGGCCTCGAGCGGCTAAGTCGGTAGCAATTAATACTCGCAATTGGCCGGCCTTAAATTCTTCTAGGGCACGATTACGTGCACCTTGACTCTTATCACCATGGAATACGGCTGATTTAATCCCATCCAATGACAACTCACGGAATAAATGTTCAGCCGTTTCTTTACGGCTGGTAAAAACCATCACTTGTTGCCAATTGTGTTTACCAATAAGTTCAGACAATAGCTCGGCTTTACGACGAGCATCCACTTTATAGACTTGCTGAGCGACATTCGCAGCCGTCGTGTGAGTTTCAACATGGACATATTCAGGTTGATTAAGCATTTTAGCCGCAAGACTTTTTACATCGTCAGAAAAGGTGGCAGAAAACATCATGGTTTGATGCTGCTTCGCAATTAGGCGTTTTACTTTTTCGATGTCTTTAACAAAACCTAAGTCAAGCATACGGTCGGCTTCATCTATCACCAGATGCGTCACAAATGATAAATCCAATTCATGTTGGCCAATGATGTCAAATAGGCGCCCAGGAGTTGCAACTAACACATCAACGCCCTGTTCTAAGGTTTTACGCTGTGGATTAATGCTGGCACCGCCGTAAACAGCTAAGCTAGAAAGGTCGCTAAATTGACTGTACTTAATCAGGTTTTGTTCTATTTGAATCGCAAGCTCACGAGTCGGCGTCATGATGAGCACGCGCAAGCGCTGGCCGGGAATAATATCGGCTATAGGCTGTTGTAATAATTGATGTAAAAGTGGCAACGCAAATGCAGCTGTTTTACCTGTGCCAGTTTCGGCACTGGCCAACACATCCTGGCCATTGAGCGCTAGTGGGATCACCGCTTGTTGGACAGGTGTTGCGGTGTGATAACCAGATTGATCAATCGCATCTAATAATAATTGCGATAACCCTAGCGAAGTAAATGACATAACAGACTCAGTAAACAATGAAATAGGATGCTATTGTATACTAATCTAAAGCGCATTAACTATTTCAATTATATCTCGCATTACGCTATTAATTGGCGTATGTCGCTATCAATAACACTTTAATTCGAACTAGATTCAAGCAAAAAATAAGCAGTCCTTAATTTGTGACAAGTTCATCCGACAGCCTTGGCACAACATATTGTTGCATATATTTCTTTTCAAAATCCTCGCTACATAAGGCATGTGAAAACAAATAACCTTGGCCATAATCGCATCCAGCAAACTCAAGTAAGCTTCGCTGTTGTTCGGTTTCGATCCCTTCGGCAATCACTTTCATGCCTAATTTATGTGCCATTACGATAATGGCTTCACACAAACTTAAATCATTACTGTCAGGGGCTAAATTATTGACAAAAGATTTATCAATTTTAAGATAATCGATATTGAATTTTCGTAAATAGGATAACGATGAATAACCGGTACCAAAGTCATCTAACGACACTTCAAGCCCCGCCTCGCGGTAAGCTAAAAGCTTAGCTTCAACGTTTTGTTCTTTTTCTAACAACAACCCTTCGGTAATTTCAATACAGATACTTTTTGCATCAACATGTTGCTCAGACATTTGCGATAACCAATCGTTTACGTCTGTGGTTTCATCTCTAAATTGTATCGGAGATTTATTAATACTTATCTGAATATCCGCATTGAACTGTTTTTTCCATTTAGCAGATTGTGTCACGGCCTGACTAAACACCCAGTTACCAATTTCGATAATCATCCCGGTCTCTTCTGCGATAGGGATAAACTCCGCTGGCGAAATAAATCCCATCGTAGGATGATTCCATCGGATCAGCGCTTCTACCTTGACGATATGCTCACTGCTTAACTCAACAATAGGTTGGTAATACAGTTCAAATTGCTGTTGTAGCACCGCATTTTTTAGCTCTTGCACTAGTTGCATGCGTTTTTGGGCATCACTTTGCATTGCTGGAGTGAAATAATTAAACCGATTTCGGCCATGTGATTTTGCAGAATACATAGCTTGATCGGCATTTTTTAGAAGCGCTTCTGTGGTGGTGGCATCATCGGGGAACAAAGTAATACCAATACTGCCGCTTATGTAGGCTGTCTGTTGTCCTAATGTATAAGGTTCAGCTAGGCGTTTAAGTATTTGGCTCGCAACGCGCTCGACACCATGATTATGATCAAGATTGGTTAATACGATGGTAAATTCATCGCCACCTAAACGCGCCACGACATCTGACTCTCGTACGCAGCTTTTAAGGCGTTCTGCGGTTTCTAACAACAATACATCACCCATATCGTGGCCTAATGTGTCATTGATTTCTTTAAAGTAATCTAAGTCTAAAAACATCAAAGCAAAGTGATTATGCTGTCGGTCGCTATGTTGGACTTCTTTAGTCAAAAACTCTAATAACATCCTACGGTTAGGTAAGCCAGTAAGTGCATCATAGTTCGCTTGGCGCCAAATAAGCTCTTCCGTTTGTTTTTTCTCGGTAATATCAGAAAATAGCGCAACAAAACGAGCAGACTGATTTTTTGTTTGGCTAATTGAGTTTATCGTTAATAGGATCAGGTAGTTTTCACCATTTTTACGCCGCATCCATACCTCACCCTGCCAACGACCGAGTTGCTTCAGCTGTTTATCTAGCTGGTCGTAAAAGCTCTTCGGTTGTAATTCAGATTGGAATACACGTAAACTTTGACCTTTGATATCTTCCTTGTTAAACCCAGTAATCATTGAAAATGCAGGATTTGAGTCAACAATTATTCCATCGGATGTAAATACACTCATCGCCTCACTAGAATTTTGGTATACAGACGCCGCAATACTTAACGACGCCTCGACCTGTTTAATATCGGTAATATCACTTAAAGTGCCACACACTCGCAGTGGTTTTCCTCGCTCATCGATATCAACGACCTTCCCAGTTTGTAATATCCATCGAGTTTCCCCCCATAGATTAATCAGTTGATACTCTATCTTTTGGCTGATACAACGGCCTTTACGAACATCGATAATTGACCGTAAAAAACGAATCCTATCTTGTGGATCAATCGCATCAACCCAAATTTTTGGGGTTTGATTTAATTCTTCCATCGAACAACAGAGAATATCAGCACTATAACGGTTAATCTGCATGGCTCGATTGGCAACGTCCCAATCCCAAACCCCCAGCTCACTGCTGTCGAGCACTAAATCTAATTGCTCTTTACTTTGCAATAATGCTTTCTCAGCTTTTTTCTGTTTAGTAATATCAAGGAAACCAGCAATTACCAAAAAACCGTTATTTTCGACATTACGTCGGCACGTTATAGTGATATGGGTATAAACAATAGAACCGTCTTTGGCCACAAAACGTTTATCCATTTCATACTCATCAATATCCCCCTTAACCATCTTGTCGTATAACAGTAAGTCTTTATTTAAATCATCTGGGTAAGTTAATTCGACCCAGGTACGGGCTTTTAACTCACTCTCACTGTAGCCAAACATTTGGCACAAATAAGGATTAACTTTAAGCCAGTATTTAGCTTTCGACGTAATTGATATACCAATATTACCGATGTCGAATTGATTTTTAAAAAGAAAATCTTCTTGAAGCTTTACCTGCATATCACGTTCGCGAAACACAATTTGAGCCAGTAAGTGACCGATTACCATCGTTAATAGCGGAAATATGATTAAGATGGGCAGTGCAATATGCAAAAGCGTATCAATGGCTTGATTTAGCGGTAATAACAGTAACGATGACAACAATACAAGATGGACTATTATACCGAATGTATAAAATGCCCATTTGCTAATTTGATCTAGGTGGTCTTTACGGTAATGGTTCCAGGCCACGCCAATAAAGCCACTGCAAAACAACATCAAAATGCCCACCAAAGCACCAGTTCCACCCTGGTTATATCGATATAACGCCATGCAAACAGAAGCTATGATAGTTGGGATAAATCCAAAAAATAATCCCGACAGGCTTAACAATACAGAACGAGTATCAAACAATACCCCTTCTTGGAAAGCCAATGGATTCATCATAATAATCACACCGATGATACCAATCAGCGCGCCCATACTAAATTGCCATGCAAATAAGTGAGATTTACGTTGGTGGGAAGGAAAAAGCGAATACAGATACACCAACGCTAACAGCAGCGCGGCATTTTCGAAAAAAGAGAAAAAAACATTCAGATTGATCATCTACACATTCCCTTAAGCATCCTTAACAAACTCATTTGCATCCTAGCAGTCTTTAATTAGTGTAGCAGAATCAAACTAATAACATGATTCTTTTGCTCTTTATACCGTATGAGCAGTGATAAATAAATCCCATTAATGGTTTAATCCAGATCTAATATCGATATACATAAAAAGTATACCTTACACGGTTAATATTGAAGCATACCAAACCACGATAACATTCAGCAATTTAGCCTCAATACAGCCACAAAGATGACAGGGATCACAATTAATCAGCTAAACATCGATTATGTAGTAAAAGCACATACATTTAATGCGTTGTAGATCCATATTTAGAGGTAAATCACACAATATTCTTAACCATATTGGTACTTTTACTACAGAGAAAATTTAAAATTAAAATATAGGGGTACAACTTATGGCGACTAAATTCTTTATTCCAAGCGTCAACATTCTTGGTCAAGGTAGTGTAGATGAGGCGATTAATGATATTAAAGCATTAGGCTTTACAAAGGCATTAATTGTAACTGATAAACCATTAGTCAGTATTGGCCTTGTGGCGAGAGTACAAGACAAACTCAATACCAAGGGTATTGAAGTGGTGATCTTCGACGGCGTGCAACCAAATCCAACGACAGGTAATGTTACTGCAGGCCTTGCTTTACTGACCAGTAATCAATGTGATTTTATCATCTCATTAGGTGGTGGTTCACCGCATGATTGTGCTAAAGGTATCGCGCTTGTGGCGACCAATGGCGGCCAGATTAAAGACTACGAAGGTGTTGATGTATCTACAAAACCGCAAATGCCTCTTGTTGCCATTAACACGACTGCCGGCACTGCAAGTGAAATGACTCGTTTTTGTATTATTACCGACGAAGCAAGACACATTAAAATGGCCATCGTTGATAAAAATACCACACCGATTTTATCAGTAAACGATCCTGAACTTATGCTAGAAAAGCCTGCATCACTCACAGCAGCAACGGGAATGGACGCGCTGACTCATGCTATTGAAGCCTATGTTTCTATCGCCGCAACTCCAATAACTGATGCCTGTGCAATTAAAGCGATCGAACTGATCAAAGCAAATTTAGTCAATGCCGTTAAAAAAGGCGACGACATTAATGCAAGAGAGCAAATGGCCTATGCCCAATTCCTAGCTGGTATGGCATTCAATAATGCCAGTTTAGGTTATGTACATGCTATGGCACATCAACTTGGTGGATTCTATGATTTACCACACGGTGTATGTAACGCTCTATTGCTACCACATGTGCAAGCGTACAACGCTAAAGTGGTCCCTGAACGTTTAAGTGATGTTGCTAAAGCAATGGGGGTTGATGTCAGCTCGCTCACAGCAGAACAAGGTGCTAATGCAGCAATTGAAGCCATCAAAACATTATCTGTAGCCGTTAATATTCCAGCAAATTTAACCGAATTAGGTGTAAAAGCAGAAGATATACCAACGCTAGCAGATAATGC
Organism: Shewanella ulleungensis; assembly: GCF_014648315.1. Lineage (GTDB taxonomy): Bacteria > Pseudomonadota > Gammaproteobacteria > Enterobacterales > Shewanellaceae > Shewanella > Shewanella ulleungensis. The sequence continues at coordinate 93,002 of NZ_BMQW01000009.1, forward strand.
CTTAAAAGATGCTTGTGGCTTTACGAATCCTAAACAAGCTACGCATGAAGAAATCTGTCAGATTTTTACTAACGCACTATAAAAACATCAATTTATACGAATGATTAGCACCATCAGACATCTGATGGTGCTATTTTTTTAACGGTATAAATACGATTATTTAAAACAAATATTCAACGATGACAATAGGTTATTTATAATTTAGTAAAAAGTGATGCATAGATCTAACTTCTCGAAATAACCGTTGACCAAAACAAAAAATAAGGACTATGATGAAACCACTTAGATAGCGAATAGGTAGGTAAATAATGACAGCAATCACTCATGTATATAATTACACCGTTCGATGCCCGCACTATAAAGAAAATGAACAACCAGCAACATGGCTCAACCATATCGAAGTTAATCAATCTTGTGAAATCGCGCTAGACCGCATCACCAAATGGCATAACCTTTCAGGTACAAAATCTTTTGAGCTTAAAGATTTTGTTGTGAGAAAAGCTGATAATGAAGAAGCTTATTTTGCCATGCAAAGTAGCCGTTTAAAGCACGATGGCCATGCGCTAGTCACCTTTAAAATATATTTAGATAACTGCTGCCAAGAAGCATCTCCAAATACGATAATGGAGCATTTAATCGAAGATTATCAAAACCGTATAGCTAAAGTTGAATAAGCATACAACATAGTTAAATAACACTTTGTATATTGATATAACGAATTCCTTGGAGCAAATAATCCCTTATTTGCTCCTTTTTTTTGGCATATTAAGCCGCATTGGCACGCATACCATGCGGAATAGGTAAACCATTTTCATTGATATTCACAAAGACCATTTTATCAATAAAAGCGATTGGGGCATGATTGACTTTATTACGAATTTTACAACGTACAGTCACTGAGCTTTGTCCGAGGCTCACAAGTTCAAAACCAAATTCAATAATGTCACCCACATATGCTGGCGCCATAAAGTTTATTTCGGAAATGACTTTAGCAATATGAAATTGGCTGCGCATTTGGCAACTGGCAAAAATGGTCGCCTCTTCATTCACCCAGCTCAATAGCTGTCCGCAGCATAAACTTTGACTGCTGTTAAGGTTAATTGGCATAACCATATGACGTGTAAAATATTTCATGATGACCTCGCGTGTTAATCCATTCATTTTATGCCATCAGGCATATACCTCATAATGAGTAGCAACGTTTAGGCCAATTATTTAATTGTTATTATTCAAGGGGATATTTTTGAAAGACAGCGTGTGAGATTGAAAATGCTCGAATTAAAGGCAATTACGCACCAAAAAAATACAAAGACCGCATGGCGGTCTCAATATGTAGAAGTGACTTTTATTACTTAGCGAGGAGAATCGCTTGCTTGAGTTCGTGTACAAATGTGTTGATGTCATGGCAGCTAATATCATTATGCGTCACTAAGCGTAATTGCTGACTACCACTGATTAATATACCTTTACGACTTAACGCATGAGCTAGCATACTGGGATTAATGTGTTCGGCCAGCTTAGCAAAAACCATATTGGTTTGAACGCTTTCAACATCGACATTCAGCTCAGCAATATCTTCCAGTAATAATGCCAAGGATTTAGCATTGTGATGATCTTCAGCTAAACGTTCTACTTGGTCAGTGATGGCTAACTTAGCCGCGGCAGCAATGATCCCAGCTTGTCTCATCCCACCGCCAAGCATTTTTCGCCACCGTGTCGCTTTTGCGATTAATCGCTCATCACCTAACAAAATCGAACCTATAGGCGCACACAAACCTTTAGATAAGCAAATAGAAACCGAGTCAAAGTATTGCGTAATGTCAGCAATCGCAATCCCCTGAGCCACGGCAGCATTAGCCACACGAGCACCATCAAGGTGTATTTTTAGACCGCGATTAAAGGCCAGTGTTTGCGCTTGTGCTAAATAATCTTGACCAAGTACCTTGCCGCCGATGGTGTTTTCTAAACTCAACAACCGAGTACGGGCAAAATGGATGTCATCGGGTTTAATTGCTGAGTCAATATCACTTAATAAAATACTACCATCTGCTTGATTATTCAGGGGTTGAGGTTGAATACTTCCCAGTACTGCCGCACCACCACCTTCAAATTTATAATTATGCGCTTGCTGACCACACAAATATTCATCGCCACGTTCACAATGAGCCATTAATGCTAACAAATTAGCTTGGGTGCCTGAACTAACAAATAATGCACCGTCAAAACCAAACATTTCAGCTGCCATGTCTTGCAAACTATTGACCGTGGGATCATCACCATAAACATCATCACCCACTTCAGCCTGCGCCATCGCCGCACGCATAGCTTGGGTAGGCTTAGTGACGGTATCACTTCGAAAATCAATCATGAAATACTCTATTTTATCAAAGGTGTATGGTTGAACTGTCAAATATACTATTTGGCTTCAGCAATCTCGGTAAGTGCAGTTAATGCAGCGTCGTAATCTGGGTGTTCACTCACTTCACTCACTAACTCGTGATATTTTAAAATGCCTTGCGCATCAATGATAAAAATAGAACGAGCAAGCAGACCACGGTCTTTAATTAGCAAACCATATTTTTCACCGAAGTCACGCCAAACAGAATCTGACAATACGCTAATCTTATCCACGCTTTCCGTTTGGCAAAAACGTTTTTGAGCAAAAGGTAAATCTTCACTAATGGTAAGCATTACAACATCTGCACCAAACTGGCTAAATTCTTTATTAAAACGCTTGGTTTGTAATGCACAAACCCCGGTATCTAGGCTTGGTACTGCACTGATTAGTACTGTTTTACCTTTAAAGTCACTTAAGCTCACAGGATTAAACTTTTCGTCAACCACTTTAAACAATGGGGCAGGAGTTCCAATGCTGGGTATTTGACCTTCAAGTGCGACAGGATTTCCACCCATTGTAATCATGGTCTTTTCGCCCGCGATAGTAAAACTACTGACAATAGACGCTGATACTAAAGTCATTGCTGCAAGGGTCGTGATTAATTTCATACAAACTCCTAGTATAAAAAAACCAGCAAATGCTGGTTTTTATTTATAAACATACGTTGCCGTAATTTATTTTGCTGGAACTTCTTTCACATGTAAATCCATTTGTGGGAATGGAATTTCAATTTCAGCAGCATCTAATGCATTCTTGATTTGCTCAAGTAACTCAAAACGAGTTGGCCAATAGTCACCAGTACTAACCCAAGGACGAACCACAAAGTTAATAGATGAATCAGCAAGTTCGGCTAAACCAATTGTGTAACCAGGATCTTTTAATACAGATTGGTTGCTATCAAGCACGTCAGCGATGACTTTCTTAGTTACTGCGATATCAGCAGTGTAAGACACACCGATGGTTAAATCGATACGACGCTTTTCTAATGCTGAATAGTTAGTAATTGTGCCGTTCATAATCGCAGAGTTTGGTGCAATAATCACTTTGTTGTCACCAGTGCGTAAACGAGTTGAGAAAATAGTAATTTCATCAACAACACCTGCAACACCAGCAGCTTCAATAAAGTCACCTACACGACATGGACGGAATAAAACCATCAACACGCCTGAAGCAAAGTTTGATAAAGAACCTTGAAGCGCTAGACCTACCGCTAAACCAGCAGCACCAATAACAGCAACTAATGACGCAGTTTGAACGCCTACTTGGCCTAATGTCGCTATAATAGTGAATACAAACACCAATGCCCAAGCTAGATTAGCTACAAATGATACGACAGTGGCATCTACTTTACGGCTATTTAGTACCTTTATAGTCAAACGTTTTGCAACACCTGCAAAATATTTACCAATAATAAAGATAACTATTGCTGCTAAAGCCTTAAGACCATAAGTCATAAAAAACTCTGGTGCTTGCTCTATCAGACCATCTAAACCTTCTAAACCTTCTAGGTTTTCCATTTTTCTCTCCCTTAAATAAGCAGAATTATTCTGCCGAAATGATGAACTCTACACGCCGGTTACGCTGTCGCCCTTCGACTGTGGCATTATCTGCTGCCGGCTTTTTGTTACTCATACCAACAACTTCAATAGATGTTGGCTGAAACTGGTATTCATTAATCAATAAATCTTTAATTGCATTTGCACGTTTTAGAGATAAAGCCATATTAATCGCTTCACCACCAATGATATCGGTATGCCCTTCTAAACGAACGCTTACTTGAGGATGTTGCTCAATGTATTGTTGAACCCTAACTAATGTTGGCCGTTGAGTCAGCAATACGTTCGCTCTATCGAAGTCAAAATACACAGGTTGAAGAATTGAACCAAAACAATCAGCTGCGACATTTACATCTGGTTGTTGGCGACATTGCTCTGCAATTAATGCGGCATTATTGGTCACCGTTGCGCCAATGTCGCCTTCATCAAACTCATCGTCATCGTCGCCATCTTCATCAACAACCAAAATTTCAGTATCGATACAGCCATTGGCCATGACTACAGTATTAACAGGTGTTTCTTTACAGGCATCTTTCTTATCCGGGACACCATCAAAATCGGTATCGACCCAAGCAAATGCGTTGTTAATAAAAAAGCTGATAATGATCAATGTCAAAGTACGAACGATAGTCATAAGAACCCCTTCGACATAGTATCGAGATGCGTTAAGAAATGACATTTTAACTGTTTATCAACAAAATTAAAAGACAATACTTAATAATCAATACCTTGCAAAACTGCTTTCACAAAACTGTCTTCAAAGTATGATAGGTTCATCGGCCGCAGGTAAAAAAACATAACCAATTCACCGTTTACTTTATAAACAAAATTTACAACTCACTAACAAACAAGCATTTTATTTTTTTGCATTGACACAATTTATAACAGGGTTAACCACTCTGTTCCCCGCATTAACATTGACTTTATCGCCTCTAAAAGGGTATATAAGGTTAGCTTTTTGGTGTTTGGTCAGCTTTTAGCATCAAAATGACATAATCTCTTATAAAAATTAACCAATAAAGTCGCTCAGTCATGAAGTATTTGCAATTTTCTTGTTTCTACAAGAGTAAATTGTAACCTCATTATTAGACGATAAATGCAAACAAATAATTTCTGTGTCGACATTTTCGCACAGGCAATCACAAGCTTAAGGTGGAAGACTTAATGAGTGAAGCAAAACCAGAAGGAACGATGTTTGGACACCCTAAAGGGCTGTTCTTACTATTTACAACGGAATTATGGGAACGCTTTAGCTACTACGCTATGCGCGCAATCCTAGTACTTTATTTAGTGGATAAAGTACAAAGTGACCAGGCTGGAGGAGGCTTAGGCTGGACTGAAGCTGATGCATTGTCATTGTACGGTACCTTTACAGGCTTAGTATATTTAACCCCACTGATTGGTGGCTGGTTAGCAGATAACATATTAGGTCAGCGCAAAGCCATTTATATTGGTGGCTTGTTGATGGCTGTAGGTCAATTTACCTTAGCTGCACCACATAGCTGGATGCCTGGACTAGAAACCACAATGTTTTATATTGGTTTAGGTACACTGATTATAGGTAATGGCCTCTTTAAACCAAACATTTCAACTATGGTTGGTGATCTATATCCAGCAGGAGACCATCGTCGTGACGGTGCCTTTACCATTTTCTACATGGGTATTAACGTAGGTGCTGCACTCTCAGGCTTTATCGTAGCTTGGGCTTATACTTCATTCGGTCATGAAGTTGTTATCGACGGCCAAAACGTATTTATCAATAACTGGCAAGCAGGTTTCTTCTGCGCTGGTGTTGGTATGATTATTTCACTTATTATTCAATTTTTCTTTGCACAAAAACTACTTGGCGACATCGGTACTGTACCTGCTGCTAAAGTAGAACAAAGAAAGAACGAAGCCAAAGGCGAAGTTCGTAAAGAACCATTAACTAAAATTGAACGAGACCGCATTAAAGTCATTATGATCATGGGTCTATTCACTATTATTTTCTGGGCAGGATTTGAGCAAGCCGGTGGGTTAATGAACTTGTTCACTAACAACTTCACTGACCGTATGATTGGCTCATGGGAAGTTCCAACCACTTATTTCCAATCACTTAATGCTATTTTCATTGTTGTTTTTGCGCCAGTAATTGCTTCTATTTGGATCAAACTCGGTAAGAATGAACCTAACTCACCAATCAAATTCGCATTAGGTCTATTCCTATTAGCAGTTGGTTTCTTGTTCATGATGGGTGCCGTTTTAGAAATGGGCGGCGACGCGTCTGTTAAATCAAGCATGTGGTGGTTAGTCGGTGCGTATTTCTTCCACACAATGGGCGAACTATGTTTATCACCTATTGGTTTATCAATGGTGACTAAGCTTGCACCACTGCGTATTGCTTCTTTAATGATGGGGGCTTGGTTCCTATTTATTGCAGCGGCAAACAAAATTGGTGGTTTAGTGGGTTCATTGATTGGCCACGGTGGCGCAGTTGAAGAACAGTTAGCAAACGCAATGGCGATCTTCGCAGGCATCGCTATCACAGCTGTTATTTCAGGTATTATCTTATATTTAATGTCAGATAAATTGGTTGACTGGATGCACGGTGCAGAGAGCAAACATGATTCTGAAGAAAAAGCATTAGAAGAAGAAATTGCTGTTACTGCAGAACATGAAGCGATTAAACGCTAATACAGTAAATAATTAATTTGATGAGTTAGCACTGATTCATCATCAATCAAAATCCCCTTCAAGGCTTCTTGGAGGGGATTTTTTTTAAGAACACTTAGCTAATGCTAATGGCAAGACAGCTGCATAAAACCACCAGCATTCATATCAGACTGATAAATTAAGCCTGTAAAACGATTATCAAGTAATTGTTGTTGATGTTGCTGATGAGACGTGCCGATACACAGTTTCTCATCTATCAATAAGGTACGTATTTGTATGCCTGCCTGATGCCAATTAACATCGCCTAATTGAAGCGCACTCGGTAATACTAAAGGCATCAGGTGATTATCATGCCTTAAATAACATCGTAAGCCATTTCCAGCTTGACCAACTGACACTAGGTATTTCTGTAAATCAACGCACACATAAATAATATCTGCCAAAATATGTAACCCAGAAGTCACCATGCGTTTATTTAAATAAGAGAGCATATTTGCAGGTTCAATTAAAGTTGTACTTAGGCCATTTCGAAACAATTTAAGTTTTTGGTTAACGAAGCTTCGCAGTAACACACAGCCAAAAGCAGCGCTGTTATCTTCTGGATGGAAATGTGCCATATACATCACTAAGTGATGCTCCCCGACCATGGTAGAGTCGATAAAATATGCACTTACATCATTATTTTTAAATAAACTGTAATCTATAAATGCATGTGGATAATCCACATGAGAAGCGGGAAAGAGCTGTTGTTGAACACTTTTAGCTGCATGTGCGTTTTGTTCGAGCAACAGCAAGTTATCGGTTAATTCTTGATAGGACAGCTCATTCATTTCATGTAAATGTGATTGCCCTGAGGCATTCATTGGTGTTGCCGCTGTGAGCATCGCCTGAATAATTGCATGTTCAATAATAAATAAGTCAGCAATCGGTTTAGTGAGATAATCACTCGCACCAATACGTAATGCTTCAACAACATCAGACATGACATCGTTACCCGATACCACAATGAAAGGGACTGCCGGATTAATACTTTGCATTTGTTTAAGCATAGTAAGACCGCCAAGACCTGGCAGACCAAGATCGGCAATCACAATATCAAATATCGATTGGGAAAAAGCAGATACGCCTTCAAGGCCGTCGCATGCTTGATGCACCCGAGCCCCTTGTCCTTGCAGAAAATCGGCAACGACTTGACGAAATATCGGGTCATCCTCAACAAAGAGAATATCGACATCAGTTAACGCCATACTACAACCCCGCAGATGTTACTGTCGGGGTTGTTACACACTCCGACTATTCTAGCTCATCTAGAAATTCATCAAGTAACTCATCGTTTTCTTGATTTGACGGCATATCGCCATCATAAACTTTGTAATCCATATGCTGTAAATAAGCATCTTTAGCAAAAGCATAAGGATCAAGAGCATTGTCTAGTAACCTTTCTTGATCAATCGCTTCAGCTCGCGAATGCAGTCCCTTAAGACCCCATTTCAGCACAGACTGCCAAAAAGTCAGTTCTGATAAAGGAAAGTATAGACTATCAACCCAGTCTGATGCGATTTCTCTTGTCACAAAAGGGCCATAAAAAGGCGCCATAAAATATGGACCATTTGGCACACCGTAATATCCCAAGACTTCGTTAAAGTCATCTTGTTTACGTGGCATACCCATCATTTCAGCAACATCGATTACCCCAAGTAGACCGATTGTGGTGTTAACGGTAAAGCGTCCGCCAGCATTTGCCGCCCAGCCCCATTTACCTTGTAGGGTATTGTTGACAAGCGAACTAGGTTCTTCCAGATTATAGACAAAGTTAATCACTCCAGTTCTTATCGGATTAGGCACATAGTTCTTGTAACCATGAGCGACCGGCCTAGCGATATATTTATCTAAAAATAGATAGTTAAAATCCCACATTGTGCGGTTAATTTCTTCAAACGGATCGCGAGGATCGTTATAAGTAATTTCAATCGCAGGTTGTGGTGTTGTGGCAACTTGAGGCGCTTCACTCTCGGCATACACAGGTATACTAAAAGCAACAATCACCTGAAGTAATATCCATTTATACTTCATACAAACTCTCTTTAAATGACAAAAGGGGTTACTCAACAAACTGCTATTTTTGTCTTTTTATTAAAGCAATTTTTGTTCAAGTCGATATAATTTAACGGGCTTCAGCAAGGATTTGCCTTGATATTTTATTCCTGCAGCACATTAAGCTTGTTCCTGTTACCAGCAATCATCAACACAATAGACACTTTGTTGGAATGAATTGCCCCAATATGGGTAACAAGAACGCTAAGGATACTGTCACTGTTGACAATATCAATCAAAAATTTGTAAAAGATAAATATTCCAATAACTCTTTGATTGATTTTAAAAGATATTTTGGTTTGTTTGCTTAATAGGATATTTATGGTTTTGCCGATAATTAATACAGCAACGACGGTAACCGCCCCTGCAACACCAAAACCTGCCAGTGCAAGTCAAACCAACACACCCGAAAATCAGCAACCTCAAAATCTATCTGCGACCACTAAAAACATTGAAGCCAATATAAAATCCGATCTTTCAACATTATTGTTGCCTGTTCACATACAACAAAAACAGACATCAAGTAGCGCCCAAGTTAATGTGAGCATTCAAGAGCAGCAGTACCAGCTCAATAAGACCGTCGAATTACAAAAATTATTGCAGCAAACCGTTCAAGTTGTCATCTCCAGTGATCAAGCTAAGCTGGTCGCAAAGGTTGCAGCAACTCAAATAACGACATCTGCAGAATTAGCTCAACAAGCTACCCAGCAGCAAACAACACAACAAACCGCTTCGAGTATAAAACCAATCTCGACTCAAATCATTTTGTTAGCACAAACAGTGCAATTAGCTTTACCGCAATCGTTAACTGAATTAGCCAAACAAAATGGCGTATCGACACAGCAATTAGCCTCTTTAGCATCTAGAGCTCAAGGTTACCCTTTACCCACTGCGCTAATCGCACAAGGTCAACTAACATTTACCGATGGACCAAGTCTTAAGCTACCTAACAATATCGTATTAAACGACGGCCAATATCTTGCAAAAGTGGTCGTTAATCAACAACAATTACAACTCGCATTAACCCCTGTGATTGGAGAAGTAAAAGTCGATTTGATTAAGCAAGCGCCAGTAATAGCATCATTGCAGCAAGACAATATCGTGATAACTAAAAATGAACCTGCACAGATTTTAAGTCAGTTTTTAAAAAAACTCGAAGCGACGCCACTCCCTACTGCAAACACAAATCAAACAGGCATCAATAAAACCGATTCAAGTGCAATGCCAATAGCAACAGCAAACCCAGTGAATACGATGAGTCAAGGTTCAAAGACAAGTGAAAATATTCAGCAAGGGCAAATTGCTACGTCAACAAAAGCCGATACGTTGAGTGTAAAAACTGGTAACTCGAATATACCAAATAATATTTTACAGCAATCACCTGCGCAGCAGAGCACTCTGCAAGGAAAAAGTAATATTAATGATGTCAATGTAACAGCCGCGAATCTTAATACTGTCGAAGTAAAAGGCAGCCAAAATCAAGCATCAGCTCAAGCAACACTTCAACCGACGGCTAACAAAGATCCTCAACCAATAGAAGTATTAAACAAGGCATTGTCTAAAGCCGGAGCAATGCCTATAAAACAACAACTCGCTTTGCAAATCCCTAATAGTCTAGCCACTGAATTACTAAAACATTTACCGCAGATGAGTCCACACCCACTGAGCGCCTTGAGCGACCCAAGCTTACTAAGCCAAGAGCTTCTAAGCCTTGCGGGATTAAACTTAGCGCAAACATCATCACAGGCGAATAGTTCAGTCTCTTCTACCCTCTATTCTGGTGGAGCTATAACAACACTATTTCAACTGTTATTAGGGGTAAAGGCAAAAACGACAGGCTCAGGGATAAGTGCAAAATTGCAAGAGCATCTCAATCAAATACAACAACGTACCCTCGCTAAGTTATCGGGAAATTCAGGCTTATTAAGTGCACTTGATAAACTTGGAGGAGCGGATTCTATGGCACAACTTGCCGGCAGTATCGCAATGTATCAACAAGCGAGTGCCGATCCTAACCAAGCTTTGACTTGGTACTTTGCTCTGCCCTACTCAATTAACCAGCGTGATGAGCAATTTGAAGGGAAATTCGAACAAGAAAATGAGTTAGATAAAGACAAAGTTAATGGTTGGAAATTACAATTAAAATTTAATTTAGCACAAGGCTCGTTACTCATTTGTGCCCACAAACAGGGCGACACACTCGACATACAATTTAAAGGTAACAGCCAAGCATTATTGTCAAAGGTCGATAATTTTAATGGTGCCTTAGCAAGTAAAATTAGCCAAATAGGTTTAACACCTGGCACATTTAGCACCCAATTAACCCAAATTCCCGCAACGCTATTGCCAGGGGATCATTACTTAGTTAAGACAAGAGCTTAGTTAAGACAAGGGACTAAATATGAATGACGAATCGAAAAAAATTCAACAAGCAGTGGCACTCAGTTTTGACGGTAAAAGTGCCCCTAAAATTACTGCCTCAGGTAAAGATCTCGTTGCAGAAGAAATCATAGCGATTGCAAAAAATGCTGGCATACATATCCATCAGGATCCGCACTTAAGTGAATTTTTACAATTACTAGAACTCGGAGAAGAAATCCCCAAAGAGTTATACTTATTGATAGCAGAACTCATCGCATTTGTTTATATGCTCGATGGTAAATTTCCTGAGCAATGGAATAATCTCCACCAGAAAATTGTTGCCCAAGCCTAATGGTTAACATGGAAAAAGTATGAACAACGCACTTATGCGTTTATATTAAAGTTTAATAATTTATCTGAGAACGAACATCATTTTTTATAATAAATCTTTTTCTTTCCAAGATTATTTTTGAACAGAAGTGTTTAGTAGTATCAGTCATGATATGTCATAGGAATGAAAAACGTCAGGCAACATTGCCTTTTAAAGAAAACCTATATGTGTTTGCTTTTTTGCTAAGAACAAGATGATTTAACAGCAAAATGACGAACGAGGTAGATGAATTTGTTGATTGATTTTAATTTGACAGCAAAAGCAGCCAAATACCCTACCGTAACAAAAGAGCTCTCCTATTGACTGCCGGGAGGCTCATATGTGTTAGGTGTCTCATCAACTTGTCATTAGCGATTTCTTAATGTACTTTTCACACGATTAGAGACTATGTCATCCACTGATAGACACTAACGCCTCCAAGTATAATCATTAGTAAGATTCCGCCTCTAGATAACTGGTATACAGCCGAAACCATTGTCCCATGTCCATACCGACTCTTTGATAACAAGTTATAATAAAACTCGTTTACAGACTTCGCATAATATTTAAATATTAGGAAATAGCCTGTCGAAGCTATAAACCAAGTAAATCCCATTAATATAACAGCAGTCGAGACTTCGAATAGCGCTATAAAAATGAAGGGAAAAAAGTAAAATAATACTAACCATGCAATAGCGTAATAATTACACTTTTTTTTTAAGATATATACCCATTCTTCATACTCAGCAATATTTTTGGCTCTTGCTTCTTTACATTCTTTTTTATGTCTACTTTTCTTACCCATTCAAAAAACAGCCTTATATTTTAGTAATCCTATAACGACACATACTTATTTCACTCATAAAGCGGCATTCTACATCCTCAACGCCAAAATCGAGGGAATCCCCAGGTAATCCTTTCAAATTTAAAAATAATAGACACAAATGTTGCTATCAGATCCAGGGATCGATTCTCATCGGTTAACAGTACCGACTTAAATGGCAGCCCCTCTTTGCGCTGCATATTCCAATGTTTGGCGTAGCAATTGTTGGCGTCATACCTATTTTCCCAAGGCCGTATAAGAGCGTGTTTTTAGCTCATCAACGATACGAATATTAATGGTTCCCATAATCAACACCGTAATTACAAATGTAACTACGCCGCATGGATTTGCAGTGCAAATACCAGGCACAAAATGTTATCAAATAGCGCATCTATGGTGAAGCGCCAAAAAATATCAAACTACTACATAAAATCACAGCGCTACAGCAAAAATTGAAATGAAAATTTTGCGATGATAAATACCCCACCCAAACCGAGTCCGCCCAGGCATAAACCAGCTAATCGGTCTTGATCAAATTCAAGCCAATCGTTAAATGCCGCATAGAATCGTAATGAAATGCCGTACAACACAATGACAGCGAGTGATAGAAAACTATACAGATAATGCTCAGGGTAAAAAAACGTTAATAGCGGAATAAATGCCAACAAATAATCACAGCCTTTACGATCAAAGTTGGTTTTGGTTTCAATGGCAATATCTAACAACATTTGCAGTGGGAGTAAGATCACGAGTAAGCCAAGTAACAGAAAAAAGTCCATGCTATTCCTTTAATCCATCACACACTTTAACGAAGTTAAACTGTGTATAAATAATTTGTATCTCATGAATAAAGAACAACTAGTAACGGGGTTTATTTCAGCACTTGTTAAGTGATAGTCACTGCGCTCAGGCAGAAGTCGACGCAGCATAAACACTACAGCTGTAAAGGCTGTAGATATTTGGGTTCGATAATTTAGGTATAGCGAAGAATAATCCATTATAAATTCCATTTAAACATAACCGTCCATCACAAATTTATGCATCTCATCCAAAGACTAAATTTGTTTTAACAATTACCTTATACCGTACTATTAAAATATAATCAATGTGTTACATAAAAACTTATCCATTATTATTCTTTAACAGTGACATAAAAAAACATATCAGGACATATCACAGATTTAACTCAACAAAGTTTCTCAATATAATTGTTTTGCATATTATGTTCACTTTTTGTTGTTTAAATTTATATTGCACGCAATCATAATGCGGGACTTGGTAATCTCTAACGCTCGTTATAACAATAAGCCATTCAATTTAAGCTGCGAAATAGCTTGATGAGCCACGCGAATAAAATGAGAAAACTATGCTGATGAAAAAGAATCTATTGTTCACTCTCTTAGGGCTAACATGTTTACCTGCTGCGCAAGCTCAAATGATCGACTTTGACGATTACGGTCCGTTAAGAGTGTATGCACAGTCGCCAATGCAATCGATCAATCACACCCCACTATTGCGTTCAGGTTTTTCGTTGCCAAATGGGCAACGCGAATGGTACATCACAGCCAATATCGCGAGTATGTGGTCTGAATCAGATGTACTACTGGCCGATTACTACCAAAATGCGGTCACTGGTGGCGTAAAGTGGCAGATGTCTGATGCTCTGATGTTAGATATTAATTATCGATGGGGATTTAGCGCTGATAACCATCTAGACTCGCTAACGATGTGGTTTCACGATGCGTTTGGATTTGATCAAAATGGCCGACAAAACCAAGCTAAACATCAAAACCAAATACAATCAAAAGAATATGGTATTCACATTGATGATTTAAACGGTGAAACCCTCGAAAATGCTTTAACAGCATACTTAGGTTACCAACTCGTACAAACTGAGCGTCATGGATTATCTTTAGGCGCTAGCCTATATTTCAAATCTGTCGATAGTGGTCCATTTGCTGAAGATTCATTTGCGCAAAGTATCCAAATAAACTACAGCTACAAAAATGGCCCACATAATGTTAATTCAAGCTTTGGCGTCAGCTTTATTGAAGACACCGAGTCGATATCAACTAATCATTATGACTCTCGTTTCACCAGCATTGGGATCGGTTATGAATATCGAACTGGACGCCATGGTTGGTTAGCCGAAATTCACCGATATGAAGGATTGGTAAGCTGGGATGAGAACTTCTCTGATGCATCGCATGAAGCCTTACTAGGCTATCGTTACTACTTAAATACCAGTGCAATTGAATTCACGCTGGTTGAAAACTTTGAGAATATGGATAACAGTGCAGATATTGCTTACACGCTGGGATATCGTCATAAATTTTAATCAACAGGGCAATATGTTGCCCTGCGATAACCACTAAACTGCGGTCAATTCTGCTATTGAAACCTGTGTGCCAAGCACTCTATTTCTGCCGCGCTCTTTTGCTAAATAAAGCTGTTTGTCGGCAGCTTCAATTAATACTTTTTCAGGGATATTTCTTGTGGGCACTATCGTCGAGACGCCCGCACTTACCGTCACAAAATGAGATACTGTTGAGGTTTCATGTGCAATTTTAAGCGATATAATGCTGTCGACTATTTGCTGGGCCACATAAGTGCCTCCAACTAAATCGGTATTGGGTAAAACACAAATAAATTCTTCACCACCATAGCGCGCCACTAAATCATAAGGGCGGTTAACGGTATCTTGTATTTTTTGGGCTACTTTTCTTAAACAAGTATCGCCTTCAGTGTGCCCATAGGTATCATTAAATAGCTTAAAGAAATCGATATCTAATAAAATAATCGTCAATGGTTGTTGCTCACGACAACCTTGCAGCCAACTCACGGGTAACACCTGTTCAAACTTACGCCTGTTTGCGACTCCCGTTAAGCCATCTAGCAGAGCAATGGCACGAAGTAAGTCGGATTGTGACTTTAACATAAGTTGATTCTTAACCCGTGCTTTGGTAATGACTGGGTTAATGGGTTTATGAATAAAATCTACAGCCCCTAAGTTAAATCCTTTAACTTCTTTTTCTTCATCAAAATGTCCGCTAATAAAAATTACCGCAATATCTTGTGTTTTGGGGTCGTTTTTAAGATGAGCGCAGACATCGAACCCATTAAGGATTGGCATTTCAATGTCTAATAACACCATATCTGGATTGACTTTTTTACACATATCAATCGCTTGATGCCCATCTCTGGCCATATAAATATCGTAATCATTTTGCAGTAATTGATGCAATATTTTAATGTTGACGACTTGGTCATCAACCAACAGTATTTTTCCTTTTACAGGAGCAACACCAGAAATATACTCATCTATGAACACGCATCACTCCTTAATTATCGACTTTAGGGTATCGATAGCATCCAAAAACTCGAGTTGACTCACCTGAGATTTTAATCTTGACCAATTCTTATCTGTAGCCATATTATCTGATAATTGCTCAAGATAGCCAATTGCATCTAAATTTTGCTCAACTAATAATGCCATTAACCTATCTATTTTATCTGGCCCTATACTGGTTATCGGCAACAATGGCACTTTATCCAACTCATTTGCTGTTAGCACCGCAGTTTCATCAGGGAATAAAGTATCGAGCACATGTAAACTGTCGTTAATTTGTCCCTGGAGCTGCCCCAAATAAACATCCGCATCAATTTGAACATTATGTTTTATATTCTGTTCAAGCTGTGCGGCAAAAGCGGCTAAACGCTTTGCACCAATATTACTGGCAGTACCTTTGATAGTATGAGCAATAATGCTTATTTTATCGGTGTCTTGTTGTTTAAATGCTTGAGTTAACGCCATTAACTGCTCTGACATTTCCACAGCAAAATGGTGTTTTACATCAATAAAGAACGCTAACTCACCACCAAAACGCCTTAATATCGACTCAGGACTTTCAATAATTACATCATCGTCGCCTGTAAGCTCATCAGGTAACTCAATAAATGCTTTTATATCATTAACACCGCCCAATGAAGGTACATTTTTCCCTAACAAGCCCAACATACAAGGCAGTAAACGCGTCATGTCAATCGGTTTGCCGATATGCTCATTCATACCAGCATCAAGACATAATGCTTTGTCTGCTAAAGAAGCGTTTGCTGTCATCGCTAATATCATCAAATCATTAAATCGACCATCTGCACGGATTAAACGCGTTGCCTCTAAGCCATCCATATCAGGCATTTGCATGTCCATAATAACAATATCAAATACATTGTTAGATTGGGTCACCCACTCTACGCCTTCAACACCGCCTTTGGCTAATGTAACAATCGCACCTTGTAATCTAAGTAACTCATCAATAACTTGACGATTGAGTTGATTATCTTCAACCACCAGCACTCTAATTCCTTGCAAGGCTAAGTGGGTCACTTTTTTACTTTCTAACGGTATTTCTTCACCACTAATAGCCTGATGCACGGCCTCAAGCATTAAGTTAGCCGTAATCGGCTTGGTTAACATATTAACAAAAGGTTGTTGATCATACTGCTTGGTTTGCTTCATCACCTCAGAGCCGTAAGCTGTAAGCATAATAATGGCGGGAGCGGAGCCTTCTGGAAACATTAATTGAATATGTTGTGCGGTTTCTAGACCATCCATTTCAGGCATGCGCCAATCCATAATAATCACGTCATAATGGTTGGTTGCATGTAAACTTTGGTCAATAAGATTAATAGCCTGCTTACTGTTACTCGCTTCGTTAACATAAGCACCATGAGCCATCAGTGTTTTTGACAAAATTTTACGGCTCATTTTACTGTCATCAACAATAAGAATATTTTTACCTTGTAAATCAATATCGAGATAAGTGTTTTTCATCTCGACCACAGAAAAAGACAAATCAAACCCAAAACGACTGCCTTGGCCAACCTCACTATTTAAGGTTAATTCCCCGCCCATTAACTCCACTAAGCGCTTAGTGATAGCAAGCCCCAAACCAGTGCCACCAAATCGTCTTGAGGTGGATGACTCAGCTTGCACAAAGCCTTGGAATATTTTACCTGCTTGTTCTTTGCTGATACCTATACCACTGTCTGACACTGAAATGTTAAGTTTGACTTCATCCTGGCTAAGTTGATGACAATGCACTCCAACAATCACATGCCCCTGTGAAGTAAACTTAATGGCATTACCTGCAAGATTTAATAACACTTGGCGTAAGCGCAGTTCATCGCCTTCAATAAGGTATGGAATGTCTGGGTCAAGGTCAAAAATGACTTCTATGCTTTTGCTATGAACATTGGTTGCCAACATGACAGCCAGTTCACGCATTAAAGTTTCCATTTGAAATGGATGAACATCAAGATCAAGTTTACCCGCATCAATTTTGGAGAAGTCCAATATGTCATTTAATAGACCCAACAAGGATTTTGCCGCGATTTCCGCTTTGGTGACGTAATCGAGTTGTTGTCGCGTCATATCAGAATGCTGTACTAATTGAAGCATACCTAATACCGCATTCATTGGTGTACGAATTTCATGACTCATATTGGCTAAAAATGCTGATTTAGCTGCACTCGCGGCATCTGCATCCTGTTTGGCTAAGCGCAAAGTTTGCTCGAGTTCGCGTTGCTCAGTGATATCTCGATTAATCCCAACGACACGAACAGCTTTGCCTAGTTTATCGTAACTGATTTGCGCGCCAGCATGGATATAACGCACCTGATTTGCGCGATTAAGGATTCTAAATGTTGGTTGATAAGTCGAATGGTTTTCAATGGCCTGTTGTAATGCTTGCTCTGCCATATAAAGATCATCTGGGTGAATACGTTGCTGCCAATGTCGATAATTAAGGCCGTCTTTCTGTATCTCTTGAGGATAGTCGTACATCACAAACATACGATCATTCCATTGCAAATTTTCCGTTAATAAATCTAAATCCCATATACCCAGCTCTGCAACCTCAGCGGCTTTAATTAATTGATTGCTGGTCGACATTAACTCTTCTTGCTGTTTCAACATGGTATCGATATTAACGGCAACCCCAAGGTAACCAATAAGTTCACCAGACTCATTACGCATTGCGGTAACAGATAAAGATACCTGGCATTGGGTATAATCTTTACGAACATACGTCCAGGTTCGCGTTTCAGGGCCAAAGTTTCTGGGTTTATACACAAAAACATCAAACGCACTGATCTCTTCACCAAATTCTTCGCTTAATTCTTTACCTCGTTCCCTAACCTCAGAAGGCACATGCATTATTGCCGGACTCATTTTACCAACAATTTCACTCGCACTATACCCAAGCAACAACTCAGCACCGCGATTGAACATGGTAATAACGCCTTCGCTGTTTGTTGAAATAATGGCAATTTCAGATGCCGCAGCAAGTACATTGGTTAATAATGAGGTCAGTTTAAGATTTTCAAGTTGCGTGTGTTTACGTTCAGTAATATCAATTCGCAGGGCAATACAGCGCTCTAACTCTCCATTGTTATCAACAATAGGGGTGATGAGTGTATCAAACCATTTAGCCTCCCCCTGCTTGTCATGGTTACACACTTCACCTTGCCAACTTTTACCCTGATTAATGGTATCCCACATGTCTTGCCAAAACGCATCATCATGCTGACCTGAATGCAAAATAGAATGTGTTTGGCCAATCATCTGCGCACGGGTATACCCTGATGCAATACAAAAATAGTCGTTTACCGCCAATATTACGCCATCTTTATCTGTTTCAGAATATAAGAGCTGTTGGTTGATATTATCGAGTAAGGTTTTATTTTCTGACAAAGCTTGCTGCAATGCTTGCGTGCGTTCAGTGACTTTTAGCTCGAGGCTGGCATTTAAACTTAATATTTGTTTTTCTGCATTTTGTTGCGCGGTAATGTCTCGAATAGTTTGACTCACACCAGTAATGACACCAAATTCATTGTAAATGGCTAACGAGGTCATTGTGGTTGTGAGGAGTTCATTATCTTTACGTTTATGATAACCAATAAAATTTAATAATGGTTTACCGCTTAACACGTGATCAAAATGTGCGTTATCTTGACTTTGCCCTTCATTAGCAACAATAAAGCCATGTTTTTTAAGACCAACAACCTCGCTATGGGTGTAGCCAAAAGTGAGTTCAGCACCTTGATTCCACCCTGTGACAACGCCATCGCAATCGTAACTAATAATGGCATCTTGTGAATGTTCTAATATATTTGCGCGTCGTTCATTATCGGCTAAAACCAGCTGTTTTCGACCTAAAGTATAACTATAAAAGGCAAGAAAAGACGCCAGCAATAAACTCAATATAAAGCCGTAAATAAATATAATGTTAGGCGAGGTTAAATGCAATTTACTGACAAAGTTAGGGTAAGCAACTAACGATAATTGCCAATTACGGCCAAAAACCTCACGTTCAACAGTCACGATATACTCAGTTAAAGGGCTTGAGTCATCGATGTGGGTTTCGTAAAAGGTCACTGTATTGGCAGTATCAGTAATATCTTTGACCAATAACTTAGTATTGGGTCGCGACAACGACAAGTCGCCAAAAACTTCATTGGCCACTAATGGAGCATAACTCCAACCAAAGGCTTGTTGCTCTCTTAACTCTGGCGTATCAGGGGTTCCACCTGTACGATATATAGGCATTAAAATTAAAAAGGCTTGTAATGGATTACCAGTCGCTTGCACTAAGGTAATAGGCCCGGTTAATCTCACCTCCCCAGTTAAAATAGCATCTAAAGCCGCTTTTTTACGGTTTGCTTCGGAGGCAATATCTAAACCAACGGCGGAAAAATTACGCTCTACAGGTTCAATATACTGAATGATATAGCGTTCACCGTTATGGGCGTTAAGCTGCCTAATTTCGAACGTAGGCCAGTCATCTAATTGCGCTGCGCTAATAAAACTGGCTTCGTCAGTCACACTCACTCGCCGAATAAACCCAAAACCTCTAGCGCCAGGAAACTCCTTATCGATATCGCGCGTCTGAGTGTATTTATTAAACCCTTGCCGATTAATCCCATCTTCACCTGCGGTAAAAATAATACCGCGAGCACTGCGTAAGCCGTACTGATATAACTGAATACGGTCAGTAATATTATTGACGACTTGCTCTGTAACAGCATTAAGCTCATTAACAATGATGTTATTATTTTTATTTTTAACACTTAAAACGACGCCCACACTAATGACTAAGCCAAAAGCGAATACTCCGACACCCAATTTAAGCGCGTTTTTATAATTAGCAAATCTAGTCATGTTTATGTGAGTTTCAAGCTACGGATGGTTAACTGTGGACGATAAGGCAGTTTTTTACAAGCTACACATTGAAAAACAAAGTATTTTCCAAGTTAAAATCACGGTAAATACTTAAGGGCATAGTTAAGATAAAAGTTAAGAGAAAAGTTAAGGCCAGTTGCTCTCTAAGGCTACTTTTACAGTGAATTGTTGACCAGTCATTTAGGCTCCGACACTGCGGTATCGCGACTCAGCGAAAAAGTCGATTACCCAGTCAAACGGCCCAAAAACATTACCCGAAGGATTCGGCTAAACCAGTTTTACTCTGTGTTTAATAGCTTTCTCAGCACCAATCGATTCATCTCAGTGAACACCGTGTTTAACTTGATACCATTCAACTTGCAAAAATCAGCAACGCCTAGCATTTCGTATACCAATACCGAGAGCCTATTAAAGAAGTTTTGTGATTTACCGATAAACTGTAAATACCTAAACAAGAAACATCTAAACAAGCGTTTCCACTATCGATTATAGCGACTTAACATATCAGCCCTGATGTCAAAAATGCTGCAAATGTTATGCAAGGTACTATGATTTAAATATGATTTAAAAAAGCTGACTAATTGTATATCAACTGTTCATATGATCATGAGGTTTAAGGATAGAAATGAGAAATATCAAAATTGGCAAATTGTTGTTACTGGGTTTTTCAATTCCTGTCATTGCTATTATTGGATTAATGTTACTGTCATTGTCACAGATGAATACCATTAACCAACAATCAACAGAAATCTCAACTAATTGGCTTCCTTCAGTACAATTAATTGAACGCATCAACACCCAAACAGCAGATCTGCGTAACGATGAAGCTGTCCACATTATTTCGACAGACTCTCAAACAATACAGCAAGCAACCAATGCGATTAACCAAAAGAAACAACAAATAGAAAAAACCATTAACGACTATAGAGTGCTTATATCTAGCCCTCAAGAGCAAGCGCTTCTAGATGAGTTTGACGAGCTTTATCGTCAATATCTAGCCATTCAAATCGAACTCCTGCGTCTATCTGAAAACAATGATAATGAAGAAGCAAAAACCATGTTTTTGGGTAAATCATTAGCGGCTTATAGTAAATACTCAGAAACACTGCTCAAGTTGTCAACGTTAAATGAAAATGGCGCTATTACGGCAAGTGAATATGGCGACGTAATTTATAGCCGTTCTATGACGATCATGGTGGTAGCGGTAGGTGTTGTCGCTATCATTATTATTTTTATGGCATTACGCATCTCCAGCCTTCTTGTTAGTTCAATTACAGTCATACAACATGCGATGATCAGAATGTCTCAAGGTGATTTGAGTGTACGTATTGATAACCAAGGTGAAAATGAACTTGGAATACTGTCAGATTGTTTAAACAAAACCTCTGAACAATTTGCAAAATTAACTCAACAGTTGATCACCGTGGCAGACACAGTAGATAGCTCGTCACAAACATTGGCCTCCACCATGGAGCAAGCCGACAGCAACTCGCAAAACATGTTAATGCAAGTTGAGCAAGTCGCAACAGCTGTCAATGAAATGTCGAGCACCGCAATGGACATTAGCCGAAATGCTACTGAAGCAGAATCGTCAGCAATTGAAGCGAATCAAAGTGTCGATAAAGGCCATCACGCTTTGCAAGAGTCAAATAAAATCTCGGACAAAATCAACCACTCTATTAAAGAGTCAACTGAAATCGTCAATCAGTTAAAGAGTTACTCAAACGAAATTGGCGCTGTTATTGAAGTCATTAATGGTATTTCTGAACAAACCAATCTATTAGCACTTAATGCTGCAATTGAAGCCGCACGCGCTGGAGAACAAGGCAGAGGTTTTGCTGTTGTTGCTGATGAAGTGAGAACATTGGCAGGTAAAACGCAAACCTCTACCATCAACATTCAAGAAATTATTACCAAACTGCAAAACCAAGCATCCAAAGCTGATGAATACATGCAATCAAATGCATATTTAATTGATGAAGCCCAAAAAATTGCTCAAGAAGTACGGGACTCCTTCTCAGACATTGCCCTATCGGTCTCTAGAATCTCAGAAATGAACTCTTTAGTCGCAACCGCTTCAACAGAGCAATCAAGCGTAACGGATGATATTTCTAAAAATATTACCCAAATGGTCGACATGGTGAATCAAAATGTCGCGGGAATTAGTCATAGCTCTAAAGCCAGTATCGATTTATCAAAGCAATCATCTAATCAGAAAAAAGTACTTTCATTTTTTACTATCAATTAATTATTGAGCATTAAAAAAGGCTACCCCAGGTAGCCTTTTTGTTAATTAGGGATTCATTATCTGCCCACAGTCGTCTCTGCTAAGGCATCAAATTGGATAATATAGTAACGTCCATCACTCTTATCTTCTTGGTTATTCACTGCTGGAGATAAGTGTAATTTATTAACTGCTACGAGAATTTTACCGTCAGTAGTGGTGGCAAAACCGTCTGCCCAACTCAATTTATCAGCGTCTTGGTATAAAATATGGTACTGGCGATCCGTATCAATATACCCAACAGCATTGTGAGTCATGTCAGTGACATAAATGTTACCGCTGTTATCTATTGTAATACCATCACTGATAGGCTTGTTGGCATAAAACTCTACTTTGCTACGCAACATATTGGCCGAAATTTTAGCATCTAATAAATATTGGGTATGCACGCGATACAACTTCTCACCACTCAACGCGCCAAAATAAACCCATTCATTATGAATGTCTAATGTAATAGAATCGACGCCAATACGGATAGGTTGCTCACCAATCGATAATGTTTTGCCATCAATCACTGCATCGATATCTTCAGGGCGTGTATAAACAGTGCTATCGAGAACTCTACGTGCATTACCTGTCGTTATATCAACCACAATTAAGCCTGCATTATCGCCACCAGCAGGGTCACTGATGTAAATAGCCTCATGATCGCGATCGACCGCTAAGTCATTCAAAAATGAATTAACCGGCAATACTGCTGCAGTTAACTCAATTGTTTTATAAAGTTGGTTATTTAACGTATCCCAACCGATTAAATGCCCTGCTCGGTCATGCCCAGTGGCCGTTTCAAGCATCCATAAAATCCCTTTTTCATCGACAACAACGCCGAGTACAGGGTTAAGCTTTTGATTAAAATCGCGATTAGGATAATCTATTATCGTACCGTCTTGCTTAAGCTCTACGATTCGAGCATCCACACCATAAAAGTGGTGATTACTCATAAAAACACGACCTGTCGCAGATACTGCAATATTACCCGGTGGATGCTGTTTATCTAACTCTCGAAAAACAGAAAATTCACCTGCATTCACACTGATTGCCGTAACACTTAATAAAGCGAGCAGTAATACGACAAAAATGAGCCTTAACATAACGAGGATCCCTATTGAATAATGAGTCTAGCGAGCTGTAATGATCAACGACACGCACAAACTAACTCATATCGTTCTTATTTGAATATGCATTCAAGATAATCATTTTCAAGCTTAGAAGCAAGCTTTTTTGAACAATCATTCAAGTGGTGTTATTATTATAAATAAGCCTCATGGATAACTCATTCAACTAGGCTAATTGAAATATGCAGTAGGATTTAGGAATAAGCGCTATGGCGAAGAAGAATTATCAACGTGAAGACGTATTAGATAAAGTTATTACTTTATTTTGGCAACAAGGCTATGCCGCATCAAGTGTCCAACAGATTACTAAAGCGACAGGATTAAAACCGGGCAGTATTTATCATGAGTTTGAAAGTAAAGAAAAGCTGTTTCAGGAAGCATTAGCTCGCTATGCCTCGTCCTCAATTGGCTCAATTCACCAAAAAATGGCCAATACCTCGAACGTCAATGAAGGTATCAAGCAAATATTGACTGATTTAATTGAACAGTCAAAAGCGTGTGATTACTGCGGCTGTTTTTTAATCAAAACACAACTTGAGTTGGCATCGCAAGGAAATAGTTTATACAAGTTTGCCTCAGAGCAATTAGCCAACATAGAAAAAATTTATACCCAATATCTAAGCCTAACCTACTCAGAAGTACAGGCTAAAGCTTACGCAGCACAGCTGATGACGGTCATTTTTGGCATTCGTATATACGGTTACCAGGCGGACTCGGCCAATACCATCATCCAAACCATCAACGCGCTACTCCCCTGGTTAAATGAGCACTAATGCGATAAGTACAATAAGTGCGATAAATGCCCATTATCTTATTATCAACAACTTCAACAATTTCAACAATAAGTTGTTCAAAAATATCGCTTTTCTTACCCAATAAATTATGGACAGTAGGAATACTCAACTGCTCCTTAGACGCAAGCTCATTAATGGTAAAGGCTTCAAAACCATTATTCGAAATAAGCTCTCTGGCTATAGAGAGTAGTCTCTCTTTTCTTAACGCTTTATTTGCACATAAGGAAGTTGGCATTAATGGTTCTGTCTGACATAACCATTAGCCACAATAAAAATGCCTTTCGAGATCTCATGCCATTTATTTATCTGGTTTTCGTTGGCAGCCACTTTAATGCGTTTTATTACAAATTTCATTGGAGAAACTATTATTTTATGGCACCCTAAATAAAGGCTTTACATGGCATTATTTTACAATTTCTGAGTGACTTATCTTATATGATGTAATGCCTCGCTCTTCAATCAAAAAAGGATTAAGCATTGCTAGCACTCATCAAAAAACACCGAAATAGTACCGCAGAGCAGCAACAGGCTCGGGTTATTTCGTTGTTTTCATTGGTTGGAATGTCAATCACCTTATTGATGGGAATAGTGAGCTTATTTGGTGATAACACAATCCTAACTATCGTCTTGTTTATTGCCAGTATCACGTATTTGCTGGCCTTCTTTTCTGTGAAGCGTTTTGATATTAGTATTAGCGCCACACTCGTGATTTACTCGCTGTATTTATTAATGTTTTATCTGGTCTTTAGTGGCGGAGTTTCCCTAACGGGCCCATTATGGATTTTCATTGTCGCGCCAGTATCGGTTTACGTATTGGGTTTGCGTCACGGCTTAATTAATTTATCTCTGTTCCTATGCATCATCTGCATTATCATATTTTTACCGCAGCAATGGGTTGAGCATGCACAATACAGCAATGAATTTTCGCTCAGGTTGATTATTTCGTTTTTAACCATGTCCTTTTTATCAGCTCTGTATGAATATTCCAGAATGCAAGCCTATATCAGTGCTCTTGAACTGAGCAGACAATACCAAGAGCTTGCTATGCGCGATCCACTAACCAAACTGGCGAATAGACGCAATGCCGCTGCGATTTTGGAACAAGAGAAATCAAGATTACAGCGCAACAATGAACCTTTATCAGTATTATTGTGCGATTTAGACCACTTTAAATTGGTCAACGATAAATACGGCCATAATGGCGGAGACATGGTACTCACCGAGTTATCGGCCCTCTTTAAAGAACAAGTCCGACAGCAAGATTGTGTCGCACGCTGGGGCGGCGAAGAGTTTTTGATTATTCTGCCACAAACATCATCAGAGCAAGCGAGCGTCATCGCAGAGAAAATCCGTAGCAGTGTTGAGCAATACACCATCAACTTTGTTAAACATCAGATCCGCGTCACCATCAGTATTGGCATATCACAGCTTGCTGAAGATCAAACTATTGATGAGCTGATCAACAATGCCGATAAATGTTTGTACCAAGCGAAAACTTTAGGTCGAAATCGGGTTCATCCGACGTAAATACGATTGCCCCGCGAGACGCTGTGCAGTGGTATTATTAGGCTTAATTGACCAGATAATTACATCATGTACAACATGGCTTACTTAGACATGGCTTACTTAATAGTGTCACTGTTCGTTAAGAGATAAACCAAACAGTTGCGGAGCTCACACCTCCCCGCTCATGAATGGGTTTAATATAAGCGCCTTAAAAATCAATTTATTAACAAGGCCAACATTAAACATGACCTTGTTAATAAGATTAATATGGGTATTACTTCGCTAGGTTTCGTAATACATAATGCAAGATGCCGCCATGTTGGTAATAACTAAACTCATTAGGGGTATCAATGCGAATTTTAGCTTCAAACGAATGTTGCTTACCCGCTTTGTCGGTCACTGATACCTTAACTGTTTTCTGTTCGGCACTTATCGCAGGAATACTAAATTGTTCTTCACCTGTGAGGTTTAGTGCTTCTGCACTGTCATCAGGCATAAACTGTAGAGGCAAGATGCCCATTCCTACCAAATTAGAACGGTGAATACGCTCATAACTTTGTGCTATAACCGCTTTTATCCCCAACAGTGCAGGCCCTTTTGCTGCCCAGTCCCGCGAGCTGCCAGTGCCATATTCTTTACCTGCCAGCACAATACAAGGCGTACCTTGTTGCTGATACTCCATAGCAGCATCAAATACGGTCATCGACTCACCGTTAGGCATTAAACGTGTCCAACAGCCTTCGGTCCCCGGAGCCAGCTGATTTTTTAACCTTACATTGGCAAAGGTGCCGCGCATCATGACTTCATGATTGCCACGACGTGAACCGTAAGAGTTAAAGTCTTTTATGGCGACTCCAGCTTGCTGTAAGTAGTCTCCAGCAGGGCTGTCTGGTGCAATAGAGCCCGCTGGTGATATATGGTCAGTCGTGACCGAATCACCTAACTTAAGCAAACAACGGGCATTGTCGATAGCCATAATGTTAGGTACTTCAGCACTGATCCCATCAAAAAATGGCGGCTGTTTAACATAGGTGGAGTCGGGCCAGTTATATTTTTGGCTTTGTACTACCTCGAGCCCTTGCCAGTCTGCATCGCCGCTATATACGTCGGCATAACGGGAAACAAACATCTCACTTTGTACCGCGCTGGCCATGACCTGTTGAATTTCCTGATTGTCTGGCCAGATATCTTTTAAATAAACTGCATTACCATCAGCATCTTCACCCAATGGCTCAGTAACCATATCGGCTTTCATATTTCCGGCCAATGCATAAGCAACCACCAGCGGCGGCGATGCTAAGTAATTGGCTTGTACTTCTGGATGGATGCGGCCATCAAAGTTACGGTTGCCCGATAACACCGAAGACACCTTTAACCTGCCTTGTTGTATCGCTTCACTAACGGGTTGAGGCAATGGACCTGAATTACCAATACAAGTGGTACAACCATAGCCAACCAACTGAAAACCTAGAGCATCTAAATCAACACTAAGACCCGATTTAATTAAATAATCCGTCACTACCTGTGAGCCTGGTGCAAAGCTGGTTTTCACCCAAGGTTTAACCTGTAAGCCTTTTTTACGCGCATTTCGGGCCAATAATCCGGCTGCGATTAACACCGATGGATTAGAGGTATTAGTACAACTGGTTATCGCCGCTATCACCACCGCGCCAGCTTCCAGCACAAAGTCTTTATCTCGATAACGACAAGCAACACCAGTACTGCCATCGGCGACGGGTACTTGCACCGATGGACCACCCTCGCTTGCCAACTCGTCTTTACCTTCGGCATCGATGTGGCTCACAGGGATTTGACTGTCCAACCATTGGCGGAAACTGACTCCAGCTTGCTCAAGTGCAATTCTGTCCTGAGGTCTTTTAGGGCCAGCAATAGAAGGCACAATACTGCCTAAATCCAGTTTTAAGGTTGCGTGATAACAGGCTTTGTTGTCGGATGCACTGGCCCACATGCCCATCTGTTTAAGATACGCTTTGATCAGTGCGATACGCTCTGGATCTCGACCGGTAAGCTTGAGATAATCTAGGGTTTGTTCATCAATCGGGAAGATGCCACAAGTCGCACCGTATTCTGGCGCCATATTGGCAATGGTTGCCCTATCAGCCAAGGTTAATTGATCAACACCGGCACCAAAAAATTCTACAAACTTACCTACCACGCCAAATGAGCGCAGCTGTTCGGTTACCGTTAACACGAGATCAGTCGCGGTAACTCCTGGGGGTAATGTACCGACAAATTCAAATCCGACAATTTCGGGTAACAACATCGTCACCGGTTGGCCTAACATCGCGGCCTCAGCCTCAATGCCACCGACGCCCCAACCCAATACTCCCAAACCGTTGATCATGGTGGTGTGAGAATCGGTTCCCACTAAGGTGTCGGGATACAATAGGTTATCGTCATCTTCTTTGACAAAGACCACTCTCGCCAAATATTCCAGATTGATTTGATGCACGATACCGCGCCCGGGCGGTACCACTTTAAAGTTGTCGAAGGCTTGCTGACCCCAACGCAAAAACTGATATCGTTCGCGGTTTCGTTGAATCTCAATGGCAGTATTTTTTTGTAGCGCCCCTGTTTCGGCAAATACATCAACCATCACTGAGTGGTCAATCACCAACTCTACCGGATTCAGTGGATTAATCGCGTCGGCATTGCCGCCCAATGTCACGATGGCATCACGCATTGCGGCTAAATCGACCACCGAAGGTACGCCAGTAAAATCTTGTAGAATGACTCGAGAAGGAACAAAGGCAATTTCGGTTTCTGACCAGTTATCTAAATCCCAGCGGGCCAAGGTTTCAATATCTTCTGGCTGGACAAAATCCGACTTTTCGTAACGCAGAAGATTTTCTAATAATATTTTTGCCGCAAAGGGTAAGCGGGCTAAATCGTAGTGTTCAGCTAATCGATCAAAGCTGTAATACCGGAAAGTTTTTCCATTACTTTCAAGCTGTTTCAATAATTGCATAGAATGGTTCATTACTGATCTCCCTATAAACGTTTATTGGCACTTCCTGCTAAGCTTAGTGAACACACTAACATATACAAATCAAAAATCGAGTCGGAAACCTTATGAGTAAGATGCGTATAGAATATGACAGTATGGGGAAAGTACAGGTGCCAGATGACGTTTGTTATCAGGCGCAAACTCAACGCGCACGAGATAACTTTCAGTTTTCGAAGCGGCGCTTTCCGACGCCAGCGATACTCGCCCTACTCGACATAAAATCAGCTGCAGCAAAGGCGAATAGCCAACTCGATTTGTTAGATAGCGCCATGGCCAAAGCGATTCAACAAGCGATTATCGCCGCTAAAAAGCTTGATTTTTCGCAGCATTTTCCGATTGATTTGTTCCAAACAGGCTCTGGCACCAGTTCGAATATGAATGTTAATGAAGTCATTGCCAGCCTTGCCAGTGACATTTTGCAGGCAAAGGTTCACCCTAATGATCATATCAATATGGGTCAAAGTAGTAACGATGTGGTGCCCGCCTGTATTCATATTAGTACGGTTAGGCAATTAAAGAACTTATTGTATCCGGCCATTAATGGCTTGCATGACAGATTAGCGTTTTTGGCCGATGAGTATTCCAATACAGTCAAAACTGGTCGCACCCATTTAATGGACGCCATGCCAATTACGCTTGGTCAGGAACTGCGATGTTGGCAACAACAGCTAAACAGTGCTCAAGCTCGAATTCAGCAAGTAGAACTTAGCCTGCATCATTTGCCATTGGGCGGTACAGCGGTTGGCACTGGCGTTAATTGTGATCCCAATTTTGCCAAACTTGCATGTGATGACTTACAACAGCAAGATAAAATCCCTTGGCAGGCGGCGATAATGCCTGCGTTATATATGAGTAGCCAAGACCACACCTTAGCCATGGCTTCGGCGCTCAAAGGGTTAGCGGTTACGTTATTGAAAATCGCCAATGATTTACGCTGGATGAACTCAGGGCCTGTAGCAGGGTTACAAGAAATTAGCTTAACTGCGCTGCAACCCGGCTCATCGATAATGCCCGGTAAGGTTAATCCCGTGATCCCAGAAGCGGTAGCCATGATTGCCGCTGAAGTTATTGGCAATGAAGCAACCATAACCATTGCGGCGCAATCGGGTAATTTTCAATTGAATGTGATGTTGCCACTGATTGCCGACAAGCTACTGTCCAGTATTGATTTATTAACCCATGCCTGCCAAGCCATGACCGACAAAGTGTTTGCCGAGTTTAGCCCCAATGTAGAACATTTAACCCAGGCATTGGAGAAAAATCCTATTCTGGCGACCGCACTTAATTCCGTGGTGGGTTACGATATGGCCGCAAAAATTGCTAAACGTGCAGATAAAGAACATAAATCAGTATTAGCCATTGCACTTGAAGAAACCGATTTGGACGAAGATAAACTCAAAACGATACTTGACCCATTGCATTTGGCCAAAACGAAATAATATTTGTAATGTACAAAGAAAAATGTGCGCGGCTTATTGGATACAAAAAGCAAACGCTTAACATGGCATACTGGCGTGTTAAGCATTTATCGTAACGTTAACAGGAAGGCATTTCATTGCTGGCTGCAGATTTTATCACGAGACAAGTCAATTCAATGGATCGAAATAGACCTATCTCATTGATACAGGCCGTCGCTATTTTCTTCACTCTTTACTTCACATTTTATCTCAGAGCGTTGAGTTAATAATGACAGCCTAATGATCTTTAATATGCTATTAACATGCATTTGCATAGGTAATAAGAGTTAACTACTTATCTGCAGTCTCAGGATAAAGGCTATTCCACCACTGAGGTTCGTCTTTGAGTTTCATATCAAACCAGGCCATGGTGGTGTTCCACCAATCAAAGCGTGCTTGGCGGGTATTGATGTGATGGTCTTGATCATTAAACTCCACCAACTCAACTTCCTTACCTAATAACTTCAGCGCGGTGTACATATAATGGCTTTCACCTACAGGTACGTTGGTGTCGCTATTACCGTGTATAAGTAATAACGGCGTAGAGATTTTATCAGCATGATAAAGCGGGCTTTGTTCGACATAAAGCTCAGGATTATTCCATGGAAAACTGCCACGACTTGCTACACCAGAATAGCCATAGCCCCACCAGCCATGTCCCCAATACGATGACAAATTACTGATCCCCGCATGCGACATCGACGCCGCAAAAATATCGGTTTGCGTGGCCAAATACATAGTCATAAAGCCGCCATAAGACGCGCCCATGTTACCCACACGTTTTGCATCAACATAACTGTGAGCGTTTAAGAATGCTTTAGTGCCTTCAATAATGTCATCTGCGCTGTACTTGCCCCAGGCATTAACATGACGTCCGCTAAAAGCCTGGCCGTAACCTGTTGCACCATTAGGTTGTAACACGTACACCACATAGCCTTGTGCTGCCCACAAGTTAAATGGCCAACGTCCTGTAAAGTGACGCCCAACCGGTGAAGTACCGCCATAGTAATACACCAATGCAGGGTATTTTTTATTGGCATCAAAATCGGCAGGTAGGTAAACGCGACCGTCAATGTTATGCCCATGTTTGTTAGTAAAATCAAAATCTTCGATCTTTCCTAAACGCGTATCGGCATAATGTTGTTTTTGGCTGTCGAATAACACTTGTTTACGGTTTGAGTTAAGCGACATGCTGTAGGCTTTTTGTGGCGAGGTTGCCGAAGTGCCCGCAACGACTAACGTCGGCGTTGATTGTTTTGCAGCCACACTAAAACCATCTACCATATCGACACCTGTATCGATTTGGCTAAAGCGACTTTTACGCTTATCAAACAAGTAAAGCGGTGAGCGGTCGCCTTCGGTAACAGTTACCAATAAATCATCATTATCAAGTTTGGTCATGCTACCAATTGATGGATCAAAGTCTTTGCTTAATGCACTCACTTTACCTTCGGCATCACGCCAATATAACTGGCCGTCATAGTCATTGACCTCAATATTGGGATCTTGCATACCCATGCCGTCCATAAAGCGTGGGCCAGCTGTGATATACATGCCCTTATCGGCATACAAAGCACCACTGAAACTACGATATTCACCAATCAGAGTTTCGCTTAAATCAGCTACCTTCAGTTCGATTAGCTGAGTGATGCCATGAGCGGGTTGTTTGTAATCGACAGATGAGCGAGTGAGCAACAAACTGCCTTTATCTGCATTACTGTCTAATAACGAACTGGTTATTTTACTGTCGGTCAATTGACGAATAACACCCGACGCAACATCTAATTGATATAACTGACTATTGTTACGCCAATAGCTCCAGCGATCTTCTAATGCTTGAAAACGCTTAGAGGTGGCTTTGTCATCAGCTTTAAAGGGCTTTTCCCAACTAAAGAGTAAACTGTCGCCAAACCACTGCAAACCTGAGACATTATCAAGCTCAGTTGCTGCGATATCGATGGTTAAGTCTGCCACATTCAGTAATTGAATCTGCTTATTGGCAACAAATGCGAGTTGCTTAGCATCATCAGACCACACCGCGCTGCTAGGGCGATTATCTTGCCAACGGTACATTACGCTGTTGTCTGGTAATTTACGTAGCTCGGTCACTTGAATAGGCTTATCACCCTGGGCTGTTTGATATTCAATGGTGGATTGCAGTAAATATTTACCATTAGGCGACAAGGTTAAGTTGCTGATAACTTTGGAGTCAAAAAGCTGCTCGGCTGATACGCGCTGTGTTTTTTGTGCGCTAAAATCGAGCCCATCGACATCACTTTTACCCTGCCAATCAAGGCTAAAAGACACCTCTTTTTGCAATCCATCTGCAAGCAACATGAGTTGATAATCACCATTAGCGAGTTCAAGCTCAACCTTATCTGCTGATTTTACTAACTGACCATTCAAATACACCTGCGGGTTTTCAAGGCCCTTTACGGTTAATGTACCTTGAGTAAATCGTTGTGTAGAAACAGGTAAACGGTAAGCTAACCAGCCCTCACCTTCGGCTTTCGATGTAGCGGTTTGCCATGAAAGCGCTTGATTAAATATTCTTACCTTACTGGCTTTATGCTCTTGGCTGAGTTTTGCTACCAAATTGGCACGCAAGGCATCTGCCTGAGCGCTTTTAGATAATGCCGTAGCAGAGACTTGTGTCACCGGGCCAATTCGCTCAATATGCTTAGCGTCAATTTCGGCGCCTTGCGCCATGCCCGAAACAGCCATGGCTAAACTGGTTAACACCAGAGAAAAAGCTTTCATTGCACGTCCTTTTATTTGTAATAAACCAGCCTGTAGTAAATCAGTTTTTAATAGGTCTGTTAATTTGTTCTCAGTGGGTTGTTTATTTTTAATCGAGAACAGTATCTATTTTCGATAATCGCTGAGGTAAACCAGATTAGTGGTGTCTACCGGGCTATCTTCAACATCAAGATCTTGTAACCAGGTATCGATAAACACATCGTTAGCAAAAAAGTGGCTACTGCGCCCTTTTGCATTTCGAGGGAATTTACCCATAAAAACGCTAAAATCAATAAACTCATTAGGCATTAACAGCATTCCGTCATAACATTGTTGCTCTAAGTGCCAGGCAACCTCGTTTAAATGCCCTTGCACACTGCGATCACCTCGCAGATAAAATGCACAGGTCGTAAATGTATCGTTATATCGTGCGATGGCTAAATCAACCTCGACACTGTCAACGCCTTTTTTGTTGGCTAAAAACGTAAAATTCGACACCATCATTTTCTCAAACATATTGAGAAAATCGATTTCATCGCCCTTTTTTGTCGCCAAAAATGTCAAGCAATAGCGGCTATCATAATCCATCACTAATAAGTATTTTTTGCGCTTAACGGTGACACAGTGCACTACCCAATGCCATTGAGTGCCATCGTGTTCTTGTGGATCAACATCTGCGGGGAAAGCTCGCGCAGCCACTGACTCAGCAATGGTTTTATGCGGCGCAGCTTTTAAACAAGACAACACTTCGCCTTTGCGAGTCACACTAAAAAACTCTGCAGCAGCTTTGGTACAGTTAAACACTAGCATCAGTGATCCATCGAACGTATGTCAAAAATTGATCTGATTATACCAACAACAGGATATTAACAACCACCACACAAAAGGGATTAACCCGAAATCGTCGACTTAGTTTGTAAGCGCTTGTTATCATTAAAGCCAAGGTCATCGCCTTTTCTCGCTAAATCACTGATCCACTGCTAAGTTATTTAACCGTACCTGACTCAATTAAAGGATTAATATGCAGATTATTCATCATGGCGCAGTGAATGGCGTAACGGGATCATGTCATCAACTCGACATAAATCCACTGCACCCAAGCAGCTACCTTATTGATTGCGGGTTATTTCAAGGTGCGGAAACCGCAGGTAAAAACTCAGTAGATCAATTACAAATTGACTTCCCAATCGACAACATTAACGCGTTGATCGTGACTCATTGTCATATTGATCACGTTGGGCGGATCCCTTATTTATTAGCCGCGGGTTTTAACCAGCCCATTTACGCTACAACGGCAACCGCGGCGTTACTGCCATTAGTAATTGAAGATGCATTAAAAGTCGGTGTGACTCGCGATAAAAAGCTGATCCAAGCGTGTTTAAATCAACTCAATAAGCTCATTGTGCCTATTGAGTATAGCCAATGGGTTTCACTGCCTATAAACCTCAGTCCCCATATGACTCAGCCGTTTAAGCAAATTAAGCTTAAGTTTAAACCTGCAGGGCATATTTTAGGGTCGGCCTATGTCGAACTTGACCTAAAAGGGCCGAGTCACAAACACCGAGTGGTATTTTCAGGTGATTTAGGCGCAACTTACGCACCATTACTGGCTAGCCCTAAAAGCCCGTACAGAGCCGATACCTTAGTCATTGAGTCAACCTACGGCGATAAAAAACATCAAGGCCGCAAAGATCGTAGCAAACAACTCAAAGGGATTATTGAAAAAGCTGTTCAAGATAATGGCGTGGTGCTCATTCCTGCTTTTAGTATTGGCCGTACACAAGAGTTGCTATACGAGTTTGAACACATTATTTTTCGTAATCAACATAACCCCATGTGGCAAAATATCGACATTATTGTCGACTCCCCTATGGCAGCAAACTTTACTAAAAAATATCGAGAATTTAGAAACCTTTGGGATAACGAAGCAAAGCAAAAGCTCAAACAAGGTCGTCACCCGCTAGACTTTGAACAACTCATTACGATAGACAGCCACCAAGACCATATAGCCGTGATTAATTATTTAGATTCAAAGCAAAAACCCGCCATCATCATTGCCGCATCGGGCATGTGCACGGGAGGCCGAATGAGTAATTACCTTAGCCGCTTTTTACCCAAAGCCACCACCGACATATTATTTGTCGGCTATCAAGCCCAGGGCACCACTGGCCGAGACATCCAACAATATGGTCCTCAAGGAGGCTATGTGTATATTGATGAACAACGCATCGACATTAAAGCGAGCATTCATACCATTGGCGGGTACTCTGCCCACGCGGACCAACACAACCTCAGCAACTTTGTTAAACGCATGCACCATAAACCTAAACACATTCGCATCGTTCACGGCGATGATGAGGCCAAACAAGCGTTAGCCTCAGCATATCAAGCATTGTTACCCATGGCAGAGATTGAGATAGGTAAAGCATAACAACCCCCAACACCAATCAACGACATTTCAGCGGTGAGATGACAAGTTAATGGCCAAATTTAACTCTGACGCCTGCGTTAGCAATAAAGCCATCGTTACGTGACCAAATATCAGTGGTCCATTGGCCGCTAGGCGCGCGACTAGGCAACAACATCGGGTGTTCGTCGGTTTGCTTAACATCAAGTAGGTTTTCTAAATTAATAAACCAACTGACGCTACCCACTGTAATCTCACCCATTAAGCCTAAATGCCAATAGGGATTGGTTTCATCAATATAAGGATTATCATTTACACGCTGCGTACCTGTGTAATAGGCCTCAAAACCTGCTCTAAAGTTGCCATGTTGCTCCCACATCGCCACAAAACCGCCAGAGTGTTCTGGGGTTAAGGCTATATCTCGTCGCCCTGTCCCTTCTGGAGACTCCTCGGTTGCATCTAAGTACAAATAGCTTGCCGTGAGTTTAACATCGCCCAAATAATAACGTAGCAACACTTCAGAGCCGCGAATTTGGCTTTCACCAGATGCATTGACTAATCTCACGGCGTCTAATGTGCCGTTGCTGTTGTTAGAGAAAGACTCTAACGTGGTGACGTTATCCACATTGGAACCAAACAAGGTCAAACTGGTTTCTACATCATCAAAACGATAAGTAAAATCAAGCGACGCTGTTTTAGCGCGCTCTTCTTGCAAGTTATCAATAGGCGCGAGCCTTGATAAACCAGCGGCCTCAATCTCCTCTACAAACGGTGTTGGGGCAAAATAGCCTTCACCATAAGAGCCTCTTATGGTTAAGTCATTTGGTCGGTAAAGTACTGACACTCTTGGACTAAATTGCGTACCGTATTCGCTGTGTTCATCAATGCGCGCACTGTAAGAGGTGGTGATTTGATCGGTTAATTCATAATCAAGCTGGGCAAACGCGCCGGGGACGTCGTAAGAATAATCAAACTCAGGGAAAGTATCTGAGCTAAAGACTTCAGATTGATACGCTAAACCAACTACCCAATCACTGTTGTCTGTGTAACCTGCAATACTGTTTTCAAATAAATAACTCTCATGTTGATCTTCTTCAATATCAGTACCATAAACATGCACATGATCTTGCACCATCGCCGAGCCGCGTGTGGTCATGGTTAAGGTCTCTAATAACGGCATGGTAAACACCAAGCCGCCATCAAGCCTTTCAGAGTCTTGTGATTGCTCAAACGAGGTGCCATCGGCTACCGTGTTATCATCGAGAGTCCCGCCTGTGCGATCTTCGGTCATATAGCCGCTGGTGACATACAATGTTTGCCCCGCTTCGCCTTCCCAAAATAACCGAGGACGCACGGTATAACGCTCATACCCCGCCAGATCGATCCAGCCATCGTCGTCAATATCTTGCTCGTCTTGATAATGCGCCCCAGCGGTAATCGACCCTTTTACATTCTCGCTCAATGGCGACTCCACATAGGTGGTGACATCCTGACCATTGCGAGTGGTACCATTGACCAATACTTCACCATTCAATTCATCGCCAGGCGTGCGAGAAACAAGGTTAATCACTCCACCAAGCGCAGAACCACCATAAAGCGATGATGCCGAGCCTTTAATAATTTCAACACGGCTTAAATCTGTTGGCGGTACTTGCAGCAAACCAATCGATGCCGCTTGGTTACCATAAAGCGGTAAACCATCAGCCAGTAATTGGGTATAGCGACCATACAAACCTTGTAAGCGAATATTGGCACTGCCCAGCGCGGGTGATGTGGTTTGT
The DNA here is from genome assembly GCF_014648315.1 of Shewanella ulleungensis. Classification (GTDB taxonomy): domain Bacteria; phylum Pseudomonadota; class Gammaproteobacteria; order Enterobacterales; family Shewanellaceae; genus Shewanella; species Shewanella ulleungensis. The sequence continues at coordinate 130,609 of NZ_BMQW01000009.1, forward strand.
AATCTCACCCCGCCAGTTTCAGCCACCAGCATAGAAATGTTGCCCGGTCTCATTGCCGCTTTTTCTTCAATTTCTTCGCGGTTAACCACTTCTACACGGATAGGTTGTTCATCGGCAATTCGGCCTGAACGGGTAGCTTGTATCACAATGGTTTCCATTTCTTCTTCGTGTTCATGCTCATCTTCATGCCCCTGCTCATGATGATCAGCATCTGCATGACGTTCATCATGAGAGTCAGAGGCGTGTTGCTCAGACGTGTTAATCGAATGCACCTCATCACTTGCGTGACTTATCCCCACAACACTTAGCGACAAAACTAACGATGCCATAGCACAATAGCTAAACATACAACTTCCTTATAACAACACATGATCTAAAAATGATATGATTGAGCTTAAAGGTTACAGCTACTGGAAGGTCAAGTTGAAAATAAGTGAATTGGCATCAATTGCCCAGGTTTCGGTAAAAACCATCCGATATTATGAGCAAATTGGATTATTATCTGCCCCTAATCGCAGCGATAATGGTTATCGGTTTTATCAACAAAAAGACATTGAAACGCTGATTTTTATTAGACGTTGTCGAGAGTTGAATATTGCATTAGATGACATCAAGCGCCTTGTGGATACCCAGCAAGATCCTAAATCTTCATGTGCTTTAGTAGACAACATCATCGCCCAGCAACTCGCACGCATTCAACAAACTCAGCGGGAACTCGCATTACTAGAGCAATCACTCGCCGCGCTAGCCACTTGCTGTCAAAACCATCAGATAAAAGATTGCAGTATTTTACATACACTTAAATCGTCATAGGTTAAATGCACTTATCATTAAATAAGGGGTGGCAGCGCTTTACTGCATGCGCCTAAACGACTATGATCCGGCTCAATTAACCCGTTGCGTATACTGTACTGTTAACGCTCCGAAATTCAGGGCGTTAAACCATGATAACAACACTCAATTTAAACGCTATTTAGGACTGTCTGGCTCTCAGACACTGTATGGATACCATTATGACAACACAAACAATCACAGTACTTTACTACCCAGCAGAACTTGCCATTAAGCCTTTAGCCGAAGTGTTATACGATCTTGAAGTTGGCGTTAACGGCCGAGTAATTATCCCTATGGAATACAAAGAGGATAAAATCATCGTCGCAGTATTTAAAGGTGAAGTAGAACTGTTAAACGCATTGGGTGATCGAGTGGCATCTGAGTTTACTGACGTTGCCTAGAGGCAACAACACATAACTTGCAACGGGTGAACCAGCGGAGAAATAACGTTACACGTTTGGCATGAATACAAACATTTTTATCGGGTTTAAAGACATGCTTACATAAAGGTGCTTTAAACATTTACCAGGACCAATGGTACCTGGCAATTCATGAACTGGAGTAAACACTTGCTGTTAACATTAGCAAATGCGATATCGGCAATAAGTAACTTTGCACTTAGCCCTTTCATAAAAGCCCGATGATAATCCTTTAAAAAACTCAGATTCATATCACACAGCCCTCAAAAACGCTGCCTAAGCACTACCTAGACACTGCACAATAACTTGCACCAGACTCGGCTATACTCTTCCCTTGGCCAGAGCTTAATTCCCCCATCCGCAGTGCATTAGGTGACAAGTCATTTTTGGAGCATCTTAAATAAATGCCCTTTGACTTGTTCCATTGTAATAGCACCTAAAAATATCCCTGTTTTACCGGTAACCACCATGACTGATTTAGGGTATAAGCAAAAATGCTTAATTAATGACTCTACTGAATAATCGGTATAACAAGTGTACTCGACAGGCACCATAATTTGATGCGCCCTTTTCGTTAAGGTTAATCGATCATGTTTTGTTTCGGCATTGGTGTTCACATACGGACTAATGGCAGCGTTAACCTCATGTTGTGAAATATGCCCAATACATTTACTGCTATTAAGTACCATTACGACATCGGTAGTATCGTACATATCAATGAACATCTCTATCCGTTCATCAGGCTCAACAAGAGGCGGTTTGGGCATTAAAAAGTCAATCACCGTGGGTATTTTTTTCATGTCGCTAACAAGAAGCTTAAGCTGAAGATTGTCTATAATGGCGTTAATATTACTAACGGTATTGCTGTGCTCCATTAACGAAAGCGGCTTACTAAAAATATAGCCTTGAACATAATTCACCCCCATCTCAACTAAAGCCTTGAGTACGTCTCTGCCTTCAACGCCTTCAATCACAATTTCCCCACCCATTGAGTGAATAAATTGAGTAAACATTTTCACCATTAAGCGCTTTTGCTTATCTTTTACGATATCATCAGTAATTAACTTATTGATTTTAATTAAATTCAGAGGCAATACAGATAAGTCAGTAAACGAAGTATAACCAGAGCCAAAATCATCGATAGCCAGCACGATATCATTGTCGGTAATATGTTTAATATCATCCAGAATGGTTTGGTTATCTGTAAACACTGCCGATTCTGTTAATTCAATAGTAATCCGTCTAGGGTCAATACCTGTCGAGTTAATTAACGTTACCGTATCATCCAGGGTAAAGCGGTTTTTAGAACTGTTAATCATTGAACGGTTAATTGATAAACCTAAATTATCATTTCCTAACATCTCAGCTAAAGTCGGTAATTCGCTTATTGCAGTGAGCAACACTTTTTTATCAATAATATTGATCCAATCATTTTCCTCAGCCAGATCAATCAACTCCTGGATACTATGTTTAACCGTCGTGTTGATATTAAAGCGAGCCAACGCTTCAACCTTCTCAATTTTCAATGTTTTTAAATTGATAATCGGCTGGTAAACCACATAGATCTGGTCATGCTCCAAACAACTTTTTAACGCCGATTCTAACTTTAATTTACGGTTATTAATGATATTGATTTTGGGATTAAAATACTTAACCTTATGCTCATTTACATAGCTAAACCCCACAGAGGATGTCGATAATGCTTGTAGTGCATTAGATAACAACTGTTCATTGTTTTTCGCATCAACACCATCAATCGACACGCCAATATGACATTTAATTTTGTGATCTAACTGTAACTGACTCTCTTCGAGCAATATGTCAAAAATGTCGGCTAAATCACTGTGGATCGTCTTAACTAATTTAGATGAAATAAAGGCGCCACAAATTTGTTCATCATTTAATAAACCTAATTTAACCACATGCCTAAATGCCTTAAGCTTTGGGATTGCTTGGTCAAACAACCATCTCGGGGAAATTGAATTTTTTGATGAGTGAAAATAGGTGTTAATAACAAAAACAACCAGGCTTTCTTGATTATTTTGTAATGAGCGCATTTGGGCTAATGAATCGAAAAAATCAAATTTATTATTCCAATACCAATTTGGTTTTTGCTGAGAAAATTCCACAATATCAGAGAAAGAAAAATCTAACTTATTTAACTGAAAAATATTTAACAGCGTACTTTTATCTGATTCTGAGTAATGCAATATATTGGCTTTAAAAGCCACATAAGACCTATCTTTATGATAAAAAAATAGCTCTCCATCCCAGATGCCATTGGTTTCACAATTAAATAAGTACTCCTGGAACACATTATTTTTATCATGAATAAAGTCGCTAATATTTTGGCCAATAACCTCGTATTCCTCATAACCAAGGTACTCAACGAGCATCTGATTAATCAGTAATATTTGGTTGTTATCATCACAAACAAACAGCAAACGCGAAGATTTATAAAACAGCTTCTTTAAAATCGAAGCCTCTTGATTTTTTGATGGTAATAAACGCTTAAAAAACAGACTGCCAGCAACCAATTTTAGATTACTCGAATAAATGGTGACTTCAACAAGGTACCGAATATTGGCGATGGTAAAAACTAAATGGCTGATAACGACATTTTGAGAGGATATGCTGGTTTCTATATTCTGTTTAAAATACTTTGCCTGATTTGCGTCTAATAAGTCGACAAGTAACCTGAATCTAACAGAACCTGGGTTTTCAGGGCCAAAAATGATCTTTAACAGCTGCTCGCTGTAAAATAGTTTTTCATCAATGTTCCATTTCCATTGAAAAGATTGACCAAGTAGATTTTTTTCGGCGCTCTCAAGCGTCATCATGATTCCATTCATTTCTTACCACATCCTTATGACTTGTCAGGCAATAGCCTTTTAGTACAAATCATCACATCGTTGAGCCTATTCTAAAGCTCGACTTAACTATCACTAACCTTTTTATGTAAGGTCTATAAAGTTGTGTGATGATGTTTACCATAGTACCTACTTAACTACGATATGCAAACTCGTTATCGCAATAACTTAATAATACCTATAATGCTGGTAACACTAATATAATCAGTGTTATCCAGACAAGTCGTATCATACGTTCAATTTGATAATTTTATCAAGTAATTGACGCTATCATAGAAAAGATAATTGAATTGAATTGAATTGAATTGAAGGAAGTAAAAAGTAAAAAGTAAAAAGTAAAAAGTAAAAAGTAAAAAGTAAAAAACCAACAGATGGTACCTGCTGGCTTTTTACAACAAAAAACAATTAGAGTTATAATATTATAGTAAGCCAGCTATTCGCTCTTTAAATTCTTTACCTAACTTAGGGTCACGCAAGCCATATTCAACAAATGCAGCCATATAACCTACTTTATCGCCACAATCGTGTGATTTTCCGGTCATATTGAACGCCTCAACGGTATCTTGTTCAATTAACATATCAATAGCATCAGTTAATTGAATTTCGTCGCCAGCGCCTGCTGGTGTTTTAGCTAATAATCGCCAAATTTTTTCTGAAAGAACATAACGGCCAACAACCGCTAAGTTAGATGGCGCTTCACCAATCGCAGGTTTTTCAACCATGGCGCTGATTTTAGCAGAATCACCTGGAGCAATTTCAACGCCATTACAATCGGCAATACCATACTTATTCACTTGATCATCAGGGACAGGAGCTACCATAATTTGACTGGCAAAAGTCGCTTTATATCGAGCAATCATAGAAGCTAAATTTTCATTTTTTTGATCAGCGGTGTATTCATCTAAAATCACATCAGGTAGCACCACAGCAAAGGGGTTATTGCCGATACAAGGGTATGCGCATAATACAGCATGTCCCAATCCTTTTGCTTCACCTTGACGCACATGCATGATAGTCACATCTTTAGGACAGATAGCCTGCACTTCTTCAAGTAGCTGTCGTTTAACACGCTTCTCAAGCTGTGATTCAAGTTCGTAAGACTTATCAAAGTGGTTTTCGATGGCGTTTTTACTGGCATGAGTCACCAATACAATCTGTTTTACACCAGCAGCAACACATTCATTAACAATGTATTGAATCAATGGCTTATCAACAATAGGTAGCATCTCTTTCGGGATTGCCTTCGTCGCAGGCAACATGCGTGTACCCAAACCAGCAACAGGGATAACAACTTTCATCTCAACTCCTTTTAAATGTTATAATATTTTTTATACCAACTCACAAACTTACCTATTCCCTCTCGGATATCTGTTGTGGGCCTATAATCAATTAAATCGAACAACTCACTTGAGTCAGCCCAGGTGGCATGAACATCACCAGACTGTAATGGCAGCATATTTTTAACCGCGTTAATGCCAATGATATCTTCAAGCGCCTCAACAAAATCCAATAACTTCACCGGTTTTCCATTACCAAGATTATACACTCGGTAGGGGGCACTGCTCTGAGACAAAGGATCATCACTCATACTCCAGCAATCATTTGCTTGAGGTATTTTCTCTTGCACGCGAACAACACCTTCAACAATATCATCGATAAAAGTGAAATCTCTACTTAAATCACCATAATTATAAATATCAATAGGTTCGCCATTTAAAATCGCTTTAGTAAACTTAAACAATGCCATATCTGGACGCCCCCAAGGGCCGTACACAGTAAAAAACCGTAAACCCGTGGTGGGCAAGCCATATAAATGAGAATAACTATGACTCATTAATTCGTTGGCTTTTTTCGTTGCGGCGTAGAGCGAAATAGGATGATCAACACTTTGTTGGGTCGTAAAGGGAATATTATCGTTCAAGCCATAAACAGAACTCGATGACGCATAAACAAGATGCTCTATTTTATGATGACGGCAAGCTTCTAATATTGCTAAATGGCCCACCAAATTACTTTCGGCAAACACCATTGGTTGTTCATGTGAATACCTTACCCCAGCTTGCGCAGCAAGATGAATAACCCGATTAAATCCATGTGAAGCAAATAACCCATTAAGTTTAACGCTATCAGCTAAATCGAGTGTGACGAATGAAAATGATAAATCATGGCCAATATGAGCCAACCTGGCATGCTTTAAACCAACATCATAGTATTCATTAAGGTTATCAACCCCCACAACATCATGACCTGCTTTACACAAGGCTTTGCATACTGCAGAGCCAATAAACCCAGCAGCCCCTGTCACTAAAAACTTCATACAAACTCACTTAAAAACTGATTCATCAGCGCCTATAAACGATACGTGCGACTAATGATGTCACCGGTCTTAGCATCAATGAGAGATATAGAAATAGAGCACGGTAACACTTCAACATCCCAATAAACACTCCACCCTAAAAACTCTCTACGTGAGATATTTGGGTTTAACACCGGGAATTGATATTCTTCAGCACACATCAATAGCTCACAGCAATAATCAAATGCATCATCTGTAGAATTAAATTGTCCATCTACAGCTAAATGATTTGTTACGCTACGCGCTATATCATCAATAAAATTAATCAACATCTAAGATATGTGCCCAGAATAATAACGCTCAGTGACCGATATAAACTGATTAATATCATCCTTTGCTAATGCATTAATACCCGCAGCTGCAGCGCGTCCGCCGCCAGTCGCAAATTGGCTACAAATATCGCCAGCACCTTGCTTGTTATTTAAGGGGGCTCTAAGAGAAACAGTATAAGTATGGTCAGCGTTTAATGTTAACACACCATTAGCAAGGTCGGGGGTTTGGTTAGCTAAATGGTTACCGTACACGCCACTAACACGCCTTGCCCAAGGTAAATCCGGTAATTCAAACAAGGCAAACTGTTCACCTTTATAACGGGGCGCAATAGCTAAGGCATTGGCCATGTCAGCCTCGTAAGCATCATGCAACAACCAATATGGAGAGTGCTTGTCAGTAAACAAATCAAAAGGTGAAGGGTAATTTAGTAGTAATTTATACAACTCTGCAGGGTGAAAGTGTAAATCTTCCACACTTGACCCATAACCATTGTAATTGATTAAAATACCCAGTTGTTTTAACTGCTCAGATTGTTCGTCAGTTAAGCCTGCATTTCTGCTTAATTGGTCAGCTTTGGCAAATAAGTTATCACCATAAGCAGCCGTTATCGCCCATAAGTGAAACTGACCATCAAGCCATTTATCGACCAGTAAGCCTGTGCAAACATTGGGGTCTAAATCTATCAGCGCATTAAGATGAGCAACATCTGGAATATCACCACTACGATGATGGTCGGCATAAAAAACCTTTACACCAGAATCCAGTAACTTAACCAATGCGCTAATGTTCTTCTCCATTGAAATATCCAATACCACCACTTCATTGGTACCAACCACAGGGACACTTTTCAATAGCTCAATATCGCGCTTAACCCCAGTAATGAGTTTATTATCAGCGGGCTGAGCTAAGCGAAGTTGTAAAAGCGAGATAATGCCATCGGCATCACCATTAAACACATCATAATTCATCATAAAAACCCAAACCTATCAGCTTATATGCAACTTAACGGGCAACAATACCTTTTTCAACTAAATAGTCGACAACTTGTGAAGCACAACCTTCAATTGAAGCTAAATCGGTTTTAACATGTATTTCAGGCGATAAAGGCATATCATAAGCAGAATCAATACCAGTAAAGTTTTTTATTTCACCCGAACGGGCTTTTTTATATAACCCTTTAGGATCGCGACTTTCGCACACATCAATAGGTGTATCGATAAACACTTCAACAAAAATACCGTTTGGCAATAAATCTCGCACCATTTGCCTGTCCGCTAAAAAAGGTGAAATAAACGCCGTCGACACGATCAAACCAGCATCGACAAATAATTTAGCAACTTCGCCAATACGACGAATATTTTCAATCCTATCGACGTCTGTAAAACTTAAATCACCATTTAAACCATGACGAACATTATCGCCATCAAGCACATAAGTTTTACAACCTAAATCAAACAACATCTTATCAACCGCATTCGCTACAGTTGATTTACCAGAGCCACTTAACCCTGTATACCATAGTACAACTGGCTTATGTCCATTGGCACTTACACGTTGCTCAGTTAACACACTTGCTTGATGCCACACCACATCAGAAGACTTATCACCAATAACATCAATATTTTTATAAGGTACATCAGACATATGTAATCCCTTTCCTGCTAAAACATGACTTAAAACGGAAATACGATGGGCACCATAATTAATACCACCGCACCATACACCAAACTCACAGGCAAACCGACCTTAATAAAGTCAACTAATCGGTAATTTCCCGCATTAAACACCATCAAATTAGTTTGATAACCATATGGGCTAATAAAACTGCCACTCGCGGCAAATGCAACTGTCATAACAAAAGGCAGCACATCGACGCCAAAGCCTAATGCGACACTATAACCAATAGGAAACATTAGTGCTGCAGCGGCATTATTTGTCACTAACTCAGTCATAAACCAAGTCACTAAATACACTAAAACTAGCGCCATAAAGACATAAGTAGGATCATTAAACTGATTAATTAAGCCACTTAATTGCTCTACAACTCCAGAATTAACTAAGGCATTTGATAATAAAATAGCAGATGAGACAACTAACCAAATATCAATAGGAAAACGTCTTACCAACTCATTTGCGGTTAAACTTTTGGTAAACAACAAGCTCCCTAGCAATAAAACTAATCCTTCCAATAAATCAACTGCACCTGTTGCCGCCAAGCCAATAATCGAAATAAAGCCACCGATTGATAACCATGCACGCCAACCGTTTATTCTGGTTTCTGGTTCAACGCCCGACAAAACCAAAAAGTTTTTACTGATGTTAGTTCTGGTTCGATAATCTTCGCCTACAGCTAATACTAAAAAATCTCCGGCCCGAATAACCACTTCACCTAATTTACCGGATACTTGCTCACCATCACGACGAATCGCAACCACAGCGGCATCAAAAAGTGCCCTAAATCCGGTTGTTTTTAACGTTTTTCCGACGATAATACTCTCTTGCCTTACAACGACTTCAGTTAAATTGCTGTCTAACGAACCATTTTTTTCCGCAAAAATCTCTAAACCAGAAAATTGGCCTAACTGTAGAAGCTTCGTCACTTCGCCGCAAAAAATAAGCCTGTCATTAACTTGAATAACCTCTGTTGGTGCAACAGGGCTTATTAAGCGGCCATTACGAACAACCTCAACCAAAAATAACGATTCTAAATGACGCAAACCATTTACTTCAACTGAACGGCCAACTAATTCAGAACCTTCACGTACTTTTGCATCAATAAAATACCCTGCTGAATTGGCATTTTCCTGCTTTAAGTCAGGTAAAAATCTAGCACAGAAAAACATCACACCCCCGCAAACTAACACTAAAATAGCGCCGACAGCAGTGAATGAGAAAAAAGATAATGACCGACCTGAAGCCTCTATATACATAGAATTAACAATCAAATTGGTTGAAGTACCAATCAAGGTCAATGTGCCGCCTAAAATAGAAGCATAAGACAGTGGAATTAACAGCTTACTCGCAAAATGGTGAGGGTTATTACGGATGGGTGAAAGCAACGTCGCCACTACAGCTGTATTATTCAAAATAGACGAAAATAAGGTGGTAATCCCAAACAATCTTAACCAAGTAGAATGATAGTTACTCACTATAATTTTAGACGCCACAATTCTAAGCAAGCGCGTTTTCTCTAAAGCTAACGAACACAATACTAATAGAATAAGTGTCACTAACCCAGGATTCGCAATACTGGTTAATAACTGGCTTTTAGTCACGAGATCACAGCCAATTAAAGCAATCAAGGTACCACCAAAAACGGCCACCGGCCGACTTTGCAATACAATTAAGCCAATGACTGTTAACGTAAAAATAAGTAGTGTCAAATAAGCATCTAATGACATGAAATAACAACCATCCGTAGCGATAAACTAACCGATAAAAAATAGGCTGTAAGTCACCTTACAGCCTGAAATTTTGGTAACAAAAGCGCGTTAATTAACGGATCACTTTTGCATCCCAATGTGGGTAATGCTTACGAACAAGTGCATTAAATTCAACTTCAAATGCAGAATATTGACTGTCTGAAGTAGTAGGCTTACTAGTTAACGCTTTACGGATCATACCCGCGCCAACGGTAACATTAGTTAAACGATCAATAATAATAAATGCGCCTGTATTGCGATTTACATCGTATTCATCAAACTGCACGGGAGCCGTTAATGCAAAATGACAATTACCTATTTCGTTTAGGTTAAGTTGAGAAGCCTCTTGTTGCTGCATCGTATTTACATCAACTTTGTAATTAACCGTTTCAACATGGCCAAATACTGACTTACTGCCAACTTTAATAGCGTACTCTCGGTCAACATGAAGCGCTTCTTCAGTCATCCACACAACATCCGCTTCTAAATGGCTTGAAGAATGAGGCTTCTGGTGCGGACGAACTAACATATCGCCACGGCTCACATCAATTTCGTCTTCTAGCGTCAAGGTAATTGCCATACCTGCACTAGCTTTTTCAATATTGCCATCAAAGGTTACAATCGACTTAACTTTGCTTTCTTTACCTGATGGTAATGACGCAACTGTATCACCAACACGAATATCGCCAGCACCAATGGTGCCGCAAAAGCCACGAAAATCGAGATTAGGACGGTTTACATACTGTACTTGTAATCTAAATGCATCGCTTTTGGCTCGTGTAATTGAAACAGTATTGAGCAATTTCATTAATGTAGAACCCGGATACCAAGGCATCTTCTCGCTTTCATTTACCACGTTGTCACCGCGTAATGCAGAAATTGGCACAAAGCGAACATCATCAAAAGCCAGGTCTTCGGCAAATTCACGATAATCTTTTTTGATGTTTTGATAAACAGATTGTTCGTAATCTACCGCATCCATTTTGTTAATCGCTACAACTACATGCTTAATTCCTAACAAAGAGCAAATGTAACTATGTCGACGAGTTTGCACTTGAACACCATGACGAGCATCAATTAAAATAATTGCTAAATCACATGTAGAAGCCCCTGTGGCCATGTTACGGGTGTATTGTTCGTGACCAGGAGTATCAGCAATAATGAACTTGCGTTGCTCAGTCGCAAAATAACGGTAAGCAACGTCAATTGTAATTCCCTGCTCACGTTCAGACTGTAAACCATCAACGAGTAGAGCCAGGTCAAAATCGCCATCAGTGGTGTTAAAACGCTTTGAATCTTTTTCAATCGCAGCCATTTGATCTTCAAAAATCATTTTACTGTCAAACAACAAACGACCAATTAACGTAGACTTCCCATCGTCAACACTGCCGCAAGTTAAAATGCGTAGCATGTCTTTGTTTTCATGAATTTTTAAATAAGCTTCAATATCCGAAGCAATTAGAGCCGTACTATTAGACATCTGAATATCCTTAATCTCGCATACGCCCAGAATTCACTGAGCCATAAACTGTTTTTGCATGCCGGAAAACCAGCAAACAACAAAAATTACGCCAATGAAAATTAGAAGTAGCCTTCCATTTTTTTCTTTTCCATTGAGCCAGCAGAGTCATTATCAATAACACGACCTTGACGCTCAGATGTCGTACACAACAACATCTCTTGAATAATTTCTGGTAGCGTCTGTGCAACGGATTCAACAGCACCTGTTAACGGATAACATCCTAATGTTCTAAAACGTACCATTTTGTTTTCTGCAACTTCGCCTTCTTTGAGCTCCATACGCTCATCATCTACCATGATCAACGTACCATCCCGCTTAACCACAGGACGCTCTTTTGCAAAGTACAATTCAGGAATTTCAATCCCTTCTAAATAGATATATTGCCAAATATCTAACTCAGTCCAGTTTGATAAGGGGAACACGCGAATACTCTCACCCTTATCGACTTTACCGTTATAAATGTTCCATAATTCAGGACGTTGATTTTTAGGGTCCCAACGGTGCTTGCTATCACGGAATGAATACACACGTTCTTTTGCGCGAGACTTTTCTTCATCACGACGAGCACCACCAAAAGCAGCATCAAAACCATGCATATCAAGCGCTTGTTTTAAGCCTTCTGTTTTCATGATATCAGTATGCTTAGCACTACCATGCACAAACGGGCTACACCCCATTTCTATACCACGAGGATTTTTATGAACAATTAGATCAAAACCATATTTTTTTGCCATCTGGTCTCTAAACTGGATCATTTCTTTGAATTTCCAGTTAGTATCTACATGCATTAGCGGAAAAGGAATTTTACCTGGATAAAATGCTTTACGGGCAAGATGTAATAATACTGAAGAGTCTTTACCCACTGAGTATAACATCACTGGATTATCAAACTCTGCAGCCACTTCTCGCATAATGTGAATAGACTCGGCTTCGAGTGCTTTTAAATGGGTTAATCTTTCTTCATTCATGATGTTCATTCATATCCTAAATTATTCAATATCCATACGGTTAAAATCAATGACTTAACCAAATCATAATCTTACAAATGGAAATACAGTCAAAAAATATTCTTAAACGGGTATTTAATGGCAATAACTTACCATATCAACAAAAATTATTCATGAAAAATGCCTTAAAACGATTAGACATCAGTTACTTTTTTAAAATAATTTAGTCCAAAATCGTATCAATGATGCCAATGTTTATTATAAGCGCCTGAGCGGCCTAATAGTCCGTCCCAAATACCTCTAACCATATAAACAAGCCTTTTACGTTTATTGGTTTGCATAACGCTGTTTAAAAAGAGCCTAATCGGCATAAAAAACAAACAGCGTACTTTCCAATATGTCGGCACATAAGGGCGACGACTCAACAACAATATATTTCTAAATTGATAATAAAGCCTTATCGGTGCACCTACTTTATATGTCACCCCAATAAACTTACTTCTTGAATCTCCTAATCGATGGAGCATCTCAACTTGCTTAGCTCGCGCTATCGACAACCCCATACTGCGGGCTCGCCAGCACCACTCATGGTCAACCCCATCAATAAACAATGATTCGTCTTTTAAACCCACCTCATCAATGGCGCTTAAATCAATCATCATTCCAGAAGCAATAATCTGGGTAACACCGACCAATTGTTCATAATCAAACACTTCGCGCTGCACTAAAGAACGCACATTTTTATCAGAAAAAGAGCAATGTATCCTTGGGCCAATGGCCACAATGTCTTGTTTCATCGTTTTAGAAGCTTTAAGCAAACTACTTAGGTTAAACACCATATCAGTAGGGATTAAACTGTCTTGATCGAGCAATATCGCGTACTCACAACCAAGCTTAAGCAAATGAATTAACCCTGCATTATGAGCAGCAGCAATACCGATATTTTCAGGAAAATGCAGATAGGTATAATGCTCAATCACTTTTTTAAAACTATGAGGCTTAGGGCTATTATCAATAATAATAACCTCTTCAGTTTGCCCATAAAGACGTGTTAACAAACGCTCTGTTAATGCTAAATCGGGATTGTATACAACAAGAATAGCGCCAATCATGGCTAATGATGTCTCTTCAAATTAAGTAAAAAACGGTCACACTTATAGGCAAACTTAATGCCCCACGCGGGCATCATTCTAAGTGTTAATACTAATAGAGCATAGCAGTAGTTCTGTATCGAACGCTGAGACAATAACTCCATAGCAAGTAAGCGAGCTTTAAACTCGTTAACCGACTTACCTCTACCACGGCGCTTATAAAAGCCGTTAATGCGCCTAAAATGCAACAATGGCTCACGCACATTTGCAAACTTTTTACCGTCAGCCGCTAGCGCGATCCATAAAAAATAATCTTGGGTATTCAACATTTCAGGTAAATAACGATGCCCCTGTTCAAAAACAGAATATCGAATAGCAACAGTAGGATGGTTAATAGGACAACGTCGAGAAAATGACTTAAGCAACTTAGAGTGAGTTAATGGTAAACGGCGTATCCCAGCACGGTTACCATTTTCATCAATTTCCCATAAAGCAGAACCTAAAACATCAACATCCGGGTGCTTTTCAAGCAAAGTGATTTGCTTTTCAAACCGATGCAATACGCAAATATCATCAGCATCCATTCTGAAAAAGTATTTAGGCTTTAATGGAAGTGTCATCTCAATGATATAATTCATGCATACACTAAGGCCACGATTAACCAAACCATGCACGAGTATGAAATTACGATGTAATTTTTCGGTTTTGGATAAATACAAAGAAATTTCATCAGACACATTACCGTCAAGTACCACAACCAATAAATCTGGGGCTATAGTTTGATTCAATAAGCTCTCAACAGCCTGCTTCACCCATGCTAACTTGTCATTGGTGTATACAGACATACCACACACGGTTTCTACAGTGCTCGGCAGAGGGAAAGATGATTGCAGAATAAACTGACTATTTGACGCTAGGTTCTGACTCATGTCTTCTCGGTATAAAGTAAAAAACCTAAAATAGTCATCAACAGACAAACTAATCGGGTCATAGATAAGGTTTAGGCATACATAAACACGGCAAATGAAAGTAAATCGCCAATAATCAACTACTTGCTCTAAACTCTTTTATTCCAAAATTTTCACGTCTAAGTGTTAAATTAGGATTGTAAGCCGGATCAGCAGCAATAACATGCTGCCAATGAGACTGCAAATAAGACAATTCACCTTTAAATCTTAACACTTTTTCAGGGGTATCTTCATGTCCTCGAGAAACAGACTCATGATGATACAACACCGCCTCTGCACAATACAGATTTCGCCTGCCTAGCTGCAATACTTTCAAACACAGGTCTACATCATTAAATGCAATCGCTAAGTCTTGTTCGTTCAAGCCACCTACAGCCCAAAAATCGTCTGTAGTAATCAATAAACAAGCTGCGGTTACAGCACTATAATTATGACTCGCTACCAGACGGTTCATGTACCCAAAGTGATCTGCAGGGAAGTATTTATGCGCATGCCCTGCACCGCCACCGTAACCCATTACGACGCCAGCATGTTGTATCCTATCATCAGAAAACAGCAATTTTGCGCCAACACAGCCAATATCATCACGTAATACATGGCTCACCATGTCCTGCAACCAATCAGGCGAAATCACTTCAATGTCGTTATTCACCAGCGCTAACACTTCACCATTTGCATGCTTAGCGGCAAAATTGTTAATGGCTGAATAATTAAACGCTTTGTCGTAATTAATAACACGAATTTTGGGGTGTTTAGCTAGCTCAACGAAGTAGTTTATACAGTCAATGTCATCAGAACCATTGTTTATCAACAAAATTTCATAATTAGAATAAGTTGTTTTTTGTAAAATAGAGTCAATACAAGCTTTTACAAGTTCCATTGCATTTTTCGTCGGAATGATAATCGACACTAAAGGCGATGATGGCAACTTCCAGCGCAAGGTTAATGTTGGCAAATTTGAAGCAATGATATCGGCAAATGGCCGATATGCATCTGCCAGTAATGGGGCGGCTAAATTAAAAGGGGCGACATTTTCTGGGCGAGACACTAATACCAGTGAAATATGCTCAATGCGTTGTTCGTTACCATTCACATAACATAAACATAAAAACTGACTGATTAAGAATGGGGTTAATCGGCATGACTGGCCAACATGAGCCTCAACACGGCTTAATTTATCGACCCACACGCCCGAACTAACATACCCAGCAGTAAGCTGTAAATCGGGATTCCAGTCAGGCTTAAAATCAGGGAAATTATTGTTTCCTGCGGCATCATGAATATCGGTATCAACGTAAGCGATATTGGTTCCGGGTGTCACTTGGCTAGGTAAAATCATTCGTAAACAAGGCACGGTAACGTCCCCAGCGTAAATGATAAAGCATGGCGAGTCGGCTAAGCGAGATGGAATATCAACTAAAGCACTAATTAGTATAAAAGTGGCGTCAAGGGACTGACTTAGCTCTGCAGTTACAGACTGAACGTCTTTTTGAGGGCACCAAACAAGCACGTCCGAAAATGACATCTGTTGTTTAATAATACTGCTTAATGTAATTTGTAGCGCATCTGCATCAAAGGTAGGAACACAAATTAATAAGTTTAGTGAGGCTGAGTGCGCCAAATCCAAATGTAACTTAGACGTCGAAACGAGTTCAGTAACATGTTGCTGTTGATATTGTTGGTATGCGGTGTAAGAGCGAGTTAGCTCTTCCATGGTTTGCAACTGATAAAGCAAACCACTTTTATGCAAATTACGACTATACGCCGCCACTAATTTAGGGTGATTTTTTACCCATAACACCCAAGCTTTAGGGGTGACACTCATAACCGACTTGGTAAGCTTAACCAGCAGTTTTCTAACTATTTGCAACTACAACATCCTTATCAAGTCGTCAGCTAACTTACTAGTTAAGCCGTTTTTCATTTTCAATTCTTTGCTCATAATATTTAAGCTTACTTTTAATTAATGGCCCATTAGGCCTTAATAGCATCGCTCGAGACATCAATCGATAAGCCAAACCAATATCATCATTATTTTCAGCTAGAACAGCCAACTCCCGCAATAAATCGACATCACTAATATTGTTATCAATTTGTAACTTCACTCTCAACCGAACCAAATCATCTGAAGCAATGGTTGATAAAACAGTATGTTCATCAACACGACGTCCAATTAATTTATTGATTAAATTGGTGATTATAGATTTTAACATGTTCTTGTTCGCTACCTCAGACAATTTATATGTACTGGTAATATATTGGCCAAAATCACTTCGAAAACACCTTTGATAAGATACTAAATATAGTGAGTAACAAATACTCCGGTAAAGTGAAGGGTCACATTCATGCAAGTAGTTTGCAACCATCTTAAACTGGACCAATGATAGCTTTTGCTCAAAATAAGGTTTAGATGAATAAGAATGGATATCCTCTAACAAAGCATTAGACATAAACACATCATATTTAGAGCAAAAATCATTTATATAGCCATAAGCTTGAGTTTTGTAACGTTCTACTGTTTCTTTGTTCAGTAAACTAAACCTCTGTTTATCAGAACTAAATGCTTGTAATAATTTATCTGCTTTTAACGCAATTTGTGCTGAACAAAATTGATTCAGCCAACGTTTAAACTCAAGCGCTTCAAACGAGTAAGACGGGTTGATTTGCTTAGTAATATTATCCGGGGGCAATACACCCAAAATATGATAAAAATCAGCAACAATGTTACCACCAGCAAATGCATTAGAGCTGTATGAGCGTAAGATAAAGCGATCTTTTGAAAATTGTTCAATAAATTTATCAAGTTTAGCTAAGTAAAAGCGAGGTAATTTAATACTCTTTTTAATTGGTTTAGTATGATGATGACGCTTTACCGATTGGTTATACAGCGACTCGAAACTATCTAATGGGTTTCTCACATAAGCGATAAACCTTGCGGTAGGCAATAGCTCAACAATATCAGTCAAACGTTCGAAAAAAAACTCTGAACTTAACAGTAATGTATGAAAACCAGACTGGGAACAGAATTTAAGCAAAGCTACAACTTTAGCATCATTCAATACTCTTTCATCACCAACTGTATCAAAAATAGAGTTAAGATTACCTGAGCTTATGCCATTAACGTCGGTTGTATGCTCAGGATAAAAAAAACCTGCTTCAGTTAACCTGCTGCGGTCATTTTTCAAACAAAACTGTATAGCAGACGTGCCCGTTTTAGGCGGACCTATATGAATCAAAATATTAACAGTCATTACACCTAACCAAGAAATCAACCGGATGCGAAATTAAAACGAAAACAAGATAAGAAACTGTACGCATCGAGGTTCTAAGATTATTGCTTCATTTTAGCCTTATACTCACTAATTTTCCTATTTATTAATGGACCTTGAGGACGATATTTTCGAGCAATAAGCATTAATTGATACGCAAGATTGAGATGTGAATGTTCTATTTTCATTGCTGCATCACGAAAAAATGACACAGCCTTTTCAGAGCTATCAAATAAATTTGGGCGTGACAATAATTGATTAAGCAATCGATTATCGATTGTTACATTTGGAAATGAAGTTGATTTAAATAATGTGCTTAATTCAGGGTAAGCTTGAGCAATGGCTTGCAAACATTTGCCATTTCGATCATCCGTATTAACGGTTAGGTACAAAGCGCTTTCTTGTGTATTATCAATAACTTTGAATTTATCAGATACAATTCGAGGTAAAATAAGCGTTGGTGTATATTTAAGTAAACTCATACACTTAAACCAAATATCATCGGCATTATCGGCTAACGCTTTAAACTGGTCTACATTGGTCACTTCAAGATCAAGCGAGCCATTTGGATACAATACACCACCGTAACCTATAGGAAGAATACCAAATGGTGCCATAACTTCTGAGTCATTATTTAGCAATGTCCATTTGTCGTAGCCCTCAAAAAAACCATGTTCATTTGTGATCATCAATCGGCCACGAGACGCGATCACAGTATTAGGATGACGCTGGTGCGCATCAACAAAAGCCTGAACAACATTAGCAGGGATAATAATATCATCATCAAAGGTAATAATATGGGCGTCTGGAAAGATCTGTAAAGAAGGCACTAGCTTTTTATAACTTTTATAATTGGGACAGAAACGAACCTCGAAGAGCTCATCTTCAAGCGCAGCAAGTGCTGAGGGTAATTGCTGACGGTTTATTTCGGCTTCATCTAGCCATAGCACAATTTTATCCACTTGATAAGTTTGCTTTTTTAGCGATTCAATCACAAGATGAACCACATTAATGCGCTCAGCATAAGAAGTTAATGATATGATAACAGGGCTTATTTTCATCATTAGCACTCCTCTGTAGATTTTAAAGACATCTGTAATTGAATCAACTGATCTAATTTCTTATTAATTAGCGGACCATTTGGCCGAATTTTTTTAGCCAACGATATAATGTCAATCGCCTCATCAATATCTTGCTGTTGCGCCTCACTGGACAAACGGATCAATAAATCGACATTTGTCGGCTCTAACTCAATCAATTTTGCTCGGTGTTGTTTAAATGCTTTTAAAACCTGCGCGTCACTCACACCTGAAAATAGCCTCATCATCAGGGAGTAGTCTTGTGATAAATGACTGTCTATATTATCAATAGAACGCTGGTAGCGATCACATACAAATTGTTCAGCTTCAACAGCTAAAGAGGCACTATCGATCGAATCAATAAAGTCAGCATAACTCGCCTGATATTCAGTGACTTTAGCTTTATCTAACTCAACCAAACAGGACTTTGTTGTTAATTTAGGATAACCACGCCGATTACTTTTATAAGCAAAATTATCACCAGGACGACCACGATATAGCAATGACACATACTCGTACTGAGAACGATGCGCCCTGTGGTAAATAAAACTCGATTTCAAAAAATTAACTGATTTATCAAGTGCCTGCTTAATTTTTTCTTGCCCTTTGAACAATGATTGATCAACAAGTAGAGTATCAACGGGTTGTTTAAATAATGGTAAATGATGGCGGAACTCTTTAATACCAATATTGATTGGCAATAAGGTTTTAACCAGCGGTGATAAATTACCTGTCAATCTCGAGGGCAATCGACTAAAAGCATCAGCAGAAGGTGTGCAATCGTTTACCCACTCAAATGCAATAGGAGTGTTTTGTGGGTATCGACCAATGATTTCGTGTATTGATGAAGCTAAGCCATCTAAAACTAAAAATTCATCAATATCTAAAAAGAATATATGGGTAAAATCTCCTGCTTGTTGGCAGTCATACATGGCTTTAGCATAGGTAATAAATTGAATATGCTTACTTGCATCAGCGGGGCACCAATCAATCCAATCAGCATACTGCCAGCTAACGTTAGGATAATGCTTGTTAATGTTATTTAGCACTTTATCGCTGTTGTCTGTGGTTCGATTGATAAAGATTTCAATGTCATCAAAACCCACAAATAAATGATGATGAACCCACTCCGGTATGTAAGCCGCTTCATCTTTGGCAATGGCAACTAGCTTTACTTTATACTCAGTGTTTGCTGTCATTTCACTCTATCCATAAGCTGTAAAATCATGTCCATTTGAATGGCATTAATATCTTCTAATTTTTCAATTCTCTTCATCAAGAACTGCATATCATTGTCAGCACTATCTTTAACAACGTCTAAAGACATAGTGTTATCAAAAGGCAAATTAGGGAAAAAACGTTTAGCTAATATTTCATTAGACTCTTGGAAACGAGTAAAAAGAGTTTCCCGTGTTGTATTGCTCATT
The DNA here is from genome assembly GCF_014648315.1 of Shewanella ulleungensis. Taxonomy (GTDB): domain Bacteria; phylum Pseudomonadota; class Gammaproteobacteria; order Enterobacterales; family Shewanellaceae; genus Shewanella; species Shewanella ulleungensis. The sequence continues at coordinate 151,086 of NZ_BMQW01000009.1, forward strand.
TCTAGAAGATATTTTTTACCTATTATCTCATTTGAATTTGGGGCTGATGAAATAATGGAGTTTTTAACACTCTGATCATGCTGATTTATATAAACAGTATTTATTTTTGCTAATGTATCGCATAACGCAGAGCTTATACCTGCGTTGCTCGAATCAATATCAAAATTAAGTTTGGCTTTGTTTATAACCGCTCTAGTGCAAAAATCGATTAATAAATTCTCATCCGTTAAGTATTTACGTTCTAACGGAAAAACTTTTAATACACTGTCGGAATAGAATTGCTTTAACTTTGAGGCAATAAAGTTAAAGTCTGCAAATTTAGTCTTGGCTAATTTACATACATACTCATCCAAACTGTAGCCATCTTTATGCCCCCATTGCTGCCACGCAGCAAGTAACAAAGTGTCTTGGCGGCGAACATAATAAACAATTCTGACTTTGTTAAATTTTTCTGCAAATAACTGATGTATAGCACTAGTCATTTTACTTGATATTGCATTAATCAAATTTTCAGCAGAAATAATGACCCTTCTGCAACCCATTTCTTCAGCATGATTAATCAGATCATCAATTTTGTTAGATAACTCACTAATATTTACTTCACCAGACTGAATTCGAGCTAAATAATCTCTCGGAGTATGAGTTAAATGAAATTGATAGTCTTCATGACACGGAAAATTAAAATTTAAATCAGGTAGAAAAATACCACGATTACGCAATAACTCCCGATTGGCATATAAAAAATCTTGAATGCTTGTCGAACCGCACTTTGAATGACCAGGATGTAATACTAAATCAACCATAACTACTCACCTAAAAACGGAAAACGGCCAAAATCACTGACTAACGGACCCCATTTTAGGATCTGTTGTTCATTTAAACTTAGTTCACCAACAAATGGGTTATCCCAACCTGCAGCATGCCATTTATCCAATGGGTTTAATATGTGCATGTTTTGTAGACCAAAATCACCCGGAATTTGTGCATCTGCAACGGCGTTATCGCCAACATGAATAAAGGTTTTATTTTTACCAAGCCCTTCTTTAATGTGGGGCCATAATGTGCCTGCGTCTTTGCGCTTACCTAAATCACTCGATACAAGTAACTCATAACCCACACTAACTCCCACTTTAGCAAGCATGAGTGAGACTTGCTCAAGCGTATAATAAGTGTCAGACGCCACCGTTATGCGTTTACCTTTTAACAATAGTTCATTAAAGATATCGACCATCTCATCTTTGGGCTCTATCATTGCCAAGTCATAAGCAAACTCTTGCTCGGCTAACTCATTTGATTGAGCTTCAGACCAACCAAGTTGGCTGCCTAAAAGAGCATAAGTTTCGAATATATTGACGTCGCCGACAAAGTTTTTCGCTTTACGCACCTCAAACTCCGCTTTATTGCGCTTGGCAACAAACTCGTGGGCATCATTAACAATTCCTTGAGACACCAGTGCTTTACCGAGCAATAGCTTGGCATAATCTGGCACAAAGTAACGTCTGCGCACTAAGGTATCAAAAACATCAAAGCTGATATGGTCAAAACCACTCAATTGATTACGTATACCTTCTTGAGTGTTGACATATTGACAAAGAATAAAGCTGTCATCATGGGTGAATTGTCCAGTTGTTGGGTAGTAAAATAGCTGCCGATAACCATTTTTTTCAGCCAGTAAACCTAACATTCGCTCTAAAGCATGCAATTCTGAGCCATCATTAGGCAGAGGCTCTGCAGGAAAATCATCATACTGATGAGGTTTATCTAGCAACTGTTTTAATGCATCTGGTCTGGCCCAAAACATACCACCAGCAGGGTATGCTAAAAAATCTTCTGTAAGCTCAATACCCCACTCTTTGGCCATTGTTTGTGCATGAGGTTTATTTTTAAGCCAATGGTTAACCCAGTTAGGCATCATCCAAAACGATGTGGGGTAATAAATGCCTGTTTTTGGCGAATCACGAAAATGATTTAGCAGCTGTTTAATCACATGCTGATCATTAAGTAAGTACTCACCTAAATAATCAGCCCATTGAGTTTGTGCCCGCCCAGAGTAAAGTGACTTTTTGGAGTGCATGTGGCAAAACAAGTCGTATGCTTGTAAATCTTGCGCAAACTCAACCAACATGGGGCCAAAGTTACGGCCATGATTAGGCACAACCTTTACCTTAACCTGGTTGACTTTACTGCATGCGGCAAATTGCTTTTGAGCTTTTGCGACTAACTCTTCACTACTCACGCTAACAAACACATCAACCGACTGAGGAAACTTAGATAAAGCATTGCAGTAATAATCAATAAATTCACCATAAAACACATGGAAACACATGGCAATTTTATGCTCTGTGGCCTCTCCGTCGGCAGTGGTTTCGATTGCTTTTGGGTGCCATTTGGGCGTTGCTGGTGGCGACATGCGCCCTTCAGCTTTACCATGGCTAATATAATGAACAAGTGCCTGTTCACCTTGTAAATAAATGTCGGTATTACACTTATAATAAAGCTCTGTATCAAAGGCGGAGCTTGGGTTAACACACGAAAAAGCCCCTTTTTGTAAATAATCCTCAAATGCTTCTTGCTCGCAAGTAAATACCCTGCACTGATTTGCGCTATACCAAGCATAATCGAATAACCCATAAGCCTTAGCTTGACTCAATAGCAGCATTATTTGTTTTTGAGAGTATCCTTTTTTGTTGGTATTGAGTTTAGCGTAGGCTCTAGCACGAAGGCGTCGATCAACACTTTTGGCCACACGAAATAAAAAGGGCTGCTGTTTAACAAAGTTAAATAGTGCAGGCATGCGAGTTTTAACGAACTGTTTATTAATCATTATGCTAAACCAAAAAATTGAAGGGCATTAACCGTACCATTACCAGTAACATCGTCATCAATATCAAAGATATGCCTCACTGAGCGAGGAACCATATTCGCCTTACTTAAATAGCTTGTAAAAAGCATTTCTAGCTCTTCAACGTCGAAATGAATACCGTATTTTGCTGCATGTTCACAATACTGAAGCGCACCTTTCATCACTTGCTCAAGCTCATGAAAATAACGCTGCGAAGCCACTTTTCGGCCATAGTAGAAGTCAAATTTAGTAGGGTCAAAGGTGTTTAATCTAATCCCCCTAAATTGGCCATAAGGTGCAGTGAGAAGAGACTCCAAAAACATCGAGCGATCGAGTGGTAAGTAACCATCGCCCAATTTCACATTTTCTTTTAAATACCCATGCATTTCGGCTTGCTGATTTTCAATAATATGCTTGCCAGGCTTAGAAGCAATTAAATAATGTCCGTGCGTATCTTTATCAAGCAAGATACCTAAAAGAGACTGAATCGTCCCCGAGTAGCCAACATCTACTAAGTGTAATGAATCTTGATGCAACACACCTAATGTTTCTAAATAGCTCAAATAAGCTTGCTTACTGGGGGTGATGACTTCTTCAATTCGAGTAGAGTGTTGATTAAGGACCTCGATAATTTTCTTCTTATCATCAGGTAAATACACGAGTTCTTGAGCGGTTTCCTCATCAAAGATCTGCTTGATTTGCGAGTCTGACAATAGGAATCGAGTGCGAATGAGGTCATAAAAAGCGCCACTAAAACTGCTTTTTAGAGAGTAAGCATAACTACGTTTATCGCTTGCAAGAATTTTAAATAAAAAAGCTCTAGACACCAGCAAATAATGACTTTCACGTTGAATATCGGCACCATTTAGGTAAGATTGGTAGGCTTTTTCTAACCAATATCCTTCTCTAGCGAGAAAGTACAACGGCTTATCTCTTGGCACATGATTGACTAAGTTTTGAGCAAAATAACTCAATAATGGCCCCATGAACGTTGTCCCAAAGGACGAAAATCGTGCTTCATGCACTTTTGTTTCGGTTACATTTGCCATTTTTAACTAATACCATGATGTTTATAATGAAAAATACTGACGAGGACACAACAACTATCACGTTGGCAATGGCTTCTGCTCCCTGAAAATAGTCTGCTAGTTTAAGTGGGGTGAGTTACTTAGTAAACCGGTAAAAGCACTCCAATCAAAATCATCCTTACAAACGTTTATTTTACGCACAATTTAATCTTTTAGGACACAAGGAGTTACCGGTTTTCTATTCGAGATTTATACTCTTGGTATTTGCGCTTTATTAACGGTCCTTTCGGTCTTGCCTCATGAGCTAAAGCCATTAAATAATATGCAAGTTTGATGTCTGTGTTCTCGAAGGAAATAGCCAAATCACGGCAAATCCCTACCTCATGTTCACTTACAATATCTGACAATATAATCGAAAAATATGCTTCATCACTCACTTTTTGTTCAAAACGTGATAACAAAGACACATCAAACACCTTCGGTTTGAAGGGGGTTAATTTTCCAGCATTAATTTTGTTTACAAGTATTTCAATGAAAGACTCTATTTCATTATTACTATTATCTAAATCCCAAAAGCCAAATTGCCACCATTTTAATTCAAGTAACTTTGCTATAGTGTCATGTTCAAACCGGTATCGAATAATTTTAGCTGGTACGCCACCAACAATCGCATAAGGAGGCACATCTTTGGTTACCAGTGCATTAGAACCAATAACAGCACCATCACCAATCGTTATTCCTCTAGCAAGCGTTACATCTGCACCAATCCAAACATCATTACCTATGATGACATGACGAACAGATTCATTCACATGATTGGAGCGAATTTTATAACCACTGCCCCTATGTTCAGCCAATGCTTGAGACACAATAATGGAATTAGCATCGTACGATACTGAAGATGTAGTAAATCGGTCTATAGGATGATTAATCCCCTGAACGTTAAGTCCTTCTGCGATACTGCAATATCGCCCTATTGTTAATTGAACAACAAAAGGTAATGGAAGCACACTATTGCTGTATGAGAATGAGCCCATAGAGTGTAGGTTAAAGCCTACATTAAAAGACGTGTACGGCTCAATCTTACAATTATTGTTGATAACTAGCGTATCGCCATGTTTTAAACGCTTTTGACCTTGATAGTGAAAATGAATCTTATTGTCATTGAACACCTTTTCAATATGGCTGTTCACTCGTATTTTCATAAAATAGATCTCTGCATCACTTTACATTGACTCTTTACACTTGAAAAAAGCATAAATAAGTTGCATAAAATCAACATGAGTTAAATACGGCGTTGTGATTGACTCTCTAAAAGGAACATTTTTGGGAATATCAATAAACAATGTCTCGCGATCTAGTCCATATTCGGCACACAACAGACGATTTGACTCAGCATAAAATGCGACAACTTCATTATATTGCGCCTGTGTCATGAGTCGAGTTCGCTGAGGTTGTAATTCACTGTCAATTAACTGCTGAGCAAATGACATAAAATCGTGGCGTTCCTGGCCAACAATATGTTGCATTCGAGCGTTGGCAATGCGAGCAAACTCCAGCATTGGATTGCTCCATTTCTCATTTAACTTTTCTTGTGAGAAATCAAATGACGATGAGTCTGTAACACCAAGCATTCCTAAAAATGATAATCGGATATCGTCACCAATAGACGACTTTTCATAAGGAATGAGTTTGAGAGCTTTTTTGCCAAAAAACTCACTCCATAAATCAATGAGCTTTTTATAATCGTAACGTAATGGTTGCGATTGATATTGCTCCATCACTTTAGGAAATACTTTTGGGCTTCCTGCTTTTATTTCTGTGGAATAGGACGATTCAATATAATCGGCCTGGGGGCGTAAATAAATGATGATCTCAGGCTCAATATCGTGCAGCTTAAAAAAATCACGCATAAAAGCCAATGCTTTAGCTCGTAACCGAGAACTAAAATGTTCTGCACTAATCACAATCGTTTTATCTGGATGAGTCTTAATACACTCGGCTAACTTGTCCCACAAATACAAAGAAGAGTCTTTAACTGGAGCAAGAAACTCCATGTATTTCCCATTATTATCAAGAGGGTGAAGTGCATTTACTAAATCAAAATGTGCATCTTTACGCTGACCAATATGAGGATACAACACACCATTAGCCAGCAATGCTTGCCTATTTAAGCTCATAAAATGCTGTATGCTTGTGGTTCCGGTTTTTTCAGTCCCAATATGAAGCACTACACGAGTCATGCCTTTTGCTCCGTATCTCTTAGGGTAGTATGTGCATAATATTGTTCATCGTAGCTGTAATGTTGCAATGTCATTTCCTTGTCGCAAATCCCTTTAAAAATATCGATTTGCGCATCTGTCCAACCAAAGTCTTCAATTGATTTTGCTCTACTCTGAATAACTGATGTTTGCTCTGGCCTGTCATCAGATGAGAGTTGCTTTTCAAACACATTTTTCTCTCTTTTATCAAATGCTAATAATTCTGAGATGGGCGTAACTACCGAAGCAGTATTGGTTGCCATATCAAATTGGTCAACTTCGATAAACCATTGATTATGTTTTAGAAGCTTATTAATTTTTTGTTTGCTGTTTCGCCAAGCAATAAAAGACTGGCGCCATTGCTTAACGTGCTGTTCAAAAGCAACTTTAGGAAATTTAATCATTCTGGATTGCACATTTTCCATTGCGCGGCGCTTACAAAAAATTACCTTAGCATGTGGCCAGGCCATTAGCGCGAGAGGTAAACTTTCTAGCATAGGAATACCGGGGGTCTTATCAAGCAATACCTCATCACCGTAATAAAGGCGATAAATTTGCCTTAGTGCTGTTAATTGCTGGGCGATAATAACAGTACGAGGAATAGCATTGACAAGATTACCGGATATAGATGCGGTTTTAGACTGCTGAAAAAATGCGTCTGCTGTCGTTAGCATTCTATTTACACCCTCAACTACATGTGATTCACCATGTGCTGATGACCTTAATGCCTTTCTACACGCCTTACCTAAAGCAGAAGTACCTGAACGTGGCGAACCAACTACTAACAATGCTCGTTTTGGAAGTACAACAGGTTGAATAACACCTTCAATAATAATTAGATTGTCTCGTTCGCCATCTTGATTCTCTACCTCAGCGACAACAGCGAAATGGGCATCGTCAATCAAATCAGTTCTTTCAATATTGATATTAAATCGATAAACAGCCTGTTTCGGAGCTAACATCATTTGCTGATGAAGCTTAGGCGCGGAATGATATTCGATGACGGCATTAAACTCTTCGCCTAATAAGTTTTTGGCTGAAACCGAAGTAATATTCCCGTTTACAACAATTCGCCCCTGAATTGTCAATAATGGCTTGAATAACACACCAATACTAGGTGTGGCAACGTTAACCATATCGTCGTTGGCAATAGTAATAAAATAACTAAACATATTATATACTTATAGAATTATTTATTTGCTGATAACTTTCTGGTAAAGACAGAGGCTTAGTGATGTTGCTCACTAATTTAGACTGTAAACTTTTGTCAGATAAAATAGCCATAAAAGTATCAGCCAGCGATACTGCGCTACGCGCCCTAAAATGCAGACCCGTCACATTATGCTGTATTTTTTCTGCCATACCACCAATATCGCTCACAATAACAGGTTTACCATGACTCAACGCTTCTTGAATAACCATAGGTGAGTTTTCCCACCAAGTCGACGGTACAACCACCCAGTTTATCGTATCTAAAATACGCCCTAATTCATGAGGTTCATAAGCGCCATGCATCCTAACGACATGACTCAACTTTTTAAGTTGCTTTGATATCTTGTGTTGAAAATCACTCTCTTGAGAACTAAAATTAGCCCCATGAATATCAATATACAGCTGCTGCTGAGCCTCTTCTGGTAAAAGTTCTAATGCATCGAGCAAAACGTCGATACCTTTAAACGGGTTAATTTGACCGATGTAAGCAATACGCACTTGCTTATCGGTCACATTGACATTAGGAATAACGCTAACAGACGGCTGACCATTTTCGACTACATGAATTTTAGCGCAGTCTACCCCCCAATCAATATAACGGTCACGCAGAAATGCAGACGGTGCGATAAAACAATCAACCCAATAAAAGCATTGTTGAATGTATTGTTTTCGCAAAAAAAAGTCACCGGGAGATTTATCAGGAAAGCATTGATTACACTCTCGAGTGCCTGACTCAAAACACAATTTTTTATCTTTACCTGTTTTAACCATCAGTCCAGAGTTATGACAAATGGCGTAATACTCATGTAGGGTCAGTACTAATTTTACATTAGGTAACACCTGCTTGATAATTTTCATCATCTCTATACCTAACAGAAAATAATGATGACAATAAATCACTTCTGGTGATAACTGTGTTAATAAATCCGCGAAGTCTCCCCATAAATGGCGCGTTTTAATATTTGAAAATAGAAAGAAATCGTCATGAGTGGTGTGAAATAAGATTTCTCTTTCATTCTTAATCGTTGAAAATGCGGCACCACCATGAGGCGAGATAGCTGTACGAGCTAAAAAATAGGCATCATCACCTTGTGATAAACATTCTTGAAAAAATTGGTAAGCAGCTTGCTCGCCTCCCCCCTTATTAAATTCAGGATGACCATGAGCAATAACTAATACTTTTTTATGCATAATGTTGCTTAACCTTCTCGATTGCCTGACCCCATTTATTTTTTTGGTATAGCCCATTGAGTAATGTCAGTTTGTATTTCCAATCACCGCTATCTACTAAGTTCTGTGATAAACGTTCTAAATGAATAAGTGACTCTTCGGTATCTAAGTAGATTTTTTTATTTTGATCATATACTTTTAAACACAAATCGGAGTCCTCAAAATCCCCCAGAATATAACGCGTATCAAACCCACCGACTGATTCATAAAGTGACCGTTCTATCAACATGCAAGCACCAGTAACTAATTCAACAGCCTTTGTGCCTTCACTTACCACTAATTTAGCAGGCATGCCTTTGTGCGGATGATAATTCATCCAAATACCAGGGTAATAGGCATCTTGCTGAAAGTGCATGCCAATATGCTGAAGTGTATTGTCTTCATAAACAAGTTTTGTGCCTAAAATGCCTACATCTTCCAATTTGTCATATTTGTTAACTAATCGCGATAACCAACCATGTCTAGATGGCAAAACATCAGAGTTTAATGCAAGTATAAATCGACCTTGAGCTTGGCTGGCCCCTAGATTATTTGCACCAGCGAAACCGAGGTTTTTGCCAGCGTAAACAGTTTTGAATGGCATGGTAAAAGTATTAAATACACCACTGCATGCAATGGTAAATTCACGTGCGATTTTAGGGTCGTCAAGCACATAAATAATTTCATGCTTAGCCATATCAGGGTCTTGCGAAAATGCCAAAAGTTGGTGCTGAACAAAGTCGTAGCGACCATATATTGGAATCACTAATGAAACAACAGGTTGCTCGGTTTGCTCACCATATTCACAAACTTGCGGGCTTAATCCATCCATAATAGCTTCAGCTTGCCAAATATCGGACACATGTCTCAATATTGCAGGTTGACCGCTGCTAAAAAAATCATCGAGGTGCACATCAACTAAACCTAAATAAGTTTTTAATAAGGTAGATTTAGACAAAGGCACAGAGTGTAATGAAACAGGCGCAGACAGACTCTCAAAACCATCAATATTTATAGATAACGTTACTGCTTTAAAACCGTCGGGTAATCGGCAAACACTGACAAAACCAGCAGCTATGTCCATTGTTAAATTTAGTTGTTCATTCAAATCATGTCGAACAAAACGAAAACACTCAGTCACCGTGAATGTCTGGCCTTGTCGATCGACTACAACAATATTGTTTAATGCTTGCTCGGTTAATGCCCAGCCTTTAAAGTAAAGCAAATTACCGTCGGTGACTAAACAATCATCAAAGTAAAAGTTTATCTGTTGCTTTTCATTTTCAGGTTTAACACTCTTATCCCTGCTAACAGCATCATCAGACTGATAAAAGCCTTTGATACTTTCAACAAAAACATCTTTTTTATCATCTAATGCAGCAAAAATAATGTCTGAATTATTTAGTAACTTAGGGGTTAGCGATTTCATATCGATAACCTTACCATTTACCGATATAACAAAGTTTTGAAAATCATTCGAATCACTAACAAAACAATGTACAAAGCCCACAGCAAATTTGTCATCTCCTAACCCTAATGCGTCAATAACATCTGGGCGAGGTATGCTCTGCCATTTTTGCTGAGTAATTTCTGATGCGGCTTCACTGATAACAAGTAAGGGAGCTGTACTTGAGCTCACTAACCAACCAGATAAACTCCAAACGTTGTCTATTTGTGCTACAAAGTCCACATGAAATACAACGTCATTGGGCTCAGAATTGACTTGTTCAGACACTTAACATTCCTTTTATTTAGTTTTATCTAAGTATTCTTCATGTCTAGGATACTAAATATGCTTACTTAATTACTATAACAACTCATTCAAGGTTTACTGATTTATCTCAAACACTTGATATTATGTGTAAATCGTACCAGTTTGAATAGCACAGATTGGCCAAGTCCATTTTAAAACGAAAACTGTCGTTCAATAACACCATTGATCATAAATTATGTGTATTTTTTTAGCTTATTTTTGATCATCTCAGCGTCGGGCTTAAAATATAATACCGCTTTAAAAAACATCACAGCTTCATCAATACGTCCAGCTTTTTCAAGGGCTAAGCCTAGCTCACGACAGAATCTAACTTCATTGATGTTTGGTTTAGCTTTAATCTCTTCAACGACTTTCGATATAAAAGAGTAATCCTCTTGTTCATCTGACACAGTGACAGGGGGTTGTCGCTGCGCTTGCGCTGGATTATTGTTCACTGCAAGATGAAGGTTGCTATCAACAACTTCAGAGTCCTTAATTACATCAATAATTTGCAGGTATAAAGACCCATCTCTTTTTTCAAGGAAACGAAGCACACTTTCATAATCCTCAACGGATGCTTTTTGCTGTACAAAGCTTTTTTGTGTTTGATTTTGAAGTTCTTGTAAATAAGGCTGTAAATGTGTGAGTGAGAAACGCGATATAAACTGCTCGAGTTGATGAGTGACTTTAATTCTCAACGCTTCATACACATCTGGGCTAAGTAGTGAAAAGTCCTTTTTACCCTCTGTGTATGACTGCAATATTTTATCTATTTTCACAGCTGATTTATCATTAAAATGATGATTAAGCTGCCTTTTTAACTCTAGCGCTTCAAAACAGTACGACGGATTAATTGATTGGTCTTCATCTACAATAAAATCGATATCAAAAACACTTAATAAGTCGCTTATCAGGTTATTACGCACAAATAACTGAGATGAATATGGACGCAGAATAATGTCTAATTCACTATTGTTTTCGTACAACTGTTCAATCAAACTCAACACTCTAAACTCAACATGTCGCTTTGCTTGAAGTTTTTCGGTTTTAAAGGCCCTTTTTACGGCTTGATTATATCCTGACTCTATCACATCAATAGGGTTACGAAGGTATAAAATAAAAGTAACATTTTCAAAAGCTTGATTAAGTTCTGTTAGCAAAGGAAAAAAATGTTCTGACGACAACAGCATCACATCACAAAGTGATGAATCGAACTCTCGTTTTAATTGTTTTACTTTTTTAGTATCTACAACAAAAGATTTAGACTGTTTTTTACTTAGAACACGGCTGAAATTACCACTACTCACATTATTTTCGTCTGCGGGATGATCTGGATAAAAAATGCCCTTTGATTGTAATAACTCTCGGTTATTGAGTAATGCGAACTGGATAGCTGATGTTCCAGTTTTACCAGGTCCAGCATGTATAAATATTTTTTTCACCTTAGCCTCGTTACTCTATTTCGCTTAATCAATCATGCCGATAAAACACAGCGTCCTTAGCAGGAACTTCAACAATACTAGATTGCATTCCTTTCCCTTTTTGGGGCCCAGACCTTATAGATTTACCGTTATTTTTATTTAATTTTTCTATGTTTAGAACATTATCATTATTAGTTGGATTAGCAATAACCGCACCATGTTCAAATTGCCTAATGGCCACATAATCACCAATAAATACCGATAACGACCTTACCTTAATAGCTGTGTCATCTTCTAATTCAAAAATAACTTGTTGCTTGCCAGCCGAGACTGAATTAAAACCATAATGACTAATAAAGTTCTCGGGACCAACCCAAGACATCTGCTCATGTGTTGAGGAGGTCTTAACCGTTAACAAATTTGCTCTGTCAGGGTGCTTAGTATTAGCACGATTGAGTACAATCTCTGCAGAAACTATTACATTACTAGGTTTGTCTAACTCGATTGGTAATATAAAACGCGTGGTTTTGCCCTTACTCCCCTTAAACACAACTGCCCCCTCAATACTCACCTTTTGAGTACCTGTTGCCGCAGTCAATAAGCCAGAAACATCGTGCTGGGTAATTTTTTTACTTTGGTCATCCATATACGAATATGGGCCTATAGGTTTCCCCAACCAACCCAGCTGCCTTTTTTTAAGTGAAAGTTCAGGCCAATTATCTATTTTAAGTCCGACAGGAGCATAAGCTGGAGCTGCGACCGCATCCATCATTAATGAGGCTGCAACCCTTAACCGCCTATGGTTATCTTGAGGTTTATTTTTAAGCTTTTTATTTTGGGGGGTTAAGCCAATTTTAATATAGCTAAAGCTTGGTAAGTGGCTATGTTCATTCCAGTAAAGGTGGCGATTCATGCCACTTGACCAAGTATCTATTTCAGGATCCCAATGGCTTGGCCATGTTTCACTTTCAATACCATTTAAAATACCAAAAGCTCGTTGCTGATTAAGTTCGTTGCCATCGGCAAGAATCAACTTATTATCACCAAGCTCTTGGCGTAAACTTGTCAAAAAACGCATGACCCCAACACTGTACTGTTGCTGGAAAACACGATCTTCATCAGATGCTTTACCATCAAAGTTATAATCTATAGGGGTTTTACGTGAATGATGTTTAAGTCCTCGAATATCTGCTAACACATCAAATTCGACGCCATCAAATACACTCAATGGCTGACCTTTACCCAAATATTGCAATAAATTTTTTGTTAACCGAATTGGCATTCCACCATCATTATCAATATTGGTGAAATTGTAGCGCCAAAGCGCCTGCTGACTTTCTGGAGCTAACGGAGGTTGAGAAACATGGGGAGCCAGATAAGCCTTTCCCTTTTTATGGCTAATAGGCTTAGAACCAAACAATCCACGTTTTACATGAATGGTATTACCTTTACCAACACTAATAATCTTAACTTGTTCAGCATTTTGCCAGTCCAAGTCACCACTATCTTTTAAAGGGACAAGTGCAAGATCATCAGCACCTCTAAATACATTACTGTCAACCACAGAAAACCTTGTATCAGATGCGGTTATGGGGCTGGTTGAATGCGTTCCTACAAAATACGTCCAGTCTTCGGCCTTAAATGCGTCAAAATCAAAGTTAGGATCTCTTGCATTACCATTAAAATGGAGCAACATTAATTTGGAAGGGTTATCTTTTTTATATTGAATAAACTTCCCCTGAGCTTCTATTGAGCGCCCTGGGATTTCCTCATCTAATGCTTTGACAACCATGCCATCAAGCTTAGACCAACGTTTAGCCCATTTCTGGTAGCTTATATTGGGATTTGCGGCACTATTTTCTGCATTACGAAAGTAAATCGCTTTGGGGTATTTATCGTTTAAAATGCTCAGCGACGACAGCTCAGAAGCTATACCGATAGAAGATGACAGCAACATACTGATTGCCATAGCAAATAAAATCTTTAACATATTTGTCACAGGCATTCTTCCTTAAATAGTAATCATAGAACTATCACACGAATGCTATATTTTACCTTAAACACGACTCTAACATGATACTTATAATGAAAAAACCTCAGTAAACTGAGGTTTTTCTTATTAATAACAAGTAACTTACTGACTATAGATCAACGATAGGTCTATTCCGCTTAATACTGTCACTCCAGCTACTTTTGTTGTTTGATTTAGACCACTGATTGCGACATCCTCAATACCATCGGCATTTGCATCATAATGTGATAACGATAAATCTTCCCATTTGCCAGATAAGGTGTAACGACCATATTCTGCCGCTGTTTGACCGTCTCTTACAATCAACTGAATTATTCGATTACTTTTGGTAAATCCCAACAAACCAAACTCGCTAAAGCCATCCTTATTAAAATCACCTAGTTCAGTGACTTGAATATCTTCCCAGCTCGCTGGCCAACTGATATTGGCGATGCGTTCATTGGCTAATCGACCATCGTTAATACGTACAAACACTTTGCCACTATCAGGATGTGTACCTAACACCGCAACCTCACGGATACCATCGCCTGTGCGGTCTGCCACCAACATTGGTTTCACATCCACTAAGTCATTTGGCCAACTGAAAGTTCGGATAACACCACGTTTATCATGGCCTTTTTTGACGATCCATTGATAACGATCATCATCTTTGCGCTGACCAAACTGCCCCCAATCAAGAGTGCCGTCGCCATCTAGGTCATCCATCTCAAATAACTGAATGTCATCCCACAATTTATTCCAGTTATATACATCGACCTTGGCATTAGCATCGGCACCATCATAAACAAACAACTGGCCTTTATCTAAACGGCTATGACGACCATATAATGCAACCTCTTGAATCCCATCCAGTGTCACATCAGACATAGTAACAAACTGCGGTTTATCCCATAAATTTGGCCATTTAAAGGTTTGATAAGCCGCTTTAGTCGCACCGTCTTTTACCACTAACTGGCGCGTGCCATTTGCTAAATGCACACCGCTTATCGCATATTCTTGTATACCATCACCAGTTAAGTCGGCTAATACTTCAAACTTAACCTCCCCTAAGGTTGCTGGCCAGTTCCAAACATCTATTCGCTCACCACTTTTACCATTATGTACAATAAGCTGATATCTATTTGTCGATGAATCGAAACCAAACACTCCAACATCAATTACGGTATCATTATCACGATCATCCAATAAAACAATCTTCGCAAAATCAAATGAATGATTAATAGAATATTGTTGAATCATCAATTGGCTATTGCCACTTAATAATTTGATCTCAACACTCGAACTAAGCTGAGTTGTTTGTAACCAATCAATTACATTATCGCCATTAACATCACTAAACAGTTGAACAACAAGAGATGACTCAGGCTTACTTGCAGGATCTAACGGGTCGGTTCCTGCTGTAACTTCTTGTTTATCATCGACGCCATCACCATCAGAATCAGAGTTATAAATATCAGTTCCAAGACTAATTTCTTCGGCGTTTGTTAGGCCATCATTATCAAAATCAGCTTCACCATCTTCAGAATTATTTGGATCGAGTCCTAGATTAATTTCAATTTCATCTGGTATGGAATCATCATCCCAATCATGCTCAATCACTTCATAGAAGTTAATTCTTGGTTTTCGGAATAAACTAAAATGACGATCTTCAGGTAAAGGCCCGTACCAAAATTCATCCAAGCGATCAATCCACTCTAAAACGTAAATTCGTTTTCCTATTCTTTTTAGGGGTAGCCAATGACGCTTTTGAAATATTAAGCATGTCATCTCATTGGCAATGGGGTCGCATCGATAAAAATCATACCCTTCATACAAATCTGTACGAGAACTTAGAGTTACTTTTCCAAATTCATCTTGTTCCCAATAAGTATCGTTAAACCCCCTATTAAGCAAACTTGCGTAACTGCCTAAAACCCGATTTGCCAATCCATCATCCAATAATCTAAAGCCAAATAATTCATCTGAGCCCAATCCTCCAGTGTCAGTTAAGTCAGTGTTTTTCGTAGTGATGAAAGAGCTAACCAGTACAGTATTTTGCAACTCATTAAAATTAGCGTTTTGATCCCAATTGATACCAAGAGAAACATTTGAAAAATAACCACTTTTAGACCCCTCCCCAAGCGCAAGATAACTAAAGCTGTCTCTTTGCTGCTCTAGTAACAAGAAAGAAACGGAGTAGTCTTCATCCGCACCATCGCTGTTTGGTTGCTTATAAGCAAGAGTTAAAGTTTTATCGGGCGTAACAGACCATTGCCCAGAAATGGATGAATAATATGTCGAAAACTGTCCATCTGCGGCAAAAGTGACAACATCTTCAAAACTCGTTAAAACTGAAGAACTTAACCCTAAAGTAAAAGATTGATCCGATAACATAGCTGAACTGAAACCAGTACTTTGTTGTGTAAGATAATTAACATCAATGAATGTTGATAGATGCTCATTAGAAAGGGCTATTTTTGAGCTAGCATCTATACTTCCCCACAATAATGAACGCTCGGTATTATCAGATAAAAAATACTCTTGATACTCTTCAATATAAAAAGTATCTGATTTATCTTGATTTTCTATTAATTGCCATTGCTGATAACTTGGCCTAATCTCAACGGTAATCCATTGTTCATTAGAGTTTTGCTTAAAAAAATCTATTGAAGCTTGGTCTACTAAATTTAAAGCAAGCAATTCTTCAAGTCGAACATATCGAATAGTGGCAGGATTTTCCTTAGGCAATAGTGTCATGACACTATTAGAGATAGACCATTGATATTCTATTTTCCCCGAATCTCCTATCGTAAAAGCAGCGCCATTAGAGTCGATTTTTAAATAGGTATCAGCAACGCCAGTAATAATATTCGGCTCGTCCAGAACACCATAGAAGTCGGATACATATTCATCTGAAATATCGTCAATAGTAAAAGCTAATCCGGCGGATTGTCTTAAAGATGGCGCTAATAAAATTTGTTTTTGTGAATTACCATGACTAACAGTTACATCGTCTGCCAAGCTTTTGTTGTTATGAGTTGTTATTGACAATTCAACATCAAATTCAGATGAAATTGCAGGGGAAGCAAGGACTGATAGTGTGATGATAAGAGACAGAAGTTGTTTGTTCAATTTTGGTACCTCATCCTAAGGAACTAATAATGTTAATCAATTTTGCGATGAGTTTACTCTTTGAATACTTTATGCGCAACAATTGAATTACAAATAAGCAACAAGAGTTGTACATAAAAAAGCCTCAGAAAATGACTTACTGAGGCTTTTTTAATAAAATTTGATAGTTTTAATTATTGACTAGCAATAACTGATAAGTCTTTACCACTTAGTGTTGTAAATACTTTCGCTTTAGTTGTTTGATTTATACCACTGATGACTACATCATCAGAACCATCCTTATCAATATCATAATGCTCAAGTGACAGCCCTTCCCAGCTTCCTGATAATGCGTAACGACCATATTCAGTGGTTGTTTTACCATCTCTTACTATCAACTGCACAGTTCGGTTTGCCTTGGTATAACCCAACAAGCCAAACTCGCTAAAGCCATCGCTATTTAAATCGCCAAGTTCAGTAACTTGATAATCTTCCCAGCTCGCTGGCCAGCTGATATTGGCGATACGTTCATTGGCTAAGCGACCATCATTTATCCGCACAAATACTTTGCCATCATCTGGATTAGTCCCCAATACCGCGACTTCTCGTATACCATCACCGGTTCTATCTGCAACCAACAGCGGCTTAACGTCCACTAAGTCATTCGGCCAGGTAAAGGTTCGGATAACACCACGCTTATCATTACCCTTTTTAACCACCCATTGGTAACGACCATCGTCTTTACGTTGCCCAAACTGACCCCAGTCGTTGCTGCCGTCACCATCAAGATCATCCATTTCAATTAATTGAATGTCGTCCCATAATGTGTTCCAGTTATAAACGTCCACTTTACTGTCTGCGTTGGCGCCATCGTAAATAAAGAGCTGGCCCTTATCTAACCGACTATGACGACCATAGAGTGCGACTTCACTGGTGCCATCAAAGGTGACGTCGCTCATGGTCACAAACTGCGGAGCATCCCATAAATTAGGCCATTTAAAGGTTTGGTAACTCGCTTTAGTCACACTATCTTTCACCACTAACTGGCGAGTGCCATTTGCTAAATGCACGCCGCTTATCGCATATTCTTGTATGCCGTCACCGGTTAAATCGGCTAACACTTCAAACTTAACCTCCCCTAAAGTTGCAGGCCAGTTCCACACATCTTGCTTAACACCCGTTAACCCAGAATGCACTTGTAGTTGGTATCGATTTACATTCACATCAAAACCAAACACCCCAACCTCATTGATACCATCGGCATCACGATCATCCAATAATATGGTTGATGGTGTAGCAAACGAATTTTCAATCACATAATTGGCAAGCGCGTTATAGGTGTTACCACTAAATAAGCTCACCTCAACACGATTTGAGTGAGTGGTATACTTTATCCAGTCAGCTACGCCGTCTTGGTTAACATCACTGAATAATATTGAAGTACTAAGTGAACCCACTTGAATATATTTGTTTAAAGGATCGCTGCCATTAGCGACCTCAATACCATCAACAACGCCATCACCATCTGAGTCAGGGTTATTAACCTCAGTACCTAAGGCTATCTCTACTGCATTACTTAACCCATCATTGTCATTATCAAAGTCAGCATCTAAAGGGTTTGAAGGATCTAATCCATATTCAACCTCTAACGCATTGGCTAATCCGTCACCATCATAATCTTCATTTTCTTGGTTTTCATCGCAATAAGTCGGTAACCAAGCAACACCAAAGCGCTGTGCTGCATAATTAACCTGCCAACAAGGAATTAATTCGTTACCAATTAGACTAAGCCCATTAACAGAGTCTTGAATAGTAAAAATAGGAGTAATATCGAGAAGGTTATTGTAATCGAGAGAAATTACTCCCAATGAGTTTAAATTAGCAAGACCACTAATATCATTTATCTGATTATTTGTTGCCGAAAAAACACCTAACTCTAGCGTGTTAATGTTAACCGGTACCGACTTGATTTTATTATTATTTATATAAAGATCTGTCAAAGAGGTATTCTGAGAAATCGCTGATAAATCACTAATTAGATTTGTACTAGCATCTAAAAAAGTAAGGGAGTTCAAATGACTTAAAACATCAATATCTGAAATACGATTATTGTTTATTCTCAGTAACTCTAAAAATGGCTTTGCTGCCAAAGGTGATATATCACTGAGCTGATTATTACTTAAGTTAACATTTATCAGCTTAGTTAATGATTCAATGCCCGATAAATCAGTAAGACCTACGTTACTTAAATCTAATACCCTTAATGCTTGCATACCACTAAGCTCAAGTACGCTAGAAAAATGATTACCAGACAAGTCTAAGAAAAATAAATTTGAAAAAACGCCTAAGCCAGATAGGTTATTTACTCCCCAATAACCACAATAAATATTCTCAAGCATTCCTGAGTATTTGGGTGACCCACTATAAGTCAAGTTTTGAGTTATACATTTTTGTAATCGACTATCAACAATTGACTCAATCGCTGTATCTAAAAGCGTTAAATCAGGCTCTGGCTGAAAAAAGTCTTCAAGCTCAAACCTTACAGCATTAAGAGCAAAAACAGCATCAGCACCATTCACAGGATCATTTCTATCAATACCGCAAGGCTTACCATTACAGTTGAGCGAAGGACTAGAGAATTTATAAATTTTACTTGCAGCAAAGACACCTTCATAAGCCATGACAGTCGTAAAGTCATAATTGATACCATAGCCAAGAGCAAAAGAAAAAGTCGCACCATAACTATTCTGACGTCTTGAATGCATCAGTCCCATATTGTGTCCAAGCTCGTGGGCCATCACATAATCACCACAATCGATACTTGTGTGGCTATACATTAAGTCACGAGAGTCACTTACGCTCCCATTAGAACCATTTGCCCAAGCAATACCACATGAATCGTCACCATCTACATACGGACGAAGTAATATAACCATGTCGGCACCAAGTTCATACCGACGAGAAGGAATATACTCAAAGACTGTATTGTTTTGAAAGCTAATGTCATTTAGTGCCGTATTAGAATAAACACTATCTGAATAATCAACCTCTTCAATCGCAACCGCGTTAACATGAATAAATACACCACTGTCGACATAAATTTGATTTGTGACTGAAATTAGATGATATATACGCGTTAGCGGGTCATCTGAATAAAGCGCATTAACACCCGGTGTGTACAAGATTAATACATCCACTTCAGCCATAGTTTGGTCATCAGATTGAGCGACTGCCAATGTAGAGGTTGGATTAAGTTCTACGTCGCCAACGTATTGTAAATTAGTTGCGCTTGATACAGGCTTAATCTGACTATTTTTTGAAGTTTTTTTTAGTTGAATTTGAGCTTCTATTTGTTTCTTAATTTCTTGTTGACGATTAAATTCTTCACTGTCTTCTGGATGCAAAAAATCCTTTTTATCTTTGTCTACCACATCATCAAGTACAGCTTCTTTTAACAAACGCCCAGAAACCTTATTTCCAGAGGCTATATAGGTGCCTGCGGGAGTAACGGCTCTGATAAAAAAGCTTTTTTCACTCGCTGTAATGATTACAGGTAATGCTTCCCCATTATCATCGATTGTGGCATACAAGGTTTTACTGCCATTAGGGTGAGTTTCAATTTTCATTATCTGTGCTTCAAAGGCATCAGAGTCGATGGGAATGTTAACTTTTTTGCCTATCGATAAGGTATCTAATAATGCTTTATTGAGCCTTATTGAATTACCACTTAGATGGAGTTTTTGCAGGCTTGATAAATGATTATCTCTTGAGGCATCATCTAATTCGACGAGTTCCGTTTGTACTTGTTCATAAGTAAATAACACATCGTCATAGGCTGCATGTGCCAGCTGACAAACCGAACTAAAAAACAACAATAAGTAGCAAAGCTTTTTCATACAAAATCCTTTTAGAATGAACAATCCACGTTATATTTTATGATTTATGTAAATAGTTATTAACTTGTTAATTCTACATCCAAATCTAAAACTATAAAATCATATTTATGAAAATAGCGATATACAAAGCGTTTTTGTTACGAATATTGAATATAACTTCATTATCGTAAATAAAAAAATCCCAACAGCCTTGCTGTTGGGATTTTTATTTTATCGACTTAACTAAAGTGTCGACTCCGAAACTATTGAATAGTACTCGACATTAACGACAAATCTGCACCGCTATATGTGTTAATGAATCTAGATAATGCGCTCTCTTCAACACCACTGAAAATCACATCATCTTTACCGTCATTATCAATATCATATGAGCTTAGCTGCATATCAACCCATGTACCATCTAATGTAATACGGCCGTATTCACTTGTATCCTGGCCGTTTTTAATCACAATTTGATGCCTACCTGAATTAACATTCACACCCAATAGGGCAAACTCATTAACGCCATCACTGTTAAGATCACCCAGCTCAATCACTTGAGTATTATCCCAAACCGCAGGCCAGCTAATGTTAGCAATACGAGTATTAGCTAAACGACCATCATTGATGCGTAAAAACACTTTACCGTCAGTGTCTTTACCAACAATTGCCACTTCACGAATACTGTCATTGGTTCTGTCTGCGACCATTAACGGGCTCACATCTGTTAAATCACTTGGCCAGGTAAAGGTACGGATAACACCACGCTTATCATGACCTTTTTTAACAACCCATTGATAACGACCATCGTCTTTACGTTGCCCAAATTGGCCCCAGTCTACGGTACCTTCACCATCAACATCATCCATCTCAAATAAGCTAATGTTGTCCCATAAACGGTTCCAATTATACACATCAATTTTTGCACTTGAATTAGCACCATTGTATACAAACAACTGGCCTTTATCTAAGCGGTCATGACGGCCATATAAACCAATTTCAGGCACGTTATCTGCGGTCACATCAGACAGGACGACTATTTGAGTATTTAGCCATAAATTAGGCCATTTAAAAGTATCGTAAGTGGCTTTAGTTGCGCCATCTTTAACCACTAACTGTTTGGTACCGTTCCCCAAATGAACTCCAGTGATTGAATATTCTTGAATACCATCAAGGGTTAAGTCTTTTAGCGCAACAAACTCCACTTCACCTAAGGTTGCAGGCCAGTTCCAGGTGCCCATCGATTGGCCATTTACGCCGTTAAATACGTATAACTGATAACGTCCAACTGACTCGCTATAGCCAAATAAACCAACCTCAGCAATACCATCTGCATCTCGGTCATCCAATAACTGTACTTTAATTGATTCTAATTCATATGAAGCAGAATAACTCGTTACCGCGGTGAGCGTACTACCACTAACTACACTAAATTGAGCTTCTGTTCCTGTTAATTTAAACTTCAACCAATCTGGTACACCATCACCATTCACATCAGACAATGCCATTAAGTTACTTGGACCACTACCGCCATCGCTAGCATCTAATGGATTTAAACCATATCTAACTTCATCACCATCAGACAAGCCATCACCATCGGAGTCCGAATTGTTAATGTTTGTACCGTACATAACTTCTTGAGCATTGGTTAAACCGTCGTTGTCATAATCGGCAAGAGCATCATTTGCATCTAAGGGATTTAAACCAACACGGACTTCATCGCCATCTAAAATGCCATCAAAATCTGAATCACTGTTGTACATATCTGTACCATAATCAGACTCTTGATAGTCATTTAAACCATCCATGTCACTGTCAGGCAGATCATTCCAAGGCTGTGACCAGTCACTTAGGTTAATTAAATCAAGGGTATTTATTCTTGGCGCGATAAAATATCCGCTTTCATCTGAACTAATCACACCATCATAATTATAGTCGTAACCATAAACAGAACTTTCAAGCACAACGGCTCTGCCAGTATCATCAACAGACAAGACTTCCCAGGTTCTGACTCTATTAACCACATCTGTAATATAAGACATGGCAATTTGATTACCATCAACAGAGTAGGTCCATTCGTTCCCCATATATAAAAATTCAGTATCTGAGTTGTAGTCATATTCACCGCTAATGCCGCGTCTTAGCGTGCCATTATCAAGGAATTGATAACCAAAAACATTGACAAATTTTAACTGCTCACCATCCCACTGATCAGGTATGTGAGCATTAATACCTGCAAAATAAATATTTGGTAATTTGCTTGTGAGATTAGTAGTGAGTTTGGTGTATGAGTCATCAAATTTAGCCAATGTAGAAAGATATACATTACTGAGGGCATCGCCATCATATACAGAATAATAAGCTAAATGTTTTTTACCCTGCTGTTTAAATGGCTGAACAACTACTCGTTGGGTATCTATTGATATTTCTAATGCATTATCGACAAGTTCCCATTGGTAGTTTTTATTGCTAACTTTGGTTTGCGCGCTTCCATTAGTATTGAGTGTAATCAAGTCAGAAAACACACTATTGACTTCGCCCAAGTCACCTCTTGTAGGAGAGTAATTAACACTATATTGCAATGAAATGCTCCACTGACCAGCCAAATCACTGGCAGAGTCTGTCAATGTAGAACCTGCAATATTAGTAACCCAATATACTATTTGCTCATCAATATTTTCATAAGATAGATCGCCACCAGTCCACCCCCAACTTTCAGGAAGAACCAATGTTTTTAGGCCTCTTGTCGACACAATGACTTCTAATTGACTATCTTCAACAGCATTTTTAATTAAATTACGTTCAAGCACTACCGTGTCTTCATATAAAAAAAGCTGCATTTCGATTTCACCGACATCAGCTTTGCTAACAAGCCAGTCAGCTAAATCTTGACCATAACGTATCGCAAGATCAGTAAAAGGATAACTGAAATATTGGCTGTTTTGACTAACATCATTACTGCTAATGAGTTGCAGCTTGTTATCGATTACCGACCATGTAAAGTTAACGTTAGAATAAACTTCAGCCTGCTCATCACCAAACATACCTGAACCATTGGCATTAAAATGTACCGCGGTACCAGAGTTTTGAATCCAGCCTTCTTTAACTGGATCTAATAAGGCTACATCTAGGTTGTTTAACTCAGCAGCAGTAAAAGACAAAGTTGTTGAGCCTGGTTTTGAAGAACCAGATAAAGGATCGGTTCCTTGATCACGCTCAAAACCATCGGTAAAACCATCACCATCAGAATCTTGTAGCAAAGGGTTTAAACCTAAAAGAACTTCATCACCATCGTTAATACCATCATTATCGGTATCGGCATTGTCTGCAGAGGTGCCATAATCAGCTTCTTCGTAATCATTGAGTCCGTCTCTGTCTGAGTCAGGTAATGACTCCCAAGCTTGGGTGTACAAGCTTAAATCAAGCTGAATCATAGAACTCATTCGAGGAAGAATATAAGGACTTAATTCTTCTGAAGAAAACACTCCATCCTGATTATCATCAAAACCGGCAATGGAATATTCATAAACTAAGGCTAAACCATCATCATTGATAGAAATCACTTCCCAGTGACGTTCTCGATAAAATCTATAACCGCCACCGTAATCATAGGTCGTTGATGTTACAACATCGTTTCCTTCTATTGAGTAATTCCATTTTTCATCAATATTGAATGTTGGGTCGCCATTATCGTTAAAACTTGCATAAATGCCACGCCAAAAAGTGCCATCATCCAAAAATTTATAAGCCCAAATAGATTCAAACAATGGCTTATCACCATCCCAACTTTCTGGCTCAACATTATTAATGGTTGGCATCCAAACCATTGGAAACGTAGTAACTAAATTATCCGTAAATTGCGTATGACTAGTATCAAACTTCGCCATTTGGCTATTGAACACTCTAACAAACTGACTATTATTATATTGTTTTACAGTTGCCAGCATTGCTTTATCTTGCTGTACAGCGGGAGTGATCTTAAATTCAGTCTCACCTGATGCTAAAGTTATAACGCCACTATTAAGTGACCATGTATAACTCTTATCAAAATGCGGGCTCGAAACACTTCCATCTGCATTTAAGGTCAAACGCTCAGAAAGAATCGAATCATAATCTCTACCATCACTATTATCTACGTACAAATCGACTAGCCAAGTACCCGCAACCGTTTGCATAGATTCATCAGCTAGCAAGCTAGTTGATGACGCATACCAAGTATTCTCAAAGTCTATTGATTCTTCTACGTTGATAACATCAACATTCCAGCCCCACTCTTCTGGAACGATTAATGAATAGTAATCCTTACCTGTAATATTAACTGTTGTTTTATCACCATCGACCATTAACTTGGTCAAGGTAACATCAAAGCTCGTTGCAACTTGTAACTCAATCTGAGAACTAGGTAGTTCACCAGCTTCAAACTTTGCTATTAAATGCTCAGCAAGCTCTTGCCCATAAAGCTCTGCGAAGTATTCATCATAAATATAAATATATTCTGTTGTTGTTTTTGGATCACTTGTCAGTTGAAGCGCACCATTAGTAACAGACCATGAGAACGTGTCTTCATCATAACTGCGATAGCCATCAAATCCTGCCACCCCAATATTTCCAGCTAAAAAACTAAATGCACCACCAACTCGAGGTAACAAACCAGGTTGTGTTGCCTCTAACAGCATAAATTGCTTGTCTGATAATTCACCTGCAGTAAAATCTAATGTTGAATCCACCTCATTTGGGTTCGTCTTTAGCGTGCTGTCACTATAAACAGCTGTAGCGTCTTGCTTTAGCTGGTTAGCGGATGTAAAAAAACGTTGTCTTTTTTGAGGATTGTCTTGAGGGATGTGTAAGCTTTGCATATCAAAAGCAGGAGCTTGCACCGGCACAGCTGATACAGCTGGAAATACTGAAGCAACAAGCATTGCTCCAATAGTGAGTCGAGCTAATTTCATAGAAAGTCCTTTTAAATCTATAGTTGGAGAACCACCTTATATTTAACGCTCACAAGTTTAATACAGCCCAGAGAAATAACAACAAATAACATTTAACAAACATAAAATTCACAAAAAAGACACTAACTAATATATAAAGAACCGCCTTACCCTATTAGGCGTAAAGCGGTAATAACTATGAAGTTGTTAAACTAAAATTGATATTGTTGTGTAATTTGTAAGCTTTCAGGTTCAATCTCAATTACTGTGTTATTAGCCGTTTTTTGATCGATCCCCAACATGACGATCCTGTTTTTAGCTGGATCATACGATACTGAAACATTTTCCCACCACCCAGCAATTGATACCCTGCCATATTCAGCCAAACTAGCACCATCCCTTATCACGAGCTGAAGCGAGCGATTGGCTTTTGTAAAGCCTAATAAACCAAACTCACTAAAGCCGTCGTTATTTAAATCACCAAGCTCCATTACTTGATAATCTTCCCAACTTGCTGGCCAGCTAATGTTCGCGATTCGTTCATTAGGCAAACGCCCATCGTTGATACGGATAAATACTTTACCATCGTCAGGGTTTATTCCTGATATTGCAACCTCTCGGATACCATCACCGGTGCGGTCAGCAACCAATATGGGGGCCACATCCACCAAGTCATTAGGCCAAGTAAAAGTGCGGATAACGCCACGTTTATCACTGCCCTTTTTTACCACCCACTGATAACGTCCATCGTCTATACGTTGTCCAAATTGGCCCCAGTCAATAGTGCTGTCACCGTCTAGGTCATCCATTTCAATTAATTGAACATTGTCCCAAAGCTTGTTCCAGTTATACACATCCACTTTACTGTCTGCGTTGGCGCCATCATAAATAAAGA
>NZ_BMQW01000010.1 GCF_014648315.1 Shewanella ulleungensis
CTACGTTGATAGGCAAGGTGTGTAAGCGTTGTGAGGCGTTGAGCTAACTTGTACTAATGACCCGTGAGGCTTAACCATACAACCCAGATGGGTTTTACTGACCTTAGTGGTTAGAATAGAGCACTTAGATAGTGTGAGAATACTCAATAAAATTAGCTTTCCGAATTAACTAAATCTTGGTTATGAAGACGCAGGAAATTGTTAGGCTAACAAAGCCGTAACGAGCGAAGCACGGAGTGTAGTTTACTACATGAGTATTAGAGCGAAGAAACAATGCCGTTAGACGGACAATTAACCAGTATTTAGACAAAATTTGTCTGGAAACCATAGAGCTTCATTTCCAGACGCCTAATTATCTCGTTAAGAGATGCTCGAAAGAGCAAGTCTACTAGTTATGACATACTAGCGACTTAAAAAGCATTTAGCATTCTGCGTAAGCAACGTGCTAAAGGAGCGGTAGTTCAGTTGGTTAGAATACCGGCCTGTCACGCCGGGGGTCGCGGGTTCGAGTCCCGTCCGCTCCGCCAACTAAAGACAAAGGCCTCTGCAGAAATGCAGAGGCCTTTTTCGTATTAAAAATGACAAAAAATTTAAGGTTACGATGACTTGTCTTGAGCCTCAAGGTAGTCGTCGTTCAGCTGAGTAGACCGTCAATAGATTGCGGTGATATGCCATGCATATAGACGCCGGTTCACCCCTATTACAAGCATAATATGCTCTGTTGATATCGAAGCCTCAACTCACGATGAGGCTTTTTTGTATCTGAAATTAATTATATTCCTTTTACGGCAAGACTGAAGGTAAAGCTATATTAAGTTACATCAATAATGTGGCTAATATTAATTGGTATTCATTCAATCTATAGGGATTTTTGCTTTTTTGTATGTAGCATGTGCCTTGTATTTATAATGCAGAGTGCTGTCTATTATTAGCACTTGTTCCACTAATACAAAAGATGGTCGTCATTAATACGACAACCTCTGTTGAGCTTAACATGATATCAGCGATTTAGTTGCTCACGGTAGGGAATGCTACTTTGCGCGCCATGACGAGTTACTGCGATTGAAGATGCTTTATTGGCGAAGATAACCGCATCGATAAGGTTATTTCCTTCATCTAACGCCACCATTAATGCGCCATTAAATGTATCCCCAGCAGCGACAGTATCAACAGCACTAACTATTGGTGCTGGTATGATTTGTCCTGATCCTTGTTCGCTAATATATGCGCCTTTACTGCCGAGAGTAATAATGACCTTATTGATACCTTGCCGATGTAGATATTCAGCAGCTTTCGATGCGCTGCTTTGATCTACAACTTCTACACCTGTTAACGTAAGCGCTTCTGTTTCATTGGGTGTAATGATATCAACCAAGCTCAGTATTTCTTCTGGCAGTGTTGCCGCTGGTGCTGGATTGAGTATCGTTGTGCATTGATGCTGCCTCGCCAGTAATAATGCTTCATGCACGCTGTCAATAGAGGTTTCAAGTTGGATCAGCATGTACTTTGCTTGGATAAATAATGTTTGCTGTTGTTGTATATGCTTAGGTAATAAGTATGCATTTGCACCAGGGACTACCCCAATACTATTTTCGCCTAGCTGATTAACAAAAATCATAGCCGTTCCCGTACTTTGGCCCGGAATCTCGTAACAACCAGTCAGATCTATCCCATCAATAGTCCATGTATCACGCATTTTTTTAGCATTAGAATCATCGCCTAACGCAGAGATAAAACTAACAGTTTGTTTTGAACTCCGTAAGCGTGCTGCCGCTACGGCTTGATTTGCCCCTTTACCTCCAAGTTCTAGGCGATATTCTTGACACATCAAGGTTTCACCAGCTTGAGGAAGATTATCAAATGTCAGAACATGATCGGCATTAGCGCTGCCGACAACTAATAATGTGCTCATGAATATCCTTTATTGTCATGCATATAAAATTATCTGCATGACATTGATAGATTAGTAATCGTTTAGGCGTTCAACAATAAAATCGACAAATCCTTTACGGTCTATATTAAACAATACTTTTGTATTGTGCGGTTTGCCTGTTAATTGATAGCGATCGACGACCGTCATACCTTGAGTGTGTTCACCTTTGGTTTCAACTCCAACCCAACAATCTACAGCGGTAAATAATGACGGATTCAAAAGCCAGGCTATGGTGCATGGATCATGAAGCGGTGCACCGGTAAAGCCCCATTTAGGATCTCGATGATAAATCATAAAGAAGTCGAGTAACTCTGCAACGCATTGTGCAATTGGATTATTAATGACTCTTATGCGCTCGATATCCTCATCCATAATTTGCGCTTCATGAGTCACATCTAAACCGCACATAACGATTGGAATACCTGATTTAAACACCATATCAGCAGCTTCTGGGTCGACAAAAATATTAAACTCAGCAGCCGGAGTCCAATTACCCACTCCTGCAGCACCACCCATCAGTACAATACTGTCGATATTATGATGTAGCTCTGGATGAGCGGATAAAAATAGCGCAATGTTTGTGAGTGGACCTGTAGGAACTAGTGTGACTGGTTGTTTGCTGTTTTTGACTTTTTCGGCTATCAATTCAATTGCTGTTTTGCTGACGGGTGCAAATGCCGGATCTGGTAATTTAGGGCCATCAAGACCACTTTCACCGTGCACATTGTCTGCAATAATCAACTCGCGAGCTAAAGGTTTAGGTGCTCCTGCTGCCACAGGTATATCATGTCGACCAAGTAAGGTGAGCACTCGTAAGGCATTATTTAGGGTCTTATCTGGCGTTTGGTTACCGGCGCTAGTTGTAACCGCAAGGACGTCTAATTTGTCTGAGCTTAATGCTAAAATAAGTGAGATGGCATCATCATGGCCTGGGTCGCAATCGAGAATAACTGGACGTTTCATTGGTAATTTCCTTATTTCTGAAGAGGGTCTACTGTACCACTATGATTGTTACTGGTTTAATGCTTAAAAACTGAAAATGTGATCTAATATACGTCGATATAGTGGTGGTGAAAAAGCATCACAGATAACTTGCCTTAGCTCGGTTGTTGTTTCAATTATTGTGTATACGAATAATGTAATTAAACATGTCTATATGACGTTGTTTTTAAAAATAATATGTAGTTATAATCGACAGGAATACTTATGAATTGCCGTTTGGGTTGTGGTGCTTGCTGCATTGCACCATCAATTACCAGCCCTATTCCTGGGATGCCAAATGGTAAACCTGCTGGTGTGCGATGTATTCAATTGAATGACGACAATCTATGTCTTATTTTCGGTCAACCAGAGCGACCCGATGTCTGTGGAGAGTTTTCTGCAAGTATTGATGTTTGTGGTACCACAAATGAGCAAGCTTTATGGTTGATCACTGATTTAGAATCTTCGACATGCTAACCTTTGATTATTATTTACTTTGGGTAATTTAAATCATGCAACTGACTCGATATACAGACTTTGGTATTCGGATTTTAATGTATCTCGCAGTGCAACCAGAGCGAGAAACCTTGTTTCGAATTGCAGAAGTCACCAGCGTATTTGATTTATCGTCGAACCACGTGGCTAAAATTATTCATCAGTTAGGAAAGTTGGGTTATTTACAGACTATTCGTGGTAAAAGTGGTGGGTTTAAGCTTGCTAAAACCGCTGAACAGCTACACCTGGGCCAATTGGTTCGTGATTTAGAACATTCGCTCGCGCCAATTGATTGCGAGTCACCTTATTGTCGTTTTACACCTATTTGTAAATTAAAAGGGGTATTAGGTCAGGCTGTGGCAGCATATCTTGCTGTACTCGATCAATATACCTTGGCCGATATTGTTGATAATCGGTCTGAAATTTTGGCAACGTTACCAGATTTGTCTATTTCAGTGTTGCAGTTGGAGTAGCTTGATTTGAGGTGGCAAGGTTAATGTCATCAAATAACTGGGATGTTTTTACTAGCACAATACCATTGGCTTCTAAGCGAGCAAGATTTGTACGTAAAAAGCGAATAGTTTCAGGATAAGGGTGCGCAATAGCAACGAGCTTCCCTTGTTGCTTGGTTCTTTGGATCATTATATTAAACTGCTTTTCAAGTCCACGTGGACTAACATCATTATCTAAAAATACATGTCTTCTCAACAATGGCACACCTAGTTTATTCGCCGTATCACTAGCCTTAGTGTATTTGGTCGTCACGCTGTCGACAAAAAACAGCTGTTGTTGCTTGAGGCTTTGCATAACCCATAACATAGGGTCATCCATTTGGGTTAATAAGCTACCCATATGATTATTGGCCCCTTTGGCAAAAGGGATACTATTAAATGCGGCTTGGAGCTGTTGCTTTATTTGTGCTTCATTCATGTCGTTAGTTAATCCACCCGGACCTAATGCTTTACCATTTAAGGCCTGCATAGGCAGATGCAACATGATTTCGTGACCATTATTGTGGCCATCATTAGCCAGTTTTTGGCCTAAAGGTGTGTGAGGTAATACTGATAAGGTAATATTTTGCGGTAGAGTTAATGCTGCTTCGTCAGTGAGTCTATAACCAATATCATCAATGATAATGGCCAATTTGGCAGCGCTTGCGGGCAAAATGTTGCACAAGCAAAGTAAAATAATGCATTGAATTCGCACGTTAGCTTATCTTTTTATGTGTTATGGATATTTGAGTATTCATTCAGCCGATTATAGTCGCAATTAATTACTTAAAACTGCACTAATTAGTTAGTTGTGCGATTGTTTATCAAAATAAAGCATAAGTAAAACCTTAACGGCAGTAATAAGCTGGGTCGACCGCTTTACCCTTGTTACGTATCTCAAAATATAACCCTGGCTCGCTTTGTCCGCCTGAGCTACCGACAAGGGCAATCGAATCACCGCTTTTAACCATGTCGCCGGGTTGTCTTAACAGCGTTTGTGCATGGCCATATAAGCTCATGTAACCTTTGCCGTGGTCAATCACTAACACCATACCAAATCCGCGTAACCAATCCGCGTAAATGACTTTACCTGAGGCAACAGCATAAATATTTTGCCCCTCAGGTGCGGCTAAGACGCTACCTTTCCAAACAATCTGTCCTGAGCGGCTACTGCCAAAGCGTTTGCTCATACGGCCTTTAGTTGGCCATTTTAACTTTCCGCGTTGATTGGCTAATCCGTCCATTGTTGGGTTAGCTTTGGCTGTGACCATAGCTTGCTGAACAATTCGCTTTAAACTGGCTTCTTCTATTTGTAATTGTTCTAGTTCCGCACCTTTACTTGACAAGGTTCGCTGAAGTTGGGTTAGCGTTTGTTTACGCTGCCCTTGTTCTTTCGATAATTGTTGCGCCTGTTTTTTTTGCTCTATCACTAATGCATTGAGTTTTTGTTGCGAAGTTACTTGTTGTTGCTTCACTTTATCTAAGTCAATACTGGTTTGCTTTAGCTGTTTAATCGCTTTAATTCGGGCGTTATTTAAAAATTGATAATAGGCGAGCATACGCTCAACTGTTGCCGGATTCTGCTGATTTAACATCATTTTTGTGTAGTCATGATTACCGGCAAGATATGCGCTAGATAATTGTTTTGATAAGGTTTCTTGCTGACTGCTTTTTACAGTGGCGAGCTCGATTTGTTGTTTGTCTAATTCGCGTAATTTGGTATTAACAGCGGCCAATGAGGCTTGTGATTGATTGACTTTTTGCGCAGCTTTAGCAATGGCTTGCTCATCACTTTTTAATAAAGCGATAAGCTTTTCGCGTTGCTTACTGGTATCTTTTAGTGAATTTTGCTGTTGGTTTATTTGTGCTTGAATAGACTTTAACGCCGATTGACGGGCGGTCAGGTCAGCACTATTTGCCGTAAATGAAAGGATTAGAAAGCCAGCAATAATGCTGGCTTTAACAAATAAACGAGTTATCACGAGTTAATGTTTACTCTTTAAGGTCAATGATACAGCGTCCACTCATTTCTTGCGGGATGCTTTGGCCCATCAAGGTTAACATAGTTGGCGCGATATCGCTCAAGCGTCCACCATCTTTTATTGTGGCGTCACGGCCCACATAAATAAATGGCACTAACTCACTTGTGTGAGCGGTATGAGCCTGACCAGTAGACTTGTCTGTCATTTGTTCAGCGTTACCGTGATCTGCAGTGATAAGGCATTCGCCATCAACTTTAGCTAACGCTTCAACTACACGACCAATACAAGCATCAACCGCTTCACATGCTTTAACTGCCGCATCAAATTTACCAGTATGGCCAACCATGTCACCATTTGGATAGTTACAAATAATCACATCGTATTTGCTCGACTCAATAGCCGCGACGAGTTTGTCGGTAAGTTCTGCTGAACTCATTTCTGGTTGTAAATCGTATGTTGCTACTTTAGGTGACTGAATTAAAATGCGATCTTCACCTTCAAACGGCTCTTCTTTACCACCGTTAAAGAAGAATGTGACGTGTGCATACTTTTCAGTTTCTGAAATTCGCAATTGGGTTTTACCTTGGTTTTGCAAGGTTTCACCTAGTGTGTTCACTAAGTCTTCAGACGGATAAGCAACTGCAGCTTTAATGTCTGCCGCGTATTCAGTTAACATCACAAAATCGATATTTGGGGTTTTATTACGAACAAAACCATCAAAATCAGAGTTAACAAAACTGCGAGAAATTTGACGTGCACGATCGGCGCGGAAATTCATAAAAATTAATGCGTCGTTGTCGTTTAGCTCTGCCGCTTGACCTTGAGCATCAACAATCGTTGATGCTGCAACAAACTCATCATTTTCATCACGAGCATAAGCCGCTTCTAGTGCTTCAGGTGCGCTTGTGTAGCTAAACTTACCCTTGCCTTCAGTAATTAGTTCGTATGCTTGTGAAACTCGATCCCAACGGTTATCTCGGTCCATCGCAAAGTAGCGACCAATAATCGATGCCGTGCGTCCATGGCCTAATGCCGCAAATAGCTCATCAAAATGCACTAAGCTATTTTTGGCACTGCGCGGTGGCGTGTCGCGACCATCTAAAAATGCATGTAAATATACTTTAGTTGCACCACGCTCAACGGCCATGCGACACATGGCTTCAATGTGCTCTTCGTGGCTATGTACGCCACCTGCAGACATTAACCCCATAATATGAACCGCACTATTAGCGGATATGGCTTTATCTACTGCATCACAAAGCGCCTGATTTTTTTCAAACTCATGATCTGCAATAGCTTTACTGATACGAGTCAGTTCTTGATACACAATACGGCCAGAACCGATATTGATATGGCCAACTTCAGAGTTACCCATTTGGCCGTCGGGTAAACCCACATCAATACCAGAACCTGAAATTAAGCTGTGAGGATATTGTGCATTTAGCTTATCTAAAACAGGTGTGTTCGCATGAAAAACCGCATTGTCTTGCGTGTCTTCACGGTAGCCCCAGCCATCAAGGATAAGTAGTGCTAAAGGACGTTTCTTAGTCATTTGCAAGTACCTTTTAAGTTAAAAATGGAAGTGTTATAAAATTTCAATTGTATGAATATTACTACTTATCGATAGCGTGCAAAAGGCATATAGCTTTCAAGATATAACTAAAGCAATCATTAAAGTGGTGCGGGTCACGAATAAACGCGTTATTTAGGCGTTTCACTAATGAAAACTACCTAGCAAAACGATATACTCGATGGCATCTCATCTTAGTCATCGTCAGAGAAATCAGTAATTATGCAAGAGTACATGGAATTTTTTAAAGCTAATCCAATGTTAAGTTTAGCTTGGGTCGGTTTGTTTGTGGCGCTAGTTGTGAGTGTCATTAAGTCGGGTACATCTAAAGTTAAAAACGTCAGTCATCAAGAGCTAACCATCATGGTTAACAAGCAAGATGCCAAGGTTGTTGATGTACGCGGAAAAGAAGAATTTAAGAAAGGTCACATTGTTGATGCGCTAAACGTAACCTTGTCTGAAATTAAAAATAATCAAGTATCAAGCCTTGAAAAGTATAAAACTAGCCCCATTATAATAGTATGTAACTCAGGTATGACATCGTCACAAGCAGCTCAACTCCTTATTAAACAAGGTTTTGAAAACGTGTTTAACCTTAAAGGTGGCATGGGCGAATGGCAGGGTGCAAATTTACCCGTAGTTAAAAGCAAGCGTTAATACGCCGCTTAATATATGCAGTGTTAACAAATTGGGAATGCGCTAACACTGTTTATAAACAAGGTTTTGTTGAAAGCTTTTTAGCAAAATCAACTTTACGGGATAGCACTAACGATA
Source organism: Shewanella ulleungensis (assembly GCF_014648315.1). Classification (GTDB taxonomy): domain Bacteria; phylum Pseudomonadota; class Gammaproteobacteria; order Enterobacterales; family Shewanellaceae; genus Shewanella; species Shewanella ulleungensis. The sequence goes on from NZ_BMQW01000010.1 coordinate 8,227, forward strand.
GATCAATAGATCCGTTATTAGTCTTAAAGCCCAACACAATTAGCTTCACAGAAAAGCTAAATAACACATATATAGGTAGGACATTATGGCTGAAGTCGCAAACAACGAAGCACAAGCACCACAATTTAACATTCAGCGTATTTATACAAAGGATTTGTCTTTTGAAACGCCAAACAGCCCAGCTGTTTTCCAAAAAGAATGGAACCCAGAAGTAAAATTAGATCTAGACACTCGTAGTAACAAATTGTCTGATGACACATTTGAAGTGATTTTGTCTCTTACTGTTACTGCTAAAAATGGCGATGAAACAGCATTCCTATGTGAGGTTCAACAAGCAGGTATCTTCTCTATATCTGGTTTAACAGAGCCACAACTTGCTCATTCTTTAGGAGCATACTGCCCTAACGTGTTGTTCCCATATGCACGTGAATTAGTGGGTAACTTAGTTGGCCGTGGTACATTCCCACAACTAAACCTAGCGCCAGTTAATTTTGACGCGCTATTTGCACAGTATGTTCAACAGCGTCAAGCTGCTGCAACTGAAGAAGCAACAGCATAATTTATGAGTAATACTGCCGAAATTACGGTACTAGGGGCGGGGTCTTATGGCACCGCCCTTGCTATTTCTTTGGCAAGCAACGGCCATAAGACTTTGCTTTGGGGTCACGATCCCAAAAGCATGCAAGTATTAGCAGACAGCCGTAGTAACGAGCGGTTTTTGCCAGGTATTCAGTTTCCTGATTGTTTAGCAATCGAACCTGACTTAGGTAAAGCGCTTGCAGCCAGCAAAAATATTTTAGTGGTTGTACCGAGCCATGTTTTTGGTGATGTGCTTAAACAAGCTAAGCCATTATTGCGCGAAGATGCACGAATTGTGTGGGCCACCAAAGGGCTAGAGCCTGAAACCGGCCGCCTACTACAAGACGTTGCACGTGAGCAGTTAGGTGAGCAATATCCATTAGCGGTATTGTCAGGCCCAACATTCGCTAAAGAACTCGCCGCAGGCTTACCTACTGCTATTTCGGTGGCAGGTACTTGTCCTCAGTTTACTCACGACTTAGTTGAATTACTCCACAGTCCAAAACGTTTACGTGTCTATGCTAACGATGACTTTACTGGTATCCAGTTAGGCGGCGCGGTTAAAAACGTTATCGCGATTGGTGCAGGTATGTCAGACGGTATTGGCTTTGGCGCTAATGCACGTACGGCATTAATTACCCGTGGATTAGTCGAGCTGACTCGTTTAGGTGAAGCGCTTGGCGCCGATGCATCTACCTTTATGGGGATGGCAGGTTTAGGTGACTTAGTATTGACTTGTACCGACAATCAGTCGCGTAATCGTCGTTTTGGCTTGGCCCTAGGTCAAGGTAAAGACGTGATGACTGCACAAGATGAAATTGGCCAAGTTGTTGAAGGTTATCGAAACACTAAAGAAGTGTTTACCTTAGCTAAACGCCTTGGAGTAGAAATGCCGATCACCGAACAAATTTATCAAGTGTTATACCAAGGTAAAGCACCTGTTGAAGCTGCAAAAGAGTTACTCAGCCGAGACAAAAAATCTGAAACACGCAAAAAATAGTGCAACATAACGGTTAAGTTAACCGTGAGTAGATATCAAAAAGGATGCTAAAATAGCATCCTTTTTTGCATTTTAAAGTGCATTACCTCATGCAAATAACCAATTTAAACAATGTGGAGTGAAACGTGAAACATCATGACGTAATCATTATCGGTGCCGGCGCGGCAGGGTTAATGTGTGCTGCAACCGCGGGCTATCGAGGTCGTGATGTGTTGGTGATCGACAACGCCAAACAAGCTGGTCGTAAAATTTTGATCAGTGGTGGTGGCCGTTGTAACTTTACTAATCAAAAGGTTGAACCGCATCAATTTATTTGTGGCAATCCGCATTTTGTTAAATCGGCACTTGCACGCTACCGCTCAAGTGATTTTATTGAGTTAGTTGAACGCCATGGCATTGAATATCACGAGCGCGATCATGGTCAGCTATTTTGCAACGACTCAGCCAAAGACATTGTTACCATGTTGATGACCGAGTGCGAATGGGCAGGCGTTAAAGTAAAACTTCGCACCGAAATTTTCTCGGTAAGTAAAACAGATAGTGGTTTCAATTTAAGCACTTCAAATGGCGACTTTAGCTGTACGTCTTTAGTGATCGCCACTGGCGGCTTATCTATGCCTAAATTAGGGGCTACGCCATACGGTTATAAACTTGCCGAACAATTTGGTTTAACCGTATTACCGACCAGTGCTGGATTAGTGCCTTTTACCTGGCATGCTGAGCAAAAAGCGCGCTTTGAAGCATTATCCGGTATCGCGGTTCCTTCAACGATCACCGCACAAGATGGCACTCAATTTAGTGAAGCATTATTGTTTACGCATCGTGGTTTGTCGGGGCCTGCTGTACTGCAAATTTCAAACTATTGGCAGGCAGGCGAAGCGATTTCCATTAATTTATTGCCGGGTGAAAATGCGTTAGAAAAAATCGAACTCGCGCTTAAAAATCATCCTAAACAGAGTCTTCGCAATACCCTTAGCCATTGGTTGCCAAAACGTTTAGTTGAAGCATTATATGAAGAAGCACAATTAGATAAAGCCTTAAACCAACTCGGCCACGGCGAGCGTGAACATCTAGCTCAAAGCTTAAATGACTGGTCAATTGTAATGAATGGTACTGAAGGTTATCGCACTGCTGAAGTCACCTTAGGTGGGGTTGATACCAACGAGTTATCGTCTAAAACCATGGAAGCAAAAAATGTATCTGGATTGTACTTTATTGGTGAAGTAATGGACGTAAGTGGTTGGTTAGGCGGGTTTAATTTTCAATGGGCCTGGTCGTCGGGTGTTGCAGCAGGGTTGGCTGTTTAGTTGTAAGCATGGAATTAAAACGAAGACAATTGGAATTAAACGAAGACAATCTTTTTGTGAAAACTGTTTAATTTGAACCTATGTGGTTGATTCTTAATATTAAAAGATTGTCTTCGCGCTATTGTATATTAAACATGTTATGGTTTATGACGTTTGAACAAAACGGCTGGGTTGTTTCTAAGTAATAGTAATATAAAGAGAAGCAATAACAAGTTAATGCCTACACTGCCACCACTTGAACCACCTTCAGAACCACTGCCATTAACTTCAACTTCGAGAGAAAACTTAAGTACGCCACCCTTACCATCGTTGGCTGTAACGCCTATGGAGTATTTTCCTGTTTTGGCTGAGATGATTTGTAACCCCCCATAATCATCCACTTTAGAGTTTGGGGGAAGATTGGTATATGTATAACTTATAGGGCTATCGTAATCGGGGTCCCATACCAAATCATTTATTAATAATTCGTATGAACCACCTTTTTTCAAATATTCTTTGCTAAGTGGGCTAATTAATTCAGGCGCATCATTGATATTGATAAAATCGATGGCGAAATTGGTGAGCAACTTTGTTCCTGAAAAGACTTGAACCCTAGACCTGTCTATTTTTTCATAGTTACCAGCACTGGATAGAACAAATATGTCTTTTTTCCCTGGCTTTCCTGTTATTTTTTCACCATCAAACGTTAATGGTGCTGGCAGCCCTTTTATTGTCAATAGACTTGGGTTGGTATAATAGTTTTTGAGGTTGATTTCACTGTACTGATCTTGTGTCCATTGAAAACTAAAACTATTTAGAGAGTCTAATTTTGTAATTGGTAATGTGTTAGCCAACTGAAAAGATTGAATTACTTTATCATTCCGACCTATGCTTAATCCATATTCTGCATCGATAAGAATACAGTCATTTATCGTAAGTAAATTTCGGGTCTGATCTGTAAAATGTAACGATAACTTTTCTTTACTGTAAATGATGGCCCTACATTGAGGCCCTAACCCGTAATCCGTATCAGCTACAAATTGCACTGGTAAATTGGCATCCTCTACACCACGCCCTGGAGTGGTACCTGAGTCTAACCACTTATCATTTTCATAAATGTAATGTTTGTCAGGGTATAAACTTGTGTTACCAGAGTAGATAAATAATTCTGATTTAGTACTGAGTGCAGTAATCCCCTTCAATCTAACATTACTTGGTAAACTAATATCATTTAGTAAAAAAATATTACCGAATTCATCGAAGCGGAATATGTATGCCTTAGCTATGCCTGTGTTGCTATCAGATATTTCAAACAGAAATTGATTAAAACCAGCTAGGAAATAAGTTCGGTAAAAAGCTGAGGTTGTGAAATTTGATAAGTCAGGTAATTCACCTTGAACATCTTGGCAAGTGATGTCTGTAACATTCACGGTGCAGTGTGTCGCGATGATGGCATTTTGAGAATATATGAAGCTAAATATAGTGTTTTCAGATGATTGAGTAACATTGATATAACCCCCTATATCAGGGAAAAGCTCTACTTCTTTGACCAGTTTAAACCCATCATTTAAATCAATACTTGAAAGATAATTACTGGAGTCGAGGTTGTCTTGATTACTGATAATTAATTTATCGTCAACCTTTGCGACAATCTTGAAGTTAATGTATTCATTATTCGCGAAATCGAGTACGACTTTTTGATTGAATTCAAGTAAATGCGATGTTGGCTCATATTGCCAAATATAAAGTGTCTGTACAGTGATATCTGAGTCGAGATTATTGCCAATTAAATAAAGAGTATTTGTTGATTTATCAAAGTGATATGTTCTTACGCTGTCAGGGTATAGCTCTTGTTGTTCTTCCCTGTAATCAAGCGTTTGCAAGATGTTAAAGGCATCCTCCGCGGTACTTGAGAAACACATAAAGCTCATGCTGGCTAGGATTAACCCGCGACAAAAAAACACAAACTTATTCATTGAAAATCCGTTATCCAATAGTTAGTGGCCGTAATCTATCCGACATCTATAAATGTTTCAAGTATGTTAATAAGCAAAAGTAGATAAATATCTTAACCATATAATAGGCTATTTTTTTGGATTGACTTTTTAAGCTGACGGTTTTTACATGTAAAAAACGTATGTACAATATTTTTACAAATTCAGTCGAAAGGTGTTTTTCAAGAAAGTTGTCGCCCATATTTGCTCTACATTTCAATTTGTAGTGCTCAAGGTATTTAAAATAGTTCCTTGCCTACAGCTGGTGTATCGAGCCATTCTTGAACTTCTGACGATATAGGAGCTGATTTATCACACTTGGCCAGTAATTTCTCTAAAGTATACTTAGGCTTTGGGTTAAGTATTAGCCGTCCTGTTGTCCCTACCTTTACACTTAGTTCTTCAAGAATTGTCGGAGGAATTGTTAGCATTATGGTGTCACCTTACTAAAAGACTCAATATTCCATACCTGGTTGTTGGTGCAATGGCTAATATGTTAGTCCGCTATAACAAGCTCTATCGCTCAAAAAATAACTTATATCTAATTTTGTAACATACTTATTTAACTTAATCGTGTAAATTTACTTTATGTAAATTAATTGTGAACTCTTGATTTTTTCGTTATTAGACTCTCACAATTTTCGTTAGCTTTAGTGAAGGCGGGGCTGTTGTAAATGTTAAAGTCGAAAATTATATCTTATTTTGTGCTATTGGCTTGTGTTGTTACATCCGCAGCCATCGCCGATGAATCAAACTCTTTCGATCTTAGCCTACAAGAGTTGCTGAATGTTGAGGTGACTTCAGTGTCGAAGCAGAAGCAGCCTTTATCGAGTTCACCAGCCGCAATCTATGTGGTGACAAGCGAACATATTCGTAATTCTGGGGCAACCTCAATTCCTCAAGTCCTTCGCGATGTGCCAGGGTTGCATGTTGCACAGATTGATTCCCAAAAATGGGCTATCAGTAGCCGCGGCTTTAATGGTCGCTACAACAATAAGCTGTTGGTGTTGATGGATGGTCGCACCCTTTATTCTCCTGTTTTTTCAGGTGTTTATTGGGAGGTGCAAGATACACTGATGGCCGATATTGAGCGCATTGAAGTGATTCGTGGACCGAGTGCCGCTATGTGGGGCGCGAATGCAGTAAACGGTGTCATTAATATCATTACTAAACACAGTGCTGATACTTCTGGTGGCTATGCTGAAATAGGGGCTGGCGATTATGAGCAAGGATTTGCAGGTTTTCGTTATGGTTCGACATTATCAGACAATGCAACATCGAGAGTGTATGTAAAAGGTCATAATAAAGACTCTCTTGAACATGATACACAAGATCTCGGTGACTACCTTGTGGGGCCTTCTGCAAGTGTTGATAAGGATAACGGCTGGACTCACCTACAAGTTGGCGGCCGCGTTGATATAGAGCTTGAGACCGGCACAAGCCTTATGTTGAGCAGTGATTGGTATCGCACTCAAATGCAGCAAACGTCCTATTATCCAACATTAGTTGGTCCGTCATATCTTGAATATAATAGTGACGAAGTAAACAGTGATGGCTTTAATCTATTATCAAAGTTAACCAAAGCGCTATCGCCAACCTCACAATATAGTCTGCAAACTTATTACGATTATGCAAAAAGAGACGATGATTGGTATGGTTTTAGTAGTGAAACCCTTGATATTGATTTTCAGCATCAGCTACTTGTAGGGCAAAGCCATAATATTATCTGGGGATTGGGTTACCGTTTTATTCAAGATGACTTCGACCAAAGCACTATTATTGTAAGTAGTGAGTCAGAATCGACTCGAACTAATTTATGGAGCGCATTTGTTCGTGATGAGATTACGTTAATAGATAATGAATTGTGGCTTACGTTAGCAACGCGTGTAGAACACTTTGACTACACAGGCTTTGAGGTCCAACCGAATGTTCGATTAATGTGGCAATTAAATAAAAAAAATAATTTGTGGGCCTCGGTTGCACGTGCAATCAGAACACCATCGCGGGTAGAAAATAATCTCTCTGTTAACGCACAAAACATACCGCCTTCGGTTGAGTCGCCATTGGTCAGTATATGGGTGGCTGGTAACGAGAATTATCAATCTGAAGAAATCATTTCCTATGAATTGGGTTACCGTGTTACTCCGGCAAAAAAATGGTCATTTGATTCAACAATATTTTATAACGACTATGATCAACTGCGCAGCGCTCTCAACAGCACAACAGATTTCAGCACGTTTCCCAATTACATTTCACAATACTTAACATTTGAGAATGATCTTGATGGATATAACTATGGATTCGAGTTCTCTTCTATGTGGGCTGCAACCGATGATCTCCAACTTAAACTGAATTATAGTTTTATTCAAAATGAGTTTGGTGAAAATCAAAGTCAAAATACTGATGCACCAGAGCATATGTTATCGACAATGATGGATTGGAGTATTACTGATGATATTAATCTTAATCTAGTGTGGCGATTTATGGGTGACGCTTATGTCATCAATACCAATGACCTTAGCACTAAGACCATTGATAGCTACCATGGTTTAGATATTGGGTTGCACTGGGCTGTAACTCCTGATGTCTTGTTATCGGCGTTCGGAAAAAATTTACTTCATCCTGCTCACCTTGAGTATGAAGGAGAGAACTACCAGCTCCCTTATCGTGTGGGACCAAGTTATTATATTAAAGCTACTTTGACCTTTTAAGGTAGCAAAATGAAAAGTTTAAATTCAAGTCGACAGTTACTGTATTCATTATTGGTCGTGGGAACAATTTTTTTTCCGCGAGCCTCTATGGCTCAGAACGCATTCGAGTTAAAGGCGGCATTAACCTATAACTTTGCTAAGTTTACTCAGTGGCCTGAAGCGCGTCTTAATCCACCATCTGCTTGGAAAATATGTTTTTTCGGAAATCAATATCATGACAGTTTTCTGGGGCTTTCTGATAAAAAGATAGGAAATCAGTCTGTTATAGCTATTGAGTTATCCGAAATAAGCCAGGTCGGCCAGTGCGATGTTGTATTTGTTGACACTAACTCTAGGGAGTTAACGCATCGATTATTATTGGCTGTCGATAATAAGGCTATTTTAACAGTTTCGGATATCACTGGTTTTGCAATGCAAGGCGGGATGATTGAAATTGTCGAGCAAGATAAACGGTTATTTTTCAAGGTTAATATGCAAGTTTTAGAAAAATCAGGATTAACTATCAGCTCACAGGTATTGAAATTAGCACTTGATGTTAAACGTTAAAACTCCCAATAAATAAGGTCACTGTTTAACATACTGTATCGTAGTGTGATGTGGTAATTATCGATGCAAACTCTAGGGATTTAACCTGTCGTTTGTTTTTGGCTGTTGATAATAAACCTATTTTAACGGTTTCAGATATCTCGGGATTTGCAGTTCAAGGAGGCATGATTCAAATCGTGGAGCAAGATAAGCGATTGTTCTTTAATATTAATACTTTAGAGGCTTCTGGGTTGGATATCAGCTCACAAGTGTTGAAATTGGCACTAGAGGTTAAACGATGAAAATAATGAATATTGCATCAATTCGAACAAAATTAATTTTTCAATACTAGCTATCGCTATTATCTCTGCATCATCTATCAGACACATTATTGCCAGTGTTTTAACAAACTAAAGAGGCAATATTGCTAAAGTTAGAGAGGTTTGTCTAATGTCGTTAAATACGCTTCAAGATGTAGTATTAATCGTTGATGATGATCCCGTCATCCGAGTTTTGATGCGTCGAGCAATAAACCATTCTGTTGGCAATATTATTGAGGCCAGCAGTGGTGAAGAGGCTATACAGCTTTTTTCCGAACACTCACCAGATTTAATATTGCTCGATGTGTCGATGGACAAAATGAATGGCTTTGAATGTTGTTCAGTGATTCGTTCATTACCCGAAGGGGATAATGTCGCTATTATTATGGTGACAGCATTAGATCAACCTCAAGACATTCAAAAAGCCTTCGATGTGGGTGCGACAGACTTTATGACTAAGCCGGTAAAGTGGCCGTTGCTGAGTCACCGCATCCATTATGTATTAAAAGCCAATAAAACAATTAAAGAGTTAACTAAGAGTAAAAATAAACTTGCCAGAGCACAGAGCATCGCCCACTTGGGTTCATGGGAGTGGGACTTTATATCCAACAAGCTAGATTGCTCTGATGAAGTTTATCGTATGTTGGGGATGCAACCTCAAGAGGTAGACATTACATTTTCTAAAATGCTAGAAATCATCCACCCAGATGATCGTGAATTTTTAAAATTAACGGTTAAAACAGCATTAAAGCATCGGAAAGCCTACGATATTGAATATCGTGTGTTACATGACAGTGGTGAGGTTATTACCCTACATGACCGAACTGATATCACTTATGATTTTGGTGAGCCGCGAATTAATGGCACTTTGCATGATATTTCAAGCCGCAAAAAATCAGAGCAAGAAATCGCTTATTATGCCTTTTACGATACGTTAACGGATCTACCTAACAGACGTAAGTTTCTGTTGCAATTAGACTCAGCAATTGCTTTGGCTAAGCGCCATTCAACAAAATTAGCATTACTATTCATTGATTTAGATCATTTCAAAAGAATAAACGATACCTTGGGACACAAAACCGGTGATGAATTGCTATGCGAAACGGCGACACGTATAAAAAGTTCTGTACGTATTTCAGATGAGCTTAGTGTCGGCAGCCGAGTTGAATATGAAAATGAACATCTTGCCCGTTTGGGCGGCGATGAATTCACTTTGCTTTTATGTGAGTTAGAAGCATTTGATAATGTGGCGATTATTGCTCAGCGAGTGCTTGATGCGCTTTCGAAACCTTTTGTTATTCAGGGGCAACAAACATTTATTTCTGCCAGCATCGGTATTTCTTTTTATCCCGATGACGGCGAAACCGGTGATATTTTGCTGCAGCATGCAGATACTGCCATGTATGAGGTGAAACACAACGGCAAAAACAGTTATCAACTTTTTTCTCATGAAATGCATAAATCGTTAATGGATAGGCTCAAAATTGAAGCCGACCTTCGAGAGGCTATAAGATTAGGAGATCAGTTTGTACTTTATTACCAACCACAAATTGACTCAGAAAATGACCACATTGTTGGATACGAAGCATTATTGCGCTGGAACCATCCAACAAGAGGCTTGTTAGCACCGATAGATTTTCTCGCGATTGCCGAAAGCAGCGGCTTGATTATCCCTATTGGAGAATGGGCTTTATATGAAGCTTGTAGCAAAGCGAAACAGATACATATTGCAGATGCCAATTTTCAGCGCATGGCGGTCAATCTATCTGCATTGCAATTCAACCATGCCAATATTTTAGACCACGTTAAAAGCGCTCTGACTGAAACAGGTTTACCACCAAATCTACTTGAGCTTGAAATTACAGAATCGGCCATCATCAGCAACGTTGATGAGGCGATTGCTTTGCTTTTTAAGCTCAAAGAGTTAGGTGTGAAGTTAGCTATTGATGATTTTGGAACTGGCTACTCTTCATTAAACTACTTAAAGAGTTTCCCTATTGATACATTAAAAATTGATAAGTCGTTTATAGACGAAATAGTGAATAATCAAAAAGATGCCGCTATCGCTCGCACAATCGTGCAGTTAGCACTTAATTTAGAGCTCAGTACCATTGCAGAAGGTGTCGAGTACATAGAGCAGCATGATTTACTTAAGGCTATGGGATGTACTAATTTGCAAGGTTATTTGTATAGTAAACCCTTACCTCCGGAAATGGTTTAATTGTGACGTGACTGGATACACTTTAATGCTTTACCCTTCAACTTTATTAGTGAGTTGGTTGATGGGAACTGATGATCCATTTCGCTAATGTGACACTCGTATTGGCGTTAAATAGCCGCTTGAAAAAGCGGTCACTTTCAAAGCCCACATATTATGAAATGGTTTTGATGCTTATGTTGGTAGATATCAGTAATGTATTTGCCATGTCGATCCTTACTTCTTTTGGGATATGCTTGCTGCCAACACTGAGCAACGATTCAAGTTTCGTTCACTAAAGCAAAATTTTTTAGCCACAGAGCTAATGTTCATTGTCATATTAATTTTATGTTAGTTTGGTCTAGATGAACCACTCTATTGCCTGAATTTAGCATGTGAATCACATTTATTTAAATCTAATAGGCTTGGCTGAAACTATGAATCTGCAAAATGTAAAGCAAATAACAATAACGTGCAGCGATGGTGAATCTCTTGCTGCCACAGCTTATTAGCCCACCATTACTGCGAAAGGTGCGGTGATGATTGCGCCTGCTACAGGAATTAAAAGACAGTTTTATGCTAATTTTGCCAACTACCTTGCCAACAATGGTTATGGCGTTATTACGTTTGATAACCGAGGTATTGGTGGCTCATCAATCGGGCCAGTTACCCAAAATTCTGCATCGTTACAGCGTTGGGGCGAAAAAGACATGCCAGCGGTGCTGGATTGTTTACAACAGGAATTTCCGCAAACGAAATACCATTTGGTGGGGCACAGTGCTGGTGGCCAACTAATAGGATTAATGCATAATGCAATGGCCATTAGTTCAATGTTCAATTTTGCATGTTCTTCAGGTCAGTTAACAAATATGAAGTTGTCATATTTGATTCAAGCGCATTTTTTTATGAACTTTTTTATCCCGTTAAGTAATGCGATGTTTGGGCATACTAAGTCTCAGTGGCTGGGTATGGGAGAGCCACTGCCAAAGAGTGTTGCCAAACAATGGCAGCAATGGTGTAACGGCCAAGGTTATGTTAAAACAGCTTTTGGTAAAACTGTGCATCAACATTGTTATAACGAACTGACTTTACCGTCATTGTGGGTGTGCGGTGGATGATGATATAGCCAATAATGCCAACGTAGTCGACATGATGTCGGTGTTCCCTATGCTTAATGGTCAAACCTTAACCATAACGCCAAGTGAACATGGATTATCAGAAATCGGTCATATGAAATTTTTTAGCAGTAAATCACAAATCTTATGGCCTTTAGCTTTAAATTGGTTAGATAAACACTAACGTTAAATACTGGCATAAGCCTATTCAATACCCTGAATAGGCTTTTTTATTACCTTAGTCTTGTATATGTAAATAATCATATATACAATGTTTTTAAGAATTCAGCTGAGCCGATTATCTATGAAAAAGAAAAGTGTATTGTTTTTGTGTACCGGTAACTCTGCCCGTTCACAAATGGCTGAGGCGTTATTGAGAAGTAAAGCCGCCGAGCAATTTGATGTATTTAGTGCGGGTACCCAGCCAGAGGACATAGACGCCAGAGCGATTGACGCAATCCAAAAGTTTGGTGTCGACGCGAGTCATTTAAAGTCTAAAAACGTACAAACTTTTGCAGGGAAAGAGTTCGACTACGTGATTACGCTTTGCGATAAAGCTAATAGCGAATGCCGCAGTTTCCCCGGTGCCGGCAAACAGCTTGCCTGGGATTTCCCCGATCCTAAAACCCGTTCGGGCAACCATCCTTTCTCCAGCACTCTGACAGAGCTTAACAATCGCTTATCGATGTTTTTGCTGGTGGAACTTAAGGCGTTTGCAGCAGCTGTTGAAGCTACAGCCGAAGACGAACAAGCACTCATCAATGTAGACCCCATCGCGTTTTATAAATGCTTAACAGACGATATCCGCTTAAAAACCTTAATGTTGACCCATTATCATGGTGAGCTGTGTGTTTGTGAGTTAATGCAAGCGCTGGATGAAGATAGCCAACCTAAAGTGTCGCGCAATTTAGCCTTACTGAAAAAAGCCAACATACTTAGCGACCGAAAACATGGCCAATGGGTGTTTTACCGCATTAACCCAGCATTACCGTTATGGGTAAAGTCGGTTATTGCGCAAACAACTGAAAATAACATTGCACTCATTTTGCCGTACCTTCAGCGCCTAGACAATATGAAGAATCGCCCTGATAAAGTCAGTTTCTGCCGTTAGGTTTTTACGGATTTTTACCTATATCTGTTAGCCAATTAGCCGATTTTTGGAGTTAATAATGCCACCACATCCGTTTGATATTTTGCCAATAGACCCATTCAATGACAATGGCGCTAAATTGATTTTTACCCCGTGCCCAGGCACGAAAGAGCAAGCATTGGCTGAGTCGCTCAGTACGTTAAAAGTCGCTGGTACTCAAATGTTACTGACCCTGATGTTTGACGAAGAAATGGCCCGTAATAATGCCAGTGATTTAGCCGCGCAATGTGCAGCTCAGCAAATTACCTGGGTGCAATTACCCATTTTGGATGACGCCGCACCGGGCGCCGAATTTGAAGCAAGCTGGCTGAAACATAAAGCGCAAATCTTAAATTTGATGAATAACCAGGGCACGATTGCCGTGCACTGCAAAGGCGGATCAGGGCGCACTGGGTTAGTAATTGGATTAATTCTTGCCAGCTTAGGTTGGCCAAAAGACAAGGTAGTGAGTGCGGTACAAGCACTAAGGCCAAAAGCATTAGCGCACCCTGTACAGCGCGAATATTTTGATGGGTTTACTCTTTGAGCTTGTTAATTAAAGACTACAGATAAAAGACGACTAATTAAAGGCTGCTGGTTAATAAGCCAAATAACACAATTTAGGGCAATATTATGACGATTAAAATAGGTATTAACGGCTTTGGCCGTATGGGACGTTTATCAATGCGCGCAGCGTACGATTGGGAGGACGTGGAAATCGTCCACATTAACGATCCCGCTGGTGATGCGGCAACGTTAGCCCACTTAATGACCTTTGACTCTGTGCATGGGCGCTGGCATCACGAGGCGACCCATCAAGGCGATGCAATTATCATTAACGGCAAAGCCATTCCATGTACGCAAAACAAAGCCACTCAAGATACTGATTGGTCTAAGTGCGATGTGGTGATTGAAGCGTCGGGCAAAATTAAAACCAAGGCTTTGTTGCAAGCTTATTTAGATCAAGGCGTTAAACGCGTAGTGGTCACCGCACCGGTTAAAGAAGAGGGCGTGCTCAATATTGTGATGGGCGTGAACGATGGCCTGTATGATAAAGCGATCCACCCGATTGTGACCGCGGCATCATGTACCACCAACTGTTTAGCGCCAGTGGTAAAAGTGATCCACGAAAAAATCGGCATTAAACATGGTTCGATGACCACAATCCACGACATCACTAACACTCAAACTATTTTAGATGCACCGCACAAAGACTTACGTCGTGCACGTGCTTGTGGCATTAGTTTAATCCCCACCACAACGGGCTCAGCTACCGCCATTACCCATATTTTCCCTGAGCTCAAAGGCAAGTTAAATGGCCATGCGATACGTGTACCGTTAGCCAATGCTTCAATTACCGACTGCGTGTTTGAAGTGGCGCGAGGCACCACAGTAGAAGAGGTGAATCAACTGCTTAAACAAGCCGCAGACACTGAGCTAAAAGGCATTATGGGCTATGAAGAACGTCCGCTTGTGTCAGTGGATTATAAAACTGATCCGCGCTCAAGCATTATTGATGCCTTGTCGACCATGGTGGTTAACGACACTCAAGTGAAGCTATATGTGTGGTACGACAATGAGTGGGGATACGCTAACCGCACCGCTGAGCTTGCCCGCAAAGTTGGCCTAGCAGATAAGGAATAACCCAGCATGGGGCTGTTATCACTGAGCGCATTGCCGCCACAAATTAAACAATACCTGATCATTACCGGTAATTATTGGGCGTTTACCTTAACCGACGGCGCATTGCGGATGCTGGTGGTGTTGTACTTTCATCAGCTTGGTTACAGCCCGCTTAACATTGCCATGTTGTTTTTGTTTTATGAAATCTTTGGCGTGGTAACAAATCTAGTTGGCGGTTGGTTAGGCGCAAGGCTAGGGTTAAATAACACCATGAACATCGGCCTTGGGTTGCAAATTGTTGCCCTTGCCATGCTTACCGTATCCACCGATATGTTGAGCGTGGTTTATGTGATGGCGGCACAGGCCTTGTCGGGTATCGCTAAAGACTTAAATAAAATGAGCGCTAAAAGTGCCATTAAAACTCTAGTGCCAGCAGATGCTGAAGGCAAACTTTATCAATGGGTTGCGTTGTTAACGGGCTCTAAAAATGCCTTAAAAGGGATTGGTTTCTTTTTAGGTGGCGTATTGCTTACAAGCTTAGGATTTAGAGGCGCCATTATATTAATGGCTTCACTATTAGGCATTGTATGGCTATTTAGTTTATTGACCTTAAAAGATGACTTAGGCAAAGCGAAAAATAAACCTAAATTCAAAGATATTTTTTCTAAAAGTCAGGCGATTAATCTACTGTCGGCGGCGCGGATGTTTTTATTTGGTGCCCGCGACGTGTGGTTTGTGGTGGCATTACCGGTCTTTTTAGCCACCACTTTTGGTTGGGATCATTGGTGGGTCGGCGGCTTTATGGCGAGCTGGGTGATTGGCTACGGTATTGTACAATCTTTTGCGCCGTATTTTACCGGCAAAAAACAAGGTAAGGTGCCAACAGGGCGCTCGGCCTTTTTATGGGCAACTTACTTACTACTGACTCCCGCCGCGATAGCTGTGGCATTGCATGCTGATTTCTATGTGTTAGAAAGTGTTGTAGTCGGTTTACTCGTATTTGGTGCGGTATTTGCGATTAACTCATCATTACATAGCTATTTAATTGTTAGTTATGCTGGTCGTGATGGCGTGTCCCTCGATGTGGGCTTTTACTATATGGCCAATGCCATGGGGAGGTTAATCGGTACGGTACTGTCTGGTTGGGTTTATCAGGCTTATGGTTTAGAAGCCTGCTTATGGATATCGTGTTTTTTTATTACCTTAGCAGCATTCATTTCGTTTAAATTGCCCGATAAACAGTAAATGCGAGTGTTCTGTTAGATGCATTATTGTTCACTTATCGATATTTGGCGATCTAATCATGATAGCCTGAAACTCTTACCGAATCGTCGGTAAAAATTGCCTGCTTGTTTGTGGCTTTCTCATCATTAGCTTTCTCACCTTTAATTTAAAAAACTTATAAATCATTGTCTTATTGTACTTTTGAAAAGTTGGCACAATGCTGGCTTTAACTAATACATAGTCGTGATGCGGCAAATTAATGTAAAGGAGCAACATATTGTCATCCTTATCATCATTAATTTAACCGACATCATAAAGTGAAACATGTACCAAGGAGGTTTTATGTTGGGCTGGACATTAATGTTTTTAGTAATAGCCGTTATTGCAGGTCTATTAGGTTTTAGTGGTATTGCTGGTGCAGCAGCAGGTATCGCAAAAATTATTTTCTTTATCTTTGTTGTGTTGTTACTGATTTCGCTAGTGTCGAATGCACTGCGTGGTAAATCGCCTCGATAAAGTTTTCTAAATAATAAACATAGCTAATTTGTTAATTCAGCTTATCTTAATATAGCTGGTTGAAAAATTTATCAGCAATTAAATCTTTACCATCATCAAGGAGATGAATTATGAAATTATTAAAATTAATCACAATGGCGAGTTTTATGGTGTTGTTAACAGCTGGTTTGTCAGCATGTTCAGACAATAAAGCCGAAAATGCTGGTGAGAAGGTCGATGAGATGATTCAAGATGCTGGTAATGCAGTTGAGGATGCTTGTGAAGATGTAAAAGAAGGCATGAAAGCTGAAGATCCAGACTGCTAATAATATAACGGTACTCATGCATTAGGCATGAGTACCGCTTTTGTTATTTCATTTTAGGAGGACAGATTATGCCGACCCAAATCCACATTAAATATTATTACACTTTTGGTACTTTTATCGCGTTGTGCTTATGCATCGCATTACCTTATGTAGTGCTGCAAGTGGTGTTTGGCTGGGTGGCATTGTCATTAGCTTTAGTCAGTTCTGCCTATTGGTTTAATAGCGCAGGGATTTTTCGTAAAAGCCAAGACGGCAGTATTCCTTGGTATATCAGCTGGAGTTTTGTGCCTTTTTTAATGGGCAGTCAGGCGTACAACTCATGGGCTCGAAAGCACGACAAAGTGCCTGCTATCCAACAAATAGACAAGCAACTGTATTTAGCGTGTCGCTTGTTTCCAAGCGATGTTGAGCAACTAAAACGTGAAAAAATAGGTGCTATCTTAGATGTTACCGCTGAGTTTGATGCACTTGAATGGACCTTAGTCGATGAGAATATCGAGTATTTAAATATTCCGGTGTTAGACCATAACGTGCCAACGATTGCCCAAGTAAATCAAGCAGTAAACTGGTTACATAATCAGGTGCGTAAAGGCAACAATGTGGTAGTGCATTGTGCCTTAGGTCGAGGCCGCTCAGTGCTTATGTTGGCCGCGTATTTAGTGTGCCGCGATAAAAACCGTCAGTTTAGCGATGTGCTTAAAAGCATTAACGATATTCGCCAAACTGCTAGGTTAAATAAATGGCAGTTAGCTGGCGTTGAAAAAATGCATCAACAACAGCAAATTAATATCCATAAGCAAGCCTGGTTAATTGTTAATCCGGTATCGGGCGGTGGTAAGTGGCACAACGAAGCTGATCATATTAAACAAACCCTATCGCGTTATTTTCAGCTTAAGGTGTTGTACACCGCCAAAGATAAATCGGCAGTGCAATTGGCCGAACAAGCTAAAGCGCAAGGTGCCGATATCATCATTGCTTGCGGCGGCGACGGCACAGTTAACGAGGTCGCCTCGGTGTTAGTCGACAGCGATATTTATTTAGGCATTATCCCTATGGGCACCACCAATGCATTAAGCCACACCTTATTTGGGGTTAACAGTAAATTGATACCCGTGTCGCAGGCGTTAGATATTTTAATTCAAGGTCATCATCAACGTATTGATACCGCGGTGTGTAACGACAGCATTATGTTACTGCTGATGGGCTTAGGCTTTGAGCATAAAATGATTCAAAAAGCCGACCGTGAAACCAAAAATGACATGGGTCAGTTAGCGTATTTAAATGGTTTATGGGAAGCCATTGATGAAAATCAGTCGTTATCAATACGCTTACAACTTGATGATGGTGAAACCCACACTATCGATACCACCAGTTTGGTTGTTGCTAATGCCGCGCCATTTTCCAGCGTGTTAGCACAGGGTAATGGTGAGCCTATTATTAATGATGGTCTGCTAGACATCACCTGGATTGAGGCAAGTGACACTTCGCCGCAGCAATTACTCAGTATGACCGAGTTATTGTTTGCTGGGTTAACAGGCCGTCGCGATCAACAAGCGGAAACGAGTGCGATTCATCATCAGCAGGCCAAAAAAATCTATTTAACAACGGATACTCAGTTTAAGTACGTGATTGATGGTGAGCTGTTTGAGGCTGATGATATGCGTATTGAGGTTAAACCTAAGTCGTTGTCTGTGATGATTCCACAGGGGTGATTCTTTTTTAAGGGCTCGAATAGTCTGGCCTAATTAGTATTGAGTCAGCTTAATCTATACCAATGATTCATCGGTATTAATTGCCTGCCGCAGGCTCCGTGCAGATGATTAAGCGAGACGCCGCAAGCACATCCATGTGGGCTTAACCAAAACATCCATGTTTTAGATACTCGCTGACTCATCTGCACCTGTCATTATCTCTCTTCGATTTAGCCTCTTTGTTGTCTGAAGGTAAGCTAAAAGCATAGATTAAAAGTCTTTGGTGTCATGGTTTAAATTGTTGAATTTGTTTTAAATGTTAAACTAGTTTGTGTGGTGGTTCTGCTGGGGTAATTTAATTCTGGCCTGCGGCCATTAAGGTCGTGATGCTTCGCCCACGACAGGGTGAATAAACGTTACTTTGATTCAAGTATATCTATATGGGGCGGTTAGTTTAAATTTGTCTTCCCGGCAATGCTTTTGAGCCGGGATCCAGGTGTTTGTTTTTATTTTGCTTATGGCCTGCGGCCACTAACGTCGTGGCGCTTCGCCTACACCAGACCAAGAGGAAACCAACGGCTGTTCCCTCTTGGAACTCCCAGCCGCCACATCAAAATTATCTGAAAAGCGATAATTTCGCGACGTGGTCAGATCCAGCTTTTAACTTCGTTTCGGTGTTCTTCGGCCTTATTCGAAAATGCTAACGCTTCAGATGGGACGTCCCTTCCCCTCTAAAGCTAGCTGGCCGTCCATGGTCAGCTCACGTCATTTTCTTCAACGGCCTCAAGTTCAGAGTTGAATTTAGGTTTTTCAATCGAGGAATCTAACTCATTTATGGACATTTCTGAGTCAGTGATTTTGCTAAATTAGCAATTCATGAATAACTACAAATATGAAAAATAACGTAATCTAATGTGTAGTTTTGGTGCTAAAGAACAGCTATATGAACTCATTATTCTCAATGCTAAGATGCCTTTTGAGAAACTCGATAAATGATGAAATTCGAAGAGATGTTACTGAGTTTTTGTAATAAATAGCATGAATAGGTTGATCAATTCTGAGAGATGCCCCCTTGAACAGTTCTACCAAACTGCCATTTTTTCTATCTCTATATGTCATAAAGTCAGATAAGCATGCTATACCTGCTCCACTTAACGCTAAATGCCGAATTACTTCACCATTATCTGCCAGTAAGCTACTCGTTGCTTTATAGATCTTATCGCTTTCATCTATGAGAGGCCAATTTTTCAGAATTTCAGGCTTACTAAATCCCAATAGTCTATGGCTGGATAGGTCATCGATACGACTTGGTGTGCCAAATTCTTTCAGATACTCAGGACTGGCAAGAATGCGTATTCTGCTGCTACCGATAAATACCGCTCTCAATGATGAATCTTTGAGTTGACCAATGCGGATAGCGATATCCGTATGTTTCCCGACTAAATCGATATTTTCTTCGCTTGTATTGAGTTCGATTTCAACTTCAGGGTAAAGCGCTTGGTAATGGGAAATACAAGAAGTAAGTCCATGAATTGCGAAGGGCGTTGCTGCATTAATTCGTAAAAGACCAGAAGGCTTATCTTTTTGGACTCTCAATTGATCCTCAGCCAAATCAACTTCTTCGAGTATTCTTCGAACTCTTTTTAGGTAAACCCTTCCTTCCGACGTAACACTCATTCTACGTGTAGTTCGGCTCAATAACGTAGTTTCTAGTTTTGTTTCTAGCCTTGAAATAGTTCTGCTCACTGCTGCTGGTGTAATGGAAAGAACTTCTGACGCTCCTCGCACAGTTCCAGTATCTACGACAGCGACTAGCGCCTTCATCTCATCCAACGTCGATTTCATCCGTTACCTTTTGTAAATTCAAAATTGATTAATGTTAACTTTAAAGAATTAGTTATACCAAGTAAAGTTAACAGCAACAGCAACATAAATATTTTGGAGACGTTATGACAGTACCTTCGTTTGGTGTAGGCACTTTTCGCTTAGAGGGCGAAGTGGTAAAAAATTCAGTCTTAAACGCATTAGAAGTTGGCTATCGCGTAATTGATACTGCTCAAATCTATGGTAATGAAGCGAGCATTGGAGAAGCATTAGTGGAGTCAGGCATACCCAGAGAAGAGTTGTACATCACAACCAAAATCTGGGTAGACAATATGTCTAACGCTGAACTCATCCCAAGCCTCAAGGAAAGTCTAGAGAAGCTGAAAACGGACTATGTGGATTTAACACTCATTCACTGGCCCGGTGAGAATGAAAATATAGACGAGTACATGCAGGCTCTGCTAGAGGCAAAATCCCTTGGATTAACTAAAGACATTGGGGTGTCAAATTTCAATATTGAGTTGTTACACAAAGCCTTCGATGCAGTAGGCAAAGAAAATATTGCTACAAACCAAATTGAGCTAAGCCCGTACTTACAAAACCCAAAATTAGTCTCATATATGCAAGAAAACGGTATACAAGTAACCTCTTACATGACATTAGCCTATGGTGAAGTTTTAAAGGAACCTTTGATTATTGATATTGCAGGTAAGTACAAAGCGACACCAGCGCAAGTCGTGTTGGCGTGGGCACTTGCCAAGGAATTTGCCGTGATCCCTTCGTCAACCAAACGCGAAAACCTCATCAGCAACCTGCAAGCACAGCAACTCCGACTAACGCTTGAAGACATGGATTTGATCGATGGCCTTGAACGCAATGGGCGTCAAGTGAACCCTGATGGTCTTGCACCAAAGTGGGACGACTAAAATGAGCAATGTATTGATCGTCAACGGTGGCAAAAAATTTGCTCACTCCGCAGGAGCACTCAACAATAGCTTAGTAGAAGTCGCTGAAAGCTATTTGACCGAGTTGAACCATAACGTCAAAGTTACTGAGATAGACAATGGTTACGACATAGAAACTGAAATCGAGAAATGGTTATGGTCAGATGTCGTTATCCATCAAAATCCAGCATGGTGGATGGGAACACCATGGATTGTTAAAAAGTATATTGATGGTGTTTTTACCCTTGGTCACGGTCGTTTGTATCAAAGTGATGGGAGAACAAGAGGTGATAGAAACAAACATTATGGTTCAGGAGGGTTGATTCAAGGCAAAAAGTATATGCTTTCGGTCACATGGAATGCTCCACAAGATGCGTTTACTGATCCTTCTCAGTTTTTTGAAGGAGTCGGCGTTGATGGTGTGTACTTACCATTACACAAAGCCCATCAATTTTTGGGAATGTCTCCTTTGAGTACCTTTATGTGTAATGATGTCATGAAAAACCCTCAGATCGAAAGCGACTTTGAAAGGTATAAAGCACACTTGAAGGAAGTATTTTCTGGTTAATTTAGCCCGATACTGTCATCTATTGGCTATGCAGGTTTAGCATGGGTTTATAAGCCACCCATCCTCTTATATGTAGAGGGGATGGGTGTGTTGGTAAATCAGCAAATTTGGTCAAATCACTAGATGTATTTTTGATAATAAAAAGTAAGTCAAACTTTAAACAATACTCTGTGACAAATAGCGGTCGAAACACACTTCGGGGCATAAATGAGTTACGTATATTGCTTGCAACAGCCAAAATTCAACTCTGAACTTGAGGCCGTTGAAGAAAATGACGTGAGCTGGCCATGGACGGCCAGCTAGCTTTAGAGGGGAAGGGACGCCCCATCTGAAGCGTTAGCATTTTCGAATAAGGCCGAAGCAGGCTACAAACGCGGTCAAAAGCTGGATAATTTTCCGTCGCAATTTTTTCGCTGCTGTTGTTTGGTTAAAAAAGCGAAAATGTTGCCGGAACGGCAGGGGTGATCCAAGAGGGGATTGCTGTTGATCCCCTCTTGGCCCGTGCAGGGTGGAACCTTGCGATCTTAATCTGGTGTGGGGTGAAGCGCCACGACGTTAGTGGCCGCAGGCAATAAGTACAAAGCTAACACCTGGATCCCGGCTCAAAAGCATTGCCGGGATGGCTAGATTAGTGGATTCCAACTCAGAATCACTTCTGGGATGATGAGTTTCTTAATCTTCTGAGCTGGTTTGATCTTCGTATTTGCTCAGTTTGTTGTACAAGGTTTTGACACTAATACCGAGCTGCTTCGCGGTGTCATTTTTATTGCCGGCGGTTTGGTCTAACGCTTGATAGATTGCCACTTTTTCAAGTTCATCTAAACGCATGCCAGCGGGGATTTGTACATCGTCTTCAACTGACTCGGCCGACTGCTCTAACGGGGTAATATTGATATGGTTTACATCAATAATATTGTCGGCAAGAATGTAAGCGCGCTCGATTGCATGCTTTAACTCTCGCACATTACCAGGCCACTTTTGTTGTTGAATAAGGGCTAAAGCATCATCAGTAAAGGCTTTACTGAGTTTTTCTGCAGCATTGCGGTAGGCCAAAAAGTGTTGTGCGAGTCCGCTGATGTCGTTGCCTCTGTCTCGCAACGGCGGTACGTAAATAGGAAAGTGGGCTAAGCGGAAATACAAATCTTCACGAAAATGACCGTGTTCAATGGCCTTGGCTGGGGCGCGGTTGGTGGCCGCCACAATACGCACATTGGCTTTTTTAACATTAGGACTGCCGACTTGTCGATACTCATTATTTTCGAGTACCCGCAACAATTTAACCTGATGCTCAAGTGGCATTTCAGTGACTTCGTCTAAAAATAGTGTGCCACCTTCAGCTTGTTCAAACACGCCAGAATGATCTCGGTGAGCGCCAGTAAAGGCACCTTTAACGTGGCCAAATAATTCACTGTCAACTAACTCTGGGCTTAATGCGCCGCAGTTAATGGCAATAAAAGGCTCGTTAACTCGGTTACTCGCTAAGTGAATTGTATTTGCGACTAACTCTTTGCCAGCTCCGCTTTCTCCAATAATCAATACGTTACTGTCGGTTACCGCAACCTTACGCGTAGTTCTATACAACTTATGCATAGCTCGCGATGAACCCACTAATAAACCATATTGATCAAGCTCGCTTGAGAAGGGCTGGTGTTTTTTAGCCGACTTAGTCACTAAGTCTTGGGCAAAATCTTCTAAGGTATCGTCAATCAACGTCATATCGTAAGGCTGACGAAAATGATAACCCGCTCCTGTCGCCATTAGCTTGTCTAGGTTGGGGTTTGGTTTGCCTTCACTTAAAAAGATGAATTCGATATCTGCCATTAATTCACTATTGGCAATATCGACATAGTCTTGCTGGCTTAGGTTAGCGAGTTCGATAATGGCCACATCCACGGCATTATCTTCAAGTTGTGCCAACCAAGATTGCTCTATGCTGCTGGCTATCTTATTGAAATGTTTACAACCCGGAACTTGTAAGAGCTGAGTTTGTGTTTGCGGCTGGCGCATATGGTAAAAAAGTACTGGACGACCCATGCCGATATTACTCCCTGTCTATTAATACTCAATGTCAGTCAATGGTGTAAGTTTGACAATCAAAGGTGGTAATTTTTTCCTATTCGGCGTTTGCTCCGAGACTTGTTTATTAGCATAACAATTTAAAATCAGTAGGTTAATTAAACTTTGTCAATGTGCATGAATTATGCAAGACATCATAATGACTCAATTTTACATTTATTAGCAAGTCATCATGCATGTTAACGATAATCATTAACAGTTGATAAGGAGATATGACGTTGAATAGAAAGCGATCTAATGAGGGGATGTATGACGGTGCAGATTTGTGGTTACTCAATGAAGCAATCGATTTATGCCAAGCTGGGCAGCAATTTTATGCTCAGGCCACGAAAGGGGCAGATGATTATAATATCAAGCGTATTTTTGGCCATATGGCAGAGATCAGAAAAGGTATCTTAAACCGACTAACAGCATTGTTTAAGTTAGTTGAGCCGCGATATCCACAAACGATTGAGAGTATCGATACCTTAAGGCCGTCGTTGAGCCCTTTTTATGCAGAAGCAGAAAAAGCCATTGAGCAAAAGCGTTTGGCGAAAGCCATTAATGTACTAGTTACTGCAGAGCAATATGTGTTAAATCGACTGAAACTTGCTGCCAAGCGTGCCAATAGTCAACAAGTGACCCGACAATTAGCTGAGGGTATCGCATCTTTGCAAATAAGCTGTGACAGTATGAAAAATTTGCAGTTTAACGAGTCTAATCAATCGCCCTGAAAATATTACATAAGGTCGGTAAAAAAGTCCGATATGGCTTCACTATTATCAACAGTATTTTAGCAGATAAAATAACAAGTAGTTTTAAAACAGTGGTTTATGATAGTTGGCACAGTTTGCGCATTACCTAATATGTAAAACAGCATTAACACTAACAATGGAGAATATCTTTATGAAAAAGACTACATTATCAGTATTAACAAGCATCGTTCTTGGTTCAATGGCATTCACTGCAAATGCAGCTCAAGATTGGCAGGATGATGCAAAAGACGCATGGATTGATGGTAAGGCTGAAACCACGTTACTGTTAAACACTAACCTTAACTCTTTTGATATTAATACCGACGTAATAGACGGTAATGTAACCTTAACCGGTAAAGTAAACAGCAGTGTTGATAAAGCGCTGGCTGCAGAATTAGTAAAAAGTGTCGATGGTGTTAACGAGGTTAATAATGAATTAACCGTGATGAAGCAGCATCATGATAAAGATCATGACAGCGAAACGTTAGCCGATACCTTAACCGACTCAAAAGTGGCTACCGTGGTGAAAACTCGCTTATTATTTTCAACTGACATATCGGGTACCGAGATTGATGTTGACGTTGAAAATGGCGTAGTGACATTAGAAGGCACGGTATCGAGTGATGCAGAACGCGATTTAGCCTTAACTATTGCTAAAAATACCGACGACGTGAAAAAGGTTGTCGATGAGTTACGCATTACTGGGTAATCGTGATTGATTAGCATATTATTAACCAGCCTTCGGGCTGGTTTTTTCTGAGTGAGCAACAATATTAATGATGAGAAAATAAGGTGGCCGTATTTGGCAACATCACAGATAAATTACCTTGTATTGGTTGTGGCCGTGAGTATGCTGTTAAGCGGTTGCAGTAGCATGCTATGCCAGGCACAAACAGATAAAGCGACTGATCCTTTAAGCCAGCATGACCAACAAAAGCAGTGTGAACGATTAATTAATCAGCATATCGATGATGAACGTCGCCAACAGCGCGTAGACAACCAACAGTTGCTAGACGAATCTATTAAGCAAAATACCCGCTAATTCTTTGCGACTCGTTATTCGCTATGTTGCTAAATACTCGTTGTTTATCTCTACTCAATTCATTAGTTAGCACTCTTAGGTTAATCCTTCTTACGCCATCCCCGCATAGCGCTGCATTTTTAGTGCTATTTATCTGCAGCGAGCTCCAATGTTATCAATAAACTGGAAACAAATAGACGACTGGTCTATTTTTGTTTATTGTAGCGTCAAAATTGGAGAACTTATGAACAAAAATACCACTAGTAAGCAATCAATTTGTGCTGTCGGTGAAAAGCTATTTGCTTTACATGGATATAGCGCCGTGGGGATTAAACTCATTCTGGATGAAGTGGGTATTCCCAAAGGCTCGTTTTATCACTATTTTGCCAGTAAAGAAGCGTTTGCCGCTGAAGTTGCACAATACTATTTTGACCAACGTATTGCGCCGATTGCGATAGACCCTAATGCTAACTTTAAAACTAATGTGACAGCCGTATTAGGCGGCTACCATCAATTAATCGACTTTTTGTTTAGCGACAATCAGCCTCGTGGCTGTTTAATGGGTAACTTATTGGTTGAAGTTAATCCGCAAATGACACTACTGTATCAAACACTTAATCAACTATTTGACCAGTGGTTGAGTATGTTTAACGCACTTATAGAGCAAGGCCAGCTGCAAGGGTTTATTAAAGCAGACATGACAGCTAACGTAATATCGAACATTTTTTGGTCAAATTGGCAGGGGACTATGCTACGCTGTCAAATTAAAGCGGATAAAACAGCAGCAAAACGTTCAATTGTGCAATGTATGCAGCTGATTACCCGTTAGATTAAGTAACTAAATACCGTTATAACATTTGTTATGGCGTATTTTTATTGTGTAATTGTTTAAAGATCTTTATATTTCGGTGATTTTTCGGATCTGGAGTGGGTCGAGTTGGCTAAAAGAATATTATTTGCTTGTTTAGTGGTGTTGTTGTCTGCGTGCGCATCTAACCCTCCTGTGGTGAAAGCCCCTAAACCTGTGGTGGTTCCACCGATGCTTAAGCCTGAGCCGCCTAAGTGGAGTGAGTCAAACTTACTTAGTTTTCATGATCAATGGAAAGGTACACCGTATCGGTTAGGTGGCTTAAGTCGTAACGGTATTGATTGCTCAGGTTTTGTGTATTTAGCTTACCTAGACATTGTGGGGAGTAAATTACCGCGTTCGGTTAACGCACAACGTATTTTGGGAAAAGAAGTCCCAAGAAGTCAGCTTATTATTGGTGACCTCGTATTTTTTAAAACCGGCAGAACCGCACGTCATGTGGGGATTTATATGGGCCAGGATAAGTTTTTACACGCTTCTACTAAAAAAGGCGTGAAAATTTCTAGCTTAAATAATGTGTATTGGAAACCTCGTTATTGGTTTGCTAAGCGCTTAAACAAGCCGATAGAACAGCAAAATATGTCGATAGCCAGCCTGGTTAACTACGCTCAACAATACAATCTACAAGATTAACCCTTAATCTTTGCCTATTTCGTGCCCTGAGTTTTATTTGGGCACGTCTTATCCTCATTGTTACTTTGCTTTGATTGTTTTCGGTGTCTGTCATCGGTATATTCATAGTACTTATTGCTCATAGAGAGCGTCGTAACGACTTGAGTGGACCCGCATGTCAGAGTCTAAGCATTGGACCTTAAAAAGTATTGCTAAACAATTAGGCGTGTCGAATGCGACAGTGTCTAATGCGTTTAATCGCCCAGACCAACTCTCAGAAAAACGTCGCAAAGAGATTTTAGCGGCTTGTAAAGAACTAGGGTATTTTGGCCCAAACAAAGCAGCACAGTCTTTAAGGCGTGGCAAGTTTGATACAGTGGCACTGGTGTTGTCGGACAGTATTGAGTACATTGTGTCTGATCCTGTTGCAAGCCGATTTATGAAAGGCGTTGCCGCTGTTTTTGAGCAACATAAAATTAATCTATTATTGTTTTCAGGCAGTGCCGACAGTGTAAATAGCATTAATGATTTTGTTGATGGTTTTATTTGTTATGGCCGCCCACGCAATCGTTTACTGGCCGAGCAACTTAAGAAAATTCGTAAAAAAGTGGTCACCGTTGACTTTAATATTCACCGCAGCGCATCTGTTAGTATCGACAATAAAGCGGGTGCTTATGATGTGGCAAAGTTGGCGATTAAATCATCACAGGACCATGTTGCAATTCTTGGTCTACGCTTGCTAGACACCCATTTAACCTGTCGTGTTTATGATATTCATTCGATGGAGATAGACACATCTGTTGCGCATCAACGCCTGCAAGGTTATTTGGATGCAATTAGTGATACAGGCGTTAAATTAGGTGATGATCGTATTTGGAATATTCCTGAAAGCAACTCTGATTTTGCCAGTATTGCAGCCAAAGAGGCATTAAATAGTGTTCCTCGGCCTAACGTATTTTTGTGTATGAGTGACTTAATCGCCTTGAGCTTAATGCGCGAAGCGATACAACAAGGAATACGGATCCCTGAAGATATTCGCGTGGTGGGTTTTGATGGCATTGATGAGGCTGCACGAATGTTGCCGGCGCTAACGACGGTTTATCAACATTCTGAACAAAAAGGGCGTAAAGCCGCAGAAATGTTTATTGCCGATGCCCATCATGCAGAATTATTGGGGTATGAGTTGTCGATAGGTGGCAGTTGTTGATGTAATGCGTTGTAAACATAAAAATCAGGCGCTATTGGCGCCTGATTTTTTACAATTTAAGCACTGTGTTTTTTCAGTAAATCAGCAATCACAATGTCGGTTGTTTGTTGTGCTTCCACAATATTGATTCTTGCTTTTTTGGTTGCAAAATCGACAGTAAGCGTGGCTTTGCTGTCGTTTAAACTCCATGTTAGCTCAAGCTGGTTATCATGATTGTGCATACTAAACTCGCCATTAAATGCCTTAATGGTATTGCGAAGCGTAATCAGTTCACACAGGGCTTTTACAACAGGCTTTTGCATAGACTGCTGAATATCGCTCACTTGCAAATAAGGACGATTAATATCGCGACCTACCTTGGTATTGTTGAGTAATTCCATGGCATTGGGTTCTGCAAGTAAGCCTGTGTAGTAAACCTGTGGAATACCCGGGGCAAAAAACTGTACACTGCGTGCAATCAGGTAGTCTATGTCATTTTGTCCTAAAGCATCATAATAAGTGCAGTTGACTTGGTATAAGTCAACGTTGCTTGCTGCCGCCCCTGTTGCCTGCAAGCTTTCGCCGTTGCTGTTGCGGTGGATGCTATTGACTAAATTATCTATTTCAGCTGGCGTTAATAAACCTGCTTTATTGCCAACAGGACCCGCATCGATAATACCAATGCCATCGTGAGTGTCTAATACCGTCACGCAGTTACGCGGGGCAATGGATAGCCAATGGCTTAACGCGCTTGAGTCATGGCTAAACAAGCTGTGTAAAAGTAGCGGTGGTAATGCAAAGTCGTACACCATGTCTACACGTTTAGCGATGTCGATTTGCGTCATATAATGAGAATGAATTTCTGCCAATGTGGTCATGCCAAGGCTATTGGCTTTTTTGGCTAATTCATCTACAAATGCAAAAGATTCATCAATCATAAAGCAACTGGTACCCGGTTTTTTAATCGCGTAGCCTGCGGCATCAAGTCTAATTAGGTTCACTTTACTTTCGTGAAAGCGCATTAATACATTATTGAGGTGGGCTTTTCCTGCCTCGGTGTGAACATTAATGTCTATTTGGTTTGATGTAAATGTTGTCCAAAATTCTGCTTCAGTGCCATCAGCAAGTTGGTATGTTGTGAAGCAACTCCCTGGACGTGGACGATAAATTTTTGCCTGGTCTTCAGCACTTAACCCATTGGGGAATACGCTTTCTTTGGTTAAGAACAAATCCCAATATGGTGATTGCTTACCCTTGGCTAACACGTCTTTAAACTCTGTCGATTCGGCAGACATATGGTTAACAATTAAGTCGGCCATAATATCGTATTGCTCACCAATTGCTTTTACGTCGTTCCAATCCCCTAGACGCGCATCGACTTTGCTGTGGTCAATGGGATCAAATCCGGCATCGCTTCCGTCTATTGGGTAATAAAATGGCAATAAATGCACGCCACCAAAAAGATCGTGTAGTTCTGTGTTCAGAACCTGTTTGAGTCCTTTTAAGTCTGAGTGCGCGATACGGTCTACGTATGTAATCAGCTGAACATTATTTTTCATTTTGGTGACTCTTAAAGTAAATTTATAAAAAAAACTTAATCGATTAAGTTGTATATTTAACCAAGATGAAACATTATTCAAGGGCTTTGTTTAAAATTGAGTTCGTTTTCTGTGGGAGAAGACGGATGAGAATGAGGTTATTGACTCAAAAAACCACAAATAAAGTTTATAACAATAAGGTGGATAGTATGGCTAGTACGTTGAATACACATGAAAATAGAGACGACTCTAGGATCAGAATGCTGACATATTTGATGTTTTTTATGTTTGCAATGACCTCAGATGCTGTTGGGGTGATTATTCCGGAATTAATTACAACATTCGATTTATCGATGTCACAGGCAAGTGCATTTCATTATATGCCGATGCTTTTTATTGCATTAAGCGGTCTCTTTTTGGGCTTTTTAGCCGACAAACTAGGGCGTAAGGCTACGATTTTAATTGGCTTACTCTTGTTTGCTCTAGCGAGTTTTATGTTTGCTCTGGGCGAATCGTTTTATTATTTTTTGTTTTTATTGGCGTTAGTCGGGATTGCCATTGGTGTATTTAAAACAGGAGCGCTTGGGCTGATTGGCGATATTTCGACGAGTTCAAAACAGCACTCAAGTACCATGAATACCGTTGAAGGCTTTTTTGGTGTGGGTGCAATGGTGGGGCCTGCCATTGTGAGTTATTTACTCATTACAGGCGTGTCATGGAAATATCTTTATTTTGGTGCGGGGGTGTTTTGCTTGGTATTGTGTTGGTTAGCTTATCGAGCGCCATACCCACAACTTAAGCGCACATCGACTCAAGAAATTAACCTTGCCAGTACCTTTAAAATGATGAAAAACCCTTATGCATTAGGGTATTCGCTTGCAATTGGGTTGTATGTTGCAACTGAGGTGGCCATTTATGTGTGGATGCCGACACTGCTGCTTAATTATGAAGGTGATTTAGTGTTAATTGCCACCTATGCACTTACCATCTTTTTTACCTTACGGGCAATTGGTCGCTTTTTGGGGGGCTGGATACTTAATCGGTTTAGTTGGCAGCAAGTGATGTTTTGGTTTAGCTTTGCGATCAGCTTATGTTATTTGGGCGCCATGATTTATGGTATTGCTGCTGCGGTTATTTTGCTGCCATTGTCAGGATTATTTATGTCAATGATTTACCCAACGTTAAACTCTAAGGGGATCAGCTGTTTCCCTGTTGAACAGCATGGTTCCGTGGCGGGTGTTATTTTGTTTTTTACCGCACTATCTGCTGCGTTAGGTCCATTGCTAATGGGGTTTGTGGGCGATATTTTTGGTCACGTTAAATATGGTTTCTATCTTGCCACTGGTTTTGCATTTTTGTTGTGCTTAATGGCTATTTATAACCTGTTTAAAGACCCTTCTGGTCATCTCTTATCTACTAATGTTGAATAATTACCTCGAATGTTAAATTTATATTTAATTTAATAAACATTAACTTAAGTAAAAAAATAGTATTTAGCTGTTAATTGAACATAAATTGTACTTGCAATTTACAGTTTAGTTGCTAAATTGTATCTTAATCGATTAAGTTGGTTTTTGGGTAACGTGTAAACGGGTTGGTTTGGGGTTAATTAATAGGTTGATCTCAAACACGAGAGTAGCGTTTTTGCATTTGATGAAGTGAGCTAGGTTTGCTAGTAAGCTAGTCTCACGAAATAACCAAACAGACTTAATAGATTGATATAAAAGATAAAGACGATGTTGTTATGGGGAGATTAGGCAACATCAATATACTCTATGTGGGGACATAAAAATGATAAATAGCACATCGACAAAGTTTGTATTAAGTACGCTTGCTGTGATGGTTAGCTCAAGCCTTTGGGCCGCTGACGCTGAAACGGCTGACACACAAAAAGATGCCATTGGTTTGGAACGTATCACTGTAACGGGGGTTGCTCGTGGTACCCGAGTTATGGACTCGAGCGTGTCAGTGAGTAGTGTATCTCCAGACGATTTGGCCATCAGCTCTCCGCGCTCGTCGGCTGAAGCGTTTCGTATTATTCCGGGCCTGAAAGTTGAGTCTACTGGTGGTGAGGGCAATGCAAACATCGCGGTTCGCGGTTTACCTGTTGCTTCTGGTGGTGCTAAATTTTTACAAATCCAAGAAGATGGTTTACCTATTTTGCAGTTTGGCGATATAGCCTTTGGTAACGCTGATATATTTTTACGTATTGATTCAACAACACAAACTATCGAATCAATCCGTGGTGGTTCAGCGTCAACCGCTGCCAGTAACGCGCCTGGTGGCATTATTAACGTAATCAGCAAAACGGGTACCAGCGACGCAGGTAGTGTTTCATCTACTGTAGGGTTAGATTACGATACGTTACGCACTGATTTTGAATATGGCGCAAGCATTAACGATTCAATGCGTTTCCATATTGGTGGTTTTGTGCGTACTGGTGATGGCCCGCGTGATCCAGGCTACACGGCTAACAAAGGCGGCCAGATTAAAGCTAATATTACAAAAGAGTTTGACAGTGGTTATGTCCGTTTATACTTCAAACATTTAGATGATAAGAGCATTGGTTATTTACCTATGCCAATGTACTCAGATGGAAGTTCAATTAGCGGCTTTGATTCTAAATCAGATACAGTTCACTCAGCTAATTTGTTATCAACGCTTCGGTTAGATGCCGATGGCAATATCAGTCGTGGCGACATGCGTGATGGCATGAATCCTATTGTCAACTCTGTGGGTTTAGAGGCGTCATTTGATTTAGGCGATGATTGGTTGGTTGAAAACCGTTTCCGTGTGTCTGATGTTAGCGGCAACTTTATGTCGTTGATCCCTGCCGAAGTCGGAAGCAGCTCTAGTATTGCTGACAGTATCGGTGGTGCAGGTTCACAGTTACTTTACGCTAATGGTGCTAATGCTGGTGAGGTTTTTCAAAGCGACTTAGCGATGCGAGTTCACTCATTCGACGTGACCATGAATGATTTTGGTTCGATTGTGAATGATATGAAGCTAACCAAAAGTTTTGATGATTCTGACGTGACATTTGGTTTTTATACCGCCACGCAAAATATCAATATGACCTGGATGTGGAACTCATACTTAATGGAAGTAAAAGGTGATAATGCCGCACTTCTTGATGTGGTTGCTGCAGACGGCACGTCATATTCTGACAACGGTTTATACGCTTATGGCGTGCCATATTGGGG
Source organism: Shewanella ulleungensis (assembly GCF_014648315.1). Classification (GTDB taxonomy): domain Bacteria; phylum Pseudomonadota; class Gammaproteobacteria; order Enterobacterales; family Shewanellaceae; genus Shewanella; species Shewanella ulleungensis. Next base: position 41,016 of record NZ_BMQW01000010.1, read on the forward strand.
TAACTGCTGCCAACGTAATTACGATTCTGACTACACCATTAAAGCACCGTACATTGCAGCATCAACTAAGTTTGGTGACTTATCATTAGATGGTAGCTTGCGTTATGACTCTGGTGATGCAAGTGGCTATTACGCTGGTAGCGTTCAGTCTCAGGTTGACATGAACCGTGACGGTACTATTTCTCAGCCAGAACTGAGCGTATCGTCAATCGATAATGCGGACCCGCAATTGGTAAATTACGATTGGGGCTACATGTCTTACTCATTAGGTGCTAACTATCAAATCTCTGAAGATTTAGCCGCATTTGGTCGTATCAGTCATGGTGGTCGTGCTAATGCTGACCGTTTGCTATTTGGTAAAGTGCGTGCCGATGGCTCTGTTGCAGATGAAGACTCTGTCGACGAAGTTGACCAGTATGAAATGGGTGTTAAATATCGCTATGACAGTTTGTCAGTGTTTGCGACTGCGTTTTATTCTGAAACCGAAGAGCAAAACTTTGAAGCGACTAGCCAAAACTTTTTTGACCGTAAATATGAGGCAAAAGGGCTTGAGTTAGAAGGGGCTTACTACGTTGGCGATTTTGATTTTCGCGGTAACGTAACCTGGACAGATGCTGAAATTGTGGCGGATGCATTAAATCCTGATGTTGTGGGCAATACGCCACGTCGTCAAGCAGACTTTATTTACTCGCTAATGGGTCGCTATAACTTTGATAAAGGTTCTGTTGGCGTCAACTTGATTGGTACAACTGACACCTATGCACAAGATAATAACGACCTTGAATTTGACGGTTACACTCAGGTAAATGCCTTTGCATCTTATCAGTTAACTGATGCGCTTTCGCTAGCATTAAACGTTAACAACTTGTTCGATACTGTGGGTATTACTGAAGCTGAAGAGGGTTCAATTCCTGATAACAATATTATCAGAGCACGAACCATCAATGGCCGTACAACTACCGCTACAGTTAAGTATGAGTTTTAACTGCTGACATAGTCTGCAACATTGATAATTAATCCCCTGTTAACAAGCCCATGAAAATGGGCTTTTTTTTTGGAAACAAATATGACGACATTATTGAGTTTTGGTGAAGTGCTGGTTGATTTACTGCCTGTTGATGATCAGCCATTAATGCACCAGCCTATCGCGGGTGGCGCGCCAGCAAACGTGGCAGTAGGGTACGCTAAATTAGGTGGTTGCAGCTATTTTGCAGGTGGCATCAGTGACGATGAGTATGGGCACATGTTAACGCGAGAATTGGCTGGGCATGGGGTCGATGTCAGTCATTTAGCATTAGTGCTCAATGCAGCAACGGCCACAGTGCTGGTAAATTTGGATGCTAATGGCGAGCGTTCATTTAGCTTTAATCGTCAAGATACGGCAGATATGCTTTATAGCGCGGCTCATTTTGATTCCTTAAATTGGTCTGTGGTTGATATATTCCATTTGTGCTCAAACACCTTTACAGAGGCAGCTATTTTTAACAGTAGCATGCATGGAGTAAAAACAGCTTATGCCCAGAAAAAGCTAATCAGTTTTGATGTTAACTTACGCTTGTCTTTATGGGCAGATGTTAACTTATTGGCCGGCCGCGTTGAGCAGTGCTTACCGTATACACATGTTCTTAAAATGAGCCATGAGGAAGCCGTATTTTTGGCTGGAGCTCGTGGTGTTGATGTTGAAGAGTACTTACAGCATTGCTTACACCAGGGTGTAGCCCTAATTTTAATCACAAATGGCCCAGAGCCAGTGCGCTGTTTCAGTCAGGCGTTTTCTTTTGACGTGGCCGTTCCGTGCATTCAACCGGTAGATACCACCGCGGCAGGCGACAGTTTTGTAGCTGGACTATTGTGGCAGCTAGGTGAATCTTTTGAGCATGCGAGTGCGGGTGATTATGATAATGTGACTGAGGTATTATCTAGCCGGGCAGTAGTGGAGCATGCTGTTAAATTTGCGATAAAATGCGGTGCAATGACCTGCAGTGTTAAGGGGGCGTTTCCTGCGTTACCTAGCCTAGTTGAACTGATTAAGTCTGAAAAGTAATTGCTTCGCAATTGATAAAAAAGAGGTAATCCTTGCGGCTTACCTCTTTGCTGTTTAAATAACCTGAAGTATGAATAACTCAGTTGTAGGCTAGTCTGCTTCTACTGTTTTAGCGCGTTTTGCTAAGGCGTAGTAAAACAGTGGTGTGAGCAGTAGACCAAATATGGTCACTCCAATCATACCGGCAAACACGGCCACACCAATCGCTTGACGCATTTCTGCACCAGGTCCACTTGAGAACACCATAGGCACTACACCCATAATGAAGGCGATAGATGTCATTAGAATTGGGCGTAAACGTAAGCGGCCCGCTTCGAGAATGGCATCAAATGGTGATAATCCCTTGTCTTGCAGTTCTTTAGCAAATTCAACAATCAAGATAGCATTTTTGGTCGCCAGTCCCACCAGAACAATTAGTCCAATTTGGGTAAAGATGTTGTTATCGCCACCGTAAATTAATACGCCACTGATTGCCGACAGAATCGTCATCGGAATAATCAAGATAATTGCCAGCGGTAAGCTTAAGCTTTCATACTGTGCGGCTAATACCATAAACACTAATAAAATGATTAATGGGAAGATATACACGCCTGCATTACCGGCCAATATTTGTTGGTAAGTAATTTCAGTCCACTCGTAAGTCATGCCGTTTGGTAGTGTTTCAGCCAAGATTTTTTCAATCGCAGCCTGTGCTTCACCACTACTAAACCCAGGTGCTGCACCGCCGTTAAGCTCTGCGGTAGTAAAACCGTTATAGTGCATAACGCGATCTGGACCCGCGACATTGGTAACGTTAATAAACGAGCCAATCGGTACCATTTCACCCTGGTTATTACGTACCTTGAGCTGAGAAATCTGCTCTGGTGTTTGTCTAAACTGTTCGTCAGCTTGGACATTCACCTGATATGTACGACCAAATTGATTAAAGTCGTTAGCATAAACTGAACCCATGTAGCCTTGTAGCGTGGCAAACAATTCGTCTAGCGATACCGCTTGCTGCTTGGCTTTAGTACGGTCTACTTCAACTTCAAGTTGTGGCACGCTTACCTGATAACTTGAGAACACACCGGCTAACTCAGGTGTAGCCCATGCTTTTTGCATCACTTGCATGGTGACTTTATACAATTCTTCGTAACCGTAATCACCACGATCTTGAATTTGTAATCTAAAGCCGCCTATTGTCCCTAAGCCTTGTACTGGTGGCGGTGGAAAAATGGCAATAAATGCACCATCAATCGCGGCAAACTTTTGGTTTAATGCAGCGGCAATAGCACCTGCTGATAACGATGGATCTTTACGATCTGCAAAGTCATCGAGTGGTGTAAACAAAATTGCGCTATTGGTACTGTTAGTAAAACCGTTAATGCTTAAGCCTGGGAACGCCACAGCATGTGCAACACCGGGTTGATCTAACGCAATTGATGACATTTGTTTAACGATAGCTTCGGTGCGATCAAGTGATGCTGCATCAGGTAGCTGTGCAAAGGCAATCAAGTATTGCTTGTCTTGGCCTGGTACATACCCGGTTGGTGTGCTGGCAAATTGTAAGCCTGTTACGCCGACTAGGCCGATATACAGCACGCCCACAACAACACCAAAGCGAATCACTTTTTTCACTATCCAGCCGTAACCGTCTGATAATTTTGCAAAGAAGCGGTTAAACGGTGCAAATAACCAACCTCCGAGTAGTTTGTCCATTCCACGAGTGAGAAAATCTTTTTTATCGTGGTGACTCTTAAGTAGCAATGCTGCCAATGCTGGGCTTAGTGTTAGTGAGTTAATGGCTGAAATAAAGGTTGAGATAGTAATGGTTAAGGCAAACTGTTTATAGAACTGACCGGTTAAACCTGACATAAACGCTGTTGGAATAAATACTGCCGCCAATACTAATGTGGTGGCGATAATTGGTCCGGTTACTTCTTTCATGGCTTTTTGCGTTGCTGCCAAGGGAGCTAAACCTTCTTCGATATTACGTTCAACGTTTTCCACTACAACAATGGCGTCGTCGACAACAATACCAATGGCCAATACTAAACCAAATAGTGATAACGCATTAAGCGAGAAGCCCATTAAGTGCATAAAGGCAAACGTGCCAACTAGCGAAACAGGTACTGCCACTAATGGAATAATAGATGCTCGCCACGTTTGTAAAAACAGCACAACAACCAACACCACCAGTAAAATTGCTTCTAGTAGGGTTTTAACAACAGCTTCAATTGAACCACGTACGAATACCGTAGGGTCATAAACGATGTCGTAAGTTAATCCTTCAGGGAAGGTTGCCGATAGCTCTTTCATTTTGGCGCGAACGTCATCAGAAATCTGAATCGCGTTTGAGCCAGAAGCTTGGAATACAGGTAATGCCGCAGCATCTTTGTTGTCTAGCATTGAACGCAATGCGTAAGTTGATGCGCCTAATTCAACACGGGCAACATCTTTTAATCGAGTGATTTGAGCTTGGTCGCCTACTTTAACAATAATGTCTTCAAATTCTTCTACGTTGGCTAAACGGCCTTTTACGTTAATCAGTAGTTGAAAATCACTTTCGCCACTGGGTTGAGCTCCTAAGCTACCCGCGGCTGCTTGTTGGTTTTGTTCACGAATAGCTGCAACGACATCATTTGGCGACAAACTAATAGCAGCCATTTTATTCGGGTCTAACCATACACGCATGCTGTAGTCGCCAGCGCCAAATACACGCACGGCACCTACACCGGTAATACGGGCGAGTTCGTCTTTAACTTTTAATACCGCATAGTTAGACAGGTACAACATGTCATAACGGTCATCCGGTGAAGTTAAATGCACCACCATGGTTAAGTCTGGTGATGATTTTTCGGTCACAATCCCTAAACGTTGTACTTCTTCAGGCAAGCGCGGCTTAGCGCGTTCTACACGGCTTTGCACTTGGGTTTGCGCTAAATCAACATCTGTACCAATCGCAAACGTGACGGTTAATGTCATGCGGCCATCTGACGTTGCTTGAGATGACATGTAAAGCATGTTCTCGACGCCGTTAATTTCTTGCTCTAACGGTGATGCGACTGTCTGGGCGATCACTTTTGGGTTTGCGCCAGGGTAGTTAGCGGTTACCACGACCGTTGGCGGAACCACTTCTGGGTATTCGGTGATCGGTAATTGCCAAACCGCTATCGCGCCAGAGATAAAAAACAATAGCGATAAAACAGCGGCAAAAATCGGTCTTTTAATAAAGAATTGCGACAACATGAAAGTATTCCTTAGCCTTGATTTGCTTCATCAGCAATTTGTGCTGTAAGCGGCTCGATATCAAATAATAACTGCGCCTGGTGTAGTGCTTCTATTTGGCTGCTTTCGGCCATTTCGGTTAACTTGGGGGTGATAGTGGCGCTAGGACGAACTTTTTGTAAGCTGTTAACTACAATTGTCTCATCGGGTTGCAAGCCGTTGGTCACAATACGTAAACCGTGGATCTTTTCACCTAAAGTAATGCTTCGGTATTCAAGGGTGTTTTCATCGTTAACCACTAAGACGTACTTGTTACTTAAGTCTGTAAAGATGGCTTTGTCGTCGATTAATATACCTTGATATGATGCACTACCTGCGATGTTTATACGGGCAAATAAGCCAGGCATTAACATATTGTCAGTGTTCGCAAACGTAGCACGAACACGGATTGTGCCGGTTTGTTGATTAACTGAGTTGTCAACAAAATCGATAACACCTTGATAAGTAAATTCGGTTTCATTGGCCAATGCCATTAATACCGTATTGTTACCAGAACGTGGATCTTGACGTTTGTTTTCACCAGATAGCGATGCATATTTTAGGTAAGTTTGCTCGTCGATATCAAAGTACGCATACATGTTTTCGATGGATACTAGACTAGTCAGCTGAGTTTGACCCGCTGTGACAAAATTGCCTGCGGTCTCGTTGGCATAAGATACGCGACCAGTAATTGGCGCGGTAACTTGCGTGTATTCAAGGTTTAGCTTTGCGCTGGTTAACGCTGCTTTCACCGAAGCTACTGCCGCAGCGGTTTGGTGCATGTTGCTTCGACGAGTATCGATTAACTCTTCAGAAACCGCTTGTTGACTAAATAATTTGTTTGCACGCTCAAAGTCATTTTGCGCTAATTGATTAGCTGATTGTGCGCTGGTTAACTCAGCTTGAAGTCGTTCTACTTCAGCTTTAAACACGTTTGAGTCAATGGTAAATAACACGTCGCCTTTGCTTACCAACGCACCTTCTTTAAAGTTTACTGATTCGATATAACCTGACACGCGTGGCACCAGTGTGACTTTTTCTGGTGCTTGTAAACGTCCAGTAAACTGATCCCACTCGGTAATGCGCTCATGAATGACATTAGCAACACTGACTTCAGGAGCTGCAGGTGCACCAGCTTGTTGCTGTGCAGGAGCCTGCCCACAAGCCACAAGTAGCAATGCCGTTAGGCTAACTAACAAAGAAGATTGAATTGATTTAAATATAGTCATGTTGCTTTCCTCTAATCAATAGCTTTTACGTTGTTTAACGGGCTACTGTTTGCGTTACTTTTTGTCTGTGGCTACAGTTTTATACCGAAAGGTATGAAATTGTTCTGTACCGAACGGTAATATATAGATTAAAATAACCCTGTCAATGTATTTTGTACCGTTGGGTATCAAATTATTTTGACCAGATGTTCATTTATTGTGAAGATGAAATAAGCGCATACGATAAAGTGTTTTTTGTGGCACACATCAAAGGGTAATTAATCCTCATTTTGTGATAAACCTGCACACAATTAACACTATTTGTGGTTTAATAATGCGCTAAGATATGCCCATCCTTGATTGAGTGTTTTAATTTAACACCATGATAATAAAGGGTTCGTTAATATATGAGGTACGACTTATGACAATAACAAAAGCAGCTTGTGTTGGTCGCCCGCGTGGGTTCGATATCGACATTGCATTGGAGCAAGCGCTTAATGTGTTTTGGCGTAATGGTTATGAAGGGACTTCTTTAAACGAATTAACAGAAGCTATGGGTATTAAAAAACCTAGTTTATATGCGGCATTTGGCAACAAAGAACAGCTGTTTTTTAAAGCTATTGACCTATATGAAAATCGACCAGACTCACTGTTTAATATTGCTTTTCAGCACGAGCATATTGCCGATGTTATCCGCGGATTATTACTCGGTGCCGCCGCCCAGTTTACAGATTGCAGCCATCCACAAGGTTGTGCATTAATAAACAGTACTCTGTCGTGTAGTGAAGCGAGTGACTCTATTAAAAAAACCGTGTTAGAGCGTAAATTAAAACATAAGCAGCAGCTTGCGGATCGATTTGAGCAAGCTAAGTGCAAAGGCGAATTACAAGACGACTGTGAACCGGTCGTATTGGCTAGCCTAATGACCACTTTGTTTCAGGGATTGTCGATGCAGGCGTCTGAAGGGGCAAGCGTTGAGGAGCTACAACAAGTTGCGGCAATGGCTGCAGAAGGTATTTTAACGGTTTGTGTTAAGCGTTAAACTCTTTTAAATGCCAGTAAAGATTTAAGCGTAAATATTAGAGTAGTATTACTAATTCGTAATACTACTCAAGTCATTTCAGGCAATATCAAATTTGTCAGCTTTTTTTGTAGTTCAATAGGGCTGGAAATATTAACAGCCGCTGGTGGTCAGGCTGTAAAAGACAGGCTCCGCCTGAGATGAGTCAACATTATAAAGCAAATTGCAGCTGTCAAAGGTGGCAAATCCTTTCGGTACAATGTACATAGATTTTCCGCCAGGTACGTTGAATAATCCCCAATCTGCGGTAATCGCGTCATTTGCACCTGTCATTACCTCAAATGAACTATCAAGTGCTAATGCAACATTCGCCCCAAGAGGTGTTAAATATCCCAGTGTTGTACTAACAGCACTATTATCTAATGTTACTGAACCAGGCTCGAGCTTTTCCTGTCCAGTCAATACTGCTTTTGAATACACTAAAGTGTTAGCTGATTTTAATGCACCTTGTAAACCATTTAAATTGGCTATTAGCGCATCACTTTTTAAGTTAATAAACTTAGGCGCAGCAACTACCGCCAAAATCCCTAAAATAATAATCACTACCACTAATTCTATGAGGGTAAAGCCGCGTTGTTGTTTTTGCATAGTAAAATCCAATGTTTGACCGTCAATGTCAGTATAAAGAACGGCTCAGCTGATGTCATTTTTTGAGGCGGTTTGCATTTATGGTTCTGTAATTTTGTGATGCAGATGTTTTTTGGTAGATTAGCTGCCTATAACTAAATTCTTGATTTAACCTCAACGTAAACCGAGGTTAAGACCTACATTAGGGAAAGATCACCATGAGCAAAGCTAAAATCGGCATCGTGACCGTAAGTGACCGTGCCAGTGCAGGTATCTATGAAGACTTGTCTGGTAAAGCCATTATTGATGTATTAAGTGAGTATTTAACATCAGAGTGGGAACCTGTTTATAAGGTGATCCCAGACGAGCAAGATGTGATTGAAGCTACTTTAATTGACCTTGCTGACAACCAAGATTGCTGCTTAATTGTCACCACTGGTGGTACTGGCCCTGCAAAACGCGATGTCACCCCAGAAGCAACTGAAGCGGTGTGCGACCGAATGATGCCTGGCTTTGGTGAACTGATGCGCGCAGAGTCATTAAAGTTTGTGCCAACGGCTATTTTGTCGCGTCAAACAGCAGGGCTGCGTGCCGATTCGTTAATTGTGAATTTACCGGGTAAACCTAAATCTATCCGTGAATGTTTAGACGCGGTATTCCCTGCCATTCCGTATTGCATCGACCTAATGGATGGCCCATTTTTAGAGTGTGATGAAGCGGTAATTAAGCCGTTTAGACCGAAAGCGAAGTAAGTGTTAACTGATATTGCATAAATACAGTTCAATGAAAAGGTTGTTAATAACCAATGCTTTATATCAAAAAATGCCGTCAAATATGACGGCATTTTTGTTTCTAGAGATGCTTATTTGCAAGGACTGGTGTGAGCCACTGACTTACAAGATTACAAATTTTTAAATTGCTGCTTTAAATCAAAGTCACTTTCGGTCACTAGCTTTTCAAGCACTTGAATACGTTCTATCAATGCTTGGTTTTGCGCTTTAATATCTGCTAATCCATCGGCTTCAGCTTTTTGTTTATGCCTTAAATATTGTTTAAACATTTCTGATGCCGTGGTGCCCACAACGATGATAAATACCAGTGCGATAATCGCCATATCTTCGTTCATAATCACTCCTTAATTATTCAACCTTGTATATATCCAGCCTTAACGGATTGCCGCGAAGGCTGGGTTGCGTTTGCATATTTTTATCAGTCACTCGTTGTAAAAAGCTTATAAACCAAATACCACTTTTTCACTTTTAAGCGACTTCTCTAATCCTGCGGCCAGTGCAACAGCGATGATTAAGGTGGCTACAGATGACACAATTAACTGCATCATTGGGATCTCGCGGCCTTTAATAAAGTCCATTAATGCTTGCTGCTGACCCGATACCGGTAACCATTGCAGTACATCAGGGGCAATGTTGTAGCTGGCTGCCATTGACAGTGCCAGCGGCACAAAGAGCACCATGGTTAAGTATGATTGCGCTTCCTTAAAGGTTTTAGCCATAAACGACACATACAATTGCAAGGTAGCTGCCATGAGTGCGACGGGAATACCGACCAGGAACATAAGCCCCATAAAATCTTGGCTGATGTTGACGGTAAAGCCGATTTCTTGCCAAGGCACAAAGGGATAAGCCACCTTAGACACTAGCAAAATTAAGATTAATCCTAATAATGCAAAACAGGTCACGGCGATAATCTTACCTAGTACCAACTGACGAGTACTCATTGGGTGACTGAGTAACAAAGCCAGAGAGTTACGTTCACGTTCGCCAGCACTGGTGTCGATAGCGAGGTTCATGCCAGAAATAAACACTGAATACATCATGGTGAAAATAGCGAGACCTAAAATCATTCCGCCTTTTGAATCTGCCGTGGCCTTGTCTTCAACATTGATTTTGATTGGCTGAGTAATGCGCGGATTAATCCCGCGTGCGATTAAGCGAATACTGCCCATTTCTGCACTGTAAGCCTGTATTTGACGCTCAAGACGGCGGATAGATTTTTGCAGCTTTTCATCTGAATTATCAGCAACCAATAACACCTCGGCCTGTTTGGCTTTTGCCATATTAGCGGCGTAATCGTCACTGATGGTTAAGGTGATTTTCTTTGCCTCGTCATCGTCGCCATGATTAATGCCGTTATTGCTTAAGTAACGCACTAAATCAGGGGCATGATTAGCATTATTAATCTTGATATTAAGATCTTCTGGGCTAGAGAGTTGACCAATTAACACCATAAATAAGCCACACATAATTAGTGGAGTACCCATGGCATAATATAGTCCAGCCATCACTGAGCGTTTGTCTCGTGCGGCATCGATAAGCTCTTTGCGCACCATTGCGAGTATCATTTTCATTATGCTGCAATCCCTTCGTCAGTACCGATAAGTTCGATAAATGCATCTTCTAGTGAGTCTTTGCCGGTTTGCTGACATAGTTCGTCAGGGCTACCTATTGCAACCACCTTGCCGTTTGCCATGACAATGACACGGTCACATAACGCGGCGACTTCTTGCATTACATGGCTTGAAAACAACACACAGTGACCTTTGGCTTTAAGTTGCAATAAAATGTCGCGTAGTAAGCGGGTGCTCATAACATCAAGCCCGCGGGTGGGCTCATCTAAAATGATGTTACTTGGTTGATGTACTATGGCTTGCGCCAGTGCGGTTTTCATCCGCTGACCTTGCGAGAACCCTTTGCAGCGACGGTCGCTAATATCTTCGAGTTTTAATTGGGCAATCACATTAGCAGTGGCTTCTTTGGCTTGCTTGCGTGACATACCACTTAGCTCAGCAAAGAAACTAATGTATTCACGCGGAGTAAGGCGCTCATATAATCCAAATGGGTCAGGGAATAAGCCTAATTGCTTTTTAGCGCCTATTGGATCAACCGCAACATCAATATCGTCTACTGTGGCAGTGCCAGAGTCTGGTTTGAGTAGGCCGAACAAGGTGCGTAAACAGGTGGTTTTACCGGCACCATTTGGCCCAAGTAAACCGGTGATTTGACCATTTTCAGCGCTAAAGCTTAAATCGTCTAACGCCTGCACATCGCCAATTTTTTTGGTTAAGTTTGCAACAGTAATCATGACTATTCCTTATCTGCAGCAGTGTTTGCTGGCGCTGTTGTGTCGGTTTGAGTGTCCGAGTTTTCCGGGGCTATGTCTGTCGATTTTGTTTCAGAATTTACGGCTACCGGTAGTGTTTCCACTGTGTTGGCATTGAGGTAAAAGCTGCGGCGCACATCTTTTTGTAAACATTCACCGTCAATGTCTTTCACTGAACCTTGTTCAACCAGTTGAGCCACTAAATCATTACCACAACTTTGATATGCCACACCGTGAGTCGCGTAAGGCGCAATAAAATGCTTCGACTTGGAGAGTTTTTCTTGTGCCAATGCCCCCCAGTTTGGTGGTGTCGCGGGGTCAAGCTCACCAGACAATAATAGGGTGGGGATGTCGCTGTCGACTGGCTCGCTAAAGCTGTCATCTTCGGCTGTCATTGGCCATGCTTGGCAAGTTTTTTCTAGTCCATCTAGCATGCTGCCACTGATATAAGACTCTTTAGCATCTTTACGCATTTGTTCAGTAATGCGGTGGATATCTTCGCCACAGACAACCGAAGCGTGCATGCCAATGGCAATGCCTGTGCTGTCGGCTGTTAAGGCGTAAATACCTAATATTGGCTGGTAGTTGCCTTGTGCTGCTTGATGTATAGCGTGAGGAATAAGCGCACGGATATTGGGCATATACATTGCCATACGGATAGCACCTGAGTATTTACTGCGAGTCAGCAAAAAGTCGCTAGGTTCATCGGTTTGTGGGTCGCGCACTTTTTGGCTAATCGGTGCATCTGCAAGTTGTTGATCGACTTGATTGTATTCGTCGACTAAATCAGGAAACTGCTGCTGACATTCTGGGGTGCTTTTACAATCGCGCCACAGTACATTCAAGCCACGCTCAATTGAGCTGCCAATGGCGATGACACTCTGTTGCATTGGCACAACACCGTCTAAGGTGACTGTTGCTAATGCTTCAGGGTAATGGCGCATATAAAGCTGTGCCATGCGTGTACCATAAGAAATACCGTAAACATGCAGCTTTTTGTAACCTAAATATTCGCGCACCGCTTCAAAGTCTTTTAATGCGGTGTTACTGCCGTACTGGGTGACGTCAGCATCGATTTCCGCTAAACATTTTTCGGTTATCGCAAGCATGTCGAGATTGTCTTCATTGACGCTGAGCGCATTTAAGTCACCTTCATCGCAGCTCAAAATATTAGACTGGCCTGTGCCACGCTGGTCGATGAGTAAAATATCACGTTGCTGACGCACCTTGGTCAACATGCTATTAAACCCTGCGGCGTTTTCGATAGCCGATTGGCCAGGGCCGCCGGCGATAGCTAATAGCGCTTCATCTGGGTGGGTATTTTTAATAGCAGGTAAAATCGCAAAGTGAATGTCGATTTGCTTACCGTCAGGTTGCTTTGGATTTTCTGGTACGTTAATTTTTCCGCACTGAAACTGTTCGTCTAAGCCATCTAAATAGCATGTGGTTGTTTTAGCTGGCGTAGTCATTTCAGTGTCTGCGGTATTTGCAGCGCTGTGGTTAGCGAGCAAAATTGCCACAGCAACAGCTACCCAGCGGCTAGCACGAGTGGCCGATTGGCATAAACCTAAAGCGCGTAATCGCGATATTGAGGTTGTGTTGATAAACTTCCTGTTGATCATCGGAACGTTTCCTTTTTGCATTTCATGACGATTATGATACCTTAACACCTAGTGTATGAGTGTATCAATGTATTAATACAGTTGCTAAAGGCTAATGTTAGAATTACTAAATGTCAACCCCAGCAGTGGAGAACCCATTTATCGACAATTGCACGATCAAATCGTGCGCTTAATTGTCGGCGGACAATTGCACCCTGAAGATGTACTTCCTTCAGTGCGCCAATTGGCCGAACATTTGGCGGTAAATCCAATGACTGTGTCGCGTGCGATGCAACAACTTGTCGACCAAGGTTGGGTTGAGCGTCGTCGTGGCCAACCGTCACGCGTAGCTGCCAGAACATCGGCAAATAATGCCTCGGGCAGCAGTTTATTAGCGCCGCAGTTAAGTGAATTAGTTGAGCAGGCACAACAGTTAGGTGTTGAATACGACGAGTTGCAACAATTATTAAAACAGTTTTGGGACAAAAATTAGTCATCGTTTAAGCTAAATATTGATAGGAAAGTCGAACATGGAAGCCGAAGATAAGCCCGTTTTACAGTTTAATCTAGTCAATAAAATCTATGGCACGACAGACAAGTCTGCTGCAGGGCACAAGGTGTTGAGCGATTTGTCGATGACACTTTACCCTGGCATGGTGGTGGGATTGCTAGGTCAAAACGGCGCGGGTAAATCGACATTAATGCGCTGTGCGTTAGGTATAGTTGATATTGATAGCGGTAACATTAACACTCTTGGTGAATCACCTGAAAGCCTATCAATTGAGGCAAAACAGCGCATTGGCTATGTACCACAACAGCCTTTTGGTTATGAAGGCTTCACCATCGATAAGGCCTTAGAATTACACCGCAGTTTTTACTCCAATTGGGACATAGCCTTAGAGCAAGATTGGTTAAAACGTTTTGATTTAGATGTCACTCAAGCTGTGCAAAAACTGTCTGTTGGTCAGCGTCAATCTTTAGCTTTAATCATGGCAATGGCGTATCGACCAAGCTTGTTATTGCTAGACGAACCCGTCGCAAGCCTCGATCCTATCGCCCGTCGCCAATTTATGGGTGACTTATTCGATCTCGCTCTGGACTCTGGCTCGGCGGTATTATTTTCATCGCACATTACCTCAGATTTAGAGCGTGTAGCCAGTCATGTCGCGCTAATTAAAAAAGGTGAGTTAGTGCTGTTTAAAGAAATTGATGCCCTACGTGAAGAGGTTAAATTACTCAGTATTAGTGACGACACTCAGTTACCTTCAAACTATAAAATCTTGAGCCAAACCGGCCAAACCGTGCTGGTGGACACTCAAGGTAACCCAGAGGTTATTGTGGGTGTGCAAAATGAAAAATCACTGAATTTAGAACAGTTATTTATGGAGCTGCACCGATGAGTGCGTTGCAAACTCAAAACCCACAAGTTACATGGCGTAAACCATATCAAGGTATGTTTCGCTTATGGTTATATGACTTAGGTAGTGTTAGCTTTTTAGGTACAAGCTTGCTTGGGTTGGTCTTGGGGGTTGTAATGTTAATCAGCGGAAAAACCGACGTGGTGAGTTTGGTTTTTGCAATGTCGACAGTCTCCGCTTCTGCCAGTATTGCCTGGCAGTTAAATCGTTTAGTTGCGACTGAGACCTGCCAATTAATTCCGAATTATCAAGCCAATGTATTGCAACAGTCGCTAACCATCGCAGTAGCGGTCATTGGGTTTCAGGTGTTGGCTTGTGTGATTTTTTCGGCATATGAAGTAATAGCGCAATTGTGGTTAGCCGTTGCGGTTGGGCTTGGATTTGTATGGCTATGTTTGTGGCGTAGCCACTATTTTCATTTATCGTTTGCGCTGTTTATTGCGGTGCCATTTTTAGATGAACTCGCCTCTCGTTTGTCGCAGTGGGCCAGCTTAATCATTGTCGCCATGCTGTTTTATCGCGTAATTGGCTTATGTCGGCAATTACGCTGGAATAGCGATGCACGGGTGGTGTATCTCAATGCCGTGCAAATGGGATGGATGTGGTTACCGAGCATTAAAGGTGTTGCGTGGATTGGCAAGTTCGAGCGCTTATTTCATCCGATGAATTTCTTTATTGGCCCAGTGTTAACCATGATGATGTTAGCCCTGCCTGTTATCGCTATCGGGTTAATGTTGTTTTCGTGGTTATTTGACTTCGATCTACCTACGGTGTTTTTAATCGCCCAATTTTCGGTGATCAGCTGCGCCATTATTCATTGGAGCCGTATTCAGCGTTGGCGAGCTACCGAAAGCTTATTCTTATTACCATGTTACAGCGGCTTAATGGGGATGAAAGACGCTTTTTATCTTAGCCAATATCGCTTTATTGCGGCGATGGTGTTAATTGTCACTGGGATTGGTTTATTGAAATCCCTGTTTGAGCCACAATTTAGCATACTGTTTTTAGCCCACTTAGGGTTAAGCACCTTCTGGGGCTGCGCGATTATGCTCGGAGTGGGGTCGGCAAGCCGTAATAGCCAACAAGCAACAGCGGCAATGTTAGTGGTGTTTGCGCATTCGATAATGGTGTCTATGAGTTTTGCTGCGCTAAGAGACGGCGACAGTGTTACCCCGTGGCTATTGTTGGATATTCCGTTAGCCATAGTGGGTGTGTTGGCATTAATGTGGGGTAAACGTCAGCTTTGGAAGCATGGTATCACCGCGCCTTAAACAGTTGTTTGTTGTTTATCAGTTTTGCTTGTGAACGTGATGTTAATCGCACAAATAGAGCAAAAGCTCTTATGGTTTTAATTGGCTTCAGGTAGAATGCAAAAAGCGGAACACTTGTAAGCTAAAAAGGCCACTGTTAAATGTCATTAAATCAATACCACGTAGTACGACTTCTACAGCAACAAAGTCAGTCGCTAGGCAATAATATTGCGCTAGAAGGCTTTGAAATGCCTGCACCTTGGCATACTGTTACTTGGAATAAATTCAATACATTAACAGACACTGTTGCCCAGCTGCTTATTGAGTTTGGCTTACAAGTGCAAGACAAAGTAGTGATATTGTCGCAAAACTGTCCACAGTGGACTTGTGCTGATATTGGCGCGCTTAAAGCGCGTAATGTTGTGGTACCGGTTTACCCGACTAGTACACTTGAACAGGCTGTTTTTATTGTTAATGACGCCCAAGCTAAATTAATTTTTGCCGGTAATCAGCAACAATATGACATGGCGTGTGACATTGCTACGCAAGCCGACTGCGTACAACATATTGTGGTATTTGATGCCAATGTTAGTTTACGAGCCGACAATCACCTGTACTTTGACTCGCTATTAACTGCACAATTTAATCCAAGCGTGACCCAGGAATTAACTAGTCGACTAGCCAATACAGATCTTAATGACTTGCTCACACTGATTTACACCTCAGGCACTACAGGCAACCCAAAAGGGGTGATGATCGATTACCGCAATTTTGCTTCGATGATCAATCAACATGACCAAAAATTACCGTTTACCGCCGGCGATGTGTCTTTAGCCTTTTTGCCGTTAAGCCATGTATTTGAACGCGGCTGGAGCATGTATGTATTGTGCCGTGGCGGACATAACGTGTATTTAAACGACACTCATAAAATTAAAGAAGCTCTCGTCGCCGTTAAGCCGCACACCTTATGTGCAGTACCACGATTTTTAGAAAAAATTTACAGTGCGGTGCACGACAAAGTGGGTAAAGCCCCTAAAGCACGCCAAACATTGTTCGCTTGGGCGATGAGAGTTGGCAAGCGCCAATTTGAAGTGACCCAAGGCCGTGCCAAGAATAGTTTATGGTTAACAGCACAATGGACATTGGCTAATAAGCTGGTTTTTAGCAAGTTACAACAATTACTCGGTGGTCGGTTAAAGTTTATGCCAGTGGGCGGCGCGGCATTAGACATTAATGTTGGCAACTTTTTTCACAGCATTGGTCTGCCAGTATTATGTGGTTATGGCATGACAGAAACTTGCGCGACCGTTACCTGTAATACGCTCGACAACCGGGTGCCAGGTTCAAACGGTAAGCCATTAGATGCCATGCAAATTAAGTTGGGTAAAGACGATGAGATTTTAGTGCGCGGCGACACTGTAATGCGCGGTTATTACAATCGCCCTGATGACACCGCTGAAGCTTTTGAAGACGGCTGGTTAAAAACCGGTGATGCAGGACGTATTGATGAATACGGTAACTTGTACATTACTGACCGCATCAAAGAGTTAATGAAAACCTCTAACGGTAAATACATTGCCCCGCAGCGAGTTGAAGGTAAGGTTGCGTGTTGCCCGTTTATCGAACAAGTGGCTATTGTTGCAGATGCGCGTAATTACGTTTCAGCCCTTATTGTGCCAGCATTTGAAGCATTAAATACTTGGGCAACCGCACAGGGCATTCATGTTGAAAACCCCATTGAATTGTTACGTCACTCACAAGTAGTGGCGCATTTTGAACAGCGATTAATCGAACTACAACATGAGTTAGCAGGGTTTGAGAAGATTAAAAAATTCACCTTGTTACACGAAGCCTTTTCAATGGAATCTGGACTGATTACGCCAACCTTAAAACTGCGTCGTAAAATGATTTACAGCAAATACCACAGTGAAATTAATGCCATGTACGCTAGCTAACGGTTTGAGTGTTTAAGTCATAGGGCGCCTGATGCGCCCTTTTTTATTCACTGAATTGTCATCTTTTTGTCTTATGCTCAAGTCTGTCTTACCTGACAGGCCATAGGATGTGAAAAAGCTTAAGCGTTATCAATATGAACGTTACGCAGTGCTCTGTAAGGTAACGTATCAAACCGACTTCGATCCACAAAGTTTGGGATTCTCATCTGATAATTATGCCGAAATTGCCAATCGTTGGGGGCATATTTGTGCGCGGGTATTATGGCGTGATGATCACCCTGAGGTGCTGGTGGTGTTTAGGGGATCGCAAACCGTACACGAATGGCTTATTAACATACATTGTTTACCCAAAGTGAAACGCTTTGTTGATTGCCGTTATCATGTTCATACGGGTTACGATTATTTACTCGAGCAGCCTAGTAACCCTTGTGCGCCTGATTATCAAAGTGGCGTTAGTATTTATCAGCAGTTAAATGCCATTGTGAGCCCTTTGATTCTATTTGGAAAAAGAGTCTCGCTAACAGGACATTCATCGGGTGGTGCGATGGCGATATTGGCAGCCGACAGGCTAGAGCGCCAATACACAAAATCAATTAAGCGAGTGGTTACATTTGGTCAGCCCGCAACGGGTTTTGGCAGTTTTAAGCGTCAATATTTACTGCATCGACGCACATATCGAATTTGTTGTGGCGTTGATGTGGTAACATTTTTACCGCCCCTACCGGGGACGTTTCATCATGTTGGGCGTATGCTGTGGCTGCATAACGAGCGTATTTATGAGAATATTTCGCCCTTTAAACGTTTTGTATTGAGTTTTGCCAGTTGGTTATTGTCGCCATTTGCTTCGCATTACATGCACAAATATATTCGCGATAAAGATTTTTTTGATGACCTGTAGCGAGATGTGTCGTTAGAATGGATTAACATCGATACATTATAATAACAAAGGATTTATTGTGGCAGACACTCAATTTAGCATGACCCTCAAACCGCGCTTTTGTGAAACCGATGCGTTAGGACACATTAATAACACGATTATCCCTGTGTGGTTTGAAGCGGCGCGCGAGCCGATTTTTGATATTGTTAATCCAGGGCAAGATTTAACTAAGTGGAACATGATCATTGCCGGTTTTACCATCGCTTTTACCGCGCCCACATACTATGGCACTGAAGTGACGGTGAAAACCCACATTAGCCGTTTGGGTAATAGCAGTTTTGATATTTTACAAAGCTGTTGGCAAAACGGCAAAAAAACCGCCGAAGCCACCACCACAATGGTGCATTACAATTACCAAACCGAAAAAAGCGAACCATTGGCCGACAATGTGCGTCAGCAATTAGCTGCGTTAACGGGCCCGGTGTAATAGCTAATTAACGTAAAAATTTAACCACATAACTGCAACTGGCATTGATATTAAAATCTTCCGCTTTTGCCCATGCCAGCCCAGTACGCACGAGCTTTTCTGCAATTCCCTGTCCGCGTAATACTGGCGGAACAAAGGTGCGATGAAAATCAATATCTTGGCCAGCCAAATGGTATTCAAGCACTGCTTCAACGCCCTGGGTGTTGACCACAAAACGATGCTGTTCGGCCTGGTGCGCTACGGTGATGACGTCTTGATTACTCATGGTGTTATCCTTGATTTCAATGTGCATTGCTAAAGCTTACTGATGCTTCGACAGGGCGGCCAGTAATTCTGGGGTTAATTTGGCTTTTTGTCCCGTCTTAAAGTTAAACATCACTACTTTAGCCCAACCCTGTGTGGTTACCGATTGCTGAGCCTGGCTAAACACGGTGTAATGCATCACGAAGCGGTCTTCTGTAATGTCGCTAATTTTGATACCTACAATAATTGAGTCCGGAAATGTTAGCGGTCGCTTAAAACGGGCGTTAGTTTCGCTTAATACTGGGCCAACACCTGTAGTTTTTAAGTCGGCAAGTAGGTTAATTTGATGAAAGAAATCGAGACGAGCTGTTTCAAAGTACTTAAAGTAGACTGAATTATTAACATGCTGTAGTGCATCCATTTCCCCCCAGGCTACTTGAATTTTAGTGCTGATAGAGTGTTTGGCTAAAAAGTCTTCCATGGGATACCCTGTGTGAGATAAAAATTAAACACTTGTTTGAAATTGCCATTAATCTACCAGTCACAAGGCACAACAACAAGGGTTATGGCCACCGGCCTACAATCAATAAGGACTTTATCTTGTCAAAATCGACTTTATTAGCCACCTCTAGTACATGGCTGTCGTCTAGCTGGGCGGTATTGTCAGCGCGACTAACAAGGTTACAAACTCAACTGAGCTTACCGCAAAAGTTATATCTGCTTGCGATAGTATTGTTGTTTACTACAGATTCTGTGGTGTGGGTGGCAATTATTAGTGTTATCGCCATGTCGATTGAGTTTTGGCATTTGTTTGAACGCATGTGGCACAGTTTGGCAGGTAAGGCTGTTTTATTACTGTTTTATGCCATTGTGGCTAACTTTGCCGTAGCCAGTTCAAGCTCGGTGGTGAACGATGTAGTGGGCGTGGCATCGAACAGCTTTAATTACACGCATAATTTCGCCATATTGCTTTATATTCCTGCGTGGAGCGTGATTATGAGCAGTATTGTATTGTTACTTTTACAGCTTATTTTCCCGCTAATGTTTAGCGTGTCATTTTTATTGCGTCCCTTTGGAGTGACTAATTTTAGACTGATTAATCATCAACATTTTCATCGCACCACATTTTGGGTGCGAGTCGTACTTGCGGCTGTGGTGTTGTATCACTTAGCCATGTTGATGGACCTTTATGGCCAAGTAGAAAAAGCCTTAGATGACCCGCAAGTTGTGCAACTCGTTGAAGCCCAACCTGAAGACGCGCTCATAGTAGAAAATGATTTGGCTTTGGTTGCGAGCGACTTAGCAAAAGAGGCTAAGCCGAAACCTAAACCTGTCCCCAAAGCTAAAACGGCTGCAGAGATAGAACGTGAAAAAGAATTAGATGCTATCGACGAAATTGCTAAACAACCTTATAACCAATTACGTAGCCAGTATTTTTCGAGTGTGCGTAAAGCAATTGCCTTATTTGCGTTTCAGCTTGAGGCCAATGCTAAATCGCGTTGTAAAAAGTCAGCAAAGTCGCATGTGGTTGAGCTTAATGATTACGAAATTTTAGAGATCACTCCAGATATCAATGGCGAATATGGTTACCATTTTGAAGTGAAAAAGTGTATCTCGCCAGCATTTCCCAGCTAAGTAAGGTCAGCTAGGTGTACGGGATTTAATGCTAATGAGAAAAAACGACCATTAGGGTCGTTTTTTATTTGGTAATATTTTTAAACAACAGGCTTAGTCAAAATGCAGCTCATCAAAACTGGCTACTTTTTTACAATCTGCTTGGCGCTGGTCGGCAAAACGGAGCATTTGGCAGGTTGTCATACCCGCAGCTGCAGCGGCTTTTAGCTCTTCAGCAACATCTGACACAAATAAAATTTGCTTTGGCTTTAGGCTAATCGTATTGCAAATGTTGCAATAGGCTTGCTTGTCTAATTTATTGCCTGTGCGGGTATCAAAGTGACCGCTAAATGAAGGGGTTAAATCACCTGAGTCAGAGTGGCTAAACAGCAATTTTTGTGCTTCAACAGAGCCTGAAGAAAAGCTGTAAATACGGATGCCTTTTTCTTTAATACGTTCAATGCTGTTGATAAAGTCAGGGTAAATATGCCCTGTAAAATCAACACGATTATAACCTTGTTTCCAAATCAAACCTTGTAAGGTTTTCAGTGGGGTGACTTTACGGTCTTCATCGATCCACTGCTGTAAAATTTCAGTCACACGCGCTATTGAGGCATCTTGCTCAAGAGCGATATCTTTAATGTCGCTGATACAACAATCTACCAACACATTGTGTTGGTTTTGCTCAAGGAACTCAGCCATCGCAGTGCGTGAATATGGAAATAACACATCCTGAATAAAGTTAAGATCGGTAGTGGTACCGGCGGTATCAACGATGATAGCTCTAATACTCATAAGATTTGTGACTCCCAAACAATAAATTAACTTAATGATGATCCTATGCTTTATTGGCCTCTAAGGCTAGTGCTATTGACTACATTGCTCCTAGGTTTGATGACTTTTAGTACAAGATGTGAGCTAGATTTAGATAATGCTAAATTGCTCGAGCGCAATGAGGGGAGAGTCGCTTTAGGGACACTGTTTAAAGCTGCTAAAGTTAGTGTGATGATTATCATCATTATGTTTATTAAGCATTTTAGTTAATGTTGCCATAATTGAGTTGGGGTAATCGATAACCATTATTTTTCAACCTAGCTCACGAATTAACAGGCCAATGAAATATAGTCTAACCTTAGGAATGGTTTACATGATTGGATAATTATAAAGGAGCGAGATATGTTAGGTGAAAGCCATGCGTTATTAGTCGATTTCCCTGAATACACAGTGACCATTTTAACGTTAATTGATGGTGACAGTGAGTTTGCGACAAATGCTCGTCGTTATCATGATTTAGACACTGAAATCCGCAAATTAGAGTTGAGAAATTCCCCAACGAGTGATGAGTTTATGCATCAAGCTAAACACGAACGATCAGTGCTTAAAGATAAGCTTTATCTTCAGTTTACTAAAACATAGAATTTTCTCGGCAGCCTCTTGTCGATAGTCTTTTTCGTCTTATCGGCAGTGTTTGGGCCTGGCCCCAGGTGTTAGCTTATACTTTTGTGTTTATGGCTTGTGGCCACTACGTCGTGGCGCTTCGCCCACACAAGACCAAGAGGAAACCAACGGCTGTTCCCTCTTTGTTTTTATAAAAAATTGGTCCCGCCGCCACATCAAACTTATTCTGTTTGATTTAAATGCTAGAGGCGATAATTTCACTACGTGGTTGAATCCTGCTTTTGATTGCGTTTCGGTTTTTATCGGCCCATCTTGTCATGCAGAGTGAAAATGCTAATGCTTCAGATGTGAATGACTTAAGCTGCGGGTTTACTTGTACGCTATTAGGCGAGTTAAATTTTTTCGGAACTTCTGGATGGAAATAATTTTTTAATCAACAGGTTAATTAAAATTATTGACAGGGTTGGTCATGGTGGTTTACGAGCCTCATCCTACCGCATGGGCGGTAGGCTGAGGTGCAGGGATGTACTTGTTCGTGTCGCTGAGTGAATGCCATGACTAACCAGTAAATGCACCCTTGGTGGAAAGAGCTTTGCTATCAGGTTTTAAGCTTAATACAGTACTTAATCAAGCTTGCTCTTACACACAAGTAATTTATGGTTTAGGTAATTTACTCTTTTACAAACACCTGACGGCCGTTTACCCAGGTGGCGATGACCTTGTTTTGCCATATTTGTTGTGGGTTTATTGCGAAGTAATCGTCCTCAACCAAGATAAAGTCGGCTTTCTTGCCGGCCTCTAGTGTACCTAATAACTGCTCCTGGTGGCCGGCATAGGCTGCGTCGATGGTGAAGCTTTTAAAGGCTTCAATGCGTGATAATTTTTCACCTGCTAACCAGCCATCCAAAGGTTTGTTGAGATGATCTTGGCGGGTTACCGATGCATGTAATCCAAAGAATGGGTTAGGTGATTCGATAGGGAAATCCGATCCATTGGCGATGACGGCGTTAGCGTTTAATAGTTTGCGCCATGCATATGCGCCAGCGAGGCGGGCCTTGCCTAAACGGTTTTCGGCCATATTTTTGTCGCTGGTGGCGTGGGTTGCTTGCACTGACGCGATAACACCAAGCTGAGCAAAGCGGGGCACATCGGCAAGGTCGAGTATTTGTGCATGTTCAACACGGTGGCGTAATGCTTTTGAATCGGTCGAAGCTATGGCTGTTTGATATTTATTGAGTACGACCTGGTTAGCGTTGTCGCCAATGGCATGCGTGTTAACCTGAAATCCGGCTTTCATTGCCTGTAAAATCAGCTTGCCGAGTTGCTCGTCTGAATACAGCATTAAACCTTTGTGACCTGGTTGATCTGAGTATTCTTTGATTAATGCCGCGCCACGACTACCCAAGGCACCATCTGCAGAGATTTTTACACTGTCAACTTTAAACATGTCGTCTGTTGTCGTGATGTGGCCTTGCTTTAAGATGCTATCAAACCTTGGGTCTTCTACCGACAACATGCCGTTAACGCGCACGCTCATGGCGTTGTTTGCCGCTAATTGTTGATAGGCTTTGATGTTACTGATGCTTATGCCAGCATCGTGCACGCTGGTTAACCCGTAAGAGGCTAAGCTGTCCATGGCCAAGGTTAACGTAGATTCAAGTTGTTGCTGATTAAGATCTGGAATAACGTTAAAGACTAGGTTCATGGCATTATCGATAAGTACACCTGTAGGATTACCTTGCTCATCTCTAACTATTTCACCGCCTTCTGGCGAGACTGTATTGGCAGAGATTCCGGCCAGAGCCAGCGCTTTGCTATTAACCCAAATGGCATGACCATCAATACGGCCAAAAGATACAGGATTAGCGCTAAAGGCTTTATCTAGGCTTTCTTTGCTAGGAAATTGCTTGTTATCCCACAATTCTTGGTTCCATCCGCGACCCATTAACCAACTATCCGTGGGATTTTTCTTAATGAATGCCTGCGCGCGGACCACGGCGTCTTGTTCGCTACTGGTGTTGGTTAAGTCGGCGGTTAATAGGCTTAAGCCGTAGCTTAGTACATGACCGTGGGCGTCGATTAGCCCAGGTAGTAACGTTTTGCCTTTACCATCAATAGTGGCGATATTGCTTGCTGAGGGTAAGGTTTGGTCTTTGGTAAAGAGCCGATCGATTTTGTCGTCGGTGAATTGAATCGCATTAAAGGTTTGTAATTTACCGCCAACTAAGGTGTAGCCATTAACATCATGCACCAATGTGGTTTGCGCAACTGTACTGGCGCTTAAACCTGTGAGACACAATGCCACAGACAGTGTTAAATACCTTTTTTTCATCATTTTATCCCTTTATGCGACTAAATTAATCAACACTTATTAAATGTTAATTAATGGTTAATAGCAAGAGGGCGCAAACGTCAGATTTAAAGCAAATGTATTCGCTTTTCTTAGTCATTTTATGTTGGTCACAAAGTTGGTTATATACATATCTGCAACTATTGTATGACATAGAGGTTTGGTTTAAATTATCAGATTAAGACTGCTCTATTTATCTCAAGGACAGAGCTACAGAAAGTCGGGATGACTTATTTAATTTCCTACCTTTTACCGTCTAATTACTTGAGTAAACGGTCCGGCTAACCGGGCTAGAACATCATGCTATAACAATTCAAATGAGTAAATTTAGATGAAAAAAATCTATTTAGCGTTATCACTGATTGCGGTGACATTTTTCTCAGGTTGCGCCTCTGTACCTATGGCCTCCTCTGAGCAAGACAATGCTTTAAAGCAATTCCAAAAACCACAAAATGGTAATGCTGGTTTATATATCTATCGAAATAGCTTTGTGGGCCAAGCGCTTAAGAAAAATGTGTATATTGACGGAAAATTAATAGGTGAAACTGCAAATAAAGTTTATTTTTACAAAGAGTTAGTTCCAGGCAGCTACGCTCTAGCTACTGAGTCTGAATTCAGTGAAAATAACATTGAATTACCAGTGGAGGCAGGGCAGCTCTATTTTGTTGAGCAGTATATTAAAATGGGTGTTTTTGTTGGCGGTGCAGCGTTGAAAAAAGTAGATATCGACACTGGTATGAAAAACATTAAAGAGTGTAAGTTAGCGAAAGAGACGGATTTGGATATTTATTTACCGAAACAAGCCGTAGCTCAAAAATAGAAAGCGTTAAATTGTCAGCTCAAAAATCGCCTAGCCAATGCTGGGCGATTTTGTTTTTAAAATTTAATTGCCTAGGGTCTGTTTATCTTTAAAGGTTATTTTTGCAGCGAATTGTTGGACATTTGTACAAGGCAGAGACTTTGAGGTGTAGTTATTCTACATAAAAAGTCGATAACGCAGTAAAAATGGCCAACAAACGCTGCCCGAAGGGTTCGGCTAAAAACGTTTTACTCTTTGTTGAATGATTCTTTGCAAATAAAGAGTTGCTTAGATTGCTAGGCATCAATCCATTCGCCTCGATTAAAACGTTTTTAACTCGAACAAAATTCAACCAGCAAAGATCAACGATGGCCCTAGTTAAACTTAGCCAAAGTTTTAGCAAGGTCATTCACATCTAACACGTTATAGTCTGGCTCTGCTGCAAGCGGGAACAATACTTTACCCTGACGACGAATGAACGCAGTTTGTAAACCTGCTTTATCGGCACCAGCAATATCCCAACCGTGGGCAGCAACCATTAGGGCTTCGTTAGCATTAACGCCTAAATCTTTGATTGCCCATTGATAAGTGCTTAAATGCGGCTTAAATACGCCAACAGATTCGATGCTCAAATTGGCATCAAAATATTGGCTTAAGTTTGCATTTTTAAGCTGTAATTGTACGCCTTCTAATGATGAGTTAGTTAATGTAACGAGCTTATAACCTTGGGCTTTTAATGCTGCTAAACCTTCTGCAACATCTGGATGAGCAGGCAATGAGCGTAATGGCGTAACAATAGCGGTTTTAGCTTGTTCGTGAGTGATTGCAATACCGTTTATTTCGGCCACCATCTCTAATGATGCCACCCCAATATTACCAAATGACTGATATTCGCCAGTGGCTGAAACCACTAGAGAGTGATGTAACATGGTTGAGAACCACAATGGCAATAAATCGTCACGACCATTTAGCGCAGTGCCAACTGATTTTCGCATGTTTTCTAGATCTAACAGGGTTTCATTCACATCAAAAATAATCACTTTGGGCTTGGTAAGTTGAGCCGCTGATTCTGTTGAGTCATTAGCGAGAACGTTGCTGCTATTAAGCAACAAAAATGCACTAGCAAGTGATAGTAGTGTGCGGATTTTCATAATACCTCTGTCAATATAGGTTAGATTAAGGGGAATAATTTGAACGTTCGTTCATAATATGGCTAGCCTAAATGAAATAGAGCTTAAAATCACGCTTTAATTGATATTGGCTGTTGAGTGAAATAGTGGTCGAACGTTTTAAATGCGCAGAAAACCGGCGACAGTAATAGTATACTAACACCGGAAATACGTTTAGCGAGGCAGGGCAACCACTTGACCATTTTTTACCACATTTTGGCAAGGATTAACCCCGTAGGCATATGCCAGCTGTGCCGGAGTGTTGATATCCCATAAGCAAAAATCTGCCTGTTTTCCCACAGTAATACTGCCAATGCGATGCTCGAGCCCCAAGGCTTTGGCGGCATTAAAAGTAACGCCTTGTA
This sequence comes from Shewanella ulleungensis, assembly GCF_014648315.1. Classification (GTDB taxonomy): domain Bacteria; phylum Pseudomonadota; class Gammaproteobacteria; order Enterobacterales; family Shewanellaceae; genus Shewanella; species Shewanella ulleungensis. Next base: position 67,805 of record NZ_BMQW01000010.1, read on the forward strand.
ACGCTTCTTCAGGGGTTAACCTAAATAAGGTGCAAGCCATGTTAAGCATTAGTAAGGTTGAACAAATCGGTGATGAGCCTGGATTAAAGTCGCTGGCAATCACCATCGGCACCTTGTATTGACGCAGTAAATCGATAGGTGGTAATTGAGTTTCACGTAAAAAGTAAAACGCTCCTGGTAATAAGGTCGCGCAGGTGCCACTTTCGCTTATAGCTTTAACTCCCGCCTCATCTAAAAACTCAATATGATCAACCGACTTAGCGCCCAAACTTGCAGCTAAAGCACTGCCACCCATATTAGATAATTGTTCAGCGTGTAGCTTTATCTGCAAACCCGATTGCTTGGCAGCGTTTAACACTCGCTCGGTCTGCTCAAGATTAAAGGCGATATTTTCGCAAAATACGTCAACGGCATCTGCTAAACCTTCTGCGATAACCGCGGGCAGCATGTCATTAATAACAAAGTCGACATAGCCGTCTACATCGTCCTTGTATTCTGGCGGGATGGCATGAGCACCTAAAAATGTGGTGCACACATCGATATGATGATGCTCACCAAGTTCACGAGCGACCCGCAATAGTTTGAGTTCGGTTGCGGTGTTTAAGCCATAACCCGATTTAATCTCAACGGTTGTGACACCTTCTCTAGCCAAGGCATTTAAGCGTTGGCGGCCTAATTCAAATAACTCTGCTTCATCTGCATTACGACAGGCATTAACCGTTGAAATAATACCGCCACCTGCGCGGGCAATATCTTGATAACTAGCACCTTGGAGTCGTTGTTCAAACTCATTAGCGCGATTGCCAGCAAACACCAGGTGAGTGTGAGCGTCGATAAGTCCTGGGGTTATCCAACCACCTTTACCTCTGTAAACCGGCGTTGCCAAAACATCAAACTCTGGCAGATCGCTGCGTGGGCCGACCCAAGCGATTTTACCGTCTTTTACTGCAATTGCAGCTTGAGGTATCGCCCCATAAGCACCATGAACGCTCGGGTCCATCGTTGCTACGTTGACATCTATCCAGACTTGATCCCACACCATGAAAACCCCTAGAAAGGCAAAATAGCAGTAAATATTTATTCGCTAAACAATACTTGTTTTAACTTGTATATACAAGGTAGAGTTGATGCAGTAATAAACAATCATCCTATTTTAGTGAGTGTGGAAATCCTGATATGGCCCAAGCAAAATTCGCTCAAATTAAACAATTTATTTTGAGCCGTATTGAAACCGGTGAATGGCAAGAAAACGAACGCGTGCCGTCTGAAAATCAATTAACTGAATTATTTGTTTGTAGCCGCATGACTGCAAGGCGAGCATTAACTGAGCTGGTGGACTCGGGCGTGTTAGAGCGTACTCAGGGTGTGGGGACTTTTGTGGCCGGGCTTAAGTCGCAGTCATCACTGTTGGCTATTCGTAATATTGCCGACGAAATTAAAGATCGTGGTCATGGTTACAGCGTTACACCGCTTGAGTTAAAGCAGATTGCAGCCAGTGCCGCAGAGGCGAATGCATTGGGACTTGAGGTTGGCAACCCAGTTTTTTACTCGGTATTGGTCCATTGCGAGCAAGGTATACCTCTGCAAGTGGAAGAGCGATTTGTTAATCCAGCGTTGGTACCCAATTATCTAGCACAAGACTTTACATTGCAGACGCCTCACGAATATCTCTCTGCCGTAGCGCCGTTAACAGAAGCGCGTCATACCGTTGAAGCCATTATGGCCACAGCAGAATTACAGCAGCAATTGGCTATATCAGCGACCGAACCCTGTTTACAAATTTTACGCCGCACCTGGTCACGTCAAGGTGTCGTGAGCTTTGCACGGTTAGTGCATCCTGGTAGTAAGTTTAAATTAACTTCAGCGTTGGTAAAACCATGATGCCAACCAATGAGGTTTCAGTACCCGGTTAATAACCATTTCATTAAGACCTAACATTTTAAACAACAAGACCAATAAAAAACCAAACCGAATTAATCGGTTGAAGAGGATAATATGGATAAACGACACGACCCAAGCCGACGCATTATTGCGCCACATGGTACTCAATTACAGTGTAAAAGCTGGTTAACTGAAGCGGCAATGCGGATGTTAATGAATAACCTTCATCCTGATGTGGCCGAACGCCCTGAAGACTTAGTGGTGTACGGCGGTATTGGCCGTGCAGCGCGTGACTGGCAAAGTTACGACAAAATTATAGAGGTATTGCAGCGCCTTGAGGCTGACGAAACCTTATTAGTGCAATCTGGTAAACCTGTTGGGGTGTTTACTACCCATACTAATGCGCCAAGGGTGATTATTGCTAACTCTAACCTGGTGCCGCATTGGGCAAACTGGGAACACTTTAACGAGCTAGATAAAAAAGGCTTGGCAATGTACGGCCAAATGACTGCGGGTTCGTGGATTTATATTGGTTCGCAAGGCATTGTGCAAGGCACATATGAAACGTTTGTGGCTATGGCTAAACAGCACTTTAATGGCTCGTCTGCCGGTAAGTGGATTTTAACCGGTGGTTTAGGCGGTATGGGGGGGGCGCAACCATTAGCGGGTACTATGGCCGGTTACTCTGTACTCACCTGCGAAGTGGATGAAACTCGTATCGATTTTCGCATGCGCACTGGTTACGTCGACAAAAAAGCCACGTCATTAGATCAAGCCTTAGTGATGATTGATGAAGCGAACCAAAGCAGCCAGCCCGTTTCGATAGGATTGTTGGCTAACGCTGCTGATGTGTTTACCGAGTTAGTCACGCGCGGTATCACCCCAGATGTGGTGACTGACCAAACTTCGGCGCACGATCCATTGAACGGTTATTTACCCCAAGGTTGGACCTTAGAATATGCCGCGAAAATGCGTAAAACCGACGAAACTTTAGTGGTTAAAGCGGCGAAGCAATCGATGGCAGTTCAGGTTAGAGCCATGTTGGCGTTACAAGCAGCAGGCGCGGCAACAACCGATTATGGTAATAATATTCGTCAGATGGCCTTTGATGAAGGCGTAACGAATGCGTTTGATTTCCCTGGGTTTGTCCCAGCCTATGTGCGGCCATTATTTTGTGAAGGCATTGGTCCATTCCGTTGGGTAGCCTTGTCTGGCGATCCAGAAGATATCTACAAAACAGATGCCAAAGTAAAAGAGCTTATCCCAGATAATCCACACTTACACAATTGGCTAGACATGGCACGTGAGCGCATTGCGTTTCAAGGGTTACCTGCACGTATTTGTTGGGTCGGCTTAAAAGACCGTGCTCGTTTAGCCTTAGCATTTAATGAGATGGTTAATAGCGGCGAGTTGTCGGCACCCATTGTAATTGGTCGAGATCACTTAGATTCAGGCTCGGTTGCCAGCCCTAACCGTGAAACCGAAGCCATGCTTGATGGCTCTGATGCGGTTTCAGATTGGCCATTAATGAATGCGTTATTAAATACTGCAAGTGGTGCCACTTGGGTGTCATTGCATCATGGCGGCGGTGTCGGCATGGGTTTTAGTCAACATTCTGGGGTAGTGATTGTTGCTGACGGTACCGACGAGGCCGCTGTGAGGTTAGGCCGCGTATTATGGAATGATCCCGCAACTGGCGTGATGCGTCATGCCGATGCAGGTTACGACCTTGCAACAAAATGTGCCAAAGAGCAGGGCTTAGACCTGCCAATGTTAGGAGCGTAACCATGTCGACGTATTCATTTGAACTGGTGCCAGGCACTTTAACCTTGGCGCAAGCCCGTGCCATTAGTCGTAATAGTGTCAAGCTAACGCTTGCCAAGGTTGCGATTAAAGACATTAATCAAAGCGCTGAAATTGTCCAGCAAGTGCTGCGAGAAGGTCGTACCGTATATGGGATTAACACCGGGTTTGGTTTATTGGCCAACACTAAAATTGCACCGCAAGATTTACAGTTATTACAGCGTTCAATCGTGTTGTCTCATGCGGCAGGTATTGGCCAATATATGCAAGATGCCACAGTGCGTTTAATGATGGTGTTAAAGATTAATTCATTAAGTCGCGGCTTTTCAGGTATTCGTTTAGAGGTGATTGAGTTTTTAATGCAGTTGGTTAACGCAGGCGTGTATCCCTGCGTACCCGAAAAAGGTTCTGTTGGTGCATCGGGCGACTTAGCACCATTAGCACATATGTGTTTACCACTATTAGGTGAAGGCGAAATGAGTTACCAGGGACAGATTATATCGGCAACCGAAGGGCTTGATATTGCTGGATTAGCGCCAATTGAGCTGGCAGCCAAAGAAGGGCTAGCGTTATTAAATGGTACTCAAGCATCGACAGCACTGGCGCTTGAAGGTTTGTTTAATGCTGAAGATTTGTTTGCTGCTAGCTCTGTTATTGGTGCCATGAGTGTTGAGGCGGCAATGGGCAGTCGCAGCCCATTTGATGCACGTATTCATGCAGCGCGGGGGCAAAAAGGTCAAATTGATTCAGCGGCAATCTTTCGTCATTTGTTAACTAACGAGTCAGAGATCAGCCAAAGCCACACCAATTGCGAAAAGGTACAAGATCCATACTCACTTCGTTGTCAGCCACAGGTATTGGGCGCATGTTTAACCCAAATCCGCCAAGCTGCAGAAGTGCTAGGTGCTGAGGCAAATGGTGTGACCGATAATCCGCTGGTGTTCCAAGATACCGGCGACATCATTTCTGGCGGTAATTTTCACGCTGAACCTGTGGCAATGGCGGCAGATAATTTGGCAATTGCAATTGCCGAAATGGGCTCGATTGCTGAGCGACGTATGGCATTATTAATTGATTCGAGCTTGTCAAAATTGCCACCATTTTTAGTCAATAACGGTGGGGTCAACTCAGGCTTTATGATTGCACAGGTCACGGCAGCGGCACTGGCGTCTGAAAATAAAACCTATGCTCATCCTGCTTCGGTAGACAGTTTACCGACATCGGCTAACCAAGAAGATCATGTGTCGATGGCCACTTTTGCCGCGCGACGTTTGCGTGACATGAGCGAAAACACTCGCGGCGTGCTCGCCATTGAATTATTGGCGGCGGCACAAGGGTTAGATTTTAGAGCCCCATTGCAAGCCAGTGCCTCGGTGGCTTTGGCCAAAGCAGAGTTAAGGGCGGTTGTGTCATTTTATGATCAGGACCGCTACTTTGCTCCTGATATCGAAAACTCGGTAGATTTACTATTTAGTGCCAGCTTTAATCGATTATTACCGCAGGGGTTAATGCCAAGCTTTTAGACCTGATTTTTCGGGCCAAACTTTTAGCGTTAAACTTATATAATGAAAGGGCCGCAAGGTCCTTTTTATTAGGTAAAATCCCTCATCTATTGCTGGTGGTATGTTGAGTTAATTTTATTGAATTAATGTGTACAATTAAGTGCATAATGTTGGCTGTAAAACCTTTACATCTTGGTTTGTCTTTTAGGGTATTAAAGGTTCTTTTGTGTAAAGGACAATGTTGCTAAGGATTTGTGTGTGAATACAGAAGTACGGATTGAAATTGCGGCTTGGTTAACGCGCCTAGGTATTAACAGCCAACCTACCGATGGATTAGCTACCTCTATATTAATTTGTTCCTGCTTATTGATTGCCGGGATTGGTTATTACATTGCACATCGTTTTGTCGTGCATGGGTTAAATGTGATTATTCGTCGTTCGTCAGTAACGTGGGACGATATCTTTATGCGTTTCAATGTACTTGAGCGCCTTGCGTTACTGGTACCGATTGCGATACTCGACTTGCTCATACCTATTGTGCTCACTTCACATGATCTTGCCAGCATGATTATCGATCGCTTGTTGAGCTCATTATTAGTATTTTTTATCTTACGGGCAATTTACGGTGCATTGAATGCCGCTGATGAAATTGCCGATGTTAATCACATTAACCGCCGCTTACCAGTAAAGAGCTTTGTTCAGTTAACCAAATTATTCTTGTTTTTTATTGGCTTAATTGTTGTGTTTGCCATATTAGCCGACCGGTCACCTATCTATTTTTTTAGTGGTTTAGGTGTTGCCACTGGTTTGGTTATGCTGGTGTTCCGAGACACTATTTTAGGTTTTGTCGCGGGTATTCAGTTAGCGGCTAACCGGATGGTGAGCAAAGGCGACTGGATCCAAATGGACAAGTACGCTGCAGACGGTGCGGTTGAAGATGTGACGCTAACCACGGTCAAAGTGCGCAACTGGGACAATACCATTACGATGATCCCAGCATATGCTTTGGTGTCTGACGCCTTTAAAAACTGGCGTGGTATGTCTGAATCTGGTGGGCGCAGAATTAAGCGCTCAGTAAATATCGACGTTAACAGTATCCAGTTTTTAACTGATGAAGAGCGTATTCGCTTGGGTAAAGTCAATTACTTGAAAGAGTATTTACCGCAGATATTTAATGAAATTAATGCTGCGAACGCCAATGTTAGTGATATTGATATGAAAGTTAACGGTCGTCATTTGACAAATATCGGTACTTTTAGAGCGTATTTGCAAGAGTATTTACGTCGTCATGACAAAATTCATAAAGACATGACGTTAATGGTAAGGCAGTTGGCTCCAACAACCGAAGGTTTACCGATAGAGCTGTATATTTTTACAAATGATATCCGTTGGACTTATTACGAAGCGATTCAAGCTGATATTTTTGATCATATTTTTGCGGTATTACCAGAGTTTGGTCTACGTGCATTTCAAATACCTACCGGCAATGATATCCGCAGCATTAAACAAGGTGCTGAGCAACATTGATAACCGTGCAATATAAGGGAATTTGAAGTGGGTAAGATATTTGTGCTGATGTGGTTGATTGTGCTGGCGTTGCCAGTCCAGGCTAATTGGCTAAACGACATCAATCGGAAAGTCCGTTCTTTGGCACCTGAAGATGCACAAATAGCTAAACCTCCTTCGGCATTAGAGCTAGCTGATTATCCACCTCAGTATCAATATGAACGTGTTATGGCACCAAGCCATGACACGCCTTTATTTGTGCTGCAGGCAGGACTAGAGCATCTAGACACAGTTGTACTTATACATGGTTTAGGCGACTTGGCCTCTAAAGATTGGCTCAAGGTGATCCCGGCATTAGCAGCACGATATCATGTAGTCGCTATAGATTTACCAGGTTTTGGTTTGTCTCAAGGGGCGGTATTTACTTACTCTCCAAAAGAATATGCCAAAGTGATTGAATGGGTTATTGGGCAGTATCGTCACTCTGGGCAAGTCCGCTTGGTTGGCCATTCAATGGGGGCTGCGATTAGCCTGTATTATGCCAGCCAATATCCTGGGCATATTGAGCAACTGGTATTGGTAGATGCCGCTGGGATTTTAGATCGTACAGCTTATATTAAACATCTTTCTACCCGCGATAATGATCAGGCTGATTTACCGCAAGGCATAAGGCGAGTATTAGCTCGAGTAGATAATTTTGCCGATAAAATGCTTGAAAAAACCGGCACTGGGTTTGATCCAACAAGGCTGTTTAGCGCTGATTCGTCGTTGCGTAATATGACCATTGGTGAGCAAACTAATATGAATGCAGCATTAGCGTTAATGGAGCAAAATTTTTCAGTGCTAAGTTATTCGCAATTGCCCTCGACCCATATTATTTGGGGGGCCCAAGACACTGTGGCGCCATTGCGAACCGCCTATGCTTTACAGCACGTGTTGCCGTTGTCTCACTTACATGTGATTAACGATGCTGGCCATGTACCGATGAAAACTCACACTCAGGTATTTAATTCATTGTTACTGGCTAGCTTGCAAGCCTCATCTACTTTGCGCCCATTAAGAACGACTAATCTTAGCCAGCGCGTTGGCCGTTGTTTTCAAGACGACCAAACTCATTTTAGTGGCCAATACCAACAGATTATATTGAATGATTGTAAGCTCGTGCGTTTTGATAATGTGGATACTCAACAACTCACCATGAACGACTCAATACTCCACATAGTAAAGAGCCGAATTGGAAAAATGGGCCAAAATATTGCAGTTACTCGTAGTGTCATTACCGCAACAGATACCGATATAGTGGGCAGGATGAAAAGTGATCGCAGTCGTTTTGATTTTGCGGGGGTCACCTTTTACGGTGAATCGCCGGTGTTTGTATCGCAAGCGTCGACAAGATTAGTACTGTCGTTGACAAGAATTATTACACCCACTCAATCAACACGTTTAGGTGGAAGCTATGTGTTAGCCGAGCAAAGCTTGGAAAGCGCTTTGTAAGCCCTAAGGCCGTTCGGTTGTAGACTGTAACTGGTAATCTGGAATGTCTTTGGCTCGATAACCTGTTATTGAACGATAAAAATCCATTAATTGATTCATCTCAGCTTCAATATTACCAGTAGGTATCATTGGCGCAGACAGCACAATTGTTTTACGGCCAAAATCTAATCCTACAGGAACAATATTAACCTCAGCTTTGATGGCAATATGATAAAAACCACTTTTCCAACGAGTAACAGGGCTACGTGTTCCTTCTGGTGCGAGTGCTAATTTATAATTATGATTTTGTTTAAACAGCTGAACCGCGGCATCCACTAAATTATTATGTTTACGCCTATCAACCGGACTACCTCCCATTGCGCGAAATATCCATCCCCAAGGAGCAATAAACAATTGGTGTTTGCCTAAAAAATGGATTTTAGTGCCTAATGCACTGCGGGCCATAATACCGATGATAAAATCCCAGTTACTGGTGTGAGGGCCTACAATCATTACGCAAGGTTGGGTTTTATCGAGCTGTCCTTCAAACCTCCACCCCAGTAGGCGCAGCAATCCTGAACAAAGTCTATTTAACATATTGAGTCCTAATCAGAGCGTTTACGCTTCTTGTTATTGGGCTTTTCATATAACGCACCAAATCGGGGCGTTTAGTGATTAAAGCATATAACTGATTATTAGCCAATTGTGTATGATGGGGCAATCGCGGGCTTGCTAAGTGCTGCCCGTAACGATGCTGCTAAACATACGATGAAAGATTACTAATGAGTGGTCGGTTTTTTAAATTCAGCAATATGCTTTGCTTCGTCTAATATCACTTGTTCTAACTCCGATTCGGACTTCATTCGTTCAAAATCAAATTTCATTCGTTGCTGTTTAGGCAGTGCTTGACGCGCTTCCATAATCGGATGATCTCTAATAATGGCATAGTGAGCGAACAAATTAGGAAAATCGCTTGCGACTTGTTCCGACATTGATAATGCATCAAATAGTTTACCGATGCGAACGACACCTTCTGAGAGCTCACAACGATCCTCTAACATGGCTGCTGCAATATAGCGGATATCGGTGAGGATTTGTTGTCTTCGCTCTTCTGCTTTGGCTTGACGTTCTGCTTGTGCTTGTTGGTTAGCTTCAGTTCGACGCTTAAGCGTTAATAATAGGTGAGTAGCATACGCGGCAAGAGCGATAATAATGAGCAATGCAATAACTATGGCGATTGTTGGCACAATTTATCCTTTTTTGAATACAAAACTGGCGCGCACCTAATCGATTGGGTATATACCCAATCAACTAGGTGTGCGCCAGTTTATCCCATTCAAATGAAATTCATTGAGTGGTTTAGTCTTCTTTTTGATAATCTTTTAGCAGATCGGCACCCGACTCAAAACGACTTAATAGCTCATCGTCAGTCAGTTGTTTTTTAGGACTTGGTGCTGGTGATTCATCACCTTCAGTTAAGCCTAAACGTTGCATTAACTGTTCAATTTTATCTAATTGAACGTCTAGCCACTTTTGATCAGCATCAGACAGATCACGACCTTCTTCAAGTTGGTCAAGCAACTGATTTAGTCTTGGATCATCTTCTAACTTTAATAACTTTTGCTCGTCAGTTAATTTAGGCTGTTTAGGCTTAACCACTAACGGCTCAGTAATTGATTTAGGTAATGTTAATGCAACCGGCTTTTTACTGCCATGGCGTGCATCTTTTTTTACCGCTGCTCCATTGCCTGAAGCTTTACTGAGTAAAGCTTCATTGTGGCGACTGCCAGACTTACGGCCCGTTTCTGATTTCTTACCATCGACCGCGTTGCGATCGGCTTTTTTTACTCTTGGGGCAAACTTAGGGCCGTTTTCGCCGCCTTTGCGAGTTTTTTTACTGCGAGCCATGATGTTCTCGTTAGGTTTTCTAGACACGTCCTTACAGAGCAATTTCTATAAGGCACTAAATATGGATGCGCTTTATATCAGGTTTTGACGATTTTTGCATCAAAACCAGATCTTTCGATGCAAATAATAGCTCAAAATCGCTATTGGAGGCTAAATATTCGAATGTTGCTTGCTGATAAAAGCTTACATGCGTGGGATTATTTTTATAGTGCCATTTCGCAAATAAGGCTTTGTCAGTCATCAATGGTGTACTAATGGCTAACCAACCTTTGGGTTTAATCAATTGATTGAGTAATGTCCATTCCCGGTATGGATGCCTAAAGTGCTCAAATACTCGATAACAGCAAACAAAATCGTAGCTTTGGCTTAATACAGATTGATCTGCTGCGAAGAACGGATCGTATTGATTAACCCTATGGCCAGCCTCAGTAATGGTTTGTTGGCTTTTTTCATCTAATACTCTGCCAAAGTTTAGCCCTGTTAAGCGGCCTGTTTGTTGCTGTGAGATTTGTTGTAATAACGGTAAAACAAACTGTGATAATTGCTTTTGTTTTGAAGAACGTTGTGCTCGACCATAGCGTTGCCGCTCTAAGTTGGGCATTAGGTGTGATTTTGGATTAGCGAAAATTAAGCCGCATTGTGGGCAGGCGTAAAAAGCTCTTTTTTTGTCTTGCACAAAAAAGTCAGCTGAATGATGACAAAGTGGGCATGGGCTCATTAACGACAGCAGCACCTTAGTAAACAATATATATAGTGATAACAGTAAATTATATCAATGTCCAAATTCTAATGCAGATTCGTATTAGAAATTTAGTTGTTGACGATGGAACGATAAAAAAGGCATAAAAAAAGGTGGCAGTAAACTGCCACCTCGTAAAACAGTGCTTATATGCACCTTATTCTGATTCCAAGTATCCGTACTTGCTATGTGACTATCCCGGTCAGATCGTAACTTTTATTGTGCTTTCCGTGCTTTTTTAGTTGTTATTGGTCATCGCTGACGCTTTTTTATGTTCTGTCGCCGTCCTGACTACAGCTTCCGTAGATGGTCTTCAATGACTCATCATTATCCTAATTGTCTTCTGTGACAAGCAGTCAACCATCCATGTTTTAATGTACCTTCGAGCAAGCTTCTTATGGATGCATATCCAACAAAATGTTGAGTTTGCAATTATTTGAGTCATTCAAATAATACCAAAAGGGTTACTCTGTTGTGTAAGGCAGTGCTAAATAGCGGATTGACCAGTCGGTCTGTTCCTTACAAGTTTTACGACCTGGATTTCAAATTGAAACCGCGACTCATATTGTTATTGTTGAGTGGCCTTAAATTATTATTGTTATGTGTTTTCTTTATTCTTATATCTTAAATGTATCAGTCCGAAATCTGCTTGATGTTATTAGATTTATGGTTCAAACAGTTGGGTTTACCTCGGTACGGGGTGTATTTAACTCTAAAACCGTGAACTATGTCAAGCAATAATCGGTGAAGTTGACGTAAACGTAAACTTTTACTGGTAAAAAAAGGACGTTTTATTGTCCTTTTTACTATTCAATATTAAGCTAATTACTTCTTAATGGTTGAAATATATTTAGATAATGCTTCGATATCTGCATCAGATAATTTTTTAGCAACATCTTGCATCATACCATTCAAATCGTTGTTACGAGTACCGTCACGGAACTTAGTTAACTGAATTTTGATGTAGTTAGCATGTTGACCACTAATCATTGGGAAGCCAGCTGCGCCAGCGCCACTACCATCTGGACCATGACAAGCGATACAAGAGGTGATGCCACGAGCTGCGTCGCCGCCTTGATATAATTTTTCGCCTGCTTCAGTACCTTCAACTGCTGGATTAGTTGATTGAGTTTGGCTTGCAAAGTATGCAGAGATGTCAGCAATATCTGTATCGCTTAATCCCATTGCCATACCACCCATAATTGGGTCCATACGGCCTTCTTTACCGCCAGTCTGCATGGCAGAGCGGAATTCTGTTAATTGTTTTGCAAGATATGCAGGGTGTTGGCCTGCAATTTTGGGGTACATATCGATCATGCTGTTGCCGTCAACACCGTGACAGGCAGAACATACGATTACTTTAGTTTTGCCGACTTCAGCATTACCTTCAGCCATAGCAGGTGATGACATAGTGGCTACTACAGACAGCGCAAGAGCTAACTTTTTCATGGCGTTCCAACTTCTTGTTAATTTATTGTCCTGAGCTTACTAGGAAGACCCGCAAGCGTGGTAAAATGGTTTTTTCCAAGCGCTATTGATGTAGTTTACGTCGTTCGAGTAGAACGAGATCAAATATTACTACATCACACATTTAAGCGTTGCTTGGGTATATAATGTGATCAAGCTAATATTTTACACGAAAACGTGCAAAAGTAAGCAATTGTTAAACATTTATGGTAATGCGTTTACTGAAAGTAATTAAATTGGAGTGACTAGTGACCGAATCTCGTATCGATTTCCGTAAGGCAAAATTTTTAATCAGTGCGCCAGATATTGCACATTTAGATCAGTATCTACCTGGGGATATCGGGGTTGAGATTGCGTTTGCTGGCCGTTCAAATGCTGGTAAGTCGAGTGCGTTAAATGCACTAACAGAGCAAAAAAGCTTAGCTAGAACCAGTAAAACTCCTGGTCGTACGCAGCTTATTAACGTATTTGAATTAGATGCAGACCGTCGTTTAGTCGATTTACCGGGTTATGGTTTTGCTCAAGTACCATTAGCATTAAAAAATAAATGGCAGCAAGCGTTAGGCGAATATTTGCAAAAGCGCGCCTGTTTAAGTGGTGTGGTGGTGTTAATGGACATTCGTCATCCACTTAAAGATCTCGATATGCAGATGATTGAGTGGGCGGTATTAAGCCATATTCCGGTGTTAGCGTTGTTGACTAAGTCAGATAAATTGACCCAAAGCGTTAAAATGAAAACCGTTAATGATGTACGTAAAGCGTTAGGTGAGTTTGGCGACAAGGTGCAAATTGAGCCGTTTTCGTCATTAAAAGGCACGGGTAAGCCAAAAGTTTTGAGCATTTTGAATGAGTGGTGCCATCCAGCATGGTTGGCTGAGCAAAAAGCTTTACGTGAGCAAACCGAGCAAGAATAACGTTTGTGCAACGAGTAGTGATGCTATTGAATTAACCGACTTTATGTCGGTTTTTTTATGTGAAAATATAAATGAAAAAATTTAAGCAAAAAAAAACCGACAACCAAGAGGCTATCGGTACAAAAATTAGCTCTTTTGGGGAGAAGCTAAATTCAACAAGACTCAAGTGTCACCAACTCAATTTGATGACTCTCAATGACCATAGAATAACTGCTTTTTTAGCAAAGTTAAAGTATTTACTCTAAATATTTTTAGGTACGAAAAAAAACCAAAAAAAGCCCCAGCAACCTAAGTTGCTGGGGCGCCGAATTTGGCTAGTCACTATTGCTAGTGAAATAAAGGTTTGAAAGATTGAACATCTTAACCTCTGTACCCTACGAATGAGATAATAGCGCATTCGCCTTAAAATGAAAAACTGTTTTTCATAAAAAGACACAATAACTGTGATTGTTATTGCAAAATATTGTTTAAATGTTAACCGTGTCGTGTAGGTTGTTGAGTGTTTTACACACTCGTTAAAATTTATACAAGATTGTATGGCGTTTATTTTTAGGGAAAATGATTTTCGTTAAAACAAGCGCGAAGAAGCGTCGAGTCAGGTTTATTGAGGTCCATCGATGTTGGCAACAACGACTGAGTAGCTTTATCTGTGCCCTTATTGGCCGGTGCAATAAACAACAATGCCGTATTATCAAATACGGCATTGTTGATGTACGAGTTAATACATTAAAAATAGGTAATAAACTTATCTGAAATTAGTGTGCTTCATCCCAGTTATCGCCTACACCAGCTTCTGCTAATAACATGACATCAAGTGATGCAGCTTGAGCCATTAAGTCACACACTTTAGTTTTAAGTGTTTCTGCTTTGGCTTCATCTACTTCAAATACTAATTCATCGTGTACTTGCATAATGAGGGTGATTTCACCTTGCGTGTCTTGTTTTATCCACTGGTGAATCGCAATCATGGCTTTTTTGATGATATCTGCAGCGGTACCTTGCATTGGGGCGTTAATGGCCGCGCGCTCAGCGGCTTGGCGGCGCATGGCATTACGGTCGTTGATTTCTGGTAGGTATAAGCGTCGGCCGAATAAGGTCGATACATACCCTTGCTCAGCGGCGGCTGCACGGGTTTCTTCCATATACTTCAATACACCGGGATAACGAGCAAAATAGGTGTCGATATAAGTTTGTGCCTCGTTACGCGGAATATCTAATTGCTTGGCTAATCCAAACGCAGACATACCGTAAATTAGGCCAAAGTTAACCGCTTTAGCACGGCGGCGCTGTTCGGTGGTGACTTCTTCAAAGTGAACACCAAATACCTCAGCTGCGGTTGCTCTATGAATGTCTTTACCTGCAGCAAAAGCGGTTAATAAACCATTGTCTTGAGATAAGTGAGCCATAATGCGTAATTCGATTTGCGAGTAGTCGGCCGCTAAGATCTTACGACCGGCTGGTGCAATAAAGGCTTGGCGAATACGGCGACCTTCTTCGGTACGAATAGGGATGTTTTGTAAATTAGGCTCACTAGATGACAAACGCCCTGTTGCCGCATTGGCTTGATGATAACTGGTGTGAACACGGCCGGTGGTAGCATTAACCATTAAGGGGAGTTTATCTGTATACGTGCTCTTTAATTTGGCTAAGCTGCGATGCTCAAGAATAATTTTAGGCAGCGGATAGTCTAAGGCTAATTCAACTAATACTTCTTCTGAGGTTGAAGGAGCACCTTTTGGGGTTTTCTTTTTAATAGGGTAGTTAAGCTTTTCAAAAAAGAGCGTTTGCAACTGCTTAGGCGATGCAAGATTAAACTTTTCACCAGCAATCTCGTAAGCTTTATTTTCAAGATCATCCAGCTTTTTAGCCAGCTCACCACTTTGCTGGCTGAGTAGCATAGAGTCAATTAATACTCCTTGGCGCTCAACGTCTGATAACACTTGTATCAGTGGTAACTCTAGTTCGTTAAATACTGAGGCTAATTCTGATTCTTTTTCTAGTCGTGGCCATAAGTGCTCATGTAAACGCAAAGTAATATCGGCATCTTCAGCTGCGTAAGGGCCGGCAGTCGCTAAATCAATTTGATTAAAGGTAAGCTGTTTGGCTCCTTTACCCGCAACCTCTTCAAAGCTGATGTTTTTGTGGCCTAAGTATTTGAGTGCTAAGCCATCCATGTCGTGGCGTGATGCAACCGAGTTAAATACGTACGATTCAAGCATAGTGTCAAAACGTACACCGCCAAGCTTAATACCTGCATTGGCTAGAATACTCATATCATACTTTAGGTTTTGGCCGACTTTTTGCGGCATCTTACCTTCTAAAATAGGACGTATTTTTTCAAGTGTTGCGGTTTTATCTAGCTGTTGTGGTGCATCAAGGTAGTCATGAGCTAATGGCAGGTATGCCGCTTTACCTGCTTGGGTGGCAAATGATAAACCGACGAGTTGGGCTTCCATGTAATTGAGACTGGTAGTTTCGGTGTCAACTGCGATGAGCTCTGCTTTGCTAAGCTCGTCGATCCATTTGTCTAATGCTTCTTCGCTAAGAATGGTTTCATATTCTGCTTCTATAGGCGCAGATACGGTGATTTCTTCATCGCTTTCCTGGCTAACAGTGCCAGCGGGCTGCTTGTTGTCTAACACTTCAGCTAACCAACGTTTAAACTCCATTTCACCAAAACATTTGATTAATTCATCACGGTTTTGTGGCTTAACGTTCAGCTCATGCCAGTCTTGTTCTAGTTCTACATCGGTTTTGATGGTGGCAAGTTCATAGGAGAGCTTAAGCATGTCAGCGTTATCGATAATTTTAGCTGGCATGGTTTTGGAGCCTCTAAAGCCCACTTCAACCACGCTTTGTGGATCGGCCAATATCTGTGCCACACTGCCAACACCGGTTAACATAGCTAATGCTGTTTTTTCTCCGACGCCAGGTAAGCCGGGAATGTTATCGGCTTTGTCACCCATTAATGCTAAAAAATCAATAATGCGATCTGGGCCTACGCCAAACTTAGTTTTTACTTCTTCTGGGCCCATGATGGTGTCTGTCATGGTATTAATTAAGGTGACGTGTTCGTTGACCAACTGCGCCATGTCTTTATCGCCAGTACTGATTAACGTAGCACGACCTTCTTTGCTCGCTTGCAAGGCTATGGTGCCAATGACATCGTCGGCTTCAACACCTGAAATGCTAATGAGTGGTAACCCCATAGCATGAATGATGCGGTGCAGCGGTTCTATTTGACTACGAAGATCATCTGGCATCGGTGGACGTTGCGCTTTATATTCGCCATACATGTCGTTACGGAAGGTTTTGCCTTTAGCATCAAATACTACAGCTATATGGCTAGGGCTATAACGGCTCAATAAACTCCGCAACATGTTAACAACGCCATAAACCGCACCTGTCGCTTCACCTTTTGAATTAGTTAAATGAGGCGGCGCATAATAAGCGCGATAAAGATAAGAAGAACCATCGACGAGGATAAGTGGATTATTCGGGATTGTTGGCATAATGTGATTTTCGTATTGTGTATTTTGCGAGACTGATAGGATGACATTATACCCACAGCACCTCAAGGTACTTGTGAGATTGTCGCCAATTTATCTCTTTAATTGGAGAATACTTTAATGGTCCGACAAGCCGCGCGGTTGGTGAGTTTGGCTTATGTGGTTATGTATCAGAACGTTGAATTTTACTCACGAAAAAAGACCCGCAGCCTGTGGATAAGTCTGTGAGTGAAATAATCAACGTTGCTGGATAGATTTTCTTACGGCTTGAAATGAAATCAGTAACCTGTTGAATTTTATTTGTTATTTTTATTTTTGTGAGCTATTTATTAATTTCAATAAATATAACTAATTTGTGGACTTTTTTATTGATGTCAGTTAAGCCACAATGAATTTTAACGATGTTTTATGGCTAAAAAAAGCCCACCAGGTAAATTCGACGTTCTAAGTTAGCACGATTTTTAATCAGATCAACCGTTTTGTTGGATTTATGTTGTAAATTTTACATTATCAATTAAAAGTACAACAAAAAGTACAACAAAGAGTACAGCTAAAAGCTCAATCCAAATGTGTCACTGCATAAAGCATTAAGCTGTAGAGTCAAAGTTTCATTATAAATGAAGGGTGAATAGTATGAAAAAGATAGCCGTGTTACTGAGTGGGTGTGGGGTATTTGATGGTACTGAAATTCATGAAGCTGTGTTGAGTTTGCTGGCCATTACCCGTGCAGGTGCACAATATCAATGTTTTGCCCCAGATATTGCTCAAATGCATGTGGTAAATCATTTAACGGGTGAGGTGAATACTGACGAAACTCGAAACGTATTAGTCGAATCTGCCCGTATTGCCCGTGGAGAAGTGCTTAATGCCAGCAATTTAGATGTGAATGATTATGATGCGTTAGTGATCCCAGGTGGCTTTGGCGCGGCGAAAAACTTATCTAATTTTGCTACGACAGGTAGTCGCTGCCACATAAATCCGATTGTGGAAAACTTTATTCGTGATTTTGCCAATGCCCGTAAACCGGTTGGTTTTGTGTGTATTTCTCCGGTGATGATCCCACAGATTTATGGTCAAGGTGTAACGGGGACAATTGGTAACGACAGCGATACTGCGCAAGCATTTAATGAAATGGGCGGCCTACATCAGACTGTTAAGGTGGATGATATTGTGGTTGATGAAGTGCATAAAGTAGTGAGCACGCCAGCGTATATGCTAGCAACGTCGATTTTAGAGGCTCATATAGGTATTGAAAAGCTGGTCAATAAAGTGATTGACATGATTGACTAATCATTACTGTTGTTAAAGTAAAACCACTGATAAGGGTGGTTTTTTGTTTGATGCTATTAGCTATTTGGCTGTGGTTTACGACTGTCAAATAGTGCTTGTGCTAGGCCGACAATCAAACCTCCTATGTGTGCACCATTAGCGATTGGCATACCGAGTAAATCGGTAAACCCAAGCACTAGCCATACCATCATAAAACCCATATACGCTTGTGGTAAACGAATGCCACAGTTAGGTTTTCGAATGCCCATTAACCAGGTATATCCGACGACAGCATAAACCACGCCAGATAAGCCGCCAAAGTTTGGGCCTGTCATATAAAACTGCACTACGCTCGGTAAGGTGCCTGCAACAAACAGTAAAAATAACAATGGCCTTGTGCCAATATTAGTCTCGATTTTTCCACCTAAATACCACCACCACAATAAGTTAAAGATGATATGCATAGCAGAAAAGTGCATTAAACTTGGGGTAAATACACGCCATATTTGGCTTATATCACTTTGTGGGACAGCGCTGAAAAATGATAGTTGAGTATATATTGCGTCAGCAAAGCCTAAATTCATCCCTGCAAAAACGGCGACACAAGTAAAGAAGGTGATTAGTGTTAGCGGTCCAGCACCGGTTAAAAATTGTTGCAGCAACCCTTTTGTGCCTGGGCCATAGTTAAATTGCGCAGAGGTATCGCCATTATCCCACGATGCTTGTAAATATTTGCTGTCATAGGGATTGTTAGCAAATAGCTCTAGTTCAGCACGAGCTTGAGGCTCATCAGCAGGATTACTAATCACTAGGCCAACCCCTTGAGCGTGTTGCACGACATGACATTGAATGTTCAACCCTTTAAGGTAATCAATAAATGCTTGTGCTGCGCGAGCGTTAGGAAGTTGGCCTATTTCTATCATGAGTGGGCGAGGCTCCAAGCGCTGAAACCACCGTCAAGGCTGTAAACTTCATCAAAGCCTTGTTCATTTAAATAACTTGCAGCGCTTTGGCTGCTCATGCCGTGATAACACACAACAACAAGTGGCTTATCCATATCTGCTGCCGCAATATAATGGGCTAAATTTTCATTGTTTAAATTGACTGAGTGTTGAATATGGCCTGCAGCAAAGCTAGCAGCGTCACGAATATCAACAACTTGCACCTCGTTTGATGCATCAGACATATGGATTAATTCATTAACAGACAAATGTTTGAAACCAGACATGGTATTACCTATAAAAAGTTTACGAAAAGCGCTTACGGAAGCCAGTTTGCAACAAGGGGTTATACAACCCCTTGAGAGTGCAGACTATGTAATCTGGGGGGTTAATCCCAGCTTAAAATCACTTTGCCAGATTGGCCTGAGCGCATTGCATCAAAGCCTTGTTGGAAATCATCCACATTGAAATGATGCGTAATGATTGGGGTTAAGTCTAAGCCTGATTGGATCAAACTGGCCATTTTATACCAGGTCTCAAACATCTCACGGCCATAAATACCTTTGATGATTAAGCCTTTAAAAATGATTTTGCTCCAATCAATAGCCATCTCGCCACCAGGAATACCGAGCATGGCAATTTTGCCACCATGGTTCATGGTGTCTAACATAGCGTGAAATGCTGACGGTACACCAGACATCTCTAAACCCACATCAAAGCCTTCGGTCATACCGAGATCTTTCATCACATCTTTTAAGCTTTCTTTGGCTACGTTAACGGCGCGAGTTGCGCCCATTTTACGGGCTAAATCTAAGCGATATTCGTTAACGTCGGTAATCACAACATGACGTGCACCCACATGTTTACACACTGCGGCAGCCATAATACCAATAGGACCTGCACCAGTGATTAACACATCTTCGCCGACTAAGTCGAATGACAGTGCGGTATGCACTGCATTACCAAATGGGTCAAAAATTGCGGCTAAGTCATCAGATATGTCTGCTGGGATTTTGAACGCATTAAACGCAGGTAATACTAAATACTCGGCAAAGGCACCATCACGGTTTACACCTACACCAGAGGTATTACGGCACAAATGCGTGCGACCACCACGGCAGTTTCGACAATAGCCGCAAGTAATATGACCTTCGCCAGATACGCGGTCGCCAATGGTAAAACCACGAACCTCTTGGCCCATGTCGACAACTTCACCCACGTATTCATGACCGGCAATCATAGGGACTGGTATGGTTTTTTGTGACCATTCGTCCCAGTTGTAGATATGCACGTCGGTACCACAAATAGCTGTTTTACGAATTTTAATTAATAGATCGTTATGACCCATTTCTGGTTTTGGTGCATCAACCATCCAGATGCCTTCTTCAGGCTTTAATTTGCTTAATGCTTTCATTTTAATAACCTAATATTCCCGAGCTTATTGACGTGAGCGAGTTAAATAATACCCATTTCTTTACCAATACGGGTAAAGGCACTTATTGCATGGTCCAGCTGCTCGCGAGTGTGTGCTGCTGACATTTGCGTGCGAATACGCGCTTGGCCTTTTGGTACGACAGGGAACGAGAACCCAATTACATAGATATGTTCAGCAAGTAATTTGTTCGAAAAGTCACTGGCAAGTTTGGCATCACCAATCATTACTGGAATAATCGCATGATCGGCGCCGCCCAATGTAAAACCAGCCGCTGACATTTGCTCACGGAAATAACGGCTGTTTTCCCATACGGCTTCACGTAAATCTTGGCCTGTTTTAAGCATTTCAAGCACGTGAATTGAAGCACTAACGATTGACGGTGCTAATGAGTTTGAAAATAGGTATGGGCGCGAGCGTTGACGTAGCCATTCAACGACTTCTTTTTTTGCTGCGGTAAATCCGCCTGACGCGCCACCTAATGCTTTACCCAATGTACCCGTAATAATATCGACTCTATCCATTACGTCGCAGTATTCGTGGGTTCCACGGCCATTTGGGCCAATAAAGCCAACGGCATGTGAGTCGTCAACCATAACAAGAGCGCCATATTTATCGGCAAGATCACACACACCTTTTAGGTTGGCGAT
Source organism: Shewanella ulleungensis (assembly GCF_014648315.1). Lineage (GTDB taxonomy): Bacteria > Pseudomonadota > Gammaproteobacteria > Enterobacterales > Shewanellaceae > Shewanella > Shewanella ulleungensis. Next base: position 88,799 of record NZ_BMQW01000010.1, read on the forward strand.
AACACCATCCATTGAAAATACACCGTCGGTCGCAATTAAAATATTACGTGCGCCAGCGGCTTGGGCTGCAATTAATTGTGTTTCAAGATCGGCCATGTCGTTATTGGCATAACGGAAACGTTTGGCTTTACATAAACGAACACCGTCAATGATTGAGGCATGGTTTAACGCGTCAGACACAATCGCGTCTTCGGCATCTAATAAGGTTTCGAACAAACCAGCGTTAGCGTCAAAACATGAAGAATAAAGGATGGTGTCTTCCATACCCAAAAATTCACTCAGGCTTGCTTCTAGTTGTTTGTGAGTGTCTTGAGTGCCGCAAATAAAACGTACAGATGCCATACCAAAACCATGACTGTCTAAGCCAGCTTTGGCAGCTTGAATAAGCTCTGGGTGATTTGCTAAGCCTAAATAGTTATTGGCACAAAAGTTAATCACTTTTTCGTGGTTTACTTCAATTGCTGTTTGTTGTGCAGAAGCAATGATGCGTTCACTTTTGTATAAGCCATCGGCTTTAACATCGACAATTTGTTGATTAATTCGGTCGTAGAAAGAGGTAGATGCCACCTGTGTTCTCCTAAATATGGTTATTATGCTTATCCAAATCACGCAGTAAAACACCGCTGTAATTGAAAGGGTGTTTTGGAGTTGCTGGCATTCTAACCTTTATTATTGCCGCTCCACAGCGTTTTTTTTAGTCGTCAGACCAACATGAATTAGATTAGGGCTAGTGACTATTCACATTAAAAAAACTAATCATTAACATGTGTGGTCATTGGATTTTATTGCAGGGAATAGAGCAAACAAAATCCGCAGTTATCAGAGCACAATTGTAGTCGGATATTTACGGATTGAAAGGCATTGCTATGTGCTAAATGCATGACTTAAACGTCAGCTTTTTATTACGCGGCTTGATGACGCTCTTGGCTGGCTATGTCGAGATAATGTTTCTCTAATCTACTAAACGTTGCCGATGACGCTGGGGTTTCGTAAGCCTGAAATATCATTAGCACGCGCAATAGGCCATCATACAAGGTAGCTTTAGTAATACTAGACGTGCTTGATTGGGTCAGCTGATAACTAATCCAAAAACTGACCATCATTTTTATGGTGTCAGCGAGGGCTGTCACCTTGCTCTCGTCAACATCCAGAAAACCGTCTTTTTTCAATTTGCGTAGAATATCACTTGAGCGATTAAGCACTTGCTGTTGTGCATGTAAATAACGTTTTTTTAGCGCGTCATCGCGACTTAAAATATCGGCTAAATTGGCATACATAAAACGAAACTGCCACAAGGTATAAAACATAGCGTCAAAGTAACCCATTAATAATTCTACAGTAATGGGCACATCGTCATATGCTTTGAAGCCTGATTCTAAATGGCTTTCGTATAAAGAGAAGATTGAGTTGATAATGTCTTCTTTATTGCGAAAATGATAATACAAGTTACCCGGACTAATGCCTAAGTGAGCGGCGATGTGGTTGGTGGTAATACTACGTTCACCATGTTCGTTAAACAGTTCTAGACTGGCAAAAACGATCTTGTCGCGGGTTTTCATATGATTTCCATATTCATTATTAGCTTAGGATATTGGCTTATTACAGCGATAACATTTCATTAAGCCGACTCAATATGAGTATGTTAACATTGTGTTTATCTGACAAGCAAAAATCGATGACTCCTCTGCTATGAACCGTACCATTTATTCTTTCTTTTTGTATCTTCTATTTCCTCTGGTTGTCATGTATTTGGCTTTTCGGGCGATTAAAAGTCCAGATTATCGTCGTCGATGGTCTGAACGGTTTGGTTTTGCCAAATTAAAGCGAACAGATGTGTTAGTACACTGTGTGTCGATGGGGGAAACCTTAGCGGCTATCCCGTTGATAAAAAAGCTCATAGCGCAATATCCGCAATATACATTTACCGTGACCACCACTAGTCCAACAGGCTCTGCAGAAGTGATAAAAGCCTTTGGAGAATCGGTGCAACATTGTTATTTACCTTTTGATTTTTCCTATGCGGTTAAGCGTTTTTTACGCCAAATACAGCCCAAACATGTGATTGTTATGGAAACAGAGTTGTGGCCAAATTTACTTTATTTTGCCAAACAGCAAGGGGGCTCACTGATACTAGCCAATGCACGTTTGTCACAAAAATCCGCGAGTAAGTATGCCAGCAAGCCACGTTTATCTGCCCCAATGTTAAAGCAATTCGATTTGATATTGGTGCAAACACAAGCAGAGTCTGAACGTTTTATCGCCTTGGGCGTTCAACCGCAAGACATACACGTTTGTGGCAGTCTTAAGTTTGATCTCACAATCGATCCCGATAAAAAACAGCAGGCGAAGCAAACTCGAAAACAATGGCAGCGTATGGATAAACCTATTTGGGTTGCGGGGAGCGTTCACCCAGGTGAATTTGATGCAATTTTAGCTGCACATAAACAGCTATTAATTAGCTTTCCTGATGCATTATTGATTATGGCGCCTCGTCATCCAGAGCAATTTAATTTAGCTGCAATTACTATAACTCAAGCCGGTTTCAAGCTGGCCCGTCGTAGTATGAATGATGAAGTCAGTAGTGATACTCAAGTGTTACTCGGCGACACCATGGGGGAATTGTTAGTGCTCTATGGCACAGCTGATCAAGCTTTTGTTGGCGGCACATTGATTGAAGGTGGTGGCCATAATCCGCTAGAGCCTGCTGCTATGGGCTTACCTGTATATGTTGGCCCTAATCATTGGAATTTTGCAGAAATTACAGAGTTACTTGCTAATGCAGGAGGGTTGCAGTGTGTGGCTGGAGCAGACGATCTTGCTCAACTATTAGCGGCTAAGTGGAATAATGACAAGCAATACCAACAAGCATCAACAGCTGCGTTAGCAGTAGTGGCGCAAAATCGTGGCGCGTTGGCGAAACAATTTTCGTTGATTGATTCACTTTGGCAGTAATTCAAATACTTAAATAGGGTTTAGGCTTCGATAACCTTTAAGCAACTGTTGCCAAGATTGTGAGGAAAAAGCGAGATCAGGTAGCTTGCTTTGTTCTTTATTAAATGAGCGTAATAACCTCTCTAGGTTAGCTTTTTGCCAGCTCGAGTTGGGTTGACGTAATTCGCCGCGGTCAAAATCGATTAAATAAAATTTATCATGTGCTAGTAAGATATTTTTAGCATTAAGGTCTGCATGATACACACCTCGCAAGTGAAATTTAGCAATCGCTTGGCCAAGTGCATGCCATTGTTGCTCATCGATAGGCTGCTGGCTTAAATAGGCTACTAAATCTTTAGCGCCAGCAACATGTTCAATAATAATATCGGCGTTGTACCATAAACCCGATCGTGCAACATGGGCGGCAATGGGTCTTGGTACCGCAAAACCTTCTTGATAAAGCGTTTCTAGAATAACTAACTCCGCCATAGCGCGGGTTTGTTTGAGGCCAGTGTATAGATAACTGTCGCGGTTAAATTTCCCCACAAGTCCGCCACGCCAATAATGGCGTAACACCCAAGTTTGTGATGAGTCTGTTTTGACAAACCAAGTGGTATACCGACCTTTAGATTGGCCGACAACTGCGTTTTTGGTTTGCCAAACATCCACAGAAAAATCTTGCGACGTTATTGTTGCTGCACTAGGCTCGCACCAAGCGATATAGCCTTGTTGGGTAGTTTTTATTTGCATCTAATTATCAAATAGCACGGGCTTGATTGTGGATCGAAATAACATTATACCTTAAGATCACTCACTTGCATTCCTTCCATCTTTTTTCACTGACACATATTGGATATTCAATGAAAGCTGACTTTAGTTCGATACGTTCATTATGTTTACTACGTTTGTCAGCTATTGGTGATGTGTGTCATGCCGTGGCGATGGTTCAAGCGATCCAAAAAAACTATCCTAATTTAGCTATTACGTGGGTCATCGGCAAAGTTGAGTATCAATTACTTAAGCATTTAACGGGCATCGAGTTTGTTATTTTCGATAAATCGAAAGGTTGGCGTAGTTATACTCAGCTACGCAGTGATTTAAAAGGTCAGCATTTTGATGTGCTATTGCATATGCAAGTGGCATTGCGTGCAACGATTGCATCATTAATGATTAAGGCCGATGTTCGAGTTGGTTTTGATAAAGCTCGTGCTAAAGAAGGCCAATGGTTAGTGACCAACCATGCTGTAGAACCGTTAGCAACGCCCCATGTTCTTGACGGTTTTATGGGTTTTGCAAAAGCCATTGGTGTGACCGATTTAACGCCTCGTTGGGATATTCCGGTACCGCAAAGTGACACCGACTTTGCCTCTCAACTTATTGGGGACGCTAAAGTGATGGTGATTTGTGCCGCAGCCAGTAAAGCTGAGCGTAACTGGTTACCTGAGCGTTATGCTGCCGCAGCCGATTACGCAATATCACAAGGTTATAAGGTGATGCTGTGTGGTGGCCCAACAGTATTAGAAAAAAATCTTGCTGATGTTATTCAATCTCACAGCCAATACTCATTTGATAATCAAGTGGGTAAAACAACTTTAACCCAGTTATTAGCTGTGTTAAAACAAGCGACTTTGGTGCTTGCTCCTGATACCGGCCCATTGCATATGGCAGTCACTCAGGGTACGCCAGTTATAGGGTTATATGCTCATTCGAATCCTGGCCGAACAGGGCCTTATCAATCTCGCCAATATACTGTTAGCGTTTACCCTCAAGTCATCGCTAAGCAGTTTTCTACCGAGGTAAAGTGGGGTACTCGTGCAAAAGGTGAACATTTAATGGCGATGATAGAAACGGATGATGTTATACAGAGTATGAAAAAGCTAATGAATGATCTAAGCCAAGACTAAATATTAAACGTGGTAATCGAGTTCACCTTTTCGTTGATATTAAACATCATTAAATACCTAAGCAGGTAATATATTGCACTTGAGTCATTGTGGCAGGGAACACTGTTGATATGAGTAAGAAACGCTATTTATTTTACATTTCACAAAATTATTCTTACGCGATTTTAAGGCCTTTACAAAAGATTATCTTAGCACGTGGTGATGAGGTGAGATGGTTTCTGGCGGGTAATGAAGTTGCAGATAAATACCTCAAGCCTACAGAAAAACGCTTAATGACCATTGATGAAACCATCAAGTGGCAACCGCAGGCGGTGTTTGTTCCGGGCAACATTGTGCCGAGTTTTATTCCTGGTATTAAAGTAAGCGTATTTCATGGTTTTGGTACAGTAAAAATTAATGGGCTAGGGCGTAATGGTCATTTTACAATACGCCACTGCTTCGATTTATATTGCACGCAAGGCCCAGAATCTACTGAACCGTTTCAGCTGTTAGCTGAAAAACATGGCACCTTTAAGGTGGTTGAAACCGGTTGGCCAACATTGGACCCGTTATTTAGTCCTAATGATTCGGTGATAACAAAGCGTGATGACAGACCTGTTATTCTTTTCTGTTCTACATTTTCGCCGCGATTCTCATGCGCCTCTGTTGTTTATGACAAAGTGAAGCAATTATCTCAAGATAGTAAGTGGCGGTGGTTAGTGCAATTCCATCCTAAAATGAATCGTGAGGTTGTTGAAAAATATAAACAATTACAGAATGATAACTTATCTTTTGTTGAAACCGATGATGTGCTTCCTTTGTTACGAGAAGCTGATGTGATGCTTTGTGATACTTCTTCTGTGATGATCATGTTTCTTTTACAAGGTAAACCCGTAGTCACCTTTGATAATAAAATTGATGGTAAGCACCTTATTAACATTAACAATGTTGATGATATTGAATCAGCACTTGAGCAAGCATTGGCTTATCCGGTAACGCTACTTAAAGAGATTGAGCATTATTGCGAGAGTATGCACCCTAATCGTGATGGTCTTTCAAGTGAGCGAGTTTTAGCAGAAACAGATAAATTGATCGACAATGGGTTGATAGGACTTAAGCGTAAGCCATTAAATATCATCAGGAACCTAAAGATGAGAAAAGCATTTGGTTATTGGAAGTTATAAGGCTGAATTTTTACTTTAATCGCATTGATAGATTGCCACATCTGTGGCTCTCTATCACCGCCATGCTATTACTTTGGGTTACTTTATTTGTCAGTTTGCTTAGGGGTAATGTTAAGCTTTTGTTTTAATACCGTTGAGCTCACATTGGGTGTGTAGTCAAAGTAGACCATCTCACAACTCACTTCAGGGTATTTTCCTTTCCAGTCTGATCCCACTGAAATCGCGTCTATTTGATATTCATCAACGACTTTTTGTTTGTCTTTATCGATTTGAGGTATGACTTCATCGACATATCGGTTAGCTTCTAAAATCGAAATTCGCTCCTCGAATGGAATGATAGGAGGGCGGCCTTTAGATTGTTCAATGAGTTCATCTGTCGAGACTCCAACAATTAAATAATCACATAATGCCTTAGTGCTTTTTAATATATTTAAATGCCCTTGATGAAATATGTCAAAACAACCAGATGTATACATTCGGCGGTACATTTTATTTGATGATTGTTTATTTGAAGGCTCTATGGCTGCAAAATCACTTTTTAGTGTTTTTAATAGTTCAGCTTTAAAGATGGCGTCGAGTTGTAAGTGATCTATCAAGCTTGGTGCTTTAGGCCACTGCTTATCGCTAAATTCTTTACCACAAAACTCAGTTGGAAACTCGTAACGAGGAATAATATGAAAATGAACCGCAGGGTCAACCATCATTAACATCAAATAATTGACTTTATGGCAGTCAAATCTATGTTTAAGTATTCGCTCTATATCAGAAATAATGTGTTTTTGTTCATCAGCTGCTTCAGTCGAAATACCTGAGTAGTGGTGGACATTCTCTTTACACACTAAAACCATTGAACCAAGTGTGGGTTGGTCTGGTCTGAGTAACAGATACCAGTGGTGATATGACTTAATTAAGCTTTGTGGATAATCAAATTTGCGTAAAGTGGATTGTGGCATTATTAGGCTTTAGCGTTCAAAAATTTGTTTATATCTTAATTTATCAGAATCTGTGAGTCTATCTAAGTCGAGTTAATTAAAGTGTTTTCGCATGCTTTATGCGACTTATCCCTATTTTTAGATGGCTGTCATAAGTCGCTTTAACAGTGATAACAATTTAACGCTAAGTTGATATACTCTATTTCTGTTGTATTACTGTTACCTATTTTTTGAGTTATATAAAAATAAGAGAATATTATGTTTATCGTTTTCGATACGTTAAATGTGTACTACATTCCTCAGTACATGCCCGTTATTCAAGAGTTAACCCTACGGGGGCACACTGTCAAAATGGTGTGCTATAGCAATAAAAATGACCAAGAAGCTCTGGCGAAAACATTTGATGACGTCGCAGTGGAGTGTCTTTGGGTCACAGATGTTCAAGACGCGAAACAAGTCTATTTAACGATCAAACCGGATTGGATATTTTTTGGCAATCAATTTCCGCACCTAGATTCAATACATCAATACTCTAAAACTGCCCAATTAGGTCATGGTGTAGGTCCTAAGCCTTCGTATTATCATAAATCCATTACGCCAATGACGGTGAGGTTTATAGAAGGTTCACTTCGGTTAGCTAAAATTAAACAATATTATCCAAATGATAATTTTATTGAAGTTGGATTTTGTAAGCTAGATCCATTATTTAAACACCAAGATTTAGGTTTAGATTTAATGGCGTTAGGGTTAGATGTAGGCAAAAAAACCATCTTATATGCACCGACTTTTAATCCCAGCTCTTTAGAGTGTTTTCCTGACAATTGGCCTGACGATTTTAAAAACTATAATATTCTGATTAAGCCTCACTCTTTAACTCAAGTAAGGGCTCAGTATGCCAACCAAAGAGTAAAATTAGCTAAGTGGTCTACATTTTCCAATGTCTATGTTGCTAATGAAAACGACATTTCATTACTCCCTTTTATTCAACACGCAGATATTCTATTAAGTGAAGCGTCAAGTACATTATTTGAGTTTGCTGCAGTAGATAGACCTGTGATTGTGTGTAACTTTTTTAAATTAAAATGGTCTTATCGGGGGATTTTTAAGTACCGATTTGAAAAACGCTTTGGTAAAGATAATGTACTGTATAGCGGTATTGGCTTGCATGTGGACAAATACAAATCGTTAATTAAAGCCATTCCAGACCAGCTGGCTAATCCGCAGGCTTATCAAGCCAATCGACAGCAATATACTCAAGAGCATGTTGGCCCAACTGATGGCTTAGCATCGGTAAGAATAGTCGATTATCTTGAGGGATACGGTAAGTTATAGGTTGTTGCCAATCAGCTATTTATTCAGTCCTATTAGTGTAAACATACTTCATGATGTACACAGATATAAAAAGGCAGAACGTAAACGTTCTGCCTTTTTATTATGAAGTGTAAGCGTTGGTTATTTCACGGTATTTGGTTTGTTGAGCCAAGGTGCTCTAGCGTCTGTACCACCATAGAGCTCAAATTTTCGCCCAAGTTTTTGACCACCATCTCGTGTTAATGGTTGCCAAGCTAGGCTGCCACGATTCGATACAGGTGTCGGTAAAATCGCATCGAAAGGAACTGAAATATAGAATCCTTTGGTAAAGCTACCTTCGCCAAATTGATCTGCAGATAAGTTCGTTTTCGATGCAAATGCACCGACGATAACGCCACTATCAAATTGTTTCGAGAAGTCGACTGTCACACCACGATCTTCTGCTAAATACTGGCCATAACTCACTTTAAGTAACACGTCATCGAACCAGCTTGGCTGGTAATAAACACTAGCATGGCCGGTGAAAGCACCTGTTTGAGCTCGATAGTATCGCCCTGAGTCGGCATCAAAGTTTATTTCATTTTCAAAGAAACCGAATATATTGTCTGGGTCGCGTTGTTTGACATAATTAGCATCAATACCAAATGCCCACTCGCTATCCATTGGACGATACAGAACTTCTGTTCCAATGCCACCAAACATCATCTCTAGATAGCCTACATAAGCTTGCGCATAGATATTCTCACTGAGTTTATCGAGCCAGGTTAGCTGCAGATTATCAACTCGAACAGGTGAGTCAGAGACATATTGCCTAACCAATGTTCTTACACGCTTAAGATCCGTACCATCAGGTGGTGTTTCATATTTGAACTGGTCATAGTTATCAAACAGGTTGATATACATCGAGCTACTGACTTCAATATTCTCAGTCAGCCAGCGACTTGCCGAGCCATTGATGCCGACATTAAATAAGTAAAAGTTTTCCGAACCACCAAAAGATTGAACTATTTTAGGCGCGAAACCATAATTCCATTGGTGAGGTGTTTCCCAGTCGGCTGTTTCAGTGGGTAAAGTAGGTTCAACAACGGTCGTGCTGTCGGCTACTTTCGCATCGATGTAATTATGCTGCACGACATCGATAAATTGCTTGGCGTCAATTTGAGTTTCTGTTGTCGGTAAATTTCCCGCAACTTCTATAATTTTAAAGGTTTTTGCTTGTGGAAAATGATTTACTAAAATTCGCCCAGCATGATCATGAGCATATTTTCTATCACGGTATTTTGTTTGCGTTGCAACTACTGTGACTTCATCATTTTTGATGTAGATTTTGGCGCCTCTATAGCCAGCATCAAAAGCCAATTGCTTATTCAGTTCTGGCAAATCGACTTTGCGATCGACTAAATCAGTCTTCTCTTCAATTGGTTGCTTTGGTGTGTCACGCCAGTTTGATTTTAAGGTATTAAAGTTAGTGGCTAAGCTAAAACCTAGTGTCCAGGTATTACCGCGCTCATAACTGAGTTTAAAATCACCCCAATTACTTACTCGGTACAGGACGCCATAATTAATAGGGCTGTCTTGTGTTAATTCGTTACCTGTACGTAATGCAGCAAAATCAGATTTGTAGTCATTACCATCATATTCCACTTTTAGGCGCAAAGGATCCCATGGCGTTTGATACTCAATACCGGCAAAAATGGCACTACAGCCTTTAAACCAACGCTCAACGTCTACGTCACCACCAGTGCCTTTAAAACCAGTTTCACGATTACAGTCTACTGATGAGGCCTTGTTTGAACCATTAATATTGCCGCGGTTGCCGATATAACCCCAACCGAAGCCTACAGTCGCATCAAAAGGGCCAAAACCTTTGGTCATGGCAATATATTCGCTATCAAATAAGCCAGTACCACCTATATCTCGAACCCCTATGGAGGTTTCGGGGATCCAATAGCTCTCTTCTAATAATCGTAATTTAACGTCGATACCTTTGTCGGTATAATAAGTATCACCACTAAAACTTGGATCATTACTGTAGAGTACATCGGGGACTTGGGTATAACGGATAGTGGTTTCTAACCAGGGAAATAACTGCAGTGATAATGCACCGTGATAATAATCCTCGTTAAAGGTGCCAGTGACACTAAACTCACCTTCAGCAGCCATTCTACCCGTCGGCATTTGAATGAGGCCTACACCACCGAAATCATATTGTGAAGGTGTCAGTTTTGGCGTAGATAGTTCATCGCTGTGCGCTGTGGTACTGATAGCAATCCCGCTTACCATGAATGAAATGGCAAAAACAGAAAAGATAGTTTGTTTTGCTTGATTCATGGTTAACGTATCCAATGTCTTATAAGTTCTAGAATTTGTTGATTTAATTTTTGCTCGTTATCCCTAACACCGTCAAAATCAACATAGATAATTGCGCCAGGTGCAATATCGATATGTTGTTGGTTCCAATAAGCAATAGGATATTTTTCTATTTTCCCATCAGGTTGAATTAGCCAAGCGAAGCTATTTTCTGATGCTTTTAATGGCATCGCATTCTCAATATATTGCGACGCATTTTGCCTCACAACGAACGGTTGCGGACCGTTTTGAGTCACTGCTCCTAATACCAATACATCTTGTGGCTTACTAGGGAGAGTGAGCAAGTATTTCCCCTGTAATAGTGGGTTTAGTTCTTCTTTTAATCGAATGGCATCATAATCAAGCAGGATAAATTCACGTCGAAGAAACTTATTATTCGCGATCCAAGTTGATAATGTTTTTAACGCCTGGATATTATTTGGCTTATTTATATCATTATATTGGGTTTTTAATAGGCTAAGTATCTGCTGCTGCTTTTGCTGGAATAACATTTCGGTGTTGTAATCATAAAGACCCGCAGCTAACCAATAAATAGGCTGTGGCGTAACATTTGCTTCGAGCGTGCCAATGTTTTGGATACTGTCTTTAACCACTTGAACTAAACGTGGTGCTTGTTCATATGTTAATGATACTTCGCTTCTGTCTTTCGCGGTATGAGTGACATTAATCAGTGTTTCGGCAGTTACGTGTTGTGAGCACAGTAATAATGTCATTACTGCATAAAGTGGCGTTAACAGCTTCATTCTTTGTCCTTAAATCCATAAGGCTTTAATAGGGTTATATCTATATAAGGTAAGTTCGGGGCAATTTTTTGATAACTTTTGATCACGTTGCCCGTCGATTCATCAACCCAAAATTGGTTGTCATATTCGATATTGAGATTAGCGACGACAACATGCTCATTGAATTTTTTAAGCGTTACGGTTTTATCATTGATAGTGAGCGTTTCATCACTAACAAAAGTAAAGGTGGAGTGTTGTTGATAATTGATATGATAACCAGGTTGCCAATCGATAGTACTTTGCCATTGCATTGGGGTACTACTTAAATGTAGCCCTAATGTCACTGGGTCAGTTTTTTCGCTGTGTATGTTGATGCGATTACCATCAAATAAATTGATGGTTTTCAGGAGGCGACCATTACGAGTAACCAGCATTCCAGCATCTGAGGAAATCCATTTTAATTCGACATTTTGGCTGTTTATGGATGTAACTGGAAGTGTTAGCGGTGTTTCTGCGAGTGCAAGCAAGACATAAGCTCTATGCGAATCGTTGACTCTGACATAGATACTAGAATAGGGGCTTTGGTCGATTTCACTAGCAGGGATATCATCATCAGGTAGACCAACAACGCTATCTTTTAACATGCCACCAATTTGTACAAAGGTATTGCTACAACCGGTTAAGGAAAAAATGAAAAGCAGGGGAAGTAGATTTTTGTTTTGAAAAATTAGAGACATACGAGCTCAATTCCTTAAGCTTTGACCCAACAGCCGAAAAAAGAAAATAAAAAAGCACATTAAAAAATGTGCTTTTTAATCAACAAACTAACTTAGTTTGTTACTGTAGTTGTACCAGTACCAGTGCTCACAGTAGTAGAGCCAGTTCCTGTACTGTTACCACTTTCTTCATTGCTGTCATTTACTACAGTAGCAATAACGCCTACTGTAATAGCACCAGCAACTGCAGCAGTACCAACCGTAACACCGCTACCAGTTGTTGTAGTGGTTGAATCAGTTGTAGTACCGTCAGCATGAGCTGAACCGATCATTAATAAAGCAGTAGTTAACGCGATAGCTGATTTTTTCATATTAAAAGTATTCCCGTAAATTATTCAAACACACCTAAGTGGAAGATTAGCATATAATCGATTCACTTCCATATATAATTCGACACAAATGCTTAATAAATATTCAGCTTGATCGAGTTGCTAATTTACACGATTTTGCATTTATTTACAAAAACAGTTTAATTAATTATCAATTACAATTGGGTGAAGCGGCAATGTACTGTTAAAATCGTTAGCAATTTAAATCAAGATTACGGCTTTTACTATGCACAGAAGAGCAATTTATCCGGGTACTTTTGATCCAGTTACAAATGGTCACGCAGATCTTATTGAGCGTGCAGCGCGCTTGTTTAAACACGTCATCATAGGTATAGCATCTAATCCGTCCAAACAACCGCGATTTACTCTCGAAGAGCGTGTTGCCCAGGTTAACTTGGTAACGGCCCACTTGGACAATGTTGAAGTGGTAGGGTTTACTGGTTTGCTAGTTGATTTTGCTAGAGAACAACATGCCAGTGTGTTAGTTCGTGGTTTACGTGCAGTCTCTGATTTTGAGTATGAATTTCAGCTAGCAAACATGAATCGTCGATTAAGCCCTGATCTTGAGAGTGTTTTTTTAACTCCAGCAGAAGAGAACTCCTTTATATCTTCAACCTTGGTAAAAGAGGTCGCACTTCATGGTGGTGATGTTAGTCAGTTTGTTCATCCACAAGTTGCAGCTGAATTGAAGTTAAAAGTAGAAGAGAAGCAATTTGCTGACAAAAAATAGCAATTTATGAGCCATATGATATACACATAAATATAGCTCATTTCGTTAAATTTATCGTTGCTGGCATATACCACAAAATACCGTGGTACGTTGGCCTAGTTTGATTTCACTTAATAAATTACCACAATGGGTGCAGGTTTCACCGCCTCGGCCGTAGACATGTAATTTTTGGGCAAAGTAGCCTGGCTTACCATCTGCATTAGTAAAGTCTTTTAAAGTTGTGCCACCTTGCTTTATGGCATGGGCTAAAATTTGTTTCACTTCACTAACTAACACGGTTAATCGTTCAATATCAATGCTGCCTGCTTCTGCTTGCGGGTGTATACCTGCGGCGAATAGAGCCTCATTGGCATAAATGTTCCCTGCGCCAACCACTATATGATTATCCATTAGGCAAAGTTTAATGGCTTTTTTCTTACCTTTTAATGCAGCTTGCAGCTGTTGAGGGGTAAAGTCTCTGCTCAATGGTTCTGGGCCAAGTTTTGACAATAATGGATGGGCTTCTTCGGGTAACTCGTACCATAGCCATGCGCCAAATCGCCTTGGATCATTAAAACGTAACATGCGGCCATTTTCTAATACTAAATCAATATGGTCATGTTTTTCAGCGGGAGTGTTACGCGGTAAAATACGTAAACTACCTGACATGCCTAAGTGCACGATAGTCATGCCTGCATCAGTATCAATTAATAAGTATTTAGCGCGACGACGGACGTTGTTAATGCGTTGACCGATAATGTTTTGCGCTACATCAGGCACTGGCCAACGAAGTGATCCATTACGCACAATCAATTCACTGACAGTTTGCTCGATAAGGTATGGGCTTATCCCCTGGCGGGTGACTTCAACTTCTGGTAATTCGGGCATAAAAACTCATTATTTAGATTGTGACGGTACGGCGAGCACTGGCTGTAAATCAGCGCGTAAACTTGGCGGTATTTTGTACCAATTTTGATTTGATGATTGCAATAAGCCATCTTCGGGGAAATAACGCCATTGTTGTGCGGTGTGAATATTGCTAATTGCGATAGTCAGCGTTTGTTCACTGGCGCTATGTTCAGGTTGAACCGTTAATGGTGACACACTAATATTTTGCCAAGCCTGTGCCCATTGCTGACAGTTAAGGACTTGTTCATGACACCACCATTCATCACCTTTTTTACTTAACCATATATCATCGAGATGAAGTTGTACTAACGGTAGTTGAGGGTCGAACAGCGCCACGGCTTCATCGGGCACATTAGCGGTTTTGTCATCAATAAACGATAACACCGCGATCATAAAGACACTGGCGCCGATAATAATATAATTCCAATTTTTTCGAGAAAGCGCCATAAGAGAGTCCTTTTCGTTAGATACAGCAGTATGCTTGTTCTTTTAGTTTATCACCCACGCGATAAAAAACGAATCTAGCGATACAAGACTCGAGCGGGTTAATCGAAATGATTGATACCATGATACGAAAGAGGCAGGGATGTAGATTACCCGAAGATAAAGATAACAATAGCGAGAGTCGACAAGATAGCAAATGAGGCAATCGAAAGGATTGGGTCATTCAATCTCAGACAATCACTGCGCGCAGCAATGATTGTCGAGACTAGAAGATTTAAAGCAAATCGGCAAACGGTTGAATAAATACGCTATCACCCGCAGGGATGGTTGCTGTGTCGTCTGCGATAACAATAAGGCAATTCGCATTCACCATTGAATTCAACATACCTGAGCCTTGCGCTCCAGTTGTTTTGACATGGATTTTTCCGTCATTTGCGATGCTATAAACGCCGCGTAAAAATTCCGTTCTACCGGTTTTACTGCGTAAAGAGTGGTCTGCAATGGCTGGAATAAATTGTGGCTGCCAGTTTGTTTCTCCGGCAAGTTTACGAATAGCAGGTTGCACGAACTGCATAAATGACACCATCACCGCGACAGGGTTGCCAGGTAAACCAAAAAACAAACTCTGGTCTATTTTACCCACTGCTAAAGGGCGGCCTGGGCGCATGTTAATCCGCCAAAAATGAGTGTTACCCACGTTGGCGAGTGCCATTTTTATGTAGTCAGCATTGCCCACTGACACGCCGCCAGAACTAATGACAATATCCGCTTTTGCTGCTGCGTCGCTCAATGTGTTGGTCAGGGTTTGTTCGTTATCGTCAATAATCCCGAGGTCAATAACCTGACAACCGAGCTTTTTCGCCATTGACAAAATGGTATAGCGATTAGCATCGTAAATACAGTTAGGCTTTAGCTCATCACCGGGTTGACTCACTTCATCACCGGTTGAGAATACCGCAACAACAGGACGTTTAAAAATAGGTAAGCGATTAAACCCCAGAGATGCCATTAAGCCCAGTTCTGCAGCACCTAACCTAGAGCCGGCAGATAATGCCACTTGACCTTTAGCAATGTCTTCACCGGCAAGGCGAACATGTTGACCTTTGATGATGTGCTCAAGCTCAAGTAGGGTAACTGTTTGACCGCTTTCTTCGGCTAATTCACGTGCTTGAATGGTGTCAGCACCTTGTGGCACTGTTGCCCCAGTCATAATGCGCACCGCTTCACCTGATTGCAGTAAATTTGGGTAGTTATGTCCCGCGAGCACTTCTGCCACAATCTTAAGCGGTGCGGTCGACAAACTATCAAATGCAAAAGCATAACCGTCCATTGCTGAGTTTGTTTGTTGTGGCACATTAATTTCTGAAATAATGTCTTGAGCGAGAATGCGGTTATCAATATCAATAAGATCAACTAGTTCTGTTTGGTTAATCGTTTTCACTTGACCTAATACTTTACTAATACCTTGTGAGACGCTAATGCCGTATTCAGACTCTGGTTGGTCTCGTAATGCTTCGTTGTTAAAACAAATAGGTAATTTAACTTGAGGAGCTTGCCAATTTTGTTGGTAGAGTTGAACAAAATCAGCAATTTGTGCCACATTGTTTAAGTCTAATCGCGTCAAGGTGTCTGGGACCTGAGTGTCTTCGCAGCAAGCGATAGCGACTATATTTTCGTCATGCACGTGAATGAGCGGTTTATTGTGTGCAGCACGGTGTAATTCGATTTTGGGTAATGTTAATTTTTTAAAACCTTCAACAAGTACGATATCGACTTTTTCAGCTTCAATTTGGCGCAGTAAATGCTGTAGTTGAGGATCGCCCTCAACAGGATCTTCAGTCATTAATGCCCAGCGCACATGAGATGCAACCAATACTTGTTTTGCACCCGCTTTACGCATTTCATAACTGTCTTTACCTGGAATATCAACATCGAAGTTATGATGTGCATGTTTGATAACTGCTAAGCGAATACCGCGTTGATTGAGTTCAGGAATAAGCTGTTTTAATAGGGTTGTTTTACCGGTGCCGCTGTATGCACAAAACCCTAAAACGGGAATAGGTAATGGATTACTAAATACTACAGTCATCGTGGACCTCTTAATAAATTACTTGGCAATTGTCTGGGCGAGTTGTTGCTTTTGTTCTGGTGTGTTGACGTTAACAAAAGCATTAGGTTGATCGGCAAAACTCTCTACTGCCACTTGATGTTGACGATACCAAAAATCAATTTTGCGCTCGCCTGCATCCAAAAATGCCTGCATAGATTCTGCTAAGTAGGGTTTAAGCAAGAGCACGACTGGCTGTTCACGTTCGCCATCACTCGCAACAGCAATATCGGCATTTTGCTTGGTAAGCGCGGCTAATAATCGTGATGCTAAATCGCTTGGTAACATAGGGCAATCACAGGGCACGACCAATAAATATTCTGCTTGAGTTTGTTTTAGCGCCGTGACCATGCCAGCTAATGGACCTAAGTAGCCACTGTCTTGATCGCTAAAAACGCTATAGCCCCATTGCTCATACTGAGTTTGGTTACGGTTAGCGTTAATCATAATACGGTCAACCTGAGTGCTGAGTTTGTCGATGGTATGGCAAATCATTGCTTGGCCATTAAGATCAACTAAGCCTTTATCGTTGCCACCCATTCGTCTAGCCATGCCGCCAGCTAAAATTACTGCGTCAATCTGTGGTGCCATAATGTAATTCCGTTGAATTAGTCTGATGCACTGTATCTGCTGTAGGTACATGCATGCTGGTATGAATAGTACGTTGCTTAATATGCCAATGTTGCTGGCATAATGCAGTGAGGCCACAAGTTTGGTGACTACTGATTAACAGGCCGGTGCCGTCTTGTTTTAATTGATTGATCATTGCTAATACTAAACGTTGCGAATGCTTGTCCATATTCGAAATAGGTTCATCGAGCATGAGCAGTTTAGGCTGGGTAATCCATGCTCTTGCAATAGCAAGGCGTTGGCGTTCTCCGCCAGATAAATCACTAGCATGATGAGTTAATAAGTCGTTAAGTTGAGCCATATTAATGGCTTGCTTAATTCTGTTGCTACGTTCGCTTGACGTCAATTTCAATTGATTTAGAGCATAGGTCAAGTTGTATTTTACTGAACCCTCAAACAAATAAGGATGTTGATGTAAATACACAGCTTTGCCTAATAGGCTGTCTGCTTGCCACCAGGATTTAGGTGTAAAACCTTGATCAAAAACCACACCCTCTGTTGGCTTAATCAAGCCTGCTAGGATTTTCATTAGGGTCGATTTTCCAGAGCCATTATCGCCCTGCAAATAAATCACATCACCTTGTTTAAAGTTCAGTTCATCCACGCTAAATAAAGTATTTTTTTGAAACTTCATCAGCAAATTCTGAGCATGAATTTCTACAGGTTTGCTGGTGGATAAGCTATTCGATGAGGTCATCTTAATGACTCCTTGGGAGGGCTTTACCTCGCAATGAACCTAAGATGAAGTTTAGCACCAAGGCTAAAATTAATAATACTAATCCTAATGCAATGGCTTGGGCAAAGTCACCTTTACTGGTTTCTAATGCAATAGCGGTAGGAATATTGCGTGTCACATTCATAATGTTTCCTCCCACCATCATTGAACAGCCAACCTCTGTAAGGATACGGCTAAAGGCAGCAATAATGGCCAGAAGCAGAGGTACTCGAAGTTCACGACATAATGTCCATACTGCGCGTATCCATGTTGCTCCTAGTGTACGGGATGTTTCCCAAGCGCGGCGATCTACGCTTGAAAAGGCAGCTTGTGAAAGTGCAACCATAACCGGTGCGCAAATAAGCATTTGCCCTAAAATCATACCTTGTTGGGTAAACAACCACTTTAAATCACCGAGCACACCTTGGCGAGTGAGTAATAAATACACCAGCAATCCAATGACAACCGTTGGAATCGATTGTAGGGTTTGAATGAGGTTAGTTACAACCCAGCGGCCACGAAAATGACTGAATGCAAGAATAAAACCTAAGATAATCGACGGAATAATCGTGATCAGCAGCGCCGCAAAGGACACCGAGAAAGAGATATTAATAATCGCCCAAACATCTGGGTCAAAAGAGAGCAGCAAGCTAAATGCTTGCTGCAATAGGGCTAACCAGCCGTCACTCATTTTTTATACGTTGCCTTGAACAATTGCTCTCCTTGCACAGTGAATTCATTAATCATGGTTTGTGTTGCAGGGGTGATAAGCCAATCGCTTAATGCTTTTGCACCTTTATGATTAAGATCAGGATATTTTTCAGGGTTAATTAGCATGATTTGGTAAGGGTTAGCTAATGCTGCGCCACCTTCAAAACTAATGGTTAAATCAAGTTTAGCTTTATAAGCAATAAAAGTACCGCGGTCTGCTAACGTATAAGCTTGCAATTCATTTGCCATTAGCAAGGTTTTACCCATGCCTTGGCCTACAGATGTATAGCCTTCAAAGTCCGGTGTTACGCCAGCAGCTTGCCAAATTTCAAGCTCCTTCATATGAGTGCCTGAGTTATCTCCACGTGAGATAAACTTGCTTGGTTTCGCTGCAATTTTACTAAATGCTTCTGTCGCATCTTTGCTCAATTTTGCTACTGCAGGGTCATCTTTAGGCCCAAGTACAATAAAATCATTTTCCATAATACCGCGAGGTTCAACACCGTAACCATCGGCAACAAATTTTGCTTCTGCTTCTGGAGCATGTGTCATGACAACATCAACATCACCTTGGCTGCCTAGCTTTAATGCCTGGCCAGTACCGGTCGCAATGACTTGCACACTGTAGCCAGACTCTGCTTCAAACTTAGGTAAAATCGCACCTAATAATCCTGAGTTTTCAGTACTCGTTGTTGTCGCGAGTTTAATGACTTCGCCTGCTAACGCGACTGGGCTGAACATCGCACCACTAAAAACCGTAGCGGCTAATAACATGCTGACACTTGCTTTGAGTTTTAACATTTCCATTCCTTGTAGTATTAATGACCGGATTTTTTCTTAATTACCAAAGCCATAAGCAAGTTAAATGCCAAATGATTTTAAAGCAAATACAGTTCACGCCTAAAATCGAAATTGTGAACTTGATCCCAAGCTTGATGAAATTATGATAGACAAATTGTCCCACGATCACTTTTCTGTGGTTCATAGTGACCCTGTCATTTCGATTCAATGGTAGAGTAAGTTAAAAGCGTGTCAAAATGTCCTAATAAGAGTCCATTTATGAGTCCTGACGAACAGATCACCCCTATAGCCCAAACCACAATGTCGGTATTAATCGTTGATGACGAGCCCGGCATGCGCAGTTTTTTGATGAAAGCTTTAGCCAAAAAATTCGCTCTCGTTGAAACGGCATCCACCATTGCGCAAGCAGAAACGCTCCGTAGCCAAGGTCATTTTGATTTACTCATTGTCGATATAAGACTGCCTGACCGTTCTGGTATTGAGTGGCATGAAGCATTAAACGATCGTGATAGACAATCCGACATTATTTTTATGACGGGGTATGCCGATATGGATGTAGCAATCAAAGCGCTACGGGCAGGCGCTTCTGACTTTATTATGAAACCATTTCACCTTGAACAAATGATGACCGCAGTTGACCGCTGTATTGAAAAGCGTTTGTTAAAACGCGAAAACTTTATGTTAAGGCGCGAATTAGCTCATGGGCAGTCATCAACCATTATTGGTAATAGTGAAGCTATTCGCGATGTTAAACAAGTCATTGAACGCATAGCTCCCACCAATGCAGTGGTATTGATTGAAGGAGAATCTGGCACAGGTAAAGAACTTGTAGCAAGGCAGCTACATCAACTTAGTGGCCGCAGTGGTGCTTTTGTACCTGTTAACTGTGGTGCTATAGCGCCAGAATTATTGGCCAGTGAGTTATTTGGTCATACGGCGGGCGCATTTACGGGGGCAAAAGGCAATCGTGAGGGTCTGTTTAGTTATGCCTCTGGCGGGACCATTTTTTTAGATGAAATTGGCGAGATGCCAATGAACATGCAAACCGCGTTACTTCGCGTTCTTGAAGAGCGATCTATTAGACCTGTCGGTAGCGAAAAAGAAATCGATATTGATGTGCGAGTTGTTGCCGCAACCAATCGTTTACTGATTGATGAAGTTGAAGCAGGACGTTTTCGTCGAGACTTATTTTACCGCCTCAATGTGCTCAATATTGTGATTCCATCTTTGCGATCTCGTCCTGAGGATGTCGTTGAGTTAACGCATTTCTTCACGTTACAGTTATCACAAGAACTGGGCATTAAAGATGTTATTTGGAGCCATGAAGACCTGCAAGTACTGCAGCAATATGATTGGCCAGGTAATATTCGTGAGTTACGTAATATGATTGAACGTTGCATTTTATTAGGTAAACCACCGGCAGAATACTGGAAAAAACCTGTAGTGACAGTGGTACCAGAAGCAATGGGTTACCCGCTTGATTGGCCTTTAAAAGAAGTTGAAAAGCTCCATGTTACTCAGGTCGTTGATGCACATAATGGTAATAAATCTGCAGCAGCAAGAGATTTAGGGGTATCGCGTAAAACGCTCGACCGTAAATATAAAGAGTGGGCTCATCATGACGATGACAGCAGTGGAGAAATACAGTAGTGGCTAATAAATCGGGTTTATTCACTCGAGTATTTGGTATTAGTTGGCTACAGATGCAGTCAAAGGTACGATACCGCATTTTATTTCTAACCTTATTGCCGATCTTATTAACTCTGGTTAGCTTAGTTTTCATCACGATTTATTGGAACGTGATATATACAGGCAAACAATTGTTTATGAAGGTAAAAGCAGACCTCGTCGTTGCTGAAAACACCTTGGCACAGGTTCAGAGACGACAACAACATCAGCTTAGTACTATTAGTGGGTCGTGGGATTTTCAACATGCTTTTCAGTTGCTCAATAACAACGATTCACAACCTAATGCTGCCGCAATTAATGCTCTCAATATATTATTGGCTGAAAAACAGCAAACGCTAGGTTTAGATTTTTTACGCCTCATAAGTCTAAGCGATGCCGCTGCCGATCCTGATTTACGGCTAATGTTGCACCAAACACAACAGCAAGCAATATCAGGGTTGATGGTCTTACCTAACAATCGACTCGCAAGGATTAACTCGGTTCTTGCTGAGCAAGCTGAAATTGAGCTTGTTGCCACTAGGCATGCGGCAGAACCGCCTAAAAAAATGGAAAGTCGTGGGTTATTAAGCCGCACACTAATGCCTGTAGCGGATCTGTCTGGTAATGTGTTTTGGTATATTGATGGTGGTATGCTGTTAAATCGTAACACATTGATTGTAGACCATATTAGGGATTTGGTTTATGGTGAGGGTACATTGCCTGAGCGCTCAATTGGTACGGTTACACTATTTTTAGACAATATCCGAATTAGTACCAATGTGCCTTTAGAACAGTTTCCAAGTGATCTGAGCAAACAAAATAGAGCCATTGGTACCTTAGTGTCAGACGAGGTGTATCAGCAAGTATTAATAGAGGGCGAAAACTGGATTAACCGAGCTTTTGTATTGAGCGAATGGTATATATCGGGCTATTCACCCTTGTATGATATTCGAGGCAAACGTGTCGGCATGGTTTACGCCGGTTTTTCTGAAGCGCCATTTTTACATAACTACTTATTAAACATTATTGAGCTCGGCACCATTTTGGTGATCGTGTTATTTCTATCGGGCTTTTTGGTGTATCGCGGCGCAAATAGTTTATTGCAGCCCATTGAGTATATTCATCAGGTTGTAACTGCTGTGCAAGCGGGTCGTAATATTCGCATTGGTAAATTGGGCTTAACCAGTGATAACGAATTAGCACAATTAGCCGATCAGTTTGATCGAATGCTCGACCAACTGCAGCGTCGTAATGCGCAAATTCAAGCCGCAGCCGAGCAACTCGAAATCAAAGTTGAACAACGAACCCGGAGTTTGCAGGACAAAACCGAAGAACTTGAACGAAATGTCGCCTTATTACATGCCACTCGCCAGCAATTGGTTACCAATGAAAAACTCAGCGCATTAGGTGAATTGATTGCGGGTATTGCTCATGAAATTAATAATCCCACCGCGGTGATTTTGGGCAATATGGAGCTATTAAAATACGAGCTTGGCGATGGTGCAAAGGTTGTCGAAGAAGAAATCGAATTGGTTATTCAACAGGTCGGCCGCATCACTACAATTATCCGTAGCTTATTACAGTACAGTCGGCCTGGGGAATTTAATGCACCAATTGAATCTCAAGCTATTACCCCTATTGTAGAAGAAGTGCTGCTATTGGTGCGTCACTCTATTGAGCAACAAAAAGTGGAACTGGTGAAAGAGTTAACCGCCAGCACACTGGTCGAGGTTAATCGGCCACAATTATTGCAAGTATTAATCAATTTAATGGTTAATGCGGCCCATGCTATTAAAGCCAACGGTCGTATTTGGTTGAGAACCTACGATTGGATTGAAGATGGTCAAAGTATTGGGGTGAAAGTTGAAGTTGAAGATGAAGGGATTGGTATCTCGAAAGAGGATTTAGGCCGCATTTTTGATCCATTTTATACCACACGTAAAGACGGCACAGGCTTAGGTTTATCATTAAGTTACGGTATTATTAAACGTCTTGGCGGCACCATTGAAGTTAAATCTACGCTTGATGTTGGTACCGTATTTACCATTGGTTTGTATCACAAAGCAAAAGATGATCAACAGCTTGGACCATATGATGGTTTACAGTTTGGCGATAAAACATAATATAAATGATACGAGAAAACAGATAAAAAAAAGCCGGGAATAATTCCCGGCCACAAAGAGTGTGTGAGCAATGTCGTGCTTGCGAACTCAGTAGACTACTTAAAGGTGATGAAGTCTCTATTTAGTAAACCGAGTTTTGGAACGCAAGTTAATAGTAATCATTCTCATTTGTGTTTGCAAGTCCTTAAACAATAAAATTATCATCTTTACATTGTCATCATCACTAAAATAAACAGACCTTAATTATTGAGTCATATGATTAACTGAATATAGGCTTGGGTGATGGCGCTAGCTGGGGGATTTACTTAAGTTCAATGCCTAGTTGCATCGCACTATTGTTTGATGAGTGAACCCATTTGAACATTGTAGTGGACTGATTAAGCGTGTTTAACCATCAAGCTCAGCTAGACTGGCGACTAAGCTTGATGATTTATTATTTCGAGTTCAGATTATTTGTTCACTTCAATAATGACATGTTCGTTATTTATAGGGCTATCGAACAAAATCTTGTCTTGAAGCACTTTTAGTAGCACACCATAAGCCGGTAAGAATAAGCCTAAACTGACAATTAATTTAAAGCCATAATCCACCGTAGCGATTTCGGGCCAGTGAGTGGCCATAAACATGTCGCTAGATGCGTAGAAAGCCACACTAAAGAATACTAACGTATCGACAAAATTACCTATTAAGGTCGATGCCGCTGGAGCAACCCACCATGCCTTTGCTCGGCGCAATTTGGCAAATACGGTGATATCCATTAGCTGGCCAATCAAATAGGCTACAAAGCTAGCAAAGGCAATTCGAAATACAAAGCTGTTCCATTCTGCTAATGCTGAAAATGTTTGTAGCTGACCTTGATGAAATAGCACCCCCACTACATATGACACTAATAACGCAGGGATCATTGCCTTGAGAATAATGCTTCTGGCGGCTTGCTGGCCAAAAATCCTCACCGTTAAGTCAGTGGCTAAATACACAAACGGAAAGCTAAATGCACCCCACGTTGTGTGGTAGCTAAACAGCTGAAAAGGTAATTGAACAAGGTAGTTACTTGCGCAAATAATTAAGATATGAAAACTGACTAATAGCATCAGTGCTCGGCGATATTTCGCCTGGGATAACTGCAACATATTGTGGCCTTTTTAATTGGGTTAGCGCGGGGTGAGGGAACCCGCTATTGATACGGTTAACAGTATTTATGTATGTCAGTTTAGCGACATATCGCTATAGAGCGGTTTCATAAATGACTACTACAGAGAATATTATCATTATAGTTGTGTCGCTATGCGATCGCCTTTTAACTCGGTCAATCTAAGTGAAAAAGGGGCTGCAAACACGGGGGCGGGATAATAGCATGGGTAATATTCAAGCGAAAGATTAAAGCGGTGTTAAAAGTCGATTAAAATAGACAGTACAGTGGCCAATTTGTTTTCTAATTCTTGCCATTCTGCCTGCGGATCTGAGCCTGCAACAATCCCAGCACCTGCAAATAAATTGATTCTGCGCGGTTCAATTAACGCACTGCGGATCGCCACTGAAAATTCAGATTCATTACGATTAAAATAACCACAAGCCCCAGTGTACCAGCCTCTTGCATATCCTTCACGTTGACGAATAAAGCTCAATGCTGCTTCACGCGGTAATCCTCCCACAGCTGGCGTAGGGTGTAATGCGCGCAATAACTCAAAGTCACTGACTCCTGGTTGTAATTGAGCTCGAATCGAACGATGTAAATGTTGAATATGATTTAATTTAAAAATTTTAGGTTGTTCATCCGCGCCAAGGTATTGGCTCAATGGTGTTAGTACATCGACAATATGCTGTCTTACTAGCTGATTTTCATGGCTGTTTTTAATGTCATCTAATAAGGCTTGAGCAAGCAAATTGTCTTCATCTGGGTTGAGTCCGCGCACAGTCGTACCTGCCAATGCTTCTGTAAATAGCTCTTGTTGGCGACGTAAATATAAACGCTCAGGCGAGCATGAAATAAACGCTCGCTCTGGACTAAACTGAAAACCAAACTGAAAACTGTTGGGGTTTCTACCTTGCCAACATGCTAATACTGTCCACGGTTCAATATCGTCACTGACATCAATTTGAGTATGGCGTGATAACACCACTTTTGGTGTTGTGCGATTAAACTTTTCTTGAGTGACTTGTTCAACTAACTCTTTCCAACGTTCATAACGGGGTAAATCACTGCGACCCATTAACGTCATTTTGTTTGGTGGTGACAACGGTTTCGGTTTATTAATTTGCTCAATAGCAGTCAATGCTGCTTGTATTTCTTGTTGCGGATCGGTGTTTTCAAAATTAAGGTTTACCAGTATTCTGAGCTTATTACCTGTTCGACGTAATTCTATTCTTGGTAACACAAAGTGTGCTCTGCCAAACTCTGGCCAGCTTTCTACTGTGCGGTCAAAGGCGAGGCCACCATAATAGCGAATGTCTTGTTGGTTAGTTTTATTACGTTGTTGTTGATAAATTTGTGCCAAAACACTGTCGTCGACTTGGTCTTCAAAAAAGAAGCTTTTACAAGCACCAATCGCGGCGACATCTTCATCTCGGTCTCTACCGTGCCAATAAATTTTAGGAAATTGAGTTTGTGCAGCTAACCAAGAGAGTAAAGGCAAAGCGGGAGCTTCTACAGATAATTGAATAATGGATTCACGTGCAGGCACTTTACTAAGCTGGTTAAGCTTAGTAATCAGTTCATTAAATTGTGATGAAAAGAAGTGACCCAAGAACAATACCTCACGTATAAATACAACAGAGTTAAGGTAATAAAGCGATTAAATACTGTCAATTAGCAAGGTTAAATCGTGTGATCTGAATTGCTAATATAATCACTCTGACGACTCGAAAGCAGCATATTGTGTCTTGGCGCATTGAAAAATACGCTTCTTATTTTTGTAAGCGCTTACTATTAAATTGGTGGTGATAGTTTATTTGCTAAAATCGACAGGTAATAACTAACATAACAATTGTTTATTCCTATGGGTGATGTATAAACATAAGTCACAATAATACGGTGACCAAAAGGCTATACTGACGAAAATCGATAGAATAATGGACTAAGATAGTTCAAAATAGTAACGATTATTATGTGAGCTAGATCTCAATTTAAGTTTTTCTTCCCGGAGTACGTGTACATGAGTGGTTCAGTTGAATCAAGCAATGTCATTAAGATCCCTGTTGATAAACTTGCCCTTGGCATGTTTGTTACGGCTATAGATCGTCAACAAAACAAAGTCGACATTCGCAACCCTGGTCAAATCAAACATCGCGACGCAATTGTTAAACTCAAAAAGAACAATATCGCTGTGGTATGGGTCGATGTTGAGCGGTCGTCAGATACTTGTGGATTAAAAAAAGGTGATCGTTCTAACGCACCAGCTAACCCGTTAGCGCGTAAAGCAACGGTGACTCGCGATGGGCAACAGGCACAAGCTAAAAAGTTACTTGCCGAAGCTAAAGGTTTGATCAAAAAAGTGATGTCTGAAACCTTCGAAGGTAAACCTATCGAAGTGGGTCAATTTGAAGACGTTGCCGACAAAATGATTGAGTCGGTAATGGACGATGCAGACGCATTTAAATGTATTTCAGCATTACGCACTAAAGATGCCTACCTCCTTGAGCACTCAATTAACGTCGCATTTTTACTGGTGACGTTTGGTAAGCACTTAGGGCTTGAACGTGAATTGCTTAAACAAATGGCTGTCGGCGGTATTTTACATGATATCGGTAAAATTAAAGTCGATAACGAAGTACTGCATAAACCTGGCCGGTTAACGCCTGAAGAGTTCGAGCACATGAAGTTGCATCAAGTCTATGCCGCTGAAATTATGCGCGAGACCGAAGGGTTGTCGCAAGTGAGTAAAGATGTGTGCTTAATGCATCATGAAAAGCTTGACGGTAAAGGCTATCCTCATGGGCTCACCGCAGAGCAAATTCCTCAACATGGTCGCATGAGCTGTATTGTAGATATATTCGATGCGCTAACCGCAACTCGCTGCTACAAAGAAGCCATGAGTCCTGCGGCAGCCTTTAAAATTTTGCTCAGTCTGACGCCGTTTCATTTAGACCAAAAACTGGTTTATGAGTTTATCCGTTGTGTGGGTATTTACCCTGTAGGTTCGCTTGTGCAGCTGTCTGATGAACGTGTCGGTATTGTTTGGGACTCAAAAGGGCGTGATGCTTTACACCCAATTGTAAAATGCTTTTATTCGTTAAAGCATAAGCGCTATACCGAAGTGACTATGGTTGATTTACATAAAGCAGAATTGAATATTGAACGTGGTGTATCACCTGGAGCGCTAGAGGTCGACCCAACGCCATTTTATTAAGCCAGAAACTGACATCGCAACAAATGAGTATTGCTGCGATGTGCTGCTCATTGAACGGTTTATTTAATGATAGGTAATATCTTGATACATTGGCGCGAGTTTAGCGAGTAACGCATTTCGAGCGCTAATAGATACATTTTGCTGTTTTAGGGCACTAATTAAATGACCCACTACGGCATCAAAATCGGCTTGGCTAATGTGTAAACCAATATGTGCATCAAACATTGATGCACCTTCATAATGACAGCCACCTCCACTTACCTCACATAAATGTTCAATTAAACGTTGGCGGAATATGTCGATGTCGGTGTGGGCAAAATGATTAACTATGCGCTTATCTTGTGACAGGTTTAGTAAAAAATCATCAGTAATTTGGCTAATTCCGGCATTGCCGCCTAGTTGTTCATACAAGGTTGTCGGTTGATTGGCGCAGCCTGAACTGACCAACAGTAAACCAACGAATAAACCGATAAAATAGCGCTTGGTATTGAGCATTATAATGTCCCCTCAATCGATAAATACCAGCCATTTTGTTGCTCAAAACCTGCGATACTGCCTAAGTCGGCGTACGCACCCACAAGAGATAAGTGTTTATTGATAAACCAGGCTGCAAAAATATCCTGCCAGTCATCTTCTTTGGCAAAACCGAGTTGGTTAGGTTTTTGTTTGTATTCATAACCTACGGCAAAGTTGTCGGTTAACAGCAACGCAATAGAAGCTTCCGCTTGCAGGTGATAATCATTGTCTGCAGCCGTGCCAAAACCCAGTAATCCGGTTTGGTTAGCCTTAGTGGCTCTGAGGGTTAAATTAGTCACTAGGTTACGTCCAGCAATGGCATCAAAATAAACTTTACTGGCCGCAAGGTAGATATCTAACCCCCAATCATTGCGCGCTCCCACAGCTTGTGGAATGGCAAAATCATCAACGCGTTTGTATTGCATGCCTAGGCTTATTTGCGGCAAGCTGCTGTATAGTAATTCGCCAACAAGTTTGTATTTAATACCAATAATATCTTGGCCAAGCTTGCCACCCATGGTGTCGAGATCAAAAGTCTGCTTGGCTAAGCTTAATTCAAATCGATTATCAATACTCAGTGATGCCCCAACGGCATGTAACGTAAAATCATCAACAGATACTTGGGTACTCATTGCTGTTACTGACCATTGATCTGAGCTGGCATAACCATTGATTACTGCCCATGGCACAATTCCACCTCCAGCAGCACCTTCAATGGTAGTAGCGCCACCAGTGGCAATGACTTTGCTGGTATCAGCATTCACCGGCTGGCTTATGCTCGCCACGATAAGCAGGCTAATTATTAATATATTTCGAAACATTAATTCACCGTATCTGTGAGTGTAGCGGTCAGATTAACCTGATTAAATTGGCTAAACCATATTGCAAAATCATCAGCTTTAAGCGGTTTTGAATACACATAACCTTGTACGATATCGCAATCGAGTCGACGTAAAATGTCGATACCCTCTGTAGACTCAACCCCTTCTGCAACAACTGACAAATTAAGCCCTTTAATGAGTCGAATACTCGTGTCGACAATCATTAAATCCGTTGCATCAGTATGAATATCTTTAATAAAGCTACGGTCAATTTTAACTTCATTGACGGGCAACAGCTTTAAATAGGCCAGTGACGAATGCCCTGTACCAAAGTCATCAATGGCGATGGCGATGCCAATACCTTTAAATTGCTGCAATACGGCGATAACCGTTTGAGCGTCCTTCATCACCGCACCTTCTGTCACCTCTATCGACAGTGCTTCAATAGGTAAATCATGGTCGGCCAACAACTGTTTAATATCTTGAGGCAGTTGGGCATTGGTGAGATCGTGAGCCGATAAATTAATCGCTACTTTTAACTCAATCCCCTGAGCTTTCCATTGGGCTAATTGCTTAACTGTGGCGTTAAGCACCCAGTCACTGATCATCGAAATATTGCCGGAATTCTCAGCTAAACGAATAAATTCATCTGGTGGAATAAAACCGAGTTGCGGATGTAACCAACGAATTAATGTCTCGGCGCTGTTGCAAAGATTATTATGGATATCAACTTTAGGTTGAAACACTAAATGCAGCTGACCTTGGCTAATGGCAATCGGCAAATCGCGAATAATCATTAACTCGCGAAGGTACCGCTCGTCCTCGCCTTGCAAATAAGTGGCAATGGCTAACGATTCAATACGTGCTTGATTTAATGCTATTTCAGCGTGGCGTATTAACTTGTCGATATCATTGTGATCATAGTCTGTGCTTAACTCAACAAGCCCAACACGCACATTCACGCTGATTTTAGAGCCTTCAATATCATAAGGTTTGGTTAGTTGCTGTAAATATAGTTCGAGTTGTTCACGGCTAATACCGGGTTGAAATAACAATAAAAATGAGTCGCCATCTAAACGTGAGATTAACGCTGCCGTCGGTGATAAGCTTTCTAACCTGCTTGCAAACAGCATGAGTAAGTTGTCGGCATTGGCAAAGCCAATAATATTATTTAAATGGCGAAAGTTTTTAATGTCTATCATCGCGATGCAACCATGCATTTGCTTCAACAGCAGGCCGAGTTGTTGTTTTGCCGCAACACGGTTATATAAACCTGTTAAGTTGTCATGTTGTGATTGATAGACTAAATCATGTTCGCGAGCCTCGATATTTTCACGCATTACCGACAAGGTATTGGCTAATACTTGCAGTTCTGCTGGCGCTCCAATAATCGGTTGTGGCTTTTCGCCTTGGCCGACTTTACGAGCATAATTTACTAGTGCATAAATTGGGCGAGTAAGCCCGCCGGCAAACCAGGCGGCTATTAAGAATGCTAATAAACAGGTGATCGCAAATATCACCAACATATTATTTCGCAGCGCATCGTAACTTTGTTGCCATTTTTCATTTGACTGGTGCAACACAGCCCATTGATGGCCACTGTTTTTATCGAGGGCAATAGCAGTTGATAAATACTCGTTTACAATGGTGTCACTAACGGCATCCGCGTTTTGCATTATTTGAGTCATATTGGCCAGCACTTGTTGCTGAAGAGATTCGGGCAACGTTGACACAATATCCACTCTGCCGGATTGGTTAATAAAACTAATATCAATACCCGTAATGGTTTTGGCTTGGTTAGCCACAACTTTATCCATGGTAAAGCCCATGCCCACCCAAGCAATTAATGTTGGGGCTTTTACTGGCTGTAGCACAAACTGGTAGCTATTGTGGTCAACATTAAAGATATCGAAACTGGTAGAACGATTTTTGGTTAAGGCAAACAACTCATCAATATTTTCTGGTGTAAGTCCAGGTAAACTCGATGACAGTAATTTACCCTTTGGCGACAATAAAATAACCGCATTGGCATTAATCCGTCTACCGTGATTGGCTAATACAGATGATATGGTGTCTTGTTCGCCCGTTGCAACGGCGCGTTTAAAACCAAAGTCAGCGCTCAATAAAGACAAACTCTGGCTGAGCTGTTCGCTCCGATTTGACAACATTTCAACAAAGATATTTGAACCAATATTGAGATTTTGAGTTTGTTGTTGGCGGTAGTCTCGTTGAGTTGCGGTCAGCACAAACAGCGCCGTTGTTAACTGCATTAGCGTTAATATAAGTAAAAAAGCAATAATCAACCGACTACGGAAACTATTTGGCATGTTGCCCTACGTGTGAACTGGCATTGAAATTAGCGCCAAAGCCGCTAGGCGGTGAAGACGGTTTATCTTGTCTATCAACATCTAATGTTATTGCTACAGAACTACTCGATTCATTAATGGTAACTGTAGTTGGAGTTGCTTGAGTATTTTGCCAAGGATGCCAAAGCTCAACGGTATATTCGCCTGTTGGTAAATCAGTAATATGGGTCACTCCCTTGTCATCAGTTGAAGCAAAATATGGGCTTTTTGCCACATAAATAAAGGCTTGCATATAGTCGTGAATATTACAGCCAATAGCCACTAAGCCTGGTTGGTCAAATAAAATGGGCGACTCAGTCTTGCCAACATATAGTTTCAATTCAAATTGCTTGGCTTCAGAAAAAGAATAAACATGATGTCGAGTGCGGTCTAAATTAGGGAAGTCGACTTTAGCGCCTTGAGGTACCGCGAGTACAAACGGTGAGAAAATGCGGTTTTGTTGTCGCATTTCATAATGCTGAGGTGCTTTAGGGGGTAATTCTGTTGCTTTAATAGGGGTTAATTCTACAACGGCATCACCTAATGCAATGCCTTGAGTGTCGGTGATGGTTACCGTTAAAGAGGCAGCATTTAGCGAGGAGCAAACTAAATAAGATAAACACAATAAACAGTAAGTGAGTCGAGTCATTGGTCTTTATTCGCCTTCTTGGTATGCAAGTAACATAAAAGTTAACTCTGTAAGCTTGTGCCCATCATAACTCACAATATTGGTAAATACGTCATTCCTAGCTGGGCTAAGGTTGCTTATTACGGACGATATTAGTTAATAACATAAATGTCTGTAACCATTTGATTACAATTAACACTATAACAATAAAGCCAACGTTTCTATCAGTTTAGTTTATTTAACGTAAAGGTTGTGTGCGAGGGTGAAACAAATTGAGTTGTAATGGGCTAAAACGTTATTGAGATGATTATTGAGATGATTATTGAGTCGCGATATTTCGTGATTTAGTTATACTTGCGTCATAATGCATAAAAATCAGACGAAAATGACTTATTTAGATACCGACTTAACAGCAACGGCAAGCCACTTTTTACCTGAAAACACCCTGTTGTTGAATGCTATGACCGAAGGCGTATATGGGTTTGATTTAGACGGTAACGCGGTATTTATTAACCCCGCGGCAGAGTATATGACCGGCTGGACGAGTAAAGAGTTAATCGGTAAAAATATCCACGATTGCCACCATCACAGCCATGCAGATGGGACTCATTATCCGCAACAAGATTGCCCTATTTATCGTACGTTGCATGACGCTATTCCGCGGCAAGTTTCTGATGATGTGTTTTGGCGAAAAGATGGTAGCAGCTTTCCGGTGTATTACAGTTCAACGCCAGTTTATCATCAACACAAACTCGTGGGTGTTATCGCGATATTTCGTGATGTTAGTATGCAAAAACATACAGAACATTCCCTAAGACAAGCATTAGCACAAGTACAAGCATTGTCTGAACGCCTCGCATCAGAAAATCAATATTTACTCACAGAACTGCAAGGCCAACAAGGTGCGCTTGGGTTGTCCGGCAACAGCCAACCGATTAAACAATTAGCGCAACAGATTAACCTAGTTGCTAATACTGACAGTACCGTTCTTATTTGCGGCGAAAATGGTACAGGTAAAGAGTTGGTTGCGCGTAGTTTACATCGCTTGAGTCATCGTAAAGATCAACCCATGGTGAGCGTCAACTGCGCGGCATTTTCCAGTTCATTATTAGAAAGTGAACTTTTTGGCCATGAAAAAGGTGCGTTTACCGGTGCAACAGCAAGGCGTAAAGGACGATTTGAGTTAGCCCATAATGGCACATTATTTTTAGATGAAATTGCTGAGCTGAGTTTATCAGCGCAATCAAAGCTGTTACGTGTTATTCAAGAGCAAAGTTTTGAGCGGGTAGGCAGCAGCGACACTATCAGCGTGAACATTCGTTTAATTGCTGCTACTCATCATGATTTAGCCGCCCGAGTTGAGCAAGGTCTGTTTCGAATGGATTTATATTATCGCTTAAATGTATTTCCAATCACCGTACCGCCACTGCGAGACCGTCGTGAAGATATTCCACAATTGGTGAGTGATTTAGCTGCATCATTGAGCAAAAAACTAGGAAAAAAAATCACTAAAGTCAGTATGAAAGGATTAAAAAAATTACAGCAGTACAGCTGGCCCGGCAATGTACGTGAGTTGCAAAACTTGATTGAACGAGAAATTATTTTATCGCCTAATGGCCAACTATCATTTAATACCTTACCCGCAATAGTAGCATCACCACTAGCGATGACTACTTTAACGATGGCCCAAGCCGAAGCGGCTCACATTGTTGCTGTGTTAAATGCTACCCATTGGCGAATTTCTGGTCCTCAAGGAGCCGCCGCTATGCTCGATATGCCTGCGAGTACCTTACGATCGCGCATGAAAAAGCTTGCCATCGCACGTTAAACTCTCTAACTCATTATTCAGTATTTTACCGACATAACGATATATCACGAATTTAGTGATATATCGTGACTTCCTTCTGCAGAAAATAAATTAAAAACACTTTAAATCAAGGGTTTGCGGTTAATTTTTTGTTGGCTTAGTCCTTGCTATGACAGGGCAGTATCGTGTTATAGGAAACCAGTTATGCCCAAGTCATCAAATTACACCGCGTCAGCCGCTCAGCCGAGTACCAATATTAGCGCTTCGCAACGTATTCCGGTGGTTCAAATTGCCACGCCGTCGGCTAAAATTCATGTGCGTGAACAAAAAGGGATATTTCAACGATTACGTCAGTACAGTAATACCGTATTAATAGCGGTATTTTTTCTGCTGCCATTTATTAATTATCAGGGGCGCCAGGCGATTTTATTTGATGTTACCGAACAACAATTCTTTTTATTTCATATCACGTTATGGCCGCAAGATTTCACCGTCTTAGCATGGTTTTTTATGGCCGCGGCTTTTGCCTTGTTTTTTGTGACCGTGTATTGGGGCAGAGTGTGGTGCGGATTTTTGTGTCCGCAAACCGCTTGGACATTTATTTACATGTGGGTTGAAGCTAAAGTTGAGGGCAACCATCATCATCGGGCAGCGTTAGATAGAGCGCCGTGGTCGTTAAGCAAATTACGTAAACGTGTCACTAAGCATGTGCTGTGGATGGTGTTTGCACTGCTCACTGGCTGCGGATTTATCAGCTATTTTATGCCAGCGCGCGAACTGTACATTGATATATTTAGCGCAAGTAATGGTTTTTGGACCGGCACTTGGGTGTATTTCTTTGCCATTTGCACTTATTTAAATGCCGGCTGGATGC
Source organism: Shewanella ulleungensis (assembly GCF_014648315.1). GTDB lineage: Bacteria > Pseudomonadota > Gammaproteobacteria > Enterobacterales > Shewanellaceae > Shewanella > Shewanella ulleungensis. Next base: position 123,391 of record NZ_BMQW01000010.1, read on the forward strand.
GTGAAATGATGTGCTTGCACTGTTGTCCGTATTCACGTTTTCAAGCGGTGATGTTTGACGCAAATACTAAAACGGTAAGTTACGATGCTGCGCGTGGCGAGTCTCGAGGACCGCGTAAACGCTCACAAGAAACGGAGTTAGGTGACTGTGTTGACTGTAATTTATGTGTTGATGTGTGTCCAACAGGCATTGATATCCGCAACGGCTTACAATACGAATGTATTAATTGTGGTGCCTGCGTTGATGCCTGTAATCAAACCATGGAAAAGTTTGGTTATGCTGCCAATCTTATTCGTTTTACCAGCGAAAACGCCTTAAAAGGCCAGTCACAAGCCAGTGTGTTTTCAATCAAAGCCCTAGGATATGCCAGCGCATTACTCATTATGATTGGGTTAATTATTATCGATTTAAGTCAATTGAGTGATATTCAGCTTAATGTTATTCGCGACCGCCAATCTTTGTATCGTGAAGTGGGTATCGATACTGTCGAAAACACTTATCAATTAAAAATCCGCAATAAAACCCAACAAGCTGCGGTTTATAAAATTATAGTGCTCAGTGATAAAGCGCCAACGTTTAGAATCGTGACCGATACTCTGGTGCAAATAAAGCCGGGCGAACAGTTAGATTACCCTGTTACGGTCAGTGCTCGTCGCAGTGAGCGAGTGGGTGACACTAGCCAGCAAACGCTCCAATTTAGTGTGAGCCAAGTTTACAGTGCAGTAAATCCAATACCAGTAAAGCCTGCAAATCAAGTCGCACAGCAATCACGCTTTTTTTGGCCATAAGCAGCTAATAAAACTCCATCTCATGTAATAACAAAAAGGCTTCTCACATTGATTAAATGGGAGAAGCCTTTTTTGCTTGATACTCGCAATTTATTGCCGCGACTTATGACTATTTACCGCTTCGAACATGCGTTACTTTGAGTATGTATTAACGCTGATGTAATGCGTAATCGCTACCGTCTTTTGCGGTAAATACCTTGCAGTTGCCTTCAGTTGGCTGACAGCTAGTGTGCAATAAGCTGATCCATTGCTTATAAGGTGTTGGTAAGTTTTTAATTGGCATAGACACTTGAATATCTTCAATATTGGCGTCGTCTGCTGCACCTAGTTTACCAAGGCGGTCAAAACAAATTTCAACATGGGTATCGTTGTTTTTTAATACCACAGAAGTCGGTTCATTTTTGTGACCCGTTAACGCCACAAATTGACATGGATTTTGTAAGCCACACTGGGTGCCATCTTTTAAGAAAGCCAGTAAGTGATTGTAGTAAACCACATAACTAGACACATCTTGATGTGAGCCATCGGCTAATGGGAATTGCGCATCCAAAAATTCTTTTGCATTCGTGCTGCGGTCATTTTGGTTGGTGGTCGCCACAAATTGCTCACCAATGAAGCGGTTAAGGTGTTGGGTGGCTGTAGTGCTTGCTTGAGTAGACATATTCATCGCCTTATTCCTCTTCGTATTGTTGTAGGTCACAGAACCATTTTAATTATTGTTTATCATTAAGCCTTGTTCGCAGCTTGATTTTTAGTCTATGCTATTTTTACAAACAATTTCACAATAAAAATTTTACAGTGTGAATTATACAAAATGAGAAATGAAAAAAGCTTAATGCGAAAGACCCATTTTTTGGGCACAAAGATAAGAAACTTGCGTAAACGCAATAACTTAACGATGGAAGACTTATCGGCACGTTGTGTACGTGTTGACTCCAGCAATTCACCATCTGTGTCATATTTGTCGATGATTGAACGCGGCAAACGGGTTCCGAGTGCAGATATGTTGGCGGTGATTGCGGTCGTGTTCCAAAAAGAAGTAGGTTGGTTTCTTGATGACGTGCCCGAAGACGAAGCCATTACGCCCGAAAAAGGTAACAAAGGTGGCATCAGTGGCATGCCTCTGGAGCCGAGTTTTTTATTTTCTAATGACATCCTTCAAATTGCCATTCCTGAAATGCTGTCACAAACCGGCACTAGTGGTCGTCAATTTGCTCATTTGTTGATCCGTGCACACCAAGAACATCATCAAAATCACTTCCCAGATCTAGAGCGAGCCGCAGAAGAAGTCGGCTTAAAACGCATGCCATTGGCCACAGAAGATATTATCGATATCGCTAAAGGTATGGGGTTAAAAATCAAATGGATTGACCGGGCTCCGAAAGAAGTTATCAACGAAATGGGTTTGAGTTCTAAGCAGTTGGTGACATCATTTTTTGAACCACCAGGGACGATTTATATCAGCAACGTGCTGAAAAATAGACCAAGTAGGTTGAGGTATGATTTGGCGGTGCACATCGGTCATTGTGTGCTGCACAATAAAGATGGCTTAAAAAGCGTGATGATGTCAGGGCGTCGCGATGATTTTGATGATGCACTGGTGCCACAGTCAAATACCTTAAACGCGCAAGATATTTTGCACGCATGGCGTGATTTTGAATCAAGTTTTTTTGCTGGCGCGCTACTGTGCCCTAAAGTGCCGTACAGGCAGTTACTTGACCGTCACGGCTATGAAATTAGCGTGCATAAACAATTGCAAGTTTCAGCTTCGGTGGCCATGCGCCGCATGACTGTTGTATCTCCTTATCCTCATTGGCATTACTTTGATGCTTATGCACCGGGTAAGCTCAAAGCGGTTTATCGAGGTAATGGCATTCCTCTGCCGTGGGGCAATATGCGCCTAGTGGAAGACCCCTGTCAGCATTGGGCTGTATTTAGAATGATCAGTGAACCAGTTGAAGGTACATCGGCGCAAATATCGATTTTAAATGTTGGCAATGAACCACGAATTTACTGCTGTGAATCCGTAAAAGTAGATGACTCGGCCGGTAATCCGCACGTGTTGTGTGCTGGTATCGATCTCAATCCGGCAATAGAGGCGCAAGGCAAAGATGCGCAATCAATTGCTAACGATTTAAAACAAGCCTGTGCAGGCAATGGTGGGTCAATTGTTATCCCTAAACACATTAAGCAAGACCTCACCAGCGTGGCAAAAATTCTCAATATTAACTGGATTGAGCGCGGGATTAAAAACGAAGCACGCTTAATTTGCTCTCGTGGCGCAGTGTGTCCGCGCCAACCAAGCTGTTATGCCGCAGGGCGTAATTTATGTGAAGATAATTAGCGGTTAGCTGCCCTTCAACGTTGTTGTTTATTCGAAAAACTCAACTCGCAAAGGTCAGCAGGGCTCGTCCAATTTGAATTGCTGCTCGAGTATCGTAAACAAAAATTGTTCAAGTTGAGTTTGCTGTTCGTTGTGTAGTGTATTTGGCTGTAAATCGTTGCTGAAAGGGCATTCATCCGCAAAATACTCAAGTAATTTAGCAATTTGCTTATTGTCCCATTCAGGATGAAACTGCAAACCAATAGCCTGCTGGTGGCGATACATTTGTACCGGACATTGTGCGCTAGCGGCCAATATCGCGATATGCTGCGGCAGGGCAATGGCTTGTTCATGCCATTGCGGAACCGTTAATACGCTGGCGTCATTAAAGCGAATATCTTGCCAGCCCAGTTCTGGTGCTGGCATTTCAATGACCTGACCGCCAAGTTGAGTCGCCAATAACTGTGCCCCTAAGCATATGGCTAAAATGGGGCGCCGCAACGTTAACGCCTGTTGAATGAGTTTCACCTCAGTTTGCATCCACGCTGGGTTATCTGCCACATTCATTGGCCCGCCTAATACAATCAATCCGTCATAGTCTACCAACGATTTGGGTAAATCATCTGGTGCATAAAAGCAAACCAGTTTGATGTTGTGATGCTGTGCCCATAATCCAATGCGACCGACCCCTTCTGCGGGGTGATGCTGAAATACGGCGAGGGTACCATGGCTCATTTTAATTCACCGAGTTCAAGGTAAATTCGATGCACACTGGTTACCTCTGGTAGCACAGAAGACAATTGCGCTTCAGTATTAAATAAGTGCTGATCTGCGGCGAGAATTATCGTTTTAGCCAGGGGAGCTTGCACCTCATCAAGACGCACAATATGGTCAGCATCTGGGCGAGACATGAGTGTGTTAACTAAAAATTGAACCTTGTCATTTGGCTGATAATTGAGGTTAAGGTAATGGTTGTCAGCCTCTTTAGCTAAGCCACTTTTAAGTGGTAATGGGTAAAATAATTCCATTTTATCGACATTGATTTTTTGCGCCTGCCATTGCATTTTACCGCCGCGTTCAAAGTGCCCTTTAACCACATCTACCGTAAGTTGAGTGGTGTTTTGTGGGTGCTTGGGATCTAATAGTGATAAATCAAAAGTGGTAGGTACTATGGTCCAAATGGGGTCATTACTATTAGCTGACGCGCGAATACCCTCAATGACTTCAGCCTGGATTGTTGGATCCGCAAATGACAATTTATACACCACTTGCGCGTTATGCGGTTGATGGAACATAGGCAAGTGAGAGGCAAAAAGGCCGTATTGGCTGCCAAAGAGCAACATACCATGCAAGCCCATTTTTACCGGATGCTCAGCATGCTGACTGTGATCTTGCAGTCCCGTTGCATGGCTATTTATGCTTAATAAGCTTAATGCCAACATCAAGTAAGGTATTAATGTAGAAGCTTTTTTTATTAGAGATTGAGGTTGGCCGATATCGCCAACGTTCTTTAAAGATAACATCGCAGTGAATTTGGAATAAAGCAGCATGGTGGTGGCTCCTGTCTGAAACTGAACAGATGGGGCCGTCCCCGGGTGAAGTCCTAAGCAATTTTTTAGGTTGAGGTCGTCCTCAGGCAAATATGTTAACGATTTGCAGCATAAAAAACCAGTCGCACAGCTTGGACAGCATTCCAAAACAGTAATCAGTTAACAGTTTTTTGTAAAGTAATACCCACAATTGATTAGTCGATATCCGCCAACATTTTCATCAAACATTATTATTACTTCCCATTTTGGAATTGATTCCATCGATATGATGAATCGTCAATAATATAAAAAGGGGTGATAACCTATGAGCAATATAGATCTATTAGGGCGCCGTAAGTTTATTGCTGGTCTAGGTATTGCTGCAGGTGCAGCAATGGTGGCACCAGCAATGGCAGTGTCTGAAAAGGCTGACGGTGTTAAATGGGATAAAGAAGTCGAAATCGTCATTATTGGTTCTGGCTTTGCAGGTTTAGCTGCGGCAATTGAAGCGACTAAACATGGTGCAAAAGACGTCCATATTTTCGAAAAAATGTCCTATTTTGGTGGTAACTCGGCGATTAATGGTGGCTTATTTGCAGCACCTGGTACACCAATGCAAAAGAAAGAAGGTGTAGAAGATTCGGTCGATAGAATGGTTAATGACCAGTTATTGTCTGGTCGCGGTATTGCCGATGAAGCGTTGTTGCGTCACGTTGCATCGCATGCAGTTGAAGCATTACAAATGACGCTAGATGCGGGGGCAGAATACCACCCTTATTTACAACAACTAGGCGGTCATTCGGTTGCACGTACTTACCAAACTTCAGTAAGTTGTGGCGCTGGTATCACCCAACCATTGTACAAAGAGTGTAAACGTATTGGTGTGAATACCCACAATCGTTCGAAGTTTGAAGGGTTCCTCGTCGGTAATAAAGGTGAAGTTGTCGGTGTTAAAATGCGCCAAAATTATCACTTTGGTGAAGAGCAGCCTGGTAAAGTTCTCAATATTCGCGCCAAACTTGGTGTGATTATGGCGACAGGTGGCTTTGCGCAAAACGTTAATCTACGTATGGCGCAAGACCCAACTTTAACGGCTGAAGTGGGCTGTACCAACGCACCAGGTGCTACTGGCGAGGGCATGTTTGAAATGTTCCGTTTAGGCGCGATTCCTGTGCATTTAGCTCACATCCAATCAGGTCCTTGGGCCTCACCTGATGAAGGTGGCTTTGGTTACGTGTCTAACTATTCAATTTTCAATTTTCCTCATTCAGTTGCCATTAACCGCTTAACCGGTAAGCGCTTTATGAACGAAATAGCGGACCGTAAAATCCGTGCTGATGCTGAATTAGCTTGCCGTGATGAACAAGGTAATCCATTACCGCCAATTTTAATTACGAGTTTCAAAGATTCAAAAGCGCATCCTAATACCGAAAAAGTGATTAAGTATAATGTGGGTTGGAAATTCGATACCGTAGAGGCGCTTGCTGAGCACTTTAATGTGCCTTTAAAAGCACTAAAAGCGCAGATTGCAGAGTACAACGGCTATGTTAACAGCGGTGTCGATAAGCAGTTTGGCAAAGATATGACCTTGGCTAAAAACAAGATTATTGAAGCACCATTTACCGTTGTGCGTTTATGGCCAAAAGTGCATTACTGCCAAGGTGGTGTAAAAGTTAATACTAAAGCTGAAGTCACAGATAGCTTGACTGATAAGTCTATTCCAGGACTTTATGCCGCTGGTGAAGTGTGTGGTGGTATTCATGGTGTGAGTCGTTTAGGCAGTTGTTCTATCCCAGAATGTATGGTGATGGGCATGACAGCCGCTCGCAGCATCATGAAAGTTTAATTAGACCAGTGAACAAGAGGAATCATTAATGAAAAACTTTAATATTATACTTGGGCTGGTCTTACTTGGATTAACCAGCTTATCAGTACAGTCAGCAGAGATCCGTGATTACCACAAAGAGGTTATCGGTAAAGACTGTAAAGCCTGTCATGACAATGGCATTAAGCAGTTTCCATCAGATCAATCTTGCTTACAGTGTCATGATGTTGATGAATTAGCCAAGAAAACTGCCAGAAGTGAAGAAGACAAGTGGCAAAATCCACATAATAACCTTCACTATGGTAAAGATGTACCTTGCCAAGAGTGTCACTCAGAACATAAAACAAAAGAGCCATTATGTAGTAACTGTCATACGTTTAAGTTTGATAAGCATAAAGGGTAAAATACCGTTTATTTAACTGACTTATTTGGGTCTGTAAATGTCTCCCATTAAATGCCAATCATGTGATTGGCATTTTTATTGTGACTCATTGACGATTGCTTAACGATAAACTGCCTAATAATCCTGCTGATAACTCCCACTGTTTTATTTCACTTCAGTAAATTGATCCACGTCTATATTCGTAAAATCACAAAAGGGTAGTATCACAATCCCTAAAGCAGTTACCCCTGCTATACCGTCAAAGACTCAGGAATTAACAAGTTCACACTATGATGATACTAGAAATATTAATTGTGCTCGGGGCTATCTATCTCGGTGCGAGAATGGGCAGTATAGGGATAGGTTTTGCTGGTGGTGTCGGCGTGTTAATTCTCACCGTCGGTTTAGGTTTAACACCCGGGGCAATTCCGATTGATGTGATGCTAATTATTATGTCGGTGATTACCGCCATAGCCGCAATGCAAGAGGCGGGCGGCATGGATTACTTAGTGTCGATAGCTGAAAAATTACTGCGAAAACACCCTAAACACATCACGTTTTTAGCGCCTATCGTCACATATTGTATGACCTTATTTGCGGGGACTGGCCATACCGCGTTCTCGACATTACCGGTTATCGCTGAAGTCGCTAAAGAGCAAGGTATTAGGCCATCTCGGCCGTTATCGATTGCGGTGGTAGCCTCACAAGTGGCGATTACTGCGTCACCAATTTCTGCCGCAGTGGTGTTTTTTTCAGGTATTTTAGAGCCTTTTGGTGTGGATTATTTAATCTTGTTGGCTGTGTGTATTCCCTCCACCTTCATTGCTTGTTTAATAGGAGCCTCAGTGGCTTCGTTACTGGGTAAACCACTGCAAGAAGATGCCATTTATCAACAACGTTTAGCAGGCGGATTAGTAAAGGTACGTGGCGAAACCCAAGTCACTTTATTACCAGGCGCGAAGCGTTCTGTCGCTATCTTTTTAGTGGCGATTGTTGCGGTGATGGCATATGCCACTGCAATATCTGACAAAGTCGGCTTAATTACTCATCCGGTATTATCGCGCGATGTCGCCATCATGTTGTTTATGTTATCTGCAGCGGCAGCAATCACCTGGTTTTGTCGTTTAGATGCCAGCAAAATTTCAAATGCATCAACCTTTAAGTCAGGTATGTCGGCATGTATTTGTGTGCTTGGAGTAGCATGGTTAGGTGATACTTTTGTATCTAATCATATTGACGAAATTAAAGACACAGCAGGCACTTTGCTTCAAAGCCAACCATGGCTGTTATCGGTCGCGTTATTTTTTGCCTCAATGTTGTTGTATTCACAAGGTGCGACAACAAAAGCATTGATGCCTGCTGCACTGGCGATTGGAGTGAGCCCGTTAACGGCTATTGCTTCATTTGCAGCTGTGAGTGCTTTGTTTGTATTACCGACATACCCAACATTATTAGCTGCAGTAGAAATGGATGACACTGGTTCAACTCGTATCGGTAAGGCCGTGTTTAACCACCCATTCCTTATTCCTGGTGTGGTCACCATTGCTATGAGTGTGTTGCTAGCATTTTTGTTTGGTAGTTTTATGTTGTAAAGCCGCACCAAAATGATAAATGTAAGGGTTAGTTGAGTTGATAACCCTTGTGTTCAACATTGGCTTTTATCAAATTAATTAGCTGTAGCGTGGCGTAGGTTTGAGTATCTGGGTTGAGATAAAGCGATTCGTTAAATACTGGCAGTGTTGGTAAACCATGCTCAATAGGATCAAGCACCTGCATTTGATTGGTAACTCTAAATTCGGCTATTGGCGCAACCACCAAATCGTTCTCTACAGCCATACATAAGGCTTGTGGTGATGGAGTAGATAACAACACATTAATAGGTCGCATAGAAAGTCGGTGATTCGCAAATACTTGCGCTCTAATCGGGCAATTTTCTGGGTATAACCCCATCGGAATCGTTTTGCGTTTATGAGCATTGCCGTTTACCGCAGCCACCCACTTAAAACGGCGTGTGAAGAGTAGCTCACCACTGGTTGGTATTTGCCAATGAGTTGCCACAATAACGTCAAATTCGCCCTGGTGTAATTTTTTGTATAGATTACCGCTTACGTCGGTATCGATGACTAATTCTATATTCGTAAATTCACGGATAAACTCTAATAAACAGCTGTTTAAGTAGCACTTTATAAAATCAGTTGGTACACCTAGTCGAATAACCTCGCGGTTTTGGCAATCTTTTAGCTCACCCAGTGCTTGTGAGTTAAGTTGGATCATTTTATAGGCATAGTTAAGCAGCGTTTCACCCGACTCGGTCAAGGTGACGCCTTTATTGTCTCTTATTAGCAACGTTTGACCGACACTTTCTTCAAGCTTCTTAACTTGTAAGCTAAGTGTTGATTGGGTTCGGCAGATTTTATCGGCTGCTTTAGACAAGTTGCCAGACTCAGCTACAGCGATAAAACTTTCTAATAATTCAATTTTTAACATGGTCTATTGAATAAGTTCATAGTGGTATCAGTATTACTCAATATTGAGTACCAACAAAGCTTGCTATAGTGTAAATGTGAAGTTGAAAAGCTTTATATCTTAACCTAGACGGAGTAAGGCATGACGAGCTGGGAAAAGCGCGGAAACTATTTAATTGAAGTGTCACAACGCTGCTTAAAAGGCCATAAAACCTTTGATTTGTGCCGCTCGCATTTAGTTCAAGCCAGCCAGATATCCAAAGGCACTATTTACAATCATTTCAGCTCCGAGGCCGACTTAATTATTGCTGTTGCCTGTGCTGATTATCGCAGTTGGGTAATGCAAGCAGAGCAAGATACTGCACAATATAGCGACCCTTATCTACGATTTATTTTTCATCATTGCCAACGTTTGTATCGCATTTTATCGGAGGAGAAGTTTGTCATTGCTAGAGTAGTACCTAATGAGGCTGTTTTATCGCAAGCAAGTGAATATTATCGTGAACGCTTTGAGCGTGTGCTTGAGCAGTACAAACAGTGGAATGCGCAAACGTTAATGGAAATTGGTGAAGTCAGTGGTTTTAATCGCAGTGAGTTATTGTGTGATTATTTACGTGGTGCGATGATTAACAGCGATGATGCACAAAAGCATTACAACGATGCTGAAATGTATTATCAACATGGTTTTGCGATGACACAGCTTATGGGACATTCACAAAAACGTCCACCTAGCATTAAGGTATTTGTACAGTGGTTGGCTGATAAAGAAGTATAAAAAAACCGTGGATGTTAATTGCTAACACAACCCACGGTTTGTTTTTAATTTCAATGTTTTAACGCATGGTAACAAATTCTTCAGCGCCAGTAGGGTGAATCGCCACTACTGAGTCAAAGTCTGCTTTAGTCGCGCCCATTTTCATTGCAACGCCAAAGCCTTGGAGTATTTCATCCATACCAAAACCAATACCGTGAATACCTACAACGACTTCAGTTTCACCGGCACACACGAGTTTCATTTTACAAGCTTGGCGATGGCTAGTGACAGCGGTGTACATCGAGGTAAAGTTCGATGTGTACACCTTAATGTTGTCTTGGCCATATTTCTCGGCAGCTTCAGGCTCGGTTAATCCCATTGTACCAATTGCAGGATGACTAAACACCACGGTTGGAATTAAGCTGTAATCCATTTTGGCATTTGGCATGTCACCAAATAAACGTTCAGACAATAAACGACCTGCTTTAACAGCAACAGGGGTAAGCTCTACACCGCCAGCCATAATGTCGCCAACACAATAAATACCTTTTGCGGTGGTATTTTGTTGCTCGTCAGTGATCACATAGCCTTTAGCATCTAATTGCACATCGGTATTTTCTAAGCCGATATTACCTGTTGATGGTGAACGGCCAATCGCCCAAATCAAGCAATCAATTGTCAGGCTTTCACCATTTTCAAGCGCCAGAGTTAAACTACCATCAGCATTTTTAGTCACTGACTTTGGCACGCTATGAGTGTGCAATGTTGGGCCATCGGTAGCCATCGCTTCCATTAACCCATCAATTAAAATAGGGTCAAAGTTGCGCAGTGGCGCATGCTTACGAACCAATAAATGTGTTTCGCTGCCTAGAGCATGTAATACTCCAGCCACTTCAACCGCAATATAACCCGCGCCAACAACAGCAACACGTTTTGGCTGCTCACGCAGAGCGAAGAAACCGTCGGAATCGATACCGTATTCTGCGCCTGGAATATCTGGAATAGTCGGTGCACCACCAGTCGCAACAGTAATATGGTCAGCAGTATAGTGCTCACCATTGACTTCAATGGTGTTGTTATTAACAAAGCGACCATAACCATTCAATAAAGTGACTTTATTACTTTCAAAACCACGACCATAAGCAGCATGAATACGGCTGATATAAGCTTCGCGATTATCAACTAAAGTGTTCCAGTCGAATTTATTGACGGTAACATCAAAACCATAATCTTTGGCGTATAAGTTCATTGCTTCTGCAACATGGGCGCCATACCACATGACTTTTTTAGGGACACAACCTACGTTAACGCAAGTGCCGCCAACGTGCTTTGCTTCAATGATAAGAACTTTTGCGCCACGCATTGCTGCACGGTTTGCTGAGGCGATACCGCCACTACCTGCGCCAAGCGCGATATAGTCAAAATGTTGAGCCATGATGATCTCCACTACGATTAATGACCCCATTGTAGGGGGGATTGTGTTTGCAATCTAGTCGTTAAGTTAGCGTTTATGTTGGCATTCGCCTCGGTCAACGTCGTTAGGGCCGCTGGTGGCACACTTAAGGCAGGCCCATTCACTTTCTCTAATATCGATTTCATCTTGATAATGACTAAATGAACTGTTCTGGGTTTGAAGTTGTTTTTTCTGTAAGTGTTTAATGCGACTTTTTAGCCAGCGACAACTAGGGTCATCTGCTACGTTGGTATTGGCTTGGCGTGATGAGAGTTTTTTGGGTTTGTTGGCCTCTATGTGTTTTTGCAAGCTAGGTTTAATGTAGATGTCGTCAGCATTGTATTCTAAGGCGGAGCGAGGTTCGGCTGGGAGTGTTATGGCATTTCCCTGGCTATCACTGGCAGATTGCTGTGGTAAGGTATTCGCGTTGCTGTTATTGAGCTCAGTACTGTTATTAGACGGTTTTGCTGTTAGCTGGCTGAATTCTGAAGCCGTGGCTATCGACGTTATCCATAATAATGGGGTGAGTAACAACTGGGCTAGTAGCTGCGGGGTTAACAACAATGCACAGCATGATATGGTGTTTAGCATTGGACGGGTTAACATGTGCGTTCCTTGCGCGATGAAATATTAACCCGTTAGTTTAGTCGCTCAACTTTAAAATGCGAGGAAAGCACCTAAGCGATTAAAAGCCCCAACTGATAAATACGCCTGCATAGGTTTCATCAAGGTTACCTTGTTGATCATCTGCACGAGCTTGTTGTTTTATATCTTCTAAGGCAATGCTGTGGCTAATATGGGCAACAATCGCAAGATTATCGTAAAATTGATGCTCTGCCTCTAAGCCAAATTGCACATGGTTAGCACCGTCGTGTGCTTCGCTACTGTAACCAAAGTCAAACCCTTGCATCACATAAGGTGTTAGCGTGAGTTGTGAATTGAGTTCCCAGGGGCTATGAACGCTCAGAGTAACAAAGTAACCAGACGCTTCTGTGGCATAAGTATAGTTGATGGCGGGAACTAGCCAATCAATGCCGTTATAGGCGATTGAGCTAAAAAACTCATTATCAGATGCGCGTTCATCTCCATAAAATTCCAAGCGCTGGTAGCCAATTGTGGCGTCCACGTCTTCATGAAAATGTAATGTATATTCTAACCCTGCATTCCATTCCGTGTAGTGTACTTGGTCGGCTCGTCCAACAACGGCAAAGGCAATCATGTCATTGTGCTCTACACTTGCGACAGCCCAAGCGATACCGCCTTTTTCTAAGTTATTTCGGCCTTCGGTTATGTAATGATTTTCCCAACCTAGATCAACAGCAAAGCCAGGTTGTGTTTCATTTGACGATAATGCTGGGATTGAGATCACTAAGCTGATCATAGCCAGTATTCGAAGAAAAACAGCTGTGACGCAATGTTTACGAGTTGCAGAGCAAAAATCAAAGGCCATGTTTGTGTAGTCCAAGGTTGAGTTGCACATCTATGCGTTAATAATGCGTATGGTAGCCTTTTAAATATATAATTAAATGATAATCAGTATCGTTTGAGACATACCTGTCAATAATAATATTGTAAATTAATTGTAAATCAAAAGTGTGGCGATAATCACTTTATTTATCGAGAAAATACGCTAGGTGAGATTGGCTAGATCAATAGACTTTTATTTATTCATCGTTGCAGCGGAGCTTGAAAACTCATCAAATTGGCCCCATATCAGAATCAATTGACCCCACATAAGTCGGCACACGAATTATTTCGAGGAATCTTTATGAGCAATCCACTGCTAAATAGCGCAGCGTTACCCGAGTTTTCTAAAATCAAACCAGAACATATTCAGCCTGCGGTTGAGCAAGCCATTGCCAAATGTCGTGAAACTATTGATGTTTTATTAGCTACAAATAGCCAATATACATGGGACAATCTTATTGCCCCCCTCGAAGAAGTGGATGATGAATTAAGTAAAGCATGGTCACCAGTATCGCACATGAACTCGGTAGTCAGCAGTGATGCTCTTCGTGATGCACACGATGCATGTTTACCATTATTGTCTGATTACGGCACCTATGTTGGTCAGCATCAGGGGTTGTATGAAGCGTATAAATCGATCCATCAATCAGCTGATTTTGCCGAGTTAACTCAAGCGCAAAAAAAGGTCATTGAACAAAGCTTACTCGACTTTGAATTGTCAGGCATTGGCCTAGATGATGGTCAAAAAGCGCGTTATGGCGAGATTGTTAAACGTTTATCTGAGCTAACGAGTAATTTTTCTAACCAGTTATTAGATGCCACAGAAGCCTGGACCAAGTTGATTACCGACGAGGCTGACTTAGCGGGTTTACCTGAGTCGGCAGTGGCTGCAGCTAAAGCAATGGCCGAGGCAAAAGAGTTAAAAGGATGGTTGTTTACCCTTGATTTCCCATCTTATTTGCCGGTGATGACCTACAGCGAAAACCGTGAGTTACGTGAAGAATGCTACCGTGCATTTGTCACCCGCGCCTCTGATCAAGGGCCAAATGCTGGCGAATTCGATAACACCGACAACATGAACGAAATCGTGGCATTACGTCATGAGTTAGCCAATCTATTGGGTTTTGCCAGTTACGCAGATAAATCATTAGCGACCAAAATGGCAGAGTCGCCAGAGCAAGTATTGGGCTTTTTAAATGAATTAGGTCAGCGTTCAAAAGGCCAGGCGGCAACAGAATTAGCTGAACTACGCGCCTTTGCTAAAGAGCACTATGATGTCAGTGAAATGGCCTCATGGGACTTAAGTTTTTATGCCGAAAAACTGCAGCAACACAAATATGAAGTGTCGCAAGAAATTTTACGTCCGTACTTCCCAGAAAACAAAGTCTTATCAGGCTTATTCTTTACCGTTAACAAGCTATTTGGCTTAACCATTAACGAACAAAAAGGCGTTGATACCTGGCACAAAGACGTACGCTTCTTTGATATTTTTGACGCCGATAACGTGCACCGCGGCAGCTTTTATTTAGATTTATATGCTCGCAGCGGTAAACGTGGTGGCGCATGGATGGACGATTGCCGTGGCCGTCGTATTACCTCTACCGGTCTGCAAAAACCAGTGGCTTACTTAACCTGTAACTTTAATGGCCCAGTAGACGGCAAGCCGGCGTTATTTACTCACGACGAAGTCACTACCTTGTTCCACGAGTTTGGTCACGGTATCCACCATATGCTAACTAAAGTTGATGTGGGTGGCGTATCGGGCATTAACGGTGTGCCTTGGGATGCGGTCGAGTTACCCAGTCAGTTTATGGAAAACTGGTGCTGGCAAGAAGAAGCCCTAGCGGAGATCTCTGGCCATTACGAAACTGGCGAGCCATTACCAAAAGCGTTGCTCGATAAAATGCTCGCTGCTAAAAATTTCCAGTCAGGCATGATGATGGTACGCCAGCTTGAGTTCTCACTGTTCGACTTTAGAATGCACCATGAGTTTGACCCTGCAAAAGGTGTCGATATTCAAGGTATTTTAGATGAAGTACGCAGCCAAATAGCGGTATTGACCCCGCCAAGCTTTAACCGTTTTCAGCATGGTTTTGCCCACATTTTTGCTGGTGGCTATGCTGCAGGTTATTACAGCTACAAATGGGCTGAAGTGTTATCGGCCGATGCGTTCTCACGTTTTGAAGACGAAGGCATCTTTAACCCAGAAACAGGCAAAAGTTTCTTAAATAACATTCTTGAAATGGGCGGAAGTGAAGAACCAATGGAGCTGTTTAAACGCTTTATGGGCCGCGAGCCCAACACAGATGCATTACTGCGTCACAGTGGTATTGCTGCGTAAATCATTTATGTGAAAAAACTTTAAAAAAACCGACGTTTATTGTCGGTTTTTTTATGCCTGCGCTTTCACTCACTGAGGCTTATTATTGTTGATATAAAAAAGTTATCGTTTATCGATAATTTATTGTCGAATAAAAATAACTGTGTTAACGTTAAATTAACATTAGCCAACCTTAGAATTAGCATGGATAGAATTATTTCACTCAGTAAATGGATTAAATTACTCATCGTTTTTTTAGCCTTATTACAAGTTAGTAGCTATTGCGGCACCATGGTATTCGGCAAGTTTCAAGCTGGCGAATATGTATTAACCATTGATTGGTGGGGCTGGTTTAGCAGTTATCTTGCGGTTGATTTTACTACTCCTTGGCAAGCACTTGCGCAAAGCCTTTATGATGCAGGCTTGCATCCAGGGCTAATTCTGGGGAGCGTTGAAATACTGCCTTACCTGTTTATTTATTATTTTCTGTACCATTTGTTCGGTTTGTATCAACAAGGGCAGGTGTTCACTCAGAGTAATTTTCGCTGCTTAAGCAACATTGCTGTAGTCTTTTTAGTGTGGATTTTACTGAGTCTTTTTTACCCAATGATTATTGCCTCCACTTTGCATTTCAGTGGCACCACAAGTGCGGTACCTGTGTACTTTAGCCTTGGTAGCCAAGAGCTCAAATATGCACTTTTGGGGATGGTTTTTTATTGCGTAGCATGGGTAATGAAGCACGCAACTGAGCTGCAAGAAGAGGCGGAGTTAACTATTTAATGGCCATTATTATTGAACTGGATGTGATGTTGGCAAAGCGCAAAATGAAGTCAACTGAGCTAGCTGAATTGGTGGGAATTACGCCGCAAAATTTATCGGTATTACGAAGCGGCCGTGCTAAAGCGATTCGATTTTCAACACTCGATGCCATCTGCCAGCATTTACAGTGCTCGCCAGGGGATATTTTAATCCACAAGGAAGATCAATAATTAAGGATAATAATATGCAAAATACAGTAACAAAAATGATCACTGTGACAATGATTAGCACGGCGATGTTTATCATTTCTGGCTGTACGGTGCGCTTAACTGAAGCGAGTTTTATTGCCCATGATAAAGCGCCTGTGGCCTTTAACACTGAGTTTACGCAAGCATTGCAGCAAGCCATGCCGAATAATGCCATTACCCCGCTGAGCCTAGAGGCGAGCGATCACGCTAAGCTGAATGGTTTTTTTATCGATAACCCAAACAGCAACACAACCCTAGTGTTTTATCAGGGTAATGGCATGAAGATTCAACCACATTGTTTAGCCGATTTAACGGCATTATCGGCGCTTAATACTGACATTTTGGTTATGGATCGCCGTGGCATTGGCGCCAGTGAAGGCAAGCCGAAGATTCAAAATATTATCTCGGATGCACAGCAACAACTAGACTACTTACAGCAGCACTTCCAACCAGAAAAAATCATCTTGCACGGTTACTCGCTAGGCAGTTTTATTGCCGCCGATTTAGCTAAAAATAATCAGATAGATGCACTGGTTTTGCATGGTTCGGCCACCAATGCCGACGATTGGGTCGATGAGAAAACGCCCTGGTACATGGCACCGTTTATGACACTAGAAATACCACAAGACTTTCGAAATATAGATAATAAACAAGTTGTTGCACAATCATATTCAGGACCATTATTAGTGATTGCCGGAGAAAATGATGATGAAGTGCCGCCAGCACTGTCTGAAAAACTGTTTGCCGCAAGCAAGTCTGCTAACAAACAGTTTATTATGGTACCTAAAGTCGGTCATCAGGGCATGCTAGAAGATGTAACCACAATGCAGCAGTATCAAGCTTTTATTACCGCGCTTTGATGGGCAAAAAATAGCATAAAAAAGAGGCGCCAATGCGCCTCTTCGTTTGATTAATCTTTGTTACGCTTTAAGTAACCATTTACGCTAACTTCAAATCATATTGGTTGCGGTACATCACCATGTCTTCGATGGTAAGTACTGGCATATTGTGCTTTAAACCAAATGCGACGATTTCAGGCGCTTTGGCCATGCTGCCATCTTCGTTGGTGAGTTCACATAACACGCCTGCTGGCATTAAACCGGCCATTTGCATTAAATCAACTGTACCTTCTGTGTGACCACGACGAGACATTACTCCGCCAGCGCGAGCGCGTAGCGGAAATACGTGTCCTGGGCGTGCTAGGTCTGATGCTTTGGCACTGCGATTAGCTGCTGTTTTAATGGTAGTCACCCGGTCTTGTGCCGATACGCCTGTGGTGACGCCAACTTTAGCTTCGATAGACACAGTAAAAGCGGTTTGGTTAGCACTGTTGTTGTCGGTAACCATAGGTGGTAATTCAAGCTTATTAGCATGCTCGTCGGTTAAGCATAAACACACAATACCGCTGCATTCGCGGATCATTAATGCCATTTGGGCTGTGGTTAAGTGCTCAACTGAGTAAATAATATCGCCTTCGTTTTCGCGATCTTCATCATCGAGTAGTAATACGCCGCGGCCTTCTCTAAGCGCTGCAAGTGCATTTTCGACACGGGTAATGGGTTCGCCAAATTCGGCAAGTAGTGAAAGCTGATTCATGGTTGTACTCCTAAAATGACCAGAATCAGGGCTTGTAAAGAGGGATATAAATCCAAAACAAATTGCACCAAAAAGCCGTGGGCTGATTGATGTATCTCCATTCTCTCTCATCCGGACTATAACCGTCGGCTCTGGACTGTTAAACATTGCCGTTAAGCAATGCTAAGTCACCAGATCTGCTGACCTCGACGAATCGAGCGCTCGCGGGCTTACTTTTTCAAGTTTACCGCCGGTGGGGAATTGCGCCCCGCCCTGAGAATTATAAACAATGTTGTTTGCGTTTAAGCATTAGTCGATAACGATAAATGCTGTTGTTCATCATGTTAGCGTCTTAACAACGCCAATAAGATATCACCGCGTTGCTATGGTAATCAGTTAAGTCACAGATGAAAAGGGGGATAAGTCGCAAAAAGAGTAACAAAACACTGTGCCATGATGAGTTTGTGCTGTTGATTGCACGTTAAATAAGTCAAAGACAGCAAAGCTTCTTGCTCGCTGGTATGACCTTTGTTAGCCTGTCGCGCTAACAATAGGAGTAGTGGTAGATGAATCTGTATTTTCGTTTTGCGTTGTTGTTTTTATGGCGAATTGGTCATTGCAAACGTATTGATTTTTTAGGCACCAGCAAAATTAACTATCGCGTTTTACCATTAGATTGCGACATCAACTTACATTTAACCAATTCGCGCTATCCAGCTTTTATGGATTTAGCCCGTACTTATTTGATTGCTGAAATTGGTTTGATGAAACAGTTTCTTAAAAACAAATGGCTGCCTATCGTCAATGCTGCCGAGTTTACTTATATCCGTGATATTAAACCGTTTGAAAAGTTTACTATTGAAACCAAGATTGTCGGTTGGGATGAAAAATACTTCTATATTGAACACCGTATTGTCACTGCCCGTGGTTTGCATTGTATTGCCCATGTACGCGGAGTGTTTATATGTCGTGGTAAGCAAGTGCCTATTGAAACCTTAATTGAAGCCGCAGGTTACACGGGTGACATGCCAGAGTTACCAGCTGAAGTGGTTAAATGGAAGCAGTTTTTACAACTCAAAAAAGAGTGTAATACGTAACCTCAATAGCGTTTAGTATCAATATTTATCTATACAGATCAATCAACCATACTCTGTCGTATTGGTAGGTTTAGGTTGATAAGGTAAAAGGAGTGGCACGGTGGCATTAGAAAAGTTCAGTGATATTTGGGCGCGTGCTTGCGAGCGAAAAGGCGGACCAGCTGTCGTTAAGTCATTGCTACCAAATACACTCAACGCTGATGAAATCAGTGAATATACCGATGCACAGTTACTTTCAGTAATGAGTAAACGTGTTTTCCAAAGTGGTTTTGTATGGCGAGTGGTTGACAATAAGTGGCCGGCTTACGAAAAGGCCTTTTTTGACTTTGAGCCCATGAAAGTATTGATGTTATCTCCGGATCAAATTCAGCAGCGCGCCACTGACCCAGAGCTTATTCGTCATCAAAAGAAAACTCAAGCGATTGTGGATAATGCTTATATGATCCAGCAAATCAATGCTGAACACGGCAGCTTTGCTGAATTTATTGCAAATTGGCCAACAGACGATATTACCGGATTATGGCAAGTGCTTAAAAAGCGCGGTGCACGGTTAGGTGGTAACACTGGCCCTTATTTTTTACGTGCAATAGGTAAAGACACCTTCTTGATGAGCCAAGATGTGCAGGCGTATTTAACGGGGCATAAGGTTGTGGATGCGGGCTTTACTTCGCAAACCGCACTGCGCCAAACCCAAGCCGCATTTAATCATTGGCAACAAGAGTCTGGCATGAGCTTAGCAGAAATAAGTCGAGTAATTTCTTTGGGCGTGGGCGATAACCGTGTTTAGTCAGTATGATTATTACGCCTGGTAACGACATAAAAACACTTTAACGATTTCGGCAGCGTGCTGATCTTTCTCTTCATCAGTTAAAGGCTCAATAATTTGGAAGATTAACGGCCAAAAGCATTGGCCTTTAATTAAACTATGGACTTGGTCTTGGGCCTGTTCAATATTATCAACATTAATTCGACCATCTTTGTTAGCCGCTTTAATCCAACGTAAAATCGCGGTTTCTTGTTTAATTATTTTTTTGATTTCTTTTTGCATTTCAGATGTATAAAACAAGTGGCCAATGACCATCCGCGACACTTCAATGTGTTCTTCTGACTGAATATGATCAATATCATAGCGTACTAACTGCTGTAATTGCGGTGCCAGTGGTTTGCTTGGGTTATAAGGTTCAGAAGGTTTCGATAATGCCTGTTGCCATAAGTCGGTCATTAAGGTCATCACTAAGGCTTCTTTGGTGGCAAAATGATTGTAAACCGTGCGCTTTGACACTTCAGCCACTTCTGCCAATTTGTCCATACTCGTTGCAGCAACCCCTAATGCTTTAAAGGTTGTTCTAGCTGCTTCAATAATAGCCGCACGTTTTATTTGGCTACGAGTTTGTTTTTCTTGAGTCATGGTCTGCACTGTATTCAATTCTATGGGATATATTTTACACTGAGTAGTTTACTTTTCAATGGGAGATTATTAAACTACACCGTGTAGTGTACTTTTGGGCTTTGGAATGAAAATATTAACCGTTGTTATCGTTGGATTTGTGGTGTTTGTTGCGATTATATGGCTCACTAAAACTTGGTCTACAGCCAATAAAAGTAAGCCCTTCATCAATAGTGAAAAAGCCTATCACGCTGGGTTAAGCAGTTTATGGCCTATCGCCAAAGCATACTGGAATACTCAGCGCCAAGCGCCAGCACCTCATAACGCAGTACCATTAGAGGCGTTAACACAAACTATCTTGGCACAGTCGACAGAAGATGCCGTATACCGTTTAGGCCACTCAACATTGCTGATGCGTATCGACGGCGAATACGTGTTAATCGACCCGGTCTTTAGCGAACGAGCATCACCTGTACAATGGGCTGGGCCGAAGCGTTTTCATCAATCGCCAATTAGTATTGCTGATTTACCAGCGATCAAGGCGGTGATCATTAGCCATGATCATTACGACCATCTCGATAAAGCTGCGATTGAAAAATTAGTCGGTAAAGTACAGCATTTTGTTACACCGCTTAAAGTGGGTGAGCATTTAACAGCTTGGGGCGTAGACCCAATTCAGATCACTGAACTGGAGTGGTGGCAGTCTGTTGAGTTAGAGGGATTACGCATTACTGCCACACCAGCGCAGCATTTTTCTGGTCGTGGCTTATTCGATCGCGACCACACATTGTGGGCTAGTTGGGTTATTCAGGGGTTACAGCATAAGGTGTTTTTTAGCGGTGACAGTGGCTACTTTAATGGTTTTAAAGAAATTGGTCAGCGTTTAGGGCCGTTTGATCTGAGCATGATTGAAACGGGTGCCTATAATGACTTATGGAGTGATATCCATATGTTGCCAGAGCAAAGCTTACAGGCACATATTGACGTTAACGCCAAGGCAATGATACCCGTTCACAATGGTACGTTTGATTTAGCATTGCATGACTGGTTTGAACCTTTCGAGCGTATTAACAAATTAGCTAAACAGCATAATGTCACCTTGTTAACCCCTAAATTTGGCCAAGCAGTAATGTTGGCAAATCCACAAGCTAACGAATTATGGTGGCGCGACATAATGATAAATCCAACGATGGATGATACAGAGCAACAGATTCATTCAAATAAGATGGATGATTTAAATGAGGTTGTAACGAATCATCATTAATCTATATTGGTAATGGTGTGTTTAAAATCATCACAACAAAGTTGATATTGTCAACATGTTGGCGTAAGGTGCGCCTAGAATTAGTGAATGAACCTAATTTGTTTGATTGCTCAGATTTAAGCAACAAGTCATTAACAAATTATCCATATATAACCTAAGCTTATTATTTATTTACAATTTATTGCCTCAGGTTGAGTTGTTTGAATTTTGTACCTGTGCGATAAAGAGAACAGAAAATTTAACAGTTTAATTTTAGCTATTTTCAAATGGAATATCTCAAGCGTGAGGTGCCATATTGAAAGTAAATCGGAGTAGGAGCACACATGCATAAAGCATTGAAAGTCGCCGCGGTTGTCACTGCAGCATTATGGATTACCGCCTGTGGCAAAGCCGAGGATGGCCAGGCGCAGCAACAGCAGCAACCTCCTTCTCCCGTTGGCGTAATGACAGTTGAAGCGGTATCACAAGCTCTTATGGTTGAGTTGCCAGGCCGTAGCCGTGCATTTTTAGAGGCTGAGGTGCGCCCACAAGTTTCTGGTATTATCACCAAACGTGCGTTTACCGAAGGCAGCGAGGTTGCTCAAGGTCAGTCGCTTTATCAAATCGACTCGGCAACGTATAAAGCTGCATTAATCAGTGCCGAAGCCGATTTAGCCAGTGCAAATGCTGCATTGGGCTCGGCTAAAGCGAAAGCTGCTCGTTATGCTCAATTGGTGAAAACCAATGCGGTGAGCCGACAAGATTTTGATGAAACAGAAGCAGCATATAAAGAAGCACAAGCCGCCGTCACTGTCGCTAAAGCCGCAATTAATACCGCTAACATTAACCTCGAATACACCGAGGTTAAAGCGCCGATCGCAGGCCGAATTGGCAAATCGTCGGTTACTGCAGGGGCATTGGTTACCGCTAATCAAGCGGCAACGCTCGCAACCATTCAGCAACTTGATCCAATTAACATCGACATTGTTCAATCAAGTGCACAGCTTCTTCGCTTAAAAGCTAATCTACGTTCTGGTCAGCTACTGAAAAGTGATAATGCCAAAGTGACATTAATGCTTGAAGATGGCAGCACTTATGAGCACCAAGGTACCTTACAGTTTGCCGAAGTTAATGTAGATGAAACCACAGGCTCAGTAACACTTCGTGCAGAGTTCCCTAATCCAGATGGTACTTTATTACCCGGAATGTATGTGCGTGCACAGTTAAATGCAGGTCAGGATCCACAAGCGATTTTAGTACCACAACGCGCAATAACACGAAACAATAAAGGCCAAGCAGTTGCGATGATCGTTGATAAAGATAACCACGCAGAAATGCGCGTAGTGAAGACTGCAGAAGTGATCGGCAATCAATGGCGTGTTGTTGAAGGTTTAGCTGTTGGCGACAAATTAATTGTCGAAGGACTGCAAAAAATCCGTCCAGGCGCACCGGTTTCACCACAAGTGTTAACGGCTGACGAACCACAAAAGTAGGGATAAATTATGGCTCGCTTTTTTATTGATCGCCCTATTTTTGCCTGGGTAATCGCAATTTTAATTATGCTTGCAGGTGTGTTAGCCATTAAAGGCTTACCAATTGCCCAGTATCCAAGTATTGCCCCGCCTACGGTGGTAATCAGTGCTTTCTATCCAGGTGCATCCGCTAAAACCATGGAAGACACGGTAACGCAGGTGATTGAGCAACGTATGACGGGGCTTGACCACTTACGTTATATTTCATCAACCAGCGACAGCTTTGGTAATGCCACCATTACCTTAACTTTTAATGCTGAAGCCGATCCAGATATTGCACAGGTTCAGGTGCAAAACAAATTACAGTCTGCCACGCCGTTACTGCCGTCTGAAGTACAGCAGCAGGGTGTAAAAGTAAATAAGTCGACATCAGGCTTCCTTATGGTTATGGGGTTTGTGTCAGAAGATGGTTCAATGGGTAAAAGTGACATTTCAGATTATGTCGCTGCCAATATTCAAGATCCAATGAGTCGCGTTCCAGGTGTAGGTGAACTTACACTTTTTGGTGCGCAATATGCGATGCGTATATGGCTCGATCCGCTTAAATTAACGCAATACAACTTAACCAGTATTGATGTTACAGCCGCGATTAGTGAGCAAAACGCGCAAATTTCTGCAGGACAATTAGGCGGTGCGCCATCGTTAGCAGGGCAAGAGCTCAACGCGACAATATCAGCCCAAAGCCGTTTACAAACACCAGAGCAGTTTAGACGAATTATCCTTAAGTCTGACTCATCTGGTGCGAATGTGTATCTTGAAGATGTCGCCAGAGTGGAACTAGGTGCAGAAAGTTATGCCGTTGACTCTTATTACAATGGTAAACCAGCATCTGGTTTAGCGGTAAAATTGGCTACAGGTGCCAACGCACTTGACACCGCTGAAGGTGTTAAAGCCAAAATTGATGAGATGAAAGCATTTTTCCCGCAAGGGCTTAATGTTGTTTATCCATACGATACCACGCCATTTGTAGAGCAATCGATTGAAGGCGTAGTGCATACATTACTAGAAGCCATTGTGTTGGTATTCTTGATTATGTATTTGTTCCTACAAAACTTTAGAGCTACGTTAATCCCAACAATTGCGGTACCAGTGGTATTGCTCGGTACGTTTGCAGTGCTATCGGCAGCAGGCTTTACTATTAATACCTTAACCATGTTTGCCATGGTACTGGCTATTGGTCTGCTGGTGGACGATGCGATTGTTGTGGTCGAAAACGTTGAACGTGTGATGTCGGAAGAGGGCTTAAGTCCACTTGAGGCCACCCGCAAGTCGATGGACCAAATCACCAGTGCTTTAGTCGGTATTGGTTTGACTTTATCAGCAGTATTTGTGCCTATGGCATTTATGTCGGGATCGACAGGGGTTATTTACCGTCAGTTCTCCATTACGATTGTGTCGGCAATGGCGTTATCTGTGTTTGTGGCAATCGTATTAACACCGGCATTATGTGCCACCATGCTAAAACCGATTAAAAAAGGCCATACCCATGCAGATACCGGGTTCTTTGGCTGGTTTAACCGCAAGTTTGATGCAATGACCTCGCGCTATGAGTCTAGTGTTGGCAGTATTTTGAAGCGCTCATTCAGAGTGATGCTAATTTACATTGGTTTGGTTATCGCAGTGGGTTGGATATTCTTGCGTATGCCAACAGCGTTCTTGCCTGATGAAGACCAAGGTATCTTGTTTACCCAAGCTATTTTGCCAACAAACTCAACCCAAGAAAGTACCGTAAAAGTGCTTAAACAGGTTAATGACTATTACCTCAATGACGAAAAAGACATTGTTAATTCTGTGTTTACCGTAGCAGGCTTTAGTTTCGCCGGTTCAGGTCAAAATATGGGTATTGCGTTTGTAGGCTTAAAAGATTGGTCAACTCGCGAAGCGCCTGGTGAAGATGTTCAATCACTTGCTGGCCGTGCAATGGGGCGCTTTATGCAAATTAAAGAAGCCTTAGTGTTCGCCTTTGTGCCTCCGTCGGTCATTGAATTGGGCACCGCTAACGGTTTTGATGTGTACTTAAAAGATTTGAATGGCCAAGGCCACAGTAAATTGATTGAGGCGCGAAATCAGTTGCTTGGTATGGCGTCGCAAAACGCTAATTTAGTGGGTGTGAGGCCTAACGGTCAAGAAGATGCTCCTATGTATCAAATCCATGTCGATCACGCCAAACTGAGTGCTTTGGGTATTGATATTAATAACGTTAACAGCGTAATGGCAACCGCATTAGGTGGTGCATACGTTAATGACTTTATCGACCGTGGCCGCGTAAAAAAGGTCTATGTGCAAGGTGAGGCGAAATATCGCATGCAACCAAGCGACTTAGATAGTTGGTATGTGCGTAATAGCAATGGCGAAATGGTACCGTTCTCGGCATTTTCGACTGGAGCGTGGGAATTTGGTTCACCTCAATTGCAACGTTTTAACGGTGTACCAGCGGTTAACATTCAAGGCGCGACGGTACCGGGTTACAGTACCGGTGCAGCAATGGACGCACTAGAAGAAATGGCTAAACAGCTTCCACCGGGTTACGGTTTAGAATGGAACGGTTTGTCATACGAAGAGCGTTTGTCAGGTAATCAGGCACCTGCATTATATGCACTGTCTATCTTGATTGTATTCTTAGTACTTGCGGCATTGTATGAGAGCTGGTCGGTGCCATTATCAGTTATTCTTGTGGTGCCGCTGGGTATTATCGGTGCATTGCTCGCCATGAACGGTCGCGGTTTACCTAACGATGTATTCTTCCAGGTGGGCTTATTAACTACCGTTGGGTTGGCAACCAAAAACGCCATCTTGATTGTTGAGTTTGCCAAAGAATATTATGAAAAAGGCTCTGGTTTAATTGAGGCAACACTGCATGCTGTGAGGGTGCGTTTACGCCCAATTTTAATGACCTCATTGGCCTTTGGTTTAGGTGTTGTACCATTAGCCATTAGCTCTGGTGTAGGGTCTGGCAGTCAAAACGCGATTGGTACAGCTGTACTGGGCGGAATGATGTCATCGACATTCTTAGGTATTTTCTTTGTACCTTTATTCTTTGTTGTCGTTGAGCGTATCTTTAGTAAACGTGAAAAACCAAGTGAAGAGGATGAAGACAAAGTCGATAACGATAGAACATCGATTTAATCAGTAACCTTGATGAAAAAAGCCCAGTTAAACTGGGCTTTTTTGTATCTGTAGCAATGTATATTTATATTTCGATTTGGCTAAAAAAGCATATAGCGAGTAAAAAAGCGCTTAACAGTGATTATATGGTGTTTAAAAGACGCTAATTGACTCATTTAAATAGAGTAAACTTAAAATGTGTTTAAAAAACACTCTTAATAAAATTGCTTTAGGTTATTGATAGAAATGGTGATTAATAATTTAACTGTGCAAATTTTATCCAGGTAGTAATCAATATTTGTGTTATGATTGAGATCCTAATCAAAACAGTTTTTTAACATCTATATGCACAAGGTAAGCACAATTGTGGTTATTTTTTAGCGAAGATATCGCCGATAAAGATGAACTTTTGATTAAATAATGATTATGATAGTGAATAACAATAATAAAGGATGTCACCATGCAGGCGCTATTTATTAGCCTCACTTTAGCCGCGATTCTGGCGTACCTTTGGTATGCCAGTTTACTTAAAAAACGCACTTCAGCCATTGAAGCGCTAAAAGTCATCGACTCAAAAATTGATAGAAGACTGACACTCTTTACTGAACTGTGTCAGGAAAAACCATCTTATCCCCGCCCTTTAACAGATGACCAGCAAGCTCAGTTGGAGCAATTAAAACAGTTACAACCCGAACATGATTGGGAGCAACCCATTGAAGAATCAAACGTTGCTGGTGGTTCATTGTCGGTATCGATTGCAGCATGGCAGCAAATAGACCAAGGCTTAGAATCGCTATTGTCTACAGTGAATAAAGACAAATTGTGTACTGAACAACTTGCTGAGTATTTGCAGCTAGAACTCGACTTTATACATGCAGAAGATTTCTACCGAAAAGCGGTCGATGAGCTCAACAGTGGAGTTAAGATTTTCCCTGGTTCTGCCGTGGCTAAGTTTGCTCGTATCGCGCCGATGCCGATATTTGATCAAGTGCAGGAATAACCCGATGTTGTGGCGTAATGAATTGGCGCTAGTGGTTATCGTAGTACTTTTTTCGGCTGCGCAAGTACACGCTAAACAAGTGGTTTATCCGCAAGTAGAAGAAACTGAAAAACCAAATATAAAAGCTAAGTACCGTGTTGAACAGCCTACTGAAAAGCAGCAGCTCCAGTTAAAACCGACACAGAGTAATACACAGAGTAATAGCAATAAACCTACCCTTGAAGCGTTTAATGTATTGAACCAAAGCGCCCCTAAATCCATTAACGATCAATTATCGCTTAATGGCAGTTATGTTGCTGAAAAACCGCAACAACGTACATTAACCAACGACTACCAGTTAACTCAATCATCTGCAGCTTTGGGCAAACCAAAGGTAAAAGCACGATACTCTGAAAACGGCATTGTGAGTGATTTAGGTGTCGAAAAGCGTAAAGTGTATCAATACAAGCAAGCTAACGGCGTCATGGTGTTTAGTGATCAGCAACCCCTAGGCGCTGACTACCAAGTACTGCTATATGAATGTTTTGCCTGTCGTCCAGATTCCACCATCGACTGGTATAAAATCCCATTATTTACCTCACACTTTGCCACCGATGTTGCGTTAGCTGCACACAAATACCAACTAGACCCGGCATTGATCAGAGCAGTGATTCACGCCGAATCGGCGTTTAAACCTGGTGCAGTATCAAAAGCTGGCGCTAAAGGGTTAATGCAATTAATGCCAGGTACAGCCAGTGACATGGGCGTTGATAACCCATTAAATGCCCAACAAAATATTCGTGGTGGTAGCCGTTATTTAGCGCAACTATTAGCGCAGTTTAATGGTGATCTAGACTTAGCGTGCGCAGCGTACAATGCAGGTCCTAGCACCGTGACTCAATACAGTGGCATTCCGCCATATCCCGAAACTCAAGCTTATGTGAAGCGCGTAAAAATATTATTCAAACGCTATCAAAAAGCATTAGCCAGTTAATTAAGGTCGTTATTCATGAAGCATTTTATTCATAAAGCACAACCAAAGCGCGTTAAACTCAACCGTAACAGTGGCTATTGCTTAGCCGGTATGGCTGGGTTATTAATTTTTGGTGCCGTGGCTGTGCCAGCTCTCGCTGCCGACAAACAAGTATTAGTTGCCCCCTCGCAAGAAGACATGCGTTTATACGACATTGCCAACGCGCCACAAGCGCAGCGCATTGAGCAGGATATCCGTACCTTGGTTGATTTTGGTACTCGCCATACTATGTCGGATACTAAATCTGATACTCAAGGGATTGGTGCAGCAAGGCGCTGGATAGAAGCCGAGTTTAAGCGGATTTCAAAAGAGTGTGGTGGCTGCTTAGAGGTTGTAACGGTAGCAAACACAGTAGAAGGTAAGCGTATTGCTCAACCTACCGAAGTGGTCAACGTTATTGCCATTCAACGTGGTAAAACAGATCCTAAGCGTGTGGTGATGATGAGTGGCGATATTGATTCGCGTGTCACCGACGTGCTTGATGCAACTTCCATTTCTCCAGGTGCTAACGACAATGCGTCAGGTGTAGCTGGCGCATTAGAAGCCGCGCGGGTGTTATCAAAATATCAATTTAACGGCACCATAGTGTACGCCGCATTGTCGGGTGAAGAGCAGGGCTTGTACGGCGGAAATATTTTAGCCGACTACGCCAAAGCGCAAGGTTGGCAAGTACAAGCGGTGTTAAATAACGACATGATAGGCAATATTGCCGGCATTAATGGCGTGGTTAATAACAGCAGTGTGCGAGTGTTTTCGGAAGGCGTGCGTTTTGCAGAAACGGCCGACGAGGCAAAAGAGCGTTATTTTAGTGGTGGCGAAAACGATTCTGCCTCACGTAATTTAGCGCGTAAAATAAAGACGTTGGCCGACCAATACATGACTAACCTAGACGTAATGTTAGTGTACCGCCTTGACCGATTTGGCCGCGGTGGACACCACTTACCGTTTAATCAGGCTGGGTTACCTGCGGTGCGCATTATGGAAACCAATGAGCATTACGACCGCCAGCATCAGGATATTCGAGTTGAAAACGGTATTGCTTATGGTGATGTCATTGAAGGGGTCGATTTTGATTTTACCGCCAAGCTAACGGCATTAAATGCCTTAAGCTTAGCCGCCCAGGCGTGGGCACCAGCACCGCCAACACAAGTGAAAATTGCAGGCCAGGTGTCTCCAAGTACCACGTTGAATTGGGCAAAAAGCAATGATGAAACCGTAGTGGGTTATCGGGTTTATTGGCGCTCAACTACTGCGCCAGAATGGACTCACAGCCGTTATGTTGGCAAAGTGGAAACATTTACTTTAGATAATCTAGTGATTGATAATTACTTATTTGGCGTAGCAAGTGTTGCTGCCAATGGCAATGTCAGCCCAGTGGTATTTCCTGGGGCGGCAGGCGCGTTTTTTAAGTAATCATTTTGAGTTTGCTATAAAAAAGCCCGGAGCATCAACATGCACCGGGCTTTTTTATTATCTAATTGAGGCTACTCGCCGACTTCCCATTTTACTGTTGTGTAACCGTCAGCATGGCCTAATAAAGGCGCTAAATACTCTAATGCTTCTTTAGCCATTACGTCCATTTGCCAAGGTGGATTGATAATCCATAAACCGGCAGCTGTCATACCAAACTCATCACTATCGGCATCGATGGCCTGCTCAATACGCAACTGTTTTTTAATGCCGCTATTTTTAAGTAATGTCAGCATGGCTTCAGTCTGCTCACGTTTCACCACCGGATACCACAACATAAAAATCCCTGTAGCAAAGCGTTTATGCGCTTTAATTAGGGTTTCTGCTACATCAATATAATCGGTTTTAATTTCATAACTCGGGTCAATTAAAATCACCCCACGACGCTCTAATGGTGGCACAGCAGCAATTAACCCTGCTAAGCCATCGTCGTTAATGACTTTTACTTGTTTGTCTTGAATAAAATAGTCTTCAAGTAACTCATGGTCTGTTGAATGTAGCTCGTGTAGTACCATGCGATCTTGCGGGCGTAATTCCACATCAACAAACGCAGGTGAGCCCGGATAAACGGCTAGCTCACCGTCATGTTCAGCGTTAAAATGGCGAACAGCGTCAACGTAATCAGCAAGTGCAACGGGTAGGTTTTCGTGATCCCACAGTTTGGCTACACCATCTAAATATTCGCCGGTTTTTTGCGAAAACTCATCCGTTAACGAATACGCCCCAGCGCCTGCATGGGTGTCGATATACACGTAAGGTTTTTCTTTTTTCTGCATGGCTTTTAACGCTTGAATAAGCATGGCGTGTTTAAGCACATCGGCATAATTGCCTGCATGATAACCGTGGCGATAACTGAGCATGGGCATTTCCATTAACTAATGAACAGTAAAAACTGTGTAATAGCACTATTATAAGTTTTCTCAGGCGTTAGGTATAGGTATTCACTGGTGATGGCTTTTGGCATAATGAGGTAGTTTCTTATATTGGCGTGGTATTTCTCTTGTTGCAGACATCTATATTCTTTAATCAGCAGTACCCAACATTGGTTGATATCGCCAGCCGCTGGCAATTAGTGTGGGACAAAGACGCCGCATTTGAATTGCGTTTTGAGCAAAACTGTTTGAGTTTGTACAAACGAGATGAACCCAAATTAGATGGTATTAACGTTGATTTTGTCTCTGGTGCTGTGGCACACCGACGCAAGTTTGGTGGCGGGCGCGGTCAATCTATCGCCAAAGCGGTAGGGTTAAAGCAAGGCGTAACGCCTACTGTCGTTGATGGCACTGCAGGGTTAGGTCGCGATGCCTTTGTACTGGCAAGCCTGGGCTGCAAAGTGATTATGGTTGAGCGCCATCCTGTGGTTGCTGCATTATTAGAAGATGGATTGCGCCGTGCCTATGAAGACGCCGAAATCGGCGGGTGGATGCAAGAGCTTATGAGCCTGTTTCATGGTTCAAGCCTCACCGCATTAGCGAATGCTGCTTGCACAAGTGACACTGAAATCGATGTGGTTTACCTTGATCCCATGTACCCACATCGTGAAAAGTCAGCATTAGTTAAAAAAGAAATGCGCGTATTTCAAACCTTAGTCGGTGCCGACCTCGACGCCGACGGCTTATTAGCCCCGGCAATGGCACTGGCCAGCAAGCGTGTAGTAGTAAAACGCCCTGATTACGCTGAAGATCTCGACGGGATAAAACCCAGTATGGTATTAGCCCAGAAAAAAAATCGCTTTGATGTGTACGTGAAAGCCGCGATGAAATAGTGGTGTTTAAGTAGCTGTGATTAAGTTTTAACAATTTGTCGCTGAACCCATACATTGACATAATGTACCCATAGTTTGACAAATTTAACCCATTCAATGACATTTTGTTTTATATATTATTGATTCATGAATTAAAAATGTTTAACTCCAGTTTGGTTTTTTGTAGCTTTAAGAGGGATTCGATGAAAAATGAGCTACCAGATATATATGTAAAATTAGTCAATATATTTATATTTTTGTCTTGGGTCGCTACAACCTCGGTAGTAGTGCTAGCACTATTTTCAAACTCCAGTACGAGTCAACTCGTAGTCGGACAAATAATTGAAAATTGGAGTACGACAATCTTACCAATTGTCTCAATATCTATTGTTTGTGGTTTTCCTTGGTTTAAACTTATTTTAACTGAATTCGACATCTGTCATGTTCCACGAAAGATCGGCTTTTCAATATTTTCATTTTGTATCGCACTTTTTTTCTATGAACCTATTTCTAAAGCGCCTGCTGAAGGTGTTGTTTACAACACATTATTCTGTGTGTTGTTGATATTGATTGTGTATCCAATTACACGAATATTAAACCTCAACGAGGCTAATCCCTAATAAAGCCATTTTACATATTTACACATGCTGTCATATTTTCGAGGTCGGCATGAGACTTGATCCTGCTTTTACCTTCGTTTGTAGCCTGCTCACGTATTCTTTTGTAAGGAGTCTTCAACGGCCTCAAGTTCCGAGATGAATTAAAATAAAAAACTCACTCGTATCTTCGCCAAAGTGTGCTTCAAATATGGCCTGTGGCCACTAACATCATGGCGCTTCGCTCATCTTTACACTTCATCTATAACTGGCTTACAAATGTCGGGCAATATCCTGTGCCAACCATGTCTCCCATCTTTATGTAGTGTGTACTGTGTAAAAAACAGCTGTAATGTTTTTTGGCGTGTTTTAAATTGAATTGGCTAATAAGCAAACTAAAGTCGTACGATTAATTAATCGAGCATGCTGTAATGCATTGAAATTAAATATTTTTTATTTTTGTCGAATATTGAGTCCACTTTTAACGCGCAAGCTCGTTTTTATTAGTCAGTGGAGTTAAATAAAACCGCTTTACATCAATAAGATAGTAAATGTAGGATGATATTAATCAATAACTTAAATGGTCGACTTTAAATTAATTTGGCCCTTCAATAAGCTGTTGAACTAAGCCGCTGCGCGGAGCCCAAAAGTCCGTCATTTGCACCACACTTACCTCAGTGGATTTCCCACTATCAAGGAGGTAAGTCATGTTAGTACACACCCAATTATT
>NZ_BMQW01000011.1 GCF_014648315.1 Shewanella ulleungensis
CTCTAACGAAGAAGTTGTTCAATCTGTATTGGTTAAAATGTGATGTATAACAAGTTGCCTAATTTCGCCGCAAACAGCGCGGCTGGGACAAATACTCACTGGGCTTCGCCCAACAACGTTCGCATTTACCCATTGGCAAAGCGTTAGGTGTGTCGTGGGCATTAGTGTTAATTTGAAGAAATATTTACTAGCCATAGCTGGCTTATTAGGGCTTGGAGGCGTTTCAGTGCAATCTAATGCGGTTGATGAACCATTATTCAAAAACATAAATCGTGAAGACTCTGAAATACAAAAGGCGCACTCATTAGCGGCAGAGACAATTAATCAATTCGAACAATATGTAAAAGAACAGCGTAACGTAACATACATGGCTAAGTTGAGGTTTAGAGATCCTGATTTGTCGGAAGAACTTGGTACTGATCAATTTCTATATATGTGGCTTACGAATGTCTTTTATCATGAAGAAGAAAAGTTGTTTTCTGGTACATTTTTAGAAGGGGTAATAACATGGCCACCCACGATATTGGCTAAATAACAAACAATAAACTACGCTTTATTTACCCTTTCCAAACGGTAATTAAAGATGGCCAGACCAAGACAGACAATCGTTAGCCTGGAAGATACACCTTACTACCACTGCTGTTCTCGAGTGGTGCGTAAGGCATTTCTATGTGGAATAGATAACTCAACAGGTGAGAACTTTGAGCATCGGCGGGAGTGGGTCGACTCTCGGATTCTAGAATTAGCGACTATCTTTGCCATTGATATCTGTGCTTATGCCGTGATGAGTAATCACTTACATGTGGTTATAAAAGTCGATGCTGATAAAGCAAAACAATGGTCAGATAAAGAAGTGCTCATTCAATGGCACAAAGGCTTTAAGGGCACGTTACTCACACACAAATACATGAAAGAAGAAGACCTTAACTCAATTGAGCTTCAAACGGTTAATGAATGCATTACTGAATACCGTAAGCGGTTAATTGATATCAGTTGGTTTATGCGCTCACTCAGTGAGCCCATCGCCAGAATGGCCAATAAAGAAGATAAGTGCACAGGCCGCTTCTGGGAAGGGCGCTTTAAGTCTCAAGCACTGCTTGATGAAGCCGCAGTTTTAGCCTGTATGGCTTATGTTGATTTAAACCCAATTCGTGCTCAAATGGCCGCAACCCCTGAAAGCTCAGATTACACCAGTATTCAGCGCCGAATAAATTCAGCAATCAAAGGCGAGCAACCACCAGAGCTATTACCGTTTGTGGGTAATGAGCGACTCAATTTGCCTAACGGGCTCATGTTCAGTGTCAAAGACTACATTGTACTGGTTGAAGATACTGGTCGGATAATTCGAGAAGATAAGCGTGGCGCTATTAGCTCAAGCAGTCAGGACATACTGAATAGATTAAACATCCCAGCAGAGAATTGGCTTAAAATCACTACAGAGTTTGGTGCATTATTTAAAGGTGCTGTCGGAGCATTACCCGCATTAACCGAATATTGTGAGCACCTAGACCGAAAACGACGACAAGGCGCATCAAATTGTCAACGTTGGCTGCAAGCTTAAATAAAACAGACTAGAAAATATTGTTTATCTACTGCTTGATTGATATCAGGTCCTTAGAGGTGAGCAGCGTTTAGTGTTTTTCTCCTGCAGCCTTCGTATAATCTTAAGTGGTAATATTTTTAGATTGAATTTGTCGATTTGAATAATAAAAAATAAGTAGATTTCCGCTCAGATGGTTAAACATAAAGGCTTTTATGTTTATCGGCCTAATCTTGGGTGGCATTTGCAGAAGCAGCATTTGCAGAAGCAGGAATATGCTTGTAGCAGAAGAGTATGCTCTTATGGAAGTTGTATTACCTAATGCAGAGGGAGCGGATTGGGCCCACTCACTCGATTTGCCTATTCTTCAATTCCTTTGCCACTAGATGATGTTCGCGCTCATTTACCTGAAGACATGATCAAATCAAACCATCCGGAAGTTTCAATATCCTATAAAGGGGAGAGGCTTATTAACGACCCTAAAGAGGATTGGTTCGAGTTTACTGGTAAAAAGGCAGGCAGAGCCAAGTGCAGTAATTCTAAGTCTAAAGAAAAGTGTGATGAGTACTCAAAAAAGTACCAGTCAATGAAAGAGGAAGCCAATAGAGTTATTTCGAGTATGAAGTAGCTCAGAGGTAATAAATTTATAACAAACGGCTGCATCGGGCAAAATTCCAATATTGGTTAGCCCATACTGATATGTACAGTCATACCGTATCAGCTCATATCTTTAAATGAACTCCTTTGCTATATTTATTGTAAAGCAGAGTCGCGCTCTGATGTCTTTTGGGAGGGTGTGTGGCTAAATTACTTGTGTTGTTTGTTGCCTTTTGTCTTATCCCCATTTTTTCTGTATATGGAAAAGAATTGAAACTTGCTGTGGTACCTAAATTTAATAGTGTTTTTTTTGAGCAAAGTAAAGTGGGGTGTATTGATGCGGCTGCTCAAATAAAAGGCGTTGAGTGCATATATCGTGGACCTGATATAAGCAATGTTAGGATGCAAGACCAAGTTATAAATCAACTAATTGATGACGGTATAGATGGTATAGCTGTAGCCGTTACACAGTCTAAATATCTCGTTAAAAATAGCCTGAAGAGAGCTAAAGAAGCAGGCATTCCGATTATTACCTATGATTCTGACTTTGATGCTTCAATTAACGAAGATCCTAATAATTTTCGTCTTGCCTACATAGGCACTGATAATTATGAATTGGGTAAAACATTAGGTGAAGAGTTAAAGAAACTAAGGCCTAATGGGGGAACACTAATAATGCAATCTGGGCGACCAGATTCTCCCAATTTGAATTTAAGACTGATGGGAGTCCGCTCTGCATTATCGGGGATCAAATACGATGCGCCTCCTGGGAGATTGCTTAATCACGATTCGGGTTGGACTGAAGTTAGAGAGCCTTTTTTTAATTTTGATCAGCTTGATCAATCTGTTAAACAAATGGAGTCAGTCATGAAAGGTAAGCCTGTAAAAGCAGACTCTTTTATTGCTGTGGGGGGTTGGGCGCAAAATGACCAAGCACTTTACCGTAAAATGATTACCCCGTTTCAAGCAAAAATTAGTAGTAACAAGGTTATTATTGTTATTACGGATACATCCTCTGAACAATTAACCATGCTGGAAGATCAACTTGCTCATATCAATATTGGCCAAGATCCATATGAGATGGGAAGACAAGCCATTTTGACACTGTATAAGATTGTCACAAAACAAAAATACGAGAAAACAATTCACACACCTATCATGGTTTGCACTGCAGATAATTTTGATACCTGTACCCAAAGTACCGGATTGTAATCATCTTTAATATCCCTGTTCTAGTTAACCTTATATTGCCAAACACGATAGTTGCCAGTTTGTGATTTTATTCGATTGAATTGACTGATTTGAATAATATAAATATCGAGGTTACCCAGTTAGATTATTAAGAATATGAGTCGTTTTATTTTCTTCAAATGAGTAGGATAGTTTGGCTCTAAATAGAGCTATAAAAATTTATTTTTAGATGCAGCCTTACCGTGTCTGCTTTGTTGCTAATAAAAGGAATTAATTTTGAGCATTTTCAAGTGGGTCTACTTTGCGTTTTTTACGATATTAATTTTCTCATCTAACTCATGGGCAACAAGTTCTGTTGAAGTCTTATCGATGCGAGACAGAGCTTCGTTGATAGACAATATATTGGTTAAACGTGTAGCACAATTATTACCTAAATTGATGGATGAACATCAGTTAGATATGTGGCTAGTTATTAGCCGTGAGTATAATGAAGATCCTGTCATTAAAACATTATTGCCTGCCACGTGGTTGTCTGCTCGTCGCACAACCATATTGGTTTTTGCTCGTAAAGCTGATGGTAGTATTGGAGCATATGCCATTGCACCTTATAACGTTGGGGATGTTTTTGAAAAAGCATGGGATAAATCAAAACAGCCAGATCAGTGGGTGGCCTTAAATGAGTTAATTGAACGCTATCAACCTAAAACGATTGGTATTAATCAATCAGAGCATTGGGCACATGCAGATGGTTTAGCCGCAACAGATAAAGACAATTTACTCACGCATTTGCCTGAAAAATATAAAACAAGAATTGTGTCAGCAGAACCTGTCGCCGTTGGGTGGTTGGAGCAAAGAATTCCCGAAGAAATTACCGTTTATAAAGATACCGTAAAATTGGCTCATGAAATTATTGCACAGGCGTTTTCGAATCAAGTCATCACGCCTGGAAAAACAACTACAGATGACGTGGTTTGGTGGCTAAGAGAGCGAATTGTTGAGCTAAAACTACAAACTTGGTTTCATCCCAGTGTGTCAATTCAACGCAGTGATGACGCGGCCTTTGAGTCCGTCTCGAGTTTGGTTCATGATAATGCACAGCAGATTATTTTGCCCGGCGATCTGTTACATGTTGATTTTGGCATTACCTATTTACGGCTAAATACTGATACACAACAACATGCTTATGTATTAAAACCTGGCGAGACCGACGCCCCAGATTATTTGCAAAAAGCGTTGTTATCAGGAAATGCTCTGCAAGATATATTTACTGGCGAATTTGCTCAAGGGCTTAGCGGAAACCAAGTGCTAGCGCGCGCTCGCAAGCGTGCAATTGAGCAGGGCTTAACTCCAACTATTTATACTCATCCGTTGGGATATCATGGCCATGGCGCTGGTACCACGCTGGGGATGTGGGACTCGCAAGCAGGGGTAGTCGGTGATGGTGATTACCCACTACATTTCAATACTGCTTATGCCATTGAGTTAAATAACGCTATTTATATTGAGCCTTGGAAAAAAGAAATTAGAATTATGCTAGAAGAAGATGCCATTTTTGACCGTTCTGGAGTGTGGTATATCGATGGCAGACAAACAGAGTTATTACTGATTAAACCCACCTTATGAGCGACAGAAATCATCAGGGCGCTTAGTAGTGTTTAATGGCGTCATATTATTTCAAGCTTGGCGTTATTCTATTCGTGTCCCGTACAAGATGAACTATAAATGAACAAAAGCCGATGTGTGCATCGGCTAGTGTTGAATGGCAATTTTGACACTGTAAATTTGTTATACATTGAAACGCAGGTTAGGTTTATTTCCCAATGATGCCTACATTTCTTTTACCGCATTTTCTTTTAAAGATTTAGCTGTTTTATTTGTTAATGCTGGATCTGTTAATGAAATAAATAAGCCTGTTAATCGGCTCATGCTATAGCCCAGTACTGCACCTAATATAAGCGGCGGTACAATGACGGCGATATCAGCATTGAGTGCAAAAGTGATACAGCAACCAATAAATGTTCCAGGAATAAACGCAAAGTTTTTGTTACTAGCTTGTAAGCACATAAAAGCGGTAACAATGCCGGTTAATGCATAACTAATGATTGGTGACCCCAGTGCACTGCTGCCTGCAATAATTAACCACCCCCAGAATACACCAGAAAGGTTTGTCATCATGGCCATAAGCATCCCTTTTACGCCAGTTTCTGTTTGAGCGAAAAAGGTACTACAACCGAGAAAACCGACCCAGGTTACGAGGTGAAATACATCAGCAAGACCGGCCCAAAGTGATGCTAATAATCCTGCTGAAATTGCAATTTGCCAACGATGCGCCATGGCCGCCTCTCAATATTTAAAAGTAGAACTCTGAGTTCTAAATTTAGCACAATAAGGGGCGTATATGCAGTTTTGTTTTATAAAAAGCGATCCAGTTCGCAAATAATCGCGATAGCTAATAAACGCTACATCCATTAACGAGCGGTTATTTTATAATGATTTCAAGCTGCTGCTCGTTATTATTGCCAGGGACTATTGCCAGGGACGTTAGCAAGCTGATTTGGCCGTTTATGGGGATGAGTTTAAGGTGATAGGTATTGGCGACGTTGGCTATTGAAGCTGTATTTCAATTAGCGGTTAACACTATTTAAAAGTCACTTTACCGCCAACCATTTTTAATGCTGGTGCGCCGCGGATTAAGGTTTCACGAGCAAATATTTGACCGCATCCAGGACATGTACAACTGACTTTTGTACAGTCTTCTACTATGCGTTCTTTGAAACATTTGATTAAGGCTCCTTTGCCACCTTTGCGATATTTAAACAGCTGGGTTTTGCATTTGGAGCAGAATATATCGACTGTGCGAGAAGGGCCTTTTTTATTCGGTTTTGCCATTTTTAGTCTTACATCCACATGTTAAAACGTATTTTTAGTGTCATAAAAACGCGGTTACCTTAACCGATAATGGATCAAGGTTCACGAGGTTGTTTTAATACAGACTCCGTTTACTGATTTTACAGTACCACACTATTTGTTGGCTAAGATGTGGTTAGTTGATGTTGGAGTAGGAAGTATTTAAAGGCGTAACCTTTTAATATTTAGCAAATTGTTACTATTTGGTCTAATCTTTTAATCACGTTATTATGCTTTAACCAATCATATGGCCATTTAGTGTTGGTCGTTGTAATTGCTATACAGGAACACAATATTAATGGTCATTTCTAATTTATGGGCAAGCGAACTTGAGTATCGACGAACAGTTTTAAAGGCTGTGTTGATTGTTATTATTGTCGCGGGCAGTATTTTTGTCGTAAATAACTGGATTGGCGGTTTTAAAGTGTACGCAATGGTCGAATTAGCCATGGTGTGTCTTTGTGTCGGTATTCTTGTGATTCATAAAACGACACCAAACCTTACCTTGTGGTGCTTAGTATTTTTATTTGCGCTATATAGCGTTATTTTGATTGGTATTTATGGTTCCTCTTTTAATTCTGGGTTATTTACTTGGCTGTTTATTATCCCTGTATTGTCTTATCTTTTGTTGGGTATAAAGCTCGGTACTTTATACACGAGCGTATATGTAGTAAGTGGGATAGGCATTTTGGTTTATGCATTGATATTTGATATCGCCGAAATTTATCCGATTACTATCGCTAATATTGTTTTGTGTTTAGCGGCTATTTGGGCGTTATCTTTTAGTTATGAGTATAAGCGAGCCGAAGCAGTAGAGCGTTTACAAAAAATGGCATCTTTAGACCCATTAACCGGCCTAAATAATCGCTTACTATTAGATTCGATCTTCGGTATGTTATGTGAAAGCTTGCCTGAACAACATCAGTCTGTGTCGGTATTGTTGCTTGATCTTGACCATTTTAAACGTGTAAACGATCAATATGGTCATGATGTGGGTGATAAAGTGCTCGTTGAGGTGTCTCGTGTACTTAATCAGGCTCGTCGTCAAAATGATTGGGCCTTTCGTTTAGGTGGTGAGGAGTTTTGTATGTTAGTTCCTAATACGAGTTTGCAACAGGCTGGACACATTGCTGAGCGTTTACGAAAAATGATTGATCAAGTTACTGTTATCGATGGTTGCGATATTAACTTGAGTATCAGTATTGGAGTGTCTCGTTGGCCTGAAGATGGCGATCATTTTTCACACATTTACAAAACGGCAGATGCGCGTTTATACCAAGCCAAAATGACAGGCCGAAATAAAGTGGTTACCGGCGAGCAACCTATGGCGAGTACTGATGCTACCATTTCAGCAAATAGTTAGCTGATTTTACGATATTGGTTAATGCGGCTTTTTGAGCTTATTCACTCTGTTATTAATGGCTTCAGTGAGCTGTTGTTTTTGTTTATCTTCACCACAAAACTCAGCAAACCCTAATCCCCATCCATGGGGATTAACTTGGGTCGCTAGATTGACTACTTTGTAACAGTAATCCCCTTGTTTAACGATTCGATTAGGGTCTAATTTGTGATTCAACGTTTGAGGTTGGCTAGTATCTATTTTGGGTGTAAGTTCGATAAAGTCTAATGTTGCATCCATCTCACTCATTGTCCCCACCGGCTTATTTTTTGATGCAGCCTGCAAGTCAATTAGCTGTTCAAATTGTTGATTATTATGTTGTTGAATATAGCGGCTTGTAGCTTGTTGCAATGAGGTTGTCACATTGGTGGTATGGGTTGATACGTTTTGCTTTACTTCTGTTTTGAGTGCAGGCTCTTTAGGGTTTTGTTTGGTTGCAACTGGTAATGTTGCGGTTGCTATTATAGGTTCTATTTTAGCTGGTGCTGTTGCTGGTGGAAGGGGTATTACAGCTTTAGGTGGTATTAAGACTTCTTTAGGCGTTGAATGCTCATTATTACGTTGCATTAATTGGTATTGTTGCGCGGTTATTAGGTAACTTTTTATTGCCGTGTATTTTACCGGCGTTGTGAGAGCCGCCACTCTTTGTTTGGTGTCTTTTTGCCAAAACCACCCGATGAATATAATCAGTACGCTATGCATTACTAACGCGTAGATCAATGGCTTATATAAGTGCTGTTGATCAAGTACGTTAACGTGTCTGTTGGTGCCTTCTTTACTGGTTTTAATGCGAGTCATTTAGCGTCTGTGTCATTTTACTTTGTCATTGTTACCTTTGATTGTTAATGGAACGTAAAGTTCAAGTGTGTTGGTATGTTAAATGCTGAGTGATTAATGAGCTAAGAGCGGTAGTGTAATCAATTTTAACGCTCCTTTTCTTGTGTGAGCTACTCGTTTTTGAGTGATGTTACTGTTAATCGCTCTTGATTAGATAAACGAATTTGTATGCCATCGATGGTGGTAATTCGTTGTTCTTGAATGTCTTTTTTGCGCACTTTATAACTCGCTGTCATCGCTTCAATCGGTGATGAAATGGTGACTTGAACAACCGTGTTATCGTCGTACCAACCCCAGCCCCAATAACCCGCTGTTGCTAGCATTGAAAGTGCAATCATGGTGTAAATTATCACCCTGCTTAGCAACGGGGGCTTTTCGATATGAACTGTAGTGTTACTGTGAGTCACTTTGTTGCTTCGCCCTCGTCGTAAATACACTACAGCGCCAATAATAACTAACATGGTAATGAGGATTTTTGTTAACACGTTATCGTCCTAAAATTGTAAGTTAGCTTTGATTATACGGTGTTTTGCATTGTTTACCGTTATCTACTACACATCATGAGTGCGACAAACGAGATTGCTTGCCGGGTGTTTTTATTATCATGACTTTTATGGCGTGATCTGAATCGTTTTCAATAAACGTTATATGTGATCTATTCTAGGTATTTTGATTACATTGTATTTTTACTTGTTAAAGCCGCGAGGCATCACATAAAAATGAGATTGCTTGAATAATAATCAACAACATGGCCTACATAACAAGACTACATAAATCAACATGACTGTAAAAGATATTATCGATGAAGAACTCGTCTATCCGTCGGATTTTAAAATTCTCTCTACCACCAATCTAGATAGCATTATTACTCATGT
Source organism: Shewanella ulleungensis (assembly GCF_014648315.1). Classification (GTDB taxonomy): domain Bacteria; phylum Pseudomonadota; class Gammaproteobacteria; order Enterobacterales; family Shewanellaceae; genus Shewanella; species Shewanella ulleungensis. The sequence continues at coordinate 9,347 of NZ_BMQW01000011.1, forward strand.
TAATGATGATTTTATTGCGGCTTGTGGCTACTCCAAAGAAGAGTTAATCAATCAGCCGCATAATATTGTTCGCCATCCTGATATGCCTAAGGCTGCATTTGCTAATTTGTGGGATACCATTAAGCAGGGGCAAAGCTGGATGGGCTTGGTTAAAAACCGCTGTAAAAATGGTAAGTATTATTGGGTAAATGCCTATGTTACCCCAATAAAGCGTAATGGCATTATTTGCGAGTATCAGTCAGTAAGAACACAACCCGACCCTGAGTTAACCCAACGTGCTCAGGCTTGTTACGATGCAGTTAATGCGGGTAAAGCGGGTAAAGCGGCAAAGCCGAAGTTTGGTGCCAGTATTATTACCAAGCTATTTTTAACTTGGTTGTGCTCAGTCATTCTGTTCATTAGTCTGCCTTATTTAAGCTCAACATTTGCTGTTTTTGTGCTTGTTGCCGCTGTAATGTGTTTTTGTGTGCCACTCTATTTTCTGAAACATCGTTTTGAATCGGTTCTCGCTGTCAGTAAGACAATACACAATAACCCGCTTAACCAATTTGTTTATACCGGTTATACCGATGAGTTATCTCATTTAGAATTAAGTTTGCGTATGCAAAAAGCTGAAACATTGGCCGTTATTGGACGAATTAAAGACAGCGGAGAGCATCTTCAGCAAGGTTTAGACGAACACCAGCAACAGAATGAAGCGAATCAAAGCCAACTTGTTGAGCAGTCTCAAAACCTTGAACAAGTTGTTACCGCGATTGGGCAAATGAGTTCATCTGTTACCGATATTGCGCAGAGCACGACCAACTCAACAGCTGAAATTCATAAATTGGTTGCCCAAATACAGGCCACTAGAGTTGCGTTAACTAATAGCCAAGCAGCAACGACAGAGATTAATCAGTTACTTTCTGAGTCTCGGACTGCGATTTCATCATTAAATCAACAATGTCAGAACGTTAACCAGGTCGTCGACGTTATTGAGAGTATTGCGCAGCAAACAAATCTACTGGCGTTAAATGCAGCCATTGAAGCTGCACGAGCTGGCGAAACGGGTCGGGGCTTTGCTGTTGTTGCTGATGAAGTACGTAACCTTGCAAGCAGGTCGGCAACATCTGCAAATGAAATCCATAAGATTATCAATACACTTAGTCGCACAACGGCTGAGGCAGTTGAGCAAATGGAGCAAAGTCATTTACTGACAGATAAAAGCATCGACTCGGGTAATATGCTTGAGCAAAGCCTAACAACGGTAAGCCAAGTGATGGCAACAATTGAGAGCAATGGTGAACAAATATCGGTGGCGGCAGAAGAGCAAGCTGCTGTTGTTAATAAAATTTATACCAATGCGATGACACTCCAGCATGGTATTAATCAATTTGAGAAAAATTGTCACAATGCCGCGATACATAGTCAAGATATTAGCGCTCAAGGCAATAGACAAACGGAGTTAGTATTGCAGTTTAACTAAACTTATTATCGATTTAATCGAAAAAAAATAACACTATTATGCAATATTTATTCGGTTAGCTGGCTGTTATGCTGTAAATATGATTTGACTGCGCATTGGGTTTTATAATGAAAGTGTTACAGCGTTTTAGTGCGTTACCAGCAATGGACGGTGATGGGGTCAATATCAATCGCATTAGTGATTTTGAGCAACTTCGTTTTGATCCTTATTTAATGATAGATGAAATTAAATCTGACGATGAGCAAGATTTTATTGGTGGTTTTCCACCTCATCCTCACCGAGGTGTTGAAACTTTTACCTATATCCGTAAAGGCGGGTTCGAGCATCGCGATCAACTCGGAAATGTTAAACCTATACGTGCTGGCGATGTACAGTGGATGAGTACCGGTCGCGGTGTGGTGCACTCTGAAATGCCATTAGCAGATGCAAAAGAAGGGCTGCATGGTTTTCAAATTTGGCTCAATATGCCAGCTAAAGACAAAATGCGTGCGCCGATATATCAAGATAGTCTCAACCAACATAAGCCCCAAGTGAGTAATGAGCACGGTGCCACACTTTTTGCGTTGGCGGGTGCGTGGGGTTTCAACCATAATCCAGTAGACATTCATGCTGCTATTGATGGGCTGGCGGGTAATGGCGCTATTGCCGATTTAACCTTAAAGCCATATGGTCACGGCACGCTGAACCTCGAGCGATTTAAGACTGTCTGTGTCTATATTTACCAGGGTGAGCTGCATTATATTGATAAACAAGGTTTACGCGAAACCGCAGGTGCAGGGCAGTTTGCGGTATTAGATGCCCTTGATGTGTGCCATTTTCAGGCAGAAGACAAAGGTGCGGGTTTATTGATTTTGGCCGGTAACCCCATTAACGAGTCAATAGTGCAAATGGGGCCGTTTGTGATGAATACTCAAGCAGAAATTGATCAGGCTGTGCGAAATTATCAACAAGGGCTTTTTGGTCAAATTATATAGTTAACGAATCATAAAATATCCCTGTTTGAGAGAAAGATTTGTCAGCGAAAGCTGAAGAAAATTGCTACAATAGCGCGTATACCCAATCAACTTGAAGAGACGTGTTTCAGAGCTTCACCGTGTTTTTAATACTAGGCGCGTTAATGCAGTAATGTAGGTACCTTATAAATTAGCGCAACAACGTAGTGGTAACACGATGAAACTCCCAAAGGGCAAGTTTTACACGCGTTTATGCTGTGTTATTGATTTTGGAAAGGGAACAACCATTACCCGCAATCAATGCCTTGCCTAAACGCGTGTAAATTCTTGCTGAAATCGAGCATCTTCAGGTTGATTGGGTATATATGGCCAAGGACAATTTGATGTGTAGCATTCGCTATACTGACAATAATCACCTTGGCTAATTTGTTTGTGCAGCACTTGCGTGCTTTTTAGCTTTCGATATCAGAGGATATTCGCCTTGAGTCAGTCTACTGAACAAGCCGTTAATACGGCTTTCGCATCACTTAATTTAAAAACTGAATTGCTTGAAAACCTACAAACCATGGGTTTTGAATCTATGACTCAAATCCAAGCAGAAAGCTTGCCGCCAATTTTGGCCGGTGAAGACGTGATTGGCCAGGCAAAAACAGGTTCAGGTAAAACTGCTGCGTTTGGTTTAGGCTTGCTAAATAAGCTTGATGTAAAACGTTTTCGTATTCAAACCATGGTGTTATGCCCAACACGTGAATTAGCTGACCAAGTAGCAGAAGAAATCCGCACGCTTGCCCGCGGTATTCACAATATTAAGGTATTAACCTTATGTGGTGGTGTGCCAATGGGGCCACAGGTTGGATCGCTTGAACATGGCGCGCATATTATTGTTGGTACGCCGGGTCGTATTGTCGATCATTTAGATCGTAACCGCCTAGATTTAAGCAACATGAATATGTTGATTTTAGATGAAGCCGACCGCATGTTAGAGATGGGTTTTCAGCAGCACATTGACCAAATTATTTCTGCCGCGCCGCGTGAGCGCCAAACCCTATTATTTAGCGCGACATTCCCTGAGCAAATCAAATCGATCGCTGACCAAATAATGTACAACCCTGTGATGGTTAAAGTTGAACAAAAACATGACAACTTAACCATTGAACAACATTTTTACCGTGTTGATGACAATCATGGCCGTCTAGAGGCCCTGCGCTTATTATTGCTTGATAAGCAACCACGTAGCTCGGTAGTATTTTGTAATACTAAGCGCGAAACTCAACAAGTGGCTGACTCATTAGCCGAGTTTGGTTTTAGTGTGTTAGCACTACACGGTGATTTAGAACAACGCGATCGCGATCAAATGTTATTACAATTTGCTAACCGTAGTGCGCGTATTTTAGTGGCGACCGATGTTGCCGCGCGCGGTCTAGATATTGATGAGCTTGATGCAGTATTTAACTACCATATTGCTTACGATACTGAAGTACACATTCACCGTATTGGTCGTACTGGCCGTGCTGGTAGTTCGGGTGCTGCTTACACCTTCTTTGGTGAAGATGACGGCTACAAAATGGCTATGATTGAAGAAGCCATGGGTAAAGATGTTGTCAGCGAAACACTGCCACCAATGAGTGCGTTAAACAAACAGCCACAAGCGGCTGAGATGATTACCATTCAGATTGATGCCGGTAAAAAGCAAAAGATCCGCCCTGGTGACGTTGTTGGCGCTTTAACCGGTGATAACGGCTTAGACTTTAATGATATTGGCAAAATCAAAGTGACTGAGTTCCGTGCTTATGTTGCGGTAACCAGCAAAGTGTCGAAGCAAGCACTGAATAAATTGAATAAAGGTAAGTTGAAAGGTCGTAATTATCGAGCCTGGTTTATGTAATGGTAAGTGATGTTTAAACAAAAAAACGCTGAACAATGTTCAGCGTTTTTTTTGTTGCCTAATGACTTATTGAGTAAGTCATTATTATGATAAGCGATAAGGCATCAACCTTATCGCTTTATAGCAATGTTAGCTTCTTATTTTGGCATTAGCATATGGATTAACACTGGCTTTTGAAGCCGGAGCACTGCCTGTATTGCTGCTTGTTGCAGTGCCACTAGTTGCACTGCTATTTCCTGCGCCACTGCGACGTGGTGGACGATTACGCTGTGGAGGTTTGTTACCATTAGCGATCGCTTCTTGTCTGTTTCCAGGCGCTTTGGGTTTGCTAGCGCCTTGTGATTGACCATCATTGCTGCGTGCTTGCTGGCGTGAATCATATTTACGCTCAGGCTTATCAGCATTATTGGTATTTTGCTGTGCATGCTTACTGCGGTTTGGGTTTGGCTTTTTAACGCTATTGGCTTTATGACCACCAGAGCGACTGCCTGCTTCTGGGATAGTGAAGGGGGCTTCAAAACCTGCAAGTTGCTTACGCTCAATAGTACGCTTAATTAATCGCTCGATATCATGCAGTAGCTTAACTTCTTCAAGACCGACTAATGATACTGCTTGACCCGTTGAGCCCGCACGGCCTGTACGGCCAATACGATGAACATAATCTTCAGGTACGTTTGGCAAGTCAAAGTTAACCACAAATGGCAGTTGATCGATGTCGATACCACGTGCGGCGATATCTGTTGCTACCATTACTTGTACTGTACCGGCTTTAAAGTCTGCCAATGCTTTAGTTCGGGCTGTTTGGCTCTTATTACCATGAATAGCGGCGGCTTTAATGTTGGCTGCTTCTAAACTTTTAGCTAAACGGTTAGCACCATGTTTAGTACGCGAGAACACCAACACTTGTTTCCAATCATTGGTTTTAATCAATTCGATTAATGCCGTCGACTTACGCGTTTTATCCAGTGGGTACACGCACTGGGTAACGGTGTTAGCGGTGGCGTTACGCGGTGTCACTGAAATCTCAACCGGGTTATTTACTAACCCTTTGGCTAATTCGCGGATTTCATCGGAGAAGGTTGCCGAAAACATCAAGTTTTGACGTTTAGGTGGCAATAACGCTAATACTTTTTTAATGTCGCGAATAAAGCCCATGTCTAACATGCGGTCAGCTTCGTCTAACACTAGAATTTCTAATTTGCTGAAGCTAATGGCTTTTTGTTGGCATAAATCGAGTAATCTACCTGGAGTAGCCACTAAAATATCAACGCCATTTCTAAGAGCCGCTAGTTGCGGAATAATAGAAACACCACCAAACACAACAGCTGATTTTAACGGTAGGTTGATACCGTAAGTGGCTACACTTTCTTGTACCTGTGCGGCTAATTCACGCGTTGGAGTCAATACTAATGCACGCACTTGGCCACGCTGTGCGCGGTTGCCTTTTGATAATATTTCTAGGATTGGCAGGGTAAAGCCTGCGGTTTTTCCTGTCCCAGTTTGGGCTGCTGCCATGACGTCTTGTCCGGCTAGTACTGCTGGAATGGCTTGTGCTTGAATAGGAGAGGGGGTGTCATAACCTTGTTTTTCAACTGCTTTTAAAATAGCAGCATTCAGACCAAGTGAGGCAAAACTCATAGAAAAATCTCTTTGGGCAACATATTGTTGCTTTGAATAAAAGGTAGCCAGAAACGGCGGCCGTGAAGCTTACCTGAAAACGGCTATAAGTGCTATTAAACTCTTATTATAGCTGCTAGTGCGAAGCCTTTTGCGCTTACTGTGCCTACTAAGGACTGTAATAGCCGACAGATACACAGAATATAATGATTTAGAATGAAATAGTGTTAATCTTGAGGCATCGATCAGTGCTAAAACTCAACTTATTACATACAATAAAATGACAACCTTACTCCAGCAGCCTAGCTGAAGTGATTGAACGTTAAGGTATTACTGACTGATGAAATTAACGGCGTTATCACATATTGAGAAAACGGCATACGAGCTGCGAGATCATGCTCATGCCGTGCTCAAGAATGTGCTGTTAATGTCTAATATTTCCACCTTGGAGTTGCAGTTGGCCATGCGCCAATTATCCAGCCATAGCCGTGTTGCATTGCATTTTCATCCCGACAGAATTGATAACCGTGGCCTGAGTGTTATTGACGGCCTATTGCGTGACGGCGTCTATAAAAGCCAATTTGAGACCCATGTGTCTAATGGCCATTTATCTCCAGAGCTAGGGGGCTCTCGCGATCATTGGGAAAATCAATTGTTTGGCAATAGCTATGCTGGGATTAAGCATCGACCCAAATACGGCGCCCTCGATTTTGGGTTATGCCCTTTGGGACCTGCACCGCGCTTTGGTAGTTGTTATTTAATCACTCACTCGCAAATATTATCTCGTTGTACTTTCAGCTATATGGACTCTTATCGGTTACCCAAAGAAAAGGGAACTATAAAATGTTTTGATGCCATCTTAGCTGCACTAATGAGTGAAAGTTTTGAACGTCAATATGCCTTGGGCTGCGCTGGCCTTAAACCGAGTAAGTTAATTTCTCACTTTAGCCAGCATTTAACCGATCCTGTGACGTCGCGTTTTGACGCTATTACAAGTGGTAATTTAGATCATTATATCGAAGCACAAATTCACGGAGATGTGTTGTTAGATAGAGACATTGCTATGCTGGTGGCTGACCCGTCGTTTAATGGCAGCAAAATTGGCGATTCATTAGTGGCATTGTGTGACGAATACGACATCGAACTGCATTGGCACAATGGCAGGCAAATGCACATTGCCGATGTGCCTGATGATTTTCGGGGGGCTGGTATGCCAACACTGGCAAAAAGCATTGCAGAAGATGAAATCATTAATGCCGACATTATTGGCCGAGCGGCATATCAACTGCAAAAACAACCCACATCTTGGAGTGAACGCGGAGCGCATACAAAAAAGCTACAAGATTTAAAATTGTTATGGCATGTATTGGTTAAATACGGCCACACCCCCTCTAGTGAACCTTTTCTGTTGTAGTTTCAGCTTGATTTAAGCTTTAACTAAGAGTCTATTAGCAAAATGTGAATCAGTTAACATTTACACCGTTTAAGGTGTTATCTCTGACCCAGTGCTGCGATACTGCATGCGAATTTGGGACGAGAACCAACACAGCTGGAGCGTTATGGATAAGTCGTTAGAAAAGTCATTAACTCAGTGGCTTAAAAGCCAACAGTCTGCCTGTGGTATTTTCCTTAAGTTGTCTATTTTATGTGGTTGGCTCAACGGCGTTGCTATTGTTGGGCAGGCTTATTGTGTCGCACGTATTTTGCAGCAAGTGATTATGCAAAATATGCCTGTGCAAGTATCGAATATTGAATTTATTAGCTTAATGATTTTATTGCTTGTGCGTGCAGGATTAGCGCAAGTGCGTGAGCGAGTGAGTTTTGAGGCTGGTAAGCGCTTGCGCAGTGATATTCGTCAAGCTGTATTAGCTAAGCTTGTTGAGTTAGGGCCTGTTTTTATTAAAGGTAAGCCATCTGGTTCATGGGCTAGCCTCGTGTTTGAGCAGGTTGAAGATCTCCATGATTATTACGCCAAATATGTACCACAAATGATGTTAGCCGGTTTTATTCCTTTGCTTATTTTGGTGTGTGTGTTTCCACTGAACTGGGCTGCTGGGATTATCTTGCTAGCCACAGCGCCCTTGATACCTATGTTTATGATTTTAGTGGGCATGGGGGCTGCCGATGCTAACCGTAAAAATGTTAAGGCGCTATCACGTTTAAGTGGCCATTTTATGGACCGTTTAAAAGGCTTACAAACTGTTAAGTTATTCCATCGTGGTGATGCTGAGTTAGTCAATATCGAAACTGCTTCAGAAGATTTTCGTAGTCGCACTATGTCGGTTTTACGTTTAGCCTTTTTAAGCTCTGCGGTATTAGAGTTTTTTGCTGCAGTGTCGATTGCTGTGTTGGCGGTGTATTTTGGCTTTAGTTATCTCGACCATTTAGACTTTGGCCATTACGGTGCAAGTATAAGTTTATTTACCGGTATGTTTGTCCTCATTTTAGCGCCAGAGTTTTTTCAACCACTGCGCGATTTAGGCACACATTACCATGCCAAAGCACAAGCGATTGGTGCCGCAGAGACGTTAGTAGAACTACTCAATTATCAGGTCCAAGGCACTGAAATAACTGATAATAGCCAACCTAAAGCGCCATTTTCAGCCGACGCTATCAGTATTGAAGCGGTTGATCTTGAGGTGTTTAGTGTTGATGGTCAGCGTTTATTAGGGCCCATTTCATTTACGCTGCCCGCGGGAGAACAATGGGCTGTTGTTGGCCCAAGTGGCGCAGGCAAAACCAGTTTACTCAATGCTTTACTTGGTTTTTTACCTTACAAAGGCAGCTTGAAAATCAATCAGCAACCACTGTCGAGTATTCAATTAGCGGACTGGCGACGGCATTTAGCTTGGCTTGGCCAAGACCCACAATTATTTCATGGCACTGTGCGTGACAACGTGGCACTGGCAAATCCACAATTAACCGACCCGCAAATTATGACGCTACTTGATCAAGCCAATATTAGCGATTTTGTCACACAGCACACCCAAGGGTTAGATTTGATGATAAGCGATCAAAGTGCGGGAATTTCTGTAGGGCAAGCGCAGCGATTTGCTTTAGCGCGGGCGCTCGCCCAACCCGCCAAGTTGTTTTTACTCGATGAGCCCACCGCAAGTTTAGACGCTCAAAGCGAGAAGTTTGTGTTAGCGTCATTGCAACAAGCGATGCAAGGTGCGAGTGGGTTAACGGTTACTCATCGGTTAGATGATTTAAGCGCGATGGACAAGGTTTTGGTGATAGATAAAGGCGTTATTGTGCAACAAGGTCATGTGAGTCAATTACAACACAATGATGGATTGCTAGCGCAAATGATTAATCAGCAGCAGGAGGTGTACTAATGACTCAACCTACTGAGCAAACATCACCTCAAACGATATCTGCGCAAAGTACATCAACGCAAAGCACATTATCGCAAAGTACATTATCGCAAAGTACACCCTTGCGAGTATTAGTGCCGTTTTTAAAATTGTTTCGTCGCCAATGGTTAATGATGTTGACCGGCTTAATACTCACCTTTATCACTTTATTAACCGGTATTGGTTTGTTGTCGTTATCAGGCTGGTTTTTATCGGCTACGGCAATCGCGGGATTATCGATTGTCACAGCGCAAATGTTTAACTTTTTTACCCCTGCCGGTGGGGTTCGTTTTTTCTCTATTGCCCGCACTGCCAGCCGGTATGGTGAGCGTTTAGCAACCCACGAAGCGACATTTAAGCTACTTACTCAATTACGTATTTGGGCATGGCAAAAACTTTTACCACTTAGTGCTGCCAATCTGCAAGGCCTGCGTAAAGGTGATTTATTAAATCGCCTAGTTGCAGATATCGATACCTTAGATCATTTATATTTACGCTTGCTTACGCCTTTAGTTGCGTCGTTACTGATGATTGCAGGACTTTTTGCTTTTTTAGCTTGGTTTGATCTCAGCTTAGCTTTGAGTTTATGCAGTATTTTATTGTTAGCCTGGTGCTTACTACCCATGGTGTTTTATGCTCTCGGTAAAGCGCCTGGTCGGGCATTAATTGATGCGAAACAACAATACCGAGTGATGTTACTGGATGTGATTCAGGGGCAGGCGGAGTTAAGTCTATTTGCTGCTAACCGGCGCTATTTGGCCAAACTTGAGCAAGCGCAAACACGATTTTTTAGCCAACAAACGGCTATGGCCAATATTACTGGCTTAAGCCAAACCATGCTGATTTTGGTTAACGGCAGTGCTGTGCTGGTGATGTTATATTTGGCCAGTCAAGGTGTGGGAGATAAAGTGCCGCCAGGCCCTTTAATGGCATTGATGGTGTTTGCTACCATGGCCAGCCTCGAAATGATGATGCCTATTGCTGGCGCATTCCAACATTTATCTAGCACTCTATTGGCCGCACAACGTGTCACTGATGTGACCGAACAAACCCCAGCGGTGAGCTTTAATGCCCAAAGCATGCTTAAAGCACATTCAGGTGCACTGCAATTGCATCAGGTGCATTTTGCTTATCAGCCAAATTCGCCGATTTTACAGGGTGTTAATTTAACTCTTAATGTTGGTGAAAAGGTGGCTATTTTAGGTCCAACAGGCTGCGGTAAGTCGAGTTTATTTGGGCTGATTACCCGAGAATGGTTATCGCAACAAGGCAGTATTACCCTCGATGGTCACCCCATTGCCGATTACAATGAGGCTGAACTGCGCGCAGCAATGACGGTGGTTAGCCAACGTATTTATTTATTTGCGGGCACGTTGCGTGACAATTTAGCGCTGGCATTACCTTTTATTCAAGGCCAGCCGAAAAAGGCTCACGATGAGCGCTTTATAAATGTATTACAACAAGTGGGTTTGGGGGCATTGTTACAGGACGATAAACCTTTAGACATATGGATCGGCGAAGGTGGTCGACAATTATCTGGTGGTGAACAACGCCGAATTGGTGTTGCTAGAGCGTTACTGCGTGACGCTCCACTGTTGTTATTAGATGAACCTACCGAAGGGCTCGACAAACGCACTGAGCGCGAAATATTATCGTTATTATTGAATTTTGCAGAAGATAAAACCTTATTAATGATTAGCCATCGCACAACAGCCTTAGATAAAATGGATGCGGTTTATACCATTGAGAAAGGCATGTTACATCTCACAAATTCTGCGATATAACCTGTTAAAGTCCCCGTCAATACTGACATTTATGCCTGCTTGCTTTATTAGCAAGTAGGCATAAATGCACAGAAATGTAACAACCTTTCTGATACAAAAATTACATAAAGCGATTTCGCTTATTGCGATAAATTGATCTGCCTCACAAATTTGCAATTAGGTTATGTTCCAAAATTACAGCCTGCGCTGGGAGTGTGATCTTTGTTCATATATTAGCAGTTGCAAACATATACCATAAGCTATCGAAATTTTTTATAGATGGTGAATGACATGGCTGGTGTTGCAAATCCAGTGATAACCATTAAACGGGGGCTTGATATCCCGATTGCTGGTGAACCACTACAGCAAATAGATGGCATGCCTAAAACTACGCAAGTGGCGTTGATTGGCGAAGAATATGTAGGCCTAAAACCAACCATGATGGTTAAGGTTGGCGACCATGTAAATAAAGGCCAAACTTTATTTGAAGACAAAAAAACGCCTGGCGTGCGATTTACCGCGCCAGCGAGTGGTGTTGTCTCTGCTATTAACCGTGGTGATCGTCGAGTTTTACAGTCTGTGGTGATTGATTGCGATACTGAGCAAACGACCACAAAGGTTTTGCAACCACAGGTGCTTAGCAGTTTAAGCCTTGAAAGCGTTAAGCAAGGCTTGGTCGACAGTGGTTTATGGACTGCATTTAGAACCCGTCCTTTTTCGCGTGTACCACAACTAGACGCCACTCCAGCAGGTATATTTGTCACCGCCATTGATACTAATCCTTTGGCAGCAGATCCCCGAGTTGTTATCGCCACTCAAGTGGCAGCATTTGAGGCCGGGTTATATGTGTTGAGCATATTAACCTCTGGCAAAGTGTACTTGTGTCAGGACGAGGGTGAGTCACTGATTAAGCAAGCAAATGAATATGACTTATCAGAGATTAGCGTTCAACATTTTAATGGTGTGCACCCAGCGGGTTTAGTCGGTACGCATATCCATTATTTATTGCCTGCCAGTATCGAACGCCAAGTATGGCACCTGGGTTATCAAGACGTGATTGCTTTTGGCAAACTGTTTTTAACTGGCGAGTTGTATACCGACCGTATCGTTGCACTGGGTGGGCCAACGGTATTAAAACCTCGTTTAGTGCGTACTCAGCTAGGCGCCAAGTTAAGCGAATGGGTTAATGGCGAAATTGATCAACGTCAGTCGCGTATTGTATCTGGGTCTTTACTGTCAGGTCATACAGCGGCAGGGGTTTATGATTACCTTGGTCGTTTCCATAATCAAGTCAGTGTGCTAACTGAAAATGATCGCCAAGAGGTTTTACCTTGGGTGCGTCATGATAGTAATAAGTTTTCGTTAACGGGCATCATGATGTCTGGTTTTAGTCGCAGTAAAAAATTATTCGATTTTACAACTCATGCTGGCGGTTCTCCTCGCGCCATGATGGCATTTGGTCAACTAGACCACGTGATGCCATTGGATATTCTCCCCATTTTATTGGTGCGCGATTTAGTGGTACGAGATACCGATGAGGCACAACTTCTGGGCGCATTAGAGCTAGATGAAGAAGATTTAGCCTTATGTACATTTGTATGCCCAGGAAAGTATGACTTTGGTAAAGAACTTCGTGCTTGCCTAGATATTATCGAGAGGGAAGGTTAATGAGTCAGCAACAGAAAAAGCCCAGCCAAGATAGCTATTACGCTCATGGCGACTCGATGCGTAGCTTCTTACGTTCGTTATGGATAGCCAATGGCCGCAGCACTAAAGGCCATGTGCATATTCGTGATGCGATTGATGTTAAACGCACTATGCACATTGTGGGCATGTGTTTATTTCCGGCGATGTTATTTGGCATGTACAACTTGGGCCTGCAAGCTCAGGTCGCCATTATGGCCGGAGCTACGCAACCTGAAGCATGGCAACTGGCCATTTATAATTTAATGTTTGGCCCGTTAACGGAAAGCTCAGGTTTAATTAGTTTGTTTGCGTATGGTGCCAGTTTTTATGTGCCATTTTACCTCACCGCCTTGGTCGTAAGCCTAGTATGGGAGGTGGTATTTGCCAAAGTTCGCCGTCAAGAATTACACGAAGGCTTCTTTGTTACTGCGTTGTTGTTCTCGCTTATTTTACCCATTTCGACACCATTATGGATTGTGGCACTAGGCCTAAGTTTTGGTGTTGTGGTGGCAAAAGAGATGTTTGGTGGCATGGGGTATAACTTTTTAAACCCTGCGCTTGCGGGTTATGCATTTATTTATTTTGCTTATCCAACGGAAGTTGTCGCATTAGGCCAGTTTGTTGCTGTTGATGGGTATTCTGGCGCAACTACGCTAACGTTGACAGTGGCGAAAAAACTCAGCTTTGTTGATGTAAGTTGGTTTAGTGTGTTTAGCGACAGCACTTGGTGGAATGCCTTTTTAGGCTTTACGCCGGGCGCTGTAGGCGAAACCAGTACGTTAGCCATTTTAATCGGCGGTGGTATTTTGTTGCTGACCCGCGTAGCTGATTGGCGCGTTGTGGCTGGTGTGATGTTTGGGATGATATTAACCGTATTGTTGTTTAACTACTTTGGCTCAAGTAGAAACCCAATGACAGCAATGCCGTGGACATGGCATTTGGTGACTGGCGGTTTTGCTTTAGGGATGATGTTTATGGCAACTGATCCGGTTACCGCCTCATACACCCGCAAAGCCAAGTTTGCTTATGGTTTTATGATTGGTTTGATGACCATAGTTATCCGTTTACTCAATGCAAAAATGCCTGAAGGCATTATGTTAGCCATTTTGTTTACCAATTTATGGGCACCGTTATTCGACTACTTAGTCGCTCAAGCCAATATCAAACGGAGACTAAAACGTCATGGCCTTTAAAAAAGATACCGTTACTGGAACAATGATTTTTATCATCGTTTTAAGCTTAATTTGTTCATTTATGATCACCGGTACCGCCGAGATTTTAAAAGAGCGAAAGCTAGCCAAAAAGCGTGATGAAGTGAAGCAGTTTGTATTAAAAGCCGCGGGTATTGATATCAGCCAAGGTGATTTTAGCGATCTGTTTGAGCAGCGTGTTAAGCCTAAAATGGTTAATTTAGCCAGTGGACAAGTAACCGAAAAAGCTAATTTACTCGACTTTGATGAACGTATGGCGGCCATTAATCCTGAGACATCGACTAAGCCTAAAAAAGACATCGCCAAGATCAAAAGCATGGCAAATGATGTGCGTATTTTTGAGGTTTACGATACCAATAATCAACTGTCTAGCATTGTTATGCCGATTTACGGTAAAGGCCTGTGGTCAATTATTTATGGCTATATGGCGATTAAACCAGACCTTAACACTATTGAGAATATTGTATTTTACGAACACGGTGAAACCCCAGGTATTGCTGATTTTGTGACTGATCCACAATGGTTAGCCTTGTGGCAGGGTAAAAAACTGTTTGATGAAAAAGGCAAAATGGCAATTAAAGTCATTAAAGGCGGCGCCAAAGACGGTGATATTCACGGTATCGATGGTGTCAGCGGTGCAACCCGAACAGGTGTTGGGATCCAACGTTTAGTTGAGTTTTGGTTTGGCGTTGAGGGATATCAAACCTATCTACACGCTATTGCTGCGGAGGGTAAGTAAATGAGTAATAACACTTCTACTCGCGAGATTTTAACATCGCCAATATTTGAAAATAACCCCGTTGCCATGCAGGTGCTGGGTGTATGTTCAGCGTTGGCGGTGAGTAACTCAATGCAAACAGCATTAGTGATGACCTTAGCCGTGACCTTTGTACTGGTGTTTTCGAACTTAATCATTTCCAGTATTCGCCACTTTATTCCTAATAGCGTACGCATTATTGCGCAAATGACAGTGATAGCCTCATTGGTGATTATTGTCGATATGGTGCTGCAAGATGTGGCGTATGAATTGTCGAAGCAGTTATCTGTATTTGTCAGTTTGATTATTACTAACTGTATCATCATGGGCCGTGCAGAAGCCTTTGCCATGAAGCACCCGCCACATTTAGCTGTGGTTGATGCATTAGGTAATGCAATGGGGTATGGCTTAATTTTACTGGGCGTTGCTTTTGTTCGTGAATTGTTAGGCCGTGGCAGTTTGTTTGGTCACGACATACTCACCACCATTGAAAACGGTGGCTGGTACCTCGCTAACGAAATGTTCACGTTACCGCCGAGTGCATTCTTTTTAATTGGCGTGATGATTTGGGCCATTAAAGTCGTTCAGCGTAAGCGCAGATAAGGAAGCATCATGGAACACTATATTAATTTATTTATCCAAGCTGCATTTATCGACAACATGGCCCTGTCATTTTTCTTGGGTATGTGTACGTTTCTTGCCGTGTCTAAAAAGGTCTCTACTGCGTTTGGTTTAGGGATTGCAGTGATTGTGGTAATGGTACTTGCTGTGCCATTAAATCAAATCATTTACGTTAATATTCTTGCGCCAGGTGCATTAGCTTGGGCAGGTTTTGCTGAACTCAATTTAAGCTACTTGCAGCTGATTACCTTTATTGGGGTGATCGCTGCATTAGTGCAAATTTTAGAAATGTTTTTAGATCGTTACATTCCTACTTTGTATCAGTCATTGGGGATCTTTTTACCATTACTAACTGTAAACTGCGCCATTTTTGCTGGGGTTATTTTTATGGCTAACCGTGACTACGACTTAACTGAATCTGTGGTATTTGCATCGGGTTCGGCAGTGGGTTGGGCTGTGGCGATTGTATTACTTGCAGGCTTACGTGAGCGGATGAAGTTTCATGCCATACCTGATGGTTTACAGGGTATCGGGATTACCTTTATTACCACAGGGTTGATGGCGCTTGGGTTTATGTCTTTTGCTGGCATCACGTTATAACGCATTGATAAGAAGGGCTATGTAATGGAAATGGCAATTGGTATAGGCATGTTTACCATTGTGGTATGCATCCTAGTAATGGTGATTTTACTCGCCAAACGTAAGTTAGTTAGTACCGAAGATGTCACTATTAGTATTAACGGTGATGCTGATAAAACGGTACGTACGCCTGCTGGCGACAAGTTACTTGGCGCATTAGCAGGGCAACAAATTTTTATTCCATCGGCTTGTGGCGGTGGCGGAACCTGTGGCCAATGTCGAGTTAAAGTGAAGTCGGGCGGTGGTGATATTTTAGCAACAGAGCTTGACCATATTACCAAGAAAGAAGCCAAAGAAGGTTGTCGTTTAGCGTGTCAGGTTGCAGTGCGAACTGACATGGAACTTGAAGTAGACGAAGAGATCTTTGGGGTTAAAAAATGGCAATGTGAGGTTATTTCAAATGATAACCAGGCGACTTTTATTAAAGAGTTGCTGTTAAAAATTCCAGATGGCGAAGAAGTACTATTTAAAGCCGGTGGTTATATTCAAATTGAAGCCCCTGCGCATGAAGTGCGTTATGCCGATTTTGATATCCCTGAAGAGTATCGTGGTGACTGGGTTAAATACGGTTTATTCGACTTAGTGTCTAAGGTTGATGAAGACGTATTACGTGCTTACTCAATGGCAAATTACCCTGATGAAAAGGGCCGTATTATGCTTAACGTGCGTATTGCGACCCCACCAAAAGAAGGGTTACCACCAGGCAAAATGTCGTCGTACATCTTTAATTTAAAAGCCGGTGACAAGGTAACAATTTCTGGGCCATTTGGTGAGTTCTTTGTGAAGGAGACCGATGCTGAAATGGTGTTTGTTGGCGGTGGTGCTGGTATGGCGCCTATGCGTTCGCACATTTTTAATCAATTAAAAAGTGTTAAAACCAAGCGTAAAATGAGCTTTTGGTATGGCGCTCGCTCAACCCGTGAAGTGTTTTATCAACAAGATTTTGATCAGCTGGCTGCCGAAAACGATAACTTTGTTTGGCATGTAGCACTGTCTGATCCGCTGCCAGAAGATAACTGGACGGGATACACTGGCTTTATTCATAATGTGTTGTTTGAGAACTACTTAAAGCAGCATAAAGCGCCAGAAGATTGTGAGTTTTATATGTGTGGCCCGCCAATCATGAATGCATCAGTTATCGCTATGCTGGAAAGTCTGGGGGTTGAATCTGAGAATATCTTACTCGATGACTTTGGTGATTAGTGCCACGGTTTTCGTGGGGGTAATAGATTCAATGATGCGGTGAGATAACAAAAATCCCTAAGCGAGTTAAGCGCTTGGGGATTTTTTGTTTGACGGTGCTAATAACACTAACCTAAGCGTTCTGAAAAAGTTAAATAACGCATGACTTCCTCTTTATTAAAACTCAGCTCCTGGCCATTTTGCTCACTCGATAAAAGATTCTCTCGAGCGTAGCGTTTAATCGTTGTAGGACTTTTATCGAGTATTTTGCAGACTTCTTCTAAAGTTAAATAATCATTGTCACTCATATTCTTCTCCATCCTTATCGGTTGCTTATAGTCTAAAATCGTCATTACATCGTTAATCTATTGACTTCGTATAGCTTGTCCTGAGATCAGGTTATTTGAGATAAGTATAGGCTTAATGCTGACTGTTATGCATCATCACATTGGTGATTATTCTGGTAGTTGGTGCCGTTTGGGGTTTGAGCGCAACGTGGTACATAGCCTCTGCAACAGTGTTTGCATCAATCGGTTGGTATTTACGCAGTGGCCCAATAAATAGCCAGCCAAGGACACTAAATAATATTTGTCCTATGCCTTCTAAAAAACGCCCTTGAGCGCGCTCACCTAGCAATAAGCTGGGTTGGAAAATATTTAGCACGGGCAATTCCATTGCACTTAGCCCTTGTTCTAGTTCGCCTTTAATCCGATTATAAAACACAGTTGATTTGGCGCTGGCCCCTTGAGCGGTGACTACCATAAATTTGAGTGTGGGACTATTTTGGGCTTGGCATAATTTGGCAAAGGCTAATACGGCAAGTTTATCAACCTGAATAAAAGCTTCCTCGCTGCCGGCTTCCTTAATGGTTGTGCCAAGACAACAAAACGCATGGTCGATTTTTTCAGGTAAAGTTAACTCACGTAACTCATCTATTTGGCAGGCAATAAATTGCACTTTTTCTGCACCAAACTGATGCTCAACTAAGGCCGGGGTTGAGCGGCCAATTACGATAACTTTGCTGTACTGTTCACTTTCAATTAATTGGCTCAGTAATGCATTACCTACTAGGCCAGTCGCGCCCATTATCGCAGCAATCATATAATCCTTTATTAAGCATAAGCTAAAACGTTGAACTGTTGCTATTGACTGTAATCTGTCGGCGATAGGGATTCAATAAGAATATTTGTATAGCATTTTAAGTTATGTTTGTTAGCTTATAGCATTATCTCAATCGGCTTACTTTAAGGACATGTTATGACAGCTCATATGCCGCTTACCGATTTTATAGAATACCCGCAAGATGAAATGCTCAAACGTGCCCAAGATAACTACCAGCAAGTTAAGCGTCGTCACTCTATTAGGGCTTTTTCCGACAGGGTTGTACCGCAAGCCATTATTGAGCAATGCATATTAGCCGCAGGCACAGCACCAAATGGCGCGAATCATCAACCTTGGCATTTTGTGGCGATTAATAGCCCTGAGATAAAAGCACAAATTCGGCAACAAGCTGAAGCGTTAGAGCAGGCTTTTTATGCTGGACGAGCAGGAGAAGAATGGTTAGATGCGTTAAAGCCATTGGGCACCGACGCGAATAAACCTTATTTAGAACATGCGCCCTGGCTTATTGCGGTCTTTAGCAAAAAACGCAGTGAAGATGAGGGCGAGCAAAAAACAAATTATTATGTGCATGAGTCTGTAGGCATCGCGACCGGTTTTTTAATTCAAGCATTGCATCATGCTGGGCTAGGTACATTAACACATACCCCTAAACCAATGAGCTTTTTGAGCAAAGTGTGTGGCCGAGACAATGATAACGAACGACCTTATATGTTAATTATTGCCGGTTATCCTGCAGATAATGCTACGGTTCCACAACACGCCATAGATAAAAAGTCATTGAATGAGATTTGTGATTTTATATAGCGGTATTATCACTAAGCATCATCATTCATACTTTTGATGGTTAATAAGTTGTTTATGATTGTATATGGGCTGAGGGGATAACGCTCTGCTTTAGCTTGAGGTACTATTGCAATCGTGAACGGTTTCACGGTATGCAAATTTGAAGTGTATTAAATGGAGTTAATATGAAATTATCAAGCGCGGTACTGACATTTGCTTTAGGTGGCATGATGTCTATGTTGGCAGAAGCTGACAATCAAGCTCCCCAATCAACACAAGGCAATTTGGTTGAGCTGTCGATTAAACTTAATGATGACTCAATTGGATTAAGCTGTTTGCCGAAAACAGAGGCAGCAGGTGTGAGTGCAGATTGGGTTGTTGAATGCAATCGCTTGGCTTATGCCTATCTCAGTGCTAAATCTGCCGAAGGAGTGATGTTTCTGCGTCAAATTAATACCAAACCATTTGGTATGGCCGCAGATTTTATTGCCACCAATTTGATGCAAAATCCGGCTGGATTTAAAGCGGTAAATATCTCGCAAGATTTTGAGTTTACAACTAAAAAAACTTAAGTCATCAATGCAGCTTAGCTTATTAAGCATAAAGAAAAAGCGCTCAGAGGCGCTTTATCTTTATGGTGATTGGCATTATTTATACAATGAAGGTGAGCCTTTAACTGGTCTGGTTTTAAATCGTCGATGGAGCCACATGTATTGGCTTCTGTTGCGATTAATTAATTGCTCAACAATTTGATTACCGCGAATGGCATCATCGGTTTCGTTGTCGCCAGGAAAGTTGTCGAGTGCCGGCATGATCTCGAGATTATAGCCGGTGTCATCAGCGTTACGTTCAACAAAAAAAGGTAATACGTTGGCTTTACCTAATCGAGCAAGCGAGGTTGCACCGGTAATTGTCGCGGCATTTGGTACGGCAAAAAATGGGATAAAAACCGCACTTGAGCGGCCAAAATCTTGATCAGCGGTGTACCAGATGACATCTGGAGCGCGCAAACTGCGGATCATTTGGCGTACATCACGCTTAGGGACTAAACCTTTATTTGAGCGCAAACGACCTTTAACTTGTAAATACTCCATCACCGGGTTGTTATGCGGACGATATACTCCAATTCCGGGAGCAAATTGACCAAAGATACGCGCGCCCATTTCAAGTGGTAAACAATGCACTGCAAATAAAATCACCCCTTTACCATTGTCTAAGCTATTGCTGACATGCTCTGTGCCTTTTATCGTCATGTGCTGTTGAATACGCTCATTTGACCACCACCAAGCATTAATAGTGTCGAATAATGCTTTGCCAGTTTCTTCAAAGGTACTATCGAGGAGCTGCTGCTTGTCTGTTTCGCTCATGTCAGGAAAACACAAATCAATATTTCGACGAGCGGTATGAGCACGACTTTTAGCGAATTTTTTAACTAGGCGACCAATGGCGCTGC
The DNA here is from genome assembly GCF_014648315.1 of Shewanella ulleungensis. Taxonomy (GTDB): domain Bacteria; phylum Pseudomonadota; class Gammaproteobacteria; order Enterobacterales; family Shewanellaceae; genus Shewanella; species Shewanella ulleungensis. The sequence continues at coordinate 29,840 of NZ_BMQW01000011.1, forward strand.
CCATTTTCATTTGCCAACGCAAGGGCAGTAATAAGGTGGTGCGCATTAATAAAACGCCAAACCACATAGGCCAATGTTTAGGATGATATAAATCAGAAGAAAATTCGGCTTTTTCTACCACAGATGACTCGTCTTGTTCACAAAAATTATTTGTTATTCTAACTCATTATTCTGATGAAAATTAGGTACAATTACGGTTAAATTTTTGCAACACAGTGAATACACAATGAAGGTTTCTCTCCCAGCGTTTGAAAATGCGCGTATTTTAGTGATTGGGGATGTAATGTTGGATCGCTATTGGGTAGGTCCAACTGGACGCATTTCACCCGAAGCGCCTGTGCCTGTTGTTAAAATTAATCAGATTGAAGATAGGCCCGGCGGAGCTGCTAACGTGGCATTAAATATTGCCGCTCTGGGCGGGCATGTTCATTTAGCCGGCCTTGTTGGTCAAGACGAAACCGCCGAAGCTCTAACTCAAGGAGTCAAAGTATTTGGGGTTGAGCCGCAATGGTTAAGTGTTGCCGATAAGCCAACGATTACAAAATTACGTGTTTTGTCTCGTAACCAGCAATTAATACGTTTGGATTTTGAAGAGTCGTTTGATAAGGCCAGCAGCCAAGCGCTGTTTGACCAAAGTGAAACGATTTTAGATAACGTTGATGTATTAGTGCTATCTGATTACGCCAAAGGCGCGATTCACGAGCCGAAAGATTTTATTGCCAAAGCTCGCGCGAAAGGCGTGACCGTATTGGTCGATCCTAAAGGTCATGATTTTGCGCGCTATCACGGTGCGTCACTCATTACACCTAATATGAGTGAGTTTGAAGCTGTGGTCGGTACCGTAACGGGTGAAAATGATCTGATTGAAAAAGCTCAAGCGCTTATAAAGTTACATGATTTTAAAGCCATTTTAGTGACACGTTCAGAAAAGGGCATGACCTTGGTGTCTAAAGACCAACCTGAACTGCATATCCCAACCGTTGCCCGTGAAGTGTATGACGTGACAGGGGCAGGTGATACTGTGATTTCTGCATTAGCCACATCGATTGCTGCTGGTGCGACTTTAGCGCAAGCATGTGCCATCGCTAATACCGCAGCAGGTGTGGTTGTGGGCAAACTTGGCACCTCGACAGTGAGTCGCATTGAGCTTATTCAAGCATTAGCGCTGAATCATGGCGAATCTGGTTTTGGTGTGATGACGGAAGATCAATTAGCGTACGCAATGGAGCAGGCCCGTTTACGTGGGGAACGTATTGTGATGACTAATGGCTGTTTTGATATTTTACATGCCGGTCATGTGAGCTATTTACAACAAGCTAAAGCCTTGGGCGATCGCTTAATTGTGGCTGTAAATAGCGATGATTCCGTAACGCGTTTAAAAGGCCCTGGTCGTCCTGTTAACCCTGTCGATCGCCGTATGGCTGTATTAGCAGGATTAGCTTCTGTGGATTGGGTTGTGCCGTTTGCTGAAGATACCCCGCAACGCGTGATTGCCCGCTTATTACCTGATGCACTCGTCAAAGGTGGCGACTATAAAGTAGAAGATATTGCTGGTGGCGCTGAAGTAATTGCTGCCGGCGGCAAAGTCGAGGTGCTTGGTTTTGAAGAAGGTGTATCAACGACCGCAATTATCCAAAATATTATGTCGAAAAAATAATTGATGGTTAAACACTGGCAATGGTTATTCATCGGCCTTATCGGTAACTGCACTAGCGTTGCCAGTGAAACCTTATCGACTCAAACAGCAGCTTCTATTGAACTTAAATACCCTGTAACGGCGTCATGGCAAATCGATGCAGTCAAAGGATCCCCTCATTCTCAGGGGGAATTTACAGATATAGGTAACAAGCGTGCATTAATTTGTCATTTATCTCAATTAACAGCTTGCCTAAAGCGATTGCCGATACCCCTTCAAAAGCAGCAAGTATTTTCGTCGAAAGCGATCCGTGCTGCCATGGGGTATAAAAGTGCCATGGTGTTATCGGCTATTGATGAGCACATTGCCGGTATCATTGTCGTTAATCCGACCAAAGATATTGCCGAGCAAAGTGGTTCGATAGGGCTAACGACTTATCAATTGCCTTTACCTCAACAAGCGCAATTAACGCTGTGGCATGAGATTGGGCATCTACACAATATACGCCTACAAAACAAAATATTACCGAACTCATTAACCGAATATCAACATGAATGGCTAGCCGACTTATATTTACTGTGGCGTATTGCCCAGCACTATTCTCAGCTTGATCTTGCGTGGCAACAATTTCACCGTCGCAATCTGGCGTTAATTAACGATAGCGGTAATTTATCTCACTGGAGTGCGCCACAACTTCAAATAGTACTAACTCACTACACTATTGAGCAATTACAGCATTTTATTCGGTACGATGATTTTATTGCTGAGGTGTATCCATTGATGCCTATATGGTCGTCACGCGACATGGGGGAGTTTTCGAGTTTAGTGCAACGAACATTTGGTGCTGGCGTTGTTCAACCTTTACCTGGATATATGTTTTGGCGTCAACCTAAGTTAGTTGAAGTCCTATCGCCAACACTTGAACAGCTGATGGGCAAAGACTCGGCGCAGCGATGGCTACAAAATCAATTCAGTACAATTCAATAATTTGTAACTCTTTGTGACTCAAAAAAAACACATCATATTTTACCGTACGCAAATCATTTGTCAGACAATTTCTATAACCTTTGATTTTAAAGGGGTAAACCATTAGTTATCGCGATAATGTTCTGTTTTGCACGTTCTTTCTGGATATTGTACGGTTAAATATGTTGTAAACTTGCTAATTCTTAGCAGAATTTTCTAGTATGGTCTGGTAAGCTCTTGCACCAAAATAATTAGAGAGACCACGTTTATGGCCAAGCGTTCACGCGTTGAAACTGAGTTAACCGTTAACCAAATTTTAGACGAAGCCTTTAAACAAATCCTCACGATTGGTTTTGAAGCAATGTCATATACCACTTTATCTGCAGCCACTGGGGTAAGTCGAACTGGTATTAGCCATCATTTTCCACGTAAAACGGAATTTTTAGTGCGTTTAGATGAACGCATAGGGCAGTTTTTCATTGAGGGATTAGATTTTTCTTCAATTGAGTCATTACAGCAATCTTGGTATGCATTGATGCAACAATCCGAGCGCAAAGCCGTATTACAACTATTTTTTAGTTTGTGCGGCAGTGTTGATGACAATGTAAAAACGCTTAAATCGCTTAACATGGCAAAAGAGACTGCAATCAGTCATTTTGCTGAGGCAGGTAGCCAATGTGTTGAGCAACTAGTTGGACACAGTGCATTAGCACTATTAAATGATGGACAAACTGCGCAATAAAGCTATTGAGTGTAGTAAAAAATTTGGCTAAGTAGTCATTTTACCTGTAAGTAACACATCGGTGTTTAAATTGACGTTATGATCAATAAAACAACGATACCATTACCTGAAGTGCGGCAATTTAAAAGTTAAATTGAGCGTAAAACAGGATAGCTAAATGGTCAAAAACGCGAGCTAAACACAACGTGTCGCTCGCGTTTTTATTTTGCGTATGAATAAAAAACAGTTAACGCTGTTTTCTACTTTCATAGGCGTCACACAGCAGTTGTGCTTTTTCATCGTCATATTCACGTAAACCACTTAACACCAAGGTTTTCATCCCGCTACCAATCACTTTACCTTCGCTTTGCAGTTCAAATGTTAAGGTGACATCGCCACGTTTGCCATTAATGACTAGGGCCTGATCAACTAAGTGCAAACTCATTGTTGTAAAATCAAAATGATCAAGATGGAACGACATGCTCTCGTAAATAACCAATGGGCGGTCTGGGTTAATCATCACTTGATGTTGCTTCATCATTGGCATTAACACATGGATGAAGTTAAGCCCTGAAAACGCGACATAACTTTTAATGAATGCCGCGGTTTGCACATCGCATTTACATACCTCACCCTGGCGTTCAATATGCAGATACTCTTTGCCTTTGGTATCACAAATACTGAATTTTTCAGTGACGCTTTTATCAAGATGAAGTTCGACATTATCACCCACCATACCTGCAAACTTAAACTTCATGTTCGCGCTTAAACCGTATTCTGTTAATACTAATGCAAACAGTAAGTCACCAGGTACACAAAAACGTTTGGCACCAACGTCATGAATAGGGTTAAAGTCTTCAGCCACTTTTTTGGCAAAGTCACTTGCTTGCTGTGCAGAGATAAACACACTTTGATCTTGCTTAGTAAAATAAGGTGATAAAAACATAAAGAATAATTCTTATTGGTCAGTTGTCTGCTATCGCACCGCAGCGGTTTGTTACTGATTATGCAGCAATAAACATGCTTATGGGCAACAATATATTAATAAAATAGTTAATTGAGCCAGAGTGTACTTTAAAACATCAAATAAACTCACCCGATGACTAGGCTGTACACCTTTCGCTTCAATTTAAGCGTGTTTGATTGGAGCAAAATTAATCAGCAAAGCACAACAGACCTAGACTCTAATTACATATCTTTCCATTGCAAATTATTCAACGGGTATCCACCAAACCATTTTGGCTCATCGAGTACGAAATGAGAGGCGATATTTTCGATGCCTAAATCTGCTTGTAAAAGCTCATCACAAAAGTCATTAAATTCTTCAATAGAAGTGCAAATGACAAAAGCGATATAATCAATTCCACCATTCACTCTTAAGCAGTCGACAATTTGAGGGTATTTTTTTGCAGAACGCTCGAAAATAGAGCAGTTTTGATAGGTGTTACTCTTTAGCTTGATATTGATATAGGCTTTTACATTAACGCAGAGTTTATTGATATCTAACGCCATAACATACTGTAATATATAGCCGCAATCTTCCATCGCTTTTACTCGTTGTAGGCATGCACTGGGTGACAAACCTACCCGTTCAGATAATTCGTTATTACTAATTCGAGAGTTATTCTGTAGTTCAATAAGAATATTTCGATTTATTTTATCCAGTTTGACAGGTTTTTTTATCATTCATCTTGTCCTTTTATGCCTTGCAAAAGAATAACCTGATTTGTAGGCATTATTCACCAAATAACTCAAAATAGTTAACATGTTTCCGATTAAAATTTTTAATAAATATATGATAATTATTAAATTATGATTCTCTGGAGAGTATAGGTGATACATAACCCAAAAGTAAAAATACACACTGACATTGGCGACCTCATCGTTACTCTATACGCGGATAAAGCCCCCGTAACAGTCAGTAACTTCTTAAATTATGTCCAACAAAAGCGATTCAATAACTCGACGATATTTCGAATTGTCACTGAAAGTAATGCTGAGCAGCCTGAAGATGCCAATACAAAAATTCAAGTGATCCAAGCAGGATTACCGCCCGAACATCCATTACTTTTACCGCCGATAATCCATGAGTCAACAAAAGATTCTGGGCTTTCACATACTCATGGCACCATCTCGATGGCGAGATTTGAACCGGGTAGTGCAGATGGTAGCTTCTTTTTCAGTGTTGGGGATCAATTAGAACTTGATTATGGTGGTAAACGTTATAGTGACGGCCTTGGTTTCGCTGCTTTTGGCCGAATTACTGACGGGATAGACGCGTTAACAAGTATTTTTGAACAGGCAGAGCCACAAGAATATCTTAAGAACGAAATCACTATAAAATCAATAGCCTTGATTTGATTTCAAGGCTATTTCGTTTATGGGATAGCCTTATTTTGATTGGTAAGCTAAAGGGAGCATTAATATAAAACACGCAACAAAACAGATAGATCCCATTACATTTACCCCTAAGTAGCTAAAGTCTAACATAATTTCACTTGCCACAATCGGACCAACAATGTAACCAACACCAACCCAAGTTTGGGCTGCAGTAATATATTTTCCTGAGTGGTCGGCATCAGAAATAATCGCAAAAGTTCTTGCGCCAACAATACTCCAAAAGAAGCTGAATATACTTAACAAAGCTAAATATTTAAATTCACTGACGTCAAAAGACACAACAATCAAACAAGCACTCATCAACACAATAGAGAGTAGTAACAGCAAAGTGCTCTTGCCTTTAATATTTAACCAAGCAAAAAATAGCGCCCCCAATAAGCCCGCTATCATAGCAAGGGCGAGAGCTTGAGAAACATAATCTAACGACAATCCCGCATCCGTACCCACAAAGGATATGTAGCTCCACGTACCGCCAATACCGATGTAAAAACAAAATAAACCAGCAAGTGCAATAAGAAAGTATCGCGTGGGAATTGTGTTTATAACGTCATCATTTGTAAGCTTATCTTTGTAGCTTTGGCTGTTTTTGGGTAAGTTGTTGATGACAAATAATGGTGTTAAATAAAATATTGCCATGGCGACAAATACTCCCTGTAGCTCAGCAAATTGATAAATAGGTGTAACAGCTACCAGCCCGAGTGCTTGAACGGCAACGACCACCGCGGTATAAAACCCAAACCAACGATTCGGGTTAGTCGTCATCCCGATTGAAGTGATGCCAACGGCCACGAGTAAACCTTCACCAATGCCTGCTATAACTCGAATGAGGCACAACACCAAAAAATCACCGGTATAGGCTGATGCCAAATTTGCACAGCAACTCAGTAATACTCCGGCAATGACGATATTCCTGAAATTAAGCTTTGCAACAAATGTTGAAAATACGAGGGTAGCCACCACGATACCCATCGCATCGGTAGCGGCTAAATACCCCACTTGCACATTTGTCAGCTTCATTGTTAATGCAATAACTTCTAAATATACAGGCAAAAATAATAATACTAAGTAACCAATTGGAGCGGTTAATAAGCCTGCTAAACCAAATGCAAAATCTTTGGTTTTATGAATTGGTAATGTAGACATATAATCCTTTTGTTTTTAGAAGTCTTAACATTCAATAAAATTACTGATTATATTGGTATATTTCTATAGCTTCCTGTTCGGAAATAAATCCATTAACAATATCTTTAGTGATAGATTGTGCTGAACGTTTTAATGGGTCTCCCCAACCGCCACCATTGCCAGTGACTAAGCGTATTAAGTCACCTTTCTCTAAAGGATATCGGCTTTTTCGACTGAATCTAGCTTTTTCATTGCCATCACTATCAATAATCGCGATATAGTTACAAGAACCGTTCTGGCCACCATTGGTTCCCCATGTTGGTGTGATCCCTCGACCAAAAAAGCTCGAAATATCAGCTCCATCACCTAATACGCGATACTCGAGAATAACCCCTTTACCACCGCGAAATTCACCACAACCAGCACTATCTGGATTGAATTCATAGCGCTCAACGCGAACACCATAACGCTCTTCAGTGATCTCTATGGGTATATTGCTCGTTTCGCCATTGCCAACACAGAACTGACCAGACTCACCATCTTTGATGATATTTGCTCCCCAACCACCGACTAATGGTTCAACCAACAAAAATGGTTCTTTTGTCAGAGGATTAATTCCCGATAAGCTTATTGTGCACACAGAGCCAAATTGACCTGCAGTTAATACATCTGGAATGGCAGAGGAGAGTGCTTTACGGATCACATCCGCTGCACAAACCATCGACTCAAAATAGGATGAAACAGGAGCAGGGCGCTGGGCTGTTAATATTGTGCCCTCTGGACACTCTACTCTAAGACGTCTAAAGCAACCGTCAGTAGCCGCTGCATTGGGCTTTACAACGCCCATAAATACTTCTCTCGCTGCCGAAATAAGCACACCCATAGTGCAATTAATTGGCCCAAGTGCTTGTTTTGACGAACCTGTAAAATCACAAATAAACTCTTCATCAGTGATAGTGACTTTGACTTTAATGACAAAGGGGCCGTGTCCCATACCATCTTCGTCGATAATGTCTTCAGCATAAAAGTCGCCTTTGGGTAACGTTTTAAACTTTTCAAACACCATGGTATCGCCGTGATCTAATAGTTTATCAATTGCTGTTAATGTTGTTTCTTGTCCATATTTTTCTATCAAAGATAAAAAGCGCTGCTCACCGACTTTTAATGATGCCGCACAGGCTTTTAAATCACCCAAGGTCATTTCCGGTAAGCGCACATTTGCTTCAATCAAATCTAACAGCGATTGATTTGCAATGCCTTTTTCATACACTTTGATACCAGGAAACTGAAGGCCTTCTTGGTAAATAGAGGTTGCATCAGCACTGTAGCTTCCAGGGTCTTTGCCGCCAACTTCAGTCCAATGCGCTTTATTTGCTGTCCATGCAACCAATGTATGCTGATAAAATATAGGACGGATCATACACACATCGGATAGATGAGTGCCTCCGCCTGAGTATGGGTCATTTAAGATGAATACATCATCGGCATAAATATTATTGGCATCAAACTTTTCAATGATGCGCTGCACTGCAGCGTCGAGTGTTCCTATAAAACCCGGAATACCGTTACCTTGTGATATTAATCGCCCATGGGCATCTGTCACCCCAATACCATAATCTAATGATTCATAAATAATGGGGCTTTTACTGCTGCGCTTCAACGCTAAAAACATTTCTTCGCCAATCGCGATTAAGGCATTTTTAATGATTTCTATAGTAAAAATATCAACAGATTTAGGCTGCTGAGGTTCCTTGTTGGCTTGAATTATTGTCATGTTTAAAGTCCTTTAACTTAATACGTTAAGTGGATATGTATGCCACCAAAAGCATCTATTTCTACTTTGTTGTCGGGCAGAATGACTGTCGTAGTCGTTGGTTCTTCAATAATGGCTGGCCCTGAGAATTTCATACCGTGAGTCAATAATTCACGATTATAAAGAGGGGTGTTGTGGGTTCCCAATTCATCGAAATCGACATCGCGTTGGCCAATAATCGCAGTAGAGGCATCTGCACTTTCGCTTTTTGCTACTGGGGTAATTTCAGCTTTATCTAATAGACCAAATGCAACCAAATGAATGTTGACAATTTCTATCGCTGAATCTTCAAGATTGAAGGTATATTCTTGCTCATGAGCTTGATGAAAACGTTGGGATAAAGTATCAATAAATTCTTTATTTTCGAGCGTTAATCCAGGAACAGGTATTTTTACGGTATGTTCTTGGCCATGATAACGAGCATCAACATAAAGCTCTAACATCACTTTATCTTCACTAAAACCATCTTCTTTGTAGTCTGCTAATGCATTGGTTATCACGCCATCAAAAGCTTTACCAATGTCTGTTTTGCTATCATGGGTAATACTGATTTTATGGGTGTGAATATAATCTCGACGTAAATCAAGCATCAGCATTCCCCATGCTGAAAACACGCCAGCAAAGGGCGGAATAATGACCTTTCGAACATTAAGTTCTTTTGCTAGCGCAGTGGCGTGTAAAGCCCCGCCGCCGCCGAATGCCATCAGTGAAAAGTCGCGTGGATCAAAACCTCTGTTTACCGAAATAAGCTTAAGGGCATTAACCATGTTTGAATTTGCAATTTTCAATACACCATGTGCAATTTCCATGGCGGTGACACCAAGCGTATCACCGAGCTTTTTGAAGGCGTTATGCACAGCTTGTTGAGCCGGTTTGATTTCTCCACCCGCAAAGTTGTCGGGATTAATTCGTCCTGTATAAAGATTGGCATCTGTTGTCGTCGGTTCTGTACCATTACGACCATAAGCCACAGGTCCTGGCGTTGAACCGGCACTTTTTGGCCCTACATGTAAACTACCTGCAGCATCTATCCAGGCAATACTGCCCCCACCATTACCTATTTCAACGATATCAATTACGGGGGTTTTTATGGGATAACCTGCTGTGCTCTGTGTTTTCTCGAGCATGTATTCGGTGGTGATCCGCGTTTCACCTTGGTTAATGAGTGAGCATTTTGCTGTTGTACCTCCAATATCTAAAGCTAGCAGGTTTTCGTCACCGATAACTTTACCGTATGCTACAGCGCCTAAAATCCCGCCTACAGGGCCTGACTCTACAAGTGTAATAGGGTTTTTACAGGCGGCCTTTAAGGTTGCAATACCGCCATTTGACTGCATGATGTAAGGTGCATTTTTTAATCCCTTTTCGGCGAGCTTTTCATTCAGTTTATTTAAGTATTGCTGAGCGGGTGGGAGCACATATGCTGATAATACTGTGGTGTTCGTTCGCTCATATTCTCTCCACTCCGATGAAATTTCATAAGAGGCAATAACATCCACTTCAGGCCAGTATTGTTGGATCGCTATTACGGCTGCTTTTTCATGCTCTTTATTCAAATAAGAATGTAAAAAACACACCGCAATAGCCTGAATATCTAGGGATTTAAAGTACGTTAAGATCTCTGGTAATAATGAGAGATCAAGCGGCGTTATTTCTCGGCCTAAATGGTCTAAGCGTCCGGGGAGTTCTCTGCGTAAATGGCGCTCAACAAAAGGCGTTGGTTTTTGATAGCAATTGTTAAAAATATCAGGGGTGTTACCCCGGGCTATTTCTAACACATCGCGAAATCCTTGAGTGGTAATTAACGCTGTTTTCACACCTTTACGCTCGGTAATCGCGTTGATAACCACGGTTGAACCGTGTGCAAAAAAGTCGACATCGGCTAACGATATATTTGCTTTATCAACAGTATTGATCACCCCTTGCTCAAAATTAGGTGGGGTAGTATCACTTTTAACCGCTTTTACTGTGCCTTGTTCAATGTAAACAAGATCAGTAAACGTACCACCGACATCAGTCGCAACTCTAATCGTCATAATAATCTCTTTAAATAAATCAGAAAGGGTCGCCATATACATGGGCGACCCTAAAACCTAGAATGAATACTTAGCTTGAACCCCAACTTGTCGAGGGCTGTTTTGCATACGAATTAATGGGTTGTATAGGAATACTGTTTCTGGAGATTGCTCATCTAAGATATTGTTGGCAAACAATGAAACTGACCACGACTCATTATTGACGGTGAAATTAGCGTTGAGGTAGGTGTGAGAGTCTGTTTCTCCGGTATCATCATTGTAGATATCAAAGCTTCTTGGCCCGACAGTGTTAAATGCTAAGCGTGAGCTTAGTAACCAGTCTTTATGTAATTCAGTGTAATGAGTAATAGAGCCATTAAAGTTAAACTTAGATACGTAAGGCATTGTACCACCTTCAGTTTCTTGTAAATCACGTCCTGATAAGATGTCAGTTCCTTTATTTTCAGTTATTTCGTTATCAATATAGCCAGCCCCAAAAGACACTTTAATGTCTTCAGTCACATTGGCTGATAACTCTAGTTCTAATCCATTAATGATCACTTCATCGATATTTAAGTTTTCTAGGGTGAAAGTAGACGGGTTTAAACGCGTAAACTGAGCATCTTGCTGAACAATTCTAAAGGCCGCTAGATTTAACCAAATGGTGTCATCAAGCCAAGTTGTTTTAGAGCCAATTTCAATTGTGTCGGACACTTCTTTATCATATTGACGATTGACGGTAGGTGAGTATTCATTAAAACCACCACTTCTGAAGCCTTTTGAATAGGTGGTGTAAAGTAAAACATCGGGTGTATATTGCCAAGCAAGTGAGGCTTTAGGTTGGAGTTGGCTATAGGTTTGTTCGGCTTTTGATGCCGCTTTATCGCGTTCATCATATGCTTCGCGTGTTTCTGAGTCATACCTTAATGCAAATGTTAACTCTAAATCATCGGTAATATCATAATTACCTTGTCCAAAAAAGGCATAGGCGTAACTGTCTAGGACTGTTTTTTCACCTTCTAATACCAGAGAAGGATCTGAAGCCATTAGTGCTTTTACATCATTGTAGGTCACAAGTTCTGTTGGTGTGACATCAATAACCTGGTTATATGAAACATACCTGTCTTTTGTTTCTGCAAAACTGCCTAAGGCCCAACTAAATCCATCGTTGCTCTCTGAAACAAATCTCACTTCGAGATTCTCTGAACTTTCTTTTATCGGGTTGATTTGTGTTATTGGGAAATAAAAGTTTTCCTCGCTTGCGTCGGAGTGAGTAAAATCACCATCAGCAAAAAACTCAATATCTGAATCATTTGCAGAAAGCACTACCACCAATTTACCTAGGTCAAATTGACTTTCCAGTTTAGAGGATAAAAACCACATTTCTGAAATATCTTCACCGATTGCATTGCTATCGTTTTCAATACTAAAATCTTCTAACTCGTCAGCGGAAATCCTCGCCATATAATTACTACCCTGTCTACTGTTGGAGTAGTTACCTTGAAAAGTGATATCTGTATCGTCAGTCATCAAATAGTGAAGCATTCCCTGGAAGCCATATGCGCTGTCAACAAAGTCGACATCTTCGTTGAAGTGAGCATTATCTATTTGCCCATCACTGTCGCGATAGTTTGCAGATATACGGTAATAAAGTTTGTCTTCAATGACAGCGCCACTCAAGGCTGAATTTAGCTTAACTTCATTCCCTTCGGCATATGATGCCTGTACTGAACCTTCAGTTTCATCGGTTGGGGCTTTAGTGATGATATTAACCGCTCCACCGATAGCATTTTTTCCATAGAGTGCCCCTTGAGGGCCTCTTAGGACTTCAATGCGTTCAATGTTATGCAATCCCTGGTTTATAAATTCTAAATTGGGTACGGTTACTCCATCAACCACATAGGCAATTGGAGCTTCACCTACTTGAGGAGTTATTAGGCCACGAACGGTGATGAAATTTAAACCAGAGCGAAAGTTTTTAGATACATCAAGATTAGGTGTCAGGGCGGCAAAATCTTTGATTGTCTCTATTCTTGCTTGGGCAACTTCAGAAGCATTTATGACAGTGACTGAGTCTGGGATTTGTTGCAGTGTTTCCACTCGCCCGCGAGAAGTCACAACGATCTTTTCCATTTCGGCATTCTCTGCCTCCTGCGCATAAGCATGGTTTGTGACAACCAATGAATTTGCAATGGCGAGTGCGAGTGTCGTCTGAAAAAAAAGCTTACATCTGCTCATACCTTTCCCCTGTAATATTATTATCGCTTTCTGATTTTCGTTAACTATAACCTAACGTGTTTTTAACAAAAAAATTACGATGATTAAGTAGTTGAAACAAAAATAATTGCTTAATTTTGTATTGAAAACGAAGGATATGTTTTGAACATTCAGGGTGTGTTATTGAATTTATCGTGAATATAAACTGTCGAGTTGGATTTTGACTTTGATAATGTTAATTAAAATTCAAGCTGACAACAGTAAGGTCGAACAGTAAATTAACATCAATTTGATTATGCTAAATTCTGTCGGCGGGAATGATTTGTCGACGATTAATATCGTCTTATGTGAGGGGGCAAGGCAAATTTCACCAAAATAAAAAGTTGTGTTTCCCGTGTTTTTTGACGCTATACATGGCTTTGTCTGCTTGCTCACACACGTTAGCAAATTCATCGAGTTCGTCAAATAAACTAATGCCTATACTCAGCCCTATGCTTACTGTTTCTCCGTCGAGTTTGAGTGGCTGTCGATATAAGTCCAGTAGCTTTTTGGCCAGCAGAGTTAATAAATCAATATCGTAACATTGAGTTAAAATAACAAATTCATCACCACCAAAGCGGGCAATATGAAAACTATATTGTTTACTTGCTGTATCGGGTGGGGAAAAAATCTGTTGGCATATGTGGGTGAGGTCTTTGGCAATATGAATAAGTAAACTGTCGCCATAACGATGGCCTAAATGGTCGTTAATGATTTTAAAACCGTCAAGATCGATAAAGCATAATGCGCCGAGATGATGTTTATCTTTTTGCTGTTTTTCTTGTTCAAAGGCGGTCACTAGCGCGGTACGATTGAGTAAGTTTGTGAGCGGATCGCGGTGAGCGAGTTTGGCTAAATCTTCTTCGTAGCGCTTTTCTTTGGTGACATCAATGTGCGTTCCCATAATGCGCAATGGGTTGCCGTTAATATCGTGTTCAATAATTCTTCCACGGTCCGACACCCATGCCACTGTGCCATCTTTGTGGATCATGCGGTGCACTGCTTCATAGGTTTCAGCTTTGCCTGCGACATGACTTTCAAATGCTGCTATTACCCAGTCTTTGTCTTCTGGATGTAAGTTGTTTTTCCAACTGTCGATATGGGCAGGAAGTTCTTGACGAGTAAAACCGAGTAGGTGCCCCCATTGTTGGTTGAAAATGGTCAGGTTTCCGCTAGGGATGTGTTGTTCCCACAGGCATAACCCTGTGCCATCAAGGGCAGCATTCAATTGCTCATTTACCCTTTTGTTCACCAGGGTAAGATGGCTATTCTCACGCTCTAGTTGCTTTATTTTGAGCTTACATTGCTCAAGTTCAAGCTGCAGCTGAGTCATGTTGTCCTGCAATGCCATTGATAACCGGTAATCCTTTAAAGTCATAGCAATATAGTTTAGCTAACTTTTAGATAAAAAAATACCAGCTAATGAGCTGGTATTTTATCAATAACTTAGATGTTAAAGCGCTTTTAGAATTGCTTCTACGCTGTCTTTGGCATCGCCAAATAACATTTGGGTATTGTCTTTAAAGAACAATGGATTTTGCACGCCAGCATAGCCCGTGTTCATTGAACGCTTAAATCCAATGACATTTTGCGCTTTCCACACTTCGAGTACTGGCATACCTGCGATTGGACTACTTGGATCTTCCATCGCAGCAGGGTTAACCGTATCGTTTGCGCCAATAACCAATACTGTGTCAGTGCTGCTAAAGTCTTCGTTGATTTCGTCCATTTCTAGCACGATATCGTAAGGGACTTTAGCTTCAGCCAATAGTACGTTCATGTGACCGGGTAAGCGCCCTGCAACAGGGTGAATACCAAAGCGAACTTTAATGCCTAAAGCACGCAATTTCTTGGTGATTTCAGCCACAGGATATTGTGCTTGAGCAACCGCCATACCATAACCTGGAGTGATGATGACTGAGTCTGATGCTTTAAGCATATCAGCGACATCTTCAGCGGTTGTTTCACGGTATTCGCCCACAGTGTCATCACCAGTTGATGCCACGCTGTCGTTACCAAAGCCGCCGGCAATCACTGAAATGAACGAGCGGTTCATGGCTTTACACATAATGTAAGACAGAATCGCACCTGACGAACCCACTAAGGCACCGACAACAATCAGTAAATCATTAGATAACATGAAACCTGCCGCCGCTGCTGCCCAACCTGAATATGAGTTGAGCATTGACACGACAACTGGCATATCTGCGCCACCAATTGATGCGACTAAATGCCAACCAAATGCAAAGGCAATTAAGGTCATCAAAATGAGTGGTGTTACTGCGCCGCCCGCTTGAACAAACATCACCATCAAAATGAATGAAACCACTACGGCAAGCAGATTAAGCTTGTGGCGATGCGGTAACATTAATGCTTTTGATGAAATCAGTCCGCGTAATTTAGCAAACGCCACAATAGAACCCGTAAAGGTCACTGCACCGATAAACACGCCTAAAAACACTTCAACTAAGTGAATGTTTAACATTGCACCGGTTAGGTGTTCGGCTTGTTGTACTGTATTGGCTTCGATAAATGCCGCTTTTGCCGTTGCAAGCGTGGTATTGAGGTCTTGCCCTAATACCAACACGACTTCAGACACTTCATGGGGCTGAATATCAATAAAGCTGTTAAAGCCTACCAATACCGCAGCTAAACCAACAAAGCTGTGCAAAATGGCGACCAGCTCTGGCATTTCAGTCATTTCGACTTTCAATGCTAAGCGGATACCAATTGAACCACCAATAACCATGGCAAGAATGATCCATTCTACGCCGCTCGTAGCAGGATTGAGTATGGTAGCTGCAAGCGCAATCGCCATACCAATAATGCCAAATAAATTACCATTTTTAGCCGTTTCTTGTTTTGATAACCCAGCTAAGCTGAGAATAAAAAATACCGCGGCAACGATATAAGATGCTGTAACCAGTCCTTGAGACACGATATTACCCCTTAATCTTTACGGAACATCTTCAGCATACGCTGAGTGACGGTAAAGCCGCCAAAGATGTTAATACTGGCGATAAGCACCGCGACAAACGCAAGTGCAGTGACAAGTGCTGAGCCTTGACCTATTTGCAACAGCGCACCGACCACAATAATGCCTGAAATGGCGTTAGTGACTGACATTAATGGTGTATGTAACGCATGAGACACGTTCCATACAACGTAATAACCCACTACGCACGACAAAATAAACACGGTAAAGTGTGATAAAAACTCAGCTGGTGCCACAGAGGCTACGGCAGCAAAACCGGCAATCCCCAGGGCGCCTAAAATGTACTTGAGTTTAGACGGAGCTTTTTCAACTTTAGCCGCTTTAGGCTCTGAACTCGCTGCTGGTTTTGCTGGTGCTGCAGACACTGAAATAGCCGGAGGTGGGAAAGTTATTTCTCCGCCACGGGTTACCGTCATGTTACGCATTACAACATCATCAAAATCCAGTATTGCGTTACCGTCTTTTGCTTTACACATTAATTTCATCAAGTTGACTAAGTTAGTGCCATAAAGTTGTGACGATTGCGCCGGTAAACGGCCTGGTAGATCGGTATAACCTAGCACTTTAACGCCATTGTCTGTGATAAAGCGCTCACCAGTGACGGTATATTCACAGTTACCGCCAGTAGCTGCTGCTAAATCGACAATCACTGAACCCGGTTTCATGGTGTCTACCATGTCTTTGGTGATCAGTTTTGGCGCAGGGCGACCGGGAATTAATGCGGTGGTAATAATAATGTCGACGTCTTTGGCTTGCTCAGCAAATAATGCCATTTCAGCAGCAATAAACTCATCGCTCATGACTTTTGCGTAGCCGTCAGATGATCCGCCTTCTTTGTTTTCGAACTCAAGCTTTAAGAAACTGCCGCCCATTGACTCAATTTGCTCTGCTACTTCTAAGCGAGTATCAAATGCGCGAACGATAGCCCCTAGTGAGCCCGCTGTGCCAATAGCGGCAAGACCGGCTACACCTGCACCAATAACCAATACCTTGGCTGGTGGCACTTTACCTGCAGCGGTAATTTGTCCTGTAAAGAAACGGCCAAACTCGTGTGCGGCCTCAACGACTGCACGATAACCACCAATATTAGCCATTGACGATAATGCGTCTAGTGATTGGGCGCGTGAAATGCGCGGCACCATGTCCATTGCCATTACGGTAATATTTTGACTTGAAAGTTTTTCAACTAACTCAGGGTTCTGTGCTGGCCAAATAAAGCTGACCAATGTCGTGCCCGGTTTTATTTTTGCAATTTCGCTATCGGTTGGTGCATTCACTTTAAAAATAAAGTCTGCTTGATACACATCGTCAACTACATCCGCCCCAGCGGCTTCAAATGCAGCATTATCAAAGCTCGACTTTACACCTGCCTGTGCTTCGACTGCCACACTAAAGCCGAGTTTTTTTAGCTGTACCACAGTGGCTGGAGTCGCCGCGACTCGAGTTTCACCTTCGATACTTTCTCTCGGTATTCCAATCTGCATGACTGTTTCCTGATGGTTAATAAAAAGACCGTCTATTGCTGTCCCCATCAATAGACCATTGTGTTTGAGTATTACTTGCTTCACATGGGCACTTATAGGATAGAAAAAGTGCAGCATATGACCATTGAAGTCGGGTAAACTATTTAACCAATGGCATTGCTATGACATCGCGATATCATATTCATATGTCGTTTTACTCAGAGAACAATCAACCTGATAGTTTTTCATTAGTTAATTGGACCTCCTAGCTTGCGACATGAGGCGTGTTCGGTACAAGTGCCTAAGGGCTAATTCCTTGGTTTTAAATCGAGGTAATTTAAAAACTTTTAACTCCGCCACACTTTTGTAGCCTAAAAAAAACACCTTTGCATATTCCTAAATGGAATAAAAAATTATCTTTTATTCTTTTTTGGTTTCCGAACCTAGTAGTAAGCTAACTCACATTACACTGTTATAAGGCCGTCTTATGTTGTTAAAAGAACTTTCAGCGCTAGCATCGCCATTGTCTCAAGGGCAAGTCGACAAGCTAAAACAATTCACATCAGAATTATCGTCTGTGCAACTTGCATGGGTTAGTGGTTATTTGGCAGCAAGTGCAAGTCAGGGCCAAACAGCAGGCACGCCTGTTGCAGAGACTTCTGCAGCACAAACCGTGACCATTTTATATGGTAGCCAAACGGGTAATGGCCGAGGTGTCGCGCAGGCATTAGCTGCTAAAGCACAGGCACAAGGTTATGCTGTTAATCTAACTTCAATGGGCGAATATAACGTTCGCCAATTGAAGCAAGAAACGGTGTTATTGCTTGTTGTGAGTACCCACGGTGAAGGTGAAGCACCGGATGATGCCATTGAGCTGCATAAGTTTTTAGCCTCAAAACGTGCGCCTAAATTAGATAACTTACATTACTCTGTTTTGGCGTTAGGCGACTCAAGCTATGAGTTCTTCTGTCAAACCGGTAAAGACTTTGACGCTCGCCTAAGTGCTCTTGGTGCTAAAGCATTACTGCCTCTCGTTGAATGTGATGTTGATTACGAAGATGCAGCTGCGCAATGGCAAGACAGTGTAGTCGAAGCTGCTAAGCCTCACATTCAAACCTCAGGTGCCAGCGTAACCGCTATCGGTGCAACTGCTGCTATTGGTGAAAGCCAATATACTAAGCAAAACCCATACAGCGCTGAAGTGCTAGTAAGCCAAAAAATTACTGGTCGTGATTCAGACCGTGACGTACGCCATGTTGAGATTGATTTGGGCGAG
Organism: Shewanella ulleungensis; assembly: GCF_014648315.1. Lineage (GTDB taxonomy): Bacteria > Pseudomonadota > Gammaproteobacteria > Enterobacterales > Shewanellaceae > Shewanella > Shewanella ulleungensis. The sequence continues at coordinate 48,503 of NZ_BMQW01000011.1, forward strand.
TCAGGGTTAACGTACCAAGTGGGTGACGCATTAGGCGTATGGTTTAGTAACAACGAAGCCTTAGTGGATGAAGTGATTAACGGCCTTGGCCTAGCGGCTGACGAAAACGTCACAGTATCTAAAGAGTCATATTCATTGAAAGCGGCGTTAACCGATAAGAAAGAATTAACCCAGTTATACCCAGGTCTTGTTAAGTCTTGGGCTGAGTTGAGCGGTAATGCAGAGCTTGCAGCAATTTGTGAAGACAAAGAGCAAACTAGACAATTTATATTATCAAACCAGTTAGCCGACTTAATTGCAGCCTATCCTGCTAAGATCGGTGCAACACAGCTAGTTGATATGTTGCGTCCATTAACACCACGCTTGTATTCAATTGCCTCAAGTCAGGCTGAAGTAGAATCTGAAGTGCATTTAACGGTTGCATTAGTTGAAGATGAACGTCAAGGACACGCTCGTTTTGGCGGAGCGTCGCACTTTTTAGCATCAGCAGAAGAGGGCCAACAAGTTAACGTTTATGTTGAGCCTAACAACCATTTCCGTTTACCAGAAAATCCAGAGACCCCAGTCATTATGGTTGGCCCTGGTACAGGTGTTGCGCCATTCCGCGCCTTTATGCAGCAACGCGCGGCAGACGGTGTAACGGGTAACAGTTGGCTATTCTTTGGTAACCCGCATTTTGAACAAGACTTTTTATATCAGGTTGAGTGGCAGCAGTATCTTAAAAACGGCGATTTATCACGTTTAGATGTGGCGTTCTCGCGCGATCAGGCCCATAAAGTGTATGTGCAGCATCGTATTGCTGAACAAGCTGAAACCTTATGGCAGTGGCTACAAGATGGCGCCCATGTGTATATTTGTGGTGATGCAGAACGCATGGCCAAAGACGTACATCAAGCATTAGTGAATATAGCAGTTGAACAAGGTGGCTTAAGCGCTGATGACGCCGAAGCGTACCTTGAAACACTGCGTAGTGAAAAACGTTACCAAAAAGACGTGTATTAAATTCGGTCTAGGTTAGTTTTCAATACCCAATCGCACTAATGAATTGAACAGAATTAAGAGAGGCCCAGGCCATGAGTGAGCAAAAGTTAGCAGTAAACGAATATTTAAAAATCGACAGTGATTACTTACGCGGCGATATCCAAGGTGGGTTAGATACCCAGGTGACCGGCTCGTTTAGCGATGGCGATCAGCAGTTAATTAAATTCCACGGTTTTTATCAGCAAGACGATCGCGATTTACGTAATGAGCGTAAAGAGCAAAAGCTAGAGCCTTTGCATAGCTTTATGCTGCGAGCTCGTGTACCTGGCGGTATCTGCACTCCAGCTCAATGGTTAGAAGTTGATAAAATTTCATCAACATTAACCACTTCAAACAGTATTCGTTTAACTACGCGCCAAACGTTTCAATACCACGGCATTCCTAAGCGTAATCTAAAAACCTTGATCCAAGGTCTTGATCGCGCAGCACTAGATTCTATTGCTGCTTGTGGTGACGTAAACCGTAACGTGATGTGTAATCCAAACCCGGTCGAATCTAAGTTACATGCGCAGGCTTACGCAGTTGCTAAGCATTTATCTGATCATTTATTACCACATACTCGCGCTTATGCTGAAATTTGGTTAGATGAAGAAAAGCTCTTAGGTACCGAAACCGTTGAACCTGTGTACGGCAAAACCTATTTACCACGTAAATTTAAAATGGCTGTTGCCGTTCCGCCTGATAACGATGTCGATGTTTATACCAATGACCTTGGTTTTATTGCCGTTGCAGAAGACGGTGAATTAGTCGGTTTTAACTTAGTTGCTGGCGGCGGCATGGGCTCTACCCACGGTGAAGTTGAAACTTTCCCACGTTTAGCTGATGACTTTGGTTTTATTAAAACTGACGATGTGACTAAATTTGCAGAAGCAGTCATGACAGTTCAGCGTGATTGGGGTAACCGTGTTGTTCGTAAACGTGCGCGTTTGAAGTACACCATTGTTGACCATGGATATGAGGCATTTAAAGCAGAAGTTGAAAAGCGTGCAGGGGTTAAATTTGAACCAAAGCGTGACGTCATCATAGGCGATCGTGGCGATCGTTATGGTTGGGTTGAAGGCATCGACAATAAGTTTCACTTAACGCTATTTATCGAAAGTGGCCGTATTAAAGATATGCCAGGTCAAACCTTGCAAACAGGCTTACGTGAAATTGCCAAAATTCATAAAGGTGATTTCCGCATGACATCGAATCAGAACATGATTATCGCCGGTGTCGCAGCAGAAGACAAAGCTGAAATTGAAGGTTTAGCACGTAAACATGGATTATTAGGCCAAGTATTAAGCGGTACTCGCGGGCACTCAATTGCTTGTGTAGCGTTACCTACATGCCCATTAGCCATGGCAGAAGCTGAGCGTTACTTCCCTGAATTTATCGACCACATTGATGCACTACAGGCTAAACATGGTATCAGCGAGCAATCAATTGTGGTGCGTATGACAGGTTGTCCAAACGGTTGTGCCCGTCCATTTGCCGCCGAAATTGGTTTAGTAGGTAAAGCGCCTGGCCGTTATAACTTGTATTTAGGCGCCAGCTTTGAAGGCACGCGTTTAAACAAAATGCATAAAGAAAACATTCAAGAAGCTGAAATTTTAGCTGAGTTGGATGCCTTGTTTGGCCGCTACGCTACAGAGCGCGATGCGGGCGAAACCTTTGGTAACTTCACAGTGCGCATTGGCGTTGTGAAGGCGGTTAATGACGCCGCTAAGGATTTTCATGCCTAATGAAGTGGTAACGACTGCATCGAAAGATGCAGACGTCGATCATAGTGTCACTCCCGCTCAACTGCAGGCGTTGTTATCAGCGCCTAAAGTTGAGCAAGTGGTCGCGCTCGAAAGCATTAACCAGTTTTTAGCGGGGTTAACGGCTCAAGAGCGTGTTGCTTGGGGTTTAGCTTACCTACCAGGTGAGCATGCGTTATCGTCAAGCTTTGGGATTCAAGGCGCGGTGATGTTGCATATGGTCACACAAGCGCAAAGTGATATCCCGGTGATTTTAACTGACACTGGTTATTTGTTTCCTGAGACTTACCAATTTATTGATAAGTTAACTGAACGTTTAAACCTCAACCTTAAAGTGTACCAAGCGGGTCAAACCCAGGCGTGGCAAGAAGCACGCTTTGGTAAGCTATGGGAGCAGGGGATTGACGGCCTAGAAAAGTATAACCGCATCAATAAAGTTGAACCTATGCAGCGTGCATTAGCTGAATTGAACGTAAATACTTGGTTTGCAGGTTTGCGTCGCAGCCAGTCGAGTACGCGTGAGGCGTTACCTATTTTAGCCATTAGTGGCAAACGGTTTAAGTTATTGCCCATCATTGAGTGGAGTAATAAAGACGTGCACATGTATTTGACTGAACATGACTTGCCATACCACCCATTGTGGGATCAAGGTTATGTGTCGGTAGGGGATACGCATTCAAGTAAGCCACTTGAACTTGGCATGAGCGAAGAAGAAACTCGTTTTAATGGTTTGCAACGCGAATGTGGTCTGCACTTCGATATTTAGCTTATCTTCTTTCATATGCATGATAGACAATTATCGTGCTATATCATTCATCTGCAGCTCGCAGATGAATGATAATCAAATGTTTGTGCGTATTTCGACTGCTTAGTAATTTCCTCTTTTTCTTCGATTTATATTTTGTCATACAAAAGTTTGAATTATTAGCTCAGCTTTGCTGAGCTTTAGTTCGATTTTTTGCTCAATTAATAGGATAAAACCGAGTGTGAATAAGCGTAAACAGGTGTAACAGTCGCCACATACCTCATGATGGTTTAGATGAAATTGCCGCGGTAAATGAAAATGGGTAAATTTTATTTAAATTTTCATGCATCAGTGCCGATAATAGTCTAGATTTAGAAGTTCCCGTAGACGGTTTTTGTGGACGTTTTGGGATTGTTTTTGCAATCCACGTACCTTCAAAAGCTTCGCTCGCATCCTCGAGCACTTTGATTGACTTGTTAGCGTATAAGCAATCATTTGAGTTAGCCCCGATAACCCTGATGTACATGGGTTATCGGGTAGCCTCTTAATCGTTAAATCACATCTCCTCTCTCTACGTCATCATTTATTTTGCTCAGCTATCGTCTAACTTCTTTGTTATTTTTTTGTTTATTTTTTGTTGTTAAGCCTCAGCTGATGCCAAATGGTTCAATTAATGTTAAATTAATGCGCTGTTTATCGATGTAATTGATAATTCGTACTTAGTTCAAATAAAATTTAACGCTAACTCATTTCATGGAAGAGTTAACAGTCATATAAATTGGAGTTTATAGATGAATAAAATGGCAATTGCTGCTGTGGTATTAGCCGTCGGTGCTGGTGGATATTTACTGACACAACAAGGATCATCAGTGGGTACAAGTGATCCAATGCTTGATTATATCCCAGCAGACACATTAGCGTTTTCAGGACAGTTAGCGCCATTTCCACTAAAAGACTATTTGTATAGCATTGCGGGCAATTACCAAGCTCAGGGTATTGATGAGTTACTTCAAATTGATGATAGCTCAAGCCCACAAGAGCGCTTTTTTGTAAGCCTATATAAGCAATACATGACATTGCTACCTACACCAGATGCATTGCTTAGCACTTATGGTTTAGCTGATTCGATAAAAAGTTATTTTTATACACTGGGTGCTTTGCCTGTGATGAAAACTCAGTTAAGTAATCCTGCTGCATTTTGGGCCGAGCTTGACCGTGCTGAGCAAGACAGCGGTTTAGTGCATACCACGGGTAAGGCTGGCGAAAGTGAATACCGCGCTTATGCGTTAACCGATGCAGATGACAAAGAGCAAATCAGTGTTATCTTTTCTGAAAAGCAAGGTTGGTTAACCGTCACGTTAAACACCTCGGTAAATGATGTGGCACTACTTGAAACTGCATTGAGTGAGAAAAAAGTAGATAACCCACTAAGTGGCACCACGATGTTGCAAGACATTGCTAAAACACATGGTTTTATGCAAGACAGTATCAGCTTTATTAACCATGTTGAACTGGTTAAAGGCTTAACAACCACTGACGGCAACATGCTTGCTAAACAAATTAGCAAAATGGCTGAAACACAAGGTGAAGATCCACTTGCCGAGCTGAAAACACCGACTTGCCAAGCGGAGTTTGCCGCTATTGCCGCTAACTGGCCACGCACAGTAATGGGGCTTAACAGTTACTCTATTAGCCGTGCAGAAAGCACCATTGATGCTGCGGTTGTGGTTGAAAGTAATAACCAAGTCATTTTGTCTGCATTGAACAAAATGCGCGGCTTTATTCCATCGTTTAATAATAGCGACCACGAGAATATTTTATCACTTGGATTAGGCATTGATGTTAATCAATTAGCGCCAGCATTGAACGAAATATGGAAAGACTTACAAACGCCAAGTTATCAGTGTGAAGCTCTTGCACAAATGCAGGGTGAGCTAGATGAATTAAATCCTGCAATGGTCGGTATGATGACCGGTATGGCCAACGGCGTTAAAGGTATGAGTGTTACGCTAGCTGATTACAAATTAGCGGAAACCAATGGTGAGCCAAGCTTTGAGAAGCTTGATGCCTTAATCAGTATTTCGGCTGATAATCCAATGATGTTAATTGATATGGCTAAGCCATTCTTCCCACCGTTGGCAAGTATTGATCTGAAAGACAATGGCGACCCAGTTGATATCACGCCAATGTTAATGCTACCTCCTGAGTATGGTGTCAGTGCAAAAGTGGCAATTAAAGGTAATCATCTAGTAGTTTACACTGGCGACAGAGGCACCGAATTGGCTGATGGCCTTTACAAACAAACATTAAACGCGAATGGATTTTTTGACTTTGCCGTCGATTATCAAAAAATGTTTATGCCGTTAGTGGACATGATTGAAATGAGCGGCGAGCCAATGCCAGAAGAGTTATCGGTATTAAAAGATTACGACATGCGTTTAAACATGTCTGTCGACTTTACTGATAAAGGCATTGTGATTGGTTCTAAAGTGAACAGCAAAGCCAGCGCTAAGTAGTTCAAAACTCGTTTTAATAAGTAAATAAAAAGGTGACCAAATTGGTCACCTTTTTTATATTTATCTAGAGTCCTGAGTATGTAATGAGTACGAGTTACAAAATATCGTTTAACGCAATACCAATACCAAAACGCTGATTATGGTGGTTGTAGTCGATAAGGCTTTCACCGTAACCATTAAAGTATTGAGTATATACGCGCAGATTACCGATAATCGGGTAACTCCAGGTTAACTCTACTGCACCACGATTTGGGGATTCAAAGTTATTGCGCAATAACATTGTAAATCGATGCTCATCTAGACCATAGACACCCGTGAGTTCAAAGTTACCCATATAATCGTTAATATCGGGGTTATCATCGCCATCCGCAGAATTAGGCATTTCTTTCTCATCTTCAGGAATACGCCACCATACTTTTAATCCTAGTGCGAATGGACCTTTATCAAATACGGCGCTGCCGTAAATACGGTTCCAGCTGCGTGATAATTCAGTCGTTTGCCCATTAGATTGATGGACCGCACCAAATCCTAAAAATGAATTAGTAAAACCGCCAATTTTCCAGTCGTTGTTAAACAACATAAACACTTCAGGTTCATGGTTAGTTTCACGAAACGGCGACGAAGCATCTTGGTTATAAACTTGCCAATAGGATTGATTGGTATAAGCAAAGAACAAATGACCGTTATCGCCAAACACGTTATACCAAACCGGAAACTTAAAACTGATTTGAAACTTAGCCTCTAACTTATCAATGTTAATGTCGTCGTCGGGATATTTCGCTTCGAATGGCCCAGGGTTAGTTCTGGTTTGATACGTTGCCGGTAATAGGTAGTTTGCTTTGTGCGGCGTCAGTACAAAAGGCTTTTCTGAGGTGGCTAGCTCTCTTTTAACGCGTTCTTCTACTAGTGAGTCTTCAGCAAATGCGGTGTTAATACTGCCTAGAAGCAACAGTGATATTCCAAGGTATTGAGTGCTTTTTATCATTGCATTATCCATTAGCAAAATTGTCAGTATGAACTCTTGATACACATTGTTATCAATTGTGCAGCTTTTGTCGAACAAAGTTCGTTATTGTGTACTTATCGGGTTAGCTTATACGTTTTGGTGTCGTAAATTGATTAATTTACTGCATATTCCTTTTGGTTATAAAAACTAACTTTTTACTATTGTATATGGAATATAGAAACCGCTATATTTGAACATAGTAAATTATCTTGAGGTAGATGTGATGGAATTAGTATCGATGCCGGGTCATAAGGCCAAAGGCAAAGTATGGTTAGTTGGCGCAGGTCCTGGTGACGTTGAACTGCTAACCCTAAAAGCCTATCGCATTCTGAAAAACGCAGATGCAGTATTATATGATGCATTAGTGAGCCAGGATATTTTAGATCTTATTCCAAATAGCGCTGAAAAAATTGCCGTAGGCAAACGCGCTGGCAAACACAGTGCCGCTCAAGATGAAATTAATCAGCTATTAGTGACTAAAGCGTACACCCGTAAAAACGTAGTACGTCTAAAAGGTGGCGACCCCTTTATTTTTGGTCGTGGTGGTGAAGAGTTACAAACATTAGTGGCATCAGGCATTGCCTTTGAGGTGGTTCCGGGGATTACAGCTGCCAGTGGCACGTCTGCTTACGCAGGGATCCCGTTAACACATCGTGATTATGCGCAAGGTGTCACGTTTATTACCGGACATTGCCAGCTAGCCAGTCGCCCAATGGATTGGCAAGGTTACGCCAATCCTAATAACACTTTAGTGGTTTATATGGGGATTTTAAATGCCAACATTATTAGCGAGGGGCTTATTGGTGCTGGCCGAAACGCTGACACCCCAGTGGCTATCGTGTCAAAAGCCACTACATCATCGCAACAACGTTTTTTTGGGACATTGGGTGAGTTAGCACAGTTAGCGGCAGACCCAGCGTTGCAGATGCCAGCATTAATGATTATTGGTGAAGTGGTTGAACTGGCAGACAGCTTACACTGGTTTGAGCCAAACACAGATAAACACACAATCGATTTAGAGGCTGCAGCCAAAGCGCTATAGTCACAAATTTAACCCCGCTGTGTAGACAGCATATTAGGTAATGGAGAACGATAGAGGCAGGCCATTTGATTGTTTTTTATCCAAATAAATTGCAATATTTTTATACTGGCTGATGTAAATACATGTATTATCTGGCGCGTTAGAATAGGGTGTATTTATACATTTAATATCAGCTTGATTGGGTGTAAACATGGGCGAAATTTGGTTGTTATCGGTCATATTGTTAGGGTTAGTTATTGGGCTAATTGCAGGGGTTAGTTCTCCTGTTGCATTATTTTTTTTTGCATCTTTAGCATGTTATTTATTTGGGTTAGCCGATTTAAACGTTATTTTAAGTAGTTTTATAAACAATGGTTTAATTACTTTAGTTTTGCTAGTTCTTGCTGCAACGGCATTAGAAAAGACTTCTTTATTAGGTAAGTTAAGTTATGTTATCGGAAGAAGCTCTCTATTCCCAACCTTGGTTAAATTAGGTTTATCAACAGCTTTACTCTCTTCATTCACTAATAATACCGCTGTTGTGGCATCTATGATTAGTGTTGTGCGTCGTAATCCCACTCATGCACCTTCTAAGCTATTACTGCCGTTAAATTATGCCGCGATCCTCGGGGGCACTTTAACGTTAATAGGTACCTCAACTAATTTGATCGTTAACTCTTTTGTGGAAAATGCAGGTCTTAAACCACTGGGATTTTTTGAGTTTTCGCAAGTGGGTGTGTTGGTTGTTGTCGGCGGCTTAACCTTACTGACCATTCTCGCTAACTTTTTACCTGACCGACGTGAAGAAACTGAAGATGAAGCATTGCCCTATTTACTTGAGGCTCATGTTGCTAAGACCTCAACTTTGGTGGGTAATAGTGTTATTCATAACCGTTTACGTGCACTAAAAAAACTCTACTTAGTTGAATTAGAGCGAAGCGGCATTCGTATTTGCCCTGTGCCACCACAAATGGTGTTGCAAGCAGATGACGTGTTGCGGTTCAGTGGCGCAGTTGAATCAGTTGAATTATTGCATCAATTTGATGGTTTAGAGTGGTTCGGCAAACAACATGCTAAAGGTCAAAATTTGGTGGAAGCTGTGTTAGCGCCATCATCGAGTTTAGTGGGTACCACCTTAAAAGATTCACGATTTCGTGAGGTGTTTGACGCTGCGGTAATGGCTATTCGCCGTGGGCACACACCTTTGAACGGTGGGTTGGGTGATATCGTTTTACAGCCAGGGGACATATTGTTATTAACCCCTGGCAACCGTTTTTTTAAATACCCTAATTTAACTACAGATTTTGCCGCCATTAGCGGTTTAGACCTCAGCGTTCGATTGGATGAAAAACGCGGTAATTGGGTGTTAGCAGGATTTGCCTTAACCATCTTAGCGAGCATCTTTGAAGTATTACCATTAGCCAAAGGGTTAGTGCTATTACTGCTAAGCTATGTGGTAATTGGCGCGGTGACATTAACGGAACTCAAGCGTCGATTTCCGCTAGAGTTAGTGGTTATCGTCGGCAGTGCTCTGGGATTAGCCAACTTAATGGTGACGACTGGCTTAGCAGATCAAATGGCCCAAGGCTTATTAAGTGTGTTTAGTGGTTATGGTGTGTTTGCTGCATTTGTTGGCGTATACTTTATCACTTTAATCGTCACAGAGCTGATAACCAACAATGCTGCCGCGGCGTTAGCATTCCCGGTCGCTTATGCTATAGCCATTAGCTTTGGCGTAGATCCTCGCCCATTTATTATGGCTGTGGTGTTCGGTGCAAGCGCGAGCTTTATTTCTCCTTACGGTTATCAAACTAACCTAATGGTATACAACGCGGGCAACTATAAGCTAAGCGATTTTGTGCGTTTAGGTCTGCCATTGTCTATTGTGTATTCCGCAATAGTATTGCTAGCGATACCATATTTTTTCCCATTTTAAGAACGTTGCAATATAGACTAGAGGCTGGATATTGAATTTTCGGCCTCTAGTCTATTTACACTAATACTTTCTTTAACACTCTTTGCCAGTTTCCGCCCATAAAACGATCGCGATCTGATGATTTAAAACGGGCTTTTTTGAGCGCGTCATCAATGCGGCTCATGCGATCGATATGATTAAACTCTGGGATCACTACGTGTTTAGGCTCTACGTCAAACCCTAATACGTTTTTACTTTGCAGGCTGTGCCACCAGTCAAGGTACTCTTTTACGCCTTCGCTGTTATTGTTATTTAATGCTATAAGGTTTTCTTGGCCCCGAAGTGGGAAATCATTGGCGATGGCTACACAATCGACACCACCGACTTTAGCGATATATTCAAGCTGATCGATGTAATCTTCTATGGTTGGAGTGGGGTTGTTTGTTAGCCAAAAGCTCATCATAAACACTCCAAATACACCGCCGCTGTCGCCTATTGCACGGATTACCTCATCTGACGAGCAGCGTGCATGATTGACAAAGTGTCTGGCTGCGCCATGACTCAGCACAATGGGCGATTGGCTGGCTTTGGCTGTATCAAGTGCGGTTTGTTCGCTTGAGTGACTGACATCAATAAGAATGTTTCTTTGGTTAAGTTCTGCAATCAGTTCACGGCCCGCGTCGGTAAGTGGCTTATTAAGGCCCTGGTTACCATTATTATCTAATGCACCACCCGCAAAACGATTGCCGTAGTGATGAGTCAGTTGTAATACTCGTAGCCCGTGTTGATGCAGTGAGTCTAGTTGTGGCCAAATTGGAAGATTGCCGTTTACTGAGATGCCATCGGCTTCGACACAATCAGCACCTTGGATTTGAAAGTACACAGCGGTGCGTTGTTGCGAGCGAGCTTTTTCGATATCTGTGCCCGTGAGGCCTTGCAAGTATACGTCAGGGTTAGCATTAACCGAGTTTACTGCTTGTTTAATGCTGTTAATACATGCTTGATAAGTGCGTTTATAGTTTTTGGTACCATCGCTTTGCTCTATGGTTTCAATTGCCGAAACGTCAGCGATAAAAGCATCGAGTTTTGAGGCTTTAACATCATTGATGTCATTGGGTAAAAAGGACAACCCGTCAACATACAGACGGTGAGATTGGGCTCCCCAAGCTGGAAGCGTACAAAGTGGACTTAATAATGTGGCTGCTCCAAGGCCTTTTAAGATGTGGCGGCGTGTTGGGTTGCAGACTTTTAGGGTCATTATTATTCCTTAGTTGAGGCCTATATTGGTGGCACTTTTTTAGGTGACACTCTCTTTGGCGTAACGTTTTATTGCTTCGGCTAATGCATTGAGTCCGTTGGTTCTTGAAGGACTTAGCTGGCCACTGAGGCCTAAGCGATCAAAATAAGTAGCTACTTCGAATTGGCTTATTTGTGCAGTGGTTTTCCCTTGAGTTGCCACGAGTAAAATGGCGATTAATCCTTTAACAATCCGCGCATCGCTGTCTGCGATATAAAAATGTTGGTCGTTTTTTTGATGATGATATAACCAGGCTTGGCTTTCACAGCCTTTAACTTGAGCATCAGCTTGCTTGAACTCATCAGCTAATGTGGGTAATTGTTTACCGAGCAGCATGATGTGACGATATTTGTCTTGCCAGCTTTTAGCTTGCTCTATCTGGGTAACTGCTGTTGTTAGCTCTGCAGGTAGCGAGATAAATAACAGACTGTCTGGTGTGTTAGTTGCACTAATTTGGGTCATTAACTGTGTTGTCTCATAAAGCGAGTAGGTTGCCAAGTTATAACAGTAACTCTTTTACCGTATTTAACGCATGAATAAATTGATCAATATCTTGCTTATTAGTGTAGATACCAATTGAAGCGCGGCAGCAGCCTGCTAAATTAAGTTCACTCATCAGCGGCATTGCGCAGTGATGACCGCAGCGCACCGCTACAGCTTGTTGATCTAATAATATGCCAACATCTTGGTGGTGCTCATCTGCGACATTAAATGCCACAGAGCCAATATTGTTCTGCTGTGGGCTATCTGCAATTCCATATAGAGTTATATCTCCCACGCTAAGCAATTGCTGTTGTAAATAACCCATTAACTGCTGCTCGTGTATTGCTATGTCTTGGCGTGGTAAGCCCTGTAAAAATGTAATTGCGGCGCCCAAACCTATTACTTCAGCAATCGCTGGCGTACCTGCCTCAAGCCTGTTTGGCAGCTCACCATATTCAGTACGATCAAAGCTAACGGTTTTGATCATCTCGCCGCCAGTGAGCATGGGTGTTAATGCATCTAGTTGCTCAAAGCGGCCGTATAAAATCCCGACACCTGTTGGACCATACATTTTATGACCAGAAAAGACATAAAAATCACAATCAATGTGTTGTACATTGATATCAAGGTGGGCAACTGCTTGTGCGCCATCGATTAAGGTTAATGCACCGGCATTTTTAGCTTTAGCTATTAGGTCGTTAATTGGGTTTACTGTGCCTAACGCGTTGGATACATGACATAACGCGACGAGTTTAGGCTTGCATGCTAATAGTTGGTCATAGGCGTCAATATCAAGCTGAGCATTAGCTGTAAGCGGTATCGGTTTAATCACCGCCCCAGTGCGTTTAGCCAGCTCTTGCCAAGGGACGATGTTGGCATGATGCGCTGCAGTATCAATTAAGATCACATCATTAGCTTTTAGCTGTTCTGTTAAGCCATATGCCACCATATTGATGGATTCGGTTGTGCCATGAGTAAAAATAATTTCTTGCGGCTTTGATGCATTAATAAAGTGGCCAACTTGCTGGCGAACAGCTTCATATTGGCTGGTAGCCCGAGCTGATAATTGGTGTGCTGCACGGTGAACATTGGCATTGTTGAGCTGATAATACTCATTCATTGCATCAATCACAGCCTGAGGTTTTTGGCTGGTTGCGGCGGTGTCTAAATAACATAAAGGATGATCGCCTAGAGTCTGTTTGAGTGCCGGGAATTGATCACGAATGGCCTGGTGATCAAATGGCGCTTGAGACGGAAATGGGGATATCGACTTCATGAATATGGGGTTCTTTATCAAAATAAAAGGCATAAAGATCTTCAGTGATCTTGATGCCTAATGCAAGGTTTTGTCGGTAATAAGCTTAATGTTACAAGTTAGTTAATTAACTTAATGTTGCGAGTTTACGGGCAAGGAAAACGGTAAAGCGCTGACAGCTCGTTAATCCTAGTCATTAACTCAGTCGATAATGTCACTTTATGACTGTCGATATTTTGTTTGAGCTGATGCAGATCAGTTGCGCCAATAATATTCGCTGCCACAAATTTACGGCTATTAACAAATGCCAAAGCCATTTCTGTAGGGGTTAAGCCAAACTCACGTGCTAGATCGATATAAGCTTGGGTGGCTTGCAATGCAACCGGTGTGCTGTTGTAACGAGCAAAACGTTTGTACACCGTTAAGCGCGCTCCTTCTGGCCACTGATCATTTTCATATTTACCCGTTAAGGTACCAAACGCTAGTGGTGAATAGGCTAGCAATGGCACATTTTCACGATGGCTAATTTCAGACATGGCAATTTCGTAACTGCGGTTAAGCAAGTTATAGGGATTTTGCACACTCACAATACGTGGTAAATCGTGTTTTTCAGCTAACTTAAGGTATTTCATAAAGCCCCATGGGGTTTCATTCGAAATCCCGATATAGCGGACTTTACCTTGCTTTATCACTTCGCCGAGAGCTTCAAGGGTGTCTAAAATAGGCGTGTAATGCTCATCTTCATCGTGCTCATACATCATTTCGCCAAAGAAATTGGTATTTCGGTCTGGCCAATGCACTTGGTATAAATCGATAGTGTCTATCTGTAAGCGACTTAATGAGTCATCCACAGCTTGATGCACATTACGCCAGTCTAGGGCCATATTGTCGCGAATATAGTCACCTTTCCCACCTGGTGCGGCAATTTTGCTGGCGATAACGAGCTCGTCACGATTACCTTGCGCTTTTAAGTAACAACCTAGAATGCGTTCGGTTTCGCCTTGAGTTTCAGCTTTAGGTGGCACAGGATACATTTCGGCGGTATCAATAAAGTTAACGCCTTGGCCAATGGCATAGTCAAGTTGAGCGAAAGCTTGTGCTTGGGTATTTTGTTCACCCCAAGTCATAGTCCCGAGGCAAATTTTACTGACCTCGAGCGTAGAATGTCCGATACGTTGATATTCCATTACCTTCCTCCTATGGAATGTGCTTAATTTGAGGCTACCAAGCTTTTATCTACTTGCAAAGCGCTATCAAACTGTTAGGAGAAGACTGCTTAAAAAACACTCTATAGCAACGTGTTATTGAGATTAAAGTAATGCGTTTTAAGCTATAAACCCATTATCATTGCGATTTCGCAAGCATCGTGACCGGTTTCACCTAAATGCTGGCAGTGGTTAAATCCTAATTTCTCATAGAGTGCTAAGGCTTCGATTAACACTGCAGTAGTTTCTAAATACATCGATTTATAGCCTTGTTGTTTGGCGAACTCAATGCACTGTTTAGTGAGTTTTTTGGCCATACCCTGACCGCGAATTGCACGACAAAAATACATTTTTTGCAGTTCACACACGCCGATATTCCCCACAAGCGCTGCAACGCCAGCACCGCCAACCACTTTACCTTGGTATTCAATCACCCAATATTGTGAGCCTTGTGCTTGATAAACTTCACTTAAGCAGTCGAGGGTTTTGTCTGCAACGCTAAAGCCTTTATCTGGGGTTAACCCATATTCTGCCGACACTTCACGAATAACTGCGGCAATGGCGGTATCATCTTGCGCCGTGAGTGGACGGATTATGGTATCGACTGCGTTGCATGAAGTACTAGTGTGTTGAGTCATTAAATAGTTCCGCATTAATAAAGGGAGTCATGGCCAGTAGCAGGGCCTGAGTATAAATGCTTTCGCGGGTGGCTAAACCTTGTGTGAGTAGGCCTATTGCGCCGCCTTTTTGTTTAATATTCTGGGTGCTAAACATTCGGTCCATCACATGACCCAGTTCTTCGCCAGCGGCTAGAGCATCATATACTGTCAGTGGTAAGGGTAAGTTAGCACTGCGACCAACAGATAAGGTGTCATTACTGATAATTGCCATATAAGCAAATGTTGCAGGGCCATGATCAAAATGGTCTACACCGCCTTCCATTGCCACATAAAAGTCTGCAGCTTGTGCCTGTTGTTGACAATATCGAGCGCGATTAATCGCGCCTAGTTTGGTTTCGGCTTCGCTCATCGGCTGTTCTGCCACTAGCGAGGGGGCATGCATACCTTGGCAGCGCACAGTGCTATTGGGGTAATACTGCGCGATGGCATTTTTGGCGGCATTTATTTTTACCGGATTGGTAGAGCCGACAATAATATTGATGCAATGAAGGTGATCGTGTTGAGTTGTTGTCATAAGTTGTCGTTATTCAGTATTGAATGTATGGATAGTGATATTCACCACTTTGTGTTGTTTTAGGTGATTTGTTAATTTTTCAGCTCAAATAATATTTTAAAAAATCATTGCAAATTGTTATAAAACAATTGCTTACATTTTTGGTATGAAACATGCTTAGTCATAGCTATCAAGGTGAAGATATGAATTAGTCAGTTTACGGCTAACCTTATCTATCAGCCTATTCTATTTCGAAACTCTATTAAAAGGAATTTAACCTATGTCTATTCGAATTGCGACCATTAGCCTAACTGTGGGTTTGGTACTAGGATCGACTATTTTTGGCGCTTCATACACCGAAGCCGAGTCGGTATTTTCGTTATCGGATTCAGCACAAGTGAATGCGGAGCTAACACATTCCCAACAAAAAATGACCCTAGACAGCCAATCTCTGAGCAAATTAGTGGCTAATACTGGCGCCGGTAAATTAACCGTCAAAGGTATTGAAGGACAAAAGCAAATTGAAGTCACCGCGGATATTTATACTGATAAAGACAGTGACGATGTTGAGATTGAATTAACCCTAAACAAGCAAGGCGACAATGCCATGTTTGTTGCCGATATTCAGTCTAACGGTTTTATGGAACAATCTCCTTTTATCGATGTGCTAATCACTGTACCCGAGACTTTAGCGTTAGACATAACCGACGGTTCTGGTTCGATTAAGATAACCGATGTTTCAGCCTCGATTAAGCTCAAAGACGGATCAGGCAGTATTGTGATTGACCATGTTGGTGCGGTTACCTTGGCTGACGGCTCGGGTTCGATTAATATGAAAGATGTTAATGGCAATGTGACATTACAAGACGGCTCAGGCTCTATCAATATCTCACATGTTATGGGTGATATTGACGTTAGCGATGGTTCTGGGTCGATTAATATCGACCAGGTTAATGGTAAGGTGACCATTAGTGATGGTTCTGGTGGCATTAACGTGAGTAATACTAAAGGGCTTGAGATTGTGAGTGCAGGCTCTGGCGGGGTGAATCATCAGCATATCGATGGACCTATTGTTGTCAATTAATGCTCTTGTGGCTTGGATTTATTTGAATAAACAATCAGCAAAACCTGCTTATCTTGCAGGTTTTGTTTTAAAGCCCAAATTAATCGTGGCATGATGCGACATTGATTTGGCAAGGATTAACCACAATGGCAAAGAAGTATTATGTAGTTTGGGCTGGGCGTGAGACGGGTATTTTTACCAGTTGGGATGTCACCAAGCGATCAGTTGATAAGTTTCCTCAGGCTAAATACAAATCATTTGCCACTGAAGCTGAAGCAAAAGCGGCTTTTGCCAAGTCGCCGCACAGCAGTATTGGTCGTGCTGCGGCAAAACCTGCAGCTAAACCGTCGGCATCAGAGTCTCTTAAAAATAATGCTAGTGGTTCTATCAAAACCATAAGCGATAACGAGTCGGTAATAAGCCGGTATGATGTGGTGATATACACCGATGGAGGGTGTGAACCTAACCCTGGTAAAGCAGGTTCTGGGATTGCGGTGTATCATCAAGGTCAACTGGCTGAGTTATGGTTTGGTTTGTTTAACCCAAATGGCACCAACAATACCGCCGAATTGAATGCTTTATATCAGGCATTACTTATGGCAAAAAATGCCATCGAAAACAGTCAAACGGTGTGTGTTATGAGTGACTCGCAATATTCTATTAATTGCATTAGCGAGTGGGCTTATGGTTGGAAATCAAAAGGCTGGACCCGCAAAGGCGGTGAAATTGCGAACTTAGATATTATTAAACAAGCGCATGAGCTCTATGAAACCCTTAAAGACAAGCTTTGCATTAAGCATGTCGCAGCGCACATTGGCATAGAAGGCAATGAGCTGGCGGATCGCATGTCAATTCATGCTGTTGATCAAACCCATAAATCATTTAGTCAGTTTCAACCGCCTTTAGATATCAGCAAAATATTAGCATTACGTACGGGTTAATATTGATAGGATTACTATCTCAGAGATACCGCCACAATTTATCATCATTATAGATACAAGCATAAAAAAGCCGGATTGCTCCGGCTTTTTACGTGTTGATTACATTATGGATATTAGTTCAGCTTTTGTTTAATACTCACACAACGTTGTTCTTGTTGGCGAGCTTCTAGCAGCGCGCGTCTGGCCAGTTGTGATAAACCTGTTTCGCTGTTTAGTACCTGGCTTATCGCATCGATATTGCTCGAACTACAATCGGTTGGAATAAGCTGTGCTGCAAAGCTGCGCATAAATACTGGCCCTTTATCATCCATAAGCTGTAAGTTTGCAAAGCGTTGTTCGGCAGTGGCAGCACTTAATAGCTTTTGTTCAGCAGGGTATAGGTTATACATTGCAACGCGCACTTTTGAAAATGCCATGCTGTCGTTATGTTCAATGGTATTTAACCACTGGCGCTTTAGTGATGACTGCGGACGAACAACTTCAGCAGCAATCGCGGCTTTTTCACCTGAGTCTGATTGGTCAAGGTGTTTTTCTCTCGCTAATAATGCCTGAGCGTCGCCGTAATCATAACGATTTAGCTGGCGGATCATAGCCCAACGGAGGTCTTGATCTATGCTTAAGCCTTTAATATGGCTCTTGCTTTGCAGTAACAATTGAATATGACCAAGCGCATCTCCGTGGCTTGATAAGCTGATGTAGGCATCAAACCAGCGACGTTGAAAATCGCGGTTACGATAGCTTTCCATACTCATACGCAAACTCATTTGGCTGAGTGCTTTTGATATTTTACTATTATAACTGGCATGCATTGGTGCCATAAGATCAAGGTAGCTTTTGGCTCGCTGCATGTTATCTAGCACTTGACCTAAAATGGTGTAATCTTTTTCTAGCGGTGCATTAATCAGGGCAATATTTAAGAATTGATCCAGTGATGTCTTACCGTCTATCACGCTGTCCCACATACTTTGCCATAACATAGAACGTAGAAGCGGATCGCTTACTTGGCTTAGTAATTGTTTAGCCGTCGTAAATGATTTTGGGTCTAATTCTACTTTAACAAAACCCCAGTCGTCGTAGTTTGGATAGGCTAAATCTGGACAAATCTCTCCAATCAGCTCTTTAACCTCGGTATAAGCGCCCTTATAGGTTACTGCGATTGACTGCTGCATTTCTAAACCATAACGTAGCTTGTTAAACAATCCGATTTGTACACGTTGCTCGCGCAAAGTAGGGTGTTGGCTGTCTTCTGCGGTTTGTATTAGAGCAAATGAGGCTATTTGATTGCCTTGGCAAGTGTATTGCGCCTTGATGGTATTAACGCCTGCTGCGTATAGCCACTCTTTGGTCCATAGCGATAAATCGCGGCCGCTGGCTTTGGCTAAACTATTGATAAAATCGTTGAGTTCTGCATTTTGGTAACTGTACTGTTGCAAGTATTGGCTCACACCACGGCGGAAGGTTTCTTCGCCTAAAAGGTGTCGCAACTGTTTAATGGTTGAAGCGCCTTTTTGATAGGTTATAGCGTCAATGTTATCAAATGCATTTTGGCTAGTAGCCACAGGCACTTCAATTGGGTGAGTGGTCACTAGGCTGTCTTGATGATATGCCGCTTGTTTACCAGAGGCATAAAAAGTGCGCCAAGCATGGCTAAACTCAGTCGCTTCGCTGGTGGCTAATGTGCCCATAAATGAAGCAAAACTTTCGTTTAACCATAAGCCATTCCACCATTTCATGGTAACTAGGTCACCAAACCATTGGTGAGCCATTTCATGCATGATAACCCCGGCTAAACGTTCTTTTTGCTCGGCGGTCATTTTGGCATTAAATAAGAAACGATCTTCTGAGAAGGTAATTGCCCCCGCATTTTCCATCGCGCCGTATAAAAAGTCTGGTACTAATACTTGATCGTACTTTTTAAATGGGTAAGCAATACCAAAGTAGCGGTCAAAGAAGTCTAGGCCTTGTTTGGTGTAAGTAAACCAATCTTGTGGGGTGACTTGCTCGGCAACCGATTGGCGTGAGAATAAGCGCATAGGGTAGCGGCCTGAATTGTCTTCCCAGACTTTATATGGGCCCGCATGCATCGAGAAGTTATATGGGCTTAATTTTGGGGTAACAGGGAAGCTCCAAAGGTTGGTATCGCCTTGGTCCACCACATTGGTTTCACGCATGGCGCTGATCACTTGCCAGTCTTTTGGAGCATGTACATTTATTTGGTAGGTGGCTTTTAAGTCTGGTTGGTCAAAAACGGCAAACATTTGTTGCGCGGCAGCAGGTTCAAAATGTGAATACAGGTAAACTTTATTGTCTACTGGGTCAACAAAGCGATGCAATCCTTCGCCATTGGTACTGTGCTCGCGGGTAAACTCGACAATCACTGTGTTGTTGCCACTGACCAATAAACTTTGATTAATAACAATGTAAGCGCCGTTGTAGTTAGGGTAAACCTTGGTGCCGTTAATGATAAATTGTTTAATGTTGGCTTTATTGAGATCGAGCGTTAACGATTTAGGCACACTGCTTAAGTCAAAGTGTACTGTTGAGATGGCACTGAATTGGCTGTGTTCACTTAAAAAGAAGGTTAAATCGTATTGTACATTTGATACTACTTTGGCGCGTGCTTGCGCTTGTGCTTGGCTGATGTAAGCCGAACCATCACGTTGTAATGATGAGGTTGAAAGTGAGCTACTGCAGCTGAACACGCTGGCACAACATAATGCAACAAAAGCGGTTTTAATAACCCGTGGACTAAACAATTCAGTGGATAACAATTTCACGTTAGTGTTCCTAACTTATTATTGGGTGTATGAAAAAGCCGACATCAATGTCGGCTTTATTGCTATGTGCTTGTGTATTACAAGCCCAAAAATGACTTCGACTTAACTTTACGAATTTCTTTTTCATCAGACCATTCAATTAAGCCTGTTTCAAGATCCATTAAACGCATAGTCATTTTGTAGTAAACGTCTTTAGTGCTGCCATCTTGCTTAACGATGCTCGATAAGTTGCCGTATAACATATACTGAGCGCCAATTTGGCGGCCAAATTTTATGGCAGTTGTTGGGTCGACCATACCTGCATTATTTTGATAGTCTAGCTGTTTACGCACTGTGTCCACTTTCGTCATGTCGATAAAACGGAACTTACCAGAGCGTAATAACTTGTTGCTAATCGTGTCGGTAACAGATTCAGTATCAATATGCTCAGAGGTTTTATTTTTAATTTTATCTACAAAAATAATTGGACGATTATTTTGGGTGATAACAACCACTGGTGGGAATGTCATCATGCTGTCGACCATTTTAGCTGCAATGTCTTGCAAATCGGTTGAACCAAAGTTTTCGTTAACAGTTTCGACTTCAGTGGCATCGCCGTATTCTACTTTAGATTGACAGGCGCTCAGCCCTATCACTGCGGCTAACACAAATATCAGTTTCAAGTTTTTCATAATAAATTCCATTGGTGATGAGTGACAGTTGATAAGGGTTATCATCTATTAGATGATTATCGAATAAAAACGGGTACGATTTCCAGTCTCTATTGCCCAAATTAATGTTGTACGGCTTGGTTTTACTTCAATTTTTACATTTTGGCTGTTATTTAAGCGTATATCGTAGTCGCCAGCATCGATAAATTGTTTTGCTATTTGTGCTTGGCGCGGCAAGGTTAACCAACTTCTGCGGTCTGCTTGTTCGCTAATCACGTTAAAAATTTGCATAACAAGTGCGCCAGCATCAACTTGATTGTTGGCGCGTCGGCTACCACTTTGCACACTTTGGTTTAATTCGTACTTGGCGTAAATCCTTGCTGCTTGGCGAAATAACGCTGCAGGTAGGTCTTCTTTCAAGGCATTAATCGCTAATGCATCGATATTGGCAATGTTTTGCGCTTCTAGATTATCACCTAAGCCTTGAATTAGGCTTGCAGTGGTTAATTGTCGCTGCGGTTGATACGTGGCGAGTGACGCGCTTTGTATATTGCCATTAATCGGAAACGGTACGGTAATACTTTGTTTTTCTGGTACAAAGCTTCGTTCAACAATAAATACTACTTGCCCTTGACCTTCACTTGGCATTACTGCCTCGCCCCAACGTTGTTGAAACTCATCCAATTGAGGCATGGCCAATTGCTTTGCTAAGCGCACTAAATCTTGTTGTAAATATTGGTTGTCAGGTGTGATTTGCGCAGCTTTACGGTAATCAATAAATGCATCATTTGGCTCGTTAGCCAGTTCGTGCAACAAACCAGTTATGTAGTAGCTGTATGCATTTAAAAATGAACTGGTAACACTGCCCGTTGATTGGCTTAATTGCGCCATTTGCGCATCAATGGTGCCATTAGCCATGTTTTGCACTGACTTTTGCGATTTTTGATAACGTGCTTGCTCGATGCTTTGCAACTCATTACTGCGGCGCACCTCTACTAATGCGCCTTGTGCATCACCACTAAATAAATAATTTAATGCTTGATACTGGTGCACCATAATGCGCTCATAACCTGGGCCTCGATAAGGTATGGCGTTGTCATTTAATAATAAACTGCTTGCGCCTGAGCCAAGTTTACTGGCACTGATAATGGCTTTGTCGTCAAAAGCTTGATATGCCGAAATAGCTTGTTGGTAATAGGCCTTACTTCGCTCAAAGTCGCCAGCAACTTGCATAATCCGCCCCGACTCTTGTGCATAAAGCAGGCCGTCGTTGCCGTTAATGTTGTCTGCTAAATCGTTGATGTTTGCCGTTGGATAGTCACTGCTCAACTGTTGTTTATAAGGGGCGATTTGTGAGGGGTAATTTACAAATACACTGTTATAAGCACAGCCCGACAGCCCGACCATGAGTAAAAACGCCATTGATAGTGATTTTAACATGGCATAACCTCTGGCTGTGACGCCATTAAGTTAATGCGTTCAAGCAAGGTAATGCCCTGCAGATGATCATATTCATGCTGAAAAATACGCGCGACAAAACCGGTTAACACTTGTTGTTGCAATTGTCCGTCAAGAGATTGGTATTGCACTTCAATTTGGCTATGGCGCAAAATAGTTAAGCGTTTTCCCGGGATTGATAAGCAGCCTTCAATGCCGGCTTCTGTGGCGGTTGAGGTTGATAATATCTTGGGGTTAACAACTACAGTTGGCGACATCATGGGGGCATCTGGATAGCGTTCGTTGGGGTTGGAAGCCATGATAAACATTGCTGCTCTGCTAAACACTTGTGTGGCTGCTATACCGACTCCATTAGCATTGAGCATTGTGTTAAGCATACCATCGGCCAATGCACGTAGTTTATCATCAAACACCGTCACAGGCTCAGCCATCAGCGTGAGAATATCATCGCCTGTAGTGGCTATTGTGAGGTGTTGATTTAAGTCCATGTATGCCTGCTAATCGTTAAGGGGATCAATGATAAGCTATTCACCAATGGGTCAAGCCGCGCACGGATTGTCATGGTATTTAGTATGACGTTATTAATAGTGCGGTGGCGGTGTTTCATCGGCTTGGGAAGCCATATTACTTGGCTCCATCGCTTGCATTTTGTTGACCATTAATAGCATTTGATGTTGTTGTCTGGCAACTAATGTATTGAGTTTAATCACTTCTTGATTAAGTTCTTCAATGGTGATGTCTTGAAAAGAAAGTTTCATTTCAAGGTCGTCAATCTTTTGCAAAACGTGCTCCATATGGGCCTCTATTTATTTCTGTTACTGCTGCCAATATTCAATTAAACCTTGGCTACTAATGCTGACAATGGTGCCTTGGGCTGTCATTGCGGCAGAGTATACTACAGCGCCTCTGTTTTGGGTGTTTTTACTCAGCTGAACTTGCCAGTGCTTTAAGGATTTACCTGAATCAACTTGCCATAAAAAAATTTCTTTTGAGGGCGTGCCCGTGAGCAGCTGTGTATCATTTTTGACAAAGCGTGCCGAGGAAAAGTTCATTTGACGGCGAATGATATTCAGCTTGTTGATTTGTTTACCAGAAGCGGATTGCCATATAGTGGCATTGCCGGTGATATCTGCCGCAAAACTTAAGCTACCACTGTCGTTGATAAGAACTTTGGTTATACGTGAATTCAACAGCCATTGATTAATAGGTTGGCCACTTTGGCTATTCCATAACATCACTTTGCCATCATTTCCGCCTGTTAGCGCCATTTGACCATCGGCACTTATCGATACGCTATTAACTTTTTCTTGATGACCTAAAAATTGAATTAAGCGATTTTTTTGTGGTGATAACGACATCACTGAACCATCAACAAGCCCCACTAATGTTTGGCCATTATTGGCGATGGCGACACTCTGGGCATAAGAGGGCAATGACCACCAGCCAACTGAACTGCCGTCATCTAAGCGCCAAATAGCTAATGAGTTACTGCTAATGGTTGCGGCAAAAGCATTATTGGCTGATATTGCCGTATCGATGACGTTACTGGTGTTATCTTGCTTACCCTGCAGCCATTGGTAGGACATGTTCGGGCCGGTTAAATCCCAAACTTGCACACCATTGTTGGCGGTACTCACTAATACTAATTGGCCGTCGTCAGACAGGCTAGCGCTGTAACTGGCATCTGTCGTGATCTCGATAACCTTGTTTGGTGCAGGTTGGCAACCTGATAAAAGCCATACGCACAGCCAAGTTGAGCAAAAAAACAGCATTGAAACCCGTGTCATGAACTTGCCCCTTGAATTATTGTCGTAAACCTTGTGATATAAGGTTGACCCAATGGTATAACCCCATTAACTAGTATAAAGTGGCAAGCGAACATGACCACTAAAACATCTCATAGTTAGAATGTATTAGGTTATTGTAACCACTAAAGGATGCTGAGGAAGCTTTAATGAAATCTATTTACAAATTATCGTTAGTTGCATTAGCTGTTGTTGGATTGACTGCATGTAACCAAGAACAAGACGTAGCACAAAAGAAAGTAGAGCTAACAACTGACGCTCAAAAAGAAGCATACAGTGTGGGTGGTTCAATTGGTAAGTACATGTCTGGTCACATTAAAGAGCAAGAAGAGTTAGGTTTTGCTGTTGACCGTACTATGGTTATCAAAGGCTTTAGCGATGGCTTAGGCGAAGAAATGCAGTTAACTGAAGAAGAAATGCAAACTGTATTACAAGACCTAGACAAAAAATTAAACGACAAGCGTTTAGAGCAAGCTGAAGCGTTAGCTGCTAAATCAGTTGCAGAAGGCAAAAAATTCTTAGAAGACAATAAAGCCAAAGAAGGCGTAACTACGACTGAGTCTGGCCTACAATACGAAGTATTAGAAGCTGGTAAAGGCGACAAACCTGCTGCAGAAGACACTGTTGAAGTACATTACCGTGGTACGTTAATTGACGGTACTGAGTTCGACAGTTCATATGCTCGTGGTGAAACGGCTAAATTCCCATTAAACCGTGTTATTCCTGGTTGGACTGAAGGTGTACAATTAATGCCTGTAGGCGCTAAGTATAAGTTTGTTATCCCTGCAGAACTTGCATATGGCGATCGTGATACTGGTACTATTCCAGCTAACTCAACATTAGTTTTCGAAGTTGAACTTGTGTCTGTTGAAAAAGCTGCTGCTGCCGCAGCTGTGACCAAGTAATATTGTGAATAATTGCTGACTCGTGCTTGGTGTTAACGCCCAAGCCATTGAGTTAAAACAAAAAGGACGCTAAGCGTCCTTTTTTATTGCGTGTTATTTGGTTAATACAATCAGATTATCTGCTAATAAATGTCACGTTTACAGCCATTTTAAACGATAAAATAAATACATTTGCAAGGCGATAAGACCAAACAAACCACCACAAAACGCGGCAAATGCCCAGTTGGTCTCTGCACCAGGAATGCCACCAATATTGACACCAAGCAGACCAGTTAAAAAACCAAGCGGTAAGAAAACGGCCGATATCAACGATAGGAAGTACAGCCTTTGGTTCACTTGCTCTGACTGTTGCGATTGCAATTCCTCTTGCGTCACACTGGCCCTGTCGCGAATGGCATCAAGATCTTCAATCACTCTGATTAAGGTTTCATGAATTTCACGTAAACGGACTTTGTCATTATCGTCAAAGAGCTCACTGGTTTCGTGTAACATCCGCGAAAATGCTTCACGTTGCGGCGCTAAATAACGGCGCAGTACTACGGTTTGTCGGCGTAGTTCGGCAATATCTGTACGTAAGCTTTTATTCACTTTGGTTACAACGCGCTCTTCTAACTCGTCGAGTTGCTCTTCAAGCTTACCGATAAATTCAACTTTTCGATGCGTTAAACGCTCACAAATGGCCATGATAAATGCCGCCGTATCGATAGGGCCTTTACCTTGTGCAATCGCATCTGCAATATCGATAACCGATTGTAACTGACGTTCGCATGTTGAAATGATTTTATGCTCTTCTGCATAAATGCGTATCGCGACCATATCTTCAGGATCAGAATTAGGGTTTAAATTTACTCCGCGAAGCGCTAACAACACGCCTTTGCTTGAGTTAACAACTCGAGGCCGAGTATCTGTGGCTAATAAAGTATCCGTTTCAACACGATCGAGCCCAGAGCTAAGGATCCATTTACGGGCTTTAGGTTCACGATAGCGAAGGTGCAACCATAATAAGCCATCTTGTGGTTGCCATTGAGCTACTTGCTCCTCGCTGAGCGATTGGCCTGCATTTGGACCATTTAGTAGTAAGCTATAAATAAAACCAGTATTCATTATTTATCATTCCAAGTGTTCGCTATCACAGCCATTGAGTTTTACCCAAGTGTAAACTGATTATAGCGAATGAAACTGTATATTTATCTAACATTTAATCTGATATGGACTGATCAGACGACATTACAAGCAGCAGGTTTTGGTTTCTTCAGTTAAAATAATAGTAACGCTAATTACAGAGCAACAATAATGGAATATCAATTTCGTCGTAATCGTTTAGAAGGAACGGTTTTTGCTGAGTTTAGTATGGATCATGAAGTCTTAGGCCGCTGGTTTGCTGAAGAACTAGGTGATGATAACAGCCGTGCTAATAACATTCTAACTCAAATTATCTTAATTAAAACAGGCGGTAAGAACCATTGGCGTCATGTCGGTGCCGATTTGACCATAGATATTGATACTGAACAGGTTAGGGTATTTGCCAATGTGATTGATTTTGAAGAAGAGCACGATTTAGATGAGGCAATGAATTTATATGATGCGGAGTCGGAGTCGTATTGCGGTTTAGAAGACTTTGAGTCTGTGTTGCAAAGTTGGCTAGCATTTATTAATCAAAAGTAATGATATTCCCACACAATAATGTGGGAATACCTCTAACGCAACAATATGGCATGAGTGCGGTTAACTGAGCTTACCGGACTAGTTGTTAAGATAGCGTACAGCCATTTCGGTGCGTGATTTTGCATTAGCTTTACGCAGCAGATTTTTTACATGTACTTTTACTGTGCCTTCACTGATATGTAAGTCTTCAGAAATCATGCGGTTACTCTTACCTTCGGCAAGCTCTTGCAAAATTTGTAATTCACGTGGAGTGAGGTTTTCAATCCAAGTATTATCATCCGTTGCATTTTTTAGCTCGTAAAGATAAGCCTCGACTTCTTCGCTAATCACTCGATGGCCTAGCATGGCTTTTTTGAGTTGCTCAAGTAACAAATCAGGCTCAGTATCTTTAAGCAAATAACCGTCAGCTCCGGCACGAAGTAGGCGTATTACATCTTGCTTAGCATCAGATACGGTTAAAATAACAATTCTTGCCGTTACACCTTCTTGGCGCATGGCGTTAAGTGTATCAAGGCCCGACATGCCTTTCATATTTAAATCGAGCAGAATAATATCGGGTTCATTTTCGGCAACGGCAGTGAGCGCTTCTAAGCCGGTGCCCGTTTCGCCAAAAAGTAAAAAGTCACTGTCAGAAGTGATAAGTTGGCATATCCCTCGGCGTAACAAAGGATGATCATCGACAACAAGTACGGAGTACGGCTTACCCATTTAAAGGCTCCTGTTGAGGTGGAAAACTGAGCGTAACGGTAGTACCGCCATGCTGATTACTATTGAACGACACTATCCCATTTAATTTATTGGCTCTCTCGTGCATGATGCCAATACCAAAATGTTGGTCGCGTTCTTGTAGATGTGAGACACCAATTCCGTCGTCACATATGGCTATGGTTATCATACCATTTTTTGTTAGCTGACAATCTATCATTATATGGGCTGGACTGGCGTGTTTTATTGCATTTAGCGTAGCTTCGCGGATCAATTGTAAAATATGAATATGCTGTTTAGCTTCGAGTAAATGAGCTGACACTTTATAGTTTAATTTAATATCAACATCACTTTGTTGTCGTAATTGATCGAGCATCACCTCAATCGCTTGGCTCAAATTAGGCTCTTTAATCGTTAATCTAAATGTAGATAATAGCTCTCGTAATTGTACATACGCAGTACTCACACCTTCATTGATCTCTGTCAACTGGCCATCTACTTCCGGACTGCGACAACTCAGGTCTAAGCTTTTTTTAAGTAAACTAACTTGGATTTTTAGAAACGATAATAGTTGGCCTATGGAGTCATGCAATTCTCTGGCGATAACAGCACGCTCTTCCATTAGCGCTAACTGTTGACGCTGTTCTGTTGCGTTGTGTATGGTGATTGAACGAGATAACATCATGGCAAAGTTTTCAAATAGTTGGCGGTTTAATGGCCGAGCGGATATGACCTCTAAATAACCTAGTTGCGTCAATTCTATTGTTAATGGAAACTGTACCGAGTTAATGTTAGTTGCTTCTATTGGCCATCCACCCTCTGCATTTATTACATCACTTGATCCGTCTTCATGCTTAATCACTAGCCTTAGAAAATCCAGATCTTCATAGTATTTAAGTTGATTAATTGCAGATTGTAATGCTTTGTAGTCTAGTTTATCGGCATGGAGCATGACGAGATTATCGTACAGAAAGCTCAGTTCATTATTGGCTCGAGTTAGAGCTAAGGTCTTCTCGTTAACTTGGCCTTCTAAATCGTCGTACAAATCGGCTAATTCAGATGCAGTTTTTTGTAACGCATTACCCAGTGCGGTGAGTTCGATATAACCCGTTTTAGGTATCTTAACTTTGAAGTTACCTTTAGATATTGTTGCAGCGCTATCCATCAATAGTTGTAGAGGTTTAACAACTCGTTTACGTGTAAATACCACCGCAACAAATGCAATAATCAATAAAATCACTAAACCAATAATTTGACCAATGACCAGCAGTTTTAGCTTAAATGCTGCAAACAGTTCCATTTTCAATACTAAAGTATCGATGGTATCGACAAAGTCTTTTAACGCCGCAGAATAAAGGCGCGCATTACCTTCTTCAATGTAGCTCCTCATAACTTGCCACTTATCAATAACCAACAAATACTGGTCACTGAGCTCTTGAGGACTGTACCAATCGAGTGTTCTTTTAAGTGCATCTGAATTAAGGGTATTTTCGAATTCGACGATCTTTTCACGTGTATTAATGCTGCCGGCATTGGTAAATAATAATAAGCGATAACTTTGCATACGCATTGAACCAGAGGCATTGATACCTTTCGCATCGCCAAGGCTGAAAGTTAAGTTAACGATAGAAAACACAGCTAAGCTTGATGACAATAAAATCAATAACAACATTAAGCTTAAAATGGTGGAGGTAAGACTGCCTCGAGTAAACATAAAACCCTACTTAACATGACAAAAAGTGGAATGTTGATCAGACAAAAGTATGGTTTTTACCCCTGTCTAATCGTGTGTTCTACATTAGGTGTGTCTGCTTTACATTAACTAGTTTACAGAATTGTGAGATACATCCTGTTTACATGTTGATCTGGCGCAAACTTTCTTCTCTATACCCCATTGGAGGTATGTTTAAATTTGAGGTTAATCGCTACTTTTGATTGTGGAGATGTCGTGATTATTAACATAAATATAATGTAACACGGAGATAAAGGGTGATGAAGATGAACGTAAAATCAATTGCACTTAGTGCCGTTATCGCTACCAGCTTTATGGCTGCAGGCGCAATGGCAAGTGATAAAACAGAGCCTCGTAATGAGGTTTATAAAGATAAATTTTCAAATCAATATAACAGCTGGCATTCTACTGAGGAAAGCAAAGAAGTTGTTGATATGTTGGAACAAGTACCTAGCCTAGTTGTCTTGTGGGCTGGTTATGGCTTCGCAAAAGACTATAACGCACCTCGCGGCCATATGTACGCTGTAACAGATGTGACCAACACATTACGTACTGGCGCACCTAAAAATGCTGAAGATGGTCCAATGCCAATGGCATGTTGGAGCTGTAAAAGCCCAGACGTACCTCGCGTAATTGAAGAGCAAGGTGAAGATGGTTACTTTAGCGGTAAGTGGGCTAAAGGCGGACCAGAAATCGTTAATGTTCTAGGTTGTGGCGATTGTCATGAGAAGGGTTCACCAAAGTTACGTATGTCACGTCCATATGTTGAACGCGCAATGAACACAATCAATACCCCATTTGATAAAGCTTCTCGTAAAGACAAGCAATCAATGGTGTGTGCTCAGTGTCACGTTGAATACTATTTCGAGAAAACAGCAGAGCGTCCTGGTTTTGTTAAATTCCCTTGGGATATGGGAACCACTGTTGAGCAAATGGAAGTGTACTATGACAGCATGGAGTTCTCTGACTGGACTCATGCCGTGTCTAAAACACCTATGTTAAAAGCTCAACACCCTGGTTATGAAACTTGGAAAATGGGTACTCACGGTCAAAATAATGTGAGCTGTGTTGATTGCCATATGCCTAAAGTGACTAATGACAAAGGGCGCAAATATACTGACCATAAAGTGGGTAATCCATTTGATCGCTTTGAAGAAACCTGTGCAACATGTCATAGCCAAAGCAAAGAGTTTATGGTTAAGCAAGTTGAAGAGAGTAAGCATAAAGCAGCAGATTTAAAAGCTCGTGTTGAAGCACAATTAGTTAAAGCTCACTTTGAAGCGAAAGCGGCTTGGGATGCTGGTGCGACTGAAGCTGAAATGAAGCCAATTCTAATGGATATTCGTCATTCACAATGGCGTTGGGATTTTGCAACTGCATCACATGGTGCCTCAACTCATGCTCCAGCTGAAGTATTGCGTATTTTAGGTACTGCTTTAGATAAAGCTGCTGATGCTCGTGTTAAATTGGCTCAGGTATTAGGTGCTAAAGGTGTTAAACAACCTATTGCATATCCTGATACTTCTACTAAAGCAAAAGCGCAAGCAGCATTAGGCATGGACATGAAAACTATGAATGCTGAAAAAGCTGAATTCAAGAAAACGCTTGTACCTAAGTGGAAAGAAGAAGCTAAAAAACGCGAAGCCACTTATAAGTAATCTGTGATGACGAAATAGCGACTTATAGCGTTATTTCGTTAATGATTGAGCTTGTGATTGATTAAGCAAAACCGCTCCCTAGTGAGCGGTTTTTTATTATTGCGGTTTAATATTGCTCATTTTAAGTGATACGCCTCTTTCATTACTCTCATTTTTCACTGTTCTCATTCTTGACCATTCTCGTCATCACAACTTGTTGCTCTTACTGCCATAATTTTAATGAACAGTTTTCATTCTGTGGCTCATGTAAATTCATTGACACTATTGTTGCACCAAAATAAAGCGCAGACGATTTTATAATGCACACCATTGGTGCTTTTATATGCGCCTGCTATCAACGAATATAAATTAAGTTGTTTTAAAACATAGCGTTAAAAAAGTGGCCTGATGATTGAATTAGTTAACACAACAAATCAATAACAACTACATTTATCACACTTTTGGAGGTCGAGATGAAACTCGTCAGCGCTATCATCAAGCCATTTAAATTGGATGATGTCCGTGAAGCTATTGCAGGCATGGGCATTGAAGGTATGACTGTTACTGAAGTAAAAGGCTTTGGACGTCAAAAAGGGCATACAGAGCTTTATCGTGGTGCAGAGTATCAAGTGGATTTTTTACCGAAAGTAAAGTTGGAAATTGCCACTAAATCTGAAAACTTAGAGATGTTAATTGAAGCGATAACCAACGCGGCTCATACCGGTAAAATCGGTGATGGCAAAATTTTTGTGACTGAATTAGAACAAGCAATCCGTATCCGTACGGGTGAACTTGATAACGAAGCGTTATAGGGGGCAGTTATGGAAGAGTTAACAAAATTAGGGCTCACAGTCACTGAATTACGTTTCGCATTAGATACGTTCTACTTTTTAATTTCAGGCGCGTTGGTCATGTGGATGGCTGCAGGTTTTGCTATGTTAGAAGCAGGACTTGTCCGTTCTAAAAACACCACGGAAATTTTAACTAAAAACGTATGTTTATATTCGATCGCTTGCGCAATGTTTTTGCTTGTCGGTTACAACATTATGTACGTGGACAATACTGAAGGCGGAATTCTACCTTCATTTGGTTCATTGATTGGCTCGCAAGCAAGCGACGCAGATCATGCATTAGAGTCTGACTTCTTCTTCCAGGTTGTGTTTGTTGCAACAGCGATGTCTATCGTATCTGGTGCGGTAGCAGAGCGTATGAAACTTTGGTCTTTCTTAGCATTTTCAGTAGTAATGACAGCTGTTATTTACCCTGTTGAAGGCTATTGGACATGGGGTGGTGGATTTTTATCAGAAGCTGGTTTCTTTGACTTTGCTGGTAGTGGTATTGTGCATATGGCTGGTGCGGCTGCTGCAGTTTCGGGTGTATTGTTACTCGGAGCACGTAAAGGCAAGTACGGTGCTAATGGTCAAGTTAATCCTATTCCAGGTTCAAACTTACCGATGGCTACGTTAGGCATGTTCATTTTATGGATGGGTTGGTTTGGCTTTAACGGTGGTTCACAGTTACTAGTGTCTGATGCTGAAAACGCAACAGCAGTGGCTAAAATCTTTGTAAACACAAACTCAGCAGCGGCTTTTGGTGCTATCTCTGCTCTGTTGGTATGTAAGGTTGTTTGGGGTAAAGCTGACTTAACTATGATTCTAAACGGTGCGTTAGCTGGTTTAGTTGCCATTACCGCAGACCCACTATCGCCATCATTCCTTATGGCTGCCGTGATTGGTTTAGTTGCTGGTGCAGTGGTTATATTCTCTATCATCGCATTAGACCGTATTAAAATTGATGACCCAGTGGGTGCTATCTCTGTCCACGGCGTAGCAGGTTTCTTAGGCTTAATGTTAGTGCCTTTATCAAATGCAGATGCAAGCTTTGGTAGCCAGTTATATGGTGCAGCGGTTATCTTTATCTGGGTATTTACTGCATCGTTACTAGTATGGTTTGTGTTAAAAATGACCATGGGTATCAGAGTGACAGAAGAAGAAGAGTATAACGGTATGGATGCGTCTGACTGTGGTGTAGATGCGTATCCTGAGTTTGTGAGCGTTAAATCAGCAAATTAATTTGATTCGTCAATAACGCATAAAAACAGAACCTTCGGGTTCTGTTTTTTTATATCTGTAGTAAGTTAGTGCCATATCATATAAATAAAGAGGCTGTCGAAATGGTGAATCAATTTAGGTTTGCTTGGGTGATACCATTGGTGGTGTTGAGTTGTATCGTTAATGCAGGCACTGTTGTAGTGCGTAAATCATCTGAGGAATTCGATGCATTTGCTGTGCGTAATGAAGTGCTTTTGCAACATGAATGGCAAGAATTAATTAGACAACAACAGCAATTGAATATTTTGCAATCACTCCCTTTAAACTGCATTTCAGTCGAAACTACCTATCTCTACTTTCAATGTGGCCAACATCGTTACCGACCTTACCAGTATCAAGACCAACAATTATTTATTGAAGTTGACCCTAATCAACGTAATCCTTCATTACCTAAATAAGCCGCATAGTGTGTAATACTCTGTGTAATGAGTGCTGATTAGTGGCTTAAGGCAGGACTATTGACTACGCTTTTAGATAGCTTATTCCTATCTGAGGGTTGAATTATGATCGTTTATCACCCAAGCAGGAGCGCCAATAAGGCATTACGCCTAAACGGAAATGGATTTTTATCTAGTTTGAAAGAGTTGATTTTTATCGCTCTACGTTTAAAAAAGCCGAGTTTAAAAAAGTTAAGCTTTACAGTGCTGAGTGCTAGGTCATGTATCTTAATTGGCTTCATATTTAGCTTAACCGCTTGTCAGTCTACCTCATCAGAAGTAAAGCAACTTGATGTACAGACCCTATTTAGAGATGAGCTGTTTACGCCAGTAAGCACCATCAATGTTGATGATATATATCGTTTGCCTGAATCCTTCGTCGCTAAATTTAGACGCCAATATCAAGCAGAGAACTCTCTTCGAAGTCAAAATAAATTAGCCAACGAATGGTTAGCGCAATACATTGGTGCACAGGCGGGTGGGTTTGAATATCGAGACCATTATACTCGCTCTGCCAGTGAAACAGTGTTAAATCGACAAGGCAATTGTATGTCGTTGGTTGTGTTGACTGCAGCGTTAGCCGATGTTTTAGGCATTCCTGTTGAGTTTAATGATATTGATGTTGAACCTATTTGGGATCGTCGAGGCGGTTTTTTCTTGGTTAATGGGCATGTAAATTTAAGTTTGATGCCGCCAGAAAATAATCATACCGTGTTATTTAGAGGCTCTGAGGTGTTGGTTGATTTTTTACCTGAACGTTCAGTTCGAGCATACAAGAAAAAGCAGGTCAATAAACGCCAACTTAGTGCAATGTATTATAACAATATCGCCGCTGAAGCTTTAGTTAATAATGATTATGACAAGGCTTATGCTCTGGTTAAAAAATCCATAATTTTACATCCACGTTATGTTGCTGCAATTAATACACTTGCAGTTATTTTTCGTCATAAAGGCTATAACGATGCCGCCGAACAGGTATATCGCGCCGCGTTGCATGTTGATCCGTTTGACTTATCTACCTTGTATAATTTGGCGTTAATATTAGGTGAGCAAGACCGTTTAGAAGAGTGGGCACAAGTGCATAAAGTGCTTGAACTTGCACGAATTAATAATCCTTTTTATTATTTTGATATGGCTCAACAAGCTTATTTTGATAAACAATATCAAGATGCTCTAGTGTGGTATAAACGTGCTGTTGAAAAAGCGGACTATCGCCATGAGTTTTATTTTGGTTTATCGCGAGCGTATTGGGCAACGGGTGAAGAGCGCTTGGCTGAGAAAAATATGAAACGGGCTTTAGCGTTAAGTGACGGCAATAATAAACAGCGCTATCAAAGTAAGTTACAGGCAATGAAACAAGATTAACACGTTAACGCTGAGTGGATTAAAGCGTTATCGAGAAAGTTGATTATTATATTGTGTGGGTTGGTAACTATTTTGCTCTGCTAAATCGAGTATTTCTTGATAACGATAAGATTGTTTTAACATTGATATCGCGCGGTCTACGATGGCGGCGGTTTGTTTGTCATGGCAAGCAATTTTACGTTCAGCAGGGGCAAATAATGCAACTTCAGTAACGGGAAGGTTGGTATTTAGTCTGTGTCGAAGTTGGTGGCGATAATACTCAAAAATACGACGTTCAAGCACAATCGATTGTGTATGACCGTTGAATAACATGACCACTTGGCTTTTCTGATTTGATATTTCGCTGTAATTTGGACTTGTTTCCGCTAATGCTTCAAATTCGTCGCCGAGGTAATGTTTTGCGTTTTGAAATCCCAAAATAGAGATAGGTTCAAGATCTTGTATATGAGTAATTTGTAGATTATTTTTAGTTAAATAAAACACAATATTTTGATATTCAATTAAGCTTTGAGTGTAAAACAGCCCCTCGACATTATCAGGCGTATTTACCATGCAATCGATTTTTTTTGTATTAACTAATCGTTGTGCACGTAAATTAGGCGCATGAACTAACTCTTTAATTGTTATGTTATTAAGTTCAAGTGCAGCAACTAGTAAGTCATATTGTACGCCCTGTGGTTGATCAGCAAAAAAATATGGTGCAATACTGTTACTTGTTGAGAAGCTGATTTGTTGTAAATTTGGCAATGATGCTTGCAGATAGTGCTCTGCATGTTGAGCAACTAATGGGTGTTTTTGTTCAGAAGGATTAATTGCTTCTGGATGATTAACTGCGATAGCGACCGTTGAAAGAGCATGGCCGATGACGGAGCTAAGCGTTATGAGCAAAAAAATAATGCCGAGTTTCAAACGTTAACTTCCTTTTGATGCTACCTGCTAACAAAGAACAGATGTATTAAAAATGTATATTGAGAAAGTCACT
The DNA here is from genome assembly GCF_014648315.1 of Shewanella ulleungensis. GTDB lineage: Bacteria > Pseudomonadota > Gammaproteobacteria > Enterobacterales > Shewanellaceae > Shewanella > Shewanella ulleungensis. Next base: position 84,135 of record NZ_BMQW01000011.1, read on the forward strand.
TCCTTGTTATGGTTTAACTATAATTAAGCTGAAATCATTAGCCGTAATGATTAGTTGCTAGAGTTAAACACCTATTGTTCAATATCTAGTGTTTAGTATCTATGATGATCTAATGGTGTATTCAGGTTAACACTCATTGTTAAAAAATTGTATTAATATGCGGTTAGCTTGCACGAATATGACTTTACAGCACATAACCTAGCGTTAATTATAACGATTACTTATTATCGGCTGTGATGAATAATACTTGATTGATTTGTCGATAAATACTCGTTAAATTGAAGATTGTTGTTCATTTTCCTGATGTATTCTACTCGTTTTCTATATCACTTTTATGAATTAAATTTTCTGTTTTTCAATATCTTGAATCAGAGTTTCTGTTGGTTTTGCCGGAGTTGTAACCACTATGTATTATCAAAATGACGATATTCGTATCGATGAAATAAAAGAATTGCTACCTCCCATTGCGATTCTTGAACGATTTCCGGCAACTGAAAATGCATCAGCAACCGTGTTTAATGCGCGTAATAATATTCATCATATTTTGACCAGAAAGGACGACCGGCTACTCGTTATTATAGGTCCTTGCTCTATTCATGATCCTGTAGCAGCGCTTGAGTATGGCCAACGTTTAGTGGCATTGCGTGAACACTATAAAGATCAGCTTGAAATTGTGATGCGAGTGTATTTTGAAAAACCTCGAACTACTGTCGGCTGGAAGGGGTTGATCAATGACCCTTATATGGATAATAGCTTTCAATTAAATGATGGTTTACGCACCGCTCGTAAGCTTCTTGTTGATTTAAATGAGCATGGCATGCCAACAGCTGGCGAATTTCTCGATATGATTACTCCGCAATACATGGCTGACATGATGTGTTGGGGAGCGATTGGTGCCCGTACGACAGAATCTCAAGTGCATCGTGAACTGTCATCTGGCTTATCTTGCCCTGTTGGGTTTAAAAACGGTACTGATGGCACAATTAAAGTGGCAATTGATGCGATTGGTGCTGCTAATGCACCTCATCATTTTTTATCTGTTACCAAGTTTGGTCATTCTGCGATTGTTTCGACCAAAGGTAACCCTGATTGCCATATTATTTTACGTGGTGGACGTGAGCCAAATTATAGCGCAGAGCATGTCAAAGAGATCTCAGCGCAATTAGAAAAATCAGGTGTTGCAGACAATATTATGATCGATTTTAGTCATGCAAACAGTAGCAAAGATTATAAAAAGCAAATGCTCGTTGCTAATGATGTTGCAAGTCAGATCGCTGCAGGTAATCAAGCTATTTTTGGTGTGATGGTTGAAAGCCATTTGGTAGAAGGTCGTCAAGACTTAGTGGCAGGTAAAGAGTTGTGTTACGGACAAAGTATTACCGATGCCTGCATAGGTTGGAGTGATACCGAGTCATTACTTGCGACACTTAGTCAAAGTGTGATTGAGCGTCGCAAAAAGTAACTCATTAATATTAATAGAAAATAAGGCGCAATATGCGCCTTATTTTTTTACCTGTTCGACTAGGTATTCATTTGCTTTTGCCAAACTGCCAAAGGCTGAAATAAGATTATTACGGCCTTTATCTTGTAATTCAGGGTTGCCTGATTCGATCATCATCCATACCCAGGTTTGTATTAGTTGTAATGGTGGGTATTGAACTTTCGTGCTATCCAACATAAAGCATCCTTCAAACTGTAAATCGTTGTTTGCTTATTACCAAACAGTCATTTATTTATATCTGAAGAGTATCAAATAATATCCACAGAAATAACTCTATTTGGGCTTTAAAAGCACAAAATGACGAAATAAAACCAAATTATAGTCTAAAGGTGTAGTCTTGTTTGTATTTTTGTAAGTCTAAAGTTTTACATTTTTTGTTATAAACAAATAAAGTTAAAGCCTACGTCTTCGAGTTTAATCCAGTAGAATGTGACGCAAGTCTGATAAGAAATTGCTTTATAATAAGACAATACTGATAAACCACATGATCACATTGCCACGTTGAGCGGCGTAACATTGGAGTAACGATGAGACCTTCTGCATATTTTGAAGGCCCAGTAGGGAAACTAAACTGGCAGGTTTTACGATTATTATGGCCTTATCTCATTGAGTTTAAAGGTCGAGTACTATTGGCTATGTTGTGCCTTATTATTGCCAAAATTGCCAGTGTAGGCTTGCCTTTTATTCTAAAAGATCTTGTCGACACCTTAGATAAATCAAGTTCGTCGCAGATCTTAGCTGTGCCATTTGGTTTGGTTATCGCCTATGGCGCAATTCGTTTTTTGAACGTGATTATTGGTGAGGTACGCGATACCTTATTTGGCCGAGTGACAGAGCGAGCCATTCGTCGTTTAGGATTGGCTGTATTTGAACATTTGCATCGATTAGACCTTGATTTTCATCTTGATCGTCGCACTGGTGGTTTATCTCGAGATATTGAGCGTGGCACTAGTGGTGTGAGCTTTTTAATGCGCTTTATGGTGTTTAATATTGTGCCTACGCTGCTTGAAATTACTTTAGTCATCGGAATTTTCTTTTTTAATTACGGTATTAATTTTGCGCTTATCACCTTGGTTTCTGTGATTATTTATATTGGTTATTCGATAAGAGCAACAGAATGGCGCACAGGGTATGTCCGTGATGCAGCAAAAGCGGATTCACTCGCTAATACCCGTGCGATAGACAGTCTGTTGAATTATGAAACGGTAAAATACTTTAATAATGAGCATTACGAATCACAACGTTATGATGATGCCCTAGCCCAATGGGAAGTCGCTAAGCGTAAAAACCGTTTATCATTATTAGCGCTTAATGGTGGCCAGGCGTTGATTATTGCTATCGCTATGACCGCAATGATGGCATTAGCTGCACACCAAGTTGCAATAGATGTGATGACCATTGGTGATTTTGTATTGATTAATGCCTTTATGATGCAGTTGTTTATTCCGCTCAACTTTTTAGGTTTTGTATATCGTGAAATTCGTGGCGCATTAGCCAATATTGAACGTATGTTTGACATTATGGCCAACGTACCGCAAGTAGAAGATCAAGATACCGCTTCACCTTTAAGTCCAAGTATTGGTGCGATAAAATTCAATAATGTGAGTTTTCAATATGATCAAAGGTCTATTTTAAAGCAGGTGAGTTTTGATGTACCCGCAGGTAAAAAAATTGCGGTAGTCGGCGATAGTGGGGCGGGTAAGTCGACCATTATTAAGCTTTTGTTCCGTTTCTATGATGTAAAAAGTGGTGCAATTACCATTGATGGTGTTGATATCCGAGATTTGACTCAGCTTGCTTTACGTAAATCTATTGCTATAGTGCCGCAAGATACTGTGTTATTTAACGATTCAATCTATGAGAATATTCGTTATGGTCGTCCAGACGCGACAGAAGAGGACATTAAGCAAGCAACTCAACTAGCACATTTAAGCGACTTTATTGAATCACTCCCAGATAAAGGCAACACCAAAGTTGGTGAACGTGGCCTAAAGCTGTCGGGAGGTGAAAAGCAGCGAGTCGCTATTGCTCGTGCAGTCCTAAAAGGTGCACCAATTTTAGTCTTTGATGAGGCGACATCATCGTTAGATTCCCGCTCGGAGCAAGCAATATTAAATGCATTACGTGATGCGGCCAAAGGCCATACGAGTTTAGTAGTGGCACATCGATTGTCGACAATTATCGATGCAGATCAAATCGTGGTACTCAGTAAAGGATGTATCGTTGAGCATGGAACTCATAGCAGTTTATTAGCTCAACAAGGTTTGTATTCACGTTTATGGCATATTCAACATGAGCAAAATAATTTGCAGGCAGATTAATGATCAACTGCTAACTGTTCTTCGTATTAATGCAGGCGCTTTGTTTAGCTATTGAACATTGATGAGTATTGTTACATTTATAATGAATGATTCTTTTGACGACAAAGATTAACGCAGTTACTCTTATACCCGATTAACTTGAAGATGCCCGATTTCAGTAAGAATTTACACGTATTGAGGTAAGGCATTGATTGCAAGTAATGGCTTCATCTTTCCAAAATCAGCTAAATTAACAATAACCACAACATAAAGCCGTGCAAATTTGCCCTTTGGGAGTTTCACTGTGCTCTTATTACGTTGTTGCGCTAATTTTAAAGGTACCGACATTACAGCATTGGCGCAGCTAGTATTGAAAATACGGTGAAGCTTTAAGGCAAGCATTTTTAGGTTGATTGGCCATATTCGTAATATCAGTGATACAACATATTCGTTATTTATTGTTTTGTATTGATACATTCTACGGAACAATTAATTTTTAATTTAAGGTGCAAAATAATGTGTGGAGGTGACTTGTGCATAATATTGCGTTGATAGCTGCGCTTGAAGGCACCCGACATCAAGTAACTACGGATTGGTTTGCAATCATGGCTATGCTGAAAACACGCAATATGTCAGACGATGCTATAGAGATTGTTTACAATGATTTATGCGCAGGGTTACGCGTGACTACTCGCGGGCTAACATTAGCCAAGGCTGTTGAAAAGCAGCAGAACGAGAATATTGTAAAGTAGATATACACTTCACACAGACAAAATGTTACGCCGATTTTAATCACTAATATGAGTGACTCATATCTTACTTCACCTAAAATAATTCAGCAGAACGTTTACTCATTTTTAGGTATAAATATCAACAGAAAGAACATAATGGATTTAAGAAGTGAGTTAATAAGTGTTATATTCTTATTAACTGAGGGGTAAGCCTAAAGTAGGTGTTACTGATATTAAAGGCTATTTTTTACGCCAACCGATACAAACCATTTTGATCAATGATTTTGGTGACGTGTCTGGAACTAAACGCTTAATCTTACCGTGTTCAAAGCACACCAATTCACCTTCGATCTCAATCATGCGATCGCAGTTTTTACAGCTAGCACTCAAGCTTTTTTCATTAACAGGTATATTTTCCGCTGCTACTTTCAACATATGATCCTTGGCTTACAAGTGTTCCTAAATCACATCATCCGCAGTTAATGTGATCAATATCAAATTATATTCTACACCTTATTAGTATTTTCAGCAAAGCCATGCTGTATAAAAAAAGATATATCAGTACTACCTAATTAGTCTAAGCGAGCGGCTCTATTGCATGTGCCTGTAATGTTTATCGAGGGTTACAGCGACGCCGGTTGTTTGCACAATACGGGCATGATGGCGAGTTAGATGTCTAGGGTCTGTGACACCACATGAATGGGCAATCATCGTTAAATCATAATGCAGAAAATGATTATAATTAGCCACTCGCGCGGATTTGTCTTTAGGGTCTAATCCTTGCTGTAAGCGTGTATTGTGGGTGGTGATGCCAGTAGGGCAGGTGTCTTTATTGCACTGTAATGATTGAATACAACCTAAAGCAAACATATTGCCTCTAGCTGAGGCAATAAAATCAGCTCCTGTCGCTAATGCCCATGCAACATACGATGGCATGACTAATTTACCAGTGGCAATAATTTTGATCCGCTGTTTTAAACCGCGTTCATTAAGCAAATCGACCAATAAAGGTAAGCTTTGTTTTAGCGGTAAGCCGACATTATCCATCAAGGCCTGAGGTGCTGCACCAGTGCCGCCGTCAGAACTGTCGAGGGTAAAAAAGTCAGGAGCTGACTCGATACCACGTCGTTCAATTTCATCACATAAATCGTTAACCCAAGTGATATCACCTAATACGGCTTTAATCCCAGTTGGTTTGCCGGTGATGTCGCGTACTTGATTAATCATGTCAATAATATCGGCCACACAGGTCAATTCGATATGACCATTTGGACTAATAGAATCTTGCCCAATAGGTATTCCTCTTATAGCTGCAATTTCTTCGGTGACTTTAACTGCAGGTAAAATTCCGCCTTTACCTGGTTTGGCTCCTTGGCTTAATTTAATTTCGAACATTTTAACTTCAGGATGGGCTGCTACTTCGGCTAGCTTTTTAGGGTCTAAATGACCTTGATCGTTACGCACACCATATTTGGCTGTACCGATTTGAAAGACCAAATCACAATGACCTTTTAAATGGTGCGGGCTCAATCCACCTTCACCGGTGTTTAGCCAACAACCCGCTTGAGCAGCCCCATGCGATAATGCTGTGACCGCCGGGCGAGACAGGGCGCCGAAGCTCATAGCAGAGATATGACAAATTTTGTCAGTGCTGTATGGATGCAGGCAGTCTGGCCCTACTGTAACCGCGACGGTGTGATGTTGGTCGTGATCACTGATAGGAAAGGCGGAGTTCATAAACATCACAGTGCCAGGCTTATCCAAAGCTTGGGTTGAACCAAACGCGATCGTACGATCAACATTTTTGGCTGCGCGATACACCCAGCTACGTTCAGCACGATTAAAAGGCAGTTCTTCACGGTCTTGAGAGAAAAAATATTGTCTAAAAAATTCGCCTTGTTTTTCAAATAAATATCGAAAACGCCCGACGACAGGGTAGTTATGTCTAATTGCCTGTTTTGTTTGCAGTTTGTCGGCGATATACATGTAAACAACGGCAATCAATAATAGCCAAAATAGCACCAGAAATAGACCTGAAAAAATATCTATCCCCCACATAAACCAATGTTGTTGCGGCATGTTGCTATCCTCGTTTAACAAATATTCTAATTACCATATTAGCAGAGACGCCTTTGGGCAAGTTAAATTGGTGATACTAATCAATAGGCTAAGGTTACTTGATGAAAATGGCAGAAAAATATGGAGACTATGACTTCAGAAATAAAAGATTTGGTCGATAATTAAGCTATCGACCATTGTAAGTGAGTCAAGATTATGGATATTAAAACCACTAATAACGTAAATACGCAAACGACTACTCAGACGGCAACTAGCCAACAAGCAACACAAAACACCACATCAGAGTCTAAAATGACTAACAGTCAAATTAGTCGCCAAATGATGAATAACTCGATTTTAGCCGCACAGGAAGAAGTGAGTATTGCCGCTGGTGATAAGTCGATGGCACTACTTTATCGCGCGGCTATTGAAGCCATTAACGAAGAGCTTGCGCCGACCATGGGCGAGAATTCGGTACAAAAAAATGCTGAAGAAGGCATTGATTACTCGCCTGAAGCAACCGCTGATCGCATTGTGAGTTTTGCTACAAAGTTTTTTGCTACCCATCAACAACAAAATCAATCAATGGGTTTTGATGATCAAGTGAGTAGTTTTATGGTGAAAATTGGTGACGCTATCGATCAAGGCTTTAAAGAAGCCAGTGATATTTTGTCCGGACTCAAAGTATTGCAAGGTGATATTGCCGAAGGTGTAGACCAAACCTATGAATTGATCCAGCAAAAGCTCGCTCAGTTTGCTCAAGACAGACTAGATGCAAATACGGCTAAAACTGAGACAAAAGAGGCGTAACCATAAGCAATGAGCATTACGATCTTATTACGAGGTTTAGTTTAATATCATAAACAAACTTAGACTGTTCATTGAGCAAATATCTATATAGATTGGTATTATTAATTATCGCCAATCTAAAAGGATAATAGCCATGTGGATTAACGGTACCGTACTTAAACGCATAGACTGGAATGACAAATTATTCTCTGTGCGAATCAAAGCAGATATTGAGCCCTTTATTGCAGGGCAATTCATTAAGTTAAGCCAAAAACGCGACGATAAGCGTATAGCTCGAGCTTATTCCCTCGTAAATCCGCCCGGCACAGACTATGTTGAAGTGCTTGCGGTGGCAGTAGAAGATGGTCAGTTATCGCCAGATCTACAAAATCTCAAACCTGGTGACACCATAGAGATAACTCCTAAAGCCACAGGGTTTATGACCTTAGATGAAATCCCTCAAGGCGCATTGCAAGGTAAACATTTATGGTTTTTGTCAACTGGTACTGCGGTAGGGCCATTTATTTCAATGTTGGCCACACAAGAACCTTGGCAACGATTTGAAAAAGTGGTGCTTGTTTATGGCGTAAGGCTGGGTGAGGATTTAGCTTATCTTGATACCATTAAGCAGCTTCAGCAAGAGCACCCGCAACAATTTGTGTTTATCCCTATTGTGACTCGTGAAGATTTTGCTGATGCATTATCTTGCAGGATCCCTGATGGAATAAATAGTGGGTTAATTGAACAAAAGGCAGGTCTAGGGATTAATGCAGAAGATTCGCAAGTAATGATTTGTGGTAATCCTGGGATGATTAGTGACGCGCAAACAGCATTAATCGAAAAAGGGTTGAGCAAAAACCTACGCCGCGCCCCAGGACAAATTACTGTTGAAAAGTATTGGTGATTGTTATTTTAGCCAATATTGCTCTTATTTGAGACGATGTTGTCTTACTCTCTGTTGAATAAAACTTCGAAATGATCAAACAACACTTGCTCAATATGTGACGTTTATTTATCATGTATGCAATTGATAATTATTATCACTTACATTTTGAAGGGCTTATTTAAGCTTGACCACAGGAGAGTGCCATAATGAAATTGCTCAATAACGTCGCATTGTTAGGATTAGCCGGTATGGCTTTTTCAGTCAGTGCTGCAGAACCATTGACCGTTTATTCTTATCGCCAAGCATTTTTAGTTGAACCTATTTTAGAGCAGTTTACTGAGCAAACTGGCGTTAAGGTTAATGTGGTCTTTGCTAAAGATGGTATTGCAGAACGTATTGCACGCGAAGGTCGACTATCTCCTGCAGATGTCGTATTAACATCTGACTTCTCTCGCTTAATGGAGCTAGTTGAGAAAGATCTTGTTAGCCCTGTCAATAGCGCTGTAATTAATGAAAATATTCCAGCTCAATATCGTTCGCCTAAAAATGATTGGGTTGCCTTAACCATGCGCGTACGTAATGTTTACTCTTCAAAAGAGCGCACGGGTAAGATTGATATTGATTATCAAGATTTAGCCTCTGCACAATATAAAGGTAAAATCTGTACTCGTAGCGGTAAGCATCCTTACAATGTCGCCTTAGTAGCTTCAATGATTGCCCATGATGGCGAAGCGAAAACTAAAACCTGGCTTGAAGGCGTAAAAGCAAACCTTGCGCGTAAACCACAAGGCAATGATCGTGACCAAGTACTAGCGGTAAAAGAAGGTTTGTGTGATGTTGCCATCGGTAACAGCTACTATTTTGGCAATATGCTAATGGATAAAAACCAAAAGAGTTGGGCTGAAGCTGTATATATTAATTTCCCTAATCAACAGAACCGTGGCGCGCATATCAACGTATCGGGTATGGCATTAGCTAAATATGCCCCTCATAAAGATAACGCGGTTAAGTTAATGGAATTTTTAACCTCAAATGTTGCCCAGGGTATGTATGCCGAAGTCAACATGGAGTATCCGGTTAAAGCTGATGTGCCACCGTCTAAACTTGTGGCTTCTTGGGGCGATTTTAAAGCTGACTCATTGCCTATCTATAAACTAGCTGAGCACCATCAAGCAGCGGTTAAGCTGCTTGATGAAGTCAAATTTGATCTGTAATTGATTACAGGACAGAAATCATATAAAAACAATGTCGGCACATTATTATAAGTAATAATGTGCCGTATTAATTCGGTAAACGTTATGATTTTAGGGTTAACCAGAGGCTGGTCGCTTACTGGTTATGCGATAACAGCAATATTACTGTTACCACTTTTAGCATTAATCGTACAGGCAACATTGCCAGACGAAGCGGTATTCTCTCACCTGTTTAATACAGTATTACCCACCTATATCTTTAATAGCCTGATATTAATGTTGCTCGTTGGCTTTGGCTCATTAATGATTGCCTTACCTGCTGCGTGGTTTATTGCCCGTTGTGAGTTTCCTGGACGACGTTATTTTCAGTGGTTGTTATTATTACCTTTAGCCATGCCTGCTTATATTGTCGCGTATGTTTATACCGACATGCTTGACTATGCCGGCCCAGTACAACGTGCATTGAGAGCTTGGTTTGAGTGGCAAACACCCCATGAGTATTACTTCCCTGCCATTCGCAGTATTGGTGGCGCAGCAATTGTATTGTCGCTGGTACTCTTCCCGTATATTTATTTATTAGCTCGCACTGCATTTATGGAGCAGTCGTCTAATTTGCTGCATGCTTCTAAAGTCATGGGATGTGCTCCTTGGCGAAGTTTTTGGCGATTAGCTTTGCCAATGGCAAGGCCTGCTTTAGCGGTAGGCGTTGCGTTAGTTGCTATGGAAACCGCTGCCGATTTTGCTACTGTCAGCTATTTTGCTGTACCAACATTAACCACAGCGGTGTACGACACATGGCTAGGTTATGGCAGTTTAACCGCTGCGGCCAAGTTATCGGCAATCATGTTATTAGTCGTATTTAGCATGGTGGGTGTAGAGCGCTTTGCTAGGCGTAAACAACAATTATTTCAAAAGCAAGCCAGATTAGATGAGTCTGACAGGTATCGCCTAACGTCAATTAAAGCTTGGGCTGCATGGAGTTATTGCTTTAGTTTATTAACCGTCTCATTTTTATTACCATTTGCAGTGTTATGTGGCTATGCCATCGATTATTTTGCCGAAAGTTGGGATGTACGCTTTTGGCAATACAGCTTAAATAGTCTGTATATTGCCGCCATTGTGAGTGCGGTTTGCGTTGTATTAGCTGTACTATTAATGTTTTTAAGGCGAGTGAGCCCACGCCCGAGTGATCATCTAACCTCACGTTTGAGTAGTACAGGTTATGCATTACCCGGAACCGTTTTGGCGATTGGTGTATTGGTACCACTCACCTATATCGATTTTGCCATCAATGATGTTATGGAATGGTTTGGTGCACAAGGCCCTGGATTATTATTTACCGGCAGTGTATTTACCTTGGTATTTGCTTTTTGTGTACGCTTTGTTGCCATCGCTATTGGTAGCTTAGAAAATAGTTACAAGCGGATTTCACATTCATTAGACATGGCGAGTATTACACTAGGGCAATCGCCGATGCAATTACTGTCACGAGTACACTTGCCATTATTACGTAAAGGTATGTTTGCTGGAGCATTATTGGTGTTTATTGAAAGCATGAAAGAACTACCTGCGGCATTATTATTACGGCCAATTGGCTTCGAAAATCTGGCGACGTATGTATTTCAATTTGTCTCAGATGAAAAGCTAGAGCATGGCGCATTAGCGGCCATTGTGATTGTTATTGTTGGGTTAATCCCGTTGATTTTTTTAAATCGTTCTTTGGAGCAGTCACACTAATATGTCGACCTTATCTATCAGTAATGTGACAAGTGACTATCAAGGTCAAGTTATATTACAACAGTTAAATTTAACCCTACAACAGGGCGAAATAGTTGCATTGTTAGGCCCAAGCGGTTGCGGTAAAACTACGTTATTGAAAGCCATCGCGGGTTTGCAAGGTATTAGCCAGGGATGTATAAAAATTAACGGTCAAGTTCTCAGTGGTGAAGGTGTTTTTATTGCCAGCGAGCAGCGCGGTGTTGGAATGATTTTTCAAGATTATGCGCTATTTCCACATTTGACAGTTGGCGACAATATCTTATTTGGTGTCAAAGGGCTTGCTCAGCATGAGCGCAAAACACGACTTATCGAAATGCTCGAATTGGTTAAGTTAGCCGGTTTATCTGAACGGTATCCTCATGAACTTTCGGGCGGACAACAACAACGAGTTTCGATAGCTCGCGCTCTGGCTTACCAACCCGAGATCATGTTGCTTGATGAGCCTTTTTCAAATATTGATGCACAAGTTAGACATGAAATGATGCTAGAAATTCGCGCTATATTAAAACAGCGTAATGTCAGTGCGGTGTTTGTTACACACAGTAAAGATGAAGCATTTGTGTTTGCCGATAAATTAGCTTTATTTGAGCAAGGGCATATCGTGCAGCATGGTGCAGCAGAAACCTTGTATGCCAACCCCAATAGCCGCTATGTTGCAGACTTTTTGGGCACCACAAATTATTTACCCGTTACGGTATTAAGCGACTACCAGGTAAAGAGCCCATTAGGTGTGTTAACAAGCTCTACCGCATTAAGCCATGCTGTAGAGGTGCAAGGGCAATTATTATTGAGGCCGCAACAAATGATGTTGCAAGCAGACCCGCAGGGCTTAGCCGAAGTAGTAGACCGACGATTTTTAGGCACAGTTTGTCATTATCAAGTTAAATTAAATGATATTTATTTAGACGTGAGTAGCCCTATTATGAGTTTTGCAGCGGGCCAGCGCGTCAACCTTACCGTTGCTGAGCATCCTCTGGTGGTTTTTATTGATTAAAGTATTACTCATTTTAGCCATAGTTTACTTGTAGTGGGCATAATTGAGCACGAATGCTAGTTAATCATCTAAATGTGAGTACACTTCAAGTAATTTATGGTGATTTAGGCTAAAGTGATTTGGCTTAATGGTAACAAATCTAATATCATCAATTTGTTAAGTAATAAGCATTTAGGCCGACAAACAGTATTAAGGTGGATGAGTTTATATGGGTAACCAAGTTATGCCTCGTGAACAGTTAGGAATTTGCGCAGAAGGTAATTTACACAGTGTGTACTTGATGTTTAACGCTATTGAGGGTGTTGAAGAACAATTACGCCCATCAATTGCTAATGTGGCGCAATACATATATGAACTCACGGACCAATATGCCGACAGTGCTTTTAATGGCTTTGTGGGGATTGGTGCTAACTTCTGGGATACTTTTTATCCTCAAGCACGCCCAGTATTATTAAAACCGTTTCCAGCAATGAACGAAGGTAACCGCGACGCGCCAGCAATGGAGTATGATATTTTTGTACATATCCGCTGTGACCGTTACGATATTTTGCATTTAGTTGCCAATGAAGTTAACCAAATGTTTGAAGACCTAGTTGAGCTCGTTGATGAAGAACGTGGCTTCCGCTTTATGGACAGCCGTGATTTAACTGGCTTTGTCGATGGTACGGAAAACCCTAAAGGACGTCATCGTCAGCAAGTCGCATTAGTGGGCAATGAAGATCCTGAGTTTACTTCAGGCAGCTATGTGCATGTACAAAAATACAAACATAACCTCAGCAAGTGGCATCGATTACCGCTTAAAAAGCAAGAAGATATTTATGGCCGTACTAAGGTCGATGATATTGAATATGAATCTGAAGATAAGCCGTTAACAAGCCATACTAAGCGGGTTAATTTAAAAGATGACCAAGGGAACTCGTTAGAAATTTTGCGCCAGAGTATGCCTTTTGGTTCGGTAAAAGAGCAGGGGTTAGTGTTCATATCTGTGTGCCGCACACCAGAACATTTCGAAAAAATGTTACGCAGTATGGTGCACGGTGATGTTCATGGTAATCATGATCATTTGATGCTGTTTACCAAAGCCTTAACAGGTTCTTCTTTCTTTGTTCCATCTTTGGATTTTTTAACTCAGTTTGACGATGCGTAGTTGGCTCTCTGCCGCTTTGTCTTTGTGTTCAGCTTTAGGTAATAAAAAAGCAATGCAGAAGCATTGCTTTTTATATCTAACCGTTGCTAAAGCAAACTTAACGCTGGAATTAAAATTCAGTTTAAGTGGTTTATTATTCGCTATAGTTAAACAAAGATTTGACTGTTTCTAACGTATCATCAATTGTTTTGATACTAGCAGGGCAGATGAAAATTGTATCATCACCTGCGATAGTGCCTAAAATACCTTCTGGCTTACCTATAGAGTCGAGTAAGCGGGCAATTAATTGTGCTGCACCTGGGCTAGTTCTCACCACAATCATTGCTTGGTTGTGATCAACGTCTAGCACTAGATTTTTTAATGGGCTGCCAGCGGTTGGTACACCTAGCTCTGCTGGTAAACAGTACACCATTTCTTGTTTGGCATTGCGTGTACGTACCGCCCCAAACTTGCTAAGCATACGAGATACTTTTGATTGATTAATATTGCCGAATCCTTCGGCTTGAAGCGCAATAACAATCTCACTTTGGCTTCCAAAACGCTCTTCTTTCAGAATCGCTTTAAAAGTTTTAACGAGCTCATCCTGATTTCTTGTTGCTGGCATAATGATATTTCATCTTATAGTTGTTATTCAAAAAACTTGCACATTTTGAATAGATCCTCTTATTAAGTCAAGAAAGAATCATATTTTTTGAATAAAAATTCAAATTAAAAGTGGAACTTTATGCTGACACTTTACAGGTATTATGAACAATTATCACCGCGTTATGGCGATTATAATGTTTTAGGCTGATCGCTTGGATAATTTAAACGGCTGAGCACTAGTAGAGTCTCACCATTTTTAGCCAGTAAATTGAGCTTACCATTTGAAAAACCAGCATGCTGTACTAATGATATTGCTTGCATCAAGTCAGCTTCTTGCGCCATTAATGAATCGATACATGCTTTCATCGTTGCACCCGCAGTGGTGAGCTGTAACTGATTACCTTGTTGAATATATTGCCCAAAAAATTGATTACAACTGTTGTTACCCGTGAGTTGTCCATCTTGAGCAAACACGATATTGGCAGGGCTGTGGTTAATAGCTGGCGTATTGAGAACCGTTTCAACATGCCAAGTGCCAATCAGTTGATCGCTTGAGAGTTGTAATGGCTGGTTTTGACAAGCGCTAAGGCCAAAGAATAAAACGGCAGCAGTAAGAATAGGCTTTATCATATTGTTAATGTTCCTAAAATAACAAAAGCCATTATTCTACTATTTGTTCGGTGCAATTAGGGGGATAATAGGTGAATTATTGGTTTAATTAACATAATTTAACCTGATTGTGGGTACAACATATGATCAAACTACTCAAAATTTTACACTTTGTTGGCATCGCCATGTTATTGGTGGGTGTGTATTTATACCTGCAGACAGACCTAGGCCAGCAAGTAAGTGGCATGTTAGTGATTGCATTGCTGATTGGAATTGGCACGTTAATTATGTCGCCTTTACCTGTTGCACTTGTTATTGAGTGGGCACAAAAACAACCTTCTTCTTTAAATCCAAAGGAATAATCATTGTCATTCATCGTCCGTAAAGCAGTATTAACCGACGCCAAAGCCATCACGCACTTAGAACGTGCTCATGTTGATGACGAACTCACTACCCCAAATGGTATTTTACATGCTCATTCGTTAACCATTAGCGAAGTTAAACAATTAATTAATCTACATTGGTTGGTGGTTGCCGAGCAACAAGGCGACATTATCGGTTATGTTGTGGCCGCGAAATGGGCCTTTGTTTCTTCTCAACCATTGTATCGTAATATTATTCAGCGAATTAAATTTGCTGAATTTGAAGGGCGTCCTTTATCGACCACTAATACTTGTCAATACGGACCAATTTGGATTAATCAATCATATCGAGGTAACGGTATATTTGAGGCTATGGTTAGTGAGCTTAAACGGCTTATAAAAGACCGTTATCCATTTATGGTGACATATATTGCAGCCGATAATGCTCGTTCATTAGCTGCACACCAGAACAAAGCAGCAATGCATGTATTAGAAGGCTTTAGCTTTGAGCAGCGTGATTATCAATTGTTGGTCACTGAAACACAAAAGTAAACTGTTGTTCCATTTAATGGCCGTGTGTTAAGTGGCGGCTTCTTAAATCAATGTTGCAGAGGAGCACTGATGACAACTCGTTTTAACGCACTTTTTGACCCCTATTTGGCGCTGAAGCTGTCGGCTTTCGATAATATGAAGCTTGTTGTTGCAGTGTTGTCTGAGATTAATGACCCCTACCAATGTGTTGAAGCTAAGATGAAAATATCGTCTGTAAATGCCTCTATGGGTTCGGGGTATTTTGTACGTTGGCATGATGCATGGCTATTTTGTGGGTTAACTAACTCATATTCAGCTTCTATCGTGTTGTTTACTGAGATAGAACTAATCGATATGGCATCACTCACCGGTATCAATATCCCTGTAATGACGATGCAACAAGTTGGGTTTATGTGTGTTGAAAGTGCCCATTTCGATCACTGTTAATCAAGAGCTTATGCGGTTCACTTTATTCTCTATTGCTTCATGGTAGCTGCATAATAATAAGTGGCCGGCTTTCGCTGTGATAACGTTGGTACAATTGCAGTATATTTGCAGGTAATTGAGCGATTTTTGGAGGTTGTACCCATTGAAATTGTTGTTGCATATATAACGGCTGTAAGCTGATATCGGTAAACAGAAAACACTTTTTCGGTACCAATATGGGGGCAATAAACTGAATTAATTTTGTGGCTAGCCCTTTGCCTCTGTGTTGCGGTGCAACTAATAAACCGCTTATCAGCTGATATTGACCGACATGTTTAACTCTTATGGCTGCAATGATCTCGCCAGACTCTAAAGATGCCTCTGACTTCACGTTCGAATTAATTGAATTTTGTTTGAGCTCGTGTTGGTTATCTGTGTCGAATTCTTTGGCAACATCCTGATATATAACAGCAATAGACTCCTTGGTTGATACTCTGGCATAAGGCATATGTTGGCGATAAAATAACTTAACTGCTGACCATTGCTTTATTCGCTGCAACGATGCAACGCAATGTTCATATTGAGGTGGTAGGTTGGTATCTACCCAGTGGATATTTATCATAATATTTATTTTACTGACATTAACAAAAAACCGCCATACGGCGGTTTTTGTATTAGCTAGACTGCTCGGTTAATTATAAACCGGCGTCTGCACGTAATGCTTCAGCTTTATCTGTCGCTTCCCATGGGAATATATCGCGACCAAAGTGACCATAAGCTGCCGTTTGTTGGTAGATTGGGCGAGCCAAATCTAACATTGCAGTTAAGCCGTATGGACGTAGCTCAAAGTGCTGGCGTACTAACTTAATTAATACTTCTTCAGACACTTTACCAGTTCCGAATGTTTCGATACTGATTGACGTTGGCTCTGCAACACCAATTGCATAAGACACTTGTAGCTCACAGCGATCAGCAAGACCGGCTGCAACAATGTTTTTAGCAACATAACGTGCAGCATAAGCTGCGCTACGGTCTACTTTGGATGGGTCTTTACCAGAGAAAGCACCACCACCGTGACGAGCCATACCGCCGTAGGTGTCAACAATGATCTTACGACCTGTTAAACCACAATCACCAACTGGGCCACCAATCACAAAACGACCGGTAGGGTTAATAAAGTATTTAGTGTCTTTATTTAACCACTGTGCAGGTAATACCGGCTTAATGATGGTTTCCATTACGGCTTCAATCAAGTCAGCTTGGGTAACATCTTCACGGTGTTGAGTTGACAGTACGATTGCATCAATACCAATAATTTTGCCGTCATCGTATGCAAAGGTCACCTGACTTTTTGCGTCAGGGCGTAACCAAGGTAATGTGCCGTCTTTGCGAACTTCAGACTGACGCTTCACTAATTTGTGAGCGTAAGTAATTGGTGCTGGCATTAATACGTCGGTTTCATTGCTGGCATAACCAAACATTAAGCCCTGATCGCCTGCGCCTTGCTCTGCCGGATCTGCACGATCAACACCTTGGTTAATATCTGGAGACTGTTTGCCAATCGCATTTAAAACTGCACATGAATCAGCATCAAAACCCATATCAGAATGAGTGTAGCCAATTTCACGTACTGTTTTACGAGTAATCTCTTCAATATCGACCCAAGCAGAAGTCGTGACTTCACCACCAACTAATACCATGCCTGTTTTAACATATGTTTCGCACGCAACACGAGCTTTTGGATCTTGCTCAAGGATTGCGTCTAATACCGCATCAGAAATCTGATCGGCGATTTTATCTGGATGACCTTCTGAGACCGACTCAGAGGTAAACAAGTGCTTTGCCATAATAGGAAAATCTCGTTGGTTGCATTTGAATATACGTCTAGACGTCTATTTTAGTCGAAATCGAAATCGATAACACCCCCCAATACGAATTTAACTTCATAATTGTGCATTAGTTCAGAAATATTTTTGGCAGTCGATAAGCGTGTTTGTTGTGATGGTTAATTAATCTATTGACTCAAAACAATTTTTTTGTTTTTTAGCTTATATTTTGGTTGGCTATCTTAGTCATAATTGAACAGTATTTTTGCGTATTGCCTTTCTTTTACAGAGAAAAAAAGGCCGATAACTTGGTCAACGAGCGTTTTTCTGCCCTTAGGTGTCAATAATTCATTACTGGGGATTTTGAAGCGATGCCATGATGTTTTTATTTGTAACCATCGTCGATAATTATTCTTGTGACGGTGAAATATGGCGTTATATCGGTTCAATCAAAGAGTTGTTTTTGCCTTAAGCATGCTAAAAATGCATCTTATAAGAGTAAATAGGTTCTTATTAAAAACAATCGGAAAAATTTTAATTTGCGTCCCATCGCCTAGTAGGGGAAAATGCCTATCCACAATTGCCGTTAGATCTCACAAACAAGCAGGAGAGAGCATGTCTTCTCGTAAAGTACTCGCTAATGCCATTCGCGCCCTAAGTATGGATGCGGTTCAAAAAGCTAATTCTGGTCACCCAGGAGCCCCAATGGGGATGGCTGATATCGCTGAAGTGCTATGGAACGATTTTCTAAAGCATAACCCGACTAACCCAAATTGGGCTGATCGCGATCGTTTCATTTTATCAAACGGTCATGGCTCAATGCTTATTTACTCTTTACTGCATTTATCTGGTTATGAATTACCCATTGAAGAGCTAAAGCAATTCCGTCAGTTACATTCTAAAACGCCTGGTCACCCAGAGTATGGTTATACTCCTGGTGTTGAAACAACTACCGGTCCTTTAGGTGCTGGTATCAGTAATGCTGTCGGTATGGCGATTGCTGAAAAAACGTTAGCTGCGCAATTTAACCGTCCTGGTCACGATATTGTTGATCACTTCACTTACTGTTTCTTAGGTGACGGTTGTTTAATGGAAGGTATTTCTCACGAAGCCTGTTCATTAGCCGGCACTTTAGGCCTAGGTAAGTTAGTGGCATTTTGGGATGACAACGGTATTTCTATCGATGGTCATGTTGAAGGTTGGTTTACTGACGACACACCTAAGCGTTTCGAATCATATGGCTGGCATGTTATTGCTGGTGTTGATGGTCATAACCCAGATGCTATCCGTGCTGCAATTGAAGAAGCTAAATCTGTAACAGATAAGCCAACTATGATTTGTTGTAAAACTATTATTGGTTTTGGTTCGCCTAACAAGTCTGGCAGTCATGACTGTCACGGGGCACCACTTGGTGATGCTGAGATTGCAGCTGCACGTGAATTCTTAAATTGGCCACATGCGCCGTTTGATATTCCGTCTGACGTTTACGCTGGTTGGGATGCTAAGCAAAAAGGTGTGGCTAACGAATCATTATGGAATGATAAGTTTGCTGCTTACCAAGCTGCGTTCCCAGAGCTTGCTGCAGAATATGATCGCCGTGTATTAAAAGGCGATTTACCTGCAGATTTCGAAGCTAAAGCACAAGCCTTTATCCAGGAAAGCCAAGATAAAGCCGAAGGTATTGCGAGTCGTAAAGCGTCACAAAATGCAATTGGTTTCTTTGGTGCTATGTTGCCAGAGTTATTAGGCGGTAGCGCAGATTTGGCGGGTTCAAACTTAACGCTTTGGTCTGGTTCAAAAGGCATTCAAGACGACGCAGCCGGTAACTACATCTATTACGGTGTACGTGAGTTCGGTATGAGTGGCATTATGAACGGCGCATCATTACATGGTGGTTTTATTAACTACGGTGCAACTTTCATGATGTTTATGGAATATGCGCGTAATGCTGTGCGTATGTCTGCTCTTATGGGCATTCAAAACATTTTCGTTTATACCCACGACTCTATTGGTCAAGGCGAAGATGGTCCAACTCACCAACCTGTTGAACAATTAGCTAACTTACGTTTAACGCCAAATATGGCTGTGTGGCGTCCATGTGATGCTGCTGAAACCGCAGTATCTTGGAAAGCGGCAATTGAACGTCGTAATGCACCAACATCATTAATTTTTAGCCGCCAGGGTCTTAAAGCCCAAGCTCGTACAGCTGAGCAATTAGCAAATGTAGCTAAAGGTGGTTATGTACTTTCTGATTGCCAAGGCAGCGCGGATGTGATTTTGATTGCAACCGGCAGTGAAGTGCAATTAGCCATGGATTCTGCTGTAGAGTTAACCAAGCTAGGTCAAAAAGTGCGTGTGGTTTCTATGCCATCAACAACCGAGTTTGACAAGCAAGATGCAGCATATAAAGAATCTGTCCTACCAAAAGCAGTTACTAAGCGCGTGGCAATTGAAGCCGCACATGCAGATTTTTGGTACAAGTACATTGGTTTTGACGGCGGCGTAGTGGGCATGACCACCTTTGGTGAATCGGCTCCAGGCGGTGACTTACTTAAGCATTTCGGCTTCACTGTTGATAATGTCGTAAAAACTGTCCAGTCTTTAGGATAATAGCGTGCCATTAAACACTTATCTATTAAGTGTTTAATCTGTATAATGACGACCTGCAATGCAATTGTAGGTCGTTTTTTTATGTCTGCAATTTCACGTAATTTGATAAAATAAATCAATCGCTTAGTGGCGAGTTACTTATGCGTAACCCCTTTTTTGCGTTGGTTAATTACTCTGGACCCTAAATGATTCGAGTTGCAATTAATGGTTATGGCCGGATTGGCCGCTCAATTCTTCGTGCATTGTACGAGTCTGGAAAACGTCAGCAAATTCAAATAGTGGCCATTAATGAGCTAGCCAAACCTGAGGCTATTTGTCATCTTACTCAATATGACACCACTCATGGTCGTTTCCAGTATGCCGTTAAACTCGACGGCGATAAGTTACTGATTGGCGATGACAGCATTCAATTACTCAATCAAGCTGATGCCAGCTTATTGCCCTGGGCAGAGCTTGATATCGATATAGTATATGAAGCCACAGGCAGTTTAATTGAACGTCAAGCGTGCGAAGCGCATATTCATGCTGGTGCTAAACAAGTACTGATTAGTCACCCATCGTCAGCAGATGTTGATGGCACCATCGTATATGGTGTTAATCATGATTTATTGCGCCCTGAGCACACCATTATTTCTAATGCGTCATGTACAACCAATTGTATTGTGCCGGTTATCGATGTATTAGACAGGCATTTTGAAGTAAAAAGTGGCGCCATTACTACCATCCACTCTGCAATGAACGATCAACAAGTCATTGACGCATATCATGATGACTTACGTCGTACACGCGCCGCTGGGCAATCTATTATTCCTGTTGATACCAAATTAGCGCGTGGTATTGAGCGTATTTTGCCGCACATGAAAGATAAGTTTGAAGCCATCTCTGTGCGAGTACCGACCATTAATGTGACCGCGATTGACTTATCGGTCACGCTTGAGAAAAAAGTGAATATTGAACAAATCAATAATGTTTTGCAACGTGCGTCAAACGGCAGTTTTAACGGCATTTTAGGCTATACTGACGAGCCGTTGGTGTCGTGCGACTTTAACCACGATCCGCGTTCAAGCATTGTCGATGGCACTCAAACACGTGTTAGCGCAGGGCATTTGGTTAAATTGCTTTTATGGTGTGATAACGAGTGGGGCTTCGCGAACCGCATGCTAGATACTAGCTTAGCGATGATCCAGGCCAAGCACTCAGATCAATAAAGTCAAATATTTTGGTAATGGGCGCTAAGCCGGTTACTTGAGAGATGAGCATTAGGCTTAATGTAGAGCCTAGCCGCCATCTAACTCAATACAAGTTTTGTTTTTAACTTAAAAAGGAAATGCTAATTATGGCAATTATTAATATGACAGATTTAGATCTGCAAAATAAGCGTGTGCTTATTCGTGAAGATTTAAACGTACCTGTCAGTGATGGCGTTGTAACCAGTGATGCGCGTTTACGTGCATCGTTGCCAACCATTCAACTCGCACTAAAAAAAGGCGCTGCCGTGATGGTGATGTCGCATTTAGGCCGCCCAACTGAAGGCGAATTTAATGCTGAATATTCACTGCAGCCAGTAGTCGACTATTTAGCAAAAGCATTAGATTGCCCTGTACGTTTAGTCAGTGACTATCTCGATGGCGTAGATGTAAATGTTGGCGAAGTTGTAGTTTTTGAAAACGTGCGTTTTAATGTAGGCGAAGGTAAAAACGATGAAGCCCTCTCTAAAAAAATGGCGGCTTTATGTGATGTCTATGTAATGGATGCATTTGGTACGGCTCACCGTGCTCAAGCATCTACACACGGTGTAGGTGTTTACGCTCCTATTGCTTGTGCTGGCCCACTATTATCACAAGAACTAGATGCATTAGGCAAAGCGCTTGATAATCCTGCCCGCCCAATGGTTGCCATTGTTGGTGGTTCTAAAGTATCGACTAAATTAACCGTGCTTGAAAGCTTATCTACTAAGGTTGACCAACTGGTTGTGGGTGGTGGTATTGCCAATACCTTTATAGCTGCAGCAGGTTATAAAGTAGGTAAATCATTATTCGAGGCAGACTTAGTTGAAGAAGCTAAACGTCTTGTGGCTAACGCGCGAAGCCGTGGTGGTGATATTCCGGTGCCTACAGATGTGATTGTGGCCAGTGAGTTTAGCCCAACTGCCGCGGCAACACTTAAATCAGTAGCAGATGTCACTGATGGAGATATGATTTTTGATATCGGTCCTGATAGTGCAGAAGCACTGGCAAAAATAATTGAACAAGCCGGTACGATAGTCTGGAATGGCCCTGTGGGCGTATTCGAGTTTGATCAATTTGGTGAAGGCACTAAACGCATTGCGCAAGCAATTGCAGAGTCAAAAGCATTTTCTATTGCAGGCGGTGGCGACACGCTGGCAGCGGTAGATAAATATAATATTGCTGACAAAGTGTCTTACATCTCTACAGGTGGTGGAGCTTTTCTTGAGTTTTTAGAAGGCAAAGAATTACCTGCAGTAGCAATGCTTGAAAAACGTGGCGCTTAGTCCACGTCTTAAGTTATTGTAAGTAAACTATAATTATTATAAAAAAATGCGCTGTTACAACCTAAAGGAATAAAGTTGTATCAGCGTTAAAAATCCGTCCAAACGATAGCGACCTAGGTGAGTAATCACCCTATTAATGGAGAACAAAATGGCTCTTATCTCTCTACGACAACTGCTTGATCATGCTGCTGAGCATGGTTATGGCGTCCCTGCATTTAACGTAAATAACCTTGAGCAAATGCGTGCAATTATGCAAGCGGCTGAGGCAACTGACAGTCCTGTGATCGTGCAAGCATCTGCAGGTGCGCGTAAATATGCTCGTCCACAGTTTTTAAAATACCTTATGGCAGCTGCTCTTGAGCAGTATCCTGATATTCCGGTATGCATCCATCAAGACCACGGCACGGATCCTGACATTTGTCAGCGTTCAATTCAGTTAGGCATGTCATCAGTAATGATGGATGGCTCGTTAATGGCTGACGGTAAAACACCTGCATCTTACGATTACAACGTGGATGTGACTCGTCGTACCGTTGCATTTGCACATGCATGTGGCGTGTCAGTTGAAGGTGAAATCGGTTGTTTAGGCAGTTTAGAAACTGGCCAGGCTGGTGAAGAAGATGGCGTTGGAGCATCAGGCATTTTAAGTATGGATCAAATGCTAACTACACCAGAAGAAGCTGCACGTTTTGTAGCTGATACTCACGTAGATGCATTGGCTATTGCGATTGGTACTAGCCATGGTGCTTACAAGTTTAGTCGTAAACCTACAGGCGATGTATTACGAATTGACCGTATTAAAGAAATTCATGCACGTATTCCAAATACCCATTTGGTTATGCATGGTTCTTCATCTGTGCCACAAGAGTGGCTACAAATCATTAACCAATACGGTGGTGAGATCCCAGAAACTTACGGTGTGCCGTTAGAAGAAATTGTTGAGGGTATCAAGCACGGTGTGCGTAAAGTGAATATCGATACCGATTTACGCTTAGCATCAACAGGTGCTATTCGTAAGTTCTTAGCTGAACATCCTGCTGAATTTGACCCACGTAAATTCTTAAAAGCATCGATGGAAGCAATGGCCGACATTTGTACTACTCGTTACGAAGCTTTTGGTTGTGCGGGTATGGCGTCTAAAATTAAGCCAAAGTCTTTACAAGCTATGTATAAAGCTTATCAATCTGGTGAACTTGATCCAAAGATCATGTAAACCAAGTTAGCAAATATTGTTATTAAATGGCCAGCTGAATTCAGTTGGCCATTTTTTTTGTAAATAAATTACAAAATATGTTGTTTTTTTAAACGTCATCCCGCATGATCTGCGCCCTTAAAATGTCATATTATATTGATATAAACCTATTCCAATCCCCTTATAAATTTCATAGTAGAACATGTAATGCATTCAAGTTCAGATAAACCTTTATCATTATTTTCATTAACTTGGCCACTATTTGTTGATTTTGCTCTGCATTTTTTAACCGCAGCAATTAACACGTTTATGATCAGCCATGTGTCATATCAAGGTGTTGCCGCTTTATCTGTTGGTAATATGGTCTTTGAACTGGCAATTACGTTATTTAGTTTCGTGAGTATTGGTGCGAGTGTGGTGATCACCCAATATTTAGGTTCGCAAAATAAGTCTGCGGCCAGTGCTGTGGTGTACTCGTCTATTGGGTTCAACTTTTTGGTGGGATTAGTTGCCGCTGTTGGTATTTTAACCGGTTCAACAATGATGTTGAATTTAATGAATCTACCAGCAGAATTAATGGCAGATGGTGAGCTGTACTTGCAAATTGTCGGCTTGTGCCTTATTCCAGAAGCGATGGCAATGTGTTTGGCTGCAGGTATGCGTGCTCATGGATATACTCAACAAGCCATGTGGGTCACGTTGTCAATGAACGTGATTACTTTTGTGGGTAATTTATTATTGCTATACGGATGGTTTGGCATACCGCAAATGGGGGTTGCTGGGGTTGCTATTAGTACTGTTGCTGGTCGACTCGTGGGCATGACAATCATGGCGGTGCTGTTTGTGCGCTACACCGGTATTAAATTACATATTCCAAGCATATTACGGCCAGAAACGAAGATGCTTAAAAAAGTATTCCATATTGGCTTGCCCGCGGCAGGTGAAAACGTGTCATGGATGCTGCAATTTATGGTGGTGACCTCATTTGTGGGATTAATGGGTGATAAAGCGCTGGCAGCACAGTCATTGTATTTTCAGATTTGTATGTTCATTTTACTGTTTGGGTTATCTATTGGTATCGGTAACGAAATCATTATTGGCCATATGGTTGGCGCTAAAAAGTTTAAAGCAGCTGAACATCAGCTGTATCGCGCATTAAAGTTGGGCTTAATTGTTACCACGGTAGTGGCTTTATTTGTGGCTATCTGGGGTCCTAATCTTGTGAGTTTATTTACCGATGAAACAGACATCGCTTTGCTCGTTGGCCAATTATTTATACTGACGTTGGTGATGGAACCTGGGCGAACATTTAATCTTATTGTGATTAATGCATTAAGAGCGAGTGGTGATGCTAAGTTTCCATTCTTTATGGGATTGTTCTCAATGTGGTGTATTGCTGTTCCTGGCGCTTATTTGCTTGGCATTCATTATGAATTAGGCTTGTTAGGCATATGGGCCGCATTAGCATTAGATGAGTGGGTGAGAGGACTTGCGATGTTGTGGCGCTGGCGCAGTGGTCGTTGGCAAACGAAAAGCTTGATAGCTTAAATGCGTTAAATCGTTTTAGATTTTATTGAGTTGAACCGATAGTCTCGTTTAAGTATTTGGCGTTAATGTAAGAGAGTTAATGTTGATTTTGACCACTATTTTTTCAATCCAGTGGTTAAAGTGTTAATATGCGAACAAATTTGGACAAAATAGCCATCCAAACGTTTTAGTAAATCGTAATTAAAGGACGAAATGACATGAAGAAACTGCTACTGACTGCAGCTATTACACTGGCCATGCCATTTGCAGCACATGCTGGAAGTGAGTTTGTTGAAGGCGATGCTACGCTAGCTGGCGAAGCTGAATTGGGCGCTACGTTAACCACAGGTAACACCGATACCTCTTCATTTAAAGCTCGTTTAGCATTAAAGCAAGAGTTAGGTGATTGGGAAAACCAATATATAGCCGAAGGTTTATACAAAGAAGATACTGAAGAAGTCACAGCTAAACGATACTTCTTTGGTGTGCAGGGTGACTATCAAATTGATGATCTTAGCTACTTGTTCGCTAACACAAACTACGAAGTAGACCCTTTCACCGGTTACGACTTTACCTCTACAACTTCTGCTGGTTATGGTTATCGTTTTATCGACACTGATAGAATGTCATTAAAAGCAGAAGCGGGTCCTGGTTATATTTATCAGCAACTTGATGATGAGTTAGCTGTTTCAGAAGGTTATGATAGTGATGACAGTGTGGTTGTTCACGCCGTGGTTGACTTTCAAACTAAGCTTGGCGAATCGTCTAAGTTTCAACAGAAGTTTGTTGCCGACTGGGGTGAAAAATTAGATGCACGTTCTGAAACATCACTAACGGCAAACATCGTGGGTGCATTAGCGATGAAATTTGCAGTGATTGTACGTTACAACAGTGACCCACTTGATGGCAAAGAAAGCACTGATACTGAAACCAACATGACATTGCTTTACGCATTTTAATTCAATGTGATAACGTTTAAAAAGCTGGCTTAGCCAGCTTTTTTTATACCTGCTTTATATCAAAATACCCATCGCATTAGTGTTCGCTACATTTGCAATTACGCAATGATATCTGGCTCAAAAAACAACCATATTCGAGCCTAGGTTCACGGAACCGTAATTTTATCTGATGATTTAAGCCCATTTACCCATAAGGCCATTAGTTTAAGAGTATACTTTTTTTATCAGTAGCGACGCTGAGAAAGGACGATGCAAATAGGATGTTGTTGGTTTGATAATGAGCGACGTTTGTTAGTTGATCAAACAAAGTCGACTCAGTGGCAATTAAACGATAATGAGTTTTGGGTATTAGCTCAATTAGTTCAGCATCGGGGTCAAGTTGTGCCTTTGAGTATGCTCGAGGCTGTGGTGATTTCAGGTGAAATTGCCCATCAACTCAACCACACTGAATTAGTCAATATTATCTACCATATCAGCGATTACCTGTGTAATAGCCACAATGATTTAATCGAATATATCCCAGAGCAAGGGGTGATTTTATATCCCATGACTCAAGTTAAACACCCCAGAATTTTCGATTTACCAAATCGCTTGTTATCGTTGGGTCAATATGGCGTCATTATTGGGGCTTTGTTAGCGTTACTGTTTTTTCTCTGGTCACATATTACTCCCCCCTTGCTTGCCAAAGCCGATGTTCTACGACAGGTTATAACCCCCACTGGCAAAGTGATTCAACTGTCGATATTTGATGGAAAACATCCGCAAGATGCTCTTTTACACGCTGAATGTTTATCTACACAATTGCGCTTATGTCATGATGTGCGCTGGGATTCGATTAGTGCGGCAATTTCAACTGATCGTCACTACGTGAGCTTTATGCTATCTCAATCTAATGAGCCGATGTGGCGCTTTAAAAATGTGAAAGTTAGGGTAGATAATATGCACTTGCCATTTATTACTGAGCAGTGGCTACATAAGGTGCATATTTGTGGTTAAGCTATCATTGCGCATGCGCCGATGGCGCAGAAAAACTCGCCGTTTTGTGCAATCAAAACGCGGTAAGCTAACATTGATATTCAGTCTTTTGTTACTCGTATTTGGCGGCGCCAGTGCACTTGAGAAATGGGTAACCCCACATCATCTATGGCGTTTTACATGCTACGCAGATGGATATTTATCTAATGCAGATCCGCTTAAACAAGATGCAATGCCTAGTGATTTAATGCTGCTCTTTGAAATTGAACATCAACAAGCCTCATTACATTATCAACTCGCGACTGACGCGGCGATAGCCGAGTTTGCCGTATTACAAGGTGAGGTGGTTAATGTTGATTTAGGTTCGCTGACTTACCAATTGGCACTACAGATAAAAGTACGGCAATGGCAAGGCGACAGTCTCTTGCAGCCATATCTTTTAAATGAGCTTTCATTAACAAAAGATAGATTACAGCTGTTTGATGCTTTTCCACTTAAGGTGCAAATACTCGATATTGATAATAATCATTCACGCGCCACTGTGAAGTTTATTCCAAGCAATAGTTTATGGTCTTGTCAGACTATGTCTGCAGATCCGCATCAGTAACATTGAATAAATTGCCTTTTAGGTTACTATCCATTACATAGAGAATAATTTTAACGGTAAGTAATCAAAAACTGTGGCAAAAGTTAAAGTAAAACAAGAAGAAGCATTATCAATTAAATTTAGTCATCAAATGGCACCAGGGGATCAACGTACATTTGATTTGTACTTCTATTTGCCTACTGAGATGGGTATTGGCTCGCACACACTTGATGAAGAAGAATACTATCACAGTGGTATTCTTGGACGTCGTTCTTATTATTCTAAAGGATTACACCTGCCGCTGGTTCAATCACGTTTTATCAGTTTAAATAAGCGCACTCTCGAGGAGTTTCGTTTATACCTTAATCTATTTGCTTATCAATTCGCGGTAGCCATTGAGACCGACGGCAAAGAACTGCGCCAAAAAAGTGATGCCAGTGAGTTTTATTTGGCACTAGATGAACTGTGCGATGTCGTAATCCAACTACTCAAAAAGTTTCGCCGTAATGAACCTAGCGATCCAAAATGGAAATCGTATTTTGAACATGCCGATAATTATCTTTCCTGGTTTTGTGAGCAGCAGTTACTGAAAACGTTAGCGTATTCGCCGCGCAGCTCAGATTTTAGCGAAGTGAAAGAGAAGGTGCTGAATTTATGCCGCAGTGAGAATCATTACCGTGAAATGGTGTGCAAATACAATTCGATGCAAACTCAATTAGATGCTAATCGGATTTCGAATAAGATGCTGCTGTTGCGCCGCTTGATCCAGCAAGGCGTTGTATTAAAAGAAGAGCTAAAACCGCTGGGAGTGGGACTTAAAAAGTTTGTAACAGGTCTTGCAACCGGTTTAGTGATGCTGGTCGTTTCGGCGTTAATTATTAAAGCTCAAGGCTTTTTTAATGGTTTAACGTTAACATTATTACTTACGCTTGCGGTTATTTATGGTTTCAGGGAAATTTTTAAAGAAGATTTTCGTAATGCAATGTGGCGATTTATACAGCGAGGGCGTCCGCGTTGGAGCCGTATTTTACGTGATACTACGACTCAGGCGATTGTTGCTAAGCAGTTAGTCTGGCTTGAATTTATGCGTTCGCAAGACATCCCAGACACAGTGTCTGAAATTATGAAACAACGTCATAGCCAAAACAAAGTCGACTCTACGGTTTTGCATTATCGTATTGCCACGAAAGTGGCCAATAAACCGTTTGAGGCGGGGTATTCACAAATTCAAGAGCAAGTTAACTTTAGCTTAGTGCCATTTGCGCGTCATTTAGAGCGCGGTAAAGCCAAAATTTATAAAGAGTCTGACGGTAATATAAGTAATGAATCCGTTGAACGTCGTTACCAGGTTAACCTGGTTGCAGTGTTACGAGATGGCAAACAACAACCTGAATATGCGCGCTTTAAAGTTACAATGAATCGTTCCAGTATTGTTGAAATTACCGAAAGTAAATTGCCCGATAACATTCAGCCTTTTACGCTGGAGTCAGAAAGCAGCTTAAATGAAGACACCCAAGTAGTGGACCATCATCAAGTCGAGCCTTAACCAAGAATAGCCCTGATCTAAGCGCAACTTGAGTCAGGGTTCAATTTATAGTGAATTGAGGTTATCGTTAATTGAGCTTACCGCTAGTTAAGATGGTCAGTATGGGCTGGGCGTGTAAATGCTTGGCAAATATTTTGGTCAACCGACTGCTTAGCTCGCTTAAGTGCAATTTCAGCATTTGCTAAATATTGATCTAATGTTTGCGGTGACACGTAGCCTGCAATCCCCATGTTGATACCTTCACAAAGGTTATTTTCAGTTAAACATTGCATGACACTAAGTGCATACTGGTATGCGCTAGTGGCATCAGTATCTGGCAGTAGAATCACTAATTTGCCAAGTTGCCATTGTGATATTTGATAGTTTAATGGCAGTTCAATTAAGAGTTGTAACTCAATGTCTTTTTGGCGTTTTTCTAATTGGCTCATGTTGCCCATATGGCTGAAAACACCTTCTGGGTTTATATCCATCACCATTAAGCTCGATTGCACTTTAGTTTGCTCGCTGAGGTTATTAAAGTGGTTTTCAAGTTCATTTAATCGCAGCACTATCGCGCTACGATGGCCAAATACGTTACTGCTGTTATTGACCGCAACCGTTGGCAACGTTTCTTCGAAAGTACAAATCAGGTACTCAATATCACCGTCGTATGCTAACTGGCCGGCTAAAGTCGTTTTTAGGCATTGACTGTAGCGACTTTTAGTAAAAGGCATTATCTGAGCGGTCCATTCGCCTTGTAAACTTATTTGCGCGCAAATATTTTGCCATTGATTATGCAGTTCATTGCCAAGTAACTCAGTGATGGCAATATTTGTTTCCCCATTTAAAGACATTAAGTGATCAAACTTGCTGTTGCATTTTATCAGTTTGCCATTGGCATCGGTTAACGCAGTTGCAACCGCACTATCACTGAGTAATTGATATAAGTAAGCTTGGCGCTGGCTGTCGTAAAGAATGGTGATGTCGTCAAAGGTCACCAGCCAATAATGCTCTTTGCTGTGTGGGCATATTTCACTGCGTATATGGGTTTGCAAGGTACTACTATTGGTATTTTGTATGCTGATTTCGCCACGCCATTGTTGGTGATGTGCTAAGGCTTCTTTAATTTGCTTAAAGCGTTCGTCATCGAGGTTTAATACTCGCTGAAAGCTGCGATCGATTAGGGTCTCAACCGGCGAGCCAAGCGCTTTTGATGCTTTAGGGTTGGCACTGCCTATACGGCCATTATCATTAATAATCAGGCAACTTATTTCGCTGTTAAATAATCCATGGCTGAGTTGCAAACTGTTGTGCTTAGCGCGTCGTTCAAGCACGAATAAGTGACGCAATACAATCAATGCAGATGCCAGTAACGCAATGAGTATCCCTGCAATCAGAATCACCATTCGCCACTCAAGATACCGTGCTGCAATATCATCGTGACGAATATAAGACAGTAAGAAATACTCTCTTTTGGTTTCATATTGGCTGGTCAGTTCCACCTTTAAATAAACAAAAGTCGCATTTGTACTATAAAACTGGCCAAAGTTATTCATTGCCATGTCTTTCCATAAGTCAGGGTAAGTTTGTTTTAAACTCGAGCCTAAATTATCGGGCATATTTGTGAGTGGCTCAGGTTGGTTAGCGCCAGCGTATAAAAAGCCCTGAGTATCGAGCAATAATAATGGTGAATTATGATTAAAAAAGGCCGGTTTGATTGACTCGAGTAACTTGGTGATTGAGTTGTAGGTCACTAAATAGCCTTTAATACTTTGATCGGGGTTTTCTATCCATGATAGTTGATAAAAGTAAGGTTCAAGTATGCCGTCAATCGGGGTGAAAGACATGGGCGATGTATAAATGTCACTTCCACCCATATTACGTGCAGATCCCAGTAATGCAGCAGGGATTTGCATGTTGTCGAAGCTATCTGTGGTTGAGAAGCGTAATTTACCTTCGGGAGAAAACAAGGCTAGTCCCAATAACTCTGGAATATTTTGTGTCAGAGAATCCCAACTTTCTGTGACTTTTTGCTGCTGTTTTTTTGATGGGTTTTGTAAGTATTGGCGCAGTAATTCTGCTTTAGCAAATGTTTGGGTTCTGAACTGCAAAAATGCAGCTTTGTCTGATGCCAGTGACGCGACAGTTTGTAGCTCGCTGTATCGTTGATCTGCCCAATCTTCTTGCAAGCGACGCTCGCCAAGATTAACGACCATATGGGTGGCAATAAACACTGCAATTAATAGTATAAGCAATTGGCTTAACAGAGACAAAATATGCTGTTGAGACCAACGTGCTGCTTGTGATGAAATTAATAACGAGTTAGGAGAACTCACTGCTGTACGTTTAAACATTGCGCCACTTTTTTAGCATTTGCTGAACGGCAATACTAGCATGAAGCTCACGCAGGCAAAACGCTTAGATGTCGATAATTATTTATCCCTGAGTTCTGGTTATCTAACCCGTCTCAGGGATAAGGTATAGGCTTATACTATTAAAATCAGCATGTTAAATCATCTAATTTTCAAACTTCATTTGGTATGCTAATAAGATAAACTGATATGTCAATCGCTAGCCTATTGTTAGTCGGTTCAACGCAATTAACAGGATAAAGGACTGTTAATTGCGTTTATTTTTCAATCTCAGTTAGTTAGCCAATTTTATCTAACTCTCGTTGTTTAAATATAGCTCCATTTTGTTCAGCAATCGCTCGGCAACGTGCTATGTCAACATTCGCTAGGCCGTTAATTGCACTCACTTGAACTTCAGGAATAAACTGAGGAGCTTGTTGAATAAACTCAAGAAGTGCTTCATAAGAATGAGCAAGTTTAGGGCGACAATGTTGTTCATAACTTTGCGGGGTATCGGCATTGAGTGAAATTGATAAACTATCAATGCATTGGCTTAGCTCAGGCAAAATATTACGTCGATGAAAGTGATTACCCAATCCATCAGTGTTTAATCTCACTCGACCGCCTAGTGCCTTAATAGCATGAGCAACTTGCAATAAACACTCTAAGTTAAGCGTTGGTTCACCAAAACCGCAAAATACATATTCATCAACCTTATTTACATCCCCAAGCAACGGTATAATATCGTCGGCAGTAATTCGTTTACTTAATGACAAATCATACTCATGCACTTGTTTTGAGCCATTGTGCTTAGGGCAAAACTGGCATCTTAAAGTACATCTGGCGGTGATATTAAGATAACGGTGGTTGCCGATATCATAAACTAAGGTGGGTGCAGTGGCGGTCATAATAGTTAACATTAAAAAATAACATAGCACTATTGTAGCTAACTATATTCCGGTGCTTTGTTGCTTAGCTCGCACTTATGGCAATACTTACGATAAAATATTGATATAAAAAGAGCGAATGTTGGCGCATTCGCTCTTTTTTGTTGCCTGAGTTTATCACGGGCTTTATTGATATAACTGATTACGGTATCTAAGGCTGCTCATCAAGATCTAGTGGTGCCGTTGCCGTTTTTGGTTGCCACCACCAATTAAAAAAGCGTCGCCATGTGCGTTTTATATCATCGAGAATAATGTACAAAATAGGCACTAAAATTAAAGTGACTAAAGTGGAAAATAAAATACCAAATGCCAATGAAGTCGCCATTGGAATGACAATTTTAGCCTGTAAGCTCTTTTCCATAATAATTGGCACTAAGCCAACAAACGTAGTCAGCGAGGTTAAAATAATCGCTCTAAAACGGTAACAACCTGAGTCGATGGCCGATTGCAATAATGATTTGCCTTCTTCGCGAGCGCGGTTAACAAAGTCGACTAAAATTAACGAGTCGTTTACCACCACCCCAGCCAGTGCCACGATGCCGCACAAGCTCAATACACTCATTGATAATCCAAGAATATAGTGGCCAAACAAAGCGCCAATCATGCCAAATGGAATTACCGACATAATGATTAATGGTTGAGTGTACGATTTAAGTGGAATGGCCATTAGGGCATAAATGGTAAACATGGCAAAGAAAAAGCCTTGGGCTAAGCCCAACATGGCATTTTGCTCATCCAAGCTGCCACCGTCTAAAGCCGAAGCCACTTTAGGGAAGCGAGCAGTGAGTTCAGGTAAAAAATCGTCCTGAATCTCAGCTACTACTTTTGACGGTTCAACGTTGTTTTTATTTACATTAGCCGTAATAGTGATAGCGCGGCGACCATCTACACGTGTGATTGAGGCGTATGATTCTCCTAACTCAATCTCAGCTACGGTTGAAAACGGTACCGCTACACCTGACGGTGTACGAATAAGCATGTTTTCAAGATCGCCCACGGTGCGTCGTTGCTCTAATGGGTAGCGCACCATCACTTTCACTTCTTCTTTATTGCGCAAAATTCGTTGAGCTTCATAACCATAGAAACCGTAACGTACCTGACGCGCTAAGTCTGACAGTGTCAGCCCTTGAGCTTCAGCTTCTGGACGGATATTTAAACGTATTTCATGTGAGCCAGAAGAGAAGTTATCGGTAATATCGTACACGCCTTCATAGGTGGCGAGTTTGCTTTTTAGCGCTTTAGATGCTTCTGATAACTGGTCTAAATCACTTGATGTTAGCCTAAATGACAGATCACCGCCGGCATCGTTGGTGCTTGCGTTGATGTTCAATTTTTTAACCGACAGTAACTCTGGTAGCTGTTTTCGCCATTCTTCTGCTATTGCAACGCCATCAACTTCGCGATCTTCAGCTTTTGTAAGTTCAGTAAACACAAAGGCACTGCTTCGCGAACTAAGCTCAATATAGCTGTGTTTCACCATAGCGTAGCCGTATTCATCTTCAAGTTTTGCGTTCATTTTGTATAACGCATCTTCAACTTGTTGCAGTACTTTTAGGGTATTTTGTTCTGAGCTGCCTTCTTCCATTTCAAGCTGTACTTGGATAAAGTCGGATGGAATATCAGGAAAGAATACCCAACGAACCTTGCCGCTTTGCACAAGCGCAATCGACAAAATAAGCACACCAATAAACACGGCTACCACACTATATCGTCGGCCAATACAACGCTCTAAAAATTGACGATAGGTGTTATGAATAAAATGTTGTAGCCACTCGTTGATGGCAAACTTAACGCGCGAGAACACATTTGTTGGCGTTTTGCGTTTGTTGATTTTCATGTTAGCTAAATGCGCTGGTAAAATCAGTTTTGATTCTACCAATGAGAAAGCCAAACACAAAATCACCACCATACCGATGGATTTCCAAATGATGCCCATGGGGCCTGACACCATGATCATTGGGATAAAAGCTGCAATAGTGGTCAACACTCCAAATGTGGCTGGCATA
This sequence comes from Shewanella ulleungensis, assembly GCF_014648315.1. GTDB lineage: Bacteria > Pseudomonadota > Gammaproteobacteria > Enterobacterales > Shewanellaceae > Shewanella > Shewanella ulleungensis. Next base: position 119,042 of record NZ_BMQW01000011.1, read on the forward strand.
GCCACTTTTTGTACACCTTTAATCACGTTGTTTAACGAATGCCCATTTTCTTCAAGCTCGGTGTAGGCACTTTCTCCGATGACAATTGCATCGTCGACAACTATCCCCAATACCAAAATAAAGGCAAACAATGTCAGCATGTTAATCGACATATTAAAAGGGTCTAGTGGCATTAATAACATGGTGCCTAAAAAGCACACCGGTAAGCCCATCATGACCCAAAATGCTAGTTTAAGGTCTAAAAATAATGCCAAAATGATGAAAACCAGCAGGGCACCATAAAACATGTTTGACAGCATCATGTTTAACCGGCCTTGCAAGTAATGGGTTAAATCTCCCCAGGTATCGAGTTCAATATTGCTGGGTAACGTTTTTTTACGTTCTGCCACATAGGCTTTAACTTGAGATGAGATATCTAATGCGTTTTGATCGTCGATACTGGTAATTTCAATTACTGCAGCTGGTTTACCATTAAAGCGGGTGTACTCTAAGCGTTCTTCAAAGTCGTCATTAATAGTCGCGACTTGTGGCAGCATAATACGGCTACCGTCTGCGCGTGTTTCCACCACGATTTGGGCAAAGTCATCTGCGGTATAGGCCTGACCTTTAGTGCGGAGCAAAATATCGCCATCTTGAGCGCGTATAGATCCTCCGGGTAAATCGATAGACGAGTTTTGAACGGCTAAAGCGACTTGAGTAAAGGTAATACCATATTCACGTAGCTTATCTTCAGACAGTTCAATGCCGATTTCGTAGTCGCGTACACCAGTAACTTTTGCGCGGGTTACAGCGGGTAAATCGGTAATGTCATCACGTATAGATTTCGCCATTTCTTTCATATCATGCAGCGTCATGTCGCCATAAACCGACACCCAAATGACATTGTTTTCAGGCTTTATTTGGTAAATATTGGGCTTTTCAATATTGTCAGGGAAGGTGGCAATTGCATCGACTCGCAGCTTCGCTTCATCAAGCACTTGTTGCACATCGTAACCATCTTCGACTTCAATGGTGACAGAGCCAACACTGTCACTGGCAACTGATGTGACTTTTTTAACGCCACTAATGTCTTGAATCGCTTCTTCGATTTTTATGTTAATCCCTTCTTCAATCTCTTGTGGCGCAGCACCAGGATAGGCCACATTAATATTGATGAGATTAAGCTCAAACGTTGGAAACACTTCTTTGTTGATAATCAAAGCACTAAACAAACCGCCAATGAGTAATGCGGCCATTAATAAATTAGCCGCGACACTATTACGGGCAAACCAGGCAATAATTCCTTTATTGGTATCCATGATTATTCACCTGCCGTTGTAGCAGCTTCAACGTCAGTGTTAGCAGCAGGCTTTGCTGACTCTTCACCAAGTACTTTAACGCTTTGACCAGCGCTAAGGCTATTAATGCTGGTGGTCGATACTCGCTCTCCGGCGGTAAAACTGCCTTTGATGTAAAGGGTATCAACGTCGGAGCGGATAATATTCACTTTGCGCATGTCAATGATATTGTCTTTACTCACCACAGCGGCTTGACCATTACGGATCACATGACGTGGCAGTTTTACTACATCGTCAACTGATTTTCCTGTGATGATGGCATTGACAAAGCTGCCGTATTTAAGCGGTAATTGACCGGTAGTTTTGCTATTACGCAGGTAAGGATCATGAATTTCTGCGACGAGATAAATCATTCGCGTTTGCTCATCAATCACGTTTTCGCTGCGAACAATATTGCCTTGCCAGGTCACTTGTTTACCTGCAAGCAGGGCGGTGAGGGTTACAGCGGTTTCTGGATTGTCGACTGACTCTAAATAAGCGAGATCTTCGTTTGTGAGTGGCAGACGGATTTCAGCAATACTGGTATCGTAAAGTTCGCCTAGGTTAGTGCCTAGTGTAACGTATTGGCCTAAGTCGACATTGCGTGCTTTGATGATGCCGTCAAACGGTGCGCGGATCACGGTGCGTTCTAAGTTGCGTTGGGCGCGTGCTAATGCCGCTTGAGCGTATTTGACGTTTGCCTGTTCTTTTTTCAATTGCGGGATCCGCAATCCAAGTTCGGGAGGGAGCCCATTACCAAAATCTTTAAATTCGACTTTGGCGACTTCACCACGGGCTTTTTCCTCGTTTAGTGCTGCAGTTGCTTGCGCCACAGAGGCTTCTGCTTGAATGAGGTCTGCTTCATAATCAGATGGTTCAATAATAGCCAGTTGTTCACCTTTTTGTACAACGCCGCCGGCAACAAAATTGGCTGAAACATTCAGTAGACGACCTTGAACTTCGGTAACTAATTGGGTTTTGTATTTCGGGTTTACTACGCCATAAGAAGGTAAGTTAAGCGATAAGGTTTGTGGTGTGACGGTTTGCACGTCGATAATCGGTACAGTGATTGGCGTATCTTTTTGTTCTGGCGCTTCTTTCGTGTCGAGCAGCACCATGGCGCCGGCGACAAATACTCCAATAATCAATAATGGTGACAATCTTCTTAGTATGATTTTGATCATTTCTTTTTGCTTATCCATGCTGAAATAATGCTGAAGACAGTTAACTACGTTGGCTAACCTGTTCATTCAGATTCATTTTATTACTCATAGTATCTAAATTAACAGAGTCTCAGGTTTATCTAAATAGTTTGATGTAAATAAAATGTTTCAAAACTTGGTTTTTTTATCGTTTTTGGGGTTTATGTTGCCTAAAGCGACTTTTTGAGAGGGATATAGCTTGATTAAGTAGCTGTATATAGCCTTATGTATTAAATATCATAGAGTTACACATGCTTTGTGTGTGGGTGTTTTTTGTGCACAAATTGACATTTCTTTACATTTACTTGCCGTATTGCGTATAGTTAATTGTGCTATATCTAGCTTAGGATATAAAAAAAGCGAATTATTCAATAATTCGCTTTTTATCTGCAATAAGTTTAATAATTACTTTTTCTTATATTTCTTCGATTTGACCCTCGCATCTTTCGCGTTGGCCTTCTTCTTACCAGGTACTTTAGCTTCTTTATGCTTAGGGCGAAGCTCTTCAATCACACGGCGTTTGAGTGGCAGTTCAATATAACGCTCAATTTTAGACACAATACGCATGTCATGTGCTTCAACTAAAGAAATTGCAGTTCCTTTGGCTCCAGCACGTGCTGTACGGCCAATACGGTGTACATAAGCATCGGCTGAGCGTGGCATATCGTAGTTGATAACATGAGTAATGTCGTCAACATCAATGCCTCGGGCTGCAACGTCGGTTGCAAGCAACACATTCACTTCGCCTTTTGAAAACTTACCTAACGCTTGGAAACGTTTTTTCTGTTCCATATCGCCACGCATAAAAGCACAAGGAATATTAGCTTTAAGCAATAAGCCTTCTAGGCTGGCGACCATTTCACGTGTTTTAACGAATACGATAGTGCGGGTTACATTTTCTTGGCGCAATATATGGCATAGCAAAGCAAATTTGTGTGCATTATCATCAGCAAGGTGGATCCACTGATGCACCTTAGCTTTTTCGCTGCGAGGTGACTCAACATCGACTACGACAGGGTCGTTTAACAGTTCGCGCGCAAATCGATTAACACCATTACCTTCTAAGGTCGCAGAAAATAACATGTTTTGCTTACGGCCTTGGGCTTCAATCGCAATTGTTTGTACAACTGATGAAAATCCCATATCAAGCATGCGGTCTGCTTCGTCGATGATTAAGATTTCAACTTCAGTCGCATCAAATTTATCTTTGTCTAGGTATTCCATTAATCGACCAGGTGTGGCGATTAATAAATCAACGTTGTCTTCTAGTGCTTCTTCTTGCGGACCGTATGGCACGCCACCAGTAATAATCGCAATATTAAGATCAAGTCCTGTCGCTAAATGGCTCGCATAACGATGAATTTGGCTGGCTAATTCGCGTGTTGGTGTTAATACCAAAATACGCGCTTGGCCTTCAAAACGGCGAGGGAAGTCGATAAGGTGCTGTAGGGCTGGCAGTAAAAAACTGGCTGTTTTACCGGTACCTGTAGGCGCACGCGCTAAAATATCCCGCTGATCCATGGCCAATGGAATAGTTTGCTGCTGAATAGTGGTAGGGGTGTTATGTCCCATGGCCTTGAGTGACTCTAATAAGCTAGGGTCGAGCTGGAAATCTTCAAATTGCATGCGCTGGTCTCGCTGAAAAATAGTTGAGTATTATAACTGACCTAATCAGCAGGCTAAAGCTTTAAGTAGAACGGGCGGCATAAATCTATCATCGTTTGGCTGTATCCTGATTGTTTATTACGGATTGCCATTTGCAGATATTGTGTTTTGCTTGTGTTTTCGAATGTTTGCTGCTCTGTTGTGAGGATATGTTGAACCACTAAAATAGAACGATTTGGTGACTTGCCTTCGGCACTGATTATCTCAAGGTGTTTTGCTACAAACAAACCATGGCCATTAAGCTGCTGTATAAAACTCGCTAAACTTTGTTGCGGTAAAATAATGCTAGCATTACCTTGAGGTGCGAGTAGTTGACTGATGGCTTTTTGTAACTCTGCAAAAGACAAGGTATTAGTATGTCTTGCATCGGCACGAGCGCTATTTTTTGCTTGTGTCCCTTGTTCAAAATAGGGCGGATTACAAATGATATGGTCGAATAAAGGCGTGATGCTTTTATCAAATTGTTGTTGGAAATCCTGAATCGCACCATGAAATAATTGGACTTTCTGTGGCCAAGGGCTTTGTTCAATATTATGTTTACAGGCGTTAGCTGCTGCAGTGTCTAATTCTACTGCAGTAATTTTAGTCTGTTCAAGGCTGCGTTGAGCTGCCATTAAACTGAGTAAGCCGCTGCCGGCACCAATATCAAGAATATGCTGAGATTGTGTTAACTCAGCCCACGCGCCAAGAATAACTGCGTCAGTACTGACTGCCATACCGCATTGTTCATCATCGATATGGAATTGTTTAAATGTGAAAGGCATAAGTAAGCTGTAATAAAAGGATTAATGAAATCGTTAACTGAAATCATAATCGCTTTGTCTCATGATGTCGTCGGTTAAATGTTCCTCCTAAATTAAGCGTTGATTTTATGTTATACAAAAATGACGTAAATATGATGGCTTGGCTATTATGTACACAAGAGTTGACATAATTTCAGCATAAAACAGTTATTTTTATTATTTATGTAGCCAAAGCTTGTGTGGTTAGGAGATGTTTGATATTAGTTTGGCCGAATAATACCGATAAAACTGAGTAAAAAGTCTAAGTTAAGCCACTTTAACAAGGATGTGGCTTCTATAACTGGGTTTAATGTTCTTTTTCGGTAATTGTGAAAGCAGAATTTACTATTTTAAAGTGTATTTTTAACTTTACAAAGGGTGAGCTGTATTCGGCTCAATTAGTAGCTAATTAGTGCGTAATCAATTAGGTTTGTTAAAAAACATAACAATAAAAAGAGGCTAGTAGTGCAAACAACCAAGATGAGTTTTACCGATACGCTAGGGTTAGGGTTTATGACCTTTGCGTTTTTTTTAGGTGCAGGTAACTTAATTTTTCCTCCCTTTGCTGGAATGCTTGCTGGCGAGAATATGTCGTTTGCCATGATCGGCTTTTTGATTACCGCTGTAGGTATGCCATTGATTGGATTAATTGCAGTTGCCAAAGCCAACGGTAAAGTGATGGCATTGTTGCCAGCATTTGCGGCCACAGCATTGGCGATTGCAATTTATATTATTATTGGCCCCGCATTTGCTGCGCCACGTACAGGATTAGTTGCATTTGAAATCGGTGCTAGACCGTTTATCTCCAACCCTGATGCATTAATGATGTTTGGCGGTAAAGAGTTCAATATTGCTCAGCTTATCTATACGTCAGTATTTTTCTCTATTGTAATGATGCTGTCGTTATATCCTGGCAAGTTACTCGATAACGTCGGTAAAGTACTGACACCAATATTGATTCTTTTATTAGTTAGTTTAGCCTGTTCGGTAATTATTTTACCGGGTGCTGAGGTAAATCAACCTGTTGGCGAATATATCAATAGTCCACTAACCAAAGGGATCATTGAAGGTTATAACACTATGGATACCTTAGCATCGTTGATGTTTGGTATGTTGATTATCGATTTGTTGCGTAAAAAAGGCGTTAACGATGCTGCAGATCAGACTAAATACCTAGTAAGAGCCGCCTTTATTGCCGCTGGTGGTTTGGCTTTTGTTTATGTATCGTTATTTTATCTTGGTGCATCGGCGGGTGATTTTGCGATTGGTGCTGATAACGGCGGTCAAATTTTAACAAACTATGTTACGCATCACTTTGGTAACATTGGTACATTAATGTTATCCACAGTGGTCACATTGGCTTGTTTAACCACTGCGGTTGGTTTAGTAACTGCATGTTCAGAGTTTTTCAATGAGCTTGTGCCTAGCCTGTCATATAAGTTGCTAGTTGTGGTATTGAGTGCGATTTGTGCCACTGTTGCAAACGTTGGTTTAGCGCAATTAATCAGCGTTAGTATCCCTGTATTAATGACCATATATCCGGTTGCTATAGCCTTAGTACTGGTTACATTTTTAACTGAACGTTTTGCTCGCCCTGCGTTTTCGCATCGAGTGATTTTAAGTGTAGCGTTGTTTTTTGGTGTATTCGACGGTTTACAAACAGCTGGAATGGACATGAGCTTCCTTGATTTTATGCCATTACATAAAGAAGGTATGGCATGGTTGTTACCTACAGCAGTGACCGCTATTGTGTGTTTATTTTTGCCTAAAAATAGTGTTGCAAACGCGTAATGTTTAGCGACAATCATGTGCCTACGTTCATCTTGTAAGTGAATAAAGGCAAACAATAAGACGACGTTATGATATTTTATCTAACGTCGTTTTTTTTCCTGTTTGAGATTTTATTTTGGTTAAACCTGCATATCAACCCAATCCGTTAATTAACCAATTTTTAGATGACCTTTGGTCAACGAAAGGGTTAAGTGACAATACGTTGGCCTCATACCGAACTGACTTACAGCATGTTGAGCGATATGTGTTAGCTCAAGGTGCTAATTTATTAACTGTCGACCAAAGCTTATTACGCGACTATTTAACTGCGCGGTTTGAGCAAAACTTTGCTAAAAGCAGTACGGCAAGAATGTTAAGTAGTGTACGTCGATTTTATGGCTATTTACTGGTTAAAGAGTTGGTCGGCCAAGATCCTACCGCGCTTATCAAATCACCCAAATTAGCGCGTCAGTTACCCGATTCTTTGTCCGAGGCCCAAATCGACAGTTTATTGGCTGAGCCTAATAGTGATGATCCAATCGAATGCCGTGATAAAGCGATGTTAGAGCTACTATATGCCACAGGCTTACGGGTAACCGAATTGGTGAGTCTAACCATGGAGCAAATTAGTTTACGCCAAGGGTTAGTCAGGGTAGTTGGTAAAGGCGGTAAAGAGCGTTTAGTACCTCTCGGGGAATTAGCTGTCGCAGAGGTTGAGCAATACATGCGCTTTGCTCGTGGCGAATTATTAAATATGAAGCAATCTGATGTGGTGTTTCCATCTCGGCGTGGTCAAATGATGACGCGGCAAACCTTTTGGCATCGTATTAAGCTTTATGCTTCTCGCGCAGGGATCTCGTGTCATTTATCACCACACACATTGCGTCACGCTTTCGCTACTCATCTATTGAATCATGGCGCCGACTTACGTGTGGTACAGTTACTACTCGGCCACAGTGATTTATCAACGACACAAATTTATACTCACGTGGCTAAAGTGCGATTACAGCAACTGCATAGTCAGCATCATCCCCGTGGTTAACTGTGCTTGTGAGGTTTCAAATCCTTACATTTTAGATTTTGAGTATTTGTTGCGTTCATTTAATTAAATCTGTAAGTTTTGCTTACGAAGTCGGGTCTATATATTTTGAACCCGTGTAATTTAGGAATTATCATGAAGTTAACCAAAGCATTTGCCCTAGCTGTCAGTATTGTTATTGCCCCTGCAGTGTCTGCTGCACCAGCAAGTGATGTTTCAAACGAATCTGCCTTAAAGCAAAAATTGACTGACACCTTGGGTGTAAATGTTTCGCTGATCCAATCCTCTCCTGTCGACGGTCTTTATCAAGTGTTGACAGACCGTGGCGTGCTTTATGTGACCAAAGACGGCACTAAGCTATTTCATGGTAACTTGTACGACATGGAGCAGGGCATGAAAAACTTAACCGAGGCCGCATTAGCCGGTCCGCGTTTAGAAATGCTCAAGCCATTTGAAAAAGACATGTTGGTCTATAAAGCCAAAGATGAAAAACATGTTATTACTGTATTTACAGACGTTGATTGTGGTTATTGCCGTAAGCTACATAACCAAATGCAAGGGTATAATGATCTAGGCATTACCGTCCGTTACTTAGCTTATCCTCGTGCAGGTGTTCCATCTGCAAATGCAGATGAAATGCAAGCGGTATGGTGTGCAAAAGATCCACTTAAAGCGATGACAGAAGCCAAAAACGGTGGCATTGTTAAAGCAGCAAGCTGTGATGTCGACATTACTAAGCAGTATCAGTTAGGCCAGTCGTTTGGCATTAATGGTACTCCTGCGTTAGTGTTAGAAAACGGTACTATGGTGCCAGGTTACCAATCACCTGCTGATCTATTACGTACGATAGAATCAAACCTATAATTCTATCGTCAATCCGTTGTTAACAGCGTAAAATTAAAGGTGAGCTTAGGCTCACCTTTTTGTTATTTAAACTCTCATCTCAATTCACGTTAAGTAAGTGAGTCAAGAAAGCTAAGCTGGCATTTGATTATCATTTAATAACCTGGGCTGATTGATTTACTCATTGTTAGAATAAGGTTGTCTCTTGTCACACAAAATAGTCCGTCGCCCTCAGGTTGATGACTCGCATTTACCTCCTGCATTGCCACCATTTTTAAAGCAACTTTATGCTCGTCGTGGTGTAACCGAAACTGACTGCGAGTTAGTGTTAAGTAAATTACTTCGTCCTGAAACCATGAAAGGCTTGTCTGAAGCCGCTGTGCTAATTGCTGATGCAATAGCGGCGGATAAGTCGATATTGATTGTTGGTGACTTTGATGCCGACGGTGCAACATCTACTAGTGTCTGTATGCTGGCGTTAAAGATGATGGGCGCTAACAAAGTGGATTATTTAATCCCCAATCGTTTTGATTATGGTTATGGTCTAAGTCCTGAGATTGTTGCTGTAGCATATTCAAAAGCAGCAGATATGCTCATTACTGTTGATAACGGTATCTCATCTATTGAAGGTGTTGCAGCGGCTAAGTTACTCGGTATGCAAGTGGTGGTAACTGATCATCATTTACCCGGTAAAACACTGCCTAATGCCGATGTGATAGTGAATCCTAATCAACCGGGGTGTGAGTTTGCGAGTAAGTCGATAGCAGGTGTTGGTGTTGCCTTTTACTTAATGTCGGCACTACGGGCTGAATTACGTCAACGTAATTGGTATCAGTTACATAATATTACTGAGCCAAATTTAGGCACACTATTAGACATTGTTGCCCTAGGTACCGTTGCTGACGTGGTGTCGCTAGATGCCAATAACCGAATATTGGTTAATGCTGGTTTACAGCGGGTAAGGAGTGGCCGTTGTCGCGTGGGGATCACCGCGTTACTCGAGGTGGCCAAACGTAGTCCTGATAAAATAGTTGCTGCTGATTTTGGTTTTGCTGTTGGCCCTAGGTTAAATGCAGCTGGGCGCTTAGATGAAATGGCGTTAGGGGTGGAGACCCTATTGTGTGATGACATCATGCGGGCAAGAAGAATGGCTGCCGAACTCGATGGACTCAACCAAGAGCGTCGTGAACTCGAAACCGGTATGCAGCAAGAAGCGCTTAAGAGTTTGCAGCAAGTGTCGCTTAATGAAGATGACTTACCGTGGGGTATTGCGATATTCCAAGAAGATTGGCACCAAGGTGTGATTGGTATTTTAGCTTCACGGATTAAAGACCGCTACCACCGTCCAGTGATTGCGTTTGCCGATGCTGGAGAGGGGGAAATTAAAGGATCAGCTCGCTCAATTAAAGGCTTACACATGCGTGATTTACTTGAGCGCATTAATAGCCAGCACCCAGGAATGATCATTAAATTTGGCGGTCACGCTATGGCAGCTGGGTTATCGCTTAAAGCAGATGCCTTTGAGCTGTTTAAGCAAGCGTATGATAATGCCGTACGAGATATTTTAAATTATGAGCAGTTAACGGGTGAGTTATTGTCTGACGGTGAGTTAGCTGTAGAGTTGATGAGCTTAGATACCGCATTTGTGTTACGTAATGCTGGCCCTTGGGGGCAGTCATTTGAAGAGCCATTATTTGATGGTGTTTTCAGAATCGTTCAGCAACGTATTGTGGGGGAGAAGCATTTAAAATTACTTCTTGAAACGCCATGTGGCACTTTAATGCTCGATGGAATTGCGTTTAATATCGATTTAGCCATTTGGCCTGACGCAACGATCCAACAAGCAAGGGTTGTTTATAAGCTCGATGTTAATGAGTTTCGTGGCAACCAGACAGTGCAGTTGATGGTCGATTATATCGAACCAATGTAATTGGGTTGATTACTTTGATTAAACGCTAAAAACAAAAAAGCCTCGCAATGCGAGGCTTTTTTGTAATCGTTTATTAGTCGCGTTAGCCACCAATTATATATATGGTGCCCGAACCCGGAATCGAACCAGGGACACGAGGATTTTCAATCCTCTGCTCTACCGACTGAGCTATTCGGGCGACGGACGCAATTTAAAGGATTTTGGCCTGTCGAGTCAACTTGTTTTTGCTATTTATCTCAAAAATCGATTCGTTTGAACGTATTTTGCCCGTATCGACGTTAATTTATTCATTGTGTGGAATGAAACTCGAAAAACATTTTTTAATGATTCAAATATATATGGTTGGTGCATTTATCATTATTGGCATAAAAAGTGATTGTTTTTTCGAAATGTTCTGGACAACATATTAAGCCAATCATTATTAGAATAGGCTCTATTTTAGGTTGCTTCACTAGACCTCGCACAATGTAGATAGTTGTAGGGTCGTGGCATAGTCATCTACATTAGAGACATGTGAAGGCGTAACGGATTTTGTGATATCACCACGAAGGACGAATTTATCAGGGAGATTTTTTTAAAGCTTTTCTTAACGTACGACAGCATATACAAGAGATAGAGCAATCCAGATAAGCGCTATGTCTTCAAAAGATTACCTAGACTACAGCTCTGATGATGTTCGCTAAAAGAGCAAATTATAATGCGGATTGGCATTGCACACACAATCTAATGATCGACATAAAAAAACGCTCCTAAGAGCGTTTGATATTCAATGTCAACGTTAACTTAGATTAGTTAGTTAATGTTTCATTGTTAGGGAAGTTAGTTTTCATCACCATTTTAATGTGTTGTTGTAACTTCTCTTGGCCTAATTCACCATATGCTTCAGACATAATTTCTAGAGCGCGTTCTGTCGCAGGAGTACCTGGAAATTTTTCCATTACAGTTTGCGCACGCACTGCAGCTGCACTCCATGCATTCATTTTGATATAATACTCAGCTACCTGAATAGAATACTGCGCTAAACGGTTTTTCAGAAACTGCATACGATGCTGTGCATCGGCCGCATACTTACTGTTTGGGTAAGATTTAATCAAACGATCAAAATCTTTAAATGCATCTTGAGCATTTTTAGGGTCGCGATCAGTACGATCGATATCCATTAAATCGTGAAATAAATAATTATCTGCCTGCATATTGGTTAAACCACGCATATAATGCACGTAATCAATATTTGGATGCGTTGGATTGAGGCGTAAAAAGCGATCAATGTTAGCAACTCCAGAGGCGGCGTCGTCCATTTTGTAGTACGCATAAATCAAGTCTAATTGAACTTGAGTCTTGTGCGGACCAAATGGATAACGAGAGTCTAACGCTTCAAGTGAACGCACGGCTTTAGAGTAATTCCCTAATTCCATTGATGTTCTTGCTTGAGTATATAGCTGATCAGGAGATGCATTTCTTGTAAATTCATCTTCTTCTGGACTGCTACTACAGGCTGTTAAAGCCAGTGAAAGTATTACTAGGGCGGCACCTTGGGCAAATTTATACATACTTGAATTCAATTCTTTTTAAGTTGTTGTTAAGAATTTTTCCATTTCACGGTAAAATAGAAAACATCCGATTGTAACAGATAGCACATTCACTTTGGACCCCTAAACTGGGGTACGGTTCCTATGACACAAGAGATTAATCTAAAAAGCGAGATAACAGCAACACAAACCGGTCTAAGATTAGACCAAGCTTTAGCTGGTTTGTTCCCTGACTACTCGCGCACACGCATCAAGGAATGGATCCTATCTGGTGCAATTACTGTTGACGGTATCACAGTCGACAAGCCACGGGAAAAGGTTTTCGAGTCTCAGTTGATAGAAGTTGCAGCCACACTTGAAGAAGAAGTGCGTGCTAAAGCGCAAGATATCGACTTAAATATTATTTATGAAGACGATCATATTCTTGTTGTTAATAAACAAGCTGGTTTAGTTGTTCATCCTGGTGCGGGTAATGCCGACGGCACATTAATGAATGCGTTATTGCATCATTGCCCTGATATTGAGCATGTACCAAGAGCTGGTATTGTGCATCGACTAGACAAAGACACAACAGGTTTGATGGTTGTAGCTAAAACTGTTGAAGCACAAACTCACTTGGTTGCAGCATTGCAAGCGCGCGATATCGTTCGGGAATATGAAGCCATTGTGCTTGGCACGATGACTGCTGGTGGCACAGTTGATGAACCTATTGAACGTCATGCGACACGACGTACACAAATGGCGGTAATTCATGGTGGTCGTCCTTCAGTGACTCATTACCGTGTAGCTGAAAAGTTTCGTGCTCATACTCGTTTACGATTACGTCTTGAAACTGGTCGTACTCACCAAATTCGTGTGCATATGGCACATATTGGCCATGTTTTAGTTGGTGATCCAGTATACGGTGGCCGTCCAAGACCCCCTAAAAATGCTAGCCCAGAGTTTTTTGATCTACTAAAAAACTTTAATCGCCAAGCGCTTCATGCGGTACGTTTAGAGCTTGCTCATCCATTTACTTGTGAAATCATGACTTGGCATGCGCCGATCCCTGATGACATGGTTGAGCTAACAAAAGCATTGCGTGCAGATACTGTGTTAAATCCTATCGAGTATTTATAGTGCTCAAGCACGATTGGTTCTTACCTGATAATGTCGCAATTGCGATAACTGATCGGCATGGCGGTTATAGTTTACCGCCATTTGACAGTTTAAATTTAGGGTTACATGTTGGTGATAATCAACAACATGTTTTGGCTAATCGTGCGGCGTTATGTCAACAACTTAGGTTACCGACAGAACCGTTATGGCTTGACCAAGTACATGGTGTTGATGTGGTGAATTTGCCGCATCTAGCACTGACTGAATCTGTACGTGATTCGACAAGCCTTTTACCGATCAAAGCTGATGCAAGTTACAGCAATAAAGCCGGTGATGTTTGCGTTGTTATGACTGCAGATTGTTTGCCTGTGCTGTTATGCAATAAACAAGGTACTGAAGTTGCTGCTGTTCATGCTGGGTGGCGTGGTCTTTGTGCTGGTGTTATAGAACAAACGGTTGCCTTATTTAGTTGCCCTACGACTGAATTAATCGCTTATCTTGGCCCTGCTATTGGACCAGATGCTTTTGAAGTTGGCGCAGAAGTGCGTGATGCGTTTATGCAAAAAAACCTTCAAGCCTCGCAATACTTTACACCTTACCACAATAAGTATCTTGCTGATTTGGCCGGTCTTGCAACCTTTCGTTTATCACAAATGGGTGTGCCGCAAGTATTTAATGCAAATGTGTGTACGTTTAATGACACTAACTATTTTTCATATCGTCGCGATCAACAAACCGGCCGTATGGCTTCGTTTATTTGGCTAAAATCTCAATAATTTGCTTAAGTTCAAAAAATATACGATTTATTGATCTAGATTAAGTTTTAAGCTTGAAATCAAATTAATTGCCCCCATCTTTAAGTTAACAAATTATTCATTTCTGAATTAATTTCCCTTTCAATAAGTATCAGATCCTAGGAGGTTATATGAGACTCGATCGTATGACTAATAAGTTTCAAATTGCCATTTCTGATGCCCAATCATTAGCCTTGGGGCGCGATCATCAATTTATCGAACCCATTCACTTAATGATGGCGCTATTAAATCAAGATTCTGGCTCAATTCATCCATTATTAACTCAAGCTGGTATTCGTGTTAGCTCACTACGCTCTTCAGTAACTCAAGAGCTAGAGCGTTTACCGCAAGTAGATGGCACAGGCGGAGATGTTCAATTATCTCAAGGATTAATCCGCTTATTGAACTTGTGCGACAAGCTTGCGCAAAAACGTAAAGACAAATACATTTCATCAGAGTTATTTGTTTTAGCGGCATTAGAAGGTAACGATGCGCTGTCAAAAGCACTAAAAGACTCTGGTGCAAGCAAAGAATTAATGGAAAAGACCATTGAGGACATGCGCGGAGGCCAAAAAGTTGATGATCCTAACGCAGAAGATCAACGCCAAGCGTTGAAAAAATTTACCGTTGATTTAACCGAGCGAGCGGAGCAAGGAAAGTTAGATCCTGTGATTGGCCGAGATGAAGAAATTCGCCGCACAATCCAAGTTCTGCAACGCCGTACAAAAAATAATCCAGTTTTAATCGGTGAGCCAGGTGTAGGTAAAACCGCTATTGTTGAAGGATTAGCGCAGCGGATAATTAACGGTGAAGTGCCAGAAGGTATCAAGAATAAGCGTGTTTTATCTTTAGACATGGGCGCGTTAATTGCTGGAGCTAAATATCGCGGCGAGTTCGAAGAACGCTTAAAAGCGGTATTGAATGAATTATCTCAAGAAGAAGGTCAAGTTATTCTGTTTATCGACGAACTGCATACTATGGTCGGTGCAGGTAAAGGCGAAGGCGCAATGGATGCAGGTAACATGCTGAAACCTGCTCTAGCTCGAGGCGATTTACATTGTGTCGGCGCAACAACACTTGACGAATATCGCCAATATATTGAGAAAGATGCTGCTCTAGAGCGTCGTTTTCAAAAAGTGATTGTCGATGAACCTAGTGTCGAAGATACAATCGCCATCTTACGTGGCTTAAAAGAACGTTACGAGTTGCATCATCATGTGGAGATTACTGACCCTGCTATTGTTGCCGCAGCGACTATGTCACATCGTTATATTTCTGACAGAAAATTACCCGACAAAGCAATCGATTTAATTGATGAAGCTGCTTCAAGTATAAGAATGCAGATAGATTCTAAGCCAGAAGCGCTTGACCGATTAGAACGCCGTGCGATCCAGCTTAAGTTGGAAGAGCAAGCACTCAGTAAAGAAACTGACGACGCTAGTCGTAAACGTTTGGACTTTCTACAACAAGAGTTGAAAGAAGTAGAAAGTCATGCTGCTGAACTCAATGAAATTTGGCATACTGAAAAAGCAGCTCTTGCAGGCACTCAGCATATTAAAGCCGATCTTGAACAAGCTCGCTTAGATTTAGAAGTCGCAAGAAGGGCGGGTGATTTAACTAGAATGTCCGAATTGCAGTATGGGCGGATCCCTGAACTTGAAAAACAGCTCGATTTAGCTTCTCAAGCTGAAATGCAAGATATGACCTTATTACGTAATAAAGTCACTGATGTTGAAATTGCAGAAGTGTTGTCAAAAGCAACAGGTATACCGGTATCAAAAATGCTTGAAGGTGAGCGAGAAAAGTTATTGCACATGGAAGATGCATTGCATGAGCGTGTTATCGGTCAAAATGAAGCTGTCGATGCAGTGTCGAATGCTATTCGCCGTAGTCGTGCAGGGCTTGCAGATCCACAACGTCCAATAGGTTCATTTTTATTCCTAGGTCCAACAGGGGTAGGTAAAACTGAACTGTGTAAATCGTTAGCTAAGTTTTTGTTTGATACCGAATCGGCATTAGTGCGCATCGATATGTCTGAATTTATGGAAAAACATACGGTGTCACGTCTAGTCGGTGCACCTCCCGGATATGTAGGCTATGAAGAAGGTGGGTACTTAACTGAAGCGGTACGTCGCAAACCTTATTCTGTTATTTTACTCGATGAAGTCGAAAAGGCACATCCAGATGTATTTAATATTCTGCTGCAAGTGTTAGACGATGGGCGGTTAACCGATGGCCAGGGCCGTACGGTTGATTTTAAAAACACTGTCATTATCATGACATCTAACTTAGGCTCTGATCGGATCCAAGAAAGCTTTGGCCGTGCTAGTTATGATGAAATGAAGCAAAGTGTAATGGAAGTGGTCATGCAAAATTTCCGTCCTGAATTTTTGAATCGTGTTGATGAATCTGTGGTGTTTCATCCATTAGATGCAGAAAACATCAAGCATATTGCCAGTATTCAACTTGAATTATTACGTAAACGTTTGGTGGAGAAAGAATTCGATATTCAGCTAACCGATGCAGCATTGTCACTCATTGCTGAAGCGGGCTTTGATCCTGTTTATGGCGCTCGACCACTAAAACGTGCACTACAACAGGAAGTTGAGAATCCATTAGCGCAAAAGCTACTACGTGGACAATTGTTGCCTGGTAAAATGATTAAAGTTGATGTTGCAAATGGTCAACTTGTGTTCGAGCAATAATCATCAATATCAAAAGCAACAACAGTAAAAAGTAAAAGGGAGCAATAGCTCCCTTTTGATTTCCAAAATATGCAAATGTCTAGGTTACTTACAAAACAATTTAACTCGCTCAGTGTTTTCTGTAATTGCAGCTTGTCTTTGCTCTTCGGTTAGCTTTGAAGTGTCACCGGTATCTTTGTTTTGTTGACTAAGATTCGTATGTGTTTTTAACACATTTAAACTGTGTTTGGCACTTTCACAAATGTCATTAGCTTGTTGTTTATCTTTTTCATTAATAATTTTCGCAGATTTAGCGAGCTCAGATTCATCTGGTTTTTGCTCAGTTTTTCTCTGAGGGGTATTCGTCCCTATTTTTGCCGGTTCCATATCTTCGGTATAAATTTTCTTGGCATCGACATCTTTTGGCGGTTGTTGGCTGTAATGAACCACACCGGCTTTATCGACCCAGGTGTATATAGTGGCGGCATACAAAGAACAGCTAAACGCGAGCACGGTTAAACTAGTAATTAAACGAAAAATTCCCATGTGAGTTCCCAAGGCTAAATTGACGCTATGCTTGATTGATTCAAAATATGCTATCTTGAATATAAATCCAACATCTAAAACGATATTGTCTAAAGTGTATGCAAAATTCATCAAATCAAACAGCAAAAAATAAAGGTATTTACTTATTACCTAACTTATTTACCACTGCAGGCCTGTTTTCAGGCTTCTATGCCGTGATAGCTTCAATGAATGGTCACTTTGAATTGGCTGCAATAGCAATCTTTATTGCGATGATCTGTGATGGACTCGACGGAAGAGTTGCAAGACTCACGAATACACAAAGTGACTTCGGCGCCGAATACGACAGCATGGCAGATATGGTTTCTTTTGGTATGGCTCCTGCAATACTGGTGTACAACTGGGCTTTACAAGATTTAGGTAAAATAGGTTGGCTCGCAGCATTTATATATTGTGCATGCGCAGCATTAAGGTTAGCTCGTTTTAACACTCAAGTGGGTGTTGCAGACAAACGCTTTTTCCAAGGGCTTGCAAGTCCAGCTGCTGCAGCATTAATTGCAGGTAGTATCTGGAGTGGCAGTAAATATGAAATCGATCCGACCGATATTAGCTATATCGCTGCTTTCATAACGGCATTAGCTGGCTTATTGATGGTGAGTAATTTTAGGTATCATTCATTCAAAGAGGTCGATTGGCGAGGTAAAGTTAACTTTATTGTGATGTTATTGCTGGTGGGCATTTTTGTCGTGATATCTGTGGAGCCTGCAATTATCTTGTGTTTAAGCTTTTATGTATACGCATTGTCAGGGCCATTTATTACGATTAAGACCATCAAAAAATTAAAAGTAGAACATGTGCTTGGTGACACAGTAGTTAACAGTGAGCAGGATGACCAACCAAAAGACAATGTAAAAAAAGACGAAACAAATGATATTGTACCAACATCAACTAAAGATAAAGCTGACTAGTGGTTTAGCCATTACAGTCACATTGATTGATATCGACGATGAATAGCGCTTAACAAAGGGCGCTATTTTTGTTCTAGCTTCTTTATATTTTAAACATCATGTCGCTTTACTTTTGTTAATCCCATCTTTAATTCCTTTTTACTCATAGTTATAAACAGTTTTGTATTATGCAATCTGAATTAACATCATTCTTACTTACGTAATACAAATAGCGTTGTAGAAGCAGAGTGATTACCATTGCATGAGGATTACTGTTTATTCAAGGAGCATAAATAACTAAACCGCAACCTTTATCTAAGGTAAATCATGGCAAAACAACAATAATAAAAACATATTCAGATGTAAATAACGGTAGTTTTGTTGGATTTTTAACCGCATACATATGGGTTTGTTTGTTTAGTGTTCGCTTAAACGGCTTTTTAATAAAATAGTCAAAAAAGGGGTTGCACTAAATCTCTCGGTGCCTATAATGCGCATCCACTGACACGGCAGACAGCGAAAGCAGTCACCGAGTGAGGTTGAACCAAGTGCTTCAAAACACTGAGTTCAAGGCGAAAAGAAAGTTTGAAAAAACACTTGACGCCAACACGGGAAAGCGTAGAATACGCGGCCCAAGCCAACGACCTAGCGTCAACGGCCACTAAGCGAAAGATTGATTCTTTTGGTATTAGTACGCTCTTTAACAATCTAAACAAGAAATCTGTGTGGACATTCACAGGTATTGAGTTATTCGAAA
>NZ_BMQW01000012.1 GCF_014648315.1 Shewanella ulleungensis
TCACCCGTCCGCCGCTCGTCAGCAAAGTAAGCAAGCTTACTTTCTGTTACCGCTCGACTTGCATGTGTTAGGCCTGCCGCCAGCGTTCAATCTGAGCCATGATCAAACTCTTCAATTAAAGTTTTTTTGTTCGACTACGTCGAACGGCTCAATGAATTCTACTGTCATAATTCGCTTCGCTCAAAGAGCTTACAAATTACTCACTACATTGCTGTAGTGTCATATTACTATGAACATTCTCATCATTGAGTTAAATTTTTGATTGCCTACATTCCGAAGAACAAGAAGACAATTTCGAATAACTCAATACCTGTGAATGTCCACACAGATTTCTTGTTTAGATTGTTAAAGAGCGTACTAATACCAAAAGAATCAATCTTTCGCTTAGTGGCCGTTGACGCTAGGTCGTTGGCTTGGGCTGCGTATTCTACGCTTTCCCGGGTTGGCGTCAAGTGTTTTTTCAAACTTTCTTTTCGCCTTGAAGGTTTCAATTTGAATCCTTCAAACTGACTCGTCATTGGCGTGAGCCGCTTGCCGTGTCAGTGGTTGCGCATTATAGGGAGCTAAAAATATTGTGCAAGCGTAAAAAGCAGAAATATTGCAAAAACATGACCGAGAGGTGTTTTTTCAATCGAAAAGAACAAAAAAGGGACTATTCGTCCCTTTTTGGTCTATTTTGCTAGGTTCTAGCCGCCAAAGAAACGGGTTTCCTGTTTGATTTCTATTGGGCTACCATCTATTTGTGCACTGATCTTAATGTCTATCTTGGTAATGGTTCTTTTTAGTTCAATAGGGTCAACTGCGATACTAATAGGTAGAGTTAATACTTCACCCGCGTCAATCGCAACATGTTGTGGGCCTATCCACTGAGCATTTGCTAAGCCTTCTACGCTTAAGTCATATTCTTGCGGTTGTTCCGTCTTATTAAGGATTTTAATAGTGAAGGTGTTTTCAGTTAAACCTTGGTTGTTCTCACGGAATAATGAATTACGATCACGGATAACATCCATACGTACTGGCGCAATGGTCGCACTGGCATATACAAAAACAAGTACCATTACGGTGAGAACTACGCCATAACCTACTAGTTTAGGCCTTAATACTTTCTCTTCTATATTGTCGAGTTTGTTTTCGGTGGTATAACTAATCAAGCCTTTCTCGTAACCCATGCGCTCCATTGTGTTGTCGCACGCATCGATACACGCACCACAGTTAATACATTCGTATTGCAAGCCATTACGAATATCTATCCCCGTTGGGCATACCTGCACACACAAGTCACAGTCTATACAATCACCTAAGCCCATCTCTTTAGGATCTTGCTTACGCGTTCTTGGGCCTCGTGTTTCACCGCGCTTGGTGTCATAACCTACTATATAGGTATTTTTATCAAACATAGCAGCTTGGAAGCGAGCATACGGACACATATGAATACACATGATTTCACGCATCCAACCGGCATTGCCATACGTCGCGAGGGTAAAGAAGATTACCCAAAAATAGATCCCACCACTGGCATTAAGTGTTATGAAGTCGATATAGAGTTCACGACTTGGTACAAAGTAAGAAACGAATGTGGTAGCTGTGAGTAAT
The DNA here is from genome assembly GCF_014648315.1 of Shewanella ulleungensis. GTDB lineage: Bacteria > Pseudomonadota > Gammaproteobacteria > Enterobacterales > Shewanellaceae > Shewanella > Shewanella ulleungensis. The sequence continues at coordinate 1,594 of NZ_BMQW01000012.1, forward strand.
GAAATCAGTATCCATGAGGTGTGTTTAGCCACTTTGCGCCATAACTTATCAACACTCCACGGCATTTGATCTAGTTTGATACGTTTATTACGTGCACCTTCGAATTTCTCTTCAAACCAAATAAAGATAAAGGTCCATACTGTTTGTGGACAGGTATAACCACACCAAACCCGACCAAGGTAGGTTGTAACAAAAAAGAGGCCAAATGCGGCAATCATAAATAGTGCAGCTAGTAAGGTCAGATCTTGTGGCCAAATAGTTAAACCAAACACGTGAAACTTTTGCTCTGCTAAATTAAACCATACAGCTTGACGCTCTCCCCAAGGTAGCCAGGGTAGTAATAGAAAGAATAACATTGCTATCCATCCCATCTGACGACGTAATTTAGTCCACATACCATCAATGGCGCGGACATAAATACGGTTGCGCGGATTGAAACGGTCTGCTTTACTGGCATCAGGTTGATGGATTTTGATACGTTGTTGTTTGGAGAAATCCTTGGGGTTAGATTCTTTCGTCATTTTACAGCCTTACTGCTTTAATATTGAACGATAACTAGCTTATTATATAGGTAATAACACATTATTGGATAAAAAGATGAGAGGTTGGATAGGTTTAGCAATTATCGCTGGCGTTGTTTATTATTTCGCGACAGAAACTGACAAACTTGATAAGCCAATTAATGACATCACAAGCATGTTTACTAAGGCTGACAAAAAATTGGATTCGATGACGGGAACAAAAATCATCCGTGTCGACAAGCATATTCCACAAGTTAAAGCTGAAATTTATGAGCGATTATCGACGATAGAAATTCGCGAGTTAGATGGCATATTTGTGAGTAATGAGAGTATTGCTGAGTTTAAAGGTCAATATTGTCATAGCAGTGCCCGCCACCCTGTTTTTAGCAAAGAGAATCTACAATTTATTTGCGATAAAATCTGAGTGAGTTAACGCTTTTACGGTAACAAATTGACCTAAGTATCAAATAAGCCTAGCCTTTGTGTAATATCTACAATAGGGGCTAGGTTTTTTTATGACACAATCACAACCTGAATCAGTATCAGACATCTTTGACCCAGCCTTGTGGGATGCTGTCGAAGGATTCAACTTTGAAGACATCACTTATCATCGCGCAAAATCTCAGGGTACCGTTCGTATCGCAATCAACCGCCCAGATTGCCTTAATTCATTTCGCCCTAAAACAGTAGACGAGCTATTTGTGGCTCTAGATCATGCTAGACAATGGTCTGATGTGGGTTGCGTGCTATTAACTGGAAATGGTCCTTCGGCAAAAGGGCAGTACTCATTTTGTGCGGGCGGGGATCAACGCATTCGTGGCAAAGATGGTTATAAATACGAAGGCGCTGAAGAAGGCCGGCCTGATCTCGCTCGTATGGGGCGCCTGCATATACTAGAAGTGCAACGGATGATACGCTTTATGCCAAAAGTGGTCATTGCTGTTGTACCCGGTTGGGCTGTTGGCGGCGGCCACAGCTTACATGTAGTGTGTGATTTAACGTTAGCGTCTAAAGAGCATGCGGTATTTAAACAAACGGACCCTGATGTAGGAAGTTTTGATTCCGGATACGGCAGCGCTTATTTAGCGAAGATGATTGGCCAAAAGCGCGCTCGAGAGATCTTCTTCCTAGGCTTTAATTATACCGCAGAAGAAGCCTTTAATATGGGCATGGTTAACCGTGCGATTCCTCATGCTGAACTTGAAACAGAAGCATTAGCTTGGGCCAAAGAGATTAACTCAAAATCGCCTACGGCGATGCGCATGCTTAAATATGGCTTTAACATGACTGATGACGGTTTAGTTGGCCAGCAACTGTTTGCGGGAGAAGCAACACGTTTAGCCTATGCGAGCGAAGAGGCTCAAGAAGGTCGTGATGCGTTTCTAGAGAAACGAGACCAGGATTTTTCCCGTTTTCCTTGGCACTACTAAGGCTGAGTTTACCTGCTAAGCGGGAAACTAGAGCACTGCAACCTCATCAATAATAACAGCCCTTCCCAAGGGCTTTTATTACTTTACATATTAAAGAATAAACCTAATCGAAATTTCCATTTGAAACAATCGAATCAACCCCCTTTACATGATAATGATAACTGTTATCATTTAATTAAATCAAACGGGGGATTCACCATGAAAAAGACCATTAGCTTTGCAATATTACACTTCAGCGTTGCATTTACGATTACTTACTTATTAACAGGAAGTATTATTATTGGCGGTACGATTGCCTTACTAGAACCCGCGGTAAACACAGTAGTGTTCTATTTCCATGACAAAGTATGGAAGAACATTGAGTCAAAACAGGCCCATGCAGTAGAGATATCAGCAGAGTCGGCTCAGCTTGCGAGCTAGTAACATCATGATTAACTAATAACCATGATGTTACTAAAGTAAAAGCAAAATTAAATGAGTTTAATGATTGCTACGTCATAAGCTGCGAGATCTGCACAGCCTAATACATATTGGCCTTGTAACGCACTAGGTGCGGTTTGTGAATAGCCAGCATAGTTAAATAAATAAGCATAATTACCACGCTGCACAAGACGCATATCTTTTGGTAACGTAATAGTGACTAACCCTAATTCCGCAGCCAAAACAGTAAAATACTCTAGTAAAAACGAATCACAAGTGAGTGTCGCCACATAGCTAGTATTTTGATAACGCGCAACAGCAGGACTACCGTCATGATAAGTTGCGACAACATTAACACCATCAGCAAGTTCTAGCTCTTCTCGCCAACACTGACTTTCAAACTCAACCCCGTTAAAATGCAATACTTCACTACAATCAGGACGAATGGTTTCAGTCGATAACACTTTTACAGGTACTAATGCCTGAAATACTCCTGGCGCTAGCGTAGGCACTAATGACAATTCATCGGTTTTACTACCAGAGCGCGGGCCAATCAGCAGATGTACATTAGCTTGCTGACATTTATCAACAAATGCTTGTGGCACGATGGGTAAACACGGTGCAACCACGAGACTATACTGAGTTAAATCATGGTCTACTGACACAAAATCAACTGCTAACCCTAATTGACGTAACGCTGAATAGTAAGCAAACTCAACCCGTTGATGATTATAACTGTCACCTTGGCGTTCTATTTCAGTCACCCACTGGCTATTAGCACCCGTTACAATCGCCACTTTAGCTTGTACAGGATCACTAGAACTAAAGTTTACCTTGGCTAATTCATCACGCATTTGCTCCACTTCAGACCAGGCAGCAGCTTTTGAATTGTCGTTACGTTTAATACCTGCGTGCATTTGCTCTTGAGCAAATGGCACTTGGCGCCAGCGGAAATAACATACGCAGTCGGCGCCGTGAGCAAATGCTTGCCACGACCATAGCCTGACCATGCCTTTTTCAGGACGCGGATTATGATGCGCCCAGTTTACAGGGCCTGGTTGTTGCTCCATGACCCAAAAGTTCTTATTGCTTACGCCACGACTTTGATCAAACGAGTAGCTTGAGAAATCAGGATGACCTGTACGCATGTAAGGTTTAAATTGTTCCGCTGGCATATGTTTAAAGAACATATCTGAACGACCCAACGGATAATTATCATAACTAACAAAGTCGAGGTTTTTCGCTAACGCAAAGTTATCGGCCTGCGTGTCTACCAGCGGGATAAAGTTGTGGGTGACAAAACGATTAGGGGCATGGGCACGAATAATGTCAATCATCGCATCATGAAACTTAACCACTTGGTCTGAGCTAAAACGACGATACGCCAATTGATGTGCAGGGTTAGTTTCGGTCACAGCTAAAATAGGCAGCTCAATTTGTTCAAAGTCTTGATATTCCATCGACCAAAACACATTGCCCCATGCAGTGTTAAGTTTTTCAACATCATGTTGATAATAATCCTTACACCACTTCTGAAACGCCAGCTTGGCCACTAACGAACCGCTATGTGTTGTGTCATGACACGCAATCTCGTTGTCGGTTTGCCAACCACATACACTGGGGTGCTTACCGTAACGCTCCGCAATCACCGCTGAAATACGCATGGCTTCACGGAAATAATTTTCGCTAGAAAAATCATAATGACGACGCGAACCAAAGCCACGAGTGGTGCCGGTGTTAATGTCTACAGGTAAAATATCTGGGTATTTATCGATTAACCATTTAGGGGGCGTTGCTGTTGGGGTGCACATGATCACCTGCAGTCCTTCATTGGCAAGCGCTTCAATAGCACGGTCTAACCATTCAAAAGAATACTCTCCGTCGCGAGCTTCAATTCTAGACCACGCAAACTCACCAATTCGCACGTACTGCAATCCAAGCTGACGCATTTCTTTCGCGTCTTGTTGCCACATAGATTCAGGCCAATGCTCTGGGTAATAGCAAACTCCTAACATGTTAATCTCCAATAAATTGTGCGTAAAACCTCAGACTAAAACTAGAATCAAAGTCATTTATTCTAGTTTTATCAGCATTAATAGGGGTTGTTTAACGAATTTTTAATGACAGATAATATACTAACTTAGTATTTATATGATATATAGTATTTTAAGTAGCTAGTTCAGTGTTGTTGCGGATATTAGTGGCTCAATCCATTGTATTACGTTTTAATTATGCAGCACAGAACGGTTAAACGAGACTCTCAATCAAGGAATGTTTACTCATGTCGCATCATCCACAATTCGTTTTGCTAAATGGCCAGCACACCAGCTTGGTTATTGATTGCAACAATAAAACCCCAGCAATCTTATATTTTGGCAAAAAGCTATCGTCAAAAACCACCTACGACATGATGAAACAACTCAGCACAAGGCAAGAGGCTAAGTGTTCTGTAGTGATTGAGGCACCGATTTCGCTGTCGCCTTTAATGGGCGAAGGCTTTACTGGTGCTCCAGGTATTGAAGTGTTTGATAACAATATGGCTTGGTCTATTGGCGGTACATTAACTTCAATTACCCAACCGTCTGCTAACGAAGTGATTTTTGAATCTATCGATAGTTTGCGCAGTTTGAGTGTCAAACATCACCTAACTTTACATCCACACTCTGACGTTCTTAGTGCAACCACCGAGCTAACTAACTTAGGCAATGACGCTGTTAATGTGAACTGGTGCGCAGCGCCAACAATCCCGATGCCGCTACACATCGACCAAATAATGTCTTTTGAAGGCCGTTGGTCAAATGAGTTTCAACGCAAATCATTCGACATGTTCTTGGGCAGCTTTGTACGTGAAAACCGCAAAGGTAAAACTTCGCACGACAACTTCCCAGGTATGGTTATGCATAACAAGTTGACCCACGAGCAAGGTGGAGAATGTTATGGCTTCCACTTAGGTTGGAGTGGAAACCATAAAATGCGCGCTGAATTACTGGCAGAAGGTCGCAGTTATGCGCAATTAGGCGAGTTGTTAATGCCAGGTGAGCTAGCCCTAGCGCCCAATGAGTCTTATACAAGCCCAACACTTTATACCGCATACTCAAACCAAGGCTTTAGTGGTTTGTCGCATAATTTTCATCAGTTTGTACGTCAATCATTAATCACCGATAAAGTGCGCCAAAAACCGCGACCAGTGCATTACAACACCTGGGAAGGGATTTATTTCGACCATGATGTCGCTGTATTACAGTCGTTAGCGACTCAAGCTGCCGATATTGGTGCAGAGCGCTTTGTACTCGATGACGGTTGGTTTAAAGGCCGTCGTGGTGACTTTGCCGGTTTGGGTGACTGGACTGTTGACCGTGAAATTTATCCAGACGGTTTGCAGCCATTAATAGATCATGTCAACAAAGTGGGCATGGAGTTTGGTTTATGGTTTGAACCAGAAATGGTTAACCCAGACAGTGATTTGTATCGTAAGCATCCAGAGTGGGCACTGCAAACTGCAGGTAACGAGCAACTCAAATTTAGAAAACAGTTGGTACTAGATATGACCAACCCAGCGGTAACAGACTATTTATTTAATGCTATTAACGATATTTTGGTCGAATATCCGCAAATAGTCTACATAAAATGGGACATGAACCGAGACTTAAACCATGCGGGTAACCTCGCGGGCAAACCTGCGGTACACCAACAAACACTGGCCGCTTATGCATTAATTGAACGCCTAAAACAAGCAAACTCACATGTTGAAATAGAAAGCTGCTCGTCTGGTGGCGCTCGTGTTGATTACGGCGTACTGCGTTATACCGACCGAGTTTGGACATCTGATTCAAACGATGCATTAGACCGACTTACTATTCAACGTGGTTGCTCATTCTTCTTTCCTGCTGAAGTAATGGGCGCGCACGTGGGTCCACGTGATTGCCATATTACAGGCCGCAACATTAGTATTGCCATGCGCGCAGCTGTAGCGTTTTTTGGTCATATGGGTATCGAAATGGACCCGCGAGAATTAACCGATGACGAACGTCAGCAGCTGAAACAGATTATTAAACTGCACAAACAACATCGTCAATTAATCCATAGTGGCAAGCTAGTACGCTTGAATACTGATGGCGACTCAATCAATTTTGGTATCGTTAACGCTAACCAATCACAGGGGTTATTTGCTTATAACAGCGTAAAAGAAACCCAACGCACTAACCCACCTAAATATCATTTTTCCGGATTAGATGCTGACAAAAATTACACCCTGTCACTGGTGTGGCCTGCTGGATTTTCATTCTACTCGCAATCAATATTAAGCGTAATAGAAAACCAAACCTTTAGCGGTGAAGCGCTAATGACCTTTGGCATGCAATTACCTATTACCTTCCCACAGACATCACTAATTTTTAAATTAAACGAAGTGAAGTAACAAGTTATACCTATTCAACTTATCCCCATAAGCAAAAGAGCATCTATTTAGATGCTCTTTTTTTATTATAGCGTTGTCCGTTAATGATTATAACTTCGACTCAATCAACTCAAGCGCTTCTTCTAAAATCATCGACACTGCTGCGCGTGTTTGTTGTGGATTACGTGCTTTTATCGCTTCAAAAATCTCGGCATGTTTTTGTACATCAGCACCTGGTACACCTTTAATTTTATTGGTGTAGCGAATGCTGACTCTAAGCGCTGTGCTGATAAACTCGGTCAACTGCACAAAAAAACGATTGCCACTGGCAATCAAAATACTGGTATGAAAAGCAATGTCGGCCTCTAACGGATCATCTAACCCTTGCTCCGCTTCTACCATGCGATCTAGGGCTTTTTCGATAGAAGCAATTTGTTCGTCCGACGCATTCATGGCAGCGAGTGCTGCGGCTTGAGGCTCTAACGCAACACGTACTTGGGTAAATTCTTTTAATAACGCTAATGACGGTTTGCTGCTTAAAATCCACTTTAATACATCGGTATCAAACATGTTCCAATTACTTTCAGGCAACACTCGGATACCTTGCTTAGGACGCGATGATATCAAGCCCTTAGCAGACAGCATTTTGACCGCTTCACGAGTAGAACTGCGGCTTACATCATATTCGATGCATAAATCAGCTTCAGACGGCAAACCTTCACCAACAGGATAGACCCCTTTTACAATGGCAATACCTAGATCGTGGGTGAGCTGATGAGTTAAATTTTGACGCGGTGAAGTGTTCATGCCTTTTACTGTCCAATATTCAGTACATAAATCTGTTATATCATATTTAAATGCAATAACGATATAACTTTGTTTTACTCGTTGTTAATGTTAAAAATAACTAAAAATAAATATTATTTATCGGATTAAGTTGTTAATCCAAAGTACCGCTAGTTAACCATAATCAAAAATAATAGGTTTGGAGCGTTATCTGTGAGTCAGTCCACTCAGTACCAAGACTTAACAAACAAAGTCATTTTTATTACCGGCGGAGCCAGTGGTATTGGGGCCGCAATGGTTGAAGCCTTTGCCCGCCAACACGCCAAAGTGGCCTTTATTGACATAGACCAACAAGCAGCAGATAGGCTTAAGCAAAAGCTGACACAATATGACCTCACCTCTATCTGGTTTCGGGCTGTTGATGCCACCGATTCAGAGTCACTCCAGTTAGCAATTAGAGACGTTGCTAAGCACTTTGGCCGCTTCGATGTGCTAATTAACAATGTCGCCAATGACGCACGCCAGGATGTCGAAACTATTTCTGCACATGACTGGCACAAATGCATGCAAATTAACCTAGACCCAGCCTTTTTTGCCTCTCAAGCAGCGTACACCCAAATGAAACTCCAGCATTCGGGCAGCATTATTAACTTCAGCTCCATTACTGCATTATTAGGCTCGCAACAAATGACAGGCTACGTTACCGCAAAAGCAGGATTAATCGGCATGACACGTTCATTGTCTCGTGAATTTGGTGAAGCAGGGATTCGCGTCAATGCTATTTTACCGGGATGGGTGGCGACAGAAAAACAGCTCGCAAGTTGGCTTACTGAGCAAGAAGAACAAAAATGGACTGATGCCATGGCATTAAAACGCCGTATTACCCCTGAAGATGTCGCTAAGTTAGCACTTTTTTTAGCATCCGATAACAGTGAACTCATCACCGGGCAGTGTATAAATATTGACGGTGGGAGAGCCTAGTTTGTTTACTGAACATCAACACTTTATTGCGGTAGATTGGGGTACAAGTCATCTACGCGCTTACCTGTGTTTGGCTGAAGCCAATAAACCGCTTACTGTACTTGAACAAGGCAACAATGTTGGCGTAAAGAAAATCACTACTGATTTTCAAACAACGTTAATGGATAGTGTAGCGCCTTGGGCAACACATTTTGGTAAATTGCCCATTTTGATGATAGGTCAAATAGGTTCCAGTATCGGCTGGAAAGAAACCCAATACTTAGCCTGTCCAATTTCGCCGACGGAAGTGATTAGCGCAGGTACTCGATTTAATTGCCTAGGTCATCAAGTGACTATTTATCCGGGGTTACGCTGCCAATTACACAACCATCTACATGATTCTATGCGCGGCGAAGAGTTCCATTTGCTTGGTTGGTTAGCCATGGCACCACAACATTTACACGGACGGCATTTAGTATGTTTACCAGGTACTCATACTAAATGGGTATTAATTGAAGATGGCAAAGTAGTGTTATTTAAAACGGCACTAACGGGTGAGTTGTATGACTTACTGTCTTCTAATAGTGTGCTTATTCAAGAAAAAGTGTCTGATTTAGAGTTTGATTTTGATGCCTTTATTCAAGGAGCAGATTTTAGCCTATCTTCTGCAACAGACAACTTCGCTCATGGATTATTCAGTGTCCGCAGCAAACAATTATTTGAGGGATACACAACAAAACAAGCCCACGCGTATTTGTCAGGTTTGCTTATTGGTGGCGACGTGCGCGCCGCAAAATATGCTACTGAGTGGCAATTAACCCAATTAAGCTCGGTGGCCATTATTGGCCCGCCCCACCTAAATAAATGCTTTGCTAAAGCACTTAATTTTTGCAATATCAACACGACATTATGGGATGTCACCGAAGCAACGCTCGCGGGCTTTAATGTGGTATATCAACAAGCAATAAAAGCTAATAATGATTAGTATTTCATCTTGTATTGGTGAGTTGATTCAGGTTATTCCCTCACAAAATCAATTAGGGGAAAATGCCTTATGGCACCCGCAACATCGCGCAATTTATTGGATAGATATTATGGCGGGCAACATCCATAAATACAGTATCGATAACCAAACTCACCAACAATATCACTTACCTTACCGCATCGGCAGTTTTGCATTTTTAACAGACCAGAATGAATATCAAGTAATTGTGGCATTTGAGCAAGGGTTCGCGCTATATCATCTTGAAAACCACGCAATGACCTGGCTTAGCCAACCAGAAATCACACAGCTTGGTAATCGTTTTAATGATGGTCGAACCGATCGTTACGGCAATTTTTGGGCTGGCACCATGGTAGAAACACGCCATACACCAGACCAACAAGGTAGCCTTTATCGAGTCGACCACCTAGGGCAACACCATAAAATCTTTAGCGACATTATGATATCGAACGGCCTATGCTGGAGCCCAGATGGCAGTATCATGTATCACGCAGACTCTGAGCGCCATTGTATTTATCGGTATAATTACTGCCAGCAAAGCCATGAGTTAAGCCAAAAGCAGATTTTTGCTACAACAGAAAATCATGTATTTCCAGATGGCTCAACCGTGGATTCAGAAGGCTTTATGTGGAATGCTCAATGGGGGGATCATAGCGTTGTACGCTATAACCCAGAGGGAGAGATCGTTGAAAAGCTAATTATTCCTGCGGTACAACCATCGAGCGTGGCAATCGGTGGGCCTAACTTAGATTGGCTAATAGTCACCACATCTCGCATCGAATTATCGCCACAAGAATTACTAGACTATCCGTTATCTGGCAATGTATTTATTTACCAATTACATAACGTCACAGGCATTGTCGACACACCTTGTAGCGTGTTAAAAACCTAAACCAAAGCACCAATATCAATAAAAAAATATTGGTGCTTAAAGCTCACTTAACCCGCTTGTTGATGAGACTCAACAACTTTTACCTGAGCAGCCTGCATATAGTCGCTCAGACATTGTTGTTGCTCAGGCGAAAAATGTAATCCAAGCTTAGTTCGACGCCACAGTACATCATGGCTAGAGCAAGCCCATTCGTTTGCCATCACATAATCAACTTCTGCTTGATAAAGTCCATGACCAAAATCGATACCTAATGCCTCAGCCGAACTTGCATCATTTAAAATATATTGCGTTCTCGCACCGTATGTTCGTAATAAGCGACTGATGCACTTAGGCGCCAACCACTGATATTGTTGCTGATAAATACGAGTTAATTCGGCTAGGTGACTAAAATCACCACCGGGTAATACTTGCTGTGCAGTCCAAGCTTTGCCCATGTTAGGGTGAAACGGCTTTAGGCGATTCACCGCCGCTTCCGCCAATTTACGATAAGTGGTAATTTTACCGCCAAATACCGACAACAATGCCGCTTTTCCTTTAGGGGCATCAACAATAAAGGTGTAATCACGCGTAACTGATTGAGCCGATTCAGACTCATCATCCATTAAAGGTCTCACGCCAGAAAAAGTATGAACAATATCCTGTTCATTGATCGTGGTTTTAAAATAATGATTCGTGATGTTAACCAGATAATCAATTTCTTGTTGATCAATCTTCACATCTTTTGGGTCACCATCAAAATCAACATCCGTGGTACCAATTAATGAAAAATCATCTTCAAACGGGATTACGAATACAATTCGCTGATCTTCATTTTGTAAAATATAAGCATGTGGTTGCTGGTGGATTTTAGGCACTACAATATGACTGCCTTTTACTAAACGGATTTTTTGCGGTGAAGGCTGCTTGATAACATGACTAAATAAGCTCGATACCCAGGGACCAGAAGCATTAACCACGGTTTTAGCCAGTACATCTCGCACCGATTGATCTACTTGGCTTTGTAAAGTTAAGCGCCATAATTCACCTTGACGCTCAGCATTAGTGCATCGAGTTTGAGTACAAATTTGCGCACCTAACTCTTTTGCTGCCAACGCATTTAACACCACCAAACGAGAATCATCTACCCAAGCATCGGAATATTCAAAACCTTGAATGAAACTTGGCTTTAACGGGCTATCGACACCAAAAGTGATTTTTTTTGAACCGCTTAAAGTTACGCGAGACGCTAAATTATCATATAAAAATAATCCAAGACGGATCATCCATGCAGGACGTAAATGCGCCTGATGTGGGAGTCTAAAAGTTAATGGGGTAATTAGATGTGGCGCTTTTTTTAAGAGCACTTCACGCTCAGCTAAGGCTTCTTTGACTAAGCGAAATTCATAATGCTCTAAATAACGTAATCCGCCATGAATCAACTTACTACTATTAGATGAGGTCGCCGAGGCTAAATCGTTTTGTTCACATAGCAACACATTCAATCCACGCCCTACAGCATCGGCCGCTATTCCAACACCGTTTATGCCGCCACCTATAACGACAACATCGACTATTTCTATATCGGCTTTCATTTACTTACCCACCCACAAATAAATATGATAAATAATATATATTAACTACATCATAGAGTGACTCACCTCTCATTGACAAGCACAATTAGAAAGATCTTGCCGAAACTGATTACATCTTGTTAAATAAAAAACTTAATAGTAGTATTTATCATATAAATTAAATTTATGTAATTTATCATCGCATGAGTGTTGCCTACAAAACGGTATGGCAACAGCATAAACATAGATAAAAGGATTGCTATGAGCCAGTTTGAATTTACCCACAGACGAAAAAACCCGTTAACGGGTAATTGGGTATTAGTGTCGCCACACAGAAATAACCGTCCATGGTTAGGTGCGACTGAAAAAAATGCCCCTTCAAACCTGCCAGAACACGATGAAACATGCCCATTGTGCCCGGGTAATCAACGCGCAAACGATGTCCATAATCCTGACTATGACAAAACGTTTGTGTTCACTAACGACTTTGGCGCTCTTACCCCTCAAGTCGCTGAGCAAGCAACACAACTTGAAACAAATCCATTATTTGAAATAGAAGCTGCCACGGGTGAATGTCGAGTAATTTGCTTTTCACCTAAACACAATAAAACCTTACCAGAGCTGCCTGCTAATGAGATTAAAGACGTTGTCGACACCTGGAAGCAGCACTATGTAGAACTGTCTGCCCAGTATTCTTGTGTGCATATTTTTGAAAACAAAGGCGCCGTAATGGGGTGTTCACAGCCGCATCCACATGGACAGGTTTGGGCTCATAACCATTTATCGACAGAAATCCAATTAGAACAAGCCAACCAACATCAATATCAACAAACTCACGGCAGCAATTTACTGGCAGATTATGTTAAGCGTGAAATTGCCGACGGTGAACGCGTGGTTTACCAAAATGACCATTGGTTAGTTGTAGTGCCATTTTGGGCTGCATGGCCATTTGAAACCTTATTAGTGAGTAAGGATGACGTTCGTCATTTTGGTCAATTAACGGAGGCTCAAGCAACTGCACTCGCTGACGCCATAAAAGTACTCACCACTCGTTATGACAACGTGTTTAATTGTAGCTTCCCCTACTCTATGGGGTGGCACTGCGCTCCGAGTGACTTAAACGATGACAGCCACTGGCGTATGCATGCACATTTTTATCCACCGTTATTGCGCTCAGCTACGGTAAAAAAACACATGGTCGGCTATGAAATGTTAGCCGAAAGCCAACGCGATTTAAGCCCAGAAACCGCTGCAAAAATATTAAAAAATGCCAGCGACGTACACTACACCGAAGGAAATCAACATGACTAACAACGCGCTACAGGCATTGTTTACCCAGCAATATGGATCTGATGCGCAAGGTGTAGTTAGCGCACCCGGCCGTGTTAATTTGATAGGTGAATTTACCGATTATAATCAAGGGTATGTTTTACCTTGTGCCTTAACATTTCGTACCCAGGTGCTTTATCGTTTGCGCCACGACAATAGCGTTAATGTTATATCGACCATGTATCCAAAAGAGCAAGAAGGCTTTGAGGTTAATCAAACCATCACCCAAGGTAGCTCACAATGGGGAAATTACATTCGGGCAGTCGCTTTTGTCCTGAACCGTGCAGGCCACCAGCTAAAAGGGGTTGATTTACTGATAGAAAGTAATGTACCTCAAGGCAGTGGTTTATCATCGTCCGCCGCGCTTGAAGTTGCTATTGCAGGTATGTTCAATCACGTTTGTGGTTTGAACCTTAGCGAAGAGCAAATTGCACTATTTGGACAAGAAGCTGAAAACGACTTTATGGATTGCAAATGCGGCATTATGGATCAGCTCATTTCAGCTAAAGGTCAACAAGACCAAGCCTTATTGATTGACTGTCAAAACCTACAAACTCAAGCGGTAACGATTCCTACCGACTTATCAATTGTGATTGTTAATTCAAACTATCCACGCAAGTTAGTCGACAGTGAATACAACCAACGCCGCATAGACTGTGAACAAGCCGCAAGCAAAATGGGCTTAACCACATTACGCCACGCTAATTTAGAGTTATTAACACAAACAAAACCGCAAATGAGCGCAGACGAATTTGCCCGCGCCCATCATGTTATTACCGAAAACGACCGCGTGATAGCCGCCACCAAAGCGCTAGCCAATAACGACATTGAACAACTGCGAATATTGATGACCGCATCGCACCAGTCACTCAAGCATGACTTTGAAGTCACTGTGCCAGCAACCGATGGCTTAGTACAAATTTGCCAACAAGCATTAGGCGATCGCGGCGCTGTTCGTATGACTGGTGGCGGGTTTGGCGGTGCGATCGTTTGCTTATGCCGTCACGAAGATGTAGCGGTTATTAAACAAGCTGTCGAGCAGCATTATTTTACCCAATTTAATCTGCAAGCAGACATTTATGTGTGCACTGCTGGCAATGGACTAACAGTAAAACAATACTAGAAGCACACTCTATTGGTACATCAATATGCTATGCCGGCGTGAATTAGCGCCTGCATAGTCATAGCCTAATTGATACTTATAGAAGTGAACAACCGAAAAGGACAGCATCGATATGTATAAAAAAACGCTCAGCTGCGCAGCATTAATATGGTTAAGTAGCACCACCGTCGTAACGGCAAACACACAAAAACCAGACACCAATGCAGCACCTCAACCTGAGCAACTTTATCCGACATTGCTGCCTAAAGAAGCCTTGCCCGAATTAGCTCAAACTGGCCAATATCCAGTTGGAGTAAAAACCGTGCAGCTTGTGAACAAACAACAATATAACCCTAGCAGCCAAACTCTTGAAGACCGTAAGTTAACCGTAGAGGTCTGGTACCCAACCAATAAAACCCCCACAACCACACCTAAAGCGATTTACAGTGACGAAACGCGCTTAGGGCTACCGTTTGCACTACAAGGTAATGCGACCCGCGATGCTGAAGTGGTTAATTTAACCGGCCAGCCCTTTCCATTAGTGGTGTTATCGCACGGCTATACCGGTTATCGCACCATTATGTTTTACCTTGCCGAGCATTTAGCATCACACGGCTATGTAGTTGCAGCAATCGATCACACTGACTCAACTAATGCTGACGTCGACATGGTCAATGCACCCTTTAGCGGTTTTTTTAGCACATTACTTAATCGCTCACGTGATCAGCAATTTACTCTTGATTACTTTAGTGGCACAGACAACTTTGTTAACAATATAATCGATACTCAACGTGCTGGATTAATTGGTTACTCAATGGGTGGCTATGGAGCAGTGAACACTATCGGCGGTTGTTATCAATTTAATCAACAAACCGCAGCCACTTTTACCGGCAGTAAAGATGTCAATGTCATTAATGGCGCTATCGCATTACTCAATACTTGCGCTGGTGGTCAACAGACACCGGCAAAAGTCGACTCTAAATGGAAAGCCATGATAGCCATGGCACCTTGGGGAGGAAACTATCAACTGTTTAATCCTGAGTCACTTGCCAAGATCACCACGCCAACTTTATATGTATCAGGCGATCTTGATGATATTTCAGGGTACAAAGGTATCCAATCGCTATACCAACAAACCGGTAGCGACAATACTTATATGCTTACCTATCACAATGCACGCCATAACATAGCGCCTCATCCTGCACCACAAGTTGCTTACCAAAATGAAATAGACCTTGGCCATTACTTTGAGCCAGCATGGAGCAACGCTCAACTCAACACCATCAATAAACACTTCGCATTAGCCATGATGGATTGTCACGTTAAAAATCAAAAAGATAAATGCGAATTTTTACAGCTCAATGGCCAATCAAACGAACAAGATACTCAAGGAAATCCAACCCCCGCCTGGAAAGGATTTGCCCATCGCTACGCGACAGGCATGTCATGGGATATGAAACAGCCTAAGTCTTAGGCATTTAGCTATTACCATTCTGAAAATAAACTGTCTGTTTTTGACAGTTTATTTTTAAGGAATCATCGTTCTTAATTAACAAACCATCAACAAAAATTAGGCTTAGCCACGTTGAGTACAACCAGGCAAAACAGACGCAAGTTAATGATAAACAAGTAAAAATAATAAATAAAAATACAGGCGCTTATAATCGTTATGCAATTATGGCTCAAAATAGAGTCAAAAAATAATAAGAGACTGTCATCACATTGTTAAGAAAAGGTTGATATCTAACCTTAATTACTATATTTATAAGATAAATAAGCTTTAATTAAAAACAAGATTTATAAAAAAGCAACAACATCAACTGGGGGAAGAAAAATGTCTACAAAAGGAATCGCTACTTTTGGCAAGAGGACAACGTTAGCACTTGCTATTGCTGGGGCAATAGGCAGTGTTCACGGAGTGACAGCAGCTGAAGCTGAAACTCAAGCCAATGAGCAAATTGAAGTCATTGCTGTAAAAGGGATCCGCAGCAGTCTAAAAAATTCTATGGCCGACAAGAAATCCGCTTCTGTGGTTTCAGATGGTATTTCGGCAGAAGATCTGGGTAAATTTCCAGACTTAAACGTTGCTGAGTCATTACAGCGTATTACAGGTGTCTCTATTGACCGTAGCGGTGGTGAAGGTCAAGCCGTTACTGTTCGTGGTTTTGGTCCACAATTTAACACGGTACTAGTTAACGGCCGCCAAATGGCAACCGACAGCGCAGGCCGTGAGTTTAACTTCGACATTTTAGCTGCAGAGCAAATCACCGGCGCGAATGTATACAAAACAACCAATGCGAGCATGCAAGAAGGTGGTATTGGCGGTACTATCGACCTAACAACTGCACGTCCATTTGATTACAGCGGATTGCAAATCGTAGGTTCTGTAAAAGGCATGTATGAAAGCCTTTCAGAAGACGTATCTCCTGCAGTTTCAGGCTTAATCAGTAACACCTTTAATGATGAAACCATGGGTGTGTTATTGGCAGTAAGCCACCAAGAACGTAGCGTCCAAATAAACCAAATCAACACAGCAGGCTGGCGCGGCGGTCAAACGATTTCTAACGCTCGTGATGGCGTATTGTTTACTAATGCCTATATCCCACGTAACTGGGACCAAATCGTTGACGAACAAGACCGTACCCGTACCAACGCCAGTTTAGTCTTTCAATATGCGCCATCAGACGATGTCAGTATTACATTAGACGGTTTTATATCTAAGTTTGAAGTAGACTCACAAGTTACCGATTTAGCATCATGGTTTGAACCAGACCGCGTCGGTAGTGCCACGATAGATCCATCTACCGGTACACTATTAACCTTTAGTCAAGATGTGGGCTTACATCAAGGCAGTGGCGATCCAGCAACTGACTTTGTGTCGCACACGCGTAACTCTCGAGATGTCACTAACAGCGGTGTTGGCTTAAATGTTAAATGGGATATCAATGAGCAATTAGTGGCTAAATTTGACGTGTCAAACTCAAATGCTGAAAACGATCGCGCTGGCCGTGACCGTTTTAACGTTGTGGGTATGACCAACAGTTATTCGTTTGATGGTACCGGCGGCGTGCCAACGGTAATACACGATGGATTTACAGGTGGCAGCTTGCCAGACGCGAATCTAGCGCGTTTACATTACAATGAAAAAGGCAATCAATTCACTGATGAAGATGAGATAACTGAATTCAAAGCTGATTTTGAATACACTCCAGATTCGTTAGTTTTCACCAAAGCTAAATTTGGTGTTTATCGTCAAGAACGTGAAAAGTCGAGCTATCAAATTTTTGGAAGTCAGTGTCAGTTCTGTGGTTACGGCACAGAAGCCCCAATCGACGCGATTGATTTTAGGCCATATACAGCAAGTAACTATTTCTCAGGCTTAATCGACACCTTCTACACCTATGACGGTGATGCGATGGTGGATTATTTAGCTGCAGAAGGTTATCCAATTACACCAACATTACAAAACAACCGTTATACCATTAATGAAGATGTGACCAGTCTTTACATGAACTTCACGTTTATGTATGACGTTGGCGATATGCCATTAACCGTTGATTTTGGTGCGCGCTACTCAAACACCGATGTTGATGTAAGTGCTGTACAAAGTTATATCTCAGACGTAGTCCCTACAAGTGATGCAACCTTATTTGCTAACGTGTATGGCCCAGCTAATGACATCACTCAAGGTACTTCTTACTCTAACTTATTACCAAGTTTGAACATTAAGTTAGATCTGCAAGATGATATGGTTTTACGCTTTGCTGTATATGACTCATTAACTCGCCCCACCATGTCACAGCTTTCTCCAGCGACAAACTTTAATGAGCCACGCCGTCAAAACTTAACAGCAAGTGGTGGCAACCCTGCACTCGAACCGTTCCGTTCTGAAAACTGGGATGTGTCTTACGAATGGTACTACGACGATGCGAGCTTATTTAGCTTTGCATTCTTCAGCAAAGAAGTTGACGATTTCATCGTGAGCTTAACCGGTGAAGAAACTTACCAAATGACCGATCGTAGTGGTCCTGACTTCAACTGTAGCACGACTAACTCAGACCTGTGTACAAGTGACGTTGTGGCGACCACAGAAGAGCTAAATGGTCAGTCTGAAGTGTATACAGTGACACGCCCACGTAACGGTGAGTCAGCACGTATTACCGGTTACGAAATTGCGTTAACTCACGTGTTCGACAACGGTTTTGGTGTAACCGCTAACGCTACCGTTGTAGATAGCAACGTTAAAGTGGATGCAAACTCTACCCAAAGCTTCGCGCTTGAAGGTTTAGGCGACTCACAAAACTTAATCTTGTTCTACGAGCAAGACAACTGGCAAGCACGTGTTGCATTTAACAACCGTGAAGGCTTTTTACGTCAGCTAGATAACGGCTTTAACGGTGAGCCAATTAAAACAGAAACTTTTGGTCAGTGGGATATTAGCGCGAGCTACGATATCAACGAAAACGTATCTGTTTTTGTTGAAGGTATTAACATCACTGAAGAAGAGTTAGTGCAAACGGGCCGCTTCGCCAACCAGATTTATTCGGTTGAAGACAACGGTTCTCGCTATGCGGTAGGGTTAAGAGGCAAGTTCTAAGTTATAAGCCTTAAAAAGACAGGTGCAAGCGCACCTGTCTTTTTGTTTATAACAAGACCGACAAACTTCACCTTGTGATAGTGTTTCAGCACTCAATTGCAAACAGGATGTTAACCCAATGGCAAAAGCAGTAAAAAAAATAATCATTGTGGGCGGCGGAACAGCGGGCTGGTTAACGGCTGCAATCATTGCATCGCATCATAAAAGCCAAACCGGTCAGGCGATAGACATAAGTTTAATCGAGTCGTCAGATATTCCTACAGTTGGTGTGGGTGAAGGCACCTGGCCAACCATGAAAAACACCCTACAACAGATAGGGTTGAATGAAAGTGAAGTCTTTAGAAAGTGTCATGCCACGTTTAAACAAGGCGGTAAATTTGTCAGCTGGGTACATGGCAATAACGACTTTTATTATCATCCTTTTACCGTACCTTTGGGATACGGTCGTCTCGATCTAGCGCCTTATATTGATAATATTAAAGATTACGCCGAACAAACTAATTTTCAACATGCTATTTGCGAGTCTGGTCTGGCGCCCCGCAGCATGGCAGAAGGTGACTATCAAGGCACATGTAACTATGCCTACCATCTTGACGCGGGCGCCTTTGCTGACTTGCTCAAACAACACTGTAAAACACAGCTCAATGTTAATCACATAATTGGTACTGTCGACCATGCGAGTGTCGATGAGCAAGGTAATATATGTAATGTAGCGCTTATCGATCAAGATCCTATCGAAGGTGACTTATTTATTGACTGCACTGGGTTTGCATCCTTATTGCTTGGAAAAACCTTAAACGTTCCCTTCACCAAACTCGACCATGTACTGTTTAATGACCGCGCAATCGCCATGCAAGTGCCATATGACAATGCAGACAGTCCTATTGCTTCACACACCATTGCCACAGCACAAGATTCAGGTTGGATTTGGGATATAGGCTTAACTCACCGTCGTGGCGTAGGTCATGTTTACTCAAGCCGTTTTATGAGTGACGAACAAGCAGAAGCCAATTTACGCCGTTACATTGGTCCTAAAGCAGACGGATTAACCGTCAAACATATTCGTTACCAAAGTGGCCACCGTGAACGTTTTTGGCAAAATAACTGTGTTGCTGTCGGTATGGCCGCTGGATTTGTTGAACCACTTGAAGCAACCGCGATAATGTTGATTGAAATATCAGCCCGCTACATTGCAGAAAACTTACCCGTTAACGATAAAATAATGGCATTAACAGCCAAGCGCTTTAATCAACAAATGGATTATCGTTGGGGTCGTATCGTCGACTTTTTAAAACTGCATTACATGTTAACTAAACGTCCAGAACCCTATTGGCAAGCACACTGTAATCCAGATTCTATCCCGCAAAGTTTACAAGACGACCTAAGCATGTGGGCATTTAGAGGTCCTACAAGCAAAGACTTTAATGGCCCAAATGAGCTATTCCCTGCGGCCAGTTATCAATATGTTCTTTATGGTATGGAGTTTACTCCAGACTACTCGCAACACGCCCACTTGTACCAACAACATGCGCAGGCGTCACAAATATTAAACCGTAATGTTCAGCTCACGCAGCAGATGCTCAATACCCTGCCGCCTCATCGTGACTTTATTGAACAATGGTTAACTCACTCTCAAAAGTAGAATAATAATATGAAAACACTGACAGAATTAACTCCGCAACAACATCAAGGTTTACGCATAACAGATGACTGTGCAATTCAATTTGCTCAGCAACAAAACATTATGAATCTGCGTGTCACTGAAGTTGGCCAAGCAGCTTGTTGTATGCCAATTTTTTATGTCCGCAATAGTCAAACAGGCCAATGGGTATTAACCGGTTTTACCAGTTTTGAGCAAGGAAGTAACTTGTTTATTGAGCAAGGTAAATGGACCGCATTACACACGCCAGCAAACATGCAAACCTTTCCTTTTTTCTTAATGAAGTCACCCGAAAACTCACAGCAATACACCATTGGTATTGATCAAACGCACTCAGTATTTTCAACCACCAGCGGCCACAATATTTTTGAAGCCAACGGCAAAGCATCACTGCATTTATCTAGAGTTAAAACGTTACTCGAAGCCGATATCAAAAACGATATTCGCACCCAAGAATTCAACCAACACATCAGCGAGCTCGGTTTATTACGTCCGATTAATATTTTGGTTCAACACCAAGACGGCAGCACACCAAGTTTATCTGGGTTGTACACCATCGATGAAGACAAACTGCAATCACTCGATAAAGAGACATTATTTGAACTGCACCACAAGGGGTATTTGGCGCCATTACAAGCAATGTTAATGTCATTATTTCAGCTTAACAGCCTGATTAAACGCCACAATAATGTTTCTACCTTACCGCCAATTAAAAATATAAAACTAGAAGTAAGTAAAAAAACGGCAGCATAACAATACCCAACACACGATTGGGAAAGGAAAAACAATGTCTGAAAACATGATCCAATTATCGGTATTTGCCTTTGTTACGGCAATTATTGGTTTATTAACTTACATGAAATGTCGCGGGGCAAACCGCCAACAGAGCACACAAAACAAAGAATACTTTTTAGCTGGGGGAGGCTTAAGTTGGGTGTTTGTTGCAGGCTCTATTACGTTAACAAATTTGAGCACCGATCAGCTTGTGGGGATGAACGGTAACCAAATGGCATTACTCGCTTGGTGGGAGTTTTCTGCTGTTATCGGGCTAATCATTTTGGCTAAATTGTTTTTGCCTGTTTATTACAAGTACAACTGTACTACAACCACCGAACTGTTAGAAAAACGATATAACAACAAACATATACGTGCAGTTATCGGCGCTATTTTCTTTTTAGGTAATGCATTTATCTACATGCCTGCGGTGATTTACTCAGGGGCGTTGTTTATGCAAACCATGTTTAATGTCGACATCCCATTAATGTATATTGCTGTCGCTTTTGCCACGCTGGGTGCGGTATATGCCTTCTTTGGTGGTTTGCGTGCGGTCGCAGTCTCAGACACTTATTCTGGTGTATTACTTTTAGGCATGGCCATATTTGTCGTGTTTTTAGCCTTAAATGCTATCAACTATGATTTCTCTGATATTCCAGCAGAACGATTAACCTTTATTGGTGACAATGACTCACCTCTGCCTTGGCATACCCTGCTCACAGGTATGATCTTCATTCAGATGTTTTACTGGGGCACAAACCAAACGATCACCCAACGCGCAATGGCAGCACCAACACTTAAAGAGGCTCAAAAAGGGGTGTTTGCAGCTGCCGGTATCCGTATTTTAATTGTCCCTGCGATTGTGGTTATCCCTGGTATAGTGTCATACAAGCTGTATGGCGATATCGGCGATGCAGCCTACGGGCGCATTGTTGGCGACTTAATGCCTACATGGTTAACTGGTGTGTTTGCTGCCGCTATGGCCGCTGCCGTTTTGTCGACCTACAACAGCTTGCTTAACTCAGCAACGGCGCTGTATGTTTGTGATATTCATGAGGCCTATATCAAGAAAGACCCTAACGTAGTGCGCTTGAGTGGTTGGGTAACCTTGTTATTGAGTATCCTGACATTAACTCTGGTCCCTATTTATCAACAAGCTGAAAGTATTATTAACTTATTACAACAGTTAAACGGCTTACTCAGCATGCCTATTCTGTCGATATTCATTGTCGGCTTAGTATTCAAGAATATTGATGCTCGTGCTGGTATTGGCGCGGTTATCTTTGGTGTGCTGCTATATGCCTCATTAACGTTTGAGTTTTCACCTTTCTACTCAAGCTGGCATTACATTCATTTAATGCCTGTGACGTTAGCAGCTTGCGTATCTTTTGCATTACTCACTAATCGGTTCGTCTTTGGTAAAAAAATCCAATTTGCCTCACGTGATGACCTCGAAGTGGCTTAAATTTCGGAGATATCACCCATAAAACGAGCACCTATATGGTGCTCATTTTTTTAACTTAAAGAAGTTATTAATCATGCCGATAGAACATATTAAGCCCCAGTGAGCTAATATAATTAAATCTGAACAAAAAGTGACGTTTATCCGGTCATAATCGTAAGACAAAAACTAAGGTACCTACCCATGCTTAATGCTTTTAACACTATCAAAGCGCGTATTCTATTAGGCTACGCTGCCACAGTGCTTATGACCTTAGTCGCCGCAGGACTACTGAGTAGTAGTAATCAAACAGTAAAACAAGAGGTTGCAGGGTTTGTAGATGGCACTTTACCTGCATTAAAAAGCATTACTAAAGTACAGAGCCATGCCAAAGAGTTAGTATTAATTGGGTACTCTCTTTATGGCACCACAATTAATGTCAGTGAGTTCAGTGAGCAAAAAAATGTACTGACACAAAATCTAAATCAACAATATCAGCAGCTCAATACCGTGACATCTGCGCAACTCATGCCGCAAATAGACGCCTTATATGCTGCCCTGTCGTCATTAGAAACCATCATGAGTAAACAATCTGTTGACTGGGATAATGCTCGCGAACAATTAAGTAAGCTCAATAATAGTGCCAATGAATTAAAAGACCGCCTTGATATTCTTGCACAAGACATTTCAGGCCAGGCTAGTCAAAATGCGATGAATATCCAAAATGAACTGGGCGATAATACATTACTAATATATGTGCTTGTGGGCTTAATGGTATTAGTTGCTGTGGGTGCATATTTAGCGGCACAAAAGCAAATTGCCAGTCCAATCCAACAGTTATCAAACGACCTGACTCGTATTGCGCAAAACCGTAATTTGAAAGCCAAACTTTCTGATGAATGTATAGTTGAGATCAGCAATGTAGCCACTAGCGTAAATGGGTTAATTAATGTATTCCGTTTGGGGATGAATGAAGTACACGATGCCATTGCAAGTATTAGTCAGACCGTAAACCAACTCAGTACCACCAGCGGTAAATCATCGGCCTCTGTCGATGAACTGCAATACACTATTGTGAGTTTAGTGGATGTGATGTCGCAACTTGAGCAACAAATGGAACAAAGCGTTGAACATTCACAAAGTGCATCAGACTCTGCTCAACAAGGTGCTCAAAGCATGGTTGAAGGGCAAAAAGAAGTAAAGCAAACGGCAGACAGCATTAGTGTGCTCGCTCAAGATATAGAAACAACAGCAAGCATGTTACTGACATTACAAAACTCAGGTAAACAAGTGGCAACGGTAGTAAAAACAATTGCCGACATTGCCTCACAAACTAACTTATTGTCATTGAATGCAGCGATAGAAGCCGCGAGGGCGGGCGAAACAGGAAGAGGTTTTGCGGTTGTAGCAGATGAGGTACGTACATTAGCCGTTCGCACACATAATTCGACAGTAGAAATCAACTCAATGCTTGCCAACATAGTCGAGTCGATTCAATCTGCAGTTGACAATATGGCGTCAAATCAACAAAAAGCACAGCAATCCGTATCATTAGCAAATCAATTAGTGTTAACACTTGAACAAAGCCGCCAGCTTATTCTATCACTGGCTACAGTTAGCCAAGAGTCAGCCATGCTAGCGCAAGCATCCCAACAACAAGCGCACACAGTTAAGCTTAAAGTACAAGATTTCACATTACTCGGGGAGTCTGTATCAGAGGGTAATCAACAGATTAGCGAAGCGGGTAATAAATTAAACAACCTTGCCAGTAAATTAACCAAAACCGTTGACCAATTTGAACGCTAAACACAGTAACGACATTAATTATCTCAGCGGTTTTTGTTTTCACCAAATCCAAAAACCGCTCAACGAGACTATCAATAGCGCTAAAACAAATAAGTCACAAAGCCATATTGTTAAATAGCTAAACACGCACCCACGGTATAAATCAAGCATCACTCATTGGCAGCTTAAGCTGCCGCTGTAAGCAAGATTAATTACCGCCAAATCTATCTCACGACCGACACTCACTCAAAAATGTAATCCAATAGGTTGTGTCTAAACCATTATTCAATTTACGCTTTTACAATGCTTATACCATTCCGCATTAATAAGTGACCATTCAGAATGCATCCAGCGGTTTTTGATTAAGGCGTCGCGATGTAGTAATGGTTGTTCCCTTTCAAATAGCGAGAACGCAGTGCAAAAGCGGCTGGGGCATTCCTTTGTGGTGAGTTTTAAAAGGGCTTACACTGCGTTGCACGACTTCGAAAGAGAACAACTATTCATTCAGTCATTCGCCTTGTTTAAGCCCTTTTAAATTCTCGCAGAGAGATCACTTACTAACGCGCAATGGTATTATAACGAAATAAGTTAAGGTTAAACGTTCACATAATTATCAGAGTTGGTATTATTGATTAAACAAAGTGAAGTGACTTTTTAAAAGTAACCGACTACCAGTACGCCTTACTTCAAAGTGGATATCTATATGACCTCAGAACTAAATGAAAAACGCAAAATTGTGTCATCTAAACATTTAGCCAATAGCGAGGCTTGGCCCCTATCGGAAGTCGAATTAGGATTAACGGTCTTTTATAACGCATTTACCAAATGGATAGTTCGCTGTGCAGCTGCTGCGGGTTGTCATGACCTAAGTCCTGTCGATGTGCTGACCTTGCATAATATTCACTATAGAGACAATATTCAGCGCCGTATCGATATTTGTTTTATGTTAAATATTGAAGACACTCATACCGTTAATTACTCATTAAAAAAATTGGTTAAATTATCTCTAATAACAGGTACCAAGCGCGGTAAAGAAATGTACTACGCAACGACTGAACAAGGTAATGCGTTATGTGAAGAATACAGATTAATCAGAGAAGAATGCTTGATTTCATCTATGTCTGGATTAAAACAAAATGCCGAGGAGCTATCGCAAATGGCCTCTGTATTACGTTCGTTGTCCGGTATTTACGACCAAGCCGCACGCGCCGCTGCAACCCTTTAATATTTAGGCTATTGGAATGAAAGTCTTCTCTCACATCTCCCTAAATTAAGGAGTAAAAAGTGAAAGGCCTATTGAATCAGCCACCATCCTAACCCCTAAAAAGGTGGTAAAAATCACCACGCATCCTCCTAGAGAATTAGACAACCAACCATTAGCATACTGGCCTAAAAGCTTTTTATGATTAATCGCAAACAATAAAAAACTGGCTACGATTGGCAATAACAATCCATTAGCAAACTGAGCCAATACAATAATCTCGATAGGATTTATGCCCGTCAAGGCTAAGCACGCGCCAATCAACAAAATGCTTAAACTGATCCCTCTAAATACTGTTGATTCTGTACCTTTCTCAACTCGCAAAATTTCAGAAATCGCATAGCTGGTTGCCAACGGCGCCGTTATAACACTGCTTAATCCTGCAGCAAACATCCCCATACCCAGTAAATATTTAGAATGCACCCCAAATAGCGGCTCAAACTGTTTGGCCATATCAGCGGCACCATTTACAGCCAAACCATGAGCAAACATACTGGCCGCAGCAGTAGATACAATAAGCAACGCGATAATACCACCAAGACCAATAGAGATAGCGGTATCGACTCTTGCCTCCCCAAGTTGTTGTGCACCTTGCCAATGACTTTTGGCAGCAGATGCATGTAAAAATAAATTATAGGGCACCACAGTTGTACCGATTAAAGCGATAACCGTTAGCAGATTGGCAGTAGTGATATTTGGGCTCATTAAGCCATTAACTATGCTCAGTAACTCAGGCTTTACCACAAAGAATGTGACCACAAATGATACACCCATCAACAGCACTAGAAATATTAATATTCGTTCGATTTGCTTATAACTGCCACGCCATAAAATAAGCGCACCGATTAAACTGAGTGTCAGGATAGACAATTGATAGATGCTTTCACTTTCGCCAACAATCGCTTGAATACCCAGTGCCGCACCCGCTAAATTGCCTCCTTCATACGCTGCGTTACCTATATAAAGCGCCACCATAATAAGTAAAAACAGCGGCCACTTAAAAATAGAATGTTGCAAAGCATCCCACAGTACTTCGCCCAACCCTTTTTGAGTAATCACACCCAGTCGTGCCGACATCTCTTGTAAAATAATGGTCGCTATTGTCGCAAAACCTAACGCCCATAACAGTGAATAACCAAACTTTGCCCCTGCTAATGTGCAGGCGGTAATCGTACCTGGACCAATAAACGCGGCAGTAACTACTACCCCAGGGCCGATTTTTTTTAACTTCGCAAACATGGCACATCCTTTTTATTGAGCGTTAATTGCAAATATCAACAAGCTTTACTGCTTACCGAAGCCGCCACCCGTTGGAGAAATTACATTCACAGCATCGCCGCAATGCACCTCTGCCTGTCCGCAACCTCCAAGCTCAACAATCGAACCATCTTTGCGAGTCACCCAATTTCGGCCTAATTGACCATCTTCACCGCCCATAACACCTATTGGCGGAGTTACTCGATGATCAGATAAAATTGAACACACCATGGTGTCGTTAAATCTAATTTTGCGATAAATACCATCACCAGCGGACCATTTACCCTTTCCACCAGAACCACGGCGAATTGAAAACTCATCTAACACCACTGGGTAACGTTGCTCCATAATTTCCGGGTCGGTCATACGTGTATTGGTCATATGAGTGTGCACAGCAGCGGTACCATTAAAACCTTTGCCAGCAGGGCTGCCAGAACAAATTGTCTCGTAATATTGATATTTAGCGTTGCCAAATGTGAGGTTATTCATGGTGCCCTGACTAGTACCAAGCGCCCCTAGGGCTGCAAACAACGCATTGGTTACCGCTTGGCTGGTTTCTACGTTGCCTGCCACTACTGCTGCTGGAAACTCTGGATTTAACATAGAACCATTAGGCACAATTATATTTAGTGGCTTCATGCAGCCCGCATTTAACGGAATATCATCATTGACTAAGCAACGGAATACATACAATACCGCCGCATGAGTAATCGCTTGCGGGGCATTAAAGTTAGACGGTTGCTGACTGCTTGTACCGCTAAAATCAATCGTGGCACTGCGCTTATTTTTGTCTACCGTTATTGCAACCTGGATCACGGCACCTGAATCAATCTTATAGGTAAATTGACCGTCTTTAAGTGAAGTAATTGCTTGTCTTACAGCCTCTTCAGCGCTGTCCTGTATATACCCCATGTAGGCATGTACAGAGTCGATTCCATTGGTGTCCACCAACTTCAATAACTCATTAACCCCAGTGTTATTGGCCGCTATTTGCGCCATTAAGTCGGCAATATTTTGTTCTATATTACGCGCAGGATACGGGCCTTCACTGAGTTTTTGCTGAATAACTTCATGTAAAAACACGCCTTGATCAACCAGTTTTATAGAATCAAGCACAATGCCTTCTTCATAAATGGTTTTTGCCAGTGACGACATCGACCCCGGCGCTATTCCGCCAATGTCTTCATGATGTGCGCGACTGGCCACATAAAAAATTACATGTTTATTATCTGCATCAAATACTGGCGTAATCACGGTGATATCGGGTAAGTGCGATCCGCCATTGTAAGGATTATTTTGTACAAACACATCACCAGGGTTAATGGCTTGACCGCTATTGATAATCACCTTAACGCTTGAGTCCATTGAGCCTAAATGTACTGGCACATGCGGTGCGTTTGCTACTAGGCTGCCGGTTTTATCAAAAATAGCGCATGAAAAATCAAGCCGCTCTTTTATGTTGACCGATTGAGCCGTATTTTGCAGTACAAAACCCATTTGTTGGGCAATCGACATAAACAGATTGTTGTAAATCTCTAATGTGACAGGATCAGACTTAACCGTTAATGCAGCGCCTGCATGGGCCTGATTAATTCGGCTTAAAATAATATGTCCATATTGGGTAACATCAGCCTGCCAATCTTGCTCCACAATAATAGTGCCTGTAGGCTCAATAATAATTGCAGGCCCAGTAATAAGATGACCGTAATTGAGTTGAGTACTGTCATATACCGGAGTTTGATGCCATACCCCTTTTGAATACATGGGTTTTAACACAATGTGGTCCGCACTAGCAGTGGTTTTATGATCGGCTTTTGCCTCGGCGATGCCCTCACCGCCACCAGAAGATAACACCCCAGCCATTTCGACAATAATGGGTTTATCTAACATAATAAAACCGTATTGGCGTTTATGGTTACGTTCAAATTCGACACGCATTTGTTCATGGTCGGTATACGGCACTTTTATACTGGTGTCTGTACCTTTGTACCTTAGTTGTGCCCAAGCGGTATGGGTCGTTTCATCAGCCGCTAAGCCCTGCTCAATTAATTCGGTAACATTCGCAGCTGTAAGCTCGTCAATACTGCGTTGTATTTCAACTATCATTGTCGCGCTTAATACTTGCTCCAACACGACTTGACGCTCAACACTGATATCGGCTAACCCCATGCCATACGCCGACAACACCCCTGAAAATGGATGTAAGAACACTTTATCCATGCCGAGTCGCTCGGCCACCAAACAAGCATGTTGTCCACCAGCACCACCAAAGCAATTTAAAACGTATTGCGCTAAGTTATAACCACGGGCAACCGAAATTTTCTTAATCGCCTGCGCCATATGCTCAATAGTAATGTCTAAAAAGCCTTGGGCAACTTGTTCAGCGTTGCGTCCATCAGCGACTTCATTCGCTATTTCAACAAAAGCATCAAATGCTGCTTGTTGATCTAAAGCTTGATCTTGATTGGGTCCAAAAATATGCGGAAAAAAATCAGGCTGAACCTTACCTAAGCACACGTTAATGTCTGTTACCGCAAGCAAACCACCACGGCGATAACACTTAGGGCCGGGATTGGCGCCTGCCGAATCTGGCCCAACCCGAAAACGGCTGCCATCAAAAGACAACACAGAGCCACCACCCGCAGCAACCGTATGTATAAACATCATAGGCACCCGCATTCTAACGCCAGCAACTTCGGTTTCGTACACCTTTTCGTACTCGCCGGCATAGTGAGACACATCGGTTGATGTGCCGCCCATGTCAAAGCCAATCATTTTAGTAAACCCAGCAAGCTTTGCCGTATGTACTGCGCCCACTATGCCACCAGCAGGGCCTGACAATATCGCATCACGGCCTCTAAATTTACTAGCATCGGTAAGCCCGCCAGACGATTGCATAAACAACAATTTACCCTGTTCGTTGTCATTGCTAATTGCCGACTCTATTTGGTCAACGTACTTTCTTAAAATAGGGGTTAAATAGGCATCGACGACTGTGGTTTCGCCACGGGGGACAATTTTAGTGAGAGGACTGACATCGTGGCTAATTGAGATTTGACTAAAGCCTATTTCTTTGGCTATTAGCGCAAGGCTTTGTTCATGTTCAGGAAAACGATAAGCGTGCATCAACACAATCGCAATTGAGCGATACCCTTTATCATAAGCCTGCTTAAATGCCTGGCGAGCTTGAGTGTCATCAAGGGGAATATCAACGTCACCATTGGCAAGAACGCGCTCTGTAATTTGAATGACATCACTGTATAACAGCGGTGACTTAGTAATATTTAACGCAAATATGTTGGGGCGAGCTTGATGTCCAATCTCAAGAATATCACCCAACCCTGCGGTAATGGCTAAAACAGTGGCTTCGCCTTTTTTCTCAAGCAACGCATTCGTGGCAACGGTAGTCCCCATTTTTACCACTTTCACTTGCTCAGCAGGAATAGCGCCATGTTTATCAATGCCTAAAAACTCGCGTATACCTTGCAATGCTGCATCTGCGTATGCTTCAGGGTTTTCAGATAACAGCTTTTTAGTATGAAGTTTGCCTGCGGGATCTTTAGCAACAATATCGGTAAAAGTACCACCTCTGTCTATCCAAAACTGCCACCGTCCTTGTGATGGTGATATCAAATTATTGTTACTCATTTACACTCCAAAATGGCATGACATCCATAACGACTTACAAACAGAACCGACTAAAAAGTAACACTACAATGACAAATCATCAACGTTATATCATTGTTATATTGACATGTAATACCAGTTGTGTGAAATTCAAGCACCTGCCCCAAACTTGAAATAACTAAAATGTTAAAAAGATTATTTTTTTTAAGCCTTATCAGTTTAAGTACTAGCACCCTAGCATTAGATCTTACCGTTGAAGAGTTACGCATCGAAAAAATGCAAGCTGCGTATCCAGCAGTGACCAGTATATTTAGCAATGAGACCAAGGCTTTTCAGTTGACCTTACAAAAAGCCACTTCTTTTGATGCCGCATCAGCGTTAGTGACAGAGTATTCAGATCAACTTTGGCAGTTGGCAAAAAAGCAACTACACAATGCACCAAAAATGGATGACAGACCACTTTATTGGGCAAGGCTTACATCTAGTAAAGTGATTAGAAGCGTACAACCTTTATTTGAACTAACCCTCGGCCAACGCCAAGCGTTACTGGATATATTGGAGCAAGGCTCAAGAGGTCAACACGATCTGCTCTACACTCAAGATACCCATAAAAAAGTTCTCCTCACAGGTTTTGACCCATTTTTACTCGATAAAAATATCAATCAAAGTAACCCATCAGGCATTGCTGCAATCGCACTTGACGGACAAATCATTGAACTCAATGGCATCACAGCAGAAATTAATACCGTAATAGTGCCAGTGCGATATGCAGACTTTGATCAAGGATTAATCGAATCAATCCTTGCACCATACTACACCTTGAATAATGTCGATATGATTGTGACGGTGAGTATGGGTCGAGAGAATTTCGATCTAGAACGCTTTCCAGGAAAAAGACGTAGCGTTACCGCACCAGATAATCTCAACATTGTTGCTGGTGGCACTGAAACAAAGCCTATTATTTCAAAACTTAATGATAGGCCGTTACCCGGTGATGAGTTTGTTGAATTTAGCCTGCCAGTTAAGCAAATGAAACAAGCAAAAGGCCCCTATAAAGTCATCGACAATCATCAAGTGACCAGCCTTAATAAGCAGACCCACAAACCAAACTCACTCGCTGAACTCGACAATGAAATTGCCGTTAATGGCTCTGGTGGAGGTTACTTATCGAATGAAATTTCTTACCGCAGTATTCGTTTACGAAATCAACTAAACTCAACCATTCCTACTGGGCATATTCATACACCACGCATACAGCAGTATGATCCCGAAATCGAAAAACAAATTGTTGAGCAAATACGCTCTATGTTGGCACACTCATTAAGTGCGCTATAAAGGAAGGATGTGTTTTGATGTAAGCGTTATTACCTAAACTAAAAACGCTTACAAACTAACCTTCTTAACAAGCAGGGTGAGAGCTGATGTTAACCCAAACCTGTTAACAGTGTTAATTATCTTGGCGGTTTTTGTTTTAACCAAATCCAAAAACCGCTCAACGATACCATCAATAGTGCTAGGGCAAACAAGTCCCAAAGCCATATCGTTAAGTGGCCAAACAAGCGCCCACTGTGTAAATCAAGCATCACTCGTTGCCAGCTTAAGTTGGCGCTGCGTGCCAGATTAATGATGGCTTGGTCTATGTCGTTATTAGCACTCACCCAGGCACTAAACCCAGTAGGTAAAGTGGCTTGTTGCCAGTCAATGAGTTGCTCATCAGCTTGGTAAGTGCCATTTTCCGTATTTAACCATACGCGATTATCAATAATCGCTAGTCCAAGTAAATCTGACGGAAGCCCGGTACTGCGACTTTGAGTTTCTTGTAACTGCCCCTGCTTATCGAACAAAGATAACTGCTGTGCATCTATCGCTACTAGCATATTGTTGGCATAAGTGGCACTTATTAGGGTGTCTGCAGCTTCTAAAATCATCTGCTGATTTTGCCACAGTAAGTTGTCGGTAATGTATAAAGCTGAAGAGGTTTGGCCGAATTGAGCAATATGCCTAGGCGCGGCAATACCATAATAATCTAATAACCATGCCTGAGTAACACCGGTTTTATCTAACCCTAAGTCGTCACTGTGGTTAATGGCCACACCCGTTAAGGTTAACAATAAAATAAATAATGCGCTTGCCAAGCCTAAGCGGCGATGCCAAGGACGAAGAACACGTAAAAATTTGATACGTAAACTGTTTCGAGAAGGTGTTGTCACACTAACCTGCTTAAAAATGGCTTATTTATTAATATGGGCATCAAGCAACAGTGCGATACGCGAGAGTTTTGTTAATGCCCGCACAGACAAAGTTGCGCCAGTAATACCGTCAATGTGTTTATCAAGTTGATGTTGCTCAGTTAACTTGGCGGCTTTAAATTGATCGGTAAAAAAATCATGACGAACTTCATCACCACGGCTTTCTCGGTACACCAATACTTTGGTTTGGGCAATTTGCTGATCTTTTACGTGAATACCAACAGTAATAGGCGACTCTTTACCAATCTCATCCATAATCCATACGGTTTCATTATTGTGTAACCAATAACGAACGCGCATTTTAGTAAATCGATGTGCCAAAATAGCTTCTACTGCTTGTTTTAAATCATCATCTAGCCATAGTATTTTGGCATCACCGCTATTGCCGTTAAATGCATGGCTTATAAAGGCATCATTTGACTGATATTGGGTGGCAGCTAGTGCAGCATACGTTGGCACATACCCTATAAATAACACCATAAAAAACAGTAAAGCTGAACGTAACATTGGCGCATACCATCCATAAACAATCATAAAAAATACGGGTGCCTACACTGTTGGCACCCATTTTTATCGATAATCGGTTTTACCGAAAATAACGTTAAGACTTGTTAGTATTTAGAACTGGTAACCAACGCCTAGGTTAAAGCCGTCAGAGTCTGCAGCACCGCTGATTTTTTCAAAGTCAGCTTTAAACACTACATTTTCGTGTAACCAGTAATTCACACCCACGTTAGTTTGCTTTTTCTTGGTGTTCGCGCTGTCACCGGCATTGTTGTCCCACTCGTTGTAACGAGCAAATACACCAAACTGGTCATTAATACGGTAAGCAGGCTCAATATAGAAACCATTTTGCTTATCACGGCCTAATGCTTCTGCTTCTTGACCATCGATGTCCCACTGAGCAAATAACGCTTTAACGGTAAAGTTTTCGATGCTGTAAATAGCATGTGCTGTTACTAAGGTTGCAGAGGCAGTATCAACACCCGCTTCACCTTGCGTTAAATCTGATTGATATTGCACGGTAGCAGCTAACTCTAAACCAGGTACGGCAGTATACTTAACACGGCCGGTATAGGCTAAATCTTCACCTTTGGCTTCAGATACTTTTTGACGACCGTTACGGATTTTGTAACCCGAGCTTTGGTCTAAATACAAACCTGAAGTCACAGCGGTATCAAATGCTAAACCAGGGGCAGCTTTAACGTTAAGCGTTAAACCACCTTCCCACCATGTTGCAGGGATAATGTCTTTTTCTACTGGGTTGCGCTCTACACCATAAAATGTATCGGGTTCATGAGTTTCATTGATAATACCTACTGGCATTAAGAACAGACCCGCTTTACCAGTTAACATATCATTAAAGTCGTGCTCGATATAAGCTTGCTCTAACTCAACTTCGCCTTTCTTACCTTCGCCAGCAATTGAATGTTCAACTTCTAGCTCAGAGAAAAAACGGGTTGTGTTATTAAATTCATGGCCAACAAATAATACAAAACGGTGGAAATCGAATTCTTTTTTATCATTGCCCGTTTTGTTGTCAGTAATGTTGTTGTAATGCAACTCACCGTAGCCACCAATTGTGGTAGCTGACTTACTAGACGCTGTTGATTCAACAACATCGGCAGTGGTTTCTACACGCTGTTCAGTTTGTTCTAGACGCTTCTCAAGATCTTTTAACACTTTTTGTTGCTGTTCAATGATTTGGCGTAATTCAGTTGTTTCGTCAGACGCAGTAGCATAGTGGCTAGCAAACAGGCTTAATAAAGTAGCCGCAATTAACGTTTTTTTCATTCTGTTATCCTGATGGGTCAATGTAAACACTGTAAATTTATGTAAAGCAATGTAAATTTGATGAGGATTATACATAACAGTTATGTTAATGCAAACCATTACCATTAAGCTTACGACTTTGTTACGTTTGTAAATAAAAATAAGGCACATCACCAATAACTATTTCTCGGAAGCGTCTTCATAAAAATGAATGACATAAGTTAAACAAGTCACCCATATAAAAATCTGCAGATAGACGGTGGCCAAGTAACAACTCGACACACCTCTTATCAATGAATGATTAATCAAGTTTTTAGATGTAAAACACGCTATGATCACTCCTAATAGCATCTTATTTAATTTGTGATCGCACCATGTTCTAATCGCGTTGCGAAAAACTTAGATAATTTAATGCATCACACACTGTTTTATTGACCCTTATCATTATTAGGCAAATCCATGGCTATCAGAATCAAACTTAAACCTGGCCGCGAACGTTCATTAGACCGTCGCCACCCTTGGGTGTTTTCCAACGGCATTCACAACGTCAATGGCGGCAAACCTCAAGCCGGAGACACGGTTGACGTTGTTGCACATGACGGACGCTGGTTAGGTCGTGGCGCCTGGTCACCAGAGTCACAAATTCAAGTCAGGGTATGGACCTTCGATAAACAAGAAGAAATTGATAGCGACTTTTTTGCAAGACGCATTAAACGCGCTCAAGCAGGGCGAGATGCTCTAATTATTGAGCAAGGGCTTACGGGATACCGTTTAATTGCCGCTGAGTCAGACGGATTACCCGGTATCACCATTGACCGTTATGCCAATGTGCTTGTATGTCAGTTACTCAGTACCGGCGCAGAAAAATGGCGAGACACCATTGTTGAACAACTTGTACTGCAATATCCAAATTGCGCTGTGTATGAACGTTCGGATGTAGATTCTCGTAAAAAAGAAGGCTTAGCGCCAGTGATGGGGTTATTGCATGGTGAATTGCCACCTATGCCAGTCATTATTGAAGAAAACGGCATTAAAATCGCAGTCGATGTTGTTAAAGGCCATAAAACCGGGTTTTATTTAGACCAACGTGACAACCGCGCAATGGCGGCTCGTTTTGTTAAAGGTAAATCGGTGCTTAACTGTTTTTGTTACACAGGCACCTTTGGTTTATATGCCGCAAAAGCGGGAGCGGCCAGCATTGAAAACGTCGATGTGTCAGGTTTAGCACTGCAAACTGCGCGCGACAACATGGCAATTAACAATCTTAATGACGACCATGTAAACTACAATGAAGCCGATGTATTCAAGCTATTACGCCAATACCGTGATGAAGGAAAAACCTTTGATGTCATCGTACTCGACCCACCTAAATTTGCTGATAATAAATCACAGCTAGACGGTGCCTGCCGTGGTTATAAAGACATCAATATGATTGCCATGCAGTTACTTAATCCAGGCGGAATATTGCTGACCTTCTCGTGCTCAGGCTTAATGCAGTCAGACTTATTCCAAAAAGTGGTGGCCGACGCGGCATTAGATGCCAAGCGTGAAGTGCAATTTGTTGAGCGTATGCACCAAGCAAGCGATCACCCTATTAGCAGCGCATTCCCAGAAGGTTATTACCTCAAAGGACTCGTCGCTCGCGTTTGGTAATAGCTAAATGGACCAAATCAAAAAGGGAACAGTATCTGTTCCCTTTTTGTTTAATGTAACTCAAGCTACTTAACGACTGACTTTTAATGAGACATAACATAGAACGAATAATTTCGATAATAGCTCACTAAGATCTATCAACACTAATCAATAAATCACCATTTACCAGACACAATATTGATATAAACCCCAACAACAATAACCGCCAACATTGATGCAAAAAAGCGACTACTCAATGAGTCAGTCGCTTGTTATCAAGCTTTAGCAATTAAATACTCACAATTTTGTGGTGCGAAACTAAAAGAGTAAATTATTCATAGTATGTTGTTGTTTGTAATAATATCTCACTAAAATCAAAGATTTGATCGATAGTCTCTATCGGATGCCGAGTTTCATTTTTATCGACATCGAACAACCCAAGATATTTTTGTTTGGCATTAAAGTGCAAACGGCATAAAGGTTTGCGATTATTGTCATCCAATAACACACCAAAATAACTTTGGGTATCTCTTGCAATAATCCTAGTAGCATCAACCTTTTGCCTTAAAATAGCTTTAACAATATTAAAACCTTCAACTTCATCATTGGTAGTAATAATTTTAGGCTTATCATCATCTTGTGCATGTTGAACGTCTTCATCAACTTTAGACGTTTGTTCACCACCTATTGCTGATTTCAACCTGTCATTAATACTATCACTTAGAAATTGTCTTAAGGCTTTTTTAGTAATTTCAGTAAATTGCTGCTTAACTTTAGGTGTAAGTACGCCGTCATATGCTCTTGCAGCGAAAAATTTAATAAACTCTTCTTCTGGTTCTTTAAATTGCTCATTTAACAATTTTTTTATTTGATTTAGATATTTAAGTTCACCAGCGGCACTCACGATAGACTCAACATCAAATGAAGATTTAGTGAGTTTCTTAAGCTCTGGAACTAAATGCTCATCAATATTTAATAAATCTAAGGTTAAAAATGGTTTTTCATCCATCTTATTAGGGGCATCAAGATCGGTAAAAAATTGGTATTCTGTGCCGTTTGTTAAAATGGCCAAACGAGAGTTTGTAACCGAAAAATACCTAAAAAGTTGTCCTGCATGTTTAATGGATAGCTTTTCACCATATTTTTTGCATTCGATAAGAATTTGTACCTCGCCATCCTTAACTAATGCGTAGTCCACTTTCTCACCTTTTTTCGTGGCTATATCGGCAGTAAACTCAGGGATTACCTCGTTGGGATTAAAAACATCATAACCTAATACTGTATGTAAAAATGGCATGATCAACGCATTTTTAGTGGCTTCTTCAGTTTGCAAACTGGCTGCTATTTGAGGAATCCTTTTTGATAAAACATCTATTCGTTCAATAAAATCCATCTCATCGACCTCGTGTTAATGATTAATGTCACTCCAATTTCAAGTTAGCAGATAAAAACCAAATACCATAATATTTTTTTGAGCATTTTTCAGACAATAAAAAAGGCTTCCATAAGAAGCCTTTTTTAATCAAATCAGAAACTTATTCAACCGTTACGCTTTTTGCGAGGTTACGAGGTTGGTCTACATCGGTACCTTTAATTAAGGCAACATGGTATGACAATAATTGCAGTGGAATGGTGTAAATCAGTGGTGCCATAAACTCATCACAATGTGGTACCTGGATAACTTTCATGGTGTCGTCTGATTCAAACTCAGCATCGACATCGGCAAATACATACATTAACCCGCCACGAGCACGTACTTCTTCAACGTTAGATTTAAGCTTCTCAAGTAACTCATTGTTGGGTGCGACAACGATCACTGGCATATCGGCATCAATAAGTGCTAATGGGCCGTGCTTTAGCTCACCTGATGCATAAGCTTCTGCGTGAATGTATGAAATTTCTTTAAGCTTTAGTGCGCCTTCCATTGCGATTGGATATTGATCACCACGGCCTAAAAATAGTGCATGTTGCTTGTCGGCAAAGTCTTCTGCTAATTCTGCAATGGCATCATTTAAGCCAAGCGCTTGTTCCACTTTAGCTGGCATTGATAACAAGCTTTGAGTAATAGCGGCTTCCATTTCGCTAGACATGCCATTATGACGACCTATAGCCGTAGTTAACATTAATAAGCCAGCAAGTTGTACGGTAAAGGCTTTAGTTGATGCAACACCAATTTCTACACCGGCTTTCATCATGTAAGCCATGTCAGATTCACGCACTAATGATGAACCGGCTGAATTACAAATGGTTAAAGTGGCTTTGTAGCCCATTTCTTTAGCAAGGCGCATGGCCGCTAGCGTATCTGCTGTTTCACCCGATTGCGAAATAGTCACTAATAGGCTATTTGGGAATAAATGAGACTTGCGATAACGGAACTCTGAGGCAATTTCAACGTTACATGACACGCCAGCCCAATCTTCTAACCAGTAACGCGCGGCCATACCCGCGTGGTAACTGGTACCACAGGCAATAATTTGTACGTGTTTAATGTCTTTTAAAAATTCAGCGGCATTTTCACCAAAAGCAGAATCTAATACTTTACCACCCGCAATACGACCTTCTAATGTATGGGCAATAGCAGTTGGCTGCTCATAAATTTCTTTCAGCATGTAGTGACGATATTCGCCTTTATCACCGGCATCATGCGTTACTTCTGACTCTTTCATTTCACGCTGAACTGCGTTGCCGTCAATATCAAAAATGTTAACGTCACGACGGGTAATTTCCGCTACGTCACCTTCTTCTAAAAAGGCAAAAGAACGGGTAACAGGTAGTAAAGCGAGTTGATCAGAAGCAACAAAGTTTTCGCCTAAACCATAACCAATCACTAACGGACTACCACTACGAGCAACAACCATACGTTCACTATCACGACGGTCGATAACCACGGTACCGTAAGCGCCTTCAAGTTGTTTAACCGTAGCTTGTACAGCAGCTAATAAATTACCCGTAACTTTAAGCTCATGATGCACAAGGTGGCAAATGACTTCAGTGTCGGTGTCTGATGAAAACACATAACCTAAGCCTTTAAGCATCTCGCGTAGTTTGTTGTGGTTTTCAATAATACCGTTGTGAACGACGGCAATATCGCCCTCAGATAAATGTGGGTGAGCATTACGTTCACTTGGCTCACCATGAGTAGCCCAACGAGTGTGAGCAATACCGGTTCCACCAGCCAGTGGGGAAGCGTCTAACGCTGATGATAATTCTTGTACTTTGCCTAAGCGACGGGTACGGCTTAGTTCGCCTTGATGAATAACCGCAACACCAGCTGAGTCATAACCGCGATACTCAAGACGACGAAGGCCTTCTACTAAAATTTCTGCAACATCCCTTTGCGCAACAGCGCCTACGATTCCACACATGTTAGTTGTTTCCTTTACTGTTTAAATTTAATTTTGTTTCCTGAGCATACGGCGCAAGTATCACTTTAACGCCATGTGCTGAAATAGTGTCTACTGCTTGTGGGCTAATGTTGTCGTCGGTAACCAACACATTAACTACATCCCACGGCAATTCTAAGTTGGGGATCCGCCGGCCTATTTTGGTCGACTCTAATAGCACCACTACTTCACGTGACATTTCGGCCATCACTTTGCTTAAGCCGGTGAGTTCATTAAATGTAGTCGTGCCGCGATCCAGATCGATACCATCGGCACCGATAAATAGTTGATCGAAGTTATATGAACGTAATACTTGCTCAGCCACTTGCCCCTGAAAAGACTCTGAATGTGGGTCCCAGGTACCTCCGGTCATCAACAATGTCGGTTCATTTTCAAGCTCATGAATAGCGTTTGCCAGTTGCAATGAATTAGTCATCACCACAAGGCCACGCTTATCATTAAGCTGCTGGATAATCCCAGATGTGGTGCTGCCACTGTCGATTATGATTCGGTTATGATCGCGAATAAGCTCAGCTGCTTTTGCCGCTATGGCTTGCTTATTTAACGATAATGTTTCATTGGCTATTTGCGTCATTTCCTGAGGTACAGGGACAGCCCCACCATAACGACGTAGTAATAATCCGTGAGTTTCTAGCATGGCCAAATCTTTGCGTATCGTGACTTCTGAAGTCGCGAATAAACCAGCCAATTGATCGACACTCACTTCACCTTGGTCGTTAACCAACTTAATGATCGAATGGCGACGTTGTTGGGTATTACGTTTGGTCATTTGATTAAAATCTTTCACATAAGTTTCGAAACGAAAGATATTTTAGCAGTAAATGAAACTTTATCTAGATCTGAATCGTTAAAATTGAAAATAAAGTACAAAAAAACCTCTGTGGTTAGCAGAGGTTTTTAAGGATTTACACCTGAATGAGGTCTAAAACATTAGCTTTTTATTTTAACAGGGCGCTGCCAACCAGCGATATGACGTTGCTTTACACGTGTGATAACAAGTTCATCTTCTGCAACATCTTTAGTAATAGTAGAGCCGGCACCCAAGGTCGCATTTTTACCAATAGTCACGGGAGCAACTAATTGGGTATCGCTTCCCACAAATACGCCGTCTTCTATGGTGGTAATAAACTTGTTAGCACCATCGTAGTTACAGGTAATGGTACCTGCACCAATATTAACACCGGCACCAATAACCGCATCACCGAGATAAGCTAAATGACCCGCTTTAGAGCCAGCACCTAACACTGATTTTTTGATTTCAACAAAGTTACCAATATGTGCATCTTCTTTAAGCTCAGCTCCAGGGCGTAAACGAGCAAAAGGTCCAGCACTGGCTGCTTGCCCAAGCTTAGCTCCTTC
This sequence comes from Shewanella ulleungensis, assembly GCF_014648315.1. Classification (GTDB taxonomy): domain Bacteria; phylum Pseudomonadota; class Gammaproteobacteria; order Enterobacterales; family Shewanellaceae; genus Shewanella; species Shewanella ulleungensis. The sequence goes on from NZ_BMQW01000012.1 coordinate 42,802, forward strand.
AACGATGGTATAAGGTTTAATTTCGGCGTTATCTGCAATTTCACAATTAATCAAAATAGCGCCGGCACCAATAGTGACATTATTACCTAATACTACTTTACCTTGGAAAATGACATTTACATCAATCATCACATCCATACCAACAGTAACATCACCGCGAATATCAATACGCGCAGGATCACGTAAATTGGCACCCTCTAGCATGAGCTTTTCAGCTGCACGAGCTTGGTATGCACGCTCTAACTGTGCTAATTGCACACGATTATTGGCACCTTCAACTTCAATGGCTGACTGAGGTTGTGACGTGGTAATAGCAATACCATCCGCATGTGCCATCGCAATAATGTCTGTTAGATAATACTCACCTTGAGCATTGTTGTTTGATAAGCGATTCAACCACGCTTTTAATTGTTTTCCAGGTACAGCCATGATGCCGGTATTAACTTCAGTGATTTTTAATTGGTCTGCATTTGCATCTTTTTGCTCAACGATACCGACCACTTTACCGAACTCTCTCACTATGCGGCCATAACCTGAAGGGTTAACAAGATTAACAGTTAAAATAGCGAGGCCATTTTTATCACGTGCAGCAAGCAAGCTTTCGAGTGTTGATTGTTGGATAAGGGGGACATCACCATAAAGAATGAGTACGGTATCATCATCGTTAATGTTTGGATTGGCTTGAGCAACAGCATGACCTGTGCCTAGTTGCTCGGCTTGCAATACCCAATTTAATGTTTGTTCACCTAATGCCGCTTGCAACTTGTCGGCACCATAACCGTAAACCAGTTGAATCGCTTGTGAACCTAATGAGTTAGCTGTGTCGATAACATGCTGAACCATACTTTTATGGGCAATTGGATGCAGTACTTTAGGTAAATCTGAGCGCATGCGAGTTCCTTTGCCTGCAGCTAAGATAACAACATTTAACGACATAATTAATCCCTTCAAACAACATAAATTCAAATTGGCGCTATTTTAGCTTAATCTCAATACAAATGGAAAAACTCACTTTGTAGTATTTTCAATATAAAATGGCAATAAAAAAGGCGACTCATAATGAGTCGCCTTTTCAGCGTCAAATAATCAGATTATCTGGTGATATTTCGCTTGATGGTTTCAACTACTTTCAATTGAGCCAAAGATTTGGCCAATTCGATAGCAGCAGCTTCGTAATTGAAGTCGGCGCCAGCATTCGCAATTGCTTGCTCTGCACGTTCCTTCGCTTTTAAAGCGGCTTTTTCATCAATATCATCGGCACGTAATGCTACATCAGCAAGTACTGAGATTGCAGTAGGTTGTACTTCCAGTAAACCACCTGAAAGATACAACACTTCTTCACTACCATCTTGCTTGATAAAGCGCGCCATACCAGGCTTGATTGTTGTTAGTAGAGCAACGTGGTTAGGCATAATACCTAACTCACCTTCAGCGCCGTTCACTTCAAAAAAGCTCACTTCGCCGTGGTAAATGCTGTCTTCTGCACTAACAATATCAAGTTGGACTGTTTTGGCTGCCATCAAGTTCTCCTTAAAGAACTAAGCTTTACGGCCTAGTTATTTCTTTTTGTTCGCTTTTTCGATAGCTTCATCGATTGAGCCAACCATGTAGAACGCTTGCTCTGGAATGTGATCGAACTCACCTTCCAAAATACCCTTAAATCCACGGATAGTGTCTTTTAGAGAAACGTACTTACCAGGAGAACCTGTAAACACTTCTGCTACGAAGAAAGGTTGAGATAAGAAACGCTCAATCTTACGTGCTCTGAATACCATGGTTTTGTCATCATCTGACAATTCATCCATACCCAAAATAGCAATAATGTCTTTTAGCTCTTTATAACGCTGTAATACAGTTTGTACACCGTTTGCAACATCATAATGCTCTTGACCAACAACCTGTGGATCTAACTGACGTGAAGTCGAGTCCAACGGGTCAACGGCTGGGTAGATACCCAAAGAAGCAATTTGACGAGACAATACAACAGTCGCATCTAAGTGAGCGAAGGTTGTAGCTGGTGACGGATCGGTTAAATCGTCCGCAGGTACATATACCGCTTGAACAGAAGTAATAGAACCAGACTTAGTTGAAGTGATACGTTCTTGAAGAACACCCATCTCTTCCGCTAGTGTTGGCTGATAACCTACTGCTGACGGCATACGACCTAATAGTGCAGATACTTCAGTACCAGCAAGGGTGTAACGGTAAATGTTGTCCACGAACAACAATACGTCACGACCTTCGTCACGGAACTTTTCAGCGATACTCAGGCCCGATAACGCTACGCGTAAACGGTTTCCTGGAGGCTCGTTCATCTGACCATAAACCATGGCTACTTTGTCTAAAACGCCTGAATCTTTCATTTCGTAGTAGAAGTCGTTACCCTCACGAGTACGCTCACCAACACCAGCGAATACTGAAAGACCTGAGTGAGCTTTAGCGATGTTGTTAATCAGTTCCATCATGTTAACTGTTTTACCAACACCAGCACCACCGAACAGACCGACTTTACCACCCTTAGCGAAAGGACAAACAAGGTCGATAACCTTGATACCCGTCTCTAAAAGTTCAGTTGAGTTTGACTGTTCTTCGTATGAAGGAGCTGCACGGTGAATTTCATAACGCTCTTCTTCACCGATAGGACCCGCTTCATCAATTGGCTCACCTAGTACGTTCATAATACGGCCAAGGGTTGCAGCCCCTACCGGAACAGAAATTGGTGAACCTGAGTTTACTACCTCTAGACCACGACGCAGACCATCAGAAGAACCCATAGCGATGGTACGAACTACACCACCACCTAGCTGCTGCTGAACTTCCAGCACCAAACCATTGCAGGCGCCTTCGCCAGTGATCTTCAGAGCGTCATATACTCGAGGTACAGAATCTTGTGGAAACTCTACGTCCACAACCGCGCCAATTACTTGGACAACAGTACCTGTGCTCATGATTAATCCTCTAAACTTGATTTCGTTACCTAACCTAAACCGCTGCAGCGCCTGACACAATTTCCGACAGTTCTTGCGTAATCGCAGCCTGACGGGCTTTGTTGTAGACGAGTTGCAAATCATCGATCATTTCACCAGCGTTATCTGTTGCCGCCTTCATTGCTACCATACGGGCAGCCTGTTCAGAGGCAATATTTTCAACAACGCCTTGATATACCTGAGACTCTATATAACGAGTTAATAATACATCCAAAATTTCTTTTGGATCTGGCTCGTAAATATAATCCCAAGGATAACTAGCTACTTCTTCATCTGATTTAGGTAAAGGTAGCAGCTGTTCGATCACAGGAGTCTGGGACATTGTATTAACAAATTTGTTAAACACAATATACAGACGATCCAGTTTACCTTCGTTGTAAGCTTTTAACATGACACGTACAGTGCCAATCAAATCAACAAGTTTTGGCGCATCGCCTAAACCTGATGCATGGGCAGATATTTCACCACCAAAGCTTTTAAAAAACTGAACAGAACGGGCACCAATTGGGCAAAACTCAACATCTGCGCCTTGTTCTTTCCATTTTTTAACGTCTGACACAACCTTTTTGAAAAGGTTGACGTTCAAACCACCACAAAGACCACGGTCGGTTGCTACTACTATGTAACCAACCCGCTTGGCATCTCTCACCTCTAAATAGGGGTGTTTATACTCGAGAGTACCTTGCGCTACGTGACCGATCACCTTACGCATATTTTCTGCATATGGACGGCTTGCTGCCATGCGTTCTTGCGCTTTACGCATTTTGCTGGCTGCTACCATTTCCATAGCGGAAGTGATCTTCTGAGTATTTTTAACACTCGCGATCTTGGTTTTAATCTCTTTAGCGCTGGCCATCTCTACTCTCCAATCTGGGACCTGAGGTGCCTAATGACACCCCGTGTTCATTATTACCAGGTTTGGGTTTCAATGAACTTGTCCATGCCTGCCTTTAACTCACCTTCGATATCAGCGTTATAATCGCCAGTAGCGTTGATGGTGTTCATTAGGTCAGCATGTTGACTGTTCATGTATGAAAGCAGAGCGGCTTCGAAGCGACCGATTTCATTTAAAGCAACACCTTTCAGGAAGCCTTTTTCAGCTGCGAAAATAGACACAGACTGAGCAGCAACACTCATAGGAGCATATTGTTTTTGCTTCATTAATTCGGTTACACGCTCACCATGCTCAAGCTGAGCACGAGTTGCATCATCTAAATCAGATGCAAACTGTGAGAACGCTGCAAGCTCTCGATACTGTGCTAGTGCAGTACGAATACCGCCAGACAGTTTCTTGATGATCTTAGTCTGCGCAGCACCACCAACACGAGAAACAGAAATACCTGGGTTAACTGCTGGACGAAGTCCTGAGTTAAACAAGTCAGTCTCAAGGAAGATCTGACCATCTGTAATAGAAATTACGTTGGTCGGTACGAACGCTGATACGTCACCAGCTTGGGTTTCAATAATAGGTAACGCGGTTAACGAACCGGTTTGACCTGTTACTGCACCATTTGTGAACTTTTCTACATAGTTCACGTTTACACGTGAAGCACGCTCTAATAAACGCGAGTGTAGATAGAATACGTCACCTGGGTATGCTTCACGTCCTGGTGGACGCTTTAATAGCAATGAAATTTGACGGTAAGCAACTGCTTGCTTAGACAAATCATCATATACGATTAACGAATCTTCACCGCGGTCACGGAAGTATTCACCCATAGAACAACCAGAATATGGTGCTAAGTATTGCAGTGCGGCAGCTTCAGAAGCTGATGCAACTACAACGATAGTGTTAGCTAATGCGCCATGTTCTTCAAGTTTACGTACTACGTTGGCGATGGTAGAAGCTTTCTGACCAATAGCGACATAGACACACTTAATACCTGAATCTTTTTGGTTGATAATTGCATCGATAGCCATCGCTGTTTTACCAGTCTGACGGTCACCAATAATCAATTCACGTTGGCCACGACCGATTGGGATCATAGCATCAACGGCTTTATAACCAGTTTGGATTGGTTGGTCTACTGACTTACGCTCAATAACACCTGGAGCAATCACTTCAACAGGAGAGAAACCGTCGTTTTCGACAGGTCCTTTACCATCAATTGGCTCACCAAGCGTGTTAAGAACACGGCCAAGTAGTCCACGACCAACAGGTACTTCAAGAATACGACCAGTTGTTCTTACTTTTGCGCCTTCTGCTAAATTAGCATAAGGGCCCATTACTACGGCACCGACAGAATCACGTTCTAAGTTCAACGCGATTGCAAAACGGCCACCAGGCAGTTCGATCATTTCACCTTGCATTACATCGGCTAGGCCGTTAATGCGAATGATTCCGTCGCTTACTGCAACAATAGTACCTTCGTTGCGAGCTTCACTAACGACGTTGAACTGCTCGATCCGCTGCTTAATCAGATCGCTGATTTCAGTGGAATTCAGTTGCATGCTTAAACTCCCAATTACGACTGCAGCTTGTCAGACAAACGCGATAACTTACCGCTTACCGAGCCATTAATGACTAGGTCGCCTGATTTAATAATCACACCGCCAATGAGCGATGCGTCGATGCTGCAATTCAGCTTAACTTTGCGTGCGAGACGTTTCTCTAGAGAAACACTAATTTGCTGTTGTTGCTCAGAAGTCAACTCAAAAGCAGAAACCACATCGGCTTCAACTTCTTTCGCCCACTCATTACGGTATTCAGCAAAAAGTAGCGATACTGCTGACAGTATCCCTAAACGACCGTTTTCAGCCATTACCTTTATCAGGTTTTGACCTTGCTCATTGACTTGCTCACCGCATACGTTAATAAACAGTGAAGCGAGTTCTGTACTCGCAAGAGTACCATTAAGCAATGGCTTGATTGATTCGTTTTCACTCACCAATGAAGCGAAAGTTAACATTTCTGTCCAACTTTCTACTGCTTTATGCTCAACAGCAAAATCAAAAGCTGCCTTTGCGTAAGGGCGAGCGATGGTGCTTAATTCAGCCATAACTCAACTCCCTTAATCAAATTTCAGCAACTAGTTTATTAACTATGTCACTGTGGGCTTCTGGATCGATTACACGTTCAAGGATTTTCTCAGCACCAATAATGGCTAGAGAAGCAACTTGCTTACGCAAGTCATCTTTTACGCGATTACGTTCGTTTTCAATTTCTGCTTGACCCTGAGCGATAATTTTAGCGCGCTCAGTTTGTGCTTCAACTTTAGCTTCTTCAACGATTTGAGCTTTACGCTTATTAGCTTGCTCAATGATCTCGTTGGCAGTTACTTTTGCTTCTTTAAGTTGCTCAGTAGCTTTAATTTGTGCTAACTCTAGATCTTTTGCTGCACGGCCGGCATCTGCCAGACCATCAGCAATTTTCTTCTGGCGTTCTTCGATGGCATTCATCAACGGAGGCCATACAAACTTCATGCAAAACCACACGAAGAGAATAAAGGCAACCGTCTGACCGAATAGGGTAGCGTTGAAATTCACAACAGCCTCCTAGTTAGATTAAAGACAGAAGCGTTAATTAAAGCATTGCACCCAATGGGTTAGTAAATAGCATAAATAGCGCAATACCTACACCGATCATAGTTACGGCATCTAGTAGACCCGCTACGATGAACATTTTAACTTGTAACATAGGCGCCATTTCTGGCTGACGTGCTGCACCTTCTAAAAACTTTCCACCTAAAAGGCCGAAACCGATAGCTGTTCCTAATGCACCCATACCAATAAGTAGAGCAACAGCAATAGCCGTCATTCCTAATACAGTTTCCATATCTATCTCCAATATTCTAAATCGTTGTTATTAATGATTTAGGTCAAAAAAATTTTCGGTTACCCTTAGTGATCTTCATGCGCCATGCTTAAATAAACAATAGTCAACATCATGAAAATAAATGCTTGTAAAGTAATAACTAAAATATGGAAAATTAACCAACCTAGTTGTAATCCTACACCTAGAGCAGATAACGCCACGTTAGAACCATACATCAATGCAATAAGGATAAAAATCAACTCACCAGCGTACAAGTTACCAAATAGTCGTAAAGCCAATGAGATTGGTTTTGCGATTAGAGTTACTGTTTCTAATAATAAGTTGACGGGTATCATTGCCCAATGGTTAAAAGGCTGAAATGTTAGTTCTTTAACAAAACCTGAAACACCTTTGACTTTAATGCTGTAATAAATAATCAGCACAAACACACCAATAGCTAAGCTAAAAGTAATGTTTACGTCAGTAGTCGGAACCACTTTAAGGTATGGCACGCCTGCAAGACTTGCTGCCCAAGGCAACCAATCTACAGGGATCATATCCATGAAGTTCATCATGAAAATCCACACAAAAATAGTCAGAGCTAAAGGCGCAATAACAGGATTGCGGCCGTGAAAGGTTTCTTTTACGCTGCTATCAACAAACTCAACAATCATCTCGACAAAACATTGAAATTTGCCAGGAACGCCTGTTGTCGCTTTCTTGCCAACACTGTAAAACAGCCATAAGAACAACATCCCAAGCCCAACCGAAAAGAGCAACGAATCAATGTGCCATGTCCAAAACCCTTCACCAACGCTTAAATTGGTAAGGTGATGTTGGATATAGCCCTGCGGTGTTAACGCTTCACCAGTTGCAGCCATGATTCATCCCACTTAACTTTGCTTGAAATATAAAGGTGCTATCCAGTGCACAACTAACGCTAATGAATAACAGGTAAAAAGTGGCATAAAACCGACTTTCATATTGATAAACACCAACGTAAACAATGCAATGGTCAACAGCATCTTTACCGCTTCCCCCCAGTAAAAGCTTTTAACCACTTTTGCTGCAGAGCTTGCCCCACTATGTGAGAAAGCTAGGGTTGCGAATACAAAATTAGGAAGTACAGCGATAGTCGCACCTGCTAACGCAGACTGACCATACTGTGCTCCCCACATTACGAAAAATAGTATTGAAATAATACCCGCGACAATCGCTTGTACCAGCACTAATTTATAGGCTGCTAACCTACCACGACGCGCTAAAACATTACCCAACTTCATATCTCCGCATTATGCTTTTCGCGGTCCTAATGTTAAATTTAATATATTAAACTAGCCTTAAGATACAAAAAGCCTGCAAAGTATACCTTTTCGCGCTTTGTTTGCAACTTTGATGATGGTAAAACAACGATTTAATGAGTGAATTGGCGCTAAATATACAAAAGTAAAAATTAGCGCTATGTCACAAAATTACTACATGAAATGGTTTAGTCAGCTTTTTAACGAATTTTACTTAAAATACCGTCTAATTCAGCGAGATTCTGGTAGTTTATTACAATTTTCCCTTTGCCTTTAGTACCATGGTTAATAGCAACTTTGGCACCGAGCCTTTCAATTAACTCTTGTTCTAAACGGCTAACATCATGATCTTTAGCATGAGTTTCGGCGACTTTAGCCGGATTTAAGGCTTTATTAACTAATCGTTCAGTTTCTCGAACAGTCATTTCTTTTGATGCTACTAATCGAGCTAAATTAGTCTGTTCATCGCCCTCTATAGCCAATAAAGCACGGGCATGGCCCATGTCAATGTCACCATACTCTAACAAACGCTTAACAGGTTCATTAAGGCTATTTAATCGCAGTAAATTAGAGACACTAGCTCTCGATTTACCAACAGCATCAGCAACTTGTTGATGTGTTAATTCAAATTCTTCTAGCAAACGCTGTAAAGCTATTGCCTCTTCCATGGCATTGAGATCTTCACGTTGAATATTCTCAATAAGCGCGATAGCAACTGCGGCTTCATCAGCCACCTGCTTAACAATACACGGGACTTTATCAAGCTTTGCTAATTGCGCTGCGCGCCAACGGCGTTCACCTGCAATAATTTCGTAATTACCATTTGCCACTTTACGTACCACAATAGGTTGAATAATCCCTTGTGAACGGATTGACTCAGCAAGCTCTTCTAACGCTTCTGGAGACATATCTTTACGCGGCTGGTATTTTCCCGTTTGAAGTTTATCCAGATCAAGGTAAATAAGTTCGCCTGCAGTCGTTAATGGCAGAGTATCTTCTGGTTGTTCGCTCTTACGACTCGCGGCATTGCTATGGCTTAATAAGGCATCCAAGCCTTTACCTAAACCGCGTTTTTTTAACGTCATTATTATGTCCTACGCTTGTTTGGGTTGTGTTTTCTGCTCAGCACGGCGAATTATTTCACCAGCAAGGGCTAAATAAGCTTTGGCTCCAGCACTCGATTTATCGTAATACATTGCTGGCGCACCAAAACTAGGAGCTTCAGCTAGACGAATATTTCTCGGAATGACCGTTCGATAAACCTTATCACCAAAATGTTGCTTCAGTTGGTCTGATACATCATTAGATAGGCGATTGCGAGGGTCATACATGGTGCGTAAAATGCCTTCTATGGTTAACGTCGGATTTACCATAGCACCAAGCTTAGTAATGGTATCAATTAACGCGGTTAGCCCTTCTAATGCATAATATTCGCATTGCATTGGTACCAGTACAGAGTCAGCGGCTGACATGGCATTTACGGTTAACATGTTTAATGATGGTGGGCAGTCGATAAAAATATAATCGTAGTCGTCTCTAATTGGCGCTAATGCATTGCGCAAACGGATCTCGCGAGCATAAAACTCCATTAACTTAATTTCTGCCGCCGTGACATCACCATTACCGGCGATCAAATCAAACTTACCCACGGTATTTTTGATCACGATGTCTGCAAAGGGTTTTTCTTCTACGAGGAGCTCATAGGCGGTATTGTCTACATTGTATTTATCAACGCCACTGCCCATTGTGGCATTGCCTTGAGGATCTAAATCGATCAACAACACTTTACGCTTTGTGGCGGCAAGTGATGCGGCTAAATTTACGCAAGTTGTTGTTTTTCCTACGCCACCTTTTTGGTTGGCTACGGCAATGATTTTACCCACAATGTCATCCTGTCTTTAAATTATTGATGTCCGGTTAGATTAATTAGCGAAAGAAATGCACTTTATTGCTTAGCAATTTTTAATAAATGTCGCTGTTCATCTAGCTTTGGTACATGCAATACAATGGTTTCGACCAGCGAAAATCCTGCTGGCATTTGCTGTAATTCTTGTTCGTTTAACTGACCTTTTAAGGCGTAATAGATGCCTTTTTCAGTTGGTAAATGATGACACCAACTGAGCATATCTTGTATTGATGCAAATGCTCTGCTTAACACACCATCAAATTTATTATCAGGTTGATAAGCTTCAACCCTACTTTCTACTGGGGTTATATTATTAATTTTTAGTTCAAATTGAACCTGTTTCTGAAAACGGATCCGTTTACCTAAACTGTCCAACAATACAAATTGTTTGTCTGGGTTCATTATCGCTAACGGGATCCCAGGCAAACCAGGGCCTGTTCCAACATCAATAAAACGCTGTCCTTCAAGATAAGGAGAAACGGTTAAACTGTCCATAATATGGCGGATTAACATTTGCTCAGGATCGCGAACCGAGGTGAGATTATAGGCTTTATTCCATTTAGCGAGCATTTCAACAAAACCGATTAATTGTTTTTGTTGTAATTCAGTGGCCGATATTTTCATTTCAGCTAAATAAGTTTGGAGTTGAGCAGATAACACAGAAAGCCTCGTAAAATGCATGAACAGACGGCGGTTATTATGAAGCCGTAAAAGCACTAAGGGAAGCCTTATGGCTTCCCTAGTGTTATTGAGTCGAAAAAATATCTGAATTTAAGCGCTTTTTCTCAATAAACCACGTTTTTTCAAATGTACTAGCAAGATTGAGATCGCCGCTGGAGTAATACCCGATATGCGTGAGGCTTGTCCTACCGTTTCAGGTTTATGATTATTAAGCTTTGCGATCACTTCATTTGAAAGACCTGGCACTTCTTGATAATCAAGATCAAGCGGCAGTAATGAACTTTCATGGCGAATAGCTTTGTCAATTTCATCTTGTTGACGTTGTATATAACCTGAATATTTCACTTGGATTTGTACTTGCTCTGCAGCTTGTGGATCTTCAAGACCAGGACCAAAACCTTCTAACGCCATTAATTTACTGTAGTCCATTTCTGGGCGACGAAGTAAATCTTCAAATGATGCTTCTCTAGAAATTGGTGTATTCAATTGTGGATTGAGCACATCTAACAAGGGTGAATTAGGGTGCACCCATTGCCCACGTAAACGTTGCAATTCCAGTTCGATCGATTCTTTCTTCTTACTGAATAATTCCCAACGGTTATCATCAACTAAACCAAGTTCACGGCCTTTTTCTGTTAAACGGAGATCGGCGTTATCTTCGCGTAATAGTAAGCGATATTCAGCACGGCTAGTAAACATACGGTACGGTTCTTTGGTACCTAATGTCGATAAATCGTCAACTAATACACCAAGATATGCTTCGTCACGACGAGGGCACCAAGTCTCTTTACCTTGAACTTGTAATGAGGCGTTCATACCTGCCAATAAACCTTGAGCCCCTGCTTCTTCGTATCCTGTTGTGCCGTTGATTTGGCCAGCAAAGAATAAACCTGCAATGGTTTTGGTTTCTAATGAATTTTTAAGATCTCTTGGATCAAAATAATCATACTCAATCGCGTAACCTGGACGGACAATTTCAGCATTTTCCATGCCTTTGATCGAACGAACTAAATTTAGCTGAACATCAAACGGTAAGCTAGTAGAAATACCGTTAGGGTAAATCTCGTTAGTACTTAAGCCTTCTGGTTCAATAAAAATCTGATGCGATGATTTATCTGCAAAACGGTGGATTTTATCTTCAATAGATGGGCAATAACGTGGACCAATACCTTCAATAACACCAGAATACATAGGGCTTCGGTCTAAACCACTACGAATAATATCGTGAGTCTTTTCATTAGTGTGAGTAATAAAACAAGAAACTTGTTTTGGATGCTGACTTACATCACCAATAAATGACATTACTGGCAATGGTGTATCACCTTTTTGTTCAGTCATTTGTGAAAAATCTATAGTGTTAGCATCAATACGAGGTGGTGTGCCTGTTTTTAAACGTCCAACTCGGATCGGTAATTCGCGTAAACGATTTGCTAATGCTATCGCTGGTGGATCGCCTGCACGACCACCGCTGTAATTTTGTAAACCGATATGGATTTTGCCACTTAAAAAAGTGCCTGTTGTTAATACAACCGCTGGTGCTTCAAATGCCAATCCCATTTGTGTAACAACACCCACAACTTTATTATTTTCAACAACTAAGTCATCTACTGCTTGTTGGAAAATACGCAAGTTAGGTTGGTTTTGTAAAATATGTTGGATCTTTTGACGATATAAAGCTCTATCAGCTTGCGCACGAGTTGCACGAACGGCAGGGCCTTTACTTGAATTTAGCGTTCTAAATTGAATTCCGGCAAAATCAGTGGCTGTAGCCATTGCGCCGCCTAATGCATCGATTTCTTTAACCAAATGGCCTTTACCAATACCACCTATGGCTGGATTACAGGACATTTGACCTAATGTGTCGATGTTATGGGTTAACAATAATGTTTTTGATCCCATTCTTGCTGCTGCTAGTGCTGCCTCTGTACCGGCATGACCACCACCAACAACAATGACATCAAACCGTTCATGAAAATGCATTATGAGACCTTTGATTGCTAAGAAAGTTAAATTCTATTTGATACGTTATTCAAGGAGGACATTTTAGCACTTGCTTGTCTGAACGTGAACGATCATTTTTCATAGATTGATCAAGATGGGTTTGCTTAATAGATCTTAAGATCTTTATATAGATCTTTTTATTATGTTTATTATTAGGATCGCTGTTTTCTGTTAGTAACTTTTATTCTTTAATAAAATCAACAAATAACAGCTAGGTAAACCTGTGATCTGATCGCGATCAAACTCAATATAAGGTGGGGATAGATCGGGTAGTTATCCACAAGGGGGATCTTTAAGCAGATCGGAGTGTGAATAGTACAGAGTTATGATCGTTAAAAATAATAGCTTATCCACAATGTTATCATCGAAATTAGTAAATTGTGGATAAGTTAGATCTAAATTGTGAGTTGATCTGAGTTTATACAATTATGGATCGGCTATTTTATAGCTTAATTTTCGATTGCCATTGTGTTAACCAAGCTAGAGCAGGCTCTTCAGGTACAGGGTCCTGTTGAACATCTATTTGGATCTTATCCACAATAGGCTTTGATCCGCATTGCATCAATAGATCAATTATTTTTTCGGGTCCTTGGCAGAAAGTGTCATAGCTTGAATCGCCAATGGCACATAATGCATGCTGGATCGTCGTAAGATCCGGCATATTGAGCATTAATTGTTTATAAAAAGGTATTATATTGTCTGGTAGATCGCCAGCACCATGGGTCGAGCTGACTACGATCCATACAGTAAAGTCGCCTAATTGTTCCCATTGAGGGTCTATAAATACTTCTGTTTGGTGGTTTATTTGGGTTAACTGCTCAGCCATTTCATCGGCGACATATTCTGCGCTGCCCAATGTTGTACCCACTAATAACGCTATTTTTGCCATTTTGACTCCGAATAATTAATAAATTTGCTCGTTTTAAAGTCGATTCTGTTTGCTATGAGGTTATTTTACTCGCTCAATTACGCTTAATGTTGGCTTATTTATATTTTTTAGTGCGAACTTGAGTACGAAATAATCTGCTTATATAGCTGGTTCATTTCTGTAATCAATATTTTTTAATTTTTTTAAGCGAAAAAACGAGCCATAAAGGCTCGTTTTAAGTGGGTCGCTAATTATAATTAACGGATTTTGGCTACGTAGAGTTGTTGCTGAATCCTTGCTAAACGCTAGCTAATTTTTAAATGTTTAGCATGAAAGCGTAGGTGATCTTCAATGAAAGTAGCGATAAAGTAGTAACTATGGTCGTAACCAGACTGCATGCGTAACTCAAGTGGGTAACCTTTATTTTTAGCTACATTGATGAGTGCTTGTGGTTTTAACTGTTCGTCTAGGAAGTTGTCATTACTGCCTTGGTCCACCAGCGCAGGAACAAATTGTTGGATATTTTTCATCAGCTCACAGCTATCATATTGTTGCCACTGTTGTTGATCATCTCCCAAATAACCGCGAAACGCTTTAATTCCCCATGGGCAATCCATTGGATTACTTATCGGGCTAAATGCTGAGACACTGTTAAAATGGTTTGGATTTTTCAATGCAATAGTCAGTGCACCATGGCCACCCATTGAGTGACCACTAATGCTACGTTGATGGGTTACCGGAAAATGTGCTTCAATGATTGCTGGTAGTTCAGAGACCACATAATCATACATTTTATAGTGCTGATCAAAAGGTGGTTTGGTGGCATTGAGGTAAAATCCAGCACCTAAGCCAAAGTCATAAGCGCCATCTTTATCATCGGCAACCCCTTCACCACGAGGACTGGTGTCTGGTGCTACAATTGCTATTCCAAGTTCTGCTGCAATACGTTGTGCGCCTGCTTTTTGCATAAAATTTTCGTCAGTGCAGGTGAGTCCTGACAACCAATACAATACTGGAACATTTTGTTGTTCGGCTTGTGGCGGTAAGTAAATTGCAAAGCGCATTGTGCAATTGAGCGCAGCCGACTGATGACTATATTGTTTATGCCAGCCACCAAATACTTTGGTGCTACTGATATTTTCAATGGTCATGATATGTCCTTATTTGTCAGAACGCAGTTAATTCGTTTTACATTTAACTGCGTCTGTCATGGTTAATTAAGTGTTACTTGGCAAAGTGAATAACGCTGCGAATACTTTCGCCTTTATGCATTAAATCAAATGCATCGTTAATCCCTTCAAGGCCCATAGTGTGGGTAATAAAGTGGTCTAACTTAAACTCACCAGCTAAATACTGCTCAACAATACCCGGTAATTCACTGCGTCCTTTAACGCCACCAAATGCACTACCTCGCCATACTCGGCCGGTGACTAACTGGAATGGACGTGTAGAAATTTCTTGGCCTGCGCCAGCTACACCAATAATCACTGATTCGCCCCAGCCTTTGTGACAACATTCTAAAGCGCTACGCATCACGTTGACATTACCAATACATTCAAATGAAAAATCAACGCCACCATCTGTCATTTCAACAATGACGTCTTGGATTGGCTTATCAAAGTTTTTTGGATTAATACAATCTGTAGCCCCAAGTTTTTTAGCTAATTCAAACTTAGACTCATTTAAGTCGATACCAATAATTCGGCTAGCGCCAGCCATGGTTGCACCAATAATGGCCGATAAACCAATGCCGCCTAAACCAAATATGGCAACAGTATCGCCTTTTTGTACTTTAGCCGTTTTCAACACTGCGCCGATACCTGTAGTCACACCACAGCCTAATAAGCACACTTCTTCTAATGGTGCGTCTTTACTGACTTTTGCCAGTGAAATTTCTGGTAATACTGTGTATTCAGAAAAGGTTGAACAACCCATGTAGTGGAAAATAGGTTCACCATCTTTAAAGAAACGTGTGGTGCCGTCAGGCATTAAGCCTTTACCTTGTGTTGCACGTACTGCGCTACATAGGTTGGTTTTGCCAGAAGTACAGAACTTACATACACCGCATTCTGCTGTATATAACGGAATTACATGGTCGCCGACTTTTACACTGGTAACGCCTTCGCCAACCATATGAACAATCCCGCCACCTTCATGGCCAAGAATTGCTGGGAATACGCCTTCAGGATCATCGCCAGATAATGTAAATGCATCGGTATGACATACACCCGATGCGACAATACGCACCATGACTTCACCGGCTTTCGGGTACATTACATCGACTTCTTCAACCGATAATGGTTGACCTGGTCCCCAAGCAATTGCGGCTTTTGATTTAATAAATTGTGCTGACATAGATAGCTTCCTTAAACGTAATACCATGAATGATGGATAAGCATCACTACAGTGTAGTGTATTTATCCATTGTATTTGTTTATCATCAAATGATAATCAGCTGGTTTTGCAAATGACTTTTACGAGAATGTAATAATGATGCAGTGGGAAGGGATTTTTGAGTTTGTTGCAGTTGCAGAAACCGACAGTTTTACTGCCGCAGGTAAGCGTTTAAGTATTTCGACGGCGCAAGTGAGTCGTCAAGTGAGTCAACTTGAAAATCGCTTAAACACTAAACTGTTTTACCGCACCACGCGCAAAGTGTCGTTAACCGAAGAAGGCTCGGTTTATTATCAGCATTGCCGCCAAGTGCTAGACAGTCTTGATGAAGCTGAGCGGGCTATTTCAAGTTTAAAAGATAAGCCTCAAGGCTTAATTAGGATGACGGCTCCGGTAACTTATGGTGAAAAGTTTGTTATGCCGATTGTTATCGATTTTATGCAACAGTATCGTGATATCGAAGTCGTATGTGAGTTAACTAATCGCCAACTTGATTTAGTGGAAGGTGGTTTTGATTTAGCCATTAGGTTAGGGCGGTTATCTAATTCGTCAATGATGGCCAAACGCTTAACTAACCGTAGCCAATATGTGTGTGCTGCACCGAGCTATATTGCTCAATTTGGTACGCCTTATACCTTGTCGGAACTTAGTCTGCATAATTGTTTAATTGGAAGCCAATCGCATTGGAATTTTGTTGATCAGGGTAAAGCTAAGGCCATTAAGGTGAGCGGTTCGTTGAGTTGCAGTAGTGGATTAAGCTTATTATCTGCAGCAATTAAGGGACTGGGGATTGTGCAATTGCCTGGTTATTACGTTAATGATGCAATTGAAGCTGGGCAACTCGTAGTGTTACTCGCACCATATCAACAACCTAAAGAAGGTATTTGGGCTTTGTACCCACATAATCGCCATTTGTCACCCAAAGTGCGATTGCTAGTAGATAAATTAGCCCAAGATTTGTAATCAGCTAGCCATTGTTTGGTAGTAGCGGTTTATTTGTGCTTTGGGTAAGCTAGATATTTTATTGATAATATCCAAGGTTATCTGATGCTGCGGCATTTGCTGTTGTAGTATATCAAGTTGATGCAACCAAAGGTGGCTGGTCATGGTGGCGTCAGCTAAGGCGCGGTGAAATACGCCATCGTTTGGTAATTGGTGATAACTCACTAGCGTACCAAGTTGATGATTAGGCGCATTTTGGCTTATCCGACGTGATAACAACAATGAGCAGGCAAATTGGCCAGTATAGTGCAGCTTATTATGGCTAAATTCAGCATCTAAGAACTTTTTATCAAAGCTGGCGTTGTGCGCGACTAAATTAAATCCGTCGATAAACTTGGCAAATTGTGCCATCACTTCTTTAGATGGTGGTGCATGTTTGAGCATGTTGTTGCTAATACCTGTGTATTGTTCAATAAAGCTGTTAACCCGCTTTCCTGGGTTTATTAGCTCTTGAAAGGAGTCCACTATTTGGCCATCAACTAACTTTACCGCACCAATTTCAATGGCTCTGTCACCATTGTCGGGTGATAAACCTGTGGTTTCAAAGTCGAGCACTACAACTTGATTGGCTAATGGCATGTGTTTATCCCTATTGAGCTATACGCTACTTGCCTATACAGAAGGAACTGAAGATTTTGCCGAGCAAGTCATCTGAAGTGAATTTACCGGTAATTTCTGACAGTGCCATTTGGCACATACGTAACTCTTCAGCCAATAGCTCACCAGCTAAATACACTTCAAGTTGTTCTTTGCCTAATTGTAAGTGGCTTGATGCTAAATCAAGTGCTTCTAAGTGACGACGACGGGCAATAAAACCACCTTCTAGGTTACTTTGATAACCCATTAAGGTTTTAAGATGTTGTTTTAACTCTTCAATACCAAGGCCTGTTTTGGCTGAAATACGGTAAACGCTGTAGCCTTGTTCTTCGGTACACTCTAAGGTCTCACCTGTTAAATCTGCTTTATTTCTAATAACAGTAACCCCAAGTCTTGAAGGCAAACGGTCAATAAAATCGGGCCAAATATCATGTGGATCAACAGCATCTGTGGTGGTGCCATCAACCATAAACAAGACTCTGTCTGCAGTGGCTATTTCTGCCCAGGCACGCTCAATACCAATTTGCTCAACCGTATCTGTAGTATCACGCAATCCAGCTGTGTCAATAATATGCAATGGCATACCATCGAGGTGAATGTGCTCACGTAGTACATCACGGGTAGTACCTGCTATTTCGGTAACAATGGCTGACTCTTTGCCTGCAAGGGCATTAAGTAAGCTAGATTTACCTGCGTTAGGACGCCCTGCAATGACAACCTTCATGCCTTCGCGAATAATCGAGCCTTGTTTAGCACTGGCTTGAACCGTCGTTAGTTTTTCGATAATGCGATATAAGGCGTTGGCAATTTTACCATCAGATAAAAAGTCGACTTCTTCATCTGGAAAATCAATTGCGGCTTCAACATACAAACGTAGGTTCGTGACTTGTTCTACTAGCTCATGAACTTCTTTTGAAAATTCACCTTGTAGTGATTGCAAAGCACTTTTTGCAGCTTGCTCACTGGTGGCATCAATTAAATCGGCAATTGCTTCTGCCTGAGTTAAGTCGAGTTTGTCATTCATAAAAGCTTGTTCACTAAACTCACCAGGTTTAGCTATACGAATACCATCGACTTCCATGACGCGTTTTATCAGCATATCAAGTACTATTTGACCGCCGTGGCCTTGCAGCTCTAATACATCTTCACCGGTAAATGAATTTGGCCCTTTAAAAAATAGCGCTATACCCTGGTCGATAACATGGCCATCGCTACTGTTAAAGTCACAATATTCAGCGTAACGGGTTTTAGGCACATGACCAATAATGGCAGTGGCCACGTTAGTTGCCAGGTCGCCAGATACACGAATAATACCTACACCACCACGCCCTGGTGCTGTGGCTTGCGCTACAATAGTGTCTGTTGTCACGGTAAATACCTGCTAAATCATTAAAGGAAAAGGCGGCCAATTAAGCCGCCTTTTTATTCATTTAACTACTGAATGAGTTAATTGTTGAGCTTGGGCTTATTTTAAGCCTTTTTTCTCTAAACCGGCATAAATAATCTTTTGCTGGGTAATCGCAACCAAGTTACCGACTAACCAGTAAAGTACTAGACCTGCTGGGAACCATAAGAAGAATACGGTAAAGATAACTGGCATCCACTGCATCATCTTAACTTGCATTGGGTCCATGGTCGGTGCCATTGGCTGCATTTTTTGCATCAAGAACATCGATACACCCATTAGCAATGGTAAAACGTAGTATGGATCTTGTACTGACAAGTCATCAATCCATAGCATGAACGGCGCATGGCGTAGTTCATAACTTTCAAGTAGTACCCAGTATAATGCGATGAATATAGGCATCTGTAGCAAAATAGGTAAGCAGCCACCCATAGGGTTTACTTTCTCTTTCTTGTACAGTTCCATCATGGCTTGACCCATCTTTTGACGGTCATCACCAAAGCGTTCTTTCATCTCAGCTAATTTGGGTTGCAGGTTACGCATTTTAGCCATTGAGCTGTATTGTGCTTTAGTCAATGGATATAACAAACCGCGTACTGTTAGAGTGATTAAAATAATCGCCATACCCCAGTTACCCACAAACGATTGATAGAACATCAATAACCAGTGAATAGGTACTGCTAACCACCACAAGAAACCATAATCAACAACTAAGTTTAAGGTATCAGAGATAGCTGAAAGCGCTTTTTGGTTTTTAGGGCCCACATAAAATTGTGAGCTAATTTCTTGCGTTGCACCTGGGGCAATATCATACACCGCGCCACGGAAACCAATGTTAGCTAATCCGCCAGCACTTACACTTGAGAAAATGGTGTTTGAGTCTGTTGCTGGTGGGATCCAAGCTGATACAAAGTAGTGCTGTAGCATTGCCGCCCAACCGCCTAGTGTTACTTTACCTAGGTTTTTGTCAGCCATGTCTTCAAAGTCATACTTTTCGTAGCGAGTATCTTGTGTTGAGAACGCCCCACCGCGATAAGTAGGCATCATCATGCTACCCTCAGATTCTTTGATGGTCTGTTTTATTTGACCATACATTTGCACTTGTAATGCAGTATCTGAAGTATTGCTAATGCTGTAATCAACGCCAACATCATATTGACCACGGGTAAACGTAAAGGTTTTTACGTAGGTGACACCGTTGTCTGCTGTAAAGGTTAATGGCACAGATAATGTGTTTTGGCCTTCAGCTAGTGTATAAGACGTATTTTGTGCGGCAAATGCGGCACGACCTTTAGCACTGCTATCAATGCCGTCGCGACCGATTAAGCCACTTTGCGCTATGTAAGTGTGGTCATTGGTTTGTTCAAGGATGATAAAAGGGTCATCTTTATCAATTTCCACTTTATGCGCGACTAACGCGGCATAAACGATGTCACCACCGACTGGGCTGATTTTAATATCAAGCTGGTCAGTGTTAACTGTAATTAAGTTTTTAGTAGCAGGTAAATCTACTGGCATACCAGTCGAATCTGCTTCAGGAACGTCTGCGCCATTAATTGTCGAGGCGTTTGTTTGGGTAACAGTTTGTTGTGCTACCGGTTGTGGTGCTTTATCTGTTTGCCATTGTGTCCACATTAGATAGCTGACAAACAGCAGACCGATTAGCAATATATTGCGTTGAGATTCCATAGCCTATTTATTACACCTGTCATTTTTAGGGGGGACGGGATCACTACCGCCGGGATGTAAAGGGTGACATTTTAATATGCGTTTGATTGCAAACCAACTACCTTTCACTGTTCCGTGCGTTTTTATTGCTTCAATCGCGTAATAAGAACAAGTTGGATTGAACCGACACTTCGGTCCCAGTAAAGGGCTTATAAAAAGTTGATAACCACGGATAACCGTGGTTGCTAGCCATTGTAACGGCGACTGAGTTTTCGCCATAGCTTTTCTATCAATTTGTGTAGTTCTGCATTTTCCATTTCCATCACGCCATTTCTGACTAACACCACGATATCTATGTTGGGGATGTCGTGTTGATGTAAACGAAAACTATCTCTTATCACGCGTTTAATGCGATTACGTTGGTTAGCACGTTTAACAAAACGTTTGGCCACAGTTAACCCTAAACGAGGATGTTGCTCTGAATTTGGAATTGCGAGCAGAGTTATTTCAGCAGAGGATGCTTTGATTGGATTGGAGAATACAGATTTAAATTGCGCGGGAGTTAACAAACGTAACTCCCGCGTAAAGGTATAGCTAGTCACCTAGTTATCTACTTACGCAGATAAACGAGCGCGACCTTTCGCACGACGACGTGCAAGCACCTTACGGCCGCCTACAGTGGCCATACGAGCGCGGAAGCCGTGAGAACGCTTGCGCTTCAGGTTGCTAGGTTGAAAAGTACGTTTACTCATGATGGCAATCCGTCTTTGTTAGTGAATTTACCTTATCTCCAAAATTAGAGGTAAGGGCAAAAAAGAGGCCGAATTGTAATCACTTTAATTACTATCGTCAATAACGAAAGTGGTTATATGATGAATTTCTGCCAATCTTTCTTTGATGTTGAAAGTAAAAAAGCACCAGAAGATGTGGATAAGTCTGTGTACAGACACTATATCTTGTGGATCTTAACTCGTTTCAGTAGATCAAAGTTAGCGTATTATAGATCAATGTGGATCGGTTAATAAAGCTGGATTTGCATGATATTTGCAATTAATGGATCGATTTTGATCTTTCATGATCCCAGATATCCACACCGAATGATCCCGCTGGGGATAAATCTGTTTTTAAGGATAGCGATCATTGTGATCTCAATATAGAATACACCTCCTTTGACTAAAGATATTTGGGGATAAATAAGTGGCGGTTTCACTTTGGCAACAATGTATCGGCAGACTGCAAGACGAGTTATCAGCGCAGCAGTTCAGTATGTGGATCCGTCCGTTACAAGCTGAAATGGATGGTGATACATTGGTTTTGTATGCGCCAAATCGTTTCGTACTGGATTGGGTACGCGATAAATACATTAATATCATTAATCAATTCTTCACTGAGCAAATGGGCAGTGATGCACCTAAATTGCGTTTTGATATTGGTAGCCGACCGTCTGCACGTCCTGTGGCTCCTGCGCCTGTAGCTGCTAAGCCCGTTAGCAGTCAAACCAGAGCTCAAGTTGGCACAACGTCATTTAATACCCAAGCAGAACCGATTATTAATGCTAATCACCGCAGTAATATTAATCCTACTTATCAATTTGATAACTTCGTTGAAGGTAAATCAAATCAATTAGGTAAAGCGGCAGCATTACAAGTATCTGAAAACCCAGGCGGCGCGTATAACCCATTATTTTTATACGGCGGCACCGGTTTAGGTAAAACACATTTACTGCATGCTGTTGGTAACGGGATCATTAAAAATAATCCTAATGCTAAAGTGGTGTATATGCATTCTGAGCGTTTTGTACAGGACATGGTTAAAGCCTTACAAAATAACGCCATTGAAGAATTTAAACGTTATTACCGTAGTGTTGATGCCCTGTTTATTGACGATATTCAATTCTTTGCTAACAAAGATCGTTCTCAAGAAGAATTTTTCCATACCTTCAATGCGTTGTTAGAAGGTAATCACCAAATTATTTTAACTTCTGACCGTTATCCAAAAGAGATCGACGGGGTAGAAGATCGCTTAAAATCTCGCTTTGGTTGGGGGTTAACGGTTGCGATTGAGCCACCAGAATTAGAAACCCGCGTGGCGATTTTAATGCGTAAAGCACAAGAGAGTGGCATTAATTTGCCTGATGAAGTGGCGTTCTTTATCGCTAAGCGTTTACGTTCAAACGTACGCGAGCTTGAAGGGGCGTTAAACCGCGTTATTGCTAACGCCAACTTCACAGGTCGTCCAATTACCATTGATTTTGTACGTGAAGCGTTACGTGATCTCTTGGCACTGCAAGAAAAATTAGTCACTATAGACAATATTCAGAAGACAGTTGCTGAATACTACAAAATTAAAATGGCAGATATGTTGTCTAAACGTCGTTCACGGAGTGTGGCAAGGCCACGACAAGTGGCGATGGCGCTATCTAAAGAACTCACTAACCAAAGTTTGCCAGAAATTGGTGATGCATTTGGTGGTCGTGACCATACGACAGTGTTACATGCTTGTCGTAAAATTGCGCAATTGCGTGAAGAGAGTCATGACATTAAAGAAGATTACGCTAACTTGATTAGAACTCTGTCTTCTTAATTCAGGGAATGTAAAACGATGAAATTTTCAATTGATAGGGACGCCCTATTAAAGCCGCTGCAACTAGTGTGTGGCGCGGTAGAACGCAGACATAACCTGCCTATTTTAGCTAATTTATTAGTTGAGGTTAGTGAAGACTCACTTAAGCTAACCGGTACGGATTTAGAGGTTGAGTTGGTGGGGCAAGCTGCAATTCATGGCGATATAAGTATTGGCCGAACCACAGTGCCGGCTAAAAAGTTACTCGACATCGTTAAGTCACTACCAGAACAAAGCGAATTAAAAGTAGAGCAACAAGATAATAAATGGTTGTTGCGATCAGGTCGCAGCCGTTTTTCATTAGCAACACTTCCAGCGGAAGATTATCCAAACGTTGAAGCTTTTCAAGCTGATATTGAATTTAGCTTAAAGCAGGGTGTGTTAAAGTCGATTATTGATTCGACTCAGTTCTCAATGGCTAACCAAGATGTTCGCTATTACCTCAACGGTTTATTGTTTGAAACCGAAGGCAATGTATTACGCGCTATTGCAACAGATGGCCACCGTTTAGCATTAAGCCATCGAACGCTAGATACCACTTTACCTGAAAAACAAGTGATTGTGCCGCGTAAAGGTGTGGTTGAAATGGCGCGTTTACTTGATAGCGACGACCAAGATATTACTATTGCGATAGGTGATAATGCTATTCGTGCTATTACCAGTTCAGCTGTATTTACCAGTAAATTGGTTGACGGTCGTTTTCCTGATTATCGCCGTGTGCTGCCAAAGGGTGGCAACAAAATAGTTATAGCGAGTCGAAATCAGTTAAAACAAGCATTAACCCGCGCTTCTATTTTATCTAACGAGAAGTTTCGCGGCGTACGTATTCAACTTGAGCCTGGTTTATTAAAGATTACTGCAAACAACCCAGAGCAAGAAGAGGCTGAAGAAATCATTGATATCGATTATGATTCTGACAAGCTAGAAATAGGCTTTAACGTCAGTTATTTGCTCGATGTACTCAATAACTTAGCCAGTGATGATGTGCGTATAACGCTCATTGACGGAAATTCTAGTGCATTAATTGAGAACCACAAAGAAGAAGATTCTATGTACGTGGTGATGCCAATGCGTCTGTGATACGTTATCTTTACTGACGATATTAAAGGTGCTGCAAAGCACCTTCTTTGTCTCTACGGCTTTATTTGGTTATCACAATAGGTGTTCATGAGTTTATCGCGCATTACCATTGGCTCGTTTCGTAATATTACCGCAGCAACGCTTAACCCAAGTGATGGGTTAAACTTGATTTACGGTCAAAATGGCAGCGGTAAAACCAGTATTTTAGAAGCGATATACTTTTTAGGGATGGGACGCTCGTTTCGTAGCCATTTGTCTCAGCGCGTTATCAATAATGATGACGATAAATTGACCCTGTTTGCTAATTTAGTTCAAGACGACAACGACTGTAAAATAGGGCTTAGGCGCCACCGTAGTGGCGATATTGAAGTTAAAATTAATGGCGAAAAAGTCAAACGCTTATCTACATTAGCTGAAACCCTGCCAATTCAAGTTATCACTCCCGAAAGTTTTTCGCTATTGTTTGAAGGGCCAAAAGCTCGCAGGCAATTTATTGATTGGGGAGCCTTTCATTCAGACCCTCATTTCTATCAAGCCTGGGTGAATGTTCGCAAGGTATTAAAGCAACGCAATCAGTTGCTTAGAAATCAAGCACCTTATAGCCAAATACAATTTTGGGATAAGGAGCTGGTGCGGTATGCTGAACAAGTTACCGACATACGAAATCGATATGTAGACTCGTTAAATGAGCTACTAAAGGGTATAATAAGAGGGTTTTTACCTCAGGTTGATATTAAGGTTTCTTTTACCCGAGGATGGGACAGCAAAACGGATTTTTCGCAATTACTTGAAAACCAATACTCGCGAGATGTAGGGGCAGGTAACACGGGTAGCGGTCCTCATAAAGCAGACTTACGTTTGCGTGTGGGAAACCTACCAGTGCAAGATGCGCTATCCCGTGGACAATTAAAATTATTAGTCTGTGCACTGCGTATTGCACAGGGAAAGTTGCTCAAACAACAACTAGATAAAAACAGTATTTATTTAGTCGACGATTTACCGTCAGAGTTGGATGCACAGCATAGGCAGCTATTGCTACAGCAGTTAACCGAAACCGGTGCGCAAATTTTTGTCACCGCAATTGATCCGCTAGCAATAGTCGATTCGTTATCTAGCCCTCCCAACAGGATGTTTCATGTGGAGCACGGGCAGGTAACGGTTATTGAATAACAACGAGAGAGAAATATGTCAGAGAATAGTTACGATTCTTCGAGTATCAAGGTATTAAAAGGCCTTGATGCAGTCCGTAAGAGACCTGGTATGTACATTGGTGATACTGATGACGGCACAGGTCTTCATCACATGGTATTCGAAGTGGTCGATAACTCTATCGATGAAGCTTTAGCGGGCCATTGTAGCGATATCACCATTACTATTCACTCAGACGGTTCTGTTTCTGTAAAAGATGACGGTCGTGGTATTCCTGTTTCTATCCATGAGGAAGAGGGTGTATCTGCTGCTGAAGTTATCATGACAGTATTGCATGCCGGTGGTAAGTTTGATGATAACTCTTACAAAGTGTCTGGTGGTCTTCACGGTGTAGGTGTGTCAGTTGTTAACGCCTTATCAGAAAAATTACAGTTAACGATTCGTCGTGCCGGTAAAGTCTATGAGCAGTTTTATACTCATGGTGTGCCAGATGCGCCGATTAAAGAAATTGGTGATGCGGTTAAAACTGGTACAGAGCTTCGTTTCTGGCCAAGTAGTGACACGTTTACCGATGTTGAATTCCATTTCGAAATTTTAGCAAAACGTGTTCGTGAATTATCATTCTTAAACTCAGGTGTGGGTATCCGCCTAGTTGATGAACGTGATAACAAAGACGAATTTTTTAAATATGAAGGTGGTATTAGTGCCTTTGTAAATTATTTAAACCGCAATAAAACACCTATTAACAAAGACGTATTCCATTTTTCACAAGAGCGTGAAGATGGCATTACTGTCGAAGTTGCTATGCAGTGGAACGACGGTTACCAAGAAAGCATTTTCTGTTTCACCAACAACATTCCACAGCGCGATGGTGGTACTCACCTAGCTGGTTTCCGTGGTGCGTTAACACGTAATTTAAATAACTACATGGAACGTGAAGGGTTTAACAAAAAAGGTAAAACCAATGCAACGGGTGATGATGCGCGCGAAGGCTTAACCGCGGTTATCTCTGTTAAAGTGCCAGACCCCAAGTTTAGCTCGCAAACTAAAGATAAGCTGGTTTCGAGTGAAGTGAAAAGTGCTGTAGAACAAACAATGGGTGAGCAGTTAAATGATTACCTATTAGAAAACCCAGCAGATGCTAAGTTAATTGTGGGCAAAATTGTTGATGCCGCCCGTGCTCGTGAAGCTGCACGTAAAGCACGTGAAATGACCCGTCGTAAAGGCGCATTAGATTTAGGTGGTTTGCCTGGTAAGCTAGCAGATTGCCAAGAGAAAGATCCTGGTCTTTCTGAAATATACATAGTGGAAGGTGACTCTGCTGGCGGATCAGCCAAGCAGGGGCGTAACCGTAAAAACCAAGCGATTCTTCCACTTAAAGGTAAAATCTTAAACGTAGAAAAAGCACGTTTTGATAAGATGTTATCTTCACAAGAAGTTGCCACGCTTATTACCGCATTAGGTTGTGGTATTGGCCGTGACGAATACAACCCTGATAAAACTCGTTATCACAACATCGTTATCATGACCGATGCTGACGTCGACGGCTCGCACATTCGTACATTGCTGTTGACCTTCTTTTTCCGTCAAATGCCTGAACTTATTGAGCGTGGTTATGTGTATATTGCACAGCCACCACTGTATAAGGTTAAAAAGGGCAAACAAGAACAATATTTAAAAGATGAGTTAGCGTTAACGGAATACCTAACAACACAAGCGTTAGATGGAACTCATGTTTATCCAAGCCAAGGTGCATTGGGTATGAGTGGTGAACCATTAGAGCGTTTAGTGAGTCAGTATCGTGAAGTTGAGAAAATCATTAAGCGTTTAGAAAAACGTTTCCCGATGAATTTAACTGATCGCATGTTGTATCACCCAGAAGTTACGTTAGAGATGTTAAGCGACGAAGCGAAAATGACAGCTTGGTGTAAAACCTTTATCGACGATTTGGTTGAGCGTGAAAGCAGTGGCATTATTTTCTCTGCTAATGTAACTCTTGATCCTGAACGTAAAGTGTACATTCCAAGTGTGACGATCCGTAAGCATGGTATTGATACCAATTTCTTATTTGGTTACGACTTCTTTACCTCTACGGATTATCAACGTATAGCCAAGTTAGGCGCTGCACTTGACGGTATGATTGAAGAGGGTGGTTATGTACAACGTGGCGAACGTGTCAAAGAAGTTGAAAGCTTCCTAGAAGCGCTAGATTGGACTATATCTGAAGCAAAACGTGGGTTATACATCCAACGTTATAAAGGATTGGGTGAAATGAACCCTGAGCAGTTATGGGAAACCACAATGGATC
This sequence comes from Shewanella ulleungensis, assembly GCF_014648315.1. Taxonomy (GTDB): domain Bacteria; phylum Pseudomonadota; class Gammaproteobacteria; order Enterobacterales; family Shewanellaceae; genus Shewanella; species Shewanella ulleungensis. The sequence goes on from NZ_BMQW01000012.1 coordinate 70,525, forward strand.
CTGAATCTCGTCGTATGTTACGCGTTACTATTGATGATGCTGTCGCAGCAGACCAGTTATTTACTTGCTTAATGGGCGACCAAGTTGAGCCTCGTCGTGAGTTTATTGAAACTAACGCGTTAAATGTGGCTAATTTAGACGTGTAGCACGTCTTATTAAAATAAATGGGTGCCTAATGGCGCCCATTTTTGTTTTTATTGCTATGATTAATTAAATCAAGTGTGGTTAATATAATCATCATTAATTCATTTATATAAGGCTCTTTATTGTGGTAACAAGTTTTTTTAAGAAGCTGTTTAATATCCGAGACCGCAATGAACAAGTAAAATTTACTGGCCGCACAGCGGTCGAGAAACGTCAGCAATCACCAAAATCAGCCGTAAAGCCTGCTATTGAAGTGAGTACAAAACAGGCCGTAGAGTCGCAGTTAGATTTGTCATCCTTGTTTTACAGTTTTTTGTTTGCCAGTTCGCAAACTGACACCACAGGTATCGCTAATAATTTAGAGCGCAGTGTGATGCAAAAAATTGAACAAGCATTAAGTTCACCACAAGCCATTGCAGATAATGTATTGAAGTTGCCGAGTAAAATTCTTGAATTAGATAAAAAGCTGGCCGATGACAATATTGATACTCAAGAGTTAATTCAGTTGATTGAGCAAGATCCATTACTGTGTATTGAAGTGCTTAAATTATGTAATTCACCTGCATTTAAACGAGCGGACGATGATGTTACCAGTATTCATCAAGCGCTAGTGCAAGTTGGTCGACAGCGTTTGAGGCAGTTTATTACTAGCTGTTTAGCCCGCGAAATGATTGATATTAAGCCAATATATTTCAGACGTTTTGGTGCTGAAATTTGGCGTCATTCTATGCAGGTGGCTTTTTTGTCCAGTGAATTGGCTGGTCCAGAATTACGACAACGTGCTTTTTTGGTTGCATTACTGCACGATGTGGGAAAAATTGCGATTTTTAAAATGCTGGTGGATGCATTTTACCAGGCTGAACCAGGTGAACAACCTAGCTCAATGTTGTTTAAACAGATAATGACCACCAAATCTTTGGCACTAAGCGCACTGTTGGTGCGTTATTGGCAGTTACCACAGCATTTTGAATTACCGTTAACGCTACTAGCGAATACCAATATTAAACCTGATGATGAGATGACGTTACTCATTTGGAAAGCAAATATCATTAGTGAGTGCTCTATGCTGCTGCAAGCAGATAAATTATCACAATCAGTATTGGCTGTATTATTGGCGCAAGTGGAGATTAATGAACAAGAGTTTGCAGATTTGCATCAAAAACTGATTGAGTTTTAAATTTGATTTTTAAGCATTAAATTATCAATGTAAGTTTATGCCTTTACTATTATTAATGTTAAAAATAACTAAACAAAAAAGCGCCTTTCGGCGCTTTTTTATTACTGCAATACTACATTATTGAAGTAATGAAATATCAGCTACATGTAAGAACTGCTCACGAAGGTTGGTTAATAACGCTAAACGGTTATTTTTTAATGCTTCGTCGTCAGCCATTACCATCACATCTTCAAAGAACTGATCCACGCTTTCACGTAAATCTGCTAATAATGTTAATGCTTGTTGATAATCGGCATTGGCAAATAATGGTGCCAACTGAGGTTGTAGTTGCGCGAGTTTATCGGCCAATGCTTTTTCAGCGGTTTCTGTTAAGAGTGCTTGGTTGATGTTTGCAGGTAGTTCACCTTCAACTTTGGCCAAGATGTTAGAAACACGTTTATTAGCAGCAGCAAGCGCAGTAGACGCCTCTAAACCACGGAAGTGCGATACGGCTTTAACGCGACTATCAAAATCAGCTGGACGTGTAGGGCGACGAGCTAATACTGCTAAAATCACGTCAACTTGAATGCCTTTGTCTTGATACCAGCTACGGAAACGCGCCATTAAAAATTCAAGTACGTCTTCGGCTGTATTGTTGTTGCTGACATTATCTGCGTGTAACGCTTGGGCTTTAGCAATTAAATCGACTAAATCAAGTGGTAGATTGTTTTCAACAATAATACGTAAAATACCGATAGCTGCACGTCGAAGTGCAAATGGGTCTGCCGCGCCTTTAGGTGCCTGACCAATGCCAAAGATACCTACTAAGGTATCTAGTTTTTCAGCTAGGGCTACAGCACATGATACGCTCGCAGTTGGAACAGTATCACCAGAAAATTTAGGCTTATATTGTTCTTCAAGCGCAATGGCAACGTCTTCAGTTTCACCATCAAGGCGAGCATAATGCATACCCATAGTGCCTTGAGTGTCGGTAAACTCCATGACCATATTGGTCATTAAGTCTGTTTTAGACAATAGGCCAGCACGACTTGCATCAACGCTGCTGGTGCTAACACCTTGAGCATCTAGTTCACTAGCGATAAAGCCCGCAAGTGTTGAAATACGTTCAACACGTGCTTTAAGAGTACCTAGTTGCTTTTGGAACACGACTGTTTCAAGGCTGCTTAAACGTGACTCTAGCGTGTGCTTTTTATCAGTATTAAAGAAGAACTCTGCATCGGCTAGGCGAGGGCGAACGACTTTCTCATTACCTGAAATAATTTGTTGTGGGTCTTTAGATTCGATATTGGTAACGAAAATAAAGTTAGGTAACAAATTGCCTGTTTTATCAAATACCGGGAAGTATTTCTGGTCGCCTTTCATTGTATACACAAGGGCTTCAGACGGAACGGCTAAAAACTTTTCTTCAAAACTGGCCGTTAACACTATTGGCCATTCAACCAATGATGCCACTTCTTCTAATAGGTCTTCTTGAATGTCTGCTACACCACCAATTTTGGCAGCTGCTGCTTCAGAGTCTGCTTTAATTAATGATTTACGTAATTGATAATCAGCCAGTACTTTACCTTGCTCTTTTAGCGCAGTTAAATAATTATCTGCATGGTCTAGTTCGAACGTAGCCTGACCCATAAAACGGTGGCCGCGAATAACGCGATCTGATTTTATGCCCAATAATTCACCAGCGATTAATTCGCTACCCAATAACATAGTAATGGTGTGAACAGGACGAATAAACTGGGTTTTATTACTGCCCCAACGCATTGGTTTTGGGATAGGCAATTTATCAAGTGCACGTTGTGCCATGTCTGCAATCAGGCTTTTAGTATCAACACCAACCACTTTAGCTTGATGAACGAGCCATTCACCTTTGTCTGTGACTAAACGTTCAGCCTGCTCAACAGTAATACCGTTACCACGCGCCCAACCTTGAGCCGCTTTTGTTGGATTACCATCTGCATCAAATGCCGAACTCACAGCTGGACCGCGCTTTTCAACGACTTTATCTGCTTGAGCAAGCGCTAAACCTACAACGTTAATGGCTAAACGACGAGGAGCTGCATACCAAACAGCAGAGTTAAACGGTAAGTCTGCTTTGGTTAGTTCATCGGTAAAGTTGGCTAAAAAAGACTCTGCTAATGTACGTAATGACTTTGGCGGTAACTCTTCTGTTCCCACTTCAATGAGTAAGTTTTCAAATTTCATTGGAGACCTCTACTTACACATTGGGAAGCCAAGAGCTTCTCGTGCTTGATAATAAGATTCTGCTACACCTTTAGCCATGGTACGAACGCGTAAGATATAACGCTGGCGCTCTGTTACTGAAATGGCATGACGAGCATCAAGTAAGTTGAAAGCATGAGAGGCTTTCATTACTTGCTCGTAAGCTGGTAGTGGTAGAGGTTTTTCTAACGATAATAAATGCTGGCACATTTTTTCGCATTGATCGAACATTGTGAACATAAAGTCGACATCGGCATGTTCAAAGTTATAAGTTGATTGTTCAACTTCATTTTGATGAAAAATGTCACCGTAGGTTACACGGCCACGAGGTCCGTCGGTCCAAACAAGATCATATACACTGTCGACTTCTTGAATGTACATCGCTAAACGCTCAAGACCATAAGTGATCTCACCCGTTACTGGGCTACATTCAATACCGCCCACTTGTTGGAAGTAAGTAAACTGAGTTACTTCCATACCGTTAAGCCACACTTCCCAGCCTAGACCCCAAGCGCCTAATGTTGGTGATTCCCAGTTGTCTTCAACAAAGCGAATGTCATGAACTTGAGTATCAATACCAAGGGCTTCTAATGAGCCTAGGTAAAGCTCTTGAATGTTGTCTGGTGATGGTTTTAATACCACTTGGAATTGGTAATAGTGCTGCAAGCGGTTTGGGTTTTCACCATAGCGTCCATCTGTAGGACGGCGAGACGGCTGCACATATGCGCTACTCATTGGCTCTGGGCCTAATGAGCGTAAGAACGTCTGCGGGTGGAAAGTACCAGCACCAACTTCCATATCGAGAGGTTGGACAATTGCGCAACCTTGCTGCGCCCAATATTCCTGAAGGGTTAGGATGAAACCCTGAAATGTCTTTACGTCGTGTTTCGTCGTCATGTCTACTACTGTCAGGCTATGAATAGAAAATGGTAATGATTATACCTTGTAGAGCAAGGCAGATGTAGGTTATTTTTTAACGTATGAATAAAAACGTTATTGGAACCGTATCATGCAAGTTAACCGATGTGGCTGGGTAAGTGAAGACCCTTTATATCAACATTATCACGATACTGTTTGGGGGCGGCCTGAATATGATGCCAAACAGTTGTTTGCTAAATTATGTTTAGATGGTCAACAAGCGGGATTGTCGTGGATTACGATTTTAAAAAAACAGCAAAACTATGAACAGTTGTTTGCTGGTTTTGAGCCAAGTCTGATTGTCGAGTTTGACCAAGTTAAAGTTGAAGCACTAATGCTCGAGCCCGGCATTGTACGCAACCGATTAAAAATAAACTCGATCATCAAAAACGCAAAAGCATATATGGCGTTTGTTGAGCAGGGTAATGATTTCTCTGTTTTTTTATGGAGCTTTATTGGAGGCGTACCTAAGGTCAATCATTTTGAAAACTTAAGCCAGGTGCCAGCTCAAACCCCAGAATCTGAAGCAATGTCAAAAGCGCTTAAAAAACTAGGCTTTAACTTTGTTGGGCCCACTATCTGTTATGCATTTATGCAGGCTGTTGGAATGGTAAATGATCATACGACAGATTGTCATTGCTACGGTCAGTATTGATCATCAGCAATATTTATTATGGTTAATAAAAAAGGGTGTTCCACGTGGAACACCCTTTTTGTTTACTCAATTTTTTCATTGAGATAATTAGTTTTTTTCAAAGAAAAACGCTTTACGTTTTTGTTTATCACCATTTAATTCGTTCATGGTTTCTGAGTTAAACAATTTACCGTTAACCATGGTGTAGGTGACTTTATCTGTGCTACGTATATCTGTTAATGGATCACCATCAATAACAATTAAGTCTGCTAATTTACCCGGCTTAATTGAACCTAACTGATGATCCATGCCGAAAGTCGTCGCTGGGTTAATGGTTGCGGTTTTGAGCACATCCATATTACTCATGCCGCCTTGTGCAAACATCCACATTTCCCAATGAGCGGCTAAACCTTCTCGTTGACCATGAGCACCAATATTAACTTTAACACCTAAATCATTAAGTTCATTGGCCACTCTAGCAACATTGAAGTGGTTATAATGTTCATCTGGCGCTGTAGTTCTGCGCATTGAGCGTGCATCTAAAATATCATGCGGTACATACATACTTAGGCGTGGGTGAGCCCAAACATCTGTTTTGTCATACCAGTAATGTTCACCTGATATGCCACCATAAGAAACGACTAGTGTCGGCGTGTAATTAACTTTAGTTTGGCTCCAGAACTGTTTAATGTCACTGTAGATAGATGCCACAGGTAATGAGTGTTCTAACGTTGTATGCCCATCAGCAGCCATCGATAGGTTGTGTTGCAACAAGCTACCTCCCTCAGGTACAACCATCATTTCGAGTTCGCGCGCTGCGGCAATAATCTGCTGACGTTGATCTCGACGAGGTTGGTTGTAACTTTTCACACTAAATGCGCCAACTTTTTTAAGACGTTCTAAGTGAAATTTTGCATCATCTAAAGAATCTACGTGCGAGGTGTAACCCGGTAGGTTTGCGCCATATAAAATGGTACCTGTCGAGAAAATACGTGGTCCAACAATTTTGCCTGATTTTTGTTGTTCAGATGCGGCAAATATTTCGGTGGTATCATTTGATGGATCGTGAATTGAAGTTACCCCTAGCGACAGGCCAGAATACAACGCCCAGTTTTGCTGAGGAATAATTTCATCATCTGCCTGCCCACCATGAGCATGGGCATCAAATAATCCTGGCATAATTGTTTTGCCAGAGATATCGATAACCTGTGCGTTTTCTGGAATAGCTAATGTCGCATCACCAACCTGGCTAATTTTATTGTCTTTTACAATGACAACGCCATTGTCGATGACTTGGTCATTTTCCATGGTAATGACTTTACCGCCGACAAATACCACTGTTCCACGTGGAACATCTGCTTTATCTTTAAATCCAATGGCAGTAACTTTAGGTTCTACTTTTTTGTCTGATTTTGTGTATTGAGTGTCGACATCGGCTTGATATAACTCAGGCCCTAATGTCCAATATAGTTGGTTGTTTTTACCATTCCAACTGATACTTTCACCCGCACGAGTACTTAGTTGGCTAATAGGTAAGTTAGTCGCTTTAGGTCCAATTGCAATAGTTTCACCGTGTTTAGCAAATGGGGTCACGTATACTCTAAAGCGTTCTGCAAATGCTAAGTGTTCACCATCTGGTGATAAACGAAACTCTGTAGCATGGTCACTGGTGTAATGGGTACGCTTTTCAAAACCATTCATGCCAATAGAGACAAACTCTGGGGTTTTACCATAATCCATAAAATAGACGCGGTCTGAATCGGCGCCAAACTGTGGTTGATGACCGCTAGCTGTTAGCTTGGTATTTTGCTTACCTTTAGTATCAACTTTGTATAAACCGGGTTCTTGTGACCAGGTACGCGGTGTCATATAACCGCCACGAGCTTTGCGGTAAACAATGTAATCGCCGTTAGGTGAAAAGGTAGGTTCAACGTATTTCCCCGGTTCGCTGGTAAGTACTTTGGCTTTTCCGCCTCGAGCACTAACTACACTAACAGTGCCTTGTTGTTGATCGTTCCAGGTTGTAAATACAATGTCTTTGCCATCGCGCGACCACTGCGGGAACAGTTCGTTTATATCATCATCTAAACGAGTAAGGCGCTTATGTTTACCACCGTTAATATCGCGTATCCAAATCTTACCTAGTGCCTCAAATACCACTTTTTCACCATCTGGTGAAACTTGGGCCATACGGAGCATTTTTACATCAAATTGATCTTGATCTAGGTTTTGGGTAAAGCGCACAGCGGGTTGAATATCGCGTTGGCCTTTAATGTTAAATGGAATGTCGCTGACTTTTTTGCTGTCGACATCGATCTTATTAATTTTACCTTGTGCCCAAAAAACAATGTGCTTGTTATCTTTGGTCCAAGACATAGTGGGATAGACGCCATGGATAGCCCAGGTTTCTTGCATATCACGGTCAAGCTTGTCGTAAAGTTTAGTTTCTGCTCCTGACTTTAAATCAAGAGAGTAAAGTGTAGATTGAAATCCATCACGTTTAATATACGCTAAGGTTTTTCCATCAGGGCTCGGTGTTGGGCGAATTGCACCACCTGTTCCTTCAATCAATACTTCAATATCACCGGTTTGTGTGTCATAACGCTTAATTTTATAGATGCCTTTTACTGAGTCTTTAGAATAGTGAAAGGTTTTTCCTGGTGTTGCATCTTGGCTAAAGTAAATATAGCGGCCATCTGGCGAGTAGGCAGGTTCACCTAAATCTTTTTGCTCATTTGGGCGTTCGGTTAATTTAACGCCTTCACCGCCAGCAACGTGATACATCCATACTTCTCCAGCGCCTAAACTACGGGTCCCGGTATAGTGTTTACGAGCAACCAAGTATTGTGAGTCTGGGCTCCATGCTGGGCTGTTGAGTAATCGAAAAGTTTCTTTGGTGACCGGATGTGGATTTGAGCCGTCCGCATCCATAATCCAGATATTATCACCGCCATCTTCATCGGTGGTAAAGGCAATGTGTTTGCCATCTGGACTGTAAACTGGTTGCATTTGCCAAGCAATACCTTGAGCAAGAGGCTTAGCTTCACCACCTGAAATCGGCATCTGATAAATATCGCCTAGCAGATCAAATACAATATGTTTGCCGTCTGGTGAAACATTGACGTTCATCCATGTTCCTTCGGTGACATTGATATCAATTTTTTCTAGCGGGGCATTTTCTGGTGAGTTCACTTGCCATTTAGTCTTGTCATCTTCAGTGGCAAAGCTTGCAGTGCTCATGCCAAGCGATAGAGCAATGGCGGTATAAAGTGGTTTTAGTTTATGAGTAAACATAGAGTCGATTATCCGTTTCATTTTTATTTTCGTGGAGTTAATCAAGCTAAGTATCCTAGTCAATGAGCATTTTTGCATACTCTTTAGGATTAGCTTTACTGTGCTTGTAGTATGAATGTTACCTTTATCGCATAAATTTTAGATAAGGTGTACAACAAATCTGTTTCAATTAATGACAGACTTTAACATAGATGCATGTCAGTAATTTGCATGTATGAAATTAGTGAAGTGTAATAGGGAAGGCTTAAATGAAAATGAGTTAACTCGTTTATCGGTTAAGCAATAGTGACAAGGTCATCAGGTTGTATTAATCCTGCTTGAATGACTCGACAAGTTACACCACCACGCCAGTCTGGTCGTAATGCCTGTTCTAAACCTGGGTGAGATATTTCCATTTTTTTACATGGGTCAGTTTCACCGGTTATGTGTAATTGAAGATCTTGGCCAATCGAAATCACTTTACCGACATCAGCAGCACTAAACTGATAGCCACTGATTAATAAATTAGCTCTACGCGTTAACCAATCCAAATCTGCATCAATTTGCTCACAGGCTATTTGCCATTGTTGTTGAGATATTACGGTTACTTGACGTTTACCTGGACGGCCAAAAATATCATTTTCAACACCACGCTCTAAAGTCACATTGGCACAAAAGGCGGGTTTCATTATGCCGCGCTTTGCTGTTTTATAGGCGATTGCTTCCAATGTGATGGCCATGTATTACAGTCCTTTTTTGAGTAGGTATTGATAGGGTGTTTTGCTGGTGTCACTAGCAATTAACGTGTGGTCCATAAATTCACAAAAACTTGGAATATCGCGTGTGGTTGCAGGATCATCAGCGATGACAAGTAATGTCTCACCATCAGTCATTTTTCGAACAGTTTTGCGGATCATCATAACGGGTTCTGGGCAACGAAGACCAAGAGCATCGAGTTGATGTTGTGCTTGAGAATATATATCAGTCATTGAATTGGAATCTTTTTACTAGTCTAATTGCGCCAATATTACTCTTGTCAGTAATGCTTGCCAAGTTTGAGTTTCTCTAACACACCTCGATTTGTATCGTTTTTGGATATTTTATAATTTTCATAAAACATGTTTCACGTGGAACATTAGTCAAAGTATAAAAATTAAAAAATAAAAAAACGAGCCGATTGGGCTCGTTTCTAAAAGTAAAAATGTAACGACAGATATTGTTAAGCGTTAAACGCGTTCAAATACTGTCGCGATACCTTGACCTAAACCGATACACATAGTGGCAAGACCCAGCGTTGCATCTTTCTCTTCCATTAAGTTTATCAATGTTGTTGAGATACGAGCACCAGAACAACCTAATGGATGACCCAATGCTATTGCACCTCCGTTAAGGTTAATCTTTTCATCGACAACATCTTGTAGGCCAAGATCTTTAACACAAGGTAAAGACTGTGCTGCAAACGCTTCGTTCAATTCAATTAAATCTAAATCTGCAACAGAAAGGCCTGCACGTGCTAATGCTTTTTTGGTGGCTGGAACTGGGCCATAGCCCATAATTGCAGCATCACAACCGGCAACAGCCATTGAACGAATACGTGCACGAATGGTTAAGCCTAAAGCTCGAGCTTTAGATTCTTCCATCACTAACATTGCAGAAGCACCGTCTGATAACGCTGATGATGTACCCGCAGTAACAGTACCGTTTGCTGGGTCAAATGCAGGACGTAAGCCAGCTAAAGATTCTAATGATGTTTCAGGACGAATAACTTCATCTGTCATCACTTTAATCAATGCACCGCTTGCATCGTGACCTTCGATACCCCAAATCTCTTTAGCAAAGCGACCTTCGATGGTTGCTGCATGTGCACGTTGATGAGAACGTACGGCAAATGCATCTTGTTGCTCACGAGTAATACCGTGCATTTTACCTAACATTTCAGCTGTTAAGCCCATCATGCCAGATGCCTTAGCTACGCGGTTTGCAAGGCCTGGGTGAAAATCTACGCCGTGGTTCATTGGTACATGACCCATGTGCTCAACACCACCAATAATAAAGGTGTCGCCTTGGCCTGTCATAATGGCACGAGCTGCTTGATGTAGTGCGTCCATAGACGAACCACATAAACGGTTTACCGTTACAGCACCTGCTGTTTTAGGAATACCAGCTAACAATGAAGCATTACGAGCAATGTTAAAGCCTTGTTCTAGTGTTTGTTGCACACAACCCCAAATTACATCTTCAATATCGTTAGGGTCTAATTGTGGATTACGCACCATAAGTGCTTTCATTAATTCTGCAGAAAGAGTTTCTGCACGTACATTTCTAAATACCCCAGCCTTAGAGCGGCCCATTGGGGTGCGAATGCAGTCTACGATAACAGCTTGTTTCATGATTTAATTCCTTTCCCACTGATTAGGCTTGGTAATAACTACCGTTGTTGGCTGCAAGTTCACGCATTGCATCGGTGACTTGATATAAGCCGCCAAGATGTGCGTATTTATCTGCTAGGGCAACAAAGTTTGCTACGCCCATTGTGTCTAAATAACGGAATACACCGCCACGGAATGGAGGGAAACCAATACCATAAACTAGACCCATATCGCCTTCAGCAGGTGATGCAATAATGCCTTCTTCTAAACAACGAACCGTTTCGATGATCATTGGGATCATACAGCGAGCAATGATGTCATCAGACTCAAATGCTTTTAAGGCGCCAAACTCAGCACTTAATAATTCGTAGCTTGTTGGATCAATGTCTTTTTTCGGTTTACCGCGACGGTCAACTGAGTAAGCATAGAATCCTTTGGTGTTTTTCTGACCTAGGCGCTTGTTTTCAAACATAATATCGATAGCATCTTTGCCATTTTTACCCATGCGGTCTGGGAAACCTTCTGCCATTACCGCTTGTGCATGATGGCCTGTATCTAAGCCAACTACGTCAAGTAAGTATGCTGGGCCCATTGGCCAACCGAACTGTTTCTCCATGACTTTATCGACAGCGGCAAAGTCTGCACCTTCAGCAAGTAGACCACTGAAGCCAGCAAAATATGGGAACAATACGCGGTTAACGAAGAAGCCTGGGCAATCATTGACTACGATTGGGGTTTTACCCATTTTACTTGCGTAAGCTACAACTGATGCAATAGTTTCATCTGAGCTGTGCTCGCCACGAATAACTTCAACTAACGGCATTTTGTGTACTGGGTTAAAGAAGTGCATACCGCAGAAACGTTCTGGTTTCTTAAGGCTTTTTGCCAACAAGTTGATTGAGATAGTTGAAGTGTTAGATGCAATAATGGCATCTTCTGATACATAGCCTTCAACTTCAGCCAGTACAGTAGCCTTCACTTTTGGATGTTCAACAACCGCTTCAACAACAATATCGCTACCTTTAATAGCCGCATAATCTAGAGAAGGCGTGATGTTGTTTAATACTTTAGCCATTTTTTCTGGCGTAGAGCGACCGCGTGCAACTTGAGTTGTCAGAATTTTAGCCGCTTCGTTTAGGCCAAGCTCTAATGCAGGCTGAGCGATGTCTTTCATTACAATTGGTGTGCCTTTGCTGGCGCTTTGGTAAGCAATACCGCCGCCCATAATGCCTGCACCCAATACAGCTGCTTGGTTAACATCTTTAGCTAGCTTGCTGGCTTTTTTGGCTTTGCCTTTAACGAACTGGTCATTTAAGAAGATACCAATTAGAGCTTGTGCTACATCTGTTTTAGCCAATTTAATGAATGCTTGTGCTTCCACTTTTAATGCGCCATCACGGTCTAAACCTGCTGCTTGTTCAACTACATTCACAGCAGCCATAGGCGCTGGATAATGCTTGCCTGCAACAGAGAACACCATTCCTTTTGCCGTAGCAAAAGACATCATAGCTTCAAGTTTAGGGAGTATTAGTGGAGACTGCTTTTGAGTACGACGAGCTTGCCAGTCAATACTGCCATTTAAAGCATCATGTAACATTTGCAGTGCCGCAACTTCTAGATTTTCTGGCGCGACTACGGCATCAATTGCGCCGACTTTTAATGCGTCTTCTGGGCGTTGATCTTTCGCGGTGGTGATCCACTCAAGTGCGTTATCGGCACCGATAACACGGGGTAAACGCACTGTACCGCCAAAACCAGGAATAAGACCTAATTTGGTTTCTGGTAAACCGATACGGGCATTCGTATCTGCAACTCGTAAGTCAGTTGCTAAAATGGTTTCGCAACCACCGCCTAATGCAAAACCATTAACCGCAGATACGGTTGGGAACGGTAAGTCTTCTAATTTGTTAAATACTGCGTTAGCTTGTTCAACCCACGCAAGTAACGTTGCATCGTCTTGCTGAAACAACGTTAAAAATTCAGTAATATCAGCGCCAACAATGAAAGTGCTTTTTGCCGATGTCAGCAGTAACGCCTTAATGTTGGTGTTTTGTTTGATGCTGTCTAGTGCGGCATCAAGAGAGGCTAGAGTTTCTCTGTCGAACTTGTTTACCGAACCTTGTGCGTTAAAACAAAGTTTGGCAATATTATCTTCAAGTAACTCAACCTGAATGGTAGGGCTTTGGTAGATCATTGCTTGCTTCCTTATTGCTTAAAAGCGACTTCCACATCTTATTTACTGTGCAGTTATCAAGCTTGAATCACAGCAGTTTCGGCCATCTATTGACCAGCTAATTCTCAGTGTGCGACTAAATGAGAAAAATTACAACACCCAATTTAAACGGCCGTTTAATTTTTTATCATCTAGCGATGAGTTTTTCTGTTTGTGATAGACTTATTGAGTTAAAACTTATGAAAGGGATAGTCAATGGAACAGTTAGCTCATTTATATCATGCACACATTGGGGAACTAAATCGTCGTGTAGCTGATATTTGTCAGCGTGAAAACATCTCAGGCCTAGTGATTCATTCCGGACAGCCGCATCGACAGTTTTTAGATGACTTAAATTATCCCTTCAAAGTTAATCCGCAATTTAAAGCTTGGTTACCTATTTTAGATACGCCCAATTGCTGGGTGATAGCGAATGGTCAGGATAAACCAACCCTCGTATTTTATCGTCCAGTCGATTTTTGGCACAAAGTGAATGACGTACCACAAGCGTTTTGGACTGAACACTTTAATATTCAGCTATTAACCAAACCTGATCGTATTGCCGATTACTTGCCTAAAAATATTGCTTCATGGGCTTATATTGGCGAGTACTTAGATGTTGCTGATGTACTCGGTTTTACCGCTCGAAACCCTGATGCTGTGATGAATTACTTGCATTTTCATCGGGCAGATAAGACACAATACGAACTCGAATGTATGCGCGGCGCTAATAAAATTGCAGTAAAGGGCCATTTAGCGGCTAAAAATGCATTTTATAATGGGGCAAGTGAATTCGAAATTCAGCAATGTTATTTACTGGAAATTGGCCAAGGGGAAAACGACGTTCCCTACGGTAATATTGTGGCATTAAATCAAAATGCAGCGATTTTACATTACACGGCTTTAGAGCATGCTAAGCCTGCGCAGCGACTGTCTTTTTTGATTGATGCTGGTGCTAATTTTCAGGGTTATGCTGCAGACATTACTCGTACTTACTCTTTTGAGAAAAATCGTTTTTATGAGCTTATCGTCGCACTTGATAAAGTACAGCTCTCTATCATTGAGCAAATGAGACCCGGGGTTAAATATGTCGATCTTCATATTGCAACTCATGAACATATTGCTCAACTGCTAATCGACTTTGGTTTGGCAAATGGTACAGTTGAACAATTAGTGTCTCAGGGTATTACCAGTGCATTTTTCCCACATGGGTTAGGGCATATGTTGGGATTACAGGTACATGATATGGGGGGTTATACTCATGATGAACGTGGTACTCATATCGCTGCACCAGAGGCGCATCCATTTTTACGTTGTACCCGTGTTCTAGCTGCTAATCAGGTGCTAACTATCGAGCCGGGTCTGTATATTATAGACACACTGCTCGAGCAATTATCGTCTACGGCCAAACATGCGATTAACTGGAAAGTGGTCGATGAATTACGTCCTTTTGGTGGGATCCGGATTGAAGATAACGTGATCGTGCATCACAACCGAGTTGAAAACATGACAAGAGAGTTTGGTTTAGTTGATTGAGTCATACTTAATACCACAAGCTAACGTACTGATAGAAGAAGAGATAAAGCATAGTCGCTTTATCTCTTTGTTATTTCATTGCTCTAATCAACAACAAATGAAGTTAGCGCTTACTGACATTAAAAATCAATATCCAGGTGCGAGCCATTATTGCTATGCATTTGTAGCTGGTAGTCCTGAAAATACGGTTGATATGGGCGCTAGTGATGATGGCGAGCCATCTGGAAGTGCTGGAAAACCGATGTTGGCTTGTTTGCAGGGCGCTAATATTGGTGAGCTTGGTGTTATTGTCGTGCGTTATTTTGGGGGAACTAAACTTGGCGTAGGAGGATTAGTGCGTGCTTATACCTCGGGTATCAAGCAAGGCTTAACTCAAATGCAAACTCGCATTAAGCATATTCGATACCCTGCAAGTATAGTGTGTCATTATGCACAACTCACAGATATTGAATATTTAATTGATCAGCATGATGGCATAGTTATCGATAAAGTATTTACCGATAAGGTTGAAATACAGTTTGAATTAGCAAAATCGTACCATCAGGCTTTTAATCAAGCCTTAGCAACCCAAACCCAGGGCCAGTTACAAGTAAAGTTTACTGTTTGAGCTATGACGAACTTATGCCAAACTGTCACTCAATTGTTAAATTCGATGCAGCACAACTTAAACAGAATCCTTAATGCAATATAAAACAATTATTAGAATCACCGGTTTGCTAATGGGATTATTTTCTATCACCATGCTGCCGTCAGCATTAGTGGCTATCTTGTACAAAGATGGTGGTGGTACTGCGTTTATTCAGGCCTTTTTTGTCAGTATCTTTTTAGGTTTTTTATTGTGGTATCCCAATCGCCATCAAAAAGGTGATTTACGAACTCGAGAAGGCTTCCTCATTGTTGTGCTGTTCTGGACTGTGCTTGGTTCAATTGGTGCTTTACCATTTATTTTTGCCAATGAGCCCGACCTCAGCTGGACAGACAGTTTCTTTGAATCATTTTCTGCGTTAACTACCACAGGGGCAACCGTGATTGTTGGCCTCGACGACCTGCCTAAATCAATTTTGTTTTATCGACATCTGCTTCAGTGGATGGGCGGTATGGGGATTATTGTACTGGCCGTGGCTATTTTACCACTGTTAGGCATTGGTGGTATGCAGCTGTATAAAGCAGAAGTACCCGGACCAGTAAAAGACACTAAGGTTACACCACGAATAGCCGAAACCGCTAAAGCATTGTGGTATATCTACTTTATGTTAACCACCGCGTGTGCGTTAGCGTTTTACTTTGCTGGAATGGATGCGTTTGATGCCATATGTCATTCATTTTCCACCATTGCTATTGGCGGTTTTTCTACTCACGATGCAAGTTTAGGGTATTTCGACAGTCCATTAATTAACGTGATTTGTGCGATTTTTTTATTGATTGCGGCGGTCAATTTTAGTCTGCATTTTGCCGCATTTAGCTGGCGTGGCATTAACTTTAAAATCTATTTTAAAGATGCTGAATTTAAAGTGTTAATTGCCGTTCAGTTGGTGTTAACTGCGATTTGCTTCATTACTTTATATCAGTCAGGTATTTATGATTCTGCTGAACAAACCCTCGATTACGCCTTTTTCCAAGTTGTTTCTATTTCCACTACAGCAGGTTTTGGCACCGAAAGCTTTCATTCTTGGCCGTTGTTTTTGCCAATTCTATTAATATTTTCTAGCTTTATTGGTGGTTGCGCCGGCTCTACCGGTGGCGGTATGAAAGTGATCAGGCTTATTTTATTGGTGTTACAAGGATCTCGTGAACTGAAGCGTTTAGTTCATCCTAAAGCAATGTATTCTATTCGAATTGGTTCTAAGGCATTACCTGATAGAGTCATTGATGCTGTGTGGGGGTTCTTTTCTGCCTACGCTCTTGTGTTTGTTGTGTGTATGGTGATTTTAATGGCAATGGACATGGATGCCATTACGGCATTCAGTGCTACCGCTGCGAGCATAAACAATTTAGGCCCAGGTTTAGGTGATGTAGCATCAAGCTATGCCAATGTGTCTGATGGTGCCAAATGGGTATTGGTTCTTGCCATGCTATTTGGTCGTTTAGAAGTGTTTACTTTATTGGTGTTATTTACGCCGACATTTTGGAAAAATTAATGTTAAAAACTGCAATCTTATACTCAACCGTCGATGGACAAACCCGCGCTATTTGCCAGCGTATAGAGCAAGTGTTGATCGCCAACGGTGAGCAAGTGAGTGTGATTAACCTTACTGATGCCAAGGCTGAACAACTAGCCACTGTTGATAAAGTGGTTATCGGTGCCAGTATTCGTTACGGTAAGCATCGACCAGAGTTATTTAAGTTTGCAGAGCAGCATCAGGCGTTGCTAGACAGTAAATTAAACAGCTTTTTTACTGTTAACGTTGTGGCGCGTAAACCACTTAAAAATACTCCTGAGACCAATCCCTATATGCAGAAGTTTTTAACGCTGTCGGCTTGGACACCAAATATGTTAGGTGTATTTGCGGGGAAGATTGATTACCCTCGTTATCGCTTTTTTGACAAGGTCATGATTCGTTTTATTATGTGGATGACCAAAGGGCCGACTGATACCAGTGGCACTTTTGAATTTACAGATTGGGATAAAGTTAACGATTATGCCAAACAAATCGCGGCGCAAAAGCGTTAACTAAACGCCTAATGGATATTAGGCGCAATAACGGCGGTGCAGAATTGATATCACTTCGGTTACTTGCTCATTTTTAAGCGTGTAATACACAACTTGTGAGCTTTTGCGCGTATGCACTAAGTCTTGAGTGCGCAATACCGCAAGGTGTTGTGATAACGCAGACTGACTTAACGGAACAGTTTCGTTAAGCTCTGTCACACTGTGTTCTTTCTCCAGTAGCAAACACAAAATCATCAGTCGATAAGGGTTAGCAATAGCCTTAAGCCATTGCGCGGCTGTCTCTGCATTGTTAAGCATGGTTGCGACATCGATATCTTGTGGCATGTGTGTTCCTATCTGGTGAGCGTGAGTCAGTTTAATAATAACTGCCTATCTAACGTCATCATACTTCTGCGCCAGACAGATCTCAATTTTAACTATTAAATATATGAGCTATTTCTAATTTGTGATCATTGCAGAGGTTTAAAACTCGCTTTTTTGCCAAACTGAGGCAAATAAAGCAGTATTGAGGCATAACATGGCGCATATATTAGTACTTTACTATTCTCGTGGAGGGCACACGGCTCAAATTAGTCGTGCTATTGCTGATCAAATTATCGCTAATGGTGATCAATGCGATGTGATGAGTATTCTTGAAACCAAACAACAGCCAATCGATTGGTCTAAATATCAAGCTGTAGCATTAGGCGCCTGTGTTTTGTATGGCTCATATCATAAATCTGTGTTTGAATTTGTTAGTCAACATCAGCAGGCTTTGTCGAATATTCCAAATAGCTTTTTTTGTGTCAATGTGGTGGCGCGTAATCCAGAAAAGCGCATTCCAGAAAACAATAAATATCTACAGAAGTTTTTAACCTTGTCTGCCTGGAAACCTCAAGACGTTAAGATAATTGCCGGAAAGGTGGATTATCCATCTTGGCCTTGGTATGACAGTCTAATGATTAGATTAATCATGAAAATGACCGATGGACCAACAGATCCTACCGCCATTATTGACTATACCGATTGGCAAGATGTAAAAGCTTATGGCAATCATATTGTTAAGCTGGCTCAAGTTGAGTTCAGCTAAGCTCTAGAAACGCCAAAACTTCGGGTGAAATAATACCGCTACAGTAAGGATTTCCAAGCGCCCTAAAAGCATACCCACAGCGAGGGCCCATTTAGCAATATCGGGCAAGGGGGCAAAGTTACCAGCAGGGCCGATTATTGGCCCTAACCCTGGTCCAACGTTGGTTACCGCTGTGATTGCACCTGTAAAGCTGGTCATTGGGTCTAAACCTGTTAACACTAAGATAATCGATAAGCCTAAAATCACCACAAACATCAGCATAAAGAAAGCCATAATTGAGCGGACAATGTCATCAGTTATTCTATGGCCGTTATATTTTTCTTTAAACACGCCATTAGGATGAAATTGTTGTTTTATTTGTTGACGCATAATTGAAAAAGCAATTTGGAATCGAAATATTTTTATCCCACCAGATGTAGATCCTGAACAACTACCGATAAACATTAAGAACAAAAATGCCACGCTCGCGACAGCTCCCCAAGCTTGATAATCAGTTAATCCGTATCCTGTAGTAGTGATAACTGATATGACATTAAAGCTTGATAATCTTAGGGCATCAATAAAATCTAGATGTTGATGTCGCCATAACCAAACCGCTAATGAACAAGACACCAATAAAACAAACAGTAAAAAACCTTTTACTTGTTGGTTATTCCATAATCGAACACTGCGTTGTTGGATTGATTGAACAAACATAATTAACGGTAATCCACCCGCTAACATAAATACGATACCCACCCAATGAGCTTCATGTGAAAATGCTGCCATGGAGCTATCAGACGTTGAGTAGCCACCAGTTGATAACGTGGTCATGGCGTGGTTAATGGCTTCAAACCAGTGCATTCCTGCAAGGTGATAGGCTATGGCGCATAACAGCGTAAGCGCGAAATAGACCTGAAATAAGTGCTTGGCCATATTCTGGGTGCGCGGCATGGTTTTATCGCTCCAGTCAGATGACTCTGTCCTAAACAAGCGCATACCACCGACGTTAAGAAAAGGTAAAACCGCTACAGCCATAACAATAAAGCCAATGCCACCCAACCATTGTAATAAAGATCGCCACACTAAAATGCTGTGGTCCATTTTGTCTAATCCACTTAGCACAGTAGAACCCGTAGTGGTGATCCCTGACATGGTTTCAAAAAATGCATCAGTATAGTTGATGCCGTGATATAGGGTGAAAGGCAATGCTGCAAATAAGCTGACGACGAACCATGTCACGCTAGTCAGCATGAACATGTCTCGAATATTGAGATTAAATTGGCGGTTGCGGCCATTTTGCAGGCAAAGGATGGCGATAAAGCCCGTAAATAGGCCCGATATCATAAAGTCGCCAATAGTCTCTTCGCCATAAAATAGCGCGAATGCCATTGGCACCAACATAAACCCTGTGAGTATCGAGAGAAAAATACCCAGAATAAAGATAAGTTGTTTTATGTTAAACATAAAAACCTAAAAGAAAAAAGCACTCGGTTGAAATAGTTTTTCAACATCACCAATAAACTTTTTATTCACTAAAAATAAAATAACATGGTCGCCCTGTTCAATAACGGTTTTATCATGGCCCATCAACACTTCATCATTACGGACTATCGCACCAATGGTTGTTCCTGGTGGTAGCTTTATCTCACCAATTTTTTTACCGACAACTTTAGAAGTACTTGAGTCACCGTGAGCGATAGCTTCAATTGCTTCGGCCGCGCCTCGGCGTAATGAGTAAACATTACAAATATCGCCTTGACGAATATGAGTCAGCAGCGCAGAAATCGTCGCTTGCTGTGGTGAAATGGCAATATCGATATTGGCTTCCTGTACGATATCAACATAAGCTTCACGCTGGATAAGCACCATGACTTTTTTAGCGCCCATACGTTTAGCCAATAATGCTGACATGATATTGGCTTCATCATCGTTGGTGACAGCAATAAACACATCGGTTTGGTCAATGTGTTCTTCAAGCAGTAGTTCTTGATCTGATGCATCACCACAAAACACCGTGGTTTTGTCGAGTTTTTCAGACAGTTGTTCAGCACGTTCTTGGCGATGTTCAATTAACTTCACTGAGTGAGTACGTTGCAGTTTTTGCGCTAGGCCAAAACCGATATTACCACCACCCGCAATCATGATATTACGGTATGAATTATCCAGCTTTTGCATTTCACTCATTACCGCGCGAATATGACGACTGTCAGCAACAAAGAACACTTCGTCGTCGGCTTCAATAATGGTGGTACCACGCGGCATAATAGGTCTACCTTGCCTAAAAATAGCTGCGACCCGGGTATCAATATTTGGCATGTGTTCACGTAATGTTGCGAGCGCATTACCTACTAATGGACCACCATAATAAGCTTTAACTGCCACAAGGCTTAATTTACCTTTAGCAAATTCAAGTACTTGTAGTGCTCCCGGATATTCAACCAATCTTTGTATGTAAGTGGTTACTAACTGTTCGGGCGCAATGAGTTCGTCGATAATAAAGCCACCACGCGGCTTGGCATCACCGGTCTTTATTTCGCTACTAATAAACAGTTTATCTTGTAAGTCTAGGTAGGCTTCGGAGCGAATGCGGGCAATTTTGGTTGGAGTACCGAATAAGGTATAAGCAATTTGGCAGGCAGACATATTACATTCATCGCTGTTTGTCACAGCAATTAACATGTCGGCATCTTCTGCACCGGCTTCTTTTAAAACACTTGGATGAGCGCCATGACCCACCACCACGCGTAAGTCAAACTTATCTTGTAGAAGTCTTAATCGCGCACGGTCGCTGTCGACTAAGGTAATGTCATTATTCTCACCGACCAAGTTTTCAGCAAGTGTGCCACCAACTTGTCCAGCCCCTAAAATAATAATTTTCATGGCTTTGGGTACATCCTTAAATTGCTTTAACTAGGCGCGCGTAATAAAAGCCATCCATATTGTCTTGGCCTGATAATATTTGCCAGCCAATATCATTGGGATCCGTCTGTTGTGCTATGGGCACTAATTTGGCGTCTGGCGTACGTGCTAAAAACTGTTCCACTTGCTGGCTGTTTTCTTGCGGTAAAATAGAGCAGGTTGCATATAATAATGTGCCGCCTGGCTTTAGCCATTGCCAACAATGATCAAAAATTTGTCGCTGCAAAGTGGCTAACTCTTCAATATCATTATTTTTACGCAGCCATTTTATATCTGGGTGACGACGAATAACACCTGTTGCCGAGCAAGGTGCATCAAGTAAAATACGGTCAAATTGCTGCCCTTGCCACCACGAATCTATGTTGGCGGCATCGCCGTGAATAACTTGCGCTTTTAAATGCAGTCTGTCCAGATTTTGTTGCACTCTCGCTAATCTCTTTACATCGAAATCAACTGCAACTAATTCAATATTTGGTGCGAGTTCTAGCAGGTGACAGGTTTTGCCTCCTGGGGCTGCGCATGCGTCTAAAATCAGCTCATTACCCATAGGCGCTAGTAGTGTTGCAGCCCATTGTGCCGCGCCATCTTGTACCGATGCTGCACCTTGCATAAATTCTGGCAAGTTGGCGACATCTTTAGGGCTTTCAAGCAAAATTGAATCTGGGCTAGGACCGGCTTCGGCACGAATGTCTTGCGCCGCTAATGCGCTTAAATAATCTTCACGCGATTGCGATAAACGATTGTTACGTAACCACATTGGTGGGCGCTGATGGCTTTGCTCAATGATGGATTGCCAATGACTTGGGTACGCTTGTTGTAAGCGTTTAATAAACCATGCCGGGGTGTTAAAACGTAGCGTATCAGAGTCGATATTTAATGGAGTATCTTGACGTTGTATATTACGCAAAACCCCATTAACGACTTTGACTAAGCCATCAAAACGCAGTTGTCGACAGGCCTCTGCTGTTTCAGAAATGGCGGCATGAGCAGGGATGCGAGTAAAGTAGAGTTGGTAACAGCCAACAATCAACAGTTGGTGTAATATGCGCTGTTTACCTTTAAATGGTTTCGCTAAACAGTCGCTTACGCATTTATCTAGTTGAGGTAATTGGCGCATAACTCCATAGCAGAGTTCTGCCAACAAGGCTTTGTCTTTACTGTTTTCGAGGTGTTGCTGTTGCTCGGGAAGGGCTACCGACAGTGACATTCCCTTTTCAAGTACTTCATAAATCGCTTTAGCCGCAAGTGCACGCACATTCATGCTAGTTAGCCTCTTGGTTTAAACACACACCAGCAGCAAACCAATCACCACGAGCATTAAGGATATCAGCCACATCAAGTGGCTTTTTGTTGGGTAATTGCATTGTTTCAATGATTAACGAGCCATCAGCCGTAGCAACTTCAATGCCTTGCTTAGTGGCGGTAATAATAGTGCCAGGAGCTTGTGAACATGCTTGGGCATTGTATGTTGCCTGCCAGACTTTGATCACGTTTTGTTGGTGTTCAAAGTAACTCACTGGCCAAGGATTAAATGCTCTAATTTCTTGCCATAACTGCTTGGCACTTTTGTGCCAATCAAGGCGCGCTTCTTCTTTAGACAGTTTTTCCGCATAATTGGCTAGGTTTTCATCTTGTTTCTCAGCTACTAGGCGGCCTTCACTTAGCCCGGTTAGTGCATCAACTAGTGCGGTAGGGCCTTGTTCTGCCAATTTTTCATACAGGCTGGCAGAGGTATCTGTTGTTTCTATTGGTAAGTGCGTTTTTAGTAGCATGTCACCGGTATCTAAGCCAATATCCATTTGCATGATGGTGACGCCGGTTTCACTGTCGCCAGCCCATAATGCTCGTTGAATAGGCGCAGCACCACGCCAGCGAGGTAATATTGAACCGTGTACATTGATACAACCTAATCGTGGCGTATCAAGTACTATCTTTGGCAGGATTAACCCATATGCTACCACTACCATAATGTCAGCTTGCAAATTTGATAATTCTTGCTGTGCTGCTTCATTACGTAATGATGCTGGTTGAAACACTGCGATATTATGCTCTTGAGCCAATACTTTAACGGGGCTTGCTGTGAGTTTTTTACCACGGCCAGCAGGTCTGTCTGGTTGTGAGTAAACGGCAATCACGTCGTGTTCTGAGTCTATTAGCGCCTGTAAATGTCTGGCGGCAAAATCCGGAGTACCGGCAAAGATAATTTTTAACGGTTTCAAATCGTTTCCTATTTAGCTGCTAAACGGGCTTCTTTCTCAAGCTTAGTTTTAATGCGTTGACGTTTAAGTGGTGACAAGTAGTCAACAAATAACTTACCTTTGAGGTGGTCCATTTCGTGTTGGATACAAATTGAAAACAGCTCGTCGGCTTCAACGATAAATTCTTTGCCGTGACGGTCTAGTGCTTTTAGAGTTACAAACTCAGCACGATCCACTTTGGCGTAAATGCCCGGAACGGATAAACAACCTTCTTCATTAGCAAAATCACCACTACTTTTAGTAATTTGTGGATTAATGAAAATAGTTGGGCGAGCCACGTCATCTTGTAAGTCCATAACGATAAGTTGTTTATGGAAATCGACTTGTGTAGCCGCAAGGCCAATGCCTTTTTCTTCGTACATTGTTTCTAACATGTTATCAATTTGGGTTTGAAGTTCTGGCCCAAAATCGGTGACTGGTTCAGCAATAGTGCGTAAACGCTCATCTGGAAATCGTAAAACATTTAATATAGGCATATATAAACTCTTAACAAGTCTGTCAAATTTCAGCCAGTTAGCTATACTGGCTGTTGCGATTAGGGTAATTTTAATCCTTACCGCCTATCAATAACAGCAAAAAGCTCTAATAAAGAGCTAAACAACATGGACCGCACCATGAAACGCTTACTTTTACTTGCTTTTTTATCTTTAAATATTTTTGGAGTTAGTGCTGATGCGTTAACTTTGAAGGCTGGACATCCTGATACGTATGTCGTGAAAAAAGGCGATACGTTGTGGGATATCTCAGGATATTTTTTAAATGATCCATGGCGTTGGCCTAAATTGTGGGGCGTTAACCCACAAATTGCTAATCCACATCTAATTTATCCTGGCGATAGACTGACATTGGTGTTTATCGATGGTCAACCGCGATTAGTGGTGAAACAACATATTAAAAAAAGCCCTGAAGGTCGAATAGCATCAAAAGATGGTCCTATTCCAGCGGTTGATTTAGCGCTTATACAACCTTATTTAGTACAAAATCGCGTAGTTGATCCTGCTTGGTATGCCAGTTTACCTATGGTCATGAGTGGTGAAAGCCCATCTATTCACCATGTTGTCAGCGATATTATTTATGTTAATGCGCAACTCGAGCTAGGGCTCAAAGTGGCTATGTATGAAAAAGGCCGTGAGTTTTTCGCGCTAGAGCGTGATGCATTACTAGGCCAAGAGATGATTTTAGCTTCTAGTGGCCGAGTGATTGAGTCTGGGCCAATATCGAAAGTAGAGTTATTAAGTAGCTTACGCGAAACTAAAGGTGGCTTTAAAGTTGCGCCAGTAGAAGATGAAGCCTTAATGTCTGCTTACTTTGTACCTAAAGCCGCAGACCTTGCCGTACCCGCAGCGATTATTGCTATCAACGGTAAAATTCGTGAAGCTGGTAAGTTAGATGTGGTTTACCTTGACCGTGGCAGTGAAGACGGTGTTGAGACTGGTCATGTATTCTCGATGTATCGCGACGGTGAAGATATTACAATTAATAATGATGGATTACCTGTACGCACCTTAGATCGCTCATCTTACGATAAAGTGTTAGCGCATTTCTCTGAAGACACGGTCCATAAAATGCCTGATGTCTTTCATGGTAATTTATTAGTCTTTAAAGTCTTTGATAAGACTAGTTTAGGCCTAATTATGTTCAATGAACGCCCTGCTCGTGTAGGTGATAAGTTAGTGAAGCCTGAGCCCTTAACCCTAAAAGGTGAATAATTTCTGATAAACTGGTCGACTGGCTAGTTGTTTGTGCAGTATCCGGGTTGGGACCGACTCGGATTCAACAATTACTAACTCAGATGGACGTTGAAGAACTTCGTCAACGTCTAGAGTTTGAGCCTCAGGGATTGCCTTTATCGGCAAACCTGCTGGCCAAATGCCATATCGACGTAGATAAAGTTGAACAAGCTTTAGAATGGCAGCAATCGCAGCCAAACCATTATATTTTAACCCCCTCAGATCCACTCTATCCTCCATTGCTAAAGCAAATTTCCGACGCTCCATTAGTGCTATTTATTAAAGGTATCGTTGAATCTTTGGTGGTTCCAAGTATTGCTATAGTTGGTAGCCGTAATGCTTCTCGTGGTGGTTTAGATATTGCCGCTGAGTTAGCTTATAACCTTACTAGTCAAGGTTTTGCTATTACCAGTGGTATGGCAACAGGTATCGATGGTGCGGCCCACAAAGCAACTTTAGCTGCTAATGGTTCAACGATGGCTGTATTAGGCACTGGTGTTGAGCGGGTATACCCTAAACGACATCAACAGTTGTATCGCGACATTATCCATTCAGGTTGTGTTATTAGTGAATATTGGCCTCACATTGGGCCATATGCAGGTAACTTCCCTAAGCGTAATCGTATTGTTAGCGGCTTAAGCTTGGGGACTGTTGTGGTTGAGGCCAGTCGTAAAAGTGGCTCGTTGATTAGCGCTCGTTTAGCAATGGAACAAAATCGGGAAGTGTTTGCTGTGCCGGGCTCGGTATTAGGCGGTTATAGCCAAGGTTGTCACGATTTAATCAAAAATGGCGCAAAACTTGTCGAGTCTGCTGCCGATATAATAGAAGAGTTAGGGAGTTTATCGGATTATCACCTTGAACAATTGCATCGACAGCACCATATACAGGATAATGACATTTGTGATTTGCCATTTCCTTCGCTGTTAGCTAGTGTAGGTTATGAAACAACTGCAATTGATGCGGTTGTTGAGGATAGTGGGAAGCCAATAGATCTGGTGTTAATACAAATGCTTGAACTTGAGTTACAAGGGTGGGTTGCAGCAGTGCCCGGTGGTTACGTCAGACTAAAGAGGAGTTAGCCATGTTTGATATCCTCATGTATTTATTTGAAAATTATGTTCATAGTGAAATTGAACTATTAGTGGATGAAGATGAGCTTACTAAAGAGTTAACTCGAGCGGGTTTTCATCAAGTCGATATTATAAAAGCACTTTCTTGGTTAGAGCACTTAGCTGATCTTCAAGAAAGCGATAAGCCATACTTGTGCAATCATGCGCAACATTCATTCCGTATTTACACCAAAGCGGAGATGGCTAAGTTAGATGTTGAGTGCCGTGGATTTTTGCTGTTCTTAGAGCAAATTCAAGTGCTCAGTGTTGAAACCCGTGAAATGGTCATCGATCGTGTTATGGAGCTAGACGAGCCCACATTGGTGTTAGAAGATCTTAAATGGGTAGTATTAATGGTACTATTCAACGTGCCAGGAAATGAGTCTGCTTACGAGCAAATGGAAGATTTAATCTTCGAGCAGCCAGAAGGGCGCTTACACTCATAATAGAAAGGAGGCTTAGCCTCCTTTTTTAGATCTATACAATATTATTTATTGAGAGCACCATGTCGAAAATTGATCAACAGTTGTTTACTGTCCACGAGCATGCACTGGAAAAAGAGTTTGAGCTTTGTCCTGTGTGTGGTTCTGAGCTGTCGGTTAAACACAGTAAACATGGCAGCTTTGTTGGTTGCAATAATTACCCAACCTGTGATTATACTCGGCCGTTAGTGCAACATGAGTCAATAGAAACACAAGTGATTAGTGGTTCTCAATGCCCTAAATGTGGCCATGAGTTGGCTGTCAAGTCTGGTCGTTTTGGTATTTTTATTGGTTGTACTCACTATCCAGAATGCACTCACATTGAAAAACATGACCACAGTAATGAGGTTGAGAAAATCGCATGTCCTCAATGTAATAAAGGTCATTTGGAGTCTCGGACCAGCCGTTATGGTAAGACTTTTTTTGCTTGTAGTGCCTACCCTAAATGCAAGTTTATCGTAAACTATCCTCCTTATAATGAGCCTTGCCCGGATTGTGGCTTTGGGATATTAGTGGAACGTAAAGGTGCTGCTGGCAGTCGCCTTGAATGTCCGCAAAAATCTTGTAAATATAAGCGAGCGCTTTAATTCGTTATCACCACCAATAAATTGATGAAAGGAAATCCAATGTTGCAATTGCAGCCATCGGCTGTCGCCACCACCATACTACAAGGTGGCGTAATAGCTTACCCAACAGAAGCTGTATTTGGTTTAGGGTGCGATCCTGATAATGATGCCGCCATCGAAAAATTGCTGGCAGTAAAACAACGACCTTGGCAAAAAGGGCTTATTTTGGTGGCAAGCTCATTTGAACAGCTATTACCTTACATTGATGTTGCTAAGCTGACGGAATCGCAGTTACAGTTTGCGCAATCAAAGTGGCCTGGGCCATTCACGTTTGTGATGCCAATCAGGGTACACGTATCAAAATTATTATGTGGTGAGTTTGATTCAATCGCGGTTCGAGTATCTGCTCATCCCGTTGTGCGTGAACTTTGCGACACGCTTAATAAACCATTAGTATCGACTAGCGCCAATTTAGCGGGAGAGCCTCCTGTGATAGATGCACAACAAATCCTCACTGATTTTAGCGATAAAATTGAGGCATTAATTTTAGGTCAACTTGGCGAGCAGCGTCAGCCATCGACCATTATTGACGCCCGCAGTGGTCAAATTCTTCGAAGTGGAAGTTAATAACATGTCCAATACCCAACACCAGGTGCCGGATGCACAACAGGTTAAGTCGTTTCTGTTGGCTCTTCAGCAAAATATTTGTCAGCGTTTAGAGCTGCTCGACGGTAAAGCAACGTTTAAAGCCGACTCATGGGAACGTGAAGAAGGTGGCGGCGGCACAAGTAGGGTGCTAACTCAAGGACAGGTATTTGAACAAGCAGGGGTTAATTTCTCGCATGTTATGGGGGCTGCTATGCCTGCATCCGCTACTGCACATCGTCCAGAATTAGCCGGTCGTAGTTTTGAAGCCATGGGAGTTTCATTAGTTATCCATCCTCATAACCCGTTTATTCCGACAACTCATGCTAACGTACGTTTTTTTATTGCCCGTAAAGAAGGCGCAGACCCCGTTTGGTGGTTTGGTGGAGGTTTTGACTTAACTCCTTATTATCCGTTTAAAGAAGATGTGATTAGCTGGCATCAAACTGCTAAAGATATTTGTGACCCTTTTGGTGAAGATGTTTATCCAAAGTATAAAAAGTGGTGTGATGAATACTTCTTTTTACCGCATCGAAATGAAACTCGTGGTGTGGGAGGCTTATTTTTTGATGATTTAAATCAGCCTGGTTTTGAACGTAGTTTTGCCTTTATGCAAGCGGTTGGTAATGGGTTTATCAAAGCTTATGCACCAATAGTAGAACGTAACAAAGCGTTAGAATATGGCGACGATGAACGTCAATTCCAGTTATACCGTCGTGGCCGTTATGTTGAATTCAACTTGGTTTACGATCGCGGTACTTTGTTTGGCCTACAAACTGGTGGGCGCACCGAATCAATACTGATGTCGATGCCGCCATTAGTCCGCTGGGAATATGCATTTGCCCCAGAAGACGGCACAGCAGAAGCAGAGTTGTACGACGTATACCTAAAACCACAAGATTGGTTAGCACAAGCTTAACTCTGAGCGAGTCCTCTCAACATAGAGCGCTATCGGTTACGCATATTGTCTGCTAATGTCGAAATAGCCTGAATAATTACTTGTTGATGTTCAGGCTTTTTTATTGAATTACTAATTGCCGCGCGCATGCATATTAACCACTGATCTCGCATCGACTCATCAATCGCAAAAGGCATGTGCCTTGATCTGAGCGCTGGGTGACCATGTTTTTGTTGGTACAGCTGCGGTCCGCCAAGCCAACCACTTAAAAATTCATATAATTTTTGCTCAGAGTCAGAAATGGGTGAACTATGAATAGCCAACAGGCTTTGAGTTTCAGGTCTAGTTTGCATTTGCAGATAAAAGTCATGAGCTATCGCACGGATCACTTTGTCGCCACCAATAATATCGTAAGCGTTAGATTGCGTCGTATCTCTATCATCAATTGTTTGTGGCTTAGCGAATAACTTACGTAACCAGTTCATATTGTCTGTGTTGAGGAATGTCAGCGCTATTATATCTAAAACTATATCGAAATCATTGCGATTGCTGGAACATTTAGTTGTTAACGTTTTGATACCAATTATTTAACGATTACGCTGTATTTCAATCGTTAACTTGGTTAGATTGGTCGCAAAATAAGAAAGGAGACCCTAATGGCAAAATTCACGCCTTCTTTGGTTGCTGTGGCGTTAGCTACCGCAATAGCCGGTTGCAGCCCTGCAGAACAACAAGACCCGCAAGTTATCATCAACGCTAATCCATACCCAAGCACTTATCATGCGTTACCTAATTCAACGATGTTACTTAAAAATGCCACCGTATTAACCGGGACTGGTGAGCGTATTAATGATGCTGACGTACTCATTAAAGAGGGTAAAATTAGCGCCGTAGGACAACAGTTAGTTGCTGAAGGCGCGGTGATTGTTGATGCCAAAGGTAAATGGATTACTCCAGGTATTATTGATGTGCATTCACATTTAGGTGTATATCCAAGCCCCAATGCTGAGTCACATAATGACGGCAATGAAATGACCAACCCTGTTACGGCTGAGGTTTGGGCAGAGCATAGCGTATGGCCACAAGATCCAGGTTTTAACCGTGCACGAGAAGGCGGTATTACCACGCTACAAATTTTACCCGGCTCAGCCAACTTAATTGGTGGGCGCGGGGTGACATTAAAAAATGTCCCAGCCACCACAATGCAAGCGATGAAGTTCCCCCAAGCGCCATATGGGTTAAAAATGGCCTGTGGAGAAAATCCTAAAAACCTTTACGGTAGCCGTAATGAATTACCCATGACACGTATGGGTAATATGGCAGGCTATCGAACCGCCTTTATTCAAGCAACTGAATACAAACGCGCGTGGGACAAATATGATGCAGACTACGCCGCAGGTAAAAACCCCGTTGCCCCTGAGCGTGATTTAATGAAGGACACTCTTAAAGGTGTACTTGAAGGTGACATCCTCATTCATAATCATTGTTATAAAGCCGAAGAAATGGCAATGATGATCGACTTAGGTAAAGAGTTTGGTTATCACGCAGGGACATTTCACCATGCAGTCGAAGCTTACAAAATTGCAGACTTGCTCGCAGAAAATGGTAACTGTGCAGCCATGTGGCCTGACTGGTGGGGCTTTAAACTTGAAGCTTACGACATGGTTCTTGAAAATGTAGCCATGGTTGATGCCGTAAAAAACTCATGTGCCATTGTTCACTCCGATTCTGGCGTGACTATTCAGCGCCTTAATCAAGAAACCGCTAAAATCATGCATGCAGCAAACGACAACGGTTTTGAGTTAACAGAACAACATGTGATTGGCTGGATTACCGCTAATGCAGCTAAATCATTAGGCATAAGTGACAAAACGGGTTCGCTTGAAGCCGGTAAAAACGCAGATGTAGTGATTTGGAATACCAACCCATTTAGCGTATATGCCCAAGCTGAAAAAGTATTTATTGATGGCGCCAAAGTGTATGACCGCCAAGACCCAGCCTTTCAGGCGCAAAGTGACTTTATGTTAGGTCAGCAATAAGGAGCAAGACAATGACACGATTTACCCAATCAGCACTTGCTATGAGCTTATCTATTAGTTTGGCTTTGAGCACGAATGTTGCTCAAGCAGAAAGCGTAGCAATTATTAATGCCACTGTGCACACAGCAACAGAACAGGGTGTACTAAACAATGCGACCGTGGTGATCGAAAACGGCACGATTACAGCGATTAATCCACAAAGCTCGCAAGCCGATAAGACTATCGATGCAAAAGGGGCAATGTTAACGCCCGGTTTTATCGCTGCGATGAATGATATGGGATTAGTCGAAGTCGGCGCTGTAGCCACCTCTAGGGATGCCAGTGACAAAGAGGCTAATATCACCTTTGATCCAAGCCTTGCTTTTAATCCTAAAGCCACCACCATTTCCTTTGCCCGTAAGGGGGGGATTACACGCAATATTGTCACCTCTGGAGGTGGAGAAAGTATTTTTGCTGGGCAAACATTTGTAGTAGACCTAACCGGTGAATTTGATAGTGTTATTGCTAGCAATACTGGTTTGTTTGTACAACTAGGGGCCACGGATGAAGGGTCTCGTGCAATGGGAATGCAGCAGCTTATCTATAAGTTAGATGACGCGAAAAAAGCACTTTCCCAAGAAAGCAAAACTCAAAAGAAAGCTAAAGATAGCAGTGATGAAGAGCCTAGTCGTGAAGACCGTGTGATTGCAGCTGTGTTATCTGGTGAGAAACCATTGATTGTAGCAGTTGACCGTGCGAGCGATATCATTCATTTAATTAAGCTTAAGCAAGATTATGACTTAGATGTAGTGATTGTTAATGGCGCCGATGCTGTGGTAGTCGCAGAGCAATTGGTTCAAGCCAATATTCCTGTGGTGATAGATGCCATGCGAAATTTACCAGACAGTTTTGACTCTCTGCATAACTCGCTTAATAATGCAGGTAAGCTTGCAAAAGCAGGCGTTAAAGTAGCGATTGCTTTACCTGGAGATAGCCATAGTATATATGCATTGCGCTACAGCGCTGGTAACGCGGTTGCGAATGGTATGAATTATGATGACGCACTTGCTGCTGTTACGGCTAACATTGCTGATATTTTTCATCTAGACAGCGGTCGTATTGCCGTAGGTAAACCTGCGGACTTAGTATTGTGGAGTGGCGACCCATTTGAATTTAGCAGTAAAGTTCAAAAAATGTGGATAGCAGGTGAAGAACAATCCTTACAAAGTCGCCAAGATGAGTTGCGAGAGCGTTATTTGAATAAAACAGATATGCCTGCAGGATATCGTTAGATTAAATCAATATGAATGAAGAGAGAGTTTGATGACCGACAAATACGCAGTATTTGGCAATCCTATTGCCCAAAGTAAGTCGCCATTTATTCATAGCGAGTTTGCAGAGCAAACTCAGCAAGATATGAGCTATGAAGCCATTTTAGCGCCGGTTGATCAATTCTCTGCTTCGTTAACTGAGTTTTTTGCTAACGGTGGTAAAGGCGCTAATGTTACTGCGCCTTTTAAAGAGCAAGCGTTTGTCATGTGTGATGAGTTAAGTGACATGGCTAAATTGGCTGGGGCAGTTAATACGCTGTTTAATTTACCTGATGGAAGAATTGCCGGTGATAATACCGACGGTGTCGGTTTGGTCAATGACCTGGAAATGCTGTTTGGTTCGTTAAAAGGTAAGCGCGTATTGCTGGTGGGTGCTGGTGGCGCGGCTAGAGGCTGTATTTTACCTATTTTGCAGCATAATGTGTCTCAATTGGTTATTTGCAATCGAACTCACGAGAAAGCCGAACAACTACAAAAGTTATTTAATGAGTACGGTAACTTTTTTGCTAAACCGATTGAAGAGTTAAATTCGCCATTTGATTTAGTGATTAACTCAACCTCAGCGGGTTTGTCGGGGCAGCTTATTTCACTACCCGATACTATCGTTGATGAAACTACGGACTGTTACGACATGACGTATAGTCAACAAACTACAGTCTTTAATCAATGGGCTCAAGATCAGCATGCACGTAAAACCGCAGACGGTTTAGGCATGTTAGTTGGACAAGCTGCGGCGAGTTTTAACTTATGGCGAGATGTTAACCCAGATAAAGGACCTGTTATGCGTAAGCTTCGAGAATTATTAGCACAAAAGGCCGTCGATTAATGAATCAAAGCGTCATTTTTACAGACCAAGTATTTATCGAAGTTGATAACGTGAGGTTTATCGCCCAACAGCAAGGGATGCATATCAATTGCTATGTCAGTTTCTCTGCCATCAGTAAGCTTTGCGATAAACAAGTTGTCAGTGAAGGCAATGCTATGTGTCTATTTGAGCAATGTCGTTTTGATATTGAAGACCAAGCTGAAGCATTGATCGAACAAGAAGCTTTTAATGACAGTGGTGACATTGTTCTAGTTTAAGGTTGATTACGTTGTTTCTTCATTCGCTTTTGACTGTACATATTATGATCAGCCTGTTTAAACGCGTTAGCCCAATCTTGATCATATTGGGCAAATCCATAGCTAAAATAAATCGCAGGGTCTAACTGAGATAAGTCATTTTGTAGCTGTGTTATTTGTTGCTCTAAGATATTGATGGGGCCACGACATAAAACAATAAATTCATCACCGCCATATCTCGCGACTAAAAAATGAGGATGCCATAGTGATTTTAAAGATTGAGCAAACGTCTTTAATGCATCGTCACCAGCTTGATGTCCGTGCAGATCATTCAAGGGTTTTAAATTATCCATATCTAAAATAATGATATAGCTTGCTAATTCAGGGTGGTGTTGCCATTGAAGAATCATAGCATCAAATTTTTTGCGATTATAAAGCTCGGTTAATCCATCATAATCTGCTAAGAGCTCAATTTTTTTAGATTTTTGATACAGTGATATTGCGTTTGCTGCTTCTGATGTAAGAATGTTAACTAGGTTTATATCGTAATCACTAAAGGCATCAATCTTATTACTATCTAAATTCATCATCCCGTAAAGCTCTCCGTCAATACGGATTGGGCTAGACAAGGTGGAACAAATTGGTTTTGTTGAAGCATTTGGGAGTACAAATTGATCATATTGCTTGGGGCTTTTAGCATTGATGTTACTAATGACAACCGTTTTATGGCAACGTCCTTGAGTCAATCGATATAAAAAGGTGTCTTTTAGGGTAAAGTTAATATCTTGCAAGGCATCACTATTTAGCCCAATCACAGATTCAAACTGCAACTGATTTGTCTGATTATCTACCAATATGATACTGCCCATTTCAGCATCATTTATAACATTTATAGCCTTTAGAAGTAGCGCATCTAAAAAAGCTTGTTCTGAATCGTATTGACTCGATAAGTTTACTAACTCATAAGTTGTGTCACTTATGTAGATTACATGTTCTAGATGTTGCCAAAGACGTAACATATTTTGTCTATGGGCCAAGTATGTTATGACGTAGCAAATTATGTAACCGCAACTAATGAGGGATAGGTATAGATAAGTACTAACCTCATCAAACACTATGAAGGTGATAATGCTGATGAGCAATAAAGGAATAATCAAGAGTATTAGATGCTGCTTAGCACCAAGATAGCTAATATATTTAGTCTTAGCGTGCTTCATGGCTTTCACTTAACCATCCTTGTTAAAAATCGGTGATAGCAGTTAGGTTTAAAAATAATATGTTATCTCAACTACAATAATGCTCAGTATAACGACTTATTATATTTATTGTTGCGACAATACATCGCGAAAATTACATCTGTATTGAGCTGCTATCATATAAGACCGCATTAGTTTATCAACCAATAGTATCAAAAAAAGTGTGTGGAGAGTGATGACAACGAAGGTATGTAATGGACCAAGGAAAACTTGGCCATTACACTGTAAAAAGGTTTATTGCTGTAAGTCTACTAAATACTCATTTTTTAAACGAACGTAGTTATCTGCCGAAAGTGGTAAAAAAGCACGTTCTTCTGGAGTTAATGGTCTTACTTGCTTACATGGACTGCCGACATATAAGTAGCCACTTTGCAAAGTTTTATTTGGAGGGACTAATGACCCCGCACCCACAATGACATCATCTTCTACTATTGCACCATCAAGTAATATTGCGCCCATTCCAATTAAAACCCGATGACCAATCTTACAGCCATGCAGCATTGCCTTATGGCCAATCGTTACATCGTCACCAATAATCAATGGATGACCTTCAGGGTTAGCAGCAGATTTTCGAGTAACATGTAATATGCTGCCATCTTGAACATTGCTACGTTTACCAATGCGGATCTTATTCACGTCTCCACGAGCGGCAACAAGTGGCCAAACACTCGCGTCATGATCTAATTTTATATCACCGACAAGCACAGCCGACTCATCAACATAGACACTATCAGCTAAATCAGGGTGTATTCCTTGGTAAGTTCTTACGTTCGTAGACATAACAATCCTTATATATTCATGGTTTATGACAGTATAATGCTTAAAAACTAGCTGGTCAGGCTAAATTATCTGCAAACAAGTCAAAAAAGATAAATAACCTTAAAAAAGGGGTTGCACTAAATCTCTCGGTGCCTATAATGCGCATCCACTGAAACGGCAGACAGCGAAAGCAGTCACCGAGTGAGGTTGAACCAAGTGCTTCAAAACACTGAGTTCAAGGCGAAAAGAAAGTTTGAAAAAACACTTGACGCCAACCCGGGAAAGCGTAGAATACGCAGCCCAAGCCAACGACCTAGCGTCAACGGCCACTAAGCGAAAGGTTGATTCTTTTGGTATTAGTACGCTCTTTAACAATCTAAACAAGAAATCTGTGTGGACATTCACAGGTATTGAGTTATTCGAAATTGTCTTCTTGTTCTTCGGAATGTAGGCAATCAAAAAATTTAACTCAATGATGAGAATGTTCATAGTAATATGACACTACAGCAATGTAGTGAGTAATTTGTAAGCTCTTTGAGCGAAGCGAATTATGACAGTAGAATTCATTGAGCCGAAATATTCTTAACCGAATA
>NZ_BMQW01000013.1 GCF_014648315.1 Shewanella ulleungensis
AAGCGTTGTGAGGCGTTGAGCTAACTTGTACTAATGACCCGTGAGGCTTAACCATACAACCCAGATGGGTTTTACTGACCTTAGTGGTTAGAATAGAGCGCTTAAATAGTGTGATAACTCAAGTAAGTTTTAATAAAGCATAATCAGCTTTTCGAATTATTATCTAATGCTTAAATAAGCATTAGATAGAAAAATTTGTCTGGAAACCATAGAGCTTCATTTCCAGACGCCTAATTTCTCTGAAAAGAGAGTGATAAGCCNATCTGAATTTTACGACTAAACAAGGTTATGAGTGTGGTCGATATGCCCATACGAGAGTCGGTCACTTCCAGACGCCTAATTTTTCTGAAAAGAGAGTGAAAAGTCCGTTGCTAACGCAACGGGCTTTTATATATCTGAAATTTACTACTAAACAACACGGATGTTAGTGTGGTTGACATGCCCATACGAGAGTCGGTCATTTCCAGACGCCTAATTTCTCTGAAAAGAGAGTGATAAGTCCGTTGCAAAAGCAATGTGTTTTTAAGGTACTTATTTATTGTAGTTAACGCCAATGCTCGTATTAATAATTTACTCAGTTTTTGACTCGATCATTATGTTAATATTGAGCATTGTAATCACGATAACGCAATCAGATAAATTATGTAAATATCAATTATTTTCTTAAAAGCTATTAATTCATATACAGTTTTTAATCGTTTATGTGGTTACATCTATAACTATTTCTTTACTTAATGCTAAGATTACCGCTAGCATATATTTATCTATTTAATTGGGTGGGTTTATTTTGCTTCGGCTGCCAACACTTTCTCTATCTGTGCTTGTTCCTTTATGTTTTTTTATCCTTTACCTCTCTTTGGTATGTGGGGAGTATTTTTATGAGCACGCAGAATTAAATGATCAGTTGGCATTGAGACAGACAGAGCAGATCCAAAAGGATCTATTTCGAATGCGCCATGTTATTGAGTCAGCAGTTATGACTCAAGATTTTGAGCGGATCGAACAAGAAGTCGCACTTGTTTCAACTGAGCAGAATATGATGGTATATGTGATTTTGGATTCATCTAGTGAAATTCAATACGCAAACCATATTATTTGGCGTGATAGCAATGCGAGCAATGTACTTGAAGGGTACTCTGCTGAACAACATCGCTCATCAATAACAAACAATAAACCTTATATTAATGTTAGTTTTGATCGCCTCTCAATCCAAGCGTATTACCCGCTTAATTCTAATTCTCGTTTTAGTTATTCAAATGCCGCTGAGCTTGTATATCTTGAATATGATATCGCTAATCTATTGTCTGAAGCGTCTGAAAGTTTATTAAAAAGGTTTATTGAAATATGGGGTTTTGGGGCGTTAGTGCTCACCCTATTCTGTTTGTTATTGCATTACGTTTTAATTAGGCCTTTAACCCAACTCAGTCAGGCCGCAAAAAATTTAGATAATCCGGACTTTAGTAACAATATTATTTGCATAACAACTGAAATAAATAATCTCCGTGATTATCTAAATTTAGTTAAAGGTCGTTTGTCTCGAAGTAGAAAGCGTCTTAATGATGCTGAGCAACGATGGTTATTTGCTGTCGAAGGAGCTCGTAATGGTATTTGGGATTGGGGCATTGCGACTGGTGAGGTGTTTGTTTCTGATCGTTGGAAAGAGATGCTTGGCTATCAACATTATGAATTAGATAATGATTACTCAGTATGGGAATCTCGTTTACATAGAGATGACAAAGAACAAGTCTTAAATACGTTACAGAATTATATTAATAATCAGCATGATGAATATGAAAGTGTTCATCGTTTACGCCACAAAGATGGTCGCTATATTTGGGTTCTTGATCGAGGCAAGATAGTTGAGTGGGACGAGTCTGGTAGACCATTAAGAATTATTGGTACCATTACTGATGTGTCCGGCGATGTAAAAAATCAGCGTATTTCTGTAGATAAAATTAATCATAATGGTTTAATTGATTTGATTAATAGAGAAGTCTTGGCTGACGAACTATATGATTTACAGGTTTTTAGTCGAAAAACAGGCCAATTCTCGTCACTACTAATGATTAATTTAGATAATTTTAAGTTAATTAATGATGCCCTTGGCAGGCAGCTCGGTGATAGGTTATTAATGCAGATTGCTGCAAGGTTGTCTGGTAATTTTTCGAATGCGGGGTTAGTGGCTCGACTTGGTGCAGATGAATTTGTGATTTTAGCCAAAAATTTGGGTAGCGAAATAGATCAAGCAAATAAGCGAGCCTTAGCATTAGCAAGTGAGGTAAGGCAGCTTATTGGTCGTGGGTTTACAATTTCAGAACAAAACTTATCTATTTCAGCAAGAATAGGCCTAGTCGTGTTTGATGGTATTGAGTCTTTAGAGCCTCAAGTATTATTAGCTCGTGCAGATAGCGCCCTAGAGCAAGCAAAAGATAGCCGGTCGAATGGTTGTGCTATTTATGAACCGCAGCTAGACAAAAATCAAATTCAACCTTTTAAACTACAAAACGAGTTAAAGGACGCCATAAGTAACCATCAAATGTCGTTAGTATATCAACCCGTTGTAGATCAAGCTGGACGACTGCATAGCGTAGAGGTATTGATGCGCTGGTATCACCCTCAGTTTGGTTTTATTAGTCCGGCTAAATTCATTGTTGCTGCAGAATTAACAGACTGCATTTTTGAACTCGAGCTTTGGGCTTTAGATCAGGTATTAGACATGATTAATACACTGCAGCAAGCGCAATCCACCGTACCCATTATGTCGTTAAATGTTTCTTCAAGACATTTTCATCAGGACCATTTCGTCAATGTTTTAATGAATAGGATTAATGCGGCGCAAATTTCACCATCTTTATTACAGCTTGAGTTAGCGGAAGATATATTTACGGTCAATGCTAATATAGCCAGAGGTAAAATTTCAGAATTACAAGGTTTTGGCATTAATATCGCAATGGATGATTTTGGTGGCGGATCGTGTGGTGTACATCAATTACAAGGAATTAATTTTTCTCAGGTTAAATTAGCCGCGGTATATTTAGATGAAATAGAATATAACCCGGAGACATTCAATATTGTAAATGCAGTAGTTGAATTTGCGACTAAATTAAAGTTACCGGTAGTTGCTAAGCAAGTAGAAAATAAACAACAACTTAATTTGTTGACACATGCAAAGTGTACTTGGTTTCAAGGGTATATTATTAGTCGGCCTCTAGATAAAGAAGATATGATCCAGTTAATTAAGACCCAGTTATCTTTGAGTGTTGTGCCATAAAATCCATAGTATAAGACAGCGCAATATTGCGCATGTTATCAGTTTCGATAAACACTTCGTGAAAAGCACCCTCAATAACAACCTTGTGACAACGACTACTAAGGGCAAGGTTTTGTGCTTCGTTACAGACAATACTGTCTTTTTCTGCCTGTAAAATTAAAATGGGTGTTTGGCTGTGTTTGGCATAATCAATACATCTCTGCGCAGCTGACATAGCTTCAAGTAACCAGCGATTTGTTGGCGAACCCAACTGTGCTTTAGGCGTAGCATCAAATTGGTTACGATATTGTTGATAGCGCGCCTTACTGTGCGTTAATTGATTTCGCTTGAATGTCACCGCTTGGTAAGCACCGCCACCTAGTACATAACGACTATGTATTTTTCCGTCGACCACGTGACTATTATCAAATTTACTTGCTAACCAACGGACTGTTTTTGCTGCAAAAGGCAGTTTTATTCCGAGCATAGGGGCCGAAAAAATGGCTGCGGTAAATGTTGTCGGGTGTTGCTGGATATAGTCTGTTGCGATAGTACATCCCATTGAGTGGGCTAGTATAAATAACTCAGTATGCTTATTTGGAGTAACTACGTCATTAATAAACTGACTGAGATCGTCTGTATAATCGCTAAATTTATTAACATAGCCTTGATGAGGATTATGAGTCATCCTATCTGATAAGCCCTGTCCTCGATGATCTAAGGCATATACGCTAAAACCTTGTTGATATAAATCAAACATCAATTCTTTGTATTTTATATATGATTCAACGCGACCATTACTAATCACTATCGCTTTGTTATTATCTGGATGTTGAACGTAGGCATAGGCAATTTTTATTCCGTCTGGGGTACTAAAATGGCTCTTAATTACGCCTAGCCAAAAATTGCGCTGAGCGCTGGTGTTTAATTTGAGTTCCGACGAAAATTTCATGTAATGCATTATTTATAAGCCAGCTTGTTAATATGTTTTAGTGTTGTTTGTTGTGCTAAATCTGGTGGTTAAATTTGGTTATTAACTTTTATTAAAGCCTGTTGTTGCACAATAAACTGATCGATCATTTGCTCTAATACTGACATTGGGATTGATCCATTTTCAAGTACAGCATCGTGAAAAGCTCTAATATCAAAATCAGCCCCTAATGCCGACTCTGCTTTAGCGCGTAAACGTTTAATGGTTAATTCACCGATTTTGTATGATAAAGCTTGTCCAGGCCATGAAATATAACGGTCAATCTCGGTGGTAACATTATGCATTGATAACGCGGTATTACTGGCCATAAAATCAATTGCTTGTTTGCGAGTCCAGCCTTTTGCATGCATGCCCGTGTCAACAACTAACCTTGCAGCCCTCCACATCTCGTATGTTAAACGACCAAAATTACTGTATGGGTCTTGGTAAAAACCTGCTTCCAGTCCGAGGTATTCAGAATATAAACCCCAGCCTTCGCCAAATGCTGAAATATAGCTATAACGTCTAAAATTGGGTAAATCTGCGAGCTCTTTGTTCAGTGATATTTGTAAGTGATGGCCTGGTACTGCTTCGTGTAGCGTCAGTGCTTCTAGCTCATATAAAGGGCGTTTATCTAATGCGTAAGTATTGACCCAATAATATCCAGGTTCGTCATCACGGTTTGATCCTGAATAACGACCTGTTGTGTACTTAGGCGCTATTTCTGCGGGAACCGGTT
Source organism: Shewanella ulleungensis (assembly GCF_014648315.1). Taxonomy (GTDB): domain Bacteria; phylum Pseudomonadota; class Gammaproteobacteria; order Enterobacterales; family Shewanellaceae; genus Shewanella; species Shewanella ulleungensis. Next base: position 4,960 of record NZ_BMQW01000013.1, read on the forward strand.
CAATACCATAGGGTGTACGTGGCAGTTTACCGAAGTATTTCGGTAGCATAGCATCAGCTTTCTTTGCTATAAAAGCGGCTTCTTTGAGTAATTCTTTTGCGGTTTTAGGATAAAACTGTGGGTCATTACGTAAGAAATGTAAAAAATCTGCAAAACTACCGTTAAAGTTAACTTGTTTAATAATCGCATCCATTTCGGTGCGTATTCTAGCAACTTCTTGAAGTCCTAATTGGTGTACTTGTTCGGCACTTAAGTTGACAGTAGTATAGTAATTGACTCTATTTTGATAAAACTCGACACCGTCCGGCAATGTTGATGCGGCAATGTCGATGCGGGCATTAGGGATATATTGCTGGGTCATGAAGTCATAAAACTGCTGATACAGAGGCAATACAGTGTGTGACACTAGTGCTAGCCCTTGCCGGGTTAAAGCCGCTTTTTCTGTAGCACTAAAGTGATCTGGATATTGAGTAAATGGTGCAAAGTAGCCACTTTGTTCTGGTTCGACAATAAAGGCACTTATACTGTCTTCAAAACCATTTAACGTCACCCTCGCAGGTGTAATACCTTTGGCCATACCTTGTTTGAGCCAATAAGTCTGTTGTGCAAAATAGCGTGGCATCAATGTTAATTTAGCCATATATTGCTGGTAGTCTTCCATACGACTAAACCGAGATTTTGCTATAGAAGCTATGTAGGCATGAAAGCCGCTTTCGGCGGTAATGGGTAAGTAATGGTCATTAAAATGATACAGATCGACGTCGTTTTGTAATTGCGCTTGCAGCATATTAACGTTAATGATGCTTTCTTTTGATAAATCTTTACGATTTAGCTTGCTAAGCGTATCGAGTATCTCGAGTGTTTGCTGATTCTTTTGCGCTAAAGCGTGTGGTGAAAGGTCTGTGAGTTTACTGGCCGCTTCAACATCGCCTAAGCTCGCTGCAAGTTCTGGCGAATGCGCTAAAGTGAGTGTCCAACTTTTGTCGATTAGTGTTTGCAAGTCTTGTTCAGCAATCGTTTTAGACGTGGCGGTACGATCAATAGTATCGGCGTTAGATTGTGGTGTCGTATTAACTTGGCATCCCAATAAACTGAATACAATGAGTGCCGGTAAGATAAGCAAGCGCATCAAAAGTCCTTTAGTGTGGCTGTGTGTATGCTTTAGTTCATTGAGAGTATGCCCGATTTCAACATAAAAAACACATCGCAAACACAGTTGTGAATATGTTGTGACTGAATTCAGAAAAAAACAATCGTCATCAGAAATAATGTAAATACATGTTAAACTGAATACTATTCTCTGACCGACAAAATCAAACCAATGGCAGGGTAAGTTTATAGGGGTTAATTATGATAGATACAACCATTCCGCTGGTTGATTTGCATCGTCACTTAGACGGTAATGTTAACGTAAAAACCATTTGGGAATTAGGCCATCAACATGGCATTAAGTTACCCGCTAATTCGTTAGAAGAACTTGCACCTTTTGTGCAGATTCAAGGTAAAGAAAACAATTTAGTCGACTTCTTAAAGAAACTAGATTGGATGGTTGCTGTTTTGGCGGATTTAGATGCTGTTAAACGTGTTGCCTACGAAAACGTTGTCGATGCCGCAGCCCAAGGATTAGATTACGCAGAGTTGCGCTTTAGCCCTTATTATATGGCGATGAATCATAATTTACCGATTGAAGGCGTAGTTGAAGCTGTTATTGATGGCATGCGTGCTGGTATTAAAGAGCATAACATCCAAATTAAACTAATTGGTATTATGTCGCGTTCTTTTGGTCAAGAAAAATGCCGTTTAGAACTTGAAGGTATTTTAGCTCACCGTGACAACATTGTTGCAATGGACTTGGCTGGTGATGAGCTTGGTTTCCCTGGAGACTTATTTACCGAACACTTTAAACGTGTGCGTGATGCAGGATTACAAATTACTGCACATGCGGGTGAAGCTGCAGGCGCTGAAAGTATGTGGCAAGCCATTAATGTATTAGGTGCTACACGAATTGGTCATGGCGTAAATGCCATTCATGACCCTAAGCTAATGGAATATCTTGCCAAGCACCGTATTGGTATTGAGTCTTGCCCAACCAGTAATTTACATACTTCAACCGTCGCAAATTATGATGTACATCCGCTGCGTAAGTTTTTAGACGCTGGTGTGTTAATTGGTTTAAATACCGATGACCCAGGAGTGAGTGCGATTGATATCGCGCACGAGTATCGTGTAGTTAAATCTGAAATGGGTTTGAGTAATAGTCAATTGGCAACCTTGCAACGTAATGGTGTTGAAATGGCCTTTTTGTCTGATAGTGAACGCAAAGCGCTGTACGCAAAAAAAGCAAAATAGTCTTTAGTAAATGCTGTAAGATTTTGAGCTAAACCTTATAAAGTAATAACAAAATAGCCAGCAAATGCTGGCTATTTTTATGTTCAGAGATAAGTAAAATCTAAATTAAATTACTCTTGAAAACTGCTGTTGACGGGCTTTTTGACGATAATATACATCAAAACACATACAGATATTACGAATCAATAGACGACCGGTCGTGCTAACTGTAAGTTTACGGTCGGTAATGTCGACTAGCTTATCGTTAATAAAGGTCTGTAATAACTTTAAGTCTTCTGCAAAATAGCTTTCAAATTGAATATCGAATGTGTTTTCAATTTTGGCCATGTCTAAATCAAAATGACAAATAATTTGCTTAATGACTGCTCTGCGGATTTCATCGTCGCGATTTAAGCTACAGCCTTTCCATAATGCATGACCATTTGCGTCAATTGACTCATAGTATGGACGAATATCCTTTTGGTTTTGCGCATAACAATCACCAATTTGGCTGATGGAAGAAACGCCTAACCCTAATAAGTCACATTCTTCTTGTGTGGTATATCCTTGGAAATTACGGTGCAGTTTGCCGGCATTTTGTAATTTAGCTAATTCATCTGTTGGCTTAGCAAAGTGGTCCATACCAATAAATTGATAACCAGCACCCGTTAACGACTCAATTGTTTGATGCAACATATCGAGTTTTTGTTGTGGAGATGGCATATCGATATCTTTAATTTTACGTTGCGCGGCAAAACGAGACGGTAAATGCGCATAGTTGAATACAGATAAACGATCTGGCGATAGCTCAATAATACGCGCGATAGTTTTAGCAAAGCTTTCAGGTGTTTGTAGCGGTAGACCATAAATAAGGTCAACGTTAGTGGATACAAATCCGAGTGCTTTTGCCCTGGCTATTAAATCGAAAATAAATTGCTCATCTTGTTCGCGATTTACCGCCACTTGAACATCTTTATTAAAATCTTGTACACCAATTGAAACACGGTTGAATCCGGCTTCTTTTAGCGTGTCTAACATCGTTAGCTCTATTTCGCGTGGATCGACTTCAATTGAGTATTCACCCACTTCAGCAAAGTTAAAGTGTTCTTTAATCAACGCTGTTAATTTAAGGATTTGCTCAGGACTCAAGAAGGTAGGAGTACCGCCGCCCCAATGCATTTGAGTTACTGTGTAGTTTTTGAATAGCGGTGCGCGTTTAACAATCTCAGCGGCTAAATATTCAATGTATTGGTCTGCTTTGTGGGCGTGACGAGTAATAATTTTATTACAACCACAGTAATAACAAAGCTTGGCGCAAAAAGGAATATGCACATACAACGACAGTTTGTCGGTTTTACTGTTTTTAATCGATGTCAGTAAATCTTGCTCAGTAAAGGCGTCATCGAATTCTAATGCAGTCGGATAAGAAGTATAACGGGGACCGCTGTAATTGTATTTTTCGATCATCGACTGATCCCAACTAATCTGAGTGGGCTGCTTCAAGGCGTGTCCTCCGGGGGTAAATTAGCAACAGGCGAAGTATGCAATGTTCACAAACAAATTAACTTGATCTAGGTTGTAAAAATGAATGTTGCCTGCGTAAACTCAGGCACATTAGTCGTTACTGATATGGTATTTTGTGAATAATGAGGTGTTCGTCACAGTCTGCCTCACTGAAATATTGAAGTTAACCGATGATAAACTGTTGCGATCCTAAATTACGCGCCTTACCGTCATAGCGAGTCTCTGAAAATGTTATTTGGCCATTACGGTGTTTCAACATAATGCTAGTTGAGCGGGTGCCATATTCGTCATGCTTAATAAAAATTGATGAGAGTCTTCTTTCCCATTCAAGGCTAACACCTGTTTTAGGAAGTGCGTGATCTTCAGGTTGTGAGGTATCGAGCATTAATGCGCGCAACGCTTCAATATCTGGTTCAGCAGTTTGATTAATATAACGCTGTAGCGCTTGTTGTCCTTTGGCCATTTTGGGCCACACATCATCTAGGGCACCATTACTCACTGCATGAAATCCAGATGATAGCTTGCTGGTTTGTAAGGTTTTACTATTGAAGCAATAAAGCTCATCGTGTTGTTGGAAAACAAGATTGAAAGGATTGTAGTTCATGGCGTGTTCGCTAAGCCATTGATGAGTTATATCGTTGGTGCATAAGGCGTTAACCACTAGCTCCCCACGGCTACGAACACCATCTTGTTGGTCAAGCACTCTTATATTGGTTAAACCTGCAAATTGTCCTTGCTCATTTACCCCAAGCCATGTGCCCCCAGCTTGTTTATCTTGGCCTGCATAAATAGTCGGTGTCGTTGCCCAGCGATAGGCGGGCTCTGTTGCTCTATGATGAAATTCATCACGGTTGGCGCAAACTATCAGTGGGTAATCTGGGTGAGTATTAATGGCAACAAACAAAATGCACATGGGGTTTCTCGTTTAAGGACGATAACCCCATCATAACCATAAATTAATCGATTTACTGGTTATTTATGTTGAGTATCATTGTCCGCGGTATGAGTGTGGCTATGCGAATGTTCGTGGCTGTGACTATGGCTGCTACCTTGGCTGCTACCTTGGCTATGACCAGTATCATGTTCATGGCCTTTAGCGTGGTTATGGACATGAGGCGCCGTTTTTATATTGATCATAAGGCGACTTAAAAACTGTCTCGGCCCCAATCTAAGTAAACTGGCTCCAAACAGTAAGATGATAGCGATTAAGCCAATAATATTCATTGTGTCAGGTAAATGTAGAGTGTTTGTTGAACCCAATGTCACTTGATCTGCCACCATTAAGCCCGCTAACAAAATACCGCCTAACATCAAACCTTGTTTCCAATTCATCAGTTTTAACTGACCAATACTGACTACTGGCGCTGCGAGTAGGGTAAATGCGACAGCTATTTCGCTCCAACCGCTGTAAGCAAGCGCCAAGGCTAATATAACTGTGCCTAGGTTACAAAAACGCATTGGTAAAAAGACTAAAAGTAAAATAAACACCTGCAACGCAGGGTTTTCTAATGGAACCGAAGGGTGGCCGATTAAATTGGCTAACACTAAACTCAGTATAATCCACGGCGCGCTTCTATCGACTAAATGACCAAAACCAAAACGCCAAGCCGAATCAGGTAAAGCAGGATGTGGATCGGTAATCTTAACTTGAGTTATTGTCATCAATATACCAATCGCGAGTAATCCCAGTGTTTGGTATAAAGCAAACCACGGCCCCAGCAATAACAGGGTAACCAATAAGGCTTCTGGCCCCGCAAGGCGTTGTAGCCAACGTAATCCCAATGAAGCGTGTGACGGACGTAAACCCAGTGCGAAACGTGATGTCGCGATAACGTAACTTACTAATAAAATAGGTGAAATGGTTAATAACCAACTCACAAATTGTTCAGAACCATGGTCTTGATGTGCATGCTCGTGACCACCGGTGTCCATCAACAATAATAACGCCAACAAACCTAAGCCCAATAAACTGCCAATACCCGCTTGATACTGATATTTCCCTTGCTTGTCTTCGTGCTGGTGGCCATGAGGTTGATGTAGCACCACATGCAAGATAGAGCCTGTGACAAAAGCTTGCAGATAAACGGTATTTTCTAAACTCAATTGAGTTAGTAAATGCTCACCAGCAAAGTAGCCTACCGCGGTTAATACCATCATTGCAGCTAATACAACACTCGCCCAGCGCGTCCCAACCTGAGGCTTTAATAACCACCAAATCGCAACACCAACGGGTAAGCGGTGCATAATCACACCTAGCGCAAGTAGGGTTGAGTTGCCTTCTTGCTGTGCAAGTACCATTGCGCCGCCATCGGTTATAGTGTGCAGCAATAGGCCGCCAATACCGAGTATGAGGGTAATGTTGTGGGTAATATTTGAATAACGATGGAAGAGTTTTTCGCTTGCCGTAGGGCCCCAAACACCTAGCAGCACAAAAAATAAGGTGATAAACCCACCGTGCTCGAGTAGTTCAGGCAAAATATGGATGAGCACTAGCCCGCCTAGCGAGACGAAGATAAAACCGTCTAGGCCTTTTTGTAGCCCACTTCCCGATGAAAAGTAGCGATAAAAAAGCGGCCCAAATAATAATGCGATACAGCTAGCGATGAGATAGAGCATGTTATCCAAGGATTCAATCGAAAAAAAACACCGCAGTATAACATTTTTCAATTCTGTTGTAGCGTGCGAATCATCTCAAGCTGAAAAATTTACCTAAAATAGGCAATGTGAGTAATATCCTATCTTTTGCAATAAGCTTTAGTCCGAGGTGTTTGCAGTGTAATTGACCACAGAATACATGAATAACTGAGCCATTTCATCGATTGTTGTGGTGGTTTCGGTATACAATATAACCATTGTTTTACAAATTAAAAGATTGTTGTCTATGGATATTTTTTCTGCTGCTGTGATGTTATTTCTGATTATGGACCCGCTCGGTAATTTACCTATTTTCGCTTCCATATTGCGCCACATCGATCCCAAAAAGCGCCGCAGAGTCTTAATCCGTGAATTGTTATTTGCCTTAATTATCATGCTGTCATTTTTGTACGTTGGCGAAGCTATTTTGAATTTTCTTAATTTGCGTTCAGAATCTGTCAGTATTGCCGGTGGGATTATTCTATTTTTAATTGCGATTAAAATGATTTTTCCATCACCTGGAGGTGTTGCAGGCTTAGCAGCAGGTGAAGAGCCTTTTATTGTTCCGATGGCTATACCTTTAATGGCTGGCCCGTCTATTTTGGCGGCATTAATATTATTAGCACACACCGACAGTAGCCGCATGATTGATTGGACTATTGCACTGGTGTCAGCTTGGGCACTAAGTGCATTTATATTAATGTTTTATAAATTGTTTACTCGCATATTAGGTGAAAAAGGCCTCACCGCCGTTGAACGTCTAATGGGTATGGTTTTGGTGATGATTTCAGTGCAAATGCTCCTAGATGGTATTTCAAATTATATAAGCCACACCGCAAGTTAATCCCAATTGAGAGCATTTACTTTTAAAGCCGACTTAAATGAGTCGGTTTTTTTACTTTGTTAAGCCCTCGCAATGATTTATTTACTACTTTTTAATCGAACGGTCACATTTACATTAAAGAATGTCTAACTTTAATTGTAACCCTATAGTTGCAGCTGTTAATGTCATGTAATTATTGTTTGGGGTGATTTATGAAGTCTATTTTCTTCTTGTTGGGACTTGCCATGCTGAGTGTGCAAGGGTGCCAACATCAATCAACAGCAGAACCTGTACCCGTTGTGGCTGCCACCAAGCCATTGATTAAAGACTGTGGTCCCAGTGGGATGCCACCAATACGTGATCGCAGTAAATTAATTGAGAACCTGCGTGAGAAAGGCTTAATAACTGATGATATGGATCAAGCACAAATAGATAAAACAGTTGCCGCTTATATTACCAAGCGTCAAAAAGCATTTGAAAAATGCCACAAACCTACACCCAATACAGGTAAGTCGTAATGAGTAAGTTAACTAAATATCAAAGTTTTGCTATTTCCACTTTATTGTTGGCATGTTGCAGTGCATCAGCACTAGCGGCCCCACAAACAGGCACGCCAGCAGATGGCGCACTCATTAACGAACAGCAAGTGCTGTATTGGTTAATCAAGCGTGGTGAGCTGGCTGCTGATGCGACTGAGCAAGAAAAACAAGCCGCCATTGATGCTTTTGTTAGCCGTGGTCGTGACGCTAAATTTAAACCCGCGGCGATTGAAGTCAAAGCGGAACAAATGCGTCTTCAACAAGCCGCGCAAAAAAGCACAAAAAGTGCCCAGTATGTAGCCGTTAATAATAAAGTGTTGGCTGACCAAGACATTACTAAAACAGTAAAAGTGCTAGCTGTGCTGGTGGACTTTCCTGATTTACCACACGATGCGAATCAACTTGCTGTTGGCGATACCGATATGTATTACAGCAGCTATCCGGCATCGCATTATCAACAATTATTGTTTTCAGAAACCGGTTTTGCAGGCCCCAATAGTCAAACGCTGCAATCGGCGTATCAATACTTTCAGGCCGCATCAGGTAATAGTTTCTTTTTTACTGGCCAGGTTCAAGACTGGGTTACCGCAAATAACAATGCCGCATACTACGGCGGTAATAATGAGGATGAAGACGACAAAGCGGTACCTGAGTTAGTGAAAGAATCCGTTGTGAAAGCGATTGAGGGGATGAGCGATACTGAACTCAATAGTTATGATATTGAAGACCCATATGATTTAGATGGTGACGGTAACTACGATGAAGCCGATGGTATTATCGATCACGTAATGCTATTTCACTCAAGTATAGGTGAAGAAGCCGGTGGTGGTATTTTAGGTGACGATGCGATTTGGTCGCACAGGTATTATGTCGATTCGGCTACAAATGGTTACAGCATTCCAGGGCGAGGCTTAAAAGTGTTTGGTTATACCGTGCAGCCAATCGACTCAGCTGCTGGGGTGTGTACTCATGAGTTCGGTCATGATTTAGGTCTACCCGACGAATATGACACAACAAACAGTGGTGATGGTTCACCTGTTGGCGAATGGTCGTTGATGTCTGGTGGCAGTTGGACTGGCAGTATTGCAGGTTCACAACCTAGTGGCTTTAGCCCATATGCGAAGTCTTATTTACAGCAAAAATATAAAGGTAAATGGGTTAACGAGCAAAATGTTTCGCTAGCAAATTTAACTAGCAGCGGTACATCTGTACAGCTTAATCATGCAACTAATACCGATGCGGTAAACCAATTATCGATAGCGCTTCCAGCACAAGGTGTACCGTTTAAAGCCCCTTTTACAGGGGAGTATCAGTATTATTCAGGTCAAGGAAATATGCTCAATAATGCCATGTCTTTTGATGTGACATTACCGTTAGAGACACCGCTTGCATTAACCTTTAAGGCACATTGGGACATTGAAGAAGACTATGACTATGTACAGGTGCTAGTCGACAGTGTCGCAATTGAAGGTAACTATACCAGCAACAATAATACGGTTTATCCCACAGTAAAGAACTTCATTAGTGGCCAGTCTAGCGACATTGCGACGTCATCAGGGGCTGATAATTGGGTTGATTTAAGTTTTGACCTCAGTGTTTATGCAGGGCGTAATGTACAAATCAGTGTTGTGTACAAAACGGATGAAGCCGTAGGTGAGTACGGTATGGCAATTGATGATATTCAGCTTACTAATCAAGGTAATGCTTTTTATGTTGATGGCGCTGAAGCCAGCGATGTCGCTATTTTAGCAGGGTTTAGTCGAATAGATGATAGCCTGCCGGGTCAAGCTAGGCGCTACATTGTACAATTACGAAGCCACCAAGGTATTGATGCGGGGTTAGCTTACAGTAAATATGTACCAGGCGTATTGTTATGGTTAGAAAACTTTAACCAGTACGATAACAATGTATCAGAACATCCTGGAGAAGGATTGATTGGTGTAATTGATGCCGACCAAAACCTTATTGGCACCAGAGGTACTGAGGTTCAGGTTCGTGATGCAGCTTTTAGTTTATATGCTCAAAGTGCTTATTCTGGCGACACCCATTTAGATGCCGAATCATTATTTGATGATAGCCGTGATTACAGCGCTCCGCTTAAACCACAGGCAGGGATGATAATTCCAGAGTTAGGGTTAACCATGCTGGTTACCGAGCAAGCAAACGACAGTAGTAGTGCAACGGTTGAGTTTGCATTAGCTGATGGCAGTATTTTGCCTGAGGTAGACTTAACGGCTGATATTACGGCTGAGGTCACTGGTGCCAAAGTGAATTTTAGTGCTGCAGTGAGTGGCGGCAGTGGTTATACCTATGCATGGTCATTTGGCGTAAGTAACGCCACCAGTACCGCAAGTTCCCCAAGTTATACATATCCGGCCTCAGGTGATTACATTGTTAATGTGCTCGTTACCGACAGTGCTGGTAACACGGTTAATGCAACTAAAACGGTAAGGGTTGTTATTGCGCCAGTGGCTGCATTTACCTTAACTCAAACTGATGCAAGCGTAAGTATGACAAATAATTCAACTCAGGGGTTTGGTGGGCTCACTTACCTATGGAATTTTGGTGATGGTAGTGCCTCAAGTACAGCACAAAGCCCGAGTTACACTTATACCCAGAGCGGCACTTACGCTGTGATATTAGTGGCGACTGACTCATTAGGTAATGAATCAAGCGTGAGTCAAAATGTTACCGTGACAGTTGCAGTTACTACAACACCGACAGCCCCTACCACCACATCTACAGACAGTAGCAGTGGTGGCGGTAGTTTAGGGTGGTTAAGCATGATGTTACTCGTTTTAGTCGGGACTTTACGCAAACGAGTTAATTAAACATTCTTTGACTGTATACAAAATGCCCATCACATTGTGAGTGGGCATTTTTGTGGGTGTTATATCAGTATCAGCTAGACATTATTGATGTGCTCAACAGCGGCAGGTAAAAAAATCTCGCTAACGATTAACTGCGAGTCATGCAAGTTAAAATAACGTCTTCTTCCCCATAAACTGGCGTCAACTTGCTGATTTAAGCTGGTGGCTAATGCGGCAAGGCGGCCGCAGGTTTCAAACTGTGCAACTTCAATATTGCCCGGTGTTATATCTGGGCTAGTAAATAACAGCTCACCTAATGGTCGAGTGCCAAGGTGAGTAAATTGGTTGCGGGTCGAGTCCAAAATATTTTGCGGGATCAACGTGCGGGCAAATACCCATGGAGTGCCGTCTAGGCATAATAACACTTCACGGATCCATACTGGCTCGCGATGACTTGGAAACTCATCTTGTAGAGGGGTGAGTAAGTGCTCGCCTAATATTTTGACTTCAAAATGAGTACAATGCGTTTTGAGGCGTTGAGTTAAACTGCCTGTGGCTAATAACCAGTCTTTAAGCTGGTTATCCGGTAATGATTGGATTTTTTGTGGCGAAAACCAATGAATTGATTCACCATATGGAAAGCTAACACTGGTCACGTTCATCTAAAACTCGTTACAATATACCTCAACAGCAATAGTCTATCATGTCGTGAATAACCAAACACGCCTCAAGGTGTGAGCAACATGGCCGATTTAATTAACGTTACATCTTTAGGAGTGTCTCTTATTATGAAAAAATGGCTTTCAACGTTAGTTATATTATGTTGCGCAGCATTTCATGTACACGCAGCAGATGAAGGCGTCGAGGATTATGCATATTATGGTTTTGAGCCTGATATCGTCACTAATTACATATCTAACCGTAAAAAATTAGGCTTTGTTAAAATTAGTGTAGAGCTGATGGTAAAAGATCCTAATGATTTGGTTAGTTTAGAGCATCACGATCCACTTTTACGTTCTGCTATAGTCGAAATTTTAGGAAATCAGGCCGAAGATAAAGTGAAATCATTGTCGGGCCGTGAAGAAATCCGCCGTGAGTGCTACGAGACGGTAAATCGTTTAATGGAACAAGAAGTCGGAAAAGCGATAGTGGTGAACCTGTTATTTACTAAGTATTTATACGATTAATGATGCGTTCAAATCCTGCGGGGCGAGCCGAGCTAAACGCGAAACGCTCGCCAACACTTCAAAAGAAAGTATCGAATAACGCTAGCATATCGAAAAAACTGCATCCGCGAAATGCCCATCAACATGGTTATGATTTTGCTGCGTTAGTCACGGCAATGCCATCATTAAGCGGCTTTGTACGTGCTAATCCCTATGGTAATCCGTCAATCGATTTTGCTGATCCTGACGCGGTAAAATGCTTAAATTCGGCCTTACTACTCAGTGACTACAAGATTGAAAACTGGGATATTCCTAAGGGATATTTGTGCCCGCCAGTTCCTGGTCGTGTTGATTATTTACACTACATTGCCGACTTGTTAGCGCCAAAAGGACAACTTATTCATGGGCCGAACATTCGCGCTCTAGATATTGGTACTGGTGCTAATGGTATATACCCGTTGCTAGGTATTCAGACTTACGGATGGCAGTTTGTCGCATCTGATATTGATCCTGTATCGATTGACAATGTAGCGAAAATTGCGAAACAAAACCCCAGTATTGATGCTAACTTGCAGTTAAGGCTGCAATCTACACCGCAACATATTTTCAAAGGCATTATTGCAGGTAATGAACGTTTTGATGTCACCATGTGTAATCCACCATTTCATCGTTCTTTAGCTGAAGCATCAGCAGGCTCGTTACGTAAAGTGACGAACTTGGCTAAAAGCCAACAGCAAAAACACGGTAAAAAATCACACAATTTGGCCGCAGCACAAGCAAGCCCTAAGTTGAATTTTGGCGGTCAAAAAGCGGAATTATGGTGTGATGGTGGCGAAGCGCAATTTTTGGCTGACATGATCACCCAAAGCAAAGAATACGCCAGTCAAGTACTGTGGTTTACTTCATTAGTGTCCAAATCTGATAACCTTAAGCCGTGTTACCAATTACTAAAACACTTACATGCGGCAGAGGTAACCACAATTGAAATGACTCAAGGTAACAAAATTACTCGAATTTTGGTATGGAGTTTTATCCCCGCAAAACTTCGCCAGCATTGGGCTAAGTTACGGGGCTAATTACAAGATTAATTATGGTTCGCTTCGTTTTTAAGGGCATCAAACTCTATTGTCTCACTACCGTGATACACTAAAAAATGGCGTCCTTTGGCACGTGCAATTAAGGTAATCCCCAGTTGCATAGCCAAATCTAATCCCATTTGGGTTACACCACTGCGTGACAACAAAACAGGTATACCCATTTTGGCTACTTTAATGACCATTTCGGACGTTAATCTGCCAGTAGTATAGAATATTTTGTCTCCCCCAGCTTGTTGTTCTAACCACATGTCACCTGCCAGGGTATCAACGGCATTATGGCGGCCTACATCTTCAACAAAAGCGAGTATTTTGTCGTGCTGGCAGATCCCACATCCATGCACAGCTCCTGCATTTTTGTAGGTTTCGTTATAAGCATTAATGTTATTAAGCAAAGCGTAAATAGTTGATTGTTTTAAGGCTGGCGTTGGTAACGATATCTCATCTAAACCTTGCAGAAACCCACCGTAAACAGTGCCTTGTCCACAGCCAGATGTAACGGTTTTTTCCGACAACTTTTGCTCAATATCTTCCGATATTTCTTGCGTAATCACCGCTGCAGAATTGACATCCCAATCGACAATAACAGACTCTAATAAGCTTAAGTCGCTAATAAACCCTTGGTTTTTTAGGTAGCCAATTGTCAATGACTCAGGTTTTGCACCTAATGTCATTAACGTTACTATGGGGCGCCAATTTAAATACACTGTGAGCGGTCGTTCGCAGGCGACAAACTTATCGACCACAACTCCTTGGTCATCCACCGCTTTAACCGCAATAGTTAATGGAACTTGAGTGGCTGTTTTTACAAATTTAACGGGTTTGCGTGCTGAGGACATTGCCGAAGCAGATTGGGTCATAAGTAAGCCTCTTGAAGTGTCTTTTTATGGATAGGTTCGGCACGTGTAAATGGCCTCATAGGTTTATTAGCATAGCAATTATTATTCCCTAAACTGAAAACATCTTACTTAAGCGTGATCTAGCGCAAATCTTCAACAAATCAATACTTTTAACGTGTATTAATGTCCCAGTTGTTATTGCGATGTGGACAGAATGTCCTATTGTTAATAGGTAAATTGAGATCAAGTTCAAAGTTAATTTTACTTTTTAGTTGGCATCATTATTGCTCTATCTTTAAGTATAGCAATTCAATCACACGTGGCTTATTTAGCGCGTCATCTACTCAGAGGTCAGCATCAATATGCAACATACCGACAAGATATGGCCGATGTATGTGTCACTTAAAAAAGTGCAAGTGCAAACTGGGCGCTGGACATCGGTTCGCTGGGAGCTTGAGCACATGGTGCCAGCAACACAACCCAAACCTGATAATGCGGTGCTAATTCCGCTTGAACTTTATAAAGATCAGCGTGGTAGCTACCGAATTAACCTCGATATGAATAACCCAACGTTATACATAGTGTGCGATGAACTCAGTGATGGTACATGGATACCTGCGATTATCTCTGCCGATCAACACGTGAGTGCCGGCTGTCTAGAATCAGACACGCCTGTATTGAACATTCCGATGCCTAGCGCTATTGCATGTTGGATTGAGGCGTTCATTACTCGCCATGGTGAAGTTGAAATTAGCGCTCATCGTCGTAAACATGTAAATCGTCGTAAAAATGAAGGTCCAAGTGCAAACCGTCCCGGGAATATGCAATGAGCAGTCAAGACGGATTATTGAGTCGTTGGGAATTACGTCGTCAGCGAGTGGCCGCAGAAGCTGAGCAGCAAGCACTTGATACTCAGGCTAATGAATCGCTTGAGCTGGTATCCGAAGCAACAGAGCCTGCAGAACTTGACGATGCGTTACCGGATGTAAGTCCTGAAGAGGAGCCGTTACCCGACCCAAGCACTATTGAAGTGGGCGGTAGTTTTGCCCGATTTATGGCTAAAAATGTTGATCCAACCGCTAAGGCTGCCGCATTGCGCGCCTTATGGAAACAACCACAATACGGTCATATTGACGGTTTATTAGAATATGCATTGGATTACAGCAATCAACCTATTTTGTCTGCTGATGTTTCGGCAGAGTTAGCCAGTAAAGTGTTTCGTTATGTGGTTGAAAAAACAGAGACTGCGGAAGATGAATTGCTTGCTGATTCTGAGGCCGAAATGGCTAGTGATGAAGCAGTGGCAACCCAAATAAGCAGTGAAACAGAATCGACAGAAGTTGATGAGTCGTTAGTCATTACTCAGCAATCGGAAACGTTATCGGCTAACGCCCAAGTACAGGATGATGACCTACTTGAGCCAGTCTTTGCCAGTGATGAGGCTAAAGGCTAACAGACCATATTCAGCCGATATGATATTGATATGTGATCGGTTATGCAGTCAGTCGATTTGCTGAGTTGATATAAATAAAAAGTGTTAATTGCACCGTGAGCCTTGTGATTAACCAGAGACAAAAATCGATATTAGGAACGCAATGAGCATAATAAAAAACCAGCCTATGCTGAAACAAGCTCGGCAACAGGTTATGGCAAGTACCCAGATTTTACAAAATCTGATCCCGCCAACAGTCAGCTATACCACTCAAGGTAATGTGTTAGTCATTGGCCCAGAAGACCTTGCTCGTTTAGCCGCGGACAAATTGTCCACTATGAGTAGCTGTGTCATTTTAGCCAATGAAGCGATTACAAGCCAAGATGAAGCACACCTTGAAGCGGTAATGAATGCTGCTACTCAAGTTGAGAGCTACTACAATAAATTGGTAAGTATTAAAGGCTTTTTAGGTCAATTTCAGGTAAAAGTTGAAGGCGATAATGGTGTCAGTGAACTAAGTGTTGTGGCTATTCGCCAAGCACACTTCGATATCGTGCTCGACTTAAGCCACAGCCCAAGTATTAACTTAGAAATGTTACCACCTGGGTATTTTTACGTTGGCCAAGACAAAGCATTACTGGCAGATGCTCTTGAGCAAATACCTGATTTAGTCGGGCAGTTTGATAAGCCGCGATATGTAAAAGTTAATCACGATATTTGTGCTCATAACAAACATGGCTTGAATGGCTGTAATCGATGTTTAAATTTTTGCCCTGCCGATGCCATTAGCAGCGTAGCGCAAAAAATTGAAATTGATCCTTATCTTTGCCATGGTGCCGGTAGCTGTACTAATGCTTGTCCAACCGGAGCATTAAGTTACGATTTACCTACACCTAAATCATTACATACTTATCTTGAAAAGTTAGTAAGCCGTTATCGCCAGCAAGCACAGACAGCGCCAGTAGTGTTATTTCACGACAACGAAGCCGGTGCTCAGTATATTACCGACGAATTAAGTGGCGATGTGTTACCCGTGGCAATGGAAGAAATTACCGTAGCCAGTATTGATCATTGGATGACCACGTTAGCTTATGGTGCTCGTGAGCTCCTTATTTTAAATACAGCACTGACTGCGCCAACGTTAACGCAAATGCTCAATGGCGAATTAGCGTTAGCGAATCGTATTTTAGATGAAATGGGACAACCACAGCGTATTCGCTTAATTAGCCCAGACGATCTTGCCGATTTATATCCATCATTAGCTATCAGCCTCGCATGGCCTGTGATTATGCCTATGGTTGTTAATCCGGCTGATATAACCCCTACAACTAATGCCAAGCGCAGCTTGTTGTTTCAAGCAATTGACCATCTAAATAGTCAGGCAGCTGCGGTTGATAATGTATTCGCGCTGGCCAATATTCCTTACGGTGTTGTGAACATCAATAGCGACAAATGTACGTTATGTATGTCGTGCGTTGCGACATGTCCTACCCAAGCATTGAAAGATGGTGGGGATACACCTGCACTTAAATTCATTGAGCAAGACTGTGTGCAATGTGGTTTGTGTGAAGCAGCTTGCCCTGAAAAAGTCATTAGTTTAGTGGCTCAAATCAACTTTAATCCACAACAGCGTCAGCAAGTCCAAATACTAAAAGAAGAGCCTCCATTTGAGTGTATTCGTTGCGGTAGCGAATTTGCCACCCAATCTATGATACATAAAATGGTCGAAATGGTCGGCGCGCACAGTGCGTTTAGCGCCAATATAGAACGTTTGAAAATGTGTGGCGATTGCCGTGTAAAAGACATGTTTGAAGACATCCTTGACGATCCAGAAAAGCAATTGCAATAAGAGATCTGCTATGACAGAAACAGTGAGACAAATAAGCGAAAACGACCAATTAAGAGCTGATATTTATCAGTTGTTGGCCGCGCTAATGCGCCGCCAGCCGAGTGCCGAGTTATTGCAGTTTTTAGCTGATTTAGACATAGACGTCGAAGAAGGCAACGCTATGAGCGATGCCTGGATAGCATTGAAGCAAGCAGCACAAAAAAGTGATACCGATACCCTAGAAGATGAATATTTTGCTATTTTCTTAGGCGTTGGCAGCGGTGAGATTATGCCTTATGGCAGTTGGTTTATGACGGGTTCATTAATGGACAAACCTTTAGCTGCATTACGTAGTGACTTAATGCAACTTGGCTTTGAACGTGAAGAAACCGTCAAAGAACCAGAAGATCATGTTGCCGCGTTATGCGAAGTGATGGGCTGTCTTATTTTAGAAGCTCCTGGGTACCGACAATTGGCGTTTTATCAACGTCATATAAGTAGTTGGATTATTCGTTTTTGCAATAATTTAGCTAAAACACCTAGTGCCCATTTTTACGTTGCGGTTGCGCAACTCGCGAATGCCTTTTTTACGGCAGAAGCAAACGAATTTGAACAACTGAGTTTAAACATTCCGGTGAACTGTCCAGGTAGTACTGACCTTGAACCGATTGATGAACAGGCTGTGCAAATTAACTAAACGTGATGGTGGCTGCAATGAGCCTCATCTTTTTATCAACAAGGAGACATTATGAAGAAGCAAGCTTCCGACATGGGTCGTCGCCAAATGCTAAAAGCATTAGCGCTCGGCAGTGCGGCAGGTGCTGTTGCTAGTGTAAGTGCACCCGCACTTGCCCAAGTAACTAAACCGTCTACACAAGAGCCTACGGGCAATAACTACCGCGAAACAGAGCATATTCGTAATTATTATGCTTCGTTAAGTAAATAACAAAGGAGAGTGTGTGATGCGATTAACCCGCAAATCAGACACAGTCGCGACTAAAACAACGTCCGGCTTAGGTCTTAACCGACGTCAATTCCTCAAGTCTGCCAGTTTGGCGACCGGTGGTATTGCCGCAGCATCAATGCTTGGTGCAGGTATGATGCGTAAAGCAGAGGCAAAAGATGTGCCTCATAACGCACCTACAGAAGTGAAAAGAACGATTTGTTCTCATTGTTCTGTTGGTTGTGGTATTTACGCCGAAGTACAAAATGGTGTCTGGACTGGGCAAGAGCCTGCGTTCGATCATCCATTTAACCAAGGTGGACACTGCGCTAAAGGTGCAGCATTACGTGAGCATGGTCACGGTGAAAAACGCTTAAAATACCCAATGAAATTAGAAGGGGGTAAATGGAAGCGTCTATCATGGGAGCAAGCCATCAATGAAGTAGGCGATAAAATGGAAACGATTCGTCAAGAGTCTGGTCCTGATTCAGTTTATTTTATGGGTAGTGCTAAGTTTTCAAACGAACAATCTTATATGTATCGCAAATTAGCGGCAATGTGGGGCACGAATAATATCGACCACTCTGCACGTATTTGTCACTCTACCACTGTAGCCGGTGTTGCAAACACTTGGGGTTACGGTGCGCAAACTAACTCGTTTAATGACATGCGCAACTCAAAGTGCATGATGTTTATTGGTTCTAATCCATGTGAAGCTCACCCAGTGGCGATGCAGCACATTTTGATTGGTAAAGAACGCGGTGCCAAAATCATCGTAGTTGATCCACGCTTTACTCGTACAGCGGCTAAGTCTGATGAATATGTTCATATTCGTCCAGGTACCGACATTCCATTTATTTATGGTCTGTTATGGCACATCTTCGAAAACGGCTGGCAAGATGATTCGTTCATTTCTCAACGTGTATACGGCATGGAACGTATTCAGGAAGAAGTGAAAAAATACACTCCAGAAGAAGTAGAGCATGTTGCTGGTGTGCCAAAAGCGCAAATGTATCGCGTAGCTAAAATGATGGCAGAAACTAAACCTGGCACCATCGTATGGTGTATGGGTGGTACTCAGCATCATATTGGTAATGCTAACACTCGTGCTTACTGTATTTTACAGCTAGCCCTTGGCAACATGGGTATTGAAGGCGGCGGAACAAACATTTTCCGTGGTCACGATAACGTACAGGGTGCAACAGACTTTGGTTTGTTATTTGATAACTTACCAGGCTATTACGGTTTAACGTCAGGTGCATGGGACCATTGGGCCAATGTGTGGGATCTAGAGCCAAGCTGGATTAAAAGTCGTTTCGACCAAGCTCAATACTTAGGCCAAGACCCACAAACCTCAGCAGGTATTCCTTGTTCACGTTGGCACGATGGCGTGTTAGAAGACAAAACTAAGATTGCCCAAAAAGACAATATTCGTCTGGGCTTCTTTTGGGGACAGTCAGTTAACACCGAAACCCGTGGTCGTGAAGTGCGAGAAGCACTCAACAAAATGGACACCATTGTGGTAGTCGATCCATTCCCAACTATGGCCGGTGTTATGCATGAACGCCAAGATGGCGTGTATTTACTACCAGCAGCAACGCAGTTTGAAACCTATGGCTCTGTTTCTGCATCAAACCGATCACTTCAGTGGCGCTCGCAAGTTATTGAACCACTATTTGAGTCTTTACCTGACCACATCATCATGTATAAATTGGCTAAAAAATGGGGCGTTGCAGAGCAATTCTGTAAGCACATCAAAGTCAATGGTGAAGAACCATTAATTGAAGACATCACCCGCGAATTTAACACGGGTATGTGGACGATTGGTTACACAGGCCAAAGCCCAGAACGTTTAAAAATGCACCAAGAAAACTGGGGCACGTTTGACGTTAACTCACTTGAAGCACCTGGCGGCCCAGCCAAAGGTGAAACTTATGGTTTACCTTGGCCTTGTTGGGGCACACCAGAGCAGAAACACCCTGGTACGCAAATTTTATATCGTACTGGCCGTGAAGTTAAAGACGGTGGCGGTAATTTCCGTGCACGTTATGGTGTTGAACATGAAGGTAATAACATTCTTGCTGAAGGCTCTTTCTCGAAAGGGTCTGAAATTCAAGACGGTTATCCAGAGTTTACAGCCGATATGCTTAAGCAGCTTGGCTGGTGGGACGACCTTACAGCGGAAGAAAAAGTAAAAGCAGAAGGGCAAAACTGGAAAACAGATATTTCTGGTGGTATTCAACGTGTGGCAATTAAGCACGGTTGTATTCCTTACGGTAACGCAAAAGCGCGTTGTATTGTATGGAACTTCCCTGATGACATTCCATTACACCGCGAACCGTTATACACCCCTCGTCGTGACTTAGTGGCTAAGTACCCAACTTATGAAGACCGTATGGTGGCGCGTCTACCGACACTTTATAAGTCAATTCAAGACAAGGATTTTGCTACCGACTATCCACTTGCTGTAACAACCGGACGTTTGGTTGAATACGAAGGTGGTGGCGAAGAATCACGTTCAAACCCATGGCTTGCAGAACTACAGCAAGAAATGTTTATCGAGATCAACCCAGCAGATGCTGCAGATCGCGGTTTACGTGATGGTGATGACGTGTTTGTTCACAGCCCAGAAGGGGCAAAAATCACTGTTAAAGCAATGGTGACACCACGTGTTATTGCTGGTGAATGTTTTATGCCGTACCACTTTGCGGGTGTATTTGAAGGCAAGAGCCTAGAGAAAAACTACCCAGAAGGCACTGTACCTTACGTGATTGGCGAATCAGCTAACACCGTAATGACCTATGGCTATGACGTTGTGACTCAGATGCAAGAGACTAAGTCTAGCTTGTGTCAGATCAGCAAAGCCTAAACACTTGATGAGGAGATAAGCCATTATGGCAGTCATGAAATTTCTGTGTGACACCAAACGCTGCATCGAGTGTAACGGTTGCGTCACAGCTTGTAAAAACGAGAACGACTCTGCTTTAGAGTGGGGTATTCAACGTCGCCGCGTGGTGACACTTCACGATGGTGAACCAGGAGAAGCATCAATATCAGTAGCATGTATGCACTGTACCGACGCACCTTGTATGGCGGTATGCCCTGCAGACTGTTTCTACCGTACCGAAGACGGCATAGTGTTACACAATAAAGATACCTGTATCGGTTGTGGATACTGTTTCTATGCTTGTCCGTTTGGTGCACCGCAGTTCCCTAAAAAGACTGCATTTGGTAGCCGTGGCAAAATGGATAAATGTACTTTCTGTGCAGGTGGCCCTGAAGAAGATCATTCTGAAGCAGAGCGCCTCAAATACGGTTCTAACCGTATTGCAGAAGGTAAATTACCAATGTGTGCCGAGTTGTGTTCAACCAAAGCGTTACTAGCGGGCGATGCAGGCATTGTGTCTGACATTTACCGTCAACGTATGGCATCACGCGGTAATCCAAATGTGATTTGGGGCTACAACCCTAAAACCGGCGAAATGATCTAACCAGAGCATGTGCTGCGATTAAGTTCGCAGCCATATAAGGAGTGACAATGTTAACTTTAACGTTAAACAAATCACTGCGCAGGATGTTTGCTCTGTTGGTTCTGTGTATGGGATTGGGGTTGGTTACATCGCCGGTGTATGCCGCGGATGAACAATCTAGCCAGCAACAAGCAAAGTCGAAAACCAGCGATGCAGATCTCTGGCGCGCAGTTAAAGCCGGCGAACCGGGATACAGTACAGATAAAGCCCTAGAAGCCGATGTACTTATCAATGTCGCAGGTAATGAAGGTAAGGCATTGCGAAATACTTATCTAAAACCCGCCATCGGCTTAGCTGTTGTCGGTGTTTTTGCAGCCTTTTTGGTATTTTACTTAGTTAATGGTCCATCAAAACTGAGTAAAGGCTTTTCAGGCAAAATGGTACTTCGATGGAGCAAAGCTGACCTCTGGTTACATTGGGTTATGGCGATATCTTGCCTAACGCTTATGTTAACGGGTTTGGTTATTATGCTAGGTCGGCATTTTCTAGCCCCCTATGTCGGCGACGGCATTTGGGCTGGAGTCATTGCCTTTAGTAAGTTTACCCACGACTGGTCGGGGCCTATTTTCATGGTCTCTTGGTTGTTGTGTATTATTAAGTGGATGCCACTACAAACCTTTAAAATGTATGATTTAAAATGGTTTTTAGTGGTAGGTGGCTACATTAATTTTGGTCCGTTTAAAGGTAAGCATCCAGACAGTGGATTTGCCAATGCGGGTGAAAAAATGTGGTTTTGGACTTTAGCTATTTTTGGTCTTAGCATCAGTGCTACCGGAGTTATGCTAGTGTTCCCTACACTTGAATTGCCACGTGAGCTGTCTATGATTGCCTTACTTATTCACGGTGTAAGCGCGACGATTTTAATCGCATTTACGATTGTGCATATATGGATGGCGACTGTACTCAGCGAAGGCGGTATGGAGTGTATGGTATCAGGCTATTGTGATGAAAACTGGGCTTCGCAGCACCACAATGTGTGGTACAACGAAATCAAAGCCGATGGCACGCTAAAATACAAAGAGTAAGCTTACAGTCGTAGTGTGAATGCACTCGATTATTGTAAATCTAAAACACCTTGTGGGGCGACTCACAAGGTGTTTTTTATTGGATAATAAGCATAAGTCTTATCGATAGTTTCATTTGAATCACTATTCAAAGTCAGTTACTGTTCATCACATGATGACACGACAAAGCGAGTGAAAGTCTTGGCTCGTTATGTGAACACACAATAAGATTAAACATGGTTGCCATTTCTCGAATATTTCTACTGTTTTCATTTTCATTAATCCTGGTTGGCTGTTCTACTATCCAGCCCGATAGTCGTGATCGGATAGGTTTTACTGAGTTTGGCCAAGCTTCATATTATTCAGATATTCACCAAAATAACCAAACTGCCAATGGAGATGTATACCAGCACAATTTTAAAACTGCCGCCCATAAAACGTTACCCTTTGGTGCGAATGTTAAAGTCACTAATATTGCCAATGGTAAAAGTGTTATCGTTAATATTAATGATCGTGGTCCTTTTGTAAAAGGACGGATTATCGATCTATCCAAATCGGCATTCAGCAGTATTAGCAATATTTCGGCAGGGGTAATCGAGGTTAAAATTGAAGTTGTCAGATAGTTTATACTTCTAATGCTTTTTGGAGTAACGCTAGCCAGAGAGCGTTTTGTTCGAATGCATTGATTTATTGCGAAGGGGAATGAGTGAATATTTCAGAGTCACATCAGAAAGAGTTGGCTATTGCTAAGTCATTATTAGAAAACCCTGGTTTGGCGGTCAAAATAACGAATTATATCGGTACACCGATTGAAAAGGGGTTGGCGTTATTACCCGATAACTGGAATAGAAATATCGCTAACGTCACCGAAAAATCACTAATGAAAGCCTCTGAAGCCGCTATCTTTACAATGAAAGACATTCCTGGAGAAGCGTCATCTAATCGTTGGCACAAACTAGGTGTCGCGGTAAGTGGTGGAATGGGGGGATTTTTTGGTTTGGCCGCTATTGCAGTTGAACTTCCGGTTTCAACTTCTATTATGTTGCGTTCTATTGCGGATATTGCCCGCAGTGAAGGTGAATTAATTACCTCTTTAGATACAAAAATGGCCTGTTTAGAAGTGTTTGCTTTAGGCGGCGCGAGTGATTTAGACGATAGCAGTGAATCAGGTTACTTTGCTGTGAGAGCTGCGCTGGCTAAATCGGTGTCAGAAGCGGCTGAGTTTATGGTTAAAAAAGGCATTACCGACGAAGCCGCGCCTCTTTTAGTCAAACTCATCAGTAATATAGCTGAGAAATTTGGCGTACAAGTCACACAAAAAGCTGCAGCTCAAGCCATACCAGCAATAGGCGCAGCCGGTGGTGCGCTCATTAACACTTTGTTTATTGACCACTTTCAAGACATGGCCAGAGGCCATTTTATTGTACGTAAATTAGAGCGGCAATATGGCTATGATACTGTTAGGGATGCATATAACTTATTACCTAAAAATGCGAATTAAGCGTTGTAATCATCAACAAGTATTAACAACAATAGAGGGTATTTATTACGCTTTTAAATAGGGGTATCAAACTAGACCTGGTTGTCTTGACGGCAAAGCATCAAAAGATGAATAAGCCCTAAGTTTAACCCAGAAAAGGAAAGCATCATGACACAAAATGGACCTAATCAACCCGACAATCGTCACGCGGCAACGTCGAATATGCAATCTAACGACAAAGCGGTCAAACGTGAAGCTCGGGAACAAGAAACAACCCCATCAGAAATGGCCTTAACAGGTTCTGAGCGTGAAGCTGTAGCTGAAAATAGCAGCCTTTCGTCGCTGACCGTATACTCAATCATACTCAGAGAAGGGCAAGAAGAATTAGAGCGACCAATGCTATCTTTGTGGTGGTCAGGTATTGCTGCCGGAATCGGTATTTCATCTTCGGTATTAGCGGAAGCAGTTATCCGCAGCAATCTTGGTAGCGATCATCCTTATTTATCTTTGATTGAAAGCCTGGGCTATACCTTTGGCTTTGTTCTGGTGATTTTAGCCAGACTGCAGCTATTTACTGAAAATACCATTACCGTAATTTTGCCGTTATTGGCAAACACCACAAAGCAAAGCCTAGTGAGCACTGCCCGCTTATGGGCTGTGGTGCTAGGAGCTAATTTTGTCGGCACTTTTTTTACAGCCGCTATGGTGGTGCATGGTGGAATATTAACGGAAGATATATTTAGCGCGATATTACAGATATCACGACATGTTGCAGAGTTAACGCCATCTGAATCGTTATTACGTGGTATTCCTGCTGGATTTTTTATTGCGGCATTGGTGTGGATGTTACCTTCTGCAAAAGGATCTGAGTTACTGGTCATCATCATGTTTACCTGGTTAATTGCAGCAGGTGAGTTCACTCATGTTATTGCGGGTTCGAATGAAATATTTACCTTAGTGCTTAATGGGGAGTTAAATTTCTTTACTGCGTGGACACATTACATTGGCCCAACGTTACTTGGTAATATCATTGGTGGCACAGGCTTGTTTGCAATGTTAGCTTATGGTCAAGTTCGCCAAGAAATGTAGTTCGACAGATGAATTAAACGATGTTGTGTTAGATTTAAGTGGCTGGTATTTTACAGTTTTTATTGGTTTATCATTTCTTTGAGTGAGATAGATATGAAGCGTTTTTATTTAGTATTATTGAGCCTATTTACAGTGTTTGCACCTGCATTTGCTGCAGAATCCGTTAAATATAATAAAGAGTTGGATGGGTTTAATTATCCATTTGAGGTACAGACGTTTAATTTTAACTCGCAAAGCAAAGATTTAGCGATGCGCTATATGGATGTGGGCGCTAAAGACGCTAAGAAAGTTATTGTACTGTTACACGGCAAAAACTTCTCCGGCTACTACTGGGAGCAGGTTGCAAATGATCTACTAGCCAAGGGTTATAGAGTCATTATTCCTGATCAAATTGGCTTTGGTAAATCAACCAAACCGGAGTTTTATCAATACAGTTTTGGTCAATTAGCCTTAAATACTAAGTCGTTATTAGACAGCTTACATATTAATAAGTTTGATCTTGTTGGTCACTCTATGGGTGGTATGTTAGCGACAACTTTTGCGGTTAATTACCCAAGTGCAATTAATAAGCTTATTTTGATTAACCCAATTGGGTTAGAAGATTACAGTCGATATGTGCAATTTAAAGACGTTAACTTTTTCTATAAAAATGAGCTAGCCGCCAGTGTCGATAAAGCAAGAAACTACCAAAAAGCCAATTATTACGATGGAAAATGGTCTGATGAATACGAGAAATTATTAGTGCCCATGCAAGGGATGTTGGCAGGCGAAGATTGGCCTATTGTTGCTTGGAATAATGCATTAACTTACGGCCCGATTTTTTCAGAAAACGTCGTCGATAGATTTTCGCAAATAACCAGTGAAACGGTACTCATAATCGGTACTCGAGACCAAACTGGCCCTGGTCGCGGTTGGCTCAAAGAGGGTGTTACTAGAACATTAGGTGATTACAAAAAGCTTGGCGTTAATGCTCATCAGTTAATTAAAGGCTCGACATTAATTGAACTTGAAGGGCTTGGCCACATGCCGCAAATTGAAGATTATGAAGTCTTTACTAAAGCGTTTAATCAAGCGCTGAGTAAATAACATAACAGGGTTGTTTGACTGAAAATAATGGCCAACCTACAGACACCTCGAACTTTAGGGCTCGGGGTGTTTTTTATTAATTAATACCACCCAGAGCTTATGTTCTTATTCATGTTTGATAGCATGCTCTGCCGAGCTTTGTCGATTTTACGCAATGTTACTTTTTTAGCCTGTCATCAATGTGATCTATAAGTTATTTCTTGTTATTCGTATCAATAATCTTGCTCATTCTTAATGTAGATCAACTAATCCTCCTCTTGCCCCTCTTATTATCGCTGCGAAATTTAAATACTGAGCTTAGGCAAGGTGTTACGTTTATTTTTATAACAATTATGCAGCATTTGTAGTGTGTT
The DNA here is from genome assembly GCF_014648315.1 of Shewanella ulleungensis. GTDB lineage: Bacteria > Pseudomonadota > Gammaproteobacteria > Enterobacterales > Shewanellaceae > Shewanella > Shewanella ulleungensis. Next base: position 31,462 of record NZ_BMQW01000013.1, read on the forward strand.
ACAGCAAGCATATATTTCGATGGAGATTACATGAGTAAGCAACAACCTGATCTGAATCGCAGATCTTTGCTGAAAGCTATCACTATAGGTAGTACAGCAGGCGTCGCGATTGCCGCGACAGGCATTAAGGTTGCCAACGCAACAGAGCAAAGTGCAAGCACTTCTCACATTAAAGGCTATCAAGAAACAGCCCATATTCGCAGTTATTACGATAGCTTACGCGGCTAGTTTAGGAGATTTTAAGCGATGAAATTAACTCGCAAGTCAGATACGGCTGCTACCAATAATGCTTCTAATAAGCTTGGTATTAATCGTCGTCAGTTTATGAAGCAAATGGGTGTTGCGACTGGTGGTATTGCCGCAGCGTCTATGATGGGTACTGGTATGATCCGCCGCGCTGAAGCGAAAGATGTACCACACAATGCTCCAACAGAAATCAAACGTACAATATGCAGTGCATGTGCCGTGGGTTGTGGATTATACGCTGAAGTTCAAAATGGTGTATGGACAGGCCAAGAACCAGCATTTGATCATCCATTTAATGCAGGAGGTCATTGTGCTAAAGGTGCTGCGTTACGTGAGCATGGCCACGGTGAAAAACGTCTAAAATACCCAATGAAATTAGTGGGTGGAAAGTGGAAAAAAATCTCTTGGGATCAAGCTTTTAATGAAGTTGGTGACAAGATGATGGATATTCGCAATGAGTCTGGTCCAGATTCTGTTTACTTTATGGGGAGCGCTAAGTTTTCGAACGAAGGCTGTTACATGTATCGTAAACTTGCAGCAATGTGGGGGACAAACAATGTCGACCATTCTGCACGTATTTGTCACTCTACCACGGTAGCCGGTGTTGCTAACACTTGGGGCTATGGTGCGCAAACGAACTCTTTTAATGATATCCAAAATGCGAATGCAATCTTTTTTATCGGTGCTAATCCTGCTGAGGCGCATCCGGTTGCAATGCAACATATCTTAATCGCCAAAGAAAAAAATAACGCCAAAATCGTAGTCGTTGATCCGCGTTTCTCACGTACTGCTGCGCATGCTGATCTACATTGCGGTCTACGTCCTGGTACTGACATTCCATTTATTTACGGGATGTTATGGCACATTTTTGAAAACGGCTGGGAAGATAAAAACTTTATCAAAGAGCGTGTTTTCGAAATGGAATCAATTCGCGCCGAAGTGAAGAAGTTTCCTCCTAAGGAAGTGGCACACATTACTGGTTGTAGCGAAGACGAAGTCTATCAAGCCGCTAAAATCATGGCAGAAAACCGTCCAGGTACTGTTATCTGGTGTATGGGGGGAACTCAACATCACGTAGGTAATGCCAACACTCGTGCTTATTGTATTTTACAGCTTGCACTTGGCAACATGGGTGTATCTGGCGGTGGTACTAACATTTTCCGTGGCCACGATAACGTGCAAGGTGCGACCGATTTAGGTTTGTTATTTGATAACTTACCAGGTTACTACGGATTAACCTCTGGCGCCTGGGACCATTGGACCAACGTTTGGAGTTTAGATTTAAATTGGGTTAAATCGCGTTTTGACCAAAACGAATACTTAGGCAGTGTACCAATGAATACTCCAGGTATTCCTTGCTCTCGCTGGCACGACGGCGTATTAGAAAACCCTGAAAAATTAGCCCAACGAGATCGTGTGCGAATGGCTTTCTTTTGGGGGCAGTCAGTTAATACTGAAACTCGTCAATCTGATGTACGCGATGCATTAGATAAACTGGAAACTGTCGTCGTTGTCGATCCATTTCCTACCATGGCCGGTGTGATGCATCGTCGTCAAGATGGCGTGTATTTATTGCCTGCTGCGACTCAGTTTGAAACTGAAGGTTCAGTGTCAAACTCAGGACGTAGCCAGCAATGGCGTGAAAAAGTTATTGAGCCTTTATTTGAGTCGAAAACTGACCTTGAAATCATGTATCGCTTATCGCAAAAACTAGGCTTTGATAAAGAGTACACCAAGCGTATCGCCAAAGATGCTAGCGACATGTTAGTGATTGAAGACATTACTCGAGAAATTAACCGCGGCATGTGGACTATTGGTATGTCTGGCCAAAGCCCTGAGCGTCTTAAACAACATACCCAAAACTGGGGCTTGTTTAGCAATAAGACCTTAGAAGCGCTTGGTGGCGAGCTTAAAGGCGAAACTTACGGTTTACCTTGGCCATGTTGGGGCACGCCAGAGCAGAAACACCCAGGCACCCAAATTTTGTATGACACAAGCAAGCATGTGCTGCAGGGTGGCGGTAACTTCCGTGCTCGTTATGGTGTTGAATACCTTGGAGAAAATTTATTAGCCGAAGGCAGTTTCTCTTTAGGTTCTGAAATTGAAGATGGTTATCCAGAATTTACGGCAGACATGCTTAAACAGCTTGGCTGGTGGGATGATCTCACCACTGAAGAAAAGCAACATGCAGAAGGTCAAAACTGGAAAACCGATATTTCAGGTGGTATTCAGCGCGTGGCGATGAAGCATGGTTGTATTCCTTACGGTAACGCAAAAGCACGTTGTATCGTGTGGAACTTCCCTGATCAAGTGCCTATTCACCGCGAACCGTTATACACGCCGCGTCGCGATCTAGTGTCCAAGTATCCTACTTATAATGACATGCAAGTACACCGTTTGCCGACCTTGTACAAATCGATTCAAGAGCGTGATAGTTCGGCTAAATATCCACTGGTACTAACATCTGGCCGTTTAGTTGAGTATGAAGGTGGTGGCGAAGAATCACGCTCTAACCCTTGGCTTGCTGAACTGCAGCAACAAATGTTTGTTGAAATTAGTCCAGCTGATGCAGCTGACCGCGGTTTACGTGATGGTGACACGGTATGGCTTGAAGGTGCTGAGGGTGGCCGAATTAAGATTAAAGCTATGGTTACGCCACGTGTTAAGCCTGGTGTTACTTGGATGCCATATCACTTTGCCGGTGTTATGCACGGGGAAAGTTTAGCGGCTAACTATCCAGAAGGCACAGTGCCTTACGTTATCGGTGAATCGGCTAACACTGCATTGACTTATGGTTATGACCCAGTGACTCAAATGCAAGAAACCAAAGCATCACTTTGTCAGATTGAAAAAGCGTAATTGCAGTTAAGCTAGGAGAATTGCCAATATGGCTACAATGAAATTTTTATGTGATACCAAGCGCTGCATTGAATGTAATGGCTGTGTCACTGCATGTAAAAACGAAAACGACTCTGCACTAGAGTGGGGTATTCAGCGTCGTCGCGTAGTGACAATTAACGACGGTGTACCAGGTGAAGCTTCTATTTCAGTGGCGTGTATGCACTGTACTGACGCACCTTGTATGGCGGTATGTCCTACAGATTGTTTCTACCGTACCGAAGACGGCATCGTACTACACAATAAAGATACCTGTATCGGATGTGGATATTGTTTTTATGCGTGTCCTTTTGGCGCACCTCAGTTTCCACAACAGTCAACGTTTGGTGGCCGTGGAAAAATGGATAAATGTACTTTCTGCGCGGGCGGCCCTGAAGAAGATCATTCAGAAGCTGAACGTCTCAAATACGGATCTAACCGTATTGCAGAAGGTAAGTTGCCAATGTGTGCTGAGTTATGTGCAACTAAATCGTTGCTTGCGGGTGATGCCGGTGTGGTATCAAATATCTACCGTGAGCGTGTTGCTTCTCGTGGGTCTAACAAGGCGATTTGGGGTTAATTCTCTGTTGCTAAGTTAGTTTCCAAGTGTTGCTAGGTATTCAAGATATTGAGCATCTAGCGACATCAAAAGGATGTAACATGAAAAAAATACTAATCGCGTTATCTGTAGCGCTGAGTTTACTATTTTGTGGTTTTGCCCTGGCAAATACCGCAGAAGAGCCAAGTTCAGCCAATGAGCTAATGTGGACGCAGGTAAAAGAGGGGGCTCAAGGCGTTACTACGTCTAAAGGCCAGGCTCATAACCAGCTAATTAATACCTACGATATGCGTGTTTTTCAGCTACGTAGCGATTTACTAGCACCCGCCATTATGGCTGCGTTGTTCGGCATGATTATCGTGTTTGTGTTGTTTATTAAAGTAAATGGCATTTCAAAATTACACGGTGGTTTTTCTGGAAAAATGGTACATCGTTGGTCAAAGTTTGATGTCAGTATTCACTGGTTGGGTGCAATACCTTGCTTATTACTGATTTTAACCGGGTTAACTTTGTTAGCGGGCCGTTTCTTTTTCCACCCATATTTGAGTGAAGGCTTGTGGGCTGGATTAATTAATGCCGCTAAATTAGTGCATGACTACATGGCTATTCCATTTATGTTCGGTTGGTTACTAATGACCGTACTTTGGGCTAAAAATCAAATGCCAAAAATGTACGACATCAAGTGGATGATCGTTGTGGGTGGTTATATTAATTTTGGTCCATTTAAAGGTAAACACCCTGACGCAGGATTTGCTAACGCCGGTGAAAAATTATGGTTTTGGACGTTTGCGCTATTTGGTCTAGTGATTTGTGCCTCAGGCATGTTGTTACTGTTCCCAAATATATTTGAACCAAGCCGTACCTTGAGCTTAATAGCTTTAGTGCTTCACTCTGTGAGCGCCATTATCATTACAGCATTCTCTATCGTGCATATCTTTATGGCGACAGTTATGTCTGAAGGCGGTATGGAGTGCATGGTATCTGGCTACTGCGACGAAAACTGGGCCACACAACATCACAATTTGTGGTTTGATGAGATCAAACAAAATGGCACCTTAACTTACAAAAAGTAAATTAATGCCATATCACCTGTTAAACACCTTATTGGGCAACTGATAAGGTGTTTTTATTTATGCCTAAGAAAGAGGCTTCATCATTATTGATTAATAATGGCTTTATGCACTATCTTGAAACACTGCGTATCGCACAAACCATTAACTTTCCGGGTAAACGATATTTTTAAGGGAGAAGCAAGCATATGGATTATGTTTATTTAGCTTATCTGCATTTAGCCACGGTGGTGCCGGCTTTTTTGATTGGTACCTATTTACTGCTCGTCAAAAAAGGGACGCCTAAACACAAATCATTAGGTAAAATTTATATGCTGTCGATGTTGTTTACCGCCATGGTGTCTTTGTTTATGCCTGCGCAATTAGGCTCGCTATTTTTTAATCATTTTGGTTACATACATTTACTCAGCCTATTAACACTTTACGCGGTACCAGCGGGGTATTTTTATATTAGAAAAGGTAATGTTAATGGCCATAAACGCAGCATGATTGTGTTGTATTGCGGAGGGTTAATTGTTGCGGGAACATTTGCGGTTATGCCGGGTCGGTTATTACATAGTTGGTTAGTGGGATAAAGAGAGGGCATTATGACTTACCAATTTATTGAAGGTACGGTAGACGATATCGTCGCGGTACTTGCATTCGTACCTGAGTTTGGCAATAGCATTAAGGCAACCACAATTGCCGAGCGTCTTGCAGGTAAAAGCGCTTTAATTTTAGTGGCTAAGTACAATAAAACGCCTATTGGTTTTAAAGTGGGCTACTCGCTCAATCATGATGAGTTTTACAGTTGGCTTGGCGGTGTTACACCACAGCACAGAGAAATGAAAGTCGCTTCTCAGTTGCGCCAGATGCAAGAGTCTTGGGCTGTTGCGCAAGGATTTAAAGCGATTAAGGTTAAGTCCATGAATCAGTTTCCCAACATGTTACATATGCTTATTGCCAGTGGTTATCATATCTGTGGTTATGACAATAATGGTTCAACAATGAATAGCAAAATCGCCTTTATAAAAAACATCGCACAGGCATAAGATTCATCTCTTAATGGTATGACTTCTGTGCATGATGATATTTATTGCTGCTCGGTTTTAACTTGCTCATGTAGAATGCCGTTATTGCGTTTTTAATTTTTGGGCTTTTTCTATGCAAATCAATCGTGTACTTCTAATCGCAGTCGGTAGTGTATTGCTGGCAATGGTGACGATTCAGTCTGGTGCCTCATTAGCAAAACAACTTTTCCCTATTGTAGGGCCAGAAGGTACCACGGCGTTACGTTTAGGCTTTGCTGCTGCAGTATTGTGGTTAGTATTCCGTCCTTGGCGTGCACTGCCTAAGGGCCGTGATTGGCAAAGCATTATTATTTATGGGCTGTTCCTTGGTGGAATGAATATTTTATTTTATCTGGCTATTGAACGTATCCCCCTAGGAATTGCCGTCGCTCTAGAATTTACCGGGCCTTTAGCTGTGGCATTATTTAGCTCTAAGCGTAAAAGTGATTTGTTTTGGGTTGCTTGCGCCATAGCAGGAATTTTGTTGCTGATGCCAAGCTTGTCTAGTGCACAAGGGCTTGATTTAGTCGGTGCATTAATGGCTTTAGGCGCTGGAGCTTGTTGGGCCGGGTATATTTTATTTGGTACTCGTACAGGCAAGCAAGCCTCTGGTGGTATTACTGTTGCGTTAGGGATGACTGTCGCTGCAGTGGTATTGGTCCCAGTGGGGGCTGTTACCCAAGGTTTAGCGTTGCTGAGCTGGGATGTGTTGCCACTTGGCTTATTAGTTGGGGTGTTATCAAGTGCATTACCCTATTCATTAGAGATGGTCGCGCTGCGTAATATGCCCACTCAGACCTTTAGTGTACTTATGAGTTTAGAGCCGGCAATTGCTGCCTTGGCTGGATTTGTTATTTTAAGTGAGCAATTAACCGTACTTCAGTGGTCTGCAATTGGTTTAGTGATACTTGCTTCAATAGGAAGTAGCTTCACCCCTAAAAAAGCAGTCGAGATGGGTGTGTAGCATTATTTTTGTTAGCTTATGGTATGTAAAATGAAAAGTTGGTTATTGTTAAGTGTAGCTATTTTAACGGAAGTGGTAGCCACCTCCGCGCTTAAAGCCAGTGACGGTTTTACTAAAATTGCGCCTTCAGTTTTGGTTATTATTGGCTATGTGTTGTCTTTTTACTTTCTTTCTCTTGCATTAAAAGGGATCCCGGTCGGCGTCGCTTATGCCACATGGGCAGGCCTTGGAATTGTATTAATTACCCTGATAGCGTGGGTGTTGTACGGTCAAAAATTAGATTTAGGCGCACTAGTTGGTATGGGGTTTATTCTGATAGGTGTGGTGATAATGAATTTATTTTCTAATGTGACTCCGCATTAGCGTAAAAAAGACAGGCTAATCAAAAAGGGCTTAACAATGTATGTCATTGTTAAGCCCTTTTTAGTTGGGGTTAAGTCGAAGCAACCAAATGTTGCTTCGATTACAAGCTCATTACCACGCCATGTCTAAAATCTTACGGCTGGTGGCTAAATCAACTTTACCGCTTTCAGATAATGCAGTCATGCCGTGGGCTTCTAACGCGTCAACAACTTGAGCTAGTTGCTCTTGCGTTACACCATGGTCGCGTAAACGCACTGGTAAACCCACTTGCTTGAAGAAAGCTTCAGTCTTATCAATAGCCTGGTCTACGCGGCTTGCTTCATCACCTTCAGTTATATCCCACACGCGCTCTGCATATTGGACTAATTTAGCGTGTTTTTGTTCTTTCAGCACGCGCCATAATGATGGCAATATCACCGCGAGCGTTTGTGCGTGGTCAATATCAAATAGGGCAGTTAGCTCATGACCAATCATGTGAGTTGACCAATCTAATGGTACACCTGTGCCAATCATGCCGTTAAGGGCTGATGTTGCACTCCACATCAAATTTGCACGGGCATCGTAGTTAGTTGGCTCTTCAACAGTGATAGGTCCAACTTCAATTAAGGTACGTAAAATACCTTCTGCCATGCGGTCTTGTACACGGGCATCAACAGGATAAGTGGCATATTGTTCAAGTACATGCACAAATGCGTCAACCACACCGTTGGCCACCTGAATTTTTGGCAAGCTGAAGGTTAACTCAGGATCTAGCATGGCAAATGTTGGGTACGCACATGGGTGGTTTACCGGGAACTTGCCGCCTTGATAGCTCACAACGGCAAAGGCATTCATTTCAGAGCCGGTAGCAGGTAGCGTAGCAATCACACCAAGAGGAATCACTTTATCATCAGCAACGGGCACTGGGTTGAAACCGTGCTTTAATAGGCTTGCTGTGTCACCTTCAAACTGAGTGGCAAGTGCGATAAATTTGGTGCCGTCCATTACTGAACCACCGCCGACAGCAAGTAGGAAGTCGATTTTTTCATTACGTGCAACTTCTACAGCTTTTAATAGAGTGTCGTATTTTGGGTTGGCTTCAATACCACCAAATTCAAATACAGTACGATCGCCTAATGCGGCTTTGACTTTATCAAGCGTGCCAAAACGTTGCACGCTACCACCGCCATAAGTGATTAAGACTCTGGCATTTGCTGGTATAAGTTGATCTAACTCTGCAATACGGTCTTTGCCGAAAACAACATGAGTAGGGTTACGATAATTAAAGTTAAGCATAATTGACGCCTTTTGGTTTAGCGATAAAACAATAAAGATGTTGCTGTTTACCCATACTCTTAAACTTCAGGTTTTAAGAATGGCACAAACTGCAATCAGAAATCATGTGTCTATAATAGTCTCTTGAGTCAAAATAAACATACACAGAACTATTGTGTTTATGCTCATTCCTGCCTTTTTTGTTTGAATAAGATGTTTATTTGATAAATATAATACCTTTTACTACTTTTTTGGTAATATCAATCTTAGCTCGGCAGCGGTACAGTTAATTTTATTAAGGTGGTTTTATGAGTGAGATAGCAAGGCTAATGGCACAGTTAGCCCCACAAGAAGGGGTTAATGATACTCATTTGGTTGGTGTACGTGTGTTTCGTGGCTCACAGTATGCTTCTCGAGGACCATTGTGCTATTCCCAGGGGGTGTTGATTGTCGGTCAGGGCAAAAAGCGGGTGTATATAGAAGATCAAACCTTTGATTATGATCGCCAGCATTCATTAGTGATGACCGTGCCGCTCCCCGTTGAATGTGAAACCTTTGCCAGCATTGAAGAGCCTGTTTTGGTATTGATGGTTGATATTAACTTAGTGCAACTCAATTACATCATCAGGTTAATGGATGAACATCATCAAATTCCAAAAGACTTAAATGAATCTCGCCAGAGCGGCTTTTTTATTGCCGACAGCACTGAGGATATGGATTGCAGTGTTATTCGATTATTACAAGCTTTGCAGTCACCATTAGAAGCAAAGGTGATGGGGGAGGCATTGGTGCTAGAGTTGCTCTACCGGTTATTAGACTCACCAAATGCCGCGCCGCTTTATGCCTTGTCGTTAAGCCATACTCGCTTGTCGAGAGTAGAAAAAGCCCTTAGCTATATTCACAAACACTATGGTGATTCGGTCGAGGTTGATACATTAGCGGGCTTAGTTAATATGAGTCCCTCAGCGTTTCACCGCTGCTTTAAAGAGGTGACATCATCATCGCCAATTCAATATGTAAAGAAAATCCGTTTAAATAAAGCTCGAGAGCTACTGCAATCCCAAAAAATGAAAGTGAAAGAGGTGTCTACTCAAGTGGGTTATGAAAGTACTGCACAGTTTAGCCGTGAATTTAAACGCTACTTTGATCAAAGCCCGGGTGAATTCGCAAGGTTGTAATACGAGCTTGTATTGCGTTAGTTTATTGATTAAGGGATGAATATGTCTGTAGTACCTGTACCGACAAAAATGACATTTTTTGAATTTTTGACGCCGTTAGTGGCGTCGGGTCAAAAGACCATTACGATACGTGATAGCAGTGAAAGCCATTATCAACCAGGCACTATAGTTGAAGTATTCACTTTAGAAACAGATGTAAAGGTATGCGACATTGTGATTTTGGCTGTTGAGCCACTGGCATTTGCGGACATTAATGAGTTTCATGCAACGCAAGAGAGTTTGCCATTAGATGAGCTGAAGCAGTTAATACACAAGGTTTATCCTGACCAACCACGTCTATTTATGATTTCATTTTCGTTAGTTGAAGCCTAGTACTTACTGCCAAGCAGGGTATCTACCCGTTATATCTAACATTTTACTTAGAGAGAAAAATCCTTAACAGCAGTGTCTAAAACATGATCTGCTTAACAATTGACTGACGCCAACCATGTTAGTTTGCATATCTATTGGCTAACTCACGTTTTAACTGTCTCTATGATGGTATTTTTGCTATCTGCTTACAGTATACGTGTTTAGTTTACGCTTTTTATCAATGGTTTTGCTCTCAGGGCTTCATTCAATTAGGATTTTCTATGTCTTCAATAATTCAATCAGCCAGCCAGGAGTTGATTAAACCTTACCAAGCCAATATTACCGTGCCCAATTGGATGATCAGTTCAATGGAACGAGTGATGCAATATTATGTTGATAAAAACCTGCGTCTTGACACTATTTCTACTGACCGTATGCCTAAGCCGGTGGAAGGTAAAAAGTACATGTTGTACGCCCACATTCCCTTCTGTCATACCTTGTGCTCGTTTTGTACTTTTCACCGTTTTTTATTCCGTGAAGACAAAGCGCGCGAGTACTTTATTGCGCTGCGTAAAGAAATGCAGATGGCAAAAGATTTAGGTTATGAATTTGAGTCTATGTACATTGGCGGCGGCACGACTACTGTGCTTGAAGACGAGTTAGCTCGTACGATTGAACATGCAAAAAATCTGTTCCCTGGCATTAAAGAAGTGTCTTGTGAGTCTGATCCGCAACACTTAGCAAGCCCTGAGTTTAAACAACTAAAAGGTCTTGTCGACAGAATGTCGATAGGGGTGCAAAGCTTTGATGATGGCATTTTAAAGATGACCGACCGTTTAGATAAGTTTGGTTCAGGCCAAGAAACATTTGACCGCATTATGGCGGCTAAAGAGTTATTTCCGATTATCAACGTTGATTTGATTTTTGGATTTAAAGGCCAAACCGACGAGATTATTCAATCTGATCTCGACATGGCATCTAAGCTCGACCCGCGCCAAATTACCACTTATCCGTTAATGATTACTCATCAAACCCGTAAAAGCGTTAAAGGCCAATTAGCGGCTCCTCATGGCGAAATGGTTAACCAGTATCGTCAGATTTTAAATAGCTTAACGGGTCAGTATAACCAGCTTTCAGCATGGGCGTTTGGCAAGACCGATAATGAAGGTTTTGATGAGTACGTGATTGATTACGATGAATACCTAGGTGTGGGTTCTGGGTCATTCAGTTTTTTAAATGACACTTTATACGTGAATACTTTTTCGCTTAAAAAATATCAACAACGTATTGCTCAAGGCCGCATGGCAGTTGAGCAGCAGAAAAAATATCAACTCAAAGAAGTGATGCAATACCGCTTTTTATTAGGGATGTTTTCGGGTCGATTATCGCGTCAGTATTTCCGTGATACCTTTAACGTGAATCTGGATACAGCCTTGTTTAAAGAAATGGCATCAATGAAAGCCATGGGCGCGTTAAAAAATGATCCGCTTAATCCTGATGAATTAATTGTGACCGACAACGGTAAGATGTTGGGCCTGTTAATGATGAAAGAGTTTTATTCCGGTATGGACAATGTACGTGCACAGTTACGTCAACCGCTTGCAGAGACTGACATGTAATTATGTTGATAGCCGTGTGATCTACGCTGGTTTTGTTATACTTAACACTCTTTTTAGAGGTTATTTTAGGTATTGCTATGGCCAATATTTTGTTACTTGCAAATATAAACTGTGACCGTATTTTACGTCTTGATAAGCCGTTGCAAACTGGTGGACGGTTTCATTATCAAGATGGTGGCTTGCGTTTAGGTGGTGGCGGTGCCAATACCGGCTTGGGTTTGGTGTGGGCTAAACACAATGTGTCGTTAGTTAGCGAAGTCGGTAGTGATGATATTGGCGATTGGATTTTAGCAAAAGCGAGCACATTAGGGTTAGATTGCCGCCTGGTGCATCGCTTTAGCGGCAATACATGCGAAATGTTGTTAGTCATGACACCTGATGGCGAACGCACAATTATACGACCACAACGGCCGATATTTGAATTATCTGCAGCGCCAGATTGGCAACCATGGGACGCATTTTATATTAATTCCTCAGCCAATGGTGCAGAGCAATGGGCGCAAGATGCTATAAGTCATAATCCAGATTGTATCGTGGTTGCGCAATTGGCCAAAGATCAACGCGATCGACCTTGTCATGTGTTAATTGCTTCTATTACCGATATGCAAGGCCGATGTAACCAAGCTCCATGGCAGTTTGCTCAAACCATAGCGGGTGATTCATTACAGTATTTTATTGTGACTGACGGTGATCAAGGTGCGATCGTGTATAGCGCTGAAGGAAAGCAACATGTTCCAGCTGTACTTGCTAATGTGGTGGACACAACTGGTGCAGGTGATGCTTATGCTGCAGGTGTTATCCATGGATTATGCCAAAAAATGTCGATTACAGAGGCAATGCACGAAGGTGCGTTATGGGCATCATTTGCGGTCGCGACTCAAAGTTCTATTCCAGGTGAGGCACTGAAAAGCTATCTGTCGTAAATTGAGTCTGCTGTCATTTTTATGTCATCAATAATGTTTATGATGCTCTCGTCTAATACAACTTGTACCGTAATTTATTGAGTTAACCACTTATGACTTTTTAACGGTACGTTCTCCCATGTTATTTATCGCCTTACTGTCCCCTAGTAAGGCTTTTTTTTGCCTGAAAATTGAGTATATTAATTGTATGCAATCACACTTAAATAGGGCTATCTGGATGAATAAGCGTTTGGTTAATAGTATTTCGGGTTTGTATTTAGGCGACCAAGTGCAGATGCACAATGGTGTAGCCAGCTGTATTAACCAAAAGCATCCAGTAAAACAACTAACCGTGTTGTTTGATCGTGTTGTCGGTAATTGTGAGGCCGATCCTAACCATCATGGTGGCTTAGACCGAGTATTGCATCATTTTCCCAGGGAGCATTATGGCCAATACCGTCGTTGGGACTTAATGTCGAGTTTTCGTGATGCACCGTCAATGGGGGAAAATATTAGTACCGTTGGCTTAAACGAAGCACAAGTTAACATTGGCGATATTGTGCAAATCGGTGATGTTACGTTACAAGTTACTCAACCTCGCTCGCCTTGTTTTAAGCTTAACTTGCAGTTTGAACATCCTAAATTTGCCCTAGCAATGCAAGAAAGCCGCATGTGTGGTTGGTTTTATCGTGTTTTGTCTGAAGGCGATATAAAGCCAAATGACAGTATTCGTTTAATTGAGCGAAAAACCGATATTAGTGTGGCTAAAGCAATGCAGATTTACTTTTTACCCGAGTTTGATGCAACGCAATACCTCACTTTACTCGAGTGCGAGGGATTAGCTCAAAGCTGGGTGAGTTCACTCCAGCGAAGAATGGAGCAACAAAATATAGAAGATTGGACAATGCGCCTATACGGTAAAGCCAGTTAATTAAATACCGGTAAACCAGTATGACAATGACAAATACAAAATAATAATATGATAAGGAACATCGAATGTCTGAACCGACAGGTGAAGTAAGTAAACAAGCAAAAGACATGGGGTTATTGATCCATGCCGCCAGTTTTGCAGGTTATGTGTTTCCGCTTGGTAGCGTGTTAGGTCCGCTAATTGTGTGGTTGATGAAACGTGACGAGTTTGAGTTTGCTAATCAGTGCGGTAAAAACTGCCTTAACTTTAAGTTAAGCTTACTGATTTATGCCTTAATCTCAGCTATTTTAATATTGGTTGGCGTCGGGGTGTTATTGCTAGCAGGCTTGGCATTATTAGATATTATCTGCACCATCATGGCTATTGTTAAAGCCAGCGACGGGATAGCTTATCAATATCCGTTGTCAATTAAGTTTTTAAAATAGATTGGGTTTCTAACTAACAAAACCCATCTTATAAACTCGGCTTGATACAACTAGTCTTGTGCGAGCAATCTTATATAACCAACCTCATAAAAGTAATGCCACTCAGAGAGTGGCATTAGATATTAATCGACAGGTTAGCCTAAGTTGAACTTATACCTTAAATCGCGCTACCAAAACATCTAATCGGCTTGCAAGCTGGTTCAAGGCTTTACTTGCTTCTGCAGCCGCTTGTGCGGTGTCAGAGGTTCGTTGAGTGATATCGTTAATTTCGGTCACGTTGCGGTTAATGTCTTCAACTACGGTTGATTGTTCTTCTGTTGCTGCAGCGACTTGAATATTCATGTCGCTAATAAGAGCAATTCGCTCGCTAATGCCGCTTAATGATTGACTGGCTTCGTCTACCGCAGTGACCCCTTCTTTTGAGCGGCTGCTCGACTGTGCCATGGCGCTCACTGCACGACTGGCTTCTGATTGCAGTTTATCAATCATGGTTTGTACTTCGTTAGTCGATGCTGCAGTACGTGATGCCAAATTTCGCACCTCATCAGCCACAACCGCAAAGCCTCGGCCCGCTTCACCAGCGCGAGCAGCTTCAATCGCGGCGTTTAGTGCCAGTAAGTTGGTTTGTTCTGAAATCGCACGGATAACATCTAAAATGCTGCCAATCGATTTAGTATGAGTCGCTAGAGACTCAATGACTTCGCCAACCTGGGCAACATCTTTAGACAGCTGATTAATGGTTGAACGTGCACGCGTGACGACTTTTTGGCCATCGACCGATTCAGTATCAGCATCGCGCGCCGTTACCGCAGCCTGGGCGGCATTAGCGGCAATTTCATTTACCGTAGCGCCCATTTCATTAATGGCAGCAACAACCATCATGGTTCGGTCTTTTTGTAAATGGCTGTCGTCGAGTGTTTGATGTGCTTGATTTGATACATCAATAGCCGATAAACCAAGTTGTTGACTGGTTTCAGCAACCTCAACAACGGTTTCTTGGATTTTACTAATAAAGCTATTAAAACCACGGGCCAGTTGAGCTATCTCATCTTCACCATTTACCGGTAAACGCTGACGTAAATCACCTTCACCTTCGCCAATGTTTCTGAACATTTCAGCAACTTGAGCAATTGGGCGACTTACTGAACCTGCAACTGAAATGGCAATCACAATGAATACAGCAGCAATTAACACTGTCCATAACAGGATTTGATAAGCCGATTCATCAAGTAATGCGAATACTTCTGCTTCAGGCACTTGTGCAACTAAATACCAGTCCATTGATTTGATATAGCTGCTGGCTATGAGCATGTCTTCGCCGTTAACGTTGGCTTTGACGAGGTTGAAATCATTTTTATTGAGTAAGCCGTTAGTATTGGCGTTAGGGTATAAGTTAGCTAACGTTGCCTTACCAACCTGTTGGCTATCTGGGTGCAATTTAACACTACCATTGGCGTCGATAAGGTAAACAAAACCTGTGTCTTCAATTTTAAATGAAGACAGTAAACTCACCATATCATCTAATGATTTGGCTAAGCTGACCATGCCTCGACCATTAGGTTGCTGGTAGCTCACAAACAGTTTTACTTCGCCTGTGGCTTCGGTATATACGCTTAACATCCGCTCTTGTTTACTGGCACGATAATCAAAAAACCATGCGTCTTGCTGTTGGTTTAATATGCGTAAAAAACCATCTTGCGTGTAATAAGCACCGGTATCTCGGTCGGCATAAGAAGCTTGAACTAACTCAAATTGATTTTGCATGTCTTTAAGCTGAGCTGTAACCAAGGGTTCTTGGTTCGCTGGCCGACCTTCTTCGAGCCAAGCACCTAACATGCGGCTATTAGCTAACTGTTCTGCTGCATGAATTAAGCTGCTTATTTGTAAGTCTACGTCATTACGAATTTGCATGACTATACTCGGCATTTCTGATTCAAGCATCCGCTGCTCAACGACTTGCTTGGCACTTCGCTGGCTTAGCAACCCAACTAACATGGTTGATAGCAGCACAGCAAATGCTACCGTGAGCAAGATTTTTTGCTTAATGGTAAGGGTGTTAAATGTATTCATCTACAACGGCCTCTAGAAGTTTCTCTTGGTTATATCGGTCACAATGGCAATAAATTGATAGTTATTTTGTATTTATTACTAAAGTACAAAAACGTGAATGGTGTAGGTCTTTGTGATGTTATGACGCTAATGATAGTCGAAAAAATAAAAAAAACGCACCTATTTTTAGGTGCGTTTTTTTGACAGTAGCCAATTAATTAACGATTGGCGAACAACGAGTTATCAACTAAATCGTTTACATGTTTGGATAGTTTGGTCCACCGCCGCCTTCAGGGGTTACCCAGGTGATATTTTGGCTTGGATCTTTAATGTCGCAGGTTTTGCAGTGAATACAGTTTTGACCATTAATGACAAACTTTTTCTCGCCAGCATCTTCGACGACTTCGTAGACACCTGCAGGGCAATAACGCTGTGCCGGCTCGTCAAATTTGACTAAGTTAACTGATATTGGAATGCTTTGGTCTTTTAAGTGTAAATGACAACGCTGGCCTTCTTCATGGTAGGTGTTCGACAAATACACCGACGATAATTTATCAAAGCTGAGTTTTCCGTCTGGCTTTGGATAATCAATCTTGTTGTATTCGCTAGCTAAACCCATTGAAGCATAGTCTGGCGTTGTGTCGCGGAACGTTACAGGGAACTTACCGCCAAACCAGTTTTGGTCGATATAGTTAAATGCGCCACCCACAATAGTACCAAACTTGTGTAAAGCTGGACCAAAATTACGTGATTGATAGAGTTCTTCATAAAGCCAGCTTTCTTCAAAACGCTGCTGAAAACAATCAAGGTCTTTACCACCTTCTAGGCCAGCAATTAAACCTTCGCCTAATGTTGTAGCGGCAATAATTCCGCTTTTAATCGCTGTGTGTGTACCTTTAATTTTAGCAAAGTTGAGGGTGCCAGCATTACAACCAATAATTAATCCACCAGGAAAGCTCATTTTAGGCAGCGAGTTTAAGCCACCTTTAGCAATTGCTCTAGCACCATAAGTTAAGCGTTCACCGCCGGTGAGTGTTTGGGCAATCACGGGATGAGTTTTATAACGTTGGAATTCGTCAAATGGGCTTAAATGAGGGTTTTTGTAGCTTAAATCGATAATTAATCCCACAGCGACCTGGTTGTCTTCCATGTGATATAAGAATCCGCCACCAGACGAGCCATTCACTAATGGCCAACCGCCAGTATGGACAACTTTACCTTGCTGATGCTGCTCGGCAGGGATTTTCCAAATTTCTTTAAACCCTAAGCCGTAATGCTGAGGGGTTTTTCCATTGTCTAAATGGTATTTCTGAATCAGTTGCTTACCAAGGTGGCCGCGGCAACCTTCAGAGAATACAGTGTATTTAGCGTGCAACTCCATGCCTGGCATATAGCTGTCTTTAGGTTGGCCGTCTTCACCGACACCCATATCGCCAATGAGAATACCTTTAACGCTGTTGTCTTCATTAAACAGCAGTTCACTGGCCGCAAAGCCTGGGAAAATCTCAACCCCCATTGCTTCTGCACGGTTGGCTAACCAACGCGCTAGGTTGCCTACACTAATAATGTAGTTACCTTCGTTATGCATGGTTTTCGGCACTAAGCTATTAGGCATTAAGCGTGATTTAGTGTCTGAATTGAGTAAGTAAATCTCATCGTGACTGACTTTAGTATTAAGTGGAATATCTGAGTCGCGCCAGTCGCTGAACAGTTCATCTAACACATCTGGTTGGAATACCGCACCAGATAGGATGTGGGCGCCCACTTCAGAACCTTTTTCTACCACACAAACGGTAATTTCTTTCTCGGCATCTTTTGATATTTGCATTAAACGACAAGCGGTAGCTAAACCTGCTGGGCCAGCACCGACAATTACGACGTCGAACTCCATTGACTCGCGTTCCATGTTCTCACCTTTCAAAGTATCCCGTTCATCGCGGGTTTATTGTTTTTCTATAACGATAGTTAAACGATCGTTTATCCTTTTACTCACCTTACCGCAAAATTCACTTTTGTCACAGTAGCAAACACAATCTTATCTACGTGAGTCGAGTCACAAATAGTTAACGACGTAAGCATTTTGAATAAGATATTCACCTAAAGGGGTATTTGTAAACCCACAAATAGGCCTATAATTAAGTCTGACGGTTCTCCGAGCTTTTTGCCCTACGTCATTGATATGGGTATTTAGCCGTGGTAATTTTGCCACCGGGGTGAGTAAAGAAATGCACTTACCTCCCACACTTGGAAAGGTTAACATGTCCCAGTTACAAGACAATTTTGGTAGACGTTTTCATTACTTACGTATGTCAGTTACTGACGTATGTAATTTTAAATGCACTTACTGCTTGCCGGATGGCTATCGCCCTGATGGTAAACCTACGTTTCTAACTCTCAACGAAATTGAAAATCTAGTTGCCGGCTTTTCTGCTGTGGGTACGCAAAAAATTCGTATCACAGGTGGTGAACCTACCCTCCGTAAAGACTTTACTGACATCGTGCGTATTGTTGCTAACACAGCCAATGTTAATACAGTCGCAATGACGACCAATGGATATCGCTTACAGCAACATGCTAAAGAATGGTATGACGCAGGATTGCGGCGCATCAATGTGTCGGTTGATAGTTTAGACCCTAAAATGTTTTATCAAATTACTGGCGAGAATAAATTCGACCAAGTCATGCGCGGTATTGATGCTGCTCTTGAGGCGGGTTTTGAGCGCGTTAAAATTAATGCGGTGCTATTAAAAGGCTTAAATGATAAAGATTTACCGCGTTTTTTACATTGGATAAAGCACACTCCTATTGACTTGCGTTTCATTGAACTAATGGAAACTGGTTTAGGTCGCGACTATTTTAATGCTCATCATTTAGCCGGTATCGACATTAAAAAACAACTTGAGCAAGATGGTTGGTTATACGATTTACCCAGTGTTGACGATGGTCCTGCGCAAAACTTCAGTCACAGTGATTATCAAGGCCGTATTGGTCTTATTATGCCGTACGCCAAAAACTTTTGTGCCAGCTGTAACCGTTTAAGAGTGTCTGCAAAAGGTAAGTTGCATTTGTGCTTATTCACAGAAAATGGTGTTGATTTACGCGACTTACTGCAAGATGCCTCTCAGCGTGATGAGTTAATTACACGTTTGCACGGGCAGTTAGCTCAAAAGAAAGAAACCCACTTTCTGCATCAAGGTATTACTGGCGTCACTAAGCACCTTGCTTCAATTGGTGGTTAGTCGCTACCTTTCTTCGTTCAACGTGCGCCAATAACCTGCAAATTCTTTTTGATAAGGTATTCATATCATGAGTAATCGTTTTACCCACATTAATGCTGATGGCAATGCTCATATGGTCGATGTTACTGAAAAAGCAGTAACAGAACGTGAAGCCAGAGCGGAAGCTTTTATTGATATGGCTCCAGATACACTGGCAATGATTATGAGTGGTAGCCATCATAAAGGTGATGTGTTTGCTACTGCACGTATTGCCGGTATTCAAGCTGCTAAAAAAACTTCAGATCTTATCCCACTATGTCATCCATTAATGCTCACCAAAGTGGAAGTAGACCTTGACGCACAACCTGAACATAACCGAGTACGTATTACTAGTTTATGTAAACTGTCTGGTAAAACAGGTGTAGAAATGGAAGCGTTAACAGCAGCGTCTGTGGCGGCATTAACCATTTACGATATGTGCAAAGCGGTGCAAAAAGACATGATTATTTCGCAGGTGAGACTGCTTGAAAAGCGTGGTGGAAAATCTGGCCACTTTACTGTTTAGTCGTTAATTTATTTATTGTTATCTATCATATGCATTGAGAGACCACTATGATCCAAGTATTATTTTTTGCGCAAATCCGTGAGTTACTCGGTACTGCGAAAGTGGAGCACAGTAGCGCCAATATCCATACCGCAGAAGAATTGCGTGCAGCATTAGCTGCAACCGATGATAAATGGGCCAAAGTACTTGCCTCAGACAAACTGTTAGTGGCTGTTAATCAAACGATAAGCCAATGGGATACACAGATAAAGGCCGGTGACGAAGTTGCTTTTTTCCCTCCAGTAACAGGAGGTTAAACATGACAGTATTCACCACTGTTCGAGTGCAAACCCAAGACTTTAGTGTCGCTGATGAATATGCCTTGCTGGCCAATGACAACCAAGATGGTGCGGTGGTCAATTTTATTGGTAAGGTGCGCGATTTTAATGATGGCAGTGCTGTGACTGACTTAACGTTAGAGCATTATCCAGGCATGACCGAGTCGGTATTAAATCAAATTTGCCAACAAGCACGTGATCGCTGGCCACTAAACAAGGTGACGATTATCCATCGTGTCGGCACTATGGCATTAGGTGAACAGATTGTATTTATCGGCGTAACCAGTGCTCATCGCAAGGCTGCCTTTGCTGCATGTGAGTTTTTAATTGATTTTTTAAAGACCAAAGCACCATTTTGGAAGCTTGAGGCAAACGATGCAGGCAGCAAGTGGGTAGAAGCCCGTGATAGTGATGAACAGGCTGCTAAAATGTGGCAGAAATGATGTTATGAGTTTTAAATGGTCTTATGAATATTCGTTGTTATCTGTTGTTTTCACGTTCACGGCTAACTCATGGATATTAACCATTACAGCTTAATCATCGCACTTTAATCATAGTGTCGCTTAACTAATAGGGTCAGCTATACATGTCTTTCTTTACGTTATCGATAGGCCGCTTATTACGCCAAAGTGTCACTGTTGCAATATTAATGATGAGTTGTTTGGGCTTTATTCTTCCGGTGTCAGTTGCCAAAGCGGCTGACGCTCCGGCCATTGCTGCAGCTGCCAATATTAAATTTGCATTAGATGATATCGCTAGCCAATTTAAGCAGCAAACAGGCTTAAGTGTGCGCATTAGCTATGGCTCATCTGGGAACTTTGTGACTCAGATACAGCATGGAGCACCATTTGAAATGATGCTTAGTGCCGATGAATTTTATATTGAACAGTTACAAAAATCAGGCTATACCCAAGATGCAGGGGTTATTTATGCCATTGGCCGTCTTGCACTCGCTGCGCCAAAGCAATCTGAGTTAATTCTTGATCCTGGCTTGGTAGGGTTAGCGCAATTTATTACCGACGGGAAACTAATTCGCTTTGCTATAGCTAATCCAGATCACGCTCCATATGGTGAGCGCGCTCGTGAAATTTTAACAAACAAAGGCTTGTGGGATGAGGTGCAACCTAAACTTATTCTTGGCGAAAATGCCTCGCAAGCAGCCCAATTTACCATTAGCGGATCAACTCAAGGTGGTATCGTGCCTTTGTCGTTGGCATTAGCACCGCAATTTACCAAGTTGGCTAATTACGTAATCATCCCTGATGATCTATATCAACCGCTTTATCAACGTATGGCGTTAATGCCTAATGCATCTGAAACGACAGAGCGTTTTTATCAATACCTGCAAAGCCCACAAGCGCAGACCATTCTAAGCGAGTTTGGCTTTAATTTACCTCACACCACAGAGATGCACGACTGATGGATTGGCAAGCATTATGGTTGTCGGTCAAATTGAGCTGTTTTACAGTTTTATTTTTGATCCCGTTAGCCATACTGGTCGGTCGAGGCTTGGCATATTATCAATTTCGCGGTAAATCTTGGTTAGAAGCCTTAATCCTAGTTCCTTTGGTATTGCCTCCAACTGTAATTGGTTATTACTTGTTGGTGGGGTTAGGCAATCAAAGTTTTATTGGTGGTTTTGCCGAACAATTTTTTGGCCAACAACTGGTGTTTAATTTCTCTGGGTTAGTGATTGCCTCCATTATCGTCAATATTCCTTTTGCTGTGCAGCCTATACAACGTGCTTATGAAACCGTCCCAATAGATATTCGCGACGCAGCAGCTTGTTGTGGTATGAGCCGCTTGAGGATCTTCCTTAAAGTTGAATTGCCTATGGTGTGGCCTGGTGTATTGACTGCGTTGGTATTGTGTTTCTCCCATGTATTGGGTGAATTTGGCGTGGTATTAATGCTCGGTGGCAATATAGCTGGCGAAACCAAAACTATCTCAATAGCTATTTACGATAGTGTGCAAGCTTTCGACTTTGATTCCGCTGGAATGATGTCTTTGGTTTTATTATTATTTGCGGTGAGTGCGCTTGCACTAACTACCAGTATGTCACGGCGTTTAGGAGGGCATAATGGTGCCACGCAGCGCTGATTTAGTTTGTCATATTAGCCAAGAATTACCGATACCATTAGCCGCTAACTTCACCTGTAAAGCAGGTGAAGTGCTTGCCGTGGTAGGGCCGTCAGGTGGTGGGAAAACAACCTTGTTAAGAATGATTGCAGGGTTAACAACACCTAAAGATGGCCACATCCAATGTGGTGATACCCTTTGGTTTGATGCACAATCGTCATTATCGTTAACCCCACAACAACGTCATATTGGCTATATGCCACAGCATTTCGGTTTATTTCCACACTTGTCGGCATTAGATAATGTGATAGCAGGACTCGACCATGTGCCAAAGGCATTGCGTAAGCAGCGTGCGTTAGATTGGTTAGAACGGGTTAATCTTCACGGCTTGCCAGATAGATTACCAGCACAACTTTCTGGAGGGCAGCGTCAACGTGTAGCGTTAGCGCGTGCTTTAGCCCGTGAACCGTCAATATTACTGCTTGATGAACCATTTTCCGCGGTAGATCGTGAAACGCGTGAGCGTTTATACATTGAGCTTGCAAGATTAAAGCAACAGCTATCAATTCCAGTGGTCATGGTCACGCACGATATTCATGAAGCCCTATTATTAGCAGATAAAATGATGCTGATAAGCCAAGGCAAAATGTTGCAGCGAGGCAAGCCATTTGAGGTGTTGTCTCATCCACACGATGAGGCCGTCGCAAGACAAATGGGATTACGGAATATTTTTGATGGTCAAGTCGTTGAACAAGACATTGAACGCAATATGACGTGGTTTAAGCTTGGTGATGAATTGATTGTTAGTGACAGTGCTCCTGCGCTAGTTAATGAGCAAGCCATCCGTTGGGTTATTCCCAATCAAGGTATTCGTTTTAATGCCATTAGCAGTGGCCGTTTATGCAAAAGCATCAATAAGCTCGATGTATTAATTGAGTCGGTATTAGTGATGGGCGAGTCGTCGCGTGTGATTGCATCGGTTATTGGGATTGGTTCAATGTTTAATGCCGATGTGCCAACACATTTGGTTGATAAACTCGGTTTGCAAGCAGGTGTTCAAACCACAATCGCATTAAAGTCAGATCAAATCCATATCTTAAACTCCCCACCTTCAAGTTAACCTTTAGCGATAACGCCCTGTTTTACGGTATTTATGATCAATTATTAATCTTAGATTTCTTGGGACTTTGGCCGCGGTTAGGTAGAGTAGTGCGGTAATAAAATTTTCAATCATATAGAGGCTAGTGATGGTTCGGTTGCTATTAGCAATATGCTTTCTTCCTTGTGCCGTGATGGCAACGCCATCTATGCATACTTTGTTGATCAATGGCGATTTTCTAAAGCCCATTGTGGTCATGGAGCAGTTAGAACAACAAGACAAAGGCACAATTTGTGACTTTGATGTTGATGTGGAAGAAGGATTACTGGTTTACAAAATTTCTATGGTCAACGTAGAAACTCGTAAAATGAGTAAATATCAGTACCGAGCTCTAGATGGCGTGCTGCTAAATGAAAAATCATCAGTTTATAGCTCTGATGATATTGGCTCTGTGAGTGCGGCAAAAATGCTGCAAGCCAAACACATGACATTTTCTGCACTGGTCGCTTTAGCGATTGAAGATCAACAAGGATACTTAACGCAAGCGGAATTGGACCACGATTTATCCATTAGTTATCTCGAACTAAAAATCCTCAATCAAGATAGTAAGAACACCATTGCTTTCGATATTGAAACCTTACGTCCACTTCCACTGCTCAAATGGGATTAAAGACTCTATGACTAAGCGTATTTTATTGGTTGAAGATGATGCCACAACATTAAAGTATGTGGCCGACGGATTTACTGCACAGAAGTACCAAGTAGACAGTGCAACAGATGGTCAAGAAGGCTTAACATTAGCTAAGCACAATCAATATGACTTACTCATTTTAGACCGCATGCTACCTAAGCTCGACGGGCTAACCTTATTGTCGGCATTGCGTACCAGCGGTAATAAAACGCCGGTATTGATTCTATCGGCATTGAGCCACGTTGATGAGCGTGTTAAAGGCTTACGTGCTGGCGGTGATGACTACATGACCAAACCGTTTGCATTTGCAGAGCTATTGGTGCGTGCTGAAAAGCTGGTGCAACGTAATGTTGTTGAACCTGCCGCGACGGACATTGAAGTTGGCGGTCTGAAAATGGAGTTGTTGACCCGTAAAGTGACACTTGATGACAGTGAGTTAATGCTGCAACCAAAAGAGTTTCAACTACTCAAGTATTTAATGGAACACCCTAATCAAGTGATTAGCCGTACCCTACTATTTGAAGCCGTGTGGGATTATCATTTTGACCCTCGAACTAATGTCATCGATGTACATATTGCAAAATTACGTCGTAAGTTTGAAGAGCTTGGACATGGTGAGTTAATTGAAACAGTAAGGGGTGCGGGTTATCGCCTCTGCAAAGGCCATTAAGCCATATCAAAGTAGTGCGTGGCGCATCACGCTTATCTTCTCGACGTTAGTGACCATCTTAATTGTGATGTTGGTATTAAGCCTTTATCGACAGTTAGTCATTGAACAGCAAAACCAAGTTGATAAGCATCTTGCGGCAGAAATGCAGCGCTATCAGCAGTTAGCATTAACGGTTAATCGCCGTAGTTTTGCGGCACAGATCCGTGCCGCTGATCCTAAAACGGCACTAATCGCCTGGCGTAACAGTGTTGATATGGTTGGGGCATTGACCTTTTTACCAGAAAACATGCCTCAGTTGCCAGAAACCAAAGACTTTCCTATCTTTACTGGTGGCCCAGATAAGCTACATATCTTAACGGGTGGATTAGTGATGACGCGCTACGGTCCAGTGCTTATTGCAACGCGAACCGATCACCTCGCAACCCTCATTGAAAAGTTTATCAACGCAGCATTTTGGGCGGTCGCTTTTACATTAGGACTCACTTTAGCGTTGGGTTACATTTTCTCAAAAGCTATTCTTAGACGACTGGTCGAATACAACCGTTTGAGTGAGCAAATTGAGGCCGGACATTACGAAACCCGTTTACCTGTCAGCGACAGCCAGGATGAGTTTGACATGTTAGCGCGGCAATTTAATCTAGTGCTCGATACCTTGGAGCAAAACCTACGCGCTGTTCGTGGTGTTACCGATAATATTGCCCATGATTTACGTACGCCTTTATCGCATTTACGTATTGGGATAGAGCAGCTTGCCGATAAACCGACTCATCAATTGGCCGATGCCACTGCAGAATTACTCGAAGAATTAGATCATTGTTTAGGCACGTTTGATGCGATGTTATCATTAACTCGAATAGAAGAAGGTCAGCAAACTCTTGATTTACAGCCAGTGAGTTTACAACAGATTTGCCAAGATTTATTTGAAATGGCCGATGTTATCGCCGAATCTCGTGACCAAGTATTAGAGATTTCGCTTGAAAATGATGTACAAATTCATGGTGATAAATACCTGTTATTCCAAGCGCTATTTAATTTAGTCGATAATGCGATTAAGTATTCACCGGTAGGTGCTGCAATTTGTATTAAACAGCGTGGCAAACATATCCAGATTAGTGATAATGGTCCGGGCATTTTGGATGAAGATAAAGAGCGGGTGTTTGATCGTTTGGTTCGTCTTGATCCTAGCCGTCATTACAAGGGCACGGGTCTGGGTTTATCGATGGTAAAAGCGATTTTATCTCGGCATAAAGCCACTATTTCATTAGATGACAATAACCCTGGGTTGTTAGTGAACATTCATTTTAAATAACCCGTAGTTTAACTGCAGGTGTAATCGAGTTGGATCCATCAATGTATCAATTGCTGAGCGAGCAACCTGACTTTATTGTGATTAATAAAGCGCCTCATGTTCACTTTCATAGTCAAGATGGCAATGCAGGGGTTATCGCGCAAGCTGAAGCCGATTTAGGCTATAAGCTGTATCCGGTACATCGTTTGGATACTCCGACCTCTGGGTTGTTAATCGTGGCTCGTTCGCCACAAGCTGCCAATGTATTTACACAGATGTTTACTGCTCATCAAGTGCAAAAATACTATTTAGCCATTGCATTAGGTAAACCTAAAAAGAAGCAAGGTTGGATTGTGGGTGACATGGCTAAATCTCGTCGCAGTATGTATAAATTACTGCGAACGACAGAAAATCCCGCCATGACACAGTTTTTTTGTATGAGTATTAGTGAAGGGAAGCGCGCATATTTATTGAAACCATTAAGCGGTAAAACACATCAGCTAAGAGTGGCATTAGCTAGCATTGGTGTGCCTATTTTAGGTGACACTCTTTACGGTAAAGATGTAAGTGATCGTTGTTACTTACATGCATATAGTTTGTATTTTAACTATTTAGGCCAGCAATATACTTTTCAGCAATTCCCTACTCAAGGAGAGTGGTTTGTTGATAAACCTTTTGCAGCGATAGTCGCCGAGCAATGGCAACAACCCGATAGCCTCGCTTGGCCAGCTAAAAACTAGTGTATTAGTCATTTCTGTCTGCTTCAGTTGATTATCAGGCGGGTTGCTCCGTACCTTTTAAGTCGACATGTTCAACTCTTTGGTGCAAATGGTATTACGGCCAGTATTTTTAGCAAGATACATGGCCTCATCAGCTAACTGTAATAATTGATCAACGTTTATATGAGTTTTACATGTGGCACAGCCAATACTTAAGGTAAAAGTCATTTCTTTTTGTTGCCACAGTACAGATGTGCTATTGATTTTAGATTGTATTTTTTCTGCGACAATCATTGCCTCATCGGCGTTAGTGGCTGGTAAAATAATCAAAAATTCTTCACCGCCATAACGGCAAATAAAATCAACTTTTCGTAACGTTTGTTGTAATAGGTTTGCTGTGTGCTTTAGTACAGTATCACCAGCCATATGGCCATAGGTGTCGTTGACTTGCTTAAAGTGATCAAGGTCTAACACCAGTAAGCTATATGCCGAGCCACTTCGTTGCCATAAGGCATCAACTTCATCTAACTTATCGAGTAAGGCGTGCCTGTTCCATAACCCTGTCAGCTGATCTCTATTGACTAAACGAGCTACTTTATACACTAGCCGTGTCAATGCATTGCCATATAGGACTAAGTTAGTCAGTAACAGTAAAATGATATAGCTCCACATTACTATTGGGGCGTTAAGTTTATTCGCGGCAGAGAGTTTGGCTAAATCTTCAGGATAGAGAAACAGAGCTACAGCTCGGATGATAAATAGGGTACCCATGATAAAAAAGGGCACATTAATTAACACAGCGTAAAAAATCGGCATGTGTATTTTAGATGCCTTTACGTTATCAATACCTGTTAGTGAGATCAACGTGGCAGCTGTGATGCTCATAATAATCACCAGGTATACGGCATATGCTAGAGATGGTGGAACCAATAACATCAATAAGGCGCAGCTGGTTAACAATACCAAGTCAAATAGATAAGATACCGGGTGTTTAAATAAATACTGGCAACCCCAACGTACTAATGCAAGCCCCAATAAAATGGCCATGTCGGCGGTAAACCAGTATAAATAGCTAATGGCTTCACTGCGTTGAGTGTAAAGTAACACACCAGCTACAGTGCATATATTGGCCATAGTGAAGCGCCAACTTGCTCTAGGGGCAATGCGGAACACACCTGCGTACATTGCCCATGCAATGGCACAGCTTGTACCAATTAAGCAAAAAAATTGAACAAAAATAATACTTTGGTGATGTTCCATATGACCTATCAGTATTGTGGCATTGGCTGAATAATAGCGTGCTAAAGGTTAACCATAGCACATCGTTAATAGAATACCTTGATAAGCGCTTTGCTAAACGGTGTTCAAACGTTAACGTAAATGTGCTGTTTAACAAATTGTATATTATGCTATTTTTATAATTGTATTCTCTTAATTAAGCAACATAATAAGGATGAAAAAATGGACACAAATAAATTATTATTGGTCATCATTGCGATATTATTACCACCGTTAGCGGTATTTTTAAAAAAGGGTTTGGGTAAAGATTTATTGATTAATGTATTGCTGTGCTTTTTCTTTTTTATTCCGGGGCTGATTCATGCTCTATGGGTAGTGTTGCAAGAAGATTTATAAACGGCTGCCAGCTCGGAGTGTAAGAAAAGTTAAGCGCTAGAATGAATAGAGCAAGAGGGCGTTTGACGCTATAATCGTGCTAATATTTTGTCGATTATGTGAATTATATGAACCGTAAAAAGAAAATTAACCAAACATTGAAGGCTAAGTCTAAAAAAGCCAATGCGAAGCTACATGCCGCGAATAAAAATCCGTACATTGCTAAAGCAGAGCGTGAACGATTAGCGCAACAAGCATTACTTTCGGCTGATACTAACGTCAATGATGTGCCGGTAGCATAACAAAAGCACAAGGGCTGCCCTCTTGTGTTTTTGTTCTGGTTTATTCTAACGGGTTAAGTTTTTATGTGCCGAAACCGCATACTTTACATTGTGGTTGTTTCGGTAATGTCATTTGTCTGAACTCCATGGTCATCGCATCGATCATTAACAACTTTCCTGATAAAGCTTGCCCCATAGCGCTGATGACTTTGATGGCTTCCGTAGCCTGAATGCAACCTATCATTCCCACTACGGGCGCTAAAATACCCGATTCGACACAAGTTAACTGTTGCTCACCAAACAATGCACTAAAACATTGATAGCAAGGCGTATCAGCTTGATAGTCAAACACGGTTACTGTGCCTTCCATGCGTATAGCCGCAGCAGACACTAACGAAATCTTGTGTTTAAAACAGCTCTTATTGAGCTGTTCGCGTACCATCACGTTGTCGGTGCAGTCGAGTACTAAGCTGTGCTGACTGACTAGCGAGTCGATTTCTGCATCATCTAGAAGCGCATTTAACGCATTAATTTTTATAAGAGGATTGAGTTGAGCCAGTGTTTGTTTAGCCGACTCTACTTTAGCCTGACCAATATTGGCATCAAAGTGCAAAACTTGGCGTTGTAAATTGGATAGCTCTACCGTGTCAAAGTCGACAATCGTTATTTCTCCCACGCCTGCGACAGCAAGATACTGACTAGCCGCACACCCTAAACCCCCTGCACCAATAATCAATACTTTTGCCAGTTTGAGTTTTTCTTGGCCTTCGATGTCCATTGCTTTAATGGATATTTGACGACTGTAGCGCAACATCTCGTTGTCGCTCAGAATATCTTGGTCTTCAGGCTGCATAATTCTCCTAGCAAAGTACGCTATTAAATGGCTCAACGGTCACGATATTACCTTTAGCCA
Source organism: Shewanella ulleungensis (assembly GCF_014648315.1). Classification (GTDB taxonomy): domain Bacteria; phylum Pseudomonadota; class Gammaproteobacteria; order Enterobacterales; family Shewanellaceae; genus Shewanella; species Shewanella ulleungensis. The sequence goes on from NZ_BMQW01000013.1 coordinate 60,753, forward strand.
GGTCACCTTGATACTGCTCTAAAATCACAAAACAGTTGGCTAAACTCATTGACGTCAACATACCAGAGCCTTGGCCGCCGGTAATAGAAACTTCCAATTCACCCGACTCATTTCGGCTTAATATGCCACGCTGATACTCTACTCTACCGGGATGTTTGCGGATGTCGGTTTGTAATGTTGCTTGGCAAATTAGTGGTGTTTTTGGTGTTAGCCCCTGCATTTTATGCAAAATAGGCAAGACAAGTTTATAAAACGTTACCATCGAAGACACTGGATTACCGGGTAAGCCACAAAAGACGGCTTTACCCATTTTGCCAAAGGCGAAAGGCTTGCCTGGTTTTATGGCTAATTTCCAAAAAGTAATTTGGCCTTCTTCCGATAAAATCTGTTTAGTGAAATCAGCTTCGCCAACAGAAACTCCACCAGATGTAAGTACCATATCGGCTTTACTTGCAGCTTCTTTGAATGCACCGCGAATGGCTTCTTTATCATCACTAATAACGCCAAGGTCTATCCATTCAACATTACTTTTGCTCAGTAAACCTTGAATTGAATAGCGGTTAGAATCATAAATTTGTCCTGGCGCAAGTTCACTGCCAACAGGGCGCAGTTCATCACCGGTAGAGAAAAATGCGACTTTTAATTTGCGTGTTACACGGACTTGGCTAATACCGATAGTGGCCAGTACGCCCATTTCTGCGGCCCGGATAGTCACACCACGATGCAAAACTTTAGTGCCAGCACGTAATTCTTCTGCGCGTTTGCGCACATTTTCACCTAACTTATGCGGATGGCTGATAGTAATGTTGTCGCCGTTAGCTTGAGCGTTTTCTTGCATTTGTACCGTATCATAACCGGCAGGTAAAGGAGCTCCTGTCATGATGCGGATACAAGTATTAGGCTGTGCTTTACCGTGAAATGGATGACCGGCAAACGAACTACCTGCTAGCGTGAGGGTGGTGCTATCTTGCATGCTGTCTAAATCAGCAAAACTGAATGCGTAGCCGTCCATTGCCGAGTTATCAAATGGCGGTAAATCTATACTAGATGCCAAGTCTTCGGCTAGCACTCTATCTATTGCATGATTTAGTGTGACGAGCTCAGTATCTTGCGTCGCCTCTACTTGAGCTAATAATTGTTCAATAGCTTGGTCTGGATGCAATAATGTCGGTTGCGCGCAAGGGTCTTGATTGTTTGGCATCTGAACTTCCTTAATGAATACCTAAGGTACTTTATGAGTACTGAGTTAATATGATGTTCGCTATCAACAGGTCCTAGTATGCCATGATGGCAAAAGAGTTTTATGATCATACTTAAGGTTTTTATCATTTATGTCTCAAATTAAAACCGTTTCTATATGGTATTTATATATTATTCGCTGTGCTAATTCGCATTTATACACAGGGGTGACTACCGATGTTAAGCGTCGTTTTGCTGAACATCAAAGTAGTGGACCTAAGGCGGCCAAGTTTTTAAAAGGTAAAGGCCCGTTAACACTGGTCTATCAAGAGACGCTAACTGACCGCAGTACAGCATTAAAGCGAGAAATTGCGATTAAAAAGATGTCGCGCCAACAAAAATTACAACTGGTTACACAATTTTCAATATTAAATAAAAATTTCGATGATAATTAATTGTTTTTACGGCTAATATTGTTGAGTTAGATCACTATGGATTCAAATAGTTGAGATTTAAATCAAGGATTTTCTCGATAGGATTATGCTTATTATCAGTACAAGTTTGTGCTGATACTGTCGTGCGTATTCAACCTTCACAATCTGTAGACAATACCTCCTACCAATATTACGTCGACTTATTACAACTCGTGCTCGATACCACCTCAGATGAATATGGCCCAGCGGATATTGTGACTTTGGAATCGTCCTTATCACAGTCGCGTGGTTTTTTTATGTTAAAAAATGAGCAGCTAGATGTGTATTGGGCTGGGACTAGCATAGCGCGTGAACGCGATTATCTTGCGGTGACAGTGCCATTAGTCGGCGGCTTATTGGGTAATCGTGTGCCCGTGATTATGCGTAATCGCTTGAGTGAGTTTGCCAAGATTACAACAGCAGAACAATTACAAAAAATGGTTGCGTGCCAAGGCAGTCAATGGCCTGATTCTGATATCTTGGAGTTTAACGGTTATCGTGTCGAACGAGTCATTTCATTTTCGTTAATGTATACCATGCTAGAGCAACAACGGTGTGATTACTTCCCGCGGGGGATAAATGAAGCACATGCCGAAGTTGATACTCAAGGTCATGAAACGTTAATGGTATACGATGAGCTAATTTTACGTTATCCATTACCCATGTACTTTTTTGTGAATAAACAAAATTTGCTACTTGCGCAGCGGCTTACAGAGGGTTTGTTATTGTTAGTCAATAATGGAAAATTAACGGAATTTATTATGCATCATCCTACAACCGCATCGATATTTCCGTTGAGTCGCTATCAGCACAGTCGCGTTATTTCGCTAGAGAATGCTATTTTACCGGCAAATGTTGTAGAGAGAGCACATAATAACTGGATTGGTTTCCCAAAAGAATAAAAGCGCCGAAGCGCTTTTATTTTGGTTGTCTTGGCTATTTCATTGCACGAAGTACTGGGTAAACTAAAAATTGTTTATCGTAATATGGACTACGCTGATAAAACCAACGTAATCTAGCTTTGCTGTTTTTTGCAAACGCGGGATCTTTGAGAGCATGAGTAAACTCAGCTTGTAACTCAGGATTTTCAGCTAGCATTTTAGCGGCTAGCGGCTCGACTGCGTAATCTTCAATGTATTCTGTTTGAGTGAAAATCGTATTGAAAAATCCCCAGTAAAACAACGAATCCTCTGCCTGTGGCTCTAATAACAACATGGCTAAATCCCCTAAAGGTTGATCGGTTGCAATGCGAACGGTTCCAGGAGGAAGTTGGGCATTAACTTTACTTGTACTTGTTGTGGCCGTAACGGTTTGATGGCCTTCATAATCAGCGCTTGAAAAACTCGGGTCACTAAATTGATATTGTTGCGCAGCTATGTGTGTAGATTTTTCCAGCCGCGTCATACGAATACCATGCAAAGATAAGCGTTCAATCACTGTGGTCCATTGCGGAGGAATATAATAGGCAACAGGTCGTGAGACGATAATGTCTGCCTTAGTGTTGGCCACTACAGGAATATTGACATATAGCTTAGGTTCACCTGTCCAACGTACTACATCTGTCCCGCTAATTAGGCTTGTTTCAATACGGTAATCAATGCCTTTAAAATCGAAGCCTTGTGGTAAGACTTCAGTTTGCCAGGTGAGTGCTAGCTGGCTTGAGTTACGGTATTTATCTGCATAAATTGCTGATTTTAGTTTAGTACTGTTTTGCGCCACCGTTTTTAATGTTTGCTCCAGCATCACATAAGTGCCGAGTACTCGTTGCTTATATGGTTTAAGGCTATGATTTTCTATTAAAATAGTCGGTAAATGACGCGCATCGCCATAACCATTTGAAAAGCGTGGGCTGGGGTTCCATAACGAAATACCTTTGGCCATATCGGCATTATCCAAAGCAAACACTAATGGCCCAGGAATATGGCCTTGCTCAGTAAGGGCTGCTTCTATTGCTGGGCGATAGACAGTCTCTAACCAGTTAAAGCTGCTAGGGCTGTAGCCTTGTTTTACGTTATAGCCAAAAGTGACATCGTACTGGTAATCAATACCGTCTGTAACATGGACATCAATATACAAATCGGGTTGCCAAACATTAATGGCGCGGATGAGGTGCTGCATTTCAAGCGCATCAGCTTTGGCATAATCTCGATTTAAGTTAAGATTATTAGCCGTGGTACGCCAGCCCATATTTATTGGACCGCGTTGATTAACTCGATTGTATTCACTGCTGCGCTCGTGGGCATCAACGCTCAAAATAGGCACAAATAAGAAGTTAACGTTTTCGAGTAACGCGCGTTTATTACCGTGGCTAATGTCTCTTAGTAACATCATTCCTGCATCTTTACCGTCGATTTCTCCAGAGTGAATACCGGCCTGCACAAGTACAGTCGCTTTACCATTGTCGCTTAATGTTTTGGCTGTTTGAGCACCGTCACTGGAGGCGACTATCATCCATATATCTCGCCCTTGTGGGCTTTTTCCTAGGCTGACTTTATGCAATAAATCACTACTTTCGACGAGTTTATCTAACCACGCCATTGTGTCGTTGTAGTTTGGTGTACTCTGATAACCTTGCTGTTCAAAAGGTGTCGCCCAAGGTTGTTCTGCATTTAAGAGTAGGGCTTCACTTGCACCTGCCCATGGTTGGATTGGCGGTAAAATGCTGTCGTTTATAAAGGTATTTTCTTGCTCAATTATTGTATTCGTTGGTGGTTGAATGGCATTTTCAGCTGCAATACTCAAGGTTGTGCACAATAACAAAGGACTAACCCATAAACTAGCAAGCAAAGTACGGTACATGAAGACCTCGAGATAATGATGTTGGTGGCATAAACTAAAACAGCATCATAGCATTACCATAAACGAATATGAGATGACGCAATAAAAAATCCCAACTTAAGTTGGGATTTTAATTGTTTATCTCCAGAGTAACCGAATGGTCTTTTACACTTTAGGACCCGCCTGCTTAACGGCATCTGAGACGTGATACTTGGCAAAATTATCGCTGAACTCTTGCGCTAATTGCTGTGCATACTTGTTGTATTCAGCTGTATCACTCCAAGTGTTAACCGGGTTTAGCAACTTGCTGTCTACACCAGTAATAGCAACAGGAACATTAAGATTAAGTTTATCGATGTGAACTGTTTCAACATCTTTTAGCTCACCACTTACAATCGCGTCGACAATGGCGCGAGTCGTTGGAATATCAAAACGCTTACCAACACCATGTGGGCCGCCTGTCCAGCCAGTGTTGACTAAGTAAACTTGGCTGCCAAATGATTCGATGCGCTTCATGAGTAGTTCGGCATATACGCCAGCTGGACGTGGAAAAAATGGCGCACCAAAACAAGTCGAGAAAGTCGATTGAATAGCGGAGGTTGAGCCCATTTCTGTAGAGCCGACTTTCGCCGTGTAGCCAGACAAGAAGTGATAAGCTGCTTGCTCTTTACTTAATACCGATACTGGCGGTAGAACACCTGATACGTCACATGTTAAAAAGACGACTGCATGCGGTTCTGCGCCACGATTTTCTAACTTACGCTGAGCTATATGCTCAAGTGGGTAAGCTGCACGGCTGTTTTCGGTTAAGCTGGTGTCGTTGTAGTTAGGTACGCGTTGCTCATCAAGTACCACGTTTTCTAATACCGTACCAAAACGAATAGCATCCCAAATCACCGGCTCATTTTTTTGGCTCAGATCGATACACTTTGCGTAACAACCGCCTTCGATATTGAAAACTCCACCAGGTGCCCAGCCGTGTTCGTCGTCACCAATTAAAAAGCGCTTCGGATCGGCGGACAGTGTCGTTTTACCTGTGCCAGATAAACCAAAGAATAATGTAGTGTCACCTTCGTGCCCTACGTTTGCCGAACAATGCATTGGCAAAACACCTTTAGCGGGTAACAAAAAGTTTTGCACAGAGAACATCGACTTTTTCATTTCTCCTGCGTACTTCAAACCAGCTAGTAGTACTTTGCGCTCGGCAAAGTTAAGGATCACTGCAGCTTCTGAGTTAGTGCCATCGCGTTCTGGTTCGCACACAAAACCAGGGGCATTAATAATCTGCCATGTATCTTTGTTATTACGATTAAAGGTTTCTGGGGTGATGAATAAGTTGCGGGCAAAAATTTGGTGCCATGCGTATTCGGTTGTTACCTGGACAGGAATGTAATGGTCATCGTCTGCACCGACTTCAAGCTCAGACATAAACAGTTCTTTATCGGCGAGGTAGGCTTCAACTCGTCCCCACAAAGCATCAAATTTGCCGGCATCAAATGGGCGGTTAACTTTGCCCCATTCGATATCTGCTTCTGTAGCTGGGTCTTTAACAATAAAACGGTCGTTAGGTGAGCGACCTGTTCTTTCTCCAGTTTTAGCAACTAATGCACCGTTGGCGGTTAGCTGACCTTCTCCACGAAGTAGCGCGATTTCAACAAGCTGTGCTGTCGTAGGGTTAAGGTTAACGCGGTGTGATAAATCCGCCATAGTGTTGATCTCCATGTCTTTTAGGTCGGGTTTCGCTATGAATCATTATTATTCGTTATGGGGTATTACTTAGCTCGATATTATTATTGGCGTTGGCTTTACAAGCTAATAGGCTGATTGTAACCGAACTTTAGCCTTTGGTAACGAACAGTTTGGTAATTTTTCTGAAAGTTTTTCATGTTTGTTATTCTAAAATCAAAATTTACGCATAAAAAAAGCGCTTAATGCGCTTTTTTTGTAATTCATTACGAAATGCAGTTCTTTACTGTTGAGCATCGCTGCTATGGCTACCTGCGTATAAGGCGGCAATATCGATTGCATCAAATGAATAGGTATTTTTGCAGTATTCGCAGCCCATATCGATTTTGCCATCTTCAGCTAAAATCACTTCTATTTCTGCTTTAGAGAGCGTCTTAATTGCTGCACCACTTCGTTCACGTGAGCAAGTACATTTAAACGTTACATCAACAGGATCAAATAAACGCACTTCTTCCTGGTGATATAAACGGTGTAGGACATCAGGCGCATCTAGGCTAAATAACTCTTCAGCTTTAATGGTGGAGGTAAGGGTTGATAAGTGTTCGAAGTCATCATTTTGGTCAGACTTGGTCGGTAATACTTGTAATAACATACCAGCAGCTTGCTTGCCGTTAGCAAATAACTTGATCTGCGTAGGTAACTGCTCAGATTGATTAAAATACTCTTCTAAACAGGCGGCTAAATCGATATGGTCTAGTGACACAATACCTTGATAACGCTCACCTTCATCTGGAGTTAGGGTGATGACCATATAGCCTTTACCAAACATTTCTTGCAAACTAGCATTATCTGCAATGTCACCATTCCAGCGAGAGACACCACGCAATACTTGTTCGTTATTACCGTTAATCACCGCTAATGTTACAGGACCGTCGCCTTGCAGCTGTACGCTAATATCACCGGTAAATTTTATCGTGGCGGTTAATAACGACGTAGCAGCCATCAACTCGCCTAACAAATGTTGTACTGCTACTGGGTATTCGTGAGCTGATAGCACTTCTTGATAGCTATTCTCAAGCTGGACTATTTCACCGCGAACATCTGCATTATCAAATAGATAGCGATGTAAAATATCGTTGTTCATCTTTACTCTCTTAACTCTTTTAGGCGCTTAAAAGTCTTTAAAGCGCATAAGCTGTCGTCGTTGTTTTTTATCAGGCTTGTGATCAGGTGCCGGATTATTCAAAATGTTGAGCCGTCTCGCTTCAGCGTTAATGATGCGTTTGCTAATGCTTTCGGGGGTTTCTTCATACAAAGTTTGTGCTATGTTTGCACCTTGTCGGTGGCCTGATAACTCCTTGATAATCACTTCTTTATCATCGTTACCTTGGCGTAGACGAATTTTTGCACCGACTTCAGCATTCTTGCTGGATTTAGTCCGTTGGCCGTTGTAATGTACTTTACCGCCGTTAATCATGTCTTTTGCAATGGCGCGGGTTTTATAAAATCGTGCCGCCCATAACCATTTATCTAACCGAATAATGCTCTTTTCGGACTGAATTTGATTCAAATGGCCTCCAAAACAGGGATGATTTCACAGACTGAGTAATCTAACTGCCATACAATGTTAGTATTATTGCAATATGGGGTTAAATTGAGCCTCATTTGTGCGCGCAAACTTAGCATATTTGGTGCAGTTTCGCCAATCGATATGCTCTAGGGTTGTTGCTTTATCTTCTGTAGGTTAGCATGGCGTCTAAGTATTACTTTTCAACAATTAGAACAGAGACCTGTACCAAGACGTATAGAGGGTCCAATTATATATGGATTTATTAGATAAACTGATCACTAAAGCTGCAACCGTGCCGCATAAGCCGTTAAGTGTTGCTGTGTTTTTGTTTGGGTTAGTCATTGTGTTGCTGCTAGCGGCACAAATTACATGGAAGTTGATGCCTGTGTCATCGCAATCTGCGACGTGGCAACCATCCCCCATTTCTGCAACCACTACTAAGCGTATTGAGCTTGCTGGTGTACGTAACCTATTATTGTTTGGCCGAGTTGATGGCAACGCTAATAAACCTAAGCCTGAAGCCGTTGAGCAAATCACCGATGCGCCTAAAACTAACTTGTCTATTCAGTTAACCGGTGTGGTTGCGTCGACTGCTGAAGAACAAGGTTTAGCGGTTATTGAGTCTAGCGGTCAGCAAGAAACTTATAGCTTGGGCGATAAAATTAAAGGGACGTCGGCATCATTAAAAGAAGTCTATGCCGATAGGATTATTATTACCAATGGCGGCCGCTATGAAACTTTAATGCTAGATGGCCTAAAGTACACAACGGAAAGTCAGGCTAACGAACAACTACAGCAGGCGAAAGTCGATCAAAAAGTGACTCGAGTTGATCGCCGCAGTAACCAAGATTTTTCAGAAGATCTATCTAATTCACGCGATGAATTATTAGCCGACCCCAGTAAAATTACCGACTTCTTAGCCATTTCCCCTGTACGTAGTGGTGAAGAATTATCAGGCTATCGCTTAAATCCAGGTAAGGATGTTGCCTTGTTTAAGCAAGCGGGTTTTCAGGCTAATGATTTAGCTAAATCAATTAATGGATTTGATCTGACCGATATGGGTCAGGCTTTAGAAGTGATGGCGCAACTGCCTGAGCTCACCGAAATGGCTGTCATGGTAGAGCGTGAAGGGCAGTTGGTCGAAATCATGTTTAGTTTGCCAGAATAATTTGGCGTTAGAGGATTGAGTAAAATGAATAACAAAGGGATCCGACATAAGATTATTGCTGGAATGTTAGTGGGTGCTGCAATGATGGCTGCACCTATGGCCTGGTCAGAGCAATATGCGGCTAATTTTAAAGGCACTGATATTCAAGAGTTTATTAATATTGTCGGTAAAAACCTCAATAAAACCATCATTGTTGATCCTACCGTTCGCGGTAAAATTAACGTACGTAGTTACGATTTATTGAATGATGACCAATATTACCAATTCTTTTTAAACGTATTGCAAGTTTATGGTTATGCCGTGGTTGAAATGGAAAACCACGTGATTAAAGTCATTAAAGACAAAGACGCCAAAACGTCAGCTATTCGGGTTGCAGACGATAACACGCCTGGTTTAGGTGACGAAATGGTTACCCGCGTGGTGCCATTGTATAACTCAGAAGCCAAACAGCTTGCACCGCTTCTACGTCAGCTAAACGACAATGCTGGTGGCGGTAACGTCGTAAACTATGATCAAGCCAACGTATTAATGATTTCTGGTCGTGCTGCGGTAGTAAACAAATTAGTTGAAATTGTGCGCAGAGTAGATAAGCAAGGTGATACCGCGGTAGAAGTGGTGACATTAAATTATGCTTCAGCCGGTGAAATCGTTCGTATTGTTGACACCTTATATCGTTCAACCGCTAACCAAGCGCAATTGCCTGGGCAAGCACCCAAAGTGGTAGCCGATGAACGCATGAACGCAGTGGTCGTCAGTGGCGATGAAAAAAGCCGTGAGCGAGTAATTGAATTAATTCAACGTCTCGACGCTGAACAAGCCAATATGGGCAATACCAAAGTACGCTATTTACGTTATGCCAAAGCCGAAGACTTAGTCGAAGTGTTAACTGGGTTTGCGCAAAACCTACAAGAAAATAAAGAAGGCGCCACCGCAGCACAAGGCAGCACAAGTAAACGTCGTAGTGATATCAATATTATGGCGCACAATGATACTAACTCATTGGTGATTAGTGCTGAACCTGATCAGTTAAGAACAATTGAAAGCGTCATTAATCAACTTGATATCCGCCGCGCGCAAGTATTGGTTGAAGCGATTATCGTTGAGATTTCAGAAGGTGATAATGTTGGTTTTGGTGTGCAATGGGGCAGTACTTCTGGTGGCTTAACTCAATTTAATAATATTGGGCCGAGTATCAGTGAAGTGGGCGCTGGTGTGCTTGCGGCACAAGAAGAAGAAGGCACTACCGTTACCGTCACTAACTCTGACGGTGGATCTACCCAAACCACTAACCCAACATCAGATGGCGACTATACTCTAATTGCTGAAGCATTAGGTAAAGTGAATGGCATGGCATGGGGCGTGGCTTCTGGTAATTTTGCAGCGTTAATTCAAGCAGTATCGAGTGATACTAATTCAAATATTCTTGCTACACCGTCGATTACCACGTTAGACAACCAAGAAGCATCATTTATTGTTGGTGATGAGGTGCCTATTCTCACAGGTTCAACTTCTAGCTCGAATAACGATAACCCTTTCCAAACGGTTGAGCGCAAAGAAGTGGGTGTTAAGCTAAAAGTAGTGCCGCAAATTAACGAAGGTTCGTCGGTTAAATTAACGATTGAGCAAGAAGTTTCGGGTGTTAACGGTAATACTGGTGTTGATATCAGTTTCTCAACTCGTCGATTAACCACAACTGTGATGGCTGACTCAGGTCAAATTGTCGTACTAGGCGGGTTAATTAGCGAAGATGTGCAAGAAAGTGTGCAAAAAGTCCCTATCTTGGGTGATATTCCGTATTTAGGATGGTTATTCAAATCTTCCTCAAGCAGTACCACCAAGAAGAATCTAATGATTTTCATCAAGCCTACCATTATCCGCGACGGTATGACGATGGAAGGCATTGCTGGTCGTAAATATAATTATTTCAGAGCTTTACAGCTTGAACAGCAGGGGCGTGGTGTTAATTTGATGCCAAATACCCAAGTACCTGTACTAGAAGAGTGGAGCCAAGAAGCGTATTTACCTGATGAGGTGAATGACATGCTTGAACACTATAAAAATCGTCAACGTCTAGATACTGATTTGCGTGATTCCGATGCGGCCTTAAGAGTCATCGATGAAAGCATGCAAAAGGACAAGGCTCAAGACAATGATTGATAGTGCAATGACAGAACCACTAGCTCAAGTATCAAGTGACGTTGCTATGGAAGTTGTCGAAGGCGATGAAGTTTTTCACTCGAACAGTAAAGAGCGTCTGCCGTTTGCGTTTTCGCATCGCTTTCAATTGGTTCTTGCTAAAGAAAATGAGCAACTTTGTTTATTTTATACCGACAACACACCGCTAAACGCCATGTTAGAAGTGAGGCGTTATGCGGGAGTTGAACTAGCCGTAATAAAGCTGGAAGTGGCTAAATTTGAAGCTAAGTTAACCCAGGCTTACCAAGCTAACTCTTCAGAAGCGCAACAGCTTATGGAAGATATTGGTAATGAAATGGACTTGTTTACTCTTGCCGAAGAGTTGCCGCAAACCGAAGATTTACTTGAAGGTGACGACGACGCGCCAATTATTAAATTAATTAACGCTTTATTGTCTGAAGCCATTAAAGAAGAAGCGTCAGATATTCACGTTGAAACCTATGAAAAACAGCTTGTTGTGCGTTTTCGTATCGATGGTGTACTTAAAGAAGTCTTAAAGCCAAACCGTAAATTGTCATCATTATTGGTGTCGCGTATTAAAGTTATGGCGCGTTTAGATATTGCCGAAAAACGTTTACCGCAAGATGGACGTATTTCATTGCGTATTGCTGGACGTGCCGTTGATGTGCGTGTGTCGACTATGCCCTCTAGCCATGGCGAACGTGTAGTAATGCGTTTATTAGACAAAAACACCGGAAATTTAGACCTACAACAATTAGGCATGACAGCGGGTATTCGTGAGCAATTTGATGAGTTAATTCGTAAACCACACGGTATTATTTTGGTGACCGGTCCAACAGGTTCGGGTAAAAGTACCACCTTGTATGCAGGTTTAACTGAGATTAACTCTAAAGATACCAACATTCTAACCGTTGAAGATCCAATCGAGTACGAGCTAGAAGGTATCGGTCAAACTCAGGTTAATACTAAAGTCGATATGACCTTTGCTCGTGGTTTACGCGCCATTTTGCGTCAAGATCCTGATGTGGTCATGATTGGTGAAATTCGCGACCTTGAAACCGCCCAAATTGCAGTACAAGCTTCGTTAACGGGTCACTTAGTTATTTCAACGCTACACACTAATTCTGCATCGGGTGCCATTACTCGTTTGCAAGACATGGGTGTTGAACCGTTTCTAGTGTCATCCAGTTTACTTGGCGTTTTGGCCCAGCGCCTTATTCGTACATTATGCCCAACGTGTAAAGAAGCTCACGAGCCAGATGAGCGCGAACGTGAATTATTAGGCATTACCGCTAACGATACCCGAATCATTTATCGGGCTAAAGGTTGTAAGGCTTGTAGCCAAAATGGCTATCGTGGCCGAACGGGTATTCATGAACTTCTTATCGTTGATGACAATGTCCGTGAGTTAATTCACGGTGGTCGTGGCGAGTTAGCCATTGAAAAATATGCAAGAAAGTCGATACCGAGTATTCGTCATGACGGCATGAGCAAGGTGTTAGCGGGTGTAACAACGTTAGAAGAAGTGTTACGCGTAACTCGCGAGGAATAATCAATGGCAGCGTTTGAATACAAAGCCCTTGATAGCAAAGGCAAACAGCAAAAAGGAGTGATAGAGGCAGATACTGCGCGTCATGCTCGTAGTCAACTACGTGATCAACGTCTTATGCCGCTTGAACTACAACCTGTAAGTGAGAAAGAAGCCCGTTCGCAACGCGGCGGCTTTAGTCTTGCTAATCTGTTTAAAAAACGAATTTCTGTCGCGGAGCTTGCATTAATCACTCGGCAGATTGCCACCTTAGTGGCGGCAGGTTTACCGATTGAAGAAGCACTAAAAGCGGTAGGACAACAATCTGAAAAAGCCCGTTTAGGTAATATGATCATGGCGGTTCGTTCTCGAGTTGTTGAAGGTTATAGCCTAGCCGACTCTATGGCTGAATTTCCCCATGTGTTTGATGATTTATATCGCGCGATGGTGGCCTCAGGAGAAAAGTCGGGTCATTTAGAAGTGGTACTCAATCGTCTTGCTGACTATACGGAGCGTCGCCAACAGCTTAAGTCCAAACTCACTCAAGCCATGATTTACCCTATTGTCCTTACTGTCGTCGCGATAGGTGTTATTGCCGTATTGCTTGCCGCAGTAGTGCCTAAAGTGGTTGGTCAGTTTGAGCATATGGGCCAAGAGCTTCCTGGTACAACTCAATTCTTAATCCTAGCGTCTGACTTTGTGCAACATTGGGGTGTGCTTGTGGTATTAATTATCTTTGGCGCCTTGATATTGTTTCAGCGTATGCTAACCAATCCAAGTATGCGAATGAAATACGATAGCGCGTTACTTAATACACCGGTTATTGGTAAAGTTAGCAAAGGCTTAAATACTGCACGTTTTGCCCGTACCTTAAGTATTTTATCAGCCAGTTCAGTGCCACTACTTGATGGGATGCGTATTGCGAGTGAAGTATTACAAAACGTCAAAGTGCGCGCCGCAGTAGATGATGCAACTGCGCGTGTGCGTGAGGGAACCAGTTTAGGTGCCGCGTTGACTAATACTAAGTTGTTCCCTGCGATGATGCTGTACATGATCGCCTCAGGTGAAAAAAGTGGCCAATTGGAAAATATGCTAGAACGCGCGGCAGACAACCAAGACCGTGAGTTTGAATCTAACGTCAATATCGCCTTAGGGGTTTTTGAGCCAATGCTAGTCGTGAGTATGGCGTCGGTTGTATTATTTATCGTGATGGCCATTTTGCAGCCGATATTAGAATTAAATAACTTAATCAGTGGCTAAGTGCAACACGCAAAGCCGATTAGCTCAAGATTTTGAGTCATTTTTAGAAGGAAGTCTTTAATGCAACAACACAATAAACAACGCGGTTTCACCTTGCTAGAAGTGATGGTGGTGATTGTTATTTTAGGTATTTTAGCGTCAATGGTTGTGCCTAACTTGATGGGAAACAAAGATAAAGCTGACCAGCAAAAAGCGGTTTCAGATATTGTTGCGCTCGAAAACGCCTTAGATATGTATAAATTAGATAACAGTATATATCCAACTACGGAGCAAGGCCTTGACGCATTAGTGCAAAAATCGACGTCATCGCCAGAGCCACGCAATTTCCGTGACGGCGGTTATGTGAAGCGTTTACCGCAAGATCCATGGCGCAATGACTACTTACTGTTAAGTCCAGGTGAAAATGGCAAAATTGATATCTTTAGCTCCGGTCCAGACGGACAACCAGGTACTGAAGATGATATTGGCAGCTGGAACCTACAAGACTTCCAATAATATGCATTGTCGTCGTCACGCAGGTTTTACCTTACTTGAGGTACTGCTGGTTGCATTGTTAATGGGCTTGGTGGCTGCTGCAGTCACCATTTCTATGAACGTAGCAGGGCCAGAGCAAGCACTTAAAAAACAGGCGCAACGATTCATGTCGGCGACTGAAATGGTGCTGGACGAAAGTGTACTCAGTGGCCAATTTATTGGCATTGTGATTGATGAAGACGAATACCAATTTGTATTTTATAAAGAAGGAAAATGGCTGCCTGTTGAGCAAGACCGCCTACTGGCGACTCAACAAATGGACGCAGGGATAGTGTTAGATATTGTCATTGATGGTATGCCATTAGTGCAAGAAGATGAACAAGATGAGTCGTGGTTTGACGAGCCGTTTATCGATGAAGAAAGTGAAGATGATAAGAAAAAACATCCAGAACCACAGATTTTATTATTCCCTAGTGGCGAAATGACCCCATTTGAACTTAATTTTACCACCGTAGATGACGAGCTTAAACCCGTCAATGTGTTAGTGGTTGGTGATGCTCTGGGGCGGTTAACGTTAGGGCGAGTCGATGAATAATTCACCTCGTTCTATTCGTGCATTAAATAAACATCTAGGCATGACTTTGCTCGAGGTGATTGTTGCATTGGCGGTGTTTTCAATTGCAGCGGTGTCGGTAACCAAGAGCTTAAGCGAACAAATGGCTAATATGCCCATTTTAGAAGAACGCACGCTTGCACAGTGGGTTGCCAGCAATCAAATGGTTGACATTAGATTAACCAGCGACTTTCCCGATATTGGCAAAAAAGAAGGCCAGGTCGAATTAGCCGGGCGTGAATGGTACTGGCGACAAGAAGTGGTAAAAACCACAGACGATAAATTTAGAATGATTAAAGTGAGTGTTAGCGACGATAACCGCTATGAACGAATTGTGGCTCAGGTAAGCAGTTATGTGCACAACAAAGCCTAATGTCGGCGGTTTTACCTTACTTGAAATGCTCATCGCAATAGCGATTTTTGCCATGCTTGGCATTGCGGCTAACTCGGTATTGTCTGCGGTAATGAAAAACGATGAAGTGACCAAAGATTTTGCGGTTCGCCTCAAAGCATTACAACAAGGATTTGGCGCATTAGAGCGCGACTTAGGACAAATGGTGGCGCGCACGCCAAGATCATTTGAAGGCGATCGCGGTAAGCAGTTTTTTCAGGCTGGTGATAATATTCTCGACTCTGACACCCAGGCATTAATGTTTTTCAGATTAGGCTGGCTAAACCCAGATGGCATGTTACCTAGAGGCAGCGTGCAATCGGTTGCTTATGTAGTGCAAGCCGGTCGTTTAGAGCGATGGTATTATCCGTACCCTGAACCCATAGTGGGTGCAGAACCATTAAAAAGTTTAGTGATTGATCATGTGGTATCGATTGAGTATTCGTTTTTTATTGATGATAAATGGCAGACAAAAGCAGACGGAACAGTGATGCCAAAAGGTATTGCCATGGAAATAGAGATTGAAGGCTTAGGTAAAATTCAACGACGTTTTTTATTACCTAAAGGTGCACCCGTTAACGATTCAACAGATTCAGAAGATTCAGAAGATTCAAACGATAAGGACGCGAGCTAATGGGCGGCCAAAAGCAGCGAGGTGTCGCGCTGATTGTCGTTATGCTGATTGTAGCTTTAGTGGTCATTATTGCCACCAATATTACCAGTCGCAACCAGTTATCTATGCGTCGGACGTTAAACATGGCGCAATATGACCAAGCTTATTGGTATGCCATGTCTGCTGAAGAGCTTGCCATGAAAGTGCTTAAACAAGATTTTGAAGACGCCGAAGGCACAGTGCATTTACAACAATACTGGGCTTTAGCTAATGTAGTCTTTCCGGCAGAGTACGGTGAAATTGTTGGCGAAATTGAAGATATGCGAGCCTGTTTTAATGTCAATGCAGTAGGCGAGCCGTCAAGTACTACTGAAGATAATCAACCTAAAATGACCTTAGCAGCAAGGCAGTTTCAATCTTTGTTAATTAGCTTAGGTGTTGATGAGTTTGGTGCAGAGCAACTAACGCAAACCTTAAAAGATTACGTCGACGTGGATACGGTATCGAGTGCTTATGGCGCAGAAGATGCTGAATATGAGTCGCGTAATGTGCCGTATCGCGCAGCAAATACCTTGATGCAGCATCGTAGCGAATTACGTGCAGTGCTTGGGTTTAATCAAAATGTGTACATCAATATTTTAGATTACGTCTGTGCAATACCCGGTGACAGTCGACAGTTATTAAATGTGAATACCGTTAAAGTTGAACAAGCAGCCTTACTTGCCGCGATGTTAGAGAATGAAGTTTCGGTAAGTGAAGCTGAAAATATTATCAACGAACGCCCCGCAGACGGTTACGGTACGATTGAAGAATTTTGGGAAAGCTCATCGCTAAGCAGTATTAAAGCGGAAGCAGACCTCAAGTCGAGCTTTGTTGTCGATAGCGAGTATTTTTTATTACACGCGGGCGCCAAAGTCGACAATGCTATATTTAGAATGGACAGTGTGCTTAAGCGCAATGGCAATAATTTAGAAGTGCTCACCCGTCAGTATGGTGGTCAACAATAATAACAAGCTCATAGCGTGTAAAAGACGTATTGAGAGCGGTGGAGAATAACAGTGTCTGAACGGCTATTTATCCGATTAGGAAAAACATCAGAACACCCATGTTCATGGCTTGTCTGGTCAGAGCAAGAGCAAGAGATTATTGCCTCAGGTGAGTTGGCTGACGCCGCGAGCCTGAGCAGTTTAGCTGAGCGTGCGGGCAATCGTCCTGTTGATGTACTTGTGCCAGCGGCCAGTATGACATTAACTCAAATTGCTTTACCTGAAAAAGGCCAGCGCCAAGCGTTAAAAGCCTTGCCTTACATGCTAGAAGAAACGCTCGCAACAGATGTTGAACGTATGCATTTTGTGGTTGGTCCGCGCGAGGGCGAACATCTCAATGTAGCAGCGGTAGCTCATGAGCAAATGCAAACATGGTTAGCGTGGTTACAAGATGCGGGCTTAAAAGTAAAACGCATTGTGCCAGATTGCTTAGCGTTGCCACTAGAGCAATGCAGATGGGCTGCAATGAGTTTAGGGAACGAATATTTAATACGTACATCTGAGGGTGGCGGCATCAGCCTACCTAAAGCGTGGTCAGCCTTTGCGCTGCCTCAGTTAGTCAAGCAAGCGACAGAGCGCAATGATAACGCTCAAATCAACGTAGCCAGCTATAGCGAAGACATTGCGATTGAAGGTGTGCAAGTAGACAGTAAGCCACTTGATCTGCCAATGATGGTGTTGGCTAAAGGTGTGTTGAATGCACCCATTGATTTACTCAGTGGTATCTACAAGCCTAAACGTGAATATAGCAAGCATCTGTTAGTGTGGAAAAATGCCGCGATTGTTTTAGTGCTCGCCATTGTATTAGCATTGGTGAATAAAGGTTTGATGATCCATCAGCTGAATAATGACACTGAAGTGTTACGTACTCAAAGCGAAGTGATTTTTAAACAAGCTGTACCAGGAGTTAATCGCATTGTTAATATGCGCTCGCAAATGGACAGTGCATTACGCAGCATGCAAGGCCAAGGTGGCGGAGCGGCATTTTTTGAAATGCTCGACGGTCTCAAACCTGCATTCAGTAAAGTACCAGATCTTAAGCCAAATAGTTTACGCTTTGAGGGCAACCGTAATGAGTTACGTATGCAAGTGACCGCGCAAAATTATGCCCAAATTGATCAATTTAAAGAGATCGTAGCCAAAGATTATCAATTAGATGGTGGCGCTATGAACAGCACGGATGAAAACGTGACAAGTACATTGACCTTGAGGAGCAAATAAGATGAATAATTTGCGTACTTGGTGGCAAGGCTTAGCGCTTAGAGAGCAGCAGCTCGTTGGCTTTTGTGCAGCAATACTCATTATTGGGATTATGTATTGGGGTATATGGACACCGATATCAAATGCTCAAATAGAGGCAGAACGCAGCCATAATGCTGCCCAACAAACCTTAAATTATGTAAAGCAAACCGCCAATAAAATTGCTGGTTTAAAACAAGCTGGCGCTCAAGAAAAAGTGCGTGGCAGCTTAAGTTCAATCGTTAACCAAACTGCTGGACAATACCAATTAGAAATCACTCGAATGCAGCCGCAAGGTGACAAAATACAGTTATGGATGGACGATGTTCCGTTTGATGCATTACTTGGTTATTTACACGATTTAGTTGAACAAAAAGGCTTAACGCTAGACAGCGTAGATTTAGCCGAGTCTGATGTTACTGGCTTTGTTAAAGTCAGACGTATTCAGCTTTCACAGTAAGGATTTTTTGTGAGTTTATTTTTTAAAATACTGGTTGGCGTGATTGTTTATCTTATTTTTCTCGTCGCTTATATTCCTGCAAACTGGTTAGTCAGTATTGCACCGCTTCCTAATAATACGGTGTTGAGTGGTGTAGACGGAACCTTATGGCAAGGTAAAGCAGCATTGGTGAGTGTCGATCAGCGTCAAGTCGAACATGTGAGTTGGCAATTAAGTCCTTGGGGCTTATTTATGGGCCAAGCCAATATTGATTTTAGTATTGGCAATCGTGCAACACCTGTTAGTGGTAAAGGTAGCGTAACTTGGTCTCTTGCGGGGGTTAGCGGCAAAAATATTCGCCTTGATGTTCCAGATAGTTTTTTACTTGCCGGAGCTAAATTACCTTTTAAAACTCAAGTGAGTGGTGATGTAAGCTTAATGGTTGAGGTTTTAGAGCAAGGCAAACCTTGGTGCGAACAATTAAGTGGGAAATTATTTTTAAATAATACAGATGTTAAAAACCAATTTGGGGCTTACCCTGTAGGTAATATCGCATTAGGTTTGAGTTGCCTTGACGGCCAACTGCAATTAGCGACAGATGAAACTCAAAATGCATTAGGGTTAACAGGGACAGCTATTTTAGATGAAGCAAACTTAGTTAAAGTCAGCGCTAAAATTAAGCCGACAGATAGCCAACCAAAAGATTTACGCGACGCGTTACAATTTTTAGGTCGCCAAGATAGCCAGGGATATTATCCAATCAACTATCAGGGTGTCGTGCCAGGGTTGTAAATCAATACTGATATTGTTGGCTCACCAAATAGAAGTAAGTAAAAAGCGCGTTGATAGCAATATCAACGCGCTTTTTAATGTTCACTTTCTTTTGTACTCGTTAAAGTGCGTGTAATAAGTCACTCACCGCGGGAAACTGCTTAAATACCGTGTGCGGTTTTTTACTGTCGGGATTACTCACACCTAATTGATAGCCCACACCAGCGCGCTTTGACGCCGCTAAAATCACTTCACTGTCATCAATAAATAAGCATCTAGCAGGATCTAAATTAAATTTATCAAACGCATAACGCCAAAAGTTGGGATGCTCTTTGGGGTAGCCACTTTCATGACTCGACAATAACTCATCTAAGCCATCGGCCAAATTAGTGTGACTGAGTTTTAACGCCAAACTGTGAGGGTGGGCATTAGTAAATAAAATTCGCCGCTTGCTTGCTCCGGCAAGCGCTAGTAAAAAAGGCATGCTGTCATTACGAATGTTAATTTTGTCTGCAGCCGTATGGTGTAAAGCTAAAATATCTAAGCCTAAATGTTGCTGCCAATAATCTAAACAGTACCAATCTAGCGTACCGACCACATTATGGTAAGCCTGAGTCACCAAATCATTAGCATCGGCTATGCTTATCTGGCGTAATAGGCTTAATTGTTGTGGTACTAATTGTAGCCAAAAATGATTGTCAAAGTGCAAATCTAGCAGGGTGCCATCCATATCGAGCAGCACTGTGTCTATGTTATGCCATGGAAACATGTAAATTCCGGTTGTAGAATATACGTAGAATAGTAAGATTGTACCTTGTCTTTATTAATTCGTCACACGGGGCTGCAATGACACAGCGGCATAAAAAGCCGGAAATCCTGCACACAGAAGTCGTTGCTAAAAGCCGACTGTTTCAAATTGAGCAGGTACACCTTAAGTTTTCTAATGGCGTTGAACGCCAATATGAAAGAATGAAAGGTGGTAGCAGAGGGGCTGTGATGATTGTCCCTATCCACGAAGGTAGGCTGTTATTAGCCAGTGAGTATGCCGCAGGCACAGATAATTATGAATTAGGTTTCCCTAAAGGATTGATCGATCCTGGTGAAACGGCCATTGAAGCTGCAAACAGAGAGTTGCAAGAAGAGATTGGATTTGGCAGCCATAAGTTGACACTGTTAAAAGAGTTGTCACTTGCGCCAGGTTATTTTTCTAGCAAAATGCAAATTTTTGTCGCTGAGGAGCTTTATCCTAGCCGCTTAGAAGGGGACGAACCTGAGCCGATAGATGTCATTCCGTGGCCATTAGCGGACTGGCAATTATTACTCGATAATGGTGATTTTTCAGAGTCTCGCAGTGTGAGTGCACTCTTTTTAACCCAGCAATATTTAGCAACCTCTAAGACATCGAAAAAATAGTCTTAGCTATGGTTCAACGTGCATGCCATTTGTGCGACACAATAATTTAGGCAACAACCGCGACATAAGGGGGTAAAAAGGTAGTTTATCCCCTTAGAAGGTCATCCTTATCGAACCCAGCGATTGGAGTAGTAATGAAGCCAGAAGATGTAATCGACCAAGTTATCGGCATCGCCACAGAGGCCGGAGAGAAAATCCGCGAGATCTACTTAAATGGTAGCTTTAAACGTGAGATCAAATCAGACAATACGCCTGTGACATCGGCAGATTTAGCTGCCCACGATATAATCTGCCAACAACTTGCAGCGTTGACTCCAGATATTCCTATTTTGAGTGAAGAAGCTGCTGATATTCCATTAAGTGTACGCGAAACATGGAAGCGTTATTGGTTGGTCGATCCGCTTGATGGAACAGGTGAGTTTATTGCAGGCAGTGGTGACTTTTCTGTAATTATTGCTTTGGTTGAGCACAATCGTCCTATTATGGGGATTGTTTATGTGCCAATGACCAAGGTGTGTTATTACGCCATTGCAGGATTAGGTGCATATAAGCGTGACGGTAAAAATGAAATCCGTATTACCAGTAAACAGTTAACAAGTAATGAAACTGATAATTTACGTTTAGCGGTAAGTCGCCGCCAAGATCCGCAGTCTGTGTTGAAGCTGCTCAATAAACCGAATCATTGTGAGTTAGTTGTGATGGGCGGTGCGGCATTAAAGAGTTGCCTTGTCGCAGAAGGCCGCGCTGATTGTTATGTACGCTTAGGGCCTACTGGTGAGTGGGATACCGGCGCGGCACAAATAATTATTGAAGAAGCGGGTGGCGCATTGATTGATATTAACTTGCAGCCAATGACTTACAACGAACGTGAAAGCTTAGAGAACCCAAACTTCATCGTTGTAGGTAGCACGAATTTACCTTGGGATATTTTGTTGACGACCTAGTTGATGTCTTCTGCAAATATATTTTAAGGCGTATATTGCTTTTATTTTAACGTGTGAATATTGTAC
This sequence comes from Shewanella ulleungensis, assembly GCF_014648315.1. Lineage (GTDB taxonomy): Bacteria > Pseudomonadota > Gammaproteobacteria > Enterobacterales > Shewanellaceae > Shewanella > Shewanella ulleungensis. Next base: position 82,561 of record NZ_BMQW01000013.1, read on the forward strand.
TTACATTGTAAACACTATGTTATTTGAGAGCGAGAAACATGAAAAACAAAGGAATGTATTCGGCTTTTTCACCGATTATGTTGGCTGTAGGGATCATTGGTTTAGTCGGTTGTGGTGGCGGGGACGGAGATGACTCGTCTTCTGCTGGCGGTGGCAGCGCAGATGGACGCTTAACCGGTGATATTGTTTATTATGCAATGCAATGTGATGTTTCACAGCCAGCGGTTGGAACAGACATTATTGTGCATCGTAAAGATGGCAGTATTTTAAGCCAATCAAAAGTGCCATCTACAGGTAAGTTTGACATTGCTTGGCCATCTGATGCTTATCACTTCACATATGCGCAACAGATTGATGGTGAGTTATTCGTGCACAGCAAATTGAATGTTGTTGCAGGTGATATAGGTATTGTAGGTGAACGCAATGCTAATATCGATTCAGCTTGTGCTTGCTCCGATTACGAATTTGACCTGAGTGACGTTAAGGCTAACTACAGCGGCTATAGCGTTTATATCGATGGAAAAAACACTACATCTAGCGCCAAGGTATGTGAGCAAGACGGAACCTTACCACCGGTTAATTTAGTGTTAACTCCTACCTATGATGATGGTTTGACGCCTTATGCTGCGCAAATAGATGTTAATGGCTTTGCCGATAATAGCACCATATATGTCGCTCCCTCTATCTTTGAAAATCAAGCTAATGAAGGTGTTGTACTTAATGCCGAATTAAGCAGTGGTAACGAAAATATTTATGACCCTGAATTTAGAACATTTTCAGAAACAGATAATGGGCGCGTCAATTGGATTCAATGGCCCATGTCTGCACAAGTTTTCCCTGGATTGTTTGCTAATAACTTTATTACCTATTCTAATTTTGAAGCATTAGGGGGTGATGATTACGGCCAAGTGTTTTATTACACTAGTCGTCGCCATCGTGTATCGGATCCTAACGATACGCAAGTTGTGCAGTTACAACAAAACCAGCAAAAAATGTTACAAAGTACAGACGCAATTTTAAATAGCTTTAGTGAGGACGGTGCCAGCAATTACGATTTTACTGGCATAGGTTCTGGTAAAACAATGCTTCAGATAGACTTTGGCCAAAGCAGTATTGCCAACTGGACAATTGAGGCACCGTTAAAAGGTACCTTGCCTGACTTGGATTTACCGACAAATTTACAAACACCGTTTGAGCAAATTTCCCAGGCGAATTTATCGGTAATGATTTATGGCTACTTTAGCCATTCGGCGACCCAATATAATCAATTCCGTGCCAAAGTGGCCGAAATACAACGTACTGATTTGAAAACTCGCTCAAGTTTTTATGATAACTATGTTATTGAGCAAATTTCAGTAGATATTTATTAAGCCTACAAGATATAACGCCCTCAATTTAGAGGGCGTTATTTTTTAGACTGTTTTACGGGAATCTAACCATTGATGAATCGCTTGCCTGTCGCCTTGGAAAACGACTCTGTCTATTTTCTTTTCTATCTGAAATTGGTACATAGGATCATAATAGATTTCAAGTAATAGATTTATCCAATCTACGTGCTTACTCGTATCATTTTGGTTTTGCTGTACTAGCAGCGCAACATTAACGAGTTGTTGTAACTCTTGATGTTGCTTTCCCCCTAATCGCTTACGAATGCCTTGTAGGCTTTGAGTTAAGTAAGCACTAAATGCATCAAAACCTGCTTGTTCACCCATACGTGACACATAATCAGCTAGTTTGTCAGTGACATAATCGTTAAGTAGTCGGGGGAGTCGGGCATCTTTAGGTTCATCAAGTAAAATAATGTTTGCTTGTTGCATTGACTGATAAAACTGGTGCGGCAGTGCCGAACGGCCAATAAGGAAGCTCTCATCTTCTAACAACAAATAGTGATGATGTTGCTGTTGGTGTTTTAGCAATGATACCGCGAGGTTATTTTCGAAGTTGATTTGAGTCGGCTGAGGTTCAATATTCTTACCAAAACTAGAGCCTTTATGATTGGCTAGCCCTTCTAAGTCAACTGATTCTGCTCGTTGATGAATCAATTCAGTTTTACCACTGCCGGTAATGCCGCTTAAAATTAGCATATTGGAGTGCATTGGCGCAGTGTCTATCGTTTCAATTAAAAAGCTGCGCATTGCCTTATAGCCACCTTGGATATAAGGCACATTTAGACCGGCTTCTTTTATCCATTGTTGGGAGAGCTTAGAGCGAAGTCCACCTCGAAAACAGTATAAATAACTGTCAGGGTGTTGTGACAGTTGCGCTTGCCACGCATCGACTCGTTGTTGTTTGACCTTACCTGTAACCAGGTCATGTCCCAATGCTATTGCGGCATCTTGGCCGTGTTGTTTATAGCAGGTCCCTACTTTTGCTCGCTCAGCGTCTTGCATTAACGGTAAGTTGACTGAGTGACTAAAGGCGCCCTTGGAAAACTCTATAGGGGCGCGGACATCAATTAATGCTCTGTTTTCGAGTAGTAACCTGCCATATTCCGAACTGGGAATGATGTCGGTCATTGAGTTAACTCAATGAGAATATCGTGGCCAACATTCACAGGGATTAATTCGGCCATTGAGCCAATACACACAGCAGCAATATTATTGGCAGTCAGTAACGCTTGCAGTTCGGCTTCGCTTTCTGCGTTAACTGCTACTAATAACCCTCCGCTGGTTTGTGGATCACATAAAATGGCTTTTTGGTCGTCGGTTAAAGGCGGTAAATGCTCACCGTAACTGTCAAAGTTGCGATGAGTGCCGCCAGGTACACAACCTTGAGCTAGGTAATCAGCCACCTTGGGCAGTAAAGGTACGTTATTTAACGCGAGGTTTGCTTTGAGTTTTGCGCCTTGGCACACTTCAATTAAATGGCCTGCTAAACCAAACCCTGTGACATCTGTTAAAGCATTGACACCAGTGATTTTAGCGATCTCAATCCCAATAGTATTTAGCTGACACATGGCTTGCGGGGCTATTTGGCTATCTTCATCGCGTAATTTCTTTTGTTTTTGCGCCGTGGTCAAAATGCCAATGCCAAGCGGCTTAGTGAGATATAAACGATCGCCTGCTTTAGCTGTATTGTTTTGCTTGACTAATTCTAATGGAATTTGTCCAGTTACGGCTAAACCAAAAATAGGTTCTGGGGCATCAATACTGTGACCACCGGCAAGCATAATACCGGCATCAGCGCAGGCTTGACGTCCGCCATCGACGACTTGTTGTGCTATTTCAGGAGGTAGTATATTGACCGGCCAGCCCAATATTGCAATGGCCATTATAGGTGTACCGCCCATGGCGTATATGTCGCTAATCGCATTCGTTGCGGCGATACGCCCAAAAGTAAATGGGTCGTCAACGATTGGCATAAAGAAGTCTGTGGTACTGATAATACCTGTTTGTTCATTGAGCTTATATACAGCGGCATCATCACGCGTTTGATTACCCACGAGTAAATTAGGATCGGTAAAAACGGGGAGCTGCGATGCAAGAATAGTGCTTAGTACTTTAGGAGAGATTTTACAGCCGCAACCGGCGCCATGACTATATTCGGTAAGTTTAACTGCTTGCTCAGACATAATAGGGTGATCTTTCGATGGCGTATTGAGCAGTAATTATAATCATTATTAGACAGAATATCTTGTGTTTTAGTCGTTTATCAAACTAGGTCGTCGTTTCTTATTAAATAATAATATTATTATGAACATTGTTTTTTATTTTGTTTGCTGTTAATTTAGCTGTCATCAAGATAATGGATATTGGATAGCGCTGTGGCTAGACGCAAAGAACATACTCATGAGCAAATTAGACAAATGGCGATCGCCGCGGTAGTGAAGCATTTACAGTATGACAACATTCATTCGTTGAGCTTACGAAAGGTTGCTGCCGAAATCGGTTATGTGCCAAGTACTTTGATCAATATATTCGGTAGCTATCAATACTTATTATTAGCCGTTTCGGAACATACTTTAATTAAGCTATCCGCAGCTTTGCAGGGATTTACAGAGCAGGCTCCAATATTAAATATTCAAAATATGGCAAAAGCTTACAGTGTGTTTGCTTTGCAACATAAAAGCTGTTTCCGATTAGTATTTGAGTTATCGATGCCCAACGAGCAACCTTTACCAGCTAATCATTCAGCTTTAGTTAAATCACTATTTGCATTAGTCGAGTCTCAGCTGCGTTTATGTATAGCAGACATTAGCATTCAAAAAGTGGAGTTGATGAGCAGGGTACTTTGGGGCGGTATTCACGGGTTAACGTGTTTAGCGTTAGATGGGAAACTATTTGTCACACACAGTGACTTGCAAGCAATGCTTTGCAGTCATGTACAAGGATATATTGCCGGAATAGGCATCAACAGGGAGTTCGTATGATATTAACCAAACGCTTTTTTCCTTATTTTGCAACCCTGTGTTTAGGTGCGCTAAATGATAACTTTTATAAAAATGTCCTGTTATTGCTGGTGACTTACAGTCAGCTTAATGCATTACCTATCGACGTTAATTTGTTTGTCAATTTAGCCGCTGGTGTGTTCATTTTACCGTTTTTCTTATTTTCTGCCCATGCAGGTATAGTGGCAGACAACATGAATAAGGCAGTATTGATCAAACGCTTAAAGCTACTCGAACTCATCATCATGTCCACAGCGGCTATTGCGATTGTTAGTCAGAGTTATATGGTCATGTTGGTGCTGTTGTTTTTAACCGGTAGCCAATCGGCTTATTTTGGTCCGGTTAAATATTCTTTATTGCCTCAAGCTCTGAGCGAGGCTGAATTGGTGAAAGGTAATGCCTTAGTTGAAATGGGCACTTTTTTATCGATTCTTATTGGTACGCTAAGTGCTGGCTTGGTTGTGTCGAATGAAAACGGCTTAACTTGGGCTGCCATTATAGTCTGCGTGCTTGCTGTTTGCGGCTATTTGGCTAGTCGTGCAATTCCATCATTACCTGCACAAGGTAAATTAAACCCGTATAAGTTTTCGTTATTTTCAGGCACATGGCGGTGTATCAATAAAGCACGTGAAACAACCTCAATTTGGATGGCAATTTTAGCCATTAGTTGGTTTTGGTTTGTCGGTGCGACATATCTGACTCAGTTTCCTAATTTTGCCAAGCTACATTTACATGCCGATGCTACGGTGGTGTCTTTACTGTTAGCGCTATTTTCTGTGGGGATTGCTGTTGGCTCTTTTGTGTGTGAACGTTTTTCTTTTGGCCATGTTGAATTAGGTTTATTACCGTTTGGGGTATTGGGACTCAGTATATTTAGCTTTGACATGATAGGCGCAATACCGCTACAAGTGGTTGAGCCAGGTTTTGTCTATAGTTTTGAGTCTTTTGTTGCTAACACGCAGCATTATCGTGTGATGATTGATTTGTTTCTGGTGGGGTTAAGCGGGGGACTATTTATTGTACCTTTATATGCGTTTATTCAAACTCGCGCAGAAAAACAAGAGTGTGCGCAAGCAATCGCAGCAAACAACATTATTAATGCGTTGTTTATGGTTGGTTCTGCGGTGTTGTCGATAGTCCTACTAGGGGTATTCAGTTGGAGTATTCCTGAATTATTTACGCTTATCGGTGTACTTAACCTAGTGGTACTGATTTATGTTTACTCTCAAGTGCCCGAGTTTACTCAACGATTTATTAGCTACTTGCTTAGCCACGTAATGTATCGAGTTAAAGTGCAAGGAAGGCAGTACATTCCGGCTCAAGGTGCAGGGATCATAGTGAGTAACCATGTGAGTTATGTTGATGCGCTGATTATAATGGGGGCATCAACTCGTCCAATTCGTTTTGTTATGGACAAGTCGATTAGCGAAATCCCGCTATTAAAGTATGTATTTAAGCATGCTGGTGTTATTCCTATTTGCTCGCCTAAAAAGTGTGAGGCGACTTATCTTAATGCGTTCGAACAAATTCATAATGCGTTAGCTAATGATGAACTAGTGTGTATATTTCCTGAAGGACGTTTAACCTCAGATGGTGATATCGGCGAGTTTAGACCCGGAATAGAGACCATTTTACAACGCGACCCAGTACCAGTTATACCGTTAGCGCTCAATGGACTATGGGGATCGTACTTTAGTCATAAAGGCGGACATGCATTAACGACTATGCCAACACGATTTTGGTCTCGTGTTAAGGTGAATATTGCGCCTGTGGTTGCTGGTGATACAACCAATCGAATCGCGCTCCAACAACAAGTGACACAGCAATTCGAACACTCAATAGTAGAGATACAATAAATAAAAAAGCCATCTTGATTTAATCAAGATGGCTTTTTGTTGTGCTCAATTTATTATGCATAAGCAGCAGTTAAACTTTGCCAATGTCGCTGCCTTTCTAAAAACTTACTACGTAAATCTTGTACTTGTTGCTTAAGATTATGGTCTGCTAACTGCTTACGTTTCGCATCTAATAAGCTTTTTTTAGCTTGATAATATTCAAGTAAGTGCTGTTTCATTAAGTCGTATTCAGCCTGAAACTTCTCAATGATTTCGTCACAGTTAGGCAAGTGAGCCACTTGATTCTGTGCTCGTAAAAGTTGCATTTGCAAACGAGCACTTTCAATACGCTCTTGTGGTACTTTACGTAAATCGGTCGTTAATCCAAGCCAGCTCATACTTTTAATTAACCACTTAGTTGGATCGTAGTCCCACCACTTAATGCCGTTGCGGTAATCGTTTTCAAAAATATGGTGGAAGTTGTGATAGCCCTCGCCATAAGTCAATAAAGCTAAAAATGCATTATCACGAGCCGTGTTTTTATCTGTGTACGGCTGTTTTCCCCAGATGTGTGCTAATGAGTTAATAAAGAATGTACAGTGATGGACTACTACTAAGCGAAGTAAACCCGCCATTAGGACCATAGAGAGTATGTCACCGTTTAACCAACCTAAAAATGCCGGTAAACCAATGTTCATTAAAATGACTAACGCTAGGTAGTGCTTGTGCTGCCACATAACAATGCGATCGTTTTGTAAATCACGGACGTTATTATAATCACTGTAGCGACTCGCCTGATACTCTCTAAGCATCCAGCCGATATGGCTATACCAAAACCCCATTTTTGCTGAATATGGATCTTTATCATTATTATCAACATGTTTGTGGTGTATACGATGATCGCTACACCAATGTAGTGCACTATTTTGTAGTGCTAATGCTCCACCAAGAGCATATAAAAAGCGTACAGCTGGGTGAGCCTTATACGCTTTATGAGACCATAGTCTGTGGTAACCAGCAGTAATAGATAAACCACTAGCGTAAGCAAAAACAACAAATGCAATCCATTCAATGCCGTCAAAGCCATGGGTGAAGCCACGCCAAGGGATTAGTACCACAGCGCCAATTAAGGTAATGGCAAATAGCAGGGTATTAAGCCAAATGATTGGAGGTTTTTTCATTTAATAAGATTCCAATAATAGGTTATAACAAGTTGAGCGTACAATTGTACGCTAATTTAACTTAGTCGATAGGGACGGGTCAAGTTTAACAGGGCTGTGTTTCTGTTTTAAAAACGGTATTATCTGTTGCTAAATATTGACTGATTGGATTAGAGATGGGTGTTAGAGCACAACAAAAGGAAAAAACGCGTCGTGCATTAGTAGATGCTGCATTTAATCAATTAAGTGCAGAGCGGAGTTTTTCAAGCTTAAGTTTACGTGAAGTTGCCCGTGAAGCTGGTATTGCTCCCACTTCTTTCTATCGTCATTTTAAAGACATGAACGAGCTCGGATTAACCATGGTTGATGAGGGCGGTTTAACCTTGCGTCAAATGATGCGCAAAGGCCGTCAACGTGCTGAAGCTGGTGGCAGTGTGATCCGTATTTCCGTCGATACCTTTATAGAAGTTTTAGAGTCTAATCCAAACGTATTTCGTATCTTGCTACATGAGCGTTCTGGCACCTCTGCAGCTTTTAGAGCGGCAGTTGAGCGTGAAATTGAGCATTTTATTTCTGAATTGGCTCATTACACCGAAGCACAAGCTAAGCGTACTCCTGAGTTAGCTCGAGCACAGGCAGAAGCGTTGGTTATTTTAGTCTTTAACGCAGGAGCATCAGCATTAGATATTAAACGTAGTGAGCGTAAAGCATTGGCCGATCAGCTTGTGTTACAGCTGCGTATGGTTGCTACAGGTGCTGAGGCGTTACAACAAAAGATGGATAATCGAGCTTAACTGGATGGGTTATAAAGTTGAAAAAATAAAGGCGCGAATCATCGCGCCTTTGTGTTAGTGAATTTTTATGTACTTACTTACGCACTAGCAATACGCCAGATTCCATATGGTCGGTATACGGGAATTGGTCAAAAAGGGCAAAACGACTTATTTCATGGGTTTCGCTTAGTGTGAGTAAGTTGTCTTTTAAGGTTTCAGGGTTGCACGAGATATATAAAATACGCTCGTAGCCTTGTACAAGCTTTAACGTTTCAGGGTCGATACCTGCACGCGGCGGATCGACAAAGATGGTATTGCAGTCAAAACTGTCTAAATCAATACCTTCCAAACGCCTAAATTCACGCTTTTTCGCCATTGCATCACTAAAATCCTCTGCAGACATACGGATGATTTGAACATTCGTCACGTTATTTATATCAATGTTATATTGTGCGGCATCAACAGACGGTTTAGCTAATTCAGTTGCTAATACACGGTTAAAATTTTGCGCTAGAGCAATGGTGAAATTACCATTACCGCAATACAGTTCCAGTAAATCACCTTGGCTTTGCTTAGTCGCATCTATTGCCCATTCAAGCATTTTTACCGACACTTTGGCATTAGGTTGAGTAAAACTGTTTTCAATTTGCTTGTACTGTAATACTTGTTGATTGACTGTTAATGACTCGACAACGAAGTCTTTATCTAAATCGATTTTCTGTTTACGGGCGCGGCCAATAATATTGACATTATATTTGGCTGCTAACTTAGCTTTTAATTGAGTTGTTTGCTCGCGCCATTCTTCATCAAGCTGGCGGTGGTAAAGCAATGACACTAATATTTCGCCACTTAATGTCGATAAAAAATCGATTTGAAATAATCTATGGCGTAATGCTGGATTAGGTTTTAATTCAACAATCAATTCAGCCATCATTTGATTAATGAGTACACCAGCAGGCAAATATTGATCGCAACGCACTTTTGCATTCAGTGCTTTATCAAACATGTAGTAATATAAGTCATCGCCTTCATGCCACATTCTAAATTCAGCACGCATGCGATAATTCATTGGTTCTGAAGCAAAGACTTCAAGCGCTGGTGGTGTGAAATCGGCAAAGGCCTCTTCAAGCTTGATGCGCTTTTGTTGTAATTGTGCATCGTAGTTTTTAGGATCCATTGCGGCTAAATTCATGTTGTCCACCTAAGGCTGTAAAAAAGGGCGCAAATATTATACTAAATGACGCTCATGTCTAGTGTTACGCACCCTAGTATAAAGCGACAAGACAAATAATACTGAACATATTGATAATTGGAGCCAATATTGTCTGGACCTATTTTAGTGTTTGATTCTGGTATCGGCGGATTGTCGGTTATGAGTGAAATTAGAAAACAACTACCACAGCACGATTATTGTTATTTGTTTGATAATGCCCGTTTGCCTTATGGTAACTTATCAGAGCAAGAGCTGATCACCGGTTGTGTTGCGTTGATCACTCTTCATGCGCAACGGCTTAATGCCTGCATTGTTGTTGTCGCGTGTAATACTGCGAGCACTTTAGTATTGCCGCATTTGCGTAGACTATTAACCATTCCTGTAGTCGGTGTGGTGCCTGCGATTAAACCTGCAGCAATGTTATCAACCAAAAAGCATATAGGTTTACTGGCTACGCCTGGTACGGTGAAACGAGATTATACTCAAACATTAATCCAGCAATTTGCCGGAGACTGTAAAGTAGAACTGTTTGGTACATCAGATTTAGTATTATTAGCCGAACAGCATGTCGCAAGACAAAAAATAGATATGGATAAACTTCATAATCTTCTTGAACCAATAAAAGCGTCAGAGATTGATGTATTAGTATTGGGATGTACTCATTTCCCGATGATAGCAGCAGAGATCAGTGATTATCTTGGTAAAGGCGTTGTATTACTGGATTCAGGAGAAGCTGTAGCAAAGCGGGTGAGGTTTTTATTGAGTAAAGAACACAATGGCAATAAACAATTACAAGCTTGTTATACCAAAGACATAAATGAAGGGCTTAAAGAGACATTAGTCGATTATGGTTTTAGTGATTTTTCGCTGGTAACCATAATCGACTAACACAGTACTAAATAAACAAAATAGAATTAGCTGTTATCAGAGTCAGACTCTTGTGATTTAGCTTCTCTTACTTTTAAAGTACGTTCCTGGAAACTATAGTCATTCAGTTTAGACATGGCTTTCTGAGCACCTGCTTCAGACATTTCAACAAAACCAAATCCTTTACGACGCCCAGTTTTACGGTCACGGACCAAACGCACAGAGTTAACCGGACCATACTCACCAAACAAAGCCTTCACTTCACCTTCATGGACACGATAAGGCAAATTACCTACATATAGTGTCATAGTTGGTCCTACATAAGGCTCATCAGCAGAATTTGCTGAGCTTGTAGGGATAAAGGTGAAAATTAACGTTGCCACGACAACACCAGCAATAAACGCTACAGAAGAAGATGTACCGCCAAACTGAGAAAAAACAAAAGCGCCTAGAAGCGCCGCAATCAAAACAATCACGAATGATTTCTGCATAAAATAATCTCTAATGAATATGAAAATGATAAATAACTGTTAAAAACCGTTACATAGTAATTAAAATTTACCAGTTACACCAGACTACTGTTGAAAAATTGAGCTCAAATTCACTTTAATATCAAAAATAAGCATATTGTGATTTAGGAAAAGGTGGTTCTTTGAGCAAAGAAGTCAAAAAAGAATCGATTTGAGCAAAAGTTCAACGTTCAAACTTATATTACTTAAAAGCGCTTGCACTAAATCTTAAGCTGCCTATAATGCGCATCCACTGACACGGCAGACAGCGAAAGCAAAAGCCGGTGAGTGTTATCAAACCATTGAGGTGGCAGAGATAACGGCAAAAA
>NZ_BMQW01000014.1 GCF_014648315.1 Shewanella ulleungensis
AAATTCAATGAAAAAAAGAGCTCCTCAAATCAATCCTAAGCGCTTTTAAGACACTAGGTAATGCATTTGGAACCCTAAAAAATGGCTATTTTTCAATAAAAATAGAAATTCTACAGCCTCAACGCCCGCATAACGGGCAGTAATGCATGGGCAAAACTTAAAGCGAAGCGACAGTGCCCATGTATTACTGTCCCAGCGAGCCTGTGAGCGAGTTTATGCGCTTGTTATGTGTTTATTTCTCAGGCTCTCGACATTGCCCGTAATATTGAAAATTAACAGGAGTTCTTTTGTTAGTTGTTTCATCAACGTTGTATAGCTCAGCTTTACAGTGTGTGGAATGTGAGCCTAACTTACCAGTAACATTCATCTCATATTTTTCGTTAGCTTGAGGTTTAAAAGAAGTGTAAATACTACAGTTACTCATACCTGCAACTGACATAATCATGAAGCTATATTTCTTATCTGTTGCTAGCTTTACACCGTCAGAGTTTAGTTCAGAAATTAAAGGGTTGCCATCATCTAGTACTATTAATTTTGCACCACTTTTAGAGCCAAACGATTTACCGCAAGTTTCCTCTTCTGTATGAACATTAACAAATGTGGAATAGCCTAGAAAAGGAGCGTCAAAGTCATGTTTAACCTTAAAGTCAGCAGAAGGCTCATTAGTTTTTGGTTCTACATAATCTGGTAAACCTGCACAGCCTGTTACCAATAGTGATATTAATATAATTCTAAATTTCAAGATGACACCTTATAAAACACATAACGAGACTGTAGAATAACTCTAACAGTCAAATTCAATGAAAAAAAGAGCTCCTCAAATCAATCCTAAGCGCTTTTAAGACACTAGGTAATGCATTTGGAACCCTAAAAAATGGCTATTTTTCAATAAAAATAGAAATTCTACAGCCTCAACGCCCAAATAAGGGGCTGATTAATAGTTTGCTAAAATGTGAAGCGGAGCGGAACCGAGCAAACTGTTAGCAGTCCCGCTTTATTTTCTTGTTAGGTTTTAGTAAGTGACAGCCCAGATAAATATAACTATTTGACAACAACTTACAGTGAATATTACTTTACCGATTTTTGAATACGTTGCAATTAATTGCTTTCCAAGATAAGCACCTAAAATAGAAAAAGGTAAAGAATAAAATGAAAAGTAAGCCACTAAAATTAAAGCTTCATGTCTGAGAGAATGTTCGGGATTTGCATAATAGCTATATACCCAAAAACCTTGAAGGGATAATACTGCGATTAAGCCAAACGTGATTATAAGTGCAATTATTAGAGAGTAATTCCGCATTCGTCCCTGAAACCTAACAGCTTATTGAACGGCCAAATAAATTTAAAGTCGGCCGCTTAAGTTATTGATTAATATCATCCTACATTTGCTATATTATTGAAGTAAAGCAATTAATTATGTCTAACAGGCAAAAACAAACCGTGCTTGCACGTAAAGTAGAATTTGCTTTCACTTTACAAAAAATTAAAGATAACAATATCAGATAATTACGATTTCTATATTTTTAAAACGATACAACTAAAGAACGATTTTTAATCATTATTTAGCGTAAATCGATGAAAAACCATTATACCTGTACATAAAATCAGTACACGCCACATAAAAGTGTGCATGCTGATTTTTCTTTAATTCTTTTGATTTTTTCACATGCGAAGCATGTGGCTTTTGGGGTTAAGGGTTTCCTCCTTGCCCGAGTTTATCTCCCATTGAAATGCACCTTGGTACAGAAATGCTCAAACTTTAAGATAAACGCACAGATAGCCGAGCTTACAAGGATGTACAAGCTGCGTGTCACAGAAGAGTTTGAACTCGAGGTGATTCTGCCACGCGACGCATCTGTGCCAATACACAGCCAGCAACGAAGAAATCGAATCTCGAGTGCAAGCGCGGCTGTGACCGTCCATGACATGGACGTCATGGCCGAGCTTACAAGGATGTACTTGCAGCGTGTCACAGAAGTGTTTGCATTTGAGGTGATTCAGCCGCATCCATGCTAGATCAATATCAACAATCCCTTTGTCTTTTGATTTTCTTACACATAACCAAGCTACACTATCGGTTGAAACGCGGTTAACGAATCAAGCATAGTGGCATTGCCTAATCCTTGCCCTGGTGCAACAGAGGTAAATTGGCCTTGTTCGCCGTGTAATGCCATATAGTTAAGCAATACCGTTTCCACTAACAAATTCACGTTATTGGCAGATGGAGCTGAGGCGGTATCAACAGATGCATCACTGCGCATAAAGCCAATTTGTTGTTTTTGGGCCATTTGAGTCGACGTACCACCCATTAACTGTGGCTTGCCAGACGGATTATAAACCAAAAAGAATGACGCGCCTGTTGAGGAGTTGTCGCCAGTCCATTCGCCTTTACCACGCCCTTCCATTGAATCATCAATACGGCCATTACTTGAAACAGAGCCATCACTGAATACATACAACATTAGTGGCATATTGCGACGTGAAGCATACTCTAAACATGCGCCCATACAGCGCCCTGCACGTAAGTCGCGTAACTCACCTGTGGCGCGCTCGCCAGTGTGATAGTCAAACCCGCCCATGGTGACCGTTCCTGCACCAGAAAAGCCGTTCACTACTAGCTTCATAATCGACGCGGTTTTTTGAAACTCTGATTCCGAATCAAACTCGTTAATACCAAATATGCCACCAGGGCCAACGATATCAGGGTCAAGCAACGGATTTAACGTTGATGGGTCGCCAAAGCGGTCTGCTAAATCAGCACTTTTCACATAGCCGCAATTGACTAAATCTTTAATCACATCACCGCGGGTCACCTGGGTATTCACCGCCGCCATTTTTTGCGCGCTAATGCGTTGAATGCTTTCCATTACCGCCACAGCGTCACGTTGCGACAATAAACTGAATAAGTCCCCCACATCCACCAAGCCTGTAACGTCTGACGGGCGGTCAATTTTAGTTGGCCGCTTACTTAAATCGATAAAGCTTGTGGGCGCCATTGAATTACCGCCCGAATCAGAATTACGCGATCCCACCAAAGGCATTAACGAGCCATTCGCGCCCGCTGCCGCAATGGCATACATTGGGTTGTGTGGATTGTTGCCGGTATCGTTGTCTGAGCGATTAGGGATCACAGCACCGTTGATACGCGATGCAGTATCAGCGGACACTTTCTCTAAAATCCCGCGTAAAAATGCCGAGTCAGAATGAAACGCTAAGCCTAAGTCTGTATTAATAAAATCAGACATGCCTGCATTTGGGTTGGCAATAGATGGCGCCATATCACCGGGTAAGCCCAGTTTGTTATAACCAGCTGTAGATAGAAAATCTTGCTGACCACCCGCACCACCAACTAATACGTTAGAACCCGCAATATTGGCTCCACCCGCTAAATCAAAACTAATAAATGGAATTTTACCCGCACCTTGCACGCTTATGCCACAAGAGCCTCTTAAGGCTTCAAGATCTGCCGACAAAGCAGCATGAGCATTGTTAGGATTAGCAAACATGCTGAACATTGACAACCCCGCCACTGCGGCACCACCCTTATATAAGCCCGTTGAAATAAACTCTCGACGAGTCATGGGTTTACGGTGGTCGGCAAACAACAATGGACTGTCTGGATGAAGATGCTTTGGTTTAGTCATTGTTGGATCCTTTTTGTCGCTGTTTTACGACAACATATGCGGTGGTGTTCAACGGTGAGTGTATCCGTTGAACAAAGGTAAACTGAGCTGTCATTAATATATTTGTCATTTGCCGCCCCTATTGCACTAGCATTACAGCGCTGGCAAGTACAGCTGCACATGTTGATTTAGCTATCGTTCGAGTTCTCTCCGCAGTACATGAACCACTACAAACGGATAATCCCGTAATCAAGCTATCTAGCTCTGCATAAACATCACTTTTATTAGGCTGATTACTCAAGGATAACGGCATTAATTGATTAATTAATGGATTGAGTAGGTTGTCCCTGTTTGTAACACTTAATGCCACACTCGGCACTTCAGTAAAATCAACATCAGGAAACCAATTACTGCGTATGGTGTTATCTTCAATTGCCGAGTCGCAGTAAGCGATCGCTAACTGGGTAATACCCATTTGTTGCGCTGAAATAAAGGTCTCAATGTTTTCAAGGCTGGGTAATTGACGTTTTACCAACTCATAAGTGTCAAACACCTTGGTTGTTTGTTGAGCAACGCCTGTTAGTACGCTCATACTGTGATTAATTTCAGCGAAATTACGCACACCCACTTGAGCTGATTCAGTCGTGGCAGGAACCTCTGTTGGGGTAACAAATATTCCAGGTAGCACCACATTAGTGTGCTCGCCTAATTGCTCAAATGATAAGAAAAACTCATCCTGATTTGCACCTTTTTCAAGAGCTATAATCGTACCAAGTGCAGAGATAGAAAACGGTTCAGCAATGCCCTGGCCTGACGATACCGACAAATCTAGATTAACGTACGACTGACCTTGAGCACTCTCTTTACCGTTAATACCGATGCGTAAGCCTTTTACTTCAAAGCTGTCGCTCACAGGTGTGCCATCAATATTAACGATTGCAGCATTACTGAATAAATAACTGTAATTATCAAATTGACTGACCTCAAACATCACATAGGTATTGGGTAAATCGATGAGATGACTTATTGAGAATAACAAAAAGAACTTTTCTCCAACCCCAACTTCATAGTTTTGTTGCACTTGCTCAGGGGCTAACACGCGATTGTAAATAGCCAATAAACGGATATCGCCCTGCCATACATGTTGATTCGAGGCTTCGCGACCTAAAATTAACGCAAAACTGTCATCCCAATTTGCCAGCGGGGCAATATCTTCATCAACGACATCAATCAGCTGACCGTTCACATAAATACTGCGACCACTCGTTGCGTTATAGGTCATGACAACGTGTTGTAATGTGGCTTGCAGCACTTCATCAGCGTCGGGCGTACTTAATGCAGGCTCACCGTTATTATTGGATGATTCTGTACGCAACATAAAGTCATAATTATATAGTGTTTGCCCAAGAGTAAAGTTACGTGTGTCGTCGCCTGCAGAATAAGTCACAATACGGGCAGGACCTTCTTGGGTGACATTGTTTGGTGTTACCCAGGCTTCAACCGAGAACTCACCTGTAGCGGTAATTAAATCGTGTAACTTTTTGCTATTGGCGGTACTAGCTTGCGCTTTACCATCAATAAATGACAACCCCCAACTGCCTAGCCAATCAACATCACCCGTTAAGGTTAAGTTTGCCGCAGGTGAAATACCAGATGTATCGTAAGCTATTGTGCCCTCACCAGTTTTAAATTGATAAAGTGCAATCACGTCAGTTTCAAAACGGCCACCACTTGATGCAGTAATACCGTCGGTTAACCGTAACGATTTAGACACCACCATATCAGGTGAGATTTCATCGAGTTCAATGCCGTCACTTAACGCCATAATCGCATCGCGCATTTCGATGCTGTCGTCTAAGCAGTTGCTCCAACAGTTATGAAACTCAGAACCTAAACGCACAACCAATCTTGATTGTGCTGGGTCATCTAAATTAATCACCCCTTTTGCGGCTTCGTAAGCTTGTTCTATATCGTTACTGGCAAAAAAGGGCGACTGCGCCGCTTGCACGCCTTCATTATGGCAAGAGACACAATATTGATTCACTATAGGATAAACGTGCTGACTAAATAAACTGCTGTCGTCGGGGAAGTTTTTGCTTGCCCCTGGATCTCGAATGACCGGAGCAGTCAGCTCAATCGTATTAGCTGTGCTGACACGTTCATCAGCCCATAACTTAATCCACTGTGTCATGGTTTCGCCACAAGCGGAGTCACTTGCCAGCCAACAGTTATGGCCTCCGGCAACTTTACTGACTAAACGCGAAGCTTTAGGGTCAGTTAAATCAACCAAAGGATTAGTGGCAGCATAAGCATCGTTAACATCATTACGGCTGGCAAAATAAGGGGCTTGATTACCTTCGGTATGACAGGCACCGCATTTATCTTGAGTCGAAATATTGTCCCACAACGACGCCTTGTATTTTTGAATATCAGCAGTTGCCGCCGCAGGACCAGTGTATACGTCAGAGGTAGGCGTTTGTTGAGCGGGCGGATTTTTTTCTACATCGCCACCGCCACAGGCACTTAAGCCAAACAGTAATGAGACAATAACAAGGCGTTTAATCATTAAATATTTCATGCCTATTCTCCCATACAATAGTTGCCAACTTCAGCGAACACTCGCTTAAGTTGGTAAGAATTCTGCTTAAAAGAGGCTGTTGTCGCACTAATTTGTGCAATATCGGCTTGGCTTTCTGCATCGCGCAAACACACTGATTTAAAGACTTTTTTCACCTGACATTGTGCAAAAGCATTGCTGTTAGCCAGCTCTTGCCCTAACGACTTAGCGCCACTGCCCTGCCCAGATAAACTGCTATCCCAACCTAGTTTTTGATTAGGCCCTTCGCGCCAATAATTTTGCCAATCATCATTTGGCGTCACAAACCCATAAGGAAAACTGGTCGAATTAATATGGTATTTGCCTTGAACGCGAGTCCCTGTGTCGGGATCGGTTTGACCGCTGGTATTATAAGCAATTGCGCCGTTTTCACCGGTTGGATCCTGGTCGAGATTAAATTCATACTCATAATAAGCAAATGCTTGAGCTAATGGATCCATACCACTGTGACAACTTGAGCAGTTATTAATAAATAAACGGCTGTCGCCACCAGGACTGCGGCTCACATCTTGGCGAATACGATCGGTTGATCGGGTGTTGTCTTTAAGCGGTTCTAAATCGGTACATAAATGGTTCATTAAGGTAAAGCGGAACATCGCGCGGTTAGTGCCTAAATAAAAAAACTCTTTGGCAGCGGCGCGGCTGGTGAGCACCCCAGCGGTGGCTGACGAAGGTAAGCCGTTTAAGCTTGATTGTGTTGTACGTTCAAGGCCATCTTTTAAATCAATAAATTGGTCTTCTAATGCTTGATAATGGTTATTATCATTAAGGTTGTAAGCGGGTAAATTTAAACTGTTTTTACCGACATACACCATATCAGCCTGTAAAATCTCTCTAAAATCAACATCATCTCTTACAGCACCAATCACAGTGGCAGAATAATCATTTAATGGCGCAAAAATATCTTGTTCAATATTAGTCCACGGCGTAGCAAATAGTTTCAGTGTAGTGGAGTAAAACGCAGGGGTTTCCATCGCCAGATAAGCCGCTTCAATTGGCTTACCGTCATCGAGTAATGCAGCCATACTCAGTAACGTCGCTTCAGAGGCAGCGACACCGGCAATACGGTCATGTAATTGTTTAGCTTGCTCTAAACTACCCGCGGTCGCATTCACTGACAGCAAACTCAGTACGCCAATAAACGTATTAACGATATGCTTAAGTTGCATGATTTGTCTAAAATTAGATAATAAGCTAAGGCTTGTTATCGTACGAAGCCGATCCTTCATACTGTCTCCTTGTTCACACTTGACTGCCTTGCAGTAAACTTAGTTTGCTGTGCCGTACTGCTTATTTGTTTTATCAACTTTAATTGTCTCTTTATAAGCCAATGTTGTTACCTTCATTTGGCTTGCGTATTTTTTATGCAACAGTGCTGACGAATGGTGCTGATTAAATCATTCAACGGGCCACATTAAAAGTTTTTATTTTGTTAATTTTTTTGACACTCTCAGCCAATAACTTGGCGCCAAAAAAGTGCCTTAAACCGTCAAAAAAAAGTATTAAAACTATTTCACAAAAAGCCTTGAAACACTGAGCCTACAAGGCAATAATGTCAAGTCTAATCGGGGTTGGATAAAACTCTTACAATAATAATTATGGTTAAGGAAAACAAATGAGGCCGACCTCAGGCTATAACATAATGATGTTTACAGTTATTACATTGTTATTGGGATGTAATACTGAAACTGCAATTAAAGATGAACAGCCTGATCCAGTTCTTGTTGAATACCCGGTGGCTTATATCGAGCGCGATTTAGCCGCAATAGAGCAATCCCCAGCAGAATTTGACACTTTCAATCCAGCTCATTTTAATCCAGGCGCTCAGTTACTGATTAAACGTAATGCGTTTGCCGACTCTCCTGCCACTAACTTAACGGCCAACTTATTTGGTGAAGATCAGTTTATTGATATCCGCGATATTTCTGTTTCAGATGACGGGCAACAATTACTGATGGCTATTCGCGCACCTGAAATTGACGATGCTGACGATGATGAGCAACCAAAATGGAATATTTGGCGTTATAGCGCTGCCGATGAAACGCTAGAACGTGTGATAAGTAGCGATGTTACCGCAGAGCAAGGTGATGACTTAATGCCAAGCTTTTTGCCAGACGGCAGAATTATTTTTGCTTCGACTCGCCAACGTCTATCGCGAGCGATTTTACTCGACGAAGGCAAACCGCAATACACAGCGTTAGATGAAAGCCGCGCTAATGAGACCTTCAACATTCATGTTATGGATCCAGACGGTAGCAGCATCAAACAGCTTACATTTAATTTAAGCCACGACTTTTATCCGCTAGTGTTGCAAAGCGGTAAAATACTCTATAGCCGTTGGGACAGAATGGGAGCAGACCATGGGGTCAATTTATACCGCATGAACCCTGACGGTACTGATAACGAATTAGTTTTTGGTTGGCATTCACATCAACTCAGTTTAGATGGGCAAACGGAATCAATTGATTTTGTAAAGCCACAACAATTACCTAACGGCGACATTTTGATGCTGTTAACCTCACAAGATAACAGCGTAATTCAAAAGCGTCCTGTGGTCATTAATATCGATGACTATATTGATGCAGAGCAAGCCACTGCGACATCAGGTGCTCAGGGCACTGCGGTGACTGATGCCGTATTGTCTGACTTTCAATTTTCGTTCTCAACAGCGTTATCCCAAACTGGCAGATTGAATCACTTATTCCCGCTTCCCGACAACAGCCAACGTTACTTAATGAGCTGGGATTTATGCCGGGTTGTCATCAATGAGGTTATCCGTGCTTGTGGGCAATTAAGCACCGAACAACTGGCCGATGAAAACCTCATTCAAGCTGAGCCTTTATACGAGCTTTGGTTACTTAACAATGCCAATAATACCCAGCAATTGGTCGCGACAACGGCCCAAGGTACTGTGTTAACGGAATCAGTTGTAATGCAACCTAGTACTCAGCCTAAAAGTTTTATTGCCGATAAAGTGGTTGGTAATGAGCTCGACTCTCAGCTCAGCCAAGAATTAGCAGGCTCAATCCACATTCGCAGTGTGTACGATTTTGACGGCATTGACAGCACAGCCAATGTTGGCGGTATAAGTCGTTTAAGTGACCCATCACAAACGCCTGCCGCTAACTTACCTGCGCGTTTCTTACGCGTTGTCCGTGGTGTGCCAATGCCGCCCGACGAGGTGCGTGATATTCCAAACACTGATTTTGGTCGAAGTAATAACCAGCTCATGCGCGAAATAATCGGTTATAGCCCTATTCAACCAGATGGTTCAGTTAAAATTAAAGTGCCAGCCAACGTGCCATTAGCCATCAGCGTATTAGATGCTAATGGCCAACGTATTGGCGGCCGTCATCGTCAATGGATCACCCTAACACCAGGTGAAACATTAGAGTGCACCGGTTGCCACACCGCCAACAGCCAATTACCACATGGACGATTAGACGCACAGGCTGCCAGTATTAACTCAGGTGCAATAGGCGGATCTGCATACCCGAATGCCAGCAATAATATTATTCCTGAGCAAGGACAAACCATGGCCGAAGCAGACGAAATGGTCAATGGTCTTGCCGAATTAAGTGCTGGCCTTTCCTATCTTGATATTTGGACCAACCCTGTATTGTCAGCAGTTAATCCAAGTATTGATTACACTTATAGCAATTTAGCTACACCTGCGCCAAATGGCAGCGCATGTTTTGCTAACTGGACAGCTTACTGCCGGATACAAATCAATTATGTTGAGCACATTCAGCCGCTGTGGGACCTTGCAAGGCCAGTTGTCGATACAGCAACTCAAATCATTATTGCCAACAACACCTGCACCAGTTGCCACAATATTGTCGATGCAGACGGCGTCGCACAAGTACCTGCAGGGCAATTGTCCTTAGTCAGTTCAGCGTCTAGCGACGAGCCTGCCCATTTAACCTCTTACCGCGAACTGTTATTTAACGATGTGGAGCAAGAAGAAGTTGACGGCATTTTAATCGACAAATTGGTTGAAGTGCTCGATGCCGATGGCAATGTGGTATATCAAGTTGACAGCAATGGTGAGCTGATCCTCGACGCTGACGGAAACCCTATTCCAGTTCTTACCACTGTTAATGTGCCTGCTGTTTTGTCGACCAATGGTGCTCGCTCAAGCAGCACATTTTTTGAAGTGATGAACAATACCACTCACCAGAATATGTTATCGGCAGATGAACTCAAATTGCTAAACGAATGGCTAGACATTGGCGCTCAATATTACAATACGCCTTTTTACTCACAGGACTAACAAAGTACAGTGCCCTCTCGCTGGTGGCACAATAGACTTTGCGATAAGGAATTATGCTGACTTACATACGCAACACTTGCCTACTATTGGTACTTTTGTGCTTAAGCCCACTATTACAGGCTAACGACAACCCAAGTTTACGTATAGACGTAGCTTTTGTTGAACTCAGATCCGGTCCTAGCGCGGGATATCCTGTGGTATCCGTGATTGAAAAAAACGAAATGGTCAGCGTGTTGCTTAAACGCACGTCTTGGTTAAAAGTAAAAGACAAGCGCGGTGTTGAAGGCTGGTTTCATGAAGATGATTTATTAGGCTTGTCGCAAAACGGTCAAGCTATCGACGCTACGCAAATAACGGAACAAGATGTGATAAATCGTCAATTCGAAGCTGGTGTAATGTATGGCGATTTAGAGGGTGCAAACTTTTATAACTTGTTTGCCGGTTATGCCTTTACCCCCGTTTTTAGCGCTGAGTTATCAGCGGGTAAAGCCCTGGGCAGCATTTCAGACAGTGATGTATTTGAAGTGATGTTATTAAGCCACCCAATACCGGATTTACTTGTTGTGCCATATATCGGCGTTGGCGCTGGGGTCATTAATACTGAGCCACATAGTGTTTTAGCCGACACCGAATCACGCCGCAGCACGCTAATGAGCGCCGCTGCTGGTGTAAAATATCACCTTGCCCGTAATTTTATATTACGCGCCGAATACAAACTCTCGTTAGCCTTAACCGACCGAGATGAAAATGAAGAGATCCAAACATGGAAAATAGGATTCATCGTATTTTTTTAATGCCGTTATTCACCGCTAGCACTTTAGCGTTGAGCGCATTAACCCCAAGCGCCGTTGCTTTGGCAGCAGACGACACCCAAAACACGGTTAAAGCCGATGTTGAGCGCCGCGATGTGCTTGACGACCTGCTCGACACTGAGAACTTTGAAGTGGGTATTCAAGGCGGCATTCTGTCGATTGAAGACTTTGAATCAAGCCCTTGGGTGAGCGCACATGTGGGTTATCACATCAGCGAGCATTTTTATGTTAAAGCGCGTTACGCCCAAGCTAAAGCCGGTGAAACCAGTTTTGAAAAACTGGCCAATGCCGCGCCACTGTTAACCGACGACGAGCGTGAAGTAACTTATTACGGCCTAAACATTGGCTATAACTTGTTACCTGGTGAAATCTTTTTCAGTAAAGACACTGTGTTCAATAGCGTGTTTTCCGTTGAGTTAGGCGGCGGTAACACAGAATTTGCCGGTGACGAACAATTTACCGTTAACTTAACGGCCAACTACCGAGTGTTTTTAACAGACTGGATAGCATGGGATTTAAGCATGAGTGACTACCTGTTTAATACAGAGGTTACCGGTGAATCTAAAACCACCCATAACCTTAACTTTGCCACCGGTGTGTCGTTTTATTTTTAAGTGTTACTGAGGTCAAATCAGTACTCAAAAGAAAACCCAAAAGGAAATTCAATGTTGTTCAGTCGATTTAGCGGTAAATGTCTTATTGCCTTAGGTGCATTGTTAATGTCGATGTTATCGATGCAGGCGCACGCGCTCACTATTGGTGACGTGGCCCCCGACTTCACCTTAAAAAATCAGCAAGGGACTAACCTTAACTTAGCTGAACAACGTGGTGAGATTATCTTAATCAACTTTTGGGCATCCTGGTGCGGTCCGTGCCGTAAAGAAATGCCGGTGCTGCAAAAACTACAAGATAAATACCAAGACTTAGGTGTGCAAGTTTGGGGCGTTAACGTTGAGCAAGAAAACCAAGCCGGTAAAGATTTTCTTGCCGATCTTGATTTAAGCTTCTCAATCTTTTTTGACCAAACTAATTCTTTGTCTAAAACCTACCAAGTTGAAGCCATGCCTACCACAGTGATTATTGATCGCGATGGCAAGGTGCGTTTTGTGTTTCAAGGTTATCAAGACGGTTATGATAAAAAATACGCAGCGGCCATTAAACAGCTGATAAGAGAGTAAATCGATGAAGACATTCACCTTATCACCTCGCACTATCGCATTAACGCTTAAAGGTATCGCCCTACTTAGCATTATTGGCCTGAGCGGTTGTTCGAGCATGGGCATTGAGCCTTGGGTTAAACCCTACGAGCGTCAAAATTTAGCCGACCCAATTATGCGCATGAATCGTCACCCAAGTGCCAGTATGCATATTGCGCACGTACTGGAAGGCCGAGAATCTTCTCGTGGCGCTGAAGGCACCGGAGGAGGTGGTTGTGGTTGTAACTAATTGGCTTAACAACAGCATTAAGCTGTTGGCGGCGTTAAGTATTGGTATCAGTTCCTTAACTGCTCAAGCTGCAGTGCTCGACCCAGACCGCGCAGATATGCTGTATCACAGTTACGAAGGTGGCGGCATGACCATTGATGGTCCGTCAGTCATGTTGCGGAAAAAGGCGTCTGAGTCGGTCGCGATTACCGCCTACTATTATATGGATAGTATTTCATCAGCCTCAGTTGATGTCGTCAGCACAGCTAGTCCTTACACCGAAAAACGCCACGAAGGCCAAGTTGGAGTTGAGTACTTGTATGACAAAACCTTAATGTCGCTCAATTTACGTCAAAGTAACGAAGACGATTATCTCGCCCAATCTTTTAGTATCAATGTGTCACAAGACACCTTTGGCGATTTAACCAATCTGAATTTGGGATTGTCTTATGGCGACAACGAAATTAAGCGTAATGGCGACGACATCTTTGAAGAACAAAGCGAACAATATCGTATTCGTGCAGGCATTAATCAAATCTTAACCCGTAACCTTACAGCCAGCTTCAACGTTGAAGCCATTGCCGACAGTGGATACTTAAATAACCCGTACCGTACCGTACGTTATCTCGACAGTAGTATTCCATCTGGCGTGGGATATCAAGCCGAAGTCTATCCAGAAACCCGCAATTCGTTTGCGGCAAAATTATCGGCAAGCTACTTTTTACCTTATCGTGCTGCACTGTTTTTTCATTACCGTCACTTTAACGACAGTTGGGAAATCACTGCCAGCGATGTTGAAGTCGGTTATCGCCATCCTATTGGTGACAGCATTGAGCTAGAGCTTAAAGTGCGTTACTACCAACAAACGCAAGCTGAATTTTACAGCGATTTATTCCCTTATCGTGATGCGCAAAATTATATGGCACGCGACAAAGAGCTGAGTGACTTTAGCGACATCACCTACGGGCTTGGGATTACATATCAGCTGCCAGCATCGGTATCATTTGGCGATACGCGCTCAGAGGCGTCATTGCAATGGGATTATATCGACTTTCAATACAATAATTTCAGGGATCCTACCGCAGATGGCGGAATCGGTAACGAGCCTTTTTATGGTTTTTCTGCCAACGTGATCCGCGCCTTTGTTAGCGTGTACTTTTAATGTCTGTATTTAATGTTTTCGATAAAAAATGACCCTACAACGAAATTGCCAAGGCCTTAATAATATGACAACAGTGCGTAAATCATGTACTTCTTTAACTCGTTTATTTGCTGTAACTGCAGTGCTTCTAGGCTCATTGGTCATACCGACACATGCCGAAGATAACAATAAAGGCGCACTAGCATCTGAGCTTGAAGACATTAAAAGTCAGGTATTAAAGCTCAATCGCGATTTGTTTATTTTAGAAGAAGATTTACTGTTTCCAGCCAGCACTCAAATTGCGGTTTTTGTGTCCGTCGATGTGGGGCGTTTTCTTAAACTCGACAGTGTTGAGCTTAAAATTGACGACAATAATGTCAGCGGTTTTTTATATACCGAGCGCCAACGTAAAGCATTAGAACAAGGCGGCATTCAGCGCATTTATTTGGGGAACATAAAAATGGGCCCACACTTGCTAACCGCTATTTTTACCGGTAACGATGCTGAAGGTCGCACAGTACAGCGCGCCATTACCCATAACTTTGATAAAACCGATGAAACGGTGATGATTGAACTTAAAGTCGAAGACAGTGAATCAAGCTATCGCGCTGATATCAAAGTCGAACAGTGGGCGTTGTAAATAATAATGGCCCTCATCATACAATCAGTTAATGCTCAACGAGCTCAGAGCTTTAGCCAACTTTTGCAATCTTTGAGTAGTGCAGCACTATTAACTTGCGCGTTCACTTTGTTTGCCCTGCCTGCTGCCCATGCAGTAGAACCTATTGAGGCTACCACTGCAGCAAAAACTGACTTAGAAGATAAATTTTATCGCCAAGCCTTGTACTTTTATTTCACTGGTGATTATGGATCTGCACTTAGGCAAGTTAGTTTAAATCGTCAACGTAACGGCATTGATTCTGATCGCAGCCAACTGTTTGAGGCAGGCCTTCAGGTTGCGATTGGATTACACGACCAAGCAACACAAACCCTAACTCGTTTTGAACAGCACCAAGCAAATGCAACGCAACATAGTAGCCAAGCAAAAGCAGCCACCTCACCTCGAGAATTACTGCTGATTGCTTTATTGCAATTAACCGAACAACAAATTGACCAAGGCGACATTGAAACCGCTAAGCTGACCTTAAGCAGAATAACCACAGTACTGCCTGACTATATTGAGCAATATCATGTATTAAGCCAATTGGCTTATTGGCCCGAAACACCACCATTAACAGCCCAGGTACAACAAAAAGCCAGCACAGAAGATGACTCTTTACCCAATAACTCATCTGCGGCATACATTGCCTTAAACCAGGCTTTATTGCACATGGAGCAGCAACAATACAACGCAGCTCAACCCATATTGACTGAGCTTAAAAACCAGCAATGGCAAGCTCCTGAGGTTAACTTTTGGCAAAAACTGTTTAACCCATTTGCACAGCCAGATATTTTTGACGCCAACGACGAGCTCAAACCTGAAGTGCAAGATGCTCTGTTGCAA
Source organism: Shewanella ulleungensis (assembly GCF_014648315.1). Taxonomy (GTDB): domain Bacteria; phylum Pseudomonadota; class Gammaproteobacteria; order Enterobacterales; family Shewanellaceae; genus Shewanella; species Shewanella ulleungensis. The sequence continues at coordinate 15,396 of NZ_BMQW01000014.1, forward strand.
CAACGAGCGATTAACGACTACGCCAAATTACTTCTGGCGCAACTTTATGTTGCCAATCAGCAATATGATTTAGCCTATAACGAATTAAGTGACTTTCCGCAGCATAGTCCCTATGCCGAATCGGCATTGTTTTTATTTGCTTATTCGGCCCAGCAGCAACAGCAATATGATATGTCATTTAAATTATTGGCATTATTACAACAACAATACCCCTATTCAAATTTAGCCTGGCAAGCCGCGTTGCTCAACGCCAAGCAAGTGAGCGAACAACAATCCTTGGCACAGGGATTAACCTTGTATCAGCAAGCTGAACAGCTGTATTTGCAAAAAATTACTGAGATTAAACAATTCGGCGAGATCTTCAACGACACCAAAAACATTATGGATTTTGCCAGTCACAAAGATGATGAGCAAAATCCTTTATTAACACCAAAATCTGATGTGCTAGCACTCATCTTAACCCAGCGTTTTGACACCGACGTCCCCTGGCTAAAAAAAGCGTTAAACGATCCCTTACTGGCAACCGATTATCAAACTCTGCTAAGCCTTGAGTTACTTAGCGACAATGTCAAAACCCAGCAAGCTAACAGCCAATGGCTTAAAGACACATTAACGCTAAACCGCCAGCGTCAAGCCAAGGTGATTGAACAACAAAAACAACTGGCTTATCGCGACATGATCCAAAGCTTAACAGCGCAAAAGCAACGCATAGCTGAGATTATAACCCAGGCTGAAATACAGCAAAACGCGCAAGTGTTTGCCGACCCAAGCCAGCAACAATGGTTAAATCGTATCGATACTAGCCAAGCGACACTCAACAATTTGGTATTGAAACGTAATGTCGATGATGAACAACAACGACTTGATAAAGTAAAAGGCGTGTTGCAATGGCAGCTACAAAGCACATTCCCTCAGCAACTTTGGCAACATAAACAGAGTCTTAATGAATTAACTGAACAACTCGAACAACTTGAGCTGCAAGCCAGTCGTTTTAGTGATTTATCCACTAACCCGCGTTTACTGTCTGACTTTGACGAGCGCCAACAGCTAACACAAACCGACATCAACAAGATGACCTTTAATATCGAGGCGTTGAGCCTCAAAACCAGCCGTGAAATCCATGGTAAGATCAGCATCTTTACCCAGCAACAGCAATATACATTACAGCAATTATTGCTCACCAGTCGCCATCAAATGGCCAAGGTGTTAGAGCAAATGTCGCAAGCTGACAACACCCCAATAAGTTCATCACCAACCGCTGGTGTAACTTCACAGGGAGCGCAATAATGTCAGTTTCATCTTATGTATCAAGTGCATTAATTATCGTCAGTGGCATGGTGTTATCGGGTTGCTTTAGCAGTGGTCAATCCGATTATACCCAGCAACCTAAACGCAGTAGTTTGAGTGATTTAGCCAATAAAGGTAGCAGCGAAAAAGTCGTCGCTGTAGAAATGAGCCAACAGCAGCGTAGCGTTGCACTGGCTAATATTTATCAACAATTGCTGACACTAGAACCCGATCCAGAAGTGCGCACGCATGTTGAATACCGCCTGGCGCAAATCAATACCGAATCATTTGAAGCCCAGTCTTATGCTGACTTAGGTGATGAGTTAGCAGAACCGTCGCAAACCGACAGTATGGTTCTAGCTCAAATGAACCAAAACGATGCTGCACTACAACAATTAGTTGAGCAATATCAACAGCTTTTACTGCGTTACCCGCAACGTGCAGAAAACGAACACATCCAATACCAGTTAGCTAAAGCATTAGATTTACAAGGTAAATTAGACGCCAGTCTGGCACAGGTTGAGTCGTTATTGCGTCAATATCCACAAACAGAGTATTTAGCCGAGCTCAACTTTAGGCGCGGTGAGATTTACTACAATTTACAAAATTATTCGGCGGCCATTCAGGCCTACAAGCAAGTTTTAAACGCCAGCAATAATCAAAAGTATCAGCTCAACAGCATGTACATGCTTGGCTGGTCTGAATTTAAACTAAATCGCCTTGCCAATGCCGACAATGCGTTTTTACAAGTGTTTGAGGCACTCGTTGCCAACCAACAAAATAACCCCGATATAACCAGCTTAACCGCTGATAATTTTGCCTTTGAAAAACTGGGCAGTCGCGCGCAAAACTTAGCTATCGATACTCAACGAGTACTGAGCATTTCATTAAGCCAACAACTTCAATCTCAGTCGTTAGTCACTTTGGTCAAAGACAATCAGTCACTGCCTTATATTGGCTTATATCAACATGTACTATTTGCTAATTTAGCCACCTTTTTACTCGATAAAAAGCTCGACTACGACGCCGAATTAACCTATCAAGCGTATATTGATTTTGCTCCAAATCAAATTTGGGCGGCGCGATTTTCACTGGACTTGCTTGACCTTTACCAGCGTCAGGGCAAGTTTGCCGCTATGCATAAACTCAAAAATGATTATATAAATCAATACGGATTAAACAGTGCGTTTTGGCTAAATGCTTCATCCGCCCATAAAGGTGAATTATTACCGCATTTATTGAGCTTTAGTGACGAACATAGTCGCCGTTTATATGCCGATGCCCAAACTCAGCAAGGTAAAAAGCGCATTAACGCTTTTGCCCAAGCAGCCAATGCGTTAAACACCTATTTACAACTGGCCCAATTACCCGAGGCTAAGCCATTACTGAGCAAAGACATTATTCATGACCAGTATCTTTTTGCCGACGCTAACTTTGAGGCTCAACAATACCAAGCGGCGCTAGACAGCTATTACGCTATTGCGTATCGCCCAACTGAAGCGACGGCATCGACAACCTTAAGCCAAATCCAACAACAATCAGCTTACGCAACTACAGTCACTATTCGAGAGTTAATAACAAAGAACAGCCAAAGCAGTACAAGTGATCTCACGCCATTAATGACTAAGCGTAATCAATTAGATAAACAATTTATCATTCAATACTCACAAGATGAACGCGCCTTACAATTGGCCATTAATGCCGCGCAATATTCATTTGAGAATAAAGATTTCGTCGAGTTGAAATACTTTACTGATTTTGTCTTACAAGCTCATGGCATAGCACCACTGACTGCGAACTCTAGCGCAGTGCAAACGGCAACTCCTCTGTCAGATCCCGCTCGTAAACAAGTCCAGTTTGTTAGCCAACTTTATGCCAACAGCCTGTATCAACAAGAGCAATATGCACAGGCAGAAGACGCTTATGTGCTTGCGCTGCAATACACAGACAATGGTGCTACCGCTTGGAGCGAAATGCGTAACTTATTGGCATCGAGTATTTACTTCCAGGCACAAGCGGTTAAACAAACCGAGCCACAATTAGCGGTTAGTCAATTATTACGCGTCGCGCAAGTGGTGCCTGAATCAAAATATGCGATGAACGCCGAACTCGACGCCGCGAATTTATTGTTAGAACAACAGCGTTGGCAAGAAGCGGTAGACGTATTAAAGCCATTTCAAAAGCAACATCCAAACCATGAGTTTAGTGCGGCTATTCCAGCAAAGTTAGCTCAATCTTACGAAGCATTAGCGCAATGGGACTTAGCTGCTGAGCAGTTATTAGTCATTGTGGCAAACGAGCAACCGGGTGCATTGAAACGCGAAGCACAATACACCGCGGCAGAGTATTATTTAAAAGCTGGCGATCGTAGCAACGCACTCACCACATTCAGGAATTATGCCAAGACCTACCCGCAACCGTTTGATGTGGCTCAGGAAGTGCGCTTTAAAATGAGTGAGTTTTATCGCCAAAGCGGTGAAGCTAATAAACAATATTACTGGTTTAGACAACTACTCAGTTTTGATCGCCAGCAACGACAAAGTGATGCCAACGCCATTCAAGCCCGTCAGGTCGAGCTCGCCTCAATGGCCGCCTTTGCGTTAGGCGAAGCAGAGCAGCGTAGCTTTGCGGCCATTAAGCTCAATGCGCCACTGCAAAAAAGCTTAAAAAGCAAACAAGACACAATGAAAAAGGCCATTGGTTATTACCAACAAGTGCTCGACTTACAATTAGCGAAATACGTACCACACGCCACTTATAATCTAGCCGAAATGTATCGCCAACTGGCAAGTGACATGATGAGTTCCCAGCGCCCAAATGACTTAGATGAGTTAGCTTTAGAAGAATATGAGATTTTACTTGAAGAACTGGCTTACCCATTTGAAGAAAAAGCCATCGACATCCACATCAGTAATACTCAGCAGGCATGGGAAGGCATTGTTGATCAATGGATAAACCTAAGCTTTCAGCGTCTAGCAGAGATGTCACCTGCCCTGTACCAAAAATCAGAATTAACACACGAGGTTATCGATGCGATTCATTAATTCATTATCAACCTCGTCACTCATGCAAAGTGTGCTACTTGCCTTGTTAAGTGTGGCTTTACTCGCCAGTTGCAGTACGGCGCCAAGCAGCAATTATTCGACGACTCAAACTCGCTCTGAACCGTCATTGAATTCGGCGGATAAAGACATCGTTGACTTGGTCAATTTGAATAACAAAGGCGCAAATAACAGTCTGAGTGATATTGCTGGTAACACAGATAAACGTAATGCGTACCTTGAACAAGCGCCGCAACGCTTAGCCAACGTTCCAGCAGCAGTGTTAGCACAATACCAACAAGCCATTAATGCTATGAAAAACCAACAATGGCAAAATGCTAATAGCCTGTTTGATAAGGTCATCGCAGCTCAACCGCAGTTGTCGGGTGCTTATGTTAATAAAGCAATTATAGCCATTAATCAACAAGCGTTAACCGAGGCAGATATCTTATTAACACAAGCCATTAAAGCTAATAGCAGTAACCCATACGCGCACCAAATCAAGGCTAATCTTGCTAGACAACAAGGCCAATATGCCCAGGCAGAGCAGGGTTATATCACCGCATTAACACTATGGCCGCAGTATCCTCAAGCTCAACTCAATTTGGCGATTTTATTAGAGCTTTATCGCGGTAAGTTATTACAAGCAAGACAGTTTTATTTGGCTTATTTAACTAATCAACCAGACGATGAACAAGCAAAACGTTGGCTTGCTGGCGTTGAAATTAAAATTAAACGAGCAGGGTTAACCTTAAACACCAACGGAGCAGGCTAAGATGAACACAACAAAAGCACTGCAATTAGTTGCGATGACCTTATTTTGGACAACGGCTATTCAACCAAGTTTTGCCAATGAGGCCGATACTCAACAAACTAAACAAGCAAACAACAAGCCTGTAGTAATTCAAAGCCAGGTTACTGGCTCACAAGAGCAGCCAAAAGTGCTTTACATCATGCCATGGCAAGGAATAACTAACCCAATAGACATTAATAACAAAGAAATGCGGCTCACCCTGCCTCAATTTAAACCCATTAACCCCAAGGCATTTAGGCAACAAGTGAGAGACTTTGCCAATAGCAGCCAAACCAGTGAGAAATAAAATAAAAATTAGCCACAAAACATTAGATTAAAAACTGAGTCACTAGCACACAAGATAACTGGCACCATGTCATCACTAGGAACATAGTGCCAATACAACAAAAATAGAAGGAACATCACATGAGTTTTACCGACCATATCATTGCGTTTTTACAAAATGGCGGCCCATTTATCTACCCTATCGCACTCGTGTTAGTGGTCGGTTTGGCCATTACCATTGAGCGCTGGTTATATTTAAGCTCAGCTCATCGCACTAACCAGCAAGCCTTCGCGCTGATTAAAAATGCCTTAAAAACTGGCGACATCAATACCATAAGCCAACATGCACAAAACCATAAAGCGCCAGTATTTGACGTATTACGTTCAGGTATTGCGCGTATTTCAAGCGCGAGTCGCCGTGAAGATGTTGAATACGCCATGGAAGAAACCGTAATGGAATACATGCTACGCCTTGAAAAACGCACGCCCTTTATTGCCACATTGGCGAATATCGCCACATTATTGGGTCTACTTGGTACCATTATGGGCCTAATTGCAGCTTTCTCTGCGGTAGCCAGCGCCGACCCGGCAGAAAAAGCCAACTTACTCTCATCGAGTATTTCGGTAGCAATGAACACCACCGCATTTGGTTTGATTACAGCTATCCCATTGATTCTATTTCACTCTAGCTTACAAACCAAAACTGCTACCATCGTTGACTCAATTGAAATGGCAGGCATCAAACTGCTTAATTCGTTGTCATTTAACCAGCAAACGGATAACAACCGAGGCTAATGAGTATGAGACGCCACCGTCGCCCCAATACCCAAGATGCAGAGCTGGATATCACCTCATTTATGAATTTAATGATCGTGTTAGTGCCAGTGTTACTGCTGAGTTTGGTGTTCTCACAAGTGCGCATTCTTAACTTACAATTGCCAGTATTGTCAGAAGCTGAGCAAGCGCAAGATGAACAGGAACCCAAAATACTCGAATTAGTGATTACCCCAAACCGTTTAGCGCTTAACTATCCGGCAGGTATGTCACTTAAACATTTTGACGTGACCGATACAGGTTACGACTTCGCAGCATTGTCGGTATATCTGCAAGATTTAAAGCTGACATTTCAACAGCAAGGTATTGAAAAAAACGACATCGTATTATTACTCGACCCAGCAATAGACTATCAAACAATCGTGTCAGCTATGGATACTGTGCGATCGTTTAAAGCTGTCGTTGCCGCCAATTTAGTTGATGCCGAATTGTTTCCAATGATCTCGCTTGGCGACGCTCCTGCCAGTACTCCAGAGGCACAGGCTGCTGGACAAGTAATCGGAGTCAAGCAATGATGAAACAATCGGCCAGAAGCCGCAGATTGGTTAAACATCACAAGCGCTTAAAAGCGGGTAGTAAACTTAACCTTGTCGCCTTAATGGACATTTTCACAATCTTGGTGTTTTTCTTAATTGTGAATCAATCTGAAGTGCGCGTATTGCAAAATATCGAAAAGCTCACTTTGCCTGTTTCAGTTGCAGAAACTTTACCCGTTGAAAACCTCGTGATCACCGTTATCGCCGACACAGTGTTAGTACAAGAACGCGCTATTTGGCAAAAAAGTGCTGATGAACAAGGATTAACTGAGCAAGAAAACCCTGAGTTTATTAGCACCTTAACCACCGAGCTAACCTATCAAGCCAGTAAACGTACTGAACTGAGTGAAACCGAGCAACAAAATGGCCGTGCAGTAACCATTATTGGTGATGCTGCAACACCTTATGTAGTGTTAAAGCAAATAATGGCAGCCTGTGCGGCAACGGGTTATCGTGATATTTCGTTAGCGGTTGAACAACAGGCTAAACAAACCGGTGGGGAGAGCTAACATGACTACAGCTGCCCTTGAGTCGACAAGTTTTAATGATTTAGGCGACTTATTTAAACCCAGTAAACAAGACAAGCTGTTTAAACAGATTTTGTGGCTATTGCTATTGGTTTATTTGGTGTTTGCCGTTGTGGTGCCAATGCTTGAACAAGTCGAACTGCCACGTGAAGTTAAAGAGCAAGTGCCGCCACAATTAGCGAAAATCATCTTACAAGAAAAGCAGTTACCGCCACCGGTTAAACCAGAAGTTAAACCGCCTGAGCCTGAACCTCTGCTAGAGCCCGAACCTGCTCCGCCAGAAGATAAGGTAGTAGAAAAACCAATTGAGCCTGCGGTAAAACCTCAAGTTGTGCAGCCAACAACCCGTGAGGCTGCTAAAGAAAAAGCCAGCACATCTGGCTTAGCCGCCATGAAAGATGATCTGTTTTCGATGCGTGAAGCCTTTGATGTACAACCAACTGCGCAGCGTAAGCTTGACCAAACTACAAGCCAAGAAGTCAAAGTAAAACGTGATCTATTAGCTGGGGCGGCCAATAAGCAAACCGACAGTTTGGCAAAGTCAGCCATTAGTCAAACGGTATCATCAGGGGCACTTAGCGGTAACGAAACTCAACAAATTCGTCTCGCTAAAGAGGAAGTGTTAGCCAATAAAGGAGCTGCATCTGAAAAAGCCAGCCAGGCAAGTCAAGGTGGGCAACGTTCTGAGGCGGCATTAAGGCGTACATTAGAAGCCAATAAATCTCGGCTTTATTCGCTCTACAACCGCGCCTTAAGAAAAGATCCCTTTTTAAAAGGCAAAGTGATGTTCGAAATTGTCATTCAACCCAATGGCAGTATCAGTAAAGTGAGCATTAAATCTAGCGAACTTAACGATGCTAAATTAGAGCGTCAATTAACCTTGGTATTACGGTCAATTACTTTCCCTGCTGAAAGTGTTGCGGTAATGACTACCATTTGGGCCATCGACTTCTTCCCAAGTTAGCCAGCTTTATCTGCTCATTTTAAGCAGTAAAAAGCAGGTAATGAAATACTCATTACCTGCTTTTTTGATCGTTAGAATATAAAAAATTAATGATTTTCGTGACTATCGTGATGTGAAGATACTGTCACTTCAGCAACATCAGCAGGCGTTACCTTTTCAGCGGTGATTATCGGTTGATTTCTCACACACATCAATGCCTCGTTAAATACTCTGCAAGTACCTTTAAATAAATCACCATGAGCGTTAGTGTAAGCACATTGTTGAGTTTTAATCGCATCAGCACAGGCATCCCAAGGCGCTTTAAAAACATGTTCTTCATGTGCAAAAGCAGATAAACACGTTGAAGTTAATGTCAGTAGTACTACCGCCATTGTCAATAACTTAAAATGGGGGTTCATCATTGTGCTATCTCACCAGCAAAGCAACCAATAAAAGTATTTTCACCCGCACCAGCTGCATGGTAATGATAACCGCGAGAGTCATCACTGTGCCCACGGCACTCATCTAAGTCAGTGTCTTCTTCACCACTTTGATTAAGCATGCTGTAAATAGCAAAGCCGTCCATTGCATAGGCAAATGCGCCACCATGGCCATCACTTTCATAGTCAATCGCAGGGCAAGTCCCATCTCCATGGTTAGCACCATGATAATGATAGCCTGCAACGGGGTTAACATGACCAACGCAATCATCAAATGCAGCAATGGTATAAGCACTTAAAATAGCTTGAGTAGGTGCAGCAACAGCAAGGTTTACACCATTAAATGCCACACCGACATTGTCACTGCTAATATCTGCTGGGCTATCTCGTAGCACAGGGGTTACAGGTATTAAGTAGGTGCTAGAAACCCCCTCTCCTGCAACGTCACTGTAATAACTGATTTCACATTGCACACAAAAATTATTGTATTCGGCCGCCACATTGGGCCTTGCTGCGGCTTCACAAGCCACTTGAGTGTCGGTGATATTCACTAAGCCCGTGTCTTTATCATAGAGTTGCCATTTACTGTCACCGTAAAATACACTCAAGTTAGACACGAACGAGCCCGTTAGATCATATAACACACCACCATCAAACCACTTACCTGCATCATCAGCTGTGGTTTCTATAGATTCAGGGCAAAATGGCCCCAATTCATTTCTATCAGCAGGAAAGCCATTAACGGTCACTGAATAACACGTACTGGCATCACCATTAGACAAGGTACAATCGACTATCTCAATTGACTCTAGCGAATTGAGCGCAAATACAGAGGGATCGACAACAACAATGTTATCAACAACCTCTTCAACTTCAGTTTCGACCGTATCTGTTACCGTTTCCGCTACTGCGTCTGCGACACTGTCAGTGGTGTCATCTGTCCCGCAGCCGCCTAACAATAACGAGCAACAAACCACTAAGCCTAGAGTTGACTTTATTTGCATTGCACTACACCCCAATTTTTTGTGTTTATAGATATTAGTCATGACTCTACTAAACAACTGTGCATAAACGGTGCAGTAAATAAGTATTTTTAACGACGGCTCAACATATTGTTGAATTAACTTAACAAATTATTTTTTGGCATATTTATATTCTCAGTGTTTGCGTTGTAAGAATAAATATAGATAGGAAGATAGGAAGATGGGAATAACGAATAGCAATAACCTAATCTTTGCTGAATACCGCACAATCACGGCCGTTTTCTTTTGCCAAATATAAGGCTTCATCAGCTCGTTTTAACCAAGTATCTGCTGTTGTTCCGTTGACCCAAGATGCAACACCAAAAGACACGGTAATCTCTTGGCCATCTGGTGTTTTTAATTCATTTTTGATAGCTGTTCGAAGATGTTGAATAAATGCTTGTGGTTGGTTATTGGTATCAGGGATGAGTAATACAAACTCTTCTCCGCCAAACCGATAAAGACGATCGTGTTTACGAATATGAGTAGTCGTAATGGTTACAAAATCTTTTAATACTTTGTCACCCACCGCATGACCAAATTTATCATTGATTTTTTTAAAGAAATCTAAATCTAAAATAGCTAATACATGACTAACGCCTTGACGTTCAGCAAGGGATAACGCGGCCTGAATATCTGTACTCATTGCACGACGATTTAAGGCTCCGGTAAGCGGGTCAACGCTATTGAGGGTTTCGAGTAAGCTAAATTGTTTTGCTCCGTGACTGGCATAAACAAAAGCGCTCATTGATAACATAATGATTGTGACAACAAATGAGTTGAGCGATACCGTTTCAAAAATATCTGATAACGCCAGTAAAGATAGGCAAGCAACAAGATTAATAATAAAGGCTTCTATCGGTTTAACTAAAATAAATGTACTTGCAAAAACAGGATAAACCCATAAAAAGCTACCTGTACCATTCGCTACCACGATAGTGACGACACCAGCATTAATAAATATCGCCAATATGGCGCTAACCAAGCGAATTTTCTTAGCCTTATGCGCATAAGCAACAAGGGATACAATCCCAATAACTAGCGTCATATCGATTATTGCAGCAACATAATTGTGCTCAAGAAAACGAATAACCACAAACGGAAAAACACCCAGTACAGCAACAATACTGAGAAGCAGTAAAAGCGACAATTGATATTTTTCTTGCAACTGATTGATCATAACGCTCTCGCCATAAATAAAAAAACAGTCAAGCTCATCAATCGATACGTTGCCGTTTACAACACTTTATCGTCAGTATCATTAATGTTTTATTTGTAATTCATTCTTAGTCTAACTTTTGCATAACTATATTATGCAAAAGTAACATTAGAAGACAGTGTTATATGCACATCTTGTAAGCAATGTTACAGAGCCAAAAAGTAAACCATTAGAATATATGATAACGGGAGTTTATTGCTGCGTGACGACATTAATACAAAGATAACACCATACTGAGTATCATGCCGTTTTAGTGGCAATAAGCTTAGCGCAAAAATGTCAAAATATGCCCTTTAAATACCTCAGGTAAATAATCTGTGTGTAATGGTTTTTGGTGAACAGAGCTAAACCCCAACTCAATCATTTTGGTTGACAGCTTATTCTTTTTACCTCGACCTGGATCAACTAAAATAACTTCACAAATGACGTTCGCATGGGCATTAATAAAGTTGGCTAACAAATCTACATGCTCATCTTCGTATAATAAATCGCTACCAATAATTAAATCGAACAAACCCAAATGATCTTTATCACTGGCCCAGTCAGCTTGTTCATAACTAATCGGTTTGTCTTGGTTTAGCTCAGTATTACGCAGTAAAAATTTCCCCACTTCAGGGTGATAATCTGTCGCTGTGATGTTGGCATGCCTTTTATTCAACAACAAGCTGCTCAATGCCATGCCGCAACCTATTTCAAGTATGCGTTTATTGCCGGTGTAGTAATCATCAATATGATGCGCCAGCACTAAACTTGATGGCCACACAACACCAAAAAGCGGCCATGTTGCTGAAGATATACCGAGTTTTTCGGCAATACCACTAGGATCTGAAAACTCTTGTTTATCGCGTAATGTGCAAAGATGGATATCAATTAGGCCAAACTCGACCGTTTGGTAGCTTAAGCGAAGACTTGTCATTTGACGGCCTTTTAGTAATGATCGGCCAAGTATCAGGGATAAGTAACAAAACGTAACGCTAACCAAACTATAGCAATCTGATGAAAAGACAATCTATTTAACCTCAACGGCAAATATTACATGACGGTTAAACGACTTTAAGCGATAAAAACACCACCAATAATTATCCGTCAGCAAGGTTGCTGATGACTGTTTTATTAAAAGATGACACTTATCATCACAACATTATTAGCCTACTTTTATAGACTCAATTTGGGGCCCTCATAGCACTTCAACATTAACGATTAAAGCTGGTATCGCGGTTTTTAGTCTCGGGTGATTGTATCGAAGTGAAACCTCAGGTAATCTGCTTGTTCTTAATACGCATAAATGGATATTTGAGCTAACTTGAGTGAGTCTAGTGAGCGAACGTCCCAATAGATTATTTGGAACCCCTGTCTAGATGACAAAAAAGATAAATTCACATCCAGAGCCCAGTTTGCATGAGGCTCGGCCACGTCCAAAAACGGTTAACCACCGAAATGCGACAACAACGCCAGAGATGCGTCAATTTATCCAACAATCCGATTATAGCGTCAGTCAATTAGCTAAAATTCTTAATATCAGCGAAGCCACTGTCCGCAAATGGCGCAAGCGTGAGTCAATCGATAACACCCCTAATACCCCACATAAACTCAATACCACGCTATCGCCGATGGAGGAGTACGTGATGTTAGGTCTGCGTTACCAATTAAAAATGCCATTAGACCGATTGTTAACCGTCACGCAAAAGTTTATTAATCCTAATGTATCTCGCTCAGGCTTAGCGCGCTGTCTAAAGCGTTATGGCGTGTCAAAACTCGATGACTTTGATAGCCCTTCTGTGCCAGAAAAATTCTTCAGCCAACTCCCTATTACCCAGGGAGCCAATATTAAAACCTATACCGTAAACCCTCAAACATTAGCTGATACCTTAGCGCTACCGAGTCCAGATCATGACAATGTAGTTCAGGTCGTGTCCTTGAGCATTCCCCCGCAACTCACAGAACAACAAGGCTATTGTGTTCTATTAGGGGTCGATTTTAAGTCTGACTGGGTTTACTTAGACATCTATCAAGACAGCCATACCCTGGCGAGTAATCGCTATATGGCTTATGTGCTAAAGCACGGACCGTTTTATCTTAGAAAATTATTAGTACGAAACTATCACACTTTTCTTGCTCGTTTTCCTGGAGCAAGTCAATCAGCCGCTAATGCAGCTGCACCCCAACACCCGGTAACTGAACCTCAGTTATCAAACGGAGACTCAAATGAGCCAATCCAGTAATATCGACAAGCGTTTAAACAAACGCTTAAAAGACATGCCTGTCGCCATTGTCGGCATGGCGAGTATATTTGCCAATTCGCGTTACCTAAATAAATTTTGGGATTTAATCAGCGAAAAAATCGACGCCATTGTTGATATTCCAGACAGCCATTGGAACGCAGACGATTACTACGATGCCGATAAATCTGCACCAGATAAAAGCTACTGTAAACGGGGTGGTTTTTTACCTGAAGTCGATTTCAATCCAATGGAATTTGGCCTGCCACCTAACATCTTAGAATTGACAGACACTTCGCAACTATTGTCGCTAGTAGTAGCAAAGGAAGTGTTAGCCGATGCCGGTGTTGATGCGCAATACGATACGGACCGCATTGGGATTACGTTGGGCGTGGGCGGCGGACAAAAAATCAACCACAGCTTAAGTGGTCGTTTACAATATCCTGTACTCAAAAAAGTATTCAAAAACAGTGGTATTAGTGATGCCGACAGCGAAATGCTGATTAAAAAGTTTCAAGACCAATACATCCACTGGGAAGAAAACTCATTCCCAGGTTCTCTTGGCAACGTGATTGCTGGCCGTATTGCTAACCGATTTGACTTAGGCGGCATGAACTGTGTAGTCGATGCGGCTTGTGCAGGCTCGTTAGCGGCAATGCGCATGGCAATTACCGAATTGGTTGAAGGTCGCAGTGACATGATGATCACAGGCGGCGTGTGTACCGACAACTCACCGTCGATGTACATGAGCTTTTCAAAAACCCCAGCATTTACCACCAATGACACCATTCAACCGTTTGATATCGATTCAAAAGGTATGATGATTGGTGAAGGTATTGGCATGGTGGCGATTAAACGCCTTGAAGATGCTGAGCGTGATGGCGATAAAATATATGCGGTAATTAAAGGCATAGGCGCTTCATCTGACGGTAAATTTAAGAGTATTTATGCGCCCCGCCCTGAAGGCCAGGCAAAAGCATTAAAGCGTGCATACGATGACGCAGGCTTTGCTCCGCACACAGTAGGACTCATTGAAGCGCACGGTACAGGTACCGCTGCTGGTGATGTTGCCGAATTTAACGGCTTAAAATCAGTCTTTGCTGAAGATAATGACACTCAACAACACATCGCGCTTGGGTCGGTAAAGTCTCAGGTGGGCCACACCAAATCAACCGCAGGTACAGCTGGATTAATTAAAGCCGCATTAGCACTGCACCATAAAGTATTGCCTCCGACGATTAATGTGAGTGAGCCACATCCTAAATTGGGTATTACTGACTCACCGTTTTACCTCAACACAGAAACGCGTCCATGGTTGCCACGTCCTGACGACACTCCACGACGTGCGGGTATCAGCTCGTTTGGTTTTGGTGGCACTAACTTCCACATTGTGTTGGAAGAGTACCGTCAAGATCACGCTCGTAATGACAAATATCGTCAACGCGCGGTGCCGCAAAGTTTGTTAATCAGTGCTGACAACAAAGCTGCACTGCACAGTAAACTGACTGAGCTACAAGCTGAAATTGCTGTCATCGATGCAAGCGAAGCTAATAGTCAGGAACTGGCATTAACTGAACTTGGCCAACGCTTTGCCATTACAGAAATTGCGCCAACGGCAGCACGTTTAGGCTTGGTTGCGGCTTCAATTGCTGACTTAACAGTGCAGCTCGCTCAAGCCCTAGCACAGTTAACCAACAATGATGCCGATAACTGGCAATTACCCACTGGCGCAAGCTATCGCAGTGCCAGTTTAGTTAATAACAATGCAGCACCTAAGGTGGCTGCACTGTTTGCTGGTCAAGGGGCTCAATACGTCAACATGGCGACAGAGCTTGCGTGTTTTTATCCTGAAATGCGCCAACAAGTCATGCTAGCCGACAAAGTATTTGCTAAGCATAAGCAAACGCCATTGTCGCAAATTATGTACCCTATACCGGTATTTTCGGCAGATGGAATTGCTGCACAACAAGCTGCATTAACCAACACCGCCTATGCACAAAGTGCCATAGGTGCAGTCAGCATGGGCCAATTTGCGTTATTCACTCAAGCGGGTTTTAGTCCTGACATGGTTGCAGGACACAGTTTTGGTGAACTGTCAGCATTATGTGCTGCAGGTGTGATTAACCAAGATGATTATTATCAATTGGCTTTTGCTCGTGGCCAATCCATGTCGGCAACCCCCGCAGATCAAGATCCAGGCGTAATGTACGCAATTATTGTCCCTGCTCAATCAGCCGAAAATGGTGTCAACCAATTAGAACAATGCATCAGTGCATTTGACGGTGTAAAAGTCGCTAACTACAACGCGCCAACGCAATTAGTCATTGCTGGGCCGACAGATACTTGTGCTAATGCAGCTAAAGCAATTACTGCAGAGTTAGGATTTAAAGCCATTGCATTACCCGTGTCTGGTGCTTTCCACACACCATTAGTTGGCCACGCGCAAAAGCCTTTTGCGAAAGCAATTAGCAAGGTTAAGTTTGCGAAACCTAAAGTGGCGTTATATGCCAACAGTACAGGTCAACTTCAACCAAGCGACGGCAAAGCAATTCAAGCCGCCTTTAGCGAACATATGCTGCAATCGGTACGTTTCAGTGAGCAACTCGTTGCCATGTACGATGCTGGCGCACGTGTATTTGTTGAATTTGGACCTAAAAATATTTTACAGAAACTGGTTGAAGCGACTTTAGGCAACAAGCCTGAAGCCGTCAGTGTTGTTAGCCTAAACCCTAACCCAAAAGGAAGCAGCGATACTCAGCTGCGCTTAGCGGCTTCGCAATTAGCGGTATTAGGTGTGACATTAACTGAGGTTGACCCTTATCAAGCGCCGTTGGCTGAACTTGCAAAAGAGTCTCCAATGAACGTTAAGCTCACCGCAAGTAACTACATTAGCCCAAGCACACAAGCCAAAATGAACAAGTCATTACAAAATGGCGAAGTCACCAGTAAGACAGTGGAAGTACCTGTCGAGAAAATTGTGGAAAAAATAGTGGAAAAACAAGTGATCAAAACCGAATACGTTGAAGTGGCCAGTGCACCTACTGCATCAACTCACGAGCCTCTTACACAAGCGACTATCTCACACGCCACTGCGCAGCCAGCGCAGGCTAATGCTCCAATAAGCAACGACAGCTTAAGTGCGTTTTTTGCCGCTCAGCAACAAACCGCCACTTTACATCAGCAGTTTTTAGCGATTCCACAGCAATATGGCGATACGTTCAATAGCTTGATGACAGCACAAGCTCAAATGGCATCATCTGGGGTTGCTATCCCAGAAAGCTTGCAACGCTCGATGGAACTATTCCACCAGCATCAAGCGCAAACATTGCAAAGCCACACACAATTTTTAACGCTGCAAGCACAAACCAGTCAAGCAGCATTGGCCATGTTACAAGGACAAGCACTTTCGGTCCCTGTAAACACATTTGCCAATACCGCCGCAGCGCCACAAGTGGCTGCAACACCTGTTGCTTCAACCCAAATACCAGTGATGACTCAAGCTGCTGTGTCAGTACCTGTTGCATCAGTGACTGCAACACCAGCACCGACATCCGTAGCAGTACCTGAGCCTATCGATCAAGTGACTCAACCAACTGCATCTATACTAGCAACAACACCTGTTACAAGTGCATCAGCAGGATTATCTGCTGACACGGTCCAACAGACCATGATGGCAGTAGTTGCCGATAAAACCGGCTACCCAACTGAAATGCTTGAACTTGGCATGGACATGGAAGCCGATCTAGGTATCGACTCAATCAAGCGAGTGGAGATTTTAGGTACGGTGCAAGATGAGTTACCAGGCTTACCAGAGCTCAGCCCAGAAGATTTAGCCGAATGTCGCACCCTAGGTGAGATTGTTAATTATATGCAATCTAAGCTGTCTGCCGCGCCAGCGCCTGTATCGACTCAAACCGCTAGCGCACCTGTAGCACAAGTAACAACTTCGCCAACATCAGGTTTAAGTGCCGATACCGTATTAACCACTATGATGGCAGTGGTGGCCGACAAAACCGGTTACCCAACGGAAATGCTTGAACTTGGCATGGATATGGAAGCCGACTTAGGTATCGACTCAATTAAACGTGTTGAGATTTTAGGCACAGTGCAAGATGAGCTACCGGGCTTGCCAGAACTCAACCCTGAAGATTTAGCAGAGTGTCGCACTTTGGGTGAGATTGTTGACTATATGCAATCTAAGTTATCAGCTGTGCCAGCTCAAGCGTCCCCTGCTCAAGCATCAGGTTTAAGCGCTGAGACCGTATTGAATACCATGATGGCAGTAGTCGCTGACAAAACAGGTTACCCTGCTGAAATGCTCGAACTGACCATGGACATGGAAGCCGACTTAGGTATCGACTCAATCAAGCGCGTCGAGATTTTAGGCACAGTGCAAGATGAGTTACCGGGCTTGCCAGAACTCAACCCTGAAGATTTAGCTGAGTGTCGCACCTTGGGTGAGATTGTTGACTACATGCAATCAAAGCTTGCACCAGTACAGGAATCGACAATGCCAGCCACAGTAGCCGCATCTACTCAAGCGATAACAGTCCAAACGTCTCCAGCTCAAGCATCAGGCTTAGGCGCTGAGACCGTACTGAATACCATGATGGCAGTAGTCGCTGATAAAACCGGTTACCCTGCTGAAATGCTCGAACTGACCATGGACATGGAAGCTGACTTGGGTATCGACTCAATCAAGCGAGTGGAGATTTTAGGCACAGTGCAAGATGAGTTACCGGGTTTACCAGAACTCAACCCAGAAGATTTAGCTGAATGTCGTACTTTAGGTGAGATTGTTGACTACATGCAATCAAAGCTTGCACCAGCAACGGCTCAAGCATCAGCAGTGGTATTGTCCGGCTTAAGCGCAGAAGTCGTACTGACCACCATGATGACTGTCGTTGCCGATAAAACCGGTTATCCTGCTGAAATGTTAGAGCTCACCATGGACATGGAAGCAGATCTTGGCATCGACTCAATCAAGCGTGTGGAGATTTTAGGCACAGTACAAGATGAGCTACCGGGTTTACCAGAACTCAACCCTGAAGATTTAGCAGAGTGTCGCACCCTAGGTGAGATTGTCAGTTATATTCAAGGTAAGCTAGGTGCACCAGCCTCTGCTACCGTTACGGCAACATCGAGTACTGAAGTTATCGATACATCTGACTTACCGCCACACAGCGGGGTAGCGCTAAAAAAGTTGCCAGCGGCGGATAAACTAGATGCATGTTATTCAACAAACAGCTGCATTGTCATCACAGATGACGGTCATAATGCAGGTGTACTTGCTGAAAAACTTCATGCTAAAGGATTAACCGTCGCCGTTATTCGTAACCCAGAAACCATCAGCACAGCTCACTCGCCTTTAAGCAGCGACATCAGCAGCTATGCCTTAACCAATATTGATGATGTCGCCATTGCCAAGGTAATAAGTGAGATTAGCGCTAAACACCCTATTGCGGGTTTTGTGCACTTACAACCACAGTTTAACGCAGACAGCAAAGACTTAGTCAGTTGTAATGTGGCAGCAAAAGCCGCTGTTGATAACGCCTTTTTATGGGCGAAACATCTGCATGCTGAATTTACTAAGCCACTACAATCCCGCATGAGTTACTTTACCGTAAGTCGTATCGATGGTGGCTTTGGCTACCTTGATAGTGCAGCACTAAGTAAAGCTGAATTAAACCAATCGGCACTGTCTGGCCTCACCAAAACCTTAAGCCATGAATGGCCAAATGTGTTCTGCCGCGCGCTTGATATCGCCAATAACATTGATGCCAAAACGTTTGCCAATGCCATTATCGCTGAACTGTTTGATGTTAATGGTGAAGCACCCAGTGCTAAACGCATTACCGAAGTGGGGATCAGCCAGCAAGGCCGCGCAACGTTAACTGCTGCGAGTAGACCTAACAATAGCGCAAGCTATCCTGCCGCCCAGCTTACATCACAAGACAATGTGCTCGTCACCGGCGGCGCTAAAGGTGTCACCTTTGAATGTGCGCTTACACTGGCAAAACAGAGTAAATCACACTTTGTATTAGCCGGTCGCAGTCAGCACCTTGGCAATAACATGCCAGCTTGGGCGCAAGGTAAACAAGCCTCAGAGCTGAAAGCAGCAGCCATTAGTTACATTCAATCTCAAGGTGACAAGCCAACACCAAAGCAAATTGATGCATTAGTGTGGCCAGTACAAAGTAGCTTAGAGATTGACCGTGCCCTCGCCGCCTTTGCCAAGGTAGGTGCCAGCGCCCAATATGTTGCTATGGATGTCAGCAACACTGACTCAGTCAAGGCAACATTAGCGGCATTAACCAATGCAAAAGGTTCAGCGCTTGTAATACACGGTGTTATTCATGGTGCTGGCGTATTAGCAGATAAGCACATTCAAGACAAAACCTTAGATGAGCTAAACCGCGTGTACAATACCAAGGTCACTGGGGGGGCGAGCATTATTAACGCGCTTGAACCACAACAAATCAAATTGATTGCTATGTTCTCATCGGCTGCCGGCTTTTATGGCAATACAGGTCAAAGTGACTATGCCATGTCGAATGAAATTCTCAATAAAACGGCATTGAAATTAGCTGCGCAATTGCCGCAAGCCAAAGTCATGAGCTTTAACTGGGGCCCCTGGGACGGCGGAATGGTGAGTTCTGCGCTGAAAAAAATGTTTGTTGAACGTGGCGTATATGTGATCCCACTTGAAGCTGGCGCCAACTTATTTGCTCATAGCTTATTAAGCTCGCAAGGCGTGCAGATGTTAATTGGTTCAGATATGCAAGGTTCTGCTTCACAGGATGCTACTGCAAAAAAGCCTAATGCGAACACTTTGCCGCACGCAGAGGGTTCGCTGACGTTTTCTGCGTCATATTTGGCTACAGACAGCAAAACCATTACGGTAACTCGTGTGCTTCAGCGTAATGAGCTTGAATTTGTAAACGATCACCGTATTGCCGGCAACCCAGTGTTGCCGACAGTGTGTGCCATTCAGTGGATGCGCGAAACCGCACAAACCTTGTGCCATATGCCAGTGTCTATTGCTGACTACAAATTACTCAAAGGGGTGATTTTTGACACCGACCAGGCACATTTACTGCAGCTGCAACTTACTCAAACTGACACAGGCTTAAGTGCGTTGATTTCAAGCTGTGTGTTAAACGAGCCTGACACAACAATGAAACCACAATACCAGGCAACATTAGTCGTCAATGATGCGCTAACGCCCACCGCAGTTGCTCAGTCGCCATTATCGGCAACCATGCTGCAACAGTTAGCGCAGATGCCAACCATACAGGCTGGCAACACCTTGTATCAAAATGGCACCTTGTTCCATGGGCCGCGTTTGCAGGGTATTAAGAAAGTGTTGAGTTTTGATGATGAACAGCTGGTGTGCCAGGTTAAGTTACCGCTCATTGATCTTGCCGACTGCCCAGGCTTTGCGCCATCATCAGTCGCGGGTGGCAGCCAACTGTTTGCCGAAGATTTGCTGTTACAGGCCATGTTGGTTTGGGCAAGGCTCAAATACGATGCCGCCAGTTTGCCGTCATCAATGGGCCAATTTATCACGGTAGCCCCCTTTGTCGGTGGCGATCAGGGTTACATTCAACTTGAGGTGTTAAAGCACAGCGGTAGAATGTTAATGGCTAATGTGAGTTTGTACCATCAAGATGGACGCTTAAGCTGTCAGATGCGTGAGGCTAAAATCACCATTAGCAAAACGCTTAATCAGGCCTTTATCAATCAGCATGAGAATCCGTCTGCGAACCAGCACAGCAAGGATACCGTGTGACCTTTTCAGTAAACGCGATGTCCACAGACCAGCAAGCAGCGTTAACTGTAGAGTTAATCGCGGCTCTAAAACAACAACAAGCCAAGCCAATGCGCCTGGCCTTGTTGTTGACTGCGCCAGAACCCACTAGTACAAGCCACCTGTCCATAACTCGTCTGGCAATAGCATCTCAGTCTGTCGCGAGCTATTTGCTAGAGAACCTGCTGTTAGAAGCGGCAAGTTTGCTTGGCAATCACAGCTACGACATGGTGAATATGGGCGATAAGCTGTGGATTATGCCGGCAATCACTGCGGCTAAAAATGGCTTACACGCTCATGCATATTTAAACGGCATAGGTTGTGGTGATAACACCGAGCAAGCAATAGTTCAAGCACTCGCTCATGCCAAAAGACAACATACCCAACCTCAAGCTGTAGAGTTAACCCAGGCCAATAATGCACTCAATGCATTGGTCGCGCTTATCGAAGACATTGCCTATCGACGCGTACCGAACAGTCAAGATTTTTGGTTTACGCCAGCACATCAAAGCCGCGTTGCCAGCTTGTGTTACCCAAGCAACATCGGTGTGCTCGCTTTAGTACTTACACAGGGCAGTCAATTGCGTAGTGCTAAACCTTTATTAGCAGCAAACCGATTAATGCTGCCATTATCAGCACAAAACATCGCTCAGCTGCACAAGCAATTAACAACCATTTGCGACGTACTAAGCGAGCCATGCGATGAACTAAGCCTGCTGAAGTTTCTCCGCCATCAATGGCAACAATACCAATCGCAAGCCCCCTATGCCTTGGTGTTAATGGCGACGAATCAAAGCGGTTTACAACAAGAAGCCTGCGCCATGCTCGCGGCACTTGAGGCACTTGAGGCACAGCCAACTCAACACGACACAACGCTTAATAACAAAACATTAAACTACAAAACGCCAGCAGGCAGTTGCTTTACCGCTTCGCCATTAGGCGCCAACGGGCTTAGTTTTGTCTACCCTGGTGTTGGCACGGTTTACCCGCAGATGTTTAGCCAACTCGGTCATGCTTTTCCTCAAGCATTTACCAATTTAGAAGCGCAAGGCGACTTGCCGGCAATGCTGCAAACTCAAGCGGTTTATGCAACGAAAGAGAAAAACAACAACCACATGAGTCTCAGTGAACTTGCCATTGCAGGCGTGGGGGCTAGTTACATGCTCAGTAAAATATTGCAGGATGAATTCGAAATAACACCA
This sequence comes from Shewanella ulleungensis, assembly GCF_014648315.1. Classification (GTDB taxonomy): domain Bacteria; phylum Pseudomonadota; class Gammaproteobacteria; order Enterobacterales; family Shewanellaceae; genus Shewanella; species Shewanella ulleungensis. The sequence goes on from NZ_BMQW01000014.1 coordinate 37,554, forward strand.
CGCTTCGCTTTAGGTTACTCCATGGGCGAAGCCGCCATGTGGGCCAGTTTAGGCGTATGGCAAACACCACAAAAACTGATTGAAGCAACCCAAAATAGCAGTATTTTTAATCAAGATATATCAGGCGAGCTTCGCTGTGTGAGGCAAGCTTGGCAATTAGCAAACGATGAACCCATTGTATGGAATAGTTTTGTTACCCGCGCCACGGTTGCCGATATCAACCCGCATTTAGCCGATTACCCTCGCGCTTATATTGCCATTGTTCAAGGTGACAGCTTAGTGTTAGCCGGTTGCGAACAGAGCTGTAAAGCATTACTAAAACAAGCCGGTAAACGTGGTATTGCCGCCAATAGAGTCACGGCAATGCACACCCCTGCTGCGCTCAATATTATTGACAATGTAAAGCAGTTTTATATGCAGCCATTAGCAGTAACACAGCCCACTTCGACTCAATTTTTATCGGCAGCCCAAACACAGCCCGTTGAATTAACATCGCACGCTATTGCCCAGTCGATTGCCGACACCTTTTGTCATCCACTGGACTTTAGCCAGCTTATCAGCGACTCGATTAGCCAGGGCTGTCGTTTATTCGTCGAAGTCGGCGCCGACAGACAAACAGCCACCTTGATCGATAAAATTATTGGCCAACAAACAACCGATGTGCAGGCGCAAGCGTTGGCCGTCAATGCCAAAGGCGCAGACGACATTAGCAGTTTATTAAAATGTTTAGCCCAGTTAATGACCCACAGAGTACCTATGTCATTAACCCCGTTTATGCAAAGCTTAAACGAAGCCATCGAACAACAAACCTTATTCATTGCCGCCAACAGCCTAGCTGTTGGACATGCTGACACTTTATTAGAAGGAGAACCTCATTGAGTTCTCAAGCTGCTCCCAAAATAGCCATCGTAGGCTTAGCCAATCAATATCCCGATGCCAATACCCCGGCAAAGTTTTGGCAAAATTTACTTGATAAAAAAGATTCCCGTAGTCAAATTAATGCGCAGAAACTCAATGCGACACCAAACGACTATATTGGCGTGCAGGGTCAGTCAGATCGATTTTATTGTGATAAAGGCGGATACATTCAGGATTTCAGCTTTAATCCTGATGGTTATCATATCGATAACAATGCGTTTAACGGCTTAGACGACAGCTTTTTATGGGCCACAGATACGGCACGTAATGCCCTAGCCGATGCGGGAATTAACGATCTTAATCATCCAAGTTTGCAGCGCACCGGCATTGTGATGGGTACGTTGTCGTTCCCAACCGCTAAGTCAAACCAGTTGTTTGTACCGCTTTACCACAGCGTGGTCGAAAAAGCCTTACAAACCAAATTACAGCAGCCTAATTTTGTGTTGCGAGATTTTGGTTTAGCCGCACAAAACGAGCAATACAATTGGCGTAATGGCGCAGTGGCTCACAATGCCTCAAAGCTTGTGGCAGATGCCTTAGGCCTTGGCGGTGCGCAATTAAGCCTTGATGCCGCCTGCGCAAGTTCAGTTTACGCATTAAAGCTGGCCTGTGATTATTTGCATACAGGCAAAGCCGACATGATGCTTGCTGGCGCAGTGTCTGGCGCAGACCCCTTTTTTATCAACATGGGTTTTTCGATTTTTCATGCCTATCCAGACCACGGTATTTCAGCGCCGTTTGACAGTAACAGCAAAGGCTTATTTGCCGGTGAAGGTGCTGGCGTATTAGTACTTAAACGCCTTGAAGATGCAAAGCGTGATGGCGACCAGATTTATGCCCTCGTTAGCGGTATTGGTTTATCAAACGACGGTAAAGGCCAGTTTGTCCTTAGCCCAAACAGTAAAGGCCAGGTGCAAGCATTCGAGCGAGCATATCGTGAAGCTGCCTCATTTGACTCAAGCATTACCCCTGCCAGCATTGAAGTCATTGAGTGCCATGCCACTGGGACGCCATTAGGCGACAAAGTTGAGTTAACTTCAATGGAGCGCTTTTTTGAAGATAAACTCAATGGCACTGCTACGCCATTGATTGGTTCTGCCAAATCTAACCTAGGTCATTTACTGACCGCAGCAGGCATGCCTGGCATCATGAAAATGATTTTTGCCATGCGTGAAGGCGTGCTACCACCGAGTATTAATATCAGCGCGCCTATCGCCTCTCCTAATGGCTTATTTGGTCAGGCAACGCTGCCAAATGAAGTCCTCCCTTGGCCAGATAAAGCCGGTAATAGCACTCGTCATGCTGGTGTATCGGTATTTGGTTTTGGTGGTTGTAATGCCCACCTGTTATTAGAATCCTACTCTGAAACAGCGGTAAAATCGCCAACCTCAAGTAAAATGGTTAACGCCAGCGAGCAGCCGATGCACATTACCGGTATGGCAGCTCACTTTGGCCAGTGCAGTAGCATCAATCAGCTTGCTGAGCGTATTCGCGCCAAACAAAACTTGTTTAGTACATTACCTACTCAGCGCTGGAAAGGCATCAACAAGCATCCAGAGCTATTAGCCAAATATGGTATTGATCAGGTACCTCATGGCGCTTACATTGATCAATTCGACTTTGACTTTTTACGCTTCAAAGTGCCACCTAATGAAGATGACAGACTAATATCGCAGCAGTTGTTACTGATCAAAGTCGCTGACGAAGCCATTGTGAATGCGAACCTCAAACCCGGCAGCAAAGTAGCCGTGTTAGTGGCAATGGAAACGGAATTAGAATTACATCAATTCCGTGGTCGAGTAAACTTACACAGCCAGCTCGCGCAAAGCTTAGCTGCTCAGGGTGTTGAGCTTACCAACGATGAATACCTGGCCCTTGAAGCTATCGCCATGGATAGCGTGCTCGATGCAGCCAAATTAAACCAATACACCAGTTTTATTGGTAATATTATGGCGTCGCGCATTTCATCATTATGGGACTTTAACGGCCCGGCCTTTACTATTTCGGCCGCTGAACAATCGGTTAATCGCTGTATTGATGTAGCGCAAAACTTGTTTGCCATGGGCTCACTCCAAGAGCCGTTAGATGCGGTGATTATTGCAGCGGTTGATTTATCTGGCAGCATAGAAAACTGTTTACTCAACAATGCAAACCTTGTGTCTGCCGGCTTAAAAACAAATAGTTTTCAAATAGGTGAAGGTGCTGGCGCAATTGTATTGCAGCAAAATCATCCAACCGACAGCTTTGCCAGTATTAATGACGTACAGTTTGCCAAGCAAGATCAACTTAAGCTCGAGCAAGCCTGCGATATTAACGAACTTAACATAGCACCACTTTGCCAACAGTCTAATTTTGGACAGCAATTAACCAGCCAGTTAACTCAACTGGCTAAGCCAAATAGCATTACAAGCGCGCAGCATGTGATGGGCCATACCTTTGCCGCTTCAGGCATGGCAAGCTTGCTCAATGCGCTTATACAAAGCCAGCAGATACAACAAGCTGACATTAGTGCACAAGTGATTAGCGCCAGTGAAAATCAATACTCACACATTGCCTTAACGCTCAATCAACTACAACAACAGGCGCTAGCAAGTCGCTTAACACAGCCACTCACACAACAACTGACTAAAAGCGCCAAACTGAGTTTGATTAAACAAGTTAGTTTAGGCGGCCGCGATATCTATCAACATATTGTCGACAGCCCAGTTGCTGCAATCGATAATATTGTTAGCCAATGCGCGTCGATTAAACCCGTTTCAGTGGAACAAGCCCCAACAAAAATGAATATAAACGAGCCCACTATGCCCGCAAGTCATTCAGCAGATATTCCAGATACGCAAACAGCAAACCGTACACATTCGACTCAAGGAATGAGCCAGGCTATTCCACCCGCGCACTTAACAGCATTTCAGCAAAACCAATGGTTAGCACAACAAGCACACCTGGCCTTTTTAGCCAGTCGCGAGGCGGGATTAAAAGTCGCCGACAGTTTGTTAAAATCACAACTGGCTTCGATAACATCGACGACAAGCGCACAAACAATAGCGCCAACGTTAGCAACCAAAACGCCAGCTGAACATTACGTTAAAGCTCAGTCGGTACTTGCAGAACGTAAACCGAATCATGCGCAGGTTCCGGCTTACACAGCCCCCATTCCAGCGGATAAACCGTGTATTTGGAACTACGCCGATTTAGTGGAATATGCCGAAGGCGATATCGCCAAGGTGTTTGGCCCAGACTACGCTATCATCGACAGCTATTCACGCCGCGTGCGCTTACCGACCACCGACTACTTATTGGTGTCTCGAGTGACCAAACTCGATGCCACTATTAATCAATACAAACCTTGCTCAATGACCACAGAATATGACATCCCTGTTGATGCGCCGTATCTGGTTGACGGTCAAATTCCCTGGGCGGTGGCGGTTGAGTCTGGCCAGTGCGATTTAATGCTGATTAGCTATTTAGGCATCGATTTTGAAAACAAAGGCGAGCGCGTTTATCGCCTACTCGACTGCACCTTGACCTTCCTAGGTGATTTACCGCGTGGTGGCGACACTTTGCGTTATGACATTAAAATCAATAATTTTGCCCGCAATGGCGACACATTATTGTTTTTCTTCTCGTACGAATGTTTCGTTGGCGACAAGATGATTTTGAAAATGGACGGCGGTTGCGCAGGCTTCTTTACCGATAAAGAATTGTCCGATGGCAAGGGCGTTATCCAAACCGAAGATGAGCTTAAACTGCGCCAACAAGTGCTTAACAACCCAAATAAACCGACATTTGCCCCCTTACTACACTGCGCACAAACCGCTTTTGATTATGGCCAAATCCACCATTTATTAACCGGCGATATTGGCAGCTGTTTTGGCGGCGAACACGTTGGCCATCAACTGCAAACGGGCATGCAAAAGTCGCTGTGTTTTGCGTCTGAAAAGTTCTTGATGATTGAGCGCGTAAGCAATTTACAAGTGAGCGGCGGCACATGGGGTCTTGGTCTAGTTGAAGGCCACAAACAATTAGCCCCAGACCATTGGTATTTCCCGTGTCATTTCCAGGGCGATCAGGTAATGGCGGGTTCGTTAATGGCTGAAGGTTGTGGCCAATTACTGCAATTCTTTATGTTGCATATTGGTATGCATACGTTAGTTGAAAACGGCCGTTTCCAGCCGCTCGAAAATGCCTCACAAAAAGTGCGTTGTCGTGGCCAGGTGTTACCGCAACACGGCGAGTTAACTTACCGTATGGAAGTTACCGAAATCGGTATTTCACCACGTCCATATGCTAAAGCCAATATTGATATTTTGCTTAATGGCAAAGTAGTAGTCGATTTTCAAAACCTCGGGGTGATGATCAAAGAAGAAGCGCAATGCACCCGCTACCTTGGCGACTCAATGGCTAATACCAGCACCAAGTCAACAGCAGATACAACAAATCAAACACCGACTGGCACAAACAGCTCAGCCAACCAGCAAGATATCGCTCCTCTAATGGCGAAAATAGCCGACACCAGTGCGCCAACCAATAAAGGCGTTATCCCGCTTAAACACGTTGCAGCGCCGCAAGTCAGCGCTGATTCTAAATACGCTAACCGCGTGCCTGATACCGTGCCTTTTACGCCGTATCATATGTTTGAATTTGCTACTGGCGATATTGAAAAATGCTTTGGGCCAGACTTTAGCATCTATAAAGGGCTTATCCCGCCGCGTACACCTTGCGGTGATTTGCAATTAACCACCCGCGTTATCGACATTAACGGTAAGCGTGGCGAATTGAAAAAACCATCATCGTGTATTGCTGAATATGAAGTGCCAACAGATGCATGGTATTTTGCCAAAAATAGCCATCAGGCGGTAATGCCATATTCGGTATTAATGGAAATATCATTACAGCCTAATGGTTTTATTTCAGGCTATATGGGCACCACGTTAGGCTTCCCAGGGCTGGAGTTGTTTTTCCGTAACCTCGATGGTCACGGCACCTTGTTGCGCCATGTGGATTTACGCGGTAAAACCATCGTTAACGATTCACGCCTATTGTCTACCGTCATTGCAGGCAGCAATATTATTCAAAACTTTACTTTTGATTTAAGTGTTGATGGCGAACCGTTTTACACAGGTGGTGCCGTGTTTGGTTACTTTAAAGGTGACGCGCTTAAAAACCAGCTCGGTATCGATAACGGTAAAATTACCCACCCCTGGCATGTCGATAATAACGTCGCAGCTGACACAACAGTCAACTTGCTCGATAAAAAATCGCGGGTGTTTAATGCGCCTGCACACCAACCACATTACCGCCTAGCGGGTGGTCAGCTCAATTTTATTGACACTGCAGAGATCGTTAATAACGGCGGTAAATACAATCAAGGCTATTTGGCAGCATCACGCACCATAGACCCGAGTGATTGGTTCTTCCAATTCCATTTCCATCAAGATCCGGTAATGCCTGGCTCATTAGGCGTTGAAGCTATCATCGAGTTAATGCAAACTTACGCGATCACCAACGACTTAGGTGCGGGTTTTACTAATCCTAAATTCGGCCAGATTTTGTCTGATATAAAATGGAAATATCGCGGCCAAATTAATCCGCTTAACAAACAAATGTCGTTAGATGTGCACATCAGCGCAGTGAAAGACGAAAACGGTAAACGTATCATCGTTGGCGATGCCAATTTAAGTAAAGATGGTTTACGCATTTACGAAGTTAAAGACATCGCTATTTGTATTGAAGAAGCCTAGCTTTTCAAGGAAAAAATAATGACAACCCAAATCAAAAACGAAAAGCTTTCTCCATGGCCTTGGCAAGTGAGCCAGCAGCACGTCAGTTTTGACCCTGCAGGAATGAACAAAAAACTCAAAGATTTATCACAAGCTTGCTATGTGGTTAATGATAATCAACAAGGCTTAGGCGTCGCGCAACAAGCCCAGGTGGTGACCGATGCAATTACAGCAGCTAACGCGTTACCTGTCAGCGCCTTTGCCCCTGCCCTTGGCACCCAAAGTCTAGGTGACAGCAACTTTCGCCGTGTGCACGGAGTAAAATACGCCTATTACGCAGGTGCTATGGCTAACGGTATTGCCTCTGAAGAACTGGTCATCGCATTAGGTCAAGCTGGTATTTTATGTTCATTCGGCGCAGCAGGACTCATTCCCTCACGTGTGGAGCAAGCCATTGAGCGCATTCAAACTGCCCTGCCAAATGGCCCCTATGCATTTAACTTAATCCATAGCCCAAGTGAACCAGCACTAGAGCGCGGCAGCGTAGAGCTATTTTTAAAGCACAAAGTGCGCACTGTTGAAGCCTCAGCCTTTTTAGGCTTAACGCCGCAAATAGTGTATTACCGCGCAGCGGGATTAAGCCGTGATGCTCATGGTGATATTCAAATAGACAACAAAGTCATCGCCAAAATTAGCCGTACAGAAGTGGCGATTAAGTTTATGCAGCCAGCACCAGTAAAAATGCTGCAACAGCTACTGGATGATGGTTTAATCAGCGCAGAACAGATGGAGCTAGCACAATTAGTGCCTATGGCAGATGACATTACTGCAGAAGCCGATTCTGGCGGTCACACAGATAACCGTCCATTAGTAACCTTGTTGCCAACCATTTTGGCGTTAAAAGATGAAGTCCAGGCACAATATAACTACAAAACACCTATTCGTGTCGGTGCTGGCGGTGGCGTGGGTACGCCCGACGCAGCTCTAGCAACCTTTAATATGGGTGCGGCGTTTATTGTAACAGGTTCAATTAACCAGGCTTGCGTAGAAGCTGGCGCCAGTGAACATACGCGTAAGTTATTGGCCACCACAGAAATGGCCGATGTGACCATGGCACCTGCGGCCGATATGTTCGAAATGGGCGTTAAGTTGCAAGTGGTTAAGCGCGGAACCCTTTTCCCGATGCGCGCTAACAAACTGTATGAGATTTATACTCGTTATGACTCAATAGAAGCGATTCCGGTTGATGAGCGTGAAAAGCTTGAAAAACAAGTGTTTCGCTCAAGCCTAGATGATATTTGGGCGGGCACGGTGGCGCATTTTAATGAGCGCGACCCTAAGCAAATCGAGCGTGCTAAAGATAACCCTAAACGCAAAATGGCACTGATTTTCCGCTGGTACCTTGGCTTATCAAGCCGCTGGTCGAATACAGGAGAAACAGGCCGTGAAATGGATTATCAAATTTGGGCAGGCCCTGCACTTGGCGCATTTAACGCCTGGGCTAAAGGCAGCTACTTAGACGACTATACTCAGCGTCACGCCGTCGATTTAACCAAGCATTTAATGCATGGCGCAGCTTATTTAGCACGAGTAAACTTATTGACGGCTCAAGGCGTTAGCCTACCGGTTGCCTTACAGCGCTGGCGTCCGGCGGATCAAGTGAAATAGTCTGAGTTCAAGATAATAGGAACGATAATGAGCGACACACAAAAACTCGATTTTTCAGCGGTAAATGGCCCGACATTGGCATCATTTAACCAACAAAAAAACCTGATCAAGCGCATGCTAAAAGGCAACAGCGCCACTTGTGCCGACTGCAATAAACCTCTCACATTGCAATTACCGCCCAACAGTAAAAATGCCAAGCCAAATGCTAAAGCCCCCGGCATTTATTGCGTTAAAGGCTGTACCGATATTGAGCTCGACATGGAAGCTGTCGCGTTGATGAGATAACCCGTTAGATTGGGATTTAGACGTTTATAAAAAGACCCTCTTCGCTAAGAGGGTCTTTTTGCTTTTAACACATTTTATTCAGTCAGACTGCCATTGCTTGGTTAACATGGCTTGGCCACAAAGCTCAGTCATTGATTTTTCGCCAGACAATACCGTTTCAAAGACTTCAAACGGCACATTTGACCACAGGCTAATTTCAAAAGAAGTATTAGTACAAACAGCGCCAACGCCTTTTGGGGTACCTGTCATCACAATATCACCGTCATTTAAGCTCATAAACTCACTGATGGCAGCAAACATAGCTTTGGGCTGATAGGTCATTAATTGCTGATGTCCAAGCTGAGTCAACACGCTATCAATGGATAATTGAAAGCACCAATCTTGTGGGTCTCCCGTCATTGGAACAAACTCACTAAATAATGCTGAACCATCAAACGCTTTACTGCGTTCCCACGGCAAGCCCTGCTTTTTGAGTTTGCCTTGCAATTCACGCTTGGTCATATCAAGCCCAACGCCGACCGCGCTAAATTGACCATCTTTAACCATAAAACACAGCTCGGCTTCATAATGAAGCGTTTCATCTAGCTCGCTGCGTAGCGTGTCAGTAATGGCTGAATTAGGCTTTAGAAATACTACCATATCATCTGGAATGTCATTGCCTAGCTCATGAATATGGTCTACGTAATTACGCCCAATACACACAATTTTTGATGGTGTAACAAGAGTTAACTCACCATTAGCTTGCTTTAATACGACATCTTTTACACTCACATTGACCTCGATTTTCATGATAACTGACATGACTTTACAAGCATGACATTAGAATTGACGTTGATGAATAAAAAGCTTAATTACGGCTTTGCTTACCAATAACAAAGAAGCAATACATCTTTACGATAAACACTGTAATAAATACCGTTGCAAGATTGCATTACCTAACAACAGCATTTACATTTAATTAACAAAATATCGATATAGCAAGACCACAACAATAATCACTGCTATCACAGTGAACATAATAACAAGAGACACTCAATGACTATGCTTATGCTAACAATCAAACAAAAAGTTGCACTGGGGTTTGCTTCTATCGGCATATTATTACTTGCTGGAAGCAGTTTCTTTTATCGTTCTCTCAGCCAGATCCAAACTGCCAATAATAATATTGAAATATTGGCAGTCCCCGTACAAAACCAATCTAATGCATTGCAAATAACCTTGCTTAAAATGGCCAAAACAGAGAGTTTGGCTTATTCGCAAATAGGTAATGACAATATTGCTATTAGTTTTAAGCAATTTAATGGCTTACAGCAAGAGTTTTCTGGCGCATTAGTGGATTTATCGGCAAAAGTGGCTAATCATCCTCAAATGAATCAAGCACTCAGCCAAGCTAAAAACATATACCAGCAATATGCCGAAGCATCGCAAACCATGTTTAATGCCAAGATGGCTATTGAGCAAAGTAAAAATGATTTTAGTTCACTCAAAAATCAATTTGATAATCTCAAAATAGATGCTAGTAACAACATGATTGATTTAGAAATTGTTGAAGCACCTGCCGGAGAATCGCAATTGTTAGAAGCCGTTATCGGTTCAGGTGTTCGTATTGATGACATGCTGTTTACCTTAGGCAACACTGTCACCGAACTGGGTCGCTTAACAACAGCAGAGGCGGTTGAAGTTCATAAGCAAGATGTGGCTATGTTGCTTGGCAATATCACTACCAATACTAACTACTTAAAACAACAAGCGGCATCGCTTCCTGTAGATAAATTGTTGACCGACTTTGATGCCAATTTAGAGAAACTGTTAATTTTAGTCGATACCCCAGGTGACTTGTACAATGCACAAATGAAAGTGGTAAAGCAATTTCAGCAAGCAGAGTTGAGCTATACACAATCTAATCAATTATTTGAATCAACAAACCAACAATTAGGTCTGCTAGTGCAACTGGCTAATCAAGGCTTTAACGAGATGCAAATGCTCGCTATCGATGAGGTGACTACCGCTAAAACATTAGCCATATTAATGGCCGTTGTATTTGTGTTGATGGCAGGCTTTATTTATTACTTCACTTCTAATGCAATGTTAGGACCGTTAAAGGCCAGTAATCGTGCATTGTCGCGCATAGCCAGTGGCGATTTATCGCGCCGTTTAACAAAGCGAAATGACGATGAATTTGGCGAACTCATGGATAACATCAATAAATTATCTGATGACTTGACCGATTTATTGCAAGACATAAACCGTGATGCTCACTTACTTGATGACGCAGCTATTCGCTCACAAGATCAAAGCCAAAAAATATCCCATTCAGCATTGGGACAAATTAATAATATCAATCAAGCTAAACAATTGGCCGAACAAATTCATCACAGCTCAATGACCGTAAATGAACAGGCCTTAGAATCAGAACAACATGTTAAATTAGCATTTGTACAAGGAGCTCAAGTTAAAACAATTGCCAATGATAACCGTATTCGTATTGATACCTTATCAAAAGGCTTAGGCGACTCGGTCAATATAATGACTAAATTAAGTCAACATAGCGACAATATTGGTGGAATTTTAACGACCATTAGTGCCATTGCAGACCAAACTAACTTACTGGCATTAAACGCGGCTATTGAAGCAGCTAGAGCCGGTGAACATGGTAGAGGGTTTGCAGTTGTGGCCGATGAGGTACGCTCCCTTGCTTCTCGAACTCAGTTATCGACAGCTGAAATCCAAACTATGATCAGTGCATTGCAGCAAGAAACCACAAAAGCAGTAAAGGCGATATCTCAGGGCCAAAATCAAGCCAATGAATGTGTACAACAAGGTCAATCATTACATGATGCTATTGAACAAATTGAAGCGGCATTAGGGATTATTAATGGCATGAGTCAAAGCATTACCCAGGCAGCAGACCAACAAGTGAATTACAGCCAACGCATTGAACAAACTATGACAGAAACCGCTGCGGCTGCAACGCAAAATGCCGATGAGTCGACCACAATGACTCAAAGAAGTCAGCAGTTAAACAAATTGGCTCATTCATTAACCGCTTCGGTAGAACGATTTAAGCTGTAAAGCCCAAATCAACATATCGACCAACAACAAAAAAGGCCAAACTGAAAACAGTATGGCCTTTTGTTAATCTAAACTTAGTTCACATTTATTTTTTACCTAACGTACCTACAGCAAAGCGGCGAATGATTGATCGCACCATTAATACTGATTGTCCAAGCTCATTACTATTGTGCAGGGATTTTTGTGATGACTCTTTAGTGATCTCGGCAGAGTCTGCAATATCAATAATTTGCTGGTTAATGTGTTCAGCGACGGCACTTTGCTGCTCAACAGCGGCTGACATGTCTAATGTTAATTGAGTAATCTGCTGCACAGATTGATTAATAGAAGATAACGCAATACGAGTTTTATCGACTATATCAACGCCATTAACGGCAGCTTGTTCACCTTTGACCGACACTTGCACTGCATTTTCTGCACGCTTGGTAAGCACATTTACAATCCGGTGAATTTTGTCAGTCGACTCTCGTGTTTTTATCGCTAAAGAACGCACTTCATCTGCTACGACGCTAAATCCGCGACCTTGATCGCCTGCTCTAGCCGCTTCAATGGCTGCGTTTAATGCCAGTAAGTTGGTTTGATCTGCAATACTTGAAATCAAGCTAGCAGCTTGGCCTATTTCAACCGTCGACTCTGATAACTCGCGTACAGTAGTCGCAATATCAGCAACTGAAATATTGAGTTGATCAATTGCATGTTTTGCTTGATCTGCAAGCATCGCACCTGCGTTGACGTTTTCTAGAGCATCTTTAGCGCTATCCGCATTGCGTTCAACATTGGTCGAAACCTCTTGAATCGCAGTCGACATTTGCGTAATAGCTGAAGCAATTTGTTGCGTCGCAAGGCTTTGATGCGCGACGGCTTTTGCAGAAGATTCTGCCTCAATTTGAGTGTGCTCAACAATACCATCTAATGACCTGGCAGCATCCTCAATCCGTGTCATTGCTGTGCGGCAACGAGCTACTTCGCAACCTAACGCTAACTTAGCCTGTGCTTTGGCTCCAAAATCATCAAAATACGTTTCAGCAACCGTTAAGTCTGTAAATGAACTGGGGTTAAGCTTAACCACGTCAAACCAATCTTGCTGTTGTTTATATCCGCTCCACGCTGTTGAAATAATTAATGTCAGTAAACCAACAGCACCGGCCGAGATCCCCCAAAGCTCAAATAACACCGAGGTTAAAAGGAGCATGGGTAACCATATAGGTACCAGCTTAATAGCATGATGTTTTAGCTTTGCAGTGAGTGGCCTAGGTGATTTATTGTTTCTAATCCGTGCATAAGCTGTTTCTGCTCGCTCAATCTCACCTGGTAATGCGACGATTCGAACAGACTCAAAACCAGCCACTTTATTGTTGTCAAAAATAGGTGTTACAAATGCACTAACCCAATAGTGATCACCATTTTTTCGTCTATTTTTAACGAGTCCCACCCACACGTTACCCGCAGCAATACATGCCCACATTTCTTTAAACACATCACTTGGCATATCAGGATGTCGCACAAGGTTATGTGGTTTACCAATTAACTCACTTTTTTCAAAGCCACTTACTTCTACGAAGGCATCATTACAATAGGTAATGTGACCACGTAAATCGGTACCAGAAATAAGGCGTAAATGTTCATCAAAATGATATTGTTTTTGGGTCACGGGTTGATTATTGCGCATAGGCACGGACATCCTTGTCTTAGAGAGTAATGAAGGTTTAATCGCTTTCAAATTGATAGCATCACTTGCTGTAAATGCTATCTAGTTATTCAAAAGGTTATAAGGAGAAGCTTAATCAATGATTAATAATATAGCGTTAAATGGTGAAAACACAACACCTTGTTTTTTAAAAGCTTAACATCCGTATCCAATTGAAATTTATCAAATAAATAACAATTAACACCTCAAATATTTAGTAGGCCAAAATGTGATTCTGCAACGACTCACATTACTCTTGGATTGATCTAGGGGTAAACTACAAACAAAAAAATAGCGTGAAATACGATTCCACGCTATTTAATAAATCCAAAGCTAAGTATTAACTGTTCGAACTATGCGTATTCCTGCATAAAATCATCAAGGTTGTCATTGATAATTTCAATTTCATCGCCACTAAATTGCGCGATATGAAATAAGGCTTCACCTTCATTGGTGACCGGAATATTACTGTTACCAATAATAATGCCGTCAGATGGTGCTAAAAGCGGGCATGGCTCGCCCCCCAGTGGATTAACGATATTAGCCAATACCTGCCCTTTTGACACCCGCTCACCGAGCTTAAGCTTAATATTAACTAATCCGTCAGCTTCACTGCGAACCCAATAACTGCGGCTAGCATTAACACTGGTGGTGGTTTTTACTTTTCCTTTAAGCATGCCGATGCAACGCATTACATTGATCACACCATTGAGGCCTGACTTAATCGACATGTCGCTGAAGCGTAATGCTTCACCGGCTTCGTATAAAATACAGGGAATATCAAGGCTGTTAGCATAACCACGCATAGAGCCTTCGCGAGCTTTAGATGACATCACTACAGGTGCACCAAAAGCATTTGCCATCGCGAGCATAGTTTCATCGTCAGTATCGCAGCGAATTTGCGGCAAGTTCTCACGATGAATCGCGCCGGTGTGCAAATCGACAATGTGAGTTGCACGCTTAACTAACATACTACTGAATAAATGCGCTAGGCGACTGGCTAAAGCGCCTTTAGCAGTACCAGGAAAACAGCGATTTAAGTCGCGGCGATCAGGCAAATAACGTGATTGCTGAATAAAGCCGAATACGTTAACAATTGGGACCACTAATAATGTGCCAGTTAACGTTTTAGCATTAACACGACCGAGCAAGCGTCGACATATCTCAATGCCATTTAACTCATCGCCATGAATTGCTGCACACACTAATAAAGTAGGTCCCGGTTTAGTACCGTGAAACACTTCTACATGCAAATCCATTGGCGTATCGTTATACAGTTTTGCAGCGGGCAGTTTCACGCTTAGTTGCGTGCCTGCCAATACGCTAACATCACCAATAACAAACGGTTCGTGCTTTTTTGCCATTATTAACCGACTCCTTTAGTCTTCGAGCTAGTAGGCTTAACATTTTTTTCAATAAATTGAATGATTTTTTCTGCCACATCAATACCGGTGGCTTTTTCGATACCTTCAAGGCCTGGTGATGAATTCACTTCCATCACAAGTGGGCCGTGCTTAGAACGTAAAATATCAACGCCAGCAACGTTTAAGCCCATTGTTTTAGCCGCGCGAAGTGCCGTTGAGCGCTCTTCAGGAGTTAGTTTAACAATGCTCGCTGAACCACCACGATGTAAATTAGAACGGAACTCACCTGGTAATGCTTGACGTTTCATCGCGGCAATCACTTTGTCGCCAATCACAAAACAACGAATGTCAGCACCGCCAGCTTCAGCAATATACTCTTGCACCATAATGTTAGCTTTTAAGCCCATAAAGGCTTCAATGACCGATTCAGCTGCTTTACGAGTTTCTGCGAGTACAACACCAATGCCCTGAGTTCCCTCAAGTAATTTAATGACGCAAGGTGCACCGCCCACCATGTCGAGCAAATCTGGTACGTCAGCAGGTTGGTTGGCAAAGCCTGTTACCGGTAAACCAATATTTTTACGTGACAAAAGCTGCAATGAACGCAGTTTGTCACGAGAACGTGTAATGGCAACCGATTCGTTTAATGGGTGTGTACCCAACATTTCGAATTGACGTAAAACAGCTGTGCCATAAAACGTCACTGAAGCGCCAATTCGTGGGATAACAGCATCAAATTTAGGCAATTCTTCGCCACGAACATGGATGCTTGGTGCATTCATGTTGATGTTCATATAACACTTTAATGGGTCAACAATTTTAATTGTATGACCACGAGCTTCGGCAGCTTCTTTAAGACGACTTGTCGAGTAAAGGTTTCGATTTCTCGACATAATGGCGATTTGCATTTTGCTATTCTCCTGCTAAAAACGACTCTGCTGAATTAACCAAAAAACGCCCTTCTAACGCGCGTCTGCCAAGTAACATTCTAAATTTCATGTTATCTCTATTTGTTAAGGTCAGTTCGATGTCAAATTGTTGGTCACCGATAATAATCGGCGTATTTATCACGTAGCGGTTCGTCACATGTCCGCCGGAGTCACTCACAGCTCGACGATCAAATACAGGGAATTCGCACACTACTTCACGGTCCGACTCTTGATCTGGATGTAACCAAACTCGGACCCACTTTTGTTTTTCTTTTTGAAACGGTTTAATTTTGAACGCATGTAAACAGGACGTTTTTGCGCCAGTATCCACTTTGATTTTGACTCTTTCGTTGCCAATCTCAGGAAAAGTGCCCCACTCTCGCCAACCCACAATACCGAGGGAGTGTTCAGTCATGGTCAATCCTTTCTTGTAGAGGAATTTTCATTCCAGAGTGTAATCTATCAATAAAATCTATGTATGATTATGTACTGTTATATCGCCAATCTGTGACTTTGTTGCCATCAATGTGACATCGTTCAATATATTCTCATCAATCAATTGACTAAAGACGGACTGATTTTTAACGTCAGCAAGTCGTACTCATTACATTAACATGTTAATCCAACTGATGGATGAGTCATTGTGAACGAATACAAATTAGGAAAGAATTAATAAGATGCTATACGACAAATAAAAACAACAAGACTGGAATAAAACAACCTTTGAGACAATTTTAACACTAACGCTTTATTTATATCAAACTAACATTAGTGCTTGGGTAAAAATAAAACATCAACTCAGTAAGTTACAAGCTTTAAAATTTGACAACAAAATCATCAAAAACACATATTAACTTTAAAGAAGTACACTAAAATTACCAAGTAAAAATCAAAAAGGCGAAATAACACTCACTTTTGAATGGTTTAATTATCACTTCAACATTTAATCTTGGTTTCACTCGCCTGTCACATTGATTATGATGGTTTAGTTTCTATTTGGGTAAATCCGTTTAAAAGGTATTGCTATGTTTAGCCTCCAAAGTTTTGATTTTTTACATCAGCTGGCCAATAACAACGACAGAGAGTGGTTTAAAGCTAATCAGCCTGATTATGAAGATCGTGTCCGCACGCCAGCATTGCAATTTATTGAATCGATGCAAGGTCCTGTTTTGGGCTTGTCGCCTCGTTTTACAGCAATACCTAAAAAAGTCGGTGGCAGCTTAATGCGTCCACAACGAGACAGCCGCTTTAGCAAAGACAAAACGCCATATAAAACCAATGTGGGTATTCAGTTCCGCCATTTTCAAGCAAAAGATGTGCATGCTCCAGGATTTTATGTCCATGTAGCCAACGACGAATGCTTTATTGCCGCAGGTATTTGGCATCCCGAAGCCAAAGCGTTAAATGCGATTAGACAGTGCATAGATGAAAACCCAAACGGTTATAAAAAAGCTTTAGCCGCATTAAACCAAGCGGGGTTCGAACTCACTGGCGACAGCCTAATTAGGCCTCCACGAGGGTTTGATAAGCAACATCCGTTAATTGACGAACTTAAACGCAAAGATTTTATCGCCATAAAACCCGTCACAATTGAGCAAGTATGCAGTAAAGACTTTGTTGAGTTTTGTACAAAAGAATTTGAGCAAACTCGTTCATTAATGGCTTACCTGTGTTTTGCGTTATCATTAGACTTTTAACATCAAATATTCTAAACACTAGCTCAATATGTCAAAACGATAATTGCGCTAAACCAACGTTTAGCAATCAATAGTAAGCCAGTGAAGAGGTAACTTACTCCACTGGCTTATAATGATTTCGTTTCAAGACATGGTAAACTATTGTCATATTGCATTAAGTTGCACCTACATCGTTGTTATATCGTCATATCAGGTCATTAAATGAGTCAAACACGTTCTGCTCAACCCTTCACTTCCGTGTTCAATGAGACACTTAACATTGAAGCCTCTACACCAGCGCAAAAGCGTGCTCTTAGTTACGCAACTACAATCGAGATGCTGTTTAACCAAGTGATGAGCAGCAAAATGCCCGCGGATAGAATTATTGGGCAGTATTTTCGTGAACATAAAAAACACGGTTCAAAAGACAGACGTGTAATCCGCGAGAGTCTATTTGGTTTATTTCGTTGGTGGGGTTGGCTAAGTCAGTTACAAGCGTCACAACAACACGTGATTTTGTTTAGGCAATTAAGTGCCTGCGCAGCACTAGAGCAGCATACATGGCACGATGTCACCCAAGCGTGGGATGACATCGCAGCGTGGGAAGAAGTATCTAACAGTCAAGCTAATACGATCCCAAATACCGAGAGTATTAATGATAAGTTAACGCTATTTATTGGTTTAACTGGCATGACACAGTGTAAAATCAGCGACTTATTACCCCAATGGTTTTGGCAAACTTGTCCTGTAACAGCTGCAGAAGAGATAGCGGTTGTTGAGGCCATGAGTAGCCGCCCGCCAATATGGGCTCGGACACAAAGTATTTCGACTCAGCAAGCTTTAGTGACATTATCTAACGCGGGTATTGAAGCCACAGCCAGTGAGTTTTTTGCTGACGCTATAAGTTTGGGTCACAAAAGTATTAACCTCAATGAAGTCGACACTTATAAACTCGGCCACCTTGAAATTCAAGATCTTGCGTCGCAAGTGATTGGTCAAATTTGTCAGCCCCAAGCGGATGAGCAGTGGTGGGATGCCTGCAGTGGTGCAGGCGGTAAGACCTTACAATTACGGTCATTGATGCTGCAGAAAAACCCAAATAGTCGTGGCAGTATTATTGCCTCTGACATTCGTAATAAACCATTAGAAGAACTCAACAAACGTGCTAAGCGTGCAGGCTTTAACCATATTTCGGTTTCTACCTGGAAGTCAGATGCTCTTCCCGTTAAAGCGAATGCATTTGATGGCGTGTTAGTCGATGCACCTTGCAGCTGTACTGGCACTTGGCGTCGTAATCCTGATATGCGTTGGCTAGACGATGTTAGTGCTGTCAGTGATAAACCAGTGCTTCAATTGGATATTTTAACTCGAAGTGCTGCTGCCGTTAAATCGGGCGGGCAGTTGGTGTATGCGACGTGTTCGCTATCGCCGAGTGAGAACGAACACGTCGTTGAGGCTTTTTTAGCGCAAACCAATGAATTTGAGCTAATTCAGGTTACACACCCATTTACTGGTGAGTCATGTAAAATGCTCACGATATGGCCGCAACTGGCAGACAGTGACGGTATGTTCGTGGCTAAAATGCGTCGAAGATAAGATCGACTTCATTTAATAACTATTACTGCTTAACAATAAGCAAAAACGCCATCAAGTTGATGGCGTTTTTTATATCTTAATTACTTTCGATGCAATCTTAAAATCAATTCAGCTTCTGCCTTGGGTAGCTCGCACTCTTGAATTAGCTCATCAATACCCGCCCCTAGCGCAACCATTTTAACGGCACGAGAATACAATTTAGCTTGTGGGTCTTGCTGGCTAGATTCTTCAAGCATATCAGATTGTTGAGCAAGCTTTTTTTCTAACTCAACGACTCGCCGGCCAACACCAATTGTTCCGCTTCGCAATTCTTGTAATTCGCGTTTTACAGCTTCACGTTGGCGATCACTTTCTTTAACCAGCACGGTTAATGCGTCGACTTTAGTCTTTAGCTTACGTGATTGTTTTTGTAAATAAACCACCAAACCGAGACAGGCAACTACGGAAACTAGCACTGCAATTAAAAATTCATCACCCATTACATACCTACATTGCAATTACATAAAAGCAAAATAAAAAGCCAACAAACAATGGTTGGCTTTAGGATTACAAATTAAAAATTAAAGCTGTGTTAATTCAACCCACTCGTCATCTGATAATAACTTATCAAGGTCAACCAAAATCAATAATTCATTATCACGATTACTCACGCCTTGAATAAACTTAGCACTTTCTTCAGTACCTACATTTGGTGCGTTATCGATTTCTGAGCGACGTAAATAAACCACTTCAGCGACACTATCGACTAAAATACCAATCACTTGTTTTTCGGCTTCGATAATCACAATACGAGTTGAATCATCAAGCTCTGCTGATTGCAAACCAAAACGTGAGCGAGTATCAATGACAGTTACAACATTGCCACGAAGGTTAATAATACCGAGTACATAATCAGGCGCACCCGGTACAGGTGCTATCTCGGTATAACGCAAAACTTCTTGAACTTGCATTACATTAATGCCGTAGGTTTCATTGTCTAACTTAAATGTTACCCATTGTAATACTGCATCGTCTTTACCCGCAGCAACCGCTGCTACACTTCTAGAATCGCTCATAGTTAACCTCGGTCAATCGAATCCTGACAACCTAAACCTGCATCAAGCATTTCTATCAATGCTTGTACATGCAAAATGCCACACATTTGTTGTTTTACTACCCCAGCAAGCCAAGGACGCTTACCCGGTTTTTCACGCCAATTGACGTGTGATTTGTCTATCTTCACGGCATTAACCAATGACTCACAGGTTAACCCCCAAGAACTATTTTCTAACATAACAAGATATTGATAGTTTACTGTTTCTGCCAGTGCTGGTGTATATTTTTCTGGCATAACCCAAGCACAGGTATCAACCACATTAATTTTACTGTCACGGTGAGTTTGCACTCCTTTAAACCACGACGGTCTTCCAATAAGATGGTTAATTTTCTCTATCTTTATAATGCCACCTAAACTCACTAATGGCACGGCTAAGGTTAAGCCAGCAACATTAAAGAACAATACCTGAAACTCATCATCTAACACTTCTTGTAAATTTTGAGTAATACTCGGCGGTGTCGCCCCTGTTTGAGTTTGCAACACTTCTCGTGCAGCTTTTTCTTCAGCGAGCTTGTCATGTTTAATAATAGCGTCTTTTAATTCAGCTAGCGCACTATTATCAGTTTTTATATCGACTAACGGTTTGATTTCTTTATCCGTTAATGACGTTTTTTGTATATTTGCACTTTTTAGCGCAGGTTGCTCAATAGGTGTCGCCTCGGTCTGGCTTATGGCCTGGCGTACTCTTTCTGCACTGGCTTTAATTTGCAGTTTTATATCAGTATTTTTATCTGAATGTGACACTGCAGATAACAGCTTCTCAAGCGCCAGTTTATCAACTTGTGTTGTCGGTTCAGCAAAACTGCGGGCGACCACTGTTTTTGATTGTGATGCAAATGAAGACTCAGGTTTACTGGTCACATTTAGAGTATCAAGCGCTGACTTACTGTCTACTGACGATTTATACTGACTCGCTGTAGGGGCTGCGACTGACTTAGTTTCAGGTGCTATTGCAGGCTGGGCTGTTGCCGGTTCCTGTAATAAAATACTGAAATAATCAAAAACAGTTTCATCAACCGATTTTGACATGCGAAAACTCCCGAGCGTATAAAAAATCAAGCAGACGATTATATGCTTTGACCCCACGACTTGTCGCAGAATAATGTGACGCGGGTAAATGCGCTAAGCTGGCATCTCTGAATTTGGTATCGACTGGGATCACGTCATTGGGCCACAATGTTTGTCCATATTTGTCTTGTAAAAACTGTAACGCAATGGGTGATGCTTTGGTGCGTTTATCGTACATTGTTGGTAACACAGTATAACTATAGCGAGTCTTTTTAGAACGGCCCATAATTTCCATGGTTTTCACCATTCTCTCCAAGCCTTTTATTGCTAAAAACTCAGTCTGCACCGGAATGATAATATGTTGACTCGCAGCTAAAGCATTAACCATCAATACACCAAGTACTGGAGGACAATCAATAATTGCCACATCATACTTGTCTTCAACTAATGACAATAAATTACGTAACACTAGTCCCATGCCTTCTTGATGCCCTAAAGAGCGGTCAAGTGTAGCAAGTGCCATGTTGGCAGGAATAATATCTAAGCCTTCTATTTGAGTAGATATAACATTTTGCATAATCATTTCTTGAGTCAACGCTTGATGATTTAAAAAAACATCATAAAGCGAACCAGGCACTTCTTCAGAGTCTATACCTAAGTAATAACCCAGTGACGCATGGGGATCAGTATCAATCATCAACACACGTTGACCACGTTTAACTAATGCTCCAGCTAAACTGGCTACGGTGGTCGTTTTACCCACACCGCCTTTTTGATTTGCTACAGTCCATACTTTCAAAAAAAGCCTCTCAACTTATCAATATTCGATAGAATGCTCATTGTTGTTTTTGTTGCTTATCTTCTCGAGTAGTGACTCGAATACCACCATTAGGCAAGCTAATTACTTTAACGCCTTGAGCGTTTTCAGATACTATAACTTCTTGTAATGGTAATGTCTGTGAGCTGTCAGCCGATGGTGATAATTTGTCATTACTAGCCGCTTCCGCTCCAGGGCCAATGAACACACTTTTGGCCTCATCTTTATCGGTTTTAGTAATCATAGCTTGGGTTTGCTCTGGATGCGTTAACAACCAATTGGCAATATTTTCAGCTTGTTCTTCTGGAACCATCAACAACACTTGTGAAGCTTTGAGTTGCTCAATCTCTTTTGAGAGCAAGATCATTTTTCGATGCGAATCGGCATATAAGCTTCCTAACACAACGATGGCGATAAAGCACAAAAATAAGCCTAAGGTCAGCTTAGTGATTAATGATGTCGCAGTATTAGCCACGACTGGTCTCTTTTAAAATAGCATCCGCCATGTTGTCAAGCGCGATAGAATGTACAGCGATTCCTGTCGAGGCAACCGCTTGCGGCATTCCATAAACAACGCAACTGGCTTCATCTTGAGCCCAAATAGTCGCCCCAGCAGACTTAAGCATTCTGGCGCCTTCGCGGCCATCGGCTCCCATTCCTGTTAATACCACAGCCAATACATCACCACCATAAGCCTTAGACGCAGACGCAAAAGTAATATCTACCGATGGTTTGTAGTTCATGTCTGCATTACCAGCCAGTACTTTTAGGCGCGCAGTCATACCCGCACGCTCTAACATTAACTGCATACCACCGGGCGCAAGATACGCACAACCAGAGCGCATTACGTCGCCATTTTGTGCTTCTTTCACTTCAATTTTACATAACGAGTTTAAACGAGCGGCAAATGCGGGTGTAAACGCGGCAGGCATATGCTGAATGAGTACAATAGGATGCGGGTAATTAGCCGGAAATGCCGTCAATACTTTTTGCAGTGCAACAGGCCCTCCAGTGGAGGTGCCAATGAGTAAGACCTTGTACTGCTTTCCACTGGCTCGAATAGTCGACGTTGATGTCGCTACGGGGGTGGATTGTCGCTCAGAAGATGCAGAAGTTAATCCACCTCGTGATGACAATGGTGAACTACTTGTCGTTGGGGTAACGGAGTTAAGTCTTGAACCTAACGGTCGACTAGTCGCTCTTAAACTGCTTTCAGATAAGCTAGCAGAACGGCGAGGTTCTACTGTGTTAGTAGATAAAGAGCTTGGAGTAGATAACGTGCTCGGTCGATACATTCGTCTTCGACCCAACGCTTTTATGCGCTGTTGCAACAAACTAATAGCATCATCTTTATTGGTCGCGATGTCTTCAAAACGTTTGGGAAGAAAGTCGAGCGCACCAGCTTCTAGCGCATCGAGTGTCGCTTTAGCCCCATCATGGGTTAAAGAAGAAAACATCAAAATAGGAGTAGGATTGTTAGCCATAATCTCACGGACAGCACTAATACCGTCCATAACCGGCATTTCGATGTCCATAGTGATTACTTGAGGTTTTAATTTTGCAGCCATATCAACCGCTTCTCTGCCATTCACAGCAACAGCAACGACTTCGAGATCAGGATCTTGATTAACAATCTCACTGACTCGACGTCGAAAAAAGCTAGAATCGTCTACAACTAGTACTTTTATGGCCATTTAATTCCTTAACTTATGGAACTTTTATTTTTATTTTTTGTTTTTAGCGTAATGCTTAAGTAAACCAGGAATATCCAAAATAAGTGCAATACCACCGTCAGAGGTAATAGTCGCTCCAGCCATACCGGGCGTACCTTGCAACATACTGCCTAACGGTTTAATAACCACTTCTTCTTGACCAATAAGAGCGTCAACAACAAAACCAATTTGTATCGTGCCAAGCTGCACAATAACAACATGGCCATGCTTTTTATCTCCATGCTTAAACTTCGTTTTCTTGCTATGAAGCCAATGCTCGAGATAAAACAATGGCACTGCTTTATTACGGAAAATTACCGTTAATTGGCCATCAACAATATTGGTTTTCGTTAAATCTAAATTAAAGATTTCATTAACACTCGACAACGGTAACGCAAATACTTGCTTAGACACATCTACCATTAATGTAGGCATAATCGCCAAGGTTAACGGTACTTTAATCTCAAGAACAGTGCCTTTGCCTTTCATTGAATCAATGTGGACAGTACCGTTTAACTGATTAATACGGGTTTTAACCACATCCATTCCTACACCGCGGCCTGAAATATCAGATATCTCGACCTTGGTTGAGAAACCAGGAGCAAAAATCAGGTTATAAGCTTCGTTATCAGTCATTCTTGATGCGGCATCTTCGTCTAGCACACCACGCGAGATAGCAATCTGTTTTAGCTTTTCTGGATCCATCCCTGCGCCATCATCCTCAATTTTGAGCAGGATATGGTCGCCTTCTTGACTGGCCGATAATGTAATGGTACCCGTTCGCGATTTACCATTGGCTTCGCGAGTAATTGGCATTTCGATACCATGATCGACTGAGTTTCTCACTAAGTGGACTAAAGGATCGGCTAATGCTTCAACTAAGTTTTTATCAAGATCGGTTTCTTCACCAATCATGATGAGATCAATTTCTTTATTTAACGTCCGAGCTAAATCTCGCACAACCCTAGGGAACCGGCCAAATACTTTCTTAATTGGCTGCATTCGGGTTTTCATTACCGCGCCTTGTAAATCTGCAGTAACAAGATCAAGGTTCGCTAACGCTTTAGACATTTCTTCGTCTTCGCGAGTAATCCCTAAACTGACTAAGCGATTACGTACTAACACTAATTCGCCAACCATATTCATGATCTGGTCTAAACGAGCGGTATCAACACGAACGGTAGTTTCGCCTTGTGGTACAGCGTTGGCTTTAGCCGCTGCGGGTACAGGAACTTTGTCTTTGGCGACTTCAACTTTAGGAACTGGAACTGCTGCAGGCGTTGTTTTGGCAACCGGTGCAGGCGCAACTGTTTTTGGCGCTTCTGGTGCTTTAGGCGTAGGATTAGCCGTAACCACAGGAGCTGCTTTAGCAACCACTGGAGCACTGCCTTTACCATGTAACTCATCTAATAAACGTTCAAATTCATCATCAGTGATTTCATCAGAGTCGACCAACGGCTCAACAATAGGCTCAGCCGGTTTAATTTTTTCAGTGACGGTTTCTGCTTTAGCTTTAAACGATCCAGATCCATGAAGCTCATCGAGCAATGCTTCAAACTCGTCATCGGTAATCTCATCACTATTGCTTGATGATGCGCTGGCCGATTTGGGTTCTATGGTGTCTTGTTTTACAGGAGAAGAACTCGCTGATGTAGGGCTTTTACCAGAACCATGTAAGGCGTCTAATAATGCTTCAAATTCAGACTCGTCAATATCATCGATTCCAGCAGAGTCGAGCGCTGGGGATGATTGAACACTAATGTCTTCGACATATTCAGGCTCAGAAATGTCTACAGCTTCTTCAATGATTTCAGGTTCAACTGTTGATTGGCCCATTTCAGACGGTAAAGGAGCACCAGAGCTTAATAATTTGAGTTTTGCTAGTAAGTCTGAATCAGCGGGGTCTTGTTGTTGTCCTTGTTGAGTTTGAGCAAACATAGTATTGATTGCATCAACAGCCTGCAAAATAATGTCCATTAACTCTGCATTGACAACGCGTTTACCTGTTCGTAAAAGATCGAACGTGTTTTCTGCTTCGTGACACACGTCAACCATCGGAGTTAGGCTTAAAAAGCCTGCTCCACCTTTTACCGTGTGGAATCCACGAAAAATAGCATTAAGTAAATCACCGTCATCAGGATTATTTTCAAGAGCGACCAACTGCTCTTGTAGAAGCTCTAAAATCTCACCAGCTTCAATTAAAAAGTCCTGGAGTATCTCTTCATCAACATCAAATGACATTAAATTGACTCCTAATTAGAAACCCAGACTTGATAGCAGATCATCAACTTCATCCTGACCCGTGACCACGTCTTCACGTAACTCAGCGTTCATGATTGGGCCTTCTGCCTCTATCTTATTATCTTTGACTGCAGGTAATGACTCAGTAGTATGTTCACCGAAGACGGTCAACATTGACACTAAATTACTCTCTACTTCGCGCACTAGTTCAATCACTCGGCGGATCATCTGACCGGTTAAATCTTGGAAGTCCTGCGCCATCAATATTTGATTGAGCAATTCACGAAGACGGTTAGAGTCATGCTCGCTATTAGACATAAACTGCTGAACATCATGGCAAAGTGATTTAAACTCACCTAACTCGATGTCACGACGCATCAGTTTATCCCACATAGGCGTTACAGATTGAATGTTGCTTATAATGGTATCGGCCAAAGGCAAACATTCTTCAACCGCATCCATGGTTTTATTAGCAGCCTGCTCTGTCATGTCAATAACGTAGTTCAATCGTTCCTTAGCATCCGGTATTTCGGTGTTAGCTAATTCAGATAATCGGTTATCGACTTGAAAATCTTTTAGTGCGCTATGCAATTGGCGAGTGAGCTTACCGACTTCTTCAAACAGCTCACGCTGCAGAGGAGTCGCTAGATCTCTAATTAATTCGTCAGCTTTATCTTGCTCTCCCGCCGATAGCAGTTCAACAAGTTGCTGGGCCTGTTCGAGAGTAATTAACCCCGATATTGATGCCTGCATGACTTATCCTTGCTTATGCGAGTCGTTCAAAGATTTTATCTAACTTTTCTTTTAACGTAGCGGCTGTGAACGGTTTAACAACATAACCGTTAACACCAGCTTGGGCCGCAGCAATGATTTGTTCACGCTTAGCTTCAGCGGTAACCATTAATACGGGTAAATGTTTTAGTGAATCATCTGCACGGATTGCTCGAAGTAAATCAATACCCTGCATTCCCGGCATGTTCCAGTCGGTTACAACAAAGTCAAAATCACCTTTTTGTAACATAGGTAGGGCTGTTGAGCCATCATCTGCTTCTTGGGTATTATTAAATCCCAAGTCTCGCAACAAGTTCTTAATGATACGTCTCATTGTTGAAAAATCGTCAACAATAAGAATCTTCATATTCTTGTCCAAGGTTTCCTCCGGTGAGCTGACACTCGTTTGCTCTATAATTAGTTATTATTCTTGTGTCCAATGCTTGAGTTTGGCTTTTAGTCTGAGCATAGCCTGACTTAATATCTGGCTAACTCGCGACTCACTTACCTCAAGGATGGCACCAATTTCTTTTAAGTTTAATGCTTCGTCATAATATAACGACAGCACTAAAGCATCTCTTTCTGGCAAGGTTTTGATTGCTTCAACCAATGCAGATTGGAACTGAGTCTCGGCTAGAGAATCAAAAGCTTCATCAGGTGATTCATCGTCTGTGGTTAACACATCTTGTGAAACACCAAGGTCTTCTATGCCTATGATTTTACCGACAGAAACATCATTTAAGATATGATGGTACTCATCGAGAGACATATCAAGTTTTTCAGCAATTTCTGTGTCTCGTGCATCACGCCCTAACTCTTGTTCAAGTTCGTCAATGACATGGGCTACACGGCGATTATTACGATGAACTGAGCGCGGAACCCAGTCACCGCGGCGAATTTCGTCAATCATTGCGCCACGAATACGAATGCCAGCAAAGGTTTCAAATTTAGCGCCTTTGTTGCCATCAAATTTTGATGAAGCTTCAAGAAGCCCCATCATACCTGCTTGTAATAAATCATCCAGTTGCACTGATGCTGGCAGCCTTGCCAACATATGATGAGCAATGCGTTTCACCAACGGTGCATACTGTTCAACAATCGATGTTTTGTTATCGAACTGAGTATACGCTGCGGCTTTATTCACTCGCTCTTCCTTCTTCAACTGGTTTACGTTGCACTAAGCGTTCAACAAAAAACTCTAAATGACCACCGGGTTGCTGCGGCACTGGCCAAGTCATAATCTTATTGGCTAGACCATGATAAGCAATCGCAGAAGGCGACTTTGGAAAAGCCTCTACAACGAGTTTTTGTTTACGAACCGCTTTGCGTAAATTTTCATCAAAAGGAACGGTGGCTACTAGTTCTAAAGCCACATCTAAAAATCTATCAGTCACTTTACTCAGTTTAGCAAATAATTCCATGCCTTCGCGTAAACTGCGCACCATATTTGCCACAATTTTGAAGTGGAACACACCGTGCTCACGACTTAAAATTTTGATCAGTGCATAAGCATCGGTAATTGATGTAGGTTCATCACAAACAACAATTAATACATCTTGCGACGCACGCGAAAAACTCAGCACCATGTCAGAAATACCCGCCGCAGTATCAACAATTAGAATGTCGAACTGAGTACGCATTTCACTAAAGGCGCGGATTAAACCTGCATGCTGTGCTTGGGTTAATTCAACCATAGCTTGAGAACCAGATGTTGCTGGCACAATGCCGATGCCTTTTGGTCCGCGTACGATGATGTCATCTAATTCGGCATCACCAGACAAAACATGAGATAAATTTTTCTCAGCACGGATCCCTAGCATCACATCAACGTTGGCTAAACCTAAGTCAGCATCAAGCACCAGTACACGTTTGCCTTTTTCAGCTAATGCGACTGCAGTATTAATTGACACGCTTGTTTTACCGACTCCGCCTTTACCGCCGGATACGGCAATTACTTTAACTTTATCGTTATTTGGTTGATTCATCATACGTAAACCACTTGCTTGATCCCGAGTCATATCTTTACTCAAATGCATAGGCAGTGTCATTCGACCATGCCGTGTCTTGTGACGTTGGTTGTTCTGTTTCGTTTAATGCTGCTAATGCTTGCTTGGCTAATTCTAGTGTATCAGCCACTTTCATGTCTTCTGGAACACGTTGACCGTCAGTGACATAACTTAATGGTAACTCATTTTGAATCAATACGCTCAATGCACCTGCAATTGATACTGATTCATCTAATTTAGTCAAAATAGCACCCGATAACGGAATACGTTTAAAATGTTCTACTGCATCTTGCAGTACACGACGCTGACCAGTGGCAGACATGACTAAATAACTACGGATTGGGATCCTACTATTTGCTGTCAAATTATCAAGTTGCTGATAAAGACGCATATCACGTTGTCCCATCCCCGCAGTATCGATTAACACTAGCTTGCGATTTCTAAATTGATATAAAATTTGCTCTAATTCACTTAAATCATGTGCTTGCTTAACAGGGCAGCCCATAATTTTACCATATGTCGCTAATTGCTCATATGCCCCAATTCGATAATGATCAGTTGTAATCAATGCGACTTGTTCAGGACCATGATGTGCAGCAAATCGCGCGGCAATTTTAGCCAAAGAAGTCGTTTTACCAACACCTGTCGGGCCAACAAAAGCGACTACACCACCACGTTTAACAATATCATCCCCTTGATTATCAAGTAAGTTTGCTAAGCTTTGTGGTAATGCTCTCACTAAGTCCGCAGGCGAGTAGTGCTGGCTCAACCCTGCTAGTTTAGCAGCAACCGCCGGAGAAAACTCAGCGGCGACTAATTTACTTTCTAACATGGCGCCAACAGGATCAGAACGCTTTTTGTGATCTTTCATTAAAGAAGATACCTGGTGGGTAAGTAAGCTTCTTAACGATGCCATTTCCTCACGTAATGAGTCTAGCTCAGCAGATTGATTTTTATTATTTTTATTTGGTTTTTCTTGATGATTTATCTGTGGCGCACTTGGGGTAGGCTTAGCCGATTTAGCCCCTTGTAATTGTCGAGCCCATTCCGGTAACTCTGGCTCATCTTGATGCACAGACATTTGTTGTGCCATGCGATTATGTTGTTTTTCCAGTAATGCTTGTAATGAGTCAGCAGCTGGCGGCGGGCTTACTTTTGAATGCGCTTTAACAGCTGGTTTAGCCCCCAACGAGACTCTGTCTTCACTCACATCCATAAAGCTGTTCGTTGGCGCTTGCGACGCGATAGCAGCCTTTGGCTCGTCATAATCAACCGCAGCAACAATTTCGATGCCACCTGCGACTTTTTTATTAGACATAATGACAGCGTCAGACCCTAGGGTGTCTTTAACTTGTGCCAATGCTGCACGCATATCTTTGGCAAAAAATCGTTTAATTTTCACGTACGCACCTCTTTAACTGACGTTATCACTATTGACCTACAGCAGAAACAATTCTGATTTGTTTCTCATCGGGGATCTCTTGGTAAGAAATCACCCGTAAATTTGGAATAGTGTATTTAACAAATCGTGACAAAGTGGATCTTAGCATGCCAGATGTCAATAATATGGCTGGTTGCCCTACCATTTCTTGCTTCTGTGCAGCGTCTAAAAGTGACTGCTGCATGCGTTCTGCTAGGCCGGGTTCAATATTTGGCCCTTCTCCACCTGTCGCCTGCATAGACTTATGCAACATCTGTTCCAACTCAGGCGCCAATGTAATGACAGGAATTTCAAGTTCTGGTCCAGATATCTCCTGGACTATCATGCGTTTTAAGGCAATACGAACCGCTGCGGTCAAGACTTCAGTGTCATTACTCTTATTACCGTACTCTAATAACGTTTGGACTATTGTGCGTAAATCACGAACCGATACGCCCTCGTTTAATAAGTTCTGCATCACCTTAACCACAGAACCCAAAGGCATAATGTCGGGAACAAAACCATCGACTAATTTTGGTGAATTCTTTGCCAGCATATCCATTAATTGCTGCACTTCTTCGTAGCCCAACAGTTTAGCGGCATTATTGCTTAATAATTGGCTAATATGGGTTGCGACAACTGTAGCGGTATCAACCACTGTATAACCTAATGTCTGTGCATGCTCGCGTTGCTCTGGCGAAATCCATACAGCTTCTAAACCAAATGCTGGATCGCGAGTTTCGATACCATCTAACTTGCCATAAACTTGACCAGGGTTAATCGCTAGCTCACAGTCATGTCTCACTTCAGCTTCGCCAACTACGACTCCCATCAATGAAATACGATAAGCATTGGGGGATAAGTCTAGATTGTCACGAATATGCACTGCAGGCACTAAAAATCCTAACTCTTGAGATAATTTTTTACGAACACCCTTGATTCGACCTAATAATTCGCCACCTTGTGATTTATCAACTAACGGAATTAATCGATACCCAACTTCAAGCCCGATGGTGTCAACATGACGCACATCATCCCAGCTTAAATCCTTAGGTTCTTTGTCTTTCGTTTCAGCAGGGCCTTTAGTCGCGACGACTAACGCGGCTTGTTTTCTATCGACATTACGTTTGTAAACAAAATAAGCTGCGCCGGCGGTGATAAATGCAAAAGTTAAAAATGCCACGTGAGGCATACCAGGTACAATACCCATAATAAACAGCAGACCTGCAGCAATCGCTAAAGACTTATGGTTGTCAAACATCTGAGTCATCATCATCTGGCCCATATCACCAGATTCATTTTGACGCGTTACCATTAAGGCCGCGGCAATAGACAATAGTAAGCCAGGTATTTGCGCCACTAAACCATCACCAATAGTCAATAAAGTATAAATTTCTACCGCACTAGAAAAATCAAGATCATGCTGCACAATACCAATAACAAAACCACCGAGGATGTTAATCACTAGAATCATAATACCGGCAATTGCATCACCTTTAACAAACTTCGACGCACCGTCCATAGCGCCATAAAAGTCTGCTTCACGGGTCACTTCAGCACGGCGAATACGTGCTTGATCTTGAGTAAGTGTTCCTGCATTTAAGTCAGCATCAATAGCCATTTGTTTGCCTGGCATTGCATCCAAGGTAAAGCGAGCGCTCACCTCTGCAATACGCCCAGCACCTTTAGTCACTACTGCAAAGTTAATGATAATAAGGATAATGAACACGACCAAACCAACGGCATAATTACCGCCAATCACCACAGAACCGAAGGCTTCAATGACCTTACCCGCTGCGTCACCGCCATTGTGACCTTCTAATAATACGATTCGAGTTGAGGCTACGTTTAACGCTAGTCGTAACAAGGTCGCGACCAGCAACACGGTAGGAAAGGCAGCAAAATCAAGCGGTCTGTCGGTATAAATCGCGACGAGCAAAACCACTAACGCTAAAGCAATATTGAAAGAAAACAAGATATCTAGCAAAAATGGTGGGATCGGTAAAATAACCATCCCTAATGCAGCCAATACTAATACAGGTGTACCGATACCTTTAAAAGTTGATGGTCTTATTTGTTTAAATTGCCCAAAGGCTGCTTTTGCATCCATATTTAGATGAACCCTTTCTGTCAGTCTACGGCGTCAATGGACTGTTAATTGACGCGAATAAACTTACAAAGCAAGAATTAAGCCATATATGGCATTATCGAAATAGCATGCGGATTTTAATATTTTAAATCATCAGGGATAGGTTGTTTGTAAGGAATAGGTTTAGGTTTGCGCCCCTTACCTTTTTGATACTGCCGAAGTTGAAATACATAGGCTAATACCTGCGCAACAGCCGTAAATAACCCTTCGGGTACTTGTTGGTCAATCTTGGTGGTATGGTAAATAGCCCTGGCTAATGGTGGCGCAGAAACAATAGCGACGTTATGTTCACGAGCAATTTCTCGTATTTTAAACGCAACATCGTCTACGCCTTTGGCGATTAAGAATGGTGCTGAAGAACGGGTAACATCATACTTAACCGCTACAGCATAATGCTCTGGGTTAACCACAATCACATCGGCTTTGGGCACTTCGGTCATCATTCGACGCTGAGCCATTTCATGCTGCATTTGCCTAATACGACCCTTTACTTCAGGTTTACCCTCAGTGTCTTTATATTCATCTTTAACTTCTTGCTTGGTCATTTTAAGCTGTTTATTGTGGTTCCAAATCTGGAACGGTACATCAATAATCACAATCAGCAGCATTGAACTGCATAATACAATAAACATCCATACCAGCAGATCTAAAGCATGGTAAACATTACCCGGCAAATGGTCGCTAGATAACATTAAAATATCGTAAAAATAGAAGGTTAATAGAAAATATGCCGACAAAGCGACAACAGAAAACTTAGCAATACCTTTTGTTAACTCGACCAGTGCCTGGGTGCCAAACATGCGTTTAAAGCCATTCATCGGATTAAGTTTACTGCCTTTAGGCATAAATGCTTTGACTGAAAAAGACATACCACCTAAAACAATATTTCCTAAAAAAGACACAAATGCCAATAACGCAATAAAGCTTAATAATGGCCAGGCAAGCTCATTACCGACGACGCCCCAAACACGAAACATTGAATTAGTATCAAATATTTGATCGCGCTCCATGGAGAAAATTTGTTTCATCATGGTGTAAAGACTAATTGCGATAGAAGGCCCGGTCATAGCAAAACCAACGGATGCGGCCAATAACACCGCTGCGGTACCGAGTTCTTTTGAGCGGGCGACCTGTCCCTTTTCACGCGCTTGTTCAAGTCGTTTACTGGTGGGTTCTTCTGTACGTTCTTGACTACTGTCATTTTCGGCCATTTTCCCTCCTTAGAACACGATTGTTGCGTTAGTTTGACATTGAAGTTGTAACACGTCACACATCAACAACTGTGCGGCCTGCCAGACTTCATCAAAATGCGCCATGATAGGGCCAAGGGTTAGCCATAGAATCAGCAAACCGCTGACCATGGTAACGGGAAAACCAATAGAGAAAATATTTAACTGAGGTGACGCTCTTGTCATTACACCAAAAGAGAGGTTAATCAGTAATAAGGCGACAATCGCAGAAATTGACATGGTTAATGCCGCACCAAACATATAACTGCCCCATTCAGCTAACGCGCGATAATTGGCAATTGAAATACCTTGAGTTGATATAGGGATCGTTTCGAAACTGGCCACCAGCATTCTGAACATCAATAAATGGCCATCAACGGCTAAAAATATCAGGGTCGCAAGCAATAAAAAGAAATTACTCACTACAGGGGTTTGTTCACCAGAACCCGGGTCAACCATAGAGGCGAAGCCTAAACTGGTTTGCATACCAATAATTTGCCCAGTTAACACAAATGTCTGCATTACCATTAAGGTAACAAACCCCATCGACACACCGATAAGAATTTGTTGTGCAATCACAAACACTGAGCTAAAAGCCATGAGTTCAACGGCTTCAATAGGAGGCAATACCGGTGCAACGGCGACCGTAATGGCAACAGACAGCAATAAACGTACACGCGACGGTGTGGTATTAGCACCAAATACCGTCATTACCATTAACATCGATGAGATGCGAAAAAACGGCAAAAGGTATGCAGCAATTGTTTGACTGATTTCATCAAACAAAATATCCATAACTTAACCTATCACTACAGGAATGAGGTTTACCATCTCAAGGAAAAAATCCATCATGGTTTGTACTAGCCAGTGACCTAAAAACATCAGTGCAAACAAAGTCACTAAAAGACGAGGTAAAAAACTTAAGGTTTGTTCGTTAATCGAAGTTGCCGCTTGAAACACTGCCACAATCAAACCAATGAACAAACCGGGCAAAATAATCGCCGACACAATCAGCACAATGACCGATAATGCTTCTCTGAAGATATCAATTAGCGATTCTGGAGACATAAATAGGCGGCCTTATATTCCGAAGCTATTCGCTAATGTGCCCATCACTAGGCCCCAACCATCAACTAAAACAAATAACATAATCTTAAAAGGTAGCGATACAATCATAGGTGACAACATCATCATACCCATAGCCATTAAAATACTGGCGACTACTAAATCGAGCACTAAAAATGGCACAAACAACATAAAACCAATCTGAAAAGCGGTTTTAAGTTCGCTGGTAATAAACGCTGGGATCACGACGCTCATCGGCGCTTGCTCTGGAGATTGGATGTCTTTGTAGCCAGATATTTCAATAAAGGTTTGTAAGTCTGTGGTGCGAACTTGCGACAGCATAAAGGTTTTAATTGGTTCTTTTCCGACATCATATGCTTGGGTTAAGGTCATGGTTTCATTAACATACGGCTCGACCGCTTCGACATAAATCTTATCAAATACCGGCGCCATAATAAAAAAAGTCATAAATAAACTAATACCAATAAGCACTTGATTTGATGGAGTTTGCTGTAAGCCCAATGCTTGTCGTAATATAGACAATACTACAATAATACGTGTAAACGATGTCAGCATAATCACCATGGCTGGTATAAAGCTCATCGCTGTCATGAGCAACAGAATTTGTAATGTTACCGAATACTCTGTTGCCCCGTCTGCACCCGTGGTAACCGTAACCGCGGGTAAAATACCATCCTGCGCGAACGCATCAGGAGTCACTAATACCCCGACCATTGCCATAATAGCCATCACCGCCATGCTGGTGTATTTATTCATTATTGCTGTTCCTTGGCTTGTTTCAAACGGCTAGCAAACGAAGTCGCAGGCACGTCTACCGCAGTGTCTAATTTGTCGATGAGATTAATACTTTGCGGAGTAACACCGAGAAGGTATTGCTGGCCATTAACGTCAATAAGCACTACTTTTTCCCGTTGGCCAATGGGCGTCACCGCGAGTGTTTTAATGACCCCACCATTTGATGGCACAAGATTTAAACGTTTAACAATGTAAGCTAATACAAAAATAATCGCCAACACGACGATTAATCCACCCACCATATTGGCAAGCGTTGCAGTATTAGAAACATCTGAGGTGCGAGTGAGAACAGCGGTAGTTGCAGCTTTAGGCACTTCGGCATCGGTCAATGCTTGGGCCATCACACTGAGCATTGAGATCATATTTGCCACGGTCATTCCTTGTGTTGTGAACCTTTAGCAAAACCTGTACAAGGCCGGTTTTGCTCATCAAGATTATTTAAGCTTTTTAATGCGCTCTGTTTGGCTAATCACGTCAGTTAGACGAATACCAAATTTATCGTTCACGACCACCACTTCACCGTGCGCAATTAACGTACCGTTCACCATCACATCAAGCGGTTCACCGGCAACACGATCCAGTTCAACCACAGAACCTTGGTTTAACTGCAATAAATTACGAATGCTAATAAAGCTTCGGCCAACTTCCATTGAAATGGTCACCGGGATATCAAGAATCGAATCCAGTTTTGCGGCTTCTTCTTTGGTTATCGGTTTCGAGTCGTCGACTAAATCATCTAGTTCAACTTGCTGCGCTTCTTCTAATGCTTGCTCAGCCATTGCTGCAGCCCAATCGTCACCAGTATCTTCTGTACTCATTTATATCACCTTATAAATCTGAAATTTCACGAGCCTTACCTTTACGCGTAACCAGTTGGAGTTCTGATTTGACCGTTTCTGGTCGAGCTATTTTCTCGCTAATTTTTAATGCCAAATTATCGCGTGACTTACCAAGTTTACAACGATAAGTAGGCAAGTCTTCAATGCGCATCATAATATGTTCAGGCAAGTCGATAGGAATAATATCACCCGCTTTAAAGCCCATCACATCACGCAACGTCACTTCATGCTCTACGATATTGGCATCAAAACCAACTTGTACATCCATAATTTCATCACGAAGTGCTTGCGACCAACGCATGTCGGTATCTTGCTTATCACTTTGCACACCTGCATCTAGTAATTCACGGATAGGCTCAATCATCGAATACGGCATGGTAATATGGAAATCACCGCCACCACCGTCAACTTCAATGTGAAACGAGTTAATAACCACAACTTCAGTTGGACTCACAATGTTAGCCATTGCAGGGTTTACTTCCGAGTCAAGATATTCAAACTCAACATCCATTACCGGCGCCCAAGCATCTTTGTAATCTTCAAAGATGATTTTTAGTAACAACTGAACAATACGTCGTTCTGTTGGGGTGAATTCACGACCTTCAATTTTGGCATGAAAACGACCGTCACCACCAAAGAAATTATCAACCAAAATGAACACTAAACGTGCTTCCATGGTAATAAGGGCTGTGCCTTTTAAAGGACTAAAACGCACCATATTTAAACTAGTTGGTACAAATAACGTATGAACATACTCGCCAAACTTAAGCATTTGTACGCCATTAATAGATACTTCTGCAGCACGGCGCATCATATTAAACATGCTTATGCGAAGATGACGTGCAAAGCGTTCGTTAACGATTTCAAGCGTGGGCATACGACCACGTACAATACGGTCTTGAGACGAGAAATCATAAGAACGCGCATCTTCGCTATTCTCCTCAATATCGTCTTCATCAACGTCGTCTACTCCATGAAGTAGCGCATCGATTTCATCTTGGCTTAATAAATCACTCACATCGTAGCCTTAGCAGTTAATGCATTTGGTTATTGCATCACAAAACCAGTAAACAGGACTTTTTCTACCACTTTTTTGCCCGTTATGGGTTGCAGCGTATTTTGCACATTAAGTAATGCTAATTGACGAAGCTCATCTTTACCGGCTTGGGTACTGAGCTTTTGCACATCTGCACCACTAAATGTGGTCAGTAATGCATCTTCAATTAAAGGAATATGTTTCTGGGTTAGGATGCTGTCTTCATCACCGCGCACCATCAGTTGCACTTTAATCTCAACTAACCGCGCGCGATCTACACCAGGTAAGTTAAATAAAAACGGTCTTGGCATTCCCACATAATTAGCTTGAGCAGATACTACGGCCTCAGCTTCTGGCTGAGTTGCATCAGTACTTGATGCCACAGGTGCAGGCTCATCAGACCCCATAAAAAACCAGGCACCACCAGCGGCTAATAAAAGCACAACCAAACCTATACCACCAAATAACACCAGCTTATTCTTTTTTTTCCCGCCTGTAGCAGTATCTTCTAACTCTAATTCTTCAGCCATAATGGTTCCCAATAAACAATGTGACTAACTTGATGACGAGCTCAATAACCCATTGTTATTAAAAAGTCATATTATGTGTATAGGTTACCTGCTTAAGCATAATAATCTATAGCAGAATGTAAACTCCTTGATGTATTTGTCATCAAGCTGACTTCTTGTGCTGATATTTCGTCCAATTGGCTATCTGATGCCTGGCCTTGATGTTCAGATGACTCCTGTTGTTGCTCTCGGCCACTACCGCCTTGCGATACTTGGCTGTCGGTAAGTTGTAAACCTTCACTTGCAAGCATGTCACGCAAACGCGGAATGGCTTGCTCAACAAGATCACGTGTTTGCGACTGAACAACATGGAATTGCACTTGAGTTTGATCACCCTGAATTTGTATTTTTACCGTTAAATGACCTAACTCTGGTGGATCAAGGCGAATTTCAGCTTGCTGAATACCATTACTCACCATGGTGATTAACTGTTGCTTCATTACAGGCGAAAACTTTTGGATCATCTCCTGCATCTGGCTGCCCGCTTCCGCCTGTGGCCTCAACGAGAGTTGAAATTGCGGTACCTCACTCTTGTGCACAGGTGTAAAGCTACTTTGATTTTGTAAAGACTTACTATCAACCTCACTGACATCAGCAAACATATCCAGTCCGTTATTAGCAGAGTTTACGCTTACATTAGGCTCATTAGCACGCTTGGCCGCAACTGAGTCTAACACCACAGAAAACTCCGCTTTCTCTAACGTTTTTACATCTGTTGCGGTAGGTTGAATATTGCCATCTACCCGAGTTTTATCGCCTAAGATAGATTTAGCGTCTGCAGCCAACGCCGATGTCATATTCAGCTCAGATTTAGACGCGCTTAGCTCAGCGGAAAACGGTGATGCCGTATTTGCAGCAAGTGTTGCAGAATTTGGAGTTGATGCCAATTCAGCATCGATATCCGCCGCAACAACACCTGTAGTATTTGCAGTAAGTACTTTATCTATCTCGCTTTGCTGTTGAGAGTTAAGCACATTAACTGAAGCATCATCATTGATATTTAATTCTAGTTCAGCCATTGCTAAAATTGATTCATTAACAACTGGCACTTGTAAATTATAATCGCTTATTAACTCATTTAACGCTTGAGCATCTAGTGCCTGTAATTCAGTGCTAGAAAGCTTATTAAATGTCATTAAATTGGCTAATTGTTCGGAATTAAGCTCAGAGATAGCTTGTGAAGTTGAAGATGCAGGTGACACATGAATTGTCTCAGTAAATAACTCATCGACATTAAATTCACTGCTTTTACTATCTAGAGACTCTAAGTCAATTTGTTCAAATGTTAAGTCGTCTAATTTATCTCCCACTGTACTGGGTGAATTTACAATAGGTTCTAAAGTGGCACTCTTTTCTATATAAACAGCGTTCTTGTCGACATGCGGCAATTCATTTCCGTCACGAGGATGACGCTTACCCAAATTATCAGCCATAGTGAGTTGAGCAAAAATCATCTCTGCATCTGAGTTTTCATCAGAAAGTTGCTCAGCCGTTTTATTAAGTTCATTTTCGATATCGGCATCGTAAATGGGTGCTTCGACATTTGAATCAACGGCTTTAACGTTGGCGTTTTTTCTTTCTGCACTTGATTCGCTCGCCTGATTAAAAGTAGATAAGAATGATGTATTTTCAACATCTTGCATGGGGCCTTTAGCACCCACATCGGCAGATTTACTGCTGTTGCTAAGTAAGATATTGCTCATCTGCTGCATAATCGGCTCCACTTAAATTAAATCAAGTTTGGTGTAATATCATCACGAAATAAGCCAATATCAAGCATAAAATGCACTGTAACATTGGTATGTATATAGCTTCACAGTAACCAACATGGCCTTTAATTATCCATTTAGTACTGTCACTTCGCTGACGAATTGTTTTTCTATACACAAAAACAAGCAATTAAAGTGCCACTTGTTTTTAGCACGCTAATATTTGGTGCGCTAACGTTAAAAGTCTCAAGTAAAAGGCTAAAGTAAAAACAAGGTATAATACTGATAATGACAATAAACATATTGGTAGAGCAGAAGAAATAAAGGGCTAAATGTTAACCATATAATACTGCGAATCAGATGCTGAAAAATTAAATGCTGATAATTTAATTCTGATAATAAAATGCTGGCAATAAAACCTTTATAGACGCCCAGAGGACTACTTCATTTTATTACGAAAATACTGCTGCATCGCAAACTCATCCGACATTTTTTGTTCGCGTTTTGACTCGGCTAACTGCTCTTTGGTGGCTTTTTTAGCCAACAACATTTCAACCGCTTTGCGCTTTTGTTGAGTCTCCTGCCAATGGTGCTGTCGAAAACCCACTTGTTTTTCGCCGTCTTTAACCACGGCCACTTGTTGTAAAATGGCTTGATCAACCTGGCGGATAAATTGATGAAACTGATGGTATTGATTAGCACGTAATGTGGTGCCAGTGTGGCCTTCCATTTGCTTCATGTAATCTAAGCGGTAATTATTGAGCGCATCAAGCTGTCCTTGGCGCTTTTGGCGTTCAAATTGAGCCGCTTTTAATTGCAAAGCGGCTTTCTCTTCAGCGGCAACAGCTAATTTAAGCACGGTGACTAACGGATCTGTTTTAGCCATGGATTAGCCTTGGCATTGCGCGGCAATTTGCGTCAACATGAGTTTACTTTCGTCGAAACTCACGGGGTCTTTAAATCCCTGACGTAAAAAAGCATTCATTGCAGGCTGCAAGCGAATAGCATTATCAATGCGAGGATCGCTACCTTGTGAATAAGCGCCAATAGAAATCAAATCACGATTTTGCTGGTATAACGAATACATTTGTTTCACACGGCGCATGGCCTCTAAATGCTCACTACTTATCACCATTGGCGCTACACGGCTAATAGATGCTTCTACATCAATTGCAGGGTAATGCCCAGAGTCAGCCAATTGGCGAGACAACACAACGTGACCATCTAAAATTGCACGAGAAGCATCAGCAATCGGATCTTGTTGATCATCGCCTTCTGTCAATACGGTATAAAATGCAGTAATGGAACCTTGTCCTGGGCCGCCATTGCCCGCTCGTTCAACTAATCTTGGTAATTTTGCAAACACCGATGGCGGATACCCTTTGGTGGCTGGCGGTTCACCAACGGCTAAGGCAACTTCACGCTGAGCTTGGGCATAACGGGTTAAGCTGTCCATCAGCAGTAACACATCGTAGCCTAAATCACGAAAGTACTCGGCAATACGTGTCGATGTTTCACAGGCGCGTAAACGCATTAACGGTGATGTATCTGCTGGCGCGGCAACCACCACAGAACGCGCGCGGCCTTCTTCACCTAAAATCTCTTCAATAAATTCTTTAACTTCACGGCCACGTTCACCCACCAACCCAACCACAATAATGTCAGCTGTAGAACCTCGGGTCATCATGCCAAGTAGCACACTCTTACCAACACCAGAACCTGCAAACAAACCCATTCGTTGACCTTTACCGACGGTTAGCATCGAGTTAATCGCCCTTACGCCGACATCTAAAGGCTCGGTAATGGCTCTACGAGATAAAGGATTAATATTGGGTCCGTGACGAGCCGCTTGTTGATCGGTATTCAAGGGGCCTAAACCGTCTAATGGTGCACCACTGCCATCGAGCACTCGTCCAAGTAATGATAAGCCAACATTTAAGCTAGATTGCTCACCTAACGGCCTTACTCGAGCGCCGGGTAATACACCGCGCAACTCTTCAATTGGCATTAAGTACAGTAATTTGTCATCAAAGCCGACAACTTCAGCCACTAACTCGCCAACCAT
Source organism: Shewanella ulleungensis (assembly GCF_014648315.1). Classification (GTDB taxonomy): domain Bacteria; phylum Pseudomonadota; class Gammaproteobacteria; order Enterobacterales; family Shewanellaceae; genus Shewanella; species Shewanella ulleungensis. Next base: position 79,017 of record NZ_BMQW01000014.1, read on the forward strand.
GGTTTCAATTGAGCACAAACTGCCTACCGGAGCACGACAACCGGTGGCTTCGAGGGTTAACCCCACAACACGCACTAATTGGCCACTGGCAACGGGACGCAGAGGCAACACTTTTTTGTGATGGACGTTAAATTTGTTCAGCAACTGCTGTTGACGCTGGCTCATCCATTGTCCTTAGCATCGACATAAACTGCACCATCGCTAGCAGCATCTGTTATCGCGCCTTGTTTCAGTGGCTCATTAGCATGTTGTTGCTCATTAATGGCAGGCGATAAAGCCGCTTTCGCATGGCTATTTTCTATATGATCGATTTGTGGAGAGTCAATTATTGAAGAGTCAATTTGTGTATGATCATCTATATCAGTGACTGTATCTGCAGATGGTGTAATCTCATCATCAACCTGATTTTTTTCAACATGAGCCGTTTCAACAGGGTTGTCTGCATCATGAGTCTGCTCAACAGCTGTTTGTGAATAAGCAGCTAAATCATCAACTTCAGAAGATTGATAATTGGGAGTGGTCACTTTTAACTGTTGGGCATTTTTAGTGAGTTGGGTAGCCTGCTCTTCAAGCTCAGTAAACACTTGCTCAATGCGTTGTTCAACCCGTAAGTCGACTGATGACCGCACGCTTTCAATCACGCAATCACCGTTTGATAATGTTGGGTCAATATCGATTTGCCATTGATTTTTTTGCAGCTGCTCTTGCGGGTAGTTTTGCGACACTATGTCGGCATCGTGCTGAGTTAAACGCAGCTTAACCCTTTGCTCTTTTAATGGCAGTGCGTCAACACCTTGACGAAGTGCAGACAAAATATGCTCAGGATGTGTTTTTAATTCATGGCCAATTACCGACTTAGCTAAGCTAATTGTCATCGCCAGTAACTCAGCTTCAATTTCAGAGTCTAACACTGCTAGCGGTTGTTCGAACTGAGTGATGAGCTGTGTCAATTGCTCAATCAATTGATTAACCGCAACCTGCCCTGCTTCTAAGCCTTGCTGTTCACCCTGAGTAAAACCTTCACTGTGGCCTTGCTCTAAGCCTTCTAAACGGCCTTGCTCTAAACCTTGTTGATAACCGTCTTGCTTGCCCTGCTCAAATCCTTCTTGTTCCGCAGCCGCGCGAATATCCTCAATTTGCGCCATGGTTGGCGGAGACATTGATTTTTCTGCAGTCACGGTTTTAGCTTGGTAAGGCTGAGACGACTTACCAAACATATTGGACGGGTCTTGGCTTTGATCTCGGGTGATATCAGGAAGCTGCCAATGACTGAATTCAACTTCATCATCGACACTGAGGACATTTTTAGACGACTTAGATTCAGACATAATCAATCACTTGTATTGTTTAGTAAATTAGCTATCGGTAATAACGGCGATCAAATGCTGCTAAGCCGTTATTGGCTATACGATTATAAGAACTCGTCTCCGCCGCCACCGCCAAGCATAATTTCACCACTGTCGCTTAAGCGACGCGCAATAGACAGAATTTCTTTTTGAGCCACTTCCACTTCACTGATACGAATTGGCCCCATAGCTTCAAGATCGTCACGTAATAATTCTGCAGCACGTTTAGACATATTACCAAGTATTTTCTCTTTCAAGGCTTCATCGGCCCCTTTCAGAGCTTTCATTAGCACATCTTGCTGTACTTCACGTAACAAGGCTTGAATACCACGGTCATCAACATCAATAAGATTTTCAAATACAAACATCATATCTTGAATTTGCTGCGCCATCTCTTCATCAGACTCACGCATGGTTTCCATGATCTGACTTTCAACACCGGTGTCGAGATAATTCATAATGTTTGCAGCCGCTTTTAAGCCGCCCATTTTCGCCGCTTGTGCACCACCTTGACCGGCAAATTGTTTCTCCATAATGTCATTCAATTCCTGCAAGGCCGCAGGCTGAACTTCTTCAAGATTAGCAATACGCATCATTAAGTCTAAACGAGTGTTTTCAGGGAACTGACTAAAAATCTCAGCCGCTTGATCGGGCTCTAAATAAGACAACACAATGGTTTGAATTTGTGGATGTTCGTTTTGAATAATGGTCGCAACTTGGCGAGCGTCCATCCATTTTAATGAGTCTAGCCCTTTAGCACCGCTGCCCATAATGATTTGTTCAATCAAATTACCGGCTTTGTCTTCGCCTAATGCGGCGGTTAATGCTTTACGCACAAACTCTTCGCTATTAAAGCCAATTGAAGAGAATTTTTGAATATCATCCAGAAATAACTTGTGCACACCAATGACTTTTTCTTGACCAAAGTCATCCATTGCAGCCATCGCCATACCCACTTTTTGCACTTGCTTAGGCTCTAGGTGCTTTAAAATTGACGCAGCATCGGCTTCGCTTAAGCTGAGTAGCAAAATAGCGGTTTTTTCAACGCCACTAAGAGACTCAGGGTCAAATGCTGCAGGTTTTGCCTTTTCTTTTTCTTTTTCATTAGCCATTGTCTTGTAACCAATTCTTAACTACTTGAGTGGAAAGCTCAGGCTCATTGGCCACGAGTGCTCTAATTGCTTTAATCATATCATCATCTTTATGCAGATTAGGTATTTGAATTGATCCATCATCTGCATAACTGTATTCGGCTTCTTTGGAATTGAGCATACCTAGAGTGTCAGCCGCATATTGATCTTCAATTTCAGCTAACTCATGACCAGGACGAGTTTCGGCAGGCATATCTGTGCCTTGCGGATTAGTAAGCTTCTTCAACATAGGACGAACCACAGCTAAAAACAACACTAAGATTAACAAAGCACCTAACCCTAATCTAATGGCGCGCCAAAACCAGGGTTGTTCCCACATGTCAGGCTCTGGTAGTGCTTCAATTAACTGATCCATAAATGGAACAGTGACAACCTCAAGCGCATCACCACGTTGAGTACTAAAACCTACTGCCCCCTCAAGTAAACGGCGGATATTCGTTAACTCTTCTTCCGTGCGAGGCACTCGAGACACTTGGCCATTTTCATCAACTTGACCCGGTTTAAAGTCAATCGCTACCGACACACTAACACGGCGCACCACACCAATTTGCTGGCGAGTGTGGCTAATCGTGGTGTCTAACTCATAGTTGCGAGTCGCCTCTTTAGACATATCACCAGAAACAGTTGACGAACTAGCCTCGCCCGCAACTTCTGGTATATCAGATTCCATTGGCGGTTGATTACTTAGTGCACCAGGGATACCGCCAGAACTTTGACCCGAAGAGTTACGCTCGATGGTCATTTCGCTACGAATAGCCGGTAAGTCAGGTGAAAAACGCTTAGCTGTTTGCTCTACCGCGGTGAAGTCCATATTGACATCCACTTGCGAGGTAAAGTTTTCTGGGCCTAAAATTGGCATTAAAATCGATTCAATTTTACGACGATATTCTGCTTCTTTTTGCTGTACTAATTCCAGTTCGCGGCGCGCTCTAGCAGATGTACCGTCCTGGCTACCTGAATTTAATAAGCGACCGTTTGAGTCGGTGACGGTAACACGAGATGGCTCAAGGCCTTGCACTGCAGAGCCAACGATATCAACAATTGCATCAATCTCTTCCTGGCCTAATCCGCCACGGCGCACGCTAACAACAACGGTTGCACTTGGCTTTGATGCATTACGGGCAAAGACGTTTTCTTTTGGTAGGGCTAAAATCACTTTAGCGCGGCTAATACTTTTAAGCTCTTCAATGGCGCGGGCTAAGTTTAGCTCCTGGCTGTGCTTCAAACGCGCTTGCTCCATACGCTGACTCACACCAAAACCACTGTCTTGACTTAAATAATCATTTGTTTGAGTGCTGCTTTCAATGCCTGCACGACTTAAGAGTAATTTCACTTCTTGATATTTGTCTTCAGGCACTTTGACAACATCAACATTAATTTGATAATCAATTTGGTTTTTATCCAGTACATCAAGTACCTGGATCATTTCAGCCGTTTCCATTTTACCCAATGGGCGATATTCCGGCTCTTGTGCCCACATCATCACAAAAACAGCCAATGCAAGACACACAGCCAAAGCCAAAATCATGATCACCTGGCGCATCATGTCAGCCCCGCCGACGCTGCCCATTAGCCCTGACTTATTCTCCTGCTGGACACCGGCGTCAACTGTTGAATCTGAACCTACCATTATGTCTGTGCTCACAATATGTACCTGCTATATGTCTGATGTTTGGAATTACCTAGCGCTTAAAACCGACAGCGACTAAACAGGCATACTCATGATTTCTTTATACGCTTCAACTAACTTATTACGCACTTGCACAGTGGCTTCAAATGCCACACCAGCTTTTTCACGGGCGATAACGGTGTCAGACAAGCTCACTGTGGTGTCGCCCATGTCTAGGCGTGAAGCTAAACTCGATGATGTTTGTTGCAGTCCATTCACACTGCCGACCGCTTGCGATAACAGCTGGCTAAAATCAGCACCTGTGGTGTTATTCACTTGCTGAGTCAAGTTAGGGGCAATTGATGAACCAATAGAAGGGGCGATTTCGCCACGAAGCGATTGCATCTCTTGTAATAATGGATTGGCGCTAATCTGCATGGTGTCACTCCCTTTCGTCGACTTTTTGACGACAACAATTATCTTATAAGGAGTTAAAGCAATATAGATGCCAAGATGCAAAACAGAAGGGACAATAACAACAAAAACAACTTACCTACAGCTATGTAGATAAGTTGCTTTTTATTTAACTTAATATTATCAGTTAATTACATTTAAAATAAATAATATTACGCTGGTAATTGAATACCCATATCGCGCATTTTAGCCATCTTGTAACGCAATGTCCGCGCACTAATGCCGAGTTTTTCAGCGACCATTTTCCGACTCCCCTGACATTGATTCAGGGTTTCTAAAATAATCACGTGCTCTTGAGCTTTAAGCTCATCGCCTAAACCATCAACATCACCAGACTTATCAACATCAAAATTATCGTTAGGTAATAGGTTTACGTCTGCAGAATCAATGATGATGTCGTTGACTCCAATATCGTCATTCACCCGTAAAATGAGTGCGCGCTGGATGACATTATCAAGCTCGCGCACGTTACCTGGCCAACGATATGTTAATAAACGTCGAGTTGCAGCATCATCAAGCTTAGGCACTGACATCATATTCAAGGCTTTGGCATGCTTAGCCAATAAATGGCGTGCAAGCGGTAAAATATCTGCAGGGCGTTGATGTAGTGCCGGCCAAGTTAACGGAAATACGTTGATGCGATAGTATAAATCTTCTCTAAACTCACCAGACGTTGCCATGGCTTTTAGATCGCGGTTTGAGGTTGCTAATACGCGTACATCTAACTTAATGGTTTTACGGCCACCTAAACGTTCAACTTCACGTTCTTGCAATACGCGTAATAACTTGGCTTGTAAACCAAGCTCCATCTCAGATATTTCATCCAGTAATAATGTGCCGCCCTGGGCCTGTTCAAATTTACCAGGGCATGCTTGATACGCGCCCGTAAACGCGCCTTTTTCGTAACCAAATAGCGTTGCTTCAAGCATGTTTTCAGGAATAGCGGCACAGTTAATCGCAATAAATGGCTGCCCATTACGTTGACTATGTTGATGGATGTAACGCGCTAAGACTTCTTTACCAGAGCCACTTGGGCCCATGATCATCACCGAGGCTTCAGACACAGCAACACGTTGGGCTAATGCCAATAACGCCAAACTTTTATCATCAGCAACCACTGGCTTATCGTGATTTTGCTTTAACGGCAAATAACGAGACACCTGGTTGAGTAACACTTCTGGCGCAAAAGGTTTGGCAAGGTAATCTACTGCGCCTAATTTCATCGCGCTGACAGCACTGTTAATCGTGGCATAAGCCGTCATCAGTAATACCGGTAATTTAGGCTGGTGTTGCTGCAAATAACTCAACAAGCCCATGCCACCAATGCCGTCCATTTGTACGTCACTGATCACCATATCAAATTGATTAGCTTTTAAAGCAATGATTGCCTCTTCAGCACTGCTAACATCAACACACTCATAATGAGCTAACAACAAGGTGTCGAGTAATGCCTCGCGCAAATCTGCATCATCTTCAACTAATAGAATATGTGCTTCAGCCATGTGTCACCTCCTGATGATGCGCTTGTTTAGCGTGTGGGAAAATCAATCGAATATGGCAACCCATACCTGGTTTGCACGATAGTTGAATATGCCCACCATGATTACGTACCACAGACTGCACCACAGCTAATCCAAGGCCTGTGCCCTGACTTTTAGTGGTAAAAAAAGGCTCTAGCACTTGCTTCTGCATTGCCGGGTCGAGCCCTTTGCCATTATCAATCACATCTAATAATAGCCCGTCAACGGTTTCACTGGCAGACACTTTAATTTTAGTCGCGCCAGCTTCAAGGCTATTCATCACTAAGTTATTCACCGCAGAACTTAACGCATTGGCATTGGCTAGCATACTGGAATGAGAGGTATCTTCAGATTCCAACTCACACTGTTTTTTATCTGCTATAGGCTCACAGTTAGCCATCACCTGGGTAATAATGTCATCCATAGTGACTGATTCAGCCATGCTATCTTGACGGCCTCTGGCCATCAATAACATGTCATTAACTTGACGCTCTAACTCGTTTAAGCGGTCAACCAACTTAGATTGAAACTTGGTTCGCGCTGCATCAGTTAATTTTGGACTAGCCAGATTTGAGGCATAAAGTAATGCGGCAGACAATGGCGTACGCACTTGATGTGCTAACGTAGCCACCATTTTGCCCAGTGATGATAAGCGCTGTAAATGAGATAAATTCTTTTGTAATAAGCGGGTTTCAGTTAAATCTGTTATTACGATTAATTGGCCTGGCTCTGGTGCTAACGGCGTAATCGCCAATTTAACCCTACGGCCATTTTTAAGCGACACTTCATGGCCATCATCGTCTTGCGGCGCAAATGCGCGATGAATAATATCAAACCAACGCGCCCCTTGTAGTGGACGACCTAATAGTTCAGTGGCAACAGGGTTTGCTAGGGTAACCACGCCATCACCATCAATAATCACCACGCCTGATGGCATAGCCTGAAGAATATGCGCCATTTGATTAGACATATTGGCAGCCTTACTTGAATAAGCACTAACAACCGGCGCAAATACCGGTGTTTTAGCATGTGCAATGCTTTGACGTATGGCACTCTCACTCGGCCGATAATCAGTATGAGCCGCAGCCTGAGCAGCTGCATAAGGTGTGGCAATAAGTGGGGTGGCAGAAAGCGATGCAGTCATCGGCAACTCAACCACCGCATAACGCGGATTTGATAACACTCGAGCTGAATACATGGCCACTCCGTCAAAAGAATTACATTTGACTAACTGGATGCATTAAGTGTGCCAAGGCGATAATCTACGATTAAGGGGGAGCGAGGTGCTAGGTTCGAGGTGCTAGGGCGGTTCTTGGGTCTAATAAATGGGAGCTAGAATCTAAGTCAACAGAAACACCTGGATCCCCGATTAAAGCACTCGAGGATGACGTGCGCGGGGGAGCAAGATGCGAGGACCTAGGTCCTAGGTCCTAAGAAATGGGCGCTAAAATCTAAGTCAATAGAAACACCTGGATCCCCGATTAAAGCACTCGAGGATGACGTGCGTGGTGGTGCAACACCTGTGTCCCGAGATCTACTATCTACTATCTACTATCTACTATCTACTATCTACTATCTACTATCTAGAATCTAGAATCTAGAATCTAGAATCTAGAATCTAGAATCTAGAAGCAAAAAACACATCTGCTGATGTGTTTTTAGATAGAATAGCTAATGACGAATCAATTCAATAATCAGCTAACGGTTATTCTTTGCTCATGCCGTATTTACGCATTTTTTCAACTAATGTGGTCCGACGAATACCGAGCATTTCTGCGGCGCGGGCGACGACATTGTCTTGTTGCTCTAATGCCTGGCGGATCATGTCAATTTCGAGCTCAGCCAGTAAATCTTTAAGGTTAACCCCTTCTGGGGGTAACTCACTCGGGAATCGAGTTTCAGGAATATCGACGGGCATCTCATCGCTAAATATCGATGCGAGCGCATCACGTTCGAGTTGCTCTTCGCTGATTTCAACGCAGTATTCTGGTACATCAATGTAACGGTATTTATGCGGTAAATCGTTTACATCAACTAAGCCGCCTGGATACAGAATCGTTAACCGTTCAACCAGATTAGACAGTTCGCGTACGTTACCAGACCAATTATGTTCTTTTAACGACTCAATGGCGCGCTGAGTAAAGCGCACTTTACCACGGCCTTCGTTAAATACTCGATTCACTAACTCGTGTAATAACAAGGGCACGTCATCACGACGCTCACTTAATGCTGGCATTTCAATTGGGAATACATTGAGGCGGTAATATAAATCTTCACGGAAATCATTTTCAGTGATCATCGTTTCTAAATCACGATGGGTTGCAGCCACAATACGCACATCTGTTGCAATAGTTTTACTGCCACCAACACGCTCAAACACGCGCTCTTGCAATACCCGTAATAACTTAACTTGCATTTGCAGGGGCATGTCGCCAATTTCATCTAAAAACAGCGTGCCGCCTTCGGCTAACTCAAATCGGCCTTTACGGGCAGATATCGCGCCTGTAAACGAGCCTTTTTCGTGGCCAAATAATTCACTTTCAAGTAATTCTGGCGGAATAGCACCACAGTTAACCGGAATAAACGGTCCATCACGACGCTCAGATAAATAGTGAATATTGCGCGCGACCACTTCTTTACCGGTACCCGACTGGCCCAGTACAAGCACGGTGGCGTCAGAGCCAGACACTTGATTAATTAAATGCCTTACGTTGGCAATGCCTTCACTGCGGCCAACTAAGCTGCGAAATAATTTGGTTTGATTACCACTGGTTAAGGTGTGTTCGCGTTTGGCCTGGCCAAAGACCTGACAAAAATGCAATAACTCGGTTAATTGTGGGTAGTTAATCGGCTCTTCTATTTGCCCCAGTACATTAGACAAATGCACCTCTGACTCACCAAGCAACAGCATAGGTTGCCAAGGTGCTATAGCGGCAATATTTTTGATGCTATCTTCGCTGATATTGTCATTAACAATCACCACGGCACGAAAACGCGATTGCTCAATTAATGGCAATAAAGATTGGTTAGAGACGATTTCGCACTGCTCACCCAAGAATTCGAAAATGCAGCACAAACGAGTCACGCGCTCTGATGGGGTACCGACAATTAAAATTCTTTGTTCTATTTGCATCATTCAGAAGGCCAAAAGCTCTTGTTATAGGTTTTATCCGGGATAATTATGCCGCAAACAGCCACATAAACCAAAGTACATTATATCAAAAATAGTAGCCAAGAAGGTCGCCAAAAAACTGACAACATTACAATATTCTATCATTATTGCTAAATCGGCACGTTAATCTGCCACTTTAAAAGCAAGGCAAACGAGGTTTCCTAATAAATATTGTATTATCAGCGTGGCATAAGCAAGCAACAGTTACATTTTATCTACATCAAGGCACATTTTTAATGAAAATGCTGTTTTTTCAGTCAGAAAATCCACGCTAAACACGATTAAGTAGCGTTGCGCTTATATGAACAACTGATACAAAATCATGACTTTGCCCAAATAGCAAAAAAGACGCTAAGCGTCTTTTTAGTTTAAATACACAATGCTGTAACGATTAACTTGCTTCAGAAGTCAGGTGATGTTGATCTTGTGGAATAGCATCCCAACCTTCTTTAATGGTTTTTAAAATCGACACAACATCATCTATAGCTTTAGGGTCATTGTTCATATTAGCTTCAGACATTCTTATTAGCATAAAATCATAAAGCTGAGTTAAGTTACCGGCAACTTCAGCTCCCGCATCCATGTTTAAACTGCCATTTAAACCGTTAACAATTCCAATAGCTTTACCTATCAGTAAACCGCGATTGGCAATATCACCTTTTTCTATTGCTAGTTTAGCTTGAGCTAAGCGCTCTAAAGCACCCGCTAATAACATTTGAATAATACGATGTGGTGTTGCTACAGCCATGTTGCTGTCAACAGAAACCTTACGATATGATTGCATTGAACCGCGCATAATTACACCTACCTATTTGAATCTATTTCTTTATATACATTAATTTGGCGTTTTGTGGTATTGCCTGCCTGCAATAAGGATTGTCTAAAATCCATTATTTTTCGGCTTCGCTTTATCAATGTCTGAGTCAAATCAAACTGTTGTTCAAGTACTTCTCTGTCAGTAAAATTTGTGTCAGACACTAGGACATGCAATAACTTTTGACGCGCCTCAATTAACACATGCAATTCTGATACCATATCCGATACAATTTCATCTTCAGCTTTAGATTTTTCAATTTTATCAATAACAAACATCAGCTTATTATTGATGTTATTAATTTCTGTCATTGAGTTTGTCAAAAAAACCTCGTATTAACACGTTAATCTATCTATTAAATGTTCTTTTTATTTAATACCCATTAGCATTCTAAAATCAAATGTAATTAGGTTAAACTTCAAATTTTAGTTGTTATTCACCAAACCTGGTAATGAATCTAAGCGAGACTGTAAATCACTAGAGGTGCTGTTTAAACTCGCTACAACCAAATCCATGGCATTATATTGTGCATAAAGACGATCGCTGTAAGCCTCCATCCGGGCTGTTAAAGCATCACGACTATCGGTTAAACGGCTCAACTGATCATCGAGAGACGAGTCTCGACTTTCCAAAAGACCACCTGATTTCACATAAATATCCATATATGAAGACATTTTACTTGCAAGGCCAGTATCTTCAGCACTAAACATTTCAGCAATAGCACCTGTATCGCTGGCAATCACTTCGGTTAACTTATCTGAATCAATTTCAAGAAGGCCTTCGCGAGTAGTTGTGATACCAAGAGTCGCTAGCATTTTGTCGCCATCAGATGTACTGTACTGACTTGTTAGCATGTTACGCATTTGACTTTGAATGCTCCGAGGCAAAGAGTCACCTTGCAAAACACCCGCTTGCTCTGTATCAGGATCATAACTTGAAAGACTTTTAATAGTACTCATTACACTATTATATGCTTCAACAAAGCCTTCAATTGCCGTTTTAGTTTTTGTTGTATCACGACTAACAGTGAGTGTCGTTGTTTTATCAATGTCTGCTGCCGTTAGTGATAGTGACACACCTGTAATAGCCTCATCGATATCATTTGATTGAGAAACAATTTTAACTCCATCAACATAAGCAATGGCATTTTTAGCAGGGGTTAATTCTGTCATGGTAAAGGTATCAGCTAAACCAGTATTACCGTCAGTATCAGTCGCTGTAACACTAATAGTATTGTCTAAACCAGTATTTTTAGAGCCTAATACCAGCTGCGGCCCTAACTCACCGTTAATAATGGTGGCGGTGACATCATCGTTATCATCTGAACTGTTAATCTTGTTCATGATTTCAGTTAAGGTGTCCGTAGCCTCTACATCAATATTAAAACTATTACTGCCAACCGCAATAGCTAACGAGCCAGTACCTATGGTGCTGGCACTGTCACCCACCACTGCAGATCCTACTTTTTGACTTTGGGCAAGTTGCTCAACTTTAACTTGATATTTCCCTGAGACGGCAGTTGAATCAACAGTAGCTGTCAAATAGTCTTTATTTGATAACGCGACCTTCTGACTGCCAAAGGTATCAGCATCCATGAGTGTAGCCAACTTATCATTAAATTCTGACATGACACTTTTTAATGAACCAATACCGGAGATTTTTGCCGTTATGGTGCCTTCACTCGCATCGAATTTGGCTATTTTACCTGCGCTTTCGGCTTCAACTAACGCGGTAACAATACCTCCAATATCTATGCCTGAACCAATGCCTACTGATGTTAATGCCATAATACCCTCAACTTACAATATACGGTTATCGATAAAACTCATTAGTGTCACGAAAACCTAAATGGCTGTAACACAAATAACATTGTAATTTGCTTTAAAACTACACTTCAGTTTTCATCAACAAACCGGTGACTTCGTTTAACTTTTTAGCAATTTCTAAGGCTTCTTCATTTGGCATTTGCCTAATCAACTCACCAGTGGTGACATCAATCACTTTTACAACTTGAATGCCTAAGTCTTCATCCACTTTAAAGGCTAAACCTTTTTGCATCATACTCATGCTTTCGGTAATGTCATTTACGGCTTTATTAAGCTCTTCTGCATCAACTTGAGTCGTCGCATTGACTTGCTCGGTGGTGCGAACACTGTCAGCGGCTTTTTGAATACCGTCACTCGAAACTGCTGCGTTCACAACACTAGGTTGCTTATCAAACTGGTTGCCCACCTGCCTATCGACGGGCCGGTTAACTGAGTGGGTCAAACCCTCTTTATGCAGATTACTGTTCGATGCTGTTACATTGACATCCATGATACACCTCAACTGACCTAATAAAACAAAGCAAATTCCACACCAGTTTACTGCTATCGTCTTAAGATTGATGTACTCAATCAGACTAATTGGGTTAAATTTTTACTTTATTCTCGTTTTTAAAACATAAAAGGGAGTATCGCAAGCGATCCTCCCTATCTGTTACCTTTACACTAGCTTATCGCTATTAATAGTCGAGACTATTATAGTTGGCCTATTATAGAAGTGATAGGGCTGTCTGAGGTATCTGGTTAGCCTGAGCAAGCATTGCTGACGATGTTTGTGACAAAATCTGTTGCTTAGTTAATTGAGCCGTTTCAGAGGCAAAGTCAACATCTTGAATTCGGCTACGCGCATCTGTCACGTTCGATTCAATATTACCTAAATTACTGATGGTAAAATTCATGCGGTTTTGAACGGCACCTAAGTCAGCACGTTGGCTATCAATATCAGCTAATGCTGCGTCAATAATAGTGATTGCATTTTGCGAGCCGGCATAATCGGTAATATCAATATCACTCACTCTGGATGTTAAGTTAGCAGAATCAGCAGCACCAACAGTGTATGATGAAGAAGCTGCTACTGCTTCAGTTAAAGCTAGAGTGTCCCCGTTATTTAATATTCCTTTTAAACTAAAGCCAGTTCCCGCAGCATCTAGTTCAGCAAATACACCCGTTGTCTGCGAGGCACCGTTTAAGGCACTGTTAATTGCATCGACTGCACCAGCTGCATCCGTAACATTTGTAAAATCAGGTTTCAGTGTTTCAGCACTTCCGCCTTCAGCGGTGTAAGCAAAAGAATATGTACCGTCTGCGATAACCGCGGTGGTTTCTGCGGCGGTATATGTACCTGCAACAGTCTTCCCTTCCTTACCTATATTATCGGCAGAAACGTCACCCAAAGTAACAGAAATCGTTTCATTGGCATTTGAACCCACCTGGAAAGATTTAGTGCCAAAATTACCATTTAATAATTTCTGACCACCAAATGATGTGGTATCGGCAATTCGAGTTAATTCAGTTTGCA
>NZ_BMQW01000015.1 GCF_014648315.1 Shewanella ulleungensis
TTTTTGCCGTTATCTCTGCCACCTCAATGGTTTGATAACACTCACCGGCTTTTGCTTTCGCTGTCTGCCGTGTCAGTGGATGCGCATTATAGGCAGCTTAAGATTTAGTGCAAGCGCTTTTAAGTAAAAAAACGATCTTTTTACGATCTTTTATTACTTTAGGTACTTAACTACATGATACGCACTATTTACCCCCAAAGTTATCCACAAAAGGCTTATTTTGCTGGAGTTCTATCGAGCATGATAATAAAAAAGGCAGCGTATATACGCTGCCTTTTAATTGGTGAGATGGATTATTAACTTAATTTTCCATGACACTGTTTGTATTTTTGACCTGAACCACATGGACAAGGATCATTACGACCGACTTTTTCACCATCACGAATTACGGTGCGCGGTGCTTCTGGTACTTGCTCTTCTGATCCTGTTAATGATTCAGCTGCTGCGTGCTGATAAGCATGTTGGATTTTTGCTTCTTCATCACGACGACGTTGTTCCATTTCATCAACATCAGATTGAGCTTGCACCTGGACTTTAGACAGTACGCTAATAACATCATTCTTTAATGATTCTAGCATTTGCTGGAATAATTCAAATGATTCACGTTTATATTCCTGTTTAGGGTTCTTTTGAGCATAACCACGTAAGTGGATACCTTGGCGTAAATGGTCCATTGCGGCTAGATGTTCTTTCCACAATCCATCTAAAGTTTGCAGCATTACCGCTTTTTCAAATTGACGCAGTACTTGCGCACCGACCATTTGCTCTTTAACTTGGTAAGCTTCTGTCCATGAACCCAAAATACGTTCACGTAATGTTTCTTCGTGTAAGTCTTCTTCTTTATCTAACCATTCTTGAATAGTGAGTTTAAGATTGAATTCATTACTGAGACGTTGCTCTAAACCTTGAACATCCCACAACTCTTCAAGTGACTGTGGTGGAATATATTGGTCGACGATACCGGCAATAACATCTTGTTCGATATTTTTAATGGTATCTTCAATACTTTCAGCGTCCATTAACTCATTACGTTGTGCATAGACAACTTGACGTTGATCGTTGGCAACATCGTCATATTCTAGAAGTTGCTTACGAATATCAAAGTTACGTGCTTCTACTTTACGTTGAGCATTTTCAATTGCACGCGATACCCAAGGATGCTCAATAGCCTCACCCTCTTCCATACCAAGTTTTTTCATCATACCCGATACGCGGTCTGATGCGAATATACGCATTAAGCTGTCTTCCATCGATAGATAGAAACGTGAAGAACCAGCATCACCTTGGCGGCCTGCACGACCTCGCAACTGATTATCAATACGACGTGACTCGTGACGCTCTGTACCTAGGATGTGTAAACCACCGGCAGCAAGTACTTCGTCGTGACGGATTTTCCAATCAGCTTTAATCTTAGCTTTTTGCTCAGCAGTTGGATTATCTAATGCTTCAATTTCCATGTTCCAGTTACCGCCTAATACGATATCTGTACCACGACCAGCCATGTTTGTTGCAATAGTCACTGCGCCTAAACTACCGGCTTGAGCGACAATTTCAGCTTCTTTTTCATGGAATTTAGCATTCAGTACACTGTGCGGAATTTTAGCCTTTTTCAATAATGAATTAAGCAGTTCAGATTGTTCGATAGATACTGTACCGACTAATACTGGCTGACCACGTTCACGACAGCCTTCGATGTCTTTAATGATGGCTGCATATTTCTCTGGTGCAGTCAGATAGACTAAGTCGGCCATATCGTTACGAACCATAGGTCGGTTAGTTGGTACAACAACTGTGTCTAATCCATAGATATGCTGGAATTCGAATGCTTCGGTATCTGCGGTACCTGTCATACCAGCCAGCTTTTCATACTGACGGAAGTAGTTCTGGAAGGTAATAGACGCTAACGTTTGGTTTTCATTTTGAATATTGACACCTTCTTTAGCTTCAACAGCTTGGTGCAATCCTTCAGACCAACGACGACCAGGCATGGTACGGCCGGTATGTTCATCAACAATAATCACTTCATCGTCTTGAACAATATAGTCGACATCTTTTTCGAATAGTGTGTGTGCACGTAATGCCGCATTCACATGATGTAATAAAGAGATATTAGTGGCTGAGTAAAGCGAATCACCCTCAGCTAACATGCCTTTTTCGATAAGAAGAAGTTCAACTTTCTCTTGCCCACGTTCAGTTAAATGAACTTGCTTACCTTTTTCGTCAATGCTGTAATCGCCCTCACCGATTTCATCTTCGGTGTCTTCTTTATCTTGGCGAATCAAACTTGGAATTAACAAGTTAATTTTAGTGTATAGCTCTGAGCTATCCTCTGCAGCACCTGAAATAATTAATGGTGTACGCGCTTCATCAATTAGAATTGAATCGACTTCGTCAATCAGTGCGTAATGCAGTGGGCGTTGTACGCGCTCTTGCGGTGAAAACGCCATGTTGTCACGAAGGTAATCGAAACCAAACTCGTTGTTAGTACCATAGGTAATATCAGCGTTATAAGCTTCTTTCTTTTCATGTTGACCTAAACCGGCAACGTTAATGCCTACCGTTAAGCCTAAGAATTCAAATAATGGACGGTTGTTTTCAGCATCACGACGCGCTAAGTAATCGTTTACGGTAATAACGTGAACACCTTTACCTGATATTCCGTTGAGGTAAGCTGGTAATGTTGCCGTTAAGGTTTTACCTTCACCGGTTCTCATCTCTGCAATGCGGTTACTGTCTAACACCATACCGCCAAGAAGCTGTACGTCGAAGTGACGCATCTCAAATACACGCTTTGATGCTTCACGTACCACAGCAAATGCTTCGGCCATAATGCTGTCTAAGGTTTCGCCGCCGTCTAAACGCTGACGAAACTCTTCTGTTTTAGCTCTTAACTCTTCATCAGATAGCTTTTCATAGTCAGCCTCTAATGCGTTAATTTGATTTACGATTTTGCCTAGATTTTTCAGGGTGCGGTCGTTGCGACTTCCGAATACTTTTGTCAGTAGTTTGCCTAACATCTTAATCACTTATCTGTTGTAGGTTTGGCTCATTTGAGCGCATTAACCGTTAATATTATTAACTTGCTTTGCGGTAGACGTACTTTTGTGGATCTATTTGCTGCTTACCGCGCAACACTTCGTAATGCACATGGGGGCCGGTTGAACGGCCTGTGCTTCCCATACTGGCAATTTTATCGCCTTTGGCAACCACGTCACCTACGTTTACTGACAGAGATTTATTATGACCATATCGAGTGCGAAGACCATTTCCATGATCTATTTCGACTAACTCGCCATACCCAAGCATGCTTCCTGACCATGTTACAACGCCTGCTGCAGTTGCTGTAACATCCGCCCCTTCTTTACCGGCAAAATCAATGCCTTTATGCATTGTTCGTCGGCCGCTAAAAGGGTCATTTCGTAAACCATAGGGCGAAGATAACCAACCTTTATCGATTGGCCGCCCTGATATATAACGCTCTTCATCTATATGGAGATTAGATGCTACTGTTTCAAGTAGGGATAACTGAACATTATTATTATCAATTCTGGATGCCAGCTTACTCATTTCATCAATAAGCTGACTTAATTCGACGCCATTACCTATTTCGCTTAAACCACCGAGTCCAACTTCAGCTGAGAAATCAAATTGATCATCAAGAAGGTTATTTTGCGCAACTTGTTGGCCGAGGGCTTCAAGTCGGGTAATTTTGGCTTGCATCTTCGCCACGTGAGCAACAAGTGCTGCTAATTGGGTTTCCGTTGCGGTTTTGAGTTCAATCACTTGTTGTGTTTGCTGTTGACGTAATTGTTTGTTTTCATCAACTTTAGCTTGTTGGCTAGCAAAACGGTCAGTGTTGTATTGATATATTCCTGTGCCTGTGGCCATAAGAATAATAGGTAGGAGTAACCACCGTTTGCTAGGTTGCCAACGAGTTACGCCATTTCGACCTTGAATAAAAACTGTTACACTCATAGCCTAATTCAGCCATCTTATTATCATATGAAAAAGCCCCCTCAAGATCTCAGCAATTTGGTCCATTTGTCTGGGAGACTGCCTGAACTTGCCGAGAAAGCAGAACTACTCAATAATCTGAATCAATATGTAAAACAGACATTAAATGGTCCTGTAGCAGAGCAGCTTAAAGTTGCTAATCTCCGCCAGGGTGTTCTTGTTATTGAAACTACATCTGCAGCATGGGCTGCAAGAATAAACTTTCAAAAGCAGAAGCTATTGCAACAGCTTCAAATTGACACACTTCCGATGCTTACCGCTATTGAGGTTAAAGTCAATCCTGGGCTCGCATTAGTTAAACCACAAGTTAGCACAAATCAAAACGTTATTAGTACAACTGCAGCACAACATATTGAAGCATTAGCGGAACATGTCGATGGTACGCTAGGTGAAAAACTAAAACGGCTGGCTGCATTAGCCAGCCGTAATAGGCAATCTTAACGATTAAGCGTGCGCGAGCGCACCCGGAACCATGAAGCTAACGGGAACATCAGCCTCTTTGTCAAAGCTCACTAACTCCCAAGCATCTTGCTGGGCAAGAAGTGCACGTACGAGTTGGTTGTTTAACGCATGACCGGTTTTATAAGCAACAAACTCACCGACGATAGCATGACCTGCGACATACAAATCACCAAATGCATCGAGAATTTTGTGCTTAACGAATTCGTCTTCATAACGCAGACCATCAGGGTTTAATACACGATATTCGTCAAGTACAACGGCATTTTCCATGCTGCCACCTAGCGCAAGATTATTTGCACGTAGGTATTCAATATCACGCATAAAACCAAATGTTCTGGCACGACTAATGTCTTTAACAAACGCTGAAGTTGAAAAATCCATAATCATGTGTTGTTGACTACGAGCAATCTCTGGGTGAGCAAAGTCAATTTTAAAATTAACTCTAAAACCTTTAAAAGGTTTTAATTCAGCCCATTTATCACCATCTTCAACACGCACGGGTTTGGTAATTTTCAGGTATTTTTTCGGCGCCGCTTGTTCTTTGATACCTGCGCTTTGCAGTAAGAACACAAACGGACTTGCACTGCCATCCATAATCGGGATTTCTGGTGCATCGACTTCGATAATTGCATTATCAATGCCTAAGCCGGCAAGTGCCGCAAACAAATGCTCAATAGTTGATATTCTAATACCAGCATCGTTTACTAAGGCTGTACACATAGTGGTTTCACGCACCATATCTGCCTTGGCTGGAATAGACACAGCTGGGCTTAGATCAGTACGCTTAAGTACAATCCCTGTATTTACTGGTGCGGGCATAATGCATAGAGTCACTTTATTGCCAGAATGCAATCCGACTCCAGTGCTCTTCACCATTTTTTGAACAGTTCTTTGAAAAATCATTCAGTAACCCGTAAATATCAATATTAAACAAATAGTTGCAAAAATAGCCTTAGACTATCATGCAGAGCTGGTATGACATGCTACCATAAGTTTGGATTTTCACAAAAAAATCACTAACCCAGGAGCAAATCCGTGAACCGGCTTGCAAAATAACCTTTATTACAACAACGTACTCATTAATCACGCAAAAACATCACGTTTTATCCGAGTTTTAGTCAGCCTGCTTACGTAAAAATGCTGGAATATCAAGATAATCAGCATCAGGACGTTGAGATGGTTGTGGCTGTGGAACCGCGTTGCCTTTTGGTGCCGCATAGCTAGTTTGAGGAACAACTTCTTCAACTGGCTCTGGACGAGGCTCAATGGCTACTGGCTCTGGACGTGCAACTTGTTTAGAAACCAATTGAATGTCTGGCTTTTTCTCTGCGCCAATACCAGTAGCAACAACAGTAACACGTAACTCGTCACTCATTTCAGGATCAATCACGGCACCAACAACTACAGTAGCATTGTCTGATGCGTAAGCTTTTACGTGGTTACCCACAGTTTCAAGCTCTTCGATTGTTATATCCATACCTGCAGTAATGTTAACTAATACGCCGCGCGCACCAGCTAGATCAATATCTTCAAGTAATGGGCTGGCAACTGCAGCTTCTGCAGCTTCTTCAGCGCGATCATCACCACGTGCAACACCGGTACCCATCATGGCATTACCCATTTCAGACATAACAGTTTTCACATCGGCGAAATCGACGTTAATTAGACCTGGGCGCGTAATTAGCTCTGCGATACCTTGAACTGCACCGAGTAATACATTGTTAGCTGCAGCAAATGCATCAAGCAATGAAGTACCACGGCCAAGTACTTTAAGCAGCTTTTCATTTGGGATCGTAATTAACGAATCCACATGTTTAGCTAGCTCGGCAATACCAAGTTCTGCATAGGCCATACGCTTTTTACCTTCAAAAGGAAAAGGCTTGGTCACCACAGCAACAGTTAAAATACCTTCTTCGCGAGCAATTTCTGCAACAACAGGCGCGGCACCTGTACCTGTTCCACCGCCCATACCTGCAGCGATAAAGATCATATCCGACCCTTTAATTGCAGCACGAATATTTTCGCGATCTTCTTCAGCAGCTTGACGACCCACATCTGGATTTGCACCAGCACCTAGGCCTTTAGTCACATCCCGTCCAAGCTGGATTGTAGAACCCGCGCTTGATTTACGTAGTGCTTGAGCATCTGTATTTGTGACGATAAATTCAACACCTTCGATGCTGTGTTTTACCATATGTTCGACAGCGTTTCCGCCGCCACCACCGACGCCGATGACCTTAATCACCGCTTCGTCTGAATGAGTGTCCATGATCTCAAACATTGTCTGATCTCCGTATGTCTGCGTTATTAAAATTCACCTTTAAACCAACTTTTGACCCGATTCAAAAAGCTGGTAACCCCTTGACGCTCTGGTCGCTCGAACTGACGTTCGATGACTCGCCTAGCGCCATAATGAAGCAAGCCTATTCCTGTAGAGTAAATAGGTTGATCCACATATTCGTATAACCCTTTTACAGGCAACGGTGATGCCACACGAACTGGCATACCAAATGTTGCCTCAGCAATGTCAACTGCACCTGATATTGAGGACGTGCCTCCGGTGAGTACAATGCCTGCTGCAATTTGGTCTTCTAAACCACTGTCTTGCAGCTGCTTAAGCACGAGCTCAAACAATTCTTGGTATCTTGGCTCAACAACTTCAGCCAATGTATGCCTAGACATACTGCGCGAAGGACGGCCGCCTACTGACGGTACTTCAATGCTATCTTCGCGACTCACAGTTGAACTTCTTGCACTGGCAAATTGCACTTTAATTTGCTCAGCATGAGTTAACGGTGTTCTAAATATTTTAGCAATATCACTAGTCACTTGGTTACCCGCGACAGGGATAACTGCACAATGACGTAATGCGCCGTTGGTATATACAGCAATATCGGTCGTTCCACCACCAATATCGACGATACATACGCCTAAATCTTTCTCATCGTTAGTCAGTACAGAGTCTGCTGACGCAATCCCTGAAAACACTAAATCGTCGACTTTTAAACCACAGCGTTCAACACTTTTAGTTATGTTTTTGGCCATATCGTTGGCGCATGTCACGATGTGCGCTTTGGCTTCCATACGCATACCAGACATACCAATAGGGCTTTTAATGCCATCTTGCACATCGATTGAGTACTCTTGCGGCAACACATGTAAAATACGGCGCTCTGTGGGTATTTTTACCGAACGAGCGGTATGAATCACATTGTCAACGTCTTCTTGAGTCACTTCTTCGTCGTTAATCGACACCATGCCATTTTCGTTTTGACAAGCAATGTGCTTACCCGAAATACTTAAATACACTGACGACACTTGGCAATCTGCCATTAACTCCGCTTGATCTAATGCACGTTGTACGCTGCGCACAATAGAATCGAGATCGTTAACACCACCTTTATCCATACCACGTGAAGGATGGTTACCTAAACCAATGACACTAATCTCACCATCAGGTAATACTTCACCAATGATCACTGCGACCTTGGATGTCCCTATATCTAGCCCCACGATGAGGTTTCTTTCCTGATTTTTGGTCATTTATTGTCGACTCTCTGTTTTGAATCACCCCAGCCTACAGCAAACCCGGTATCGTAACGTAAATCAACGGTTGCAACTGGTTTATCACTTTGCTTCAACGTCGGATACACATTAATAAAGCGCTGTATCCGTGACATTTTATCTTCTCGCCCAAGCTCAATCTCAATCCCGTTGGCTAATACCGCATGCCAAGCATGACGAGGACTTAAACGTAAATTGACTAAGGTGAAGCCATTTATTGTTAGTAAATCATTTAACTGTTGAAAACTGGTTAACACCTCTTGTTCAGTGCCTTCTGGACCTGATAATAGAGGTAAATTAGCGTGTTCAGCATGCGCAAGTGCATTAAACACCTCACCATTTACATTCAACCACGCCGTGTTATTCCAATGTGCCACTGCTTGTTGTTCTTGCAGGGTCACTTTAAATTTTGCCGGCCACTCTCGTCTAACTGAAGCATGATAAACCCATGGTAAGGCTTCTAACGCTTTTTGCACATCCAGCACATCTGCGCTAAAGAAACTATTTTGCATTAAGGACTGCAGCGCATTTTTAATCTCGTCATCGGTGGTATAAAGCCTCTCACCTTTAACTGCTACCGCCTCTATGGGCAGAGCATCTGCATCATTAAGCAGGTTATGAAGCTGTATTCCACCCCAAACAACTGTGCCAAGCACACATAGTAAAAACAGTACGCCAGTGCAAAAATACCAATTTACACGTGCTAGATTCTGTTTTAATTGGCGCCCTTTATCGCTCCACGACACCTTAAATCCGCCTCTGACGTTGTTCCGGGGTTAGCCCCAAAAGATCGGCCATTATATCGACCAATCCTTTAGGATTAAAGCTCGATTTTTAAACGCAATAATTGATGAAAAATCAATCATTTCCTTGTTCTTCTTTCTGAGCTTTAAAACCTAATTCGCTAAGGGCTAATTCTTTCGATAACGCCCCTATATTTCCTGCTCCTTGGGTTAAAAGCAAATCACCTTGTTGCAATACATCTGGTAAAACGGCGGCTAACTGATCTGGGCTGGCAACAAAAATGGGATCGATCTGCCCACGCAAGCGAATTGAACGGCACAGCGCTCGCCCATCCGCACCAGGAATGGGTGCTTCACCTGCTGCATAAACATCAAGTAACAGTAAACAATCAACTTGCGATAACACATCGACAAAGTCTTCATATAAATCACGGGTACGGCTATAACGATGCGGTTGATACGCCATAACTAAACGTTTGTCTGGCCATCCAGCACGTGCAGCCTTAATTGTCGCTAAAACTTCACTAGGGTGATGACCATAATCGTCGACTAACATGACATTACCGTTTGGAGTAGCAAACTCACCTAAGTGCTGAAAACGACGACCAATACCTTCAAACTCTGCTAACGCTTGCACAATAGCGCTGTCGTCTATGTCGTCTTCACTTGCTACCGCTATCGCAGCTAAAGCATTCAACACGTTATGCTGCCCGGGTAAATTTAGTACAATGTCTAAGTCATCTTTACCATGGCGCTTTACAGTAAAACTTGATTGATGGCCATTTTGCGCAAAACTCATCGCTTGTACATCGGCATCTTCACTAAAGCCATAAGTCACAACTTGGCGGCCAATACGCGGCATAATTTCACGAATAACATCATCGTCGATACACATAACAGCAACACCATAAAACGGCAAGTTATGTAAAAAATCGACAAAGGTGGTTTTTAACTTTTCAAAGTCGCCACCATAAGTATCCATGTGATCCGCTTCGATATTGGTGATCACACTGACCATAGGCTGCAAGTGCAAAAAGCTTGCATCGCTCTCATCTGCTTCAGCAATCAAGTAACGGCTAGTGCCTAAACGTGCGTTAGTGCCTGCACTGTTTAACAGGCCACCGATGACAAATGTAGGGTCACGTTCTGCCTGACCATACACACTGGCAATTAAACTGGTGGTTGTAGTTTTGCCATGTGTGCCAGCAATAGCCACACCATGACGATAACGCATTAACTCTGCCAGCATTTCAGCACGGCGAACTATCGGAATGCGTAATTCTTTTGCGGCAATAATCTCAGGGTTTTGCTGGTTAATTGCGGTAGATACCACCACCACATCAACTTGCTCAACACTTTGGGCCTGATGGCCAATAATAATTTTTGCACCTAAGCTTTGTAGTCGTTCTGTTACGCTATTAACTGCAATGTCAGAACCACTGATTTGATAACCTTCGTTAACTAATACCTCGGCAATACCACCCATGCCAGCACCACCGATGCCAACAAAATGAATGCGCTTGATCCGTCTCATTTCAGGGATCATGCTACGAAGCTGTGCGTATCTTTCTGTCTTTGTCATTTCAACCCTTTGTTGCAACTGAGGCACAAATATCTGCTACTCGTTGAGTGGCATCTAACACTGCAACGCCTCTTGCTTTTCGGCCCATTTGGGCGAGTTCTTCTCTATGCTCAGCAAACAACTGCAATTTTTCAGCAAGGTTGTCTGCGTTTAAAATCGTTTGCGGTAATAAAAAGCCGGCACCTGCATCAACTAAAACTGATGCATTTACCGTTTGATGGTCGTCTACGGCATGCGGATAAGGCACTAAAATACTTGGAAGCCCCACAGCTGCAAGTTCAGATACTGTTAACGCACCTGAGCGGCAAACAACAACATCGGTCCAGCGGTAAGCGGCCTCCATATCATCAATAAATTCAGCAACATTAACCGTGTCTAATTGACCTAGTTGCTGATAACTTGCTTTAACCGCAGTGTGGTTATTTTTACCCACTTGATGCCATACAGTAATTGAATGATGTTTGCTTAAATGTGCTACCACTGCTGGCATCACATCATTAAGCACTTTGGCGCCTAAACTACCACCGACCACTAAAATGCGTAACGCATCAACTTGCGGTTTTTTGGTTTGTTCACCTAAGGCAATAAGCTCTTGGCGAATAGGGTTTCCGACCACTTCCACATTCGCGACGTTACTGTCAAAAGTATTGGGAAATGCACACAATACTTTTTTAGCAATTTTAGACAGCAACTTGTTAGTCATTCCAGGTATCGCATTTTGTTCATGCAAAACCACTGGCACACCCGATAACTTACCCGCTACACCACCAGGGCCGCTGGCAAATCCACCCATACCTAAAATGACATTAGGCTTAAAATCATCTATCACTGCTTTGGCTTGAATAATCGAGCGCACAATTTTAAACGGTGCAGCTAATTTTCGAATAAGGCCATTTCCACGCACACCTTTAATATCAATAAACTCAATATCAAAACCGTGCTGTGGTACTAAACGCGCCTCCATTCGGTCAGCCGTGCCTAACCAACGTACTTGCCAACCTTTTTCGGCCAAATATTTCGCCACAGCTAGCGCAGGAAAGACATGCCCACCTGTACCGCCGGCCATCACCAAAATACGTGGAGAACGACTTACATTACTATTCATTAACTTGTTCTCCCTTGGACGGCTTGCACCAAACTCAGTCGGCGTTCGTAATCAATTCTGACCAGTAACATCACCGCAGCAGTCATTACCCATAAACTACTGCCACCATAACTAATAAACGGCAGTGTTAACCCTTTAGTTGGCAGCATACCAATACTGGCACCAACGTTAACCACTGTTTGGAAACACACCCAAATACCCACGCCATATGCCACGTAGCTTTCAAATGGACGTTGCATCTTTAAACACAAGTTGCCTAACCTAATCGCACGGATAGCCACAAAAAATAACGCCAATAACACCATAATGATGCCAACAAAACCTAACTCTTCACCAATCACGGCAAAAATAAAGTCAGTATGTGCCTCAGGCAAATAAGCTAACTTTTGAATACTGTTGCCTAAGCCTTGGCCAAACCAATCACCACGGCCATATGCCATTAATGATTGTGTTAATTGATAACCGCTACCAAATGGGTCTTCCCATGGGTCCATAAACGAGGTGACTCGTCGCATACGGTAAGGCTCAAACAATACCAGCAGCACAAATGTTATAACCCCTAACAAAATCAGCGCCATAAAGTCGATGATTCTGGCGCCAGCTAAAAATAATAAGCTGACCGTACACACGAACAATACCACCACGGTACCCAAGTCTGGCTGCAATAGAATTAATAATGCAAATAAACCATATACACCAATAGGTTTAATAAAACCCTTACGGTTTTCGCGTAATTCACCATGACGTCTAACCAAATAGCCCGCCATGTAAACAATAAACACAAACTTCGCCATTTCAGCGACTTGAATACGTATTGGCCCAATAGACAACCAACGTCTTGCGCCGTTTACCGAAGTACCAATAAACAGCACGGCAATGAGCAATACCAGTACGCCTAACATCAGCATGCCACTGTTTTTTTCCCAGTAACTGACATCAAACTTCAGCACAAAAAACGCGATCACAACACAGCCAACTAAATACAATACATGGCGATACATAAAATAAAACGGATCGCCGGTTAGCTTAGTAGCTTCAGGCATAGAAGCCGACATAACCATCACAAAACCAAAGCACATCAAGCCGATAATCGCGACTAAAAAACTACGATCATACAGCGGCATTCCCGGCGCGCTGTTGTCAGACAACAATGACGGTAAAGCCCAATTCAAGCCTTGTTTAAACAAGCTGAGTTGCTGCTCGTTATTCGCCATCGGCTAACGACTCCACACATTGCTTAAAATCATCGCCACGAGCCACAAAGCTCTTATACATATCTAAACTGGCACATGCGGGCGACAATAAAACGATATCGCCTGAAGATGCTAACTCAGCAGCTTTAGCAACGGCCTCAGCCATGGTATTAACTGCGATTGAGTCCGCTTTTAACTTGGCAATTTTAGGCCCATCACGACCTAGAGTAATCAGTTGAGTAATGTTGGCCAAAGGCTCAGTAAGCGGACTAAAATCACTGCCTTTGCCGTCACCGCCAGCAATTAAATATAAATCACCAAGGTGTGAGCTTAACCCTTCTAGCGCAGCAACTGTGGCACCTACGTTAGTAGCTTTTGAGTCATTGATATAAGACACACCTTGTTTTATACCCACCAATTCACAGCGATGACTTAACCCAACAAAATGCTTTGCCACATCAACCATCGACTCTTTATCGACACCACAGGCATACGCAAGTGACATTGCCGCAAGTAAGTTGGCGTGGTTGTGACTGCCAATCAGTGACACTTCATTTAAATTAACAATCTCGCTGTCACCGTGAAAAATTTTACCGTCACTTAATCCCCAGGCATCACCTTCTGGCACACCAAGGCAAAAATGATTTTGATTCATTGGTTCTAATGGATAAGTGAGCTCATCATCTAAGTTGTACATCACAAATCGACTTTGTGGATACAAACGTAACTTAGCTTCGCGATACGAGTTTAAGTCACTGTAGCGATCCATATGATCTTCACTAATGTTCAAACAAGTCGCGGCAATACAATTTAACGAATGCGTGGTTTCCAGTTGAAAACTCGACAACTCAAGCACATAAAATTCAGCATCTTCACTGAGTAAATCCAATGCCGGTGTGCCAATATTGCCACCAATAGCGACAGACAAACCGGCTTTTTGTAGCATTTCGTAAACCAGTGTGGTTACGGTAGATTTACCATTTGACCCAGTAATACCGACAACGCAAGGTTTGCGGTCGGCAATTTCACGAGCAAATAACTCTACGTCGCCAATGACTTCAATACCCATGTCCAGTGCGGCACGCACTTCAGGTGTATCAACAGGTACGCCAGGGCTAATAATTATCTGACTAGATTGCACTAAGTAGCGACAATCAAATCCGCCCGCTATCAATTCGATATCAGCAAATTCTCGTGCCAGTGTCTCAGCCCCTGGAGGATTACGACGACTGTCCATCACCAAAGGCTTAATACCTTTAGAAACTAAAAAACGCACGACTGAAAGCCCAGTAGCTCCCAAGCCTAAAACAATGTGCGTGTACTTAGATTGCATAATATCTACCTTAATGATTGCTTAGCGTAGCTTCAAAGTCGCAAGACCCAATAACACTAAAAACAATGAGATAATCCAAAAGCGCACAATAACACGTGGCTCCGGCCATCCTTTTAATTCATAGTGATGATGAATAGGCGCCATACGGAAAATACGCTGACCACGCAACTTGTACGAGCCGACTTGTAAGATTACCGAAACGGTTTCCATTACAAATACGCCACCCATAATCACTAACAAAATCTCTTGACGAACAAGGATCGCGATTACACCTAATGCAGCCCCTAATGCCAATGAGCCTACATCGCCCATAAACACCTGTGCTGGGTAAGTGTTAAACCACAAAAAGCCTAAGCCAGCGCCGACCATTGCGGTACACACAATCACGAGCTCACCGGCTAACGGTAAGTGCGGTAAATGTAAATAACTGGCAAATTGCGCATGACCTGACAAGTAAGCAATTAACGCAAATGCTGCCGCGACCATCACCGTTGGCATAATAGCCAAACCATCTAAACCGTCAGTTAAATTCACCGCATTACTCGCACCAACAATAGTGAAGTAAGCTAATACAATAAACATCAACCCTAGTTGTGGCATCACGTCTTTAAAAAACGGCACGACTAACTGCGTTTCACCACCCATGGTCGATGAACTGTATAAAAATACCGCCACCACAATTGCAGCAATAGATTGCAGTGCATATTTCCAGCGAGCGATAAGACCTTTAGAGTCCTTTTTTACAACCTTACGATAATCATCAATAAAGCCAATTGCGCCAAAACTGCCTAATACAAACAGTGTGACTAATACGTAGCGATTAGATAAATCACCCCATAACAACACACTAATAAAAATGCCTGCAAGGATCAGTATGCCACCCATTGTTGGTGTGCCACGTTTGCTAAAATGCGATTCTGGACCGTCATCACGCACAACCTGACCAATTTGCAGCATTTGCAGACGTTTAATTAAAATCGGCCCCCACCACAAACTAAACACTAATGCAGTCAACAAGCCTAAAATAGCCCGGAACGTTACATACGAAAAAACGTTAAACCCGCTATAAAATTGGGTTAAATACTCGGCTAGATAAACCAGCATCTACACTAACTCCCCACGCCCATAGGCATTCAATAAACTGTCGACAACCCGCTCCATAGCGGCGCTGCGAGAACCTTTAACTAAAATAGTCACATTGCCTTCAACATCTTTGAGGTGTTGTTGTAATGCGACAATCAATTTGTCTTGTGCTGAAAAATGCTCACTACCAAATGCCTCACTGGTATGGCTCGAAAGTTTGCCGCAACAAAATAAACCCTCTATTGCTGCATTTTTCGCCTGCAATCCAACGCTGGCATGCAAAGGGGCAGCATTGTCGCCTAATTCGCCCAAATCTCCCAGCACTAAACAACGATAACCATCACGTTGTTGCAACCAATTGATCGCAGCACTAACTGAAGTTGGATTTGCGTTATAACTGTCATCAATTAACAGCATTCGCCCGAGCTTATGCGGTTGCATACGCCCTTTAACCGGTTGCAGTAATGCAAAACCTTGTGCGATAACAGATAAAGGAATATTAAGCGCTAAACACATAGATGCGGCAGCTAATGCATTACTCACTTGATGTAATCCAGCCAACGGTAATTGCACTGCAGCTTGCTGACCATTGAAGGTCAACATAAACTGACAACAGCCATTCTCGTCAGCTTGAATATCAATCGCTTTTACCTCAGCTTCAGTCTCCGGCTGACATGAAAAACGCAACTGATGATGATCTTGCGAGCGCTGCACCATGTAAGAAGCATATTTATCATCAGCATTAATAATCGCAGTGCCATTATTAACTAGGTGATTAAATATTTCTGATTTGGCTTCGGCTACACCATCGAGCGAACCAAAGCCTTCTAAGTGTGCACTACCAATATTATTCACTAATGCCACTTGCGGTTGCACTAAGGAAGAGGTGTAATCTATTTCACCACGATGATTGGCACCTAATTCAAACACGCCATATTCATCGCCTTGAGTTAAGCGCAATAACGTTAACGGTACGCCGATTTCATTATTAAAATTACCTGCAGTAAATAACACTTGGTGTTGTTGCGATAAAATAGTGGCAACCATTTCTTTCACGCTGGTTTTACCGTTAGAGCCAGTCAATGCCAAGCTAATTGGGTTAACGTGTCGACGCACAAGCGCGCCAATATTACCCATGGCTTTTTGAGTATTGGCAACCACAATTTGCGCAATATCAAACGGCAAAACATGATCAACCAACAATGCAGCAGCACCATTATCTATAGCAGTTTTGGCAAAATCATGGCCATCGAAACGCTCGCCTTTTAAAGCTACAAATAAACACTTTGCTTCAACTTTACGACTATCGGTACTTACCGCTGCAATGTCATGATCACTAGCGAAATCAACACCGTGTAATGTGCCCTGCAAGTGCTTAGCTATTTGCGTTAAAGATAAACTAATCATAATGCGTCCTTAGACAAAGCAAGTGCTAAAGCGCGTTCATCATAATCGATACGTTGGCCTGCAACTTCTTGGTAGGTTTCATGCCCTTTACCAG
Organism: Shewanella ulleungensis; assembly: GCF_014648315.1. Lineage (GTDB taxonomy): Bacteria > Pseudomonadota > Gammaproteobacteria > Enterobacterales > Shewanellaceae > Shewanella > Shewanella ulleungensis. Next base: position 16,581 of record NZ_BMQW01000015.1, read on the forward strand.
CAAGCAATACAATGTCATCTGCTTGTGCTAATGCCACTACACGAGTAATAGCTTCAATACGATCAACATGAGTTAACACATTATTGGGCTGGCTGATGCCTTGTACAATATCGTTGATAATGGTTTGTGGATCTTCACTGCGCGCGTTGTCACTAGTGATCATCACTTTATCTGCATATTGCTCGGCCGCTTGTGCCATTAATGGTCGTTTACCTTTGTCGCGATCACCGCCGCAACCAAACACACACCACAAAGTGCCTTTGCAATGTACACGCAATGCTTTTAATGCTTGCTCAATTGCATCTGGCGTATGAGCATAATCAACCACCAGAGTGGCTTTATTGGCAGCAGAAAAACGCTCCATTCTACCGGCTACTGGCACCACGTTTGGCATCACAGCGAGCATGGCTGTCATCGACATGCCTTGCAAATACAAAGCTGCAATAGCTGCGACTAAATTTGATAAATTAAACGCGCCAAGTAATGGTGATTCGATGCTGGCAGATAAGCGACTCTGGCCATTTAATGCTGGGTAATGCAACACAGCAGTCACGCCTGCATCATGGTATTGCACATCAGTACAATAAAAATCTGCACTGGCTTCGCCTTGAGTACTGAATGACTTAATCTGGCGATTTGCGAGCTCAGCAAACCACTTAGCGCCAGTCGCGTCATCGATGTTAATCACGCCGTGTTGTAAACTAGGGAAATGAAATAATCGTTTTTTAGCTGCTGCATAAGCGTCCATATCACCATGGTAATCAAGGTGATCGCGACTTAAGTTGGTAAAAATAGCAGTTTCAAAAGGTGCAGCCTCTACTCGGCCTTGCACCAAACCATGGCTAGACACTTCCATAGCACACACTTTTACAGCTTGAGCATTAAATTCAGCTAATTGCTTCATTACGGTAATGGCATCAGCCGTTGTATTACCGCTGTCGACTAATTGTCCCCAAACTCCATTCCCTAAAGTGCCCATAACGGCCGCTGGGTGTCCGAGTAAATTAACAATTTGCGCAATGATTTGGCTAACAGACGTTTTACCATTAGTCCCTGTTACGCCAATGAGTGCTAACGAATGAGTATGGGTTGCATAAAATTGGGCAGCTACTGCAGACAACTGTCGGGACAGCTGAAAAAAATACACCAACGGCACTGGGTATTGTTGTAAATCAACCACGCCATGCTGTTCAGGATTATCAGTATGAATCAATATTGCGGCTGCGCCAGCATGAATAGCTTGCGGAATATACTCGCGACCATCCACTTTATAACCTGGCAGTGCCACAAATAATCCACCTTGGCGGACACAGCGGCTGTCTAGCGTTAAGTCGTTAATCGACTCTGAACCAGCGTAATGAAACCACGGTGCTAATAAATCATTTAATAACATCATGCTGCGCTCCTTGCGCAGTGGCTAAATGGATAGCCTCTCGCTCTGAAATTGGCTCAACGTTGAGCATTTGTAATGCTCCAGACATGATCTTTGCAAAAGCAGGCCCCGCGACATCACCGCCATAATATTTGTCACCTTTTGGTTCGTTAATCACCACCGAAATTGCTAAGCGAGGATTATGAACTGGCGCAACACCGGCAAATAAGCCAACGTAATCATCACCGTAGCCGCCTGCAACGGCTTTACGACTAGTACCTGTTTTACCCGCTACTGGATAACCGTCAATATGGGCTTTTCTAGCGGTACCACCCACTTCTGTCACACCCACTAACATTTGCATGACATCTTTAGCAACCTGAGTAGAAATGACTTGTTCGCCTTTAGGCGCTTGCTTGAGTTTTAGAATAGAGACAGGATACAACACACCGCCACTGCCTAACGTGGCATACATACGCGCAATTTGCAGTGGTGTCGCGGTAAAGCCATAACCAAATGATAAAGTGGCACGTTCAAAGTCAGACCAACGATTACGGTCATGAATAAGCCCAGCACTTTCGCCAGTTAAGTTGATACCAGAATAATTACCCAGCCCCATTGACTGATAGGTGCCTAATAGCTGTTGCACCGGCATAGAAAGCGCGAGTTTACTGATGCCTACGTTACTTGATTTAACTAGGATTTTTGCCAGTGACATATCACCGTAGTTGTTAGAGTCGCGCACTTGGCGACCACCAATACGCATCCAACCTGGCGAAGTTTGAATAAGCTCATTAGACTTAACCGTACCAGCCTCTAATGCCGCGGCAACCACAAACGGTTTTACAGTAGAGCCAGGCTCAAACGTGTCAGTTAATGCGCGATTACGCATACGATGAGTTTGTAAATTGTCACGAGAGTTAGGGTTATAAGAGGGAGTATTTGCCATAGCTAACACTTCGCCAGTGTGCACGTCTATCACCACAACTGAGCCCGATGTCGCTTGGTACATCTCTGTGGCGCGTTTGAGTTCACGATATGCCAATTGTTGAATACGTTGATCAATACTTAATACAAGGTCATTCGAGCTTTCGCCCTCTTGCACCATATCTAAACGTTCAACTACGCTACCGTCGCGTGACTTACGCACTTTTTGTTTCGATGGTGTGCCTGTCAGCCAGGTATTGTAGGTATTTTCGATACCTTCAATACCCACATCATCGATATTAGTAATACCGATTAACTGAGCAGCAATTTCACCACTTGGATAATAACGACGTGACTCTGATTTAAGATAAATCCCGCCAATTTTAAGCTGTTCAATATAATCAGCTACAGCAGGAGTGACTTGGCGCTTTAAATAAACGAAACGTTTTCGAGGATTGCCTTTTACTTTACTAACCAACTCATCGACAGGCTCTTGCAATACATCCGCTAGCGCTTGCCAGCGACGCATATCTTTAAATGCATCTTGGTCGTGAGCATGCTTAGGATCAGCCCACACCGCACGCACAGGAACACTTACGGCGAGCATATCGCCGTTACGATCGGTAATTAATCCCCGTTGAACTTGATTACTGGTGGTACGCAAGGTGCGCATATCACTTTCGTGACGCAGCTTGTCAGGTTCAATAATTTGAATATAAGCTGCTCGAGCAATCAGGCTGCAAAATAATAGCAAAACAAACCCCACCACAACGTATAAACGCCATGGAATCAGTTCGTGATTTAATTTTCGTTTTGCTTGTCTCGCCATAATCCCTATGCTCACTGAACTCGAATGATGATTTCTTCTTTTGGAAGCGGCCGTGCCATATTGAGTTCTTTTGTTGCCATTCGCGTCACACGGCTGTGTTCAGACTGCGATTGCTCTTCTAATAATAAGTTGCGCCATTCAATATCTAATCGATCTTGCTCTTGCAGCAAATGATCCCACTGCGAGATTAATTGTCGTGTTACATGGCTGGTATACACCACCACAATGCCATTAGAAACGACTAACAATCCCAGCAGCACAATCCACTTGTGGCGCCAAAGATCTTGCAACACAATTCGAGGTAAACTTAATGTCGATTGGCTCACATTAACCTCAAAGACTAATAATCCAAGCGCTCAGCAACTCGTAAAACCGAGCTGCGGGCACGAGGATTTTGTTCTAATTCTGCTACAGAAGGCTTCATCGCCTTACCAACGGCTTTTAACTTTCGCGACTTATTAATTTCAGCTTCTGTAATTGGTAATCCGTGTGGCACGCTTTCACCTTGACTATGGCGACGAATAAAGCGCTTAACCATACGGTCTTCTAACGAGTGAAAACTAATCACCGATAAGCGGCCCTGTGGCGCTAATACGGTTAGTGCACCTTCAAGCGCTTGATCAATCTGCTCTAATTCGCTATTGATATAAATACGAATCGCTTGAAAAACACGCGTCGCGGGGTGTTTATTACGTTCTTTATTTTTCGTAATTCGCGCGATTAAATCGGCTAAATCTTTAGTCCGTAAAAACGGTGTTTTTTCACGGTCGGCAGCAATACAACGGGCAATATGACGAGAGTTTTTCTCTTCGCCATAGGTTTTAAATACCCATGCCATGTCTTCAATTTCAGCGCGCGCAATCCACTGAGCAGCCGTTTGACCTTGGCTGTTGTCCATTCGCATGTCTAATGGGCCGTCACGTAAAAAACTAAACCCACGCTCGGCATCATCTAACTGCGGCGACGACACGCCTAAATCTAATAACACACCATTAATTTTACCGGTCAGCCCTAACTCATCAACGTATTGCGCTAATTGACCAAAACCGCCATGTACGATTTGAAAACGCGGATCATCAGAAAATTGTTTTGCAGCTTCAATGGCTTGAGGGTCGCGATCGATCGCAATTAAACGACCGTTTTCGCCCAAATGGCTCAATACATGACGAGAATGTCCACCACGACCAAACGTGCCATCAATATAGATGCCATCACGTTGGATATTGAGACCGTCAACTGTCTCATTCAGTAATACAGATAAATGGGCAAACTCTTGGCTCATTGGGTTCTTCTAACCTTTTGGTCTCTATAGTGAAAAGTTCACCAGGCGTTCATTGCTGGCTAAATCTTGGCTGTGGATTAGCGTATTACCGTCATCCATTTGTTGCTGCCAAGCTGACTCTTCCCATAGTTCAAATTTATTCAGTAAGCCCACCAGCATGGTTTTCTTTTCTAAGCTGGCAAAACTTCGTAAAGCCGGCGGAATAACAATGCGTCCGTGGCTGTCTAGTTCACAATCTTGGGCATGACCTAGTAATTTTCGTTTAAAGGAGCGTTCAAGTGGAACGGTATCTGAGAGCAATTTAAGCTTTGCTTCGATTTGTTCCCATTCGTGTAATGGATAAATCAACAAACAGGCAGATTCAATATCAACAGTGATAATCACAGTACCGGCATGCTCTACACGCAACGCGTCACGGTATCTCGCAGGAATTGCGATCCGTCCTTTAGCGTCCATATTGATAGCACTGGCACCCCGAAACACGCTATGACACCTCTTTTGTTAGCATTTGATCCACAATGATCCACTTTTTCCCACAAATGCTAAGTTTAGGGACTCTATGCAAGTGTTGTCAAGGGATGGACAGATATATTAAATCCAGACCCCAAGCGGGTTAGCAGCAAATTAATCTCAAACGGGATGAATGACAAAACCAGCGGTTAAAAACAGCTTAAAATCAGGGTAAATGAGTTAAACCAGACACATAACGGTCATTTTATCGGCTGAAACCCGGTGACGATCTTTTCATTAACATCTCTTAATAGAGTTAATAATCCACCTTTTGGTTGAGTTTGCACCGCAATCGATGCGAATTAATCGGAATTAAAACTCACAAATTGTCGATCTTGATCATTATTTAGCGTTAAAAAAACACTCTCATCTTCATTTGCACGGCAACTATTATGTTAAATGGCCATACTTTACGCCTTACCATCGTTGGTTTGCGCTTTTATTACATTACCTGGCCGCCAATGACAGCATGATTAATGTCAGGGGTATACATAGTATTCTTGAACATCGATTTCATTCACGGCGATGCACTAGCATCGACACCAAAACGTTCCTATTACCCCCAATGACTTATCCAATAACGGCACCACGACAACGTGATCCAAATACAATTTATTTGCTATAAGGGCAGGCATTTTATCAATTCACCTCGCAATCACAGTTAATTATCCTTAATGCCGACATGGGGTTACTGCTTACACTTGTCACTCAACAACAGGCTAAAAAAGTTGCACTTAGCGCTCAGATAGAAGTAAGTGCTAATAGCAGCACTTAATTATTTGAGCAACACACTCCCAGCGGCTTAAACCCTAAGTGGTTAACCGTGCGACAAATAAACTATGCTGATATAAATCAAAGTAGCTGGTATGTCTGAGCGCTCAGAAGAAAAGAGACTATACGCCACGCGTAATGGTGTCTATGTGATAGGAGGTTGCATTTTTAAGGACTAAATACGCGACAATACTTATAAAAACAGACTCACGTTAATGATATGAATATACACAGGACGTTAATCAAAATGAAATATGATTAAATTTTGGCCTAACGGTGCCGATAACAAGTTATAGTTAACGAAGTATCTACCTTATTTATCGGCTCAGGAGGACGTGACATGAGTATCGACAGCATTTATGCCATGTTAGCCAGACCCGTGCGCGCGGTTAGCGAGAGACGAAGAATTGTTGAACAAGTTCGAGGCACCAGTGCCATTAGTGCCGACAGCCATGAAGCACCGCAATCACAATTACCCCCTCACATTACTCATAAAACGGTTGTTACCAAAAAAACTTTTGTGCGCAAAGAGCGCCGCTCAAAATTACGCACCATAGATGACAAAAAGAATTTAGGCAGTCGATTGAGAAGGATGAATACTGACGAGCGCTTTTCCACTCGTGGAGAATCCGCCAGCCAGCATATTGATATCGAAGTATAATCTCAAAGTGTAATCATTATTGCGGAGGGCTATTAGGGCTTACTTGCGACACCGCCTTTTTCCAGCCCGCGTAAATATCTGCTCTGTGGTCATGGTCCATAGATGAGATGAATTCACGCTCAGTAGATAACATGGCTTTCAACTGATCAGTAGACTCCCACACCCCAACCGCTAAACCGGCTAAAAATGCAGCGCCCATTGCTGTCGTTTCGGTCACTAACGGTCGAATCACTTTCGCCCCTGTAATATCGGCTTGAAATTGCATTAAGAAATCATTAGCCACCGCACCACCATCGACACGGATTTCGGTTAATGGCACATCCGAGTCTTTACTCATCGCATCCAATACATCACGAGATTGATATGCAATGGCTTCTAACGCTGCACGTATTATATGATTACGATTAGCACCACGGGTAAGCCCAATAATTGCACCACGGGCATCTGCATCCCAGTAAGGAGCTCCTAATCCAACAAACGCAGGGACTAAATACACCCCATTGGTGTCATCCACTTTTTCAGCAAAATATTGGGTATCGCAAGCATCAGCAATTAAACCTAACTCATCGCGCAGCCATTGAATTACCGCTCCGCCCATAAAGACCGAACCTTCCAATGCGTAATTAATCTTAGCGTCAGCACCAATAGCGACTGTAGTTAACAATCCATGTGTCGACTCCACCGCTTTCTCACCAGTATTCATCAATAAAAAACACCCAGTACCATAGGTGTTTTTAGCCATACCGGGCTCTATACAAAGCTGACCAAATAACGCAGATTGTTGGTCGCCGGCCATGCCCGCTACCGGCACACGGTTACCAGCAAGTTCGGTATAACCATAGATGGCGCATGATGGCTTAATGTCTGGCAGCATGACTCGAGGAATATCAAACAACTCTAGTAGTTCCTGATCCCACTCCTGGGTGTGGATATTAAAGAGCATGGTGCGTGATGCATTCGTCGGCTCGGTGACATGCACTTCACCTTGGGTAAGTTTCCATACAAGCCATGTATCAACCGTACCAAACAGCAAATCACCGGCTTCTGCGAGTTCACGTGCACCTGCAACATTGTCTAAAACCCATTTGATTTTTGAAGCTGAAAAATACGGATCTAATACCAACCCAGTTTTTTGGCGAACCATCTCTTCAGCGCCTTGCGCTTTAAGTTGTTGGCAAATCTCTTGGCTACGTCTGCATTGCCATACAACAGCATTATATATTGGTTTACCTGTGTGCTTGTTCCATACAATGGTGGTTTCACGTTGGTTAGTAATACCAATGGCAGCCACATCATGACGGCTAATGCCAGCACGCGTTAACACTTCAACTAATACTGAGCTTTGCGATGACCAAATCTCCATCGGATCATGCTCAACCCATCCTGCTTGAGGATAATGTTGAGTAAATTCTCTATGCGCAACAGCAACAATATTCGCTTGGTGATCAAACACAATCGCACGTGAACTGGTTGTACCCTGATCTAACGCGACAATGTATTTTTTAGCAACCATCTGATTTCCTATATCATTTCGACATGATTATTTTTATATGATTTATCTGCTTAATAAGCCAATAGCACATCCTACATCGACATATAAATTTAATGCAAGTAATAGTCTGTGTTTCACAATAATTACAAATTCCTTATGCTAGCACTCTTTGTTAACAAGCTATCATTAATGAAATCTTTGTTTGGCCGCATTAACGTTATGATCATAGTATAAAAAAGCCCCGCAAATGCGAGGCTTAGAATGCTGCGTTAGGTACCCAATCGACCTGAAGGTGCATGTTTAAAAGCATCTTCAGGTTTATTGGGTATAAATACAATTTACATCTTATAGCTTAGCTGTATACCGGTTAACCATACATCACCTGTCGCTTCACCGTTGAAATCGATTGATGCGAGGCCAAGTAGATCTTGAGATTCGCTAATCGGTGCATCACCGTGCATACGAATATAAGTAACGCCAAGATCGACACTCAAGTTTTCAGACACTTGGTATCCAGTACCCATACTAAACCAGAAACGGTCTGTGTCTGGGATAGTCGTCGTACGGTGTTCATCATCTACGGCTGTTTTATCAAGTGCAAAACCTGCGCGTAACGTCCACTGTTCGTTTACGTTATAGGTCGTACCAATTGCATAGCGCCAGCTATCTTTAAAGTTTTCTTCTTTAACAATGTCAGACTCGATATCACCCGTCGGTTTAACATCTCCAGGAAAGTAAGCTACTAGTCGCTCAAATGTGCTCCACTCTGTCCAATTGATGCTGGCATGCATTGCCCAGTTTTCTGTTAGCTGGTGATAAGAAGCCAGTTCAGCAAAAGCAGGCAGTTCGATAGGCAGATAGCCATCAATACTAATATCTTGTCCGCCGTCATATACCACACCAGAAACTGTGCCATCTAAATCTAGGTCAACACCACTGTGATAAGCCACACCAATACGGTTGCTTGAATTGATTTGCCAACTCGCGCCGGCTTTCCAACCATAGCCAATGTCGTCGCCTTCCATTGATTTAAGTTCAGTGCCTGCTGCGGGTAAGCTTGCTGATATGCTGGCTGGCACATTAGGGTTAGCACTAATGGCACCAATCCAAGCTGGTGCTGTGGCGCTAACTTCACCTTCACCATAAACCATACGAAGACCTGCACCCACGGTAAACTCATCATCTATGCGATACGCGATGTTAGGGTTAAATTCAACGGTAGTAATTGATGTGTGGCTGCCAAAAATAGCCGCTGCACTTGTCGTGTCGGTTTCGGTTGCTAAACCATAGTTTGAATTAAGTGCAAGACCCCAAGTCCAATGATCATTCAATTGGTTAGAGTAATAAAAGTTAGGTACTAATGCATTATCAGCAACATCAATTTCATCTGCATTGATCACAACGGCATCAGAACCTAACAAAGGAGATGTTACACTTACGTCGCCTAACACATCGACATTTGGCATCACGTAAATACCACCAGCAGAAAGCTGGCGACCTTCGAGATAGGCTAACATTGCAGGGTTACGCGCTTGAGTTGACGCATTGTCTGCTATGGCAGCTTCACCTGCATACGCTCGGCCTAAACCGGTAGCTGAAGATTCTGCAAGTTGAAAACCTGCTGCGTTTACTTGAGTTGTTGCCCCAAATACAATGGCGCTGATCGCCAATGTTAACACTGTTTTTTTCATTTTCATTCTCTGTGTTTAAGATCCATACTGCTTAAATCGGCCTAATAGAGCAAAAGCTCGACTTAAATGAGGGCACTAAGTGTACGGATCCAAAACCGCTTTGCAACAGGGACAACTCTGTCTAACCGAGTGAATGCTATAAATTAAAACTGTGATCTAACGCAATGTTTTTAGTTTGTATGAGCCAGTAACAACATCAAAAGATAAATAGCTGTACGCTCAAATACTTCTGCAAATAGAAAAAAACCAACTTGTCTATTTAAAACAGAATATTACATCAAAAAAAATAGTACGCGAGTTAGCTTTAATTCCTTTATTTAGCCACTTATTTTCACGCGTTAATGAATAATTAGGCTACTTTCAAACATAAATAAATTTACAAATAAAAATAAAAAAACCTCTCTTTGCTAGCAAAAAGAGGTTTTACAACACAGAGTTAGCACTTTTAACGATGTCGCAATGTAATAATGACTAAGCGTCAACGTTATATAAATTCATCAAAGATAAATCGCTTATGCATACCACTGTGGAATTTGTGCTTCATAATCACTGATGTGTTGCTCAAATGATAAGGTTAAGCCAATCGCGTCAAGACCATTAAGCAGCTTATGCCTGGCAGATTCAACCAAGCTAAAGTTAAATACCGCACCAGAAGGTGAAGTTACAGTTAAGGCTTGTAAATCTACGGTAATTTGTGCGCCTTCATTTGCTGCAACTTCATCGATTAATTGCTGCACTTGCTCAGCAGGTAACTTAACTGGCAATAAACCATTATTGATTGAGTTTCCGTAAAAAATATCAGCAAATGTTGGGGCTATAATCACTCTTAGCCCAAAATCTGCTAACGCCCAAGGTGCATGTTCGCGTGATGAGCCGCAACCAAAGTTCTCTTGAGCCAACAAAATTGACGCGCCTTTATAGCGTGGTTTATTTAAAGCGAAGTCTGGATTAGGTTGATCGCCTGCATCATCTAAATAACGCCAGTCATGGAATAAATGCACTCCAAAACCATCACGGGTCACTTTCGACAAAAATTGCTTCGGAATAATTTGATCCGTATCGATATTGGCACTGTCGATGGCTACCGCTAAACCGGTATGGGCAGTAAATGCTTGCATGTATATCTCCTATCTCGGTTTAGTATGGTTGACGAATATCAACAAAGTGACCAGCAATGGCTGCAGCTGCAGCCATTGCTGGACTGACTAAATGTGTGCGACTGCCACGACCTTGACGACCTTCAAAGTTACGGTTACTAGTTGATGCACAGCGGTCTCCCGCTTCTAAGCGGTCATCGTTCATTGCTAAACACATAGAGCAGCCCGGTAAGCGCCATTCAAAACCGGCTTCAATAAAGATTTTATCTAAACCTTCGGCTTCGGCTTGAAGTTTTACCTGGCCAGATCCTGGTACCACAATCGCCACAACACCTTCTGCCACCTTGCGGTTTTTGGCATGTACAGCTGCAGAGCGTAAATCTTCAATACGTGAATTAGTACAAGACCCAATAAACACCTTATTAATGCTGATATCTGTCATTTTGGTACCTGGCGTTAAGCCAATGTACTCTAATGCTTTAATCATGCTGGTACGGTTAGTCATATTCGGTTCATCTTGCGGGTTAGGCACTACGGCATCAATGGCCACAACTTGACCAGGATTAGTACCCCAGGTTAATTGTGGTGCAATGTCATTGGCATCTAATACAACTTCGGCATCAAAAACGGCATCAGCATCCGTTTTAAGTTCAGACCATGCAGCAACCGCTTGCTCCCACACTGCATCTTTCGGTGCAAACTCACGGCCTTTTAAGTAATTAAAAGTGGTTTGATCAGGCGCGACCATACCGGCTTTTGCGCCCATTTCGATAGCCATGTTGCACAGGGTCATGCGGCCTTCCATGGTTAGGGCTTCAATAGCTTCACCACAAAATTCAACCACGTAACCTGTACCGCCATCCATACCTAGCTTACCGATAATCGCTAATACGATATCTTTCGCTGTAACGCCATCTGTCACCTTACCACGTACTTCTACCTTCATGGTCTTGGCTTTTAATTGGCGTAAGGTTTGCGTTGCTAATACATGCTCAACTTCTGATGTGCCAATACCAAATGCTAATGCGCCAAATGCGCCATGAGTAGCTGTGTGCGAATCACCACATACAATCACAGTACCCGGTAAAGTAATACCAAGTTCAGGCCCCATAACATGGACAATACCCTGGTTCGGATGATGAATGTCGTATAAACGCACACCAAACTCTTTACAGTTTTGCGCTAAGGTTTCAACTTGAGTACGGGCCATTGGGCTTAACGCATCTAAACTTGCACTGCGCGTTGAGGTGTTATGATCCATAGTTGCAAAGGTTTTTTGCGGCGCACGTAATTGACGCCCCGCCACTTTTAAACCACTAAAGGCTTGAGGTGAAGTCACTTCATGTACTAAATGACGGTCAACGTACACAATTGGCGCTTCGCCTTCTGGGCTCGCCACAATATGCGCGTCCCACACTTTTTCGTATAAGGTTTTACCTGTTACCTGGGTCATTACACACCTTCCTGAATTGCTTGAGCGATATAATCGCCCATTTGTGCTGTCGACTTAGCTTCGCTTCGCTTATCTGCTGTTAACAGCTCACCAGTTAAATAACCACTTGATAATGCTTTGGTGACTGCACGCTCAATCGCGCTGGCAGCATCTTCTTGCTTTAAACTGTGACGTAACATTAATGCCGCTGATAAAATTTGCGCGACGGGATTAGCAATGCCTTGGCCCGCTATATCTGGCGCACTGCCGCCTGCGGGCTCAAATAAACCAAAACCTGTGCTATTCATGCTAGCTGATGATAATAACCCCATTGAGCCGGTTAACATGGCGATTTCATCAGATAAAATATCACCAAATAAGTTTGAACATAACATCACGTCAAACTCGTCTGGACGACGTAATAGCTGCATGGTCGCATTATCAATATAGATATGTTCTAAGGTCACATCAGGAAAATCTTTAGCGACCTCTTCAACCACTTGACGCCATAATACTGAGCAGGCTAATACGTTAGCTTTGTCTACCGAGGTAACCTTGTTTTTACGGCCACGGGCGGCTTCGAAGGCAATACGGGCAATACGGCTGATCTCGCGACGACTATAACGCATGGTATCAAACGCTTCTTCGTCATCCCCCTCACCTTGACGACCTTTGGGCTTGCCAAAGTAAATACCACCGGTTAACTCACGCACACACAACACATCAAACCCACGGGCTGATATGTCGCTGCGCAGTGGTGACATGTGCTCTAACCCATCGTGTAATTTTGCTGGGCGTAAATTACAAAATAGCTCAAAGTGGCCACGTAATGGCAATAATGCACCGCGTTCAGGTTGATCATTTGGCGGTAAATGCTCCCATTTAGGGCCGCCTACACTACCAAATAAAATGGCATCGGCAGCTTCACAACCTTTTAAAGTCGCATCAGGTAAAGGACAACCATGATTATCAATGGCAATACCGCCAACATCATATTCGGTGTAGTTAATCTCTAATCCAAAACGTGTTTCTACCGCACTTAACACTTTACGTGCTTCGGCCATCACTTCAGGACCAATACCATCACCCGACAAAACTGCTATTTGATAACTCATACGCCACCTAACTCCCTTTCTTTATGTATCTGCTGCTTAAAATCAGCCACTTTATCTGCGCGATACACTAAATTCATCACATGCACTAATGCGTGTGCTGAAGCTTCAACGACGTCAGTGGCTAAACCCACACCATGGAACATTTGTTCATTGTATTTTGCGGTAATATCAACCTGACCTAGCGCATTTTGGCCTTCGCCTTTCGCGCCTAACTTGTAATTAGTAATATTGATTTTACGTTCAGTTGCACGAGCAATAGCATTATATGCCGCATCAACAGGGCCATTACCTGTTGCAGCCTCAGTAATATCTTTACCATCTACAGCAATACGAACGGTTGCAGTTGCGACACCTTCAGTTGAGTCAGAATGTACCATCATATGCTGAAGCGCATACTTATCGTCATCTTGCGCTTGCGACTCCATAAAGACCAATGCTTCTAAATCATAATCAAACACTTGGCCTTTTTTATCAGCTAAGGTTAAAAACTGCTCATATAAGCTGTCCATATCATAATCAGTAGGCAAATAGCCCATTTCTTCCATACGGTGCTTAATCACATGACGACCAGAACGAGATGTCATGTTCAAATTATTGCGGTTTAAACCAATACTTTCTGGCGTCATAATTTCATAAGTATTTTTAGCTTTTAGCATACCGTCCTGGTGAATACCCGACGAATGTGAAAATGCATTGGTACCGACAATCGCTTTATTTGCTTGAATAGGCATATTGCACAGCTGACTGACTAACGACGATGTACGATGAATCTCTTTAGCATTAATACCGCAATCCAAATCAAGCAACCCTTTACGGGTTGCAAGTATCATCGCGATTTCTTCTAATGAACAGTTACCAGCACGCTCGCCGATACCATTAATGGTACATTCAATTTGGCGCGCGCCCATTTCAACTGCGGCTATAGAGTTAGCTACAGACAAACCTAAATCATCATGGCAATGTACTGAAATCACAGCTTGATCGATATTTGGCACGCGGTTGAATAAGGTTTGAATAATGCCACCAAACTCACTTGGCACTGTATAGCCGACAGTATCAGGAATGTTAATGGTACGAGCACCGGCCTTAATTGCAGCTTCAACCATACGGCATAAATTATCAATTGGAGTACGGCCAGCATCTTCACATGAAAACTCAACATCGTCAGTAAAGCGTCGGGCATATTTAACGGCACCAACAGCCATATCTAACACGTCATCAAACGAGCGCTTCAATTTACTTTCGACATGAATTGTCGAGGTAGAAATAAAAGTATGAATACGGAACTGATCAGTAACAGATAAAGCTTGTGCAGCTGCATCAATGTCTTTTTCTAATGCACGAGATAAGGCACACACACGACTATTTTTAATGGTTTTGGCAATGGTCTGTACCGAGAGAAAATCCCCCGGAGACGACACAGGAAAACCGACTTCCATCACATCAACGCCCAAACGCTCAAGAGCCAACGCAATTTGTAGCTTTTCTTTTACCGTTAAACTGGCTGCTAAGGCTTGTTCACCATCACGTAAGGTAGTATCAAAAATTATGACTCTGTTGGACATCGAAGTTCTCCATCGACCATCTTGTATGTATTTCACCTAACTGCAAACATCACAACAGGCTCGTTTCAAAAGGGCTATAAACAAAAAACCCCGCGGCTATTAGCGCGGGGTTTGTGTATGCTGAATAATTTATCTCGCATGTAACACAAAGGACTCCGCGCAGTCTATGCGAGAGAGGAGAAGGAGTCCGAGTAAAATCGATTGTGTATTCATGGTTTTAGTATTCACTTTAAATAGATTTATATTCGCATTACGTCATGCTTAGGTAAATAAATATTCTGTATAAACTTTTCTATAGCTAATATTTAACGCGAGCAGGCTCTGCTGTCAACCCTAAATTACTCAACTTGAGAAAGATTACGGCGTACTAGTACCTCATTACACTCAATCCATGCAATTTCACCACGGCTCAGTAAGGTTATTTTTATTATAGGAACCTAAATGGGCTAGATCAAAATTTGTGAACTTAAGTGGCTGCATCCTATATATATTTATGTACCTCCGCTTAAAAAATCGTATACTTCGAGCATTATTATTTGAGCAGATGTAAACGATGACGCGACTGAAAGAAGCTAATAAATATAAATTAAATTGCATTATGAGCTTTATGTTTAGTTTATTGCTTTTTATCGTTGCCACACCAGCGTTATCCCTGCCTTCACAAGAGCTGCTTCTAAGTGATGACATAATCCAAAAAACTCAGTTACTCAACGTAAGTGAGCAATTGGATGTGATTAATAGTATTAATTCGCAAAAATCAGAAGACGCCAGGACACTCATAGAAGCACTGGAGCGACTACAGAGCACTCAATCCTTTAGCAACGTAGAAACCCTTCGTTTAAGCTTATTACGCTGTTTTAATTTACTTGAATTTGGTGAGTTCAATCAGGCAATCACGCTTGCGAAGCAAGGAGAGCTCAATGCTCGAGAGCTAAAATACGATATCGCTAGGCCTTATTTTATTCAGTGTGAAGCTTCTGCCCATCAAAGCCTCGGCAACACCTTACAAGAACAACTTCAATCAGAAGAAGCATTACGCTTAGCCAGACGCTATTCTGAAAAACAAGCCATGGTAAATGGTCTGTATTTGCGCAGTAGACAAAATACAAACTTAGAAAACTATAACCAATCGATTGAAGATTTGCGCTTGGCATTGGATATTTTTGATGAAGCACAAGGCCAATTTCAACAGTGGTATTTACTGCCAAAGTCTTATTTGAAAGCAGAGATATCGAACGTCTTTTTTTCACTAGGTGACTTTAAAGAAGCTCTCCACTTTTCGGAAACAGCCTATAGTGGTGTATCTTCTTTCGGTAAAATAAAGCCGATAGTTACAATAAACCTCGCATTGATTTATATCTCTTTAGACGATAAAGCGAAGGTACTGCACTACATTAATAAAATAGAAGCCGCTAACTACAAAATAGATTCTGAGAGAGATATAGCTAACCAACAAGCATTGCTTGCTATTATACATTTATATATTGGCGATTATGACATTGCCGAAAAGAAAGCTTCAACCAGCATTACTATATTCACTAAATATCAAGAACCCATATATGTCATGCGCATCAAACGGACCTTAGCCAAGATCTATTTCGCGCAAAACAAAGATAGCCAAGCATTATCATTACTCAATGAAATTATTGAACAAGCTAGCGAACTCAAGCAATTCTCTGACCTTGAAGAATTTAATCAAATCATCAGTGAATATTATGCAACAAAAAACCAGTTTGAATTGGCTTATCAATTTCAGATACAACGCTTTGATGCCGCTAAGCAAGCCACTGCCAAACTCAATAATGCTCACTTTGTCCAGTATCAGGCCCGTTTAGCAGAACAAAACACACCCCCACCAATCGAAGACGAATTAACTACAAATATCAATCAAAACCTCGCGATTACCGCGTTGATTATTTTGTTGCTATCAATTGGTCTAGTGTTCTTTTTGACCAAAAAACCACAAGCAGTATTAACCGACACTAAAGAAGAAACGCAACAACAGCGAATTGACAACATACTGCTCAACGCTAAACAAGGCCATTATCAAATGAGCATGCTGCTGGTTAATATTAATCATATCCGCCAGGTGGATATACCTTATGTTGAGCAACAGTTTCAATTAGCATTAAGAGAACAAGATGAGCTATTTCGTCATAGCTTAGATGAGTTAATTATTTTGTTACCTCACACATCATCGACTGGAGCTGTCAGAGTCATGCATCAGATAGAACAGATACTCAGTAATTGGAAAACTGACGTTAAAACCAGTATTGGTCTCGCCAGCTTACAACAGTTAGACACATTTGAGGTGTTGATGAAAAGAGCGGTTTTAAATCAATTGAGTAAAATGAAACCACAAGACACGAAAGTAATTTAACTGGTACCACGCAAAAGGCTAGGCATTAGCCTTTTGTTAAATAATCGCTGATCTCATCTAAAAACTCTCCGCCAAATCGGTCTAGCTTTATTTGCCCAACACCATTTACCGCAAGCATTTCACCTGGACTGGTAGGCAACATGGCCGACATTTCAGCCAGCGTAGCATCGTTAAAGACTAAATACGGTGGAATATCGTGTTGTTCAGCTAACTCCCGGCGTAATAGTTTTAATCGTGCAAATAATTTACGATCGTATTGCTGTACTGCGCGCGTATTCGGTTTACGCTTAACATCAAGTAACTGGATCCGCGGCTCAGCTAACATCAAGGTCATTTCTGCTTTCAAAATCGTTCGCGCGGCTGGATTTAAACGAATACTTGAACCTCGAGTAATATCCTGACTCGCCAAACCTAAGTGAATTAACTGCCTCAAGACACTTAACCAATGTTCTGTCGATTTATCTGCTCCAATACCCCAAGTGGTTAACTTGTCATGGCCTCGATCAACAACATTCGCAGCTTTAGATCCTCTAAGTACATCTATTACGTGATGAATGCCAAAGCGTTGTTGTAAACGATAAATACACGACAATACCTTTTGAGCATCTTCAGTGCCATCGTATCGCTTAGGCGGGTCTAAACAGATATCACAGTTACCGCAAGGTTCAGATGCTACTTCATCAAAGTAATGCAACAATACCTGTCGACGACAGGTTTGTGCTTCAGCAAAAGCAGCCATAGTGTGTAACTTATGAAACTCAACTTGCTGCTGTGGGCCAGGCTCTGATTGCTCAATCAAATGTCTTACCCGGCCAATATCGGCAGGATCAAACAACATGTACGCTTCCGCTTCTAGCCCATCTCGTCCCGCTCGGCCAGTTTCTTGATAGTAAGCTTCAATGCTTTTAGGGATATCGTAATGCACCACAAAGCGCACATTCGATTTGTTAATCCCCATACCAAAAGCCACCGTAGCAACAACTATATCAACTTGATCTTTTAAAAATTTATCTTGTACATCAGCGCGGTCGTCTTGGCTCATACCCGCATGATACGCCTGAGCATTAAAACCTTGCAATCGCAGGCGTTCAGCAACCTCATCAACACGGCGGCGACTACTGCAATATACAATACCGCTAGCACCATTTTGTATAGTGACAAACTGACGCAACTGGTTAGCTGCATTTAACTTTTCAGCCACGGTATAACGAATATTTGGACGGTCAAAACTCGATAATAGGGTATAAGGAGCAATATTTAAGCGCTCACAAATACTGAGTCGTGTCGCTTGATCTGCTGTGGCAGTTAATGCCATTAGTGGGATATACGGAAAATACGCTTTTAACTGCCCAAGAGCGGCATATTCAGGCCTAAAGTCATGCCCCCACTGACTAATACAATGAGCCTCATCGACCGCAAACATTGAAAGGTCAACCGATTGCAAACGTTCAATAAAATCTGGTCTTAATAAACGTTCAGGCGAGACATATAACAGTTTTATCTCACCAGAATGCAGTTTCCGAAGCACTTCAGCACTTTGCTCACGCGGTAATGATGAATTGAGATAAGCAGCAGCAACACCGCTTTGCAATAAGCTGTCGACTTGGTCTTTCATTAACGAAATCAGAGGTGATACAACAATCGTCACACCCGGTAATACTAACGCCGGTAACTGGTAGCACATGCTCTTACCACCACCAGTAGGCATAATCACTAAGGTATCTTGACCTTGTAAACTGTGTTCAATGACTTCTCGCTGCCCTTCACGAAAGGCACGATAACCAAATACCTGCTGTAAACTGGCCGATAACATATCCTGCTCAGAAGCAGTATCAAGAGTTAGGCTTGGTGTCGAAGTCAGATTATCCATTCACACTATAATGTCATTTAAAGGATGGTCATTTTAAAGCACTCAGCCACAGATGTCTTGAAGCAAAGTGCAATTGACACATTTAACATACCGATGATGATTGAGTATTGAACACTTTAGCGTTAGATTAAATACTCTATGCGCGTTGAAAATAAATACAAAAATAATAAACACGACAAGGATTGCTCATGAGCTCACCGATTCAAGATCAAGCACTGCAACAAGTTGCAGAGATTTTTGATAAACATGTTCCATTCCATAATTTACTCGGATTAGACATTAAGCATTACGACATCAATGGGGTTGAGGTCGTAATTAAAATGAAACCAGAACTCATTGGTAATATTCATCAAAACATTCTACATGGTGGCGTTACCGCAACATTACTGGATGTGGTTGGGGGCCTAACAGCATTTGCAGGCCTAGTTGCCAGCCGTGACGACTGGACAATCGAAGAGCTACAGCAACGCTTAACTACGTTGGGTACCATTGATATGCGCGTTGATTTTTTACGCCCAGGTCGCGGAGAAATATTTACTGGTACCGGCACGGTTATTAGAGCAGGTAATAGAGTATCGGTTTGCCGAATGGAATTGCACAATGAATTAGGTACTCATATTGCTTTTGGTACAGGTACTTACATGGTCGGTTAATTTAACATCGGCAATGTATCAACCTATTTGCCACGTTAAACTTACAACGAGCCGATAAAACAAATCGCTTAATCACTTGTGTCATCAATGGGGGCGACCTACAATCGCCCCCTCGTTTGTTGTTGCCATTGTTGACTCACTATGCCTGATTTAGAATACCGTAAAGGGGTTTTCCTCGCAATTTGCGCTTACACCATTTGGGGTGTCGCCCCTTTATATTTCAAACTATTACATCAAGTTCCAGCCACTGACATTTTAATGCACCGCGTTATATGGTCATTTCTGTTTATGATTATTTTAATGCAATTTATTGGTGGCTTCAGTCGCTTACGCCTCATCCTTAAACAGCCCAAACAACTGCTCATATTACTGACGACATCGATATTAATCGCAGCAAACTGGCTTATTTTTATCTGGGCAGTTAATAACGACCATATGCTTGATGCAAGCTTAGGTTATTTTATTAATCCATTGTTTAACGTATTGCTAGGAATGGTGTTTCTCGGCGAACGCTTACGAAAATTACAATGGGTTGCGGTTACATTGGCGAGTGTGGGTGTAATGGTGCAGTTGATCTCGTTTGGTTCAATTCCGTTAGTGTCATTGGCCCTTGCTGCAAGCTTTGGTTTTTATGGTTTACTGCGCAAAAAAGTCAATATTGATGCAAAATCTGGCTTACTGGTTGAAACTGCCATTTTATTACCCATTGCACTGGGCTACTTATTGATAACGTTAGACAGTTCACCTGTCAGCATGTTAACCAACAGCCTTAACCTCAATTTACTGTTAGTGGCCGCGGGTATTGTTACTACCATCCCACTTTTATGTTTTGCAGGTGCTGCTGTCAGAATTCCATTTTCTATTTTGGGCTTCTTCCAATACATTGGCCCAAGCATCATGTTCATTCTTGCTGTAAAACTGTTTAATGAACCTTTTGACATTGAAAAGGGCATCACTTTTTGTTTTATCTGGGGTGCACTGGTGATATTTATTAGTGACATGGTGCTGCAACGCCAGCGCCGTCATGTGGCCACTAAAAAAGCTGCCGTGGTGAAGGTTTAATCAATAGGCTCTTTGGTCATTGCGCTAGCATGCAGCTTGGCTAGCGCTTCATCTGCATCGCTTACGCTAACCAAAATTACTCTATCTTGGCTAATTGGCAACAGGATCACTTCTTTAGGTTCGGTTACCGACAACAAGGCTTTTACGCCATTGTTTAATGAAAACCAACCCAGAGAATACCCTGGCAACCCCAAACCATTTGTACGCCATTTTGTCGCGTATTCAGGCTCTTTAATCAGGTTAACAACGCGCGCTTGTGCAAAATCAACTTGGTTAATATCTATTGTATTCGAATACAACGGAATATTTACCTGCAACTGCTTGTTATCCCACGAAACGGTACTGCTAAACGATTGATATAAAATAAATACAAACAAGGCCATTAGCGGCAACATAATACCTAAAGTAAGATATTTAGCGTTACTAGGAATAGGCTTCACAAAAATAAATATCGTTAACGCAAGCAAACCTAATAATACTGCAACAAAGCTGTTTATCGCCCCAGAATCGAGCGGAGTTAACGCGATTAAATCCATATGCCCTCCTCAGTAAAGCTCATATTATATCGCTAATATTCATTTCTTTTGCCCATAAAAAATACCGGATTAACCGGCATTTTTTTATGGTGCGTATTAATTATAAATCTAGTGCAAGAATTTTTGAACGACGCTGATAGTTGTACAATTGTTTTTTCTTGTTTGGCAACTCTTCAACATCAACAATATTGAAGCCGTGCTCTAAAAACCAATGGATACTGCGAGTCGTTAATGCAAACAAACGCGAATAACCACGTACTCGTGCCTGGCCAATAATGTTATTCAACAAAATGCTACCTCGATCGGCATCGCGATAATCAGGATGCACCACCAAACAAGCAAACTCACCGGCATTATCTTCTTCAAATGGATATAGCGCAGCACAACCAATGACTAAATTATCGCGCTCGACTAACATAAACTGCTCAATTTCCATTTCAAGCTGCTCACGAGAACGGCGCACTAAAATGCCTTGCTCTTCTAGTGGGCGGATAAGATTTAAAATACCACCAATATCGCTAATCGTGGCACGGCGTAAACGCTCTGCACTTTGCGTTACAATTTGAGTACCGATACCTTCGCGAGAAAACAGCTCTTGCAGTAATGCGCCATCGTCTAAATAGCTCACTAAATGGCAACGGGGTACTCCACGACGACACGCTTCGACACTGGCCTTTAAAAACGCCATTGTTCCAATGGTAGTATGATCATCGGCAGGCATGGTTTTAAGCATTTCTTCGATGTCATCAGGCATAAGCTCAGCAATCACCTCGCCATTTTTACCGATAAGACCGTTAGTATCACTAAAACCAATAATCTTGTCGGCTTTAAGCTTAATGGCTACTTGGGTAGCAACCTCTTCAGCTGTTAAGTTGAAGCTTTCGCCCGTAACAGAAGCTGCTATCGGCCCCATTAGTACAATACCGTTGTTATCGAGCTGGCGACGTAACCCCTGTGCATCGATACGACGCACCTTACCGCTCAAACAAAAATCAACACCATCATCGACACCTAGTGGTTGTGCAATAACAAAATTACCACTGACTACGTTAATTTGTGCGTTTTGCATTGGCGTATTGCCTAAGCTCATCGACAACCTTGCAGTAATATCAAACTGTGTGGCACCGGCAACCTGCTTAATGATTTTTAAGCTGTCTTCGTCCGTAATACGCACACCATTATGATAAACAGGTTCAATACCTGCCGCTTTTAATCCTGCATCAATTTGCGGTCTCGCGCCGTAAACTAATACCACTTCAATCCCGAGTGAATGCAACAAAGCAACATCATTTAAAATGCCACGAAATTGCGGATGCGCTAATGCTTCGCCACCTAACATGACGACAAAAGTTTTACCTCTATGGGCATTAACATAAGGAGCAGAATGACGAAATCCATCAACCAGTTCAGTGGTTCTCACAGGCAAATTCACCTCGGTAATTAGTTTGGTGTTAGTCATACTTGCAACCATTAGTGCAGTTGCAAGCCAGAATGTAGTATAGCACAACGATGGTATTGCATTTTAATTCACTTTTAAAGCATTTTATTTCACATAAAACAAAAAATAGTTTGTCCATTAAGTGTGAAAAAATCATTACAGCCATAAAGTTAGTTTCACTTAATAGACTATCTTACTTTACGCACTTTTTATCACTCAAACAGCATAATTTGTTCAGTATAGCTTACTTTTCTTTAGGTATAAAAAAAGCCCCTATTAAGGGGCTTTTTTAAGATTCAAAAATCAATTACTTGATTTTAGCTTCTTTGTAGATAACGTGCTGACGAATTACTGGATCAAATTTCTTGATTTCCATTTTCTCAGGCATGTTACGCTTGTTCTTTTCAGTAGTGTAGAAGTGACCAGTTTTAGCAGTAGATACTAATTTGATCTTCTCACGATTACCTTTAGATTTAGCCATTTTCTATTATACCTTCTCGCCACGGGCACGAAGTTCAGCAACAACAACTTCAATACCTTTCTTGTCGATAATACGGATACCTTTAGTAGATACACGTAATTGTACGAAACGCTTTTCTTCTTCTAACCAAAAACGGTGGTTTTGTAGGTTAGGTAAAAAACGACGACGAGTCGCGTTTTTTGCGTGCGAACGGTTGTTACCAACCATTGGCTTCTTGCCAGTTACTTGGCATACTCTTGACATGTCAATCTTCTCCAAAACAAATTTTTAACGCTCGAGCATTAATGTGCCTCGTATGGCCGTCGCCCGAGGCACAAAGAGGGCGCATTTTATACACGATTGACCATATAAGATCAAGCAGTGTTTATACAATCCACCCTCGCTCGGCAAAGGAGACTATCTCCTGATCACCTACAACCATATGATCTAACAAAGAAACATCTATGGTTGCCAATGCATTTTTTATTCGCTCAGTTATTCGCCGATCAGCCTGACTTGGCTCTGCAATGCCAGACGGGTGATTGTGACACACTATCACTGCTGCTGCTTTTTTCTCCAACACAAGGCTAATAACCTCGCGAGGATAAACAGAAGCGGAATCGATGGTGCCACGAAATAATTCTACAAATTGAATGACTCTATGTTGGGTATCCAACAATAGTAAGGCGAACACTTCATAGGATCGGTCTGCCAATTGTCTCATTAAATAGTCCCGAGTTAAATCAGGATTTGTCAAAATTTGCCCTCTTTGTAGATTTTCATGGGCAATTCGCTTAGAAATTTCGGCCGCAGCCTGTAATTGAGCATATTTTACCGGTCCAACTCCGGCTAATTTACACACTTGGCTCTTCGATGCACTTAACAAACTGCGTAAACCGCCAAACTGATTGATCATTTCGCGAGCCAAATCCACAGCGTTTTGACCTGCAAGGCCATTTCGTAAAATCACAGCTAATAATTCAGCATCAGACAAATGCCCTGCTCCATTTAATAATAACTTTTCTCGCGGTCCTTCTCCTTGAGGCCAATCTTTTATACCCATGTATGCTCCTTGTTATCTTTGAGACGCCATACCCTCGACGAATTCAACCAAGTTGCATAAATTCGTTACTACTACGCCAATACTGAATTGATGTGTTTTTTCAAAAACACTCTTTAAATGATGTCACCCTCTGAATTCGTGATGCTCTGTTAAATCAGTTACACAGTATGGTCGATATTTTTGAGATTGGATCCACGCAACTTGTCATAGGTTTGTGATATTGTTAGCCGCAATTAGGGTTAAGTCGGATAATGCACAATATGCTGACAAATAAAAAAGTATTACTCGGAATTGGTGGCGGTATTGCCGCATATAAAAGTGCGGACTTGATCCGTCGATTAAAAGAACGTGGCGCAGACGTGCGAGTCATCATGACCCAAAGCGCAATGGAGTTTATCACCCCACTAACCATTCAAGCGCTTTCAGGCCATCCTGTTGCCTCTGATTTGCTTGATCCTGCAGCTGAAGCCGCAATGGGACATATCGAACTGGCGCGTTGGGCAGACGTCGTATTACTTGCTCCAGCTACGGCAAACTTAATGGCACGCATTAATGCTGGCATGGCAGACGAACTACTCACCACTACATGTTTAGCCACTAGCGCGCCAATTATTGTGTGCCCTGCCATGAACCAACAGATGTATCAAAACATCGCTACCCAAGAAAATATGGCAAATCTAGCCCGTAAAGGCTTAATTATTTGGCAACCCGCATCTGGTAATCAAGCCTGCGGTGAAGTCGGCCCTGGCCGCATGCAAGAGCCCGTCGCCATAGCAGAGCAACTGGTTCAATTTTTTGGACCAAAGTCTTTACAAGGGCACAAATTATTACTCACAGCAGGGCCAACCCGCGAAGCTATCGACCCAGTGCGTTATATATCCAACCACAGCTCAGGTAAAATGGGCTTTGCTCTGGCACAAGCCGCTGCAGAAATGGGCGCAGAAGTGACACTCGTCTCAGGGCCCGTCAGCCTTGCCACACCAGTAGGCGTTAAGCGCATTAATGTTGAATCTGCACAGCAAATGCTCGATGCCGTAATACAACAAGTTGAACAACATGATATTTTTATTGGTTGCGCCGCTGTAGCAGATTATCGAATTGCTGATGTGGCCGAACAAAAAATTAAAAAATCAGCCGAAGAAATGCAGCTTGCGCTGGTGCGTAATCCTGATATCTTAGCCACGGTAGCTCAGCACACAACACGACCTTTCACCGTCGGCTTTGCCGCTGAAACTAACGACGTAGAGCAATACGCTCGTGGTAAACTACAGCGTAAAAAGCTGGATATGATTGCCGCTAACGATGTCTCTATTCAAGGCTTAGGCTTTAATGCCGATAGCAATGCACTACAAGTATTTTGGCAAGACGGCAGCCAACAACTGCCTGCAACAGACAAACTAACACTGGCGCGCCAATTACTCACATTGATAGAACAACAACTAAAAAAATCATGAAAACACCCATTGAACTAAAAATTCTCGACTCGCGTATTGGCAGTGAATTTCCACTACCAGCTTATGCTACTGCCGGTAGTGCAGGCATGGACTT
Organism: Shewanella ulleungensis; assembly: GCF_014648315.1. Lineage (GTDB taxonomy): Bacteria > Pseudomonadota > Gammaproteobacteria > Enterobacterales > Shewanellaceae > Shewanella > Shewanella ulleungensis. The sequence goes on from NZ_BMQW01000015.1 coordinate 42,335, forward strand.
ACGTGCAATGACAGACACAGCAATGGTCATTGAACCTGGCCAAACAGTGTTAATTCCAACAGGTATCGCCATTCACGTTGCCGACCCAAGTCTGGCAGCGGTCATTTTACCGCGTTCAGGTATGGGCCATAAAAATGGCATTGTGCTGGGTAATTTGGTCGGTTTAATCGACTCTGATTACCAAGGACAACTCATGGTGTCTTGTTGGAACAGAAGTGATAAACCATTCACACTCGACATTGGCGATCGTTTAGCCCAATTGATGTTTGTCCCTGTCGTACAAGCCCAATTTACACTAGTGGATGAGTTTAATAGCTCAGATCGTGGAGAAGGCGGATTTGGTCACTCAGGTACCAAATAACCTTTTCAAGTAGTCACTGAGCCAAGGAACACATAATGGCTGAAAGCCCAAAAATAAACCGTCGCGAACATATATTACAATGCTTAGCGCAAATGCTTGAGACCAGCCCAGGTCAACGGATAACAACCGCTAAGCTCGCTGCTGAAGTGGGTGTGTCCGAAGCCGCTCTTTATCGACATTTTCCAAGTAAAGCGCGTATGTTTGAAGGTCTGATTGAGTTTATTGAAGACGCGATTCTGTCGCGGTTAAATATCATCATGGACGAAGAAAAAAACACTATGACCCGCTGCCAGTTAGTATTACAGCTATTGTTGGTATTTTCTGAACGCAACCCTGGTATTTCTCGTGTGTTAAACGGAGATGCACTGCTAGGTGAAAATGAGCGTTTGCGCAGTCGAATCGACGTGCTATTTGCTAAAATAGAAACCCAAATAAAACAAATTTTACGTGAAAAAACCTTACGTGAAGGCGTAGGCTTTAATATTGACGAAGCCATACTTGCTAATCTGTTGCTAGCGTTTGCCGAAGGCAGGATTTCACAATTTGTCCGCAGCGAATTTAAACAAAAACCCACTCAACATTTTGATGAACAATGGACTTTCATTCAACAGCAGTTATTAAGAAGCTAGCTATTTTTTAGTTCTCTATTTCTACGTATCGAGTCCTTGTTTGACATTTGAGCAGATCGACATATGCTAATATTTCTGGTGCCAGCATGTTGACAAGGACTCGTTATGAAAAAAATTATTCTATTTTTAGTTATTTCTCTACTCTGCTATTCCAATCAATCTATCGCTCAAGCCACGAACTTTAAAGCGGCATCAACTCCATTAGCACAATGCGATAGCGCAGAATGCCATAATCGTTTTTTACAATATAAGAGGTATGCTAAAAAAGGATACTCTGACGCAATGTCAGTATTGGCAGAATTTTATTATGTTGGCTATGGCACAAAACCTAACACAAGCAGAGCATTAAAGTGGTACCGTAAAGCCGCTAAATTCGACTCACCACAAGCCCAATACAAAGCCGGTATCATTTATCTCAGTGAAGGCGAGTATCAAGATATTGAAAAGGGATTAGACTATCTTGCGCAAGCGGGAAAAAGTAATATCGCCCAGGCATCGCATCTGCTAGGGCTTATATACTGGGAAGGCGAGTTAGTCCCACAAGACCTTAATAAAGTATCTTCTCACCTGACTCTCGCCTATGAAAAACAATATCCAGATACCACAGACTTTGTTGAAATCCATAAAAATGAAGCGCCTTTTAATGACATTTATAAAGTTGAAATTATCGAAAGCACACTGAATACTCCTCAAGGCGAAATGGAACAAATATCGGTTGTTTCGCCAAACCTTGAAGAAGTGTTCGATTATCACTTAGAACTTATGGACACTTTTTTACCTGACGCAGCAAAGGGCACAGGGTCAAATATTGCTGGTAGAACGTGTGATGAACGCATTGAATGCGACACTCAATCTAATAGGCATCGTATACAAGACTTCTTGATGATTATGTGGTTTTAGTTGCCTTTAATTGATACAAAAACGACACGGTAAGTCTTGTTTAAGCTTACCAATTAACTTTTATAAGTACTTAAACTGATTAATTTTATCACTTTTCTAACTTACTGATGTTGCCCACCCTCCTTAGATAAAATACAATATAGTTACATTTTTAACATTTATTACACGGACTGTATTCATGCTGCGCATTTTATACCTCACTTGCTGTTTGCTCATTTTATTTACTACCCACACCTTTGCCTCCCCATCAATTAAAGACTTTAGTGCTGACTCAGAATTCTCTGAAGTTAAAATATCTCCTGACGGTAAACACCTTGGTGTAATCCTAATTGAAGATGAAAAACGCACATTATTGATCTTAAACCTTGAATCAATGAAGCCGACTTATGCGGTAAAATTCAACGGCGATGAAGAGGTTGGCCGCTACTATTGGGTCAATGACGAGCGGATAGTATTACAAAAACTCTATAAACACGCCCAACGTGAAGTGTCAGACTATTATGGTGAACTACTGGCTGTAAATTATGATGGCAGCAAATCGAAATACTTGTTTGGTTATAATGGCGGAACATCAACTGGTACCAGTATTTCAAATAACGAAGCTATCCGTGCAAGTGCATTTGTTTTAGATACCCTAAAAGATGATGACAAATACATTTATGTCATGGCTTACCCTTGGAATAGACAAAATTATGCATATACCCTTGTATATCGCGTCAACGTCTATTCAGGCAAACGTAAACGCCTTACCACTTCACCGATTGCCAATGCGGGTTTTCTCGTTGATAACAAAGAAGAGGTACGTTTTAGCTTTGCCACAGACAAGAAAAATAATGATCAGCTGTTTTACTATGAAAATGGTGAATGGGTTGACGCTGAAAGAATTAGAGGCGGACTCACCGATTTCTACCCGCTTTCGTTCACCGAAGACAACAAATCAATTTACGCTTTGGCAAATGGTGAGGGTACAACTCGCGCAATTTATGAAGTCGAACTCGCCACTGCTAAGCATAAAAAAATCATTCAGCACGACGTTGTCGATCCATTGATGACATGGGTAAGCGACCAAACAAACGCCCTTTATGCAGTCGAGTTTGAAAATGGCTACCCTGAGTATCGCTTTGTCGACACTGAAAGTGATAAAGCCAAAGCCCTACGACAGTTAATGGATGCAATTCCAGATCACCGCATTCGTATTGTTAGCGAAACCGTCGATGGCGACACGCTTATTGTGATGGCAATGAATGATAGAAACTCAGGTGACTATTACTTATTTGACCGTAAAAAACTTAAACTCAAATTCTTATTTGCTGAAAACGCAAAGCTAGACCCTAGCGAAATGTCAGAAGTACGCCCAATTAGCTTTACAAACCGTGATGGCGTGACCATTCATGGTTACTTAACGCTACCCGTCGGCATGAAAGAGCATAAAAACATGCCGCTTGTGGTTAATCCTCATGGCGGCCCACATGGCCCGCGTGACTTATGGGTATTTAACTCAGAAAACCAACTGTTAGCACAAAATGGAATTGCCGTTTTACAAGTTAACTTCCGTGGTTCTGGTGGATACGGTACAGCATTTGAAGAATCGGGCTACTTAGCATGGGGCAGTAAAATTCAATATGACATAATTGATGCGACTCAATATGTTATTGACCAAGGCTATGCCGACAAAAACAGAGTGTGTATTTCGGGTGGCAGCTTTGGAGGATATTCAGCACTCATGAGCCCAATGTTAGCACCAGATATGTTTAAATGCGCTGTAGGTGTTGCTGGTGTGTATGATTTAGAGCAAATGTATAGAACGGGCGATGTACCTGAATCATATAGTGGTGGGGCATACTTAGAAGAAGTGTTAGGCACTGATATTCAACGTCTTCGTGCCATGTCACCGACTCACAACGTTAATAAGCTAAAAGCCAAAGTGCTATTAATTCATGGTGAAGAAGATGAACGCGCACCGATAGAGCAATATGAAGCAATGGCAAAAGCGCTGGAGCAAGCTAACTACCCTTTCCAAAAAGAGATTTGGAGAAAAGAAGGCCATGGTTTCTTTAACGCCGAAAACCGTGAAAAATATTATGACATCATGCTTAAGTTCATCAAAGAGAACTTAAACGTAAAGTAGTTATTGCTTAAGCGTTACACCATTAAAAGCCGATATCTGAATAGGGTCGGCTTTTTTATTGGCTGCGGTATTAATTTACAGCAAATCGCGCTATTCTCCTTTTCCCCTATGGGGTAGCCAAGTGGGTGTTAATCTACACTCATACAAACAGTGATATCGAGTCGTTGGAGGATATATGGCACTCAGTGAAGCCGCAATTAAAGTACAAGCAGCGCTAAAAGATCGTGGGTTAGAAACCCCAATGCTGCCAAAAACTTCCACACCTGAAGAACGTAAAGTTAAAATTGAACACCATATGCGTGAAATTTTGACCTTAATGTCACTCGACTTAACCGACGACAGCTTGGCTGATACACCACGTCGTATCGCAAAAATGTATGTTGACGAAATTTTCTCGGGGCTTGATTACGAAAACTTCCCTAAGATCACGGTCATTGAAAATAAAATGGGTGTGGATGAAATGGTGCGAGTACAAGACATCAGTCTTACCAGCACTTGCGAGCACCATTTAGTCACCATCGATGGCTTCGCAACGGTAGCCTATTTACCACGCACAAAAATTATTGGTTTGTCTAAAATTAACCGTATCGTGCGCTTCTTTTCCCAACGTCCGCAAGTGCAAGAACGCCTAACTCAACAAGTGTTAGTGGCACTGCAAACCTTACTTGAAACGAAAGACGTGGCGGTAAAAATGGATGCGGTACATTACTGTGTTAAATCTCGTGGCGTCATGGACTCAACCAGCTCGACGACCACGACAGCGCTTGGCGGTATTTTTAAATCGAACCCGGCTACCCGCGCTGAGTTTTTACATCAAGTAAAATAGCGTACACGGATTACGGTAAAAAAGTGTAATAAAAAGCTGCATCAATATGACTATTGTGCAGCTTTTTTGATTTTCCAGCATCAGCGAATCAGTTTGTCTAACTAAATAACCTGAGTTCAGGCTAAATACCATATTGCTCACGGTAAGCGCTGACGCTAGCAAGCTCAGCTTCCATGCCTGGTTTTTCAGACAAGTAACTAATTAAATCAGCAAGCTTAATAATCGACACAATCTGACAACCAAAGTCACGCTCAACTTCTTGAATCGCCGACAACTCGCCCTTGCCTTTTTCTTGGCGATCCAATGCAATTAATACGCCTGCAAGTTGAGCATTGTGGGCATTAATAATTTCCATCGACTCACGGATCGCAGTACCAGCGGTTATTACATCATCCACCAGCATCACTTTACCTTTAAGCTCGCTGCCAACTAAGCTACCACCTTCACCGTGGGTTTTAGCTTCTTTACGGTTAAAGCAGTAAGGAATATCCACATCGTGATGATCGCACAAGGCAACGGCAGTCGTCGTCGCAATCGGAATACCTTTATAAGCTGGGCCGAACAATAAGTCGAACTCAATGCCCGAATCCATTAACGCTGCAGCATAAAAGCGGCCTAAACGCGCTAAGTCTTTACCCGTATTAAATAAACCAGCATTAAAAAAGTACGGGCTCGTACGGCCAGATTTAAGGGTAAACTCACCAAAGCGTAATACTTGGCGGGCTAATGCAAACTCAATAAATTCGCGTTGATAGGCTTTCACGATTATTCCTCTTTCATCAAATTTTAGATTAATACCAATTCCAGCAATTATCTGGTCATTCAGCGGGAGTTCTGTGTCTTCTAGGCAAGTAATAGAATTGTAGGCATAGTTGCTCTCGGCAACTGCTCCTGCGTTGCTCTACCTCCTGCGTCCATGCAGTCGTCGGCAACCGCTCCTGCGTTGCTCTACCTCCTGCATCCATGCAGTCGTACCTCAAAATGCTATTAAGCAGTATAGAAGGCACAGAAACCCGCCTTGCAGGAGACACTCAGACTTTCCATTTCTTTGTTGCATCGCCTTAAAAGGGAATAACCATTCTTTCAACAATGCGCCTCAAACTGAAAAGTCTGAGTGGCTCTGATTGGTCACATAATTAATGGAAATGGCATAAAAAAAGGACCGTAATCGGTCCTCATTTTCAACAGCATATTAACTTAATGCGGCTTTTTGCACATCGACGATTTCGCGAATACTGTTTTTAGCCAGACCAAGTAGTTCAATCAATTCTTCATGACTGAATGGTTCGCCTTCTGCAGTACCTTGAATTTCAATAATCTTACCGGTTTCTGTCATCACAACGTTCATGTCAGTTTCAGCAGCGCTGTCTTCAATGTATTCTAAATCACTGATCGCTTCGCCTTTGTAAATACCCACACTCACAGCAGCAATTAAAAACTTAAGTGGGTTGGCTTTAATAATACCTTTACCACGAGCCCAGTTCAGGGCATCAACCAATGCAACACAAGCACCAGTAATTGCCGCAGTACGTGTACCGCCATCAGCTTGAATAACATCACAATCAATAACAATCGTATTTTCACCTAACAGCTTCATATCCACTGCTGCACGTAACGAGCGACCAATTAAACGCTGAATTTCTTGAGTACGACCAGATTGCTTACCACGAGCAGCTTCACGGTCCATACGGCTGTGTGTTGAACGCGGTAACATGCCATATTCAGCCGTTACCCAACCTTGACCTTGGCCTTTAAGAAAACGTGGCACACCTTCAGTAAAGCTGGCAGTACATAATACTTTTGTGTCGCCAAACTCAACTAAAACAGAGCCTTCAGCATGTGCAGTAAAAGAACGCGTAATAGTAATAGGGCGAGTTTGAGCTGGTGTACGGTTACTTGGGCGCATGAAAAGTCCTGTAGTCGAATTCATATCAGATTTGAGCGCATATTATAGAGCTTCACGCCGTTAGATGCCATGGTAAGCAACGATAAGCCACAAATCTATCGACTAATCCTTTAATCCGGCCCATTAAAACGGCTATAATCGACTCACATTCGCGTAAAACATAACAGGACACTTCATGATCCAAAGCATGACAGCCTACGCTCGTATAGAGCACAAAGCACAATGGGGCACCGCCTCATGGGAAATCCGTTCAGTCAACCAGCGCTACCTAGAAACATACCTGCGCCTACCTGAGCAGTTTCGAAGCTTTGAACCTGTCTTACGCGATCGCCTACGTAAACGTTTAAATCGCGGCAAAGTCGAAGTCAATCTACGTTATGAATTAGCCGACAACAGCAGTAACGAATTACAACTTAACCAGGCACTGGCAAAGCAATTATTAAGTGCTGCCAACTGGTTAAAAGAAGAAGCAGGACAAGGCGAATTAAGCCTCACTGACGTGTTACGCTGGCCAGGCGTACTTGCTTCTGCCGAGCAAGACATGGACAGTATTGGCGCAGAGCTAATGACAGCATTTGACAGCGCAATCGATCAGTTTATCGAAGCACGTGGCCGTGAAGGTGAAGCGATTAAAGACATGCTACTGACTCGTTTAGACGGGGTAATGGAGCAGGTTAATATTGTGCGCGAACACATGCCAACCGTCATGCAGTACCAACGCGACAAACTCACCAACCGTTTAGCCGATATTGCCGGTGAACTCGACCCTGCCCGTATCGAACAAGAAATGGTACTCCTAGCGCAAAAGCAAGATGTCGCCGAAGAAATGGACCGCCTTGAAGCTCACGTTGCAGAAGCCCGCCGTATCCTTAAAAAAGGTGGCAGCGAAGGTCGCCGCCTAGACTTTATGATGCAAGAGTTTAACCGCGAGTCAAACACCTTAGCGTCAAAATCAATCAGTGCGGAGATCACTTCAGCAGCGGTTGAATTAAAAGTATTGATTGAGCAAATGCGCGAGCAGATCCAAAACGTTGAATAAGCTTTGATGCAATGGATTTTAAGTCACTAATAATAAACCCAGCATCTGCTGGGTTTATTATTTTTAGGGCTCAATAGACAAACACTAATTAGTACGCAAGGCCGTTGATTACACTGTAATTAGTCACACGTGTACTCACTTGAAACATTAAGCTTCCATAAAGACTCTACATCTACTATTAAGCCATCGCTCTCATCAACCAAGGCTTTTACATGACCAACCCTTACTCAGCTACACAATGGTTACAGTTAAGTATGCAGAAGCAAACCCGCGTTTATCGACGCAATTAACCATTATAGAAAGTTCAATAACTGCCAACGTTGGTAATTAGTAGCTTGCAACGACAAAGCTATCGGTAAGATGTTGTTCAACGCCTGCCAATAAATAACGCTGTTTGTTTAAAAATAGCCTTCGCCAGCCTTACGAGCTTGTGCTGAATAGATGTTAATCAGTATGTAACCTTGTTCACGTTTTAAACATTTTTCAAGTTGCTAATTCAATAGCTTGAATTAAGTCACTAACCGCAAATACGTTGTGAGATACCTTCAGAAGGTCAAAAAATAAAATTACAACCTACATGGGGAATACACGATGTTTTATATACACATGCTGCTGTTATTAGCGGTGATATTTGTTGGTATCCGCCATGGCGGTATCGCGTTTGGTTTGTTGGGCGGTTTGGGTGTGTCGGTGCTTGCATTTGTGTTTGGTATTGCACCTGGCTCTCCCCCTATCAGTGTAATGTTGATCATTCTTGCTGTGGTTGCGGCCTCTGCAACGCTAGAAGCCACTGGCGGCTTAAATCTGTTGGTAAAATTTGCTGAAAAACTATTACGTAAACATCCTGAACATATCGTGTTTCTAGGTCCTTTATGTACTTATTCTTTAACGGTATTGGTGGGTACAGGTCATTCGGTTTACCCACTTCTGCCGGTTATTTACGATGTTTCATACAAAAAAGGCATTCGCCCTGAACGCCCATTAGCTATGGCAACTGTGGCGTCGCAAATGGGCATAACTGCCAGCCCAATTGCGGCCGCGGCGGCGGTAGTATTAGCAACTGCGGTTGATAACAACCTTGATATCAGCTTAATCGATGTACTTATGGTAACGATTCCTGCCACCTTAATTGGTTTGCTTGTTGCCTGTACCTGGAGCTTAAAACGCGGTAAAGATTTAGACAAAGATGAAGAGTTTCAAGCACGGTTAGCGGATAAAGATTTTCGTGAAGCGTTAATCGATCCGCAAGATGACAATGCCGAAACACCTGCTGCACAATCAACGGCTAAAAAAGGCTTAATGGTATTTTTACTGGGTATTCTTGCAGTGATTATTGTGGCTATGTTCAGCAAGCAAATGCTGCCTGCGGGAGTAAGCATGTCGGTTGCGATTCAATTTATGATGCTGTCTGTCGGTGGTGTCATTTTACTCGCTACCAATATTTCGCCTAAAAAGATTGCCACCAGCAATGTATTTACTGCGGGTATGACCGCGGTCATCATCATTTTTGGTATTGCATGGATGAGTGACACCATTATTGAGCACCATAAAAGCTATTTAGTCAGCGCAGTGAGCGACATTGTCAGCGTGTACCCATGGACATTTGCAATCGCGATGTTTGTATCGTCAATCTTCTTAAAAAGTCAGGCGGCAGTATTAACCATTATGTTGCCTCTTGGGTTTTCGTTAGGCATCCCAGCACCAGTATTGATTGGTGTACTGCCAGCGTGTTATGCCTACTTCTTCTTCCCATTCTACCCAAGTGATTTAGCGGCAATCAGTTTTGACAGAACCGGTACCACTCACATTGGTAAGTATGTGCTTAACCACAGCTTTATCATTCCAGGCTTTATCGGCGTCATCACCGCAACATTTGTGGGTTACTTTATATCGATGGCGATTAACTAGCCCGAGCTAGTGCTTTGGCTTTGAGGTAATGACTAAAGTGATAAACCGCTAGCGAATTGACCCAAATAAGTCACTCGCATCAATAAAAATGGCAGCCAACGTGGCTGCCATTTTTGTTTTTAATCATTGAGAACCTAAAGGCCGAAGAGCTAAAAAACTAAAATTATCTGATGAATTATCGACAGGTTCATGGAGTAATCCGTCCACAATATCGCTCTCTGCAACACGCCGTAAACCTTTCCATGGAGGCTTGGAGACAAGATCTTGCCTGATCAATCGCAAAAGCGAATATATCCAGGCTCGAACAAATCTGCCTCAAAGCAATATTGAATTTAATGTCAAACATCATCAAAAAAATTAAGCCATTGAGTGTTAGTTTGAATCAAAAAAACTAAAAATGTCATTTATCACTTTGAATATAAATAGGGTTGTCATATTCGGTCATGTTATTTATATACTTACAAAAACCACTTGTCGTATTTTGTGTCTCAAACTCTAAAAAATGAGGTTTTACAGACTCACTTTCATCATTTGGAATAACATAATATGAACTAATTGATTTTATTGGTGAGTATATCTTTTTTTCATATTTGAAGATGACATACTCCAAATATTCCGCACTACTCAATCCTGTTTTAAACTCCCCCCTAATTACTGGCACCCTGTAATCTATTCCATCGCACCGAGCATGTATAACAGCAATTAACTCCAAATCATTTGATGCCTGGCGGTTTATCATTACTTCAACTGAACCTTCAGAGGGGGAATGTAATAAATACTCTTGGTCAGTCCACTCAGATAATCTGAACTCATTTGCATTTAGTGAAAATGAAGTTAAAAAAACTATAAAAAAACAGAGGCTTTTATTAAAAGACATCTTTAAATACCTTCCTTTTTAATAAATCAGTTAAATTATCATGACGCTCGCTGTAACTTGTTGTCTTACTGTTAATGACCTTAGTAATACTATCCGTAACCATTCGATTTGCCCCTATATCTGCTTTTTTATAAAGCTGATGTTCAAGCCAGAATATTAGAGCTGATCTTACTGCAAATTTGGGTTGTAATAATAAATCAGGGGTTGCGACAAAATCGACACTTGCATTCCACAAGTTATTATGTTTCGTTTTCATTGAAATATAATTGGATTTCCCGGTTAATTGAAGCATACCTCTATATATCCAACCGTCACTAGCGATGCTATTTTTGCGTTAAACGCGTTGTAAAAGGCCTAAAGCGTCTAGATTGGTGTCTTGGTTATCAGCGGTTCGCCAACCACACCGTCCTCTGCAACACGCCGTAAACCCATCCATGGGGACTTGACGAAAACATCCTGTTTTCAACAGTTGCCTATGCCAATATGGCTGGCTTTGATGGAATCAAATAATTTTAAACAACGGTAATACCACAACGTTGTAGGAAATCGAAAGTGTCATCATAAAACTCAGACAGCCTTGTTTTATCAGAGTCATCTCCACTAGGAACAAAAATAACCATCCCTTGCCTCGCTCTAGTCAGCAGCACTCGGTAAGCATTCTCTAAATAAATTTGAGTTTGTTCTTGTTGGCGCTTTTCCCATTTACTTCCGCGAAATCGCCAATGTTCTTTCCCAGTAGGTTTAAATCGAAAATCACCGTCCCAAGCAACTAGACACCAGTCTAACTCTAAACCTTGAACATCAAACTCAGTCGCAATATCTTCCAAGAAGTGAGATGAGCGAATATCCTCCGGTGGCCCTAGAAACCAATCTTTGGGCTCAATTTTGTTTTTTACAAAAATACCTTCCGCTTTCAAACGTATTGCATTGGATGAAGCAAGCATGCCAATACTTTCATTAGCTCGACTCTGCGACTTTATCCACTTCTTTGCAGTGTCTAAATCTCGAGTCACTTTAATAGGATATAAGTGCGAGAACGTAGTGAATAATTTCCAAGCTAATACGCTATCACCATCAATCAAATAATGAATAAAACTTGATAGTTTTTCCGCCCTGAATGACCGCATCGAAGTTGCTAAATGCAAACACGGTAAGACTGTTCCTTTTGATAAATGGCTAGCGGTTAAATTTGATGCAACATATTCCCCATTTAGTAAATCTGCAGAGTAATAGGCATCCCAATGACTAATTTTTCGTCTAGCGCATTAAGCCAACCTAACAACCCCACCTCTCCGGTATTAATTTCTTGCCCTCCACCAACCAGAGCAATAATTACGGCCCAATCTTCGTGACGGTCCATGACTTCAATTAGATATTCGGGTTCTGATTTATTAAAGCCTATTTGATTGCGTTTTGTTTGCATGAACTTACTAGTTTGCTCTTTATTCCAAGCTCTTTGTGCCTCATCAAATATTGCGACCTGTTCAGGCGGAACCGCACCGGATAAAGAATCGTCCCTAAACTTATGAATATTTTGAATAAACTGCTCTGTCTGTCGTCGACAAGATGCCAGTGTATCAGCAATTCTTACTTTTCGATCACGAGCTAAGGCCTCTTGTAACACCGACACTAAAGGGCCATTGCCACTCAAGAATACTGAATACTCTTTCTCTTTTGGGTTTGAATGAGTACTCGCAATATTTAATCCAACAAGTGTTTTACCCGCACCAGGGACACCGGTGACAAAACAAATCACTTTGCATTTTCTTTCACGGGCGTCGTGTATTAGCTGCAATAATTGCTGACTTGTTTGGCTGATATTTTGAGTATCCGCTTCACTTTTAGCAATATCCTCAACGTTATGTTGGGCATAAAGAGCTTGTGCAGCTTCGATGATTGTTGGAGTCGGTAAGTAACCAGATGCAGCCCATTGGTTAGCATCAAACTCAACCTGCTTTAAAGATGTTGTTATTTGATTAATTACATTAAGTATCTGACCTGAATGAATAGCAACCGGAGAAGCTACGTTATCAAATGCAAAGTCTAATTTAAATAATGCTTGCAGGGGGGTTGGTTTAGCTAAGTTCGTAGCAATTAAAATGGGTACGATAAACTTATCATGACTGCCACTATGAAAGTTTTTTAGATCGAGTGCATAACCATGTGCTTGCCTTAAATCGGCATGATTAATTTGTTGTGCACCAACTTTGAACTCGATAACAAAGATGACGCCTTTCACCACAAGAACAACATCAGCACGTCGTCCCATTCTTGGGATCATAAACTCAAAAAAGATATGTGTATTATCAGCACTACATAATTTCAGTTCTCTTTTGAGTATATCTATTTCAGCCCCCCACGCTCTGGATTGCTGATGCTGTAGTTGCTGAGTATGAGCCGCGGATATTTCACCACTTATAGACAAGGCGTTAGTAACTAAAAACTGTTCGAGAGGTGCGGAATAAAATGCTCTGTTAAACATATTTATTCCTTGAACTTAAAATCAAGAAGTTGCTTAGGAGGTAACTCCAAAGCCTCTGCTAGTTTGACAATATTGATCAAACTAACATTTCTTTTCCCTCTTTCGATTCCACTGATATATGTCCGATCTAAATCAGCTTTTAGCGCAAGTTGTTCTTGTGATAATCCCTTTGAAACCCTTAAATTTTTAAAGTAGGTACCAAATGAAACTAGTATCAGATCTTCCATGAAAAATCCTATAAAAAGGTTTTCATGATGATGCAAACATGTAGACAATGAGTCTACGGACTATAAGTCACATATCAAGATTTAACTAACACCAACAACACATACCTTGTGCTTCTACCGCCCGCACTGGTTTTGACCAAACATTGCTGCTCTACAAGCTGGGCTAAATGTCGGGTGGCAGTGGCCCGACTGACTTTGGCGACTTTTTGATATTGGCTACTGCTGATGCCATCGCTAAAGTCACCATCGAGTAATCTATTAAGCACTTTAACTTGTTCTGTTGTTAACGATGGGGTGAGCGAGCGTCGATCGACACGAATCCAGAATTGGGTTTTAGCAGTAGTTTGCTCAATGCTATTGAGCGTGTGTTGAATAGCGTCATTTAAGGTGTCTAAAAACCACAGCAGCCAAGGTGTGATATCTAAGCCACCTTGCTGGGTAGACTCTAATATTGCGTAATAGGCTTTGCGTCGTTCAAGAATACTAACTGACATGGCGTAAAAATGAATCGAGCGATGTTCAGCTTGCGCTAATGCTAAGTCGGTGAGCAAACGGGTGATACGTCCATTACCATCATCAAGCGGATGCAAGGTGACAAACCACAAATGAGTGATGGCTGCTCGTACTAGCGGATCAAGGTCTGCCTGTTTTCGTGATTGATTAAACCACTCAATAAACTGCGTTAAACTTTGGTCTAGCGTATCTCGAGGAGGCGCTTCAAAATGGAGCGTCGGTTTGTCTAAACGCCCCGATACCACCTGCATAGGCTCATCGCCGCGTAACTTACCGCCAATAACAGGATTAAACACGGCTTGGTTACTCGGAAACAACAGAGCATGCCAATCTAAAATACGCGTTAGGCTAAGTGGCTGTTGCCAGTTTTGTAGCGCATCTAAGGTGATATCAGCTAAACCATCTGTTTGTGCAGTAGTGGGATAAGGGTTTTCTTCACTCACCCCAAGCTTATTCGCCAAAGAGGAACGTACAGAAAATGCGTTAAGCGTTTCTCCTTCAATAGCACTTGAATGAACGATATTGGCCAGCATGGTATCGAGTGTCCATTGACTAGCGGATTCAGAACCTATTTTACCCAGCAGCAAACCCTGGTTAAATTGAATTTGCCTCAATAGTGCACTTATACGAGCATTATCCCATACAAAGTCAGGCCATTCTTGTTGTTGCCAAATCCACATATTAACCTCTGTTTAGCTGACTTAAATACTGCATTGATGCACACACCAACCTATTCTACTCACCATATGAGGCAAATAGCAATTTATTCACCTCACCACATGAGACGAATAGGATAGTTAATTACCTCATGACGCCTACTAGCAAGCTCGATAACACCTTGGCTGGCATTTCGGTATAATCGTTTACTGATTCAATAACCTTCAATTTTTATCACTCAATGCGACTGTAATTAATGATATCCAAGCAGACTGAACTATCGACATCAGCACAAGCCGATATGCCCAAACCCACTATGACGAGTAAGCAGGATAATAAAGTATTTATTATCGGTTTGCCGCGTACCGGCACAACCAGTGTGAGTGTGGCCTTGCTTGAGCAAGGGTTAACGGTTGCCCACCAGGCCTTTACTAAGCAGGCGTTTATGTTGGCCGATGCGGTGTCTGATGCGCCGTGCTTTAGTGATTACCAACAATTAGATAGGTTATTTCCCAATGCTAAATTTGTCTATTTAGATAGGCCGCTAGATAAGTGGTTACCGTCGATGCAAATGTTACTGGGCAGAATGCTAGTACATTTAGATAAAGACAAGGGCCGTTTTCATCCAATAATGAAGCGCAGCTTTAATCATTGCTTTGATATATGGCAGGTTGAAGATGTGTTTGATGAAGCGCATTTAACGGCCTGTTATCAGCGCCACCAGCAGCAAGTGTTTAGCTACTTTGCAGATCGTGATGACTTTCTTGCTCTCGACATTAGTGTTGATAGCAGTTTAGCGCTGTTAATGGCGTTTATTGGGTTAAACGATGCACTAGCAAAGTTGAAGCAGCCAAGCGAAGAATTACCGCAGCTAAGCTTTCCACAATTAACCTTTCCACAACTAAATATGGGCCGCAATGTTGCCAGTTGGGATGAGTATAAACACCCCAATAAGATCAGCGCGAATGCCTCTGGCCCAGACAAGCGAAAGTTTTTTGATTACCGCCTCGATTAATGCCGCGACTTATTCTTTATCTTGTTCTTTATTTTTAGCGCGCTTTTTCTTCGCGACGGTTAACCAATCTAAGCTGACGCCCGAAATAGCATTAAAGCCACGGATACGAAAAATAAGGGTGAGCAGTTCAGGCCTTGGACGCGCTTTAGGCTCTACAGAGCGCGGAATAAACCACAATGCCACCAGCGATCGCATGATGGTCGATATCATAAACACCAAAAATATTGGGTTGGTTAACCAAGCATTTAAACCTGTCCAGATTAAAAATGCTTCTGCATACGAGGCAATCACGCCTCCTAGCATCGCACCAATAAACACAAAACCGGCACTCAATGCCGCCTGTAATGCAGCGTAAGTAGCAAAGTCACTGCGAAAAGGGCGAATATCATAAAGATAATTTGCAGTACTTAAGGTGAAGCCGCTCCAGGCTAAACCGGAGAAGGCTTGAATAGCTAAAATATACAAATAGTTATCAGAAAATAGCCACAATAATGGCAAACTAGGAATAAGGCAGCTGGTAATCATCATCACTAACCGATTGCCGTATAAGTCGCTAAAACGCCCCCAAAAACGCAAGGTAATAAATTGCGTAAAAATAGAAGCGACACTCGATAATACAAACTCGAAGTAGGTAAAGTGCAAGTCTTCGAGCATATACACGGCAAAAAACGGTGCCGAAATAGCGACCATGCACTGCATACCGGCAACAAATAAACTGTAATGGCGGAAGGTTTTGTCTTTCCAAGCCTGGCGAAAGTTATATAAGGTTTGAGTAAACACCCCAGATACTTTAGCTGCTCGCGGCTCGGGGTCGTGCATTTGCAATAGCAGCCAGGCTGAAGCAAAGCGACCCATTGCAGCAATCGAAAACAGTAAGCTAAAGCCTAACCAGGCCATCTGTATCGAGTCGGTTAAGGTTAATATGCCGCCGCCAACAAAAAACACACTCAGCGATGCCATCATGGTTAAGCGGGTACGAGACGCAAAAAAAGCACCACGGCGACGCTGAGGTACTATCATGCCCATCCAAGCGCGCCAATGCGGTTGGATTAGGTTGATAAACCCTTGATACAACACTGCCAAACCGATAAACAGCCATACGGCATTATCTGGTCTAAACGCTGCCAGTGCGCCCATGCCTAATACCACACCGGCTTGCAGTGCAGCGCAAACCACAATAAATTGCCGACGACTAAAATGGCTCGCCAACCATACTGACAATAGTTGCGCTAATGAGCCAAACAATTGCGGCAAGCCTGTTACCCAACCCATTTGGCCTAAACTGGCACCTAAAAAAATCGCATAAGCATTAAAGAAGTTATCACTAGTGGCGGTCATCGTTGACGAGGCAACCGCCTCTTGCTGGCTGCGGCGTAGGGTGCATCGAAGCCACGACAGTCTGTCACGACTGCGCGAACAAGGCTTATTGTTCGATGTTGAATACTCTGAAGACATAAGGTCTTGATGCAGGTCCTTGATAAAATACGAAGCAAAATTATGGCTGATAAATATCGAGCTCACAATCTATATCGTTCAGATAAACATCTATTCTGATACTCGATTAACATAAACGTTCAACGGGTAAAGTCAGGTGAATGGTAAGCTGATTAACTCGTATAAACCAATAATTAGCTTGACTAAAATGAAACAAAAAATTTACATTAGTAAAATAATGAGTGCTATGGAAAGTGCTTTGATCCTTAAAGCGAGTATTGTCGCTTTGTTGTTCAGCTCAATAACACCTTGTGTTATATCCTTCCGTAACATCTTCATTTATTGCAATGTTCCATTTATCTAATGCTTAAGGCACATAAATATGTGCTGAAGTGTTTACCTTTTCTCAAAAAGCAAAAATAAAATGAAAATACCTTTAATAATCGGCTGTTTGATTTTAGCGGGATGTCAATCCACCCCATACGCAATGATTGATGGTAGCCAGAGTAAAATTTCTGATGCTGACAATTACAATGTTGAAATTGTCGCCATTGATGGCGCCTTTCAGTCCGGCAAACTCACCAAAAATATTAAGCCGGGTTATCACACCGTACATTTAAGCACCACAGGTCCATTACGCAGCAGAAAAGCTATTTCGACCTTGGTTTATCCGCTGGTTGCCAAAGAATGTATTCGGTATGTCGTAACTGCTCAGCACGGCCCAAGTAACAAAGATGCATGGGAAATAAGAGTATTAGATGAGCGGCCAATCCCTGCTTGTACCCCCTCTCCCGTTGAACCAGAGGTTGCAGTGGTTATCCCCGACTATGCCAAACCATCCTCTGAAGTTAGCTGCTTAACCGCTAATGAATTAACCCAGCAAACAACACCAGTGGTGCTGTTAAACTCAGTTGCAGCATGCATTAAATCACAAGATTATGACTCTGCGATTAGTGGCTACTTTTTAGCGGGCGCTTATGCTTACTTTGATACCTTGCGCGTGCCAAATAAGCCGTCACATGAGGTGGTTGAATTAATCAAAAAAGATTCTATTTGGACTTTGTCTGCTCTTGAGCAGCAGAACTTTGAACAAAAGCTAGCTGAGTATTTAGGGTCTGAACAAAAACAAGCAGCGTGTAGCTGGGTTACTACCGTTGGCGAACCCGATTATGTGCCTATGTATATGCAGCAACATCAAGCTGACACAGCTGTAATAACAAATACGACCACAGAATTGTCGACAGAGATTAAAAACACTTTATTTAAAGCGACACTTACAGATTACCTTGGCTGTCCATGATTCTAATTGGCTTACCTGGCGGATCAAATTAAAAAAGCTCAGCCTATAACAGACTGAGCCTTTAACTGTAGGGTAAGCAATTAACAAAACGACACTAATCCTTCAGACTCAGATTGTTCTGGCAGCTTTTGTAACTGTTTTAACAATAATGGATTACCCAATAAATATGCCAGTTCCTGGCGGGTGAAGAGACTCGCGATATTGTGTTGGCACTGGGCCTCTTGCACTTTTACCCGGGTAATCGCTTCTAGCGACTCAACGGCAGAACCGGCTAAACGATGTGGTTTTTTATCAATCACAGCTAAGTGTAACGCCATTAGTTCTGTGTCTTGCAGTAATCTATATAAGGTCCACGGCTCAGCGATAGCATGAATATACTCTGCTCGACGTGCTTGTGAGTCTACACTAAGTTGCGGCGCGCTTACCTCTTCTGGTGTGGCCAAAATACCTACGCTTTTTACCCATACACCAAAGCGCTCTGAACCTGTCATGGCAGAAAGCGGCACAGCAAGCCACAAACCAATTAACGCAGGACTCATCCACGACAACAAAGTAAGCGAATCGAGCACCGCTGCGTACCCTAATAACGCACCAATTAGCATGTGCCAACGATGACGAAAAATGAGGGTTAACCACGGTAAACTGCCGTCGTCACGTCGCTGTGGCGACCAACCACTGTCGCGTCCGGCTAATATAGACATTACAGCACCGCAGTGGATAAGCATCATTATTGGCGCAATCAGTGCCGACAAAATCACTTCAACTATCACACTACACATGGCTTTAATTCTGCCACCTAGCGGTTTTGTCATGCTGCTATTTTTCAATAGCAATATCACCCCTAAAATTTTAGGACCAAATAAGATGCCCATAGTGATATAGAACAACCGTAGCGCACGATCTGAGTCCATAACCGGCCAAGTGGGAAATAGCGAGAATTGATCGGTAAAGTATTCTGGGCGAATAAAGTGTGCCTGTAGAGCCAACATTAACCCCGACAAAATCAGCATTAACCAAAACGGTGATGACAAATACGCCATTATCCCTGTGAGTAAATGCAGCCTACTGACCCAATGCAATCCTTTACTAAACAATATTCGAGTGTGTTGTAGATTACCCTGGCACCAACGACGATCACGCACAGCTAGGTCTACAATCGACGGTGGGCATTCTTCATAAGACCCTGGAAGATCTGCTGCAATCACCACACTCCAACCAGCCCGTCTAATCAAGGCAGCTTCGACAAAATCGTGGCTCATAATATGACCACCAAATGGAGGCTTACCAGCTAAATGTGGTAAACCTGCGGAGCTCATAAATGCCTGAGTACGAATAATGGCATTGTGCCCCCAAAAATTACCCTCTTTATGCGCCCACCACGATAAGCCGGTGCCAATAACTGGCCCATAAATCCGCGCAGCAAACTGTTGTAACCGCGCCATAAGCGTGTTGCCATTAACAAGATAGGGAATGGTTTGGATAAGCCCCGCATCAGGATCGGCCTGCATACGCTGCGCAAGGCTCACAATAGTATGAGTTTCCATTAGGCTGTCGGCGTCTAGCACCAAGAGATGGTCGTACCTTGCGCCCCAGCGTTTACAAAAGTCGGCGACATTACCAGCTTTTCGAGCATCGTTTTTACGTCGACGGCGGTAGTACACGCGGGCATCTTTACTGACTTTATGGCGTAAAATCAAAAAAGCCTGCTCTTCAGCCAAAGCGATATCTGGATCTGTAGTGTCACTTAATATAAACCAGTCAAACGCATGGCCTTCACCAGATGCCGCTAACGCCATCGACATAACCTCAACCGCAGCAAAAATGCGATCGGGTGCTTCATTATAGGTTGGCATTAATATAGCGGTACGAGTATGCAGTTTGATGCTTTCGGCGGTATCTGGTGCAGGCTTTTTGAGAAGCATAATAAAGCCCGCAATACCGCCACTAAATGCCAATGCTATCCAGCAAAAGTTAACCGCAAACAACACCAATACAATGTATTCAAGTGGTGTTACTCCACCCACGTTAAATACCGATACCATTTCATAAATGGCCATAACTGACATAATAAACGCACTACCAACCACCAATAACCGTCGTAATCCGTCTGATTTTACCCCATTGGCAATTACACTTTTACGCGGCATACCGTCGGACAGTGTACGCAAACTCTGCGGTTCCATCGGACTTGGTCGCTCTAATGGCATGGCTGCGCCACCGACCAAGGTAGGCTCGGTTGAGTTAATATCAAACTCAGATTGCATCGTGTTCATGTTTAAAGGGTCCAGCGATAAAGCCAAGTTTCGACATCGCGTGGGCCAGTAAATTTAAGTTCAGCGCGCAATTCTATCAATTCAGCATCTTGTGGGTCCATTTCAAAGGCCAATCGATAGCCATTGGTTTTAGGCTGACGAGATATCACCACATTGGTTATTACCCCTGCAGAACTCTGTACTTGGGCCACAGGGATTTCATCGTTGTTACCTTCTTTAACTTGGTAGTCAATCACAAATAAACGTCGTGGTGTTGCTTTGGCAATATCGGCACGGCCACTGGCAGTACGCGCAACAATCACTGTGCCATCGTCCACCTCTGGCTCATTACCCCAAATTAATCGATAGGTAAAATGAAACTCACTACCTGCGGCGATAGCCTGTTTAGGTTTCCAGTAACTGACAATGTTGTCATGAATTTCAGAATCCGTTGGAATTTCGGTTAACACAACCTCACCCGCGCCCCAATTTCCGACCGGTTCGACCCATAAACTTGGGCGACGTTCGTAGTGAGCTTCAAGATCTTGATACGCTTCAAAACTGCGTTCACGCTGAATTAACCCAAACCCTTGTGGCGAGTTGTCCATAAAGGCGCTCACTTGTAATTGCTTTGGGTTGGCTAACGGACGCCATAAACGTTCACCACGACCATTTAAGATCAGTAGCGCGTCAGAGTCGTGTACTTCGGGTCTAAAGTCATCGGTGTTTTGACGACCATTCATTGAATGTAAAAACATGCTTGTACTAGGTGCTAGACCAACCTTAACTAAGTCTATACGCGGGAATAGGGTTGCTTCTACATCAATATGGGTGTTATCGCCTGGCCTAACAGAAAAACGATATGCGCCAGCAACACTAGGGCTGTCGAGTAACGCGTGCACCACAATAAGATTACTGTCGGTGTTTGGACGCTCTACCCAAAAAGCACGAAATATTGGAAACTCCTCGCCTTCGGGTTCTGCGGTATTTAATGCTAAACCTCTTGAAGACAAACCATAATCACTGCCCTTACCTAATGCACGGAAGTAACTTGCCCCTTGGAATACCATTAACTCATCAAAATACGCTGGGGAATTTAATGGGTAGTGAATGCGTAAACCAGAATAACCAATATCCTCAGTTGGTAAGCGCTGGCTTAATACATCTCCTGCACTAAAGTATTCTGAGTTATAAGCCAAATGAGTCGCTTGCTTACCTTCTACTAAGGCGATTTCAATCAAGTCTTGAAAATAAAATCCTCGATGAAATAACTGCATTTGGTATGGTAAACCTTCGGCTTTCCAAATTGACGCTTCGGGTTTGAAGCGAATATCACGATATTCGTCGTAAGAAATTTTAGCTAAACCTGGTGGGAGCGGATCGGTTAGCGTCACATACGGTTTTTGTGCTAAACGACGGGCAATTTTAACCACAGAGTCTGAATCAAAACTGGCCGTTTTAGCAAAACGGGCTTTGCTCGTTTGTTCTAGGCTAACGGGTGGTAAAACCGTAGGCTGAACCTCGGTGTTAAGCTTTATTGCAATAGGAGAAACGGGATCGACGAGTGGGGTATTGTCTTGTTGTGCGGCAAGGTTAAAACAACCCCCTGCGGTAATGGCTAACAGCAAAGATGTTAGCCCTTTTTTTACAGATAAAGATGAGCCCAAAGTGCGGCAACTCAGTAAGCTAACCATAATAGGCTACCTAAAAAATACAGCGTTAATATGCAAGTTCCAGAGCGGTTATTGCGGCACCATATATCTTGATACACAACCCTATGCTCTATTTCGCGAACGATATCAGAACGCCAAAAAATTGCACAAGTATTCATCAATTAAACCCATTGGCACCTATAACATTTTAATCTAATCATATATCCAAATATCACATCACATTTTGCTTGTATCATTTTGCCTAACGCACTGAAGATAAAGGTTGATTGTAAATAAACCACTTAAAATTAATTGAGCAATAAAAAGCCGACAAATACATATATTGTCGGCTTATATCTCACGGCCCTCTTAGTGGCTCGATGCGTAGGTTAAATAATCAAATCTTTCATGAGTCCTTCTAACACGTCCGCTTGTAGGCTAAGTCGCTCAACCTCTTCGGCTGTTGTGCTAACCATTGCCATCACCTGTATCGAGCTGCTTCTAACAGAGTCGACATCGCTGGCAATATTGTCTGCCACTGTGCCCTGCTCTTCTGCTGCGGCAGCAATCTCCAAACTTCTGTCTGAAATATGCTGATTTTGTCCGGCAATTTCGCTCATGTTTTGGCTTGCACTTGTCATTAGCTGTTCACTCGACTCAGCTTCTTTTACCGTTCTTGCCATTACACTCATCACATTGCGACTATTGGTTTGCAACGTTTCAATGATTTTTTGAATCTCCACCGTCGCGGCTTGAGTTCTGCCAGCCAGGGTTCTGACTTCGTCTGCAACAACAGAGAAACCACGGCCTTGCTCTCCGGCTCTGGCGGCTTCGATTGCCGCATTAAGCGCAAGTAAATTGGTTTGGTCTGAAATAGCATTAATGGTCGAAATCACCTCGCCAATATGAGTAGCACTTGTATCTAACTGCGCCACGGCAGCAGATGCGCCGCGAACTTCACCCGCCAGTTGATTAATCTCTACTAAGGTTTTTTGAATTTGGCTTTGACCCTGCGTGGTTTTAACGGTGGCATGCGATATTTGGGTCGATGACTCTTGAGCGTGGCTAGCCACTTCACGGATAGACACTGCCATTTCTTCAGTTGCACTAGCAAGCGAGTCTATTCGCTCTTGCTGCTCGCTGGCTAATTGAGTATTTTCAGTACTGCGAACCCGTAATTGCGCACTAATTTGTTGAATTAGCGCCACTGCCTCTTGGGTGGTTTTAACCAATAAATGCTCCCGCTCTGACACTAGGTCAACGGTGCGGGCAATCAAATTAAATTCGTTACGCGAAGGCGCATAACCAATACGCGATGCTAAATCGCCTTCTGCCAGTTTGCGCAATGCTTCATAGATATGGAATAAGCCGCCACCAATAAAGGTTTTAATGTAGTACGAGCACATAAACATCAATATCAAGCTAGCCACTATCGCAATGATATGGCCTAAGCCTAAGCCAGCAAGCAGGCTTTGCGAACCCATATAACCAATACTGTAACCTTGGCCTGCAACGGTGGCCGAAATGTCGCTGTGTTGACTAATACTCAAATTGGTATTTTGCAGTACTGTGGCTAATTCGCTAGAGGGGATTTGCGCAGCCGCGGCAAGCTTAGCCACGACATCAACTTGTTGTTGTGACTCAGTAATGCGCTGCGATGACATAACATCAATAAAACAAACACTGATAACAACTATAGCCAATAATGCAGTGAAAAATAACGCAAAAAAGTTCTCTTGCAGCTTAACGTTAATTAAATATTTATCGATCCAACGAAATGCAACGTCTCTCACAATGCTGTCTCCAAAAAAAGGACTTAAGATGGGATAAAAGGACAGCAAGCATAGCTGACAATTCTTGCTTGCATTGTTTAACGCTTTAAAACTGAAAGCTAGATCACGTAAAAATACTTAGTCAACATCAATAAATGAAAAAGCCCTGTTGGTATGAGCAACAGGGCTTTGTAAAATTTTGTATTGCAATGCTTACGCTTTTTTAGCCGCTATTGCAGCTTGCACTTGGTTAACTGCGGTGCCACCTAATACATCACGTTTTTCTAAACACGCTTCAATGGTGAGGTTTGGATACACATCATCGCTTATCACCTTGGCAAATTTTTGTAGTTCAGCAACGGTTAACTCTTCAATTGGCTTTTGCTGGCTAATAGCAAATACCACGACTTCACCTACTACATGGTGCGCTTCACGGAATGGCATACCTTTAGCCACTAAGTAATCGGCTAGCTCAGTCGCGTTAGCGTAACCTTGTTGCGCTGCCACGAGAGCTTGTGGACGATTCACTTTAAGGCCAGACAACACTAATGCTGCCATGTCTAAACAAATCGCCCAGCTGTCGACAACATCAAACAAGCCTTCTTTATCTTCTTGCATGTCTTTGTTGTAAGCTAATGGCAAGGCTTTCATGGTAGTTAAAATACCCATTAAGCTGCCATATACACGGCCGGTTTTACCACGAATAAGCTCTAATGCATCGGGGTTTTTCTTTTGCGGCATTAACGATGAGCCAGAAGTGACTTCATCGGCGAGTGAGATAAAGTTAGCTTCACCAGAGTTAAAGAAGATTAAGTCTTCAGCCATACGGCTTAAATGCATCATGCTGATTGAAGCTGCGCTGCATAATTCAACCACGTGATCACGATCTGACACACTGTCTAAACTATTTAAGGTTGGGCGAGCAAAGTTTAATGCTGACGCTAATACATGGCGATCAATTGGGTAAGCTGTACCAGCAAGTGCGCCAGAACCTAACGGGCATGAATCGGCACGGCTTAATGCATCTTGCAGGCGGCTAATGTCGCGCTCATACATTTCGACATAAGCTAACGCCCAATGACCAAAAGTCACCGGTTGTGCACGTTGTAAATGAGTGTAACCAGGCATTACCGCATCGACTTCTCGCTCGGCTAATGCAATCAGTTCTGCATGTAATGTGCCTAAACGAGCAAGTAATGCTGCACCTTCTTTTTTACACCACAGTTTTAAATCGGTAGCGACTTGGTCGTTACGAGAGCGGCCCGTATGAAGTTTTTTACCTAAATCGCCCACTTTGGCAATCAGCTTTTGTTCAACAAAACTGTGTATATCTTCGGCGCCATTACTGATAATGGCTTGTGGATCGTTACCCACTTCTACTAGTAATTCGTTCAATGCTGCTTTTAAATCAGTACATTCTTTAGCGGTAATAATACCTACGCTAGCTATGGCGTCTGCCCATGCAATAGAACCGACAACATCTTGTTCAAATAAGCGGTAATCCACTGGCAATGAGTCATTAAACAACTTAAAAAGTGCACTGGTTTCGCCCTGAAATCTTCCGCCCCATAACGCCATGTCGGTATCCTCTATTTTGAAAACTGCTTTAAGAACTGGATGTTCAATAATCGATTAAGTAACCTGAGTTCAGGTTTGGTGATATTCACTTTCTTGTAATGGCTCTCAGTTTGCCAAAAGTCATTATAAGAAAGGCGCTTTGCAGCGCCTTTATATCGTTGGCGTAAAATCTATTTAGTGTTTAGCGCGCGAATACGGCTCGCTAAAGAGTACAAACGGATAAAGCCTTCTGCATGTTTTTGATCGTATACGTCATCTTCGCCAAACGTTGCGAAAGACTCTGAATACAAGCTGTTTGGTGAACGCTTTTTAACGGCTGTAGCCTGGCCTTTATACAGCTTAATCACTACATCACCGTTAACTGATTCAGCTAATGATTCAGACGCTGCGATAAGTGATTTACATAAAGGCGTAAACCAACGACCGTCATACACTAGGTGTGACATTTGGCCAGCAATTTGCTCACGCCAAGTACGGCTAGTTTTATCTAAAACCAACTCTTCAATAGCACGAAGACCAGCAAACATTACGGTGCCGCCTGGTGTTTCATAACAACCACGAGATTTCATGCCCACTAAACGGTTTTCAGTAATGTCGATACGACCCACACCGTGCTTACCAGCAATGTCGTTTAGCTTCATGAGTGCAGCATATGGCGATAATGCTTCGTCATTGACATGAGTCACACGGCCATTTTTAATTGCTAACGAGACATATTCAGGTTCGTTTGGTGCATCTTCTGGTGCTACGGTTAATGTCCATACACCTTTAGATGGCTCGTTCCATGGATCTTCTAACTCGCCGCCTTCGTGAGAAATATGCCATGCGTTTGCATCACGGCTATAAATTTTGGTCGCTGATGCGCTGGTTTTGATATCACGCTCAGCAAGGTAAGCC
Source organism: Shewanella ulleungensis (assembly GCF_014648315.1). Lineage (GTDB taxonomy): Bacteria > Pseudomonadota > Gammaproteobacteria > Enterobacterales > Shewanellaceae > Shewanella > Shewanella ulleungensis. The sequence continues at coordinate 68,688 of NZ_BMQW01000015.1, forward strand.
AATAAGTCTTCGCGGCTACGCATTTCCCATTCACGCCAAGGGGCAATCACTTTTAAATCTGGCGCTAATGCGGCAAAACAACCTTCAAAACGAACTTGGTCGTTACCTTTACCGGTACAACCATGACATACCGCGTCGGCGCCAACTTTACGTGCGACTTCAACTTGCGCTTTAGCAATAATAGGACGTGCCATTGACGTACCTAGCAAGTATGTACCTTCGTAAATAGCACCTGTTGCGATAGTTGGGTAAATGTAATCAGCAACAAACTCTTCTTTTAGGTCAACAATATGACACTCTGAAGCACCTGACGCTAAGGCCTTTTCTGTTAAGCCAACAAGCTCTTCTTCGCCTTGGCCTACGTCGGCACAAAATGCGATGATTTCGCAGTCGTCATAGGTTTCTTTTAACCACGGGATAATAGCCGAGGTGTCTAAACCACCCGAATATGCCAATACCACTTTTTTAACGCCGGTTTTTTTCACTGCATTAGACATGTTTAATTCCTAGAATCGATTACGTATATTTTCAATTTAAATAACGCCGCTGGCATTATTGTCTTAATATTTTGACTAACTTAATAAGGTTACCAACACTGCATTTTGTGCATGCATACGGTTTTCTGCTTGATGTAAAATCAATGAACCTTTGCCGTCCATTACATCATCAGTAACTTCAACACCACGATGTGCAGGTAAGCAATGCATAAAGTATTTAGCGCCAGCTTTTGCCATTAACTCACTATTTACTTGGTAAGGAGCAAAACGGGCTTTAATGTCAGCTAACGGTGTTTCATCACCCATCGAAATCCATGTGTCTGTATAAATAGCATCATGGCCTTCAATGGCATTAATGTCAGCACTTAGTGTTAACTTACCACCATTTTTTTGTGCCAGAGCTTGTGCTTCAGTCACAATTAGCGCATCAGGAAATGCGCCTTCTGGGCAAATCACTGTCATGGTCATACCTAAAATCGCTGCACCATAAATCAATGAATGTGTGACGTTATTGCCATCACCGACGTAAGCCAGTTTTGCTTGGCTTACGTCATCAAACTGCTCTGACAGTGTTAAAAAGTCCGCGAGTGCTTGGCATGGATGATACAGATCAGACAATGCGTTAATCACAGGGACGCTTCCGTGCTCAGCAAGTTGCTCAATCGTGGTGTGCGAGTATGTTCTTGCCACAATAGCATCTGCCCAGCATGAAATGTTTGTCGCAAAATCAGCTACCGTTTCGCGTTGCCCTAAAGCACCATTTTGTTGGTCTAAGTATAAGCAGTGACCACCTAATTTATTAATGCCAATGTCAAAGCTGACTCGAGTGCGCAATGATGGCTTTTCAAATAGCATCACAACACTTTTTCCATCTAAGGCACGACGGTACTCAGCTGGGGTATTCTTAATTTTTTTAGCCAGTGCAATAATGGCTAAAAGCTGAGATTGAGTTAACTCTTTTATCGACAATAGGTGCTGCATATACTACTACTCCATTAAGGTTGTATTTGAGTCCCGACGGACCCACCTTTGACTAAGGTTTTTAACTGTTCGGCGTCGCGCCATGAAGCTACTTGCACAGGTTTACCCATCCATTGAGCAACTTCTAATGCGGCTTCTACTTTGACTTTCATGCCTTTCTCAATTACCCCTTGGGCAACAAGATGTTCAATTTCACTTTTGTTTAAGCTGCTAATCAGTTGACCTTTGCCATCTAACACACCAGAAACGTCAGACAATAATACTAAGGTGCCGTTAACTAATTTGGCCAACGCTGTTGCTGCTTGGTCGGCGTTAACGTTTAACATTTCACCTTGGCTAGAAATGGCAATTGAACTGCAAATTGGCATCCAACCTTGGTTTAAAATAAAGTTTAAGTAGGTGGCATCTTTTGGCTCAACTTCGCCGACTAATCCTAAACGTTCATCTTTAATTTTTGCAGTAACAACATTACCGTCGCCGAGACTCATACCTACACTAACAATGCCTGCTTTAGCCGCCGCCGCTTGTAAAATTTTGTTTGAGGTCCCCGCAAGCGCACCAACAACAATAGGAATTTGATCTGCTGGCGTTACACGTAAACCGTCTAACTTAACGGTTTCTTTGCCGTTAGCTGTTAATTGTTCATCAACTAAACAACCACCGCCATGAACTAATAACACCTGCTGACCTGCTGCAATCATTTCTGCAGCAGCAGTCATTAAACGTGCCATTCCCATTTCGCACTGCAATAATGCGCCGCCAACTTTAAGCACTAATACTGATTTTGTAGCCATAATTGTTGTTCCTTTAATCATGTAGTCTGATTACACACCGAAATGGATCTTGATGCACTGTACCCCTTGGCTAGCAGCACCTTTCATTAAATTATCAATTGCACTGGCAACCACTAAATAGCCGCTAGTCGCATCGAACTTCCACCCGAGGTGACAATTAGGTGTGTGCACGACATCATCTACTTTAGGAAACATGTTGTGCTTAACCGTGACAATAGGTGAGCTGTCATAGATGCTATAGGCATTTTCAATATCAGCTTCTGTTGTACCCGGTTTTAGCTGTACTGTAATAGTGGCTAAAATACCGCGTTTAAAGTTGCCTAAATGCGGCGTAAAAATCACTTCCTGACCTAAATGCGTGGCGATTTCAGGTTGGTGACGATGACCTAACACACCGTATGGTGTTAAGCTGACTTCACAAAAATTAGTGTGTAATTGCGCTTTACGGCCCGCACCAGTCACACCACTGACCGCATTAATGACTGGGTACATCTCAGTTAAAAAAGGCTTAAGCGGCTTTAATGCAGTTAATGAAGCTGTAGGGTAACAACCTGCGACTGCAATCATTCTGGTTTTCTTGATTTTTTCAGCATTCCACTCAGCTAAACCATAAACCGCTTCGGCTAATACGTCTGGGTGAGTGTGTTCAAAGCCGTACCATTTAGGGTATTGCGCAACGTCAGCAAAACGGTAAGCACCACTGAGATCAAATACTGCTAAGCCTTTTTTGTAAAACCATGCTGCTAACTCTAAGCTCACTGAATGTTCAGTCGCTAGTACCACGCCATCGGCTTGGTCTACGATTTGTTGTTTTGCTTCATCAGTGAGTGGCGAAAGCGTATAAGCCATATGACTGTATGTAGGGTACAAGTCAGCTAATTTACGGCCTTTGTCTAAACTGTTTTCCGACACATATAAGCCTTGCACAGTTAAGTTACTGTCGGCATTTATCAACGAAGTAATTTGTGCACCTGTGTAGCCACTGGCGCCAATAATTGCGATGCTTTTCATAAGTTTGGTTTCTTAATTGATAGTTATCGAGAGTGTCAGCATAGCCTATTTAGGCAGGAGAAGCCTAAAAAGATCTATCGTCGCGGGAAGTTCGCGTAGATAATTGATATAGTAGATTTAGTGGATTTAGCAGTCAGAAAGCACATATTTATTTTCATTAGTAACGTTCAATTAATGGTGTCGGTTAATGCTGTTTGCTAGACTAACACACAATATTAATTATGCAATATATGTGAATAAGTATTTTACATATATTTTTTTAGGATAGTCTATGAGCACATTACCAGATCTTAAAAGTTGTTTTACACAGCTGATTGCAGCGCCATCTGTTAGCGCTCTCGAAGCTGAAGCCGATATGAGTAACCATGCAGTTATCAACTTGTTGCAAAATTGGTTTAGTGAGCTTGGTTTTGATTGTGAAACCCCAACGGTTGAAGATTCACGCAATAAACAAAATTTAATCGCTCGTATTGGCCAAGGAAAAGGCGGCTTATTACTCGCTGGTCATACCGATACAGTGCCATTTGACGAGGGTCGTTGGAGCCAAAGCCCGTTTGAGATGATTGAAAAAGATAACCGCTGGTACGGCTTAGGTACTTGCGATATGAAAGGCTTTTTTGCTTTAGTGCTTGAGGCACTTAAAGACATGCCACTTGACCAATTCAAACGCCCACTGACTATTTTTGCCAGCGCAGATGAAGAAACTACCATGAGTGGCGCGAAAGCCTTTGCCGACTCAAAGGCTGTTGCACCTGATTATGCAGTTATTGGTGAACCCACCAGCTTAAAGCCTGTCTATATGCATAAAGGCCATTTAGCTCAAGGGATAAGAGTTATTGGGCGCAGTGGTCACTCGTCTGATCCTGCCCGCGGCTTAAATGCCATTGAAGTTATGCATAAAGTAATTAGCCAACTAATGAAGCTAAAGCAGCATTTAAGTGAGAACTACCGTGAAGATGCATTTACGGTGCCTTACCCAACGATGAACTTTGGCCATATACATGGTGGCGATGCGGCTAACCGTATTTGTGGTTGCTGTGATTTACACTTAGATATTCGTCCGTTGCCGGGCATGGAATTAGCAGAACTCGAATTAATGGTGCTGAACTACTTAGCTGACATCAGTAAAGAGTATCCCGGCAGTATTAGTGTCAGTACTTTGTACCCTGGCGCAGAATCGTTTGCAGGAAAAGCTGATAATCCATGGACCAAACTAGTCGCAGAATTGTCAGGCAATGAAGCAGAAGTGGTTAACTACTCAACTGAAGCGCCTTATATTAACAAGCTCGGCTGCCAAACATTAGTACTGGGCCCTGGAAGCATTAATCAGGCCCACCAGCCCGACGAATATATTGGTTTAGAATACTTAACGCCAACAGTCGAGTTGATTAAAAAGATGATTTATCACGCGTGTATTAAATAGCCGTCAAATTTTAGTTAAATGTGAAAGTAAAATGTAATAATTTTACGAAATAAAATTACAAAACACGGTACCAGCGTATTGACCAATTTTACTACGCTGGGTATTGTGATGTGATAGATATTGGCAAAATGGTTCTTTTTTCGGGAGTAAGTATGACAGAGCAAACGGCAGATATGTATGCGTCACTTCGATCAAATGTGGGGCATTTAGGCCAGATATTGGGCGAAACAATGCAAAACCATTTAGGCGACGCATTTTTAGAAAAAGTAGAACAAATTCGTATTTTAGCGAAAAAATCTCGCCAGGGTGACGAAGCATCACGTGATCAAATGTTAGCATTATTAACTGCTTTACCTGACGAAGAACTGGTCCCTTTTGCAAAAGCGTTTAACCAGTTTTTAAACTTAGCCAATATCGCAGAACAATTTCACACTATTAGCCGCAATTGCGACGAATTGGTGTGTGTACCAGATCCAGTAGAACAATTACTTGGACGTATGCTAGATACCGACTTAGATAAAAAAGACGTAATTGCATGCTTAAAAAACTTAGACATTGATTTAGTGTTAACGGCACACCCAACAGAAATTTCTCGACGCACACTGATTCAAAAATATGCGGCTGTAGTAGACTGCTTAACCGAGCAAGAAAACAGCCAGCTAAGCGATCGTGAGCGTCAGCAAAGCACCCTTCGACTACGCCAGCTTATTGCGCAAATTTGGCATACCAATGAAATCCGTAATGAACGCCCAACTCCAGTTGATGAAGCGCGTTGGGGATTAAGCACTATCGAAACATCTTTATGGCAAGCCATTCCTGACTTTTTACGCCAGCTAAACGATCAAGTAGAGCAAAAAACCGGTCAACAATTACCTATTGATGTCTCTCCAGTAAGATTTTCAAGCTGGATGGGCGGCGATCGCGACGGTAACCCTTTTGTGACCTCAACAGTAACTCAAGAAGTACTTGACCGTAACCGTCACGCTGCAGCAAGACTATACCTAAAAGACATTGTGACCCTGCTTGGCGAATTGTCTATGGAGCAGGCGAATGAAGAGTTATCTGCATTAACAGAGCACAGCAAAGAACCGTACCGTGAAGTGCTGCGCAAACTACGTTGCCAATTACGCAACACCATTGATTATCTCAATGCCCGTCTTGAAGGTAAGCATCTAGATGCCGACATCAGTGAACTAATTTGGCACAAAGACGACTTACAAAAGCCGTTAGAACTTCTTTATAAAAGTTTAACCGATTGCGGCATGAAATTAATCGCCAACGGCCTATTGTTAGATATTTTACGTCGCCTAGCCTGTTTTGGTATTCACATGCTGCGTTTAGATATTCGTCAGGATGCATCACGTCACAGCGATGTGATTGCAGAATTGACTCGTTACTTAGGCATGGGTGACTACAACCATTGGGATGAAAACGAGAAACAAGCGTTTTTATTGCGTGAGTTAACAGGTAAACGTCCATTAATTCCTGCCAATTGGAAACCATCTGACGATGTCGCTGAAGTTGTCAGAACCTGTAACCTCGTGGCTAAGCAACCTGCTAATGCATTGGGATCGTATGTTATCTCAATGGCGAGTAAGCCATCAGATGTGCTAACCGTATTATTACTGCTAAAAGAAGCTGGCTGTACTAATCCAATGCGCGTAGTACCGTTATTTGAAACCCTCGCAGACCTTGAAGGCGCTGCAGCATGTATGACTTCTTTGCTAAATATTGATTGGTATCGTGGTTACACCAAAGGCATGCAAGAGGTGATGATTGGCTATTCTGACTCAGCTAAAGATGCCGGCGTAATGGCAGCAGCTTGGGCGCAGTACCGTGCTCAAGAGCAATTAGTTGCTGTGTGTAAAAAAGCCGAAGTGAAATTAATGTTGTTCCATGGTCGTGGAGGCTCAATTGGCCGTGGCGGTGGACCAGCTCATAAAGCGATTTTATCGCAACCACCCGGTTCAGTAGATGGCCGCATCCGCGTCACAGAACAAGGCGAGATGATCCGTTTTAAATTTGGTTTACCAAAATTAGCAGTACAAAGCTTAGCGCTTTATACTTCTGCAGTAATGGAAGCCACATTATTGCCACCGCCTGAGCCTAAAAAAGCATGGCGCGATTGTATGCAACGTATTGCAGAGGAGTCAGTTCAACATTACCGTGGCATTGTGCGCGAAGAACCAGACTTTGTGCCTTACTTCCGCGCTGCGACACCAGAAGTTGAACTAGGAAAGTTGCCATTAGGCAGTCGTCCAGCTAAACGTAAGGTCGACGGTGGGATTGAAAGTTTACGTGCTATTCCATGGATTTTTGCTTGGTCGCAAAACCGTTTAATGTTGCCAGCTTGGCTTGGCGCAGGCGAAGCCTTACAAGACGCGGCAGATCGTGGTGAGCTTGAACTGCTTCGAGAAATGGAAGAGCAATGGCCGTTCTTTGAAACCCGCATCTCAATGCTAGAAATGGTATATACCAAAGCAGAGCCAAATCTCGCAAAATATTATGAGTCGTGCTTAGTAAAACCTGAACTGCACCATTTAGGTGAAAAACTACGCCAACGTCTGCAGCTTGGCATTGATGCCGTATTGTCATTAACTCAAGCAACCGAGTTAATGTCGCATACACCTTGGAATCGCGAATCAGTTAAACTGCGTAACCCATACATTGACCCGCTTAACTTTTTACAAACCGAGCTATTAGCTCGTACCCGTAAAGAAGTTGAGCCGTCTGCATCTGTTCAGCTAGCCCTTATGCTGACGATTGCGGGCGTTGCAGCAGGAATGAGAAACACTGGATGATAACCTTGGCAAAAAGCCTTGGACTTGGTTTGCTTTTACTACTGACTGGCTGCGCCAGTCAGTACAGCATTACTGAGTCTGAAATAGAGCAATACCTTAATAAAGATATGCATTTTGAAGTAAAACAGGGTAACAAGTTAATTGGAGTGTCACTTAAACTCAATGATATGCAGGTCGTATTAGGCGCTAAACCTAATACTATGGCTGTGACAGCCGCGACTATGATCACCGTTAACAACCCATTGATGCCGATACATGCAAAATTAAAAACCACGTTTGAGGCCGTACCTTGGTACGATAGTGAAACAAAGAGTATTTATCTGCGCCAGTTAGACTTAGTCAAAGTAGAGTCGGAGCCTGCTGATATTGAACGTTACATCAGCCAGGCAACGCCACAGTTAATGGGCTTTTTACGCAATTATCTTGAAAACCAGCCTGTGTATACCTTAGACACTCGCGATAGTAATCAAGCGCTAATGGCTAAAATGACCAAAGAAATTGCCGTTCAGCAAGGCAAATTAGTCGTTAAGTTTTAAGTTTTAACGTGGTACAAAAAAGCACCTTAGGGTGCTTTTTTACTTTATTAACCGCTAGTATTCTCTATTAGATATTAAAAGTTTTGCGCAGGCTCAATCACTAAAATACTATTTTGTTGTGGATTTTCAGATTGCTCATAAAGGTCCCATACCAACTTATAATCAAGCTCTAATTCTGTGACATAAAACCCATCTACCGGATAAGTTTTCACAACCCGTGCGCCTTTGATTAAGCCTGACACCATTATCTTGGTATCGCTACTACTCATCGCCCAATCATGTACTGCCGTTTTTGAGTTAAGCTGCAAACCGTATACTTGTTCGGTTAACTCCCTATATGCCAAAATCTTAGAAGATTCCATTGCCATTAATAATTGCTCACTTCGAAGCTCAGCTGGCTGCCGGTCGATAGGAGCATAACCTACTGCAGTTAACACGGGATAAACACTAGGACGATATTGATCAGAACTGCTTGAAAATAAGCTGCAACCCGTAAAAATTAAACAACACGCTATGAGTAATATTCTCATTAATAAAATCGCTCTATGATCGCACAGATGTTAAATGACATAGCATTGAACCGAGTGGTTATAAGCTATTGTGTATCTGAATTTTCATCAGTGGCAGACAAAAATGAACCTGCATCTGCAACTAAATCTTTTGTCGTATAACCAGTAAAATAGTTCATTCCCAACTCTAATGCTGCAACACCAACGCCTATAGGACCAGAATACAACATACTGCCTAATAATTTAGATACAGGGCTAATGTCAGTATTGGTCGATAATTGATAAATTTCAGATAAAATTGGAATATGATTTAAAACATTTACTGAATCAAATAAATCATTTTCATCTAAACCTTCTTCACCAAACGAAAACGAATAGACTTCATCTACTGCGCTTGATTCGGTCGAAGTTTCGGCATTAACAGCATGTGTAATACCTACCGTTGATTGTAATGGATTACTGCCTGATACAGCCGTCGCTACTGCTGAACTTTTTATCATACTGGTTTGTAATGAAGCTAATAACTCTTGTTGCATTTGAGACATCAAGCCATCTGATACAGCTAGAGAAAGTAAACTCTCGTTACCTAAACCAGTTTGTTGAAGCAGTTGATCTTGAAGACTTTCTACAGAAAGGACTTCAATATTTGACAAGCCTGTTAATGTTGAATCTACAGTATCAGCACTCGATGATAATGAACTAAGTAGAGAACCAAAGGTACTTTGTCCGAGTCCGTTTTCAGTAATGGTTTCTGACTGTTCAGTAATGCTTTTCGCAGTACTTGTTACCGTTGTTGCTGCTGTATCTAAAGCATTTATTAAGGACAAAATAATTTCCTAATTAAGGCTCGTGCTTAATGTGCATAAAACACATTGGTTAAGAAGATATATAAATAACATTTTTATATCTCGCCATTGATTTATAAAAATTAACTTTTGCGTACGGTTAAACATTGTAAATTAGTATTGGAATGACCATGTAAAAACTTGATTTATCGTCACAACCACACCTATAAATATCTAATTGTGACCAACGCCTCAATAAAAAACATTTAAGTAAAAATCGATTTTTCACACAACAATGATATTAAGAAAATATCTACAAATATATAATAATCAATACAAAGTAAATATAAGTAAAGATGGGTAAAAACAAGTAAAAACAGGTAAACATCAAGAAGAATGCACTTTTAGCGTAGAATATATAATAAAAATATAGCTAAAATGAAAATACGATAATCTTCAAGATAATAAAAATGAATCAATCAATCTCATTTACTTTACTCTTTTTAACATTCCTTTCTGCATGTTCTACAACAGAAACTGCGGAAATAAAAAGTCCAACAAAAGCAAACACAACAATAAGCGTTGTAGAAGATAGTGAAGAGATTAACAAAGGAGATCCTAGATACCGTCCAGTTAGAGATAACAACATCCAGCAAGCTCCTCAAGTAACAGGTTCGATTTTTAATCCTAATAATATATATAGTATCTATCAAAATAATAATCGTTATGAAGTCGGCGACATGATAATGATTAAACTAAATGAAGAAATGACGTCTAAAAAGTCAATAAGCTATCAAAGGGATAATACAAATGAATTTGCATTATCTCCTGCGATTACCGCTGGTAGCATTAATATCGATAGTGATAATTTAAGCGCTGACTACAGTCAGGAAAAAAGTTTTGATAGCTCATCAGAAAGTAATCAAAACAATTACTTATCGGGTACGATTACCGTTTCTGTTAGAGAGAAACTACCCAACGGCAATTTAATTGTTGCGGGAGAGAAATGGCTAAAATTAAACAAAGGCGACGAATATGTCAGATTTTCTGGCGAAATCAGAGTAACAGATGTTGCGTCAGATCATTCAATAGACTCAAAAATGGTCGGCAATGCAGTGATTGAAGTCAGCGCGAAAGGCGACCAGCAAGATAATCAAGACCCATCTCTTATCAGTAAACTTCTCAACATTTTTGGCTAATCAATGAGCAAGCTGTTATTTATTTTAGTATTCATATTAATGCCACTGACGGCGCACGCTCAGTGGTATATTGGCCAAGCTTCAATGGCTGTTAATAACGATGATTACAACGAGGTCCGTAAAAAAGTAATCAAACAAGCTATTGAAAATGCTTCTTTGCAAGCTAATAGTTTTGTCAAAATTGAGACTACAGTAACTGATGGTATTTTGAGCCAAAGCTCGAGTAATCTTCAATCCGAGCATCAAATCAGTGAGATCAAAATTCTTAACGAGTCATATAAAAATGATATTTTAACGATTAATGTAAAAGTAAACCTAAAATCAGGTCTAAATTGCACTAAAGATCGTTATCTTAAGCAACTTATTATTGCTCAGCTTCCACTTTTGATCCCTGCACAAGCAACTCCAGGTGATGTATTTACCTTACCTTTTCATGCTGTTTCACGGTTTAAAAATGAGCTCATTAATCAACCTAATGTATTTGTTGAAGAAGTAATACCGGAAATGGTATTTAGACCAGAAATAAACATGGATACTCTTGACCTAAAATCGGTCAAAAGTATTTCGCACTCACTTAACAGTCAGTATCAAAGCCAATACTTAGTGTTTGGGTATATACGAGATATTGGATTATTTAATGAAACGGAATCCGGTTTATTGAGTAAAACAACAACACCTAAGCGAAACTTTACCATAAAAGTATTTATGTATGATCGTATCAGTGACAGTATTCTAGTCGAAAATGAATACCATGGTGAAGGCGATTGGAGTTTTGACTCTTTTAGTCGAGTAGACTTGGCTAATAGCTTATTTTGGCGAAGTGATTATGGCAAAACCATTATTGATACCCTATTTAATGCCGCTAAAGACATTAACGAAACCTTAAGTTGCGAAGCCACAAAGGCAACAGTTATTAACAAAGATAATCAATATATTACGATTAATATTGGCACACTACACGGGGTGCAAATAGGTGATAAATTTCAACACATTAAACTTAACAGTATCGCATTAAACAATACTGTTTTGTCTACGCTAATGCCACCCAATGATCCAACGTATTTAAAAGTCATTCAAGTGAGTAATAAGATCAGTTTGTTACAAGTACCGACAGAAGATGACCCAATAGGTATGAAGCAACATCAAATTGATTTATATGACGTTGTCACGACGATACCGCAATCATAGTATTATTTATCACCTCCTATTGCGATGGAACGCACTCGCTATATTTATCCCAATGATCAGAAAACGGAACATTTCCTAATCAATCAGAACCACGTACAATAACTTTGCAATATTGGAGTGCATAATAATCATGGGATAAATGATGCCGTTAATGGATGACGTTGCCACATTAAAAGCACAGCTGGCTGAGTTAATCTCACAGCAAGGTGCGCAACAGGCCGATGTAAATCAACAGTTAGCTAAATTTAGCCAGCAACTTGATGCTTTGGCTCAGCGAGTTCAAGCACAAACTAGCGATGAACAACCAAGTCGCTTTGCTGACGAAAACTTACATGTTCCAGTGCATGAAAGCCGTTCAAACAATTTGAGCACCAGTATCGTTGCCAATAAACCTCAATATTCTTCTTCCGCCTGGGAAGGTCAACCTTCAAGTTCAGCAACACCTATAACAGCACAGCAGTCATCAACAGTAGCAAAGTCATCAGCCAAACAAAGTGCACTGAGTGCTATGGTTTCTCAGCTAGCTGAAGCAATTTGCGAATTTAGCGCATCTGCACTTGCCCCCTTGTCTGGATTAACCGAGCAAGCAAAAAGCTTTTATCAGCATTACCAAGCTAAAGGTTTAGGTCCAGTATTTTTAATGACCGTTGCCGGCATCATTACGCTGACTCTTGGATTTGGTTATCTGTTGCAATTTTCAATTAACAATTGGTTTTCAGAACTGGGTAAAGCGCTGTTAGGTTTAGGTGTAGCAAATAGCATTGTTATTGGCGGAATATTCATTAGACAAAAACGACCGGGCATGGAGGATTTTGGTTCCGGTCTCGTCGGCCTTGGGCTTATTCTTAACTACTTGTGTTTGTATTTCTTAGGGCCGTATTTTAATCTCGTACCCGATGTTGCCTGCTTTGGTTTACTGCTACTCAACACTGCTTTTGGTTATGGCTTATCATTTAAACTCGACACCAAAGTGATAGCAATTATTGCCTTAATTGGTGGTTCGTTAGCACCATTGATGTTACTTGATGGCGGTCAAACACCATTACTGTACTTACCATACTTAATGCTTATTGGCATATGCTCAATGGTACAAAGCCATAAATTAACTTGGCCGATCCTCATAGAAATCACCGCATTACTGCATATAGCTTGTATACAGATACTCGGATTATTTATTCAGTTACCGTTGTCTGCTCTTGATTGGCAAACCGGTTTAGCATTATTGATGATCAATGGGCTATTTTACCTCTATAGCATGGCCAGCTTATTATTTGTCATCAAATCAACATTAACACCAAGACTGCTAGCGATGCCAATCGCACTCATGGTTTTTACACTCTATACCCTAACAGAGTGGAGTGTTTTTGCCGGTGAGCTTTTTGCATTCAATGCATTGTTGTGTGGGTTGTTATATTGGGTAATTAAACGCGATAAAGATGTTGGTACACTAGCCTTGGCTTTTGCCGGAAGCTTTGCCGGTTTTGCCGCACTGTTTTTACTCAGTGTCGAACTGATGGGATTAGTGCTGTTATTAGAGGGACTATTGTTACTGTGGATTGGCTGTAAACAACTATTTAGCCCTATTAGAGCAGAAGCTTATGTATTATTGGTACTAGGCATAATCAGCAGTTTTGCTAACGTATTTGATGTACTAACCCTGCCACATGATGACAATAATGGTTTATTAGGGTATCAAGCATTATTGCTCTTATTGATGGCTCTTACCTGTACAATGACTTTTGCAGCACAAAAGCTTCTTAGCCATCATCAAGCTGATTTAATGACATTTGAACACCTAGCTGTACGATTTATCCGAGAGTTACTTGGAGTGCTTTACACAGTTACCTTATTGCTTTTAAGCTTCTTTGTTACTGAGCAGTATTGGCTTAATACAGTACCATTAATCAGCTTATTACTGCTGTACATGAGTGCTAAACACGCTCTACGCTTTAGCGAAGTATTAGCCTGGTTAATACAAATTCCTCTACTAGGACTAGTGATTGTTGGAATGGTAGATGCCAATAGCTTGAGCTTTGCAGACCAAGCGATGAATGCTAAGTTAGCTCGTATTGAGCTCTTTGTCGGACTGTTACTCGCTTATTATTGGTACAAAAAATATTACGCTGACGCCAAATTAATCCGCTTAGCTTATTACGTTCAGTTAGTGTGTTATTTAGCTTTACCGTTACTCCTATTACCTAAAATCGTGCGTAGCTATCCAGACTATATCTCTATCGGATTATGGGTAAGCAGCCTCATGAGTATAGGATTAACATACTTTGTTAATCACAAGAGCCTTCGCTATGAGTCTCAAATACTAACGGTTTTAGCAGTCATGACTACTGCGGCAATGTGTTTAGCAGAACTATGGCAAGGACTTATCGCATTGCTTCTTGGTTTATTATTTATTGGATTTGTTAGCTGGCGCTATGCTCAGTTATCAAAAAAGTGGCAACAAGCTACTTCGCTACAATGGCATATTGCTCCATACTATATTGCATTGGTGATAGCAGTGTTAAGCCAAACAGTTACTAACCTAATCCACCCATCATGGGCAGTAACAGCATTAATTATCTGCGGATATTTCAGCATTATCACTGAAAGAAACACTCGTATAGGCAGACATTTCAAACAAGCTTTAACGCCAAGTTATAGCTTGGCATACGCCGCAATCTTTATCTGTGCCATTTTACCTGTTACGTTTCACAGCGAATCACAACTAACGTTAAACGTAACTAACTATCTGATTAATTTTGCAGAACTTGGAGTGCTCGCGTTATTAGCTCGATATGTACTAACCGCTAGATTAGGCATTAGAGCACATAGAAAAATAATCTCTTATACTGCACTAAAATGGGCATGGCATGCTTTACTAGTAATAAGTTATTTATTCTGGAGTTACCAATTCGACATAAGCATCGCTGCACCGATGAGTGGAGTGTTGTTGGTGGTACATGCTAGTGTAGTTATGTTTATAAGTTTACGTCCTCAACAAGCAAACCTGGTAAGGCTCGCGGCATTACTATTTGGTTTGGCGTGTATCAAAGTAATTTTTGTAGATATGGCGTCATTTGAATTAATTCAAAAAGTTGTCGCGTTTATTATGATTGGAGTGATTTTGTTAACAGTGGCTTACTTTTATCAAAAAGCAAAAAACAATCAATTACCTGAAAATATTACAGTATAGTATTAAATGTAGCTTGCTTAGCACTTTGATAAGCAAGCTACAATAAACTTACTTGGCGAACCGAGGTATTGACGGGTAATCAACAATAACCGCTTCTTCAAGTAACGCACGACGAAGCATATCGTATGCAATTGCTGTACTCATGCTTCTTACCAGCTGACGAGAACGCTTTGGTAACTGCACCATTTGGCTATATACACCGTATTTAGTTGCTAGCGCTATTGCAACTGTCCCTACAGGTTTGTCATCAGAACCTCCATCTGGCCCTGCAATACCACTAGTGGCTAATGCAAAGTCACTGTCTAAAATACCACGTACACCTTGCGCCATCGCTTCAACAGTAGGAATCGATACTGCACCATGATCATCTAAAATCTGTGGATTAACACCTAACACTTTCACTTTTGACTCATTACTGTATGTCACTAAGCCATGATGTAAGTACGATGAACTGCCGGCAAAATCGATCAATTGACTGGTTATCATGCCTCCAGTACAAGACTCCGCCACACTAAGACTAAAGCCAGACTGATATAATCGATGATGGATCTCTGCAGCTAATGTTGGGCGATTCTCAGCAACAACCGCACTACCTAATAGAACTTTAACCTGCTTTGTTACATCAGGGAGCTGACGAATAGCTTTATCGCCGCGAGCAAATATCTTAATTTCAATGTGTGGCATTGAGGAGCGATAGCCTAACTCAATGCCTGCTGGCATAGTAATCTCAGACAAAGTATCGGCCAAAGATGATTCACCATGACCTATAGTCAATAACTTTTCTAAGGCTGATTTTTCTTGAACACCAAACTCTTCGGTAATAAATGGAATAAACTGCTCGGTGATCATGTGTTTTAATTCAAAAGGTACACCTGGCGTAAAGAATAACCACGCATTATTCAATTTGACTCTAAAGCCGCATGCTGTTCCGACAGGATTATCGACCATAACAGCAGAAGCGGGTAACCAAGCTTGCTTCAAATTACTCTTAGCCATTACTCGATTATTACGGGTAAACCAATCCTCTAAATGTTCACGCCATTGAGCATTTTCGACAAGCTCTTCACCTTTAGCTTTAGCCATGGCTAGCGCAGACATATCATCACTAGTCGGCCCCAAACCACCATTAACAATAATGACATCTGCATACTTACTGCGCTCTTGGAATGCTGCAACAAGGTCATCCATCCGGTCTCCAACAGTGACTCGATGTTGCATCTCAATACCTAACTCCATCAAGGTATTAGCAACCCAAGCAGCATTGGTATCAACTATCTGTCCAGATAGTACTTCTTCACCTGTGCAAATCATTTCTAACTTCATCGTTTTTCCTTATCCCATGCAATTGGCACTTAAGTTAGGCGAGCAATATGTTATTGGCAAGAAAATAGATCGAATTAGTAGGAAATTTGCTAATAAGTAGCTGAATGAATTACAACAACTCAACAGTATTGTCTCAAAATAGTTAAATTAGATCGTTTAGTTAATGCCCCATATCGAGCTATTAGCAACATATGTGGAATCAAAATAATATAATGACCAGGCAAACGATAGCTGTGTGTTCTGAATCAATCGACTAAAAGCCGGAAAATCTTAAAATAACTAAATTGAAAAAAGTGACCTGTAATAATCCAATATAAAAACATACATGATGAACATAGCTGCTATCAAATGCGGCGTTTTTCAAGACATTTGATAGCAAAGGGTATGTAATTTGTTGAGAGCGTGGAGAAACAAATAAACACTTACCATAGCTGTAATATTGTTTAGTGATGCTATTCGAACATAAATAATTTTTATAAGGAATATCATTAATTTCAGATACAAAAAAGCCTCATCGTGAGTTGAGGCTTCGATATCAACAGAGCATATTATGCTTGTAATAGGGGTAAACCGGCGTCTATATGCATGGCATATCACCGCAATCTATTGACGCTCTGCTCAGCTGAACGACGACTACCTTGAGGCTCAAGACAAGTCATCGTAACCTTAAATTTTTTGTCATTTTTAATACGAAAAAGGCCTCTGCATTTCTGCAGAGGCCTTCGTCTTTAGTTGGCGGAGCGGACGGGACTCGAACCCGCGACCCCCGGCGTGACAGGCCGGTATTCTAACCAACTGAACTACCGCTCCTTTAGCAAGTTGCTTACGCAGGATGCTAAATGCTTTTTAAGTCGCTAGTATGTCATAACTAGGAGACTTGCTCTTTCGAGCATCTCTTAACGAGATAATTAGGCGTCTGGAAATGAAATGGGATC
>NZ_BMQW01000016.1 GCF_014648315.1 Shewanella ulleungensis
TAACAGTGACTCAAGCGATGCTGAACAATGGCTACGCAGTTGAAGTGCCTGTTGCACCAGGCGCAACTGAAGTGAATGTGACTGCACACGTCATTGATATCGCGGGTAACCCATCTGCAACCGCCACAGACAACCAGCCAGTTGACAATGTGGCTGCACCTGCACCGACTGTAGAGTTCAGCGGCATGGGCAGCGATGGTATTTATAACGCCAGCGAAATTGGCAGCGACGGCACTGTTACTGCAACGGTAACGTTAGCGGTGGGCACTCAAATCGGTGACACGCTAGTGGTAACTGACGGCAGCGGAAACGTATTAGCCACCGTAACAGTGACTCAAGCGATGCTGAACAATGGCTACGCAGTTGAAGTGCCTGTTGCACCAGGCGCAACTGAAGTGAATGTGACCGCGCAAGTGATTGATATCGCCGGTAACCCATCTGCAACCGCCACAGACAACCAGCCAGTTGACAATGTGGCTGCACCTGCACCGACTGTAGAGTTCAGCGGCATGGGCAGCGATGGTATTTATAACGCCAGCGAAATTGGCAGCGACGGCACTGTCACTGCAACGGTAACGTTAGCGGTGGGCACTCAAATCGGTGACACGCTAGTGGTAACTGACGGCAGCGGAAACGTATTAGCCACCGTAACAGTGACTCAAGCGATGCTGAACAATGGCTACGCAGTTGAAGTCCCTGTGACGGCTGGGGCAACTGAAGTGAATGTCACTGCACAAGTCACTGACGCTGTGGGTAATCTATCAGTTATTGCAACTGATAAAGAAGGAG
The DNA here is from genome assembly GCF_014648315.1 of Shewanella ulleungensis. Lineage (GTDB taxonomy): Bacteria > Pseudomonadota > Gammaproteobacteria > Enterobacterales > Shewanellaceae > Shewanella > Shewanella ulleungensis. The sequence goes on from NZ_BMQW01000016.1 coordinate 790, forward strand.
TCGATAAAACGGCTCCAACAGCATTATCAATTATCATAGTTGATGATGGTACGCCTGGAGATGGCTGGTTAAATAATAATGAAATATTAGCCAATGGCAGTGGAATCCAAATTAAAGCGGAGGCAGATCATGCAGATCTTACTGCCGGAGGCTTTGTTTCAATTTCTACCATTGTTAATGGCGTTGAAGTTTCATTTGACCTGAAATTAGAAAATGGTCAATTAGTTAATTTGGATGGCTCTGTTCCGACTGTTGCTTTCAGTTATAACAATGGTGAGATTTCATGGACTGCTGATGTACCTCCTGCAGGAGAGCAAATTACTGTTGAGATATCTCAAACTGACGCTGCAGGTAATGAATCTATAACTGTTACTGACACCGCAATAATAAACGATGTAGATGCCAATGATGATTTACCTGGCTCTGCATATACAGTCACAACAGGCTCAAGCACTAGTTGGGTTATTCCACAGTCAAACGGTGAAAACAAAATGACCATATCAGCTCGTAATGCTGATGGCTCTATGGGTGTGGTAAATATTGAAAGCGGTACAGGGAAGCTTGGCGTGTCAGGCTCTCCTCGTGTAGCGGACCAAATTGTTGGCCAAATAGAATACGATTCAGCTTCTGGTACATCAGAATCGATCGTCATTGATTTTAATGGGTTAGTGAATCAAGCAACCTTTAGTGTTTCGAATATGTTTACCAATGAAAACGACGGTGAACAAGGGACTTGGAAGGCTTACTATAATGGCCAATTGGTTGCGAGCGAAACATTTAAAACACTTTCTGGTGACACAGGAACATTCACTATCGATACCGGTAATATCGTCTTTGACCAGTTAGTTTTTGAGGCGACTAAAACCATTAGTGAAACAAATGGTGGCCCAGCATTAAGTGATTCTTCAGATTACTTCTTGACGAGTATTACTGCGGCGGGCCCTGCTATTATGGGAACCTATTTAGTCTCTGAAGATGGCGTGTTAACCATCTCAAATACTAGCAATGGTCTACTAAACAATGACTCTGACGCTCAAGGTAATACATTCGCGTTAACCAATGTAAATGGCGCGGCTGTTACTGATGGCCAAGTCGTTATATTACCTAGTGGTGCATTATTAACTATCCACAGTGATGGTACTTATTCTTATGACACTAATGATTCATTTGAAGCCTTAACAGCAGGTCAACTCGCTACAGATACCTTTACTTACACAGTAACTGATCAATACGGAGCCACCGATACCGCGACTGTAACAATTAACATTGTTGGCGAATCTGATTCGGGCACGGTTTACGATAAGTACACTGGTAATCCAGGCAACGATGTAATTAAAGGAACCGTAAATAACGATATTATTATCAGCGATCAGCAAGGCTTACAGATTGTTGCTGGCGAAAACTATAATATCGCATTTATCTTTGATACATCGGGCAGTATGTCTGGCGTTATCGCTGAAGCGAAGACGCAACTAGAAGCCGTTTTTGATTCACTGGCTAATAGCGCGACGGGCTCGCACAGCGGTACCGTAAATGTGTTGCTGACTAATTTTGCATCTGGTTCAAATTACACTGTATCGGTAAACATGGACGAACCGGATGCAGTGCAAAAACTACTGACTGAATTAGCTAAAATGAGTGCGACTGGGTCGACTAACTATGAAGCTGGCTTTGAGTCTGCAATAAATTGGTTTACTAGCAGCACAGTGCTAAATAATGTTGGAAATAATATTTCTTACTTCATTACTGATGGTTCACCAAATGCGCAAACAGTTGATACTAATACTTCAACAGTATTAATGAGTTATGACGTTTCGACAAGTAGCTATCAAACCTTAAGTAGTTTGTTGACCTCTAATAACTATTCTAAAGGTAAAATCATCAGCATAGATGGTCAAGTCGTTGTCAATGCTAGCGGTGCTGTGTATTCACCATACACAGGCGCTAAAATTGGCCAATTAAGCTTTAACACTGACAATAGTGTTAAAAGCTTTACAGACAGTGGAACAAACACAACAGCACAGGCGCTACATGCATTTAATTTACTTGCTGCTGTGTCTGAAGTTGAAGCAATCAGCTTAGCAAGCGCTAACGGTAGCACTACGGTCAATGAAGCCAACCTAAAACTATACGACACTGATGGTTATGTGCGAGCATCTATCGATGTATCAGACCTATCAAGTGTTATCACCGGCTCTGAGACATTACAATCTCAAGGTGATGATAATACGATTGGTAACCAAGGCGATGACATTATATTTGGCGACCTTGTTAAATTTAGTGGTTCATCTGAACAAGGATACGTTGCATTACAAACCTACATAGCAGATAAGACTGGCCAAAATGCTGCTGATATTGATGTTCAAGCTGTACATGAATATATTCGTACTCATGTTAATGAATTTAATATCAATAATACCAATGACGGCAATGACATTTTAGATGGCGGTATCGGAGACGACATCTTATTCGGTCAAGGCGGTAATGATACTATTTATGGTGGCGAAGGTAATGACGTTCTTATCGGCGGTTTAGGCAACGACACGCTAATCGGTGGATTAGGCAGTGACACCTTTGTGTGGTCTAAGGGCGACACTGGGACTGATACCATTAAAGATTTTGAAGTGAACAACGATACACTTCATATCAGTGATTTATTGCAAGATGAGCAGAATGGAAGTCTAGATGACTATCTAGACTTCTCATTCAGTGATGGTAATACAACTATATCAATCGATGCAGATAAAGATGGTACCGTTGACCAAGTTATCGTTTTAGATGGTGTTGATCTATCACAACAATATGGTGCTACAACCGATGGTGTTATAATCAACGGGTTATTAAATGACGGTGCACTTATTGTTGACACTCCAACAGAGAATCCTGCACCGTCACCAGGAACAACACAACCTGACCTATATGATCAGTACAGTGGAAATATTATTCCTTAATAACAACACATTGGATGCGTCACATAGTAATATGTGACGCATCACTTGTTATTTCTAACAATAATAAATTAAGGACTCTTATTAGGTGCCTATAACTGCGTCTAAAACTAGCGAGCAGTGGACTATTTCTGCTTCTCAACGAGTAACGGTTGATCCGCTACTCGATTGCTTAGTATTGCTGACAGAACACTTTGGCAGTCCATGCTCTATTGACTCTTTGGCAGCGGGTTTACCACTGTCAGGCTCAGTTATTTCTCCTGAATTAGTGCCACAAGCGGCTGCTAGAGCTGGCTTGTCGGCCAAATTGTCACGTAAAGACCTAAATCAAATATCAGATATACTATTGCCATGCATTTTATTATTTAAAGATAAAAAAGCATGTGTATTACGTGAGATCGATTTAAAAAATGACAAAGTTGTTATCCAGTTACCGGAAACTGGCGGTGAAGACAATCTAACACTTGAGGAACTAGAATCCTTATATGTGGGTTACTTATTTCTGGTCAAACAAGATTATCATGGCGATAAAAGCTTTGATGTTCATTTGCATGACAACAGTACTCACTGGTTAATGCAAAGTATCAAAGATTCTGCCCCCATTTATAGAGATGCGCTTATTGCATCAGTATTAGTTAACCTATTCGCATTAGTTTCACCACTGTTCATTATGAACGTCTACGACAAAGTGGTGCCCAATTTAGCGTTTGAATCGCTTTGGGTATTAGCTATTGGTGCAGGGATTGCTTATCTATTTGACTTTATCATGCGACAACTGCGGAGTTACTTAATCGATATCGCAGGTAAAAAAGTCGACATTATTGTTTCATCAAAATTATTTGCTAAAGCCATCGGTATTCCACTGTCAAAACGCTCCCCAAGTGTAGGCGGAATGGCAAGGCAGCTCGGTGAGTTTGACAGCATTAGGGAGTTTTTGACCTCTGCAACCATAACTGCATTAGTCGATTTACCTTTTGCTTTTCTATTTGTCATTATTATTTATATTGTGGCAGGCGATTTAGCACTCATTCCTGTTTTTAGTAGTATCGTTATTATCGCCGTGACACTCTATCTGCAGCCTAAATTAAAGCAAGCCATTGAAGAGAGTAATCGTTTTTCCAGTTTAAAACACGGCCATTTGATTGAAAGTTTAAGCGCACTTGAATCTATTAAGGCAAATGGCGCAGAGGGATTAGTCCAAAAAAGCTGGCAGCAAATGATTGGCCATACAGCTAACTGGCAGTTAAAAAGCAAAAAACTCTCTAACCATGTAGCACATATTGCCAATTTTATGGTGCAAGTTACGGTGGTGCTAGTTGTTATTTTGGGTGTATATCGTTTAGCTGATAATGAAATATCCATGGGCGGTATTATTGCTGCTGTCATGTTATCAAGCCGGGCAATAGCTCCAATGGCCCAATTAGCAGGCCTTATCTCTCGTGGTAACCATACGATTAGCTCGTTACGTCAACTTGATGCAATCATGGAAGAAGAGGATGAGTTTGAAGACAAAGGCCACCTCGTCAGCAAAGAACGTTTTATGGGGAAAATCGAAGCCGATAACATCAGTTTTAGTTTTCCTGGGACAGAAAAACCGAGTTTGCATCCATTATCACTGCGTATCAAACCTGGTGAGCGAATTGCTATTATTGGACGTAATGGTTCCGGTAAAAGTACTCTAGCAAAGCTGCTACTTGGCTTGTATAAACCAACTCAAGGTAGTCTTCGTTATGATGGTTTAGACTCAGGACAAATACACCCAAGCGATTTAAGACGTAACTTTGGTTATTTGCCACAAGATGTCACCCTGTTCCACGGTACTATTCGAGATAATATTTTATTTGGATCGCGCCAAGTCACTGAACATCAATTAATGAGAGCCATTCAGCTTTCTGGTGTAAGCATGTTCACCAATTTAGAGTCTGAAGGACTTGATCAGCAAGTCGGTGAAGGTGGTCTAGCATTAAGCCGAGGCCAACGCCAAACCGTAGCCTTAGCTCGAGCAACACTGAATGACCCATCGATATTGCTAATGGATGAACCCACTGCCAGTTTAGATGCTCGCGCAGAGAAACAATTTATTAGATCGATGCAACTTGTTAGCCGTGACAGGACCTTGCTATTAATTACTCACAAAATGCACCTGCTCAACTTAGTTGATCGTATTATAGTATTAGACAAAGGCCATGTTATGGCTGACGGCCCTAAAGATGAAGTGCTTGCCATGCTTAACTCTGGCGCAATGGCTGGAGAGCAAAACGCATGAGCAAACATCTAACGGCAGAAGATTTAGAGATGGTTGACGATGTATACGGCGCCATCATGACCGATGCCCCAACAGGACATCGACTCATTATTTGGTCATTAGCCGCAATGATGGTCTGCTTTGTTATTTGGGCATATTTTTCTGAATTAGACCAAGTTACAACAGGCCAAGGCAAAGTCATTCCGTCATCGCAACTGCAGGTAATTCAGAGCTTAGATGGCGGAATACTTCAAGAAATCTATGTTCAAGAAGGGGTAATGGTTACTAAAGGTCAACCATTAGCTCGTATCGATGATACGCGTTTTAGGTCTGATTTCGGCCAGCAAGAACAAGAAGTCTATGGATTGCAAACAAACATAATCCGTATGCGCGCTGAGTTAGACAGCATTTTGATTTCAGATATGTCTGCTGACTGGCGTCAACAAGTTAAAATCACCAAGCAGACATTGGCTTTCCCTGGAGAGACAATAGAAGCTGAGCCAGAGTTAGTAAAACGCCAGCAGCAAGAATACTCATTACGTTTAGATAACTTAAATAATCAACTTGAAATATTAGTGCGCCAAATCCAGCAACGTCAGCAAGAAATTGAAGATTTAGCATCAAAAATCAGCACTCTAACGAAAAGTTATCAACTCGTTAGCCGTGAGCTTGAATTAACTAAACCACTTGCTCGAAAAGGGATTGTGCCAGAAGTCGAATTATTAAAGCTTGAGCGAATAGTCAATGACATCCAGGGTGAACTTCAGTCGTTACGCCTCTTAAGGCCTAAAGTAAAAGCTGCAATGGATGAAGCAATTCTAAAACGGCGTGATGCTGTATTTGTTTATACGACCGACTTACGCGCACAATTAAACGAATTACAAACAAAATTATCACGTATGAACCAAGCACAAATTGGCGCTTTTGATAAAGTCAGTAGAGCGGTAATATCTTCACCAGTCATTGGCACAATAAAGAAAATCTACTTTAATACTTTAGGTGGGGTTGTGCAGCCGGGTGAACAAATCATTGAGATTGTGCCATCAGAAGATAAACTACTGATAGAAACTAAAATTACACCAAAAGATATTGCTTTTTTACATCCAGGGTTACCCGCTATAGTTAAAGTCACAGCATATGACTTTACTCGGTATGGCGGCCTTAAAGGTACAGTAGAACATATTAGTGCCGATACATCACAAGATGAAGAAGGTAATAGTTTTTACATTATAAAAGTAAGAACTGAACAATCGAGTTTACTAAAAGACGATGGCACAGAGATGCCAATAATCCCAGGAATGCTCACTTCGGTGGACGTTATTACTGGGAAAAAATCAATACTTGAGTACATTTTGAATCCAATTTTAAGAGCGAAAGATACCGCCCTTAGAGAGCGCTAAGAGAACCAGGAGGGTTTTAGATGAGCACGACTAATAATCTGCACACAAAGATCAGTGCTGTTGCACTTGCTTTGTCAGTGCTGATTGCACCAACAGCCTCAAGTCAATCACTTGAACAGGCTGTAGCACATACACTAGATACTAACCCAGATTTACGTATTGCTTTTAACCAATTTAAAGCACGTGAGGAACAGGTTAATCAAGCAACTTCAGGTTACTTGCCTACAGTTGACATAACAGCTGGTTACGGCTGGGAGCAAACTGATAGTCCTTCAACCCGTCGTAAAGCAGATCAAGGTGACGTTGATAGCGATGGCGTTATTGACCTTGAGCGTGGTGAAGCAGGCTTTAGCATTAAACAAATGCTATTTGATGGTTTTTATACCAGTAGCGAGGTTGATCGTTATTCGTATGAAGCTACAGCCGATCAATGGGCATTATTTGCTGCAGCAGAAGACATGGCATTAGATGTAGCTAAAGTATATTTAGACTACATCCGTAGCCAGCAAGTGTTAACGCTGTCAGAAAAAAACCTAGAAAGCCATAAAGCCATTTATGATCAAATTAAAGAACGTACCGACTCAGGATTAGGCTCAATTGCAGACTTATCCCAAATTACAGGTCGTTTAGCACGTGCGAATGCGAATGTGGTTTCTGCAAAAAACAATTTAGAAGATGCTAAAGCTGCATTTGTTCGGATTGTTGAATCAGAACCGGAAGATCTTATTTTGCCTGTACCAGATGCAGATATGATCCCAGAAAGCTTAAATAAAGGTGTGATGCAAGCTAAAAGTAACCATCCGATCCTTAAGTCTGCTGAAGGTGATATCAACGCGGCAAAATATGAGCGTAGTTCTGCTAAGGCAAATTATTTCCCGCAATTAAGTTTAGAACTTAACGGTAACTGGAATAATGACGTTGATGGTGAAGACGGTTATAGCGCATTGAGTAGTCAAAATGTAAATGGCCATAGCAATGATTTAGTCGCTATGGTTCGCGTTAAATATAACTTATTTTCAGGCGGAAAAGATTTAGCACGCGACAGAGAGACCGCGTACAAAATTAATGAAGCCAAAGAAATTCAGCAACGTGCATACCGCCAAGTTGTGGAAGGTATTTCTTTAGCGTGGAATGCTTACGAAATGCTTGCACCACAAAAGCAATATATTCGTGAACACGTTGTCGCGGCCAAGCAAACTCAAGTCGCATACGTGCAGCAGTTTAATTTAGGTCAGCGCACCCTACTCGATTTACTCGACACTGAAAACGAGTTATTTGAAGCGCGTAAAGACTATCTACAAACTGAATATGACGAAATTGCAGCTCGCTACAGAGTCTTAAATGCTACAGGCAGTTTGCTTGACTCACTGAGAGTCACACGCCCTGAAGAGTGGCGTGGTGAACGCTCTTATGAGGGAGGGGTTCAATAATGAAATATTTAATGATTCTACTCGCTATGTTGACCGCTACTGGCTGTGCAATGAATGATATTGTCGAGCTCAATAAACCAACAGAGCAAAAATTTGATCTAACTGATCAAGACAAAGATGGTGTTATCACTGCACGTGAAAACTGTGCAGGAACCATTTTAGGCGCTGAAGTTGACAACTATGGTTGTGGCCAAGTTAACGATATCAATGACAGCCAAGAGCTAAAAATCTTATTTGCAAATAACTCTGAGGTCATTGAGCCACAGTATTATGACCAAATAGAGAAAATTGCTAAGCTGATGAAAAAGTACCCTACGACAAACGTGATTATCGAAGGTCATACTAGCCTAAGAGGCAGTTATGAACTCAATTTAGCCTTGTCTCAAAAGCGTGCAAAATCAGTTATCGATGTGCTCGAAAATACCTTTGGTATTAGCCCTCAGCGTATGTCAGCTGTTGGTTATAGTTTTGATAAACCAATTGATACCAGTGGTACACCTGAAGCGGAAGAGCGTAATAGACGTGTTATGTCGACAATATCTGGCGAAGATACAATGTCAAAGATGAGATGGAATATCTATACTGTTGACGATGAGAATGAATAATCGTTAATCAGGATATTGATCATTGAGTCGTAAAGACAAATATGTCAAAGCATCGTTTTATAAAAGGGTCTGCCACAGTGTAATTGTGACATCGGCCCTTTTAGTTTCATGCTTATTTGCCGCGCCAACTCAAGAGTTGAATCAGCAACAGATAGTATCTGCATTAACAAAACGTTACGGCGATAGAGCTGCATTAAGAGTTAATGCTTGGTTTAAAATTATCGATGATGCGCAGCAATTAAGTGATATTGATAAATTAAATAAGGTGAATCACTTCTTCAATTTATTTAGGTTTATCGATGACCAAACTCTGTGGGGGGACTCAAACTATTGGGCTTCGCCTATGGAGTTTATTGGTGTAAACGGCGGCGACTGTGAAGATTTCTCTATCGCAAAGTACTTTACCCTACTCCAGCTTGGAGTCTCGGAAGATAAACTGCGGATCACCATGGTAAAAGCCACAACGTTAAACCAATACCACATGGTATTAGCTTATTACGAACAACCCAATTCAATACCACTGGTATTAGATAATTTAGACAAAGCCATTAAACCTGCCACACAAAGAAGAGATCTTCTTCCTGTATACAGCTTTAATGGTAAACAATTATGGTTAAACAAAGAAAAAGGTCGAGGAGTGTTAGCTGGCTCATCATCACGCCTTGAAAAATGGACTGACCTTAAACTTAGATTAGGTGTAGATCGCTTACGCCGACCAAAACTCAACATGGAGTAGTGACAACATGACTTTGTTCAGGCAGATCTATGCGTTACTTTTTGCACTTTTCTTGTTAACTATTGCAAGTGTGGCCTACGTACAATTCTCAGAAACCCAAGGTTTTTTAACCAAGCAGATGGAATCTGATCTTAATAATGCCAGTAACTCATTAGGATTAATGCTCACTCCGGTATTGGAGTCAGGTGATACCGCTGGGGCAGAGACTTTAGTAAATGTTATTTTCGAAGGTGGTTATTACCAACAGATTAAACTCACATGGTTAGTCGACGGCAAACAACAGGTTTGGAATAATTCAGTCAAAGTGAGTAATGTCCCACAATGGTTTATCGATCTAAATCTGTTTAAGAGTATCAATAAACAAACAACAATAACATCTGGCTGGCTACAACTTGCCACCTTAGAAATCACCGCCCATCCAGGATTTGGTTACCAAGAGCTGTGGCGCATTATTACTGATATTGTCATCTTATTTTCCATCTTATTTTTAATTGCCATTGTATTTGCACGAGTTGGATTAAGCTGGATTTTAAAACCATTAAACACGCTTTCTGTACATGCAAAGCAAATTGCCGAACGCCAATTTGGTCCAGATATGCCAGCCCCAAAAACCAAAGAGCTCAAAGAACTGGTTAATGCATTCAATAGTATGTCTGCGCAGCTGAAACAAGTTTTTAATTCACTAGACGAAGAAGTATCAGCGTTACGTAAAAAAAATCTCGTCGATCAGGTATCTGGATTACCTAATAGGCAATACATGGTTAGTCGCATTAACGGCTGGCTAAGCGAACCAAGTACCGGTGCACTCTACTTAGTCAAAATGGACTGGTTAGAAGACGTGCACAGTAAATATGGTTTTCAAGTTCGTGACGAAACCATACGTATCCTGTCTGAAAAGTTACAACAACATCAAGACGAAATTGCTCATTCAGTCATAGCTCGAATTGCGGCCTATGAATTTGCATTTTTAGTTGAGGACTGTGAACACGACCAGTTAACTAAGTACCTGCAAAGCCTCATTCGCACCATAAACAAAGAAATATCTAAAGCTGGATGTAAACCTAATGAGCAATTCAATATTGGTGTTGCCGAACGTTTAGGCCAAATGACAGTTTCAGATATGATGGCTCAAGCAGATAACGCACTGCAACAATCAATCAAAGAAGCCAAAGTATTCCATTGGTTTGAAAATACACAGCAACAATTATTCACCCGTGAAGAGTGGCGTACAAATTTAGGTTATGCTATTCAAAACAAAAAGTTTGAGTTCCGCTGGCAGCCAATTCAATTAAGCGCCAAAGATGAGATCTGCCAGCGCGAACTATATTGTCAATTACAAATTGCAGATACCACTCTCCATGCTGGGCAATTTATGCCCTATGTTGAGCTATTGTCACTGGGTACCATGCTCGATAGATGTCTAATAGAGACAGTAAATCAACACAGATTGCTTGAACGCAACTACGAAAGAGTCGCGATTAATTTAACTAATCAAAGTATCAGCGATCTTGAGTTCCATTCATGGCTTAAACAGTTTTTACGAGCCAATAAATATTCTGAGCGAATTTGTTTTGAGATCCCAGAAGCGAGCGTATACAGCGATTTAGAAGCGTGTGAAAACCTATGTAAAGTCATTCGTGATTGTGGTGCACAATTTGGTATCGACCACTTCGGTCGTCAATTTGGCTCAATGGCATACTTACAAAGTTTAAGGCCACATTACGTCAAACTCGATCAATCATTTGCTTATATTGAAGATAATCAACATAACAGTGAACTATGCCGAGCATTAGTGAATGTAGCTAAAGGCTTAGACATACAAGTGATTGTAACTGGTATTCAAGAGAGACAGCAGCTCAGCCGCTTTACAGAGCTTAGGGTCGATGCATACCAAGGCTTTATCTCGCCACCGGTTAATGTAAAGCTTTAACAGATACCAACAGTTTTAGAGACAAACCACTCTTCGGAGTGGTTTTTTATTGCTCCGACGTTGGCTCTTATATGAGTTTGATTGCATTTATATATTTAAAATGCAGCTACACAAGCCAAGTACTCCTGTAACCCTCCCTTTATGCGCGAAGCATTAAATCTTACTGTATGTCGCGATGGATTAGAGAAAACATTGAGAAAAGTTTGAAAGACAAAATCTGAAAAACAAAAAAGCCACTCATCAGAGTGGCTTTTTTGTTAAATTGGTCGGTGATAGAGGATTCGAACCTCTGACCCTCTCGTCCCAAACGAGATGCGCTACCGGGCTGCGCTAATCACCGAAATTTACTTTAAACTGTGCAGCAAACCAATTAATAAAATTAACCTGTTCACTTTAATGTGGTCGGTGATAGAGGATTCGAACCTCTGACCCTCTCGTCCCAAACGAGATGCGCTACCGGGCTGCGCTAATCACCGAAATATACATAAAACAACAAATTGAATGGGGTGACTGATGGGGCTCGAACCCACGACAACCGGAATCACAATCCGGGACTCTACCAACTGAGCTACAATCACCACTGAATTTCAATTCTACTAACCAATTACGACATAACGTACTTGCCGAATGGTGCGCCCAGAAGGATTCGAACCTTCGGCCTTACCCTCCGGAGGGGTACGCTCTATCCAGCTGAGCTATGGGCGCTCGCCTTGGTTAGCGACGCATATAGTAGGGATAAAACACTCTCACGTCTAGCCCTGATTTACTTTTTTTAACTGACTGATTAAGTTTTGAGTCATTTATGCTAAGTATTTGTGCTTTTTTGCTCATCACTCATAATTATTAACTTTATACTTACATTTATTTCGCTTGGATCACATTTATATTTATGGTAATTATAATGATTGTTCAAAAATATTTGTTCACATTATTAATGGGATAACACCTGCTCTGGATATGGATACCAAAATTAGTCACTCAACAACACTTCCGCGTGTCGAGCACCTACAAAAAAGGGTTGCTCGCTTAAAACGTTTGGCTAAAAAATATAAACGGTCTGAAATTATCCAAAATGCACTGTTAGGCATTTCTAACATCGCAACTCAGGTGACATCACTGGATGATTTTTATCAACGTGTCCATTTGCATCTTCAACAACTTATCCCAGCAGAAAACTTTTTTATTGCCTCTAGAGATCTCAAAACCGGATTAACCAGTTTACCCTTTTTTGCTGATCAGCAAGACTCACATCCAACTGAGCTTTACCCAGATCAAGAAATATCCTCTTTGCTGAATAGCGGATTAACGGGGTATGTACTGCGAAATGGTGAGCCGTTACTTTGCGACGACAATAAGTTTATCGAATTAATTGCCAGTGGCGACATTAAAAGTTTAGGATCGCCCAGTCATCAATGGCTTGGCGTACCAATCAAAAATCAAGATGTAGTAAGTGGTGTACTAGTTGTTCAAAGTTATAATGAAGCCAATACTTACGGTGAATTAGAATTAGAATTAATGGGTTTCATATGCCACCATATCTCAGGTGTAATGGAACGACTAGAGCATCATGAACAACTAGAGCGAGCTATTACTGAACGAACCAAAGAACTCAGTCAAGCTTACGATAAAGTCACGATTGAAGTTCAAGAACGAGTTAAAGCCGAAAAGCTACAAAAAACCTTATTCGAAATAGCTGATTTATCCGCATCTAATGTGCCGCAAGAAGACTTCTATCTTCGCCTACATTCTATTATCAGCCAATTAATCCCAGCGCATAATTGTTTTATCTCATTAATTGATGATAACAACATGCTGTCATTTCCATTTTATGTTTCGCAAATGACCGCACAATACCCAGCATCACGCCCCATGCAGGATGGATTAACTGAATACATATTACGCCATAAGTTACCCCGATTATTATCAGCCAAAGACATTGCAAACATGGTCACTATGGGCGAAATCTATTCTAAATCGCCAGAGCTAAATAAAACACAGAGAATGCACCAATGGATTGGTATTCCACTGCTTATCAATGGCGAGGTAGCAGGTGCATTAACCATTTACAGTCTTGACGATGAACACATCTATCAATCAAAGGATTTAGAACTGCTGACTTTTGTTTCTCAACATATTGCCAACGCCATCGAACGCAAACAAGCCGTTGAGTCTTTAAAAAGTAGCCACGAGTTATTAGAAGATAAAGTGGTCGAACGAACTCGCGCGTTGGCAGAACTCAACAATAATTTGCAGCAAGAAATTCATCAACGTCGCAAAATTGAAGATCAGCTCGTACACGATGCACAGCACGATGGGCTTACAGGCTTACCTAATCGTAGCTATTTAATGGAACGATTGTCCCAAGCATTAAAACACTTACGCCGCCATGGTTTAGACCAATTTGCATTGTTATTTATCGATTTAGACCGCTTTAAACTGATCAACGACTCATTTGGCCATCTAGAGGGAGACCGCTTCTTAATTGAAACGGCACAGCGTTTAAAATCATGTGTGCGCGACAATGACACTCTGGCCAGAATGGGCGGTGATGAATTCGTTATTTTATTGGATTCAATTCATTCTACAGATGATGTCGTCGAAGTAAGTGATCGCATCCTGCAAGCTCTAGCAGTGCCCTATACTCTGGCCAAACAAGAATTTATTTCTGGTGCCAGTATTGGTATCGCATTTAGCGGCCGTAATAAGCTTGTCACCAGCGAATCGATACTCCGCGATGCTGATGCTGCAATGTACCAAGCAAAAGCCAATGGCAAAGGTTGTTACGTTATTTTTGATGATCAACTTAGTGCGCAGTCAAAGCTACAGCATGAACTTGAAATTGATTTTAAAAAAGCACTTGAGCAGCAAGATTTTTATATTAACTACGTGGAAGTCGTCGACTTTACAACTGGTGAAATCATTGCCATTGAACCACATATTGAATGGCAGCATCCAGAACACGGCATCATTGAACACGCTAAAATGACACGCTTAGCGGCACAATATCAACTGACACTGAACTTAGACGGTTATATCTTTACCCATTTGAGTAATCAATATCATTGGCTCAAACAGCAGTATCACCCAAATGTCACTCTGCACTTATCAATTAGTAGCCACCACATTAAAAACAAGTTTGTTTTACGCAACCTCAAAAATACCATTAAAAGTAGCAATATTGAACTCAACAAACTCATGCTGTTTTTCAACGAAAAAGCTCTGGTGCAAGATACTGAAAATCATATTAATGGTTTCGACCTTATCTCTCAGTTAGGCGTTCAAATTGGTATTGATGGTTATGGTACAGGTTACAGCTCTCTAAGTTGCCTGAGTTTCTTGCCTATAAAAGCGTTGAAACTCGATAATGACATCAGTAAGCATTTATTAAACGATAAACAATTGCAATTAGTTAAAGCCTATCAACTCACAGCACAAACGCTAGAGTTTGAAATGTACGCAACCACAGTGGATACGCAGCAACAAGTCCGTCAGTTTTTAGAACTCGGCTATATGCGCGGTCAAGGTCGCGCTATTAGTAAGTTATTTAACGAAAAAAAAAAGCCCCATAAATCCTGCGCTTAATTGCTAAGATCCACCAATCACCAATCACCAATCACCAATCACCAATCACCAATGCTTTGTATTACTTTTTAAACATATCGCGTATGTTAGCAATGTGACTCTTGCTAGTTTCAACCCGTTGTTGTTCTGTTTGTACTGGTTTGCGGTTCTCCCAAATTAAATCATCTTGGGGTAACTCAAGTAAAAATCGACTCGGTTCACAACGCATGGTTTCGCCAAATTGACGGCGCTCTCGGCATATCACAAACCACAACTCACGCTGTGCCCTTGTAATGCCAACATAAGCTAAACGTCTTTCTTCATCGACATTATCTTCATCAATACTCGATTGATGCGGTAAAATACGCTCTTCAACACCCACCATAAACACAAACGGATACTCAAGCCCCTTCGATGCGTGCAAGGTCATTAACTGCACTTGATCGCCACCCTCGTCTTCGCTGTTACGTTCCATCATGTCGCGTAGAGTTAAACGAGTCACGACTTCAGGTAATGTCATGGCTTCATCAAGTTCATCGCCTTCAAGCATTTCAGTCACCCAACGATACAGCTCTGAAATATTCTTCATCCGCATCTCAGCCGCTTTAGCACTGGTACTGGTTTCGTATAAATAATCTTCATAATTAATTTTACGAATAAGCTGTTTAATGGCTTCGACAGGCTCACCTCGAGTGGCAAGCTCACCGGTATCCACAATAAACTTACCAAATTGATAAAGTGAATTAACCGCAGCAGGTGCTAAATGATGATTAAGCTCGACGTCAAAAATAGCCTCAAACAATGATATGTGTTTTTGATTGGCAAAATTACCCAATCGCTCCAGGGTTGCAGGACCAATGCCACGCTTAGGTAAATTAACCACGCGTAAGAATGCGTTATCGTCGTCAGGATTCACTACCAAACGCAGGTACGCCATAATGTCTTTGATTTCTGCACGCGCAAAAAAGGATGTGCCGCCACTTAATTTATAAGGAATACGGTTGGTCATAAGCGCACGTTCTAATAAGCGCGATTGATGATTACCCCGATATAGAATGGCATAGTCACCAAACTGAGTACGGCCAACAAACTTATGGCGAATAATTTCAGCCACCACACGCTCAGCCTCTTGCTCCTCGTTAGCGGCAATTAATACCCTCAGAGGCTCACCATAAGCGAGCTCACTAAAAAGTGCCTTGTCGTACACATGAGGGTTATTGGCAATCAAAATATTGGCTGCACGTAAAATGCGCTGACTAGAACGATAATTCTGTTCCAACTTAATCAGTTTTAATTTTGGAAAGTCAGTGCCTAATAGCACTAAGTTTTGTGGTTCGGCACCGCGCCACGAATAGATTGACTGATCGTCGTCCCCAACTACGGTAAACCTGGCGCGCTCACCCACTAACAATTTGACTAACTCATACTGGCTGGTGTTAGTGTCTTGATATTCGTCCACCAGCAAGTATTGAATCCGAGTTTGCCAACGAGTACGGACTTCTTCGTTCATCCTCAGCAATAAAGTAGGAATTAAAATCAGATCGTCAAAATCTAACGCATTATAGGCTTTCATGTGCTGCGCATAGCGTTGGTATAACATGGCAAACAATTGTCCTTGCTCATCCTTTACCAAGCTGCGAGCTTGTTGAGGGATAATCAAACCGCCTTTCCAGTTTGATATGGCCGAAGCAAGGGCTTTAATTAAATCTTTGTCTTCGTCTAACTCATCTTGAGTCAACTCTTTTAATAAGGCAAAGGTGTCTTGGTCATCAAATAATGAAAAGCCGGCTTTTAAACCGAGCACTTTATGCTCACGCTTGATAATCTCTAACCCCAAGGTATGGAAAGTCGAAATCCACAACCCACGTGCCTCTTTGCGGCCCATTGACTGAGCAACACGCTCTTTCATCTCTCGGGCGGCTTTGTTAGTAAATGTGACCGCGGCTATATTCCGCGCTTTGTAACCGCACTTTTCGACCAAATAAGCGATTTTATTAATGATCACACGTGTTTTGCCACTGCCAGCGCCCGCAAGCACTAAACACGGACCCGAGACATAATGTACGGCTTCATTTTGCCCTGGATTGAGTTTCATTAATAACACACCTTACTAAACGTAAACGAAGGCGGATCATAGCAGAATCAACTGATGACGGTTAACGAAAATCACACTTTGGTTTTGGAAAAACGCTCACCTCGGTTACAATTAGATCAATATATCAGTAGGGGATCATGATGATTAATCCAAAGAAAATTGAAGAGCTCGCAAAACAACTTAGCGATAATTTACCAAACGGCGTAAAGCAATTTGCGGGTGAGTTTGAAGAACGTAGCAAGCAAGTACTACAAAACCAACTGATGAAACTGGACGTGGTATCGCGTGAAGAATTTGAAGTGCAACAGCATGTGTTGCTTAAAACCCGTGAAAAGCTCGAAGCTTTGCAAGCACAGGTCAATGAATTAGAAAAGAAGCTCGCCGACTAATACAGATAAATAAAGATACTGTTCAATAAAAAATGACGCTAATTAGCGTCATTTTTTATGTCGGTAACGTAATGTTATCACAACAGATTAGTTTAACGACTCTTGTAATGCGCGCAAGCACAAGGCAACGTTTTCACGGCGAGCACCAAAGCCCATTAAACCAATACGCCACGCTTTACCTGCTAATGCACCTAATCCAGCACCAATCTCAAGATTATATTCTTCTAGCAGGTGTTTACGCACTGCAGCATCGTCAACACCTTCAGGAATATACACCGCGTTTAATTGTGGCAATCTTGATGCTTCGTCTACCACAAATTTAAACCCTAGATCGGTTAAACCATCACGTAATAACAGGTGCATTTTACGGTGTCTTGCCCAGGCATTTTCTAAGCCTTCGTTGGCAAGTAAGCGCAGTGACTCATGCAAAGCATAAAGTGCATTCACTGGTGCTGTATGGTGATAACTGCGTTTCGCACCGCTATTATTGCCCCAATAACCCATAACGAGTGTTTGATCTAAAAACCAGCTTTGTACCTGTGTAGTTCGTGCTTTAAGTTTAGCAACGGCTTTAGGTGAAAATGATACAGGTGATAAACCCGGCACACATGACAAGCATTTTTGGCTGCCAGAATAAATGGCATCAATGCCCCATTCATCCACCAGTAATTCAATACCACCCAAAGAGGTTACCGCATCAACAATGCTAATACAGTCGTGCAGTTGCGCTAACGTGCACAATGTTTTGGCATCAGACAATGCACCAGTTGAAGTTTCTGCATGAACAAAGGCTAAAAACTTGGCATCTGGATTTGCCACAAGTGCAGCTTCAACTTTGTCAGGGCACACTGGCTCGCCCCATTCATTGTCGACGACAACAGCAATACCGCCTACTCGTTCAACATTTTGGCGCATACGTTCGCCAAACACACCATTGCGGCAAACAATGACCTTTTCACCAGGTTCAACCAAGTTAACAAAGCAGGTTTCCATACCGGCACTACCAGGTGCAGACACCGCTAAGGTCATTTCGTTTTTGGTTTGAAAAGCATACTGAATAAGGCTTTTTAACTCATCCATCATGCCGACAAAAAGTGGATCTAAGTGACCAATCGTTGGTCTCGACTGTGCAGCTAGCACTTCAGGATACACATCAGATGGGCCTGGGCCCATTAGGGTACGGCGCGGTGGCATAAAGGCTGGAATAGTTGGTACGGGTAACATCAATGTCTCCTTAAAATGAGGTCGTATACGCATGTGTAAAGCTACACGCATATGGAAAATTTACCCTACATATAAGCAACCCGTCACAGACATGTAATGCATTAATGGCATCACACTTTGGCGGTGTGGGTCATCACCTACGAATATATTTTCGTTTTAGGCGCCCTGACAATATCACATTGAGGCTCTAAATCACCTCAATGTGATAATTATTTAGTGTTAAGTAACTGATTAGCGTTATTTAACTGGTAACACATTTAACTCTTAGCTCTATTTAAGAATAACTGGTAAGCCAGGCTGTGAGTTTCTTCTTGATAGACAAAGTCTAAGTCTGTTAAAAACTGTGCAAAAGCAGCATCGTCCGTTGCTGGCACTTCAAAACCAGCCAACACACGACCAAATGCTGCGCCATGGTTACGATAATGGAACAAGCTGATGTTCCACTTGCTTTGTAACGTAGTTAAAAACTTCAATAATGCTCCAGGATGTTCAGGAAACTCAAAACTAAATAAACGTTCTTCTAACGGCTCAAGTGGGTGACCCCCTACCATATAGCGAACATGTAATTTAGCCGTTTCATCCTGAGATAAATCTTGTACTTCAAAGCCTTCTGATTCGAGTCTAGCAATAATCTCAGCCAGCTCTGCTTGGCCATCTGTTAAACGAATACCGGCGAACACCACCGCCATATCGCGACTACTGAATCGGTAGTTAAATTCGGTCATTGGGCGTTTTTCAAGTAGCTCACAAAAGCGTAAAAAGCTGCCTGGTTTTTCAGGTACTTTAACCGCTAATACCGCTTCTTTTTGCTCACCAAGCTCACAGCGCTCTGACACATAACGTAAACTATGGAAGTTCACATTGGCACCACTTAATATGGCTGCTGCCTTTTTAGGTGCGTCACTACTGTTGCCATGCAAGCTCATATACTTTTTAAGACCTGCAATTGACAATGCGCCAGCGGGTTCAGCTATCGCACGGGTATCTTCAAAAATATCTTTCACTGCGGCGCAAATTTCATCTGAAGTCACAGTCACTACTTCGTCGACATATTCGCGTGCAAGCCTAAAAGGCTCAGTACCAATACGTTTAACTGCTACACCGTCAGCAAATAAACCGACTTGAGCTAAGGTTACAGGCTCATCGGCTTCTAAGGCGGCTTTTAAGCACGCAGCGTCTTCAGGCTCTACACCAATAATTTTGACCTGTGGCATGACCGCTTTGTAATAGGCAGCAATACCTGCGATTAAACCGCCGCCACCCACTGGCACAAATACCACTTCAATATCACGTTGTTGTTGCACCATCTCAAGTGCAATAGTGCCTTGACCTGCAATAACCGCTTCGTCGTCAAACGGCGCGATGTAGACACGCCCTTCGGTTGCCGACAAGTTTTTAGCATAATCATTAGCCTGATCGAATGCCTGGCCGTGTAATACTACATTGCCGCCCAAACGACGTACGGCATCAATTTTGATGTCTGGTGTGGTACTAGGCATCACAATCACGGCATCAATGCCACGACTGGCCGCCGACATTGCCACACCCTGAGCATGATTCCCCGCAGAGGCACACACCACACCTTTATCGCATTCTTCCTGCGTGAGTGCCGCGATACGATTGTATGCACCGCGCAGTTTAAATGAATGCACAGGCTGCATGTCTTCACGTTTTAAATACACCTGACAACCAAAGCGAGCGGATAACTTATTCATGCTCGACAGCGGCGTCACTTTAGCGACATCGTATACAGACGACAGCAAAATTTTCTGTAAATAATAATGCGCTAGATCTAATTGAGTTTGAGACGCCAAAGCCAACATATTACCCCTCCAGTTTGGTGCGATCGCGAACGGCACCTTTATCTGCACTGGTTGCTAATAACGCATAGGCTTTTAGGGCTAATGACACATAACGTTCACGTGATAGTGGCTTCCAACCCAGCGGACCTTTTGCATCCATAGCGTGACGACGGCGAGCTAACTCGTCTTCATCGACATTTAATTGAATACTACGCTTAGGAATGTCGATCGCAATTTGATCGCCGTTTTCAATTAAGGCTATCGTGCCACCGGATGCTGCCTCAGGTGAAACATGGCCAATAGATAAACCTGATGTACCACCAGAGAAACGACCGTCAGTGATCAATGCGCATTGAGTGCCTAAACCACGCGATTTAAGGTATGTGGTTGGGTAAAGCATTTCTTGCATGCCTGGGCCGCCTTTAGGGCCTTCATAGCGAATAACAACTACGTCACCAGCGACCACTTCACCACCTAAAATACCCGCAACGGCATCATCTTGACTTTCATACACTCGGGCGCTGCCCACAAAAACTAGATTAGACTCATCAACACCTGCCGTTTTCACGATACAGCCGTCAACAGCAACGTTACCAGACAATACTGCTAAGCCGCCTTCTTGACTAAAGGCAAACTCACGCGAGCGAATACAACCATTTTCACGATCGTCATCTACGCTGTCCCAACGACAATCTTGGCTAAAGGCTTTTTGGGTAGGAATGCCGGCAGGGCCAGCGCTAAAGAAACGGAGAACCTTAGGATCGTTCGTTTGTTTAATATCGTACTTAGCTAACACTGATGTTAAATCGCCGCCATTGTCTGCTGCAACATGAGGTACGTCGTTATGGATTAACCCCGCACGATCTAACTCACCTAATATACCCATTACGCCACCAGCACGGTGAACATCTTCCATATGGTATTTAGGTGTAGATGGCGCAACCTTACATAAATGAGGCACTAAGCGCGATATGCGATCAATATCTGCCATCGTAAAGTCAATTTCCGCCTCTTGCGCTGCTGCCAGTAAATGCAACACAGTATTAGACGACCCACCCATGGCAACATCTAATACCATTGCGTTTTCAAATGATTTAAATGAAGCAATATTTCGTGGCAGTGCTGTTTCATCGTCGTGCTTGTAATAACGTTCTGCTAGCTTCATGACTCGACGGCCAGCCTCTAAAAACAGTTCACGGCGATCCGCATGTGTAGCCAGCATTGAACCGTTACCCGGTAATGACAATCCCAACGCTTCAGTTAAACAGTTCATCGAGTTAGCGGTAAACATGCCAGAGCACGAACCACAAGTAGGACAGGCGCTACGTTCAATTTGCTTACTGTCTTCATCGCTGACATTGGTGTCAGCACCGGCTACCATAGCATCGACTAAATCAAGCTTAATGATTTGATTCGACAACTTGGTTTTGCCCGCCTCCATTGGTCCACCTGATACAAATACCACCGGAATATTTAATCGAAGCGCCGCCATTAACATGCCAGGGGTGATTTTGTCGCAGTTTGAAATACACACTAACGCATCGGCACAATGCGCATTCACCATATACTCAACGCTGTCGGCAATAAGCTCACGTGATGGCAAACTATAAAGCATACCGCCGTGTCCCATAGCAATACCATCATCAACGGCGATAGTATTAAATTCTTTAGCAATACCGCCGACTTCTTCAATCGCGCTGGCAACGAGTGCCCCCATGTCTTTTAAATGCACATGTCCTGGTACAAATTGGGTAAATGAGTTGGCAATCGCAATAATTGGCTTACCAAAATCGGTTTCTTTTACGCCAGTGGCACGCCATAGTGCGCGGGCGCCTGCCATGTTGCGGCCTTCGGTGCTGGTTGCTGAACGTAATTTTGGCATTGCAAATATCCTTGTGTAATGTGGTGCGCGTTACCTATGAAATCACAAATAACGCTCTAAAAATAATGTATAACGAAAGCTTAACTGTTAGCCGCTTGTCCAAGAGACACTGCAGGCATCACCTTGCAATGTGTTACATCAATTAGCTTATCAAGTTGAGTGCTAAGTAGTTCAATGGCACGTTCTGCTTCAACCCATAAATCAACGGCCATACTCGCATCTTCATTGATGTAGACATTCATTTTGGTTACTTTAAATCCACGATGACGAGTGACACGCAACACACGCTCTAGCACTTCTGGACGTTGTTGAACGGTTATTTCAAGATTATGCATCATGTTTGCTTCTCCATTTGATCCATCATGTCACTGTTACTGGCTCCGGGTGGAACTAATGGCCAAACGTTAAAGGCATCATCAATCGAGACGTGCAGCATGTAAGGTCCACTACTATTGAGCATTTCGTCTAACGCTTGCTCTACTTGGTCAGCGTGATTAATCGTGCGGCCAGGAATATCAAAAGCCGACGCCATTAACACAAAGTTTGGGTTATCAGATAAATCAGTCTCGCTGTAGCGTTCTTCAAAAAATAACTGTTGCCATTGCTTCACCATGCCAAGTTTTTGATTGTCTATCAGTAAGATTTTTACCGGAAGCTTACGACGCTTGATGGTAGTCAATTCTTGGACATTCATCATAAACGAGCCATCGCCTGATACTGTGACTACAGTGGCATCTGGGCGAGCCACTTGAGCACCAATGGCCGCGGGCAAACCAAATCCCATAGTGCCAAGGCCAGCACTAGACAAATGATCTTCAGGGCGACGAAACCACATATGCTGAGCAACCCACATTTGATGCTGACCCACATCGCATGCAACAACACTGTCTTCCGGTAGCTTATTAGCTAAGCGGCGCAACATAGCTGGTGCGTAAATTAAATCGCCAGGATGTTGATAATTCCATTGATGCTTACGCGACAGCTCTTCAACCTCTACTTGCCACTGACTAATGACCATTTTGCCTTTTACTGCAGCGGTTAACGCGGGTAGTACGTGACGAAGCTCTGCTGCAATAGCCACATCTGGCTGGCGTAATTTACCTATTTCAGCAGCATCGATATCTAGATGCAATACCTTGGCGTTACTTGCAAAGCTGGCTAAACGTCCGGTGACACGGTCATCAAAACGCGCGCCAACTACAATTAATAAATCACACTCTTGTACTGCTAAATTAGCGCCTTTTCCCCCATGCATACCCAGCATGCCTAAATAACCTTTGGTTCCATGGGCAACACTGCCTAATCCTTTTAAAGTCGCAACAGAAGGAATACCACTCACATCGATAAACTCACGTAAATGAGCAACCGCGCCAGCCATACCAACACCGCCGCCCACGTACAAGATTGGTTTACTGGCTTGGGTCAGTAATGCTGCTGCAGCGTCTAGAGCAGTTAATGTTGGAGTCAGTTCATCGGCAACACTTTGCAGCGGGGTTTTATATTCAAGCTCAGCAATTTGGATATCTTTAGGGATATCAACTAAAACAGGACCAGGTCGGCCTTCTGCGGCAATTTCAAAAGCACGATATAACGTCGGAATTAAATCATTGATATCGGTGACCATAAAGCTGTGCTTGGTGCACGATAAAGACATACCGAGAACATCGATTTCTTGAAAAGCATCGGTGCCAATTACGCTGGTCGATACTTGGCCCGTAATAGCAACCAGTGGAACAGAATCAAGCAGGGCGTCAGCTAACGAAGTGATTAAGTTTGTGGCACCTGGACCTGAGGTGGCAAAACACACCCCGGTTTTGCCACTTGCTCTGGCATAACCTACAGCGGCAAAAGCAGCACCTTGTTCATGACGGCTAAGCAAGTGCTCTACAGGGCTACCGTAGAGGGCATCATAAATGGGCATAATGGCCCCACCAGGATAACCAAACACTGTGGTAACACCATGTGCTGCTATTACTTTGATAACCGCATCCGCGCCGCGCATTTTCTGTCCTGCTTCCATATTTTCATCTCTACTTCGTCAATGATTCTGCTTGCTCTACTGTGTAATATTTGGATATTTTTACTTAGCTTAAAAGTAAAAAACCCCCGGTCCTTTCGGAGCGGGGGTTTTTGCAATCTTTGTGACTCTTAGGTCAGTCTAGTTGCCAAACGCCACCCCCGCTGTGACTTAATAATCACTACGGTAATAATCGCGAGAATGAGAATGGCTGCATGATTTAGCATGTTTTTGACTGTATCCTAAGTTTCTAATATTTTTTCGTTCGGTTATGTTCAATAAACGTTACGGTATAACTAACAAGTACCATAAAAGATTTACCAAGCACAACTAAAAGATCGTCTATGTAAAAAAAAATCAGCTTCCCTGCCGAGACAATGCAAACAACAACAAAAACTTAACTCATGAGTTCGATAAAAAATAATTCTAGAACCCAATCTAACAATTTGTTTTTTCAGCGACCCATTTAAAAAATATTGGGTCGTTTCGATTGATGCCTGTCCGACAACTAAGCTATGTTTTTAGCCAAAAACACTGAACAGGTACAACATCAATTAAGTACGTAAGTACTTAGCCCGCTTCAACAATACGTTTCATATCTGTCATGTAACCGCGCAATTCTGCACCGATAAACTCAACGTCTGTATGACGAATTTGCTCATTTACTTCAATTAAGCGTTGGTTATCAACACCGTTTGAAGTTTCAGCAAGTCCTGCACCTAAATACTCAGAAGACATCGATTTAACGTAATCACGTAACATTGGTACCGCTGCATGGTTAAACAGGTAACAACCATATTCCGCTGTATCAGAAATAACTACGTTCATTTCGTATAAACGCTTACGAGCAATCGTGTTAGCAATCAATGGCGTTTCATGAAGTGACTCGTAATAAGCCGACTCTTCAACAATACCTGCTGCAACCATGGTATCGAATGCTAATTCAACACCGGCTTTGATCATCGCCACTAAGAAAATACCTTTATCGAAATACGTTTGCTCATCGATGTGCTCAGACGTTGTAGGTGCATTTTCGAATGCGGTTTCGTTGGTTTCAGCTCTCCAACGTAACAAGTTAGCATCATCATTAGCCCAGTCTTCCATCATAGTGCGAGAAAACTCACCGCTGATGATGTCGTCCATGTGCTTTTCAAATAGTGGCTTAAGGATCTCTTTTAACTCTTCAGCCATATCAAATGCTTTGATTTTAGCTGGGTTAGATAAACGATCCATCATGTTGGTAATACCACCGTGCTTCAGAGCTTCGGTAACCGTTTCCCAACCTTGTTGAATAAGTTTGCCTGCATAAGCTGGCTCAACGCCATCAGCAACCATTTTCTCATAACCTAAAATAGCACCGGTTTGTAACATGCCACATAAAATGGTTTGCTCACCCATTAAATCTGACTTAACTTCAGCAACAAACGATGACATTAATACGCCAGCACGGTCGCCGCCAGTCGCACTTGCATACGCTTTAGCAATTGCTAAACCATCACCTTTTGGATCGTTTTCTGGATGTACCGCAATTAATGTTGGTACGCCAAAACCACGTTTGTATTCTTCACGAACTTCTGTGGCTGGGCACTTTGGTGCAACCATAATCACAGTAATGTCTGAACGAACTTGCATACCTTCTTCAACAATGTTGAAACCATGCGAATATGCTAGTGTAGAACCTTGCTTCATTAACGGCATAACCGCATTAACAACGTTGGTGTGTTGCTTATCTGGCGTTAAGTTAAGTACTAAGTCTGCTGCAGGAACAAGCTCTTCAAATGTACCAACTTTAAAACCGTTATCGGTCGCTTTTTGCCAAGAGGCACGCTTTTCAGTAATGGCTTCAGGGCGAAGGGCAAAAGAAATGTTTAGACCCGAATCACGCATGTTCAAGCCTTGGTTAAGACCTTGTGCGCCACAACCTAAAATAACAATGTTCCAATCTTTGATGTATTGGCAACCGTCACTGAATTCAGTACGGTCCATAAAGCGGCATTGTGCTAATTGAGCTAGTTGTTGACGTAAATTCAGAGAGTTAAAATAGTTAGCCATCTGATACCACCTTTAAAATATAGATATTTGGGACGCAAACTGCGTTTGATACATACTCAAACTTTGCGATTGAATTGACTATAGCCTATCCATCTCATTGCTGAAAATGATATATTCGGCATATGATGTTGCATAAATCGCAACGTCGTTATTTGGGTTAAATAATCTCTGTTTACGGAAGCTCTATTTATGGATATTCGATCTCTTAATTTATACTTACATCTGTGTGATAGCTTGCATTTTGCAAAAACAGCGGAGCAATCACACGTGAGCCCATCAACCCTGAGCCGGGCATTACAGCGCTTAGAAGATGAAGTCGGCAGTAAATTATTTGAACGTGATAATCGAAGTGTCACCATTACCCATGCTGGATTAGAATTTAAACGCTTTGCTGAGCAAACATTAGCAGAATGGAGTCAACTGCGAAGTCGTATAGATCCCAATCAGCAGTTTTTACGCGGCAATCTCAACCTATATTGCTCGGTGACCGCAGCATATAGTCACCTACCAGCGTTACTAGACCGGTTTAGACGTGAACATCCTCATGTGGATATTAAGCTCACGACTGGTGATCCTGCGAATGCGGTAACTCAAATTCAAAAAAATCGAACTGATATTGCAATCATCGCGCTGCCTGAAGTGTTTCCTAATACCTTGCATTTTACCCCCATCGACAGAGTGCCAATTTCGGTCATTGCGCCAACGATGCACTGCCAAGTACAGCAATGGGTTTCGCAAGGGGTTATCGACTGGGCAAAACTGCCCTATATCGTGCCAGACCATGGACCGGGCAGAAAACGCATCGATCAATGGTTTAAGCAAATGGGTATTAAACCCAATATCTATGCGCAGGTGTCGGGCCAAGAAGCCATTGTGTCTATGGTTGCATTAGGTTGTGGCGTGGGAATTAGCCCTGATGCGGTAATATACAACAGCCCGGTACGCGAGCGAATTCAAACTCTAACATCGCCGGTTGATATTCCCGCCTTTGAATTAGGCTGTTGTTGTAAAGAAAAACGCACCAATGATCCAATCATTAGCGCGTTTCTTGAGATCATTTGATATGACTTCTCTATCAATCTATCAATGTAAACAAAGCTTATGGTACCGGTGGCGAATCGTTTTCTAAACGGGTAACCAATAATTGGTCGACTTTGTACGAGTCAATGTCGACGACTTCAAACTTATAGCCGGCATAATTAACAAAATCTGTGCGCTTAGGGATTTTACGCAGCATATACATCATAAAACCAGCAATGGTTTCGTAGTTTTGGTTTTGCGGAAATACTTCAATATTAAATGCGCGCATCACATCTGTAATCGGTGTTACACCATCCACTAGCCAAGAGTTACCGTCGCGAGCGACAATTTGCTCTTCGCTTTCATGTAAAGACCACGCTCCCATGACAGCACTTTGTAAATCATTGGTGGTCACAATCCCGACAACGAGTGCGTATTCGTTCATGACTACGGCAAAATCCGCACGGCTATTTTTAAAGTACTCCATCGATTCTGACAACGTTAACGTATCAGGAATAATTAAACAGTTGTGTACTAATGTACTGCCTTTAAGGGTAATATTTTCGCCATTAATAACTCGAATTAATAACTCTTTTGCGTCAACAAAACCTTTAATCATGTCTAACTGACCATCACAAACTAAAAACTTATTGTGTGGGTTTTTAGCTATTTTTTGCTTAATGTCTTCTTCTGTGTCTTGCAATAAGAAGTACACAAGACTTTCGCGTGCTGTCATTGCAGAGGTCACAGAAACCGACTGCATTTCAAACACATTTTCCATCATTTGTTGCTCACCTTTATCCATCATGCCGGCCTCAGTGCCAGCGCTCATCATGGCGTATATATCATCGTGGGTAATCTGGTCATTACGCGCGGTGGGCACTTGCAACAGCTTAAAAATAGCATTTGCTAAACCATTAAAAATCCATACAAAAGGTTTTAGTACGGTAATGCAAAACACAATTGGCATTACAAACGTCACAGCCACTTGCTCTGGGATCACCATCGCTATGCGCTTTGGCATGAGATCAGCAAATAAAATAAATAATGATGTCACCGTGACGAAAGAACACGCAAAGCTCAATTGTAAGCCCCATTCGTTACCTAAAATGGGTATCAATAATTGCTCAAAGTACGGACGAAAAGCAGATTCTCCGACAATACCGCCCATAATAGCAACTGCGTTTAAGCCAATTTGCACCACGGTAAAAAAGCTTCCTGGATGAGCCTGTAACTTAAGCACCTTTTTTGCGCGAACATCTCCTTCATCGGCCATGGTTTGCAAACGTATTTTACGTGATGCAGCCAAGGCTATTTCGGACATCGAAAAAAAACAACTTATGCCGATTAGGCACAATATAATTAAGAAACTATCAGTAATAGTCATACATTCTCTTTATCTTAGGCACTGAGCACTAAGTCATCATGGGGTAGCGATTTTCGCTAATAAAGCAGTTAACTTTGTTTGATAACAAAGGGATATAAATTCTGTCTGGGTCAATATTTGGATGATGTCATGACGTTAATACCAAGAGGGCTACGTCGAGGATGTCTATCAAGATAAAGACAATCATTATTTGCTATTCGGGCTAAGGTAACGTCACTATTTTATTGAAAAAGTGAGCAACTGTGCAGGCTTTATACCATCAATTCGTGACCGTTTAGAGACCGAGCTGAATAGCGCGCGTATTCTACTCAAAAGCCAACAAGATAACCAAGGTTTAGTTAACATAATTGATTATATTTTGTCTCACTTTACCGGCCTGCTCACTATAAAATCAGCAAAAACAGCCAGCGCTGCTAGACTGTACTCATCCCTTCATTTGTATACTATTCAAACAAAAGGATTTGTTCATGGCGATAGCCTGTGTATTTACCCGAGCAAGTTGTGGTGTTGAAGCACCTAAAGTGACTGTTGAAGTTCATTTAAGTAATGGTTTGCCCGCATTCAATTTAGTCGGCTTGCCCGAAGCCTCAGTTAAAGAAGCCAAAGAGCGAGTAAGAAGCGCCTTGATCAATGCCGGATTCGAATTTCCTCAACGGCGCATTACCGTTAACCTCGCGCCGGCAGACTTACCAAAACAAGGTGGACGCTACGATTTGCCTATTGCTATCGGGATTTTAGCAGCTTCAAACCAAGTACCAGCCAAAGCACTGCAACAATGTGAGTTTGTAGGTGAGCTTGCATTGTCAGGCCAAATCCGTCCTTGCACTGGCTTATTGCCTGCCATTATTGCCGCGCGTAATGACCAACACCATTTTTTTATGCCTATCGATAACCGCCACGAAGCAGAGCTTGTGGGTTATCACCAAAGTTATTTTGTCGCCCACTTACAAAATCTAGCGGCATTTTTACATGGCCAAGCTCAATTACCCCTACTCGATACTCAACCAGAATGGATTGAAGAACTTCAACCGACCGATAATTCATTATGCATGAGTGATGTCATTGGCCAATATCAAGCCAAACAGGGACTAGAAATTGCCGCGGCGGGCTCACACAACATGTTGTTTCTTGGACCTCCAGGTACAGGGAAAAGCATGCTTGCCAACAGAATAATCCCGTTATTACCAGCCCTTAGTTACGATGAAGCCATTGAAGTTGCCGCCATTCACTCAGTGGCAGGCTTACACATCAAACCACAAAACTTCCTTAACCGCCCTTTTCGTTCGCCACACCATACTTGTTCGTCAATTGCGTTAATTGGCGGTGGTAGTCACCCAAAACCAGGTGAAATATCATTGGCTCATAGAGGTATATTGTTTCTAGATGAAATAGCCGAATTTCCTCGAAAAGTCCTCGATTGTTTACGTGAGCCATTAGAAACCGGTCAAGTTGAAATATCACGAGCCGCCGCAAAGCTTACTTTTTCAAGCCGTTTTCAATTAATTGCCGCCATGAACCCAAGTCCTTGTGGTGATACGGAACGCTCCCGTTCGACCCCAGATCAAATTCAACGTTATTTATCACGACTTTCTGGGCCATTTTTAGACCGATTTGATTTAACCGTCGACGTGCCAAAACTGCCGTCTGGTACCTTAACTAAAAAGCATCAACCGGGAGAAACCAGCGTTGAAATTGCAAAGCGCGTTAAGCAAGCACGCGAAAGGCAGCTAGCACGAGCTGGAGTGCTCAATAGCGAGTTAACCCCCAAACAGTTAAAACAAGACAGCCAAATTAGCCAACAAGATTTAGAGTTTTTAGAGCAAAGCGTGGTGAGTTTAGGGCTCTCTGTTCGCAGTTTTCACCGCATTCAACGAGTGTCGCGCACCATTGCCGACTTACAACAATCGATCACCATAGAGCGGAGTCACATAGCTCAAGCCCTTGGCTATCGAGCAATGGACCGCTTATTAGCAAAGTTGAACCAGCAATAAAGTCAATTTTTAACAGTTGTATTTATTGAGCAATCTTGCGAGTACGAGTAACATAGCTCTCCGTTTAATAGGAGAGAGAAATGTCGTTGTTTTCAAAAATCAA
This sequence comes from Shewanella ulleungensis, assembly GCF_014648315.1. GTDB lineage: Bacteria > Pseudomonadota > Gammaproteobacteria > Enterobacterales > Shewanellaceae > Shewanella > Shewanella ulleungensis. The sequence continues at coordinate 31,607 of NZ_BMQW01000016.1, forward strand.
AGGCTGCATCGCATTCATATGCTACTTACTGAATACCATTTTTTGGACTATTCCCATTTTGGTATTTAGTGTCTTTAAGCTTATCCCGATTGGCATTTTTCAAAAAAGTTGTAGCTACATTCTTGATAACTGTGCAACGGCATGGATCAGCGTTAATAATGTAGTTGAAGCGATTTTTCACCCAATGCGCATTCACGTTACTGGTGATCAACAGTTTTCAGAACAAGAATGGTACATGGTTATTGCTAACCACCAATCTTGGGTCGACATTCTCATTTTACAGCGCGTATTTAACCGTAAAATTCCTTTTTTAAAATTTTTTCTTAAACAAGAATTGATTTATGTCCCTATTTTGGGTTTGGCTTGGTGGGCATTAGACTTTCCATTTATGCGCCGTTATAGCTCAGCCCAACTGCGTAAAAATCCAAAGTTGAAAGGTAAAGATATTGAAATTACTCGTAAAGCATGCGAAAAGTTTAAGACTAAGCCTGTCAGTATCATGAACTTTGTCGAAGGTACTCGCTTCACTCAGGCAAAACATGACAAACAGCAATCAACCTTTAAGCACCTTCTAAAACCTAAAGCTGGCGGCATGGCATTTGCGCTCTCAGCAATGGGCGAACACATCAATAAATTAGTCAACGTCACCATTTATTATCCAGACCAGGTACCTAGCTATTGGCAGTATATTTGTGGTGCGCTCAATGAAGTACACGTGCATATTAGTATTAGTGATATTCCGCAAAGTATGCGCGGCGACTACCTAACAGATCGTGAATTCAAAATTAATTTTCAAGAACAACTTAATCAAATTTGGGTCAATAAAGACAAGCAGCTGCAAAAACTTGCTGATGAATCAAAGCAAAAGGCATAACTAGACATGTTAACGTTTTTACCTGGTCCAGTGCTCTTTATACTCAGTTTAACGCTGTTAATTATTAACACCAGCTTGTGGGGGTCACTGTTAACTGTCGGCGGTATTATTAAGTTGCTGTTGCCTTTTAAAGCCATACGCAGCGTATTAACTCAAATAATGAACCGTTTTATGTGGGCTTGGGCGACATGTAACGGCGGGATTTTGTACCTAATATCCAATATAGAGTGGGATATTTCAGGCCTGGAAAAACTCGATCCAAACGGCTGGTATTTAATTATCAGTAATCATGTCAGTGGGTTTGATATCGCAGCACAAACCTATGTGCTGCGTAACCATATTCCAATGTTAAAGTTTTTTCTCAAAAAAGAACTATTATATGTGCCTATTATGGGCTTAGGTTGCTGGGCACTCGATATGCCTTTCATGGACCGGACCAGCCCGGCAAAACTTAAAAAGAATCCAAAGCTAAGAGGCAAGGATCTTGAAACAACCCGTAAGGCATGTGAGCGCTTTAAAGATTCACCCACTTCAATTATTAATTATGTTGAAGGTAGCCGCTTTACTGAAGAAAAACGCTTACGCCAAGATTCACCCTATCAGCATTTATTACGCCCTAAAGCTAGTGGTATAGCATTTACATTGTCAGCGATGGGTGAGCAATTTACTAATTTACTCAACATCACTCTGGTCTATCCTGACACATCAGAAAATGTATTAAGCAACGTAATGCATGGACGAACTAAAAAAGTGGTTATGCGCGTTGAAGTGTTACCCGTACCTCATGTTGATTCAACTGACTATTTTGCTAATGCTGACACTAGAGTAGTATTTCAACGTTGGTTAAATCAGTTGTGGATCGAAAAGGACCAGCTTATTGATGATGAGATCCAACATCATCAACAAAAATAATATTAGCCACTGTCTAAGGTGTTTTTACACGGCAAAGAGCCATAAAACTGTCAGTTTTTATCAATATCCATTAATCTAATTGCATGCTCCTTTTAAGTAAAAGCTTAGTCACTGAAAATTCGAGGCTTAATAAGTATTTTCCTGTTAAGCTATGTAGGTTATTTTTACGTCATATTGCTAAAATAAATATATAGGTGAGATTTGAATTTTCGTGCATTCACGCATTTAACACACTGGATAATGTTACTTACATTGATATTGTCAGTGCCTGTTTCAGCGCAACAAGATAATGCCTACGATGGTCTCGCAGAAGTTAAGTTTGAACACTTCAACACTGACGGTAAACTCAATCAAAACTCAATAACACGCCTGTTTATGGACAGTGCCGGCATGATGTGGATTGGCACGCAAGACGGCTTACACAGCTACAATGGCGTAGACTTTGAGCTTTATCTCAAGCAAACTGACAATAAAAAGAGTATGTCAGGCAATTTTATCACCGATATTTTGCAATCTCCCGACGGTGATTTGTGGGTAGGTACATTTGATAACGGGCTCAATCGCTTAAATCTAAACACTGGCGAGTTTCGTCAATTCAAAAAAGAGCAAGGGTTAAACGAGCTCCAAGTAACCAAGTTAGCAGTCATTGGCGACACATTATGGATAGGTACGCGCGCTGGATTATTTTTATTGTCGTTAAAAACTGAAAAAATCATTCCGGTCAGTTTAGGTAACAATATCACCCCAGATATAGTCAGTATTGCAAACGTTGACGATAAATACATCGTCGTAGGCACCCAAGCCAATGGCACGTTTGCCGTAGACAGTAACACCATTATTCGCCTCGATATTCCTGCAACAATGGTCGTTAACCAAATCCATTCAAGTTCCATTTACTCCGTCTGGCTAGCTATCGACAATCAAATATGGCGTTATAATCTTGATACTCATCAAAAAGAGTTAATATGGTCGCGAGACAATAGTTACGGTGACAACCGTAAAATTACTGACTTTATTGTTGTTAATGCCAACTTGCTTTTTGCGATTGGAAATAATACCGGACTTTTTCAACTCGACTTTAAAGATGGCCAGTGGCATAGCACGGTATATAAACATAACCCGCAAGCCTTGAACACCATCAGCGCCAATACGTTACAAACATTATTGCTAGATGCGAGCGGGACTCTTTGGATTGGCACAGGTTACTCGGGTATCGATAAACTCAACCTAAGTCATCAATATTTTACTCATTATTACGATTATCAAACCGACTCACCCGGCATGGCCAATATGGTGCGCAGTATTTTTCGTGATAAACAACAACGTCTATGGATAGGCACCGATGGCGCGGGGATAAAATATCTAGCACCGCAAGACAACCAATATCATTATATTAATCATTTATTTGCTGAGGCTTTATCGATCCCTACTGAACAATTGTCATTTATAGTGCATGACATAGTTCAAGATAAGCAGGATGTTTTATGGTTTGCGACCAACATTGGCTTATTTACCTTAGACAGCAATAATACTCTCTCACAAATACAACCAGCAAATGAGCAGTTTCGTGCCGACACAAAGTTTCGTAGCTTAGCCTTTGACGACAAAGACCGCTTATGGATAGCAAGTTCGCTAGGGTTGTATTTTATTTCTGAACATACCAATCGGATGATGGCCTATAACTTTGGTTTTCAGGCAGACTTTTCACCGTTTAAATATCAAATTATTAAGCTGTATTTTAGCCAAGAGTACTTATGGTTAGGCACCATGGGTGGCGTTGTTCGGTTATCGCCTGAGGAGCAAAAACTAGAATTTTTAAATCACGATCCTGAGAATATTTATAGTCTCAGCGACAACCGTGTTAGAGATTTTTTATTGGCCGACAACGGAGATTTTTGGATAGCGACACATGGTGGCATAGACAAATTGACCATGGAATACGGTAGCTTTAAATTTGAACGAATGGACGTTAATGCTGATAATAGTAGCAATACTGTGTATGCCATTTTAGAAGATGACGAACACGATTTATGGTTGAGCACTAACTCAGGTATTTCACGCTTTACGCCAAGTAATAACAGCTTTATCTCATATAATAAATTTGAAGGTTTACAAGCCAATGAATTTAATGGCGCGGCTAAATTTAAAGAGACTAACGGCACATTATGGTTTGGTGGCATTCATGGTCTTAACCAGTTTTATCCAAGCACAATCCCAAATTATAGAGCTGAAAACAAGCTTGCACTAACCAAATACACGATCGGTGAAACTCAATATCCAATCCGCGATTTAAGCCATGCTCCTGATATTGTTATGCCGTTTGAAAAACAACTCATCAGTTTTGAAATTGGTTCATTAAACTTCAGCTACCCAGGTCTCAGTCGCTTCAGTTATAAACTTGATGGCTTCGACACTGAGTGGCGAGAACTGCCTCAAGGTAATCAAATTTCCTATACGAATCTCTCGCCAGGTGAATATACACTGATAGTCCGTCACGCGCTGGGGACAAACCAATACAGTAAATATACCCTCAATGTTCGTGTGTCTGTCGTTCCGCCTATTTATATGACTCATATGGCTTATGCAGCATACGCAACCATAGGCTTGCTGTTAATCATTTGGATTATTGCAGCAAGACGCAAAAAGCAAACTAAACAACGTGAATTTGATAGCAGCATTCGCGCCTCTGAAGAACGCCTAAAACTAGCCCTTTGGGCCTCTGGCGACGGGATGTGGGATTGGAATATAAAAGACGATAAAGTTTATCGAACCAATATGGTTGAACCGATGAACTTTTCATTAAAAGATCAGTTATTAATTAAAAATATTCATCCAGAAGATCGTCCTCGGGTACAAAAACTACTTAATGATCACCTTAATGGCGAGAGTGAGTTTTTTGAAGCTGAATATAGAGTGGAAACTCAACCAGGAAAATGGGCTTGGCTATTAGACAGAGGGCAAATTGTAGAACGTGATACTAACAATGTACCACTCAGAATGGCAGGTACTCACAAAGACATCACCAGTCGTAAGCTGACCGAAAACGAGCTGAAGTTATCATCGCAAGTGTTATTTAGTATGAACGAAGCGGTTGTCGTTGGCGAGTTAGACTATCAAGTTCGTTCGGTCAATCCTGCGTTTAGTCGTATTACCGGCTTTAAACATCGTGATGTTGTCGGTAAACACTTTTTGTTTTTAACCATGGGTAAGCAATCACGTGAATTTTATAACTCAGTAGAAACTCAGTTATTAAGACACAAGCACTGGGCGGGCGAAATTAACATAAGAACCCGAGACCGTCGTGGCATTCTTGCCTGGCTAGAGATCAATCAAGTTATCGACAATAAAGGCGAAACAAGCCACTTTGTGGCGGTATTTACCGACATTACAGCGCGTAAAAAAGCAGAAGAGGATCTTCGCGTACTAGCGAATTTTGATCCATTAACAAGCCTGCCTAACCGTACGTTATTTCAAGACAGATTAAACCAGGCTGTCACCAAGGCACACCGCGCTGAAAGCATTGTCGCATTGCTATTTTTAGATCTTGACCGCTTTAAACACATTAATGATTCAATGGGTCATCATGTGGGCGATTTATTACTTAAAGCTGTGGCTCACCGCTTGCAAAATGCGGTTCGCGACGGAGATACCGTAGCCCGTTTAGGTGGCGACGAATTTACCATCATTTTAGAGGGTGTTGCCAAAACCAAGGCTGCGACTATTATTGCTGAAAAAGTACTGCACGCATTCCAAACACCATTTTTATTGGATGATAAAGTTCTGACGATTTCACCCTCTATTGGGATTAGTTTGTATCCTGAAGATGCAGAGGACACCACATCATTAATTAAGTATGCCGATACCGCCATGTATCATGCTAAGTCATTGGGCCGCAATAATTTCCAGTTTTATACCAAAGAGCTCAATCAATACGCGACACGTCACGTTCAATTAGAAGCAGGCTTAAAAAAAGCCCTGCAAGAAAACGAGTTTTACCTCGTCTATCAGCCCAAATATGACGTTAAAACAGAACGAATTGTTGGATTAGAAGCATTATTACGTTGGGAAAGCCCCGAACTTGGCCCTATTTCACCAGTAGAATTTATTCCCTTAGCTGAAGAGACAGGCTTAATCAACCCCATCGGCAACTGGGCCATTAACCAAGCCTGCGGTCAACTGGCATTGTGGCATCAGCAAGGGTTTGAGCATATCTCGGTGGCAGTGAACTTATCTGCAAGACAGTTAAAAGCCGATATTATCTCAACGATAGAAGTGGCCCTAGCGGTCTCAGGATTAGCCGCTGAAGCATTAGAGCTTGAACTGACAGAGTCGATGATCATGGGCAACCCACAAGATTCAGTCGCGGTATTATCGAAGCTCAAAGCATTAGGGTTAACCATTGCTATTGATGACTTTGGTACTGGCTATTCAAGCTTAAGTTATTTGAAACGCTTTCCGATTGACACGTTAAAAATTGATCGTGAATTTGTACGTGACATCACGGAAGACCCAGACGATGCCGCTATTACCAGCGCAATTATTACTCTGGCTCACAGTCTTGAACTGAATGTAGTAGCAGAAGGAGTTGAAACCCAAGAGCAACTTGAGTTTTTACGCAATGGTGGCTGTGACCAAGTGCAGGGGTTCCTCCTCAGTAAACCGCTTACTGCGAGCGATTGCTTAACACTACTTACCATAGACAAAAGCCTTTAAGCAGACAAAATAAAAGCTCCACTGGGAGCTTTTATTTTCTCTTACGTAGTTAGGTTAACTAAGGAGCGACGCGCTCTACACGTTTAACCCAGCCTTGTGGTGCTGCAACATGGCCTTTTTGTAACTCAGTAAACAGCTTATAAATACGTTTGATATTTGGACCGACCTTACCGTCGCCAACAGTCACTATACGACCATCTTCGAAGATATATGAGCTTACCGGAGATACCACAGCAGCAGTACCAAAACCACCCGCTTCAATAATTTCACCCGCTTCAATATCAGCAATAAATTTATCTAACATCACCGTTTCTTGTCTGACTTCACAACCCAGCATATCTCCTAGTTCCATAATAGACTGAGAGGTAATTGATTTTAAAATGGTGTCAGTGAATGTTGGAATAATCACAGTACCATCTTTTAAAATATGGAAGTGATTCATTGCACCCGCTTCTTCAATTTGCGTGTTGGTTGAATCTAAATACAATACTTGCGATGCACCATGTTCTGCCGCGGCTTTACCTGCACGAAGAGAAGCCGCATAGTTACCCGATGCTTTAGATGCCCCTGTTCCACCAGAGACCGCACGGTGATACTTAGTACTGATTAACAAACGAATACCATTATTAACACCAGACGCATAATAAGCACCCGATGGACTCAGCATGACACAAAAAGTATATTGCTGGCTTGGGCTAACAGATAGGCGGTCTTCAGTTGCAAAAATAAATGGACGAATATATAAACATGCGCCTTCTTGTTGCGGGAACCACAAACGGTCAGCATCAATAAGTGCGTTAATCGCCTTAACCTGCATGGCTTCATCAATATTGGGAATACACACAATATCGGCAGAACGGTTCATGCGCTCCGCATTTTTATTTAAACGAAAAGTATAAATCTCGCCGTCTTCGTGCATAAAGGCTTTCGCGCCTTCAAAAATAGATTGCCCATAATGCAACGACATTGCACCAGGTGCCATTTCAAACGGTCCATAAGGGACAATGCGCGGATCGCACCATTGACCATCACGATAATCCATTAGAAACATATGGTCAGTTCGAAGCTTTCCAAAACCAACATCACCTTCTGGTTTAAACGGTTCTGTACGGCGCTCTGACGCAGATTTTAAATTATATTTTATGTCCATTGCATACCACCTTAAAAACTGAGCTTGCAGACTATGGAGGCTAGAGATTAATGTCAAGTCACAGCCTGAGATCCTAAATCAAAATACGTCAATTGAACGTAACAAGCATCAATATATTTATTCATATTGCAACAGACAAACAGTCAGTGCATTACTCTATTTTATCTTCAAACGTCGACGAGTCTTGTTTACTTTGCCATTACCCTGCAGGCGTAATAGCCGCAACAATAGATACTTCAACTAAATATTCTGGCTCTGCAATAGCAGCTTGTACACAAGCTCTCGCTGGCGCATGACCTGTGGGCACCCAATTATCCCAAACTAGGTTCATCGCATCGTAATCGCCCATATCTTTAAGGTAAATAGTGGCAGATAAAATATTGTCACGGCGACTTCCAGCTTGTACTAATAACCCATCTACCTCTTCGAGCATGGTGATGGTTTGCGTGGTAATGTCGCTATGTTTGTCTTTAGCTACTTGGCCACACAAATAAACCGTATTGTTATGAATCACAATGCTGCTCATTCGGTTGCCTACATCAAGTCTGGTAATTGTCATAAAACGCGCTTTTATTATGTAAGTGAGTCGATGAAAATAGCGCGATCTTAGATAAAGCACAATATCGACTGATTTATTGAATATTTTTTAGCCACTTAGTTTTAAAGGCTATTCCTATAGGCCTTGTCACTGCTAGAATCGGGATTCCATCCAGAAACGTATAGGACTCCCCATGAGCCTTGAATTATTGTCCCAACTGGAAACCAAAATCCAGGCAACTCTTGAAAATATTGAGCTACTAAAAATGGAGCTTGATGAAGAGAAGCAAAAGAACGAAGCACTAGTGCTACAGCAAGAAGAATTGACACAAAAAAACCAACAATTGCAGCAAGACCTCAACTCTTGGAGCGATAAGGTCAACGGCCTTGTTGGTTTATTGAATAGCGAAATGTAAGCGAGTCTTTTTAAACTGATTGCTGCGGCGTAGATTGCGCCTCAATCAGGGCATTTAATTCGCTGATCGCCTGCCTCACTTTTGGCAGGCTTTTTTTTGTTTGTAAAAAACGTCCTTTTTCAAATTCGAGTAAACCTAAGTCTTTTACCCAAATCACGCCACTCAGAAAGATCCTAGCATGCTTAACAATTAATTTGGGCGCATAAACAGGGAACGTTCTCATATGGTTTCCTCCTAGAGCAAATACACATAATACGATGTAATTAACCTAAATTAGGGCGAAACAGCCCTGCGATACAGTAAGATTAGCGCTATACAACAAACCATTACGGCTGTATTTGTATTGCGCTAAAACTGACCGACACTTCTTTAAGTGCTGAATTTATCAGCACCATTAACATCAGTCAGAAAGTTGGACAACACGATTTAATAAGAGTTTCATTAACGTTGCTTTTTCAAATCTTCAGACAAATCACACAAAATAACTATGACAATATAATGCCACTTGCCAATATTTTGACGCCATGTTAATATCCTTGACGTTACTCAGGGTAAAAAAGAGTCATTTGACTCATCACCGTATTGTCTTTTATAGACATACGGTTTTTTTTTGCCTGCAATACTCTCCCTTATTAGGTGCCATCCAATCTTTAGACAATAAAAAAGGAGCCTAAGCTCCTCTTCGTCTAATGCACTCCTGCTCAATCATAGAGCCAAAGTCATAATGGTTTAACTTACTTTTTATTCATTGTTGACAAATAAAATGCAATATCAATAAGCTCGTCATAAGACTTAATAGAGCTAGTTTCTACACGGTATTTACCATTAACAACCAGCGTTGGCACACCAGAAATTTTGGAATTTTCAGTATCGCGCTTCATTTTTGACATCTGAGCATTCACCATAAATGAGCTTGCTGCAGCATCAAAGGCTTTAGCATCTACGCCATTGGCAATAAATAACGCTCTGATATCGTCTGCACGGGTAAACTGTTGACGCTTGTCATGGATAGCACTAAATAATGCTGGCTCAATTTTTTCTTCAACATTTAATTGCTTCGCAACCGCAAATGCGCGTGACATTTCTACGCCCATTTCACGACCAATAAAATCTACATGCGACTGGTTAAACGCAACGCCTTCAGGCAAGTTAGCTTTAATCTTTGGCACAACCGTTTTAGCAAAGTTAAAACAATGTGGACAATAGAAAGAGAAAAACTCAGTGATTTCTGGCTTAGCTGATTCCGGGCCTTCATTAATCACAGTGTAATGAACACCTTCTTTATAATCTGCAGCCATCGCTGCCATTGGCGCGAGTAGTAGTGCTGCGGCCATCAATAATGCTTTTTTCATTTCACTTCCTTTCAATAGGCAAAATATACTAATAAAAAATCGCTGGTACTATCATAGTCCAGCGTTAGGCAGTAACTCAATCGCTACATGATTGTATTTGTAACTAAATACATCCTGATAGTGATTATGAATCAATGTTAATCAACTATTAAAGCTGGTGAGACTTAAAGGCGCTTCGTTTAATGCCGCTAGCTGCTCTTTAAATGCCAATGTTTGTTGTTCCCAATACTTGATATCAGCAAACCAAGGAAAGTTCATCGGGAATGCCGGATCTTGCCAACGTTTTGTTAACCATGCATTGTAATGAATCATTCTAAAGGCCCTTAACGGCTCAATTAACGCCAATTGTTTGCTGTCAAAATCGCAAAATTCTTGGTAAGCATCAATCAAGATGTCGAGCTGCATTAATTGCTGCGCCCTATCGCCAGTTAGCATCATCCAAATATCTTGTACCGCGGGCCCTTGCCTTGCATCGTCTAAATCGACAAAACCTGGCCCGTCTGGTGTCCATAAAATATTGCCAGGATGTAAATCACCGTGTAAGCGAATCGTCTCAAAGTTGTGCTGCTGCCATATCTGTTTTGCTTTTGTCAGCACTTGCTCTACTACAGTAAAAAATGCGTCATGCATTCCCGAAGAAACAATACCGCTGCCCTGTAAATAACGATAAGCGTCATCACCTAAAATTTCTGGGGTTAACGGCTCTCGATGCACAAAAGGCTGCTTACTGGCATATTGATGAATACGGCCAATAAAACGCCCTACTGACTCTAATTGTTCATCATTATCAACCTCAAATGCGCGCCCACCAATAGAGGGAAATAATGCAAAGCGATAACCTTTAAATTCAAATAAGGTTTTAGTTTCAATAATGACGGGCACAGCGATTGGAATATCTTCAGCCGCTAAGGCCAATGCATAATCATGCTCTTCTTGAATCTGAGCTTCACTCCAACGTTGTGGGCGATAAAACTTAACCACATAGCGTAAGCCTTGGTCACAGCGGAACTGATAAACCCGGTTCTCATAGCTGTTTAACGCTAGTAAACCCGTTTCAGGAAATATTCCAATACTTTCAATTGCATCTAAAATAAGATCTGGCGTTAAGGCCTGAAAGTGAAACTCTGCACTGCTATTATCCATGTAAACCTTCTTGGGTAGTTCGAATATACGGCGTAAGCAAGCTGACTAAAAAGCCTAATACATCTACATCATTAGCGTTATCGACCGATAACCAGCAAATATCACCATAAAACTCGTAGTGTAGCCACACAGGACAACCTTCAAAATTCAACAGCCATTGATGCCTATCAGCCCCCCATTGGCGTTCACGAATATCGCAATCAAGCGCGCTCGCTAAAGGTTCGGCAAACCGCTCAAATTGTTCAAAATCTACCTCTGCTTGAATAACAATACTCAGCGCGTCGGGATCAAATTTAGCAGACAATAATTTCATAAAAAGACTCAGGTAAAATAATTCAATTAACTGCTGCAAGACATAATTAAGCCTTGACCCCAGTCTGGTGGTCGTTTAGCAAAGTCGTCCATTTCGGGTTGTTCATCATAGGGGCGAGTTAATAGCTGCTGCAGTTTTAACAGCTTGCTGTTATCGCCTTTTTCTTCAATGTCGATAATCGCTTCTTGGGCAAGGTAATTACGTAGAATATATTTCGGATTGTGCAGATTACGCTGCCGTTGCCATACTGCAACATCGGCCACACTCCCCACTCGGGCTTGGTAAACTTGATACCAGCTATCAAATTCACTCACATTCAACATATCGTCACGCAGCGGGTTATGCTGGCTGCTAATGTCTATCAGGCCCATTTTACGCAAGCTATTACTGTAGTCGAGTTGGTTGTTTTCAAGCATTACGGTAAATTGGCTAATTAGCGCCAAATCTTGCTTTTCTTGCGCTGAGTTATCCAAATCGTTGTCGGCACTCAAGCCTAACTTTGCCCGCATCAAGCTGACATATTGGCTTACTAAACACGGCTGATAAGTATTTAGCGCAGCGATCAAATCATCAGACGGAATAATTGGAGTAAGAGCTTGCGCTAAGCGCTTTAGATTCCATAATCCCACGCCAGGTTGCTGGCCAAAAGCATAACGACCTTCGTGATCAGAATGATTACAGATAAAGTCTTCTTTAAAAGAGTCTAAAAATGCAAACGGGCCAAAGTCGAACGTGTCACCTAAAATAGACATATTGTCGGTATTCATGACCCCGTGGGCAAAACCAATCGCTTGCCAATGGGCAATCATCTTCGCTGTTGCTTGCACGACCTCAACAAACCATTGTTTGTAGCCTGCAGCGTCAGCAGTTAAATGAGGGAAATGTTGGGTAATGGTAAAGTTCAGCAATTGAGTAAGCTTATCTGGCGCACCTTTTTCGCTGTAACAAAAATATTCAAAATGGCCAAAGCGAATATGACTTTTAGCCAAACGCACAGTAATGGCAGCGGTCTCTTGGCTTTCACGCCATACTGGTAAATCAGATCCAATGACCGCTAAAGCACGGCTTGTAGGGACAGATAATGCCGCCAATGCCTCAGACACTAAAAACTCACGCACCGCAGAACGCATCACCGCTCGGCCATCACCTTGGCGAGAATACGGCGTTGGTCCGCCACCTTTTAAGGCGACATCCCACGCGCCATTAGGCCCAGCTGCTTCACCTAAAATAATCGAGCGACCATCACCTAACCTTGGAGTATATCCGCCAAACTGATGACCACTGTAAACTTGAGCGTAATAACTGGCACCAGGCGCTGCTGCATTTGCCGAAAGCTGCATTAACAAGTCATCGTTTGGCTTATCTAAACCAATCAGTTTAGCGGCATCATCGCTCCAGCCGAGCCAATGCGGATTGCTGATTCCCTGCGGATAGACTTGCGAATAAAAGCCGTCTAATTGCTCAAAAAAGTCTTGCTTAAAGCGCATCCAACGCGCCTCCCAACACTTGGCGTTGGCAGTTCAGTTGCTCGTTGTCGTCTACCTGACATTGTTGAGCGCACACAAAAGCTTGCGCTGCCGGCATTGATGAACCTTGCAAACGTAACATGCCCGTACCTTTTGATTGGCATTGTTCGAGCGTATCGAAATAACCTAAGATAAAATCGGTTTGCACCATGTTGGCAGATGCTATCGCCTTTTCGGCATGCTCAGGATTATCAGCAACGTAAAACAGCGTCCACTCAGGGGTACGCGTGCATCCCATTGCCACACTTAAACCAATTGCAGCCAGCAGTAATTTGCTTATCGTAGAAGTCATCAATGTTATCCAAATCTTTAATCAATCAACCACCAGCATCCATTACTCAAATTCATTCAAGGATGCAAAATACAAAAAAGCGGACCGAAGTCCGCTTCCTTTATCGCTATCATACCCGATAACTATCACGCTGTATTAACTGAGTTAGCCTACCTTTGCTTGAGCTTTCTCAATTCGATTAATACGGCCTTCAAATCCGGTTACAGTACCATCAGTTAAGTGATATTCAATCGCTTGTTGGCATACACTAATCGCTTGCCCAAACTCGCCAATATCATTCAACAAAGTCGATAATTGCATAAACGCAGGCGCTTTAATGTCTTGGGCATTATCATTCGCAACGTGTTGTTGATATACAACACGGAATAAGTCTAGGTAAGCCACCTTAAGAGCGGCGCCATATTGACAATAATCACTTTGCTTACGCATTTTATAGCAATGGTTTATCACGCTCGCTAACGCATCATGTTGACTTTGAGCATCGCTTGCAGTGTTTGCTGCATCCACTAACTGCACAAAACTGTCGCTGGCCCAATCGCCTTTTACTGTTGCTAAGCTTAATTGATGCCCTTGGCTTTCGTCGGCTTCAACCTGAGAGTCGACTACAGGAGCTTCATCTTTAATCGGCGGAGTTGTTTTAGCCTCCTCAGTTTTTTCAGTGCTTGCTTCTTCCGTTGCCGTTGCTTCTGCTTGAGTTGCGAGCTCTTTAGCAGGCACAACATCTTTTGGCTCAGCATCTAGTACTGGCTCTTCAACAACTTCTGTCAGAGGGATTTTGGATTCTGTTAGGGCATCATTATCTGGCTTGATTGTCGTTTCAGTTTCATGTGAATCGGCTACAGATACGGGGGTATCTACAACGTCTGATTGCACGGTGTCATCTTTCGAAACGACCGTAGCTTTTGCTTCCGATGCTTTGTTGGTACGGGTACTTTTGTCTAATTCTTGCTTTGCCACTACCTGGGTGCGCCTGTATAGATACATGGCAATTACAACCAATATGACAACTAAAAAGATCTTGATTAGCATTAGGCGTCCACCTTGCTGATTATGCGCAAACACGCATGGGTTCCATGTGACTCACACTCATGAGTCATAAGCGATTTCTATTGTATTAAATAGAGTGCGATGTTTTTTTAAGCACTAGTTATTATTATTTCAATCTGCGCTATAAAATCAAGTATTTATCGACTTTAAACAGTAACAAGTTACCCATTATGGCTAAATAAGTGCTCATTTAAGCCATTTTTGCGATCAATGCCACACTCAGCCATTGTTTTGTGTTTGAATTCATAATTAGCGAATAGGAATTTGTCAGAGACTATTTAGGCACATAAACTCACAATACCAGACTAAATTACTAAGGTATTATCCATGAGCGAAACTGAATTACTCACAGGAAAGCTACTGTTTGAATTTCGCACCATTGAAGCCATGGTCAATATTTACTGCAAAGCTCATCACCCGATGAAGCCATCGCACAGTGTGTGCGAGCAATGTAGTGAGTTTTTAAGTTATGCCAACATCCGCTTAGACCGCTGCCCGTATGGTCAAGAGAAGCCAACCTGCAATAAATGTCCGGTACATTGCTATAAGCCCCACATGAAGCAAAAAGCACGCGAGATTATGCTATTTGCAGGGCCGAGAATGTTACTGCCTCATCCGATTATGGCAATTAAGCATTTACTTGCTGAGCGAAAACCCGCCCCTGGCTTACCACCTGAAGGTGTATCGAATCGTCATGAACGCAAACGTCAAATGAGTTAAGACGTGGCAACTCAATACTAGTTAGTACGGTTACCCCCAACAGCGTCAACAACACCTAATATTAATTACATTGTTAGATCTCAACCTTCTTGCGCATAAGTATAAATGTTAATTAACTCGCGCCTATCTAGTGGTATTGGTAATCTAGAAGGATATACAGAGACAATGATGTCAATGAGGTGATTTATGCAACGTTCAACAAATCTTTTTCTTTCAAGCATGCTAGTTTTATTTAGCTTAGCTTTTTCATTACCTACTTTTGCAAATGATGATACCTATGGCGAAGCTATTACCAATTTTAAAAAGGCCACTGAAACACAGCACTTTTTTAATTCAGCTTATGGTTATGCTATTTTCCCAACCGTTGCTAAAGGCGGCATAGGTATTGGTGCCGCTTATGGCAATGGCCGAGTTTATCAAGCTGGCAGCCACATGGGCGACTCAACGCTTACGCAGTTATCGATTGGTTTTCAATTAGGTGGCCAAGCCTACAGCGAAATTATCTTTTTTAAAGACGCGAAAGCTTATAACGAATTTACCAGTGGTAGTTTTGAATTTAGCGCTCAAGCATCCGCTGTGGCAATTAACTTAGGCGCTAATGCTCAGGTTGGTACCACAGGTAATTCTGCAGGCGCTGGCCAAGCAGGTAGTAACCATAATGCTGCAGCAAAATACATAAATGGCATGGCTATTTTCACCGCAGCTAAAGGCGGATTGATGTTTGAAGCAGCCCTAGCAGGCCAGTCGTTTACCTTTGATGCTAAGTAACTCAAATGAGTTTAAATGAGTTCGAGTTTTACTCGTAGCTTATATACTCAATCAACTTGAAGATACGTGTTTCAGAGCATCTTCAGGTTGTTTGGGTATAGATCATTCAGGCTGCCATTGGCAGCCTGAATTGTTTTGGGTGAGTTGATTCATATTGCTAATTTGTTTGTAAAAAAACAGTTTACATACTAGATCACTCTAACCTGATTGGTATTGGGTTACTTATTTAAAACCCCAAATTCATTGATACTTATTGCCTGCCGCAGGCTCCGTGCAGATGATTAAGCGAGACGCCGCAAGCACATCCATGTGGGCTTAACCAAAACATCCCTGTTTTGGACACTCGCTGACTCATCTACACCTGTCATTATCTCTCTTCGATGTAACCTCTTGCGTGTCAGGAGGTAAAATCTCATAAAGATTTAAACAACATGATTCAAAATAAGAAGCGCCTCTAATACTAGAGGCGTACACCTAGTAAAGTATTGACTATTCAACCTTGTAGGACTGGATGGACATATTAATTCCACTAAGCATTCGAAACTCGTCTTAAACGTCAGTCAGACTTTCAGTCAACGAGTTCAACACCTAAACTTTCCAATAGACTCAGTGCTTCGCTCCTTGAAAATCGTGCCTTTTTCACATTATTTTCAAACACGTCAATAACGTATTCTTCTGAGTCACTGAAATCGACCCCTTGTAAATTTGTTCTCATAAATAAACTATGCCTAAAGTTACAATAAGTCATTGATGAATGTGTAAAGTCACCCTCGCGAAAGTCAACATCATGTAACTTACATTCATCCAAAACTAACTCGTGCAATTTAAGCCCAAAAAATGATGAGTCATTCAAAATACAACGCGTAAAGTTAAGTTCAAAATCTAAGTGGTATATAGCCCATTCAGCTTTCGCCCAATCAACACCGATTAATTTGCTATCTTGAAACCTAACTTCAAATAGCTTTGAATTAGAAAGGTCAACCAAGCTGAAATTACATCGTTCAAATATACAATTAAGGAATTTACAATTTTTGAACTGAGTTTCGGAGAAATCACAGTCTACAAACTGACAGTCCTCAAATTCGATATGATTAAAGTGTTTATGCGAGCCAACATGTTTTTCAAACAAAATATCTAGATAACTCTCACCATCAACTAACACTTTCATGATTTCCAATCCACCAACACTTTTCTAGACAGTACATCAGGTAGATCGAGTAAACAAGATAGTCAATGTGATGGAATGAACACCCCATCTGAAGCGTTAGTATTTTTATTCTTTACTCGTAAAAAGGTGGCCGAAGCAGGCTACAAACGCGGTTAAAAGCTCGATAATTTTCCGTCGCAATTTTTTCGTTGCTGTTGTTTGGTTAAAAAGCGAAATTGTTGCCGGAACGGCACTGGTGATCCAAGAGAGGATTGCTGTTGATCCCCTTTTGGCCCAAGCAGGGTGGAACCTTGCGATCTTAAGCGTTAGTGGCTGCAGTCCATAAGCATTGCCGGGAAGACGTATCTAATGGAGTTTATGTCGCTGGAAGCAATATATGGGTTCAGCGACAGTTTACTTGTCGCTGCAAGCATAACCTGACATAAGCAACTGCCTTTTCAATTACTTAGCTAAAATTTATAACCATATCCTGACATAAAATATAACCATAAACTGACAAATTATGGAAGCCTCTAGAACTACAACTTTTCCATGTACTTTTATTACAATATAGAGCGCTGTGGTCAATGAAGACTGGCCCACTACATTAGAGCCTGCCTAAATTATTTCTGGACAAAAGTGCGTTAGAACTTCGGGTTTAGTGCAATTACATAAAGTTTACACTGACCCCACTAAATTCTGACCCCACTAAATTCATGTTGAAAATGATAATAAGGATAATGGTTTAACTGAATACCATGGAGGGTTAATTTAAGATACTGAAATATAGCGAGTTAACTAATTAGCAAGGAGGCTAAGGGAACTGGCTGTCTACTGAAAAGTAGCTAGCTAACAATCACATCAAACAGCGCGTTTTCTCGAGCTGTTAATTACATAATAAAGAGTCACATCTCACGTATTCGGGCTTGTTCAACACTTGGGATAAGGACGCGGCTTCGCGCGGCCTATCCTTATTTGTTATGTTTTACGTTTAAGTGAAACAGGTAAAACAAAGAACAATGTAATTATTATTATCAAATCTGCAATGCTAGCAACCACATCAAACGCCTCTTTGAATACTTCTATATCTCCGGCCTTAGTTTGTTCATAAGCATTAAATATGTGTACTAGATCTCCTCTGCTTTCGGATTTACTCAAAAAAGACTCTGTTACGGCTTTAGTACCTGCATCACTATGAGAAATAATTTCGTTAGTTGACATGAACTCACCATTTACGTCTATAAATGGGATAGATAAAAAAAATCTTATGATTAATGCCAATATAATTATTATGACGGGATAAATTATTGCTTTAATGCTCGCCACGGACTCTCCTGTAAAACATAACGAGACTGTAGAATAACTCTAACAGTCTAATTCAATGAAAAAAAGAGCTCCTCAAATCAATCCTAAGCGCTTTTAAGACACGAGGTAATGCATTTGGAACCCTAAAAAATGGCTATTTTTCAATAAAAATAGAAATTCTACAGCCTCAACGCTCCGTTAACGGGCGAGCGCAGTTTGCGAGTCCGTGCCAGCGTTGTTTGCTGGCGTTTTCGTTAAACGGCTTGTTAGGTGTTCGGGTAATAAACAAGTGAACTTCCTTCTTCAAGAGCTTCTGTATAAAAACCAGTAAAACCTTTATACGTGTCGGTATTGAGCACCTCTACCTTCAAGGTATTACCTGTTAAATTTATCACTTGATCGAAGCCATATTTTTTAACTTCAATTAGTGCCTGATCAAAATTTAACTCATCAATATCTTGAGCTATAAACACCATACATTTATGAACATCACCAATTTCAGGCTCAACATAATCATATTCTGAGTTTCCAACAAACTTCCCTTGAAAACCGTAAATGTAGACAACTTTCATAGACACCTAACGCTTTGCTAAGCGGCTAAAAATAGCTGGCTATAATGGCGAGGAACGAGCACAGCCAGCTGTTTGTGTCCGTTTAAGCAACTTGATACTCATTGAGCCCCCTCCCTAGTAAGCCGCATCAGCGGTATGCTTAAGGTGACTAAACCAACAGGAGAAAGCTCAATGAGATTTTATAATAACTCACATCCATACTACTGTGGTATCGATTTACATGCACGCTTACTTTACGTTTGTATCATTGATTCTAAAGGGGAAGTTGTCATCCATAAAAAGATTGGTGCTGATAAAGATGACTTATTACTCATTCTAGAACCCTATATCGGCAATGTGATTGTCGGGGTTGAGTGNATAGTGAAATAGGTAAAAGAATGCAAAGCAATGTAATGAAGTAGTAATTGAGGTGCGATTCAGTAAACCGTAATTCAATCGGCCAACCAGCCCAATTGAAAGCAGTAAATCCAAATACAAAATAAAACGCAGTATCTACAAGTTTTCTCATACCGTCCGTGATGTATAACGCCCGCATTTGCGGCTGGTTTGGAGCGCAGCGGAAAACCAGTCCGACTACATGCGCTTGATACTCATTGAGCCCCCTCCCTAGCAAGCCGCATCAGCGGTATGCTTAAGGTGACTAAACCAACAGGAGAAAGCTCAATGAGATTTTATAATAACTCACATCCATACTACTGTGGTATCGATTTACATGCACGTTTACTTTACGTTTGTATCATTGATTCTAAAGGGGAAGTTGTCATCCATAAAAAGATTGGTGCTGATAAAGATGACTTATTACTCATTCTAGAACCCTATATCGGCAATGTGATTGTCGGGGTTGAGTGCATGCATTGCTGGTATT
This sequence comes from Shewanella ulleungensis, assembly GCF_014648315.1. Lineage (GTDB taxonomy): Bacteria > Pseudomonadota > Gammaproteobacteria > Enterobacterales > Shewanellaceae > Shewanella > Shewanella ulleungensis. The sequence goes on from NZ_BMQW01000016.1 coordinate 51,259, forward strand.
GGGTGTCTGACTGGTGTGCAGAACTTGGGATTGATTTTATCTTAGGTCATGCGCTTTATATGAAGGCGATTCACGGTGGTAAAACCAAAAATGATAAAGTCGATTCCTTTAAAATTGCCACACTACTGCGTGGTGGTAACTTTCCAATAGCTTATGATTATCCAAGTGAAATGCGCGCAGCACGTGACCTACTACGTCGTAGAATGAAGATTGTCCGTCACGGCGCTATGCTTAAAGGTCATGTGGTTAACACTAATAGCCAATACAATTTACCTGCAACTGAACTTAATCTTAAAAACATCTCTGCAAGACAAAAACTTCGCGAGCAATATCAAGACCCTATCGTGCAGCGCAACATTGATTTAGACATGGCACTACTTGATTGTTATGCAAAGGAACTCGCACAGGTTGAATGGTTCATCGAAAAACAAGCCAAAAACCATAACCCCGTCTATTTAGAACTACTTAAAACAGTACCTGGCATTGGTAAGATTTTATCGCTGACAATCCTCTATGAAATCGGTGATATCAGTCGATTTGAATCAGTACAAAAGTTTGCGTCATACTCTCGATTGGTCAAATGCAAAGCGGAGTCAGCCGGTAAAACCTACGGCACAAATGGCAATAAAATCGGTAATGCTCATTTGAAATGGGCATTCTCNCGCCAGCAACTGCCGGAGTGAATTGGCTGCTTTTTTGCGTTTTTTTGCAAAAAAGAAGACAGTTTACGGAGGTCAGATTGACTGGCTTTGTTATGGGTATTTATAGCCAAAACTGCCACCATTTTTTACTTTTACTCTCTCGCCATTTTTTAAAAGCTAAATCAATGTAAATTGAGAGCTTATCGTAATTTTCCCAAATATCCTGTACGTGATATAGCGTAGGTTCAGTTGTAACTAGAGCCTTTTCATAATCTCCATAGTAAACATTTGATTCATAGTAATACTTCGCAAACTCCAGCCCTTCTGGGTTTAAATCATCTTCCCAGAATTTCTCATCACATTCCTTGATTAGAAATTCAGTTCCGGTCATTTTACGAGATTTAACATTACTAACTGATTCAATTGAGTCGGTTTTGTGCAGCTCGCCTTCAAGATTATTATTGAGAACCCACGTGATAAACATACCGATATGAGTGCCTCCGGCTTCAGGCGCTAGCTCCTTAGGAAAATCGTCTGCGCCACTGTGCCAATCTATTCTATCTATCGTCAAACTCAAACTCTCCCTGACCCATAACGCCGCCATAAAACGCGCGACGATAGGAGCGTCGTAGGCCGCGTTTTTTGCGGCCGATTTTTCATGGCCTTGTTAGCTGTATACAACGAACACGTCCTGTAGTTTAGTTTTATTTGTTGCTGAAATCTCGCACCAGTAGATTCCGAAAGGTATACCAAAGTAATATGGCTTTAACTTCAGTTTGAATAAGCCTGGGGTATACGGCTTGAAAGACATTCTCAACTTTAATATGCCTTTCTTTATGAGAAGCTCATTTTCTTCATTCTTTAATACCTCTATCTTCGATAATGGTGCATTGAGATAGAAGTTTGTGCTCATACCAAATATTGGCGTGATTGTGTAGTAAGTCTCACCGTTTTTCTCGTAGAGCTTAGAATTCAATGTCCCTAAAGGTATTTCCTGCATACTCTTCCCAGCAGCTAACGCCTCATTCAGAGGCTTTTAATTGTTGGCTTATAATACGAGCGAAGCGAAGGAGCCAACTGTTAAAAGTCCTTTGCAATGCCTTGTTATATGGCGATTAAAACCAACTTTCCCATTTTTTATTTGCACTATTATGAGATTCAATCCCAGCATCGAGTGCTTGATGAAGCATTTCAGCTTGCTCCGTATCCAAGCCAGTATCTTCAAAGTTTAAAACTTTTATATTACCGATTAATTTAAACGGTTTAGGATTAAACATTTGGTAGATCATTATTGGTTCAGCTAAACCATTGATCCATGCTTTGACAATATAGATATCCTGTTTTTCACCATTATCAAGTGTTACAAGACCTTCATGAGAAATTGCCCATGCATCAACACTAGGTTGATACTCTTTAATAGATGCATATGCGCTATCAATTGCTTCTTGTTGAGTATCTGCTTCGAAGTTTAAGACTTGCCTATTTTCACCTTGCTGATAAACAACATATGGAGCTAATGTTACTCCGTCTTGACCACTTCCAATAAATGCTGAGTGAGCAAGAGTAAGTCCTAAAATATTCCCTAAAATCTCAGTTTTCACAAACTTTCCCTAGCCATATAACGCTTACATAAGCGGAAAATTATAGTTGGCTAAAATTTTTGAGGAACGAAAAAAGCCAACTGTAAATTTTCCGTTTAATGTTCTTGTTATATTACGTTGCCGCTACACGACAACAATTGCACTT
>NZ_BMQW01000017.1 GCF_014648315.1 Shewanella ulleungensis
CTCTAACGAAGAAGTTGTTCAATCTGTATTGGTTAAAATGTGATGTATAACAAGTTGCCTAATTTCGCCGCAAACAGCGCGGCTGGGACAAATACTCACTGGGCTTCGCCCAACAACGTTCGCATTTGCCCATTGGCAAAGCGTTGAGGCTGTAGAATTTCTCTTTTTATTCAAAAGTAGCCATTTTTTAGGGTTCCAAATGCATTACCTAGTGTCTTAAAAGCGCTTAGTATTGATTTGATGAGCTCATTTTTCATTGAGTTTGACTGTTAGAGTTATTCTACAGTCTCGTTAGTGGTCTCAAAATAGGTTGAGTATTATGAAATGGATGTCACTTTTATTAATGATTTTTATTTCAGGATCATCTTTAGGTGCAGAACAGAAGCTTCAAATTACTTCTGCTAATAAAGTGGCTGAAATTGATTTGGTTGATGGTGGGAAATTCAGTGTTGATAGAGAAAATACTATTTTCACTCTATCCATAAGTATGGCAATTGTTGAAGACGATATTATCCACATCATTTATGATTGCCAATTTGATGGGGAGCTTGGGTTTCGGATGGGTGAGTTAGCGGGACTTTCCTTCTCAACAAAAGAGAAAAAAAGCTACGCTTGTGGCAGTAAAATAGAAGGCCTTTTTATTTTACAATTAGTTGATGGGTAAACGACAACTAACATATATGAGCCTCCCGCCAGTCAATAGGGAAGCCCTTTTGCTACGGGAATACTAATTAACATGGCTACCCAACCCATTTGTCCAAATAATAAACAATAGATTTCGCTTTATCTACTCTTTTAAGATGATCTCATACTTTAGATAACTGGGAGCAAGGACGCAGTGCGCCGATTGGGCAAGCAATTACTCTTTTACTCTTTTGTAATTAGTACAGCATTACAACGCCATCCAGAAACTCTCACGCACATAGCAGAGCTATAGCATCAGTCTTGCTGTAACCCCGTTGATACATGCAAGGTTTGGTGGTTGTCGATAATAATGGCTTCGTATTCAGGTAACTCATTGATTAACGCCATACCTTGTTGTAATCCCATCACAAAAATGGCGGTGGAGAGGGCATCGACGTAAGTCGGATTTTTGCCAATAATCGACACACTCACCACATTGCGGGCAGAGTCGCCGGTTTTGGGGTTAATAATGTGATGATAACGCACGCCGTCTTCGATGAAGTAACGCTCATAATCGCCAGATGTGGATATCGATTCATTACTAAGAGGTAACTGCACCGCAGTTTTGTCTTCGGCGCGAGGGTGTTTAATGCCCACAAACCACGGGCGACCGATACGATCGCCAAGCAGTGTGGTGTCACCGCCAGCGCTAATGAGTGCATGTTCAATGCCGGCTTTCTTAAGAATGGCGATACAGTTTTTAACCGCATGACCTTTGGCTATACCGCCTAAATCAATTTTAACATCCGCATCGGTAAATTTAACGGATAAGCTTGGTTTATCTAAGATAACCGTTTGATAATTAATGGCGGTTAATGCTTGTTTGATTGCATCTTGATTGGGTTTTTGATGCTTGCGGTAATCGTATTGATAACCGATAGAGGCATAAGTGATATCAAACATTCCGTGGGTTAATTCTGCAACATCGTGGGCATCGGTGAGTAAATCAAACAATTCCTGACTAACAATAACAGGGCGAGTGGCCGCATCTCGGTTAATCACGCTCAGTGCGCTAGTGGCGATATAAGGGCTCATAGTTTGATCAATGCGTTGCATCTCTTGTTCAACCGCCACGATGAGTTCATCTGCCGTTGCTTGAGCTGCATCATCCTCTAGCCAAAATTCAACGTGGGCGAGGGTACCCATGACATGAAAACTCTTTTGGTGCCACTGGGCAAAGGCCGAATGCGAGTTGAATGTAAACAATATGATGACAATAACAGCACTAAATTTACCCATGAATCGATTGTCTCCTGTAAGACTGTAGCGCTGATTGTTGATTAAATGACAGCAATCGGCAACAGCTTGAGTGAAAATAAGCGCTTAATCGACAAATTACTCGCTGCATTGTGCATATTACGGTAATTTAACCTTATTATTGCCTACTCGAGTTTTGTTGTTTTAATGCCCATTATTGCCGATAAAAATCAATGTTATCCGCCCATAACTCCGCATGTTTACTTTGTGCCGCTTGATGATGAACTTCATTCAGCAGATTTTAGTGCGGGGTTAGCTCTTGGCTGGCTAAGCGAAGATGAAGTCGCTAAAGTCGCCCGTTATAAAAGCCCGTCGGCGCGTAACAATGCCTTACAAGTACGATTAGCGTTAAGGGCGGTATTATCCCGTCACAGCAAGGTTAAGCCTGCTCAATGGCAGTTTATTTATGGCGCCAAAGGTAAACCTGCATTAAGCCATGATTTATCTGCGTTAACGGGTTTAGATTTCAATTTAAGTCACAGTGGCCAATGGTTAATGATTGGCGTGATTGAAACTACGACCAGCCAGCAAAACGTAAACCTCGAGCCAGAGCTTAGTGTTGAGTTAACCCAAAGTACTCAATCTGTGCATCTTCCATCTCTGTGCTTTGGTGTTGATATTGAACGTGAGCGCAGCAGTACCGATATTGTGCCAATTTTAAATCATTATTTTACCCAGGCTGAAACCGAGGCATTATTGCAGCTACCCATTGAGCTACAGCGGCAACGTTTCTTTGATTTATGGGCGGTAAAAGAGTCTTATATTAAAGCGCGTGGATTAGGTTTAGCCTTGTCACTTAAGTCCTTTGCTGTTGATTTTAGTGAGTTAAATGAAGGGTATGTGCAATTGAAGGGCAAGGTTGAGCAATCTGTTGTGTTACATCAAGGGGTTAGGCTCAATTTTACCGATGCTGAAGATATTGCCAATACGATGATATGGCAAACGCAAATGGGCCGACTTGATCAGCATTATCGTTTTGCCGTTACCTTAGGCGTAAATAAACAAGATATTGGGCTCGAGTTAACGAGAGCTGACGACTGTGGCGATAGTGCATTAACGGTTTATCAATTTTCACTGGCACAATTGTTGGTCGACGCGAATGCCTAGGTCGCTAATCACTTAAAAATAACCAACAATATTAAAGATGTATCGATTCGGGTTAATTAAGTGCTGTTATTGATTAAAGGGCTGCTTTGCTTCACTCAAGTTTAGTAGAGAGGATGGTAAAGTTTGCATTAAATTGCCCTAAAATGTGGACGACTTACCAAATGATAATCGAGCTGTTGAGTTATACCATTTCCATTAATTATGCGACTTGTTGAAATAAAGGGGTATTCAGCATTTTGCTATGACAAATCACGTTAATGCAACAAGCTTATACCGCTTTAGTTAGCAACAAAAAAGCCAATCGATGATGATTGGCTTTTAACGTATTACGCTAGCGTTAGTGTCTTTACTGTCTCGCGAGACGGTTAGATTCTGGCGGGTTTTCAAAATCACTGCGGTAGGGGTTAATGTCTAAGCCGCCGCGACGAGTGTAACGAGCATACACAGTTAACTTAGTGCACTGACAGTATTTTTTTAAGTCGACAAAGATACGCTCAACGCACTGCTCGTGAAATTCATTATGCTGGCGGAAAGAAATTAAATAGCGCAGCAATTTTTCACGATCAATCTTAGGGCCTTGATAGCGGATCATCACGCTGCCCCAGTCTGGCTGTGAGGTGATTAAGCAATTAGACTTTAATAAATTTGAATTTAAGGTTTCAGCGACATTTTTGTCAGGATCTGTACTGCCAACTAAATGGTCTGGATTAAATTCGTACTCTGTGACTTCGATGTCTAAATCGTCAATGCACGTGCCTGGTAAATCGACAATGCGCTCAAGGTTAAAGTGTTTAGGTTCAATGACCTTCACGGTCACTTCGCCTTGAGCACAAGCTGCTAAATCACGGCTTAATGTATCTTGTACATTTTCAACGCTATCAAATTTAGTTTGGTTAAAACTATTTAGGTACAGTTTAAACGATTTTGATTCAATGAGATTTGCGCTATTAATATCCAGTTGCACTTCTAACAGGGCCACAACTGGCTTACCTTTGGCGTTCAGCCATGACAATTCATAGCCTGTCCAAATGTCAGTACCATGAAATGGTAGATCACCACTTAATGCAATTGCATCTCGATTAAGTTTACGTGGAACCCCTTGCAGCAGTGACGCGTCATACTCAGCCTGATAAACAGTCGCATGGCCTAGTGTTAGGCCTTTAAGTGCCTCAGCATCACTATAAGGGTCGTGATTGTGTGTCATCTAATCGGTTTCCGTGTCAAAATATGGTTTTATTATAAACTACGAGTGGCTTAAGTGTCTTGTTCATCTGCATTAGATTGCTTTATAAAAAATTATCTTAAATCTTATCAAGATACCTTATCTGAATTTCCGCGCTATTATCCTTTGGGCGAAGACTCAATATGTATTCAAGGGACATTGAATGCAGGAACTGATGATACTGTGTTTTGGCAGCCTGTTAAACGTGACATTGCAGCTGATTTTAGTAACGTAGAGCATGCATTAAATATTCAATTACACCAAGATATTCATGCATTTTATGGCCAGTATTTTTCTGCGCCTTTGCAATTTACCGCGTCCTTTGGTGATGGCGAATTATTACAAGTGTGGAACCAAGACGACTTCGAAAATTTGCAACAAAATGTAATCGGTCATTTGATCATGAAGCAAAAGCTTAAACAACCTGCAACCTGGTTTATTGGTGTATTGGGTGATGGCGACGAAATGCTGACGGTAAACAATGATGATGGCAGTGTATGGGTTGAAATCCCGGGCGAAAAGCAGCGCACTAAGCTAGCAGAATCATTGACCGAATTTTTAGAAAGCTTATCGCCGATGGTCAAACCACCATTAAAACCCGTCGAAGATGTTGCACAAACTATTGATCACCCGGGTATTTGGCAACGTATTAAAACTATGTGGGATTATTTGTTACGTAAAAAGTAATCGCATTAAGCATTGAAGTGCCATTTTAGGGGGCTTCAATGCGTTCATCGCATTTAGACACGAACATTCAGACACTCATCTTTCTCGTAACATCCTCTTTTATGCTTCGCTTAGGTTATTGACTCTACACTCTAGTGTTTGAGTTATTTTGTCTATGCACGTTTGTTTATCAACAATCCATAATCCGTAGCTGATGGGCAATACATCAATATCGGCCCGTTTAAATAGTTTGTACGTTGTCAGCTCAAAAAAGTTAGCCCAAGGCCCAGGAAAACCAATAAGATCAATCGCAAGATATTTGTCTGCGTAGCGGCATAAGAGGTCTATTTCAGTGCCGGCAATGGCATATCCTGCCCAAGTATCAATATGGTAATGTGTTAACGCTTCATTGATCTCTTGTTGAAATGCGTCTATTTCTGAGGTCACGCTGTGTTTGGCATTAAAGGTTGTTATAGAAGTAACATATTGACGTAACAGGTTGTTTTCGGGCAATAACGAGTCGTCAATAGAAAGGAATATCAATTGCTTTTGACGTGCTCTGGTTATCGTGACATTAAACACATCTGCTTTATTCAAATATGTAGCCGCACGTTTACTGTTGTTATCAATTGCGAACGAAATCAGCATGATATCCCGTTCTTCGCCTTGAAAGCCAAACGGTGTGGCAGCGCGTATGTTGTGTTTAATCACATCTTCTTGAGGTAAATGCTGCTCAATCAATGTTGCTAAATATTCTGCCTGTGCACTAAATGGCGAGATAACCCCAATACTGTGGGTTATACCCGTTTGGGCATCTTGTGTTATTTGATGTTGGATCTCGGCCAATAAACTCTGTGCTTCCTGTGGGTTAATGCCCGATGCGTCACGAATGCCTGCAACACGGTGAAGGTATAAATTACCTGAACGGGTGCAGGGGCGATGCTGCATGATTTTTAATTTAGATTGATAAAAAGATAGGTTACTAAAATGAATAAGCTCAGGCTTACTTCTAAAGTGTTCATCTAAAAATGCCAATTCTTGCGCGCTAGTTAATGTTTTCAACGCTAAGTCTAAAATCGAGTTATCTCGATAACTGACAGCGCAAGGGCTGTCTTCAGGCACATTATTTTTGCCGAGTAATTGAGTTTGTTTGCTTCTGGCTAAAAAGGAATAGTGTTTTAGTTGTTTCGTGTCGCCAACAATTAATACTCGTTTGGCACGGTATAGCGCAGGTAAGCAACTACTGATGTTGCATTGCGTTGCCTCGTCAATAATCACTAAATCAAACATTTCACGATTAAGTGGCAATACTCTATGTAGACTGTTTAAGCTGGCAAGCCATATGGGAAATGCGGCAAATAATGTGGCGTATTCTATTTTTTCAAACAACGCGAGTTGTTTACTGGATGTTCTACTGCGAATAGCTTGGTTAAAGGCCTGTAGCGATTTGCGGTGCTGATTAACCAATGTATTTAAGTTATTCTTTTTTAGTGCATTAAGATATTCAGCTGCCAGTGTTTCCCGCGTAACAGTGTGTTTATTAATGGTGTTCAAGGCATCCCATTGACGATGCCATTGGTTTATTGCTCCCTTGGTAAAAAACAAATAAACCTGCTTTAACCATGTTGATTGTTGTGTTTGAAGCTTATGTAAGCTCAAACCTCGGCGAATAGACTTGTGACTGAACGCTATGAAGCGTTTTTCCAGTTTTACCAGTAATCGTTGCAACTTATTCAGATCGTCTTCACATGCTTGTGGGGTTTTACTTAAATCATCACTAAAGTATCCAGCGAGTAAGTCAGCGGTATACTCTTTTAATTGTTTTAAAAATACTTTTTGTCCTGCGCGAATAGACACATCGCCCAAGTTAAAATTACTCGCCAATTTATCTGCAATCACATCAAGGGCTACGTCATTATTAGCCACAATAAGCACTGACTCTCCGCGCGCCATATGTTCGGCAGCTACAGCCGCTATAGTGTAGCTCTTGCCCGTTCCTGGTGGACCATAGACACAGCCTAAATCGGCATTGGCAGCGATATGAATCACTTTCTTTTGTGGTGTCGATAATAACCCCGGTAAGAAGTCATATTTAAGTTTGGGTTCTCTAAGCTTTACCGCACGATTATCATACTTATGGTTAAACAGTTTACAAATAGGAGCCGATTGCTCATTAGCGTTAATGATGCTTTCTAATTCGTGAAGCACTCCACGACTGCTTGATGATCGTTCCACAAAAAGTAACATCGAAATAGGTAACAAGCGGGGTGTTTTTTGGGTTAACGCTTTTTTTATATCTTGGTTTTCAGCAAGTTTTGGGTAGTTTAGTAATTCAAGCGAGTTAATTTCAATGTGATTATGATTAAAGAATGATGTCCAAAACGACGGTGAATGTATGTCTTCATTGATGAGATTATCTGAAAGCTCATTATCTTCTGGTAGTAATTGTTGCAGTAAAGCTTCATTGATTTCAGTATCTGCAATTTGGGTCGAAAAATAGAAGTTATTGTTTTCTTGTTCAATGGTGGCTTCATTAAACAGTAGAGGCGAGACAACCGTTTTGAGCTCACCTTTAATAGTGACTTTACCGACAAATAAAAATCGTGCGTATAGCAGTATTCTTTCCCTTTGATAGATTGCTACTCGCTTAAGCATTGGTTCGGCGAATTCTTGCGGGATAGGTAAACGAGGTAAAAAACCAGTACCTAGTTCATCTTGCCCTGCAAGGATCAGACGATCCTCTTGCTTAAACTTGTTCACATTCCAAAGATTGATGGAGGCACTGTCTTCCTTATAGCAATCTTTGTAGTACGAAATTATCTGCTGATAACTCAATGGCACAATTCCATTTATTGATGATCCCACGATAAGTTAGACACAATACGGCAAGGTTCGCAGCGAAAGTGAAACATGTCTAATAACGGTTGTTCGAGCTTCCATTCATGTGAGCCGCAGCGTGGGCAAGGGCGGGCTAATTCTGCTTGTAATGATTCACCGCCTACTCGATAGAGATAATAATAAGTCGGTGTATTGGTTAAATATTCTATTCTGCCGCGTAAATCCCATCCACGTCTAAATAAGTCGCTATCTGGCTGAGTTATTTCATCTAATGCCGCAAATTCAGCCTTGGTGGCTGCCGCCATTTGCAGTTCATCACATGCTTGCCATTCTGTTTGCCATTTTATGATGCGTTTATGGTCACCGTTAAACGTAGCGGGCAGTTTATAAAGCGGGATCGGTAATAGGTTGTCACCATTACGCAGTGGAGAGCACATATGAACATAACTGGTATACAACAATTGCCATGAAGGTATATCAGTATTGCTGACTTCAGAGTTAATGTCTTGGCCTATTAATTTTTCTCGTGGCGCCAATAATTTTGCTGTTGTTAAACCCGCTAAAGTTACTTTTACCCAAGGGCTATTATAACGATTCGATAAACTGGTTTTTTCAGGTAGCAACAAGCGAACTCTAAATTCACCGTCATTAAATGCTACTGCAAACTCGCGTCCTAAGATTTGGCCATTGGCGCGTAAGGCTTCTAATAATCCATTAATGGCTTTTTCTGCTGCATCAATAGTGGTGTCGGCAAAGCATTCAAAGCGAAGTTCAGTAACAAACATGGATTACGGTGCCTTATTTTTAATGATATTTACGACTTGTTCTAATTCGCTGACTCTGTTTGTGAGTAAATCGATATGTTGTTGCATGCCGTCTATTTGTAATTGCAATTTTTCCATGGGGTCGGCTGCTCCTATTGACGGTTGTTCTTGTGCTGGGATGTCGGCTAACTCAGGTAAGTTTTGCCATTCTGATTTAGGTAATGCTTTAAATTGCTGTAAGCCTTGGATCAGTATCGGCATCGCAAAGCGATTACCTAAACGACTTTTGATTAAAGCTAAACTAGGAGTATGGCCATTATTTGCTATTGCTTTTGCTGCAGCAAGTACTTGTTCAATTGGACTCATTGTTGGTTAAATTCCTTAATTATATGTAGCAATTTTCACTAATTTATTTTTTGTTTGATTGAAAATCATTTTAAATCAGTGCATTAAGTTTTGGCATGATTTTAGCTACAAGGATCTGTAATAACAATGCGGATTATATTTTAACAAAAAGGATGCAACATGAAATCAAAACTTATCGCAGCTAGTGCAATGGCCGTTTTATCTTTAGGATTAAGCGGGTGCGTGATTAGCGTTGGCGATCATGAGTCGGATAAAGGTCACGATTATTGGGAAAAGCAGCAAGATAGAAATCGGTCGCTTTTAAACAGTTTATCTTTGGGCATGACGAGTGAGCAAGTGCAGACATTAATGGGAACCGCTGATTTTAGTGAAGCATACTCAAAAACCAATGCGACTAATAATGAACAGGCAATTAAAGTGCTGTTTTATCGCACTCAATGGGCTAAAGGCGATGGTAAAACGACTAAAGATGAGTGCACCCCAGTAGTCTTTAAAGACAATACTTTAATTGGCTGGGGTGACACGGCTTTGCAACAAATATAAGACGATTTGAATTGGTCTATTATTGTAAGGGCCTGGCTAACCTCTCATCATGACGTCCAATTGGTCGATAACTTCAGACCATTGGGCATCTTCCATTAAGGCTTCTTTTATAAATGCACGTTGACTTGGATTCCAGCATGGGGCGTCAATCAGCAGGGTATGTGCTGCGAGTTTGTTTTGGCTAACAAACTCGTTAATGTCTTGCTGTGAGTGCGCTAATCCTAGCTGCTGGAATAAGTGGCTTAAATCATTTTCTGTGGTATCCATTTAGACAACTCCGTTATATGACCCGTTGGCATTTCCAGTATTAATCTTCGATACTCAAATTGCAAAGAACTAATCAATAAAGCTATTTATTGATTATAAAGGTAAACCGTATTTGTAGATTGTTTCAAACTTGTTAACTTGCTAAGTTATTCACTTGTTAACTGAACAAGTTAAGCAAATGAGTCATCAAACAAGGAATAACAATAATGGATAACCGAACCTTGGAAACCCTGCGAGCAGTATATTTAACTGCTGAAGACTTACGCGTGGCGGCTTCAATCCTCTATAACGCATACCATGACGACCCTTATTTTATTGATGTGCTAGGGCAACAAGATCAAGCGCAATATGAACAAAAGTTACGTGCAGCTATTCGCGAAGAACTAAATGAGCTATGGCAACAAGAGCAGCCACTAATAGGTTTATTTGATGATGAAAGGCTTATAGGCGTAGCATGTGTCATTACTCAGCAAGTGCCGTTAGGGGAAGCGCGATATTGGCATTGGCGTTTAAAGATGGTGTTAGGTACTGGTTGGAAAGCAACCCAGAGCTTAATGGAAAAAGAGAGCTGTATTTTAGAACATTTACCCTCTGATAAATGCGGCATTTTACAGTTTATTGCTCTGACACCTAATGAGCAAAACAAAGGCTATGGCGCAAGATTAATTCAAGCGGTATTAAGTTGGTGCGATGAACAACCTAAGCTTGACGGTATTGGCGTATTTGTCACTCATCCTAAGCATCATGCAGTGTTTGCCCAGCAAGGGTTTATGAGTATTGCTAAGGTCAATATTGGCAAGGTTGATGGCGAGATTTTATTTTATAACAAACAAAAGGCGGCGACTCAACGTTAGGTTCATTTGAGCGCGTAACCCAAAATAACGACACTAAGTTAAGTGTAATCAAATTCATGTTTTTTACCGTGTCTAAGCTAACAAATTATGGAGCCAGTCATGCAGCCTAAACGCTATACATCTTTTGCAGAGTTTTATCCGTTTTACCTGTCGCAACATCAAGACCCTGTATGTCGCAGGCTGCATTACATTGGCAGCAGTATTATTGTTGTGATTATTATAAGCACAATGATAAATCAGCATTGGTGGCAATTGCTGCTTTTACCAGTTGTAGGGTATGGGTTTGCTTGGTTGGGCCATTTTATGTTTGAAAAAAATCGTCCAGCGACATTTACTTATCCGCTGTACAGTTTGCGGGCTGATTGGGTGATGTTTGGGCAAATGTTAAAACGCCAGTGGCGTAACGTTATTGGGTCAAAATAGAGCCTAGCTCACACATTTGTGAGCATTATCCTACATCGATGTAGGTATTCTTATCTAAAGTTGTGAGTATTAATCGAGTGGAGTAATTAAAAAGTGTTTAAAAACAGTTGCTTGTTGATTTTTGGCCGTTTTTTGTTATGTTAAGTTTTTGTTTCGGTCGGTTTTAATGGCTTTTCATGCAATGCTTTTTAGCTAGAATGTACACATCAAAGCGAACGAATAACTGGCTTTTCTTAGGATGAGAAATAAAGGTTAATTTGCAGCCGATGAGCCCAATTTTTGAAGTAGATTGTTAGTAAAAATTTTCAAGGACGATATTAGGACACGCCCAAGGACATAGGGCATAAGCTCGGCAAATGGATAGTCGAATCAAGGAAGGGTGAAGCGAAAGCGACACAAGGATTTAAGGATAGGATTGCAGGATGCAGCAAGGATGATTCAACGGAATGAATGCTCAGTCGATGGATAGGCTGTTCAATGGAATGACACTCATAAGATACTTTGATTATATTCGTATAAACAAAGGTCATGGAAATGAGCAAAAATGGAAACGGATTGCTAGGATGCATGTTTACATGGACGACGCAGGGAGCACATTTCAGTAGGACGCTGACAAAAGTGTTACGGGCACAACCTTATAACTTAAGGTTGTGCCTTTTTGCTTTTTGCCAGGTTAATATTTTATCAGACAGTATTATTTCAATCATAATCAATCTGGGATCATAGATACTCTAAACCACTGTTTTTCTACTGCTCAATAAAATGAAGATGGGTCTATATCTAAGCTACTTGGCGATATTCCTCGTTCAATATTGAGATCACACCTTAATAAATCAACCATCATAATATCGATGTAACGTTTATGTTTGAGTGAATAGAAACACTTTACAATGGGTTGTAATACATCTCGATCTTTGGCTTCCCATACTATGCCGACACGTTCATCAGAGAGTACAACTAATGAACCAACAGGATAGACTCCAATACAGCGGATAAACTCATAAACTAATTCTTGATCCAAGTGAAATGGGGTTAAGCTAATGAGGATTTTAAACGAGGCTGCAGGGCTCATCGCTTCTTTATAGGTTCTAGTTGCAGTTAATGCATCATAGATATCAATAATACAACTCATTCGACCATGAATTGGGATTTCATCTTCCTTCAATCCTTTCGGGTAGCCTCGACCATCTATTTTTTCGTGATGCATCAAACACACATCTTTGCTTATATCAGATAAGCCCTTAGTGTCTGCCATGATTTCAATTGCGAAATTCTGGTGCAATTTCATATGTTCGAGTTCTTCAGGTGTTAACTTACCAGGTTTATGAAGTATATGATCATCGATCCTTATTTTGCCTATATCATGCAGGATCCCCCCAATAGCAAGTTGTCTAAGAATGTCGACATCAAGTTTGAGGTGGTGGCCAAAAGTAACAAGCAAAAATGCGACGTTTATAGCATGTTCTAGTAAATAAGCATCTTTAGTCCGTAGAGCTAGTACACATTTAAAAGCGTCTTCATTTGTCAAAACGGATTCAATCATGTTGTTGATAATATTATCAAATTGTTTGACGTTAATGTCTTTACCTTCATAGGTACCCGACAAAAATTTTTGAATTAAGCTTTTTGCTTCTGCTAGTAGCTTTTTAGCTTGAATCTGCTGGCTTGTCCTTGTTATGGTTGATTTTCTATATAGTGGGTTTAATAAGAAGTTTGATTTGTCTCGCGGTCTTAGGCCACAACTACTTGATGACCGATTAACATCGACCCAAACACGAATGACGTTACTTTTTTTTAGTTTTAATATTGCATCTTGATATTTTAATTGACCGGGGTTGCGGATTTTTATTTTATTTTGGTCGCGATCAATAGCGGTAATGAACATGCCAATGGTTAGTTGATCGATAGGGAGTATAATGACGTCACTATTATCATCTATTGCGCAATGATCCATACCTGCTTTACCTCCCAATTAAGGTTTAACAATTTATTAACAATAGACTGGAGGTTAACATAATTAATTCTCTATCTCGAATCGCAATTTTACTGCATCCTTGCTATCGATGATGTTAATCTTCCAAAATTTTCATTTCAAAAAAATTAGTTTTCGTAACATTTCGGTCATAACATACAACTTCTATATCAACCCTGTCATAGACGAACATCAAATCTTTACCTTTTTTGCTTGTTTCTTTGTGAGATATATCTCACATGAAGTGTGAGACTAATCACTTTATTATTGAGTAAATAAACCACTGTAATTCTAACTTGTTAATTTTTAATGATTTAATTTTTTATGCATTAACAGTGGTATTTTATTCATAAAGAGGTATCTGTTTACGTAGAGGTAAATGAATTATTATTTATCTCGTTCCTAGGACGGGGACATTACAAAGGAAGTGAAATGGTCATGATGACCTGATTTAAACGGATTTTATGGAAGAATTACAGTTTCAGGACGAAACGAAAAACACGTTATACGCTTTATGTGGAACGACGGGTTTTAAACATTATTAGGATGATAATGTTGCAGGAAGCAAAATACTCAGCAAATGATTTGCTACAGGATATGTAAAAATTTCATGGATGATTTAAGGACACGCTTAGGATTGAGCAGGCTCGGTCAATGGATAATCGAGTAAGAAGGAAAGTACGCAAGTACAAGGATCATCATGGAATGACCAAGGATTGAGCAGGACGCAAGTTATACGCATGGATGGTGCAGGGAGCACTTAAATAGCGGGAAAGCTTAACAAGAGATATAGAGGCCGCGGCAGTTACTGTCGCGGCCTTTCTTTTGGTTTTTTTCAGGGCAATGGAACTTTGTAGTGATATGGTGTCCAATTATAAAGTGCGTATGTACAGAGGTTGAGTACTGCATCCTAGTATTTCATTCTAGTACTTCATTTCTAGGCCACTATTGTATAAGGAGATAGCATGAAAGGGTTTAAAGTTGCACTATTGATTGGTTTTTCATTTGTTTGCTCTAACGCCATTGCAGTCGTGACCGAAGAACAACAACAATGGGTTGAGCAAGCGTTCAGCGATCTCAATAGTAATAATGACGGTACCAAGGTGCTTTGGCAGTATTCACAGCAAACAGTAATGCCAGACATGACCCGTATTGAACAATTCAATGCATCCTTACCTGAAACTGAACGTTGGAGTTTGGTGTCCGAAAATGGTGATACTCCTGGTAAAAAGCGCTTAACTGAATACCGAGAGCGTCAACAAGATCTGCATGAAGATAAAGACGAAACTAGCTATGAATTAGCGTTTTCTGATTTAATTGATTTGTCGACATTGGTTTTTGTCGGTGAGGATGACAATAATATGTCATTTACGTTTACACCCAATATTGATGAGCTAGACAATAACGCATTAGCAGGCGTGCTTTATTTGGATAAAACATCCAAGCATTTACGTAAAATTCTCATCAGAAATACTGACGAGATAAATCCTGCGTTTTCAGTTACTTTAACTAAATTTGAATTAGAGTTAAGTTTTGATGTGTTTGAGGGATTAGTGATGCCAGCTCATACATCAACCACTATAATGGGTACAGCGGCAATTTTTAAGTCACTCGACAGTGTTCAAACTGTTACCTACAGCGATTATAAAATCCTCAACAATCCACAAACTTAATTGTATTGTGTGGCAATAAAAAACGCTATTTTTGAAAAATAGCGTTTTTATATTCATTTCTTAGTTATGTTGCCTAAAAAAGTAGAACTGCTTTAATGGCATTTACCTGAGTCACAACTTTTACTGCTGCCGCATCCACCAAACTTACCACTTGCAGTAGGAGATTCCATCCATTCTGGTTCAGGGAATATAGGCCATTCAATTTTTTTGGCACGGTTACCATGCATCATAATATGGCCTCGGTATTGGTTTATACCGTCGGTGCTAAATTCAAACATAAAGGTCGCTTTCCAGCAAATGCCAGTACTTCCGCCAATGCTTGGACGAGCAGACTCCATAGCAATGGCCAGTAGTTGAACATTTTGTTTTTTACATGATTGTTCGGCAATTGTTCTACTCAGTTCGGCCATTTGCCTTAATTGCCAAAAAAATGCGCCAACAACGACTAAAGCAACAAATAATAAAAAATCACTCATCATAGGCTGGTTGCCTTAAATAATCCGCCGATAGCGGTTGCTAATTGGATGCTGCGGTCTGGATGACGTAAATCAGTGAGTAATCCTTGACGTAAGCTTGGTATCGCCACGATATCAGCAAACACCTGGTTAAAGAAGTGCTGTGGCTGTTTTGCTAATGCTTCTAAATACACTTTACGGGTTGCATCATCTTTTAGTGCCAGCCAATTACGAACAGCAATGGTAATTAAGTGATTGTCGTTTAACAATTGTTGTTCATTTAATTGCTTAATGGCCACCATGCTCAATTGTGTGTCTGATGCCAATGCAGCAAGGTACATCACTTTTAAGTTAGCATCGGCTTGTGATAATAGCTGTAATAATCGCTCAGCTAGACGTCTATCAATAGCGATATGCTCTAAGCATTGACACAATGCAGCTTGTACCTCAATGGGGGCATGGTCGAATGTATTAATGATGTCATCAAGATGATCAAATTGATGTGCGCGAACGCAAATATCCGCTAAACCTTGTAGGCCTAATTGTTGCCAGGTATCAGCGGGTGCTTGGCCTGATAAATATTGGGCGGCAAATTCATATTGGCTTGAGGCACTTTGGCCAAGTTGCAACCTTACTAAGGCATTAAACAATGCAAGCTTATTTTGATTTGGTTTAAAACTAAAAGGATGATTGGCTAATTGCTCTTGTTGTTCATCGCTCAACGTTTGGGTTGGATCGCGTCCGAGCGCCTCTAAAATCATTTTGATAAATTGAGTTCGTGGGGCAGGAGATAATAAGCCTTGCTCGTCTAACGGTAACTTTACGAACCAAATATACGGTTGCTGCTGTTGTTGCCAAAATACAATTGCAAATTGCGCATGCCCTTGAATAGGGTAAGGATACGGCGCTAATAAAGAATCGATTTGCTGAAATGCCAACATATCAATATGCTGAACACGGCGGCCTAAATCATAAATTTGGAATTGGGTATTGGCGGTGGTCAGGAATTGGCTAAGAGTGGTTATTTCGGTCATGGTATCTTCACTAAATCAAACAAGTTGGATGGGTATTCAAGAAGCTAAATGATATCATAAACGGACATTGCCTCGATATTGTCGTTCATGTTTATGCTTTATTTAACCAGTAAAAATCATTTAATTAAATTAGAACAATTGCTTAAGCAGTGTCAGCTTTGGTCTGATGCTCTCCCTAGCGCATCGGCTTTGGCAAGTCATGCACCATTTGCCTGCGATACGATGGCATTTGAGCAATGGTTGCAGTTTATTTTTATTCCTAAGATGACCGAGTTGATCGCCCAAAAGCATCCATTACCAACTACAATGGCAATCGCCCCAATGGCAGAACAATTGTGGCAAGGTATGCCTCAGCGCAATGTTATTATTGTCCATCTGCAAGCATTTGATGTGTTGCTGAATAAGCAGCAATAAGCCTTAATTTTTAGACCTAAGTGATTCCAAGATGAATGCCAAAGATACTAATGTCAAACTCACTGTTGATAACGATGAGTTATATGATCCGCAATTTATAGAAGATACTGAAACGCTGATTGATAGTGATGTCGAGTCAGACGAACTGCCGCCAAAGATTGAAATATTATTTGAAGATGAGCATATTGTTGCTATTCATAAACCGGCAGGATTGTTGGTTCATCGCAGTTATTTAGCGCGACGAGAACGTTTTTTTGCCATGCAAATGACCCGTGACTTAGTGGGATGTCATGTCTTTCCTGTACACCGTTTAGACAGACCAACCTCTGGGGTACTGCTATTTGCAAAATCCAGTGATGTTGCACGCCAGTTGTGCGAACAGTTTGCCGATCACAGCATTAAAAAACAATATTTAGCGATTGTGCGCGGTAATATGAACGAGTCTGGTACCTTAGATTACGCCTTGAAGCAAGAATTTGACGATTTAGGGGACAAACACGTCGACCCTAATAAAGCGGCGCAAGATGCAGTAACTGATTTTCAGCCGTTGTTAAATACAGAAATACCATTTAGCTCGGGTCGTTATCCAAGTAGTCGCTATGCATTAATCCGTTTAAGCCCCCATACAGGCCGCAAGCATCAATTACGTCGGCATATGGCGCATTTACGTCATCCTATTGTGGGCGATACAACTCATGGTGATGGCAAGCAGAATAAGTTTTTTAGAGAACACTTTGCCATTAATCGATTGTGGCTTATTGCTAAGAGTTTGCAGTTTGTGCATCCGGTGACCCAACAAGCGATGCATATAGAAGCAGATTTAGAGGCGGAGTGGTTAACCGTTTTTGAGGCGTTTGGCTGGGATGATGATCAATTATCGTTAATGCCGAGTATGTTACTAAGCTAATGAATATCATCATGAGAACTTTTTTAAGCACGATAGCGAAATACTGACACTATTCCATGTGGTCTGCAATTGCCTGCTTAAGCTTTTCGAATTCAGCAATAGGTGGCAAACGGTCGTGTTTCTTCTGTTCTATATGGAAATAATAATTACGGCGGATATGGGCGAATTTATGCTGTAGTTTGAGTTTTCGCTTTCTACTGACTTGTCGCATAGTACTGTTTCCGTAATGTCTCAGTTTACATAGAGCGTATCTATCATTGCTCTGAATATTTTACATACGTTAAAAAGGCACTTGCGAGAAGCTTAGCGAATAAAGTAAGTTACTCACTCTCAACACATTTTATATCGTATTTGATTTAAGGGGATAGTATACCATGAAAAAGGTCAATGTTGTTTTTGGTACTGTTTATGGTAGTGCTCAATATACTGCTGAAACTATTACGGGTGCCATTGCAAAATTAGGTTTTACCACTACACTTTGGCAGCCTACTGAATTGCTTGGCTTTGTTCCACCACAAGATGAGCAGTTAATGGTTGTGTGTTCGACTACTGGGCAAGGTGATATCCCTGAAGATATTGCACCTTGGTTTAATGAATTAAAAAATAATGCACCTTATTTACCCTCACTTAAATACAGTTTAATTGGCTTAGGTGATTCGAGTTACGACACTTTTTGCGGTGCAATAAAACAGTTTGATGAGTTGTTTATTGAGTTAGGCGCCAAACCGTTAATAGATAAACTAGAAATTGATGCATGCGAAACAATGGAACCTGAACTTGAAGCAAAAACATGGATAGGCAGTTGGCACAACGCAGTCACATCGGCAAACGTAGCCTAAGTTTCTTTACACAACAATGGTTTAAATTTGCACAGCGCTTAAGCCAAGCGCTGTTGATCCCTATTGCTATTTTACCTGCCGCTGGCGTTATGCTTGGCCTTACGGTAAACCCGTTACCTTTTATTCCTTCAGAGCTTAATATTGTCCTGTCAGCGGTAGGCAATTTGGTGTTTACCATGATGCCATTGCTGTTTAGCGTAGCAATTGCCATCGGTTTTTGTCGTGATCAGGGGATTGCTGCATTTTCTGCCGTTTTTGGTTTTGGTGTGTTTTTGTCCACAATGGGGGCGCTAACCGATATTTATGGACTTGTGTCTCGGCCATTATGGGGAATGCAAACCATCGATACTGGGATTGCCGGTGGCATGCTCGTGGGCGGTATAACTTGCCTTGCGGTTAGCTTTAGTCAACATGTGAAGTTACCTGCGATATTTTCATTTTTTGAAGGCCGTCGTAGCGCGCCCATTATTGTTATCCCCCTGTCCATGATGTTGGCATATGTATTAAGTCATGTATGGCCGCCTTTATCTTTCGTCATTGAGCATTTATCCGACTGGGCGGTTTATCAAGATCCCGCAATTGCCTTTGGTGTATATGGCACGGTAGAGCGCTTGCTTATTCCTTTAGGTTTACATCATATTTGGAATGCACCATTTTATCTCGAAGTGGGTCAATACATTAACCAGGACACAGTCGTAAGAGGCGAGGTTGCTCGTTACTTAGCTGGTGACCCACTAGCAGGCAATTTAGCGGGTGGTTATTTAATTAAAATGTGGGGGCTGCCAGCCGCGGCACTGGCTATTTGGCGTTGTTCTGATAAGTCTGAGCGTAACCGTGTTGCCGGCATTATGCTCTCTGCGGCCACTGCGAGTTGGTTGACAGGAGTGACGGAACCGATTGAATTTGCATTTATGTTTATCGCGCCGTTATTGTTTTTCGTCCATGCTTTGCTAACGGGTATTGCCTACAGCGTGTGTATATTATTAGAGGTCCACCACAGTATTGTGTTTTCACATGGATTGGTTGATTTCAGTTTGCTCTTTTCCCGTTCAGCCAATACGTATTGGATTTGGATTTTGGGCCCAATTACCGCCATCATTTACTACGCTCTTTTTCGGGCAAGTATTTTAGCTTTTAACTTAAAAACCCCAGGGCGGATTGAGCAAACCGATGGTATTACAGAGCCAAAAGAAAGCTTACGTGCGATGATCTCAGCGTTAGGTGGACGCGATAACATTGTTGAGATCAATGCTTGCTTAACCCGTTTACGGATCAGTGTTAATCAAGCTGATCTTATTGATAAAGCCCGTTTGATGCGATTGGGGGCTAAAGGTGTAGTTGTTATGGGCAAAGGTGTTCAGGTTGTATATGGCACTAAGGCTGAGTCTTTGCGTAAATTACTGCAAAAGTATCTCGATTCTCGAAAATAACCTTACGTTAGTTAACAAATATTTCATGGTTGTTTAGCAAATTGTGTCGAAATACAATTATTTTAGTATTTATGAGAATTTATCATTAAAAAACCTCCCCCAAGATGCATTTTCAATGGCAAACTGATGATATTAATCTCAGCAGTAAATTCGGAGTCGCAAGCGTGAGTCATCAATTAAACAAAACCAGTTCAACCCCTTTACAGCGCAAAGTATTAATTACTGACTGTGCAGATGCAAAAGGCTTAATTGCAAAAATTACTCATGTGTGTTTTGCCAATCAGCTCAATATCATAAAAAACACTGAATTTGTTGATCATGCTCAAGGACGTTTTTTTATGCGTGCAGAGCTTGAAGGCCACTTTGATGATGAACGTTTATTATCTGAATTACGTGCAGTGTTACCAGCTCAGAATCACATGAAGCTCGTCGATATGTGCACCAAACGCATTGTAATTATGGTGACAAAAGAAGCGCACTGCTTAGGTGACATTTTAATGAAGTCTTATTATGGCGGCTTAGATGTTGAGATAGCTGCTGTTGTGGGTAATTATGATGTATTACAACCATTGACGGAAAAGTTTGATATTCCATTTCACTATGTCAGCCATGAAGGATTAAATCGTCAAGAGCATGAGCAAGCGATGCTCAAAGTCATCAAACCTTACGATCCTGACTTTGTTGTGTTAGCTAAATATATGCGTGTTTTGACCCCTGAATTCGTGTCAGCGTTTGCGGACAAAATTATCAATATACATCATTCATTTTTACCGGCATTTATCGGTGCATCCCCATATAAACAAGCGTGGGATCGTGGTGTTAAGATTATTGGGGCTACAGCCCATTTTGTTAATAATCATCTAGACGAAGGGCCGATTATTAAGCAAGATGTTATTTCTGTTGACCATAGCTATAGTGCGGAAGAATTAGCTCATAATGGCCGTGATGTAGAAAAAAGCGTACTCAGCAAAGCATTGCAATTAGTGTTAAATGAACAAGTCGTTGTGTACGGTAATAAAACTGTCGTTTTTTAAGCATTTATGTCGGCATCACTTAAGCTTAGTTTTAACGATAATTTCTGCTTTAGTTATGCCGTATTACTGTCGATATAAGTCTTGTGCTATTGTTAATCTATTCATGTGAATAAGGTCAATAGTTCAAGTTGGATCGGGTCCATTAATCCTAAAGTAACCAGGTAATTTAATATTTTTTAATAGGATGGTCGATGTTACAAAAAGCTGATTTTTTCTTAAAGCCGTCTGAAGTTCCTAAAAGTGCTAAATTGTGCTGGGGGATTTTGAACGATCGTCTTGAGCTAATTAAGTTAAGTGAGCCGCTCTATAAATTAGCAAGAAAACCTATTTCAGCAATATTAAAACAACCATTATTAAATGCATTTCCGACGTTACCACTCGACGGCATTGATTTCAGTGATCGTCAAAACAGCCATGTAATCAACTTTGTCGATGACAAAGGCCATGCGCTTCAAGCAAGGCTAACCGCAATAGAAGAAAGCGGTGAACACTGGTGTATTTCAATTATTGAGATTGAGTTAGATAAAGCTTGGTTAAATGAGCTTCACCCTGACTATCATCAAGCGATTCAGTCTAGTGATGAATGGCTTGAGCAAATAGAAGAAGTCATTAACGCGAGCGGTGATTTAGTTTTTGTTACAGCAATTAAACAAGGTTTATCATTAACAAAGTCGAAGGTAGGCTATGTTCATATTTTTAATGAAAAATCGAATCAGATAGTCAAAACGGCTTGGAATGATGAAGTCAGCGACTACTTTACTATCCCCAAGCAACAAACATATAAAGCCGATTCCGGTGTTTGGGCCGAAACGATTAAAAACCGCAAACCCGTTATTCATAATGACTTAACTGAGCTAATTGCCAATAAAAGTCAAAAAGATGGCTTTTTTGCCTTTAAAAACCACCTTTGTATTCCTATTCATTACCGTAAGAAGTTGGTAGGGATTATTGGCGTAGGTAATCGAGATAATCCTTATACTCATGTCGATGCAAAATCGTTAACTATTTTTGCTACCATTTTATGGCACAGTGTGGAACTGCCTCGCACGATGAAGGCTGTGTCTCACCAATCGAGCATTATCAAAGCGCAAAAAGAGAAAATGACGTTAATATTGATCCAATTGATTGGAGCAATATCTGAAGCGCTAGAGCTAAAAGATGCCTATACAGCAGGCCATCAAAAGTCAGTTGCGCAATTAAGCTATTTAATGGGCGAGAAAATGGGCTTATCGCCTGAATGCCTTGAAGGACTAAAACTGGGAGCCTTGATCCACGATATCGGCAAACTTGCATTGCCTAGTCAAATATTATCCAAACCATCACGGTTGACTGAAGCTGAATTTGCCATGGTTAAAGAGCATCCTGAGCAAGGTGCATTAATTATTGATGAGGTTGAGTTTCCATGGCCTATTAAACAAATGATTTTACAACACCATGAACGTTTAGACGGTTCTGGTTATCCCAAAGGCCTTAAAGGTAAAGACATCATACTCGAAGCTAAAATTATTGCGGTAGCCGATATCGCTGACTCAATTTTAAGCCACAGACCCTACCGTCCTTCTTTAGGTATGGATACTTTAACCCAAGAGTTAATGCGCGGTCGCGGTATACAATATGACGCAGGTGTAGTTGATGCCTGCTTAGAGATTTTAGCGGTAGAAGATTTTAAAGAAGAAGAGTACGTGTCGAGCTTAACATTGGCACCAGTTGTCTTTTTAGAGGAGTACCACACGTTAGAACACGCTGAAGCCATGATGAAAAAGGCTAAGATGGGGGTGGCAGTCGTGCTTTCTGAAAAAGAGCGTAAGCCTATTGGAGTGGTCGATAATCAAACTCTAGCATTTTGGCACAGCCCATTTATCGATACAGCTGCAGAGCGTGCGGCGGATAGAAGTTTACTTAACAAACGTGCGCATCAAATTATGGCGCACAAAATGAATTTGATTAACGGCCATACTATTTTGAATGATGCAAAAATAGCCCTAGAAAAAACTAACGCGACGTATCTTTTAGTGCAAAATGACAAAGATCAGGTGATTGGTATGTTAACGTGGCAGATTTTGGCTAATGCGATTCTTAAAAAAGCTCAGTAACAAAAAAGGCGCTTAGAGCGCCTTTATAATGGGTAAATTCATTAACAAATATTAGTCAACGATACGTAATAATTCATTAATACCAACTTTACCGCGAGTTTTCGCATCCACTTTTTTAACGATAATTGCAGCATACAAACTGTATTTTCCACAAGCAGATGGTAAGTTGCCAGATACCACAACAGAACCCGCTGGAACACGCCCATAATGCACTTCACCGGTTTCACGGTCAAAAATACGTGTGCTTTGACCAATGTAAACGCCCATTGAAATAACGCTGCCTTCTTCAACAACAACGCCTTCAACGATTTCGCTACGTGCGCCAATGAAGCAGTTATCTTCAATAATGGTTGGCCCGGCTTGTAATGGCTCTAATACACCACCAATACCCACACCACCAGACAAATGTACGTTTTTACCTATCTGTGCGCATGAGCCGACTGTGGCCCATGTATCAACCATGGTGCCTTCATCAACATACGCACCTAGATTAACGTAAGATGGCATTAATACTGTGTTTTTACCGATAAATGATCCTTTACGAACCGTTGCTGGTGGCACAACACGAATGCCTTCTGCTTTGAAACGAGCTTCGTCGTAGTCAGCAAATTTTTGCGGTACTTTATCAAAGTATTTGGTGTCGCCACCGTCAATCACGCCATTATCAAAAATACGGAAAGACAGTAAAACTGCTTTTTTAAGCCATTGATGAACATGCCATTCACCGTCAATTTTTTCAGCAACACGTGCTTCGCCTTTGTCTAGCATGTTGATTACAGTTTCAACATCAGCACGTACACTTGCGTCGACACTCGAAGGTGAAATGTCTTGGCGTGTTTCGAATGCTGCTTCAATGCGTTGGCGTAAAGCCTCCATTGTTTTCTCCCAGTAGGTAATGATTAACTCAAAATTAGCATAAACATTGAGTTTTAAAAAATTAGTTAGTGGATTTCAGTGCCAATATAAGGGCTTCTGATAATTGTCGTTGTTGCTGTTCGTCTAATGCTTCACCACTTTGGGTCTGCAAAATAAAGAAATCCTCTGCGCGCTCACCAATCGTGGTAATTTTGGCGGCTAATAAGGTGACTTCGCAACGATAAAACGTATCGCCGACCTTGGCGAGCAGGCCTGGCGTGTCCAAGGTGATTAATTCCATCATACTTGTACCATGACGAGCACTTGGTAAGAAACTCACATGGGTGGCAACATTAAAAGGTTTCATGATCCGCGCAAGTTTTCTGAACTTTGGCAGCTTCGGATTTTCACTGGCTAGGGCTTTTTCAAGCGCTTTACGAATACTTTGAATACGCGACAACTGCAAAATAGGCTCGCCATCTTGTTCTAAAATAACAAAGGTGTCGAGCGCATAATTATCTTTTGACGTCATAATGTTAGCATCATGAACATTGATATTTTTATTGTCTAATACGGTCATTACCGTTGCGAACAATTTGGGCTTATCTTTACTGTAAATAAACAGTTCTGTACCACCTCTAGTGGTGTGTTTAGACATTAACACCAATGGTTCGTCGCGATTGTGTTTTAGAATGGCTTCAGCATGCCAAGCGACCTGATTAGGTTGATGGCGTATAAAATAGTCAGACTTAAAACGTGACCACAGGGTGTCCATGTCTTTTTCTTTTATGCCACGCCTTATTAATTCTTTTTTTGCTTTAGCTTGTATCTCTTTTACACGCGCTTTTACATCAACAGGTTTTTCTTTGCCGCGCGCTAATACACGTTGAGTCGAGAAGTACAGATCGCGCAGTAATGAGCCTTTCCAGTTGTTCCAGGTTTTTTCATTTGTGGCACAAATGTCTGCGACGGTAAGGCAATATAAATAGCTCAGATGAATAGCATCGCGCACTTTGTCTGCAAATTCAGCGACCACTTCAGGATCTGAAATATCACGGCGCTGCGCGGTCACAGACATGACTAAGTGGTTTTCAACTAACCAAGCGACTAATCGACCGTCATGATCATTCATGCCATGTAATTTACAAAAGTCGATGGCATCTTTTGAGCCTAATTTACTGTGATCGCCACCGCGACCTTTGGCAATATCATGAAATATTGCTCCCAATACCAATAAACCTTTTTTAGGCAATTGATTAATTAAAATCGCCCCTAAAGGGAACTCATCTTTTTGCTCTGATTGTGAGAAACGCTCAATGTTAAGTAATAACCTGTGAGTGTGTTCATCAACAGTGTAAGCATGGAATAAGTCGAACTGCATCTGGCCTTCAATTTTACGCCAGGCAGGTAAATATGAAGATAAAATACCGTGCTTGTGCATAAATGATAATGCTTCAATGCCTCTAGGATGCTTTAAAATTTCCATCAGCACTTTGCGACAGGCGGGGTTATCTTGTAATGGTGCGGTTAGTCCCCGACGAGCATTACGCAACAAGCGAAGTGTCGGTGCGTAAATATCTTGAATATTAGAGTTTTTGGCTATCATTAGAAATAAACGCAAAATTTCTTCATTAGCGCGAGTAAATAAGTCATCGTCTAATACTTCGATGTATCGTCCACGGCGTTGAAACATGCTATTTATGGGTTGAATTTCTAAAGCTTGCGTATGCCCAAGGGTGGCGCGTTTAAATAGCTGTAACAGCATTTGATTGAGCTCCATCACTCGGCGAACCGTGCGATAGTAGCGTTTCATCATTTGCTCAACCGCCAGTTGAGTCGCGTCTTCATAGCCGAGTAAGCTAGCAATTTGGCGCTGCAAATCAAACAAGAGTCTATTTTCATTGCGATTAGCTGTGATGTGCAAGGCGAAGCGGATTTCCCATAAAAAGTTTTGACACTCTAGCAACTCTTCAAGCTCTGCTGGCGCCAGAAAATTATGTTCAACCAGTTCTTCTAATGTGGCCGCATCAAAGTGACGCATAGCAACCCATGCGATGGTTTGAATATCGCGAAGTCCACCTGGGCAGGTTTTAATATTGGGTTCTAAGTCGAAAGCACTGGCTTTACTGTGACGATTGGTTTGTTCATCTTTTTTTGCATTATAGAAATCATAAGATGGCCAAAAGTCGTGTTGACGAATATTGTCGTAAAGCAGGTCGAATAAATGTTCATTACCGGTTAATAGTCTTGCCTCAATGAGATTGGTGGCAATGGTAATGTCTGATTTACCTTGTTCAATTGTTTGCGCGATGGTGCGAACACTATGGCCAATTTCAAGGCCGGTATCCCAAAGATAGGTGATGAACTGACTTAATTGAGTCTCTAATTCAGCAGATAAAGGCTCATCATTCACTAAAAAAAGTAAATCAATGTCTGAGTGCGGGTGCAATTCACCGCGACCATAACCACCCACAGCAACCAAGGCAAGTGCGTCAGTGTTTAACGCAAAGTCTTGCCATGCTTGAGTGAGTAAAGAATCAACAAATTGACTACGATGTTTAACAATGTCAGCGATTGGATGCTTTGCTGTGTATTGCTCAACTAAGCGCTGGTTTAAGTCTACTAATGCATTTTTGGTGGCCAGCGCAGTATTCATTGAAACCCTTACTTTTTGATTAGTGATTAATGATACGAGGGAAGTCTTCTTCTTCGCGTAAAGTTAATACTTCTACACCGGTTTCGGTAACAAGTAATGTATGTTCCCATTGTGCAGAATTTTTACCATCAGACGTAGTCACAGTCCAATTGTCGTTTTTATCCAGTATTGTCGTATGTCGACCCGCGTTGATCATTGGCTCGATAGTAAAACACATACCAGGCTTAAGAGTCGTTTTGTCATTATTCTTGTAATGAACGACCTGTGGCTCTTCATGAAAACCTGAACCAATTCCATGCCCACAATAATCTTGCACGATAGAATACTTATCAAGTCCTGTTTTACTGGCTTTGATGAATTTTTCGATGGTTGTACCAATTTCGCCTAATTTTAAACCTGGACGCACCTTGCGAATAGCCAAATATAAACTTTCTTGCGCGATACGGCTTAAACGTTTGTCTTTTGCTGACACTTCACCGATTAAAAACATTTTAGAGGTGTCGCCATGATAACCATCTTTAATCACTGTAATATCAAGGTTAATCATATCGCCTTCTTTTAGCACATAGCCAGAAGGGATGCCGTGGCAGACCACTTCGTTTACCGAAGTACAAATAGACTTTGGAAAACCATGATAATTAAGCGGTGCAGAAATAGCACCTTGCTCTTCTGTGTATTTGGCACAAATGTCGTTTAACTCATCGGTGGTGACGCCTGCCTTTACAAAAGGAGCAACCATTTCCAATACCTGCGCTGCTAATTTGCCTGCGGCACGCATTTTTGCTATTTCGTCTGCATTTTTAATCACAATACTCATGAAAACTCTCTATCATTTGGCGGTCAAAATTGGCTAGTTTTATCCAAGGATTTTATGGCAAAAATTTGTATTTAGTTGCCGATTATGGTATAAAGCGCGCCGTTGTGTATAAGATCGTTGTTGTACGGTTCGAGTTAACTCGATGTCGGTTGGTGTAATTAAACGCTTATTTATAAGCATTTTAAACAAATCATCACAAAGAGTTCGGCAAACCGTAAAATATGGCGGTCATTATACATGGCAATTAACTTAAATACTAAATCACACACGTATCGACACATTTTTCGGGGTGCTTTCTAATTCATATTGAGTTTAGAGGGTCGAAAACATGGGATGCGTGGAGGTCTAACCCCTTACATTAAGGTAAATACAATGACTACTGTTTCAATGCGCGACATGCTACAAGCTGGTGTTCACTTCGGTCACCAAACACGTTACTGGAACCCAAAGATGAAGCCTTTCATCTTCGGCGCTCGTAACGGTGTACACATCATCAACCTTGAGCACACTGTACCAATGTTCAACGAAGCTTTAGCTTTCATTAGCAACGTTGCTTCTAAGAAAGGTAAAGTATTATTCGTAGGTACTAAGCGCGCTGCTGGCGAAGCTATCAAAGAATCTGCAATTTCTTGTGACCAGTACTATGTTGATCACCGCTGGTTAGGCGGTATGTTAACAAACTGGAAAACTGTTCGTCAGTCAATCAAGCGTCTTAAAGAGCTAGAAAGCCAGTCTGTAGACGGTACTTTCGACAAGCTTACTAAAAAAGAAGCGCTAATGCGTTCACGCGAACTAGACAAGTTAGAAAAGTCTTTAGGCGGAATCAAGAACATGGGCGGCTTACCTGACGTATTATTCGTTATCGGTGCTGACCATGAGCATATCGCTATTAAAGAAGCAAACAACCTAGGTATCCCAGTTGTTGCAGTAGTTGATACTAACTCTGCACCAGACGGTGTTAACTACATCGTTCCTGGTAACGACGACGCGATGCGTGCTATTCGTTTGTACACTTCATCTGTTGCTGCTGCTGCCAACTCTGGCCGTGGTCAAGATTTAGCTGTTCAAGCTGAGCAAGACGGTTTCGTAGAAGCTGTTTAATAAGGCGTGATGGTTACCATCTCCCTTATTTGCCAATAAGATAATTGGTGAACAGGGGCCTTTTGGCCCCTGTTTTATAAATGCAAAATTAGACGAATTAAATTAGAGGATTTAACAATGGCAATTACTGCTGCCCAAGTTAAAGAACTTCGTGACCGCACTGGCGCTGGCATGATGGACTGTAAGAATGCACTGACTGAAACTGACGGTGACATCGAACTAGCGATTGATAACATGCGTAAGAGTGGTGCTGCGAAGGCTGCTAAAAAAGCAGGTAACATCGCTGCAGACGGTACAATTCTAATCAAGAACGGCGACGGTTTCGCTGCACTTTTAGAAGTTAACTGTCAAACTGACTTCGTTGCTAAAGATTCAAACTTCCTAGGTTTCGCTAACGCAGTGTTAGACGTAGCTGCTGCATCGAAAGTAACTATTGAAGATCTTAAAGCACAGTTTGAAGAAACTCGTGTTGCTCTAGTAACTAAAATCGGTGAAAACATCAACGTTCGTCGCGTTGAGTACATCGACGGTGCTAACTTAGCTTCATACCGCCACGGCGACCGTATCGGTGTTGTTGTTGCTGGTGACGCTGACGAAGAAACCTTAAAGCACATCGCAATGCACGTTGCTGCTTCTAAGCCAGAATTCGTAAATCCAGACGATGTGCCTGCTGAACTTGTAGAAAGAGAGCAAGCGCTTCAAATCGAAATCGCGATGAATGAAGGCAAGCCTGCTGAAATCGCTGAGAAGATGGTTGTAGGTCGTATGAAGAAGTTTACTGGTGAGATCTCTCTTACTGGTCAAGCTTACATCATGGAACCTAAGAAAACTGTTGGCGAAGTTCTTAAAGAGAAAAAAGCAACAGTGTCTAACTTCATTCGTTTAGAAGTTGGCGAAGGTATCGAGAAGAAGGCAGAAGATTTTGCTGCTGAAGTAGCGGCGCAAATCGCTGCAACTAAAAAAGCGTAATCGCTTTTCTCTAAGTACCCTAAGACCGCAGCAACCGCTGCGGTCTTGTTATAATCAGGACGAAAATTATGAGCACCAATCCAAAACCAGCGTTTAGACGTATTCTGCTTAAATTAAGCGGTGAAGCTTTAATGGGTGAAGAAGGCTTCGGCATTGACCCAAAAGTACTTGATCGTATGGCACAAGAAGTAAAAGAGCTTGTTGAACTCGGCATTCAAGTTGGTGTGGTTATTGGTGGTGGTAATCTGTTTCGTGGTGAAGGCTTAGCAAAAGCTGGCATGAACCGCGTGGTGGGCGATCACATGGGTATGTTAGCAACCGTAATGAATGGCTTAGCCATGCGTGATGCGTTGCACCGTGCATATGTTAATGCTCGTCTTATGTCAGCCATTCCGCTTAAAGGCGTGTGTGATGACTATAATTGGGCTGAAGCAATTAGCTTATTAAAATCTGGCCGTGTAGTGATTTTTGCTGCAGGTACGGGTAACCCATTTTGTACAACAGATTCTGCGGCTTGTTTGCGCGGTATCGAAATCGAAGCTGAAGTCGTACTTAAAGGGACAAAAGTAGATGGCGTATACTCTGCTGATCCAATGAAAGACCCTGAAGCTGTTAAATATGATACGTTAACCTACGCTGAAGTCCTTGAATCAGAATTAAAAGTAATGGACCTTGCAGCATTTACAATGGCGCGTGATCATAATATGCCTATTTTAGTGTTCAATATGAACAAGCCTGGCGCACTACGTCGTGTGATTATGGGCGAAGAAGAAGGTACTGTTATTAGCAGTAAACAACCTGCTTAATCACAGAAGTAAAAAATAGTGACACCAAATAAATTAACTGTTTGAGCTGTTTTATTGCTTGTGTCATTCTTAGACTAAAGCTCAAGCACACATGAATTTGTGACAAAAAGGAAATTATTGTGATTGATACAATTATGTTAGATGCGCAAGAGCGCATGGGTAAGTGCGTAGATGCAACTAAAAACCAAATGGCTAAAGTTCGTACCGGCCGTGCACACCCAAGTTTATTAGACTCTATTCAGGTTTCTTATTACGGTTCTATGGCACCTCTTAAGCAAGTTGCTAACGTTGGTGTTGAAGATTCTCGTACATTAACGGTAACTGTTTTTGACCGTACTATGGTACAAGCTGTTGAGAAGGCCATTATGAGCTCTGATCTAGGTTTAAACCCTATGACAGCTGGTGCAACATTGCGTATTCCATTACCAGCATTAACAGAAGAGCGTCGTAAAGATTTCATTAAAGTGGTTAAAAACGAAGCCGAAAATGGTCGTATTGCTATCCGTAACGTACGCCGTGACGCGATCAGTGAAGTGAAGAAGCTTGAGAAAGCCAAAGAATGTACTGAAGATGACGTGCGCCGCAGTGAAGAAGACGTGCAAAAGCACACCGATTCATTCATCAAAAATATCGATACAATTTTAGCGGCTAAAGAAAAAGAGTTGATGGAAGTATAATCTCTCAACTTAGACGCTAGAGTTAACACGCCGTGTAAGGGTATACTACACGGCGTTTGTTTTTATAAAGGATTGCCGTAGATGTCATCTACAGTTGAGTTTGAATCAGACCCTAATGCAGATCCGGAGGCTATGTCTTCGCAATTAATGCCGGGACAATTATCTGATGTAGTTAAACAATCTCTACCAAAGCATGTTGCAATTATCATGGATGGTAATGGTCGCTGGGCACAATTGCAGGGCAAAGCTCGTGTGTTTGGCCATAAAGCAGGTGTTAAAGCCGTTCGTCGTGCTGTTAGCACAGCAAGTCAGTTAGGGATTGAATCGTTAACGCTATTTGCATTTTCGAGTGAGAATTGGCGCAGACCAGATAAAGAAGTCAGTTTATTAATGGAGCTGTTTTTTACTGTGTTGCAGCGTGAGCTAAAATTGCTCGATAAAAATCAAGTAAGGCTCAATATTATTGGTGATACCAGTCGCTTTTCAGCGCGCTTACAAAAGCAGATAGCAGCAGCCCAAGAGAAAACAGCAGCCAATACAGGGCTAATATTGAATGTTGCAGCTAACTACGGCGGGCGTTGGGATATCTTACAAGCGGCTCAAAAATTAGCCGAAAAGGTCGCAACTGGTGAAATCAACAGCAGTCAGATGACCGAAGATGCACTAAATGAACATTTGTGCATGCAAAATCAGAGCGAAGTTGATTTAATGATCCGTACTGGCGGTGATTACCGCATTAGTAATTTTGTTTTATGGCAGGCTGCATATGCCGAATTGGTGTTTACTGACACCTTGTGGCCTGACTTTGATGAGCAAGCATTTCGAGATGCCCTTGCCATATTTGCAAGTCGGCAGCGTCGTTTTGGTTTGACTGGGAGTCAAATCGAACAGATACGCGCAATATAAAAAATATTAAGAGGATTAGTTTTTGCTAAAACAACGAATAATAACAGCATTGTGGTTAATCCCAATTGTACTCGGGGCAATTTTTTTACTACCAGCAAATTTATTTGCCTGGGTATTGGTGCCCGTTTTTTTGATTGCCGCAAAAGAGTGGGGCAGTTTTATTGATCCCCAGTGCAATGCAACTCAATGGTCTTTTACCGCTACGTTAGGTTTTTTGTTAATTGCCCTTAATTTAACCGTGCCAGTGGATGTTTTGTGGTTTAAAGGCCAGTTACACCCAATGTACTTGGCAATAATTAGCATCGGTGTTTTCTGGTGGATTGTCAGTAGCTTACTGGTTTTTAGTTTTCCTAAAAGCGCAAAATTTTGGAAAACCAGCCCAATGTTAAAGTCTATGTTTGGACAGTTAACGTTAGTGCCGTGTTTTGCTTCATTGATTGCACTTAAGTCATTGAGTAATAATGTTGACCCTTATTATGGTGGTGCATTAGTCTTTTTGGTGATGTTGGTGGTTTGGGCTACCGATACTGGAGCCTACTTTGCGGGGCGTAAATTAGGTAAGCACAAGTTAATGCCTAGCGTTAGCCCTGCTAAAACACTAGAAGGCTTAGCTGGCGGTTTATTAACTACGATGATAGTGGTTGCTGGCGTAATGTATGTCGCCCCAGAACAAGAACTTGGCTTGTTGGTTGTGGTCACGTTAGTGACAGCATTAGCATCTGCATTTGGTGATTTATCTGAAAGCATGTTCAAGCGTGCTGCCAACATCAAAGATTCGGGGACTATTTTACCAGGCCATGGCGGTATTTTAGATCGTATCGATAGCTTAACTGCTGCATTGCCCGTGTTTACCTTTATCTATATCGCGATGTGGATGTAATGTCGATGCAAAATATGGTGATACTAGGAGCGACAGGTTCCATTGGCGCAAGCACTCTGAGCGTGATAGCAAGTAACCCTGCCGAGTTTCATGTCTATGGCTTAGTTGCCAATGCCAGTGTTGATAAAATGCTCGCCCTGTGTGTTAAGTATCAACCACAATACGCTCATATGGTCGATGAGGCTGCTGCTATGCAGCTAAAAGCTCTATTACCTTCACATAGTGCCACTCAAGTCACCACAGGCGCAGAAGCGCTAAATGCGTTAGTTACCGACAGTAAAACAGATACCGTGATGGCTGCCATTGTTGGTGCTGCTGGACTCGTGCCGACATTTGATGCCGTAAAGGCGGGTAAACGCGTGCTGTTGGCTAACAAAGAAGCGTTGGTGATGTCTGGCGAACTGTTTATGAATACCGCTAAAGCTTCTGGTGCAACAGTGTTACCCGTCGACAGCGAACATAATGCTATTTTTCAATGTTTACCTCAGCAAGTACAAGACCAGCTTGGTTACTGTGATCTTAATGGCAATGGTATTTCGCATATTTTGCTAACGGGATCAGGTGGGCCTTTTCTTCATACCGATTTAACCACCTTGAGCACCATGACACCGGCTCAGGCGTGTAATCACCCTAATTGGTCTATGGGCCCTAAGATTTCGGTTGATTCGGCCACTATGATGAATAAAGGTTTAGAGTTTATCGAAGCTCGTTGGTTGTTTAACACCCAAAAAGACCAGCTAAAAGTGGTTATTCACCCTCAGAGTGTTATTCATTCAATGGTGCAATATCGAGATGGTTCAGTGATTGCGCAAATGGGAAATCCCGATATGCGCACTCCAATTGCTCATTGTATGAGCTATCCGCAAAGAATTCAGGCCGGTGTTGAACCTTTAGACTTTTTCAAAGTCGGAGAATTAAGCTTTTGTGAACCTGACTTTAGTCGTTTTCCTTGTTTACGCTTAGCGATGCAAGCTTGCGAACAAGGGCAAGATGCGACAACAGTGTTAAATGCGGCTAACGAAATTGCCGTCGATTCATTTTTAAAAGGTCAGATCCGTTTTACCGATATCGCTGATGTTAATCATCATTGTTTAGACTCAGTGCAACAAACACGCTTAGCCAATATTGAAGATATTTTGCAGCTTGATGAGCAAGCGCGCAAAACGGCTAAATCGGTTATTAACGCACTTAATTAATTCAGGGAAATGATGATAGATTTTTTTTGGAGCCTTGGTTCCTTTATCGTGGCATTGGGCATTTTAATTACCGCCCATGAATACGGTCATTTTTGGGTTGCTCGTCGTTGTGGTGTCAAAGTAGAGCGTTTCTCTATCGGTTTTGGCAAGGCAATTTGGCGCAAAGTGGGTCAAGACGGCACCGAATACGTGGTCGCGATGATCCCATTGGGTGGCTATGTCAAAATGCTCGATGAGCGTGTTGAAGACGTACCAGCAGAACTTGCTGACCAAGCATTTAATCGTAAAACGGTTTGGCAACGAATTGCTATTGTCTCAGCTGGCCCCATTGCCAATTTTATTTTTGCTATAGTTGCTTTATATATTATGTACTTAATCGGTACACCATCGTTAAAGCCTGTTATTGATAGCACTAAATTAGACAGCCCCGCAGGCATTATTAATGTCGTTGAACCGCAACAGATTATTGCGGTGTCAGGGCAGAAAGTTCGTACGTGGGAAGAAGTGAATTTAGCCTTAGTAGGGCATATTGGTGATCCCAGTATCGAATTAACCTTAGCCCCCCTTGCCACGCTATCGAGCATGGATATGCCAACGAAAACGGTAACATTAGATACAAGTGCTTGGATTTTTGACCCAGAAAAAACGTCGCCTATTATTTCGCTTGGTTTAGGCATATTCCGCCCAGGGATTGACCCTACCATTGCCTTAGTGTCGGCCGAGAGTGCGGCAGAGCAAGCCGGAATAAAAGTCGGAGACAAATTGTCAGCGATTAATGGTCATCCTTACAGTGATTGGAAAGCTTTTGTCGATGTGGTACAAACATCTGCAAATGAAACGATAAACATGACATTGATACGAGATGGGCAAGTGATCAATGTTGATGTAACACCTAAAGCACAACAAAACTCAGATGGGGAAACCATTGGTATTGTTGGCATTAGTCCTACTCAAGCGCCATGGCCTGACAATATGCGCTTTGATCTTGAGTATGGCATAGTAGATTCTTTCATCGCCGCGACTGATAAAACATGGCAACTTGTTGTGGTCAGTTTCAAGATGATTGGAAAATTATTTACCGGCGATGTGTCGGTGAAAAACTTAAGTGGTCCTATCTCGATTGCACAAGGCGCAGGCGCCAGTGCAAGTTACGGTTTAGTATACTTTCTTGGGTTTATCGCGCTCATCAGCGTTAACTTAGGCATCATTAATTTAATGCCTTTGCCAGTGCTTGATGGTGGACACTTGCTGTATTACTTTGTTGAAGTGATTACTGGTAAGCCTGTACCTGAAAAGGTGCAGGAAATAGGTTTCAGGTTTGGCGCAGCTTTGCTGCTAATGTTGATGGGTGTCGCCCTATTCAACGATTTTGCCCGACTCTGAGCAAGGACAGACTAATAATTAGAAGTGCTCTATGAGATTGAATAAAATTTTTGCCTCGATGTTATTCGTCGGCGCGTCTTTTTCAGGGAATGGTTGGGCAGAGTCTTTCCAACCTTTTGAAGTGACCGACATTCAAGTAGAAGGTCTGCAACGAGTTGCTCTCGGTGCGGCGCTATTAAACTTACCTGTGAAAATAGGTGACACGATAGATGAAGTTAAATTACAGCAAGCAATTAAGAGCCTATATGGCTCAACTAATTTTGAAAACATCAGTATAAGTCATGAAAATGGCATATTGTATGTAGCCGTAAAAGAACGTCCAACCATCAGTATTATCTCGTTTGAAGGTAATAAAGACATCAAAGACGAACAGTTACAAGAAAGTCTTGATGGCTCTGGTGTTAAATCTGGTGAATCATTAGATAGAACTATGTTGTCAGGCATCGAAAAAGGTCTGCAAGATTTCTATTACGGCGTAGGTAAATATGGCGCCAAAGTTGAAGCGCAAATTATCAACTTACCGCGTAACCGTGTTGAACTTAAATTTAAGTTTACTGAAGGTTTAGCCGCAGAAATTCGCCAAATTAACGTAGTAGGTAACACAGTATTTACTGACTCAGAGCTTATCAGCATGCTTGAGCTTAAAGACTATGTTGCGTGGTGGGATTTATTCGGTGAACGTCGCTATCAAAAGCAAAAGTTACAGGCTGATTTAGAAACCATTAAAACCTATTATCACAATCAAGGTTATATCCGCTTTGAAGTGACTTCAACGCAGGTTGCGATGACGCCAGACCGAAAAGGTTTGTACATCACAATCAACGTTAATGAAGGCGAGAAATACAAAGTTAAAGAAGTTAACTTAGTCGGCGACTTAATGGGCCGTGAAGAGTTAATGACATCTATTTTGCCAATTAAAGCAGGCAATATGTACAACGGTGCTGATGTGACATTCACCGAAGAAATGTACAGTAAATATTTAGGCCGCTTTGGTTATGCTTACCCAGAAGTGAAAACATATCCTGAAATTGATGACGAAAATAAAGAAGTTGTATTAAACATCAATATTAAACCAGGTAAACGTGTTTATGTTCGCTCTATCAATTTCACAGGTAACACTGTGACCAAAGATGAAGTGATGCGTCGAGAGTTACGTCAAATGGAAGGTGCTTGGTTAAACTCAGCACAAATTGAACAGTCTAAAACTCGTCTTAACCGCCTAGGTTACTTCGAAACAGTAGAGACCGAGACCGTTCAAGTACCTGGTAGTGACGACCTTGTTGACGTAGCCGTAACGGTAAAAGAACAGCCTTCTGGTTCGTTCAACGCTGGTGTTGGTTATGGTACTGAATCAGGTGTTAGCTTGCAGTTTGGGGTTGAGCAAAATAACTTCCTCGGAACGGGTAACCAAGCTGGTTTTAGTGTTAATACTAACAAGTATTCAAAAAGTGCGACCTTGTCTTATACCGACCCATACTTTACTAAAGATGGTGTGAGTTTAGGCGGCAGTGTGTACTGGAACGAGTTTGATGCTAATCAGGCTAACCTTGAACGTTATAAGAATAAATCTTATGGCGTAGCACTTAACTCAGGCTTCCCGATTAACGAATCTAACCGTTTAAATGGTGGTATTGGTTATCGTCATAATACGATTTCTGAAATTTCATCATATGAACAAGCTGTTCGTTTTTACAATATTTACCGTGAAAACGATGAAGTGGATTCAGATTTAAGTTTTGATAACTTTGAATTGACCGCAGGTTGGTACCGCAGCACGCTTAACCGCGGCACATTCCCAACAGATGGTTCGTCTCAGCGACTAAGCGGTAAAATGACGGTTCCAGGATCGGATTTACAATATTTCAAAACCGATTTTGATACTAACTTCTATTTCCCGTTGACCCGTCAGCATGGATTTGTGTTGTTAGCTCGTGCGCATTTAGGTTACGCAAATGGTTATGGTAACTTTAATGATAATGAGCAAATTTTACCATTCTGGGAGAATTACTACTCAGGTGGTTCAAGCTCATTGCGTGGGTTTAAATCTAACTCTGTAGGTCCGCGTTCATTCTACCTATACCGTGGTAGTTCAGCGTGTTCGCCAGATCCATCGGGAGATGGTTGTAGCTTGCCTGGTGATGTTGACGCTGTTTATGTGAGTGAAGGTAACTCTATTGGTGGTAACGCGATTGCCACAGCAAGTTTAGAAATGATTGTACCAACGCCATTTTTAGATGAGGCTTACACCAACTCAGTGCGTACCAGTTTCTTCTTAGATGCCGGTAACGTATGGGATACCGAGTTTGATTATGATGGCTATCGTTATTTGCCA
The DNA here is from genome assembly GCF_014648315.1 of Shewanella ulleungensis. Classification (GTDB taxonomy): domain Bacteria; phylum Pseudomonadota; class Gammaproteobacteria; order Enterobacterales; family Shewanellaceae; genus Shewanella; species Shewanella ulleungensis. The sequence goes on from NZ_BMQW01000017.1 coordinate 37,421, forward strand.
GCAGATCAATTCTCGCAGTTAAGTGATTATAGTGACCCGTCGCGTATTCGTGCGTCATGGGGTATGAGCGTGCAGTGGCTATCACCAATGGGTCCAATGGTGTTCAGTTTAGCTTGGCCGATAAAAGAATATGAAGACGATGACACAGAGATTTTCTCGTTCAATATTGGCAAAACGTTCTAAAACAAATACACTCGGCAGGTTTTGCTGATAACAACAAATTTAACAGGAGTCTACTTTGAAAAAGATGGTAAATCGCGCACTAGTAACATTGGCATTAATTGCTACGCCTATGCTTGCACACGCAGAAAAAATTGCTGTGGTTGACATGGGTGAAGTATTTGAGCAGTTGCCACAGCGCGAGCAAATTTCTAAATCATTAAAAGCTGAGTTTGGTGATCGTGTTGCAGAAGTTCAAAAAATGCAGGAAGAAATGCGTTCTTTGGTAGAAAAGCAACAACGTGACGGCGCATTAATGAGCGACACACAAAAAACTGAACTAGTGCGTAAAATGGATTCTCTAAAATCAGAATTCCAATTAAAAGGCAAAGCACTTGATGAAGACATGCGTCGTCGTCAAGGTGAAGAGCAAAATAAGCTATTAGTTCAAGTTCAAAAAGCCATTAATACCATTGCTGGTAAAGAAAATTATGACCTAGTGCTACAACGTGGCGCAGTTATTTTTGTTAAGCCAGAAGCTGATATCAGCGGTAAAGTGGTTGAAGCCTTAAGTAAAGGCAAATAAGTAATATGCAAAAAGTGACTTTAAAAGAGCTTGGCCAGCAATTGGGGGCAACGGTTAAAGGTGATGCCACATTGGAAATTACCAGTGTGGCGACTCTTGAAGATGCGGTCCAAGGTCAACTCTCTTTTTTAGCCAATAGTAAGTACCGTGCTCAGCTTGAGGCAACTCAAGCTAGCGCGGTATTGCTAAGCGAAAAAGAAGCTGAGTTATATCAAGGGAATGCGTTAATTATAAGTGACCCTTATGTTGCATTTGCTCGTGTAGCACAACTCCTAGATACCACGCCCAAGCAAGTGTCGGGCATTCATCCATCTGCACAAATCGACCCGTCGGCTATCATTGGTTCGGGTGCAGCTGTTGGCGCTAATGTGGTTATTGGTGCGCGGGCAATTCTGGGTGAGAACGTCCAAATTGGACCCGGCTGTGTTATCGGTGAAGACAGCATTATTGGTTCTGATTCTCGTCTTTGGGCTAACGTCACCGTATATCATGACGTGCACATCGGACAACATTGTCTTGTTCAATCAGGTACAGTGATTGGCTCTGATGGATTCGGTTATGCCAACGAGCGTGGAAACTGGATTAAAATTCCTCAAACTGGCGGGGTTCGTATTGGTAATCGGGTTGAAATTGGTGCGTGTACCAGTATCGATCGCGGTGCGTTGTCTCATACCGAAATTCATGACGGCGTGATTATCGATAACCAAATTCAAATTGCCCATAACGTGATCATTGGCCAAAATACTGCTATCGCAGGGAGCTCCACGATTGCGGGTAGTACCGAAATTGGTAAATACTGTATTATTGGTGGAAATTCTGCCGTTGCTGGACATTTAAGTATTGCAGATGGTGTTCATGTTTCTGGCGGCACTAACGTAACCAGTATCATCCGTGAGAAAGGCGTGTATTCTTCTGCGACGATCGCAATGGAAAACAAACTATGGCGTCGAAACACTGTGCGTTTCCGTCAATTAGATGAATTATTTAATCGAGTGAAACATCTCGAGAAAAGCACCAAAGGCGAAGAATAAGCCAATTCTGCCTTGATTAAGGAATGTAGTGTGTCAAACCAATTAAACACCATGGATATTAAAGAGATACTTAAATATCTACCTCATAGATATCCGTTTTTGTTGATCGATCGTGTATTGGATTTTACCGTGGGCGAGCAATTGCACGCGATTAAAAACGTCACGATAAATGAACCTTTTTTCCAAGGTCATTTTCCTATTCAGCCGGTCATGCCGGGAGTGTTGATTTTAGAAGCGATGGCACAAGCCACAGGTTTACTTGCTTTTAAAACCATGAGCACCGAACCTTCTCCTGACGTATTGTACTATTTTGCTGGTATCGACAAAGCACGTTTTAAACGTGTGGTTGAGCCAGGCGATCAAATACATTTTCACGTCAAAATGATCAAAGAACGCCGTGGTATCGGAGTATTTATTGGTGAAGCATTGGTTGATGGTGAATTAGTGTGTTCTGCTGAAATCATGTGCGCACGTAGAGAGATTAAAAAGTGATAGATAAATTAGCGTTTGTTCACCCAACTGCCAAAATTGGTCAAAATGTAACAATTGGCCCATGGACATATATTGGTGAAAATGTTGAGATTGGCGACGACACATGGATTAGTTCTCATGTGGTTGTTAAAGGCCCAACCGTTATCGGTAAAGGTAACCGGATTTTTCAGTTCGCTTCTGTTGGCGAAGAGTGCCAAGATAAAAAATATGCTGGAGAACAAACTCGCTTAATTATCGGCGACAACAATATTATTCGTGAGTCTGTGACTATCCATCGTGGTACAACACAAGATCAAAACGAAACCCGTATTGGTTCTAATTGCTTATTTATGGCTTATGTTCATATTGCTCACGACTGTGTCGTGGGAAACAACGTGATTATGGCTAACAATGCTTCAATCGCTGGACACGTGCATGTCGGCGATTGGGTTATCCTTGGCGGTATGACAGGTGTGCATCAATTTGTTCGCATTGGTAATCATGCATTTACTGCTGGTGCGTCACTGATTTTACAAGATGTCCCTCCGTTTGTAATGGCTGCGGGTTCTCCTGCTGTGCCACGTGGCTTAAACCTTGAAGGATTAAAGCGTCGTGGTTTTACTAAAGAAAGCCAGCGTGCGATTTTAAATGCTTATAAAGCTGTATTCCGTAAGAGCTTAACTATTGAAGAAGCGAACGCTGAAATCAGCGAGTTGGCTGACAAAGATGATAATGTAAAAGCATTTATGGAATTCATTAATCAACCTGGTCGCGGCATTATTCGATAGAAGAAATGATGACTCAACGTTCACAAAAAGTATTTGCCATTGTCGCCGGAGAAATCTCCGGCGATATTTTAGGTGCCGGCTTAGTTAAGTCGCTTAAGCAACGCCATCCTGATGCCCGTTTTATTGGTATCGGTGGTCCACGTATGCAAGCCCTCGGATTTGAAAGTCTTTTCTCAATGGAAGAGCTTGCTGTAATGGGGTTAGTGGAAGTGTTATCGCGACTGCCTCGATTACTGCATATTCGTTCAAGTCTAATCAAACAAATTACTGAATTAGCACCAGATTGTTTTATTGGTATAGATGCCCCTGATTTTAATATCGGCCTTGAGCTTAAATTAAAAGCTAAAGGCATTAAAACTGTGCATTATGTGAGTCCTTCTGTATGGGCCTGGCGCCCAAAACGCATCTTTAAAATAGCTAAAGCCACCAATATGGTGTTGTCTTTATTGCCATTCGAAAAAGCGTTTTACGACCAACATCAAGTCCCATGTACTTTTGTCGGTCATACTTTAGCTGATGATATTCCGATGCAAAGTGATAAGTTAGCCGCTCGAGCTGAACTAGGTTTAGACGCTTCAGCAGAATACCTGGCCATTTTACCTGGGTCTCGTGGCGGCGAGTTAGCTCAACTTGCCGAACCTTTTGTTAAAGCGGCTTTGCTCGTTAAACAAGCCTATCCTGACATTAAGTTTGTTACGCCAATGGTTAATGAGGCTCGCAAGCAACAATTTAACGACGCCCTGCAACAACATGCGCCTGATTTAGAAATTCATATTGTTGATGGTCATTCGCGTGAAGTGATGGCTGCAGCCGACTGTATTTTACTCGCATCAGGCACAGCCACATTAGAGGCCATGCTAGTAAAACGCCCAATGGTAGTGGCTTATCGTGTTAGCCCGATAACCTATGCTATTGCTATCCGCATGATGCAAATAAAGAATTACTCGCTACCTAATTTATTAGCCAATGAAGTGATTGTGCCTGAACTGATTCAGGATAATTGCCAGCCGCAATTAATTGCAGATGCTGTAATTAACCAGCTTAACCAAGATTTTACGCCGCTAAATGCCCGATTCGAGCAATTGCATCTGTTACTTAAATGCAATGCCAGTGAGCGCGCAGCCGATGCTGTTGACGCATTACTGACAATAGGACAATCTTAATGACGATGCTGGATACCATTCCTGTAGTAATTAAAAATATCACTCAAGAGCAAGTCGATTTGTTGTCACAAGGGATTGTTGCCGGTGTTGATGAAGTCGGCCGTGGACCACTAGTGGGAGACGTGGTAACCGCAGCGGTGATTTTAGATCCTAATAAACCTATTATTGGTCTAAACGATTCTAAAAAACTCAGTGAAAAACGTCGTAATGCTCTATACCAAGATATTATGGATAACGCACTCAGTGTCTGCGTTGGCCGCGCCAGTCCTGCTGAAATTGATGAGCTTAATATTTTACATGCGACTATGTTAGCCATGCAGCGTGCTGTATCAGGATTAAGCATTCAACCACATCGCGTGCTTGTAGACGGTAACCGGGTACCTGATTTTGGTATTACCAGCCATGCTGTGATTAAAGGAGACGGTTTAGTTGCTGCAATAAGCGCTGCATCTATTATTGCTAAAGTAACCCGTGATGCAGAAATGGCTATATTAGACAGCCAATACCCCCAGTATGGTTTTGCTAAACATAAAGGGTATCCAACCAAAGCGCACTTTGAAGCTTTAGCATTGCATGGTGTGTTGCCTGAGCATCGTAAAAGTTTTAAACCTGTGGCTGAACGTATTTTACTGCAGAATAAATTCTGATATTAAAGACAATAACCTACTTAATCATTGGAGAAACTAGGTTATTTTGATAGTCTAAATCCCGCTTTTTCGTGTTGTTTCATTCATCTTTTTCGAAGAATAATTAATCTATGTCCGATCCTCGTTTTGTCCATCTACGCGTTCACAGTGATTTTTCGATGTCTGATGGCGTCGCAAAAGTTAAGCCTATTCTTGCAGCAGCAGAAAGCCTCGATATGGCGGCGATAGCGTTAACCGATCAAAACAATTTTTGTGGTTTAGTCAAATTTTACAGCGGTTGCCATGGTGCCGGAATTAAACCTATTGTTGGCGCTGATTTTTGGGTGCAAACCCCAGGTTTTGAAAAGGAGTTTTGTGCGTTAACGATTATTGCCATGGACAACGAAGGTTATCAAAACCTAACCCAGCTCATCAGTGAAGCATACTTACGTGGCCAAGTTGATGGTCGGGTTGTGATAGATCAAGATTGGTTGGTGAAGTTCAATCGTGGCTTAATTATATTATCGGGCGCAAAAGAGGGTGATATCGGTAAAGCTTTATTAAAAGGCAATCAAACTCAAGTAGACTCACTAGTTAGTTTTTATCAACAACACTTTAACGATCGCTATTATTTAGAACTGATCCGAACCGGTCGAGCAGATGAAGAACGCTACTTGCACATGGCGGTCGAACTCGCATCAAACAGAGGTTTACCTGTTGTTGCAACTAACCAAGTTGTGTTTTTAAAACAAGATGACTTTGAAGCTCACGAAATTCGGGTGGCGATCCACGATGGTTATACTTTGGTTGATCCTCGCCGGCCTAAAACCTATAGCGATCAACAGTATTTACGCAGTCAAGATGAGATGTGCCAGCTGTTTGCCGATATTCCGTCAGCAATTCAAAACACCATTGAAATCGCCAAACGTTGTAACGTCACCATTCGATTACACGAGTATTTTTTACCGAATTTCCCCACCGGTGACTTATCAATTGAAGACTTCTTAGTCGAAGTTTCACGTAAAGGTTTAGAAGAGCGTTTGGCGTTTTTGTTCCCAAATGAGCAAGTTCGCCTCGAAAAACGACCAGAGTATGACGAGCGCCTCGAGATTGAACTAAAAGTGATTAACCAGATGGGGTTCCCAGGCTACTTCCTCATCGTAATGGAATTTATTCAATGGGGTAAAGATAATGGTATTCCCGTTGGTCCTGGTCGTGGTTCTGGTGCGGGTTCACTTGTGGCTTATGCACTTAAAATTACCGATCTTGATCCGTTAGAATATGACCTACTATTCGAACGATTCTTAAACCCAGAACGTGTTTCTATGCCCGACTTTGACGTCGACTTTTGCATGGACCGTCGTGACGAGGTTATTGACCATGTCGCCGAGCTTTATGGCCGCGAAGCGGTATCACAGATTATTACCTTTGGTACTATGGCGGCAAAAGCGGTAGTACGTGATGTTGGCCGAGTATTAGGCCATCCATACGGTTTTGTTGAACGTTTAACCAAAATGATCCCAGCAGAACCAGGGATGACGCTTGCGAAAGCATTTGAGGTCGAACCGTCGCTTCCTGAAGCCTATGCCGCCGATGAAGATGTAAAAGAGCTAATCGACATGTGCCGCCGCTTAGAAGGCGTAACTCGTAACGCCGGTAAGCATGCCGGTGGTGTGGTTATTGCACCGACTCGGATTACTGATTTTGCACCGCTATACTGTGACGCAGAAGGCTTAAACCCTGTAACCCAGTTTGATAAAAACGACGTTGAAACCGCAGGTTTAGTTAAGTTCGACTTCTTGGGATTACGTACCTTAACCATTATTGACTGGGCATTGCAGATGATTAATCCGCGCCAAGTCAAAGAAGGCAAAGAGCCTGTTCGTATCGAATCCATTTCGCTTACCGATCCCGCTTGTTTCAGATTATTGCAACGTTATGAAACTACTGCCGTATTCCAGCTTGAATCCCGCGGTATGAAAGACCTGATTAAACGTCTACAGCCTGACTGTTTTGAAGACATGATTGCGCTTGTGGCACTGTTCCGCCCTGGTCCTTTGCAATCAGGTATGGTTGATAACTTTATTGAGCGTAAGCATGGTCGTGAAGAAGTGTCTTACCCAGATGCTGAATATCAACACGAATCGTTGAGAGAGCTATTGTCACCCACTTACGGCATTATTCTGTATCAAGAGCAGGTAATGCAGATTGCCCAGGTGTTGTCAGGTTATACCCTAGGTGGCGCCGACATGCTTCGTCGTGCAATGGGTAAGAAAAAGCCAGAAGAAATGGCAAAACAGCGAGGTACCTTTAAGGAAGGCGCGATAAATAATGGCATCGACGGTGACCTGTCGATGAAAATTTTCGACTTGGTTGAAAAGTTCGCTGGTTACGGTTTTAACAAATCGCATTCAGCCGCATATGCCTTAGTGTCGTACCAAACATTGTGGCTTAAAACCCACTATCCTGCGCAGTTTATGGCGGCGGTAATGTCTGCCGATATGGATAACACCGACAAAATCGTCACCTTAGTTGATGAGTGCGAGCGCATGGGCTTACCGCTTATTCCGCCTGATGTGAACAAAGGCTTGTTTAAATTTACTGTTGATGACGAGCTTAATATTGTTTACGGCATAGGCGCGATTAAAGGCGTGGGTGAAGGCCCTGTGGATTCGATTTTAGAAGCCCGCAAAGACGGACCTTTTATCGATTTATTCGATTTCTGTGCCCGTGTCGATTTAAAAAAGCTCAACAAGCGCGTTATTGAGAAACTCATTTTAGCAGGGGCATTAGATACTCTCGGCCCTCATCGCGCCTCAATGATGGCAACATTACCAGAAGCCATTAGCGCTGCGGCACAACATGCCAAAGCAGAAGCTATTGGACAACATGATATGTTTGGTTTGCTCAATAGTGAGCCAGAAGACAGTAAGCAAAACTTTGTCCAATGCACACCATGGCCAGATAAAATTTGGCTAGAAGGCGAGCGTGAAACCTTAGGGCTTTATTTGACTGGGCATCCAATAAACCAGTATTTAAAAGAACTTAAGCAATACACCAATGGTCGTTTAAAAGACATTCACCCAACCGAGCGCGGTAAAACCGTTAAAGCGGCAGGGCTTGTGGTTGCAACCCGAGTGATGATCACCAAACGTGGTTCTAAAATGGGACTGGTTACCCTAGATGATAAAAGTGCGCGTCTCGAAATAATGCTATTTACCGAGCCGTTTGAAAAGTTTGGCCACCTGCTTGAAAAAGACCGTATTTTAATCTGCGAAGGCGATGTCAGCTTTGATGATTTCTCCGGTGGCAACCGCATGAATGCCCGTAATGTTATCGAAATTGGTGAGGCTCGCAGCCACTTTGCTCGCGCAGTTGAAATTAATGTTCAAGGTAATGATGTTACGCCAGAATGGCTTGAAACCTTTGAACAAACCTTGACACCATGGCGCAATGGCGCTGTACCAGTAGTGATTAATTATGTTAAACCAGAAGCCAGCGGTAAAATTACCTTAGGTGATGAATGGCGAGTAAATCCAAGTGATGAGCTCATGTTATCGCTTGAAAGCATGCTAGGGTCTAATAACGTCAAAATCACCTTTAATTAGGCTAACATCATGACACAAACTTCGTTAATGTCTGATTCAATAACAGCAATACAGCTGCTAACGACACTAGAACAAGCCATATTGCCGCTGTATGAGCAAGGTATACAAAGCAAGGCGCAAGCGCCTAAGTTAGTGCTGGCTTACAGTGGCGGTGTTGATTCTGAGGTATTAGCATTTGGTTTGAGTGCATTTGCACAAAAACACCCGCATATCGCTTGTCTGCTTATCCACGTACATCATGGGCTAAGCCCTAATGCCAACACGTGGGTTGACCATTGCATCTCTCGTGCTAATTATTATCAACTGCCTGTACAAATTGAACGAGTGAACGTTAACAAAGGCCCACGAGAAAGCTTAGAAGCGAAGGCTCGCGATGCACGCTATCAGGCGTTTGAACGCTATCTCAATCCTGGAGATATCTTACTTACTGCCCATCACCAAGATGATCAACTCGAAACACTATTGCTCGCATTAAAGCGCGGTCAAGGCCCAAAAGGCTTAGGTGCAATGGCGCCGATGCAATCCTATAAGCAGTCATGGTTGGTTAGGCCTTTACTCTCCATTAGCCGCCCACAAATAGAGCAGTTTGCCGCGCAATATGGTGTTAATCATATAGAAGATGAAAGTAATCAAGATGACAGTTATGACCGTAATTTCTTACGTTTAGAGATCATTCCCCGCTTAAAACAACGCTGGCCAAGTATTGCCACCACTGCAGCAAGAAGCGCAGCATTGTGCGCCGAGCAACAGCAAGTGATTGATGATGAAGTCAGTAATCGCTTACCCCATTGGCTAACCTTACCAATGGATATCGATGGATTAGTAACAGAGTCTAGCGGATTTAAACTGGCAGAATTAAACCAATTAAGCCCTGCTTGGCAAGCATTGTTATTTCGGGGATATTTACAACATTGCAGTGTGAGTTTGCCATCGCAATCGCAATTGCAGCAAATTTTGTCACAACTGCTGGATGCAAAAGATGATGCAAATGTGGCGATTCAATGGGGCGATTATCAAGTTAAACGCTTTGCCAATAGCGCTTATGTGTTAACTAATCTAGCGTTAGCGCCTTTGGATGCCACAAGACTGCAAAATGATATCCGTGCGTTGTTTGCCGGTGAGTTAAATCAAGCTAACGGCAAAGTAGGACAACAGACAGTGAGTTTGCAAATACAGTCGCGTAAAGCTGAATTTGCACAACAAGAAGGTTCAGTATCAACAACACCATTACTTGCATTGCCAGCCACTCACGTACAAGTTACGATAAAATATGGCGCAGCGGGTTCAATTAAATGCCAACCACAGTTCGCCACATCGCAACGTACCAAACCCCGAGAGCTTAAAAAGCTCTGGCAGGAGTGTCAAATTCCGCCATGGCGCCGCCAGCAAATCCCATTAATCTTTTACGATGACATATTAGTTGCAGCCATCGGATTGTGGATAGATAAACGTTACATTGCTCATGCCGGACAACCGGGACTTAGCTTGCCGCTTTTGACAAAGAGATAAAAAAGCGATTAGGCCTAGTCATGTTGACATATGCCATGTTGTTTAAGCAGTGAAGTAGCTTGTGCTTCAATGTTTTCCCCATTTATGTTCGTACCGTAGTTAAACTCAGTAGCAAACCATGAAGAGTCCATGTCTGCTTTATTGTTTAATGCAATGGGCAGTATTGAGCACAATTTACTGACAGCCACATCGAGCTGCTTTGAATCAATTAGTTGTAATGTTGTGGTGGCCATTTGGATTTCAGCTGCTGCAACACTTTGTCCGCCATAAGCAAGTATCTTCAATCCGACAACACCAGCGGTACTCATTCCTAAAATAAAGCTGACAATTCCTATGATGATAATTTTCATATACTTTCCTTGTTTTTACTGGAATGCAAACGACATAATATGTCAATGTGATAGCCTAAGTTAACTATTGCGACATAATATGTCAAGCTTTGAGTTTATTCGTTAACCTTGATTTAAAAAGGGCCGATATACTTCTTTCGATTTACTCACTAGCTGTTACAATTATTTTTCTTAATATTTAACAAAGGATGTTGTCTGTGAATACCTTTCGTTTATTAGCGGTGTTTGGTGTGCTTTTACTACCAAGTGTCAACGCTACACCATTTCAATTCGATGAAAAAACTTACCGCCAAGATGTGCAAACACTAGCCAGTGATGAGTTTGAAGGTCGTGGGCCTTTGTCTCGAGGCGAGACACTTACCGTTGAATATTTAGAAAAAGCCTATAAAGCGATGGGGCTTGCCCCAGGTTTTGGTGACAGTTATCGCCAAGCTGTGCCTATGGCTAAAATTACAGCCGATCAAACAATGCAGCTGACTATAGGTGATGTCGTGTTCAATAACGGCACTGATTTCACTGCACGTACCGAACAAGTTCAACCTCAAGTCAGTTTAGATAACAGTGATGTGGTGTTTGTTGGTTATGGTATTAATGCGCCAGAATATCAGTGGAATGACTACGCCAACATTGATGTAAAAGGCAAAACCGTCATTGTATTAGTTAACGACCCAGGCTTTGCCACTCAAGATCCAAACGTGTTTAAAGGTAATGCCATGACCTACTATGGCCGTTGGACCTACAAGTATGAAGAAGCTGCAAGGCAGGGGGCCAAAGCGGTATTTATTGTCCACGAAACTGCACCAGCAGCTTACGGTTGGAATGTCGTTGAAAACAGTAATACTAATACCAAATACACTTTAGTGGATGATCAAAATAATCAATCACACATAGGCGTTATGGGCTGGATACAACACAACACAGCGCAAAAGGTGTTTCAAGCCGCAGGTTTAGATTTCGACAAAGTGAAACTCACTGCAGCTAAAGCTGGTTTTAAGTCTATACCACTTAAACTCAACGCCAATTTAACAGTAAAAAATACTATTGAATTAGCTACATCCTATAACGTAGCAGGACTTATCCCTGGTACCACTCAAGCCGACGAATGGGTAGTCATGCATGCCCATTGGGACCACTTAGGCAAAACCGTTCAAGACGGTAAAACGGTTATTTTAAACGGTGCCGTCGACAATGCTTCTGGCGTTGCAGGTGTAATGCAGTTAGCTCGTCATTTTAAATTGCAAAATAAAGCACCTAAACGCTCGATTCTATTTACAGCCTTTACAGCAGAAGAAACTGGACTCATTGGTGCGCAATATTTTGCAGCCAATCCACCTGTTCCGACAAAACAACTGGTGTCATTTTTAAATATTGACGGCATGAATGTAGGTAAAGGCGTTAATTACATCCTGCGTTACGGCCAAGGCGTGTCAGAGTTAGAGACCTATTTACATGATGCCGCTAAAGCACAAGGGCGCACAGTCAAAGCCGACCCTCGTCCACAAAATGGCCTTATGTTTCGCTCAGACCACTTTGCCTTAGCGCAACAAGGTGTCCCAGGATTGTTATTTATGAGTTTAGGCGACACCGATCCAGACTACATTGCCCATAAGTACCATCAAGGTGCTGACGATTACGATGTTAACTGGAATTTAGGCGGGGTAGAGCAAGACTTAGCCTTGATCAGCGATATTATTGCAAAGCTTGCCAACAACAGCGACTGGCCAAAATGGCTCGAAGAGTCAGACTTTAAAAAGCGTCGAGTGCAAGACGCTAAGTAGTGTTAGCTAGTTGGATAAAGAGAGGAGGCGAAAGCCTCCTTTTTATTCAGTGTTGTAGTTTTGATAGTTAAATTAGTACTTACTACATTAATAGGGTTCAGCTATATTACAACGCAGAGCAATTCAAATATCAATGTGACTCATTGAAAAGGAAATCATTCATGACGCAATCTAAAGCAAGCGTATCGATAGGCCTTATGGTTTTAAGCCTCACTTTATTAAGCGGTTGTGAGTTTTCCTCTGGCGATAAAATTGAACCAACAATAAAAACCACGGGAATCGATCTTGGAATGTTTACAGAGGGGGCATTTACGCAACCGCCTAAAATCGTTGAGTGTGAAACCGCGCAGGGTACGGTAACAACCTGTTACGAGTTTACGACCTCTGGCGCCCCAGCAGGTCGAGAGCCTGGTCCCTTTTGCCCAAGAAATACTACCGATGGTGCCGAGGTCGGTGGTGCGTGGTTCAGTAAAACGGGCAGTGGCGATTTGGTGGATATCACTGGTGAATTTATCTTAAAACTGGGTGAATACTATGGTGATGAAAAATGGCTCGTTTATGATACCAAGACTAATAAAGTCCGTTATACCGCAACCAAAGAAGCTTGTTTAGGCGCAGCACGTCCAGATGTTGCAGAGCAATACAAACAAAATTGTATCGAGTGTGAACTATCCTATCTTGATGATGACTTCTCTCTTACTTACCTTATACCCACAACGCCTATTCCAGCGGCCCAATCTAGCCGGGTGCATACTGTTGGTATTGCGCTTGATGGTGCAGAATTATCAGGCCCGGCACCGGTAAATGCTATTTTAGGGAGCTATACCATTGCCGCGTTTGATGACTGTGGGGGGCACATTAATGCGCATCAAGGATATCATTATCATTCAACCACAGGTTGTACCGATAAACAGGCAACGACCACCAGTGATGGACATGCACCGCTTATCGGTTATGCGTCAGATGGTTATGGTATTTATGCTATGAGAAATTCTGAGGGAAAAGAGGAATCGTTAGATGAATGCCGTGGCATCACGGATGATACTCGTGGTTATCATTACCATGCGGCAAGCCCGAGTGAAAATATGTTTATTGGTTGCATGCATGGCGAAACGGTCATTCCCGCTGGCGGGCCAGCAGGAGGCCCACCAGATGGAGGCCGTCCACCAGAAGGCGGTAAGCCCCCAAGAGATGGCCACCCGCCAGAAAGAAAGTAATAGGAGCGCAAGTATTCATGCCCATTTCAGTGTCGCAAAGGCGTTTACCAGCCGTAATAGTCACTTGTCTGTTGATGTTAATAGCAAGCTTTTCCCAGGCTCATTCAGGCCATCTCAATGAAAAGGCTGTGAGCGTATGCCATGACAAAGCCCGTTCAGATGACTGCCAGTTTGAAGGTGGGCATCAGGATTTATACATAGGCAGTTGCCAGTATATGTCTGACGCTTTAATGTGCGTTAGAAATCAGCCAATCCAAAAACTGCCAGCGAAAAAGAATGAGTCTGACCCTGTTGCAATGAATAAAGATTAACTTTGTGGCAACTTCATCGAAGTACTTCGTACACGGCAGATGAGCGTAAGTCTATCTGTAACACACTATCCGGCTTTGCTTTTGAGCCGGAATCCAGGTATTTGTTCTTTTTTATGGCCTGCGGCCACTAACGTCGTGGCACTCACCCAGCTCCTGACTGCATTTTAACAGGCTTACAAATGTCGGATAGCTATCCAGTTGCAGCTAGTCTCTCACCTTTATGTGGTGTGTACTGTGCATAAAAACAGTTGTAATGGTTTTTTTGCGTATTTTTAAGTTTAATCGGTTGATAAGTAAACTAAAGTAGTACGAGTAATAATTCACGAACCCTCTAATGCATTGATATTAGTGTCTTTTAATTTATTTTCGATTATTGGGTCCACTTTTAACGCGCAAGCTCGCTATTATGTGTCAGTGGCGTTAAATAAAACTGCTTTGCATCAATAAGATAGTAAATGTAGGATGATATTAATCAATAACTTAAACGGCCGACTTTAAATTTATTTGGCCGTTCAATAAACGTTATGCATAAAGGATTAAGCAATGGAGTCAATTCCACCATACGAAGGAAAGCCTACTGTTTATCTTGATCAAAATGTTTTAGATTTTTTCACTAAACAAGGATTAGGCGAGTTCGGGCAAATACTTATAAATGATTATCAAGTAGTGTACTCAGATGAAACGCTCAAAGAAATTCGTCGCTCTAAAGGTTTTGAAGAAAGCTTCCTTAACGTGCTTAAGAATCTTAAAGCTAACTATTTAAAACTAATCGTTGAGCAACCTCACTTTACTATTACGGACAAGGCGACAATAAGCATACGCGATCCTTTTGATGTATATAAAGAGTATTGTGAAAATAGTGACGATGGTGTCGACATGGAACATGCAATGCAGCAATGGTTGTTCAAATTTTCTGGAGGAAGAAAAGGCGATAGTTTAAATGATATTCATAACGAACAAATCTCCGCATTCTCGGATCTAATGGATTCGATAATGGAAAACTCTGATGAGTTACCCGAAGAAGCTCAAAGACAATTACAAATCTATACCAAGAAAATGACGTCTCAGTACAAAGCAACGTTAGAAAAAACTGAAAGCTTGATGCTTGAGAACATTGAAGATGATAAAAATTGGGATGGTATTAAAGATTTTCGTTCACAGGTTGGAATTGGTCCCAAACAACTTAATAATATTGAACCGCCAAATGTACTTGTCAAAATTTTTGATAAATTAAGAGCACTTCCAGCTTATAGCCAAGTAAACGTGGATATAGATGACTTTTTTCAACTAAAAAAGAATCCTATTTACCCAGAACAGTCATATTTTAAGCACCAAAAAGTGACGGGCATTTATAATATGTTAAACACTTTGGGGTATTATCCAGATTCAAAAGTACACAAAGAAAGACGGTTCATTGCAGCAGCGAGTGATAATAGTCATGCATCAATAGCATCATTTTGTAATATTCTCTTATCCAACGATGAGCATTTTATTAAAAAGGTAAATGCAGCTTATGAGTACCTTGATATACCCACACTAGCGAAACATGTGGAGTTCAATTATGCATAACACATATGAGCCTTCCGCCAGTCAATAGGCGAGCCTAACTTATTTGACTGCTTTTGCAGTCAAATTAAAATCAATCAACAAATTCATCTACTTCGTCTGTCATTTAGCTGTCAAATCATCGTTTACAGCAAACACATATAGAGGCTCTCTTAGTGCGATCTTATCGCTGCCTGACTCTTTTCAATCCGTTGAAATATCAGGGGCACTACGACTAAATGGATTTAGGAGGTAGAGCGACGCAGGAAGCCAAAGCCGAGACATTTATCGGTTAACCCTAAGATGGCACTATTCAAGTCAGAGGTGCTTTTTGCACAGTTAGTTTC
>NZ_BMQW01000018.1 GCF_014648315.1 Shewanella ulleungensis
ATTTTTAAGAAATCGCACTAAGAAACACTCTATATGTATTTGCATTCTTTTATTGCTAAGAGCACGATGATTTGACAGCTAAATGACAGACGAAGTAGATGAATTTGTTGATTGATTTTAATTTGACAGCAAAAGCAGTCAAATAAGTTAGGCGCGCCTATTGACTGGCGGAAGGCTCATATGTGTTATATTTCATTGAACTCAGGCTTTAATAAACCATAACATTTCAAATCGTGAAATTCATTTTTCCAGTAACCACTTGCACGACGGATACCTTCTTCTTTGAAGCCAAGCTTTTTCAGCACCGACTCTGAGGCACCATTGCCAAGCATGGTATCACCTTGGATTCTATGAAGCTCACCAAATGGTAGTTGATTTAAAAAGGCTGAATCAATGATTTTGTATAAAGCTTCTGTGGCATAGCCGTACCCCCAATACTTAGAAGATAACTCGTAACCTATACCAGCATTCTTCATCTTTTGGTTCCATGAATTAAAGCCGCAGGTGCCAATTAACTGACCAGTGTCTTTTATACGAATAGCCCACCGAATGCCAATAGCATCAGTGAAGCGAGAATTGAAGAATTCAATTAATTTTAACGATTGCTCTTCAGAATCATAAACGTCTATATCATAAAATTTGATAACGTCTTTATCTGAAAAAATATTTAATAATGCAGGGCTATCATCCACTGATAGCTTGGTAAGCATTAAACGAGATGTTTCTAACTCTGGGAAATCCACCTAAATCCTCCATGAAATATAACGCTTTGCTAAGCGGCTAAAAAACGTTGGCTAAAATTTGCGAGGAACGAGCACAGCCAACTGTTTTGTGTCCGTTTAAGCAACTTGTTATGTGTTTACAACACTTTAGACATTGGGATGCTACCACCATGAGCCATTCCCATACGACCAGTGGGACTGTCGTCTACTAAAAATCCATGTTTTTCAAAAAATGGAACTAAATCTATATCAGCAGCTGTTAAACAAATTTTATTTAAACTTTCTTGTTTACAAAAAGTTATACAATTAGCAATTAGATCACCAAATAAACCTAACCCTTTATGAGATTGAAATGTAAATTTTCGTTCTTTTTCTGGAATTTCTTGCAATGGATTTGCAAACTCAATGTCCGATATATGCAGTATATTTTGATGTAATACTGCGATTAGAAGCTGACTAAATTGGGAATGGTCAATAGAAGGATTTTTTGTTTCTGCATACGTATATGAAATATCCTTAATCGTATCCTCACCAATTATTTTTGATGCCTCTTTAAATAAGTATGGATTTCCAGTTTGAAAGTGAGGACCTAATTTCATAGGGTTCTCATTTGGAGTTACTTGGATATGTTTATCCCAAATTGTGCCTCCTAGTTCAAACATACAACTTTCTTTCATTTTCACAATGTCATCAATATTATCTCCATCAAATTGATGAAAAGTAATATCATCGATTCCAGCTTTAGCTTGGACTAACTCTTGGGGGAATATTTCATTCAATTTCATAGTAAACACCTTACGGATTTAAATAGACACATAACGCCCAAATAATGGCCAAATATCTCTTTTAGAGACACAAACGATTCATAACCATTTTGACCTATGTCGGGTGTATCGAGCCTTACATTTAATGAGTGACCTGCCGTATTCCCCCAAATGTCTTTCAATTTGGGATCTGCACCTTCTTTGAGTAAGAAAATCGCTGTGTCATATTGCCCAAGGTTGATAGCATAAAACAACGCTGACTCTCCGGTGGAATCTTGATAATCAATATTTGCACCAGCATCTAAAAGTAACGAAATATTCTCTTGTAAATCATTAATAGTTGCAACTATAAGCGGACTTTTCTTACTTACTGGATTGATATGATTGGGGTTTCCATTGTTTTTTAATACAGTTTTAAGGAATTCTTTTTCTTTTAAACCAGAAGTTAGCTCAACAATTGAAAGTCCAGTTTCCCAAGAGTAATTTGGGTTACCTCCCTTTTGTAACAAAGACTCAAACCCAACAAAATTTTGTTGCCGCAAAGGCCAAAACAAAATAGGTAATCCATTGGTTCCTATTGAGTTTACATTTGCGCCTTGTTTAATGGCTACATTAATACTTTTAATATTTCCACTTCCTGCTGCGGTTGCAAGCTTTCTGTCTGTCGTAGAAAAGTTTAGTTCTTCTAGATTCAACAAAAGATTAGGCTTTTGTGCCGATAAGGAACACGAAGCTAAAAAAATCATGGAAAGTAATAACATTATTTTATTTAGAGACTTTATCAACGTAACTCCATTTACACTGTGAATCTTAAAGGCATATAACGCCTCGTTAAAAGGCAAAAAATTGTTGGCTAAAATTAGCGACGCAGGAGCAAAAGCCAACTGTTTTTTTGTCCTTTTAAACGACTTGTTAGGGCTTGACCTGTTGTTACATACAGATACAATGGTACTTATTATATGTTTCGATAAGGAAACTCCCTATGAGTACCGAAATTAGCATTAAAGATGCGGCTAAGCAACTAAACATTAGCGAACAAAGAGTTAGAACATTATGTCGTCAAAGTGAAATAGAATCCAGAAAATTTGGGAATTCATGGGTTATAAATGCTGAAAGCATAAATAGATATGGACTCCGCACTGCACATACAATTGCAGAAGATCATCCTGCTTATAATGTTAATGAGAAATGTAAGAAGCCAATTGCACTAAGCTTTTTCTCTGGTGCTATGGGATTAGACTTAGGAATAGAGAAATCAGGATTTGATGTAAGGCTTGCTTGTGAAGTAGATAAATATTGTAGGCAAACTATTGCTTTAAATAAGCCTGATACAGCTTTGCTAACTGATATTAATGAATATAGTGCTAGTGAAGTAAGATTAGCAGCTGGATTGAACAAAGATGAAGATATAGATTTAATAATGGGTGGGCCACCTTGCCAAGCATTTAGTACTGCAGGAAAAAGAAAAGGGCTTAATGATGAAAGAGGTAACGTGTTTCTAAAATACATTGATCTTGCATTAGAGTTGAGACCAAAGTTTTTTGTAATTGAGAATGTACGTGGGCTTTTATCATGTCCTATGGAGCACCGTCCCCATGAAAAGAGAGGTTTAGATTTCCCTGAACTTGAATTAGATGAGTTAAAAGGTGGAGCATTGAACTTTATTATTAATAGGCTAGAAAGTTCAGGCTACTCTTACTCTTTTAATTTATACAATTCAGCTAATTTTGGAACTCCTCAAATAAGAGAGCGAGTAATTATTATTTGTTCTAGGGATGGAAGTAAACCACCATATTTAGTACCAACTCATTCAGAAACTGGAGAACACGGGTTACTGAAATGGAATACTGTTAAACCTGCGATTATTGATCTTCAAAAACACGATCATTTAACTTTTCCTGAAAAAAGGCTTAAATATTATAGAATGCTTTCTTCAGGTCAAAATTGGAAAAATTTGCCTATCGAAACTCAGAAAGAAGCTATGGGTAAATCCTTTTATTCTGGCGGTGGAAAAACAGGATTTTTAAGACGGCTGAACTGGGATAGGCCTTCACCAACCCTAGTTACTCATCCAGCAATGCCAGCAACAGATCTTGCACACCCTGTTGAAGATCGACCGCTGTCTATTCAAGAGTATAAAAGAATTCAAGAATTCCCTGATGATTGGGATTTAGCTGGCCCTATAATTCAGAAATATAAACAGGTTGGGAATGCAGTTCCAATAAGTATGGGCAAAGCTGTCGGGACACTTATAATGAATTTATTAAATGGCAATAAAATTACAAGCTTTACTAATTTCAAATACTCTAGATATAAAAATACAAGTGACGTTGACTGGAAAAAACAATTTGAAAAGCTAGTACAATCACATGGAAGGGAATCTGAACAAAGTTCATTAGACTTTAGCTAATTCTAGTTAAAGTCTAATTTTCTCGTCTAAATCCAGGGATTGTGTGGCTCAATTGCAAGACAACCAGGGTTTGACGAGATAGTTGTTCTCACAAAATTTGAAAACTCCTGCTCACTTAAATGGGTGGTTCCACAAATAGCATTTAAATCTGCCCACATATATTGCCCAGTATCAGCTCTAATACGGAACCACTTTTCTATTTCAGTGCCATTCCTTACTGCACTGCTTGAGCTATTTTCAGAGTTACTACGGTTTTTAATCTGCAACAATCGACCTGACTCATGGACAAAATCTACAGACTTAACTGTTTCTCCCCAAGCGCAATGCCAGCCAAATTGGCGTAGATTAGCAGATAGGTATTCCTCCAGTATCAGCCCTAAAATATTCTCAGCAGACATACCAAGACGGTGAGCATATGTAATGAAGTTTAAATCATTTTGATTTAGCCTACTTATTCTTGCTCCGATAATTTGTTCAATTATTGGGTCTGCAATAGTTCCTGGTAAATTAGAAATTCTGATACTCGCACATGAACTCCTACCTGCTTCATATTTAAGAATCCATTTTCTAATAACCGAATTCTCATTGTCACTGTTACCACCAATATTCCCAGGAACTCTTTCAAGATCATTTGCAATAACATGGAAGACATAGCCAATTCCATGATTCCAATTTATATTGTATTCTTGAGCTATTAGCATAGCTGTATTAATAGCTTGGTTTGTACCTAAAATCCTTATTGCTTCTCTTAATTTCAATTTATACTCCGATATTTGATATGAGGATGAGCCCTAACGCCTTGCTAAGCGGAAAATAATGGTTGGCTATAATCGCGAAGCGATGGCCAACTGTTATTTTTCCGTTTAAGCAACTTGTTATAAATTTAACCACCGACCTTATAGTAACCTAATATTGTATAAATAGTTCCAGTGATAGTTACCAATGATAATATTATTGAGTAATACTTATACCTTTGTTTATTCTTAGATATTTCTTGTATTTCTTCTTCTAACTTAAATAAATCTACGTTATCTTCAGGCAAGGTAGCTTTTAGTTTGTCAATATGCCCCTTTAGATTCTCTGGTATTTTTTCAAATTTAGATGCAACTCTAAATTGACCTTGAATCTTTTCGAGATCATCTTTAGAAATACTCTTATTTTGCTCTTCAACTCTTTGTGAGTTAAGTTCGTCTAGCGCTATAACCGCTTGAGAGTTTGAAACGCGTGCTTTGATTGCTAAGGACTCCACATCTTTGAATGCTATGGGATCCTTTACCCCACTAAAGGAGAGAATATAACTTACCTTAAATTTTGAACGTTTATATTTTTTTTCAAAAAGGTCAACGATGATTCCTAATAAATAAACAGGAAAAACGAAAACGAAAACAACTAGACATATTGTTAATAACATTGGTGTAAAACTATCCATGTACTGAAACCTCTAAAAATTTATAACGCTTAAAGCATGGGCGCGGATTTTTGCGTCCAATGCCTTTACTTGTTAAATGCATTACTTTAGTCATATTGTTGCATACGTTGTTTAAAGATATTGATTGGTAACTCATATTTAGTGCCGATATGAATAAGAATTTTTAGAGTCTCAATTAGATAAATATTTTTCAAAGCATGTCTGTCTGAGTTAGCTAAGTTTTCTGCATTTAGCTCTAGAGTTATTGGTAAGTCTCCATACCTTTTGTTGATCTTTTGGTATTCTGGCTCAGCTTGATTCTTAGCACCATGCTTAAAAATAATCCCAACCCATTCAAATGGCGCACTTCCTGTAAACTCACTATCAATAACTAGTTGCTCTACATCATCTCTAACTTCATTTATGACTTCTAAATTGTATCGGATACGCCTACATTTTTGCAGCTCAACACTTCCTAATACAAGTTTTCTATTATGCATAGTTATCTCAGCCATTTAACGCCCAATTAACAGGCAAAAAATTGTTGGCTAAAATAAGTGAACGTAGTGAACAAAAAGCCAACTGTTTTTTGTCCTTGTTGAATTTCTTGTTATGTTTCAGTCTGCTTACTACGACTATATGCTTTTATTGCGCTATTTATGGCAGGGCAAGCAATTAATCCAATATACCCTATTGATTCAGGTATCGTAATGTATTGACCAATAGTAGCTTGAACTAAGATCATAAAGAAAAGCCAATATAACCCCAAAAGAAAACTTAAGATAATCGCAGGTAAACCTACAGCAAAACTTATTACTGAACCACTTGTTGAATCGACGCTAGATATAACTAATATTGCCCAAAGTCCAAACGGAATACCTATCCATAAAGCCCGTTTGATTGCGGCACGATAATGTTTATTCAACTCATATCCTTATGAAACATAACAGCTTATTGAAGGGCAAATGAAAATTAAAGTCGCCCTTTAAGTTATTGATTATTAACATCCTACATTTACTATCTTATTGCTGTAAAGCAGTTTTATTTAACGCCACTGACAAATAAAAGCGAGCTTGCACGTTAAAAGTGGACTTAATATTGGTCAAAGATTAAAAGCACATTTATTTCAATGCACTACGAAATAAACAAACTATTTGTCGTACGACTTTAGTTTACTTATTAGCCGATTTAGCTTGAAAACACGTCAAAACCCATTACAACTGTATATAAACACAGTATAGGTAACATAAAGGGGGAAATGATGGCAGAAACTGGATATTTATCCGACATTTGTAAGCCAGTTACTGATTAAAGTGTAAAAATGAGCGAGGCGCCACGACATTAGTGGTCGCAGGCCATAGATACAAAAGTACAAAGCAAACACCTGGATCCCGGCTCAAAAGCATTGCCGGGAAGACGTATCTAATGGAGTTTATGTCGCTGGAAGCAATATATGGGTTCAGCGACAGTTTACTCATGTCCCCATGGCACTGGTGGTAACTCAACCGGTTTGGTTAAATCAAACTCCACCTTAAAATCGCGATTCTCACGTGTTAAGCGATACGTAAAAGTATGCGCTTCAATCATCATCTGCCACACATTGGTAACCGACTGATCTAGGCCATTTTGTTTAAAATTGACTATCGACTCATCATCCACTGGGAACGATTGCATATTGGCAGTACCCACATCGCGAGTGTCGCCACCGTACATAGTGACTTTGTCTTCAGAGCCGTCTTTATGACGATGGTCGTGCTTTAACCTTAAGCCTGTGTCAGTTTGGGTGATAACCCAGGTACGAGAGTGATCTTCGCCAACGTGAAATGGCACTTTTAACTCAGTATCATTGCATTCACGCACATGCATAATCAGTTCTTTTCCACTAAAACCATCATCTTCGCTGCCACCAGCAGTAATTTTTCCGGCAAAGGCTTTACCACAAAGTACACTAATGGCTTCAAAAAATTGTTGTTGTTGCACTGAGTTAGCCGCATAGGTAGGGTTTGCGATTAACATACCGCTACACAATAGCGCGCCGGTGAGATAACTTCGAAGTTTGATTATTTTTGCCATGATGCTGCAGATCCCTGCTTATTAATATTTGATTATTCCACCCAGAGTACACGCTTTGCGTATTGAGGACTAGATAACCTCAACTCAGAACCTCAGATAAGCTAAACCCGCATAAATGCGGGTTTAGTGTTTATCACAATATAAAGCTAACTGACTACTTAGCGTATTTAGACTTTGTTGCCCAACCATTTTTGGCCGGACGTTTAGCTCCTGTGGCATTTGCAGGCTGACCCGCATTTTTTGCCGAAGCCTTTGATTTCTGTCCTGCTGGTTTTGCTTTAGTCTTATCTGCTTTTGATGTGCCTTTACGGTCTTCAAACTGATCGGCAGAAAAACGGGTCATGGCTTTTTGACCACCCTGATCTTTTGCTTTAGCAGCGGGCTTTTGGCCCCACTTCACTTTACTTTGTTCGTTACGGGTTTCTGGTGGCACTAAGTGATTAGGACCATTACCAATAAGAGACTCTTTACCCATAGCGACTAAGGCTTCACGGATCATCGGCCAACCTGCTGGATCATGATAACGTAATAAGAATTTATGCAATTTACGTTGACGACCTTTTTTCGGTACTGTCACTTGCTCACTATCATGCTTAATGTTTTTCAATGAGTTAAGTTCTGTATGATAAATGGTAGTCGCGTTAGCCATTGGCGATGGATAAAAGTTTTGTACTTGGTCAAGTTTAAACTTCTGTCCTTTTAACCATAGTGCTAGGTTAACCATGTCTTCATCAGTAGTGCCTGGATGCGCCGAAATAAAATACGGAATTAAGAACTGCTCTTTACCCGCTTCTTTTGAAAACTTATCGAACAACTCTTTAAACTTGTCGTAAGTCCCCATGCCTGGCTTCATCATTTTACTGAGGGGGCCTTCTTCGGTGTGCTCTGGGGCAATTTTTAAATACCCACCCACATGATGTTTAGCTAACTCTCTAATATACTCAGGATTTTCGATAGCCAAATCGTAACGAACGCCCGAAGCAATTAACACTTTCTTAATTCCCGGTACTTCACGTGCCGCTTTGTATAGGTCGATGGTGTGTTTATGGTCTGTGCCTAAATGGCCACAAATAGACGGGAACACACACGATAGACGACGACAGGTTTTTTCCGCTTTTTCGCTAGTACAACCTAAACGGTACATGTTGGCCGTTGGGCCACCTAAGTCAGAAATAACGCCAGTAAAACCTGGCACTTTTTCTTGAATGTCTTTAATTTCTTTAATAATCGACTCTTGCGAGCGACTTTGAATAATACGTCCTTCATGCTCGGTAATCGAACAGAATGAACAGCCGCCAAAGCAACCACGCATGATATTGATTGATGTCTTAATCATATCGTAGGCAGGAATTTTTTCTTTGCCGTACATCGGATGCGGAATGCGCTGGTATGGTAAGTCGAATACAGCGTCCATTTCGTCGGTATTTAATGGCCACGCAGGCGGGTTAACCCATACACCACGGTTTGCATCGTGAGGTTGAAATAATGCACGGGCACATCCCGGGTTTTGCTCTTGGTGCAAAATACGTGAGGCATGTGCATACAAATATTTATCTTCGCTGACTTTATCAAAAGCAGGCAATAGCACATAGGTTTTCTCCCATGGCTTAGGACGAGGCGGCTGAATGCTGATAGGCTTTGGCGCATCATTATCGAAAATCTTTTTATCTGTAGGACCCGACAAATTACTGCAGCCTACATCGTCTGCACCGTATGGATTGGGTAAAGGCTCAATTTTATGTAATTGATCAATTTTACGCGAATCCATGCCGCGCCAACCCGCCATAGGGTCTTTACGCATTACAGCAGTACCACGTACATCATCAATAGCACTGATGGCTTCACCAGCCGCAATACGTCGAGCCACTTCCATTAACGGGCGTTCGGCGTTGCCATAAATCAAAATATCGGCTTTGGCATCAAAAATAACACTGCGACGGACTTTATCAGACCAATAATCGTAATGTGCAATTCGGCGCAAACTGGCTTCAATACCACCAATAACGACCGGCACGTCTTTAAAGGCTTCTTTACAACGTTGGGTATATACAGTTACGGCGCGGTCTGGACGTTTGCCACCAATATCACCAGCGGTATAAGCATCATCATGACGTAATTTGCGATCAGCAGTATAGCGGTTAATCATTGAATCCATGTTGCCAGCCGTCACGCCAAAAAATAGGTTCGGACGACCAAGCTGCATAAAGTCTTCTTTATTTGACCAATCAGGCTGAGAAATAATCCCCACACGGTAACCTTGGGCTTCTAACATTCGCCCAATCACCGCCATACCAAAACTTGGATGGTCTACATATGCATCGCCTGTTACGACAATAATATCGCAACTATCCCAACCTAAAATATCCATCTCTTTGCGAGACATGGGTAAAAAAGGTGCAGTTCCGAAGCTATGCGCCCAAAACTTTGGATAATTAAATAACGTTGACTCAACTTGCATGTATATGACCTACATAAATGGGGAAAATCAGTCTAACTGATCCGATGATAACCTCAGCCTAAAGCTGAATTTAACGGACGCGGAGTATAGCAGTACAGAGGCACTAAGTGTGACTAAAAAAGCAGCAAAAGTGAAATATTTTATTGTTAATTAACCCTATAAAAAGTGGTGATAAGCCCATATCACCACTGATATAGACCACTACAGACCTAAAAAGAAGCCAATATTAGCAACAGCTAAACCCAATAGCACTATCCAGGTCATTAATACGCCCCAAAAACGACCAAAATGAAGCCCGCCTTTGCCTTGGTTAAGCCCAATTGCATGTAACAAGCGAGCAACTATCCACACAGTTCCAAATATGTGTAAAAGATAATCTGGCATACCGTTGAGTTCAGCTAATACCAATAACACCATTACAACAGGGGCATTCTCAACTAAATTACCGTGGGCACGAATGGCAAGTGATAAATCCTGGTTACCGCCATCACCAATGCCTATTTTATTCAATCGACGTAACTTAACTACTTTATAAGCTAACCCAAGTAATAATAGTGCAGTTAACCCTGCGTATAACCCCGAAATCATTAATGTCATGCCTTAATCCTTAATTCGACTATATTATTATTTTGACATCAGCATTTAATATCACAATGCTAATATAAGCTAAAACCACATTTTGAATCAGTTTGGCTATAAACACACGACCTTATCGGTTAATATTCGCGCCAAAATAACCTCAATACCTTAATAAGAGTGACTACTGCCCAGTGGATAATCAGGATTTTTTAGAAAAGCGCAGATTTATCATTAAGTTAGGGAAATACTTACATAAGTATGGTACTCCAGCGTATCGCTTAGAATCCCACCTGCAAACCGTATGCAACACGCTAGGCATTGAAGGTTATTTTTTAATATCCCCCACTTCGATGACTTTTGTACTGCAACATGACACTGAGCAAGAATATAATCATGTAGCACGTGTAAAACCTGGCGATCTTGATTTGGGTTCGCTAGCTCGAACCTTTGAATTAGTTGAAGAACTCAGTTCGGGCCAACGTACATTACAAGAAGCACTAGAGCGATTAGAAGAAATTGCCAATAAACCGAATCCTTATGGCCATAAACTGACATTACTCGCTTTTGGCTCAAGTGCTGGTGCGTTTGCCATGTTGATGGGCACGGGTTGGCACGATGTTTTTTGGTCAGCCATTCTAGGGTTATTAGTGTATAGCCTAGTCTTTTGGGCCGAACGCTCAAAGCGCATAGCTGAAATGCTTGAGCCTATGGCCGCGGTAATGTGCGCTATTTTAGCCACGGCTATCTCTCAGTTTGACCCGAGTATTAATTTACCTGTCACGATTTTATCGGGGATCATTATTTTTGTTCCTGGTCTTGCACTTACTTTAGGCCTAGCAGAACTTGCAGCGCGCGATTTAATTTCTGGTACAGCACGCATTATGGACGCGGTGATGCAGTTATTTAAACTGTACTTTGGTGCAGTACTAGGCATGACCATTGGTAAAGCGATATTTGGTGATGTGACCTACATTGAACCTATTTCGCTGCCTCGCTGGGCGATATGGTCTGCGGTGCCACTACTGTCGATGTCATTAGTGATTATTTTTAAAGCTCGTCTTAAAGACTCTCCTTGGGGCGTGTTTGCCGGTATTGTGGCCTTTTTCTCGGCAATGCTTGGTGGTATTTATCTAGGTGAATCAATCGGGATTTTTGTTGGCGCCCTGGCTGTTGGCATATACTCCAACTTATATGCGCGCTGGATGAAAGCCCCGGTGTCGATTGCCTTGCTGCAAGGGATTGTTATTTTGGTCCCCGGCAGTAAAACTTACATTGGTTTAAACGCTCTCATCTCCGGTGAAACGATGCTTAATCAAGCGCATTTAGGTTCGCAAATTTTCCTGATTTTTATGTCGTTAATTGCTGGGCTGATTTTTGCAAACGTTGTGGTTCCTCCACGGCGATCTTTATAAGGATAACGCTGAATTATCATTGCGATACCCTTAATATCAAGGCTGCATAATATGCAGCCTTGATGCTTTCTAACGATGATATAAATAAGTTAAACACTTGACTATTGTCTCATTCAGGTGTGTTATTAAGCCTAGTGATAACGCAACCGCTTCATTTTACTCACACTAATTTAACGTTTGGCGTATCCTTAAAAAGTCATAACAAAAATAATAATAAGGACGAATTTATGCCAAAAGTAGTACTGGCAGCCTGTTTTTTCGTCATCTTGCTTTCTCACACTAGCGCCAGCGCTAATGATGAGCCGGTGGAAAGCCCACCAGCTGTATCGACAGTGAACAAACATGATGTCGACAAGGTCGCTAATATCGTCATTGTCAGCCACCCTATTTTTGATGAGTCTGCACCCGACGCTATTTTTCTCCATCGTTGGGCTAACTATTTACACATCAATACCAAAGAATCGACCATTCTCAATAGTTTAAGCTTTGAAGAAGGCGATAAAATCACTGAAAAAGACCTCCATGAAGCGCAACGTTTACTGCGTTATGAGCCGTATATTCGCGATGCTGAGATTAATATAGCGCGCAAAGATCCACTTGCCGAAGATAATGTTGAAGACGTTGTATTAGTAGAAACCTGGGACAACTGGTCGCTATTGCCCACGGTAAGTTTGAGTAAAAACGGTGGTGATACCAAATACTCGTTTGGGATTAAAGAAGATAACTTGTTGGGTTTAGGCGTAAAAACCAAAATAAAATACCAATCAAGTGCCGACAGAACAGGTTATAAATTTGCGTTTGATGCACCTGTGAGATGGGTAAAACATGGCAATATTGCCGTGGATTTTTATGATAACAGCGATGGTCAAGCATCTGCATTAGCTTTCAATAAACCCTTTTACGCCCTCGATACCAAAGACATGTATGGCGCAGCTTGGTCGACCGACACTCGCATTGATACCATTAGACAAAATGGTAAAGACATTTACGAATTTGAACATATTATCGATTTTGCCAATATCGGTTTTGGCTGGTTAGTCGATAGACAAGCTGATTACTTACAACGCATCAGTGTCGGCATAACACAAGAACAGCATCTGTTTAATAACATTGATATGTATCCTGATTCACCGCTGCCTTTAGACCGAGACTTTATTTACCCTTGGTTAAGTTATGAATACCTGCAAGACCAGTACACCGTGCTCAATAACATTCACTTAATCAATAATAATGAAGACTTTAATCTAGGCTGGCGTCATGTGGTGACCCTAGGCTTAGAAACCAATGATGTTGCCGACAGTTCAGCATTGGGCTATCACTTAAATGTATTAACCACCCGTGGCTGGCAGCAAGATAATCAATTACTGCTCATGAGCTTAACTGGCAGAACCGACATACAAACAGGTCAACAAGACTTTTATAATGTGGGTTTATCAGCCGAATACTTCCATCAAATAAACCCTAAATGGACCGCCTACTCTAAAGCTAAAATAGCCACATCGCACAATAACTACCTCGATCAAACCTTTGCGCTAGGGGACGAGACGGGAGTACGAGGTTACCCTAACGATTATCAACATGGCGATAATCAATGGCTATTTACCAGCGAAATCCGTTATTACCCTAATATCAATTTATATCAATTGGCAGAATTAGGCTGGGCACTCTTTGCCGATATAGGCCAAGCTTCTGGCGGCCCAGATGAGTTAAATGAAGTGAGCGGCCCCATTGGCAGCGTCGGCATTGGCGCGAGGTTATATTCATCAAAGTCGAGTTATGGCAATGTTGCCCATATTGATATCGCCATGCCAATGACATCGGGTGAGGACACAAATGAATGGGAATTTCGATTCCAAGTGAAGGAGCATTTTTAGACATAAAAAAGCCCCACCCGACAACTGAGTTCAGTTTAACGAGCAGGGTTATTATTAGGGTCTGTTGATCTTTCAAGGTTGTTTTTTCAGCGAATTGTTGGCCATTACTCATATACAAGTGCGCGGCAGAGACTTTGAAGTGTAGTTATTCTACATAAAAAGTCGATAACGCAGTAAAAATGGCCAACAAACGCTGCCCAAAGGGTTCGGCTAAAAACGTTTTACTCTTTGTTGAATGATTCTTTGTAAATAAAGAGTTTCTTAGATGACTAGGCATCAATCCATTCGTCTCGATTAACACGTTTTTAACTCGAACAAAATTCAACCAGCAAAGATCAACGACCCTAGGTATAATTGGCTTAAAAGTGATGCGATACCTGCAAGACGACTTCTCTTGGCGCACCAGGAAAATGACCATTACGTTCAGAGAATCCGCTCACAGCATATTCTTTATCAAATAGGTTTTTCACATTTAGCTGAAACTGGGTTTGTTGCCATGTGGTTGTCCAGCTCATGTCAAATACGGTATAAGGTTTTACGATTTGTGCATCTGCACTGACTTGCTCACTGACATAATCTGCGCCAAAGGCAATTGCAGACTGCAAACTGTCGATGTCATAACGAGTCCATAATCCCGCTTGATGTCGCGGCGCATTAACAAATTTACTGCCATCAGCATAAGTGTCACCCACATCACCTTGAGTTACACGCGCATCGTTATAAGCGTAGTTGGCCATAATGGTCCAGTCGACAGTAATGTCGCCCACTAGCGTAAACTCAAGACCTTTACTTTCAACCTCGCCTAAGCTGACGAGTGCAGCAATACCATCATCTGCGCCGGTGTCATCTGGATTGCTCATGGCAACATCTTTTTTGGTAATTTGATACGCTGCTAATGTGGTCATCACACTACCGTCAAACCACTGGTTTTTAATCCCTATCTCGACTTGTTCACCAATTTCTGGATCTAAACCACCGTCGGCATCAGCCTCTTCCTGGTCGCCGATAGACGTTGGGTTAAAGCTTTCAGAGTAGTTCACATAAAATGAAGTGTCTGGCGAGTATTTATACACAACACCAGCACGTGGCGACACATGATCGTCGCTAAATTCAAAGCCACTCTCTTTATCATAATCATTAAAATGATCGTAACGCAGACCAACTAGCAGCAACCAGTTATCTGTTAGGTTTATTTGGTCTTGAGCATAAAAACCCATGCGCTCGGTTTTTTCACCATCACGATTTTGATCCGTTAAGGTGTAATCGGCTTGATCGCTTTCACCATAGTTCAATTCAAATATATTTAAATTTGCAACACCATCGGCTTCGTAGCGAGCACGCCAATAATCATATTCACTGTCCACATGATGGTAGTCAGCGCCAAACAACACGGTTTGTTCAATCGGGCTGGTTAAGCGGTAAACAAAATCAGAAGTAACACTCACTTCTTGATTGGCACGGTATTGCTTGCGATATTCTCTTTTAATGGTTTCATCATCAATGTTTGCCTCACCGTCGCCATTAACATCAACCCAGCCTTGTGACTCGTGATAGCCTTGAACACGTTCATTATCGACGTAGCGCACTGTGGTATCGACACTAAAGTTATCACTAAAAAAGTGTTCTAATTGCGCTTGTAATACTGTGGCTTCTAAATCTTGGTAATCGGATGCTTCATTGGCGTTGTAACTTGGGTCGACTAAAAAATTACCGTTATCATCAACTGGCACACCACGTAAGCGGCTACCACCCAAATCTTGTTTGATGTAGTCAATGGTGGTGGTTAATGCTGTGTCATCATTAAGCTGGAATAACAATCCACCCGTTAATTCGGTATTTTCGGAGTCGGCATTATTACGAAAACTGTCTTTTTGCTCATAAAAACCACCTAAACGATAAGCGATGTTATCGGTTAAGCCGCCTTTAGAATCAATCGAGCCACCCACTCTGTCGTCGTTACCCGCGGTAAATGTCACTTCAGAGTCTTGCTCAAAGCTTGGTTTTTTGGTGACATAATTAATCATGCCACCAGGTTCTCCACCGCCGTATAGTGCTGCTGCAGGACCTTTTAATACCTCCACACGTTCAACATTAAATAATTGCGGTACCCCAAAACCTGAAAAAGGATCACCACGCATACCGTCATAAAACACATTGCTATCATCACGAAAACCACGAAAGGTCACGCCAGAGTAGCTATAGGCACTTACCCCTGCGATAGAACGATATAAGTCGGTAATTTCGCGAGCGGCCTGGTCAACAATCAGCTGTTCATTTAATACTTGCACCGATTGCGGCAAATCCATCATATCGGTTTCAACTTTGGTGCCCACTGAACTAGAAGACTCACGATAAAAGGTTTGCGCTCGGCCCATTACAGTGATTTTTTCGATTGATGCTGCTGACTCGGTAGGAGTAACAGGCTCATTAGCACTGACACTCATTACAGGTAACAGCAGGCTGAACAACCCAAGATTAACCATTTTCAATTGCATAACACTCTCAACGACAGCACTAAAATTTGGCAGCAATATAGCATCAAACACTAATGACAACTATTATCATTTGATAATTTACATTTGTGATCTTTGTTAATCAAACGTAGTGATTAATGAGGTTTTTTGCGAATGAATATAAAAACAAAAGGCCTCACATTGCTGTGAGGCCTTTTATTTCGAAAGAGTTGAGTTGGCCGATAAGCCGCCCAGTCTTGATCAAGAGCGGAGTGGACAGATTTACTTGACCACATCAGTGCTGGCAATATCCTCACGCACTAGGTTGTAAAAAAC
>NZ_BMQW01000019.1 GCF_014648315.1 Shewanella ulleungensis
TTTACGTTTCGCTATCCGTGAAGGTGGCCGTACAGTTGGTGCTGGTGTTGTAGCTAAAATTATCGCGTAATAGCGACTTTAGTGAACACTGAAAAAGGAAGCTTCGGCTTCCTTTTTTGTTTTTAGGAAAAAAATATCGATTAATTGTTTTTTTTACCTAAATTGTTACGCTAACTTTACCTGTATTGTTGCGAACAAAGCTGAATAAGAATACAATCTATGGCCGATTTTTGACCCTGTGCTTATGCATTTTCTGGGAAAGCTCGGAAATGCGGATTTGGTAAATATGTTGTTTACCAAGCTAAGCTCAGGTCGTAGTGAGTAACGGAATTAACCGATGACAACAAATACTGAAAACCAGAGTAATTCTTTGGATATCGTTAAGTGGGGCGTAGCAGCATTGCTAATCGCTGCTGCTGTTATAGGCAATCAATTTTACGCAGATGCAAATGTTGTGGCTCGTGTTGCTGGGGTAATTATTGCCTTTGCTATTGCAGGTGTTATCGCATTGCAAACTATCAAGGGTAAGCAAGCATTATCTTTTGCCCGTGAAGCACACATTGAAGTGCGTAAAGTAGTATGGCCAACTCGCCAAGAGGCGCTAAACACTACATTTATTGTACTTGCAGCAACCGCTGTAGTAGCACTGATCCTTTGGGGATTAGATGCGGTATTATTACGAGTAGTCAATTTAATTACTGGCGTATAGGCATCTAAAAATGACTGAAGCTACAGAAGCAAAAAAAAGATGGTATGTAATTCAAGCCTTTTCAGGCTATGAAGGTCGTGTGCTTAAAACACTGCTTGAACATATCAAAATGCATAACATGGAAAGCTACTTTGGTGAGATTTTAGTTCCTACTGAAGAAGTCGTCGAAATGCGTGCAGGTCAACGTCGTAAGAGTGAACGTAAGTTTTTTCCTGGTTACGTATTAGTCCAAATGGAAATGAACGATGACAGCTGGCACTTAGTAAAGAGCATTCCACGCGTAATGGGCTTTATTGGTGGAACCTCAGATCGTCCAGCGCCAATTTCTGACAAAGAAGCTAATGCTATTCTTCAGCGTCTACAAGATACCATTGAGTCTCCGACTCATCGTGTTATGTACGAACCTGGTGAAGTTGTCCGTGTTTGTGATGGTCCATTTGCTGACTTTAACGGCACTATTGAAGAAGTTGATTACGACAAAAACCGCGTAAAGGTTTCTGTTATGATTTTCGGTCGTTCAACACCAGTAGAGTTAGATTTTAATCAAGTTGAAAAGAGCTGATTAAAATAACTACAAATATATATTGTTTGCGGGTGCGTATTTTAATATAATTCGCACCCGTTGTTTTCAGGGGAGCAAATTGGCATGTCGCCGAGATGCGTTTGAACCCAAATAGAGGAAATGTCGACATGGCAAAGAAAATTGAAGCTTATATTAAGCTACAAGTAGCAGCCGGTGCTGCAAACCCGTCTCCACCAGTTGGTCCTGCTTTAGGTCAAAAAGGTGTGAACATCATGGAATTCTGTAAAGCATTCAACGCTCGTACTGAAAAGTTCGAGAAAGGTATGCCAATCCCTGTTGTTATCACTGTATATAACGACCGTTCTTTCACTTTTGAAACTAAGACTCCACCTGCGTCTTTCCTACTGCTTAAAGCAGCTGGTCTGAAATCAGGTTCTGGCCGTCCTAACACTCAAAAAGTAGGAACTATCAAGCGTAGCGCAGTTCAGGAAATCGCTGAAACTAAAGCAGCTGATATGACTGGTGCTGACATTGAAGCGATGACTCGCTCAATTGAAGGTACTGCACGTTCAATGGGTTTGGTAGTAGAGGACTAATATAATGGCAAAGCTAACTAAGCGCGCTCGCGTAATCCGCGAAAAAGTTGATGCAACTAAACAGTACGACATCAACGAAGCAGTAGCACTTTTAAAAGAACTAGCAACTGCTAAGTTCGTAGAAAGTGTTGACGTAGCTGTTAACCTTGGTATCGATCCTCGTAAATCAGACCAAAACGTGCGTGGTGCTACTGTACTACCACACGGTACTGGTCGTGACGTTCGTGTTGCTGTATTCACTCAAGGTGCAAACGCTGAAGCTGCTAAAGCTGCAGGCGCAGAACTAGTGGGTATGGAAGATTTAGCTGAACAAGTTAAAGCTGGCGAAATGAACTTTGACGTTGTTATCGCATCACCAGACGCAATGCGCGTTGTTGGTATGTTAGGTCAGATCTTAGGCCCACGTGGTTTAATGCCTAACCCTAAAACTGGTACTGTAACGCCTAACGTTGCAGAAGCAGTTAAGAATGCTAAAGCTGGTCAAGTTCGTTACCGCAACGACAAGAACGGTATTATCCACACTACTATCGGTAAAGTGGATTTCACTGTTGAACAGTTAAAAGACAACTTAGAATCGTTAGTGTCTGCACTGAAAAAGGCTAAGCCTGCAGTTGCAAAAGGCATTTACGTGAAAAAAGTTAGCATCTCTACCACTATGGGTGCAGGTGTGACTGTTGACCAAGCTAGCTTGGAAGACATTAAGTAATTTTACAAAATGCGCGCACTAGTCTATAATGCGCGCACTTTGTGGGTTGAAGCTCCTTTTACCTAACTTTTGCCTAATTATTTAGGTTTGTTGGTTAATAGATGAGCTTCCGTCCAAGACCGCAGGTGTCAATCGTAAGGTTCACTTAATTTCCTGCGTAGACGGTGTCAGGCCCCAGCTAAATTTTTTTACTGGAATATCTGCACCGTAAGTAACTAAGCACATGTTGTGCTTAGTTTGGTAAATTCTAGGGGTATTCCCTAGGTAGAATCCAGGAGTAAAGCCAATGGCATTAAGACTCGAAGACAAAAAGGCAATTGTTGCTGAAGTCAACGAAGCTGCCAAAGGTGCACTTTCTGCAGTTGCCGCTGATTCACGTGGCGTAACTGTAGGTGCTATGACTGTTTTGCGTAAAACAGCTCGCGCTAATGGTGTTTATGTACGTGTAGTACGTAACACTCTAGCTCGTCGCGCTGTTCAAGGTACTGCTTTTGAGTGCCTAGCCGAAACTTTCACTGGCCCAACTTTACTAGCTTTCTCTACTGAGCACCCAGGTGCTGCAGCGCGTCTTTTAAAAGATTTCGCTAAAGAACAAGCTAAGTTTGAAGTTAAAGGTGCAGCTTTCGAAGGGGAATTTATCCCTGCAGCTGATATTGATCGTTTAGCGAAACTACCAACATACAACGAAGCACTAGCTCAGTTAATGATGACTATGAAAGAAGCATCTGCTGGCAAGTTCGTTCGTACATTGGCCGCCCTTCGCGATCAAAAACAAGACGCCGCTTAATTTTAAGTCGGCCGCTTAATCAAATTGAATTCAGAACAATAGGAAATATTTCTTATGTCTATCACTAAAGACCAAATGTTAGAAGCTTTTGCAGCAATGTCTGTAATGGAAGTTGTTGAACTAATCGAAGCTATGGAAGAGAAATTCGGCGTTTCTGCTGCTGCTGCAGTAGTTTCTGGCGGCGGCGATGCTGGTGCAGCTGCTGAAGAACAAACAGAATTCGACGTAGTTCTTACTTCACACGGCGACAACAAAGTAGCTGTTATTAAAGCTCTTCGTGGCGCTACAGGTCTAGGCCTGAAAGAAGCTAAGACTATGGCTGAATCTTCGCCAATCGCTGTTAAAGAAGCGATCAGCAAAGAAGAAGCTGAAGCTCTTAAAGCTGAATTAGAAGCAGCTGGTGCTTCTGTTGAAATCAAGTAAGCTATAGCTTACTTGCTCACCCAAGTAATTGGGTGAAGGCTGGCGGTTTTTTAACCGTCGGCCTTTTTTGCGCTCTATGCGCAGGCGATTTTTATTCACCGTTTGTCGCCAGTTTTAGCAGTCCCTAGCAGAGATTACTGGTTAGGTTCTTGCCATCAACGGTGATGGGCAAACGTGCTGATTTAATTATATTATTTCAGTCTTGGTCACATCTCGTAAGCAGAGGAAACCCATGGTTTACTCCTATTCTGAAAAGAAGCGTATTCGCAAAGACTTTGGTAAGCGTCCAAAAGTTTTGGACATCCCTTATTTATTGTCTATCCAGTTAGACTCTTTTAAGAAGTTCACCGATCAAGACCCTACGGGTGAGCGTGGCTTAGAAGCTGCATTCCGTAGCGTTTTTCCTATCAAGAGCTTTTCTGGCTATTCTGAGCTGCAATATGTCAGCTATAAGCTAGGTGAGCCAGTTTTTGATGTGAAAGAATGTCAGATCCGCGGTGTTACTTATTCAGCACCACTTCGCGTTAAATTACGCATGGTGTTGTTTGACCGTGAAGCTGCTGCTGGCACTGTTAAAGACATTAAAGAACAAGAAGTCTACATGGGTGATATCCCATTGATGACTGATAACGGTACTTTTGTTATCAACGGTACTGAGCGTGTTATTGTTTCTCAGTTACACCGTTCTCCTGGCGTATTCTTTGATCATGACCGTGGTAAAACCCACTCTTCAGGTAAGGTGCTGTATAACGCACGTATTATTCCTTACCGTGGTTCATGGCTTGATTTTGAATTCGATCCTAAAGATGCTTTATTCGTCCGTATTGACCGTCGTCGTAAATTACCGGCAACGATTATTTTACGTGCGCTTGAATATTCTACTCAAGACATCCTAGATTTATTCTTCGAACGTATTGAGTTTAAGATCAAGAAAGATTCACTTGTAATGGCACTCGTGCCTGACCGTTTACGCGGCGAAACAGCAAGTTATGACATTAAAGATGCTGAAGGCGCTTTATTAGTTGAAGCTGGTCGTCGTATTACTGCGCGTCACATCAAGCAACTTGAAAAAACCAACACAACTGAGCTTGAAGTGCCAGTTGAATATATCGTTGGTAAGTACGCTGCACAAGACTATATCGATGAAGATACAGGTGAAGTATTAGTTACTGCTAACAGCGAAATTACCTTAGAAGATTTAGCTAAGTTATCTCTTGCTGGCATTAAGAACATTGATACTTTATTTATCAATGATCTTGATCACGGTGCTTATATTGCCGACACATTGCGTATTGATTCTACAACTAACCGCTTAGAAGCATTAGTTGAGATTTATCGCATGATGCGTCCTGGCGAGCCACCAACCAAAGATGCAGCAGAAGGTTTATTCCAAAACCTATTCTTCAGTGAAGAACGTTATGACTTATCTAAAGTAGGTCGTATGAAGTTTAACCGTCGTCTTGAGATTGCTGAAGACGAAGGAAGCGGTGTGTTGTCTAAAGAAGACATCGTATCGGTAATGAAGAAAATCATCGAAATCCGTAACGGCTATGATGAAGTCGACGATATTGACCACTTAGGTAACCGTCGTATTCGTAGTGTTGGTGAGATGGCTGAAAACCAATTCCGTGTTGGTTTGGTCCGTGTTGAACGTGCAGTTCGTGAACGTCTATCTTTAGGCGATTTAAACGAGCTTATGCCTCAAGACTTAATTAACGCGAAGCCAATTTCTGCGGCAGTGAAAGAATTCTTTGGTTCTTCACAGTTGTCTCAGTTTATGGATCAAAACAACCCGCTATCAGAAGTAACGCATAAGCGTCGTATTTCTGCACTTGGCCCTGGTGGTTTGACTCGTGAACGTGCTGGCTTCGAAGTTCGTGACGTACATCCAACTCACTATGGTCGTTTATGTCCAATTGAGACCCCAGAGGGTCCAAACATTGGTCTAATCAACTCGCTAGCAAGTTTTGCACGCACTAACTCTTATGGTTTCTTAGAAACACCTTACCGTAAGGTAGTTGAAGGTGTGATTACTGATGAAGTTGAATACTTGTCAGCAATCGAAGAAGGCCGTTATGTTATTGCTCAGGCAAACATTGAAGTTGATGCAGATGGCCGTATGGTTGAAGAGCAGATTGCTTGTCGTCACAAAGGTGAATCTACCTTTATGCGCGCTGCTGATGTTCAATATATGGATGTATCACCACAACAGATTATTTCTGTTGCGGCATCACTTATTCCATTCTTAGAACACGATGATGCTAACCGTGCATTGATGGGTGCGAACATGCAACGTCAAGCGGTTCCAACTTTACGTGCAGATAAGCCGTTAGTTGGTACAGGTATCGAACGCACTCTAGCTGTTGATTCTGGCGTTGTTGTAGTTGCTAAACGTGGTGGTGTGGTTGATTATGTCGATGCAAGTCGAATTGTAATTAAAGTAAATGAAGACGAGCTACGCGCAGGCGAAGCGGGCATCGACATTTATAACCTAACTAAATATACCCGTTCAAACCAAAACACCTGTATTAACCAACGTCCTGTTTGTTTCGTTGGTGAGCCTGTGGTTCGTGGTGACGTACTTGCTGATGGACCATCTACCGATTTAGGTGATTTGGCCCTTGGTCAAAACATGCGTATCGCGTTCATGCCTTGGAACGGTTATAACTTCGAAGATTCGATCTTAATTTCTGAGCGCGTAGCGCAAGAAGATCGTTTCACTACTATCCATATCCAAGAGCTTTCTTGTATTGCTCGTGATACTAAATTGGGTAGCGAAGAAATCACTGCTGATATTCCAAACGTAGGTGAATCTGCTTTATCTAAACTAGATGAGTCAGGTATCGTTTATATTGGTGCAGAAGTGAAGGGTGGCGACATTCTCGTGGGTAAAGTGACGCCTAAAGGCGAAACACAATTAACCCCAGAAGAGAAACTGCTCCGAGCTATTTTTGGTGAAAAAGCCTCTGATGTTAAGGACAGCTCATTACGTGTTCCTAACTCAGTGAAAGGCACCATCATCGACGTTCAGGTATTTACCCGTGACGGCGTTGAGAAAGACAAGCGTGCGCTTGAAATCGAAGAAATGCATGTACGTCAAGCTCGTAAAGACTTAGGCGAAGAGTTCAAAATCCTTGAAGAAGGTGTATTGAGCCGTGCACGTAACTTGTTACTGTCAGTGGGTTATTCTGAAGCTAAATTAGCTGAAATCCCACGTAAAGACGTATTAATTCAAGTTATCGACGATGAAACTAAACAAACTGAATTAGAGCAGTTAGCTGAACAGCACGAAGAGCTAAAAGCTGACTTTGATAAGAAGTTTGAAATCAAGCGTCGCAAGATCACCCAAGGTGATGACTTGGCACCAGGAGTACTGAAGATTGTTAAGGTTTACCTAGCAGTTAAACGTACTATTCAACCAGGTGATAAAATGGCTGGTCGTCATGGTAACAAAGGTGTTATCTCGAAGATCTGTCCAATCGAAGACATGCCATACGATGAAGAAGGTAATCCTGTAGACATCGTACTTAACCCATTGGGCGTACCATCGCGTATGAACATCGGTCAGGTACTTGAAGTTCACATGGGTGCTGCAGCTAAAGGTATCGGTAACAAGATTACCGCTATGCTTGAAGAGCAGCGTGAAGTTGCCGAACTTCGTAACTACATCAAACAAGTTTACGACCTAGGTGACGACGTGCTACAGCGTGTTGACATTGAATCGTTCACTGATGATGAAGTTGTGCGCTTGGCGACTCACCTTAAAGGTGGCGTGCCAATTGCTACACCAGCATTCGACGGTGCTAAAGAGAAAGAGATCAAGCAAATGCTTGCTCTTGCAGGCTTACCTGAGTCTGGCCAGTTAACATTATGTGACGGCCGTACCGGTAACGAGTTTGAGCGTAAAGTAACCGTTGGTTACATGTACATGCTCAAACTGAACCACTTAGTTGATGACAAGATGCACGCCCGTTCTACCGGTTCGTACAGCTTAGTCACTCAACAACCATTGGGCGGTAAAGCTCAGTTTGGTGGTCAGCGTTTCGGTGAGATGGAAGTGTGGGCACTTGAAGCATACGGTGCTGCTTATACTCTACAAGAAATGCTAACAGTTAAGTCAGATGACGTTAACGGTCGTACTCAGATGTATAAAAACATCGTCGACGGTAACCATCAGATGCAACCAGGCATGCCTGAGTCTTTCAACGTATTGTTGAAGGAAATCCGTTCACTTGGTATTAATATCGAGTTGGACCAAGAGTAAGCATCGCACTTAAGCAATGTTTGGTAACCAAGGGTGCTTTGCATCAGCAAAGCACCTGGTTTAACTCCTTCAGGAGAGAAACGTGAAAGACTTATTAAAGTTTCTTAAACAGCAAAGTAAGACTGAAGAATTTAACGGAATTAAAATTGGTTTGGCCTCGCCAGATCTAATCCGTTCTTGGTCTTTTGGTGAAGTAAAGAAGCCAGAAACCATTAACTACCGTACATTCAAACCTGAACGTGAAGGTTTGTTCTGTGCGCGTATCTTTGGTCCGGTTAAAGATTACGAATGTTTGTGTGGTAAATACAAACGCTTAAAGCACCGCGGTGTGATTTGTGAAAAGTGTGGCGTTGAAGTTACCCAGACTAAAGTGCGTCGTGAGCGCATGGGTCACATTGAATTGGCTAGTCCAGTTGCACACATTTGGTTCTTAAAATCACTTCCATCTCGTATCGGCTTAATGCTGGATATGACGTTGCGTGATATTGAACGCGTATTGTACTTCGAATCATTTGTTGTTATCGAGCCAGGCATGACCACGCTTGAGCGCGGACAAATGTTGACCGAAGAAACGTATCTTGATGCGTTAGAAGAATACGGTGATGAGTTTGAAGCTAAGATGGGTGCAGAAGCAGTTCTTGAATTGCTACGGGCTATCAACTTAGAAGAACAGATCGAACAAATGCGTGAAGAGTTGCCTTCAATTAACTCTGAAACCCGTCGCAAGAAGGTCACTAAGCGCCTTAAGCTGATGGAAGCATTCTTCACATCTGGCAACAAGCCAGAGTGGATGATCTTAAAAGTATTACCGGTTCTTCCACCTGATCTACGTCCATTAGTGCCGTTAGACGGTGGCCGTTTCGCGACGTCGGATCTTAACGATCTATACCGCCGCGTTATTAACCGTAACAACCGCTTAAAGCGTCTGTTAGATTTAGCTGCGCCTGACATTATCGTACGTAACGAAAAACGTATGTTACAAGAGTCAGTTGATGCGCTATTAGATAACGGTCGTCGCGGTCGTGCCATTACCGGTTCTAACAAGCGTCCGCTTAAATCTCTTGCTGATATGATCAAGGGTAAGCAAGGTCGTTTCCGTCAGAACTTACTTGGTAAGCGTGTTGACTATTCAGGCCGTTCGGTAATTACCGTAGGTC
The DNA here is from genome assembly GCF_014648315.1 of Shewanella ulleungensis. Lineage (GTDB taxonomy): Bacteria > Pseudomonadota > Gammaproteobacteria > Enterobacterales > Shewanellaceae > Shewanella > Shewanella ulleungensis. The sequence continues at coordinate 9,166 of NZ_BMQW01000019.1, forward strand.
CTACTTTACGTCTGCATCAGTGTGGTCTTCCTAAGAAGATGGCACTTGAGCTATTTAAACCATTTATTTACGGCAAATTAGAAGCGCGTGGTTTAGCGACGACGATTAAAGCTGCTAAGAAAATGGTTGAACGCGAACAGGCTGAAGTATGGGATGTGTTAGACGAAGTGATTCGTGAACATCCAGTAATGCTTAACCGTGCACCAACACTTCACAGACTAGGTATTCAAGCATTTGAACCTGTTCTGATTGAAGGTAAAGCAATTCAATTGCATCCGTTAGTATGTGCGGCATATAACGCCGACTTCGACGGTGACCAAATGGCGGTTCACGTTCCATTGACGCTTGAAGCTCAGTTAGAAGCTCGTGCGCTAATGATGTCAACCAACAACATTTTGTCACCAGCTAACGGTGAACCTGTAATTACTCCGTCTCAGGACGTTGTATTAGGTTTGTATTACACCAGTCGTGAGCGTATTAACGGTCGCGGTGAAGGCATGGTTTTCTCTGACGTTTCAGAAGTTGAGAAAGCATACGCTACAGGTGTTGCTGAACTACATGCTCGCGTTAAGGTTCGTATTACTGAAACGCACATTGCAGAAGATGGCGAAAGAACAAAAGCAACTCGTATCATCGATACTACTGTTGGTCGTGCTCTTTTATCGTTAATTCTGCCTGAAGGTTTATCGTATGATCTGGTTAACCAGAACATGGGTAAGAAGCAGATCTCTAAACTATTGAACACGTGTTATCGTCAGCTAGGTCTTAAAGATACTGTAATCTTTGCTGACCAATTGATGTATACCGGTTTCCGTTTTGCAACCATTTCTGGTGCCTCTGTTGGTATCGATGATATGGTTATTCCAGACGAGAAATACACCTTAGTCGCTGACGCTGAAGCTGAAGTTCTTGAAATTCAAGAGCAGTTCCAGTCAGGTCTTGTTACTGCCGGTGAGCGTTACAACAAAGTTATTGATATCTGGGCATCAGCCAACGAAAAAGTATCTAAAGCGATGATGGAAAACCTGTCAACTGAGACAGTGATTAACCGTGATGGCGTTGAAGAGAAACAAGCATCGTTTAACAGCATCTATATGATGGCTGACTCGGGCGCTCGTGGTAGTGCTGCACAGATCCGTCAGTTGGCGGGTATGCGTGGTTTGATGGCGAAACCAGATGGTTCTATCATCGAAACTCCAATTACAGCTAACTTCCGTGAAGGTCTAAACGTACTACAGTACTTTATTTCTACTCACGGCGCGCGTAAAGGTCTTGCCGATACTGCATTGAAGACCGCTAACTCGGGTTACTTAACTCGTCGTTTAGTAGACGTAGCACAAGACTTAGTTGTTATTGAAGATGACTGTGGTGTTGAACATGGTCTAACAATGAAACCGCTTATTGAAGGTGGTGATGTTGTTGAGCCATTACGTGAACGTGTTTTAGGTCGTGTTGTTGCTCTAGACGTAATGAAGCCAGGTACAGACGAAGTACTTGCTCCACGCAACACGCTTCTTGATGAAGCATGGTGTAATACGTTAGAAGAGCACAGTATTGACGAAGTGATTGTACGTTCTGTAATTACCTGTGAAACAGACTTCGGTGTGTGTGCAGCGTGTTATGGTCGTGACTTAGCTCGTGGTCATATTATTAACCACGGTGAAGCTATTGGTGTTGTTGCTGCGCAATCAATTGGTGAACCTGGTACACAGCTAACCATGCGTACGTTCCACATTGGTGGAGCAGCATCTCGAGCTTCTGCAGAAAACAACGTTCAAGTTAAGAACGCGGGTTCTCTGAAGTTACACAATGCTAAACATGTATCTAACATCGACGGTAAGCTAGTTATCGTGTCGCGTTCTTCTGAGTTAGCCATCATTGATGAGTTAGGTCGTGAGAAAGAGCGTTATAAAGTACCTTACGGTACCGTGTTAGAGAAATTGGAAGACAGTGAAGTTGCAGCAGGCGATATCATCGCTAACTGGGATCCACATACTCACCCAATTATCTCTGAAGTAGCCGGTAGCGTTAAGTTCGTTGACATGATTGACGGCGTAACCATGACACGTCAAACAGACGAGTTAACTGGTTTGTCATCTGTTGTAGTTTTAGAGATTGGTGCGCGTACTTCTGCAGGTAAAGAATTACGTCCAGCAATTCGTTTAGTTGATGCTGATGGTAATGACTTAATGATCCCTGGTACTGAAGTACCAGCTCAGTATTTCTTACCGGGTAACGCGATTGTGTCGAAAGACGATAACGCGAAAATCAACGTTGGTGACGCATTAGCACGTATTCCACAAGAATCGTCTAAAACTCGCGACATCACCGGTGGTCTTCCACGTGTTGCTGACTTATTCGAAGCGCGTAAGCCAAAAGAGCCAGCAATTCTTGCTGAAATCTCTGGTACTATCTCGTTCGGTAAAGAGACTAAAGGTAAGCGTCGTCTAGTGATTACCCCTGCTGATGGCGGCGATCATTATGAAGAGATGATCCCTAAGTGGCGTAACTTGAACGTGTTCGAAGGTGAAAAAGTCGAACGTGGTGAAGTTATTGCTGACGGTCCAGAAGCGGCACATGACATCTTACGTCTTCGTGGTATCCACAACGTAGCAAACTACATTGTGAACGAAGTACAGGACGTTTATCGTCTACAGGGCGTTAAGATCAACGACAAGCACATCGAAGTTATCATCCGTCAAATGCTGCGTAAGTGTTTAATTAGCACTGCAGGTGACAGTGATTTCTTAGCTGGCGAACAAGTTGAAGTATCGCGCGTTAAGATTGCTAACCGTGAGCTAATTGCTCAAGGTAAGGCACCTGCTACGTTCGAACGTGAATTACTGGGTATTACCAAAGCATCTTTGGCTACTGAGTCATTCATATCAGCAGCGTCGTTCCAGGAAACAACTCGTGTGTTAACTGAAGCTGCCGTTGGTGGTAAGAGCGATCCATTACGTGGTCTGAAAGAAAACGTAATCGTTGGCCGTTTGATCCCTGCTGGTACCGGTTATGCTTACCACAAAACTCGCAATGAAGAACGTGCTAAAGCAGCAAGTTCGAAAGGCAAAGTGGAAGCAACAACAGTCACAGCAAGCGAAGCTGAACAGAACCTAGCAGATTTACTAAACTTGGCTGGTAGCCAAGATTAAGTTAGTGTTTTGTTAAAAAAAGGCGCCAATGGCGCCTTTTTTATTGGAATTTGCATGAAAAGTTGGCTATTTCTTGACAGATAGCCATTACCTTTCTAAAATTCCGCGTCCCATCATTGTGGGATATAGATTTTTCACACCTAATTGTTGAGTTTAAATCAACTGTCGGAGCTATACATGGCAACTGTAAACCAGTTGGTACGTAAGCCACGCGCGCCAAAAGTCGAAAAGACTAATGTGCCTGCGTTGAACAGTGTAATCCTAATCCGTGGTGGTCGTGTTAAAGACTTACCTGGTGTGCGTTACCACACTGTTCGTGGCGCATTAGACTGTGCTGGCGTGACTTCACGTCGCCAAGGCCGTTCTAAGTACGGTGCTAAGCGTCCTAAGTCTTAACGTATCCCGTTTAAGTAAGGCCAAGCTAGTATTTATTTGACATTCCAGTTTTGGAAATACCTGAAGCATACGGAGAATTGATATGCCAAGACGTCGCGTTGTAGGACAACGTAAAATCCTACCAGATCCAAAGTTTCACAGTGAGTTGTTGGCTAAGTTCATCAACGTCATTATGCAGGACGGCAAAAAGTCGACTGCAGAAAAAATTATCTACAAGGCGTTAGATGTTGTCGCTGAAAAGAAAAGCGAAAACCATTTAACTATCCTTGAAGCAGCTCTTGATAACGTTCGCCCTTCAGTCGAGGTTAAATCTCGTCGTGTTGGTGGTTCAACGTATCAAGTACCATGTGAAGTTCGTCCAGTGCGTCGTAACGCACTAGCGATGCGCTGGTTAGTTGAAGCTGCTCGCAAGCGTGGTGAAAAATCTATGGCTCTACGTCTAGCAGGTGAAATGCTAGATGCGTCTGAAAACAAAGGTACTGCTGTTAAGAAGCGTGAAGACGTGCATCGCATGGCTGAAGCTAACAAAGCCTTTGCTCATTACCGTTGGTAATATAATGGGGCGGGCTTTGGCCCGCTCCATATTGTTGATATTGCTAAAACCAAAAGTTTTAGCTGAGAGGGTATAAATAGTGGCTCGTACAACCCCAATTGAGCGTTATCGTAATATCGGTATTGTTGCTCATGTGGATGCAGGTAAAACTACCACAACAGAACGTGTTCTGTTCTATACCGGTATGTCTCATAAAATCGGTGAGGTGCATGACGGCGCTGCCACGACTGATTGGATGGTACAAGAGCAAGAACGTGGTATTACTATCACTTCTGCTGCTGTAACAACCTTTTGGCGCGGTATGGAAGCTCAATTTGCTGAACACCGAATTAATATCATCGATACCCCAGGTCACGTAGACTTCACCATTGAAGTCGAGCGTTCATTACGCGTATTAGATGGAGCTGTAGTTGTATTCTGTGGCTCTTCAGGCGTTGAACCGCAATCTGAAACCGTATGGCGTCAAGCTGACAAGTACCACGTTCCGCGTATGGTGTTTGTTAACAAGATGGACCGTGCAGGTGCAGATTTTGACCGAGTAATAAAACAAATCCGTAATCGCCTTGGAGCGACTTGTGTACCAATTCAATTAAATATTGGTGCAGAAGAAAACTTCAAGGGTGTTATTGATTTAATTAAGATGAAAGCCATTAACTGGTCTGAATCAGATCAGGGAATGACATTCACTTATGAAGACATTCCTGCAGATCTCGCAGCAAAAGCTGCCGATATGCATGAGTATCTCGTGGAAGCAGCTGCTGAAGCCTCAGATGAGCTGATGAACAAATACCTTGAAGAAGGTGAGTTATCAGAAGCTGAGATTAAAGCAGCCCTGCGTCAGCGCACAATTAACAACGAGATCGTACTCGCAACCTGTGGTTCTGCATTTAAGAACAAAGGCGTGCAGGCGGTTCTTGATGCGGTTGTCGACTTCTTACCAGCGCCAATTGATGTACCTGCAATTAAAGGTATTGATGAAGACGAAAATGAAGTTGAACGCCCGTCTGATGATAATGCGCCATTTGCTGCATTAGCATTTAAAATTGCGACTGATCCATTTGTTGGAACACTTACCTTTATCCGTGTATATTCCGGTGTACTTGAGACAGGCTCGGGCGTTTATAATTCTGTTAAACAGAAACGTGAACGTATTGGTCGAATGGTGCAAATGCACGCTAACGACCGTACCGAACTAAAAGAAGTACGTGCAGGTGATATAGCAGCGGCTATAGGTCTAAAAGATGTTACGACCGGTGATACTCTTTGCGATAATGATCACAAAGTGATTCTTGAACGCATGGAGTTCCCAGAACCCGTGATTACCATCGCCGTTGAGCCTCGCTCGAAAGCTGACCAGGACAAAATGGGGATTGCGCTGCAAAAATTAGCAGCAGAAGATCCATCGTTCCGTGTCGAAACTAACGAAGAATCAGCTCAAACACTAATATCAGGAATGGGTGAGCTACACTTGGATATTATCGTCGACCGAATGCGTCGCGAATTCAGTGTGGAGTGTAACGTTGGTAAACCTCAGGTTGCCTATCGTGAAACTATCCGTTCGAAAGTAGAAGTGGAAGGTAAGTTCGTACGCCAATCTGGCGGACGTGGTCAGTTTGGTCATGTTTGGCTAAGACTTGAACCACTCGAAGAGGGTGCGGGCTATGAGTTTGTCAATGAAGTCGTTGGTGGTGTTATTCCTCGCGAATACATACCAGCCGTTGACAAAGGTATTCAGGAACAGATGAAAAACGGCGTATTAGCTGGTTATCCTGTTCTTGATGTGAAGGTCACATTATTTGACGGTTCATATCATGATGTGGACTCGAATGAAATGGCGTTCAAAATTGCAGGTTCAATGGGCTTCAAACAGGGGGCGCTAGAAGCAAACCCAGCGTTGCTCGAACCTTGTATGAAAGTAGAAGTCACTACACCTGAAAATTATATGGGCGATGTTGTTGGTGACTTAAACCGACGTCGTGGCATAATCGAAGGTATGGACGATGGCATCGCAGGTGTTAAACTTGTTCATGCTGTAGTGCCTCTATCTGAAATGTTTGGTTATGCAACTGATTTGCGCTCTGCATCTCAGGGTCGTGCTTCTTACTCTATGGAGTTTTATAAGTACGTAGATGCACCGCAAAACATTGCAAAAGCGATTATAGAATCTCGTAACTAATATCGGTTACGGCATCAATGTTATATTGCTCGAATTAATCGAGCACTTCTGAAAAGAAAGGAATTTATCGTGGCAAAAGCTAAATTTGAACGTAAAAAGCCTCACGTAAACGTAGGCACCATCGGTCACGTTGACCATGGTAAAACAACTCTTACAGCAGCTATTTCAGCTGTATTGTCTAAGACTTATGGTGGTGAAGCTCGTAACTTCGCACAAATCGATAACGCTC
>NZ_BMQW01000020.1 GCF_014648315.1 Shewanella ulleungensis
TTTACGTTTCGCTATCCGTGAAGGTGGCCGTACAGTTGGTGCTGGTGTTGTAGCTAAAATTATCGCGTAATAGCGACTTTAGTGAACACTGAAAAAGGAAGCTTCGGCTTCCTTTTTTGTTTTTAGGGTATAATCTGACAATCCGCTAGCATAAATGCACAAATTGTGTAAAATGCGCGGCAATTGATTGTGAAAAGACTTTCTGAAGACTATTTACACAATGGGCTTGATCTCCAATAGAAGATCTGTATAATTGCCCACTCGCTGACATGTGCAGCGAAAATATTTGTTTAGCCTTTTAGGTTATTCATATTCATAGCGACTCCGATTGGGAGTCGAACGGTTAAATCATCTCGCTCTGCTTTTCCAGAAAGGAAAAAGCTAGAGGGTGATTTTTTATGTGTCCATTTTAGGAGCTCTGGTCAATGCAGAACCAAAGAATCCGTATCCGCTTGAAAGGCTTTGATCATCGTTTGATTGATCAGTCTACAGCGGAAATCGTTGAAACTGCTAAGCGTACAGGCGCGCAGGTACGTGGTCCTATTCCACTACCAACACGCAAAGAGCGTTATACCGTTTTGATCTCTCCGCACGTTAATAAAGATGCACGTGATCAGTACGAAATTCGTACCCACAAGCGTTTAGTTGACATCGTAGAGCCAACAGAAAAGACTGTAGACGCATTAATGCGTTTAGATCTTGCGGCTGGTGTCGACGTTCAGATTAGCTTAGGTTAATTGAGATCCTTAGAAGAGGTTTGAGAGATGGCTATCGGTCTTATTGGTCGTAAAGTGGGTATGACTCGCATCTTCACAGAAGATGGTACGTCAATCCCTGTAACAGTAATTGAAATTGCTGGCAACCGCGTTACTCAAGTGAAAACTTTAGAAACTGACGGCTACCGCGCACTTCAAGTGACTACTGGTACCAAAAAAGCCAATCGCATCACTAAAGCAGAAGCAGGTCATTTTGCCAAGGGCGGCGTAGAAGCCGGTCGTGGTTTATGGGAATTGCGTTTAGCAGATGGTGAAGGCGAAGGCATTGAAGTTGGTGCTGAGCTTAATGTTGATATTTTCGCAGAAGTTGTGAAAGTAGATGTTACTGGTCAATCAAAAGGTAAGGGCTTCCAAGGCGGTATTAAACGCTGGAACTTCCGTACCCAAGATGCGACTCACGGTAACTCATTGGCGCACCGCGCGAACGGTTCTATCGGTCAGAACCAAACGCCTGGTCGTGTATTCAAAGGCAAAAAAATGTCAGGTCATATGGGTGCTGAGCAAGTAACTACTCAAAATCTACACGTTGTACGTGTTGATGCAGAGCGTAACTTGTTATTAGTACGCGGCGCAGTTCCAGGCGCTACCAATGGTGATCTAATCATTAAGCCTGCAGTTAAAGCTTAGGTCTGAGGAGATAGTAATGGAATTGGTATTGAAAGACGCGCAAAGCGCTCTTGAAGTTTCCGAAACTACCTTCGGCCGTGACTTTAACGAGGCACTGGTTCATCAGGTAGTTGTAGCTTACGCTGCAAACGCACGTCAGGGCACTCGTGCTCAAAAGACTCGTGCGGAAGTAACTGGCTCTGGTAAAAAGCCATGGCGCCAGAAAGGCACAGGCCGAGCTCGTGCCGGTAGTGTTAAAGGCCCAATCTGGCGTGGCGGTGGCGTAACATTCGCTGCTAAAACCCAAGATCATAGCCAAAAAGTTAACAAGAAGATGTACCGTGGTGCTCTTAAGAGCATTCTGTCTGAATTGGTACGTCAAGAGCGTTTAGTTGTTGTTGAATCATTTAGTGTTGAAGCTCCTAAAACTAAAGAGCTTAAAGCTAAGTTAGCAGCAATGAACTTAGAAGACGTTCTAATTGTTACAGCTGAAGTTGATGAGAATTTATTCTTAGCAGCTCGCAACTTATACAAAGTTGACGTTCGTGACGTAGCGGGTCTAGACCCAGTTAGTCTAATTGCGTTCAACACTGTTCTTGTTACTGCTGATGCAGTGAAGCAAATCGAGGAGATGCTAGCATGATCCGCGAAGAACGTTTGCTAAAAGTGATTCTAGCTCCACATATCTCTGAAAAGAGTACTGTAGTAGCTGAGAAGAACAACACTGTAGTTTTCCGCGTAGCAATCGATGCGACTAAAGCAGAGATCAAAGCTGCAGTAGCGAAGCTATTTGAAGTTGAAGTTGATTCAGTTCGTACTTTAGTTAACAAAGGCAAAACCAAACGCACCGGTGGCCGTGTAGGTCGTCGTAGTGATTGGAAAAAAGCTTATGTAACTTTAGCTGCGGGTGCTGACATCGATTTCGTCGGCGGCGCTGAGTAAGCATAGGAGAATTATCATGGCAGTTATTAAGTGTAAGCCAACCTCTCCAGGTCGTCGCCACGTAGTTAAAGTGGTGAATACAGACCTGCATAAGGGTAAACCTTTTGCTGGCCTGTTGGCGAGAAAAACTAAAAGTGGTGGCCGTAACAACACTGGTCGTATCACTGTACGCCACGTAGGTGGTGGACATAAGCAGCACTATCGTTTAATCGACTTTAAACGCGATAAAGATGGTATCCCTGCGAAAGTTGAACGTCTTGAATACGATCCAAACCGTACAGCGCACATCGCTTTAGTACTGTATGCAGATGGTGAACGTCGTTATATTCTTGCTGCTAAAGGCATGAAAGCTGGCGACCCAATCAAATCTGGTTTGGATGCAGAAATCAAGACTGGTAACGCTATGCCGTTACGCAACATTCCTGTCGGTTCAGTTGTACACGCTGTTGAAATGAAGCCTGGTAAAGGCGCTCAGATCGCACGTTCAGCTGGTGCTTATGTACAAGTTGTTGCTCGTGATGGTGCCTACGCAACTCTACGTCTTCGCTCTGGCGAAATGCGTAAAGTTCCAGTAGATTGCCGCGCGACATTTGGTGAAGTTGGTAATGCCGAACACATGCTACGCCAGTTAGGCAAAGCAGGTGCTAAGCGCTGGAGAGGCATACGCCCTACAGTTCGTGGTGTTGCAATGAACCCAGTAGACCATCCACATGGTGGTGGTGAAGGCCGTACTTCTGGTGGACGTCATCCAGTGAGTCCATGGGGTGTGCCAACTAAGGGTTATAAAACTCGTAGTAACAAGCGCACTGACAAGTACATCGTACGTCGTCGTAATAAATAAGTAAGAGGATTCGCCATGCCACGTTCTCTCAAGAAAGGTCCCTTCATTGACCTGCACTTGCTGAAGAAGGTAGAGAAAGCGATGGAAGCGGGAGATAAAAAGCCAATTAAAACTTGGTCTCGCCGCTCAATGATCATCCCTAATATGATTGGGTTGACCATCGCTGTCCATAATGGTCGTCAGCACGTACCTGTGTTCGTAACTGACGAGATGATTGGCCACAAGCTTGGTGAATTTTCACCAACTCGCACTTATCGCGGCCATGCTGCAGATAAGAAAGCGAAGAAGCGTTAATACGGGAGGAATAAGATGGAAGTTTTAGCTAAACATCGTTTTGCTCGTACGTCTGCGCAGAAGGCCCGTCTAGTTGCTGATCAGATTCGTGGATTGCCAGTTTCTAAGGCCCTCGAGATTTTGACGTTCAGCCCAAAGAAAGCCGCCGTACTGGTTAAGAAAGTACTTGACTCAGCTATCGCAAACGCCGAACACAACGAAGGTGCGGATATTGATGAGCTTAAAGTTGGAGCCGTCTTCGTAGATGAAGGCCCAACAATGAAGCGTATCATGCCACGTGCCAAAGGCCGCGCTGATCGTATCATGAAGCGTACCAGCCACATCACTGTGGTTGTAGCAGATCGCTAGGAGAAGAGAGCAATGGGACAGAAAGTACATCCTAATGGTATCCGTCTGGGTATCACCAAGCCTTGGATCTCTACCTGGTACGCCGATAAATCGGATTATGCAAATAATCTGAACAGCGACTGGGAAGTGCGTCAATATTTAACTGCAAAGTTAAAAGCCGCATCAGTATCTAAGATTGTTATCGAACGCCCAGCGAAAAGCATCCGCGTTACGATTCACACTGCCCGTCCAGGTGTTGTGATTGGTAAGAAAGGTGAAGACGTTGAAGTATTACGTGCACATGTGTCTAAAATCACAGGCACTACTGCTCAAATCAACATCGCTGAAATCCGTAAACCTGAATTAGACGCTAAGTTAGTTGCTGACTCTATTGCTCAGCAATTAGAACGTCGTGTTATGTTCCGTCGTGCTATGAAGCGCGCAGTTCAAAACGCAATGCGCATTGGTGCTCAAGGTATCAAAGTTCAAGTGAGCGGCCGTTTAGGTGGCGCTGAAATCGCACGTGCTGAATGGTATCGTGAAGGTCGTGTACCTTTACATACTTTACGTGCTGATATCGACTACTCAACTGCAGAAAGTCACACGCAATATGGTGTGATTGGTATTAAAGTTTGGATCTTCAAAGGCGAAGTTCTTGACGGTTTAGTACCTGCGATTGAAGAGCCAAAGCAGCAACCTAAGCGTAAGCCTCGTGGTAAATAGGAGAAACTTTTATGCTGCAACCTAAACGTATGAAGTTTCGCAAGATGTTCAAAGGCCGCAACCGTGGTCTAGCGAACGGTACTGAAGTTAGCTTTGGTACTTTCGGTTTGAAAGCAGTCGGCCGTGGCCGTTTAACTGCACGTCAAATTGAATCTGCACGTCGTGCCATGACACGTCATGTTAAACGTCAAGGACAAATTTGGATTCGAGTTTTCCCTGACAAGCCAATTACCTCTAAGCCTCTTGAAGTGCGTATGGGTAAAGGTAAAGGTAACGTTGAATACTGGGTATGTCAGATTCAACCTGGTAAGGTTCTTTATGAGATGGGTGGCGTACCTGAAGCTTTGGCTCGTGAAGCCTTCGCTTTGGCTTCTGCCAAACTTCCTTTAAAGACTACCTTCGTAACTAAGACGGTGATGTAATGAAAGCGAGCGAACTAAGAGAAAAGAGCGTTGAAGAACTTAACGCTGAATTACTTGGTCTGCTGCGTGAGCAGTTTAACCTGCGTATGCAACACGCTACTGGTCAATTGACTCAAACGAATCAATTGAAACTAGTGCGTCGTAACATTGCACGTGTTAAGACCATTATTACTTCTAAGGCAGGTGCGTAATGTCTGATAAAATCCGTACTTTGCAAGGTAAAGTTGTAAGTAACAAGATGGAAAAATCTATCACTGTTGCTATTGAACGCCAAGTGAAACACCCTATTTATGGGAAGTACATTAAGCGTACAACTAAGATCCATGCACATGACGAAACTAATCAGTGTAATGAAGGTGACATCGTGACAATTAGTCAGTGTCGTCCTCTATCTAAGACTAAGTCTTGGACACTTGCTGAAGTAGTAACAAAAGCCTAATTTTTATTAGGATAACGTAAACGGCTCCAGTATTTGGGGCCGTTTGTTTTTTTTGCTATGCATTCATAAAATGTGGTGTTATACTTGCGCGCCATTTTTGAGTAAATTATTGCTTAAATTTGGTTCAAAATATACTCCCATAGTGGGATTGTGTAGTAACGATAGCGGAGCACTTGAAATGATCCAAATGCAATCGACTCTAGACGTCGCATGTAACAGCGGCGCACGCAGAGTTCAGTGTATTAAGGTCTTGGGTGGCTCTCATCGTCGTTATGCCGGTATCGGCGACATCATCAAAGTTTCTGTTAAAGAAGCAATTCCTCGCGCTAAAGCGAAGAAAGGTGATGTATATAACGCGGTGGTAGTCCGTACTAAGAAAGGCGTACGTCGTCCAGACGGTTCTGTCATTCGCTTCGATCGGAATGCAGCGGTATTGCTTAACGCAAACCTTGCACCGATTGGTACTCGTATCTTTGGCCCAGTGACACGTGAATTGCATAATGATAAATTCATGAAAATTGTCTCGCTGGCACCAGAAGTACTGTAAGGAGCTTCAAAATGGCAGCTAAAATCCGTCGTGAAGACGAAGTAGTAATATTAGCAGGTAAAGACAAGGGTAAACGCGGTAAGGTTTCTCAAGTTCTACCTACTGGTAAATTAATTGTTGAAGGCATCAATCTAGTTAAAAAGCACCAGAAGCCAAACCCACAATTGGGCGTGACTGGTGGCGTTATCGAGAAAGAAGCACCGATGCAAGCATCAAACGTTGCGATCTTTAACCAAGCCACAGGCAAGGCGGATCGTGTTGGTTTCCGATTTGAAGACGGTAAAAAAGTCCGTTTCTTTAAGTCGAACAGCGAACTCGTTAAGTAATTTGGAGTAAACGATGGCGAAACTGCATGATAAATATCAAGAGACTGTAGTCGCTGAACTAGCTAAAAAGTTCGGTTATAGCAGTGTCATGCAAGTCCCTCGGATTGAGAAAATCACCCTTAATATGGGTGTTGGTGAAGCTGTTGCAGATAAGAAAGTTATGGAGCATGCGCTTCGTGACATGACTGCAATCGCTGGCCAAAAACCAGTTGTAACTGTTGCTCGTAAATCAGTTGCTGGTTTTAAAATCCGTGAAGGCTACCCTATTGGCTGTAAAGTTACCCTACGCGGTGAGCGTATGTGGGAATTCTTAGAGCGTCTAGTTGACATTGCAATCCCACGTATTCGTGACTTCCGTGGCTTAAGCGCTAAAGCGTTTGACGGCCGTGGTAACTACGCAATGGGTGTGAAAGAGCAGATAATCTTCCCAGAAATCGATTACGATAAAATCGATAAAATTCGCGGTATGGATATTGTTATCACTACCACTGCGAAGAATGACGAAGAAGGTCGTGCTTTGTTGACCGCTTTTAACTTCCCATTTAAGAAATAAGGGTAGCATAATGGCTAAAACATCTATGAAAGCACGTGAAGCAAAACGTGCGCAGCTCGTAGCTAAGTACGCTGAGAAGCGTTTAGCACTTAAGGCTACTATCAGTAATCCAGAATCTTCTGACGAAGATCGTTGGGATGCTGTACTTAAGTTGCAAGCACTACCACGTGATTCAAGCGCATCGCGTCAACGCAATCGCTGTAATCAAACTGGTCGCCCACATGGCGTTTTACGTAAATTCGGCTTAAGCCGTATTAAATTACGTGAAGCAACTATGCGCGGTGAAGTTCCTGGTCTACGTAAGGCCAGCTGGTAAGCACTTGTCACGGAGTAAGCTAATATGAGCATGCAAGATCCTATTGCGGATATGTTAACCCGTATTCGTAACGGCCAAGCTGCTAACCACGTATCTGTAAAGATGCCTTCAGCTAAGTTAAAAGTAGCAATCGCGAAATTACTTAAAGATGAAGGTTTCATTACTGACTACGCCGTAGCAGATGAAGCTAAGCCTGAATTAGAAATTACATTAAAGTATTTTCAAGGCAAACCAGTCGTTGAGACTATCCAGCGCGTAAGCCGTCCTGGTCTTCGTATTTACAAAGGTAAAGACGAACTTCCAAAGGTTATGGGCGGTCTGGGTATCGCAATTGTGTCCACTTCTAAAGGCTTGATGACTGATCGTGCTGCCCGCCAATTTGGCTCGGGTGGCGAGGTTATCTGCTACGTAGCGTAAGGAGTTAGTAATGTCTCGTGTTGCAAAGGCACCAGTCACTATCCCTGCTGGCGTAGAGGTGACTATAAGCGAACAGACTTTAACCGTCAAAGGCGGTAAAGGAAGTCTGACTCGAGTAATCAATAATGCGGTTAATGTTGTTATTGAAGATGCACAAATTAAGTTCCTACCTGTTGAAGGCGTTTCTGACGCTTGGGCACAGGCTGGTACTACTCGTGCACTTGTAAACAATATGATTGTTGGTGTATCTCAAGGTTTTGTGAAGAAACTTAAATTGGTTGGTGTTGGTTACCGTGCAAAAATTGCTGGTAGCGACTTAGACCTAACATTAGGTTTCTCTCATCCATTAGTACACAAACTTCCCGCAGGCGTAACAGCTGAATGTCCTAGTCAAACTGAAATCGTCTTAACTGGCGTTGATAAACAGTTAGTAGGTCAAACTGCAGCCAACATTCGTGGTTACCGTCCACCAGAGCCTTATAAAGGCAAAGGTGTTCGCTATGACGACGAAGTTGTACGCCGTAAAGAGGCTAAGAAGAAGTAGGTAACGCGATATGGATAAGAAAACATCTCGCTTACGTCGCGCTTTACGTGCACGTAAGAAGATCCAAGAGCTAGGCGTGAACCGTCTGGTTGTACATCGTACACCGCGTCACATCTATGCTCAGGTGATCAGTCCTGAATTTAAGGTGTTAGCTGCTGCGTCAACTGTTGAAAAAACAGTTAAAGAGCAACTAAAGAGTACCGGAAACGTAGATGCGGCTAAAGCAGTAGGTAAAACTGTTGCTGAGCGTGCGATCGAGAAGGGCGTAGCTGTTGTTGCGTTCGACCGTTCTGGATTCAAGTATCATGGTCGTGTAGCTGCTCTAGCAGATGCCGCTCGTGAAGCTGGCCTGAAATTCTAAGGGGTTATAAAATGGCTAAATTAGAAGCTCAGCAAAAAGACGATCTGCAAGAAAAATTGATTGCAGTTAATCGTGTTTCTAAAGTAGTTAAGGGCGGTCGTATCTTTAGCTTCACAGCACTAACAGTAGTGGGTGATGGTAACGGTAAGATCGGCTATGGCTATGGAAAAGCGCGTGAAGTTCCAGCTGCTATTCAAAAAGCAATGGAAAAAGCCCGTCGTAACATGGTAACCGTGGAGTTGAATGCAGGTACTTTGCATCACCCAGTTAAAGGTCGCCATACTGGTTCAAAAGTTTATATGCAACCAGCATCAGAGGGTACCGGTATTATTGCCGGTGGCGCAATGCGTGCCGTATTAGAAGTTGCAGGCGTTCATAACGTTCTGTCAAAAGCATACGGTTCTACTAACCCGATCAACATCGTTCGCGCAACTGTCGATGCGTTGGTGCACATGAAGTCACCAGCTCAAATCGCAGCAAAACGTGGCCTGAATGTTGATGAAATTCGGGGGTAATGCACCATGGCTACTAAAACTTTAAAAGTAACACAGACTAAAAGCAGCATCGGTCGTTTACCAAAACACCGTGCTACCCTAACCGGTTTAGGTCTGCGTCGTATTGGTCACACTGTAGAAGTTGAAGATACTCCTTCAGTTCGCGGTATGATCAATAAGGTGTACTACATGGTTTCGGTGGAGGAATAAGATAATGCGTCTAAATACTCTATCTCCAGCAGCAGGTTCTAAATCTGCTCCTAAGCGTGTAGGCCGTGGTATTGGTTCAGGTTTAGGTAAAACAGCGGGTCGCGGCCATAAAGGTCAGAAGTCTCGTTCAGGCGGCGGCGTTCGCGTCGGCTTCGAAGGTGGTCAAATGCCACTTAAGATCCGTCTACCTAAGTTTGGTTTTACCTCGCGTCGCGCTTTGGTAACAGCTGAAGTTCGTTTACTCGAACTAGCAAAAGTTAACGGTGATGTTGTCGATTTGAATGCACTGAAAGATGCGAACGTTATTACTCGCAACATCCAGTTTGCGAAAATCGTTCTTTCAGGTACCATTGACCGCCCAGTGACTGTAAAAGGTCTAAAGGTAACCAAAGGTGCTCGTGCAGCTATTGAAGCTGCCGGTGGCAAGATCGAGGAATAATACGTCGATGGCAAAACCAGGACTTGATTTAAAAAGCGCGAAAGGCGGTTTGTCTGAACTGAAAACTCGTCTTCTGTTCGTGATTGGTGCGATTATCGTCTTTAGAGCCGGTTCGTTCGTGCCAATTCCTGGTATTGACGCAGCTGTATTAGCAGAGCTTTTTGCTCAGCAGAAAGATACCATCCTTGGCATGTTTAACATGTTCTCGGGTGGTGCTTTAGAGCGTGCTTCTATCTTTGCATTAGGTATAATGCCGTATATTTCGGCATCTATTATCATGCAGTTATTGACTGTTGTGCATCCTGCACTTGCTGAATTGAAAAAAGAAGGCGAGTCAGGGCGTAAGAAAATCAGTCAATATACTCGATATGGCACACTTGTGTTGGGTACATTGCAATCTATCGGTATTGCAACGGGTTTACCAAATCTTATGCCTGGCCTTGTAGCCAATCCAGGATTTGGTTTCTACTTTGTTGCTGTTGTAAGTTTAGTCACAGGAACTATGTTCCTTATGTGGTTAGGTGAGCAAATTACCGAACGTGGTATTGGTAATGGTATCTCGATTTTAATTTTCGCAGGTATTGTTGCAGGTTTACCATCGGCTATCGGCTCAACAGCCGAGCAAGCTCGTCAAGGTGACATGAATGTATTGGTACTACTGCTGCTCGCGGTTATCGTATTTGCAGTAACTTATTTAGTGGTATTTGTGGAACGTGGTCAACGTCGTATCGTCGTTAATTACGCTAAACGCCAGCAAGGCCGTAAGGTTTTCGCAGCGCAAAGCACCCACTTACCATTAAAAGTGAACATGGCAGGTGTGATTCCACCAATTTTTGCATCCAGCATTATTTTGTTCCCAGGCACACTGGCTCAGTGGTTTGGTCAAAATGAGTCTATGTCATGGTTAAGCGATTTCGCTTTAGCTGTGTCACCTGGACAACCGCTGTATTCATTATTGTACGCGACAGCAATCATCTTTTTCTGTTTCTTCTATACTGCGTTGGTTTTCAATCCACGCGAAACAGCGGATAATCTGAAAAAGAGTGGTGCATTCATTCCTGGGATCCGTCCCGGAGAACAGACTTCGCGTTACATAGATAAAGTCATGACACGTTTAACCCTAGCGGGTGCGCTGTACATTACCTTTATCTGCTTAATTCCGGAGTTCATGTTAATTGCGTGGAAAGTACAGTTCTATTTTGGCGGTACTTCACTACTAATTATTGTAGTCGTAATCATGGACTTCATGGCTCAGGTTCAGACCCATATGATGTCTCATCAATATGAGTCTGTGATGAAGAAAGCTAATCTTGTGAACAAAGCAAATTTAGATCGCTTTGGTAAATAAGATTACTTTAACGGAGTGATGAAATGAAAGTTCGAGCTTCCGTGAAGAAGATCTGCCGTAATTGCAAGATCGTCAAGCGTAGTGGCGTTGTGCGCGTTATCTGTGTTGAACCAAAACACAAACAGCGTCAAGGCTAAGAAAGAAGTTTGGTCAGCTCAATAATGGGCTGACCAAAAATATTGTTTGCAAATCTGTCGTCTGTCGAGTATCCTTTCGGGCTTTTCGCAGATGGCCTTTAACTTTAAGGAGTGCATAGTGGCCCGTATCGCTGGCATTAACATTCCTGATCAAAAGCATACAGTCATTGCATTGACTGCAATCTTTGGTATTGGACGTACTCGCGCTAGAGCAATCTGCGCATCTACTTCAATCGCTGAAGACGCTAAGATCAAGGAATTGAGCGAAGCTCAAATAGATATCCTACGCGAAGAAGTCGCCAAATACACCGTAGAAGGTGACTTGCGTCGTGAGATTTCAATGAACATCAAACGTCTTATGGACCTTGGTTGTTATCGTGGTCTCCGCCATCGTCGTAGCCTGCCTCTTCGTGGGCAACGTACAAAGACCAATGCGCGTACGCGTAAAGGTCCACGTAAACCAATAAGAAAGTAACGGGAAGGTAAACCAAAATGGCTAAAGTTCCGTCACGTTCTCCGCGTAAGCGCGTACGTAAACAGGTTGCAGATGGCATGGCTCATATCCATGCGTCTTTCAACAACACAATTGTCACCATTACAGATCGTCAAGGTAATGCGTTGTCATGGGCTACCTCAGGTGGTTCTGGTTTCCGTGGTTCACGTAAATCAACGCCATTCGCTGCACAGGTTGCTGCTGAGCGTGCAGGTATTGCCGCTCAAGACTACGGTGTTAAAAACCTTGAAGTTTTCGTGAAGGGTCCAGGTCCAGGTCGTGAATCAGCCATTCGTGCGCTGAACGCTGTTGGTTATAAAATAACTAACATTACCGATGTGACGCCTATCCCTCATAATGGCTGTCGTCCACCTAAAAAACGTCGTGTATAACACTGCGTATATAGGATAGTTGGAGAAAGATCATGGCAAGATACTTGGGTCCTAAGCTCAAGCTCAGCCGCAGAGAAGGTACAGACCTTTTCCTAAAAAGCGGTGTGAGAGCAATCGATTCGAAGTGTAAGCTTGAAGCTGCACCAGGACAACATGGCGCACGTAAGCCACGTTTGTCTGAGTACGGTTTACAGCTACGCGAGAAACAAAAAGTTCGTCGTATTTACGGTGTGCTAGAAAAGCAATTCCGTAACTATTACAAAGAAGCTGCACGTCTAAAAGGTAATACTGGTGAAAACTTATTACAACTTTTAGAAGTCCGCCTAGATAACGTAGTTTATCGTATGGGTTTTGGATCTACACGCGCAGAATCACGTCAGCTAGTAAGCCATAAATCTGTTATGGTTAACGGTCGTGTTGTTAACATTCCGTCATTCAAAGTGTCTGCGAATGATGTTGTAAGCATCCGTGAAAAGTCACGTACTCAAGCTCGTATCAAAGCGGCTTTAGAAGTGGCTGGTCAACGCGAGAAGCCTACATGGGTAGAAGTCGACAGTGCGAAAATGGAAGGTGCTTTCAAGCGTATTCCAGAACGTAGCGATTTGTCTGCGGATATTAACGAACAGCTGATCGTCGAGCTTTACTCTAAGTAAAGCTAACAAACAAGAGAGGACACAATGCAGGGTTCTGTTACAGAATTTCTTAAACCGCGTCTCGTTGATATTGAGCAGGTTAATTCAACTCGCGCCAAAGTTACACTAGAGCCACTCGAACGTGGTTTTGGCCATACCTTAGGTAACGCGTTGCGTCGCATCCTATTGTCGTCTATGCCAGGCTGTGCAGTTACTGAAGTCGAAATTGACGGAGTACTGCATGAGTACAGCAGTAAGGAAGGCGTACAAGAAGATATCCTTGAGATATTGCTTAATCTTAAGGGATTAGCAGTGACTATCGAGGGTAAAGACGAGGCTTTGCTTACATTAAGCAAGTCCGGCACAGGCCCTGTTACAGCAGCAGATATCACACATGATGGTGATGTTACCATTATGAATCCTGATCATGTTATCTGTCACTTGACTGGTAATAATGATATCAGCATGCGTATCCGCGTTGAGCGTGGTCGTGGTTATGTGCCTGCTTCGGCTCGTGCACAAACTGAAGACGACGATCGCCCAATCGGTCGCTTGTTGGTTGATGCTTCATTCTCACCTGTAGCTCGCATTGCTTATAATGTAGAAGCCGCTCGTGTAGAACAGCGCACTGACTTAGATAAACTTGTGATTGATATGACCACTAATGGTACTATCGATCCTGAGGAAGCAATTCGTCGTTCTGCAACAATTTTAGCTGAACAGCTAGATGCGTTTGTTGAGCTACGTGATGTTACTGAGCAGGCTGTTGTAGAAGAGAAACCGGAGTTTGATCCGATTTTGCTGCGTCCTGTCGACGATTTAGAGCTAACTGTACGTTCGGCTAACTGTTTAAAAGCCGAAGCGATTCATTACATCGGAGATCTGGTACAACGCACTGAAGTTGAGTTGCTTAAGACCCCTAACTTAGGTAAGAAGTCTCTTACTGAAATTAAGGATGTTTTAGCGTCTCGCGGACTGTCGTTAGGTATGCGTCTTGAAAACTGGCCTCCAGCTAGTTTAGCAGACGACCTATAAGTCTCAGGTTAGTACAGATTTAGGTTATAAGGATTAGGTCATGCGCCATCGTAAGAGTGGTCGTCAACTAAACCGCAACAGCAGTCATCGTCAAGCTATGTTCCGTAACATGGCTTGTTCAATAGTTCGTCATGAGATTATCAAGACAACTACTGTTAAAGCGAAAGAACTGCGTCGCGTAGTTGAACCTCTAATAACACTTGCTAAAGTTGACAGCGTTGCAAATCGCCGTTTAGCTTTCGCTCGTACCCGCGACGCTGAAGTTGTAGGTAAGTTATTTACTGAATTGGGTCCACGCTTCCAGGAACGTCCTGGCGGTTACACCCGTATTCTTAAGTGTGGCCTACGTGCCGGTGATAAAGCCCCAATGGCTTACATCGAGTTAGTAGGTCGCCCTGAAGCTGCTGAAGCTGTTGAAGTTGAAGCTGCTGAGTAATTAAATTACTCAAATAAAAACCGAGCTTAGGCTCGGTTTTTTTATATCTATCATTTTCTTCACTAATGTAATTCACTATGTTAGTTGAGTCTCATTCTGCTATCGTCATTTATATATTGTGTCGTTCCTACAAAATTTTTCTAAGTCAGTGCGCTGTTCTATTTTTAACTATAAAGATTTTTCCTGACCTAAATCCCAAGTTTATTCATTACTTATGAAGCTTCAATCATCAATGTTATTGCACCACATGACTAAGATGGTGTTTTTATGCTGTAGCTACAAAGTGCTCCTAAAACTCAATCATCAAAATCATATTTAAATGTGGCACAAATTATGGTCCATCTGGTTGGGCGGATTAAAGACAAAGCTTCTGTTTTGATGATTTATACCAATCCGCATTAGAATTTGCTCTTTTAGCGAAAATTATCAGTGAGGTATTCGAGGCAGCCTTTTGAAGACATATTCGTTCTCGGCAACTTCTCCTGCGTTGCTCTACCTCCTGCATCCATGCAGTCGTACGTTAAAAAATGCTAACAAAGAAGACCACTCTGATAAATTCGCCCTTCGAGGCTGTGTCACAACCCCCATTACTGCTTCAAATGACTTTGATCTAGAGGACTACACCTACAGTCATTTTCATTGTACTGGGGTAGTGACGCAGCTTAAAATAGATCATATTCTAATAAGGATTGTTTTTACTATCACTTCATCCCTCTATTTTATAATTATTGCCTATCTTATTGCTTCTACTGGTCGTTTCTGTTTGAATTTTTGATAGGCAGATAGGCAGATAGGCAGATAGGCAGATAGGCAGATAGGCAGATAGGCAGATAGGCAGATAGGCAGATAGGCAGATAGGCAGATAGGCAGATAGGCAGATAGGCAGATAGGCAGATAGGC
>NZ_BMQW01000021.1 GCF_014648315.1 Shewanella ulleungensis
CATCCAAATCAGAGCTATTTGAGCCAACGAAAAATGAATTATCAAATTGTACGCCAGGCCCAAACGAAGTGGAGTTTCCAGCAATATCTGTCAGTGGAAATAAAGATACCCTCCACTCACCGGCTGTAGCCCCTTTAGGTACCGTTAATTTCACCTCCCAAGTTCCATTGATATTGTCACCAGAGATTAATCGAACAACACCAAAACCTGTAGAAGAGTCATTCAATACACTTTTAGCAACAACGTTAGGAGGCTGAACGCTTGACTCATCAGTGATAGTTAACAGTACTGTCACTTGTTGGCTACTTTCAGATACATCAACGTTTTTTGTTGTTATCTCAAAACCTTCAAGAACTGGAGGAGTAAGGTCATCTGCAATTGAATCAAAAGAAATACAGAAAAGCAGCAGTAAGTAATTAAATAGTTTTAACATAAATGTCCATATCTTAAATTTAGAAATTAAATATCAAGGCCTTTTAACCCACAAAAAAACGCCCCCAAATGGGAGCGTTTAAAAAGCAAATAACGACACTAACGTCATGCTAATTAGAGATTAGCCAGTTGTTCAATATCGTTATTGGAAGCAATATGTCATCCGACATCAGCAATGGCTTATTATTACGATTAACATCTTTAATAACAAACAGTTTTTTATCATCGGCAACGCGAGTGAACACAAAATCATCATCACCGTTTTCATCTGATATGTGCACAACTAAACGGCCTTGTGCATCAATTGACCAAGGTACAAAAAAGGATTCTTCTGCACTCACTAAAGCCTGTTCATTAGACAAAAAAGTAATATTGAAGATTAATGGGTCTGCCCTTTTTGATAAAGCACCTGCATCATCCATGATAAAAGAAAACACTTTACCGATTAACATCGACGACTCGAATCTATCAGTAGATTGCACATTAAACGAATACTTAGTGTAAATGGACAGCTCAGAATCAGGCGCTTTTGCTACGCCAAAATCATCGGCTACATACAAAAAATTAATGACCTCATCCCCATGATTATGATGTAACGTCAATAAACTGTTATTAACCGTATAAGGTAATGACACAGAACCTCGATGTAATAAGGCACCATCAAACAACAAAGGCGCTACCGTATCCCCCGCTCGATAGGCGTCGTTAAATGAGGTATTAAATCTAAAATCAGTATCCGATAATGCCGTTAAAAAAGAGCCTAATGTAGTGCGATCTTGACCCACTATTTTATCGAATATAACCGTTTGATCAGTTGTACCGCTTATAATAGAGATACGCTCATAAAAGCTGAGGTCTTGATAACCGGTTAAAGCAAAATCAAGCACACCATCATTATTAGCATCAAAAATCTCAAGTCCTAGTGAACCAATTGTCCACTGTTTATCCCACTCGTACTGAGTGAGTTCTTTACCTGTAACCAAGCTTTTAATGCTTAATGTTACATTGCGATTCGTCGTATTTGGGCCAAGTAAACCAACTTCATTAATCCCATCGCCATCGATATCATGCAAATGAACAAGACGTGATGCAGGGGACCAATTTAGTGGCCAGGTAATATTTTTAATTCGTTTATTTGGTAAACGTCCATCATTAACAAGTATTTTAAAGCGTAAATCAGTATCAAACCCTGCAAGTGCAATCTCACTGATCCCATCATTGGTTAAATCATCAACAATAATGGGTGTGTCGGTATTCATCGTGGTATTCCACGTTAATGTACGCAGCATGCCTGTTTTACTGTTGCCGCGTTTTATCAACATTTGATAACGGCCATCATCGGTTCGTTTACCAAATTGCCCCCACTCAACCGTGCCGTCACCATCAATGTCATCTAATTTAAATAAAGACAAATTATCCCAATGCTTACCCCAGTTATAAACATCTAGCTTATTGGTTGATAATGCTCCATCGAACGCAAACAACTGACCATTACCACGACGTTTATTAACACCATATAAGGCGACTTCGGGAATATTATCGCCTGTCACATCAGACATAGTCACAATTTTGGGATTATCCCAAATATTAGGCCATTTAAACGTCGCCACAGGGCTTTTAAATTGGCCATCACGCACTACAAGTTGCCAGGTAGAATTAGCAGAATGTGTGCCTAATATGCCAAACTCAGTCATACCATCAAGGGTAATATCATCAATCTCATAAAACTCTGGCACAAATAATGTGTTATTCCATGACCAAGTACCTAAACTTTGGCCCGTTTTACTGCTTTTTAATATAAATTGATATTTATCAGTAAGACCATTGTAACCAAATAAGCCAATGTCTTTTACACCGTCGTTATCGCGATCGGCAACCCAATGAAACTGAGAATAGTGAAATGAATCAGTTTCAGAATCAGGGAAATCAAACGAAGTTAGTTTGGTACCATCAGCCCCCGAAATAACATCGTATCTAGTATTAGACACAAGCACATTATGTAAAGCAAAGTCAGCAATACCGTCATTGTTAACATCGGCAGCGAGTGTTATACCCTCGTTGAAAAGTCCAGTAATAGCTAAAGTAGCAGGACTAATTAAACTGAGTGTTGTAACACATAAAGCAGTATGAAAAGTTTTATAAAATAGCATTACATTCATCCTTGAAATATTAAAGAGATAATACTAAACCAAAATCAGAACAATAAAAACCATAAACCACTGATTTTATTTAACAATGGTAAATTTATATAATCTTAAACTATCAAATTAATAGTTTTAAAATACTCTTGGGAGTCTTAGTAAAAGTGTTTCAGGTAAAAGGCATAACGTGTCAGAGCACATCTGCATCGTGAGTTTTAACGGTAAATTTGAATCATCAAGCTGCCGAATGTCTATCGCTATACGAATGTCAGAATCGTAAACACCTAGCATTTCTTTACTAAATGATAAACTCACCATCTTAGCACTTGGAAAATCAGCATTAACTAACTCACCATCAATCGTTCGAAGCCTAGTTGGGATAAGCTTTTTATCTAATGGCTTATTAGAATTAATATGCCAACCATCAATTAAGTTGATTTTTAATATAAGTTTATTGTCGACTAAAACAAAATTAACGACTCCCTTGCCTCTTCCGAAAAAATAAGGTGATTGATCACTCCGGCCAGTTTTATCTATAGAAGATAATATAGACAGCTGCGATACCGTCACTGGCGACAAAACAGTTTTGGATGTTAACTGGCTCATGCGTTCAGCCATAGCCGAATCGCCTGTAGCTAAATATAATTGTCTGTAGGCATTTATCACCATCGCCACCATAGAAGGAAGCTGGTCATCCATTGCAAGTGCTAACAAATCAGCATGCTTTAACTCCTGATTCATTTGATGACTCAATTTGATTGCAAAAGTTAAATCGTCAGTATTTCCGCTAACCCCATACTTCAACAGTAACGCTTGAATTAACAAAGCATAATCATCAAGTTTTGCTTTAACTGAGGTTCTGCCATTATAAACAATTCGATAAAGTTGCTCATTACGGTAAAACAGCTCACTTATTTGGTCAATGTGCTGATACCATTTTTGCTCAATTTGTTTATCTAATGTTGCCGAATACATTTCAGCTAAGGCAACCGCATATAATGCATTCCAAGATAAAATCCCTTTTTTATCGGCCATCGGGAAATCGAAGCGCTTTTGACGTAATTGACTCAATACATCAATAAGTTGAGGGGACGGTAAATCAATAGAGCGTAGATAAAATAACTGGTTGTCAGGCAAATAGTGAATAAGCATTTGTTGTTCAGTCGAAAGCGGTAAAACATCTGTAATGGCTATCTTGTAGTAACCACCTTCAATATCATTAGACAATGCAGATAAAGACGAAACATAATAACGATCATGACTCATTTTTGAATCAACAAAACTAACAGTTTGTGCTGCAAAATCGATATATTGCTTTATCCCCGTTATCGAATAAAGCTTAACCAATACTCGTATTAACTGCGCTTGATCATAGAGCATTTTTTCAAAGTGAGGTGTTTGCCAGTCACCCGTTTCAGAGTAACGATGCATGCCGCCATCAATAAAATCATAAGTGGCACTCATTAAAAAACGGTCTACTTGAGATTTAACAATATCCACATATTCAGGATTAGTGGTTTTTTCGAACTCATTTAAGAGTTGTAGCAGCCATTCAGCCCTTAAAAAACGTGGCGCATCATGAGTTAGCTCTTGTGAGAGTATCGCCTTAACATCTTGAACTAAACGTCCGTGATAATTAAACAGTGACGCCATATCGACTGATAATTGTTGGCTTGATAACAATCGGTCATTAAGTGACTTTGCCTTACGAGAGAGCTTGTCAGGAGTCGCTAACCACTTTGTTGATATTACATTCAGTAGATTAAGCAATGAAGATTGGGGTAAATAAGAATCAATCCAAAGAATATCGCCATCAGGTGTCAAGATAACTTGGATAGGCCAACCAGGATTTCCTGTCATTTTTTCAAGCGCTAAACGATATTTAGCATCCACTTCAGGAAGAATTTCACGGTCAATTTTTACATTAATAAAATGATGATTTAATACTTTCGCGATATCCGTATTAATATAGCTTTCATTTGCAAGGACATGACACCAATGACATGTATCATAACCAATTGACACATAAATAAGTTTTTTTTGTTTTTGAGCTAAAGCTAAAATGTCATCTGTCCAAGGCAACCAATCGATAGGCTGCAAAGCATGCCTTAATAAATAAGGAGAATCTTCTTGTATCAGTCTATTAATATTATTCGGTGCTTCACCACGATGTAGAATGCCTTCTTCAATAAACCACTGCTTCCTTGACTCAAATTGTGCAAATAAGCCTTGTTTATCTGTTTCTTCACTGCCTATGCAGTCATTGCCATAAATAACACATAGACACAACAACACATGCACGATAGGTTTAAACATTACTTTGCTGCACCGTACGTTAATGTATAACTTTGATTTGCTTTTAAAGGGCCAAATTGCTGGCGTTTACCATTGGGCCAAATCACCATGACTCGTGCTAGATTTTCTTTCCCTAATCCAATAACTTGTTCTTTAGGGTGGACCGACATATAACCTTGACTACCGCTCACTTGACGCCAACCGTACCCTTTGTCGCCAAACCCAACAATTATTTGCGTACCAATCCCATCTAAATTAACCCCCGCAGAAGGCAAACCTTTTACACGTAACTTTAACCAATTATTATTAAGTGACTCTGCCTTATTCTCAAATAGCTTAGCCTTGTCGTGATAATTATTGACTAACAGATCTAAGTCACCATCATTATCGAAATCGAAATAAGTAGCTGAACGCGAATTACCTATAAAATCCAAGCCACTTTGCTCAGATGTATTGACCAACCCACCCGCTTCATTTAAAAAGAATACATTACTTGCCTTTGCTGCATCAGGAAATTCAGCGTTAATACTTTCGCCTGTATTAGGATCCGCGTAGTAAGGATTATTCGTCGAGTAAACATAGTAATCATTCATACCATTAAGCACATACAGATCATCATCACCATCATTGTCAACATCAAAAAAATCTGCGTCCCAAGCCCAACCTGTAGATGAATAACCACGGCCAACCTTATCGCTAGCTTGATAAGTTAGTACTCCATTGGCATCAAAGCTCGATATAAACAAATCATTGCCTTCTACTACTCGCATATTGGCGAGTTTATCCGGGTTAAATTCAGCTTGAGTATCCTCACTAGGCAAGACATATTTTTGATCTTTATTCATGGTAATAATATTTGAAATGTAAACATCAGCAATACCATCACGATTTAAATCACTTAACCCAATATTCATCGTATATGAAGGCTTAGCTGTACCTAGCTTATCAGCATAATCGACAAATCCTTTTCCTTGCTTATTGATATAGTAACTATTTACACCAAAATCATTACCAACAATTAAATCTTGCCAACCATCCATGTTTAAATCTGTATGAGTTACAGCCTGCCCCCAGCCAGTGTTATTAGCACCTAGGGCTTTTTCTGCCTGCTCAAAAACAAAATGACCTTTATTGATGAATAATACATTTTCTCCTCCATTGTCATTTCTGCGCTTTAGAGTAGGCAAATCACCTTTCAGATAGTTACCAAAATATTCAATATAGATATCCAACAAGCCATCATTATTAATATCAACAGTCGTTGCAGGTCCTCCAACCATGCCTGAACCACCTAATTTAGCGACACTAGTCATATCAGTAAAAGTCCCATCGCCATTATTGCTGAACATTTTGTGTGTCTCATCGACATAAGTGATCATAATATCTTGATCGCCATCATTGTCCCAATCAGCTATCAAAGGCTGTCTTGGTTCACCAGGGAGTGCTTGCTCTGCTCCCGAACTTGGACGTTGGCTAAGGTTATGTAAACCGGCTTGCAAAGTAACATCTTCATAAAAGCCATTACGATTTAAGAATAATTTATTACCGGTGCCACTGAGCAACAAGATATCGACAAGACCATCCCCATTAATATCTTCAGCAGCTACTCCACTTCCCCCAAAAGCTGGAGGAATAGTCGAAATTCCGGTATTAGCATCTTTACTTAAATAACTCCTTAATTGACGACTTAGCCAATCAGAAGATCTATGTTCAAAATCTATTTTTTGTTTGTTAGTGACATTATCAAAGTAACGGATCACTTTGTGATCTTTACTGCTGGCCGATACAATAACCGGAGCTGGTAGTACTTGTGGTTTATATTGATGATAACTATCGACGTCTTTATTAATAGACTCATAAGCACTCGTCACAAGTGCTGCAGATAATTCGCTCTGTTGATTAAACTTACCTAACTCGCCCGCTCTTCTTAGTAGTAATACACCGTAATGAGCAATCGCCTCAGACAATAATTCAGCCGCAAAAGGGTCGGCCTCTAACTTAACTTGTTCATCTAAGTCAGACAACGCTTCTTTGTAATACAACCAATGCAAACCAGAATCTCTAAAGGAGTCCATATCATAGGATTCAATAACAACGTGTTTGTCTTGAGGGTAATTTTGAAAAAATATGACATCTTCATATTCATTGACAGAATGAGGTAACAAGTGCTGCATCGCAATAGCAACATCGGCCTCCTTAATCACATTGGCTTTTCCCGCTTGCGCTTGAGATTGCAAATAGAAGTTGGCCGAAAAAACAACCATCGCCTCTGTAAAGTAACGAGTAAATTCTGCCGACTTTTGCTTGTCTAGTGGTAAAGCAAGTTTGGCAAAATACACCTGCAAATTACGAGCAAACAAGGCTTGATTGACTTGGTTGTACTGCGCAAATGCTGCCATTTTCTGCTCAATCAATTTACTCTGCAAGCCCGTTTTACTCACATGAGGCTTCTTAAAG
Organism: Shewanella ulleungensis; assembly: GCF_014648315.1. Lineage (GTDB taxonomy): Bacteria > Pseudomonadota > Gammaproteobacteria > Enterobacterales > Shewanellaceae > Shewanella > Shewanella ulleungensis. Next base: position 7,326 of record NZ_BMQW01000021.1, read on the forward strand.
TTTTGATCTGTTACAACGTTATTAGCAAGTGATTGCGTCGAAAAATTAGGGAACAAACTAGCCCAGCTATTAACTAGATCTTCTTGACTAACCTCTTGATGGTTATTTAATCTTGCCAAATTATCTGCCTGTTTTAACAAAGATAGCGTCACTAAATCAATTTGTTGGGTTATGTATTTTGCAGCGCCGTCACTTAATACAGGCAAATCAGAATCAAAATCTAATAAAGCTTCCTGTTGCACTGCAAGCATAGCCCTAAAGCTATAAGCAATAGACCCATAATGGCTTTCATCGCGTGCATCTATGTCAATAGACATAGCGGGGGTTGTCACACGCCATGTATTACTTAACTTCGTAGTGCTAAAAAATTCATTTATCGCAAGCTTAATTTGCGCTAATGATAATTGTTCTACATTAGGAGTTTCCGCGGTGGCTTTTATCCATATATTTCGAATTAATGCTTGTTGATATTCAGCTTTTTTATAACGAGCATTATCACTTAAAGGCGTACCATAAATTAACCCTTCCAAGCGTGTAGCCGTTGCATGACATTTTGGATCTCTTGCAGATTCAAGCTTACCCATCAATTTGAGTAAACTGTCATTTTGTTGAATAGGCTTTAAATCAAACGGCTCATTAGTTGCATATATAGAAAACACACTACATGCCGATGTCAAACACGTTATGAGGCATAAATGTGATATACGAAAATTTGCCATTAAATTTGATTCCAAATTAAAATTTTGTAGCTTATTTTATAATACAGTAGGCTTAGTACCGCTGATATTAAAACAGGGGTTACCCCCTGTCTTATTTATTGCTAATCATTATCAATTAACGATAACGATTTTTACTATATCTAACTGATGCAAATATTAATAACAACAATACAGTCCATATTGGAACACTACCACCATCAGATTTTTTAGGTGACGCAAAATCAAAACTCGCATCAAATTGGTTGTTTAGATTATTCACGTCATATTGAGAGCTTGATACATTTCCCAAAACAGATAATTTTCCATCACGTTCAGGGCGAAGGCTAAAAGATATATCCTTAGAATCCCCAGCAGCAATCTCACCTAACCTGCAAGTAAGCATGGTACCTGTTACAGTACAACCACTTGGAACTTCAGGAACTACCAAATCTGCATCTAACGTAATACTCATAACAACATTACTAGCACTTGCATCACTTAAATTATAAACAGACCATGTAATATTAACTGCACGATCAACTTGAGGATAGCTTGGCATGAGACTAGATAGCACTAAATCTACATCTTGAAGCCCCACACCTCCTCCCGCGCTCACATACCAAACGGATACACCATCTATCTGGTCAAAAGTAATAATATCGAGCAAATGATCATTATCAATATCAAGTACAGTAACACTACCTAATGCTTGTGCTTCAATAACATAATTATCAGGGCGAATATCATCTGGGCCATAATAATGCCAAATACTCACCCCATGAGACATCATTAATAACAGCTCATTAATACCATCATTTTCTAAATCGGTGACAACAATGTCATCAGCATTGGGGAACGTAACACTACTTTTGATAAAGTCATTGCTAAAGGCATCTAAAATTAAATGCCAACCACTATCGTCTTTTACAAACAAATCAGCTTTGTCATCATTATCTAGATCTGTACTAATGATACTTTTGACACCCTGATCCAACGAGTTCACGGCACTTAAAGTCCAAATTTGATTATCAAGAGTCAATAACACCGGAGCTTGGGTCTCTAATCCAACTAACAGCTTCACCACACCATCAGTACTTATAGCAGAAACAGAGGTAATCCCCACATCAGCAATTATAGAATCTTGCAGAACAGAAACCTGTTGCGTCCCTTTTGAGGCACTTAAAGACGGCAACGAAAAAGGAATAGGAACTAGATTAACAGAAGGAGAACCAGAGCCAACCCCCGAATAAATAGCTACTTGAGGTTGATATATACCGGCTAAGACAACCTCTGAATAACCATCAAAATCAACGTCAACAATTAACATGAAGTCTGCTTTAACATCATCTAAATTTTCAATTGATGTCACAGCAAATAGCCCATCTAATATATAAGCAAGGTTCCCAGCTATATCACCACCAGTAGTAATGATATCAATGTAGCCATCACCATTAATATCACTCGCAACAAATGACGTCACAGCTTGATTTAATGAAATTTTACCATTGGGAATGAGTTCACCAAAACCATCATTAATCATGACCTGTATCATTAACTCATCGGGTAAATAAACCAATAAATCTACAAAACTATCAGAATCCATATCAACAGCATAACCTAACGCAGCTGGAACACTCGTTAATACTTTCCCAGGTAATACAGACAAGGTATTCGCCAGTAATATGCTGGCCACATCTTCAAATACAACACTGTTTACATTACTACCCGTAACAGCTAAATTCGCAGAGCTAAAGCCTGAATCAACATTCTCCACCGATAATTCAATCACTCGGCTTAAAGAGTCTCCAATAGCTAGCTCATCATTAACCTCACAACGAAGAATAGCATTGGCTTGTTCATTACACTCTTCGGGTAATGAGACAATTGAAAGTTCACTGCCTAACGTAATTTGGTAATTTAATCCAATTGCCGAGGTATAGCCATTATTGGCAATATCAACAACAAGGTTAACTTTTTGTCCAACAATAGCCGGAGCAGGTGAAAAATAAATATTTACACCAAGTTCTGTATCTGTTGGCTCCGAAACCACCAAACTAAAGCGCTGTATGACAGGAAGATCTACAATAGAATCCGTCACACTAACTTCTATTATAAATGTCATATCAGCTGATTCTGCAGGCGGAGTGCCAACTAGTTGATTTAAATTATTTAAAGACAACCAATCTGGTGCAGATACTACTTCAACCGTTAGCGATGAATCGATATCATCATCTGACACAATAATATCGTATTGATAAGGCGTAAACACACTGGCTTGAGTTATTGGTTCAGACTCAAATATTGGGGTATCGTTTACATTAATCACTTCTATTGAAAATGATGGCAATTCAACATCAATTGTTCCATCTGATACTGAAATAATGATATCAGATACAAGACCCACATCATCATTAAGTGGAGTTCCACTTAGAGTGCCATCAACAATATTAAACTCAGCCCACGATGGTTTATTAGCTACCATAAATGTTAAGACATCCTCCTCATCAGCATCTAGTGCAGTAGGAGTAAATTGATATAAAGTATCCTCATCTATAACCAATAACGGAGAACCGCTTATTTCAGGCGCATCGTTAACATTGCTCACCGTAATATCAAAATCTTGTTCAACAAATAGACCTGCATTATCCGTAGCAACTAACACCACCGAGTGATCCCCTACATCATCATTTGTAGGTGTTCCGCTTAACACTCCAGCAGACGCATCAAAGGTCAACCATTGAGGAATCGTTGAAGCGCTTAGCGTCAAAATATCATCAGTATCTGGATCAGAAGCCAAAAGAGTATAAGTGTAAGCTTGATCCTGAGTAGCATCAGTTATAGCTATGGAAGTAATTAAAGGAACATCATTAACATTGGTAACAATAATACTAAAGTTTTGACTAGCCTTTAGCCCTTCAGTGTCAACAACTTGCAAAGAAACAGCATGAGTACCAATATTTTCATTAGTAGGTGTACCCGACAACGTTGAATCAACAACATTAAAGTTTAACCAATCAGGTTTAACAACCGCACTATAGATTAAACTATCGCCTTCATCATAATCTTCAGCTACCAAGGTATAACTATATGCAACATCCTGCGTAACTACAGTTATCGCAGAAGAAGTAATAACAGGTGCATCATTGATATTACTGACATTAATCACAAAACTTTGTTCAGCATTCATCCCCGAGCTATCAGTCACTTTTAACGTTACGGTATGGCTTCCTACATCTGCATTAGTAGGTGTGCCACTTAATAAAGCGGTTGAAATATTAAAATTCAACCAAGTCGGAATAACCACAGCGTTATAGGTAAGCACATCACCACTGTCATCATCCTCAACAACAAAACTATACTGATAAACTTGATCTTGGGTTGCATTCGTTATCGCTGTAGAGCTAATCACCGGCGCATCGTTGGTGTTGCTCACCGTAATGCTAAAGGCAGTTAACGCGGTGCTAATGTTGCCATCACTGACGCTGATCACAATCCCCGCCGTGGTGCCCACATCGGTATTGGTCGGCGTGCCGCTTAGCTGACCATTGGCGCTGTTAAAGCTGGCCCAGGTGGGTTTATTGATAA
>NZ_BMQW01000022.1 GCF_014648315.1 Shewanella ulleungensis
TCTTTTCGCCTTGAACTCAGTGTTTTGAAGTACTTGGTTCAACCTCACTCGGTGACTGCTTTCGCTGTCTGCCGTGTCAGTGGATGCGCATTATAGGCACCGAGAGATTTAGTGCAACCCCTTTTTTAATAAAAAAGGATCGCTTGGCGATCTTTTCACCAAAAACGATCCTTTTAAGCTTTATTAACGGATTTATGCTGACTTATTGAGCTGTTTCAGTGTTTTTCCTGAATTGAGTTAGAAAAGCCATCGCGTTTTCATCGTCCCAATCGACATATGACCGGACATAGGCCACTAGCTCACCTTGTTCATTTAAGATAAATGTTGCTGGGATCGTATCGAGCGGGAAGACATCACGTAATTCTTGTTGTGGATCAAAATAGGAATTAAATGCAGGTAAACCCAAATCTGCTAAGAAAGGTTTCACTACTTTAGAATCGGCATCGATTGAAATGGGTAACAATACAAATTGCTCAGCATTGAGTGTTTGGTTTAAACGATGTAAAGCAGGAAGCTCTCTTACACAAGGTGGACACCATGTTGCCCAAAGGTTTACAACTACAACCTTGCCTTTATAGTGTTCAAAGTTAACTTGTTTGCCAATTGCATCCGTAAAATCTACGAGTGCAATTGGAAACGGTTGCGGCAAGATATTAATTCGGTCGAGTGTTGATTGAGTGACTTGTTTAGTTTGTTGCTGCATACCTGGATATGCACTCACTATGTTTGTCATGCTGAGTAACAACAGATTAGATAGTATTATTGCAAGCCACTTTTTCAATGTTGTTACTCCACGTTTTATTTACTTGCCTTGTTTTTATTTAGTAGTGCATCAAGCTCTGCTTGCTGCTCTGGTGTTAGTGCTTCAGCCTCTGCGGGTTGAATTCGTTGTCTGCGTACGAATATAAACCCGATAAGCAAACCAAATACTAATAAGCCAGCGGGACCTAACCATAAAACATAGGTTTTAGAATCAAGTTTAGGCTTATAAAGCACAAAATCACCATAGCGGCTGGTCATAAAATCAATAATTTCAGGATCTGATTTACCACTGTCTACCATTTTATACACTTCAAGGCGTAAATCTTGTGCTACTGGCGAGTTTGAATCCACTAGGTTTTGATTCTGACACTGTGGACAACGCAATTGATGCGCCAATGACAATGCACGCTGTTGGTTATCTGTAGATTTAAATTCGTAAGTATCTACTGGCGTAGCAAAAACTGAAGCCGTAAATAGTACGCTAGCAAAACAGATTAATAATTTAGTCACCATGCTCATTAAGATGCCCCATCAGCTTTAGCTTCGGTTTGGAGTTGTTGGATCATTGGATATAAAGTTTCCGTCCAAACGGTTTGATCAATAGGACCTGCATAGCGATAACGTATAATGCCATTATGATCGACAATAAATGTTTCTGGCGCACCATACACACCAAGATCCAAACCTAAACGACCATCTTTATCAAAAATATTCAAAGTATAAGGATCACCTTGAGTTTGTAGCTCTTTGATTGCTAATGCACGTTCGTCACGATAATTAATGCCATATATAGGTAATAAATTACGCTTTGAAAGCATCATTAAATATGGATGTTCATATTTACAAGCAGGACACCATGTGGCCCAGAAGTTAAGCATTGTTACTTTGCCGGCAAGATTCTTCTCAGTCAGCATTTCAGTCGCTACTTCAAGCCGCTCAAGTTGGAAAGCCGGTACCGGCTTTCCTTCTAAAGCAGAATCAAGCACTTTTGGATTTAAAAATAATCCTTTATATAAGAACACTCCCATACCCAAAAAAATAACTAGGGGTATAAACAGTACAAACTTCTTCATAGTGTCTCCGAGTGATTATGCTGTCGCTAATTTTGCTTTAGCGGCTTCTTGCTGCTGTGCAACTTGCTTTACACGGTATCGCTTGTCTGATGCTGCAAGGAATCCGCCCACCATCATAAAGATAGAACCAAACCATAACCAACGAACAAATGGCTTATAGTTAAGGCGCACAGCAAACTCAGTTAAACTAATTGGATCACCCATGGTGACATATAAATCTCTAAATAGTCCCCAATCGATACCGGCTTCGGTCATGTCCATAGTACGCACATTATATTGGCGACGATCTGGTTTTAATAAGGTGATAAATTCATCATCTTTATAAATCTCAATCTGGCCTTGTTGCGCGGTATAATTAGGACCAACAACATTTTTAGTTTCTAGATACTTAAAGGTATAACCAGCTAACTCTTGTGAGATACCAGGGCCCATACGGACACTTTTTTCAATTGAGTAGTTAGATACCATTGTTGCGCCAAGAACTGATACTGCAATACCAAAGTGAGCAATCATCATACCTAGCTGGCTACGACTAATTCTACTGAGGCTAATACCACCACCTTTTTGACTAACAATATTATATCCAGCGCGGAGTGTTGATAACATAATCCAAGACGTTGCTGCGACACCGGCCATAACCCACGCGTCAAACTCACCACCGGCAATAAACGGTACAATTGCACCTATTACTAATGAGATAATTGCTGGCACTAATAATTGACGTTTAATTTCACCGGCTTTAGATTTTTTCCAACGAATGATTGGACCAATCCCCATAAAGCCAAATAACACAAGTACAATAGGAACAAACACAGCGTTAAAATATGGAGGTCCAACAGAAATTTTACCCATACCAAGCGCATCGATCAATAATGGATATAATGTTCCTAGTAGTACCGTACCTGCCGCAACTGTGAGTAATACATTACAAATAAGCAACATGGTTTCTTTCGATTTAAGTTCAAATCGTGCTGGGCTACTCATCTCATTCGCTCGGAATGCAAACAATGTTAGCGAACCACCAACGGCAAGACCAAGTAGTAATAGAATAAACAGGCCACGACTTGGGTCAGCAGCAAATGAGTGTACCGATGTCAAAACACCTGAACGCACAATGAATGTACCTAATAAACTCAGTGAGAATGCAAAGATTGACAGTAGGACGGTCCAGTTACGGAATGCCCCACGTTTTTCAGTCACAATCAATGAATGCAATAAAGCTGTACCGACTAACCAAGGCATAAATGATGCGTTTTCAACTGGGTCCCAGAACCACCAGCCGCCCCAGCCCAATTCGTAATATGCCCACCAAGAACCAAGTGAGATACCACCAGTTAAAAAGATCCAGGCTGCGAGTGTCCATGGACGGCTCCAGCGTGCCCATGCAGAATCAAGTCGACCACTCATAAGTGCTGCAATAGCAAATGCAAAACATACTGAGAACCCCACGTAACCCAGATATAGCATTGGAGGGTGGAATATTAGCCCCACATCTTGCAGCATTGGGTTTAAATCTCTTCCTTCCATTGGTATCGGAAATAACCGTTCAAATGGACTAGAGGTCAAGACCATAAATAAGGTAAAGCCTACAACTATCATTGCAAGGACAGACAATACCCTTGCAGTAAAGACTTCTTCTAAGCCTTTACTAAATATGGCGACAGATATTGCCCAAACAGATAGAGCAAAAACCCAAAACAGTAATGATCCTTCATGACCACCCCAAACTGCGGCAATTTTAAAGAAAATGGGTAACTGTGAGTTTGAATGATGCGCTACGTAAGCAACAGAAAAGTCATCTGTCGCAAAGCTATAGGCTAAGGTAATAACAGAAAGACTGATAAAGAAAAACATTCCGTAGGTCAGTGGCCAAGCATAACGAACAAGATACTGGTCTTTACGAGCGGCACCATATAACGGCACGGACGCTAACAGTAGGGCAAAAGCCAAACCGAGAATTAGCGAGAAATGTCCAAGTTCTGGAATCATGGGTATTCCTTAGTCTAAATAATTAAGCGGATCTGAAACAAACAAACCACGACAGTATCAATCAATACATTAAAACTAATATACGCACATTAGCTTAAACGAATTTTAACGCATTTTAGAACTTGCTGTTGCATCTGTCTGCCCTTTTCGTACAAAACTGGGTCACCAGTCTCATTATGAGCATCTAAGTATCAAAATGAATCCCTAGTATCGGCATATGACACAAGCGTAGCTATAAAGTTTCATACAATTTAACAAACACATCCAATATGTGAACCAGTACGCAACTCTCAGGATTTGGAGTCATATCTTCCTTATATTACTATTCAATTAATAATCTTTACGTATAATCAAACTTCCAAGCACTGCGGTAAACACCGCTTCTTTTGTTAACCTAAAAGTGAATATTTAAACAATGACCACATTTTGGATTTTTATTGCGCTTGTCGTACTCATCGGCCTAATCATGATTTGGGTCCCTCACTTTCGCCAACAAAAGCTACTGCAAGCAGAAGAAGCTGGCGTTCGTAGACAAACTAACCTTGAACTTTATGGTGAACGTTTAGCAATACTCGAAAAAGAATTGCAAGATGAAATGTTAGACAAAACCGAATTTGATGCATTAAAGAAAGAACTTGAAATCAACCTACTTCAGGATATGAAGCAAGAAGGTGATGACTCACTCGATGTTGAAATTAAGCCTAAAAGTGCATTATGGCCTGCTTTTATGACCATTTGTTTGCTCGCTATTTCAGGTTATTTGTATCAGCAGCTAGGCGCTTATAACGAGTTAGCCAATCCACCGCAAGCGAATAACCCTCATCAAGGCATGGACCCTGCGCAAATCATGTCGCAACGGGTGCAGATGATGGAAGCAAAAGTGCAAGCACAACCAGATGATAGCCAAGCTTGGTTCAGCCTCGGTCATGCTTACGTTTCAGCTAACCAATATGACAAAGCAGTAGCTGCATTTGATAAAGTAATGGCGTTAGTTGGCACACATGCTGAGTTACTTGGTCCTAAAGCGACAGCACTATATTATAAAGCGGGTCAACAAATCACACCTGACATCCAAGTGATTATTGATCAATCATTAGCTTTAGACCCTCAAGACCCTTCAACATTATTGCTTGTTGGTATGGATGCCTTCTTTACCGCTAACTACAACAAAGCGATTGAAGCCTGGCAAATGATTTTAGACAGTGACCGCAATGATGTGGATCGCACAGCATTAATGAATGCGATTGAATCAGCCAAGATGCGTATGGGCGAAACAGCAGACACTATGCCTAATGACACTGATCATAATGGTGTTGCTGTAGTAAATGCTAAAACATTGGCAATAGAAGTCACAATTTCAGAAGAGCTTGCAGATAAGGTTAGCGCAACAGATACCATATTTATCTTTGCCCGTGCGACTCAGGGCCCTAAAGTGCCACTAGCTGCAATGAAAATTAGTGCAGCGAATCTACCCACAACCATTACTTTAGATGACAGCACGTCAATGAGCGGCGATTTAACGTTGAGCTCAGCAAAAGAAGTTGAAGTGATTGCTGTGTTATCTAAAAATGGTAGCGTTAAGCCACAAGCTGGTGATTTAAAGGGTACTATCGATACTATCGCAGTTGGTGGAAGCGCTACGTTAACGTTAGATACGCTAGTGCAATAATATAAGTAAACGAGGCTTAAAATGATTGCTATATAGCAAGTTTTATATGGCAATCTTTCAATTTGTCAAAAAACACCCATAAAAAAACCGGCTATTAAGCCGGTTTTTGGTTTAGTCGAAAAATTACTTAGACATAAACTCGATAGCGTTTTTGTAATCATCGTCTGTACAATCCGTACACATACCACCTGGTGGCATTGCGTTTAAACCAGATTTCACAGAACCCACTAAGGCATCTAAACCTTTAGCTAGGCGTGGTTCCCAAGCAGCAGCATCATGAACTTTTGGCGCACCGGCCACACCCATGCTGTGACATACTTGACACGCTTTGTTGTAAATAGCTTCACCTTCTTGAGCAAACACATTCGCAGACAAAGTTAATGCAGCTACTGCAGTCATTGCTAACAATTTTTTCATGTTCAACGTTCCTAATTGCAAATATACAAAGCTTAACGCTGCCCTTTGATTTAGAAGGCAGACTCTTTTTAGCACGACTAGATTACTACAAATAGCAAAAAAACTCATCTTTTTGTGATAACAATCTCAGCTTAGTCTCTAAATCAAGACAATCTGGCTAGTTCAGGTAATATATTAGTAATCGTTAAAAAAGTTCAATTGATATTGTTTTTTTTGGAACTATATCAAATTGCTAGCACTTAGTCTGAGACAAAGCTAAACCGATAAATACCTTTGTGTTAGTATCATTTCGAATTCGTCCTCACGCGTAAATAAGAGGGATAAGTGACCATATCAAATCAATCAAGAGTACTGTTAAGTGCTAACGAATTAACCTGTATTCGTGAAGAGCGCATATTATTTGATGGACTCAGCTTTAATATCAATGCTGGTGATATCGTCCAAATTGAAGGCCCTAATGGAGCAGGTAAAACAAGTTTATTACGCATTATTGCTGGTTTGTCACGTCCATACGCTGGAGAAGTAGAATACCTAGGCGAAGATATTACTCGTTGTCGTGATGAATTTAATCACGACTTACTTTATTTAGGTCATCTAGCAGGTGTAAAAAGTGAACTCACGGCAGAAGAAAATCTTAACTTCAATTTAAGAATCAGTGGCTATGATGACTTTGATACCACGGAGTTACTCGCAAAAGTTAACCTAGCAGGATTTGAAGAAGCCCTTGCTGGACACTTATCAGCAGGACAACATCGACGTACTGCACTCGCAAGATTACAGCACAGTAATTGTAAAATATGGATTTTAGACGAACCTTTTACCGCTATCGATAAAAAAGGCGTAGAAGAGTTAGAGCAATTGTTTATTCAACATGCTGAGTCTGGTGGATGTGTCATTTTAACTACACACCAGGATATGAGCATTATTAGTGATGACATATTACGTAAAATCACTCTCGACTATCGCTTCGTATAAGGTATCTGAATGAAACGAGGAATTAGTTATACCGCGGCATTCATGACGCTCTTACAGCGCGATTTACGCATTGCAGTACGTCATCGTGGTGATATTTTCAATCCGTTATTATTTTTTATATTGGTTGTAACCCTGTTCCCATTAGGGATTGGGCCAGAACCGCAAGTGCTGACACGTGTTGCACCTGGGATTATTTGGGTTGCAGCACTCTTAGCGTCAATGCTGTCACTAGAGCGTTTATTTAAGGCTGATTATAACGATGGCACTCTTGAGCAAATGTTATTAAGCCCTCAACCTCTGTCACTTTTAGTACTGGCAAAAGTATTGGCTCATTGGATCTTAACAGGCGTGCCTTTAATATTGGTTGCACCACTGCTTGCTGTATTACTGCATTTAGACGGCAACAGCTATGGCGCACTGATGGCAACACTTGCACTAGGCACCCCAATATTGTCATTACTGGGTGCGATAGGTGTAGCGCTAACCGTGGGTCTGAGAAAAGGCGGTGTATTGCTCAGCTTATTGATTTTACCCTTGTATATTCCGGTACTTATTTTTGCAACTAGCGCCATAGATGCAGCCGGACTAAACCTAGCTTATGATGGTCAACTTGCGATACTTGCGGCAATGTTGGTCGGTTCTTTAATCTTGGCACCTTTTGCAATTGGCGCCTCCTTACGTGTGAGTACAAACTAATGTGGAAATGGCTACATTCTTACGCAGACCCAGAAAGGGCATATAAATTATCGGGCACTTTATTGCCTTGGTTTTCTGTATTAGCAATATTACTGGTGGGTACTGGCAGTATTTGGGGGTTATTATTTGCCCCTACCGATTATCAACAAGGTGATAGTTATCGAATTATCTTTATCCATGTACCGGCGGCATCAATGTCAATGGCAGCTTATATGGGCATGGCAACTGCATCATTTATTGGCCTTGTTTGGCAAATTAAATCGGCAGATTGGGCGGCCGCAGCAATTGCTCCTATTGGCGCTGTCATTACCTTTATCGCACTTTTAACCGGTGCAGCATGGGGCAAGCCTATGTGGGGCACATGGTGGGTTTGGGATGCACGCCTAACGTCAGAACTAGTATTGCTATTTTTATATCTTGGGGTCATTTCTCTATATGCCTCATTTGAAGATAAAGTTCTTGCCGCTCGTGCTGCTGGTATTTTAGCTATAGTAGGTGTTATCAATATTCCAATCATCAAGTATTCTGTTGATTGGTGGAGCAGCCTGCATCAGCCATCTACAATAAAAATTACTGAGAAATCGACGATGTCGACTGACATGCTTTATCCACTATTAATCAACATTGTCGGTTTTGGCGTGATGATAGGAGCTATTACACTCGTGCGCTATAGAACAGAGATTCTTGCTCGAAATGGTATGAGGCCTTGGGTTCGTGAACTTGCTACTGCAGAGGAGGCTAAGTAATGCAGTTTGATTCATTTGCAGACTTTGTAGATATGGGTGGCTATGCGTTTTATGTATGGTTGTCTTATGGTGTGACATTTGGCTCTTTAGCCACATTAATCACCTTGAGCATAAGACAAAAGCGTAAAGTATTAATAGAAATTGCTAAAAAGATAACGCGTGAACAACGCCTTAAAGAAACAAGAGGTACTAACCGTGAATCCAAGACGTAAAAAAAGATTAACCTTAGCGGTGGCATTAATTGCAGGTGTTGCAGCCGTAGCTTCGCTTTTACTTTATGCATTAAACTCAAACCTTAATTTATTCTACACACCATATGAAATTACACATGGTAAAAACGACACAGGTGTAATGCCTGAAGTTGGTCAGCGTATTCGTGTTGGCGGTATGGTTACAGTAGGATCAATGAAACGCGACCCTAATAGTTTGCATGTAGAGTTTGCTGTACACGACTCAGCAGGTGGTGAAGTCATTGTTACTTTTGATGACTTATTACCAGACCTTTTCCGTGAAGGACAGGGCATCGTAGCGCAGGGCGTATTAGTTGAATCGGGTAAGCTTGAAGCAACAGAAGTGTTAGCAAAGCATGATGAGAACTATATGCCACCAGAAGTAGCTGAAGCTATGGGCCAAAAGCATGAAAAACCGGAGTATACCGATAAACAGGCTGAAGGTTATAAATATCAATAGACGAAGTTAACTCATCTAGTTATTTAGATTAATAATGCCAATCTTATGATTGGCATTATTTTATTAAATTTATCTGCCTATCTGCCTATCTGCCTATCTGCCTATCTGCCTATCTGCCTATCTGCCTATCTGCCTATCTGCCTATCTGCCTATCTGCCTATCTGCCTATCTGCCTATCTGCCTATCTGCCTATCTGC
>NZ_BMQW01000023.1 GCF_014648315.1 Shewanella ulleungensis
GCGTTGAGCTAACTTGTACTAATGACCCGTGAGGCTTAACCATACAACCCAGATGGGTTTTACTGACCTTAGTGGTTAGAATAGAGCGCTTAAATAGTGTGATAACTCAAGTAAGCTTTAATAAAGCTTAATCAGCTTTTCGAATTATTATTTAATGCTTGAATGAGCGTTAGATAGAAAAATTTGTCTGGAAACCATAGAGCTTCATTTCCAGACGCCTAATTTCTCTGAAAAGAGAGTGATGAGCCCGTTGCTAACGCAACGGGCTTTTTTACGTCTGAAATTTGAGTGTTGAATGGGCATGATAACAGTGTGGTCGATATGCCCATGCGAGAGTAGGTCATTTCCAGGCGCCTAATTTCTCTGAAAAGAGAGTGATAACCCGTTGCTAACGCAACGGGCTTTTTTACGTCTGAAATTTGAGTGTTGAATGGGCATGATAACAGTGTGGTCGATATGCCCATGCGAGAGTAGGTCATTTCCAGGCTATTCATTTCTCACAGAAGAAAGTGTAAAGCTCGTGACTCATAGAAAGAGTTATCTTAATGTTCGACTTGATATTATATTCAAATTAAATGTCGGTGTAGGTTAATGTAATGGTTTTAATATGCCAAATATAACTAAGGCACATCAGTGTTAAGAAGTGTATTAAGTTTTAAATAGAAACTCGCTAATCAAATTTATTTTCCCTGTTACAATGTGTCATTATTTTTAGATTGATTATTTTATGCTTACTTCGTTAGCTCCACTCAATACATTTGGCCTTCAACAATATTGTTCATCTCTAGTTCGCGTGGTTTCAAAGTCCGAACTGATTGATGTTTGTACCGATTTATACTCAAAGCAGTTACCCATGCTTATACTTGGTGGTGGGAGTAATTTGGTGTTTACTACTGACTACCGAGGTACAGTCGTCAATATCGCGACCAAAGGTATTACAATGGCAATGGACACTGACTACTATTACGTTAGTGTTCAAGCTGGTGAAAATTGGCATGATCTAGTTGAATTCTGTTTAGCTAATCAGATTAATGGCCTTGAAAATATGGCACTTATCCCTGGTACTGTTGGTGCTGCACCTATACAAAACATTGGTGCATATGGCGTGGAATTTAATCGTTTTTGTCATGCGATAGAGTTTTTACGATTAGATAGCAATGACCTACAAGTGTTCAGTAATGAACAGTGCCATTTTAGTTATCGTGAGTCTATTTTTAAGCAGGAACTAAAAAATTTAGCCGTAGTCACTGAAGTTACATTAAAACTGCCTAAGCAATGGCAACCAGTATTGGATTATGGTCCGCTACAAAATATGGATCCACAAACAGTAACTGCAAAACAGATTTTTGACTGCGTATGTCAAGTTCGCCAATCTAAGCTGCCAGATCCTAAAGTTTTGGGCAATGTAGGAAGTTTCTTTAAAAACCCTATAGTCACTTGTAATGAATTTATTGAGCTAAGAGTTGAATTTCCAACAATTGTTGCTTACGAGCAAGTTGATGGGCAATACAAACTAGCAGCCGGTTGGCTTATTGAACAGGCAGGGCTGAAAGGGTTTCGACTTGGAGATGCAGCAGTACATCAAAATCAGGCTCTGGTTTTAGTTAACATGGGATCAGCAACTGGTGAAGAGGTATGCCAGTTAGCACGCCATATTATTGATGTTGTATTTAATAAGTTTGCGGTAACGTTACAGCCTGAGCCAAGAATTATAGGGCCCGATGGGGAGATTAAAATCTAATGAATGAACACTGGTTACGTAAGAGACAGATATTAGCTTGTTTGAGTCATAAAGGTTTTGTCTCTGGTGAGGCTATAGCAAAGAAACTATCACTAACTAGGGCAGCAATAAACCAACATATTGATGCGCTTAAAGATTATGGAGTTGAAATTTATAGCGTAAAAGGCAAAGGGTATAAACTGGCTAACGCAATATCATTAATCAATGAAAGTGAGTTAGTCAATAATATAGATAATCGCTGTTTTTACTTTGATGAAACTAATAGCACCAATGCTTTTATGTTAAACCATGCTTCGGAGCTCGAGTCTGGTGATATTTGTGTCGCTGAATACCAATCAGCAGGACGTGGACGGCGAGGGCGTCAGTGGTTGTCTCCATATGGCCATCATATGTATGCTTCTTTGTTTTGGCGTCTAAATTTGGATATTTCAAATGCTAGCGGCTTAAGTTTAGTCGTTGGATGTTCAATTGTTAAAACCTTGCAAGAATTAGGTGTCGAAGGATTAGGTGTTAAATGGCCTAATGACATTTATCTAGAACACAAAAAGTTAGCCGGTATTCTCATTGAGTTGAGCCATCACTCAGATAGACAGACAGAGTTAGTCATAGGTTTCGGGATTAATATGAGTATGTCTGTGGAGCAAGGTGAATTAATTGATCAGCCTTGGAGTGATCTGTCTGCTATGGATAATATGCCAGATAAAACGATGCTTGTGGTTAAAATACACCAACAATTGAAACGTGATTTAGTATTATTTGAACAGCAGGGCTTAGATGCGTTTTTACAACGTTGGAATAACAATGATTTATTCATTAATCGCGAGGTTACGCTATTAATGGCGCCTAATGCCGTTACTGGCATATGCCGTGGTATCGATAAACAAGGAGCGATCTTGTTAGAGAATGATCAAGGAACAAACGCATTTGTGGGTGGAGAGATAAGTTTAAGAGCAAACTAAAGCCTATTAAATAGGCTTATAATCGTATTTATTTGCGTAACAATACTTTATTCATTAAGTGATTTTGACCTTTTTGTAAAATCAGGTGTGCTCTTTCTCTTGTCGGTTGGATATTGAGTTGCAAATTGGGACCATTGATTGTGTCCCAAATATTAGCCGCAACTGTATTTGCTTCATCGTCACTAAGTGAAGAATAGTGATGAAAAAATGAATCAGGATCGCTAAAGGCACCTTTTCTGAACTGTAAAAACCTTTGTTTATACCATTGTTTTAATAGTGTTTCATCGGCATCTACGTAAATAGAAAAATCAACAAAGTCAGAAACAAAAGGGCGCCTTGTATCTATGGGCGTGTCCAGTCCAGTTTGCAATACATTGAGACCTTCTAGGATCAAAATGTCAGGCTGACGGATTGCTTGATGTTCATCATGGCATCTATCATAAGTGACATGCGAATATAATGGTGCCAAAACTTCTTTATTACCCGATTTAACGGCAGAAATAAATTCAACTAACATTTTCATGTCATAGCTCTCTGGGAAGCCTTTACGTTGCAATAACCCCTTACGTTTAAGATCTGCAAGCGGATATAAAAAACCGTCAGTGGTGACAAGATCTACTTTTGGGTGTTCGGGCCAACGTTGTAATAAAGTTTGTAAAATACGGGCTGTAGTGCTTTTACCAACAGCTACACTGCCAGCAATACTAATAATATAAGGACTAGGGGAATTCTTTTGTTCCAGGAATTTGCCAAGTACAAGGCCGCGTTGTTGTTTTGAGCCTACAAAGAGATTTAATAAACGGCTTAGAGGAAGATAAATGTCAGTGACTTCATCGAGTGACAGCTTCTCATTCATACCACGAAGGTTTTCGAGTTCTGTTTGGCTCAATGTGAGTGGCACTGATTTGCGTAATTCAGCCCAATGCTCGCGCTGAAAAGCAAAGTAAAGTGCATCTTGTATTGAGTTTATTGAAGTCATAACCATTCCTCTAGGTTGGTCAGGCACATTACACTATCGAATAATAGGCGACAATACTTTGATATTGATTTATGGTCATGTGTAATATATTCGGCTAGAAATTGCGCTTCATTTCAAAAAAGAGTGTAAAAAAGCGCCATTTGAAACTTTTTTTAAGTTTTTTCGCATTTATCTATTGCACTCCTGAGCACATTTACCTAATATCCGAACCCGAAATGACACGCCGGCATAGCTCAGTTGGTAGAGCAACTGACTTGTAATCAGTAGGTCCCGAGTTCGACTCTTGGTGCCGGCACCATTTTCTCTGGAGGGGTTCCCGAGTGGCCAAAGGGATCAGACTGTAAATCTGACGGCTCAGCCTTCGAAGGTTCGAATCCTTCTCCCTCCACCATTTTCTAGGTAGTTAGGTAGCCTATGTTAGGTTGCGCGGATGTCGTATAATGGTATTACTCCAGCCTTCCAAGCTGATAACGCGGGTTCGATTCCCGCCATCCGCTCCAAAATTTGATTGCTGATATGGCTCAGTTGGTAGAGCGCACCCTTGGTAAGGGTGAGGTCGGCAGTTCGAATCTGCCTATCAGCACCAGCCTGTCATACTAACTCCTTAACGATAATCGATTCGATGTCATATTAATGCATCGGATTTTTACTATATGTGTGTTTTCATCACCAAACTATTGGATTGAGGCGATACCATGGCAAAAGCTAAATTTGAACGTAAAAAGCCCCACGTAAACGTAGGCACCATCGGTCACGTTGACCATGGTAAAACAACTCTTACAGCAGCTATTTCAGCTGTATTGTCTAAGACTTATGGTGGTGAAGCTCGTAACTTCGCACAAATCGATAACGCTC
>NZ_BMQW01000024.1 GCF_014648315.1 Shewanella ulleungensis
CCATAAAGCGCAACCTCTGGCACACTATCAAAGGTGACATCACTCATGGTAACAAACTGCGGAGCATCCCATAAATTGGGCCATTTAAAGGTTTGATAAGTCGCTTTAGTCACACCGTCTTTTACCACTAACTGGCGAGTGCCATTTGCTAAATGCACACCGCTTATCGCATATTCTTGTATGCCGTCACCAGTTAAATCGGCTAATGCTTCAAACTGTACCTCCCCTAAAGTTGCAGGCCAGTTCCACACATCTTGTTTAACCCCCGTTAACCCAGAATGCACTTGCAACTGATATCTGTTTGCGCTGGCATCAAAACCAAACACCCCGACCTCATTAATACCATCGGCATCACGATCGTTAAGTATTATGGTTACTGGAGAGTCAAACGAATTTTCAATCACATAATTAGCAAGCGCGTTATAGTTGCTACCGCTAAATAAGCTCACCTCAACACGATTTGAGTGAGTGGTATACTTAATCCAGTCAGCCACGGCGTCTTGGTTAACATCACTGAATAATACAGAGTTAGTGAGTGAACCCACTTGAATATATTTATTTAGTGGATCACTGCCGTTAGCGACTTCTACACCATCATCAACACCGTCACCATCAGAGTCACTTAGGTTCACATTGGTCCCTAGAGCAATTTCATCTGCATTGTTAATACCATCACCATCAAAATCAGCTAATGCATCACTTGCATCAAGAGGGTCTAAACTGTTTTCAACCTCAATGTTATCGTCAATACCATCACCATCGGTATCTTTCCAAAAAGGATTAGTGCCTAGCACCAGCTCTTCCTCGTCTGACAATCCATCATTATCATCATCTAAATCAACATCATTGTTAATCCCATCTCCATCAACATCTAGAGCTGGGAAACGAGCATAGTTAGATGACCAGTCAGATTCAAACGGCTCACCGACAGGTTTTAACACCATATAAATACTATATCGACTCACATCCAAGGTATAACTACTTACTTGCGCAGTTAATTTGTTCAAGTCAGACGAAGAACTAATACGGCACTGAATAGTTAAATTACTAATAGAACAAGCATTTGAAACACTTTTAGCGCCAGTGAAGCGAACCCCGGTCAACCGAGTAACATCGTTAGCATAAATCCAAACATCATATTCTTTATTATTTTGTAAGCTGAGATAGAATAATGCTTTTTGATAAGTCGTTACCTGACTATAATCTCTAGAGGGCTCTACTTTGGAGTCAAATAAGTTCGTATCTATACCATTCACCACGGTTATATATGGTGAAAAGCCCAAACCAACCAGCTTTTCGGCTGCGCTATATTGAGAAGTACGGTTCCCTAATTTATCCTCTAAATCCCCCACTACCGAAAAAGCCCAAGTACCACCAATAGCTGTTTTATCTAGAATAAAGGAAACAGATGCTTCATAAAGATTGCTTTCTTCGTTAAAAGTCCAGTTCGAAATATATGTAGACTTATAACGTCCTAATTCAGGAAATCGTATCCAAAAAGAGGTGAAGCCTACACCTGACTCATCACGAACCCCTAAATGCACATCAATCGTTTGTTGTTCAAAAGTAACATCAACTTCTTTCTGTTCGATTATTAATGACACTAATTCTGGCGGCGTAGTGTCGACTTCGTTTAAATTAGTCACTGACAAATAAGGATAGAAGCCCAATTCAACCAGTTTTTCGGCAGAGTTATATTCTGAGGTACTGTTTCCTAATTTATCTTCTAGATCTCCTACTACCGAAAAAGCCCAAGTACCACCAATGACTGTTTTATCTAGAAAAAAGGAAACTGATGTTTCATAAAGCTGGCTTTCTTCGTTAAAAGTCCAGTTCGAAGTATAAGTAGACTTATAGAGTCCTAATTCAGGAAATCTGAGCCAAAAAGAGGTAAAACCTACACCTGACTCATCACGAACCCCCAAATGCACATTAATCGTTTGTTGATCAAATGTGACATCAACTTCTTGTTGTTCGATTGTTAATGACACTAATTCTGGCGGCGTAATATCGACTTCGTTTAAATTAGTCACTGACAAATAAGGATAGAAGCCCAATTCAACCAGTTTTTCGGGAGAGTTATATTGTGAGGTACTGTTTCCTAATTTATCTTCTAGATCTCCTACTACCGAAAAAGCCCAGGTCCCCCCAATGACTGTTTTATCTAAAATAAAAGAAACTGATGTTTCATAAAGCTGGCTTTCTTCGTTAAAAGACCAGTTCGAAGTGTAAGTAGACTTATAAAGTCCTAATTCAGGAAATCTGAGCCAAAAAGAGGTAAAATCCACACCTGACTCATCACGAACCGACACATTCACAAAAACAGTTTGCTTGCCATCGGTAACATCAACTTCTCTGGGAGAAATTTCAAGCGACACTAATTCTGGAGGTGTAACATCGACGTCATTAACCCCTTCAATATTATCGATAAGCTTCATACTCGGTAAAGAAGCAACTAAACGATCTAACTCAATCGGTTTGTAGTTCAAATCAATTACCGGCAAGTTAGCATCTAAAACGCTAGGTAACATTGCATAGGGGATTTGATCTAAAACTAAATCACGGCTCTCAATCGAGGGGGCTGCAAAACTCAGCGTCGATAAAAAATAAAAAAGAATAACAAGTACACCTCTGAACAGAGTCAAACTAGATTTAACAGTACATGCACGCAACCTAAACAACTGACTAAAAGACACAAGATTAATCATCTCTAACAGCATAAATTTTTCCTTAAACTCATACACAATTAATACCCACAAAAAAACGCCCCCAAAAGGGAGCGTTTAAAAAGCTAAATAGTTAACAATCAAGCAACTTTGCACATCAATTGACCAAGGCACAAAATACTTAGCAGCTCACATCAACTAATCAATTTATCAACAACTTAGTTAACTAAAAGCCTTATTTAAAACCTCAATTAAACATAGCTACAAGTTTAATAAGATTTTAAAAGTATCACAACCACGTGACACCTTTCACACTTATTTCTGCACATGGATTAATCTAAAACACGACTACTCATATCTGACAAATCACTACCATCTAGTACTGTAATAGTCTGCAGTTTTGTACTTTGATTGATTCCCCCAATCACGACATCATCGATTCCATCTGCATTGGCATCATAATGGGCTAACCATAAGCCTTCCCATTGCCCTGGTAAGGTATAACGACCATATTCTGTTGCTGTTTTACCGTCTCTTACAATCAATTGCACTGTCCGATTGCTTTTGGTAAAGCCTAATAATCCAAACTCACTAAAGCCGTCGTTATTTAAATCACCAAGCTCCATTACTTGGTAATCTTCCCAACTTGCGGGCCAGCTAATATTCGCGATACGTTCATTAGGCAAACGCCCATCGTTGATACGGATAAATACTTTACCATCGTCAGGGTTTATTCCTGATACTGCAACCTCTCGGATACCATCACCGGTGCGGTCAGCAACCAACATGGGGGCCACATCCACCAAGTCATTAGGCCAAGTAAAAGTGCGGATAACCCCACGTTTATCATTACCCTTTTTTACAACCCACTGATAACGTCCATCGTCTTTACGCTGGCCAAACTGGCCCCAGTCAATAGTGCTGTCACCGTCTAGGTCATCCATTTCAATTAATTGAACATTGTCCCAAAGCTTGTTCCAGTTATACACATCCACTTTACTGTCTGCGTTGGCGCCATCATAAATAAAGA
>NZ_BMQW01000025.1 GCF_014648315.1 Shewanella ulleungensis
CTCGAACCAGTGACCCCCTCCTTGTAAGGGAGGTGCTCTCCCAGCTGAGCTAAGCGACCTGGGAATATCAATCTATAAAACAAGTAAAATATGGTGGTCGCTACTGGGCTCGAACCAGTGACCCCCTCCTTGTAAGGGAGGTGCTCTCCCAGCTGAGCTAAGCGACCTGGGATATTTTACATTGAGTCCAACACATTCTATTAGAGAAATGGTGGTCGCTACTGGGCTCGAACCAGTGACCCCCTCCTTGTAAGGGAGGTGCTCTCCCAGCTGAGCTAAGCGACCTGGGACTCTACACATCATATTAATAAGATTACATGGTGGTCGCTACTGGGCTCGAACCAGTGACCCCCTCCTTGTAAGGGAGGTGCTCTCCCAGCTGAGCTAAGCGACCTGGGATGTAATCAACATAAGATATCTTCATCAATGAAGATATGGTGGTCGCTACTGGGCTCGAACCAGTGACCCCCTCCTTGTAAGGGAGGTGCTCTCCCAGCTGAGCTAAGCGACCTCATGCTGTGTGGGGCCGTATTATAGGGGGCAAGTAAAACCTGTCAACGCTTTTTAATTAAAAAAATGTCAGTCGTCCTAAAATTGTTCGCTTTGATGCTTTGTTAATCAATGGATTGCCATAGATTATTTATATTCATGACCACACTTTAATTCATTAACCGTTCTCATAAATAGCAATAGCAGTCTTCTGTATTCATGCACCCAAATGGACTCCCACCATCATACATTCAAGCCTATTATTTTCGCTCTATAGATTAAGAAAATTTAAAAACTATCTCAGGTTTACCCCCTCACCATTTCAACTACTGAATTTGACTGTTAGAATAGCGACACATTTTTTTGTTTGTCTTTATTTAGACGTTTATAAATAGGTTAGTGTCCGATTATGACTACTAAGACGCGTTTTGCTCCAAGCCCAACTGGATTTCTTCATGTAGGTGGTGCTCGTACTGCACTTTATTCATGGTTGCACGCACGTGCTAACAATGGCGAATTTGTGCTTCGTATTGAAGACACTGACATTGAACGTTCAACTCAAGAAGCATGTGATGCCATTCTTGATGGTATGAACTGGTTAGGACTAACATGGGATGAAGGCCCATATTACCAAACTAAACGCTTTGACCGTTATAATGAAATAATTGACCAAATGCTTAATAACGGTACTGCTTATAAGTGTTACTGTTCTCGTGAACGTATTGAAAGCATGCGCGAAGAACAAGCTGCCCAAGGCTTACAACAAAAATATGACGGATGTTGTCGTAATTTAGCTCCACGCAATACAAATGAGCCTTTCGTGGTTCGTTTTAAGAACCCTATAGAAGGGAGCGTTATATTTGATGACCATGTTCGTGGTCGTATTGAAATCTCAAATGAAATGCTCGACGATTTGATCATTAAGCGCACTGATGGTGTTCCGACTTATAACTTCTGTGTTGTTGTTGATGATTGGGACATGGGTATTACTTGCGTTGTTCGTGGTGAAGATCACATCAACAATACTCCACGTCAAATAAATATCCTTAAAGCATTAGGTGCACCAATTCCTGAATATGCTCATGTATCAATGATTTTGGGTGATGATGGAGCTAAGTTATCTAAACGTCATGGTGCGGTAGGCGTAATGCAATACCGCGATGACGGTTATTTACCTGAAGCATTGTTAAACTATCTTGTTCGCTTAGGTTGGTCACATGGCGATCAAGAAGTGTTTTCAATGGACGAGTTAAAAACACTATTTAAGTTAGATGATATTAACAAAGCCGCTTCGGCATTTAATACTGATAAGCTAATTTGGTTAAACCAACACTATATTAAGTCGCTTGACCCAGCATATGTTGCATCTCATCTACAATGGCATATGGATGATCAGAACATTGATACCAGCAACGGCCCTGCCCTTACTGATATTGTGACTGCATTATCAGAGAGAGCTAAAACATTAAAAGAATTAGCTGCCTCTAGTCGTTATTTTTATGAAGATTTTGCAGACTTTGATGAAGCTCAAGCTAAAAAGCATTTACGTGGCGTCGCACTTGAACCGTTGACGTTATTCAATCAAAAATTAGCTACGCTTAATGAATGGAGTGTTGAAGCTATTCATCAGGTCATTGAAGCGACAGCGGCTGAACTTGATGTAGGTATGGGTAAAGTCGGTATGCCGTTACGCGTCGCCGTTACAGGTGCGGGCCAGTCTCCTGGGTTAGATTTAACCTTGTTCTTAATCGGAAAAGAAAGATCTGCACAAAGAATATCCAAAGCGATTGAATTTGTAGCAGATAGAATAAATTCCTAAAAAACGAGTTGACACTTTTGGGTATGCTGCATAGAATGCGCCTCGCAGTTGAGACATGATGTTAGATTTTTTCTAGTAGCATATCCAAAGCATTAAGTAAGACGGGGTTATAGCTCAGCTGGGAGAGCGCTTCGCTGGCAGTGAAGAGGTCCACGGTTCGATCCCGTGTAGCTCCACCACTTACTTAACAGTCTTTAAATAGACAATTAGCACCAATGTTTAGCCTACAGGCATTGATGAGTATTCACTCGATACAGAGTATAACGTATCAACTGTGTCCCATTCGTCTAGAAATAGAGTTTAGGACATCGCCCACTTTGGTTTATAAAGAGTCGGCGGTAACAGGGGTTCGAATCCTTGTTGTTATGTAGCAAATTAGCACCAATGTTTAGCCTACAGACATTGATGAGTATTCACTCGATACAGA
>NZ_BMQW01000026.1 GCF_014648315.1 Shewanella ulleungensis
CTAACGTTTTAGTATTTATGCGTTGCGCTGTTTGCAAGGCATAAATCGCTTGTTGGACTTGGCCGATGCCACATCCATATTAATCGGTATGTTTTATGCTATAGGAATTTGCTTTTTTGCGGTAGTAGTATTTTGTACAACCTTTCGGCTAATTGTCTGTTCTTATTACATCTTTTAAGGTGGTTTTTGTTGGTTTTCATCTTTTTTATTGCGCTATTATTACCTTATTTACTGATTTCTCACTATCAGGTTATGAGGTGTCGCCTCACCTAATCCAAGATTAGCTAAGCCAGCTTTATTTGCTGACACTCCCATACGGATTGGGATTAACCTGACAAACTCAACTTCGCCTCACGCGCTAACATGGTGAGCAGTGGTACCAGCCCCATAAATATTAGCCGTCCATTGGCACATTGTGGACAACACCAGTGCCCTAACGGCTCAGTGATTTTAATGTCTTTAAGGACTTTGGTTGGTATTTGTTGTCGAATTTGGCTTAGCTTTTTACGTCGACAACTGTTCGCCAAAAAACCAAAATGCCTTATTCGCATCACGCCTTTGGGGAGCACATGCAGCAGATAACGCCGGATGAACTCATCGGGGGCCAGCTGCATGATTTTGCGTTGATTATCGCGATAATCAACGTAGCTTATATCGATGGCATTGGCGGTAACCCGCTTTAACCGTGACTCGTGCATCATGCCTTTGCGGGTGTAACGCCCGAGATATTCCACTACCGTTTCCGCTTTATACAAACAGGCCTTACTGTATACACACCACGGCTTATTGATGAGGTTATTGGCATTTGGGATGGTAATTTCACGCTGACGTAGTGCAGCCAACATCTTAGCCTTGAACACGGTTGAGACCGCCTTAACAGGAAACAAATAGTCTGATTTAACGCCGCGCCACTGACCTTGCTCTGTAATCACGCCGCCTGGGATTAAACAGTGTAAGTGGATATGCTGGGTTAACGTTTGCCCCCATGTATGCAGCACCGCAGTGCACCCTAGTTGACCTTGTAAGTGTTTACGGGTCATGCCAAATCGGCTTAAGGTTTGCCACACCGCTTCAAATAACGCACTGTACACTTGCTTGGCCTGCTCATCGGCATGGGTAAGCCCATTGAGCTCATGAGGCAAGGTAAACACCAAATGAAAATAGCGGCAGCGCAGTACTTGCTGTTGCTGTTTCTCTATCCATGCCTGGGTTTGTTTACCCTGACAACGTGGACAATGCCTATCTCGGCATGAGCAGAACACGCTTTGCTGATAGTGGCATTGGTTACATTGCCATTGCTGTTGACCCAGCGCCGCAGTGCGACAAGCCAAAATACGCTGACACACCAGACGTTGTTGCTGACTCAGTCGATGATGTTGTTGATACTGACCGTAATGGGTTTGCAGTATGTCACTCAAGTGATAATGCGCCATCTCATCACCCCAAGTTAGCGAGTAAATCGCCCCCTTTATGCCCAAGCTCTGGCGACCAGTGCAGATATCGCTCGGTGGTTTTAATGCTTTTGTGACCCAGTTGATGTTGGAGTTGATTCAGTAACATGCCCGCGGCTAATTGATGTGTCGCATAGGCATGGCGCAAACTGTGCGGGCTGCAAGGTTTGGTTATTCCTGCATCTAACGCCGCTTTTTTGAGTACCTTTCGCACGGTTGACACATTTAAAGGATGGGTGTCGCCATAGGAATACACACCAAATAGCCACATATCTGGACGATACTTAAGCCAGTAATGGCGCAATAAATTCAGCAGTGAGGGGGAGATAACAACGAAACGGTCTTTCGCCCCTTTGCCCTGACACACTTTAAGACACTGCCGCTGACCATCTATATCACTGACTTTAAGATGCACCAGCTCACTGACGCGCAATCCGCAGCCATAACACAGCGCTATCATGGTGTAATATTTCTGATTGGGGCAGTGCTGCAACAACTGACCAATATCTTGTTTACTGAGTACTTGTGGCAATTTTTGGCTAGGGCGAGGCAAGCACACATCAATCCTAAATTGTCGCTTTAAAATGTGTTCAAAATAAAAGTGAATACCATTCAGTTGAAGCTGAATGGACGCTCTTGATAGTTGCCTTTCAAGGTTTAAATAGCGGAAATAATCACTTAATTGTGGCTCGGTAATGGTATCAATCGATTGGTTATAGTGCTCTGCCAGTTTCGTAATGGCATACAGATAGGATTTGCGGGTTCGCTCAGAGTAATGCCTAAGCGTAATTTCATCATGGAATAATTGGGTGTGTACTAACATGACTTACCTCCTTGATAGTGGGAAATCCACTGAGGTAAGTGTGGTGCAAATGACGGACTTTTGGGCTCCGCGCAGCGGCTTAGTTCAACAGCTTATTGAAGGGC
>NZ_BMQW01000027.1 GCF_014648315.1 Shewanella ulleungensis
TCTTTTCGCCTTGAACTCAGTGTTTTGAAGTACTTGGTTCAACCTCACTCGGTGACTGCTTTCGCTGTCTGCCGTGTCAGTGGATGCGCATTATAGGCACCGAGAGATTTAGTGCAACCCCTTTTTTGGCTATTTTCTCATTTAATTTTTATACCTTAGTTAATACCAAAATAGGCACATCTTACTCACAGATTTATCCACAATATAGTTTCTTTGATTTCATATCTGATTACCTTAAGTTGTATTTATCAAAGTATATTGAGCAAAGTAAAACCTTCAATACGACAACAATAATGTAAAACTGTTCGGTTTATGATGAAGCTTGTTCAACTTTTAGTAGTGACTCTTTATTTTTCAAGTCGACATCTAGGATTAAAAGTACAAGTAATTGATTGATGAAGCATGAGAGCATGAGAAGAAACTTATTAAAACGGTATCAGATATTACAAATAGGGCTAGTCTGATTAATCTGTCGTAGAAGATGTTGCAAACACATTTTAATATAGCTAAATATTATTGTCTTACTCGAGTCACAAAACCGTTTTACTGTAGGCCCCACTTGTTGAACGTTAAAAATTACACTCCTTCCATGCAATTATGACCAATAGCAACGGCATTGTAGCTATTAGTATTTTAGAAAATATAATGAACTATGTATTAGGCTAGTTAATAATGATTTCATATCAACACGGTTACGGGCGTACAGGAACGTAAAAAGAAGTGAACCCGTTATGAAGAATATTGAATCAAATATATTTCGAAAACTAAGGAAAACTTCCAATGCGATGACAATGATTACTTATTTCAGCTGGTCAGCAACATAGAAAACCTGGTCATTGGTTTGGTATAATTTAGAAACGTTCAATAATGGTATAGATGGTTTACTAAATTATTTTAGCATCGCCAATATTCATCATAGTATTACTCTCGAACAGTCACTTCAGCCCGAAAAGAGTTTATTATTCTCTTATAAGGGATAATTACTTACCAAGATAGACTTTCCGTCACAAGTGCATAACGACCAAAAAAAATCAACATACATCTATAATGTTAGAGTTATTTCGCTCTGATTCAGATGCCATCATAGTAGATCTCTATATCGGAAGATAATCTTGAATTTTACGTATCACTCTAGATATAAATTGACAGAAGTTGTTAGGATAGAGCAGTAATAGGAATTTATCAGAAGTTTAAAACGGAATGAATGACTAAGCATAATTATAATAATCATATAACCTAGAGTGTACTAAAAACACAGTTTAGTTTGCGTTCAGATTTAATTGTTCACATAAGCTATTAAATCATCAATTTTACAGGCGTAAAATAGCTCGCTACATAATAGCCGGCATAACATCTTTCCCTTAGAAAAATTAGACATCTAAAAATGACCTACTTTCGTATGGGCATATCCGCACAAGTATTATGCTCATATTAACCAAGCCGTAATTAACAAATCTCAGATGTAAAAAAGCTCGATGCGTTAGCTACAGGCATAGCACTCTCTTTTCAGAGAAATTAGGCGCCTAGAAATGACCTACTCTCGCATGGACATATCGACCACACTGACATCCTTGTTTTTTAGTATAAATTTCAGATGTAAAAAAGCCCGTTGCGTTAGCAACAGGCTTATCATTCTCTTTTCAGAGAAATTTGGCGCCTGTCATGGCCAGCTACGAGCAAGCTCTTCGCGTTCGTTAATTTGCATAAAGCGTCGCTTTATAAACACAAAAAACTCACCCTACTCTCGTATGGGCATATCGACCACACTGACATCCTTGTTTTTAGTATAAATTTCATATGTAAAAAAGCCCGTTGCGTTAGCAACAGGCTTATCACTCTCTTTTCAGAGAAATTAAGCGTCTGGAAATGACCGACTCTGGTATGGGCATGTCGGTCGCATTAACATTCGTGTTTAATCGTAAATTTCAGATGTAAAAAAGCCCGCTATAGGATAGCGGGCTTTTTTACGACTCTTTCAAGTCAATTAGGTGTCTGGAAATGAAGCTCTATGGTTTCCAGACAAATTTTATTCTAGGACATAACACTAGATTATTCGTGGTGCTGATACCCAGAATCGAACTGGGGACCTCATCCTTACCAAGGATGCGCTCTACCGACTGAGCCATATCAGCAAAACTCTGTACAACGTTGAGCTTATTAGGCGCCTGGAAATGAAGCTCTATGGTTTCCAGACAAA
>NZ_BMQW01000028.1 GCF_014648315.1 Shewanella ulleungensis
CTCTGACAGGGTTTAAATCGACATAAGCCATACAGGCTAAAACTGCGGCTTCATCAAGCAAAGCCTGAGATTTAAACCTGCCTTCCCAGAATCTTCCGGTACATTTATCTTCTTTGTTGGCCATTCTGGCTATAGGCTCACTGAGTGAGCGCATAAACCAACTGATATCAATTAAGCGTTTACGGTATTCAGTAATGCATTCATTAACCGTTTGAAGCTCAAACTGGTTAAGGTCTTCTTCTTTTAGGTATTTGTGCGTAAGCAACGTGCCCTTAAAACCTTTGTGCCATTGAATGAGCACTTCTTTATCTGACCACTGTTTTACTTTGTCAGCATCAACCTTTAACACCACATGTAAGTGATTACTCATCACGGCATAAGCACAGATATCAATGGCAAAGATGGTCGCTAACTCAAGAATGCGTGAATCAACCCACTCGCGCCGATGCTCAAAGTTCTCACCTGTTGAGTTATCTATTCCACAAAGAAATGCCTTACGCACCACACGCGAACAACAGTGATAGTAAGGCGTATCTTCTAAACTAACGATTGTCTGTCTTGGTCTAGCCATCTTTAATTACCGTTTGGAAAGGGTAAATAAAGCGTAGTTGAGCGCTCAATATTCAGCCAATAATCTTGGGTGTCTTAATTACGTCTTTCTCCTTATGTTATTTCCTGCAGTCAAATATTTTTTCACCTTTATATTCAAGCTTAAAGCCATCCAGAATGTACCACCTCTGCTTGGCGATTCCACAAGTTTTAGCATTTACAGCTCCAACCTCAAATCCTGGCTTACTAAAAAGATCTTTAGATGAATTGGCGTATTTCAGACGATATACTTCGAACTGCTCATTAACCATCCCACCACAATAAAGTAACCCCATGTAATCAGAGCTCCTTTCCGTAAAGTCGCCCACATCTCCACGGGAAAAGAAAACATCAATTAAATTGGAGTCGGCATAAGCCACATAAACCCTATTAGCTTGCTCAATTACATTCCCATCGCCATGTGATTTATAAGCGTCAATACAACTGATTATATATTTTTCATAACTATCATTGACAAACTCAGTCTTTCCACTCTTACAACTAGACAGTAATAGAACAATTACGCATAAGGCGCTGCTTAACTTTCTCATTGTAATACCTTATTCGCTTTCGTTCCGGCAAAGTGATGGAAACATGTGGCAGCAGTACAGCTTCCAATAAAAACTTTACTGCCAATCTGTGAGCCCAAATACATCGTTACATTTTTATTGAGAGAATGATTCAACCAACCTACATCTCCCCCACCACCTGTTGCAGCGGTATATTTATTTGAAAACATGTCATATTCATTTGGATGGGTGTGATAGCCATCATAACCATAAGCTAGGTTAACGGATACTGCATCACCAAGTTGAGGGGTTGTATAACGATAACCAAGTCTATCATGAATAATACTGCCACCAATTTCAATATTAAAGTCTTTGGATATAGGAGATACAAGATTCAAAATCTCTTTAGCTGCTTCATCAGCAGTATCAAAATATTTCATTGTATTTATTTTTTTGTCTGCTTTTAATTTAGCTAAAAAAAACAAAGCCACCCATTTCTTGAACAAATAACATAACTCGTTTTCATGGCTTTGGCGAGGGTTAGGATCGATGTGATCAACTCATCAATTTTTATCGATATGGCTAAAATATTATCGTTAAATTAGTGTTTTATGGTCATCTAAGAAATTTAGCACAGCAGAAAAACTTGATAACCATCAAGTGTTAAAAGAATTGTAATTTGATTGGGGATGATGACTTAAGCGCACAGCCAGCGCTGACAATTTGCCGCGCCTTGTCGCCGTTTTCGGTCTAAATGCTCACAATATTCGGTTAATGCGGGTAATGCTCCGACAGCACCTTTAAATAATGTACCAAATTCAGTGGTGATTTTAAGC
>NZ_BMQW01000029.1 GCF_014648315.1 Shewanella ulleungensis
GCCAGTGGCTAAGGTTACGGTGGCGGTTACCGTGCCGTCAGTACCGATCTCATCGCTGTTGAACACGCCATCGCTGCCCATGCCGCTGAACTCAACGGTCGGTGCAGGTGCCATGATGGCATCAACAAGTTGTGTATCGGTGGCGGTTGCAGATGGGTTACCGGCGATATCAATCACTTGCGCGGTCACATCAACATCGGTGGCGCCTGCAGTCACAGGCACTTCAACATCAAAGCCGTTGTCAAGCATGTCTTGCGTGACAGGGCCGTTAAACAATTCATTACCGTTACCGTCAGTGACAATCAAGGTGTCGCCAACCTGGGTGCCAGTGGCTAAGGTTACGGTGGCGGTTACTGTGCCGTCAGTGCCGATCTCATCGCTGTTGNTACAGTCGGTGCAGGTGACGTTATGTCGACAATCCCATTATCATTATCTGTGGCTGTATTACCGGCAGGATCTGTAACTTCAGCGACAACGGTATAGTCTCCTTCTGACAATGGGTCGACTACATCGACTTCATATGCTCCATCAGGATTCACTATCGTTGTAATGGTCTGTTCGTTACCTTCACTATCAGTAATAATTAATGTAACAGTACTGCCTACAGGTGCGTCAGTCGTACCCGTGATAGTCGGTGTAGTATCGTTTGTTAGAGCAGGTGCATCGACTGTAATGACCGGTGGTGTGGTATCTAAAATTGCAGAGTCATTTCCTTCGGGCGTTGTATTACCATTAGAGTCAACGACTACAGCAACAACTTCAATTTCTTCACCTTCGCCAGGAGCTGGTAAATTGAGATTTACGCTACCAGTATCAATATCTTCTTGTGTTAATACTATTTCAATGCCATTAACAATAAGTGTGTCACCGGCTTGAGCACCTGTGTTTTCCAGGCCGATAGTAACGTTTATTTCTGTAGCGCCATTGAGTTCTTCATTACTAATAAAACCATCATTATTAGTATCTGTATTAATAATAACGGTAGGAGCGCCGTCAGCAACAGGCGTGACTTCAATGGTTAATGTGGCAGTAATACCTGTGTTGGTGGTGTAAGTGATCACAGGGACGTTGCCGTTCCAGTTTTCATTTGGTGTGAAGGTATATGAACCATCAGCATTTAAGACGAGCACGCCATTTTCTAGGGTGACTTCGGTGCCAGCAGCATAACTTTGGCCATCAACTTCAAAGCTGACAACGATTAAATCTGAATCAACATCGCTGTCGTTATCTAATACGTTACCCGTGGCAACGGTATCTTCAACAATGGAATTGCTGTCATTAACTAACACAGACGCATCATCAAGCGGCGTCACTTCAATGGTTAATGTGGCAGTAATACCTGTGTTGGTGGTGTAAGTGATTACAGGGACGCTGCCGTTCCAGTTTTCATTTGGTGTGAAGGTGTATGAACCATCAGCATTTAAGACGAGCACGCCATTTTCTAGGGTGACTTCGGTGCCAGCAGCATAACTTTGGCCATCAACTTCAAAGCTGA
>NZ_BMQW01000030.1 GCF_014648315.1 Shewanella ulleungensis
TGAGAATGCTGAGAGCTGATGACGAGTCACTAAGGTGATGAAGTAGTTGATGCCATGCTTCCAGGAAAATCTTCTAAGCTTCAGGTTAGTAGGGATCGTACCCCAAACCGACACAGGTGGTCGGGTAGAGAATACCAAGGCGCTTGAGAGAACTCGGCTGAAGGAACTAGGCAAAATGGTACCGTAACTTCGGGAGAAGGTACGCTCCTGACGGTGATGAGACTTGCTCTCTAAGCTGTTGGGAGTCGCAGATACCAGGTGGCTGCAACTGTTTATCAAAAACACAGCACTGTGCAAAATCGCAAGATGACGTATACGGTGTGACGCCTGCCCGGTGCCGGAAGGTTAATTGATTGGGTTATCGCAAGAGAAGCTCATGATCGAAGCCCCGGTAAACGGCGGCCGTAACTATAACGGTCCTAAGGTAGCGAAATTCCTTGTCGGGTAAGTTCCGACCTGCACGAATGGCGTAATGATGGCCACGCTGTCTCCAGCCGAGACTCAGTGAAGTTGAAATTGCGGTGAAGATGCCGTATACCCGCGGCTAGACGGAAAGACCCCGTGAACCTTTACTATAGCTTGGCACTGAACATTGAACCTACATGTGTAGGATAGGTGGGAGACTTTGAAGCAGCGACGCTAGTTGTTGTGGAGTCAATCTTGAAATACCACCCTTGTAGTTTTGATGTTCTAACCGCGGCCCCTAATCGGGGTTCGGGACAGTGCCTGGTGGGTAGTTTGACTGGGGCGGTCTCCTCCCAAAGAGTAACGGAGGAGCACGAAGGTTGGCTAAGTACGGTCGGACATCGTACGGTTAGTGCAATGGCATAAGCCAGCTTAACTGCGAGACATACACGTCGAGCAGGTACGAAAGTAGGTCATAGTGATCCGGTGGTTCTGAATGGAAGGGCCATCGCTCAACGGATAAAAGGTACTCCGGGGATAACAGGCTGATACCGCCCAAGAGTTCATATCGACGGCGGTGTTTGGCACCTCGATGTCGGCTCATCACATCCTGGGGCTGAAGTCGGTCCCAAGGGTATGGCTGTTCGCCATTTAAAGTGGTACGCGAGCTGGGTTCAGAACGTCGTGAGACAGTTCGGTCCCTATCTGCCGTGGGCGTTGGATGATTGAAGGGAGCTGCTCCTAGTACGAGAGGACCGGAGTGGACGAACCGCTGGTGTTCGGGTTGTCATGCCAATGGCATTGCCCGGTAGCTACGTTCGGAATCGATAACCGCTGAAAGCATCTAAGCGGGAAGCGAGCCCTAAGATGAGTCATCCCTAGAGCTTTAAGCTCTCTAAAGGGCCGTAGGAGACTACTACGTTGATAGGCAAGGTGTGTAAGCGTTGTGAGGCGTTGAGCTAACTTGTACTAATGACCCGTGAGGCTTAACCATACAACCCAGATGGGTTTTACTGACCTTAGTGGTTAGAATAGAGC
>NZ_BMQW01000032.1 GCF_014648315.1 Shewanella ulleungensis
CGCGAAAGCGTATGTGAACTATCAAGTAAAAACCAGCTGGTCATGATATGACCCAGAGCTCTTCTCTTGTTAATTCAAGGGTGTGAAACTCATTTGGGTTGTATGGTTAAGTGACCAAGCGTATACGGTGGATGCCTTGGCAGTCAGAGGCGATGAAGGACGTAATAACTTGCGAAAAGCGTTGGCGAGCTAGTAATAAGCATTTGAGCTAACGATATCCGAATGGGGAAACCCACATGCATAAGCATGTATCTGCACATGAATACATAGTGTGTAGAGGCAAACCCGGGGAACTGAAACATCTAAGTACCCGGAGGAAAAGAAATCAACCGAGATTCCCCTAGTAGCGGCGAGCGAACGGGGATTAGCCCTTAAGTCTATGGGGTGTTAGTGGAATGTGTTGGAAAGCACAGCGGCACAGGGTGATAGCCCCGTACATGAAAACTAACCATAGATGAAAACGAGTAAGGCGGGACACGTGACATCCTGTTTGAATATGGGGGGACCATCCTCCAAGGCTAAATACTCCTGACTGACCGATAGTGAACCAGTACCGTGAGGGAAAGGCGAAAAGAACCCCTGTGAGGGGAGTGAAATAGAACCTGAAACCGTATACGTACAAGCAGTGGGAGCGGTTCTTGAGACCGTGACTGCGTACCTTTTGTATAATGGGTCAGCGACTTACATTTTGTAGCGAGGTTAAGCGAATAGCGGAGCCGTAGGGAAACCGAGTGTTAACTGCGCGTTTAGTTGCAAGGTGTAGACCCGAAACCCGGTGATCTAGCCATGGGCAGGTTGAAGGTTGAGTAACATCAACTGGAGGACCGAACCGACTTATGTTGAAAAATGAGCGGATGACTTGTGGCTGGGGGTGAAAGGCCAATCAAACCGGGAGATATCTGGTTCTCCTCGAAAGCTATTTAGGTAGCGCCTCGAGCGAATACCATTGGGGGTAGAGCACTGTTAAGGCTAGGGGGTCATCCCGACTTACCAACCCTTTGCAAACTCCGAATACCAATGAGTACTACTCGGGAGACAGACAGCGGGTGCTAACGTCCGTTGTCAAAAGGGAAACAACCCAGACCGTCAGCTAAGGTCCCAAAGTGTATGTTAAGTGGGAAACGATGTGGGAAGGCTTAGACAGCTAGGATGTTGGCTTAGAAGCAGCCATCATTTAAAGAAAGCGTAATAGCTCACTAGTCGAGTCGGCCTGCGCGGAAGATTTAACGGGGCTAAACATACCACCGAAGCTACGGGTGCATTTCATTAGA
>NZ_BMQW01000033.1 GCF_014648315.1 Shewanella ulleungensis
AAGTGCAATTGTTGTCGTGTAGCGGCAACGTAATATAACAAGAACATTAAACGGAAAATTTACAGTTGGCTTTTTTCGTTCCTCAAAAATTTTAGCCAACTATAATTTTCCGCTTATGTAAGCGTTAGCATTATATGGAAGGTTTAGCTTTGATTTGTACAAAATATACTTCGTTATTAAGCATTTTATTTGTTTTGACCTTTAATGCCAAAGCGACTCATTTGGAATTAACGGAAGGTAGTGATAGAGATATATGTAAAAAAATATACTCTAAGAGAATTTCTATTGATGTTAATGACACAAAGAATTATGGAAGACGTGCAGATGTACAGAAATTAAAAAAAGCTCTTGAACTAATTTCTGAGACAGATAACAAACTTAAATGGAAAGAAGGTTTTATTCAAGTTAAAGGTACTTCAAAAAATTATAAAGAAGAGAGAGTGCCATATTTGGAGTTCGATATTGATAATGACGGAAATGATGAGTTGGTCCTTTCTTTTTTCTCATGGTCAAATCAAATTCCAGGAGAGTATTATCGAGTTCTAGATGAAAAAATAGCTCTCGATGGGTCTCAAAAGTATATATGGAAAGACATTTACTCTTGGCCCGGTTTGTATTCAACAGGTAACTGGGCTTATACAAAGCAAGGTCTTTATCAATTAGAAATTTATCCAATTAAAGTATCGGGGACATATTATCTTGGTTTAATCGATATTTATTTCGGTTCAAGTGACTCGATGGATAGAAGTGCTGTCATTGCAAAATATTCTAATGAAATGATAGGTAGTGACTCTGAATGGGATGTCACATCTAATATTGAAGTAGTATGTCAGCTAATGTACGTAAAGTAATGCTAACACATATGAGCCTTCCGCCAGTCAATAGGCGCGCCTATTGACTGCTTTTGCAGTCAAATTAAAATCAATCAACAAATTCATCTACTTCGTCTGTCATTTAGCTGTCAAATCATCGTGCTCTTAGCAATAAAAGAATGCAAATACATATAGAGTGTTTCTTAGTGCGATTTCTTAAAAAT
>NZ_BMQW01000034.1 GCF_014648315.1 Shewanella ulleungensis
TACTACCGCAAAAAAGCAAATTCCTATAGCATAAAACATACCGATTAATATGGATGTGGCATCGGCCAAGTCCAACAAGCGATTTATGCCTTGCAAACAGCGCAACGCATAAATACTAAAACGTTAGGGCTCTTGAAATGAATCGCGTATTTTCCAAGGTGTTCATTAGCGAAGAGGGTGTTGAGTTTGGAGTAATCCGCAAAGCCTCACTACCTTTTCCAAGTGAGTTTGAAGGGGCAAAGGTATTGGCGGAGGATGAATCAGGAAACTATTTCATTGAAATTGATGAGGCTGTCTACTTCTGGGATCACGAAACATCTAAGACTGAGTTTCTTGCTAGTTCATTAGATAATTTTATTTCTGGCTGTTCAGAACCTGAAACAGTTGAGCTGAAGCCAGATCAAGCTGAATCGGTTTGGGTTGATCCTGAGTTTGCGAAGAAATTTGGCATCAAATCCAAGCCCTAACAAGGCGCTCAAGCAAGGACGCGTTAACACGCGCTGCTTAGCTTGGCGTTATGTGTAAATAAATATGAAAGAAGAAATCTCATTCTCAGTTGATGAAGTGCTTAGAGTTTTTCGCTTTCTGGAAAATTCAAATGAATTATTTCATCAACCAATGCGCTATGAAGACAAAGATATCGTGCAGAAATTTGCGAAGGATAATTACCCTGAAATACGTGAGCTTTATTACAGAACCATATGGAATAAACTACCCAAATATATACAGGACGAAATTACCGGTGAGTGAGTTCACACATAACAAGGCAAACCAAAATGGACGCGCAAAAGCAGCGCGCCTTTGTTTGGGTCGTTATATTACTTTATGGACATAACTATTAAGCACCTTCGAAAATCAGCAAGAGCAATAATAGCCAAAGGTTTCTTGTTCCTTTTGTTTTCTTTGTTTCTTGGCAGTTTATTTATGCCTGCCGGAC
>NZ_BMQW01000035.1 GCF_014648315.1 Shewanella ulleungensis
TCTCATCGCTGTTGAACACGCCATCGCTGCCCATGCCGCTGAATTCTACAGTCGGTGCAGGTGCAGCCACATTGTCAACTGGCTGGTTGTCGGTGGCGGTTGCAGATGGGTTACCAGCGATATCAATTACTTGCGCGGTCACATCAACATCGGTCGCGCCTGCAGTCACAGGCACTTCAACGTCAAAGCCGTTGTCGAGCATGTCTTGCGTGACAGGGCCGTTAAACAATTCATTACCGTTACCGTCAGTGACAATCAAGGTGTCGCCAACCTGGGTGCCAGTGGCTAAGGTTACGGTGGCGGTTACCGTGCCGTCAGTACCGATCTCATCGCTGTTGAACACGCCATCGCTGCCCATGCCGCTGAATTCTACAGTCGGTGCAGGTGCTGCCACATTGTCAACTGGCTGGTTGTCTGTGGCGGTTGCAGATGGGTTACCAGCGATATCAATCACTTGCGCGGTCACATCGACATCGGTTGCGCCGGCAGTCACAGGCACTTCAACGTCAAAGCCGTTGTCGAGCATGTCTTGCGTGACAGGGCCGTTAAACAATTCATTACCGTTACCGTCAGTGACGATCAAGGTGTCGCCAACCTGGGTGCCAGTGGCTAAGGTTACGGTGGCGGTCACTGTGCCGTCAGTACCGATCTCATCGCTGTTGAACACGCCATCGCTGCCCATGCCGCTGAATTCTACGGTCGGTGCAGGTGCAGCCACATTGTCAACTGGCTGGTTGTCTGTGGCGGTTGCAGATGGGTTACCCACAATATCAATTACTTGCGCGGTCACATCAACATCGGTCGCGCCGGCAGTCACAGGCACTTCAACGTCAAAGCCGTTGTCGAGCATGTCTTGCGTGACAGGGCCGTTAAACAATTCATTACCGTTACCGTCAGTGACAATCAAGGTGTCGCCAACCTGGGTGCCAG
>NZ_BMQW01000036.1 GCF_014648315.1 Shewanella ulleungensis
CACGTAAACGTAGGCACCATCGGTCACGTTGACCATGGTAAAACAACTCTTACAGCAGCTATTTCAGCTGTATTGTCTAAGACTTATGGTGGTGAAGCTCGTAACTTCGCACAAATCGATAACGCTCCAGAAGAGCGTGAGCGCGGTATTACCATTAATACTTCTCACATCGAATATGACACTCCATCACGTCACTACGCACACGTAGATTGTCCAGGTCACGCCGATTATGTAAAAAACATGATTACTGGTGCTGCACAGATGGACGGCGCGATTTTAGTAGTAGCAGCGACTGACGGCCCAATGCCACAGACTCGTGAGCACATTCTACTTTCACGTCAGGTAGGTGTACCTTTCATCATCGTATTCATGAACAAGTGTGACATGGTAGATGACGAAGAATTACTAGAATTAGTAGAGATGGAAGTTCGTGAACTTCTTTCAGAATACGATTTCCCAGGTGATGACTTACCAGTTATCCAAGGTTCTGCATTAAAAGCGTTAGAAGGCGATGCAGCATGGGAAGGTAAAATTCTTGAGTTAGCAGAAGCGTTAGACTCTTATATTCCAGAGCCAGAGCGTGACATCGATAAGCCATTCCTACTACCAATCGAAGACGTATTCTCGATTTCAGGTCGTGGTACAGTGGTAACTGGTCGTGTTGAGCGTGGTATTGTACGTGTATCTGACGAAGTAGAAATCGTTGGTGTTCATGCAACTACTAAGACAACGTGTACTGGTGTAGAAATGTTCCGTAAACTGCTTGACGAAGGTCGTGCAGGTGAGAACTGTGGTGTGTTATTACGTGGTACTAAGCGTGATGACGTAGAACGTGG
>NZ_BMQW01000037.1 GCF_014648315.1 Shewanella ulleungensis
AAGGCGCGATGAGTGAGTCTACCAATATCTTACAACGTATGCGTGACTTATCACTTCAGTCAGCTAACGGTTCTAACTCAGCAGCAGACCGCGAATCACTTCAAAAAGAAGTGGCTTCTCTGCAAACAGAATTAACTCGTATTGCCGATACCACATCATTTGGTGGTCAAAAATTATTAAATGGTAATTTTGGTACAAAGTCTTTCCAGGTGGGTTCAAATGCCAATGAAACGATTTCTGTTACTTTAGGTGACATTTCAGCAGATGCTTTGACTAAAAGTGCAAAAGTTGCCAGTGGAGAGTTTGACGAAACCAATATGAATGCAGCGATAACTGCTGATAATGTTGTGTTTACTTATACACCAGATGGTGGTGCAGCTGAAACTTTGACTGTTGATCTATCAAAAGTAGATGCAAGTGATTATGCTGGTTTTGCGGACGCACTTAACCAAGGTTTAAATGGTGCATCAGAGCCGACGGGAGTTTATGCTCGTGTCAATGATGATGGTGATGGTGTGGTTATTGAAGGCCTAGTTGACGGTGGAGCTTCACTTACTCAAGCTGGTGCAGCGGGTTCAACTGCTTTTGCAACTGCAACAGCTGCTGATGTATCTGTAAATGATATCGATATCAGTACTTATAAAGGTTCACAAAATGCTATCACCGTTATTGATGAAGCATTAGCAACGATTGACAGTCAACGTGCAGACTTAGGTGCCGTTCAAAACCGCATGAACTTTACCATCAGTAATTTAGGTAATATTGAATCGAACGTGACAGATGCGCGTAGCCG
>NZ_BMQW01000038.1 GCF_014648315.1 Shewanella ulleungensis
CCATAAAGCGCAACCTCTGGCACACTATCAAAGGTGACATCACTCATGGTAACAAACTGCGGAGCATCCCATAAATTGGGCCATTTAAAGGTTTGATAAGTCGCTTTAGTCACACCGTCTTTTACCATTAACTGGCGAGTGCCATTTGCTAAATGCACACCGCTTATCGCATATTCTTGTATGCCGTCACCAGTTAAATCGGCTAATGCTTCAAACTGTACCTCCCCTAGAGTTGCTGGCCAATTCCACACATCTTGTTTAACCCCCGTTAACCCAGAATAGACCTGGAGTTGATATCGGTTTGCATTGGCGTCAAAACCAAATACCCCCACCTCATTAATACCATCGGCATCACGATCGTCTAGAATGATAATATTGGAAGTTTGAAGTGCATGGTTAATTATAAAATGATTGATTACGCTATAATCTATACCATTGAACAATGTAATGCTAATGCTTAATGGTGTTGCAGAATATCCAATAAAATCAAAAATATGGTCACCATTAGCATCACTAAACTCCAATAGCGTTAATGCTACATTTAACTTAGTAACAGTAAATGTGTTGTTGAATTGATTACCCGGTCCAAACGAAGTGGAGTTTCCAGCAATATCTGTCAGTGGAAATAAAGATACTCCCCACTCACCGGCTGTCGCCCCTTTAGGTACGGTTAATGTGGCCTCCCAAGTTCCATTAGTATTATCGCCTGAGATTAATCGAACAACCCCTAAACCTGTAGCAGAGTCGTTCAATACGCTTTTAGCA
>NZ_BMQW01000039.1 GCF_014648315.1 Shewanella ulleungensis
CGGCTACGCGCATCTGTCACGTTCGATTCAATATTACCTAAATTACTGATGGTAAAGTTCATGCGGTTTTGAACGGCACCTAAGTCTGCACGTTGACTGTCAATCGTTGCTAATGCTTCATCAATAATAGCGATAGCATCTTGTGAGCCAGCATAAGTTGAAATATCAACATCATTTACACTAACATCTTCAGCACCACTATATGTTAAAGCTGTACCAATAGAACCACCAGTACCTGCTGCAAAAGTTAATGTTGCAGCACCATCTATGGCTCCTTTTAAATCAACGCCTGTACCAGCATCATTAACAACAGCATAAACGCCAATTGATTCATCCGCACCATTTAAAGACTGATTAATCGCATCGGCCATCCCGGCATAGTCTGTACCTGAAGTTAACTTAGAGTAATCAACACTAAGTTCTACAGATGCGCCAGTACCAGCACCATCAGCATCATAAGTAAAGGCAGCATCAGTAATTTGCGTGCCTGAACCATAAGCTGCAGCCACGTCTGCAGCAACAAAAGCACCGGCACTAACTTTTTGTACGCTTTTAGTTAAGTTTGAAGCAGATATATCACCTAAAGTAACAGAAATCGTTTCATTGGCATTTGAACCCACCTGGAAAGATTTAGTGCCAAAATTACCATTTAATAATTTCTGACCACCAAATGATGTGGTATCGGCAATTCGAGTTAATTCAGTTTGCA
>NZ_BMQW01000040.1 GCF_014648315.1 Shewanella ulleungensis
TCCTCGAAAACCGGCACTGTTGCAAAGTTAGCGATGAGGCAGCCTTTTGTCTTATTCAAAGGCCTTACATTTCAAAAACTCTGCTTACCAGGCGCATTTCGCCCAGGGGATCACCATAATAAAATGCTGAGGCCTGGCCTTTGCGTAGTGCACGCATCACCTCAATACCTTTGATGGTGGCGTAAGCCGTCTTCATGGATTTAAATCCCAGCGTGGCGCCGATTATCCGTTTCAGTTTGCCATGATCGCATTCAATCACGTTGTTCCGGTACTTAATCTGTCGGTGTTCAACGTCAGACGGGCACCGGCCTTCGCGTTTGAGCAGAGCAAGCGCGCGACCATAGGCGGGCGCTTTATCCGTGTTGATGAATCGCGGGATCTGCCACTTCTTCACGTTGTTGAGGATTTTACCCAGAAACCGGTATGCAGCTTTGCTGTTACGACGGGAGGAGAGATAAAAATCGACAGTGCGGCCCCGGCTGTCGACGGCCCGGTACAGATACGCCCAGCGGCCATTGACCTTCACGTAGGTTTCATCCATGTGCCACGGGCAAAGATCGGAAGGGTTACGCCAGTACCAGCGCAGCCGTTTTTCCATTTCAGGCGCATAACGCTGAACCCAGCGGTAAATCGTGGAGTGATCGACATTCACTCCGCGTTCAGCCAGCATCTCCTGCAATTCGG
>NZ_BMQW01000041.1 GCF_014648315.1 Shewanella ulleungensis
TTATTGATGAAGCATTAGCAACGATTGACAGTCAACGTGCAGACTTAGGTGCCGTTCAAAACCGCATGAACTTTACCATCAGTAATTTAGGTAATATTGAATCGAACGTGACAGATGCGCGTAGCCGTATTCAAGATGTTGACTTTGCCTCTGAAACGGCTCAGTTAACTAAGCAACAGATTTTGTCACAGACTTCTTCTGCGATGCTAGCCCAGGCTAACCAAATCCCACAGACTGCGTTGTCGTTATTATAATTGTAAACGACAGCATTTAATGAAACAGGCCTTATGGCCTGTTTTGTTATTTATAGCCTCTATACGAGTAACCGCAATAGGCGGAAGTCATTAGATTCGATGTAAAGGTTTGTTTATGCTTAATACATGAGTGAGGTGATATTTAGATAAACGAGAAAACAAAAGATTGGACGAACGTTGAGTCAATAATCTTCATTGTCATTCATATTTATCAATCTGTTGTAGATGTTTTAATTATTCTCTAAAGTATTTTCAAATCGTGCCGTTACAGTGTATGTAGAAAATAAACTTTGCCTGATATAACTGACAGGCACTATTTGAGTTAGGTAGAGGGCATAAATTATGGCTAT
Organism: Shewanella ulleungensis; assembly: GCF_014648315.1. Lineage (GTDB taxonomy): Bacteria > Pseudomonadota > Gammaproteobacteria > Enterobacterales > Shewanellaceae > Shewanella > Shewanella ulleungensis. The sequence goes on from NZ_BMQW01000041.1 coordinate 605, forward strand.
TTCAGTAAATACCAACGTTACATCCATGAAAGCACAAA
>NZ_BMQW01000042.1 GCF_014648315.1 Shewanella ulleungensis
GAGACATTTATCGGTTAACCCTAAGATGGCACTATTCAAGTCAGAGGTGCTTTTTGCACAGTTAGTTTCAGGCTCATTTAGGGTGTAAACGACTTTGTTGATTGTATTCATTAATGCGCGCCAATAATGAGTCATTCTTTGTAAAATCAAATGCAGGCGATGTAGCTTAAATAGCATTTGGCATAGTGATGATGGTGAGAAGTCATTGCTTCATTAGCCACATCATTCACGGTCATGCTCGCTTCTCTTTTTAAGAGTATCTAGTTAGACGTTCAGCTCACCTTATTGCGCGACTTATCCTTTTAAGAATCGTTGTTCATCAAACACCGTTTTGTTCTTCAGCATGAAATAGACGCAGCGGCCAAGCTTATGTGCCAGTGCAGACAACGCTTTTGCTTTACTCATTCGTTTTTGTAATCGATTAAGGTAGTTACGTGCTTTGTCATTACCACGTAGGTAAAGCACTGCTGCTTCGGAGAATGCCCATTTCAAATGAGCATTACCGATTTTATTGCCATTTGTGCCGTAGGTTTTACCGGCTGACTCCGCTTTGCATTTGACCAATCGAGAGTATGACGCAAACTTTTGTACTGATTCAAATC
>NZ_BMQW01000043.1 GCF_014648315.1 Shewanella ulleungensis
AGAATGGCCAACAAAGAAGATAAATGTACCGGAAGATTCTGGGAAGGCAGGTTTAAATCTCAGGCTTTGCTTGATGAAGCCGCAGTTTTAGCCTGTATGGCTTATGTCGATTTAAACCCTGTCAGAGCCAAAATGGCTGCAACCCCTGAAACCTCGGATTACACCAGTATTCAGCGCCGAATAAATTCAGCAATCAAAGGCGAGCAACCACCAGAGCTATTACCGTTTGTGGGTAATGAAAGACTCAATATGCCTAACGGGCTCATGTTCAGCGTGAAAGACTACATTGTACTGGTTGAAGATACCGGTCGGATAATTCGAGAAGATAAGCGTGGTGCCATTAGTTCAAGCAGTCAGGACATACTGAATAGACTCAACATCCCAGCAGAGAATTGGCTTAAAATCACCACTGAATTTGGTACATTATTTAAAGGTGCTGTCGGAGCATTACCCGCATTAACCGAATATTGTGAGCATTTAGACCGAAAACGGCGACAAGGCGCGGCAAATTGTCAGCGCTGG
>NZ_BMQW01000044.1 GCF_014648315.1 Shewanella ulleungensis
TTGTCATCCATAAAAAGATTGGTGCTGATAAAGATGACTTATTACTCATTCTAGAACCCTATATCGGCAATGTGATTGTCGGGGTTGAGTGCATGCATTGCTGGTATTGGGTGTCTGACTGGTGTGCTGAACTTGGGATTGATTTTATCTTAGGTCATGCGCTTTACATGAAGGCGATTCACGGTGGTAAAACCAAAAATGATAAAGTCGATTCCTTTAAAATTGCCACACTACTGCGTGGTGGTAACTTTCCAATAGCTTATGATTATCCAAGTGAAATGCGCGCAGCACGTGACTTACTACGTCGTAGAATGAAGATTGTCCGTCACGGCGCTATGCTTAAAGGTCATGTGGTTAACACTAATAGCCAATACAATTTACCTGCCACTGAACTTAATCTTAAAAACATCTCTGCAAGACAAAAACTTCGCGAGCAATATCAAGACCCTATCGTGCAGCGCAACATTGATTTAGACATGGCACTACTTGATTGTTATGCAAAGGAACTCGCAC